>JABTUM010000001.1 GCA_015075375.1 Planctomycetota bacterium | reverse complement strand
TAAGTTGTTTACTCTTAAGGGCTACGAGAAAGTCTGCGCGATTTGTCGCCAGGCGCCGTAACCCCTACGGGAGGACGTTTTGAAGATGTTAAAAGCCATTCTGAATCGGGCCAGCGCACCCTTGGCCATGGGCGTGCTTCTGGCGGCGCTGGGCTTCACCTATGCGCTGGCCACGCCGGAGGTGGGTGGGCGAGCCCTCGTAGATCCTCCGGTGTGCACGTTGCCTGAGTTTGTGGTCATCACGGGATCGGACACCGATACGCTCCCGGCTTGCTACGATTTGGGCGATGCGGTGGTCAATCGGGAATTTACGCGGCGCATCAACGTGCGGGACGGCTACCCGCCCTACGAGTATTCGACAGTCGCTCCGCTTCCAGACAACTGCACCTTGGCCATCGACAGCGCCACAGGCGTGCTGACCGGTATTTTGCGCGCGCCTACGCCGGAGGTTCACGACGGGGCCGTGTTGTACGCGGATTACGATGCCAGTTGCCTGCCTCAGGAAGTCATGTTCACCATTCGAGTGGAAGATCAGAATCCCGATCCATTGGCGAAGAATCTCGAAGACATTATCTACTGCATGACCGTGGAGCCTATCCTCGAAGGCGGGTTACCTTTCATCGAAGATGCGACCAACGTCGTCACGCCTTCTACGGTGGGCAGCGGAGGCGTGCGCTTCCCGCCCCCGGTGGCCTTTCCGACGGACAGCAGCGCGGACGCGTTGATGAACGACCTGCCCACGGGTTTGCAGCGCAGCCCCTACGAGTACCAGTTGCACGCCAACGGCGGCGACCGCTTCGGCGGCGGTTCCTTGAGCACGACCTTTTCACCCATCAGCATCGGGGATGCTTCCAATTTTGCGGGCTTCATTACTCCCAATGCCTCCGGCATTCACTCGGGGTTGAACGGTTCCGTAACCTATACCTTCGAAGTGGATGAACTGTCATTTACCTTGGGGGGTAGTGCAGTATTTCTTGACTTAGTAGTTACTTCCAACAACGACATCGGGTTGGCAGGCAGCACACAGCAGGTATTCCTGGACGTATTCGATCCCACTTTCGTCCAAGGCGTCACGACCCCGGTCTTCCTGGTGCCGCAGCTTTGCGTGGGCAGTCTCGGCATCATCATCAACCTGTCCAATCCGGTGTTGGCCAATGCGCCCCCCGACAGCGATACCACTCAAGACAACATTCACGACGGCGATATCTGGCGCATCACCTACGAAGCCTTCACGCCTCCGGACGTCGAATTCTTCCTCGACCAGGACAGCCCGCAGCTCCCCGAAGGCATGTCGATCAGCATTGACGGCCTGATCTCGGGCACGCCCAGCCGCGCGGGCGACTACACCTTCTTGATCGAAATGATCAAGTACAACTCCGACACCGGCGACGAAGAAGACCGCATTACGCAGCAGTTCTTCCTGCGCATCAATCCCGGTCCGGTGACCAGCCAGTTCGTCCTGACCCAAGCCAGCGGCCGCATCGACTTCGGCAAGCTCGCGGCCGACCAGTTGCGGCTGAACATGTTCGTGGCGAAGGACATCCTAAGGAGCGGCGCGCAGTTGAACGGCGCGACGCTGGAAATCGTGATCGGACAGGGCGAGGACACCTTCACCCTCTCCGAGCACATCTCCGGCACGCTGGCGTTGGGCATTGGGGGCGGGGTCAGTTGGCCGCCCAAGCTGCTGTCGGGCCAGCCGACGAACTTGTATGCGGGCGATGCACGGGTGCTCGTGGACAATTTCAATCCCAACACCGGCCTGATAAAGATCTTCATGGCCGGGCTCGACCTGAAAGACACGCTGGCGGATGCCTCCGATATCGCGCAAACGGCCGGTACCTATCCGCTGCTGGAAATTCCTATGACGATTACGATCACCGGCGGCTCAGGCAACCTGGCGCTGCGCTTCGACGAGATCGTTACCTTCGACTTTACCCAGAGAAGCACCGTGGGCTTGCTGTCCCTGCCTAAGGGGCCCTTGGCGGCCACGACGGGCATCGGGCAGTTCATGGTCAGCGCCGCCAGCGGCAGGATCGTCTACGATCCGACGACCGCCAGCGACACCCTGGCGCTGACCTTGAAGGGCTTCATTCGCGCCCCCGACCGGGCGCCGATCGACCTCACCGGATTGCTCGACGCCAACAACCGCTTGGAAATGCTTTTGGGCGGACAATGCGTCCTGCATGTCGATCCGATGGAGACCGCCGACTTCGCGAAAGTCAGCGCAACCGGATTCACGATCAAGACCCAGTCCGCGACGATTCCGGTCCAGTCGTTCCAGGTCAACAACAAGACCGGCGCCTTCATCATTAAGACGCGCGCCCCGGCGACCAACGCGGCGATCATCCAGGGCGCTCAGAACCCAGGCGGTTTGGGCGGCGATCCGGGGCTGGTCATCAACGCCGTGCATCCGTTCGATATCAGCGTCGTCTTCCGCGTCGTCGACAACGCCACCGACCTGCCGATTAACGGCTACGACTTCCGCTATACGGTGACGATGTTCCGGCACGGGACTTCGCTGAACCTGAAGTAACGGCTCAGACGCATTACGCCCGATCGAACGCCCAAGCCTATGGCTTGGGCGTTTGCTTTGGGAACGCGAGCGCCGCCGGCTTCAGATCGCTTCGACCTGCTCCACGCCGCATACCAGGATCTTGCCGTCCCCGATGCGTCCGGTGCGCGCGGCCGAGCGGATCGATTCTTCCACCGCCGCGAACGCTTCGTCTTCGACAAAGATTTCCAGCCGTGCTTTGGGCAGGAAAGTCAGCTCGTATTCATGCTCGCGGTACTTTTCGAGATGCCCCTTCTGGCGGCCGTAGCCGCGCACTTCGCCGATCAGCACCTCCACCACCCCTTCGGCGGGAAGCTGCTCCAGCACCGTCTCCAGTCGAAACGGCTTGATATATACGGTCAGCTTCTTCATCGGCGCATCCCGTTCGCGCGAGGCTACAACCCGCGCCCTTTCAGGCCCAGCGTTTCGTCGAAGCCGCACATCAGGTTGAGATTCTGAAGCGCCTGTCCGGCGGCGCCTTTGACCAGGTTATCCAAGGCGCTGGCGACGACCAGCATGCCCGAGCGTTCCACCACCTGCGCCGAGAGGTCGCAGTAGTTGGTATAAGCCACGTCACGAATGTTCACGTCCCCGACCTTTTCGCGCACGCGCACGAACGGCGCGCGCTCGGACGTGTAAAACGCCTTCAACGCCTCCAGCGCCCGGGCGGTCGTCAAGCCCGGCTTGGGTCGCGCAAACGCGGTGGTGAGGATGCCGCGGTCCAGCGGAGCCAAGTGCGGTACGAACGTGACCTTGATCTCGCGGCCGGCCGCGATGCGCAGGCCTTGCTCGATCTCCGGCGTGTGCTTGTGGTTCCCCACTCCGTAGGCGCGCAAGTTCTCGTCGATATCGACGAAGAGATTGGAAAGCTTGGCGTTGAACTGCCGCCCCGCGCCGGACAGGCCCGAGTAACTGTCGACGATCAGCCCGGCATCCTCGACCAGCCCCGCGGCGACGAAAGGCGCCAGCGCCAGCACCGCGCTCGTCACGTAACAGCCGGGGTTTCCCACCAGCGCCGCCGCGCGGATCGCCTCTTTCTGAAGCTCCGGCAAGCCCCACACGGCACGCTCCAGCAGATCCTTGCAGCCGTGCGGCTCCTTGTACCACTCCTCGTAAACGGCCGCGTCGCGGAAACGAAACTCTCCTCCAATATCGATGACCTTCGTTCCGCCTTCGAGCAGCCCCGGAACCCAGGCGAAGGTCTCGCTGCCTTTTTTGGCGCAGAAGACCACGTCGCTGGCTTTCGCGACCTCGGCCGGCGTGGCGCTCACCGTCTTGAGATCGCATTCGCCCGCCAGCACGGGGAGCAGTTCGCCCACGGACTTCCCCGCCGCGTGCTCGCTGACCAGGAGGCTCAGCGCACAATGCGGATGGCCCAGCAGCGCCTTGATCAGGCCTTCTCCGACCAGGCCGCTGGCGCCCACGATGGATACCCGAATTTTCTTCATGCGGCCTTTTCCCATTCTGCAGGGCTCAACGAAGCAAGGTTAGGTCCGGCGCCTGAAACGTAAATCGTAATTCATGAAAGGCAAGCATGCGGCGCATCACGGCCGCGGCGGCGCGGTGCGCTGCATGCGCTCGGCCAACGCCCGGTCGCCCGGCTCAACGCTGGCGGCCAGCGCCTCGATCGCACCCCATTGATCGGCGGGGGGCCGGTTCTGGCTGAGTTTGCGCTTGCACTCGATGCGTTCGACGGGCAGTTCGAAGGCGACCAGCGCATCAAGCAGTTTTACGTACCGCTGGTCCGCCCATGGCACGCTCCAGGGATTCGTCCGGCCGGCCTCGTAGCGCGCCACGAAGCGGTCGAGCACCGCGCGCACCGAGGTCGAATCGCTCAAGATGCTCAACCGCCCGTAGGCGTGGAGCGCTTCGTAATTCCAGGTCGGCACGGCAAATTCGGACGCGTACCAGCGCGGCGAGATATACGCATGTGCGCCCAGAAACACCGCCAGCGCCGAGTCCCCGTGCGTCCACTGCACGTTCGCGCGCGCGACGTGCCCGTACAGCGTGCCGAAGGGGCCGCACGCGGCATCGTACAGAAACGGCAGGTGCGTCGCGAAGGGTGCGCCATCCCGCGGATCGTGCGTGATCAGCGTGGCGAAGGCATGCGCGCCCACCAGTTCGCTCCAAACGGACGGATCGGTTTCCGAAAAAGATTGCGGCGTGTACATAGCTCTATACTCCCGTAGCGGAGGTTAAGGCGGAGTGCAGGGGCAGGCTACGGACTTCGGCGCGCGCCGAATGCGTCCGCGGCTTACCCCCGGCTACGGGCGCGGGAAGAAGCTTTGACTTCGGCGGGCTCGTCGTTCCATTCGACCTGCGGCGCGTCGCCCCAGAGGGCTTCGAGGTTGTAGTACTCGCGCATCTCGGTCGAGAAGACGTGGATCACGACATCGACGTAATCGAGGAGCTGCCACTGGCCGTCGGCGCTGCCTTCGCGGCCCATGGGCCGAGCGCCTTTAGGCCGCAAGCCGTCTTCGATCCCTCGAACGACGGCTTTGGCCTGGAGCTTGGACTGCACCGAAGCGATTACGAAGAAGTCCGTGACGTCGGAGAGTCCACGCAGGTCGTAGACCACGATGTCTTCGGCCATCTTATCGTTCGCCGCTCGAGCGGCATGCAAAGCAATGTCCCGGCCGTCCATCGACACCTCGGTCAACCGATGTTCAGCGAGTAGGCGACCACCAGGCCCGCGAACACCACACTCACCATCGTCATCAGTTTGATCAGAATATTCAAGCTCGGACCGGCGGTATCCTTGAAGGGGTCGCCGACGGTATCCCCGATCACGGTCGCCCCGTGAATCGGATTCTTGGCTTTGGATCGGTTCTCTTCGCTGACCACCACGCCCTCGGGCGTGACGTATTCGCCCTTCTCGTTCTTGAGGTACTTGCCGCCGTAGTTGCCGCGTTCGATGTGCTTCTTCGCGTTGTCCCAGGCGCCGCCGGCGTTGTTCAACATCACGGCCAGCACGAAGCCGCAGGTCAGGCCTCCGGCCAGCAGGCCCATGACCCCGTTGACGCCCATAATCAACCCGACGACGACGGGCACGATGATGGCCAGCAGCGCCGGAAGGATCATCTCCCGCTGCGCGCCCATCGTGCTGATCGCCACGCAACGCGCGTAATCCGGCTTGTCCGTGCCGGCCATGATGCCCGGCTTCTCTTTGAACTGGCGCCGGACTTCTTCGACCATCTTGCCGGCCGCGCGGCCCACGGCCTTCATCGTCATCGCGCAGAATACGTAGGCCATCATCCCGCCCAGGAAGAGCCCGCAGATCACCATCGGGTTCATCAGCGAGATGTCGTACGCTTTCACGAAATCGGCGATCTTGGCGTCGGCGGTGCCGATCAGCGTCACTTCCGGGTGCGCCGCCTTGAACTCGGCCACCTTTGCGGCCAGTGAGGGCCGCGCCGCGAAATGCTGCGTACTGCCTTCAAAGAACGCATACGTGGTGTTCTTGATCTGGTACACGTACTCGGCCGTGCGTGTGGACGGATTGGTTGCAAGCTTGCCCAGCCAGAGCCGGACCTCTTCGAGGTAAGCGGTGAGCAGCGCCATGGCCGTGAGCGCGGCCGAACCGATCGCGAAGCCCTTGCCGGTGGCGGCGGTCGTGTTGCCCAGGCTGTCGAGCGCGTCGGTGCGCTGGCGGACTTCGGCGCCCAAGTGCGCCATTTCGGCGTTGCCGCCGGCGTTGTCGGCGATCGGACCGTACGCGTCGGTGGCCAGGGTGATACCCAGCGTTGCGAGCATGCCGACCGCTGCAAAGCTGACGCCGTAAAGGCCTTTGGCCATCGCGTCGACCGAACCGTCGAAGCCGCCGGAGAAGCCGTACGCCAGCAGGATGCCGACCACGATGGTCACCACCGGGATGCCGGTGGAGTACATGCCGGTCGCCATGCCGTCGATGATCGTCGTCGCCGGGCCCATCTGCGCCTGATACGCGATCCCCTTGGTCGGACCGTATTCGTCGGAGGTGTAGTACTCGGTGGCCTGTCCGATGATCACACCGGCCAGCAAGCCGACGACCACCGCGCCGGCCACGCCCCACGGGATCACGCCCAGGGCGGCGATGCCGAAGGTGGCGGCGAGGATCAGGATCGAACTGAGCAGGGTTCCGCGCAGCAGCGCCGAGAGCAGGTTGCGCTGCGAAGCGCCTTCCTGCGTGCGCACCGCGAAGATGCCCAAGATCGAAAGAATGTTTCCAATGCCGGCGACGATCAGCGGAGCGATCACCGCCGAGACGCCGAAGGTCTGTGTGCTCTCTTTGGCGATGGGCGTATCCATGATCGCCGCGCCCAAGGCCGCCGTGGCCAGGATCGATCCGCAGTACGATTCGTACAGGTCGGCGCCCATGCCGGCTACGTCGCCGACGTTATCGCCCACGTTGTCCGCGATGGTCGCCGGGTTGCGCGGGTCGTCTTCGGGAATCCCCGCCTCGACCTTGCCCACCAGGTCCGCGCCGACGTCCGCGGCCTTGGTGTAAATGCCGCCGCCCACGCGCGCGAAGAGCGCCTGGGTCGAGGCGCCCATGCCGAAGGTGATCATCGTCGTCGTGATTTCGATCATCTTCGCGTGCTGGAAGAAATGATCGGCAGCGAACTCGGGTTTCCACGTGTCGCCCGTCTGTGCGATGCCCGCCTTCTGAGCCAGCGCCAGCGAAAGGTTAAAGACGTTGTTTTCGTAGATGTGGTTCAGCGCCAAGTACCAGGCCACGATATCCAGCAGCCCGAACCCGACGACGACCAGTCCCATCACCGCGCCCGACCGGAAGGCCACCTGCAAACCCTGATTGAGCGACTGCGTAGCACCTTGGGCCGTGCGCGAAGAGGCGTTCGTCGCCGTCTTCATGCCCAGGAAGCCGCACAGACCGCTGAAGAAGCCGCCGGTCAGGAACGCCACCGGCACGAACGGGTTCTGAATGCCCATGAAGGCAAGTACGGTGAAGATCAGGACGAGCACCACGAAGACCATGCCGACCACGCGGTATTGGCGATACAGGTACGCGTAGGCGCCCTCGCGAACGGCCTGGGCGATCTCGATCATCTTGGCGTTGCCTTCGTCGGCCGCCATCACCTTCCGGTAGAAGAAGAAAGCGAAAAGCAGCGCGCCGACCGACCCGATCGGAGCCAGCCAAAAAAGCGCGTGCGCGATATCGGCACTCGAAGAAACCGCACCCGGCGCTGCCTCGGCGGCAAAGACCGATCCCGTCAGCATCGCGGACAAGAACGCCAACCCGGCCGCGCGCCATCCCCCACCAGCCGAACCGTGCTTACCCTCAAACACGCTTGCTACCTCCATGAATCGAACCGCATGAATTGTTCGCGAACGAACCGCCTGAGCCTTCGCGGGTGATTGTCATTGCCCATGTGCGTACGGTGGAAAGGCAGAGGTATACCCGTGCCCCGCGCCTCTGGCAAGGGTTGAACAAGCCTTGCGCATATTAGGGTGAAGAAGTGAACACCCAAACCATGCACCCATTGAACAACGCGCTTTCGTTTGGGCGCAACGCGACTCCGAATGCAGGCCAACCGCTCGCAGTCGAACCCACTTTGGTTTCCCAAAACCAAAGTTATGCCTAGTCTTAGTTCACTATGGGTAGAGCCCTTAGCGGGCCTTCTGAATGTAGTTCAGACTCGGGTTGGACGGTATAAAATCAATGCGTGAAGCGGCCTTTAACTTCAAGAATTGGGCGTAGGCATACCCTAATATGGTCGAATGCCAATGCGTACATAACCCTAACAAAGGTGTTGCAGATCGGACTGGCGCAACCGCTCGTCGATCGGGTATATATTAGTCAAGTGCATACATGCAGTTCGTTCGTCCTGTTATCGGAGATGACCTCCATGCCGGTTCCGCTTCCCGCCAGCCATACTTTTTTCAGCACCGAGAGTCTGCGCCGCGTGCAAGCACAGGAAGTTCGGCAGGCCGAGGTTCTGACGCAGATGCACCTTCCGCTTGCGCGCTTGGCCGTCACGCCACGCATCGAGTGGACCCCCAAGGGCTGCGACGACCCGCGCTGGAACGACCTGCCCGACGCGGGCGCGTTGATCGCCGAGCGTCTGGCGGACGGCTTCGACGACGATACGACCGTGACCCTCGCGTCGGATGCCGAGCACCTGTACGTGCGCTTCGCCAGCCGGCCCGCGCCCGCGCATCCGAACTTCTCGCACGCCTACTACCGGGCCGACTGCGTGGAAGTCTTCCTCGATCCGGCGCACGACCACCAGCATTACTATCAGTTCGCGCTGACCGGCGGCGGATACGCAACGGCCTTCAAGAGTTCGCGCCCGTTGGACAGCATGCGCTGGGAGCGCAAACAGAAGTCCGAGGAACTGGGCCAGGCAGGCTGGCGCGGGGAAGTCTCCGCGGATGCTCACGGCTGGCGCGCGCTCTTTGCGATCCCCTTCGCGTACTTGGGCGGCGCGCCGCGAGCGGGCCGCCCTTGGGGCTTCAACGTGCTGCGCAGCCGCCGCGACGGCCGGCACCCGGTGAGCTTGTGGAATCACACGCACTGCGGCCCGCACGCGCCATGGGCCTTCGGGGAACTTGTCTGCGGCGAGGCGCCGCTCGTGCACGCGGAAGAAGTCGATCTCGGCGAGGTGAAGCTGTGGGAGAACCGCGGCGCGCTGTATCTGCGCAACCTGAGCGGCGCGGCATTGCAGGGCTCGCTGCGCGTGGCGGTCAACTGCCGCGAAGACGAATCCGAACGCTTTTTCGAAAACCGCCAGCCGGTTGCCTTGAGCGCCCAGGGCGAGACGCAGCGCGTGCCGTTCGCTTACCCGCTCGACCCCGAAGACTACAAGTGGCAGACGCTGCATCTCGAACTGAGCGACGCCGCGGGCGAGCCGCTTTGGAGCGCAAGCTACCGCTTCGGACGCGGCCAGGGGATACTGCTCCAGCTCGACGACCGCCGCGTATCGCCCGCGCCGAATCCGCTTCCCGGCGATCCGCAATTCATGCAGAAAAAGCGCCGCTTTATCCTCTGCGCGTTACCGCGCTTCGCGCGTAAGACCACGGCTCAGGGCGCGCCGAGCGATTTCACGCTGGCCGCGGAAGACGGCTCCGTTTCCTTCGACCTGATGAAGCCCGGCGCACTCCAGCGCATCGCCGATTGGCTCTACGCGCGCTTCGATAACGACACCGACCGCCTGCTGGGCGCGAACTTCTTCGTCCACCAAACCGCGGTCATGACCTACGCCAACGTCCCCACCTCGCTCTCGACACAGCTCTCGTCGCTCAGCATCCTGCGCTTCGGAAGCGGACAATGCTGCGCCTTTGCCGCGGCGTTGGTGGGGTTGGTCGAAAAAATGAAATGCGAAGCTACCGGCAAGCCCTATCGCTCCACGCGAGTCGGCATACCGGGGCACATCACCACGGTCGTGGAATTCGGCGGCAAGTGGGTGCACCTTGATCCGTCGGTCGGGCGCTTTTATTACCTGCGCGACGACCGCACGCTGGCCTCGATGGAAGATATTCTCGCCGATCCGACGCTCGCCGCGCGCGCCGGGAAATATCTCGAAGAATTTCACCGCAAAGGAAGCGAAGCCCCGGATAACCCGACCTTCTACCGGCCCGACCTCGGCATCTGGCCACCCGGCGCACCCATGGAATAATCGGCTGCTTGCACCACGGAGATCGCAGAGCACACGGAGAACACCATTACGTAAGAGATGACGAGGAAATAAATGCCCCGAATCTCTCGCCGGTCGGGCCCGTATGCATGAACACCGTTGCGGTTTGCTCTTCCCCCAATCCCTGCCATTCCCTGCGTCATTCGCGTCTCTGCGGTGCAAGCCCTTGACCTACGCCAACGGCCCGATCGCCGCCTCCGCTTCGCGCAGCAATTCGCCGTTTTCGACCAGCGCGCGTGCGGCTTCGATATCCTTCGCCACCACGCGGTCGCGGTCCAGCGGCGCGACCTCCCGGCGCAGCCGCGCGAGCACCGGGCGCAGACCCAGACCCGTCTCAAGCTTACGCAAGCTCACCGCTTGCGCCGCGCAGAGCAGTTCGATCGCCAGGACGATTCGAGTATTCGCCAGCACCATGCGCGCGCGGCGCGCGGCGGTCAGTCCCATGCTGACGTGATCTTCCTGGTTCCCACTCACCGGAATGCTGTGTGCGCTCGACGGCCCGCATAGCGTGGCGCTCTCGTTCACCACCGCGGCGGCGGTGTACTGCGCGATCATGTAGCCGCTGTGCAGCCCTTCCAGCGGCGCCAGAAACGCATGCAGATCGGTCAGATTGGGATTCATGATCCAGTCGACGCGTCGCTCCGAGATCGCGCCCAACTCATGCAGCGCCAAAGCAAGGTAGTCCATGCGGATGGCGATGGGTTGCCCGTGGAAATTTCCGCCGCTCACGACGCGCCCGTCGGCCAGCACCAACGGATTGTCGGTCGCCGCGTTCAGCTCGATCGCCAGCATCGCTTCGACGTGCGCCAGCGCGTCGCGCGCCGCGCCGTGAACTTGGGGCAGGCAGCGCAAACTGTACGGATCCTGCACCCGCGCGCAGTGTGCATGCGACTCCACGATCTTCGAACCGTCCAACAGCCGCAGCACGTTCGACGCACTCGCCTGAGCGCCCGGATACGGGCGCAGCGCGTGAATCTCCGGATCGCAGGGCGTGCGGCTGGAAAGCGTCGCGTCGATCGAAAGCGCCCCGGCGATATCGGCGTACTTCAAGAGCGCATGAGCGTCTTCGGTCGCCAGACACGCCAGCGCCGCCATCGCCTGCGTACCGTTCAGCAGGCCCAGGCCTTCCTTGGCTTCCAGCGTGAGCGGTGCGAGTCCCGCGCGCTTCAGCGCTTCGCCTCCGGCGAGCTTCTCACCCTTAAAGGTAGCTTCGCCTTCGCCGATCAGGACCAGCGCCAGGTGCGCCAGCGGCGCCAGGTCGCCGGACGCGCCCAGCGAACCCACCGCTGGAATCGCCGGATGCACGCCCGCGTTGAGCAGATCGATCAGCCGTTCGGCCACCACCGGCCGCACGCCGCTCGCGCCGACGGCCAGCGCGTTCGCGCGCAGCAGCAGCATCGCGCGTACGACATCCTCGTCGAACGGATCTCCCACGCCCGCGGCGTGGCTGCGGATCAAGTTGACTTGCAGCTCCCGGCGATCGGCTGCGGCGATCGGCACCGTGGCGAACTTGCCGAAGCCGGTCGTGACGCCGTAAACCACGTCGCCGGCCGCGACGTGGTCCTCGACAATCTTGCGCGAAGCCGTCATCCGCGCGCGCGCACCGGCGTCGAGGGTTACGGAAGCGCCGCCGCGCGAGACCGCGATCACATCGCGCCAAGTCAGGGTGCGCCCATCCACGACGAGGTTCATGCGCGCGCTTCCTTCGTGTCGGAGTGACCAGCACGATAGAAGTTCAGGCGAGTGGAGGGAAGTGCAAAGCGGGGATCAGCGCTTGGCTGCCGCGGCGGCGAGGACGAATTCGAGCGCCGCCACGGTGTCGTCGTAGTTCGTCGCGTGCCCGGCGGCCGGCCGGTCGATCAGGAGCACGTCCTGGCGGCCTTTGGCTTTCAGGACCGCGGCCAGTCGGCGCACGCTATCGGGCGGCACGGCCGTATCCTTCCCGCCCACGGTGAAGGCCAGGGGCATCGCGAGCTTCTCCGGCATCAGCTCGGGGCTGCGCCCGCGATACTCCTCGGGCTTCTGCTCCTTGGTGCCGCCGTACGAGGCCGCGATCGCGTCGAGGAAGTTCGCGTATTCGACCAGGTTCGCCGTTCCGTTCTGCGACGAAACGCCCGCGATCAGCTCCGGATGCCGCGCCGCGAAGATCAGGACCGACGTCCCGCCCATCGACCCGCCGGCGAGAAACACCTTCCCGATCTTGTGCTTCTGGCGCAGCAGCCCGATGAGCTGCACCACGTCGGCCTCGGCCAGCGGCCCCATCCAAGAAGTTCGGGCGCGGTAGTCGGGTGAAACGAAGATCAGGCCGTGCTTGGCCGCCACATCGCGCGCGCCTTTGCACTCGCCGCGCGCTTCCTTGATGTACTGCCAGCGGTCCGAACCGTGTCCGTGCAGCGCGATCAGCAGATCGTGCGGCTTCGCGGGATCGAAACCGGGCGGAAGCAGTTCGACGTAGCGCTGCACCGAACCGTCGGCCTGTGCTTTAAACTCCTGATCCATGGGCTCGGGGTTCTCCGCCGCATGAAGCATGCCGCCGGCCGGCGCCGCGCCGGCCAGCAGCAGGAAGATCCAGAAGCGGAAGGCGGCCGGCATTTCGGACTCCTACGCTTGAGCCGCCGCCAGCATCCGCGCGGGCATCCGTCCCTGGCGCGCATGCAACTCGGCGAAGGTGATGCACTCCAGGCCCCGCGCGCGCACGTATTCGAAGCAAAGCTTCAGCATGCGCATCTCGGGATCGAATTTGCCCAGCGACCACGGATGCCAGATCAGCGTCGCGTATTCGTGCTCCAATTCAATCGCCTTGTCGATGAAGTAGCGGTGCACTTCGAACTCTTCTTCCGGCCTCTTGACGAAGCGCGTGACGACGTGATCGGGGTACACGGGCGGCCAGAGCAGAAAGCGCCCCGGCGTCGCGTTGTGCCCCTTCAGCACGTTCTCGTGCCAACCCTGCAGCGGATACTCCCACAGGTCAGGGCAGCCCTCGGCCGCGTACGTCCGCGCGGGCAGGATCGGCACCGGGAGCGAGTACTTCGGACCCCAACCGACGCTGCTGGAATACGCGTAGCCGCTTTGCGCGACCAGTTCGACCAAGGCCCGGTCGCCCAGGCCGTCTTCGAAACCGCACGGCGTGCGGAAGCCGATGCACGGACGCCCGAAGCAGTCTTCGATCGTCGCCTTGCTGCCGCGCACTTCCGTCTGCACCTGCTCCCAGGAGACGCCCTTTCCGTTCAGCGCCGGGTGGTCGCGCAGGAGCGGATGGGTCGCGCTGTGGCTCGCGATCTCGAACTTCGGCGCGTCCAGCAGCCGCTTGTAATCGGCCCGCTCGGCGCCTTCGAGGAGTTTCGATACGATGAAGAACGTAGCCGGCACGTTCATCTCGTGATGCACTTCGACGATGCGCTCGCACGCCATCCGGCAGCGCTCCGCCGCTTCGGTATCGTAGGCTGCCACGAAAACGGTCTTCATGCCTGGATCTCCTTCACGCGCTCGATCTGCGAAGTTACCTTCCGGAACGCTGCGGCGATTTGGTCCAGCAGCAGCGCTTCGTCGCGCATCCACGCGCCGCCGCCCAGCGTCAGGTCCAACTCGGCGCAGCGCTTTTCGGCCACCGGGCAGTCGCCCGCGCGGTACACGATGCGTTCGCCTTCCGGATGCGCCGCCCACGGATAGCCGCGCCCGTAATGCGTGCGCTTCTGCTGGAAGACCGGGCGCAGATGGATCGGCGTGCCGACGTACCCGCTCCCGAGGGGCACGCCTTCGGCCTGCAGCGCCTTGACGTACTGCTTGCGCGTTACGCCCGGAACCTCTTCGGGCACGAAAGTCCACGTGATCATGTGCCACGCCGGATCGCGGTCGGCCGGCAGACGCTGCGGGCGGATCCCCGGCACTCCGGCCAGCCGTTCGGCCAAGCCGCGCGCGTTCGCGCGCCGCCAGCCGTTCATCTCCTCGAGCCGGTCCATCTGCTTCACCGCCAATCCTGCACTGATCGCGTTGACCCGGTACGTGTAGATCAGGCTGTCGATCCACTTGCGCCGCTCGGGGTCCTGAATCTCCGCGAAGTTGCGCGCCGGGTGCATTCCCGCCAGCAGCGCGCGCTCGAAGTGTTCCCGCGTCCGGCAGACCAGCGCGCCGCATTCGCCGGCCGCGATGTTCTTGCCCGAACCCAGCGAGAAGCAGCCGAAGTCCCCGAAGGTTCCGACCGGGCGGCCTTTGTAGAGCGAGCCCTGCGCCTGCGCGCAGTCTTCGATCAGCGCCACTCCGTGCTTGCGCGCAACGGCCGCCAAGCCCTCGAGGTCGGCCGGAATCCCGCCGATGTGGACGACGACGATCGCCTTCGTGCGCGGCGTGATCCGCGCCTCGACGCTCTTCGGATCCAGCGTCAGCGTCTCCGGATCGATATCCGCGAAGATCGGCACGCCGCCGGCCTGCAGGATGCACGAGACCGTCTGCCCCCACGAGTACGGCGTCACGATCGCCTCGTCGCCCATCTCCAGCACGCTCATGCAGGCGATATGCAGCGCCGGACCGCCGCCCGCCGTGGCCACGACGAACGGAACGTCCAGCTCGCGCGCCAGGCGTTCTTCAAGCGCTCCGCCCGGGCCGCCCTTCGGCGCCGCGCACAGGTACGTCCAATCGGTGCGCCCCTTGACGAGGTTCTCGCGAACCGCATCGATCTCCTCGTCGGTCAGATACGGCCACGCGGTGCGCGGCGCGGTCACGGACTTCGCGCCCCCCAGGGCGGCCAGTTCTTCGGCGGCTACGGCGTGGCTCATCGCGGCTCTCCTCGAGATATGCTGGATTTTGCAAGCTCGATCTGCATTCCTGAGTAAGATACCCTTGGCCAAAGGGAATATCCTGCTTATGGCATATACTATCTTGCACGAAACGCCGCCCGTCCGCCTGACCCACGTCCACCACCAGCGCCGGACGCGGCCCGTACATACGAGAGGCTTGTGGACCGGCCCGATCCGGCAGAAGTACTGGACCCTCGACTACTGCGGCTGGGAAGGTTCGTGGGTGGACGTGGAACATCCCCCCGGCACGCGCGCGGCGCACCCCCGGCCCTCGGGCACTTGGCACCTCTACGCGCCCGGCGTGGCCTACCACGAACGCTACGACAAGCCTGAGAACCGTCGCGAAGACATGTGGCTCTTCTTCACGTTAGAAGCCACGCATC
This sequence comes from Planctomycetota bacterium, assembly GCA_015075375.1. GTDB lineage: Bacteria > Planctomycetota > SZUA-567 > H5-PLA8 > H5-PLA8 > H5-PLA8. The sequence goes on along the minus strand of JABTUM010000001.1, from coordinate 3,244,533 downwards.
CGTTCTTCGAACGGCACCGCTTCGCGCGCATCGCCGATCCCGAAAGCGTGCTGCCGCCCATCGTCCGCCGCATGTTCGCGCTCCAGCAGCGCGGCGAACCCGGGCGCGAGAACTTGCTCCACGCGTACCTGCTGGCGATCCTGGGCCACGTAGTGCTAGCCGCACGCGAAGGCGCCGGCACACCGGCCGATCCCTGGCGCCTGCGCGATCCCGAAAGCGCCGCGGCTGCCGGAGCCGGCGCGCTGCTGGAACAAGTGGATGCCGCCGTGAGCCGCACGCTCTCCGAACCGCCCTCGCTGGACGAATTGGCCGCCGACCTGGGCCTCTCCGTCAGCAGCCTCGCCCACCGCTTCAAGGCCGAAACGGGGATCACCGTTGTGGACCGCGTGCGCTGGCTGCGCATCCGCGAGAGCCGCCGGTTGCTCGCACGTCCGAACACCACCGTGAAAAGCGTCGCGCGCGAATTGGGCTTCAGCAGCCCATTCTATTTTTCGAGAGTCTTTCGGGAGGTGGAAGGAATCACGCCACTGGAATACTTGAAGCGGCAACTCAGGCGGTAAGGCGCCCGTCGCGAACCACCACCCGCCCGCGCTTCACCACCGTCCGCACCGGGTTCCCGCCCACGTGGTAGCCCAGATGCAGGTACGACGGCCCGTTCAGGATCGCCACGTCGGCAAGCTTCCCCGGCTTCAGGCTCCCGATCTCGTGTGCGCGGTCCAGCGCCGCCGCCGCGTTAATCGTCATCGCCACCAGCGCTTCCGCTGGCGTCATCTTCATCTCGTATACACTGAGCGTAAAGACGAAAGGAAGCGACTCGCAGAAGCAGTTGGGATTCAGATCCGTCGCGCACGCCACCGGCACCTGCGCGGCGATCCAGCGCCGTGCGTCGCTGTAGGCCATGCGCAGCACGAACGGCGTCCCCGGCAGGAAGACCGCCACCGTCCCGGCCGCGCGCATCGCGGCCAGCGTCGCGTCGTCGGTGAAGCACAGATGATCGGCGCTCGTCCCGCCCAGTTCCGCCGCCAGCTTCGCCCCGCCCAGCAGGCACAGCTCTTCGGCGTGAACTTTGACCTTCAGCCCTGCGCGCTTCCCGGCCTCCAGCACCTTCCGCGACTGCGCAACGTCGAAGACCCCGCGCTCGCAGAAAACATCCACGTACTCGGCCAGCGGCGCCAGGCGCGCCGTCGCGTCCACCGCTTCGGCGACCACTTGGTCGGCAGTCATCCCCTGCGGCACCGCGTGCGCGTGCAGCAGCGTCGGGACCAGATCGACCGGATGCCGGTCGTCTCCCGTGTTCGCCGCGCGGATCACTTCAAGCATCTTGCGCTCGGTGGCTTCGTCCAGCCCGTAGCCCGTTTTGGCTTCCAGCGTCGTCGTGCCCAGCGCCAGCGCCCGGTCCAGGCGTTCGCGCAACCCGGCGAGCAACTCGGCGTGCGAGGCCGCGCGCGTCAAACGCACGCTTTTCAGAATCCCGCCGCCGCGCTTAAGAATCTCGAGGTACGGCGTCCCGCGCAGCCGTTCGGCGTACTCGTCGCTGCGGTCGCCCGCGAAGACCGGGTGCGCGTGGCAGTCCACCAGCCCCGGGATCACCGCGCGTCCCGAGGCATCGAGCACCGTGTCGGCGCGCGCGGCTTCGGGATGCGCGCGCAGCACCTCCGCGGTCGGACCCACCGCCGCGATCCGTTCGCCGACGCAGTACACCGCGCCGTCGGGGATCAATTCAAGCTGGCCTTGAGCGGCGCCCGCCCGCGCGGCGTCGGGGCCCGCCACACTGGCCAACTCCGCCGCATGGCGAATCAGGAGCGTGCCTGTTCCCGCGCCGGCCATGCTAAGCCTCCTGCACGCGCGTCGTCGCCAGCAACTCCGCCAGACACCCCGCCGCGAGCCGGCACGTGATGTCCGTTCCCGGCGGCTCCAGCATCGGCGCCAACTCCATGATGTCGCACGCCACCACCCTCGGATCGGACGCCAGCAACCGGACCAATTCGAAAAGCTGGTGCGCGAACAGCCCCCCCGGCGTCGGCGCGCTCACCCCCGGCGCGACCGATGCATCGGCTACGTCGAGATCGATGCTCAGGTAAATCGCCTGCACTTCGCGCGGCAGCGACGAAAAAATGTGCTCGGCCACGCGCGCGGGACCCTGCGTATGCACCGCCGTCGCCGGCACGATCCGCGCGCCGGCTTTGAGGGCCCGGTCGATATACGCCCCCGAAGTCTGAAAATCCCGCGCGCCGACGCAAAGATACGACTTCAAACCCGCGTCGAGCAGCCGCCCGAATCCGGTGCCGCTGTTGGGCGGCAACCCTTCGCCGGTCGCGCGCACGTCCAGGTGCGCATCGAGATTGATCACGCCCAGGATCGCGCCGAACGAATCGAGGTAAGGCTTCACGCACGGAAATGCGAGCGAGTGATCGCCGCCCAGCGCAATCACGCGCGCGGGGCGCTTGCCCGAACCGCGCTGCGCGTGCTCGCGCGCGCGCCGCGCCCACTTCTCGGCGCCGGCGTGAGCGGCCGGCACGTCGGTGAGCGGCAACTCGGCGTCGCCCAGATCCGCCACGCGCGCCGAGATCGCGCGCCCATCGAGCCGCGCCGTCTTCAGCTTCCGAGCGGCCAGGCGAATCGCGCGCGGCCCGGCCGCCGCGCCCTTGCGCCCAAGGACCGCTCCGTCGAACGGAAGCCCGTACAGAATCGCGTCGGCCGAGGCCACGTCCTCCGCGCGCGTCGATACGTGCGATCCAAGCAGCTCGTCGAGCGGATCGGGCGACGCCGCCGGCCACGGAAACGCGCCGGCCAGACCCTCCGGCGCCGTGCGCACCACCCCCGGACGTTCCACGTTAGCGTCGGACAACGGTGCCCCTCTTTCTGGAAGTGCGTTCGTCCATCGGAATCGCGATCCCATGCCGCCGCGCGAACGCCAGCGCCGCCGGATACCCCGCGTCGGCGTGGCGGATCACGCCCATCCCCGGATCCGTCACGAAGACCGCGCGCGCTTTCTCGCCGGCCAGCTTCCCGCCGTCGAGCACCACATGGCAATTCGCGTGCAGACTGTAGCCCATGCCCACGCCGCCGCCGTGGTGGAAACTCACGATATCCGCGCCCGCCGCGCAATTGAGCAGCGCATTGAGAACCGGCCAGTCGGCCACCGCGTCGGTCCCGTCGCGCATCGCCTCCGTCTCGCGGTTGGGACTCGCCACGCTCCCGCAATCGAGGTGGTCCCGCGTCACCACCAGCGGCGCGCGGACCTTCCGTTCGCGCACCAGCCGGTTCAGCGCCAGCGCAAAGCGTTCGCGTTCGCCGTAGCCGAGCCAGAATACGCGCGCCGGCAAACCCTGAAACGCCACGCGCTCCCGCGCCAGCCGGATCCAGCGGCACAGCGCCGCATCGCGCTTGAACATCCTCAGCGCCAGTTCGTCGGTTGCCTCGATATCGCGCGCGTCGCCCGATAGCGCCAGCCACCGGAACGGACCGCGCCCCTCGCAGAACAGCGGCCGGATGTACTCGGGAACGAACCCGGGGATCTTGAACGCGCCCTTGAAGCCCAGCTTGTCTTGCACCTGCCCGCGGATGTTGTTCCCGTAGTCGAAAACCACCGCGCCGCGCTTCTGAAAACCCAGCATCGCCTTCACGTGCTCGGCCATGCCCCGCAGCGCAAGCCGCTTATACCGCTCCGGATTCGTCTTCCGCAGCTTCGCCGCAGCTTTCGCGTCGTAGCCCGGCGGGATATACCCGTTCAGCTCGTCGTGCGCGCTTGTCTGATCCGTCACGATATCCGGCCGCAGGCCGCGCCGGAGCAACTCCGGATGCGTCAACGCCGCGTTGCCCAATAACCCCACGCTCAGCGCGCGCTTTTCCTTCCGAGCGGCCTCGCACCACGCCACGGCTTCGTCGAGCGACGCGGTTTGCCGTTCGAGGTAGCGCGTCTCGATGCGCTTAGCGATGCGCGCCGCGTCGGCCTCCACGCACAGCGCCACACCGCCGTTCATCGTCACCGCCAGCGGCTGCGCGCCGCCCATCCCGCCCAGCCCGGCCGTGAGCACCAGGCGTCCCCGCAGCGTCCCGCCGAAATGCTTGCGCGCGCACGCCGCGAACGTCTCGTACGTGCCTTGGATGATCCCCTGCGTGCCGATGTACGCCCAGCTTCCGGCGGTCATCTGCCCGTACATCATCTTGCCGGCCGCTTCGAGCTCGAAAAAATGATCCCACGTCGCCCAGCGCCCGACGAGGTTGCTGTTCGCGATCAGCACCCGCGGCGCGCGCGTGTGCGTGCGGAACACGCCCACCGGCTTGCCGCTCTGAACCAGCAGCGTCTCGTCGTCGCGAAGGGTTCGAAGCTGGCCGATCAGCGCGTCGTAGCTCTTCCAGTCGCGCGCCGCGCGCCCAATGCCGCCGTAGACCACCAGCTCGCGCGGATTCTCGGCCACGGCCGGATCGAGGTTATTGTTCAGCAGCCGCAGCGCCGCTTCCTGCCGCCAGCCGCGGCACTGCCGCTTGCGGCCCGTGGGCGAACGGCCGAACTCTTTCAGGTAAACCTTGCTGATCGGACCGATAGGCGCGGACATGAAGGCTCTCGAAGCCGCCGTTAGCGTTTGCTCTTCTTGCCCAGAATCGCGTTGACCGCGAGCTTCTTCCCGCGAAACGCCTTGATCGGAATCGTCTGCCCGCGCGCGAACGCCGTGACCTGCCGGTATCCGCCGGTGATCGGCTGGCGGTGCACTTCGATGCAATCGCCCGCCAAGTTCACGATCCAGTACTCCGGAATCCGCGCCGATCCGTACAACGCCGCCTTGCCGCGGTCCTGATCGAGCGACGTGTCGGCCACTTCGATCAGCAGCAGCACGTCCTTAGGACCGGGATGCGCTTCGCCATACTCATCGGCACGGGGGCGCTGAATCCCCGCTTCCGCCATGCGGTAGTAATCGCGCACGTTGAAAAGATGCGGCTTGCGAACGCTTTCCATGGCCCGGCTCCACGGTCGATCCGTATGGATTGTAGCAGACCCGACGCTCCGGCAACAGCCCGCACCCCGCCGTTGCGCGGTCCCGAAAAGGCCCTACACTTCCCGCCATTATGGAAACCGCTTCGGCTATTCCCTGGCTGCGCACGCGGCTGAGCGTCCAGATGTTCCTCCAGTTCGCCGTCTGGGGCGCATGGGCGCCGGTCCTCTACAAGCACCTCCTTAACCTCGGCTTCGCCCCCGAACAGGCCGGCCCGATCATGGGCACCGGCCCGCTCGCGATCATGATCACCCCGCTCATCGCCGGGCAGATCGCCGACCGCTGGTTCGCCGCCGAACGCTACATGGGCGTCAGTTTCCTGGGCGCCGGTACGCTCCTTCTGATCGCCTCGCGCATCGATACGCCCGACTTCTCGCGCATGTGGGGGCTTCTCCTCGCCACCATGCTGCTCTTCGGCCCGACCCTGGGGCTGGGCAACGCGATCTGCTTCCACCACCTCAAGGACCCCGCCGCCGACTTCCCCCTCATTCGTGTCTGGGGCACCGTCGGCTGGATCGCTTCGGCCTTCATCGTGAACGGCGTCATGCACGCATTCGATATGAACCTGAGCGCCTGCCTCGCGGTGGCAGGCAGCGCCGCGATCCTGAACGGGCTCTATTCGTTTACCCTGCCCCACACGCCGCCCAAGCGCGACGCCGCCGAAAAAATGGCGCTGGCCAAGACTCTCGGCATGCTCAAAAACGGTTCCTTCGCGCTCTTCAGCCTGCTCGCCTTCGTCCTCCTGATCTTCGCCACCTTCTATTACTTCAAAAACGCGCAGTTCTTCCCCACGCTCGGCATCGCGGACGAATGGCTCGGCCCCACCCAAAGCATCGGGCAGGCCGCCGAAATCGTGACCATGTTCCTGCTGCCGTTCGTATACAAAAAACTCGGACCGAAGAAGACCATCGCTATCGGGCTTTTCGCTTGGGCGCTGCGCTTCGCCGTCTTCGCCTTGGGCACGCCGGCGTGGCTGGTGATCGCCTCGCAAGCGCTGCACGGCGTCTGCTTCGCCTGCGGCATCGCCGCGGCGATGATCTACTTCGAATCGATCAGCCCGCCGGACGTGCGTGGTAGCGTCCAGAGCTTCCTGACCTGGATCACGTACGGGTTCGGGATGTTCGTGGGCGCCTACGTGATGGAAATGGTCGGCGCGCGCTACTCCACGCCGGGAGCGGAGCAAGGCGCGCCGGCGGTCCTCGACTGGCACGCCTTCTGGACCGTTCCGGCCGCCGGCTGCTTCGCGATTCTCTTTGTCTTCCTGGTCGGCTTCAAAGCGCAACCCGCGGCGGAACGTTCCGCGAGCTAAGAGCCGCTAACAAGACCAGTGACGATGGTTTTGTTTGTGGCTCTAAGACTCAGGGCACGCGGAGCGCGTTAGCCCGGGTGCCTTGCGTACACGATGCTCCCCGCGTGCCCTGCCGGTACGGCTCTCGAGACGCGCCGGAATTTCCCCGGCGAACCCCTGCGCCCTCTGCGCCTCCGTGGTAAAGTTGTTTCGTCCGCCCGCTTGGAGAGCCGTACATGCCCGAAGAAGCCCAGCACCCGCCCAAGCTCGACCGTATCGTCGACGCGCGCATGGCCCTCAAGCGCCGCTTCGAAGCCAAGATGCAGGCCACCCCGGCCCTCAGCGACGCCGAACCGCGCGGCGCCGGGCCGGCCAACCGCCACGGCATGCCCAAGCTGCCCCCTGGGCAGCACATCACCAAAGGCTGGCCCGTTCTCGATCTGGGCATCGTGCCCGAACTCGACACCGCCAACTGGACGCTCACCGTCGACGGCGCTTGCCGCCATCCGCTCACGCTCAACTGGAAGGAATTCCTGCAGCTTGAACAGACCGACGACACCAGCGACTTTCACTGCGTCACCACGTGGTCGAAGATGGACGTGCCGTGGAAGGGCGTCCGCTTTGCCGATCTGGCCGCGCTCGCCGAACCGCTCGAAGCCGCCGAACACGTCATGTGCCACGGCTACGACGGCTACACCACCAACGTACCGCTCGCCGAGGCGCTCAAGCCCGACGTCCTGCTCGTCCACACCGCCTACGGCCAGCCCCTGCCGCCGGAACACGGCGGACCCGTGCGCATGATCACCCCCCAGCTTTACGCCTGGAAGGGCTCGAAGTGGATCAAGCGCATCGAGTTCCTCACCGCCGACCATCCCGGCTTCTGGGAACAGCGCGGCTACAGCAACTCCGCCCATCCTTGGCGCGAAGACCGCTACAGCTAACGCCCACCGTTCCCTACCGATGCCATGGTTGGCAGCCGTTACCGTTCGCGGCTAACCGATTACGATTCACCGCCCTTGCTTACCTGGCCTGCGCCAACTCCAGCATCGCCGGCTCGAACGCCGGCGCCGGCATCGCGTCCGGCGTCATCCGGAACTGTTCCACCAGCCGCTCGTGCCGCAGGTCGGCGATCGAATTCACCACCAGGTCCGGACCGTAGGCGTAGTTCGCCAGATCGTCGCGCTGCGTCCCGCCGCTGAGCACCAGGATCGTCTTGTAGCCCATCTGCACGCCGCCCAGGATGTCCGTCTCCATCGTGTCGCCGATCATGATCGTCCGCTCGCTGCGCAGACCCAGCATCTTGCGCGCGCAGCGCATCATGATTGGACTCGGCTTCCCGACGCTGAAGGCCTTGATGCCGCTGGCCGACTCCAGCATCGCGACGACCGCGCCGCAGCCCGGCCGGCTGCCTCCGTGCTGCGTCGGGCAGTTGGGGTCCATGTTGGTCGCGACAAGCTTCGCGCCGGCGCGGAGCATCCCCAGCGCCGCCTCGACTTGCTCGAACATCACCGTCCGACCCTCGCCCACGACCACGTAGTCCGGATCCTTGTCCACGATCGCGTAGCCGTTGCGGTGCAGCGCCGTTTGCAGCCCGCCTTCGCCGATCACGTACGCCGTCCCGCGCGGCTTCTGGCTCGCGAGAAACCGCGCCGTCGCCATCGCACAGGTGAAAACTTCGTTCTCGCTCACCTGGATGCCCATTCGCGCCAGCTTCGTGACCACGTCGCGCCGCGTGCGCTGGCTGTTGTTGGTCAGAAACGCAAACGGTATCCCGTTCGCCTGCAGTTCGCCGATGAAGCGTTCCGCGCCGCGGATCAATTCGCCGCCGCGGTAGATCACGCCGTCCATGTCGATCAAGTAGCCGTACCGGTGGTTTTCGTCCAAGGTTCCAATGGAGCGCATGGGTGACCTCCTTCAAGGTTGTGCGCCTGAGCGGCTTCCGAGCCGCACTAGCGCATACCGCAAAGTCCGGGCCACTGGGCTTCCTGATATTTTTGTGCGAATCATTCACCCCTGCTCTTGCACACCCTGTTCAACTCGAGGGCAGTGGAGCCAACACTTCGTTGCCTTTAAAGCGCGCTGGGCAGCGGCTTCCTGCGCGATTACACACGAAGGCCCTTAGCCATCTCGATGAAGGTAAGCAACTTGCGCGAACAACTCGGTGCACTTTGGATAAAATCAAGCGCGCCGGTATGCGAATAAGCGAGCGATTCTACGCCGTAAATTCACTCGCCAGGTGGCCTTCCCATTTCACTTCGCACCCCACCGTGCCGGTTCGAACCTCTTCCGGTATACTCCCTCCTTATATAGGGAGCCTTGCGCCATGCCCGAGGTCGAACCAAGCGAGCCGCCCCTCGTCGCCGCCGGCGAAGGCGGGCACCTCCCGCGCGGACTCTCGCTCTTTCGCTTCATTCTGTTCAGCTTCTTGATGCTCGGAGCGGCCTACGGCGGCGCGGCGCTCTACTTCGACGCTCCGCCCCCGCCCGGCTACGAAGCACCCAGCGGTTTACGCGCTGCGGCCTGGGAACCCAGCCCCGTCTGGCTTCCGACCTACGCGGCGCTCAAGCTGGGCGTCGGCGTCGCGCACGGTCCCGAAGGCTACGTCTTCAGCAGCCGCCTCGGTCACGCTGCCCATGCCGGCTGCGCCATCGCTTTGGGCATTGCCTTGGGCGGACTGGCCGGCTGGTGCGCCGGAGAGTCGATCCGCCGCGCTTACCTGCGCCGCAAGAAAGAACGCATCCGCCAAGCCATCTTGAACGGACGCGCGCAGCTCGACGCCGAAGCTCAGGAGCGCGCCACGTGAGCGACCCGCGCGAAGCCCGCCGCGTCACCGTCCAGCGCCTCCGCGACGGAACCCGCGAAGCGTGCGGCGACGAAGTCGCCGCTGAAGAGCCCCTCGAGATTCGTGTCGCCTTCGCCGACGGCACGGTACGCCCCCTCGCCGTAACCATGCGCACCCCTGGCGACGACTTCGAACTCGCCGCCGGCTTCCTCTTCACCGAAGGGCTGCTAAAGCGCCGCGACGACGTGCTCGACGTCAGCTACTGCGTCGACGGCAAGCCCGAACCGCAGCTCAAAAACGCCGTCCGCGTCACGCTCCGCGTCGGCGTGGCCTGCGACCCCGGCCGCGTGGCGCGGAATTTCTACACGACCTCCAGTTGCGGCGTCTGCGGCAAGGCCTCGCTGGATGCCTTGGCCATTCATGCCGAGCCGCTGCCTGTCCCGCAAGCGCCGCTGCTTTCCGCCGCGCTTCTGCAAGCCTTGCCCGAACGTCTCCGCGCCGCCCAAGCCGTCTTCGAACGCACCGGCGGGCTCCACGCCGCGGCGCTCTTCTCGGCCTCCGGTGAATTGCTGGACGTGCGCGAGGATGTCGGCCGCCATAACGCGCTCGACAAGCTCATCGGCGCACGCTTCTTGAGCGACGAGCTGCCCCTGCGCGACCGCGTGCTCCTGGTCAGCGGGCGGGCGAGTTACGAGTTGCTTCAGAAAGCCGTGATGGCCGGCATTCCCGTCGTCGCGGCCGTCGGCGCACCGTCCAGCCTGGCCGTGGAGACGGCCGAACGCTTTAACGTGACCTTGGCCGGGTTTCTGCGCGCCAGCGGATGCAATATTTACGCGTGCGCCAAGCGCCTGAATTAAGCCTCTTCGCGAAGCCGAATTTCGCGCCGCGCCTTGGGTTCCTGCCTTCCCCGTTCGGCGCGCCTTGGTTTTTGAACCACCCTTCGTGCCTGTACGGTCCTGCGCCGGACATCGGTCCTTTTCGGCCTTCCGGGCGAGGGTAAACTGTCTCCAGCCGATTCGCTTTTCTAACCCGTTCGGCCCAAGAAAGGACGATGTCGCCATGGCGCTGAAGGAAATCCTGCTCACCCCCGGACCCAGCCAGGTGCCACACCGCGTGCGAGCCAAGCTGATGGAGCAAGCGTGGTATCACCGCTCCACGCGCTTCCGCGAAATTTACGCCCAGGTCCGCCAGCGCCTCCAGCAGGTCTTCGAAACGAAGAACGACGTCCTCGTCTTCACCGGCTCCGGCACCGTCGCCATGGAAGCCGCGATCATCAACGTCGTCAGCCCCGGACGCAAAGCCGTCGTCGTCAGCGCCGGAAAGTGGGGCGAACGCCTCGTCCAGATCTGCGAACAGTACAAGCTCGGGCTCGACGTCCTCAAGCTCGACTACGGCCGCAGCCCCACGCCCGAACAAGTCGCCGAACGCGCCAAAGACCCGGCCGTCCAGGCCGTCTACCTGCACCTCTGCGAGACCAGCACCGGCGCGAAGTACGATATCGAGAACATCGGCAAGGCCGTCCGCAAGGTCAACCCCGAGGCGCTTTACGGCGTCGACGGCATCAGCGGCGCCATCGGCATGGCCTGCCCGGTCGATGCCTGGGGCGTCGACCTCTTCATGGCCGGCAGCCAGAAGGGGCTGATGATGCCCCCGGGACTCTCCATGCTCTCCGTCAGCCCCCGCGCCTGGAAGGTCGTCGAACAGAACAAAGGCGCGCCCACCTATTACTCTTCGCTGCTCCGCGCACGCAAAGGCCTCCCCGAGAACGATCCTCCGTTCACGCCGGCCAACACGCTCTTCGACGCGCAGAACGAAGCCCTCGCCATGCTCGTCGAGGAAGGCATCCATAACGTCCACAAGCGCCACGCGGTCCTGGCCCAAGCCACCCGCGCCGCCGTCAAAGCCCTGGGGCTCGAACTCTTCCCCGACAGCCCCGCCGAGGTGCTCACCGTCGTCAAGAGCCCCGACGGACTCGACAGCAGCGCCGTGATCAAGACCGCCCGCGACCGCTACGGCGTCACCCTCGCCAACGGCCAAGGCGAGATGAAAGGTAAGATGTTCCGCATCGCGCACATGGGCTACTGCAGCGGGATGGATACGCTCAGCGGCATCGCGGCGCTGGAACTGGGCCTGAAAGCCAACGGGTACGGGGTCAAGCTCGGCGCCGGCCTCGCCGCCGCACAGGACGTTCTGGCCCAAGCGCCAAAGGAAGTTCTTCTGTAACTCGTTAAACGCTAGATGGTTAAAACAAACAGGCCGCCCCAAAGGGCGGCCTGTTTTCATTCCGGCGATGATGCGCCTACCTTATATAAGGAGGCGCTAACGTCCCAGCCCGCGGCGCAGCGCCTGAACTTCGCGCTGCATGTCCTCATCTTTCTTAAACTGCCGGTCCATCTTGCGCACGGCGTGCAGGACGGTGCTGTGATCGCGGTTGCCGAAGAAACGCCCGATCTCGCTGAGGCTGTACGACGTGAGCTGTTTGCAGAGGAACATGGCCAGATGCCGCGCCTGCACCAGTCCCGCATGCCGCTTCGCGCCGCGGATCTGATCGACTTCGAAGTTCATGCGCTGAGCCACGGCTTCCAGAATCTCGGCCGGCGAAAGCGGACCCTCGCGCAGGTATCCTAATTCGCGCAGCGCCAGCGAGGCCATCTCGCGGTCGGGCAGCCGCCCTTCGGCCGCCGCCAGCGCCGAGAGCTTGCAGACCGCGCCTTCCAGCTCGCGCACGCTCAAGTCGATCCGCATCGCCAGCAGTTCGGCCAACTCCAGCGGCAAGGTCATCCGCCGCGCCACCGCCTTCGACTGAATTAACTCCACCCGCGTCTCGTAGTCCGGCCGGTCCAACCGAACCACCAGCCCCGACTGGAAACGCGCCAGCAGCCGCGCGTCGAGTTCCTTGATCGTCCGCGGAGCCTGGTCCGCCGTCAGCACCACCTGCTTGCCGGCATTCACCAAGGCATCGAAGGTATAGAGGAACTCTTCCTGCGTCTTCTCTTTGCCGACCAGAAACTGCACGTCGTCCACCAGCAGCACGTCGCTCGAACGATACGTCTCGCGGAAGCGGTCGATCTTGCGGTCCTGCACCGCGCGCAAATACTCGTTCGCGAAGGCTTCGCACGAGAGCAGCTTCACCTTGGCGTTTGGACGCGCGATGCGCAGCGCCTTCTCGAGGCCCTGCAACAGGTGCGTTTTGCCCAAGCCGTGGTCGCCGTGCAAAAAGAGGGGGTTGTACGCCGTGGCAGGGGAATCGACGAGCGACCGGGCCGCCGAATAGGCCAACCGGTTGCATGCCCCCTGCACGAAGTCGTCCAAGCGCCAGCCCGTCCCGGAACTCGCCCGCTCGAACGCGCTGCGGTCGTCCTCGGCCGGCGCACGAGTGACGCGCGGAAGCGGCTGAATCACATTCTCAAGTAGGCCGCCGATCGCCGTGGCGTGCGCGTTGCGTTCGGTCACCGCAGGTTGCACGTGCAGTTCCACCTTGCGCGTCTCCGGCTCAACCTCGCGCGCCGCACGAAGCAACTCGCGACGATAGTGATCTTCGATCCACTGCTTCACGTACCGATTTCGGACCGCCAGCTTCAAGCACTCGCCGTCCCACTCGACCAACTCAACCTGCTGAAACCACGTGTCGAAGGACTCGGGACTGAGTGCTGCTTGCAGGCGTTCGCGCACGGCATGCCACGAAGCAACCCGCAATTCGGCCACAATAATGCTCCCCGGCGCGCGCAGTACGGCTTGGCACAACCAATGGCCCGCGCACGCGCGAACGTGCTACCGGACTTTTTTTTGTGTACCCGGAAGGATTTGGCTCTTTGTTAACCGGATGCGCGGATTCTAAGAACGGCCCCTACCTTGTCAATACGTTCTTCATTTTTCCTAATCATTCGCGCTATTCACGCTCGCATCAAGGCTTACGGAGTGCCGCGAATACCGACCAAGTGGGATGATTTCGCGCGCCGCACCGCTGGCGTACAAAGCCGTTCTTAACGTGCTCCTACTCAATCGTTTACAAAGAGTAACACGAATAAGATGAATCGTGCTACGATGGCGCTCGCGGAGAATTTTCCAGCTCCAGCGAAAAATCCAGCACCGGCGCCGAGTGCGTCAGTGCGCCTACCGAGATGCGGTCCACGCCTGCATGCGCGTACGCCGAAACGGTTTCCAGCGTGATCCCACCCGAAGCCTCGAGCAGCGGGCGATTCTCGCGCGAGCGATAAAAGTCGTCGCACCATGCCACCGCTTCGCGAATCCGCTCCGGAGAAAAATTATCCAGCAGCACGTACGCCGGCGCGCTGTGCTTACACACGCGCGCAAGCGTCGGCAGGTCCGTGACTTCAATCTCCACCGGCAATTGAGGATAGCGCGCCTGAGCCACCGCCACCGCTTGCGCCGGATCGCGCGCGCCCCACAAGGCGAGGTGATTGTCTTTGATAAGCACCATGTCGTACAAGCCGCGGCGATGATTCAACCCGCCGCCGCATGTCACCGCGTATTTTTCGAGATCCCGCCACAACGGCGTCGTCTTGCGTGTATCCACGATGCGCGCCTTCGTTCCCGCGCACTGCGCGACGTAACGCGCCGTCTGGGTCGCCACGCCCGAAAGATGACAAACCAGGTTAAGTGCCGTGCGCTCGCCTAAAAGCATCGCGCGCGACGAACCTTCCAGCTCCGCGACGGCCGCGCCGCGCGCAACTCGTGAACCGTCCTTGCAGAGCGGCTTTACGCGAAAGCCCGAAGCCTCCGACCGCGCCGCCAACTCGGCCACCTTCCCGGCGTCCGAACGGCCTGCCTTCAGCGCTTCGCCCGCTTCGTGCAACTGCGTCTTGCGCGTCTGCGCATCCGGCGAAAGCCATTCGTCGGCCATCTCGAAGATCAGGGGAAGCAAGTGGATGCCGCACAATACGCCATCGGCCTTGGCCTGCAGCACCGCGCGCACGCGGCTTTCCGCGGGCACCAGCGCGCGGCTCGTCACGTCGCCTGCATCGCCGGGGCCTAAATCTTCAAGCAGCGTCAAACGCAAGCGATCGTACAACGCCAACGCAACCGCTTCGCCCGCGTGCTCTTTACGCTCGCTCATCGTGCGACGACCTCCGCCTCCACCTACGAAGCGCCTCCATTACGGATCTACTGCGCGCTTCACGGCCGAGCGTAAAGTTAAACTCAGTTCAACGCAATTCGCTCCGCAATGTTGGAAATCAAACTCGGAAAATTCTAGAATATCTTCGCGCGAATTGAGCGAGATAGCCTTTTGCGAGCATGAACGATGAGCCCTGCATGCAACGCTTGCATCAGAAGGTTCGAGCCTTTGCGAACGCGTTCTACAATCGTCAACTACACTTGTTCAATTGGAATCTATCTGCGCGGCCACGTGCGCGAACTGAAGTTTCGGGTGGGCTCATTCAGCCAAGCCCACCTTTGAGCCGCTTAGGCCGATCGAAAAACTTCTCCAGTGCTTTTCCACTTGGGAGTCGCGCCATGCAAGCGCATCGTTGTCCACCGAGTTTTCCACAGGCTTTTCACATGCCGCCAAACATAACCACGATCAATTCACAAACGTTTCCATAGGGTTATCCACAGCTATTCCCCAAACGCGCCGCGAACCTCCAGCACCGCCACCGGGCCGGTTTCCGGGTCAGCGGCGACCGCCTGGGCCAAGCTCTGTTCGGCTTCGTCTTTCTTTCCGTTGGCGATCTGAAAAACCGCACGGAGCACCCAGTCGTCTACCTTTGGCGAGGTGCAAAACGCCAGAGCGAGATTCAAACAGTCCTCTCGTGCACGCAGCTTAGGCCACTCGAAAGGAAGCTTGCTGCCACGATACTCGACCAGCAGGGTCTTCTCGTCTGCCGACAATACCTTAACGGCTTCGGCTTTGGCTCCAAAGATGCGGATAAACGCGCGCGGATGCTCGCCCGCCGTCACGCGTGCGCGGATTTCCGTATGCAAACGCGCGATCCATGGCCCTAATTCGGTATCGCTAACCGCGCTCTGCGCCGCCGCTGGTTGAACCGGAGCAACCACTTGCGTCGCGTTGCGCACGGGCTGAGGCGACGGCGTCCGCACCGCGGAAGCCAACGCCACCGGAGCCGCCCCGGCGCCTGGGCAGACTCCGGCCAGGTCGGTCAGTGGCGAACCAGATCGCGGAACGTATTCGTGCTTACCGCTTTGCAGCGCGAAGGTAAACTTCTGTCCGTTCACTGTAAGCACCGCCCGGTCGGCCGCAAAATCGGCTTTTACACTCGGCGTCGCCGCACCGGTCGTCAGCAGCGTAAAGCACCGCCACGCCGCTCGCGGGCCGGGACTTGCGGCGCTGAAGGCCTTGCCCGCACCGCTGGGCCCAACCTTGTTTTGACTTCCGCCTTCACCCAGCGCCGTCACGCGCGCATTCGTGCCGATCCGCGCGCCGTTCTGAAAGCTCGCATCCGCTTGCAAATCCTGATCGCTGTGCAAGTTGAGCGTAAACTGCGCCGGCTTCGTTGCGGCCAGTTCGTCGAAGACGATGACCCAGTCCTCGTCGCAGACCACCATATGCCGCCGGAACTGCTTAAGCGGCTCCTCGTAGCAGGACGACACGTCGCAGACCAGGTAGCGATCAGGACCGCTCTTGGTGCAGCGTTCGATCGGCGCCGTCGCGGTGCTGGCTTCGCGGCCTTCAAAGCGGCCCTTCTTGGCTTGGCCCTTCCCATCCACCAGGAGCGTATTGTGCACCTCGGTCTCACGCTTCCCGTAGCCAGGATCGTTCAGCAGGCGTTGCCCGTTCGCGTAAACCAAGAAGGTTCCTGCGTCGAGTTGGCCGTGGTTGGCGCCCAAGTCACCCCCCTTGAAGGGCACATAGAGGTTGGGCGTTCGAAATACCGCCCAATGTACGTCGCGGTACCAGCGCACGTCAGAAAGTGGAGGCGCCGTCGGCGTGGGTCCCGCCGGACGCCAGACGATCGCAAACGCCTGCTCAAACCACTTGGGCCGATAAAAGTCCCCGTACCACGCGTGCGCCGGCTGTTGAAAGCGTGTCGCGGTCAGGAACAGTTCGGCGCACACGAAGCTCGGCGTAATAAAGTTGCAATCGTTGAAGGCCACAAGCTTTCCGTCGGGCGCGGTAAAGTCGATCAGGTACTGCGGCGTCAGCGCAACGCCGGGCAGCTTGAAGAACCCCGCATCGTTCCCGGTCACCCGCTCCAGCGCCGCGAAGAAATAAACCGCGTGCCCGAAGGTGGTGCTCCAGTACATCGGCCCTTCGTCCCAACCTCCGTCCTCGACCTTCTGGTCGAAGGCCGCCTTCAGATTCACCATGCTCTTGACCACCTGCTCGACGACCTGCTTGGCCAGCGGTTCCTCATCGTAAAATGCCAGCGCGCTGACCCCCACCCCGCCACTCAACCACGCCGCCCAGTTGCAGTAGGTGTCCGTCCACCATTCGTAATGCCCATCGGTATCTGTGGGATGCCCGTTCCGCCCCGGCCCGCCCGCAAACGCGGCCAGATACTTCGGCCAGACGCGCTGAACCAGGCACTCGCGGATGGTTTTTCGCTCCTCGGCACTCATGGCGTGGTAGAGCAGGTCGTAGCCCGTTCCAAGGACCTTGGCGTTGGTCCCCGTTTCGAGTCCGCACCACTTGATGTCGCCGTGCCCGGTTCCTTTGCGCGTGGGCCAGGAGGTGTCTTTCGCGATACGGAGCAGGATCTGGATGGCCGGGCGAGCGAACTTGGCGTCGCCCGTGAGGTTATACGCAACACCGGCGGCCTGGACGCCACGGATATCGAAGTCCCGCGGCGGGCTCAACGCCGCCTGCTGCACGCGCCCCCAAAGCTCGGCGAGCGATGGGTCCTTCGTTCTTTGCTGCAGGGTAGGGATATCGCTTTTGCCGAACCAAAGCGCCGGATGTTCCGCCGATCCAGCTTTGCAAATAGGAGTGCAAATTACGCAAATGCAGGCAATTAAGGCCGATCCCGTCAAGGTTCTCCGCATGATCAGGCCCTCCGTTCGTATACAGGACAACGGAGAGCATCGCACACATTCCTCAGCAAAAATCGCATGATTTCAGTGCTGCTTTACAAGAATATTTGTAAATTACGGTAATATCTGTCGAGGGCTTAGGTAGTAAGCTTGCCGCGGAAGATCGTCACCGCTTGGCCGCTCAGCCGCACGTGATCGCCTGCCAAGGCCACCCGAACCACCCCACCGCGCGCCGAAGCCTGATAACCCATCAACTCGGTCTTCTTCAACTTCCGACCCCAAAACGGCGCCAGAAGGCAATGCGCCGAGCCGGTAACCGGATCTTCGTCTATCCCCAACCCCGGCGCGAAGAAGCGCGAAACGAAATCAAATGCGTCGTCGTCGCTTCGGGCAGTCACGCAGACGCCGTCCTGCAGCCGTCGCAGCGCCTCCATATCCGGTTGAAAGCTCCGAATCGCTTCGGCCTCGGCCAGCTCGACCAAAAAATAGAGCCTCCCACGAGTAACACTCCGTGGTTGCTCGCCCAGCGCTTCCGCCAATAATTGAATCGATTCTATTGACTGATGGCCAACCAAAGCCTGGGGGACATCAATGGGGAAGTTTAGATCGATCCATTTATCGGAACGTCGGGCCCGCAAGGTTCCGCTCAACGTCTCAAAGGCAAGTATTTGACTCGATTCAATAATGCCGCTTTCCCATAGCGCATGCGCCGCCGCTAGGGTTGCGTGCCCGCACAATTTCACTTCGGTCTGAGGGGTAAACCAGCGCAGCCGCCACTCCGACTGTGGAAAACCTGTCGCTGACGCGTTAAAACTTGCGTCCAACGTGCTTGAAATAGGTTTAGAAGTGCCCAAGTGAGTGTTGATAGCTTGTGGAGAACCTTTGGAAAACCCCGGCAGCAGAAATGCCGTCTCCGAGAGGTTCATCTCCGCCGCTAGAGCCTGCATCCAGGCGGCGGGGCGAGGTTTATCGAGGAAGCAGACCGCCGCCGGGTTCCCCGCAAAGGGCCGGTCGGTAAAGGCATCGATCTGCCAGAGGTCCACGGCGGGGCGTCAGTCTTTGGAACCGCTGCCTGGAACGGTGGTATCCGGATCGATCTGCTGATACAGCCCCGACCGCTCCAGCGAACGCACCAGTTCCTTGAGTTGCTTGATCAGCTCTTCCTTGGATACTTCCGGCTTCACCTTCACGACCACCGGAACCACCGAATCGGCGAAGTCTTCGCCGATCGAGGAGACCCAAAAGGCTTTGCTGGGCTTGTCCGGATTGGGATCGAAGGGCGATCCTAAAAAATAAAGGCCGACAATTCGCCCTAGACCGGGCTCGCTGCGCCGCATGGTCCATCCCCCCTACCCCGTACGTCACACCTATAAGCTCGTTCATAATAAGAGTTAAGAAGCTCGGAATCAAGCCTCCAGCCCAAGAACCGTAAAGTACGTTTAAGCCCATAAAACCGCCAGGTACTCAAGATAGTTAATTTTATTTATTGTATTTATTGAAATAGTTAATGAAGAGCCATCAATAATGCATCCGAAGGCCCTGTGGAGATTCAGGAAATGGAAAAGCTACCCCCGGCCTGCCCCCAATGCGGACAAGCGATGGTCCTCAGCGCCTTTTCCTGCGGGCCTTGCAAGAGCCGTCTGGAAGGCAGCTTTGAGCTTCCGCCCTTGGCGCGGCTAAGCCCTGACGATCAGGCTTTCGTCTGCGCTTTCGTGCGCGTCCACGGCAACCTGCGCCGCATGGAGGAACTTTTCGACATCAGTTACCCCACGGTCAAGAACCGGCTCAACGCGGTCTCGAAACAGCTCGACGCCGCTTTCGAAGCTCCGGACGAACGGAGTGTGGTGCTGGACCGCTTAGCGCGCGGCGAGATTACCGTTGCGCAGGCGCTGGAACTGTTGCCGTAACCTTTTACGAGGAGGACCGCCCCATGAGCGACCATCAACGCCAGGTGCTGGACATGCTCGCCGCCGGCAAAATCACGGCCGACGAAGCCGCGAAGCTGTTGGAGCGCCTGAACAAGCCGGCCGAACCCAGCGGCTTCGGAGGCGTGGACGAACGCTACGAAGCCAACGCCGGTCCATCGGGCGAACCCGGCAAGCCGCTCCCCAAGTATCTGCGCGTGACCGTCAACGATGCAGGAAGCGCACAGGTCAAGGTGAACGTGCGCATCCCGTTAAGCCTCGTCCGCGCCGGCGTGCGCCTGGGCGCGTTGCTGCCCAACGACGCCCGCGAAGCTCTGCGCGCCAAAGGCATCGACGCCGCGAAGCTTTCGCAACTCGAGCCTGATGAACTGATCGAGGCGCTCAACGAGCTGGCCGTCGACGTCAACGGTCCCCAAGGCGAGACGGTGCGGATTTTTTGCGAGTAAGCGGCAAGCTCACGAATTGCGGAGGGGCCTTACCGTGGGCCCTCCGCAATTTTTTTCATACGTCCCAGATACGGCCATCCGGCTACTCCCTTCCCTTCGCCCGGCAGGCACTGGGCGAGCGGCCCATCACGCGCTTGAACGCCTTACTGAAGCTCGAATGGTTCGCGAAGCCCGTCATGAATGCGATCCGCTTCAGGCTGTCGTTGGAAGTCTCCAGCCGCATCAGCGCGTGACTCATCTTCAATTGCAGCAGGTAATCGTGCGGAGTCAGATGTCCGGCAAACCGCTTGAAGAGCCGGCAGAGGTATTCGTGCGAGATCCCCTGCCGCTCGGCGACTTCCTCGGCCGAACTCAGCTTCAGGTAGCGCGTTTCCAGATCCCGTTTGCAGGCCAGGTAGGTGTGCAGCCGTTCGTCCGGAGCCGCGGGATGGGTCTGCAGGGCTTCGTTCACGGTCCAAAGCAAAATGGACACGTAATGCGCGAGCACCTGTTCGCAACGGGGCCCGCGTGCTTCGCCGATGGAGATCATCGTCCGCATCAGCGTCTGAATCTCGCGCCCGCGCCCCGGCGCGCGTGCGCCGTAGGGGGCCGAAAGCGTCTCCCGCGCCAGATCGGCCAGCCGCGTGCCCACCGCCGCACAGAGCAACACGTTCAGCGACTCGTCGCCGTCGCACCAGATCTCGCGGTAACAGTTCGGGCTGTTCCAGAAGATCATCCCCGCCGAGAGATCCATCCGGTCGCCATCCACGGCGTAATGCCCGGTCCCGCTCTCGATATAGAAAAGTTGGAACTGCCGGAACTGGCTGCGTGCCTCGAAACCTGGGCGCCAGTGGAAGTCCGCGACGTGATGCGCGGCGATTTCCAGGTGCTCCAGCCCGGCCCGGTTCAGGACCACGTTGGCCATGGACTCCCCTCCTCCTTTGAGGTCAAGAATGGACACGTACTGATCAAGATCAAGCGCCAATCCGGCCTATCGGCTGGGTTCGCGAATGTTGTACTGTCAATACAAGACAAGCTTGGGCGGCCGCGGTCCGCGGCAACGCTCACCGGGAATCAAGCAGGGCGGAGCGAGTTCTCCAGCCGGCGGGTGCGATCGCATCCGCCGCCGGAGCCTTCGTGCCTGTCCATTTCCAAGGAACGACGCCGGCCGGCCCGGGCCGAGCGAACCGCAAGGAGCACCTTTCATGCAAGCCACTGCCGATCGAGTCCTGCGTCTGGCTAATCATCATCACAACGCGAAGGCAGCCGGCGACTGCCGCATCCTCAAAGCCCAACCGCTCGAACTGGTCCGTCACCGCGACCTTGAGAGCCGCGCGGAAGCCATGCAGGAAGACGGCTTTGTGGCGTTTCCTGACGTGCTGAACGAAGCGCAAGTTCGCGACCTGCGCGCCAAGATGGAATCGATCGGCGAGGCCGACGAGACGTACTACCAGCGCGGGCATTACGGACGGTCGGCCGAAGACGGCGACGCGTTCCGTACCTACAACAAGCACATCGGCAAACCGTTCACGCTCGACGCGAGCTTCCTGCAATACTTCGATAAGCCCGAGGTGTTGGAGGTCGTCGAGGCGATCCACGGGCCGAATTGCCGCGTCATCGGCGGGAGCGTCTGGGTCACCGGCGCCGGACGCTACCCGATGGGCCTGCACATCGACTACCAGCCCATCGCGCTGCCCGAAGACATCGCCCTGGACCGCCGCGTCCATATTCCCATCTTCATCAGCACCGCGCACTACTATCTCAACGACATGTACGACGAACTGGGCCCGACGGTGATCGTCCCCGGCAGCCACCGCGCGGGACGCGCGCCCAACGGCGAGACCTCCTGGCGCGGACAGGAAGCGCAGAGCTTCCTCTGCAACGCCGGCGACGTGCTCCTGTTCCGCAGCGACCTCTGGCACGGCGCCCTGCCCAACGTGAGCGACGAACGGCGCTACATGCTGCAGGTCCATTACGGTAACCTGTACATGGATTTCGGATACGCGAGCCCGTTCAAGGGGCATGCCGTGCCGCCGGAGATCCTCGCGCAAGCCAATCCCGTGCAGCGGCGCCTGATGGGCGAACGCGCACCCGGCGGCGCGCAGGGCAGCTACATCAAGGAACCGATCCGCCTCGACCGCCGCGGCCGCGACGCCAAGCGGGCGAAAGCGTAAGCTAAACGTAGGGTACACGTAGAACGCAGAGCAAAGCCTTTGGGGATTCGAACCCCACAGGCTCTGCTCCGCGCGCTTGGTGGTAAACTAGACCTGACTTAAACAAGAGGAGTTGCGCATGTTTGAACTCACCGGACGCCACATCTTCATCGCCGGAGGCAGCCGCGGCCTGGGCGCAGCGACCGCTCGGCTGGCGGGGAAACTCGGCGCGCGGGTGAGCCTCACCTACAACGCCAACCGCAATGCGGCGGAGAAGCTCGTCCAGGAGATCCGGGCCGCCGGCGGCACGGCGCAGGACTACGCGGCGCAGATCGAGGAAGACACCTCCATAGCGGCTGCCGTCGATCAGGCGGTGAAGGATCTGGGACCGCTGGCCGGGATGGTCGTCAGCTCCGGCATCTTCGAACACCGCAAGATCGAGGAACTCGATACCGAGTTCTGGGAGCGGACGATGAGCATTAATCTGCGCGGCACGATGCTGGCCGTTAAAGCCGCCGCGCGGCACATGCGCCAAGCCGGGAAAGGCGGCTCGATCGTGATCTACACGTCCACGGCCGGGCAGAGCGGCGGCGGGGGCGGCGCCAGCGCGTACAGCGTAAGCAAGGCCGGTCAGATCGTCTTCGCACGCTGCATGGCCCACGAACTGGGCCCCGACGGAATCCGCGTAAACAGCCTCGCCCCGGCCTGGACCGAAACCGAGATGGCCGCGCCGCACCTCGAACGCCTGGGCCGCGAGAACGTCTCCAAGCAGTTCGCGCTGCGCCGCATCGGCCAAGCCGACGACGTGGCCAAGGCCACGTGCTATCTGCTCAGCGATGCATCGGGCTTCGTGACGGGCACTTGCCACAGCGTGGACGGCGGGATGGCGATGCGGGGGTAAGTGCTTACCTAAGTGGAACTAAGAATCGCCTTTCAGGCTTGTCCACGGCTTTTCCCACCGCTTATCCACAAGCGTAGTGCGCTAGCGGACGGACCATTTGCGTAAGTGGTTTCGAGTCCCGTATTTCCCGCTATCCGAACGCCTGTAAGCCGTTGACTCTGACCAATCTTTACCGTATCTTGCACCAGTGCAGCACTGGTGGGCTCGCTTATTTCTGGGGGACTTCCATGGCGACGGTCATTCCGTTCTGCGGCATCCGCTACAACCCTCACAAGATTAACGGATCGCTGGATACGGTCGTCGCTCCGCCTTACGACGTCATCGATTTCGATCAGCAGGAAGCGCTCTACCGCGCCAGCCCTCACAATGCCGTGCGCCTGATCCTCGGCCGCCAGTACGACGGCGACAGCCCCAGCGACAATCGCTACACGCGCTCCGCCACGACGCTCGACAAGTGGCTGCGCGAAGGCGTGCTCAGCGAAGACATGAAGCCGGCCTTTTACGTGTACGAGCAGAGCTACACGATCAAGAGCGGGCATCCGGCGGTGGAGAAGACGCTGGTCCGCCGCGGAGTGCTGGTCGCGCTGAAGCTCGAAACGCTCGGGCAGGGCACGGTCTACCCGCACGAGGAGACCTTCCCGTCGCATAAGGCCGACCGCTTGAACCTGATGCGTGCCTGCCGCGCGAACTTCTCGCCCGTCTTCGGGCTGGTGCCGGACCCCGAGAAGGACCTGCATAAGCTGCTGCAGGAAGCGCCGCGCGGCGCGAAGCCCGAATGGGAGATCAAGGAAGACCACGGCATCTCCGACCGCCTCTGGCCGGTGGACGATCCGGCCATTTGCCAGAAGCTGATGGAGAGCTTCGCCGGACGCAAGGTTTTCATCGCCGACGGGCACCACCGCTACGAGACGGCCTGCAACTACCGCGACGAACGCCGCCGCAACGACAGCACGCCGTACCTGAAGGCCGAGAAGTTCTACGACTTTGTGCTGATGATGTGCGTGCCGATGAGCGATCCGGGACTCTTCATCCTGCCCACGCACCGGCTCATCCACAAGCAAGGTCTGAAGGCCGCCGAACTGGCCGCGAAGACCGGCGCGCACTTCGATCTCGCCGAGGCCTCCGACACGGACCTGTACGCCGTCTCCGAACGCTCCGACGGACCGGTCCGCTTCGGCTTGGTCTTCCCCGACGGCGCCAAGCGCCTGCTCACCGCCAAGCCGGCCGCCGCCGCCGAGATGAAGGCTCTGGCCGCGGGCAAGAGCGACCACTGGCGCGAGCTGGACGTCGCCATCCTGC
This sequence comes from Planctomycetota bacterium, assembly GCA_015075375.1. Taxonomy (GTDB): domain Bacteria; phylum Planctomycetota; class SZUA-567; order H5-PLA8; family H5-PLA8; genus H5-PLA8. The sequence continues at coordinate 3,220,816 of JABTUM010000001.1, read as the reverse complement.
ACGAACTCCTGCTCAAGAAGCTCCTCGATGTTCCCGAGCAGCATACCAAGACCGGCGGCCCCATCGCTTACACCAAAGCCGTGGAAGACGTGCTGAAGCGCGTGGTACCCGGCGGCGATTTCGGCTTCGGCGTCGTGATGCGCCCGACGCGGATCGAACAGGTTTGTGCGGTGAGCGAGACCGGCGAGCGGATGCCGCACAAGTCCACGTACTTCTATCCCAAGCTGCTCAGCGGCCTGGTCATGCGCCGGCTTTAAATTCCGGCGCGGGCGCCGCTCGCGAGCGGCGCCACAGCAGCACGCCAAAGATCGCCAGACCCAGCGACGCCACGGCGCTCATCGTACGGTACATCGCCACGTAGCCGTGATGCTCAGCCAGGTACCCGCAGACGGGGCTCCCCGCCATCATGCCCAGGATCAGCGCGCCGTTGTAGAGCGCCATGCCCAGCGCGCGATGCCGTTCGCCCACCAGCCGGGTGACGAACAAGTACGCCGCGACCTCCGAACCCGCCCACGTGAAGAAGTGGAAGAACTGCGCCGGGAACAGCCCCGCGGGCGTCGCAGCCAGACTCTGCGCCAAGGCGCGCAACGGCTGGGCCAGCAGCGCCAGGACCAAGAGCCGGCGCGGGCCGAACCGGTCGGTCGCCCACCCGCAGATCGGCAGCGCGATCAGCGCGACGACGCCCATCAGCGCGCCCAGCAGCCCGATCGTCGTGTTGTCCGCGCCCATGCTCCGCGCATACGGCGAGAGGAACGCGTAGACCGCGGGGTGCGCGGTGGCGAAGAAGAACGTCGCGGCCAGGAAGCCGAGCAGTTCGCGGTTGCGGAAGACTTCCCGCCGGCGTCCGTCGCCGTCGGCATGCCGGCGGGTGGGCGGAATCCAGAGCAGCGGGAGCGCTCCCAGGATCAGCCCGGCCGCGCCCGCGCGCAGGATCCATTCGACACCGCTGAACAGGTACGGAAACGCCAGACTGCTCGCGATAAACCCCACGCTTCCGAAGATGCGGTAGAGGCTGTAGCCGCGCCCCACGCCTCCGGTCTCGCCCGTGCCGATCACGGCGAAGACCAGCACCGGCATCATGTTCAGGATCATCGGCTGGCCCAGGCCGCGGAAGAATGCGTATGCGAGAAAGGCGCCCGGCGAATCCGAAAACGAGAGCCAGATCACGCCAGCTACGAAGATCGCGCAACCGGCGCAGGCGATGCGCGCGGCCTGACCCGTCCGGTCGGCAAGCATGCCCCACGCCACCCCGCTGCAAAGAATCAGCAGCATGTAGGTGAAGATCACCGAGCCAATGAAGGTCTCGCCCATGAAGTGGTCGCGCATCCAAACCGCTTCGAAGGAGAAGGTTGTCCCGAAGCCGAGCAATTGCAGCAGGCAGGCGATGCGTAAAAGCCAGAGCTGGCGGCCGGCGCCGGTTCGAGTCAGGGGCAGCGCCGCGGACTCGGCGCTGGTCGGCAAGGACATGGCGGGTTCCCGCGGATGCTCGAATCCAAGATGCGTACGAAGGACGGCGCTCCACTCGAGCGGCCCGTTGCAAAGAGGAATGGAACGCGTGGCGAAACCCTTTGTACCCTTGATCGCGCGCGAAGTCGAGGCGCATCGAGCGGGCGCGGGACGCGCGCCGTCGGTTGCCAGAAGCCGCCGCTGCGCTTAGCACAGACACTCCGCAACCGGAGCCGGACATGCCTCACGCCGACTTGGATATCGAACACCCCGAAGAACTGATCGCGTACATGCGCGAGGCCGGCCGCCTCGAACCCGGCGAGACGCCGCGCATCGAGATCCTGGCCGGAGGCGTCAGCAACAAGACCGTCTTCTTCGAGCCCGAGTTCGGGCAGACGCTGGTCCTCAAGCAGGCGCTCGCCAAGCTGCGTGTGAAAGCCGACTGGTTCAGCGATCCCGCGCGCGTGCACCGCGAAGCCGAAGGCTTGCGCGCGCTCATCGAACTGGCCCCCGTTGGCACGATCACGCCGCTGGCTTTCGAGGACGAACGCGTCCACCTCCTGGCGATGTACGCGGTACCTAAACCGCACGAGAACTGGAAAGAGCTGTTGCTGGCCGGCCGCCTCGAGTCCGGCCACGTCGCCGCTTTCGCCGAGTTGCTCGGCACGATTCAGCGCCGTGCGCACGAACGCCGCGAGGAACTCGCCGCGCGCTTCGCCGACCGCCGCTTCTTCGAATCGCTGCGCCTCGAGCCGTATTACGCCTACGCGGCCGAACACGTCCCGGAAGCTGCCGGCTTCCTGCACGCGCTCATCGCGGCGGCGCGCGCGCGTACGCTCACGCTGGTGCACGGCGATTACAGCCCCAAGAACGTGCTCATTCACAAGGGCCGCTTGGTGTTACTGGACCACGAAGTGATCCACTGGGGCGATCCGGCTTTCGATATCGGTTTCGCGCTGACGCACTTCTTAAGCAAAGCGCATCATCTACCCGCGCAGCGAACCGCCTTCGCGGACGCGGCGATTCTCTTTTGGAACTCCTATCTCGAAGCGCTGGGCGAGGTTCCGTGGCGCGGCGACCTCGAAGCCTGCGCCGTGCGGCACACGCTCGGTTGTCTGCTGGCGCGCGTCGCCGGACGCTCGCCGCTGGAATACCTCAACCCGGACGCGCGCGCGCGGCAGCGCGCCGCCGTCTGCGCACTCATGACCTCCCCGCCCCCCTCCATCCCCGCGCTCTGCGGCGAGTTCCTCGCGCAGCTTTAAGCTCTGCCAGATTTCGCGAGACGACCGGCCGATCCTGGGGTATAAAGTCTAGACCATAGACCGATGAACCTTAGATGTGTCTGCAACCCGTTACTATGGCAGGAGATATACCTTGTCCGATAAACCGATTAAATGGGTGACGAAGGCCGAGCAGATCGAGCAGATGATCCGCGATCAGGTTCAGTCGGGGAGCTTGAAGGTCGGCGAGAAGCTCGAAGCCGAGACCGCGCTCGCCCGCCAACTGGGTGTGCACCGGCTGACCGTCAATAAAGCGATGGCGACGCTGGTGCGCGAAGGGTTGCTCCGGCGCGTCCAGGGGCGTGGGACGTTCGTCGCCGAGCCCAAAGCCCACTTGGAAACGGGAACGCTAGGGGTGCTCTATTCGGCCGCGCCGGACCGGTTGCGCTCCGACAGTTTCTACGGGCGCATTCTGGACGGCTTGCGCGAGGAGACCAAGGGCGACGTGCTGCTCTTGGGGCGTTCGGGCGGCGCGAACAAGATGGCCGGACCGGACTTGGACGAACTGGCCTGGGACCGCGTGGACGGCTTGGTGCTTCTGGAAGTCTTTGACGAAGATTACATTGCCTCGGCGATCAAGCGCTCGCCCGTACCCGTAGTGATTGTCGATTACGAGCCCACTCGCGTGAAGTGCGATTACGCGATTCTCGACAACTACCAAGGCATTCGTTCGGCCACCGATCACCTCTTAAAGCTTGGACATAAACGAATTGCCTGCGTGGGCGAACCGCCGCCGCCGCAGAAGATCAACGTCGATCCGGCCTGGCAGGACCGCCGCAAGGGTTGGGAAGACGCGATGAAAGCAGCGGGGCATACCGACTTTAAGCGCCTGTTCTACGCGTTACCTGGACGCGGCGCGGCGGGGTTGGAAGCGTTCATGGAGCAAGCGCTGGCGCTGCCGGCCTCCGAACGCCCCACCGCTTGGGTGTGCGCGGGCGACGACATCGCCATCAAGCTGATCGCGCTGGCGCAGCAGGCGGGCGTCAAGGTGCCGCAGCAAATGAGTTTTACGGGTTTCGGAAACTTCGACCCGGCGACCTGGACACGCCCGACGCTGACGACGTGCAAAGCCGATTTCGCCGAAATGGGCCGCTGGGCCGCTCGGAAGATCCGCGAGCGCCGCGCCGGCGAGAAAGGCCCCGCGCAGCGCCACGTGGTCCCGGTGTTGCTCGTGGAGCGCGATTCCTGCGCGCCGCCGCCGAAGGGCTAAAAAAAGGGTGGCGCCTCACTTTGGAAGCGCCACTCATGAATTCCCTAACTCCAAGCCGTGAAAGCGTTATTTTTTCTGAGACCATTTCGCCAACGCGCCAGACGGATTGCTCATCACGTCGCCGCGCCCGTCCTTGGTGACCACGTTGCCGTCCGGCCCCAGGATGATCAGCGACGGAATGCCTCGAATGCCGTGTTCCTGCTTCAATTTCTTGGAGGTGTCTCCGTTCAACTTAATCGTAGGCCACTGCATCTTGGTCTCGGTCATGTACTTCTTCTGGTCGGCAGGAGACTTATCGGAACTGACGAAGACGATCTCGAATCCGGCGGCGTTGGCATTGCGGAATTCGACGAGCTTAGGCGTAAAGGCGCGACAAGGCGGGCACCAATGCGCGGAGAAATAGAGCCCGACCATCTTCCCCTTCAGCGTAGCCGGGTCCACCGGGTTTCCGTTAACGTCTTGCAAGCCTTCGGGAAACATGGCCGCCCAAGGGTTCTGATCGGCCGCAGCATGCGCCGTTCCCGCCGCCAAAGCAAGCACTGCACAAGCTACCCAGTGTTTCTGCATCTGCTAATCCCCTTTGATCTTAGTCGTTACCTGCCGAGCCTCGGGCTCTACCCGTCGGCTTGTTCATGGTACAGACTCCCACGCCAACCCTTTTGCTTCCCATTCTAGATTATTCAGGAGCCCCACACATGCCGCGCATTACCGAAAAGCCACCGCCCTCCAGGCCTTCCAACCAATTACGTCGCAAATACTTAGCCTGCCTGGGCGCTTGGCCAAAAGCCGCTCCGCTGCGGATCGAGACGCTGGAACGTTCGGAACACGACGGCTACGTCCGCGAGAAGCTGCGCTTTCAGACGCTGCCCGGCGCTTGGGTGCCCGCGTATCTGCTGATTCCTCACAGGCTTAAGAGTCCGGCGGCGGCGCTGCTGTGTCTGCACCAGCACGCGGGGCAGTTCGAATTGGGCAAGAGCGAAGCGGTGGGGCGGATTGGATCGGCACACGCGAATTACGCATTACGCTTTGCACGGGAAGGGTTTGTAACCTTTGCCTTTGACGCGCGCTGCTTCGAGGAACGGCGCACGTACTGGGACGGCGACGGGATCGAGCGCGATAAGCAGAGCATGTTGGGGACGTCGCTGGCGAAGCTGATGCTCTGGGATATCAAGCGGGCGCTCGATGTCATGGCAACGCGCCCGGAAATCGACGCACGGCGCATCGGCGCGGTCGGCCATTCGATGGGTGGCTTTGAAGTGGGCATGGCGATGGGGCTCGAGCCGCGCATCTCCTGCGGCGTAATCTCCTGCGGCATGAGGACCTACGAAGGGACCTTCCGGCGCGGCGAGCGCGTCCCGGCGATTCACTACGTGCCGGGGTTGTACGCGCACATGGACCTGCCCGAGGTGTACGGCTTGGCCGCGCCACGCCCGTTGCTGGTGATGGCCGGCAAGCGCGACACGACCTGCAAGTACGAGGATTTTCAGGCCGCCGCGCCGGTCCTGAAGAAAGCATATGCTCAGGCCCGAGCCAAACAGAAGCTGGACCTTTTCGCCGAGGACGTCCCGCACACCTTTAGCGAAACGATGTACGCGCGCGCGACGCGGTGGTTCCGGAAGTGGGTGTGAGGAGCGGGATTCTCCGACGGCCCCCTTGACCTCTTAATTATTGTCTATTATACACTATTTGGACGAAGAGGGTCCGACTATGCTTGATCGAATGACTCGCATTCGCGGTGCGCTCTTTGGCACGGCTTACGGGGATGCTTTTGCGGCCCCCACGGAATTCCTGAATATCGCGCAGATTCGGGAGAATTGGCCCCCGTGCGGCCCGATGGACCTGGAAGGAGATCCGGCCCGCGTCACGGACGATACGCAGATGGCACTGGCCGTTGGCGCGGCACTTTCCCGATGCCCGCGCGAGACATTGGGTGAAGACCTCGCCGGTTTCGAGCATCGGTTGCGTCGGCGCTTCGTGGAATGGGCCAACAGCCCTGAGAACGACCGCGCCCCAGGGCGGACCTGTATGGCGGCCTGTGCGGAACTCGAACGAGGATTGCCATGGTATCGAGCCACACAGGACGATTCAAAAGGATGCGGCGCAAACATGCGCGTCCAGCCCGTGGGGCTGTTGCGGTTAGCCGACTGGTCAGCAGCAGACCCTCGTCGCGGTCGGCTCGCGCAATTCCAGGCTGCGCTTACACACGGACATCCCACGGCCCTGGCTGCCTCCGATTTGACCGCGTTTGCCCTTGCCTGGCTGGCTCGAGCCGAGGGGCCGCTGGATGGCTTGCTGCCGGCCCTGCGTGAGTACGCCGTCGGACGACGCTGCAAATCCCCCGAATCCTGGCTTGAACCGCTGGCCCGCGAAGGTTGGCGCCGCCCGGCAAGCAAGGCCATGACTCTAGGCTGGGACGAATGTATCGGCGTTCTAGAAGCGCTAGACCGCGCCTTACGCGCGCCCGACCGTCAGACCGATCCGTGCGAACAGACCGGGGCGGCTTGGATCGCTGAGGAAGCTTTCGCCACCGGGCTGCTCTGCTTCTTGCTCTTTCCTGACGAACCCGTGGCTGCCCTTCGCCGCGCCGCAGGGACGTCCGGCGATTCGGACTCAATCGCCTGCTTAACGGGTGCGTTCGTCGGCGCGCATCGGGGCTTCGAAGCTTGGCCTTCGGCATGGGAATCGCAGATCGAGTACCGTATGGAATTGAATACACTGTCTTTGGAACTCGCGAAATAACGAGACCAAACTAGATCCTTTTCCGTGCCTCTACCGCTCCGGCCGTCCGAAGAAGAGCAGGTATCCGTCGGCGTCTTTGACTTCGAACCCGCGCAGGCCGTCTTCTTTGTTCGTTGAGAGCGGATGGAAGAACTCGACCTGCCGCGCGGCGAATTCCGCGGCGAGCGCGTCGGGGTCGGGGACGCTGACGAAGGCGTCCCAGCGCGCGATCCCCTGCTTGATGTCGCGCGTGTAATTCGGGACCGGTTCGACGCCGATGGCCTTGAAGAGGATCATCGCGCCGCCCCGGCGCACGATGCCGAAGAAGATATCGCCCGGCGGCCCCTGGAACGTGATCTCGAAGCCCAGCTTGTCGCGGTAGAACGCGAGCGTTGCGGGCACGTCGCGGACGATGAAGAAGGGCGCGATGCCGGTGATGGCGGCGGGGGTCATGGGGGAGTTCCAGGGGTGAATAACGGCATATTACCCATACAAGCCTGGATCGTATTACCGACCCATTTGAGGCACGCCGAATTTCTCGGAGGCAAGGCGAAGCGCCTCCTGGAAAAACTTCCGGGGATCGCCCCAATCGTCCGAAGAGCCGTGATTGGCATGTCCGGCCCCATCGAATACTCCTAGGAAATGCGTACCTCCGCCGAAAGATCCCTGCATCGCATTGACCTCGGAAGATACGCAGTAAACGGGCTCCTGCGTCTCGTTGTCGAATACTATAAAAAGGAAAGAGTATTGAACTGAGCCGGCAGACTTAATCTTGTCAAAAAGTATAGCGGTGCGCTTTTCGTCCAGTCGCCCGGCTCCGACTCGATTCATTGACTCTACAACCGGCATGTAATTCATAGCTTCCACTCCGAGTTTGAGCGTGCAGTCTTATTCATCCTGCTGAATACAAACCCAACTGTCACTCTACTGGTCACTCAGCCAGCGCACGCCGCCCATGCGACGCAACTTCATCTTGGGGTCGGTTGGGTCTGGCGGTGGATAAACAGCGGAATCGGGCTGAAATAATCTGTGAAAGGGCAAGGTAACTGGCGAAGCGAGCCACGAAATGCCATCGTTGCGTTGTTCCACGTGCAGAATGTAACAGCCAAAATTGTCCTTCTCGCCCGCTCCAACGAAGGGCGGCAGCCAAAGCATTTGAAACGTTCCGGTGCCCTGCCAGCCCAGCTTTCTAAGCTCGATTGAGACTTCTTTCAAAAGCTTCGGAGCGTGACGCCAGCCATTGAACACCCGAAGCGCAGAGGGAAGAAATGAAAGATCGTCAAGGTATTCGTAAGCGTAGTAGTGGTAGTTGCGCGCACATCGGGGTGTACCGAATCGCTGCAGCCAGAATTTAGCTGTGTAGTTTGTCTGATAATGCATGGTTGAACTCATATTTTAGTTCCGGCTGCTTGCCTATACTCGGGTAGTCCACACAAACCTAAAGTTGGTGTGGTTAAGCTTGCGATCAAAAGCGGCTACCCCCATTCGAAGCCAGCGTATCCGCAGAGGCTCCATTGAGAAACGCTTCTTGTACCTTTTCCACGCCCTTACGTTCCAATCCCAAAGTCCGGCACGCAAGGATCGGATTTCCGGCTCGTGGGCAACGCCAGCCGAACATTGCAGTGGGTGTTGCCCGGAGCCGGAGCCTTCACGATCTGCATGCCGTGCTTTTGGTACAGCTTGATGGCCGGCAGGTTGCCGGCGGGCGTGAGCGTCCAAGCTTGCGGCCCCAACGCTTCTAGGGCTCTCTTAAGGAGTTGATCGCCGATGCCTCTGCGGTGCCAGTCGGGATGCACATATAGGTAGGACAAGTAACCGCCACCTTCCCATTCTCCGCGATCCCGCCAAGCCGCGAAACCTACCCGCCGTCTGTCCACCCAAGCTACTATCGCGGAACTCGTCCGCGCAAACTTCTCCGGGTCTTCTTCCTCGGTAAGGGGTTTGAACGACGCGGGATCGCGTCCGCTAAGTTTCATTTCCACCAGAGAAGCGGCCCGGTAGACCTCGCCCAGCGCGTCCCAGTCTTCGGGTTCGAGGGGTCGGATGTCCAGAGGGATCTGAGCCATGACGAGTCCTGTAAGAGCTTAACTTGAGGAGCGCCTTTTGTGCCTTCGGCAGCCACACCAATCTACGGTTTATGTAGGCTACCTGTGGCTTGACATCCATTTGCCGCCCGTGCTCAACGGCGCAAGGCTTACGCTTTGTCTCTGCGTCGCATGCGTCCCTCCTTAAGCTTGGCGGCTGGCACGGACAGCCTGCGGACGCCCCATCGCACCAAGTTCAAGGGGGCACGCATTCAAACGCACTCTTTTCGCCGCCTCGCGCTACTCGTTCCAAGGCGTTACTTAAGTTGCTCGGCAAGCCCGACGATAATGCCCTCCGGCCCGCGTAGGTAGGCCAAGCGATAGCTCTCCTCGTACTTCATTTCGCCGATGAGCTTGGCTCCGTGGGCGAGCATATGCGCAACGACCGCGTCGAGGTCATCGACGGTAAACATGAGGCGGCGGATGCCCAGCGTGTTCACCGGTGCGTCCACGGGACCGAATCGGACGGCATGGGGGGTGTGGAACTTGTCCAGTTCGACGCCCTGCCCGTCGGGCGTCCGCAGCATGGCGAGGGTGGCCCGGACGTCCGTGAGCCCGATCAGTTGGCCGACCATGGGGCCTTCGACCGTCGTTTCGCCTTCGAGCGTGAGGCCCAGTTCGAGGAAAAACGCCTTCACGGCCACCAGGTCTTCGACCACGATCAGGACGTTGTCCATTCGCTTGAGCGACTTGGCCGTCTTGGGCTTGAATGGGTTGGTCATGGTTCGAGTCGCCGAGTATTGGGTGCGCGAATGGCTTGGCTTTCGTCGCTCAAAGCGCGCCAGCACGGCTCACAGGAAGTCTACCGAACTCCGTTCCACCCGCTGCTTCTTTCGAGCACCCAGCCTAAGGGTCACGTATATACGGGTCATCCGGCGAGTGTATGCTCGGGCCTCCTCCGCGCCTCCACAGTCCATTCGCCTTACGTCAGCTTCGGCTCGCGCACTTCTTTCAGCAGCATGTGGACGATCTCGACGGCGCCGATGCCGTTGGATTCGGCTTGGAAGTTCGTCCCCAGGCGATGGCGCAGCACCGGCACGGCGACGCGGCGGACGTCTTCGCAGGCGACGTTGACGCGGCCTTCCATGGCAGCGAGGGCTTTCGCGCCTTTGATCAGATACTGCCCGGCGCGCGGGCCGGCCCCCCAGTCGATGTACTCCTTGACGAACTTCGGCGCGCCGTCGGTCTTGGGGCGCGTCGCGCGGACCAGCCCCGTCACGTATTCCAGCACGTAGTCGCTGACCACGATCCGGTCCACCGTTTCCTGCACGCGGAAGATGTCGTCGGCGGTAAGGATGGGCTTGAGCTTGGTGGGCTTGCCGTGCGTCGTGAAGCGGTAGATCTCGGTCTCTTCCTCCGGCGACGGGTAATCGACGAAGATGTTGAACATGAAGCGGTCCTGCTGCGCTTCGGGGAGCGGGTAGGTGCCTTCCTGTTCGATGGGGTTCTGCGTCGCGATCACGAAGAAGGGATTGGGGAGCGGGAAAGTCTGGTTGCCGATGGAGACCTGGCGTTCCTGCATCGCCTCCAGGAGCGCGGCCTGGGTCTTGGGCGGCGTGCGGTTAATCTCGTCGGCGAGGAGCACGTGGGTGAAGACCGGCCCAGGGAGGAACTTGAAATCGCGCCGGCCGCTTTGCGGATCTTCGTCGATCACGTTCGTCCCGGTGATGTCGCTGGGCATCAGGTCGGGGGTGAACTGGATGCGCTTGAACGAGAGCTGCAGGACTTCGGCGAGCGCGCGGACGAGCATCGTCTTGGCCAGGCCCGGAACGCCGACGAGGAGACAATGCGCGTTGCAAAAGAGAGCCGCGAGCAACTGATCGATCACCTCGCGCTGTCCGATGATCACCTTGCCCAGCTCGGTGAGCATGGCGCGGTGCGTCTCCTGGAAGCGTTCGAGATCCTCGGTGAACTGCTGCTTGTCGCTCATCGTAATCGGCTCGAAAGGGGACATCGCGCGCCTCCGCGTGGGAACGGTTCCCTTTAGATGCGGCGCGTGCTCGGACTGGGACGGGATTCTATACGAAGGGCGGCCGAATTCGGAAGCGGATTGACGGGCGTTAGCCGCCCGCGGCGGCATCGGCCGGGGAGTCGGCAGCAGGGACGCCTTCGACGTAATACTTGGTGAGGTTGCCGGTCTCGATCAGTTCCTTGCACAGCGGCGCGTCGATCATGGTGATCGCTTCGTGCGGGCAGACTTCGGCGCAGAGCGCGCAGCCGATGCAGGTCTTCTCGCCGACCAGATGGCTGGTCTTGACGTGATGGCCTTCGACGAGGCGCATCTCGAGCACATTCTCGGGGCAGTAATCGACACAGTACTCGCAGCCCGTGCAGTTCTCGAGGTTGACGACGGGGCGCGGGCGGTCGGTCATCTTCTTCTTGGGCACGAAGCCGTCGAACTGATCGGTGATGCAGGTGACCGGGCAGACGTTCCCGCAGACGCCGCAATCGATGCAGCGTTCGGGGATGATCACGTGCTGGGTCTTCTTGTCGCCGATAATCGCTTCGGTGGGGCACTTGGTCAGACAGGCCGTGCAGCCGATGCAGGTGTCGTGAATGAAATGGGGCATGCGCCGCTTTTCCCGCTCGAGGGTCTCGAAACGGTGAGGCTACCGGTTGGCGCACGAGGTGTCAACGGCGTCCGGGCGGGAAGCAGGGCCGCCGGCCGGGGCGGAATAGTCCGGCCGCTCGCTTACCTTTAAGGAGGCGGGTAAGCTGAAAGATGCAAGGAGGCGCGTGTGCGCGGAGCGGTGCTGGGCGGCGGCGTGGCGGCGGTGCTGGCGCTGGCGGGCTGGTGGCTCGCCGGAGCGCCTTCCGGCCCGGCGCGCGCGGAGACGCAGGATTCCGGCGGAAGCGCCTGCGCTCTGCCGGCTACTTCGGGAACCGAACCTTTGACCATCGAGAACCGTGTGCCCGCCGATGCTCGGGAGGCGGCGCTGCCGGCGCAGATCCGGACGGCCACCTTTGCCATGGGGTGATTCTGGGGTCCCGACTCCCGGTTCGGGAGTCTCCCCGGAGTGCTGCGAACGCGGGTGGGTTACACGGGCGGGACAAAGCCCGAGCCCACGTACTACGCGTTGGGCGACCACACCGAGACGCTGGAAGTGGACTACGATCCGCGTGTAATCGACTACGCGAAGCTGCTGGAGATTTTCTGGACTTCGCACAGTCCCGTGGCTCGGCGCGGGAATCCGCAGTACAAGGCGGCGGTTTTTTACCGTACGCCGGACGAGCGCGAACTGGCTGAACGGAGCAAGGCGGAGATCGAGCGCGCGCGCGGTGTGCCGGTCACAACCGAGCTGCTCCCCGCCGGGCGCTTTTACCGGGCCGAAGACTACCATCAGAAATATTACCTCCGTCGGCACGCGGACCTGATGCGTGTGTTGAGCGATCTGCATCGAACGGAAGAAGCGCTAACCGACAGCACGCTGGCCGCGCGATTGAACGGTCTGGCCGGGCGGCACGGGGATTGGGACGGGGTGGCGCGGTCGGCCGAGTTTGCGCAGGCCGAGGCGGGCTTGCGGGAGAAACTGGTGAATGCTGCGCGCGCGGCGTTCGGCGCGGACCGCTGAGCAGCCAGCTTGTGCTTGCCTGCGATAGAAGCTCCGGTCAAACTGCTCTTCTCGCATTTCATTCAAGAGGAGCCCCGTCCGATGCCGCAGCCAAACATTATTTACCTGCATTCCCACGACACGGGCCGCTACATCCAGCCTTACGGGTACGCGGTTTCGACGCCGCGCCTGCAGCGCTTCGCCGAGGAAGGCGTAGTCTTCCGGCAGGCATTCTGCGCGAATCCCACGTGCTCGCCCAGCCGCGCGGCGCTGGTGACCGGGCAGTATGCGCACGTCTGCGGGATGCTGGGGCTGGTCAATCGCGGCTGGACGCTGGAGCATCCCGAGCGGCATCTGGCTCACACGCTGCGCAAGGCCGGTTATCAGACCGCGCTGGCCGGCGTGCATCACGTCACCAAAGACGTGACGCAGCAGGGCTACGAACGGCTGCTGGTGCAGGAACAAAAAGATCTGCCGAATGCCGAACGCGCGGTGAAATTCATCGGGGAGCAGCACACACGCCCGTTCTACCTGGACGTAGGCTTCATCGAGACGCACCGCCGCGGCCAACACTTCGGTCCGCCGCCTCCGGGCGAGGCGCACAGCGACGCGCGCTGGCTGCGCCCGCCGGCGCCGTTCCCCGATAACGCGCGCACGCGCGAGGACATGGCTCTGTACGCCGATTCCGCGCGGCTGCTGGATTTGTACTACGGACAGATTCTCGATGCCCTGGACGCCGCCGGACTGCGCGAGAACACGCTGGTGGTCTGCACGACGGACCACGGGATCGCTTTCCCCGGCATGAAGTGCCATCTGACCGACCACGGGACGGGGGTGCTGCTGATGCTGCGCGGGCCGGGCTTCACCGGCGGCCAAGTACTCGACGCGATGGTCAGTCATCTGGATGTCTATCCCACGGTTTGCGAAGCGGCGGGCGTGGCGAAGCCCGAGTGGCTGCAAGGCCATTCGCTTGCGCCGCTGGCGCGCGGCGAGAAGACCGAGCTGCGCGAGGAACTGTTCGCGGAAGTTAATTTCCACGCCGCATACGAGCCGCAGCGCGCGGTACGAACGAAGCGCTGGAAGTACATCCGGCGCTACGACCGGCGTTCGAGCGTGGTGCTGCCCAACTGCGACGATTCGGAGAGCAAGGCCTGGTGGCTAGAGCAGGGCTGGCGGGAGCAGGCGGTCGCCGAAGAGCGGCTCTACGATCTGGCGTTCGATCCGCACGAAACGGCCAATCGCGCGGGCGATCCGGCGTGCGCTGAGGTTTTGAAAGATCTTCGCGCGCGGCTGGAGCGCTGGATGCGCGAGACGAACGACCCGCTCCTGAAGTCCCCGGTGCTCGACGCGCCGGAAACGGGGGAAGTGAACGACGCCAACGGCAATTCACCGGGCGGCGAGGCGCATTTCCCGGCGCGGAAGTGGCTGAAAGAGACCTACGGAAAAGCGGGCGGATAGCCGCGGCTCAGGGCATCTTCATGTCGATCAGGCCGTGCGCGATGGCGTATTTGGTCAGCCCAGCGGTGCTGTGAATCTCTAGCTTGCGCATAATCCGTTCGCGGTGCTTCTCGATGGTGCGCACCGAAACGCCCAGTTTCGCGGCGATCTCCTTATTGCTGAGCCCTTCGGCGATCTGGCCCAGCACCTGGGTCTCGCGGGCCGAGAGCGCTCCGCCGGCGCCGACCGGTTCGTCGGACGAGACCCCGGCTTCGGCGAGAATCTCGAGCACGCTGGAACTGAAAAAACGCTCGCCGCGATGCACGGTCCGGACGGCTTCGATCAGCTCGCGCGGAGCGGCGTCTTTCAGCGCGTAGCCGTCGGCGCCGGCGCGCAGGCCTTCCAAAATGTATTCCTTATTGTTGTGCATGGTCAGCAGCAGGATGCGCACGCTCGGGAGGAGTTCCTTGAGCTTGCGCGTCGCCTGGATGCCGTTCAGCCCCGGCATGGTGATGTCGAGCAAGACCACGTCGGGGCGCAACCGTTCGGCTTCCCGCAGGGCCGCTTCACCGCTGGCGGCTTCGCCCACTACGCGGATGCCTTCGTCGCGCGCCAAGCAGGCAATGAGGCCTTCGCGCACCAGCGGGTGATCGTCGGCCAAAAGGATTCGAATGGGCGCCGTGGCGGTCATGGTTGGCGTGGCTCCGGGGCCGTAAACGGAATTCGGACGCGCAGTTCGGTGCCCTTGCCCGGTTGAGTGTGCACTTCGAAGTCACCGCCCGCAAGTTCCGCTCTTTCGCGCATATTTTCCAGTCCCAGGCCGCCGCGCAATCGCAGCCGCGTGCCGTCCTTGGACTTCGCAATGCCGCGCCCGTCGTCGGCTACGCGCAGCGTCAGGGCCTTGGCCGTCGCGGCGACACGCACCGTGACGCGCGCCGCCTGCGCGTGGCGGGCGACGTTATTCAGCGCTTCCTGCAGGATGCGGAAGACGGCCAGTTCCACCGGAGCGGGCATGCGCGCGGGGAGACGGGAACAACGCAGGCTCAGGGCCAGGCCCGACTGCTTGCGGAATTCGTCGCAGGCGCTGCGCACGGCTGCAGCGAGTCCAAGATCGTCGAGGACGGCCGGGCCGAGGTTGTGGGAGATGCGCCGGATTTCGCCGATGGCCTGGTCGACGAGTTCGCTGGCGCGCCGGAGGTCGTTCGCCGCGGGGCGGGTATCCGGATCGTCCTGGGCCAGCGCTTCGATCTTCATGCGGCTGGCGGAAAGAATCTGGTTCACGCCATCGTGGAGTTCGCGGGCGACGCGCCGGCGCTCGGTCTCCTGAGCTTCGAGCAGGCGTTTCGAAAGGTCGCGCATGCGGTCTTCCGCGCGTTTGCGTTCGGTGATCTCGCGGACGGTGCCCAGTCCTCCGACGATGCGTCCGGCGGCGTCGCGCATCGGGGAATAGTGGGCTTCGAAGTAGCCTTTGCGGTTCGCCTGCGGGACTTCGTAGGGGCGGTCCAGCGCATCGACCTCGCGACCCTCGAGCGCGCCGCGCATGAAAGCCAGTTCGCCGGACGCTTCCAGAAAGGGGAACAGTTCGTGCGCAATGCGCCCCAGAGCCGCTTGGGCCGGGACGCCTGTGATGCGCTCCATGCCAGGATTCCAGACCGTATGACGCAGGTCCAAATCGTACGCCACGATCCCGTCGAAGCTGGACTGGATCAGTTCGTCGGAGAACTCTTTCTGCCTGCGAAGCTGTTCGGCGGCGCTGACACGCTCGATGGTGCGGCCCAATTGCACGCCCAGTACGGCGAGGAGATCGAGGAGCGCAGCGTCGGGCGGCGCCTGATCGGTCGAAAAGAACTCCAGCACGGCCACCACTTCCTGGCCCGTGCGCACCGGGCAGGCCACGCCCATCCGCAGGCCCGCCGCGCGCGCGGCCGCACGGCGCCGAAAGTTCGGGGCATCCTCCAACGGCGAGATCCACAACGGCGCGGCAGCATTCAATACCAGCCCGGGCAGGCTCTCGCACAATTTTCCGCAGTCCAGCGAGGCCAGCCGGAAACTCGCCTGACGCTCGGGACGCGTATCGTGCCAGATGCCCGAGTCGACCAGCCGAAGTCCGCCTTCGCCCGGCTCGACGCGGAAGGCATGTCCAAGCGTCCAGCCCGTGGCCTCGCAAACTTCGCTCAAGACCGTGCGCACGGCGTCTTCGACGCGGTCGGCCTGGTTCGCAGCCATGGCCACGGCGCTGAGCATCTCCAGCGAACGCGTGCGCCGTTGCAGCTCGTCTTCGGTGCGCAGGCGGTCGGTGATGTCCTCCACCATGGCCTGCCAGCACAACTGCCCGCGCAGCTTCACCGGACGCAGGCTCATAAGGGTCCAATACGGCTTCCCGCTCTTGTGCCGGAAGGCGACTTTGACGCGGTCCACCCGCCCTTCTTTGCGCGCGATGCCCAGGATGCGTTCGCGGTCGGCCGGATCGTAATACAAGTTGGCGACGCTTCGAATTTTCTCGATGTCCTCGCGCGTATATCCGCCGAAGCTCATCATCGCGTCGTTGTACGCCAGCAGGTTGCCCTGCATGTCGGAGATACCCAGCCCCAGCGGAGCGGACTCGAAGAGCGTGCGGTACAGTTCCTCGCGCTCTTGCAACTCGCGTTCGATGCGCTGCTTTTCGGTGACGTCGGTCTGTACGCTGATCCAGTAGGTCTTGCTCGCGCGCCGGAACAGGCTGACGCGGCCGTGCGAGACGAACGGCGTGCCGTCCTTGCGCTTATCGTTGAAGTTCCCTTCCCAATAGCCCACCGTGTGCAACGCGTCGGCGACATCGGCCACCGCCTTCATGGCCCCTTCGGGCGGCTCGTTGCTGAGCACGCTGACGTGCTTTCCGTTCAACTCGTTCCGCTCGTATCCGAAAATCTGCTCGAAGGCCGGATTGGCCGTCTCGATGGTGCCGCCGTCGTCGAGGACGATCACGCCTTCGGCCATGCGCTCGAAGATTTGCGCGTGCATGCGCAGCGAATCCTCGGCTTCGCGGCGCTGCGTGATGTCCACGAAGGTGACGACGGCGCCGCGCAGCTTGCCCGAATCGGGATCGGGCATCGGCGCGGCGGTGAAGATGGCCCAGCGCATCTGGCCATCGGGGCGCCGCACGCCCAAGGTTTCCGGGCCCTGGGACCGTCCCGTCGCGATGCAGCGCGAAACGGGCATCTCCTCGATGGAACAGGCGCGCCCGTCTTCGAATACGGTTACATTCTTCCAGTCGGCCACGTACCGGCTTGCCATCTCCTCGTAACTCAGCCCGAGAAACTGCACCGCGAAGCCGTTGGCGTTCTGAATCGATCCGTCCATGCCGACGTGGACGATGCCCGCCGGGATGGTTTCGAGAATGCGGCGCAGCAGATCGTCATTCTGGCGCAGCGCGCGTTCGGTTTCCTTCAGCGGCGTAATATCGGTGAGCAGCCCCAGCATGCTTTCGGGCTTGCCGTCGGAGCCCAGAATGGGCGCGCCCGAGACAAGCACGTTCCGCCGCGTGCCGCGCAGACCGCGCATCACCATTTCGTAGCGCGTAGCCAACCCGCGCTTGCGCTTTTCCCATTCCGCCTGGGCCGCTTCGAGGAATTCCGGCGCGACGAATTCCGCCACCGGCCGGCCCACGATATCTTCGGGGCGATCCAGCTCAAGCCATTGCGCGAGCACCCGGTTGATCGAGATGCTGCGGTAGTCGACGTGGGTGTGCCAGATGCCGATGTCGCCGTGGCGCGCCACCGTTTCGAGCAACCTTTGCGGAGAAGTTATCTGGGTTTCGGGCTTCATGCCAAGCGGCGGCCTCGCGCGCCGGACCACCCGGCGCGCGCATATCCTAGCCTTCCGGCCCGCTACTTAAAAGGTGGCACTACTCGTCCGGCAGCGCCAGGCGCGGCCGCGGATGAAACTGCGGCGTGCGCGGCGGATGCGCCTTCAGCAGCTCCAGCACCACGGCCAGCCCCTTTTCGAGCTGCGGATCGCGCCCCGCGGCGAAGTCTTGCGGCGCGAGGTCCAAGTCGATATCCGGATCGGTGCCGTAGTTTTCGACCTTCCACGCCACGTCCTCGAACCAGAAGCTGTACTCAGGCTGCGTCGTCACGCTGCCGTCGACCAAACGCTGCTTGGGGTTGATGCCGATCACGCCGCCCCACGTCCGCCGGCCGATCAGCGGTCCCAGCTTGTAGAGCTTGAAGCAGTGGCTGAAGATGTCCCCGTCGCTTCCGGCCAGTTCGTTGGTCAGCGCCACCAGCGGTCCGCGCGGCGCGTCGTTGGGGTACGGCATCGGCTCGGTCCAGCGGGTCATGTCCCAGCCAACGATGCGGCGGCGAAGCTTTTCGAGCAGCAATTGCGAGACGTGGCCTCCGCCGTTGTAGCGTACGTCGATCAGGAGCGCGTCCTTGTCCACCGCTTCTAGATACTGGCGGTGGAACTCCGCGTAGCCGTGCGGGCTCATGTCGGGCACGTGGATGTAACCCACGCGGCCCTTCGACTCGCGTTCGACGCGCGCGCGGTTCGCGTTCACCCAGTCGCGGTAACGCGCCAGGACTTCGCTGCCGACGGCCTTGACCGTCACGCGCTTGCCGCCGGCAAGGGTGAGCGTCACGTCCTGCCCAGCCTGGTGGACGAGCAGTTCCTCCGGCGGCAGGCGTTCGGCCAGCGCCCGGCCGTTGATGGCCGTGACGAGTTGCCCTTCGCGCAGGCCCGTGCCCGGCGCCAGCAGCGGGGAGGTTGCGCCGGGATCCCACGGATCGCCCTTTACGATACGCTCGATGCGGTACGCTTTTTTCGCGCGGTCGTAGGTAAAGGTGCAGCCCAGCTTGCCCACGGGGTAGCTGGGGCCTTGGCGGTAATCGCCGCCCAGTTCGTAGGCATGGCTGGTCCCGGTCTCGCCCTGCATTTCCCAGATCAGGTCGCTGAATTCCCCGCGGCTGGCGACGCGATCCAGCAG
Organism: Planctomycetota bacterium; assembly: GCA_015075375.1. Taxonomy (GTDB): domain Bacteria; phylum Planctomycetota; class SZUA-567; order H5-PLA8; family H5-PLA8; genus H5-PLA8. Next base: position 3,202,127 of record JABTUM010000001.1, on the reverse strand, counting down.
CGGAAGGTAGCGGTCGCGCACGCGCCGCCAGTCGACGCCGCTCATGTCTTCCACCCAGAAATGGTCGCGCATCAGACGCCAGGCTTCGAGGTACATCTGGCGCCATTCCGCCACCGGGTTGACTTGAATGCGCACGCGCTTCAAATCGATCCAGCCGCTCTTGCGCGCCGGCTCTTCCTTGTCGCTGGGCTTCTCGCCCGCTTTGACCACGCGCAGCTTGGCTCCGGCGCGGAAGACCAGCGTCTGCGCATCGGCGCTGAGTTTGAAGTTCGTGAGCGCGCCGACGAGCGTATCGGGCTTGCCGTCCTCGAACTTGAAGACCTCCAGCTTCGCCCGCGCGCTCGCGTCGCCGCTGGCCCAGTTACGCCCCAGCGCGCCTTCCACGTCGTAGCTCGTGTAGACCGCGCCGCCTGCGATCCCGGCGATCTGCCCGTAGCGCCCTTCCGGCGCCGGAAACGGAATCACGCGGTCGGGCAAGCCCTTGAGGTCGATCTTGACCGGCGCGGCCTTGCTGTCTTTGGACGGCTCGGCTTTCCCCTTTGCTTTTTCCTTCTGCTTATCTTCTGCGGCGGCGGGCTGCCAGTCGCGCACGAACGGGCTGCGCACGTCTTCGCGCAGCGCGATGGCGTAGGGCCGCATCATGCGCGGAAAGCCGATCTGGAACAGGAGCGTGTCGTAAACCGGGTTGAACTCCCGCGCCGAGAGGAAATAGAGGTACTTGCCGTCCGGATCAAAGCTGGGGCACCAATCCACGGCCACCGCGCGGGTCGCGTTCACCGGCTTGCCGCGCTTCGCTTCGCAGAGCCGGATTACGCCGGTGTGCGCCGTTTCCATGAAGCCGTACGCAAGCCACTGCCCGTCGGGCGACCACGCCACGCCATGGATCGCTTCGTGGCGGCTGGCGTCGATCTTACGCACACGCTTAGTCTTCAAATCGACGGTAAGAAGTTCATGGCGGTGGTTGGTTACGGCGACCAGGTCGTCTGCGGGCGAGACGAGGAGATCGGACGGACGGCCCAGGTCGAGCGCGCCCAGGAGCTTCGGCGCGGCGCTTCCGTCGGCCTGGAAGAGGACCAATTGTTCCTGATCCTTCGCGCCGCCCAGATCGGTGACCGCGACCAGCCGCCGGCCGTCGGGCAGCCAGCGCCCGAGGCGGTAGCGCACGCCCTCGAGTTCGCCGTGGACCGTCACACCGCCGTCGTAGTTCCCGAAGCTCGCCACGCGCCCGCGGCATGTCACGGCCAGCGCCTCACCTTTGGGATGCGGCGCGTAGTCTTCCAGGTACTGCGCCGTCTCCACGAACTTGCGCTGCCGCTGCGTCCGCGGGCTCTTCCAGTCGAATTTCACTTTCGCGCTCTTGCCCGTGCGCGGATCGAAGACAAACAGGTCGGCTCCGGCCTGATAGGCAATCCGGCGGCCGTCGCTGGACGGATGGCGCAGGTAGAAATCTTTATGCTGGGTGTGGCGTTTGAGGTCTGCTCCCTTCGGCGTGCAGCTATAGAGGTTGCCGATGCCTTCGTGGTCGCTGTGGAAGTAGATCCGGTTGCCCAGCCAGAGCGGGGCCGAAAGGTTCCCCCCGGTCTCGATCAGGCGCTCGAACGCGCCGTCGCCCTTGCGGTCGACCCACAGGGCTCCGACGGTGCCGCCCTTATAACGCTTCCAGCGCGCCGGATCGCCGCCGTGACGGCACAGGACCACCGCGCCGCGCGGACCGAACGAGTGGAACATCGCCAGCCCGTAAGGTTCTTCGGCCGGTTCGCCGCCCTCGCGGTCGACGCTGAAGAGCGCGACCATCCGCGCCAGCGGCTGGCGCGCGTTGGTTGCAAAGAGCACGCGCCGCCCGTCGCGGCTCCAGCCGCTGATCCGCGCCACACCCGAACCCAGAAAAGTGCGCCGCGCCGGCAACCCGCCGTCGGCCGGCATCACGTACACCTCGGCATGGCCTTCCTCGCGGCCCACGAAGGCCAGCCACTTCCCGTCGGGCGAGAGACTTGGATGACTCGCCTCGGCCTGGCCCGAAGTCAGCCGCCGCGGCACGCCGCCGGAGACCGGGACGGTCCATAGATCGTCTTCGCAGACGAAGACGAGCGTGTCGCGGTGCAGCGTAGGGTGGCGGTAGTAGCCATGGGACATGCGCGATTTCTCCGGGTGAAGCGGAACCGGGTTTACCCGTTCGGCGCGCGGGGTGCAAAGTCAGGCGCGGCGGCCTCGACCGCGGGCGCTGGGTAGGCTATGCTGAATGGGACAGCGCCCCGGGAGGATGCCGCATGAGCGCCCCCACGTACACGTGTCCGATGAGCCGCAAACAGGTGGTCGATGCGTATTTTCTTGAGCATCGCGCCAAGCTGCTCGATCTGGCCGCGTTTCTCGACCGGCTTGAACGCGCCGATCCGCAAGGAGAGAGCGCGGAGGACTTCCGCGTCGCGGCCCTGCGCAAAGCGGTCGCGATCCTCGACGACGGCAAGCCCGACCGCGCGCGCCGCGTACTCGAATCGTTCAGCGATCCCAGCACCGCGCCGATCCCGAAAGCGCCGATGAAGGGCGCGCTGGGCGCGTACGACGGAGGCGCGCGATGAGGTACATCGATCCGCACATGCACATGGTTTCGCGCACCACCGACGACTACCAGCGCATGGCGCTGGCCGGTTGCGTGGCGCTCACCGAGCCCGCGTTCTGGGCCGGTTTCGACCGTTCCAGCGCCCAAGGCTTCTTCGATTACTTCCGGCAGCTCACCGAGTACGAGCCCAAGCGCGCCGCGCAGTACGGGATCAAGCATTACACGTGGCTGTGCATCAATCCGAAAGAAGCGGAAGACCCGGTCTTCGCCAAGGAGGTGATTGCGCTGATCCCGCAGTTCCTGAACCAACCCAACGTGCTGGGCATCGGCGAAATCGGATTGAACAAGAACAGCCGCAACGAAATGACGATCCTCGAAGCGCAGATCGACCTCGCGGCCAAGCACAGCCAATTGATTCTCGTGCATACCCCGCACCTGGAAGACAAACTAAAGGGTACACGCCTGATCATGGACGCGATCGCCGCGCATGGCCGGATCGAACCCGGCCGCGTGCTGATCGACCACGTCGAGGAGCACACTGTCAAGCCGGTGCTCGACCGCGGCTACTGGGCCGGCATGACGCTGTACCCCGATACCAAGTGCACGCCGCAGCGCGCGGCCGATATTTTCGAGACGTACGGGAACGAGCGGATGTGGATCAACAGCGCCGGCGACTGGGGTTCCAGCGATCCGCTCGCCGTGCCCAAGTGCCATCAGGAATTGCTGCGCCGCGGGCATCCGGCGGCGTTCGTGGAGCAAGTCAGCTTCGGCAATCCGGTCAAGTTCCTGAGCCAGTCGCCGCGCTTCAAGCCGCCGGCGTAATTCGCGGATCATTTGACCTGCAGCGGAGTCTCCACGGTCCGCTTCGGCGCGAAGACGTCGGTGGCTTCGACGATCCAGGTTCCGGCCGGATCGTTAAACGCGACCGGAAGCGCGACGTCCTTCGGTTCCGCCGCGACAATGACCACCGGTTCCCAGGTGTCCAGATACGCTCCGCCGGGCAGCTTTGCGCGGAGTTTTACCGCGTGCTTCCCGCGCGCATTGGGCACGTGCACGCGCAGGGATACGACGGTCCCGCGCGCGGGCGAGGCGTCGGACGGAACCACCGAGGGCGGCTGGAGCGCCTGCGGCAGCAGCGCATAAAAAGTGGCGCGGAAGGGCTGGAGGCGGTGGAACCAGTAGCCCGCATGGCCCGCCTTGACGCCGTCGCGCAGATCGTAGATGTGGCGCTGGCGGTCGGGCAGCACGATGCTGCACATCGACTTCGCCGCCAGTTCGCTGTTGTTGCGCAGGACCGAGAACAGTTCGTACTCCCCGTTGCGCCAGCGCACCACTTCCACGTTCGGGATGTACGGCAAGTTGCCTTTATTCTTGTACGGCTGGCAGACGATCTGGCGCTTCAGGCCCAGCGTTTCGAACAAGGTGTGGAAGAAGCGGCCGACGGGCTCGGGCACGATCTGGTCGCCGGCGACCCCGGCCATGCCGCGCGGCGGGGCGCGCGAAGGAACGATCTTCCAGACCGGGAAGTTGAAGAGAATCGTCTGGCCCTTGCCGGTCTGTTTGATGATGAACGCCGGCGTCCCATCCACCGTCGCCCACGCCGTGCCGTCCGCGAGGCTCACCGTGCTGTCCACATCGACGTCGAGATCCTTCAGCGCGAGCTTCGCATCCTTATATTGAGTCTCGAACTGGAGATTCCCCGCTTTCAAGACTGCGGGTTGGCCGCCTTTGACGCCGAAGAGGCCTTCCAGCGGACTGGCGGCCTGGCGCTTTGCGTGCGCGTCGTACAGCCCCGGGTAGAAGTCGGCGATTACCGTTCCGCCGGCTTCGACGAAAGCGCGGATGGTCTGCGCTTCTTTCGCGCCGATGGCCAGCGCCTGCGGCAGGATCAGCACCTTCGCCGCGTCCGGCTTGAATTCCCCGCTCTCGAGCATCCGGTCGCTGACGTAGCGGAACTGGTAGCCCAGATCGCGCACGAGCGTCCACCATTCGTAGTGCGCCCATTCCACCTTCTGAATGTACTTCGTCGCATCCTTGGGCTGGCGGTCGGCGGCGTAGTTGGAGGGGCGCGAGTACAGGATGGCGATGCCGTCGTCCTGCATCTCGTATTGCATCAGCAAGTCGCCGAGCCCCTCGCGGATGCAGCGCGTGTCCTTCAGCAGCCCATCGACTTCGTCGGGCACGCCGGCCATGTCGGGCTGCTGCCAGCCGTTCCACGCGCCCTGCGTCGACCACATCCAGAACCAGACGCTGTTGTGCCCCAGCGTGATGCAGCGCCAGTAATCGCCGAGGTGCCCCTCGGGCGTGACGTGGTAGCCCATCCAGTTGCCGCGCAGGAACGAGCGCGGCGCGAAGCTGCGCATCACCTCTTCGACGCCGCCGGCGTACGGCGCCCAGAAATCCAGTTCCTTGCAGAAGAGTTCCGGATCGCCTTCGAAGCCGCCGCTGCCCTCGAAGCCGATCTTCGCGTGCGGGTCGATCTTGCGCAGATTATCGCGGTGCGCTTTGGCCATGCCGGCGAAATTGTCCGCGCTGAACATGGACAGGTCGTACGCCAAGGCCTCCGGCGCCGGTTTGGGCCGTTCGAACGTGATCGCCTCGAAATTCGCATGCTTCGAGTCCCACGAGGCGTTGAGCGCTTCGATCGATCCGTAGATGCGCTGGAGGTATTCGCGCCAGCGTTGTACGGCTCCGGGACCGGTGCCGTAGCCCGACGTTTTTCCTTCGTCGCCCAACGAATACGCGAGCGCGCCGTGCGAGCGCGAGCGGCCGGTGTGGCCGACGAAGTAGCTGCCCACCTGCTCGGGCTTCTGCTCGGTCCAGGCGCTGAGGTGCCCCGCGTTGACGTTCCCGCCGGTCCAGGGCACCCAAGCGATGCCTTGCGCGGCGGCACTGAGCGGCGCGACGCGCGAATCGGTAACCGCGGTGACACCCATCTGGCGCAATGACTTCGCGACGTACGGCGCGACCGTTTCGTCGTTGGGATAACCCCACAGGACGAAGTTGAAGCGGTCCTGATTGCGGTGCGTAACGCGCGCATACGTGTATGCCGCGGCGATCTCGGTCTCGCCGTCCAGCAGCAGCGCCTCGACGCGCACGACCATCGGCCACCACGATTCGACTTTGAAGGAGAACGGGGATTTCGCCTGCGCCTCGGCTTCGTGCCGCAGCAGGATGCGTTCGTCGGGGCCGCGCAGGTTCACACGCACGCGCTTCCCCGCGCCCGATCCGGCCACCTCGGCGTAACCGGAAAGCGTCTCGCCGATCTCGAAGAACGGCAGAAAGGCGCCCAGTTCTTCGTCGCGCTTCCTCTGCGCCTCAGCGTCTTTCGTGGTCTGCTTGAATGGCATCCGCGTTCCCGAGTCGATCTCGACGGCGGCGATGCGATCGGGCGAAGTCACGTTAAGTCCGGCGCACTCCCAACCCTCGATCCCCTTCGCGCTCCGCGCGAAGGCCTCGATGCGGTAAGCGCCGGCGCGCAGCGCAGGGAGCTTGACGTCCAGCCTGCCCGGCGCCGTCTGGGCTTCCGCCCGCGCCAGCGCATCCACCTGGCCGTCGAAGCGGCGCAAGCGGACTTCCAACGTAAGCGGTCCCGTCGCGGCGCCTTCCCAAGTCACGGCCAGCGCGGAGCCCGCGAGTTGCGCGCGATCGGCTTCGGGCTTGCTTACATCCAACGACAGCTTCAGCGCCGGCTCTTTCTGCGCCGCCCACAGGACCGTCCGGCCGAATTGCTCGTGCCAGCAGTCGTAGCGTACTTCCCAGCCCAGCGCCCACGGGAAGAACGGGCGCGCCGGAAGCTGCGCGATGCGTGCGGGTCCGGCGCTGGAGAGCGCCAGCCCCTCGATGCCTTTCAGGAACTCGGGCGGCTGCGAGAGCGGCTTCTTCTCGGTTAGCCAGCCGCCGTCGTCGCTGCCCAGAAGCACCACGCCCGTGCCTGCGGCAACCAGATCTGCCATGCGCTTGCGCGCTGCCGCGTCGTCGCCGTACTTGCTTTTCTTGTTGGGCGGCATGTCTTGAAAAACGAAGACGTCCCATTTCTCCTCCAGCAGCCGGTTGAGCCGCTGGATGCCCGCGTTGCAGCCCAGCCAATACGCGCCATAGAAGTCGATGAAGTAAACCGTTTCCACCTCGGCGTCGAAGCGCTGCAGGAATTCGACGGGCTCCCGCCCGCGCGCGCCCATGCCTTCGCTGGGGCTGCTGGCGAAGTAGAGCACCCGCAGCTTGCCCTTGGCGTACGGCTTGGCCCATTTCGTGTGCGGCGTTACGTATGTATCGCGCAGCTTGTGATAGTCCTCGGTCTCGGCGGGCGTCGATTCCCAAGCCGGGGCTTCAGACCCCGCCCACCCCGCCAGCAGAACCGCCAGCACCAGGATATTGCGCGCTTGCTCCATGATCGTTCTCCCCAAAGCCCTTTCGATATCTGCCTACTTCGATTCCGCGCTCGGCGCCTGCGGTTGATCCTGCGCCGGGTCGGGAACGGGCGTGCCGTGCTCGCCTTCGTTCAGCGCCGGGCGGTCTTTGAAATACTGCGGCACTGAAAGGTCGAGCTTGTTCAGTACGGCCTGCGTCTCCTTGATGCCCTTCAGGTGCTCGGGCTGGCCGAGCACCACCACCGAGACGCCCCAGGCGGGCACCGCTAACGGGAAGGTGCCGCCGGCGCCGAGTTCGAGCGGCCGTTCGCTCAGCAGATCGAACGCCTCCATGCCGGGTTTGACGTACGCCGCATCCACCCCGATGTCGTACGCAGCCTCGGTGGAATCGTGGTTGATGATGACGATCATCAGCGTCCCGTTCGCGTCGGAACGCGGAAGGACTTCCAGGTTCATCGGCAGCTTGCCGCCCAGCAGCGCGGTGACGGCGCGCGTAACGCCGGCTTTTTTCGCGGCATAGCCGATCGCTTCGGCGTACGGCCGGTGCGATTCGTACCGATCCGGCGCTTCAGCCGGAAACGGATTGCAAGGCTCGGTGGTGCGGTGATGGCTCATGCGCGGGAAAACGGCGTGCAAGTTGATTCCTTCGCGCGTGCCGAGCCAAACCGTCTTCTCGGTCTCGATGCCGACGACCTTGTCGCCCCAGTGCGCGATGGGCTTGGCGCCGTTGACCGGCTGCGCGGTGACGACCTCGCCCCAGTTCTTCGCCATCGCGCCGCTGGGGTACGTCACTTCGGGCGGGGTGCGCATATCGAGCGGCCGCTGCGCCAGCCCGCGGGCCTCCTTGGGCATGGCGGCCATGGTTTCATCGAGCTTCGCCCAGACTTCGTCGTCGCGGACAAGCGCGCCGGACGAATCGCGGATCAGCTTGTACTCCGGATCGATCAGCACGCGGTTCATTTCGTCGCGTTTGGGCTTGCCGTTTTCGCCCAGGATGAATTTCTCCGGCGTGCGCTTCCACAATTTCGCCCAAGCCCGAGGGTCGTCGAGGTAGCTGACCTCGTGCCCTTGTAGCGAGAACGGGCTGCCCCAGCGGTTGATCGGCAGCGCCCAAATCGCTTCTTCGGCCGTCTGCGTGCTGGGGAAAAAGGAGTTCTTGTATTTGCAGTCCAGTTTGGTTCCGAAATTCCGCTCCAGGAAGTCCGTTCGCTTCCCGGTGGGGATATCGAGGCTCAAGCTGTCCACGTTCGCGTGCACCACCCCGCCCCGAGCGATGAAGTCCTCGATGCGCTTGCTGATCGTCGGCGTGGTCCACTCGCTGCCCACCACGTACAGCACTTTGTAATCGTCGAGCGTCTTCGGGTTCAGTTCCAGTTCTTCCTCGGTCAGGATGTGATAAGGGTACTGGAGGTTCTGGAAGGCTTCGGCCATCCAGCCGTAATCCTGCTTGGGGTACTGGAAGACCCGGTAAAAGTAGCCGGTGTAGTCGGGCATCATCAGCGCGATCTGCGGCTTGACCGGCGCGGATTGCGCGAGGAAGCCCGGGTAATGGCGCTTGAAAAACTGCTGCCAGTACGCGATCTGCAGGCGCTGGCTCTGGTCGCGGGAACGGTAGCGCGGGCTGTAGAGCCAGTGGTGCGAACCGTCCACGTTGTGTCCGATCATCCGCGCCATCGCGCGCGCACAATCGTGCGGGCCGTTGAACATATCCGCGCCTTCCTGCCCAAAGTAAAACCAGACCCAGCCCATAATCGAATTCTTGAAGAGCGGCGCCAAGCGGTCGGTGATCGCGTAGTTCAGATTCATCACCGGCGCTTCGGGCCACATGTGCTCGACGTTCACGACCGGGCTGAGGCGGTGGTACCAGTAGAAACTGTTACCGTGGCGCTGATTGCTGCCCGGCCAGATGATGAAGTGCTGCACGAACGGATAGCATGAGACGCGGCCCGGCTTGCCGGAATCGTTCATCTTTTTCGATGCCGCGTCGTTGATCCGGCGGAAGAATTCGAATGTAAAGTAGCGGTGAAAATCGATCAGCAGCTTGTATCGTCCGGGCTCGTCGAAAAGATTGGTATCGACTTCCGGCATCGCGGAAAACTCCTGCGTCCCGCCCTTGTTGTATTTCGGCTGCGTCCAGTCCAGCGAAACATGGAACGGCTCCACCGCGTCCCAGCTCGTCAGGTTCTCGCCGGTAAACGCGTTGTACGTGCGGCCGTCCCCGTTGCTGTCCTTGTCGGGGCTCTCGTCCTGGAACCATACGTCCCTGAGGTACGCGCGGAATTCCGCCCGCATCGGATCGCGGTAGTCCATCTGCGCGCGAGTGCGCATCCCCACCTCGTCCCACGAACAGGTGAGGTGATGATCCCCGACGGTGAAGAGATGGTGCCCGTAGTGGAAGCCCATCCCGAAAATGCTGTCTACTCCGGCTTGATAATTCTGAGCATCGAAGAAGCTGCCGCAAGCCTCGCGCTGCTTGCGCCCTTGCGTGGTCATGTCGAACTGGAGCGGCGGGGGGCCGTTTGAGCCGAAAATCGTCTGGTCGATCGCGCCGAGCATCCCCTTCTCTTTCAGGTAGCTGCCGACCATGAAGGTGAACGAGTTGCCCTTGTAAGCGCAGTTGTAGCCCATGCGCCGCCAGTCCTCGAGTATCGCATCCTCGAAGGCCTTGTTGACCGGGCGCGGATCCTTGTTCGGATCGTATACCCCGTTCGGCGCGGTGTGCCTGTAGTCGCTCATCTGCTTCCAGAGCGCCAGCGCTTCTTTGTCGGTCGTCTTAAAGTCCGCGGCCTTATAGAAGGCCCGCGCGTGCGGACCAAACGGGCCGTCGTACGGCGTCACCGGCGGCTCGGGAAGTTTCTTCCACTCCGCATACAACTTCGCGCGCCAAGGCTCGTACGGATGCGCCGGATCGTTCTCCTCGGCCGCGGCACCCACGGCATAACCAACCACGAACGCCGCCAGCAGCAGTCCCCTCGCCAAGCGCGAATAACCGTTCATGCGATAGCTCCTATTGATCCCGTTCACCCTTGCTCCATACACCCCGAGTTCTATACAGTACATGCAAATTGTATCTTTTTAATGAACAAGTGCTGTCGCATGTGCGTTTGATCTTGTGGTCACTCATAGCCCCCATCAACGGTCGTGTAACATTATAAAACATTTATATATAAATAATTATATCAACACAAGAAGTCGCTCGGATCGAAAACAGCATCCTGTACCACGAACCAAGCCACAAAAGAAAAGATGCGAAGATACATTTATTTTGTATCTATTGGTGTATAAACAAGGTCGGAGTGGATCGCACCCTTTTAGGAAGCAGACCCTTGGCGCGAAGCGGCAGCGGTTTTCTCTATCGGCGCATCGGCGATCGGATCCTCGAAGACGCCCTCGCGAACGGATCCCAAGCCGGCGACGAATTGCCCACGATCCAGGAGCTGACGCGGCGCTACGGCGTCAGCGAAACGCCGGTGCGCCGGGCGTTGGATCTCCTGAAGCGCGGCGGGCGCGTGCGGACCGTGCGCGGCCGCGGCACCTTTTGGGTCAAGGCGCCGGACGCTCCCGGCCAAACCTCCCGCGCGGCCGATCCGGCGGCGTGGGAAGCATACTCGCCATTCATCCAGACGCCGGCGCGCGCGCGTATGAGTTTGCACCTGATCGACGGGCTGCCGTTTCACCGCGAGATGTGGCGCGGGTTGATCGAACGCTTCCAGCGCCGCCACGCCGAGACCGAAGTCGCCGTGAACTTCGGGCAGGATACGAGCGCGCTGGCCGATAAGCCCGCCGCCGAGGGGCCGGATCTCGTGCAGCTCAGCGAGTTCGCCGCCGGGCGCTTCGCCGCTCAGGGCCGGCTCCTCGAATTACCCGCCGATCTGGCGCGAGACGACGCGCTGCCCGCGCACGCGCTGCTTCCTGCGCGGCACGAAGGCCGCACCTTCGGCCTGCCGCTCACCTTGTCCCTCCCGGTGCAGTACGCGAACACGCAGCTTCTGGAGCAGGCTGGGATCGCCTGGCCGACCGAACGCTATACCTGGACCGACTTCCTGAATCTGTCGCGGAGCCTTTGCGAAGCGCGGCGCTCCGGGCGCTGGCCCGAAGATGCGGTGGTCTGCGCCTCGCAGGACCATGCGTTTCCTTTTCTCGCCGCGCGCTCGCTGGACTGCTTCGACCCCGTGGCGCGGCGCTTCGACTGGTCGCATCCCGACGTGCTGGGCTTCTTCCGCGATTGGGCGTTGCTGGGGCACGGCTGGGGCGCGATTCCGCCCGATACCGATCTGCGCGCGCGCGGCGGAATGCATGCCCTCTTTGCCCAAGGCCGCCTGGCCATCGTCTGCATGTACGCTATCTTCCGCGAACTGATTCCCGGGGGTTGCCCGAGCTTCGCGCGCGCGCTTCCGATCCCGCGCGGCCCCCGCGGCTGCGCGGTCTGGACCGCCAATTACCTCGGCGTGCAGCCCGCTTCGCGCCAGCGCGCCGCGGCGCTCGACTTCCTGCGTTTTCTGTGCTCCGAGGAAGCGCGCAAGATCGTCCAGCGCGCCGGTTGCCTGCCGGCCTTCGGAGTCGAACCCGCCCGCGCCGGGCGAACCGAACCCCTGGGCGTCGAAGCCGCGGCGCTTGACGGAGCGAAGCCCGCTTCGTGGTTCGGCGCCGAGAATCTCCGCTTCATCGGATCCGTCTTCGCCCCGCTGGCGAACCAGGTCCGCGACGGGGCCTTGGGCCCCGAAGCGGCCGTCACGCTGCTGTGCGAAGCGGCGGCCGGAATGCGCGTCTGATACGGATCCCTTCAGCGCAAAGCTTCGATCAGCGCCGCGATCGCATGCTCCGTCGGCGCCGGCGCGTACGCATCGGGCGCGGCAGCGCCCCACGCCGCGCGAAGCCGGTCCGGACTGACCGCGCGGTTGCACGCATCGCGCAAATCCTCGGCGTGGACACGCACGTTCCACGCTTTCAAGGCCGCCGCGAAATCGCCGCTGTCCCCCACGCGCAAAAGCCCCGGGATCTGCGCATCCAGCGGCAGGTACGTGTGGCGCTCATCCAACGCCGAAGCAAACGCGAACAGCGTCCCGCGCGCGAGGACCGCCTTCACGCGACGAGCCGTTCCAGCGGCATCCGGGAAGGCGTGCAGCCCCGCCGCCAGCGCCAGCCATCCGCCCGCGGGCTCGGCTCGCACGACGGGCTCGGGCGAGCACGCGCGGAAACCCGTCTCGGAAAAACGCAGCACCGCGCTCGGCGCGGCTTGCGGTTCCACCAAACCATCGCCCCACAGCGCGAAGCGCTGCGGGTCCAGCCCTTCGCGCGCGGCCAAAAAGGCCAGCGCCGTGCGCACATCTTTCAATTGCCGCAGCGGCAGACTATCGCGCTGCATCCACAGGACTGTCGCAAGCGTCGCCGGCGCACCTTCCGGATCGCGCTCGGGCCCGGGGCTGCTCTCGCCGCAGCCGCGCACATCCAGCAGCGCAACGGCCACGCCCGCCGCGAGCAGGCGTTCGACCTCCCCCGCGCGCTCGCGCAGCAGCCGCGCTTTTCCGGCCGGCGCGAAGCCCAGCACCGCCGGATGCGGCGCTGGGCCTGCCGCCGGCCTAAACAACCAGAGCGCCAGGCCCGGTGGCTGCGCATAAACCTCCGCCGCTTCGGCCGGGAGCCAGTAGCCTTCCACCTTCGCGCCGCGCCAGAGGCCGCGGTCGAACGCCTTGACGCCTGCCGCATCCGGCGCCAGCGGCTCAGTCTCGCCCAATAACGCGGCCAGTCGCGCGCGCAGTTCGTCGGGAGCCTGCGTACGAGCATACGCACCGGCCAAATCCTTTGCGTAGGCGTGCGGCTCCCGCAAGCGCCCGGCTTCGCGCAACGCGTTCAGGTGCGCGCGGCCTTTCGGCGACTGGAAGCACTCCAGTTCGGCGGCGTTGAGCTTCGGCTTGAACTCGGCGGCCTCGTCTTTCGGAAGCTCCAGCCCCCACCACCCCTGCAGCGCACGGTACAAGGGCATGCGGTGCAGCGCGGCGAAGTGCGTCGCGTGCGTATTCGCGCCGCCGTGCATGAACGTAAGGTTTGCTTCGGCGCCCAGCGCGCCGTAGACGCGCTTAAGGAACGCGTGGCTGGACTGGCAGGCCTCGTTCCAGTCGAACTCCTGCGCCTGGATCAGCCGCCGCGGTGCGACCAGCGCGTCGATCAGGCACGGCGTCAGTCCCGCCGTATGCGATCCCACCAGCGTGCGCGGCGGATCGTAGTACCCGCCCATGGGTTTGTGCGCCGAGAAGTTGAACGGGATCGTCACGTCAAAGCGCTCGTCGAAGACACCCGCGACCGCCGCCAAGTCCCCGCCGCCGGCCACTCCGCCCAGGATGCCAATGCGCTTGGAGTCCACGTCGCCGCGTTCGAGCAATAAATCGACGCCGCGCGAAATATCCCAAGCGATCCAGCCGGCCAGTTCTTCTCCGGCCAGCGCGAGCTGTGCGCCCGCCATGCAGCGCTGATACGTTTTGTGCTCCCAGCGCGCGCTGACGGCGCGCTCGCCCGAACCGATCGATTCCAGCGCCAGCGCGTAGCCGCCCGCGCGCGCGATGGTCGCGCCCATCACGAACAAGTCCGGCGCGTTGCGCGGCGTGTGGTGTGCGGGAATCAGGATCAGCGCCGGGCGCGGTGCACCCGCGGCGTGCGCTTGCGGCGGCGCGAAGAGCGTGCCCGGCACCGGCAGTCCGGGCCGCGATTCGAAGATCACTCCGATGCAACGGAAGCCGTCATGCGCGTGCTCGTAGACGACCTGCGCGTTCAACGGCGTGCGCTCGGGCGGCTTGCCCGCAGTAGCCGGGAAAAGGCTCGCGCACAGGCGTTCGCGCAGCGTCGCCGCGTACGCATTCCAGGCATCCGCATCCTTCAGAGCGAGTTCAAGCTGCGCGTCACGCTCCGCGGCAAAGCGATCGCGGCGGCGCGACGCCCAGGCCTCCACCAGCCCCGTGGCCTTAAGCTGCGCGCGGGCTTCGCGGTCCAGGACCGGAGCCGGAAGCTCCGCCGCCGCCTCGGGCGCATGCGGCGGGACCGTGCCTTCCACGATGCGCAACAGGCCGAAGCGCAGCGGGCAGTGCGACGTGGCGCTGTGAGTCAACGCGAGCAGCGCACGCTGCGCGGTTTGGCCGAGCGCTTCTCGCTCGGGCCGGTTGCGCACGATCTGAATACGCCAAGGGTACACGGCCGGATCCAGCCCGTTCGGCAAGCCCAGCGCGGCGCGCAAGGCATCCAGCGGCAGGCGCAGCATCGCCGTCCAAGCGTGCTCCGACTTTTCGGCCGCGTACGTCACGCCTTCGGGAACAGCCGCGCCGCGCACATGCCGCCCGCCCGTCTTGCCCTGCGACGCCGTGAAGCGTCCCTGCGGCCCGCCCGAGAACTGAATATAAGGCCATAGCTCCGGCCCGATGAAGAGTTCGAGGCTGTCCTCGCGCCAGAGTTCCTGGCCGGCTTCCGAGAGCGAATCCAGATACGCTTCGTGGCAGGTGACGTGCAGGCATAGGGTATTGCCCGCCATCACCGCGCGTACCTCGGTGGGCTGGAAGGCCGGATCGACCGGCGCGAAGCCCGATTCTTCCCGCAACGCCTGCGCCGGAAGCGCCGACCACTCGGCCGCGCCGGCGGGCTCGGCGTCACGCTTTGCCGCGGCCAGCGTCGCGCGCGCCGAGAAGACCTGCGGAAGCGCCGTCTCGATCCGGACCTCCGCCGCGCCGCGCCACGCATCGGCCGAACCCAATGCCAGTTCGGGCGTCGCGGGCTCTTCGTAGGCCACCAGTCCGCGCTGCTGGCGCTGCCGCCGCACGCGCAGCTTGATCCGCTCCTGGCCTGCGCCGAGCGAACTCACGTTCACCGCGATTTCGGCCCGCCAGCGGCCGTGCCCGCAGCGCGCGGCGGTCTTCACCGTACCGTCCACCAGAGGAGCCAGCCCCGTCTTCCCATCGAGCTGGCACCACGTGGCGCCGAACGGATTGACCATGACCTGAAGCGCATGCGCGCCGGTGAGGCCGATCGCGAATGCGTCCTCGAACCACGGCTCGCCGCCGTGCACGCCTTCGCGCGCCACAAGGCCGTCTGGTTCCAGCGCGTCCAGCCCCAGAACGAGCCACCCGCCCACACGTAAAGCGTGTACGCGCGTGGCGCGATCGGCGGCTTCGGGAACGCCGTTCAAGGTAAGCGCCGGAAGCTCGGCCGCACGCGCCCAGAATCGCCCGCTGGCCTCGCCGCTCAAGAAAAGGGGTTGGTCCGCGCGAGCTTCGGGCAACGCGAACGGCTGGGGCGGTTGGTCCTCGGCCACGGCGGATCCTCCGGCGCCTCCCGTATAAAGGAGGGGCCACAGCATCACGCTCGCCAGAAGACGAAGCGGACGAAGCATGTGCGCAGCTCTCGAAGCCTATATCCAAGCAGCGGATACGAGAGCCGGACTATAGCGGTGAGTGCTTTTGCGGTCTAATCCATAGGCGGCCGTACCCAAGCGCGGGCTGCGTCTTGAGCTTCGCCGGCGGTTACTCCCAGGGCGCCACTTCGCCCACCGGCTCCGGCGGGTCGAAGCGCGTCGTCAGTTCCACCAAGCCGCCTTTGTTCGAAGCCTCGTTGAGTCGCTCCGCGATCTCGACCAGATGTCGCGCCTGGTACGGCGAGCAGCGCACGGGACGCTTGCGCCGGATCGCGTCGGCCAGATCGACCGGGCCTTTGCCCCAATCGAGCGCATTGGGCATCGCCTTCGCGGGGGTCGGAACCGGTTTGATCTCGCCCGAATACTGCGACCACGTGCGGATCCCCGCGCCGTCGTTGTGCGGATTCAACGCGAAGCCGCCCTCGGTGCCGCTGACTTCGAACGGCGGCGTATCGGATCGCCCCGACCAGCCGCAGTTCAGAAAGCCGCGCATCCCGTTGGCGAACTCGAGCAGCCCCATCACGTGATCGGGAATCGCCGGCTTGAAAAGGGTACCCGCGCGCGGGCCGACCATGAGTTTCCTCTCCGGCACCACGTTGCGGGCAAAGCCGAAGACCCGCGCCACCGGCCCGAAGTACGTCGTCATCATGATCAGCGGGTACGGCGCGGCATCGCCCACGACGCTGATGCCGTCGGCCATGAACGCGTCGGCATTGGGATGCCACGCTTCCAGGCGCGTGCAGGAAAAGTTCCCGATCACCGTATGCGGCTGCCCGATCTCGCCGGCACGAATGCGCCGCCAGACATCCTGCTGTTCGTAACCCAGCGGCGACGACGGCGCGCACGCCAGCTTCAAGCCGCGCTTCTCGGCCTCCTCGATCAGCTCCGTCGCCTGCGCCGACGTGACGCTGATGGGCTTCTCGGAATACACATGCTTGCCGGCCTTCAACGCCGCCAGCGAAAGCGGGTAGTGGCCTTTGATCGTGGTCAGGTTCAGGATCGCTTCGACCTCCGGATCGGCCAGCACCTCCTCGACGGAGCCGTACACCTTTCCGCCGCCCGCCTGCGCCGCCAGCGCCTCCGCGTTCGGCCGGTGCTGGTCGCAGTAGCCGTGCAGCGCCACTTTTTTCGGGTACGCCTGCAAGCGCGGCTGATAACCCTTCTGGGCGATCGATCCGCAGCCGACGATGACGAAACGAACCGGCGCATACTCCGACATGGTCTAGCTCCTTGAAGGTACGGCTTCCTGAACTCGAAAAAGCGCCTGCGCCACCGCCAAACTCCGCGCCGCCGACTCCCGCGGCAAGCGGCCCGGCGCAAGCGCGTTCTGCTCCAGCACGATCCAACCCGTGTAACGCCGCTCGGAGAGGAACCGCCCTAGCGCGGCGAAATCGCACGGGCCTTCGCCAAGTTCGGAATTCAAGCCCCGCTCCGGCGTCCACGCCTTGAACTCCAGGACGCGCATCCGCGCCCAGTTGCGTTCCAGGAAAAGCAGCGCGCGTTGCTCGGCCGGATGCCCCGCGAAATCCTGCGTGGCGTGTCCCGTATCGCAGAAGCCGGCCAGATGCTCCGGATGGACTCCGCGCAGCAGCGCCTCGGCCTCTTCCATGGTCTCGAACGGCGTCCCGCTGTGGTGATGGTACGAAGCGCGCAGCCCCCGCTTTGCCGCACGCGCGCCCAGCTCGGCGATGCGTTCCGCCGCCGCCGCGCGTTCGGCCTCCCCGCCCCTCGCGCCGCCGTGCAGCACCACGTCCGCGCAATCCAGTTCACCCAGCGTGTTTGCCAGCGACTCCAGGTGCGCGTCCGCGTCGTGCAACGGCAGATACGCCGCCGCCAGCTTCAGTCCGTGCTTCGCCAGCAGCGCCCGCGCGCCGTCCGTGCCGCGCAGCGTCGCAGCGCGGAGCGCGACACCTTCGAAGCCGCAGGCGCGAACCTCGCGCAGCCAGGGCTCGAACTTCGCGCCCTCTACGCCGCCCCACATCAGTTCCATGCACGCGAATCGCGGCATCGTGCGCTCCTTTAGCGCCGCGCGCCCGCGCGTTGCGGGAGCTTCAGATTCACGAACGCTTCGACGTGCTCCGTCATCGCCGTCTCGACCGGCAGGCGTTCCATGCTGCTCGCTCCGTAGAAACCGTCGATGCCTTCGCAGCGGTCCATGATGTACTGCGCGTCGGAGGGGCTCGCGATCGGCCCGCCGTGGCAGATCACGATCACGTCCTCGCGCACCGTCTTGCACGCATCGGCCATGGCCTGGACTTCGCGCACGGCCTGGTCGAGCGGCTTGAACGTTTTGGCCCCGATGGTTCCCGAGACCGTCAGGCCCATATGCGCGACCACCAGGTCCGCGCCCGCCTGCGTCATCTGCTTCGCTTCGTCGGTGTTGAAGACGTAGGGAGACGTGAGCAGGTCCATCTCACGCGCCTTCGCAACCATTTCCACTTCGGTCTTGTAGCAGATGCCCACCTCTTCGAGGTTCTGCCGGTACACGCCGTCGATCAACCCCACGGTGGGAAAGTTCTGCACGCCCGCGAAGCCCATCGCTTTCAGTTCCTGCAGGAACAGATCGCGCAGCATGAACGGATCGGTGGCGCAGACGCCGGCGAGGACGGGCGTATGCGTCACCGCCGTCAGCACCTCGTACGCCATCTCCTTCATCACCTGGTTCGCGTTGCCGTAGGGCATCGTGCCGCACATCGATCCGCGTCCGGCCATGCGGTAGCGCCCCGAATTGTAGATCACGATCAAATCGATCCCGCCGGCCTCTTCGCACTTGGCCGAGATCCCCGTGCCGGCTCCGCCGCCGATCACCGGGCGGCCTTCGGCGATCTTGCCGCGCAAGCGCTTGAGTATCTCCGTTCTGCTCTGATTCACGTTCGGCTCCTTGAAGTTCGGACTTCGTGCCACGCGTCCACCGCCGCTTGGGCAAAGGCGGGCGCGTTGATGTGTTCCGGCACGCGCGACACCTTGCGCTGCCGGGTTTCCTGCACGCTGCGTTCGATGCCTTCGAAAAGCGCCGCGTCCGCTTCGGGATCGAAGAACGGTTGACCCTCCGCGTCGATGGCCGACACGCCGCGCTCGGGCAGCAGCATGCGCACCGGGCTTTCGAAACGGTTGAGCTGCTCGCCCAGCCAGCGCCCGATCGCCGCGTTCTCGTCGCGGTTCGTCCGCATCAGCGTCGCGTGCGCGTTATGACGGTAGAAAAGCCGCTGCTTCAAATGCGCGGGGATCGTCTCGGGCGGGCCGAAGTTGACCATGTCCTGCGCGCCGACCGAGGCCACGAACGGCACGCGCGCACGGATCGCAGGCTCGAAGTACCCGGGGTTCGTCCGCTCCAGCCCCGGCGTGAAGATCGCGAGCTGCGTCGTGGTTATGTCGAGCTGCCCGTCGAGCAGGTTCGAGGCCGCCAGCTTTTCGAGCGACTTGCGCCCTTGCGCGGTGGCGTGAAACACGAGGCAGTCGAAGGCGCTTTCGAGCTTCCGGCGGATCGCCGTGACGCACGGAGTCGTCACGCCGTACATCGTCAGGCCCAGCGCCGGCTTGGGATCGGCCGCGGACGGCGCGTGCCGGACCATCATGCCGTACAGCGCGTGCGCCGCATTGGCCAGCACCACGCGCGAGATGCTGTTCAAGCCCGCGATATCCGTCACCGCGTACAGCATCGCGATATCGCTTCCGCCGACGTACGGCGCGCAGTTCCCCGCCGCCACCGTCGAAACCATCAGCTTCGGCAGACCCACCGGCAAGGCCTGCATCGCGTGCGTCACCAGCGTCGTATTGCCGCTCCCGCCCAGGCCGATGATCCCGCCGATTTCTTCGCGCGATCTCAGATACACGGCCAGCCCTTCGGCCATCCGCGTCACCGCCGCGCCGCGGTCGTCGAGGTCCAGCAGCGCCGCGCCGCCCGGCGCGCAGGCGGCCACTTCGGCCGCCGTCACGTCCACGTCGCTCGCGCGGCTGCGCGTGCCCACGTCCACCAGGCAGGTCTCCAAGCCGGCCGCGGCGAGCAGATCGCGAACGTAGCGCAGCTCTTCGCCCTTGGTGTCGCAGGTGCCGACGACGTACGCGCGCTTAGACATGCGCCGGCCCCCGCAAGTCCTTCCACGGCGCACGGTCGAAGACGTCGACTACCTCGTAGCCGTCGTCGCCGGCGCACGGTCCCAGAATCGCCAGCACCCGCGCGGGCGCCTCGAAGCTGTTGAAGCTCGCATGCACCGTCGCGCGCGGAATAAAGAGCGCATCCCCGGCGCTCAGGATGCGCCGCTCGTGCTCCAGCCACTGTTCGATCCGCCCTTCGAGCACGTAAATCGTCTCTTCCTGCTTGGGGTGAAAGTGGAAGCTGTGCCCGCCGCCGGGATTGAGCTTCACATCCATGATCGTGAGCTTCTCGGCGCCAGTTAGGCCTGGAGCGCTCAGCCGCGCGACCTGCCCAAAGGGAAGCGTCGCGTAGGCGCGCTCGGCTTGGATGAAGAACCGCTCCAACATGGTCAGCTCCTTATGAGGTGAGGTAACGCAAGGTTGGGGCCAAGCCCAAACAGTGGGCATGATTCCACAATCTGGGTATTGACAGCATCTTATAATTCAATCATGGTGCTTTTGCAGCGCCGATGTGTATAGGTGTATACTCTGAGTATACACTTTTAGTATACACTGGGGCCCACGATGAGCCTGAAAGCCCTCCTTATAGATGGCGCGCGACGCAAGGACCGCACCATCGGCGTCGTCGCCGGGTCAGGCGAAGTCGCCCGCGCCGCCGTCCACGCCGGCGCCGATTACCTCGTCGCGCTCAGCGCCGGGTACTTCCGCAACTTGGGCCGCTCGAGCATCGCCGCGTTCATGCCTTACGGAAACGCCAACGCACAGACCGAGGCGTTGCTGCGCGAGCACCTCCTTCCGCACGCCGGCGCCTGCCCGGTCCTGGCCGGATGCTTCGGGCACGCCGGCGATCCCGAACTGGCCGCGGCGCTCGAACGCTACAAGCATTGGGGGGTCCGCGCGTTGACGCTCTGGCCGTCCGTCGGCGCCATCGACGGAACCTACCGCGCGGCGCTCGAAGCCGACGGCCTGAGCCTCGCCCGCGAAATCGAGGCGCTGCGGTGGGCCAAGACGCTGGGTTTCGAGACGTTTCCGTATGCGTACACGGCCGAAGAGGCCGCGCGGTGGGCCGAGAGCGGTTGCGACGGCGTGGTGCTGGTGATGGGCCTCACGCAAGGCATCGCCGATTTGCAGGAGAAGCGCGACCGCCTGCAGCAGGCGTTCACCACCTTGAATGCGATGCACGCGGCGGTGCGCGCGGTCCGCCCCGGCATTCCCTGCCTCGCCTACGGCGGGCCAGTCACGACACCCGAAGACTTGGAACTGCTCTTTCGCTTCACGAACGTCGATGGCTTCGCGGGCGGCTCGGTCTTCGAACGCCTCCCGCTGCGCGATATCACGGGCACGACGGTGCGGCGCTTCAAGAGCGTCGCGGCGGCCGTCGGCTCGCCGGGCGAAGCGAGCCTGGGGCCGATGATCGGGCGCAGCCCGGCCATGGCCGAACTCTTCCAGCTCATCCGCCGCGTGGCCGGCTACGACGTCGGCGTCCTGATCGAAGGCGAGACCGGCGCGGGCAAGGAACTCGTCGCCGGGCAGGTGCACCGCCTCAGCGCCCGCGCGCATCAGGCCTTCGTGACGCTCAACTGCGGCGCGCTCCCCGAAACGCTCCTGGAAAGCGAACTCTTCGGGCACGAGAAAGGCGCGTTCACCGGTGCCGACCGCCGCCGACCGGGAAAGTTCGAACTCGCGCACCGCGGCACGCTCTTCCTCGACGAGATCGCCTCGCTCAGCCCGCACGGCCAGGTGGCGCTGCTCCGCGCGCTCCAACAGCACGAAATCACCCGCGTCGGCGGCGATCAGGTGATCCCCGTCGATGTCCGCGTCGTCGCGGCCGCCAACGTCCCCCTGGAACGGCTCGTCGAACGCGGCCTCTTCCGCGCCGACCTGTACCATCGCCTCAACCAGTTCACGCTCGGCGTACCGCCGCTGCGCGAACGCGGCGGCGATCTGATCCTGCTCGCCGAAGAGATCCTCCGCCGCCTCGCGATCCAGCTCGACAAGCGCCTGATCGGGCTCGCCCCGCACTTCGTCGAACGCCTCGAAGTTCACGCCTGGCCCGGCAACGTGCGTGAATTGCAGCATGTGATTCTGCAGGCCGCGCTGCGCGAAGACGGCCCGGTCCTGGAAGGCGCTTTCTTTCAGCCGCTGCGCACCATCGCCGAGCCCGGCGCCGGAACCGGGCGCGGCGAAGCCTGGCGGCAAGCCGTGCGCGCGGCCTATCGCGACGCCAAAGGCAACAAAGCGCGCGCCGCCGCCGCCTTGGGCGTGACGCGCAAAACGCTCTACGGTTGGTTGCGGGAATGCGGGCTGGTGTAGGCCTTCAATCCGCCGATGCGGGCGCCGCTTCGCGGGCCGTCTGCGGCGCGTGGCCGCGCCACTTCGCATAGCTTTCGCTAAGCCGCTGCATCAGCACGAAGAACGCCGGCACGAAGACTACCGCCAGGATCGTGGACGCCAGCATCCCGCCGAAGACCGCCGTGCCCAGCGCGCGCCGGCTGGCCGAACCCGCGCCGGTGGCCGCCGTCAGCGGATAGACACCCAGGATGAACGCGAACGAGGTCATCAGGATCGGCCGCAAACGCCGCTGCGACGCCTCGACCGCCGCTTCCAGCAAGTCCTTGCCGCCCGCGCGCAGTTCGCGCGCGACCTCGACGATCAGGATCGCGTTCTTGCTCGCCAGCGCGATGATCAGCACCACCCCGATCTGCGTGTAGACGTTGTTGTCCATCCCGCGCAGCGCCACCGCCACCGCCGCGCCCAGGATGCCCAGCGGAACCACCAGGATCACCGCCATCGGGCTGGTCCAGCTCTCGTACTGACCGGCCAGCACCAGGTACACCATCAGCACCGCCAGCGCGTAAATCCACAGCGCTTCGTTGCCGACTTTCCGCTCCTGGTACGCCATCCCCGTCCACTCGTACCCCATCGACGACGGCAGCGTGCGAGCGGCCACCGCTTCCATGCGCTGCAGCGCCTCGCCCGAACTGCGCCCCGCCGACGCTTCGCCGTTGATCGTCGCCGCCGTGAAGAGGTTGTAGCGCGTCACCACCTGCGGGCCGCTGCGCTCCTCGATGTTCACCAGTGTGCCCAGCGGCACCATCTCGCCATCCCGGTTGCGGGTGCGGATGCGCTTGATCTCCTCGGGATCGGCGCGGAACGCGCCCTCGCCCTGCACGCGCACCTGGTACGTCCGCCCGAACTTGTTGAAGTCGTTCACGTACGCCGAACCCAGATACGTCTGCATCGCGTTGAAGACGCTGGAGAGCGGCACGTGCATGGCCATCGCCTTGTCGCGGTCGATATCCGCGTAAACCTGCGGCACGCTGGGCCGGAAGGCGTTGCTCACCGCGGCCACTTCCGGCACCTGCCCCGCCGCCTCGGTGAAATCGCCCAGCGCCTCGCCCATCGCGTCCATCCCGATGCCTTCGCGGTCCTGCACCATCATCTGAAAGCCGCCCGTCGAACCCAGCCCGCGCACCGCCGGAGGCACGAACGCGAAGACCATCGCTTCCTGAATGCCGAACAGCCGCATGCGCAGGTTGGCGACAATCGCGTCCTGCGACAGGTCCGGTGTGGGCCGTTCTTCCCAAGGCTTGAGCCGAACGTAAAAGGTGGCTGCGTTAGGCGAGATCGTCCCGTCGAGCAGGTTCTGGCCGCCTACCGTGATCACCCCGTCGATCCCCGGCGTCTCCATCACCACCTTGTTGATCCGGTCGGCCACTTCGCGCGTGCGCTCCTGCGACGAGGCATCGGGCAGCACCGCGCCGCAGATCAGGTAGCCTTGGTCTTCGGGCGGGAAAAAGCCCGTCGGGAGCGACTGGTACAGCCAGCCCGCGAAACCCAGCAGCGCGGCGAACGCCAGCATCGTGACGGCCACGTGCCGCACGATCCATTGGACGCAGCGCACGTACAGCGCCTCGCCCCGGTCGTAGACCCAGTTGAAGGCCCGGAAGAAGACGTTGCGCCGTTCGGGCGTTTTCTTCAGGAATTGCGCGCACTGCACCGGCTTCAGCGTAACCGCGTTGATCGCGCTGATCAGCGCCGTCGCGGCGATGGTGAGCGCGAACTGGCGGTAGAGCTGCCCCGTGATACCGCCCAGGAACGCCACCGGCAGGAAGACCGCCAGCAACACCAGCGTGATCCCGATGATGGGGCCCAGCAACTCGTGCATCGCGTGGATCGCCGCGTCTTTCGCCGACATGCCCCGCTTGTCGATGTTATGCGCCGCGCCTTCCACGATCACGATCGCGTCGTCCACCACGATCCCGATCGCCAGCACCAGTCCGAAGAGCGTCAGCATGTTGATCGAGAAGCCCAGCCAGGACATCGCGAAGAACGCCCCGATGATCGTCACCGGCACCGTCGTCGCCGGAATCAGAACCGCCCGCCAGTCCTGCAGGAAGACGAGGATCACGATCAGCACAAGGATTCCCGCTTCCAGCAGCGTGACATAGACCTCGTTGATCGACTCCTTCACGAATTTCGTGGTGTCGTACGGAACCGTGTGGACCATCCCCTCGGGGAACGAACTCTTCAGCGACTCCATCTTGTCCCGGACGTCCTCGGCCACCTTCAGGCTGTTCGCGCCCGGCGACTGGAAGATGGCCAGCCCCGCCGAAGGCAGGCCGTTGACCTCGAAGTACTGGTCGTACACTTTGCTCCCCAGTTCGATCCGCGCCACGTCCTTCAAACGCGTGATCCGGCCGGAGCCGTTGCCGGCCGTTTTGAGCACGATTTCTTCGAACTGCGCTTCATCCTCCAGCCGGCCCAGCGTCGTGACGGTGTACTGGAAGTTCTGCCCGCTGTCCGAAGGCGGCTGTCCGATCTGCCCGGCGGCCACCTGCACGTTCTGCTCCTGCAGCGCCGAGATCACATCCTGGCTGGTCAGGTTCCGCGCCATCATGCGCTCGGGATCGAGCCAGACGCGCATGCTGTAATCTTTGTTCGGGATCACCAGGATGTCGCCGACGCCCGGGATGCGGCTCAGCTCGTCGCGCAGCCGGATCGTCGCGTAGTTGCTCAGGAACAGGTTGTCGTAACGCCCGTCGGGAGAGATCAGGCAGACGAACATAATGATCGAGGTGGACTGCTTTCGCGTGGTCACGCCCTGCCGCTGCACGTCCGACGGAAGCTGCGGCAACGCCGACGAGACGCGATTCTGCACCAGGACTTGGGCCATATCCAGGTTCGTCCCGATGTCGAAGGTGACGGTGAGCGTGTACGAGCCGTCGCTGGCGCTGGTGGACTGCATGTACAGCATGTTCTCGACGCCGTTGAGCTGCTGCTCGATCGGGCTGGCGATGGTGTTGGCCACCGTCTGCGCGTTCGCGCCCGGATACACGGTGGAAACGCGAATCGTGGGCGGCGAGATATCGGGGAACTGCTCGACCGGAAGCCGGTACAGCGCGACGGCGCCGACGATCATCGTCACGATCGCGATGACGTTGGCCAGTACCGGGCGCTCGATGAAGAAGCGAGAGAACATGGGTTACTCGCGGCTTTCCGAGCGCATGGCCGTATGCGCGGTTTCGGGGCCGGCCTGCGGTACCGCCGGCGCCGCGCCCGCGAACATCGGCTCTTCGCTGGGCGCCACCACCGAACCCGGTCGCGCGCGCTGCAAACCCTTCACCACCACGCGTTCGCCCGCCTTCAGTCCTTCTTTCACCACCACCAGCCCGTCGCCCGCGCGCGAACCCAGCCGGATCGAGCGGCGCTCGACCCTGTCCTCCGCGCCCACCACCAGCAGAAAACGCCCGCCTTGGTCCTGGCCCACCGCCCGCTCGCTCACCAGCAGCGCGTCCGGCGTCTCGGTGAGCAGCATCCGCACCTTCGCGAAATTCCCCGGGCGCAGGAACTTACCCGGATTGGGAAACTCGGCCCGCAGCGTTAGCGTCCCCGTGCCGGCGTCCAGCGCGCGGTCGACGAAATTCAGCTTCCCTTCCTGCGGGTAAAGCGCGCCATCTTCCAGGATCATGCTCACCGCAAGCTTCCCTTCGCGCGGCTGCCCCAGCTTCTCGTCCCCCGCCAGCTTGCGCAGCTCGAACGCTTCGCGCTCGCTGATCGAGAAGACCGCGTGCACGGGGTTCACCAGCGAGACCGTCGCCAGCAGCGTGGATTCGTTCTGGCCCACCAGCGCGCCGATCTTGACCTGCGAGAGACCCACGCGACCGTCCAGCGGCGAGTAGATCTTCGTGTAGCTCAGATTCAGTTCCGCGTCCGCGACCGCCGCTTTCGCGGTGGCGACCTGCGCCTCGGCCTGCGCCACGCGCGTAATGTAATCGGCTTGCGACTGCGCCAGCTTCGCCCTCATCGCCTCGGCGTTCGCGGCCTCTTCCTTCATGGTCGTCTCGGTGATGTTCAGCTGCTCGCGCGGCATCGCGCTGGCCTCGTATGCCACGCGCGCGTCCCGCGCCATCTGCTGCGCGTTGGCAAACATCGCCTCGGCCTTCGCGACGTTGGCCTTGTCCACCTCCACGTCACGGACGTTGCGCGCCTGCGCCAGCGCGGCTTCGGCCGTCAGCAACTGAGCCTTCGCGTGTTGCAACGCGACCTCGTATTGGCCGGGATCGATCTCGAAGAGCAACTGGCCCTGCTTGACGTCCGCGCCTTCGGTGAAGCGGATCGCTTTCAGGTACCCTTCCACGCGCGCGCGTAACTCGACCGTCTGCGGCGAATCGAGCTGCCCCACGTACTCGCCGTACACCGGCACCGTCCGCTGCACCGGCTGCGCGACGGTCACCGGAGGCGGCGGCATCGGCGGCGTTTCCTGCTTCGCGCAGCCCGCCAGCACCAGCACTGCCGCAATCGCACAAGCGTTGCGCCTCGTTCCCACAAGGTTCGTCAAGTTCATCGTTGTTCTTCCCGGATGCCCAACATGCTCGAAGTCACCGCCCACAGCAGGCGCGTCTGTTCCGCACGCGGCGGTACGCGGCCCGTCGTGATCCACCGCGCCGTCGTGCCCACGCACAGCGCGTGCATGAAATCCACCAGCTCGTCGGCCGCGATATCCGAACGCACCAGTCCCTGCCGCTGTCCAGCCGCCACCACTTCCGTCTCGGCCTGCCGAAGCGCCTGGTACACCTCCAGCGCTTCGTCATGCAAACTTTGCTGAATCGTGGCCTTTACGGTCGGGCCGGCGACATAGAAGACGCGGTAGAACTGCGGATGCCGTTCGAAGTAATCCGTCGTCGCCTCGATCTTCGCCCGCAGCTTTCCCACCGGCGACGCCTGCGCATCCATGGCCGCCTGCGCCAATTCCACGATCGCCGAGCAATGCTTGGCCACCATGGCGTTGAAGAGATCTTCCTTCGTCTTGAAATAAAGGTACAAAGTACCTGTGGCGCACCCCGCCGCCGTCGCGATGTCCTGCATCGTCGCGCGCTCGTAACCTTTTTCGGAAATGACCTGCTCCGCCGCCTCGACCAGCATTTCGGCCACGGCCTCTCGGCGCTTCACCCGCAAACCGCTTAAGCTCATTTCAATAATCTCCACTGCCTTGGATGTTCAAAATAATGAATGGTAGTTCATAAATCTAGGAGGTAGTTGGGATTAATTCACAAGATATTATAAAATAATGAGTTACATAAATACACGCACTCCTGGGGTTGCTGAAGCTTGAAGCGTGAATTGCAATAGAGCACTCTTTTTTGGGTTATATTAGCATCGCACTCGCAGGGTCTTGGAAATGAGGATTCAAAGCTTCCAATCGAACCACCTTGAGGTGAGGTTCGACCCACGTCGCATCGTGCTGCGTACGTAGCTTCCGCACCCAACACAGAGCTAGGTCGACTTACGTTGTGGTGCTTCCGCTTGCGTCTCGCATAGTCTGGGCTATGCCTTACTTACGTAATGCGTATGTAAGCCCTTGAATTTAAGGAATCTTCCGAAAGGTTACGCTTATGGGAATGTTGCAATGCGAGACAGTGAAACCTAGCCGAAGGTTGTCACCTGCCATCTGGCCTAGATTTTTAACTGCCTCAAAAATGGGACCTTACAAGAAAGCTGAAAAATGAGGCCTTTGGCACCCTACTTGTCATACTGAGCTTGAAATATCCAACTTGGTAATCACTCGTGCGCCTAAAAGAAGACAGAAACGGGGGACTGACATGGGAGCTCGTGTCTTAATCATCGATGACGATCCAATCGTGCGCCGGACACTTTCGGGAATGGTCCAAGCCTTGGGACATGAACCGATGGGCGCGGCATCGGGCGAGGAAGGAATCGCGCAGGTGAAGGCGGGCCGCCCGGATTTGTTGTTGCTGGACTTAAACCTCCCCAATGTCGATGGCATGGACGTGCTGCGCACGGTGAAGGGCGAGATCCCTTCCCTGCCGGTGATCTTCTTCAGCGGATCGCTTTCGATTCAGGATACGGTCGAAGCCATGCGTTTGGGCGCGTTTCATTGCATGGCCAAGCCTTTCACGCTTAAGGATTTGGAGCGTGCGGTCAACCAAGCGCTGAGCAAGACGCTGGTGATCAAGGAAATCCGTTGCGAGGGCCATCCGGAGATCGGCATGGTGGTGGCCAGCGATTCGATGCGCCGAGTTTCGGAGCTGATCGCGCGCATTTCGAAGAGCCCCGCGGCGACCGTGCTGCTAATGGGGGAAACGGGAACCGGTAAGGAAGTGGTCGCGCGGTACTTACACAATTTAAGCGAGCGCAAGGATGGCGCCTTTGTGGCGGTGAACTGCGCGGCGATCCCGGAGACGCTGATCGAGAGCGAGCTGTTTGGGCACGAGCGCGGAGCGTTTACGGATGCCAAGGCGCCCAAGAAAGGGCTCTTTGAAGAAGCGCACGAGGGCACCATCTTCTTGGACGAGATCGGCGAGTTGCCGCTTGGCATGCAAGCCAAGCTGCTGCGCGTGTTACAAGAACGCGTGGTGCGCCGCGTGGGCGGATCGAAGGATTTCAACGTCGATGTGCGCGTGATTGCCGCGACGAACATCGATCTGAAAGAGGCTTCGGCCGAAGGCCGATTCCGCGAAGATCTCTACTACCGCTTGAATGTCATACCCTTACAGATTCCTCCACTGCGCGATCGCAAGGAAGATATCGTTCCGCTGGTGGAGCATTTCTTACAGCGCTTCGCTAAGGAACTGGGCCGCTCAGTGCGCCCGTTGGCCGAACGCGAAAAGGCCGACCTGCTGGCGTACCATTGGCCGGGCAATGTGCGCGAATTGCGTAACTGCGTGGAGCGCGCGGTCTTGCTGGATCTGGACCGGATTCTGGGCGATACGCCGGGGATGATCACCAACTCGACCACGACTCCTTCTCGAATTGAGAAGCCGGTGCCGGAGTATTCCCTGCCGGTCGCGGATTTCGCGGTAGCTCTGGAAGATCCCAACTTGGCTGCTGCGGAACGGACGCTGATCATGAAGGTTATGCAGCAAGTACACGGCAATAAGAATCAAGCCGCCGCGCTGCTGGGGATCAACCGCACGACGCTGTACCGAAAGCTTTCCAGCTACGGGCTCGAAGTAGGCGCCGTGAACGGGATCTCGTAGGTCCCGCGGGCTCGCACGTCCTACCACGCGCCGTTTGCCACGCTTCCGCCTCTCCACCCTTTAATGATCTCCGGTTCGTCGGAGGCGCTCCGCGCCTTGCGCCGACCCGGAGGTCATTGCGTGTTACAGATCGCCACCGGCGATGTGGTGAGCTGCAACTTCGCACCTCGAACCAGGCTGCTCCGGGCGCTGGTGGCATTTTTGTAACTGGAATCGCGCCAATATCTTCTGCGCTTCATGCGGAGCCCTCCAGAAGTCTTTTCTGGTTCTGGTCCGGTCCTTGCGCTTTAGCCCTCGCGATGGTTTCAGTCCGAAAATCGAGACGGGTGCGGCTATGGCCGGAATGGTCAAACAGGATCTGATCAGCATCCTCGGCGGCGGGTTGGCGCTAAGCGCGCTGATTTTCGGCGCGGGGCTGTTCCTGCTGGGTTCAAGTTCAGCTCCGCATGCGGATGCGCATGGGCACGAGGCGGAAGTGAAGTCGGGCGAAGAGACCGAGCACGGGAAGTCCTCCGATGCCACGAGTCATACCGAAGAAAAGCATGCCGAGGCTCCCGGCGCGGCACATACCGACGCCCACGGTGAACACGGCAAGAGCGAGCACGCCGCGAGTCCGGCGCAGGTGCAGGCGGCGGAGTCGCCGCATGCCGCGCCCGACGTGGTTCCTACCGGCGGGGTGCTGGACGCGATCGAGGCGGGCGAGTCGGCTCTGGCGCGGGGGCGGCCCGACCAAGCGCTGACGCATTTGCAACGCGCGATGAAGATGACGCATCCCGAACCGCCGTCGCCACGCTTGCTGCTCTCGTTCGCGCGCGCGACGCTGGCTTCCGATCTGCTCCCGACTCAGAAGCGCAACGAAGCGGCGCTGGCGCAGTATGCGCGGCTGCTGGCGGAGCACCCGCACGCGCCGCAGCGACACGAAGCGCAGTACGGCATGGCGCGCTGTTACCTGGCGCTGGGCAAGATGAACGAAGCGATGGAAGTGCTGGGTGAATACGAGCGGCAGTTTCCGGACGGTCCGCAGGCATTGGACGCGAAGCTGACACGGGCGGAAATCCTGTTGGCGAAGAACACGCCCATGGAAGCCCTGAAACTGCTGACGGCGCTGCGCCCAGAGAAGCTGACCCAGGTTCAGCACGGCCAGATCGAGCTGCTGCGGGCCAACGCGCACCTGAAGCTGGCGCATTCGGGGCGCACACCGGAGTCCGCGCCTGAAGAGTACGAAGAGACGCCCCGCGGCGAACCGATGACGCTGACGCCGCCGCCCGTGGTGGGCGTAACGCCGAAAAAAGAAGAGGCGCCGAAGGCCGAGAATCAATCGTCGCACGGAGGAGGCCACTGATGGGTGGCGCATGGAAGCGACCGCACCTGTTCTGGACGTTCGCGCTGGCGGCTTTGACGCTGCCGGGCTGCTCGCGCTTTAAAGAGCGGACGGTGGAACTGATGCAGCAGTCGGGCATCCAGGAGCGCGACGACCGCAACGCGATGCTCAATTCCGAGCGCCCGTTGCCGCCGCCGCGCGACACGCTTCCGCCGCCCCAATCGTACACCGCGCCGGCCAATCCGGTGGATACGGGCGCTGACGTCGAGACCGACGCCTTGCCGGCGCTGGTGGTGCAACTGGCCGAGAAGCAGGATGCGCTGGCGGCGGAACAGAAGAAGTTGCGCACGGACCTGACGAAGCGCGTCGAAACGCTGGCGCAACAGGCCCAAGCACAGAAGGACGTCCCGGCCGAGCAGATCAAAGCGCTGGATGCAAAGCTCGATCAGCGCGTGAAGGGTCTGGAGGAGCGGGTGACCAAGCTGGAGGAGCGGCCGTCGCCGCCTGCGGCACCCAACGCGGCTCCGCAGGTTTCCTCGACGCCACACGAAGCGGTGAAGCTGCCCGAGACGCAGGTTTCGTTGCCCCCGGTGAAGCTGCCGGCCGCCCCCGAACCCGAAGCGCATCCCGAAACCGCGCAGGCGGCGCCCGAACCGGCCCCGGTTCCGCAACCGGCTGCGTTGCGCCCGGCCGATTCGTACCCGCCGCGGCGGCCTCCGGAACGCGCGGCGCGCAAGCCCGAAATCTTCTCGCCCGAAGCGCAGCGGCATCGTGCCGAAGCGCGCTCGGCGCTCGAACGCATCGCGGAGGAGCTGCCCGATTCGAATGCCGCCGTCGAAGCGCTGCAGAAACTCTCGCAGCTCGATCTCGAAGACGCTCAGGTAGCCGTGGCGCGGCAACGCTTGGAAAAGGTGCTGGAACGCCCGCTTCCGCCGGCCCGCAGCGCGCCGCTGCATGCGCAGGCGGCCGAACTGTGCGAAGAACTGGGCGACTACGACGCGGCGCGGCGGCATTGGCTTGAGTTTGTGGACCGCCTGCCCAACGACCGGCGTGTGCCGGATGCGCTGTTGGCGGTGGCCGGCGATTTGGAAGCGGTGGGCCGCCACGAAGAAGCGTTCGCGCACTACCAGGACATCTCGCGGCGTTACGAAACGATGGACACGGGCATGGAGGCGCGGCGGCGCAAGGCCGACCTGCTCTTCTACCTGGAACGCTACGAGCGCGCGGCGGAAGACTACCTGAGCCTTGCCGAAAAGCTGGTGCCCGGGCGCGACGATTTCCAATACGGGCTGCTGCAGGCGACGCATTGCATGCTGAAACTCGACCGGGCGCTGGATGCGCGCAAGCACCTGGACAAGCTGCTCTCAAACCATCCGACGGAGGACGTGGCGGGCGAAGCGATGTGGCTGTTCGCCCAGACGTACGACCGCGAGCGGCGCTACCTGGACGCGGCACGCGCGTTCATGCAGGCGGCCGACCGCTTCCCTCGGCATCCCCGCGAACCGGAAGAGCGCGAAGAAGCGGCGCGGCGTTTCGCTTCGCTGGGACTGCATCAGCGCGCGGTGGAGCAGTACGGCGAATCGCTGCAGGGGCTGACGCGCAAGGACGCGGCCGGCCGTGCGGCGGCGGAACCGCGCGTGCGCCTGGGCCTGATCCGCTCGCTGCGCGCGCTGGGCAAAGGCGAAGACGCAAAGCGGGAGATCGAGACGCTCAAGAGCGCTTGGCCGAACGATCCGGTCACGGCTCAACTGGCGCTGGAGGAAGTGGAACTGCTGGTAGCCAAGGGCCAGACGGACGCGGCACGGAGCGAGTTGGAGAAGATCGTGGACCGCACGCCGGGCTCGCCTCTGGCGCTGCGCGCGCTGATCCGAAAAGCGGAACTGGAAGAACGTTTCCTGCTTTCGAAGGACGCGGCGGAGACGTACGCGCGGCTGGACGGGCGGATCACCGAAGCGGAAACGGCGGCGGCGTTCGAGTTCCGCCGGGCGGTCTTCCTGATGAACGAAGGTCGAGACGCGGAAGCGCTGCCGATCCTGGAGGCGCTGCGCGACCAGGAGCAGGTTCCGGCGCGCTACCGGATGCTGGCTTCGTTCCAGCGCGGGATGGCGCTGGAACGGATGGGTAACTTCCCCGAAGCGACGAAGGCGTACCAGGCGGCGCTGAAGACGGGCGAATCGCGCCCCGAAGCGTTCACGGACAAGGACGACCTGCTCAAGGCCTCGCGTTGGAAACTGGAAAAGTTGGAATGGCTTCAACGGGTGAGCCAGGCGCCGGCGAAAGCCGCCGCGCCGCGTTAGAGAACCGGGAATCCTGATGAGCATCGGGTTGAGCGACCTGACCGCACGCCTGCCGGGCCTTCCGGCCGAGCCCGCGCATGCCGGCGTGCCGCGGCAGGTGCAGCGCTTCTTCGACGCGACGGACCGCGCGCAGCGCGCCTTCGATGCGCTTTCGTCCCGCGTGGACGAACTGAAGAACCAGTTGGACGAAGCGAACCGGCGCTTGCAGGAAAAGGTGAACGAGCTGGACCGGCTCTCGGCGCATCAACGCGCGCTGCTGGACGGGCTCGCCGACGGCGTGGTGGCGGTGGACGCGGAGCGGACGATTCGCTTCATCAACCCGGCGGCGGAACGGCTGCTGGGGGTGCGTTCGGGCGACCTGCTGGGGCGGAGCTTGGCGCAAACGGCGCTGAACGCGAAGAGCCTGGACGCGAAGATCGCTCAAGCGGCGGCGGCTGGCGCGGGCCCTGTGCGGCTGAGCTTGGCACTGGCACGCGGAAACGCGGTGCGCTTTCCGGCCGCGCTGGGCGTGGCCCCGGTGACCGACGCGCGCGGTACGACGATCGGCGTGGTGCTGGTGATCCAGGATCTGACCGAACTGGCGACGCTGCAAGCGCGCGCGCAGCGTAACGAGGATCTGGCTGAGATCGGACGGCTGGCGGCGGTGGTGGCGCACGAAGTCCGCAACCCGCTGGGCGGGATCGAGGGCTTCGCGAACTTGCTGCGCGAGGACCTGAAGGGCCAGCCGCGTTCGCAGAAGTACGCGCAGCACATCGTCGAAGGCGTGAGCGATCTGAACCGCATCGTGGACAACCTGTTGCATTTCGCGCGGCAGCCCAAGCTGCATCTGGAATCGATCTCGCTGAAGCAGTTGCTGCCCGAGTTGATCGAACTGGCACGCGCGGACGCTCAGGGGAGACGGCAAATCGTGCGCTTCCGCTTCGACGCCGCGACGGACGGAGTCCTGAGCGCCGACCGCGGGATGCTGCGGC
The DNA here is from genome assembly GCA_015075375.1 of Planctomycetota bacterium. Lineage (GTDB taxonomy): Bacteria > Planctomycetota > SZUA-567 > H5-PLA8 > H5-PLA8 > H5-PLA8. The sequence continues at coordinate 3,168,624 of JABTUM010000001.1, read as the reverse complement.
AGGTGTTCCTGAACCTGCTGCGCAATGCGGTGGAAGCGGTGGAACCGCAAGGCGCGGGCGATGTGAACGTGCGGATTGCGCGCGCGAACCTGGACGACACCGCAGCGGTGGCGGTGGAGATCCACGATTCGGGTCCGGGGTTGTCCGAGGACGTGCGCGGACAGCTTTTCCAGCCGTTCGTCACGAACAAGCCCAAAGGCACGGGCTTGGGCCTTTCGACGGTTAAAAAAATCATCACGGCGCACGGCGGCCGAATCGCCTGCGTTCCGGACACGGCGGCGGGCGCGTGCTTCCGCGTCACCCTGCCCGTACATCCCACGAACGTTAACGAGGAGAACTGAGATGCAGATCGAACGCGTGCTGGTGATCGACGACGAACTGTTGATGCGCGAATTCCTTTCGGAATCGCTGCAGCGTCTTGGTTGCGAGGTGACGGCGGCGCCGAACGGCGCCGAAGGCGTGGCGCGCCTGCAGGAAGGCGCCGGCTTCGACCTGGTGCTGACGGACCTGCGCATGGACGGGATGGGCGGTCTGGAGGTGCTGGCGGCGGTGCGCGAAAAATCCCCGCGTTCGCTGGTGGCCGTGATCACGGCGCACGCCGAGATGGAGGCGGTGGCGGAGGCCCTGAACGGAGGCGCGTTCGACTACCTGACCAAGCCGCTTTCTCCCAGCCAGGTGCAGGTGCTGCTGGCGAAGGCCGCGCAGCATCGCACGCTGGTGGAAGAAAACACCTTCTACCGCGAAGCCTCGGCGCGCGCGGACGACGGCTTCGACGATCTGGTGGGCCGCAGCGATCCGATGCGCGAAGTCCTGAAGGTGGTCTCGAAGGTCGCGCCCAGCAGCGCGACGGTGCTGGTGACGGGCGAGAGCGGGACGGGCAAGGAGCTGATCGCGCGGGCGATTCACCGCCGTTCGGACCGCGCCTCGCGCCCGTTCATCCGGGTGAACTGCGCGGCGCTGCCGGAGACGCTGCTGGAAAGCGAACTGTTCGGGCACGAGCGCGGAGCGTTTACGGGAGCGCTGGAGCGCCGGGCCGGGCGCTTCGAGTTGGCGCACACCGGGACGCTGCTGCTGGACGAGATCAGCGAGACATCCTTGGCGCTGCAGAGCAAGCTGCTGCGGGTGCTGCAGGAACGCGAGTTCGAGCGCGTGGGCGGAAACAAGACGCTGCAGGTGGACGTGCGCGTGATCTGCACCTCGAACCGGGATCTGAAGCAGGCGGTGAAGGAAGGACGCTTCCGCGAAGACTTGTATTACCGCCTGAACGTGGTGCCGATCGAGCTTCCGGCGCTGCGCGCGCGCGACCAGGACATCCTGCTGCTGGCGGAGTATTTCGCTCGCCGCTTCACGGCCCGGCACAACAAGAAGTCGTTGAACTTCACCGAAGACGGCCGCGCCGCGCTGCTGCAGTACCGCTGGCCGGGCAACGTGCGCGAGCTGGAGAACACGATCGAACGCGCGGTGCTGCTGGGCGAAGGCACGGCGCTGAACGCGCAGGTGCTCAACCTGCCCGCCACGGAAGCGGCGGCCGAAGCGGCGCCGGGCCAGGAACCTTCGGAAAACGGCTTGGCGGCTGAAATTTCGGGGCTCACCTCGCTGGCCGAGATCGAACGCCGGGTGATCATCGAGACGATGCGCGTGATGAACGGGAACCGCACGAAAGCGGCGATCCGGCTGGGCATCAGCGTGCGAACGCTTTACTCGAAGCTGCGTGAGTACGAAGCGATGGGCCGGATCGAACAGCGGCAGAATTCGCTGGCCGAGGTGAGTTGAGTCGGCATTTTCTGCCTGAATGGCGGCTTTGGAAGCGGACTTAAGGTTGGCCTGACGGTTGCTGTAGAGACTTCCGGCCGAAGTGGGTGGCCGGTGGAGCCGGACGATGGCAAGCACAGGTTCGCTTGAGATTCTGCAGAAGTCGCTGGATCTGACGGCCCGGCGGCACCGGGTGCTGGCGCACAACCTGGCCAACGTGAGCACGCCCGGTTACCGGCGCCAGGACCTGAACTTCGAAGCCGCGTTTCGGGAAGCGGTCAGCCAGGGACCCGAAGCGGTAGAGCAGTTCGAGCCGGTGGTGACGATCGACGATTCGGCGCCGGTTCGCGCGGACGGCAACAGCGTATCGCTGGACCAGGAATTGGCCGAGATGAGTAAGAACTCAATGGCCTTCCAGATGGCGATGCAAATGCTGAATACGCGGCTTTCGATCGAGAAGATGGCGATCTCCGGCCGGTCGATGTAAGGGGGATTTGAACCATGAACAGCTTTTTCGGAAACCTGGATGTGAGCCTCTCCGCGATGCGCGCGGAACGCCGGCGGATGGACGCGGTGATGAGCAACATCGCGCACGCATCGACGACGCGCACGCCGGACGGCGGCCCTTACCGGCGCAAGGAAGTGGTTTTTTCGGAGATGCTGGATGCACAGGGCGGGAACGCCGAACACGGCCTGGGCGTGCAGGTGACCGAGATGGTCCAGTCGCAGGATCCGTTTGTGCGCGTGCACCAGCCCGGGCATCCGGATGCGGACGCCGACGGCTACGTGCTGTATCCGAACGTGAAGCCGGCTGAAGAGATGGTGGACCTGATGGCCTCGTCACGCAGCTACGAAGCGAACGTGACGGCCTTCCGTATCGCGCGGGAAATGTTCCAGCGCTCGCTCGAAATGGGCCGCGCGTAAGCGTTAACGACCGGGAGTCCGCTCATGTCCACGCTTCCTCCATCCCTGCCTGGATACACCGACGGCCCAAGCCGGATCACGGGCCCCGGACCCGCCACGCCGGGGGGCAAGGCCGAAGGCGCGGACGGCGGCTTCGCCAGCGTTCTTTCGGATGCGTTGAACCATGTGGACGCGATGCAAACGAAGGCGGACGCAGCGATCGAGAAAGTGGCGACGGGCGAGATGCAGGACGTTCACTCGGCGATGATCGCCTTCGAGCAAGCGCGCTTGAGCATGCAGATGCTGGTCGAAGTACGGAACAAGCTGGTGGAGGCGTATCAGGACATCACGCGCATGCCGCTGTAGCGCGCATCCCGCGTATCCTTCCGCCCCATGATCGACGAGTTGCCAGTCGGGAGGTTTTATGAGCACTGGCGGAACTGGATTCTTCACTCAACTGCTGGGCGGCACGCGCGAAGTGTGGAGCAAGCTGAGCGTGCCTCAGCGGGTGACCCTGGGGATGTTCTTCGGTACGGCCGTGCTGCTGGTGCTGCTGGTCTCGTTCTGGTCCAACCGCCCCGATTTCGTACCCGTGACGTCGAATCTTTCGCCGGAGGAATCGGCGGAAGCTTCGGCGAAGCTGCGTGACGCGCAGATCCCCTTTCGCTACGAAACGAGCCGCGGGACGCTGAGCGTCCCTTCGGGACGCATCGACGATGCGCGCGGAGTCCTAGCCGAACTGGGGCTTTCGTCGCGCGGCGCGAAAGGCGAAGGCTTCGAACTGTTCGACCGAAACACGTTCGGCATGACAGAGTTCGAACAGCGCGTGAATTATCTGCGCGCGCTGCAGGGTTCGCTGGAACGCAAGATCAAAGCGATGGACGGGATCGAAGAAGCGCACGTCACGCTGACGCTGCCGAAGGACGAACTGTTCGTACGCGACCGGCAGGCGCCCAAGGCTTCGGTGGAGGTGCGGCTGCGGCGCATGACGAGCATGAACGGCGGGCACGTGGCGGCGATCCGGCATCTGGTGGCTTCGGCGGTTCCGCAACTGACGCCGCAAAACGTGGCGGTGATGGACCACGAAGGCCGGATGCTCGCGCGCTTCCAGGACGCGAACGATCCGTCCATCCAGGCGTCGGAGCACCTAGAGGCGCGGATCAAGGCCGAAAGCTATCTGAAAGAGAAAGTGGAAGAGCTGCTGGGACACGCGCTGGGACCGGCGCGCGCAGGCGTGCAGGTGGCGGTGGAGATGAACTTCGAGGAAGTCGAACGGCGCACGCAGCGGATGAACCCGGACTCAGGCGTGATCCTCGACGAATCGATCCAGAGCAACGACAGCCAGAACGGAAGCGGCGGCGGCACGGGCGGCGCGCCGGGCGTGCGGGCGAATTCGCCGAACGAAGGCGGAGCCGGCGCAGCGCCGCAGAATTCGCAGGTGAAGCGCGAGAAGACGGTTTCGAACAAGTACCACTACGACACGGTTACGGAAACGACCAAGCAGCAGGTGGGCGCGGTGCGCCGGATGGGCGTGGCGGTGCTGGTGCGGCCGCGCGTAGCGGGCGAAGGCGCCGAGCGGAAATACGAGACGCTTTCGAAAGCCGAACTGGACAGCCTGGCGGAAGCAATCAAGAACGCGGTGGGCTTCAGCGCTCAACGCGGCGACACCGTGACGGTAGAGAACGCGCCGACGGTCGCCGGCCCGGACTTGGCGCTGCCGGTGCTGCCGCCGGCGATGCCGCCGGAAGGCCTGAGCGAATGGACGCGGCTGTGGCCGGACGTGAGCACGGGTCTGGCGATCTTGATCGTGGCCTTCGTGTTCTGGCGCGCGATGAAGAAGCTTTCGGCTCCGGCGCCGGACTTCAGCGTGACGGTGGGCGACCCCGTATCGCCGCAGTCGCAGATGGCCGGCACGGGCGCACAGGGGCCGGACGGCGCAAAGGTTCAGGACCTGATCAGCCAAAACACGGCGCAGGCGACCGAAATTATCCGCTCGCTGCTGCAGAAGTAATACGCTCTCCCGAGGTGCCGAATCGTGGCCGCCAAGACGCTTGATTCCCCGTCTCAATTCACTTCCACCGAAGACCTGTCGGGACCGCAGAAGGCGGCGATCCTGATCATGTCGATGGGCGCGGAGGCCGCGGCTGCGATCTTCCGGCAACTCCAGGACGAAGAAGTCGAACGCCTGACCGCGCTGATTACCGAGGTCTCGGAAGTGCCGGTGGCGGTGCGCAAGCTGGTGCTTCAGGAATTCCGCGAAAAGCTGGCGACGGGCGACGCTCAGGAAGGCTTCCGCCTCGAGAGCATGCTCAGCCGGGTACTGGGCAAGGAGAAGGCCGAAGAGATTCTGGATAAAGCCAGCACGTACAAGAGCCGGCACGAACTGTTCGGATTCATGGCGCAGGTGGAGCCGAACCAGCTCGCGGCCTTGATGCGCACCGAGCGGCCGCAGTTGATCGCGCTGGTGCTGGCGCACCTGAAACCGTCGATGGCGGCGGAGGTGTTGAAGAGCCTGTCGGAAGAATTGCAGTCCGAGGTGGTGGAGCGGATCGCGAAGATGGACCGCGTTTCGCCAACGGTGGTGCATCGAGTGGAAACGTTCCTGCGCGAGCAGCTCGTGCAGGCGGCGCACGCGAAGCCGACCAGCGTGGGCGGCGTGAAGACGATCGCGGACATCCTGAACCTCACCGACAAGGATACGGAAAAGCGCATTCTGAAGGATCTCGAAGAGCGCAGCGAGTCGATGGTGGAAGACGTGCGCCGGTTGATGCTGATCTTCGAAGACCTGAGCCGCCTGCCGGACACGGGGATGCAGGCGATCCTGCGCGAAGTGGATATGGGCCAGATGGCGCTGGCGCTGAAAGGCGCTTCGGACGGCATGAAGGGCTTGGTCTTCCGGAATCTATCGAAGCGCGCAACGGAACGGATGCAGGAAGAGATCGAGCTGATGGGCCCGAAGATGCGCAGCGAAGTCAACGAAGCGCAGCAGAAAGTACTGGCGGTGGCGCGCAAGCTGGAAGACGAAGGCAAACTCAGTCTGCGCAAGGGCGGCGATTCGTCCAATGAACTCATCGAATAACAGCACGCGGCTGATCCGCGTGGGCCGCGTGCTACGCGACGTGAAACCGGTTAACGAGCCGGCGCGTCCGGCGGCGCAGACGGCCGCCGCTTCCGCGCGCAGCGCGCCGGCGGCGCCCGGCGCCACGGACGATACCCAGCGCCGCGGGTATGAAGACGGCCTGGCACGCGGACAAGCGCAGTCGGCGGAAGTCCTGCGGCTGTTGGAGCAGATTTCGGCGCAGTACCGCGAGTCCCTGGGCGATCTGCAACGCAGCATGAACGAGCAGGTGGTGCCGTTGGCGCTGGCGATCGCGCAAAAGCTGCTGGGCCGGGAGTTGCACGACCCGGCGGCGATCCGCGGGCTGATCCAGCGCGCGGTGGCGGAACTCCCGCGGCCGACGGCCATTCGGGTGAATCTCAACCCGCAGGACTTGGCTGTACTGGAGGCACACAAGGGCTGGCTGCAGCAGCATCGCGAAAATCTTCCCGAAGACATGATTTTGTGTGCCGATCCTTCGCTTCGGCGCGGCGGTTGCCAGATCGAAAGTCCGGTAGGCAACGTGGACGCGCGATTGGAAACGCAACTGGAACTGATCGAGCAAGCGTTGCGGACGCTGGACGATTCGGGGGCGGCGGATGATGACGCACATGCAGCCCAGCCTTGACGACCGGCTCAAGCGCCTGCGCGACACGCGGACGCTGTTGAGCACCGGGCGCGTCGCACAAGTGATCGGTTTAACCATCGAAGGCCAAGGTCCCAGCGCGGCGCTGGGCGAGTTGTGCCAGGTTCACCTCGACGCGCGGACCACTCGCCCGGCGGTGGTGGTCGGTTTTCGCGAGGACCGCGTGCTGCTGATGCCGCTGGGAGAGTTGGAAGGCATCTGCCCCGGCATGGAGATCAGCGCGTCGGGCCGCCCGCTTTCGATTCAGCTGACGCCACGGCTGCGCGGCCGAGTGGTGGACGGACTGGGCCAGCCGCTGGACGAGCTGGGCCGCTTGGGCACGGGCGAGATGCGTTCGCTGGCTGCGAACCCGCCCGATCCGCTGCGCCGCCCGCGCGTGAAGGACGTGATCCCGCTGGGTGTGCGCGCGGTGGACGGATTGATGACGTGCGGGCGCGGGCAACGCATCGGGATCTTCGGCGGAAGCGGCGTGGGCAAGAGCACGCTGCTGGGCATGTTCGCGCGCTATGCGAAAGCGGATCTGAACGTGATCGCGCTGATCGGCGAGCGCGGCCGCGAAGTACGGGATTTTATCGAGCGCGACCTGGGCCCAGAAGGCTTGGCGCGTTCGGTGGTGGTGGTGGTGACGAGCGACCAGCCGGCGCTGATGCGGGTGAAAGGCGCGCTGACGGCGGCGACGATCGCCGAGTATTTCCGCGACCAAGGTCTGGACGTTCTGCTGATGATGGATTCGGTGACGCGCTTCTGCACGGCGCAACGCGAGATCGGCCTGGCAGTGGGCGAACCGCCGACCACGCGCGGGTACACGCCTTCGGTCTTCGCACTGCTGCCCAAGCTGCTGGAGCGTTCGGGGAATTCTGAGCGCGGTTCGATCACGGGGCTGTACACCGTGCTGGTGGAAGGCGACGACATGAACGAACCGGTGGCGGACGCCGTTCGTTCGATCCTCGACGGGCATATCGTGCTGAGCCGAACGCTGGCCGGCGCGAATCACTATCCAGCCATCGACGTACTGCACAGCCAGAGCCGGACGTTCGGCGACATCACGACGCCGGAGCATCGCGCGGCGGCCGCGAATGTGCGCGACCTGATGGCAGTACACGAACAGGTCCGCGATCTGGTGCAGGTTGGCGCTTACGTCAAAGGAAGCAACCCCAAGGCGGATTTGGCGCTGAGCATCTGGCCGAAGATTCAGGGCCTCCTGCGGCAGGACGCGAACGACCTGACCTCCTTCGATCAGGTGGTGGCGCGGATGCGGGAACTGCCCAAGGCCCCTTGAAAGTTGAGCCGCGTGCATGAAGAGCTTCGCGTTCCGCCTCGAATCGCTGCTGAAGTTGCGCGTGCAAGAAGAACAGGCCAGCCAGCTTGCCTTCGCCGAAGCACGGCGCGAAGAAGCGCGCGCGGAAGCGGAAGCTCGACGGTTCGACGCACAGCTTGTGGACCTCGATCGTGCGTGGTCGTTGCAGGTGCTGGAAGCGCGCATCGACGCCACGGAACTGGTGCGCTTCGACGCGTACCGGAGCATGCTGCGGGAACGATCGGCTGCGGCCCAGATGGAATGGCGCAAACGCCGGGACACGGCTCTCGAAGCTTCCCGAAACCTGGAGCGCGCGATGCAGAAGCGCAAAGTCCTCGAGAAGCTGAAAGAGCGCCGCTACTCGGCTTGGCAGCAGGATGCGGCACAGCGCGCGCAGGCCGAGTTGGATGAACTGGGAGCGCGCCGCCACGGCCGCAAGGAGTCCTAAATGCTTACCGATCGCATTCCCCGAACCCGCAGGATTCGACGCGCTCCGCGCGGCCAGGTCTTGTTCGGCGCGCTGCTCTTCGCGGCGGGAATCGTGCTAGGGGCGCTGGCGCTTGGCGGCGCGCGGATGGCGGGGTTCGATCCGCTGGCCCAGCACGCCCCGGACGCGAAGCCCGATCCGGTGAAGGTGGAGGCGGATCCCAGCGCGCTGCAGGAGCCCAGCCAAACGGAAGTCGAGAAGATGATTCAAGAGCTGCAAGAATTGCAGGCTCGGACGGAAAGCGACCGGCAAAAAACGATGCTGGAACAAAGCCGAGTCGCACAAGAGCGTTCGGCCTTGGAGGTGATGCGCCAGCAGATCGACGCGGCGCAGAAGCAGTTGGATTCGAAGGTGGCCGAGTTGCAGACGGCGAGTTCGGCCTCGGAACAGCAGAACCTCAAGCGCCTTGCCAAGATGTGGGCCGGTATGACGCCCGCGGCGGTATACGGCGTGGCGAAGGAGCTCGATGAGGTGACCACGGCGCGCATCCTTTTCGCGATGAGCGATAAGCAAATCGCGCCGGTACTGGAAGCCTTTGCCGCACAGGGTCCGGCTGGCACCCGCCTTGCTACCTCGGTGACTAACCGGCTGCGAACGTTTATTCCCGCCGGCCATAGCGATGCAGCACCTTCGGAAACCGGATCGAACCCATGATGCCTTTACCAGCTCTTCCGTCCGGCGACTTTCAGCCCGCGACATCAGGCGCGCCGCGTGCGCAGGAGCGCGCGCCGCGCGGCGACGGCGGGTTCAAAGCCGGAGCCGACGTGGCGGCCTCCCGCTGCGATGCGCCGCGAGATACGCGCGAGCTGCGCGAATGCGCAGAAGCCGAGGACACCGCCGGTAAGTCGGCCGAGCCTTCCGAGGTTCCCTTCGCGGCGATGCTGCAAAGCATCGTCGCCACGCCCAAGCCACCCGTTGCACCTCCGGTCGCGTTGAATTTCGAGATCGAAGCATCCCCCGAACTGGGTGAGGTGGAAGCTGCGGTGTTCGCGGATCGAGCCTGCGCCGAGCTATCCGAAGGCCGCGCACGCAGCGCGGCGCCTGCATTGGCGGCAGCGGAACTGAGCGTACTGGCGCAGACCCCCAAAGGATTGCAGGAGACCTGGCAGCCGCTGGCCCTGGATGACGCCGCAACGCAAACGCGAGCGCCCAAGGCCTCGTTGTCCACAAGCGCGGTACAGCCGCAAGCGCCGGCAACGACGAAAGGTTTCAAGGCGAGCGAAGGATCCGCAGCGATTCATCCAGCGAGTCCCGAGCCGACGCTCCCCGAGGCCAAGATCGAGGCAGCAGTTTCCGAACGCGCGCAGGTCTTGCCGGGGGAGACTGCCGAGAAGCACGCAGTGCTCCCGGCAAAGATGGCCTCCGACCGTGACGACGCGCAGCTTGAAATGGAAATTTCCTCGGATGGCCGCGCGGCGGAAACACGCTCGCTGCGCGACGCATCGAGTGTGCGCGAAGCGCGCTCCACCGCTCGCCCCACTCTGCATGCCGCGGCCGAGCAGATCGGCGAAGCGTCCAGGCAGGCGTGGACGCAGGGGCGCAAGTCCATTGAACTGGAATTGAAACCGCCTGGCTTGGGCTTGGTGCGACTGAAGCTTTCGGGCGAGTTCACTCCGAACGGCGCGCAGGGTCTGCGTATCGAGATCCACGCCGCTCAGCCCGAAGCCCGGCAATGGTTTTCGGCGCATGCTTCCGAGCTGCGCGACGGACTTGCGGCATGGGATGTGCGATTACAGCGCCTGGCCGAGCCCGCGCAGAGCACGCCGGAGCAGAGCTGGAAGCGGCAAGAGGGCCAGCACTCGCAGGGGCGTGAAGACGGACAGGGCTCGCGGCAGCGGCAAGGGCGCGGAGACGAGCGCGCGGAACGATTCCGCGATCTGCTGGATTAAGGATTCGCAGTACGGCGCCGAAGGAGAATACACGTGGTCAGCGCGGTGAGCGGCGGTTCGGGTTCGAAGACCGACTTCAACTTCTCGATCAAGACCGAGGAATTCCTGCATCTGCTACTGACGGAATTGCAGAACCAGGATCCCTTGGAGCCGATGTCGAACAGCGAAATGATGGCTCAGGTTTCGGACCTGACGAGCCTGCAGATGACGACGGATCTGGGGACGAGCATTTCGGGCCTCTCGAACCAGAACAGCGTACTCCTGGCGTCCAGCCTGCTGTCGCGGCAGGTGGAGTTTGTGGATTCGGCGGGAACGACGCAGACGGCCCGTGTGTCCGACGTGCGCGTGGGCCAGGACCAAAAGGTGTTCCTGGGCCTGGAAAACGGTAGCACGATCGAACTTGGGAGCATCACGCGGCTTATGCAGTAAGCGCCGCGCCCTTCGGCGCAGCGCAGCGTACACGGGAAAGGAACCGGACATGATTCAGTCACTGTTCAGCGGCATTTCGGGACTCAAGACGCACCAGCAATTGTTGAGCGTGGTCTCGAACAACCTGGCGAATGTGAACACGGTGGCGCACAAGGCCAGCCGCGCGCTGTTCCAGGATACGCTTTCGCAGGTCGTTCAACCTCCGACGCAGTCAGGCCCGCTGGTGGCCGGCACGAACGGCATCCAGATCGGTCTGGGCGTGGGCCTCTCGTCGGTAACCAATCTGTTCACGCAGGGTTCGCTGCAATCGACCGGCGTGAATACGGACCTGGCGATCGAAGGCTCGGGCTTCTTCGTAGTCCGCGACCCCACGGCTCCGGCGGGCGGCGGCGTGTACTACACTCGCGCCGGCGCGTTCTGGGTCGACGCGAACAATTATCTGGTGGATTCGAACGGATACCGCATCCAGGGATTCCAGACGCCGGACCAGTCGGCGCCGACGGTACCCGCGGCCGGCGACCCGGTCCAAGATCTGGTCATCGCGCCGGACGCGACGCAAACGGGGAACATGGTTTCTTTCTCGATCGAATCCTCGGGCCGCATCCTGATGCAGCTCGACGACGGCAGCGTGATTCCGGTGGCGTACATCGCGATGAACAACTTCACGAACGAAGAGGGGTTGTTGAAGGTGGGCCGCAACCTGTACCAGGAAACGCCCGCGGCCAATCGGCTATTCACGGGTTACCACCAGCCTGCGACCGACGGGATCGGCGCGATCCGCGCCGGTTTCCTGGAAATGTCGAATGTGGACCTGGGAACGGAGTTCACGGACATGATCCGCGCGCAGCGCGGCTTACAGGCGAACTCGCGGACGATCACGACGTCTGACGAGGTGCTGCAGGAACTGATCAATCTGAAGCGCTAGCGGCGGCGGCCGCCGGAGCGGCCGGCGGACATTCGAACGGGGCGGCGGTTCGGGCTTGAGCGCCCGGGCGGCATGACGGACGGGAAGCGCAACCGTGGTTATTCCAGGCATCATCTTCATGCTGGTCTGCGTGCTGACCGGCTATTCGATGTCCGGCGGGCAGATCGGCGCGATCCTGCACCCTGCCGAGTACATCACGATTCTGGGCGCGGCCGCGGGCACAGCGGTGATCATGGCACCCATGAAGATCCTGAAGAAGATCATCGCGAGCGTGATCGGCGCCTTGAAGGGCGGTCATAAACTGGGCAAGAGCGCCTACATGGAACTGCTCACCTGCCTGTTCCAGCTCTTCTCGCTGGCGCGTAAGCAAGGCTTGCTGGCGCTGGAATCGCACGTCTCCGATCCTCACAAGAGCGATATCTTTTCCAAGTATCCCAAACTGATGAAGGACCATCACGCGCTGGAGTTCCTGGTCGAGTCCCTGCGCCTGATCATCGATGGCAGCGTGCAGGCCGACGAACTGGGCCAGTTGCTGGATACGTCGCTGGAGACCCATCACGCGGAGGCGCACATGCCGATCAACGTGATGACGCGCGTGGGCGACGGGTTGCCGGGCATCGGGATCGTCGGCGCGGTGTTGGGGATCATCATCACGATGGGCGCGATCGACGGCCCGCCTTCGGAGGTGGGCCATAAAGTCGCGGCGGCGCTGGTGGGCACGTTCCTGGGCGTTTTCTTCGCGTACTGTCTGATAAATCCGATCATCGTCTCGATCGAGCAAGAGCACGCGGAGGAGGAGAAATTCCTCGAGGTGATCAAGGTGGGACTGCTGAGTTTCGTAGGCGGCGCGACGCCCGGCACGGCGATCGAATACGCGCGCCGGAGCGTTTTCTCGTTCGACCGGCCCAGCGCCGAAGAGATCGATAAGGCCTGCAAAGCGGCGCGCGGATAAGGATTGAGGCCATGGCGGACGCGGTTCCGGAAGCCCCGAAGGTCAAGATCATCTACAAGAAAAAGAAGGGCGGGCACGGGCACCACGGCGGCGCGTGGAAGGTGGCGTTCGCCGACTTCATGACCGCGATGATGGCGCTATTCCTGGTGCTGTGGATCATGGCGCAGAGCCAGGAAGTGAAGCAGGCCGTGGCGTACTACTTCCGGCATCCGACCGACTACGAAGGCGAAGCAGACGCGATCCTGCGCGGCAATATGGGCCTGATGGACCATAAAAGCGGGCGCATGGACGTGATCCCGAACATCGTCGATTCGCCGGGTGGCGGACAGCATCAGACGAAGCGCCCCGAGAAGGCCGCGTCGACGCAGTCGGTCGCCGGCGCCTCGGCGCGCGCGGCGTCCGAACCGGGACTGCGCCCAGCCAACCTGGACCCGCTCAAGGAAGAGCTCAAAGACGATGTGCGCACGTTCCTGAGCCTGGCCGATTTGCTTTGGGATCAGCTCAAGATGGATCCCAGCTTCATGCGCGTGCGGGAGCAGGTGATGATCCAGACGCACGAAGACGGGCTGGTGGTGCAGATCGTGGAACGGCCGGGTTTGCCGTTGTTCGATGCGCATTCCGATGTGCTGCGCGCGGAAGTGCGCGGCGTGTTGGCCACCCTGGCGGCGCAGATCAAGGAACTGCCGAACAAGCTGGAGATCGACGGGCACGGTCCGGGACTGAGCAGCTCAAAGGACACGATCTGGCTGGGCAGCGCGCATCTGGCGGAGCGGGCGCGCTTGGCGCTTTTGGAGTGCGGGCTGCGGCCGGATCAGATCGTCAAGATTTCCGGCTGCGCGGATACTCGGCCGCTGAACCCCAAGGACGCGGAAGACGGGCTCAATCGGCGCATCTCCATCCTGGTTCGCCCGCGGCAGTGGCAGCCGGAACGCTTCTAGCGCAATTCCTACTATAAGGTAGCAGCCTTCAACAGTCGTCCGTGCGAAGCGCGACTTCCGCACCAAGTTGCACCTGAGTAGTTCGGCATTATCCTATAACTACTTTATAGTGCGCAGTTTATGTAATCTTACCAAAACTTTTGATGCGGTCTCCAGTTTGCTTTTCTCTAATCGATATTCCGCCTTCGGCAAAATTTGCCGACCGGCGCACAAGTCGACTCGGCGAGGATGTATCCGATGAGCGAACCGGCGGCACCCGAACAAACACCTCCTTCAAAGCGCAGCAAGGTGAAGCTGTTGGTGATGATCCTGGCGTTGGGGATCGTGCTGGGCGGCGGCGGACTAGGCGCGTACTTGGCATTCTTCAACAAGGATGCGCATGCGGAGCATCCGGAAGTGGATGCGCATGCGCCGAAGCCGACGGTGCCGGACACGGAAACGAGCAAGTCGAAGATTGTGACGTTGAAAGCGATCGTGGTGAATCTGCGCGATACGCGCGCTTCGCGGTACTTAAAGGTGACGATCGGGCTCGAGACGAGCAACGAGAAGGTGGTGGCGGAGTTGAACGAGATCCAGGTTCCGCTGAACGATTTTTTCATCGACCGGTTGAGCGACTTGAAGATCGAGGACGTGGATAATTCGCAGGGGCGAAACAAGCTCAAGCGCGAGCTTCTGTTCGGCGCGAACGAGTTGCTCAAGTCGGGCGTGATCAACAAGCTTTACTTCAGCGAATTCGTGGTTCAGTAGGAGCCTCCGCGTGGGCAGCGTACTCTCCAAAGAAGAGATGGACGCCCTGAACGACGCGCTAAAGGCCGGCCGCGTCGATACGCAGGGGAACGGCTCGCCCGCGGCGCAGGCGGCGAAGCCGTACGATTTCCAGAAATCGATTAAGTTCCCCGCGCGCAGCCGCGCGCTTTTTCAGTTGATGCACGAAGGTCTGGCCCGGCATCTGGGGCGCGAGCTGACCTCTCTTCTCAATTTGAATTGCGAGTCAAAGCTGACGGATCTGCAGGTACTGGCGTTCAAGGAATTCGACGCGACGCTTCCTTCCAACGCCACGCTGTTGACCTTCCAACTTACGGCGTTCGAGCTTCCGATCCTGCTGGTCATTCATCCGCGCCTGAGTATCGCGCTGTTGGACCGCTTCCTGGGCGGCAAGGGCGCGGTGGACGACGAAGCGCGAGCGACATCGGAGTTGGAGTCGGAGGTGCTCGAGGAAGCCGTCGGTTTGATGCTGGAGCAGGTGCGCGGCGCGTGGAAGCGGCTGGCGGATTCCCCATTGGATGGCCGGCGCCGCTTCGCGAATCGCCAGTTGCTCCAATTCGTGGCGGGCGAAGATACGGTGGTGGTGGCCTCGGTGGAAGTGAAACTGCCGGAGTCGACGGGGCTGCTGACGATCTGCTACGCGGAGCGCGCGCTGGAACTAGCTGACGAACACTCGGGCCGCAAGAGCGACCGCGAGGCCGAGGCACAGAGCGAGGGTCCGGCTCGCGTGACGACGGATCTGGTGGAACGTTTGAGCGTGGACGTGGAGGCGTTCCTGTTGCCGATCGAGATTCCCGTGCGGGAAGTAATGTTTCTGCAGGCGGGCGATGTGCTGATGTTCGACCACCAAGTGCCGCATCCGGTGGAGTTGCGCGTATCGGGCGGGCTGCGGTTCGAAGGATACATGGGCCAGCACGGCGACCGGGTGATGTGCGCGATCACGGAGCGGCATTGAGATGAGCGAAAGCGCCACTCCGGCCGCCGCCGCAAGCACGCTGAAGCTGCTGGTCGTCGACGACGAGCCGGCCATGCTCCGGCTGCTCAAGGATTCGTTCGAGAGCGGCGGACACCGGGTGCTGGAGGCGTCGAGCGCCGAGCAGGCGCTGGAGGTACTCGATAAGGAACCGGTGGATCTGGTTCTGACCGACCAGCGCATGCAGGGCATGACGGGAACCGAGTTGCTGCTGGAGATCGGAAAGCGCCGCTTGAGCACGGGCGTCATCCTGATCACGGGATTCGCGACTCTGGAATCGGCGATGGAAGCGATGCGGCTTGGCGCGCTGGATGTGGTCCAAAAACCGCTCAACCTTTCGGAACTCAACGAGAAGATCGCGCGCTACGCGCAGAAGCGGCGGCTGCATACGCCATCGAGTGCGGTCCTGCAAGCGACCAAGCCGCGCGCCAAGGAGGAGCCAGTCATGCCCACCAAGACTCCCGAAGAGGCCGTCGAAGTCCAACGTGTGGATCTGCCGGCCATTGGCGCGGGCTCGACGCAGGACGCGCCGCAGGGGATCGACAAGATTCTCGATATCCCGGTGCTGGCGATGGTGCGGCTGGGCAAAACCAGCCTGCAGATCGCCGATCTGCTGCGCCTGGGCGTGGGCTCGGTAGTGGAACTGGACAAGCATGCGGGTGATCCGGTGGAGCTGCTGGTAAACAACAAGCTGGTGGCGCTGGGCGAGGTGGTGGTGGTGAACGATACGTTCGGTTTCCGCGTGACAAAGATTCTGGATCCCAAGCAGCGCATTCAACAGCTCGCGTAACACTCTTAAATGGCTTTTCTCCCCAACCCACGCCCGCCCGGAAAGAACTCCGGGCCGCGTGGCATATTGTCTCGCTGCCCACTGCTCTGAAATCGCAACATCCTCAGTCGCCGCACGCACGCGTTCGCGGCCCATTCGCGGGTGCATTCCGGCAGAATTCGCCGAACTGCGCGACTTTCCGGCATCTCTTTCCAGTGGCACCGATGTTGCTTCAACCCCTCTCCGGCAAGGGGGCGGAATCATGCGAAGCACGATCACTCAAACCCAGCGGGCGCACTTCGCTGCGCTCCTTCTAGTCGCCACACTCGCCGCGCCGTATGCGCATTCGGCCGAAGGTGACGGGATGGTGCTGGACCCGCACGGCAATCTGACCAAGTCCTCGACGACGGCAGCGCGAGGCGCGCCCGCGGCTGGAGCCGATGCGGCGAGCGACTCGTGGCTGCGCAGCGCGGGAACCTTCCTGGTGCTGCTGGGCTTGGCCGGCGGCGCGCTGGTGCTGATGCGGCGGCAGCAGGCGCTGGTGCGGGCGAAGAGCGCCGCGCAAAGCCAGCTCGAATTGATTGAACGGATGCCGCTGGGCCCGCGGCGCGAGTTGTTGCTGGTCCGCGCGGGCGGGCGGGTGCTGGTGCTCGCGGCGCTGCAGCAAGATTTGAAGCTGATCTCCACGCTTCCTGCCGGGACGCTGCCGGCGCAGGCCGGTGCGCAGGATTTCCTGGCGCTGCTCAACCGCCAGGCGGCCATCCAGGAGGCCGCGCCGGTCAAGGCTTCCCCGCGCAACCCATTGGACGAGGTCGATTGGCCGGCCGCGGCAGTGCGGAGCTAACCCATGCGCGCCCTTTCGCTCACCAGCCGTTGCTTGCTTCCATTCGTCCTAGGCTTGGCGCTCTGGCAGCCGCCTGCTTGTGCCGAAGAAAGCAAACCCGCGAGCAACTCGCCGAACCTCGAATTGAACCTCGGCGCGAAGGGCGATGCGCAGACCGTCAGCGTCTCGATGAAGATCGTGGTGCTGATGACGCTCCTGTCGGTGGCGCCGGCGCTTCTGGTGATGATGACGGCCTTCACGCGGATCGTCATCGTGCTCAGCTTCCTGCGGCACGCGCTGGCTACGCAACAGGTTCCGCCCAACATGGTGCTGATCGGGCTTTCGCTGTTCATGACGATGTTCGTGATGGCGCCGATCTGGGAGCGCGTACATCAGGACGCGTACAAGCCATACATGGAGGGCAAGATCGGCAACGAAGAGGCTTTGGAAAAGGCCTTGGTGCCGATGCGCGATTTCATGGGCCGGCAGACGCGGCAGAGCGACTTGGCGCTGTTCCTGGAACTGAGCCACGCACCGGAGCCGCAGTCGTTCGACGAGATTAAGACCACAACGCTGATCCCGGCGTTCATCCTCAGCGAGCTGCGCACGGCGTTTCACATGGGCTTCCTGATATTTCTTCCCTTCGTGATCATCGACTTGGTGGTCGCCTCGGTGCTTATGGCGCTGGGCATGGTGATGCTGCCGCCGGCGATGATCGCGCTTCCGATCAAACTGCTGCTGTTCGTGATGGCCGACGGCTGGCATCTGGTGATCCGCTCGCTGGTGGTCTCGTTCCAGGCCGGCGGCTAGGAATCGCGCGATGAGCGACGGGACGTTGTTGGAACTCTTCGGGCTCGCCGCGATGGTGGCGGTGAAGCTCGCCACGCCGCTCCTCCTGGCCGCGGTAATCGTAGGCTTGGCGGTGAGTTTGTTCCAAGCCCTAACGCAGATCAACGAAAGCACGCTCTCCTTCATTCCCAAACTGATGGTGATGGGACTGGTGCTGTGGCTGTGCCTGCCTTGGATGAGCCGCGAGATGGTCGAGTTTACAACTCGCATCCTGCGCATGATCGGGGAGGTCACTCAATGACGGTGACCTACGCGGCGTTGTGGCCTTTCTTCACCGTGATGATGCGGCTGGGCGGCGCGTTCATGACGGCGCCGGGATTCAGTAACCTTCAAGCGCCCATGCGCATCCGCTTGGGCGCACTGCTGGCGTGCACGTTTCTGCTGGGTTCGGCGCTGGGCGAGAAAGCCGCTCCGCCGGCCGACTCGTTCATTCTGTCGGTACTCTTCGTGGAACTTGTGATCGGCGTGGGCATCGGCTTGGCCTTCCGCTTCACGATGCTGGGCGTCGAAGCCGCAGGCGAGTTGGCCGGATTGCAAATGGGCATGGGCATCGCCTCCACGATCGATCCCGCGTCGGGCAACAACGCGCTCTTCACGCACGCGCTTTTCGCGATGCTGTACACGGCTCTGTTCCTGGCGCTGGATGGGCATCACACGGTTTTGCGGACGATCTTCGCGAGCTACGAGATCGCGCCTCCCGGCCGCGCGCTGGACTTGCACGCCGGCCCGCTGCAACTGATCGACCAGAGCGCGCAGGTGATCCTGATCGGGCTGCGCCTAGCGGCTGGATTCATCGTGCCCTTGATGGCGGTGACCTTCGCGATGGCGCTGATCTCGCGCGTTTTTCCTCAAGCCAATGTTTTCGTGCTTTCGTACGCGGCGAGCCTGCTGGTGGGGCTGACCCTCTTCGCGACGACGACGCCCGCGGTGCGCGCGATCGTCGCCGAAGGGATTCGCGGAGGAGCTGAAGGCGCGGGGCGCTGGATTCGGGCCGCAGCAGGCATTTAGGCAAAAACCGGGGCCGCCACGTGAGCGACCAGAACGACCAGGACAAGACCGAGCCGGCAACGCCGCGGCGCCTTGAAGAGGCACGCAAAGAAGGCCGCGTCGCGCGATCGAGCGATCTGTCGACAGCGCTGACGATCGTCGCGATGCTGGCGGCGTTTCAGATGGCCGGTCCGCGCCTGTTCGATGCGATGCGCGACGGCATAAAGGGCACGCTGCATGTCGTACCGACGGGCACGCTGGACGGGCCTTCCGTCCAGCAGTTGTGCTTCGATACGGCCGCGCCGGTGGCCGCGGCGTTTCTGGCGTTCGCTGTGTGCGTGCTTGCGATGGGTGTGGGCGGATCGCTCTTGCAGACCGGCATCCTGTTCACGACCAAGCCGCTGGAGCCGAGCCTGGACCGCATCAACCCGATGAGCGGGTTCGGGCGGATTTTCTCGATGCAGTCGGTGGGCACCTTCTGCTTCGGGCTCTTCAAGCTGCTGGCGGTGGGCTGGATCGTGTACGCGTTCCTGCTGGGCCGCCGGCACGAGTTTCCGTCGCTCTCGCGCTTGCAAGCGGTGGAGATCCTGCCGCGCGGAGGCGAGTTGATCACGGCGCTGGGCTGGCGCGTGGCGGCGGCGATGCTGGCGATCGGCTTGGGCGATTACGCGTTCCAGCGCTGGAGGCACGAGCGTGAGATGCGCATGACGAAGCAGGAGATCAAGGACGAACAGAAACAGCAGGAAGGCGACCCGCACATCAAGCAGCGCATCCGGCAGATCCAGCGCCAGCGCGGCATGAAGCGCATGATGGAAGATGTGCCGAAAGCGACAGTAGTGATCACGAATCCGACGCACTTCGCGGTAGCGCTGCGCTACGAAGCGGGCGCGATGGCGGCGCCGACGGTGGTGGCGAAGGGCCAGAATCTGGTGGCGCTGAAGATCAAGGCGCTGGCGGCGGAGCACGGGGTGCCGGTGCAGGAAGACAAACCGTTGGCGCGCGGGCTGTTCCGCACGGTGGAAGTAGGCCAGGAAATTCCGGCCGAATTCTATCAGGCGATCGCGCAGGTGTTGGCGGCACTGCGCCGGCGTAACGGTCCGGCGGGCGGCACGATGCGGGAGGCGCGCGCGTAACCATGGCCCAAGCAACCGCTCCGGCGGCTCCCCTCGGCGCAACCGGCAACCTGGCGCTCTTCGCTCGCTACGCGGACGTGGGCCTCGCCTTCGGCGTCGTAGGTGTGGTGATCGTGCTGGTGATCCCGATCCCGACGGTCGCGCTGGACCTGCTGCTGTGCTGCCAGATCGCGCTCTCGCTGGCCGTGATCATGGGCACGCTGTATTGCAACGAACCGCTGGACTTCGGCGGCTTCCCCTCCCTGCTCCTCTTCGTCACACTTTTCCGGCTGGCGCTGAACGTCGCTTCCTCGCGTCTGATTCTGCTGCAGGGCGACGCGGGCTCGGTGATCCAGTCCTTCGGAGATTTCGTTGTGGGCGGCAATTACGTAGTGGGCATGACGGTCTTTCTGATCCTGGTGGCGATCCAATTCGTGGTGATCACGAAAGGTTCAGGGCGTGTGGCGGAAGTGGCGGCGCGGTTCACGCTGGATGCGATGCCGGGCAAGCAGATGGCGATCGACGCGGATTTGAACGCGGGGCTGATCGACGAGGCGCAGGCGCGGATGCGCCGGCAAAAGATCGAACGCGAAGCCTCCTTCTTCGGCGCGATGGACGGCGCAAGCAAGTTCGTGCGCGGCGACGCGATCGCCGGATTACTGATCACCGCGATCAACATCCTGGGCGGGTTGGCCATCGGCGTCCTGCAGAAGGACATGGCGGTGGGCGAAGCGCTGAAGAAGTACACGCTGTTGACGATCGGCGACGGGCTTGTGACGCAGATCCCGGCGCTGCTGGTCTCGACGGGCGCGGGCATCCTGGTGACGCGCGGGGCCAGCGAGTTCAATCTCGGGCAGGATTTGGGCAAGCAGCTCTTGCTGCGCGCGCGGCCAATCCAGATCACGGCGGTCTTCCTGCTGGTCTTCGCGCTGGTGCCGGGGCTGCCGACGATCCCGTTCGGGTTACTCTCGGCGGTGCTCTTCTTCGTCGCTTGGGCCGTGGACAAGAAGAGTCTGGCCGAGCCTGCGGAAGCGGCGGCGACGGCGGGCAAGGGCGGTCCGGGCGGTTCCGGCGCAGCGACCCCCGCTCGGGAGAGCCTGGAGCCGTTCCTGAAGCAGGACGCGGTGGAACTGGAACTGGGCACGACGCTCCTGCAACTCGTGGATGCGCAGCGCCAGGGCGACCTGCTGGGACGGATCGCGCAAATCCGCAAGCGCTTGGCGGCCGAACTGGGCATCGTGGTTCCGTCGATCCGCGTGCGCGACAACCTGAAGCTCACGCCCCGGCGCTATCAGCTCCGCATCCGCGGCGCGGTGGTGGCGGAGCACGAATTGTTCCCCGATAAGCTGCTTGCGATCAACCCCGGCCATGCACGCCAGCCGCTGCAAGGCACGCCTTCGACCGATCCCGCCTTCGGACTGCCTGCCTTTTGGATCACCGACGCGCAGCGCGGACGCGCCGAAGCCTTCGGCTACACGGTGGTCGACGCGACCTCGGTGCTCTCCACCCATGTCCAGGAAGTGCTGCGCGACCACGCGGCCGACCTGCTGAGCCGGCAGGACGTGCAGGCGATGGTCGAACGGTTGAAAGAGTCCGATCCGGCGGTGGTCAAGGATGTGGTGCCGAACCAGATCACGCTTCCCGTGTTGCACCGCGTCTTGCAAGGCGTGCTGCGCGAACGGGTACCCGTGCGCGACATCGTCACGGTGCTCGAAACCCTGGGCGACCAAGGCGGCAAGGGCGAGAGTATTCCGAATCTGGTCGAGCAGGTGCGGCTGGCGCTGGCGCCGGCATTCGTGGGCAGCTACGCGTCGGACCAGGGCAAACTTCACGCGCTGGCGCTGGCGCCGGAACTGGAAAGCCGGCTGCTGCGCTCGCTGGTGCGCGCCGAGCAGGGCCTCACGCTGGTCCTAACGCCGACGCAGGTGCCGCGCTTGCTGAAGGTGCTGGAAGAACGACACACGAAGGCGAGCCGGCGGCAGTCGCGCCTGGTGCTGCTGTGCTCGGCGGCGCTGCGCCCGCATGTGCAGCGGCTCCTGAGCCGAGCGTTGCCGAAACTGCCGATCGTTTCCTACCTGGAAGTGCCGCGCGGACTGCAGCTCGAAATCATGGATCAAGTGCCGGCAACGGCCTTGGGCGACGAGGCGGGCGGGATGTTCGGCACGCAGCCGAGGATCGGTGGCGAAGCGGCTCCGGCGACGTAAGGCCACGTACGACCCGAAAGCGAAGAAGGGGGTGAGCGATGCGTATTAAGACTCTGCGAGGGGCGACGATGCTGGCGCTGCTGGACGCGATTCGCGGGGAACTGGGCCCGCAAGCAGTGCTGCTTTCGGTGCGCCGCGTGCCGCTGGATCCGCTGGCCGGCATGGATGCGGGCAGCGTGCTGGAAGGCGCGGCCGCATTGGACCCCGATGCCGTGGCGCAGCAGGAACCGGCGCCGACGGGCACGTACGACCGCCCGGTGATGCCCAGCGCTCCAAGAGCCGCCGAGACGCGTCTTGGTTCCAAGAGCGTGACGTCCCAAGAACGGGACCGTGCAGGCGCGACGGTGTGGCTGCTGGTGGGCGCACCCGGCAGCGGAAAGACGGTGGCCTCGGCAAAAGTTGCGGCGTGGCTGCGCAGCCAGCAATCGCATCCGGTGGGATTGCTTTCGACCGATGCCTGTAATTCGCGCCAGGAACCCGCGTTACGAATGCACGCACGAAAATTGGGAATGCCGTGGACGGCGGCGCAATCGGCCTCGGAGTTGCATGAGAAGGTGCTGAGCTGGAACGGAAGGGGGCCGCTGGTGGTCGACACGCCGGGTGTGGACGGAACGCAAGTGGCAAGTTTGCGAAGCGTGAAGGCGGCGCTGGAGCAGACAGGCGCGCGCATCGAGACGCATCTGGTGCTGAACGCCGCGGCGCCGGCCGCCGAACATACACGGCTCTGGAAAGCCTTCGCGCCGGTTGGATGCGGGCAGACGCTGCTGACGCACCTGGACCGGACCGAAGACGGCGCGGACCTGGTGGCGCGGCTGCTGAGTTCGAAGATCGGGATCTCGTTCTTGGGCATGGGCCCGAAGATTCCGGACGACCTGATCTTGGCCACTCCCGAACGGCTGCTGCAGGTGTTTGCCTGAACCCCTGAAACGGAGAGACGCGGTGAAACCTGTTCCTCGCCAGACGAAGACCTACGCGATCGCCAGCGGGAAAGGCGGCGTGGGCAAGACGAACGTCGCGGCGAACCTCGCGATCGCGCTAAGCGGCATGGGACAGCGAGTGTTGCTCTTCGACGCCGACTTGAGCCTGGCGAATACGGATCTGCTCTTCGGCCTCGCGGCCAGCGCGACGCTGGAGCATGTGATCGCCGGACGGCGGCGACTGGACGAGATCGTGGTGCAGGGACCGGAAGGCGTGGACATCATCCCGTCGGGTTCGGGGATCGCCGAACTGGCGGACCTGGCGCCGGAACGGCTGAATGTGATCGCGGAGCAACTCGCGGCGCTGGCCGGTTCGTACGACACGGTCCTGATCGACGTGCCGGCAGGGATCGGCCCCGTGGCGCGGCGCTTTTCGTATCTGGCCGACGAGATCCTGCTGGTCATCACGCCGGAGCCGACGTCGGTCGCTGACGCCTACGCGCTGGCCAAGTTGCAGCGCAAGGAAAGCCCGCACGGGCGGCTGAGGCTGATGGTGAACATGGCTCAGGACGACGAAGAAGCGCGGCGCGTGGCGCAAGCCTTCTCGGAGATCATGGTCCGCTTTCAGTCGTGTCCGGTGGAAAGCCTGGGCCACATACCTTGGGACGCCAACGTTCCGGAGGCGGTGCGCCGCCAGCAGCCCTTCATGACTTGCTATCCGAATTGCCGCGCCGCGCGCGTGCTGAAGGCGATCGGGCGGACGCTGTTGCTCCCGCGCGAAGCCTTGGCCGGCGCGCAGGCGGCGAGTCCGGGCGGCTGGAACCGCCTGCTCACGTGGATGGATCCGCTTCCGGAGAACTGAACGCATGTCGCCCGCCGCTCAACCGCTGCATGTCCGTCTGCTTTTGACTCGCTTCGTCGTGCTGGTGGCCGCGATCGCGGGAGGCTTGGCGTTCCTGCTTTCGCATTCGAACGGCTGCGCGTGGCCGCAGGCGCTGTTGCGCAGCCTCCTTTCGGCGCTGGCGTGCGTGGCGCTGGGCGGGATTGCGGTGCCTCTGCTGATTCCCATGCTGAAAGCCGAACCGGCGCCGGAATCCGAAGCGAAAAAGACCGATGGCGCGCAGGCCGCTCAGCCTGCCCGCTGATGCGTGAGCCGCTTCCCGGCTCGAGTGAGATTCCGTTTTGCCGTCGAGGTTGAATCCGCATGACCGCAGCATTGACTTCCGCTCCACCCGAGACGCTGCGCGCATCGCGAGAAGCCGAGGACCGCGCGGCCTGGGAACGCTTTCGCGCCGAGCCGGAGGACCCGGAGTCGCGCGACGCGCTGGTGCGGCGCTACCTGCCGCTGGTGAAGTCCGAAGCGCAGCGCATGTCGGCCCACCTCCCGTCGCACATCGACCGCCAGGAGCTGCTCGCGGAAGGCGCGGCCGGATTGCTGCACGCGATCCATCATTACGACGCAAGCCTGGGCGTGACGTTCACCGCCTACGCGCGGCGGCGCGTCTGGGGCGCGATGCTCGACCGCGTCCGCGGACTGGCCGGCGTGCCGCGCTCGTTCCACCAGGCCGTCCGGCAGATCGACCGCGCACTGGATGCGTTCCTCAACCGGCACGACCGGCAGCCCAGCGAAGAAGAACTGGCCGAGGAGCTGAAGATTTCGGTCGCCGAACTGCATGTGCTGCAACGGCAGGCCTCGCAATCGCAGATGCTCTCGCTGGACGCCGGCAGCGACCAGGATGCGGGGCGGCCGATGGCCGCGACGATTCCGGCGGCAGGTGAGCGGAGCGACTCCCCGCTGGACGGGCTGGTCGAGAAGGAAACGCGCGAACACCTCGTAAAGGCCATGCAGGCGCTGCCCGACCGTGAACGGGCGGTGCTGGTGCTGCATTTCCACGAAGGGGTGATGCTGAAAGAAATCGCACTGGCGATGGATGTCTCGGAGTCGCGCGTTTCTCAGTTGCTCAGCCAGGCGCTGCAGCGGCTGAAGGTCCAGATGCGGCGCGCGGCGGGAAGCGGGATGCCGCCGCCCGACGAAACGTGACGACTCGTAATGTTGCGAGGGGTAGCAGGGGGAGCGCATGGAGGCCGGTCCTGGGATTCAAGCGGTAAGCGCGGGCTTGCAGCCGCTGAGCGCGAACCCGGACGCCTCGATGCAGGCGCGCGCCGGCCTGACGGCGCCAATGCCGCTACTGGATGCCGAAGGCGCGGGCAGCCTTCCGGCCGACCGCGTGGACGTTTCCCGCGCGCCGGCGACCACGCGCCCCGAAGTCGCGGTCGCGCAACTCGGTCGCACGCCGCCTACCCAGCTCGCCGATTGGCCCCAGCTCGCGCCGTTGCTGCGGCAAGCCGGATTCGACGTGCCGCCCACGGGCCTGTCGGTGGTGGAAACGCAAGCCGCCGTAACGCAGTGGATGCAACTCATGCCTTCGGCGCAGTCGGCCTTCTGGCAGGGCATGCGAGCGGCGCTGGCCGCGCTTCCGCAGGCTGCGGCCGGTCAAGCGGCCCCCGCGCCGCGCGATCACGCCGGGGTCTCGAACGCGCTGGACACCCTCATGAACGCATCCGGCCTGACCGTGCTCGTGACCGATGCCCCGGAATCGCCCGCCAGCGCGCCTGAAGGCCGCGCCGCCTCCCCTAACCCATTACCCCAACCGTCTGCGCGCAATCCGGAGACAACGGCCCCGCGCATGCCAAGCGGCGCGCCACCGGCGGCAATCTCCGAGCCGCAAGCTGCCCATCTGAGTACGGGCGGCAAGCCAGTTACCGTCGGAGCGTCCGATGGCAACGCACTCGGACGCACGCCTGGGACTGTTCAAGCGACGCCTACGATCGCCGTGCCGGTGCCGGAGGCTCCCGATACCACCGGCGCACCGGTGCGCGCGGAGGCGAGCCGGACGCCTCAAGGAATGCCGCAGGAGCAAGCCGCGTCACGAACGGCGCCGCACGAACACCAAGCCTCCCATGGTTTCTCAGCTCCATCGACACCCCTGTCCTCGACGCGGCGCGAGGCACCTGAGCCAACGCACGCGCCGCTTGCGAGCACGTACGCTTCGGGCTCCGCCGAGATGAGCGCCGAGGAAACGGCGGCCTCGAAAAATGCTCAGATCGAAGCGCTGGTCCATGGTGTAGGGCTCAAGGCGCGAGAGGCGCTGGGCGCCGAACCGCGCGCGGCTGCTCCCGGAGCGGAGGTTCAAGTCCAGTGGCAGTCGGCCGTACCGCTCTTCCCGGGCGGCGCGTGGATGCCGGCGTGGGTGAACTTCGAATGGGCGGTGCAGGAAGATGGAAGGCACGCTTCCGGCACGGAGACCGGCAGGCCCGCGCGCCCGCTGGCGCTCTCGCTGCATGTATCGAACGAAGCTTTGGGCCGCGTGAGCTTTCACCTGGCCTGGACGGACCGCGCGCTGAACGGGACGGTGCAGGCCGAACGCCCCGAAGTGGGCGCGCAGATTCGCTCGACGCTGCACCAATTGGGCGCTCAGTTGGAAGCCTTGGGCATGCCCAGTGCGCAACTGTCGGTGCGCGAAGATTCCAACGCCTGGCTGGAGGCGGGCTCATGAGCGAGCACGGCCGAACGGAGCTTCCACGGCGGCCGCGCAAGGCCGCGGTGGCTTTGGGCTACGAGCCTTCGCGCGATGCCGCGCCGCGCGTGCTGGCCAAAGGGCACGGCGAAGTCGCCGACGAGATCCTGCGCCGCGCCGCGGAAGCCGGAGTGCCGATCAATCCCGATACGCAACTCACGCACGCCTTGGGCAAACTGGATGTCGGCGCCGCCATTCCGCCGGAGTTCTACCGGGTGGTGGCCGAACTGATCGCGTACGTCTACCGCATGGAGCAGGAGATGCCCTCCCGGAAAGGCAAGCCATGATCACCACCGCCACCCAACCTCAGTTTCTCGTCTGGGCCAGTTCGAAAGAGTTCGGCGCCCATGCTACGGAGTGGTTCTCCAAGACCGCGCTGCCGTGGAGCATCTTTGACGAACTCTCCGATCTGGAGCAAGCCCCGGCCGGATTGTGTTACGGCCTCGTGGCCGACGGCGCGCGGCCGGAATGGACCACGCAACTGCTGTGGATGCGGGAGAAACACCGCTGGCCGGATACGCCGATCGTGGTGCTGGGCGGACCGTTGCGCAGCGATCTCTGGACCCAGCGGCATCTGTACCAGATTTGCGACTGGCGCAACGAAGCGGAGTTGGAAGCGCAGTTGTGGCAGGCGTCGGCTGGTGAATTAAACGTGCCCGAAGATCGCGGCGCTGCCTTACGGGCCAGCTACCGGCATGTTTGCGAAGTAAGCGCGCCGGTCGAACTCGAGCTGCACACAGTGGATGTGAGCGAAGGCGGCGTACAACTGAACTGCGCTTTCCCCATTCCCAAAGGCACGCGGCTGAAGGTGAGCTTGGCCGCCTTGAACGCGGAACTAATCCGGGCGCTGCCGATCGAAGTCTTGCGCTGCCGGCCCGCCGAACCGCCGCTAAGTGGCTATCGAGTGCACGCTCGTTTCGTGGATCTCTCGCGCGATCAGATACGTGAGATGCGCAAAGCGATGTTCCTGTTGCAATCGCGCGTCGCGCGGACGCTGCAAACGCTTACTGGCAAATGAAGTGGTCGGTATGCCCACAGGTGCAGCGATAGCGGAAGCTCTTGACGATCCCGTTTTCTTTTTCCACGGTCAACCGCGGATCGCAGCTGGTGCCGGGCAGCAGAAGCTGCCGCGGCTCGTGGCTGTAGACCACCTTGCCGCCTTTGATGACTCGCGTGCGCGGCCGCGAAGTCGATTCCGTTTCGGGCAAGTGGTGGGCGTGCGTCACCATGGATGGCTCCCTCTCCAAGTCCAGCGTTCACCTTGAGAGCTTGGGCAACCGGTATGCCAAAGGGCCGGTCGGAAAATTCTACCGATGCACCGTGCTTTGAGGGGTGGGCGCGCAATGCCTGTTGCGAGTGCTTCACATACATAAGCTCTATGAAAATAAAGTCTTATGGAAGCTCCAGAGGCGTTGATGCTGTGGCCAAGCGATCCTAAAGCACTTGGGTGATCGTGGCACTGCTCTTGCAGGCATGAGGCCAAGAGGTTCGAAGTCGGGCTCCATTCTTCGAAACTCGATACTGCGTTCTGGAAATCGGGACTCGAAGCCTCATTTCGGGATGCAATCTGCCACTGGGTCCGTTCACCTGGAGAGCTTGAAACGATGTTCAATCTGTTCGCCAAGGCCAAGCCGGAAGATGCCGCTTCGGCGTCCCAAACGCTCGATGCGGAAGCTTCGCCCAACCGTGTACTGAGGCGCAGTTGCCCGCCGATCCCGGGCCCAGTCAGCGCTCACGAAGAGCGCTTGGCGCAGCGGGTCGGGACGCTGGTGGACGATTGTGAGAACTTGATTCAGTCGCCGCAGTTCGACTTGCCGACGCTGCCCTCCTCGGCGCTCAAGCTGATGGATTGCCTGCAAGACGCGAGCGCTTCGATGAAGGACATCGGAGGGCTGGTACAGCACGATCCGGTGCTGACCGCCAAGTTCCTGCGCATGGCGAATTCGTCGTACTACGGCGGCCGTGTGGAGATCACGACGGTCGTGCAGGCGTTAAACCGCTTGGGGCTGCGCGAGATCCGCAACCTGGTCATGTCGGTGGCGCTGCATTCGACGGTCTTTAAGGACAAGCGGCTGAACTCCTCCGCGCAGAGCATCTTCGATCACGCGCTGGGTTGCGCGATGGTCGCCCAATCCTTTGCCACGCGGCTGAACCTGCCGGCCGACCGAGCTTTTACAGCGGGGCTGCTGCACGACATCGGCAAAGTTCCGGCGCTGTTGTTGGTGCAGCAGGCGCTGGAACGCGACGCGACGGTGCGCAAAGAGTTCGTCGAAGGGCTGGTGGAGCGGCATCACGTGCGGACCGGCTTGGCGCTCTTGAACACATGGCAGTTGCCTCTGGAAGCGCACCTGACCATGAGCAGCCACCACTCCGTCAACGATTGGGAAGGCGTGAAGGCGCAGGTTCATCTGCGCATGCCGCAAGCGGCGCAAACGGACGATTACTGCAACAGCCTTGCAACGGTGGTCCTGGCCGACCGCGCGCTTTCGTCCCTGGGCTTTGCCGAAGAGCCCGGTGAGGTGGACGTGCTGGAGTACCCGCTGGCCCAGGATCTGGGTTTGGAGCCAACCGAAGTGACGGAGTTCCTGGGGCAGTTGCCGGCGTTGATGGAGAAGATGCCGAAGATATAGCAAGTCCTTGATGTGTAGTAAGTTGTGTGGTTCTTGCGGAAATCTTCGCAAGCAGCCCTCAGGTGCGGCGCTTTGGTGCCGATGAGAGCTACGGAACGAGAAGCGAGGTGTCGCCTTGGCCACGAACGGAATTGGACCGCTCAGCAGTCAGCCCCACGGGCCGCAATCGGGCGTATCGAGCGCGGACCGCGCCGAGCGCGCGGCCGCCGAGGGCGCGGGCGGCGCATTGGATGCGCGGAGTTCGGGCGACCGGGTCGAAGTCTCTTCGGAAGCCAAGGCGCTGGCACAAGCGACGACGGAAGCCGAGCAACTTGAAGAAGTGAGGCCTGAGGTAGTGGAAGCGGCCAAGCGGATGCTGGCGTCGGGCTTTTACAACGATCGCGGCGTCCTGGAGAGCACGGCCGGCGAGGTGGCGCCTTTCGTCGACCTGGACGGTTAAGCCTCCGTCCGGACCTAGCCTTTCGTACCCCTATCCCATTCCTGGTTTTCCATCACGCCCGGTCTTGCACCGGGCGCTTCCTGCATTCCTATTCTCTCTGTCTGCCCGCTCGGCGCCTGCTGGCGCGACCCTGATGCTCGGGACTGACCGCCTCTTCGTCATGTGTTCTCGCTGCTGGGCGACGCGGCGGGGGTGTCGAGGATCTTGCGCACTTTCTGTAACAGCTCCATCAGCGAGTAGGGTTTCTGGAGGAAGTCCTGGTGCTGCTGGGGCACGGGCTGGACGGCTTCGGAATCGGCGGTGTAGCCGGACGTGAAGAGGATACGCATCTCGGGGAAGCGTTCGCGCAGCTTCTCGGCGAGTTCCAAACCTCCCAGATTCGGCATGACCACATCGGTGATCAGCAGTTGGATGGCGCTTGGGTGTTCGAGGGCCCGATTGAGCGCTTCGAGTCCGTCTTCGGCGTCGAGGACCGTATAGCCGTTGAGGCTTAGCACGGTCTTGGCCAAATCGCGCACGCTGGGCTCGTCTTCGGCGAGGAGCACGGTTTCGTTGCCGCGAATGAATTCGATGGTCGTGGTGCGCCTTCCGTCGCGCGTGGCCTGCCCTTCGACTCGGGGCAGATAGATCTCGAAGCGAGCGCCTTTGCCGGGTTCGCTGTCGGCAAAAATGTATCCGCCGCTTTGCTTTACGATGCCGTAGGCGGTGGAGAGCCCCAAGCCGGTGCCTTGCCCGACACTCTTGGTCGTGAAGAACGGCTCGAAGATGCGGTTCAGTACGGCCGGTTCCATCCCGACGCCGCTGTCTTCCATTTCCAGCACCGCGTAGCGACCCGGCTTAACCTGAACCTCGCGGCGCGTGAGCCCGTCGTGGAGATCCGCGTTGCGCGTGCGCAGGATGATCCGCCCGCCCTGCGGCATGGCGTCGCGGGCGTTGACGGCCAGATTCATGACGACTTGCTGGACTTGGGCGGGGTCGGCCTTGATGAAGCCCAGATCCGGATGGGCTTTGAATTCGATCAAGATCGACTCGGGGATGAGGCGGCGGAGCATCTTGAGGAGTTCCCCGACCAGCGCGTTGAGGTCGAGCACGCGGGCCGAGAGGACCTGGCGGCGGCCGAAAGCGAGCAGTTGGCGGGTCAGGTCGGTGGCGCGATGGGTGGCGAGGAGTATCTCGTCGAGGTGTTCGCGAGCGGCGCCTTCGGCGGGTGTGATGCGCATGAGCAGCTCGGCATTGCCTGAAATGGTTAGCAGCAGGTTGTTGAAGTCGTGTGCGACACCGCCGGCCAGTTGCCCGATGGCTTCCATTTTCTGGGAGAGGCGCAAGCTTTCTTCGGCGCGCTTGCGTTCGGTCACGTCGCGGTGAATGGCAAGGACGGCCGGTCGGCCCTGGTAGTTCGCAGGCGTGGCATTGACTTCCACGCAGATCGGGTGCCCGGCCTTTTTGCGGTGCACGATCTCCTTGCCGTCGGCCTCCAAAATTTCGCGCACGGTCTCTTCTGCGGGCTTCACCGCAGTACAGAAAACGGCCACGCTGCTACCCACGAGTTCGTGCCGTTCGTACCCGTACATGTGGCAGGTGCGTTCGTTGGCTTCCATGATGCGTCCGGACTTGGGCTCGAATACCAGGATGGCGTCGTTGGCGGCCTCGAAGAGGCGGTGGTATTCCTCGGCGGAGCGGCGCAACTCGGCTTCGGCCAGCTTGCGCTCGCTGATGTCGTGCGCACTGATGAGCACGAGCCGCGACTCGACGCCCGGGAGGCGCGTGAGCGCGATATCGCCGGTGATGCGACGGCCGGACTTGGTGACGAGGTCCCACTCGTACGTGGGGCGGCGGCCGGCCAAGGCTTCGTCGAGCGGCGAGACGGCGTTGGCCGCCACCGGGTCGCGCCGCTGAGTGCGCGAACCCAAAGCTTTTAGCTGCTCAAGGTCCAGGCCGAACCAGTCTAGGGCGCGGCTGTTGGATTCCACGATCTCGCCGGTATCGGCGTCGAGGATCAGCAGCGCGGAATCGATGCACTCCATGACCGACTTGGCGTTCATACCGGCAGCGGCGCCGGGCGAACGAGGTTCGGCGGCCGGATCGCCGCGGCGGAGGTGTTCGGCCAAACGCAGACGCAGGCGCCATTCTTCCCAGTCGTCGGGATCGGCCACGAGTTCGATGCCTTCGCGCAAGGCCATGGGCAAGGGATTGGTCAAGGCTCCCTTCCGCACGCCCAACAAGACGAGCGGGCGAGCGGCGGCTTCCAAGGCATGGACGACCTTGAGCGCGGCCAGGATGTCGACGGCCCCCAACCTTCCGGCTAGGGCCAGGACCTCGGGGCGCTCGGCGGCCAGCCGCTCGGCCAGCCCCTTCGAATCAGGGCTTGCCGCCACCGCGTAACCGTGCGCCCGGCCAAGCTTTTGCAGGGCTTCGGCGACGGCTTGGTCGGGCGTGAGCAGCAGAATCTTCAAGGGCTTCGATCTCTTGAGCGGTGTTAGAAGGTCTTTGCAACCGATTCTAGGTCGGCGCAAGCGAGGCTGTCAAATTGAAGCCGAGATATGCACGTGCCGGGCGATGCGAAGCGTGGATTCCGGCAGCCGCGGCTGGAAGGAATTTCCGATCCGGGCGCTTTTTGCATACCGATTCCGGGTTCGCTCAAAGATTCTTCTATTTTGTCTATAAAGCCTTACGGGAATCTGCCGAGATTGCCGGACCGTTCGGTCCGCCCCTTGCTTTTACGTCCTGCATGAAGGGGAGGACTCGGACATGACGCCCGGACTGTATACGCTCAGCAACGCCTTGGGAGCACGGTTCAACGCACAAGAGGTGTTGAGCCGCAACTTGGCGTCATCGGAAATCCTGGGCTATCGCCGGCATGTTCCGATTTTCTCCGGCGAAGGGAACTCCTTTCAAGACACGCTGAACACGTTGCAACCGAATACACCCCGGCAGATGGGCATGAGCATGGTGGAAGGCGTCTGGGATCCCAGCGCCGGCGAACTGACGGTCACGGCCCGAAACCTGGATCTGGCAATGCGCGGCGAAGGCTACTTCGCCGTGGAGACTCCGGGCGGCGTGCGCTACACGCGCAACGGGCACTTCGACCGCGGTGAAGACCGCATCCTGCGGACTTCCGACGGTTTCCCGGTGCTTGGAGAGGAAGGCACGCTGACGCTGCCGGAAGGCGAGATCACGGTCACCGAGAACGGCACGCTATTCGTCAACAACCAGAAGGTAGGAAAGCTGCGAATCGAGATTCCCAAGGAACTCGGCGTACTGGTCCCGGCCAGCGGGAGCACGTTCGCGGCGACCGATCCCGACCGCATGACCGACGCCCCCAAGCCCGAAGTGCTGACGGGCACGCTGGAGCGATCGAACGTCAATCTTCCGAACGAAATGGTCGCCATGCTGGAGAACTCGCGACTGACCGAACTTGCCACGCGCGCCATGCAGATCGGCGACGGGTTGTTCTCCACGGCCATCCAGAACCTCGCCCCGTAACCCGGGACGGGCACGCACAAGGAGAGTACAGATGCTTCGAGCGATGTGGGCTTCGGCCACGGGCATGCGCGCCCAGCAGATGAACATCGACGTGATCGCCAACAACCTGGCGAACGTCAATACGGCGGGCTTCAAGCGCAGCCAAGCGGCCTTCCAAGATCTGATCTACGACCGGCTACGCTCTCCGGGCGCCAGTTCCGACGATGGCTCGGGCATCCCGGTAGGCATCCAGATCGGCCTGGGCACGCAGTTATCCTCGGTGGGCAAAATTTTCACCGCGGGAAAGCCGCAGCAGACCGGCCGCGAGCTGGACGTCATGATCGAAGGCCGCGGCTTCTTCAAAGTCACGCTGGCCGACGGAACCGAGGCATACACGCGGGACGGCTCGTTCCAGGTGAGTTCCGAAGGAGAGATCGTCACGTCCGACGGCTACAAGGTGGACGGCTTCGACGCGGTGGATCCGAACGCAACGGCGCTGGCGATCAGCCCCAACGGTACGATCAGCGAGATCGTGAACGGCTCGGCGACGCAAAAAGGTCAGATCGACCTGTACACCTTCGTCAATCCCTCCGGCCTGCTGGCGGTCGGGCACAACCTGTTCACTCCTTCAAGCGCCAGCGGCGACGCGGTCTCGGGCACGCCGGGCTCCAACGGCGTAGGCACGGTGCAGCAGGGTTTTCTCGAAATGTCGAACGTCGAAGTCGTGCAAGAGATGGTCAACATGATCATCGCCCAGCGCGCGTACGAAGTGAACACGAAGGCGATCCAGGCCAGCGACGAGATGTTGCAGGCCGCCAATAACATTCGGAGATAACGGCGATGCGCGCGATTTCGATTTGGCTGCTCGCCGGGCTGTGCGCCGGTTGCGGGGCGGCCGAAGAGACGGCGGTGCTGCGGCTGGCTCAGAAAGCGGCGGGCGTTTCGGCAGGCGAAGACGTGCGGCTCGACGAAGTTGCGGAACTCGATGGCGACGCAGAGCTCTTAGCGCGCCTGCGCGGATTGAGCGTCGGCCGCGCTCCGGCGCCGGGCCAAAAACGGACTTTCGACCGCAACGACCTGTACGCTGCGCTGAACGGCGCGGGGCTCGCGCGGGACGCGGTGACTCTGTCCGGTGAAGAGCGCACGGCGGTCCTGGCGCGCACGCAGATTATTCCGGGCTCCGAACTGGCGGCGGCAGCCGTCGAAGCGCTGCAGGCCTACTTCGCCGAACGCCCAGACTTGCAAGCCGAGATCGAAGTGACGACGAAGCCCGGCGACGTGGTGGTGCGTCCGGGCGCGGTGGATTTGCAGGCCGAATTGCCCGGCGGAAGCTTTCCGCACGGGCGCAAGATCGTGCGCGTGCGCGTGCTGCGCGAAGGGCTGCCGGTCGAGGATGCGACCGTGGGCCTGCGCGTGCGCGTCTTCCAGCGCATGGCCCTGGCGGCGCGTGCGATTCCCGACGGCGCGCTGGTGACGGCAGCCGACCTCGTCTACGAGATGCGCGAACTGATCCGCAACGCGCCTTCCGCGGTGCTGGAGAAGGAGCATTACGTGGGCAAGCAGGCGCAGTTCGCGCTCGCGGCGGGACGTGTGCTGGAGCCGCGCTTCTTCGCGAGTCCGGCGGTGATTCGCCGCGGCGACCGGGTGATCGTGCTGGTCGAACGCGGTTCGATGACCATCAAGGCTTCCGCGGAAGCACGCAGCGACGCGGCCTTGGGCGAGACCGTACGGCTGCGCCTTCAAGACAGCATGACCGAAATCCTGGCGCGGACGACCGGCCCGGGTCAGGCCAGTCTGTAGTCCTTCGAGGAGATTGAAGATGCTGCGCGCGGTTTCCATCGTCCTGCTGCTGATCGTCGTCTCGGGCTGCCGCCAGCCGGCGGCCGTGGTCGCGCCGGAGCCGGTACGGCTCGAGATCGCGCCGCCCCAGGTCGTCGACGGGAGCCTCTGGCAGCCCGACGGCGGCCGACACGGACTCGTGGCCGACACGACCGCGCACCGCAAAGGCGACGTGCTGACGGTCCTGATCGTCGAAGAAGTGGACGCATCCCGCGACCGTTCGACCAAGACCGAACGGACGCAGTCCGTCGACGCGAGCGTCGACAAATTCGTCTATTCCGACTTGTTAAAGCGCAATGGGGAATTGCCCAGCATCAAGGCCGGCAGCGCGCGAAGTTTCGAAGGCGGCGGGACGATCAAAGAGACGGGCTCGGTCCGCGCGACGCTCTCGGCGCAGGTGACCGAGACGCTGCCCAACGGGAATCTCGTAGTGCTGGGCCAGAAGAAGGTGCTGATCGCTGGCGACCAGCAGGTGATCACGCTGACGGGCATCGTGCGCCCCGAAGACGTGCAGGCGAACAACACCGTGCTTTCATCGCAGATCGCCGAAGCACGCATCAACGTTTCGGGCAGCGGCCCCTTGAGCGACGCGCAGCGGCGCACGCTCGTCGGACGGCTCTTCGACTGGATCAATCTTTTCTAATCCCCTGCCGTACGGAGGCGCAACATGCGCGACAATGCCATTCTGCTGCTAGGCGTTCTATTCGTAAGCATGGCCGCCGCCGAATTGTGGGCCGGCGAAGCCTCGACCCCCGCGATCGTCCTCGCGCCGGCCCAGATCCGGATTAAGGATCTGGCCGACCTGCAAGGCGTGCGCGAAAACCAGCTCGTCGGAAACGGACTGGTGGTGGGCCTGGACGGCACCGGCGACAAGAGCAGCGATCTGGCCAACCAGGAGTTGGCGAACTTCGCGACACGCTTCGGCGTCAAGATCTCGGCCGACGACGTGAAAAGCAAGAATATCGCGGCAGTGATGGTGACGGCCAAGCTGCCTCCGTTCGTGAAGAAAGGCGCGCACATCGACGTGCAGGTCAGTTCGGTGGGCGACGCCCGCAGCCTGCAAGGCGGAATCCTGATTCAGACGCCGCTGGTGGGAGCGGATGGACGGGTGTACGCGGTCGCGCAAGGCGCGCTTTCGATCGGAGGCTTCAGCGGGGGGAGCAGCGGCGGCGGCGGCGCTTCGGTGCAGAAGAATCATCCGCTGGTGGGGCGCATCCCCAACGGCGCGTTCGTCGAAAACGAAGTGCCTTCGTTCATCGCGCGGGAAGGCTTCGTGCGCCTGCGCCTCCGGCAGCCCGATTTCACGACCGTGCAACGCGCGGTGGACGCGATCAACGCCAAATGGCCGGGACTGGCGAGCGCCAACGACCTGAGCGGACTGGAAGTGCGCGTCCCCAACTCCGTGACCAACCAGGGGCAACTGGTAGCGTTCGTGGCCGAGATGGAGAACCTGCGCATCACGCCGGATACCTCGGCGAAGGTAGTGATCAACGAGCGCACCGGGACGATCGTGGCGGGCGCGGAGGTACGTATCGCGCCGACGGCGGTCAGCCACGGAAGCCTCTTCATAACGGTCAAGAACACGCTGAACGTATCGCAGCCCGAACCCTTTTCGAAAGGCGAGACGGTCGTCGTGCCGGACCAAAGCACGACGGTCACGGAACAGGATGCACGAGTGCTGGTGCTGGAGCACGCTCCGACCCTGGGCGATCTGGCCCGAGCGCTGAATTCGCTAAAGGTCTCCCCGCGCGACATCATCGCGATATTCCAGGCGCTTAAGGATGCCGGCGCCCTGCACGCCGAACTGGTGATCATGTAGCGGCATTGGTCGGGCGTTTGCTTCCAAGTCAAAGGTCAGGATGCCTGAGGCGGTCGAAATCATGAACGTGAACACCCTGCCAAACGTCTCCGCGAAGCCTCCCGAAACCGCGCCGCAAGCGCGCCTCCGGCAGGCCGCTCAGCACTTCGAAGCCTTTTGGGTGGCTCAAGTTCTGAAAGAAGGGCGCTCGAAAGAGGGCACCTTCATCGAAGGCTCCATGGCCTCCCGAATGTACCGCGACATGCTGGACGAAACGCTGGCCGACAAGCTCGCCGAACGGGGCGTGCTGGGCCTGGCCGAACTGATCGTCCGGCAATTGGACCCGGCAAAAACGTCCGCCTCTTCCGAGGCTCCCAGCAAGGAGTAGCACATGCAGACGATGCCTTTGTGCCCCGTGCAAAACATCTTGAACCGTTTGCTTCAGGCGACGCGCGGATTGACGGAAGGCTTGAGCCGCGCCAATGCCGACCTGATCCTGATGCACGCCCAAAACCAAGCTCAGTTGATCGGCGAACTGGCGCACAGCGAGGATGCGCTGGCCCAGATGAGTGACCGCTCCACGGTGCGCAACCTGGTGCTGGAGATCCTCGAACAGAACAAGCGCAACCAGCTGCTCTCCCGGGGCGGATTGCGCGCTTTGCACGGCACGCTGGGGAAGCTGTTGCCCAAAAGCGAGTACGACGCCGAAGGGCGCCGCCAGACACTGCCGATGCACGCCCACGTGAGCACATCCGCCTAAAGGGGCCTCGCACGTGCTAACCGCCAACGCGCTGCTCGAGGTCGGCACCCGCGGCCTGAAGACCTTTCAGATCGCCATGGGCGTCACTTCGCACAACATTACGAACTCGAACACCGAAGGCTATACGCGGCAGCGCGCGGAGCTTTCGTCGAGCTATCCGATCTTCCTCCAGCCGCACATATTCGGGACGGGCGTGCAGGTCGATGCAATCGTCCGGCTGCGCGAGTCGGTGCTCGACGCGACGATCCGCGGCGAGATGAGCGAAGTCGGGCGCTGGGACGTGAACGCCCAAACCTTGGGCACGCTGGAGACGATGCTGGGCAACGCCACCAACGGCTCGCTGGGCGAAGCGCTCAACGCGTTCTGGAATGGCTGGCAAGATCTCACCAGCGGTCCCGAAGAGATGGGCGCGCGCCAGGCGCTGCTGGACCTCTCCCAGCGCATCGCCGATGTCTTTCACGGGGGCGTACGGCGCCTGGACGACTTGAATACCGGCTTGAACACCACGGTCACGGCGGCCGTCGCCGAAGCCAACGGGTATACGCAGTCCATCGCGGAGTTGAACCGCGAGATTGCCCGCGCGGAACTAAGCGGCGCGAACGCCAACGATCTGCGCGACCGGCGCGATCTTCTGGTCGAAAAGCTTTCCAGGCTGACCGACGTTCATGTCGTCGAACAACCCAACGGAATGCTGGACATCGACGTGAACGGCGACGTGCTGGTCTCCGGCGTCAACTCGTTCGCACTGAGCGGCGTACTGAACGGCGGGACGAACCACATGGAGGTGCAGTTGGGCGGGAGCCCGCTGGCGTTCGCCTCGGGCGCGTTTCAGGGCTTCACGGAAAGTTTCGCCGAAGTGGACGGCACGCGCGCGCAACTCGATCAACTGGCCGCGACGCTGATTTCCGAAGTCAACACGCGGCACGCGACGGGCTTCGACCTCCAGGGCAATCCGGCGGGCGCCTTCTTCGCCGGAACCGACGCGGCGACGATCGGGCTCGATCCGGCACTGGCGTCCAATCCGGCCTTGATCGCCGCCTCGACGACCGCCGCGCCCGGCGGCAACGATCTGGCGCTGCAGATCGCGCAGTTGCGCGACCTTAAAGTGATTCCCGGCGGTACGCCAACCATGACGCTGAACGAAGCCTTCAACGCGCTGGTGCTGGACCTCGGCTCGGGCGGCAAGCGCGCGACGGAGACGCTGGGGGATTTCGAGCGCATCCGCGCCTCGGTGGCCGAACGGCGCAGCGCAGTGAGCGGCGTTAACATGGAC
This sequence comes from Planctomycetota bacterium, assembly GCA_015075375.1. GTDB lineage: Bacteria > Planctomycetota > SZUA-567 > H5-PLA8 > H5-PLA8 > H5-PLA8. The sequence continues at coordinate 3,130,131 of JABTUM010000001.1, read as the reverse complement.
GAGGAACTTTCGAATCTGCTTACGTTCCAGCGCGCCTACGAAGCTTCGGCGCGGCTGATCACCACCGTGGACGAAATGATGGACATGATCATCAACCGCATGGGCATCGTGGGCCGCTAACATGAGAATCTCCGACTCCCAGCGCTACGGAGGCTTGGTGCCGCGCTACCAGGACTTGCTGGCGCGCCAGATCAAAGTCCAGCAGCAGATCGCTTCGGGCATTCGCATCCAGAAGGCCAGCGACGCGCCCGGCGACGCCGCGCGCAGCCACTTGATGCATACCACCCGGTCCACGCTGGAGCAGAATCTCCGCAACCTCGACGAAGGCCAAGCCTGGACCGAACAGACGAACAACGCGCTGAATCAGGCCGTCTCGATCGTGCAGCGCATGGACGAGCTTTCGGTGCGCGCCGGGGACGTCACCTTGAGCGCCGCCGAACGCGCGAACATCGCGCAGGAAGTGGACCAACTCCTGGAAGGGATGCTCGACGTCGGCGCGCAGACCTACCGCGGGCGGACGATCCTGAGCGGAACCCAGACGGGGCAGCCGGCCTTCACGGCCACGCGCGATGCCCAGGGGCGGATCACCGCCGTGACCTACCAAGGCAACGGGGAAGACCGTTCGCTGGAAGTCGAACCCGGCCGAGCGATGGCCTACAACCTGCTGGGCTCCAACGAGGCCGGCGGCGACTTCGGCGCGCTGCGCGATACCGCCGCGGGCGTCGACATTTTCGATACGGCGATCCGGTTGCGCGATTTCCTTCTGGCCAACGACTCGGCGAGCGTGACGGGCATCTCGCTTCCGGAACTGAAAGACGCGCTGACGCACCTGACCACGGGCTTGGCCCGCGTGGGCGGGCTGCAGTCGCGCATGAACCAGTCGGAACTGACCGACGAGGACCACCTCGAACTGGTCCAGAAGCAGCTCTCGCAGTTGATCGAAACCGACCTGGCCGAGGCGGCGGTGGAAGCCTCGGAACTGGACGTGGCGTATCGCGCGGCTCTGCAAGTCGGCTCGCGCATCATGCAGACCAGTCTTCTCGATTACCTGAGGTAAACCATGCACGTGATCAGCCTGCAGACCTCCGAATCCCCCAGCCTCGCGATCGAGCTTCCGCTGAAGATCAAGCTGCTGGGGGGCCTGCACCCGTTTATGTGCGAGCGCTTCACGCTTTCGGCCGAAACGGAGTGCCCGCCGTTTCTGCGCATGGACGCGGAAGGCGAGGATCTGGCTTTCCACCTGGTCGATCCGTTCCTGGTGCTGCCCGGGTACGAACCCGAGTTGAGCACGGAAGACGACCACGAACTGGATCTGCGCGGGCCGGGCGAAGCGATGCTGCTCTCGCTGGTGAATCTCAGCCGTGGGGCGCCGGCGGCGACGCTGAACCTCGCCGCGCCGATCGTAGTCAACATGCGCACCAAGGCCGGCAAACAAGCCGTCCTGCACAACGCATCGGCTTACAGCGTCCGGCATCCGCTGCTCGCTCCGTGAACCTTGGCCTCTGATCTGAAAGGAGCCCCGGCATGCTGGTGCTCAGTCGGAAAGCCGGCCAAGGTCTGCAACTGGGACCGGATATCGAGATCACGGTCGTTCGCGTCGACGGCGACCAGGTGCGGCTGGGCATTCGCGCGCCGCGCAACGTGACGATCTTGCGCAGCGAGCTGATTGCCGAGATTCGCGACGAAACGAAGTCGGCTCACGGGACGGCCGACCGCAAGGAAGAACGGGTTCAGGCGCTCAAGGCGCTTTCGGGCAAGCTGGGCCAGCCGGTGCAGGCCAAGGGACCGAAGGGAGACGGACATGCCGGAGTACCGTGAACTGTACAACACCGTTTGGAAGGATGTGCGCTACGCCGGGCATAGCCCCGAAGTGGCGGCGCTCGAGACACTGGTTGAATTGTGCAAAGCGCACGGCGCACGCAGCACGCTTGCGGTGGGCTGCGGGCAAGGGCACGGCGTGCGCGCGCTGCTCGACGCGGGACTCGATGCGCACGGCGTCGATGTATCCGACGTGGCGCTGACGGCGCACCCCGAACTCAAGGATCGCGTGCGGCGGCTCGATTTCACGCAAGTTAAGGAGCCGGTTTTCGGGCAGGTCGATCTGGTTTACTCCATCGACGTGCTGGAACATATCCACGGCAAAGACCTGCATGGCTTCTTCAGCGCCTTGCAGCGGCAGCGTCCGAAGGTCGTCTACTTCGAGATCGCGACGAACATCGATTGCTTCGGCCCGGAGTTGGCCGGCGAGTATCTGCACGTCTGCGTGCGCTCACCCGATTGGTGGGCACGCGTGGTGGGCGAGTACTTCGAAGTTGAACGCTTGGAAGACGGGCGGAACAGCCACGTGCGCGGCTGCGCGATCGTGGGGCGTCCGCGCCCTGAAGCCGCCGCACCCTGCACACCGGAATCCACGGACCGGCGCCTGCTCCGCAATGTGGAGGCGCTGGCTAACCGAAATTTCGTGGCCGATGCATGGAAACTTCTCAAGAGTCTGGAAGCCGACTTCGCCTCCGCGGGACTCGAGATACGTACGGCGCCAACGGGTGAACCCTTCGGAGCGCTGCGCGTAGGCGACGGACTATTGGCCATCGACGACACCGCCCGGCCTTCCGAAGAAGCGCGCGACTGGGCACGCGAACAGAAGCTGCATACCGAGAACGGGCTGGTCTTCCTGCTCGGCTTCGGTTTCGGTTACACCGCCGAAGCGCTGCTGAAGGTGCTGGGCCCGCAGGCGCGGCTGGTGGTGCTGGAGCCTTATCCGGCGATGCTCCGTGCGGCGCTGGAAGCGCGCAGCCTGGACCACGTGCTGAGCGACCCGCGCTTGCAGCTCATGGTCGGTCCGGACGAAGCCGCGCTGACGACGGGGATCCAGAATGTGCTCAAGAGCGCCACGGGGCTGCGGAATTTCGATCCGTTGCTGCGCACGGCTTACGCGGCCTTGCAGGGCGAAGATGCGCTGAACCTGACCAAGGCCGCGATGACGGCCTTCGATATGGTCACACGTGTACGCATGACGCTGCATAATGCCGGACTGGTGTGGGTCAAACAGACGCTCGAGAACTTGGCTTGGGCGGTCGATCACCCCGGCATGGAAGCGCTCGCCGGCCATGCGAACCTGGATGCGACGGTGCTCGTGGGCGCCGGCCCGACGCTGCCCGACGCGCTCGATTTCCTGCGCTTCATGCAGGACCGCGTTCCGATTCTGGCCGCCGATTCGGCGGTGCCCAAGCTGCGCGCGGCGGGGATCGATCCGCACTTGGTGATCGCAGTCGATCCGAAAGAAGCGCCGATGCGTTCGGCCAGCCAGCTCGATCCCGAAAAGACCGGGCTGGTGCTGGGGCATCACGTACACCCCGAATACCGCGCGTTACACGCCCGCTTCAAAACCTTGTGCCTTTCGCCCTACTGGTGCGCGCGCCTGAGCCCCGACGGGAAGCGCAAAACCTGGGACAACATGATGTTCGTCGGCGGAACCGCGGCCGATGTGGCGCTGAAGATGGGCGCACGCACGCTGTACCTCGTGGGCATGGATTTCGCCTTCGCGCCCAATGGCGCGACGCACGTCGACGGCGCATTGCCGCAACAGCTCATGGACCTGCATGTGAAGGACGAGTGGCTGCCGGTGGCCGGCTACGAGCATCCGCAGTTGCGCACGTCGCACATGTTCAAGCATTACCTGGATCAGTTCGAAAAGTTCGTCGCGGCGCATCCGGAGCTGAAGATCGTGCCGGTAACCACTGGAGGCGCGCGGATCGGCGTCTTGGAGCACGTGCGTCCGGATCGCGCGCTCGAGATGCTGGCCGCGCTGCCGGTGCGCGAATGGCGCAAGACGTTGGCCGAGCACGCGGCGGCGTCCTTCGGCGCCAAGCGGGCCGAGCGGCAACGCGAACGGCTGGCCGATTGGATGGGCCGGTTCCTCGACTTCGTGCGCGATGTCGAAGCGACCGAGGACCGGGTCCGAATCACCCAATTGCTGCAGAAGGCTTATCGCGAGAAGGTGCTGGGCGTGTGCAGCCAGGCGATTCAGGATCTCTACGACGAACTGAACACCGGCGGCGGAATGAACGCACGTATGGCAGGGACCCTGAAGGAGCGTTTGCGTGCGTTAAAGCCGTATGCGGAAGCGCTCTGCGCCTCGGAAGTTCGCACAGCCGTGTAGGTTGCGGAATTTCATTGCGCCTTTAGCCCTTCAAGGCAGCCGCCAGGCTGCCTTTTTTCATGCCCGGAACCCGGCAATCGTTTCCACGTGCTCCGGCTGGGTTTACCGATATCCCAAAAATCTTACCTCGTGCCCTTAATCGCCCGGTTCGGCTGCCGATGAGTCTTCTGTCCGGCAGTCGGGTCCGCGCTTGAGAAAGGAGCGCTCCAGCGGCACCCAGGGATCGCGGTCGAAAGAAACGGGGCAGCGAACTGTCCCCGATCGTGGCCGTCAGTGCAGCGAAACTTAAGGCTCGGGCAAGGATGCCCGGGCACTGAACCCCAACCACGGAAGGAGTAGTACACATGTCTCGCATCGTAACGAACTCGTCTGCCGTAACGGTTTTCAAGAACTACAGCCGCGCCTCGTCCGGCCTGGCCTCCTCGGCGGAAAAGCTGGCGACGGGCCTGCGGATCAACCGGGCCAGCGACGACCCGGCGGGCCTGGCGATCAGCGAAACGCTGCGCGCGCAGGTCAAGGGCGCCAACATGGCGGCCGAGAACATCGCGAACGCGAACGCGTTCATCAACACGGCGGACGGCTACCTCCAGAACGCCTCGGACATCCTCGGGCGCATGGAAGAGCTGGCGGTGGAGTACGGCGATCCGACGAAGAGCGCCGACGACCTGCTCAACCTGTCGGCGGAATTCGCCGAACTGCAGGCGCAGGCTTCGGACATCTTCGCCAACGCCACCTACAACGGCGTGTCGATCTTCGCAGCCGACCTGAGCGGGTTGGTCATCGACGCCGACGGCAACACGCAGTCAATCAGCGGGTTGGACGGCAGCACGGCTTCCGGCGATATCGCCGCCGCGGGCATCGATGACGTCGCCTCCATCCAGGACGCCATCACCAGCCTCTCTTCGCAGCGCGGTACCCTGGGCGCGAGCCAGAGCCGCCTGAACTACACCCTGACCGGACTGGAGAACTACGCCGAGAACGTCAGCGCGGCCGAAAGCCGGATCCGCAACGTGGATATCGCGAAAGAGACGACCAACTTCTCGCGCTTCCAGATCCAGCTCCAGGCTTCGACGGCGATGCTGGCGCAGGCCAACTCCTCGACTCAGAACGTACTGTCCCTGCTCGGCTAAGCTTAACCTCCGAGCACGTAACCAAAGGCCCCGGGTCACACCGGGGCTTTTTTATTTTAGCGCTCCCGTTCACCTGCCTGAGCAGCGCTCGATCCTTCCCGCCTCTGCTTGCAGAACTTTCCGGTAAGCGTTTCCACCTCGGCAATTTTGTCAAAACGACACGATTTTCGCGATCCAGCCTCATGTGCCGCGGTAGGCCGACGATGAGTGCATTGGTTACGAAGGACAGAGCGAGAGGGCAAGGAAGCCCGAAGCTCTAAACAACAACCCAGGGAAGGAGCCATACATGTCTCGCATCGTCACGAACTCCGCCGCGGTCACGGTTTTCAAGAACTACAGCCGGGCCACCGCCGGGCTGGCCAGTTCCGCCGAAAAGCTGGCCACGGGTTTGCGCATCAATCGCGCCAGCGACGACCCGGCCGGCTTGGCCATCAGCGAAGGAATGCGCGCGCAGGTCAAGGGCGCCAACATGGCGGCCGAGAACATCGGCAATGCCAACGCCTTCATCAACACCGCCGACGGCTACCTGCAGAACGTCTCGGATATCCTCGGCCGCCTCGAAGAGCTGGGTGTCGAGTACGGCGACCCGACCAAGAGCGCCGACGACCTGTTGAACCTCTCGGCGGAGTTCTCGGAGCTGGCCACGCAGGCGACCGAAATTCTGAACAACGCCCAGTACAACGGCCTCTCGATCTTCGCCGCGGACCTGTCGGGCCTGGTGGTCGACGCCGACGGAAACGTGCAGGACATCCTGGGCCTGGACGGTTCGAGCGTGCTGACCGACCTGGGCAACCTGGACATCGCGGACGTCAGCACGGTGCAGGATGCCGTGACGACGCTCTCTTCGCAGCGCGGCCTGCTGGGCGCGAGTCAAAGCCGCCTGAACTATACGCTCACCGGCCTGGAGAACTACTCGGAGAACATCTCGGCCGCGGAAAGCCGGATCCGCAACGTGGACATCGCGAAGGAGACTACGAACCTCTCGCGCTACCAGATCCAGGTGCAGGCCTCGACGGCCATGCTGGCCCAAGCCAACTCGTCCACGCAGAACGTGCTCTCGCTGCTCGGCAACTAAATCCGCCAAGCCGCGAACCGGCGCCGGAAAGGCGCGTGTAAGTCGAGTCGGGGAAAGAGCCTCCGGATTCCGGAGGCTCTTTTCATTTTAACCCTCATGCGCCCGGTGCGCGCGCCGATGAGTGGCCCATAAAGGTTGGTCAGGAGATCCGCTCATGCTGGCAGTTCAATCCGTCACCCCGCCTCCCGCGATGCCCACTTGGGATCAGCTCACCCTGCTTCCCGAAAGCGCTCCCGCGCGAGGAAACGGTTCCGTCGAACCCGGCGACGCCTACGAAATGGAGCGCCTCTTCCTGCTGGGCCGGATGGTCTCGGCCGTCAGCCACGAGCTGAACAGCCGGCTGACCAGCGTGATCGGCTACGCCGACCTGCTTCGCATGCACCGCCAGGGCGCGAACCGGGACATGCTCTTGGACCGCCTGCACGTGTACACGGAGAATCTGCGCGCGTTCGTGGAAAGCATCAGCGGATTTTCGACCTCACGCCAGTCGCTGCCGCAAACCTTCAGCCCCGATCGTTTACTGCGGCAGGTGATGGACCTGGGCACCTGCGAAGCGAAAACCGAAGGGCTGACCCTGGAACTGGACATTCCCGAACACCTCCCGGACGTGGCGATCAAGGTGGCCGAGACGCGGCTGGCGCTGTTCATGTGCCTCGACGCGCTGATTCGGCACGGGAGTAAGCTGAAGGCCGGCGGGAAGCGCGTCGCGCTGCGCATCGAAGCCTCGCCGCTGGGCGTCGAAGGGTTCCTCGCCGCATTCCGCATGACCTTCGAAGATGCGACCGGCTCGGGCGCTCCCGAAGCTCCGGAAAGCCTCGAATTCGAACACGGGATGCGTTCGCTGCAGCGCCTGGGCATGGAATGCCGCTGGCAGCAGGATGCGAACGGCAGCGCCTGCATGCGCGTGGCCTGCCATTCCGCCGCTCCGAGAATGGCGGAGACGTAATCTCCGCCGGGGGTGCCGTATGCAATACGTCAGTCCGCTCGATCTGGTATCCGCCTCCATCCGCGTAACGCCCTCTTCGGGCCGCGAAAACGCCGCCGAGGCATCCCCGTTTCTGGCTCCCGTAGACGCCGTAAGCATCAGCCGCCCCGTAGCCGCGACTCCCGAATCCGACAGCGTGCCGCTGGATGCGTTCGCCTACCCGCGCGGCCAGCAGCATCAGGCGCCCTCGCTCTCCACCATGCTCGACGAGATTCGCCGGCACATTGAAGCCGCGCTGGAGCAGATGCGGGAAGAGCGCCCGGATTTCTTCGAGCGCCTGGACGAACTGCGCGAACGCTTGGAGGGCGTCATCGGCGCCGATCAACTGGCCGCGGCGGGCGAATGGGTGGCGGCGACGGCCGCCGAACGTATGGACGGCTTTCTGAAAGCCGCCGAGACGCTGGCCGGCGAGATCGAAGGCCAAGCCACACACGCCGATTCCGATACGCCCCCGCGTCTGGCGCTGGACGAGCTGGGTTTGAATCTCGAGCTGGCCTCCGGCCAAGGTATGCACGTGCGCCTCGAACGGCTGGGGCTGCGCGCCGATCCGCCGTCAAACCGGACGCCCGAAGGGTCCGCGCCGCGCTCCCTGCGCATCGACTCCGAACGAGTCTGGATCGAACCCGCCGCTTCCTGACCGCGCGTCCGCCCAGCACACAAGCCCATTCTGGCCCGCCGTCTGCATGGATCCCTTCCATGCGGAACCGGAGCGGCGATTCCGGCAGGTCCAACCGGCAGGATGTTCCGACGGACCCGGGCAGACGGAAATTTCGGCCTTCGGGAAGGCCCGCCCTGTAGCCGCACAGGTACGCGCCGATAAGTAAAAGGTAATACGAACACCAGCGAACCTCGGGACCTTCGGGCATGGCCGCCAACATCAACTTTTCCGGCATCAACAGCGGACTCGATACCAACAGCATCATCGAAGCGCTGATGAATGTGGAACGGCTGGGCTTGAACCGCCTGACCGCGCAACGCGATCTGCTGCTGCGAAGGCAAACGGCTTACCGCGACCTGGACTCGCGCCTCGCGGCGCTGCGCACCGCGGCCAAACCGCTGGCGACCTTGAATCAAGCCGTCTCGCACAAGGCCGTGGCGGGCAATACGGCGCTGCTTTCGGCCACCGCGAGCGGCAACGCGCTGCCCGGCACGTACGACATTACGATCCTGCAGAAAGCCAGCGCGAGCGTCCTGAGCGGCGCGACGGACGTGGGCTTGGGCATCGATCCCGACGTCGCGCTGAACGACGCTTCCGCGTTCGGGAGCGCGTTCAAGGCGGGCACCTTTACGGTGAACGGTCAGCAGATCGCCGTCGCCGAAACCGATACCCTCAACGACGTGCTTGGACAGATCGAGACGGCGATGGGCGGCAGCGGCGTCTTTACCGCCGCATACGCCTCGGGCTCCGATGCGGTGACCCTGGAATTCGTGGACTCCGGCGATGGGCCGCTGTTGTTGGGCTCCAGCGCCGATTCCAGCAACCTGCTGAACCTGATGAAACTCACCTCCAACGGAACTTCGCACACGGCGGCCAGTTCGTCTCAGTTGGGACGCCTGAACATGACGGCCAAGCTCAACGACGGCGGCGCCAACGGAGCGCGCGCGCGGACGGCCATCGTGGACGGCGGTTCCGGCGAGTTCAAGATCAACGGCGTCTCCATCGCCTTCGATTCGTCCGCCGACTCGATGAACGACGTGATCAAGCGCATTAACGATTCCGCGGCCGGCGTGAAGGCTACCTACGACGGCTTTCAGGACCGCTTGGTGCTGACGAACAAGATCGACGGCGCGCTGGGCATTTTCGCCGAGGACGTCTCGGGGAACTTCGTCGCGTCCATGGGCCTGGGCGGGTCGACCACGCTGGGCCAGAACGCGTCCATCTCCATCGCCGGCGTAAACGGCGGGAATCCCATTACGAGCGTAGACAACCTGTTCACCGAAGCCGAGACGGGCATCGCGGGTCTTGCGCTGAACCTCACCGCTTCGAGCGGGAACACACAGGTGACGGTCAGCCCCGATAACGAAGCCATGAGCGATAAGATTCAGGCCTTCGTCGACACGTACAATACGCTCACTGCGTTCATTCAGGCCAAGTCGAAGATCACCGGCACCGGTTCGACCGCGAAGGTCGAAGCGCTGCACGGCGAGCAAGGCGTCCTGGCGCTGGCGCGCAACCTGCGCCGCACGGTCGCCGCCTCGGTCCCCGGCGTTACCAACGGGCCCAGCACGCTCTCGGGCATCGGCATCGGCACCACGGGAACCGAAGCGACCCTGACCTTCGACAAGGACAAGTTCAACCAGGCGCTGACGGATAATCCGGAAGGCGTGAAGTCCATCCTGGCCGACGCGCAGGCGGGCATCATGGGCAAGGTCGTCGCGTTCGTCGACGGCCAGACGCTCTTCGGAAACGGGCCGGTGGCCGAGCGTCCCGACCGCATGGAATCGAGCATCGCGACGGTGCGAAAATCGATCTCGGCATTCGAACGCAAGATGGAGATGACCGAGCAGCGCCTGCGGGCGCGCTTCAACGCGATGGAAAAGGCGATCGGCGACCTGCAAGGCGGGTTGTCCGGGATCCTCAGCAATTTGCAGAATCCGAGTAAATGACGCAAAGGATGCCCGTTTTCCGCCAGGGATGGCGAAAGGAGGAGGCCGTGTACGAGGGAGCACGCACCTATCTGGAGGACAAGGTCGCCAGCGCGACGCCGGGGCAACTCGTCGAACTGCTCTTCGACCGTGGTTGCCGCGACCTGGAACAGGCCGCGCTGCTGGCGGCCGAATCGAAAGATCCTCGCTGCCGGGCGGATGCGCTGCGCCTGGTGGTCCACGCGCAGCGGATCATTGCCGAGCTGAGCGCGAGCCTCAACCGGCGCGAGGGCGGCGAACTGGCTCAGAGCCTGGCGCGCGTCTACGAGTACATGCAGTACCGCCTGACCGAGACCGCCCAAGCACTCGACCCGGCCGTGCTGCGAGAGGTACACGATCTGCTCGCTTCGCTGCACGAGGCCTGGTGCGGGATGCTCGACGGTGCGGCCGCGCCCACGGGCGCTGCGCCGGCCGGTCCGCGTGGTACGCGAACCGCCGGAACCCTGGTGGCCTGATGGAACGCGCCGCCGCACACGCGGAAACGTGCGTCCTGCTCGAAGCGCTCGGCGCGTTGAGCGCCGAGTTGCAGGACGCGGCGGCCGGCGAGGCTTGGGCGCGCATGGACGCCGGCGTGGCGCGCTACGTGGAGTTGCTGGGTGAACTCAAGCCGCGCCTGGCGACCGGCGATGTGCCGGCGGCTCAATTGCAGGCCGCCATCCAAGCCGACGCCAGCCTCCAGGCCTTCTTCCTCCGCCAGCGTAACGAAGCCGCTCGCGATTTGGAGGATATCCGTACCGCCGCCGGCAACCTGGAGCGTATCAAGGCCGGCTACGCCGAAGCCGGCGCGTCTCATGCACCAGGGATCGGCGCCGAGGCTTAAGCGTCTTCTCACTCTGCAATATCGGCCAGTACATTCCTCTCCACGAGCATGCGGCATATCGGCAAAAGCTGCCGAAGCGGCGTCTTTCGGTGCTCCCGTGCAATCGCACAACTAAAGGAGAATGCGCAAGATACAGAATTCAAGCCAATGCGATTCCTGAATCTTGGACGATTGGCCTTGGGTCTGCTTTAGAGGTCTTCGTGCAGGCGGTACACGACGGTAGCGCGGAGGTTGGTGGGCATGTCTTCAACGGTCATACTCGCCGTGGACGATCAGCCGGAAACGCTGGAGCTGATCCGGGATGCGTTGCAGCAGCCCGGCCGAACGATTCTCACGCATTCCGACCCGCGGCAGGCGCTTAAGAGCTTTGACGAATACAACATCGACCTCTTGCTGACTGACATGCGCATGCCGCATATGAACGGGCTGGAAGTGCTGGAGGAAGTAAAGTCGCGCGCGCCTTCGTGCGAAGTGATCGTGATGACGGCGCACGCGGATATCGAGTTGGCGGTGCAGGCGATGAAGCGAGGTGCGGCGGACTTTTTTCGCAAGCCCTTGTGCCTGCTGGAATTGACCTCTTCGGTAGACAAGCTGACCGAGCTTCAGTCGATGCGCCAGCGCGTGAAGGATCTGGCCGGTACGGAAACCGTTCCGGTCGGCTCGGGCGAAGCGATGCGGCGGATCTACCAGTCCGCGCAGGCCGTGGCCGAGACCGATTCGACGGTGCTGATCACCGGCGAGACGGGAGTGGGCAAAGAGATTCTGGCCAATTTTATCCAGCGCCGGAGCCGGCGCACCGAAGGGCCGTTTATCAAAGTGAATTGCGCGGCGTTACCGGAGACGTTGCTGGAATCCGAGCTTTTCGGGCACGAACGTGGTGCATTCACAGGTGCGGTGGAAAGGCGGCTGGGGCGCTTCGAGCGCGCCGACGGCGGCACGCTCTTCCTCGATGAGATCGGCGAGCTTTCCAACTCGGTCCAGGCCAAACTCTTGCGCGTCCTGCAGACGCAAGAGATCGAGCGCATCGGGTCCAGTTCGATTCGCAAGGTCGATTTCCGGCTGATCTGCGCCACGCACCGCAACCTGAACGAGATGGTGGAAGAAGGGACGTTCCGGCAGGACCTTTTCTACCGCATCGCAATCTTCCCGTTGCACTTGCCGCCGCTGCGCGAGCACCTCGAGGACATTCCGGTGCTGGCGTACCACTTCCTGCAGCGCGCGGTGAAGAAAGTCGGCCGCGGGCCGACGGAGATCGATACCGACGCGCTGGAGACGCTTTGCGCGCACGCCTGGCCGGGGAATATCCGCGAGCTGGAAAACGCGATCGAGCATGCGTGCATCGTGGCCAACGGCGGCGTACTGAAAAAGAGCATGCTGAATCTGCGTCCCGCGGGAGACCACGCGGCGCATCCGCGCGCGTCCTCGCCCACGGCGGCGCCCGTACCGGCTGCCGTCCTTTCGGAACAAGCTGGTTCGACGGGGAGCTCGGATTCCGAAACGCTCTGCGCCAAGCTGATCCGCGATTCGGAGAATCCACTCGAAGAATTCGAAAAGGTCGCCTTACGCACCGTGCTGCGACAGCACGACTGGAATTTCCGCGAAGCCGCCAAGGCGCTGAAGGTGGGGCGCTCGACGCTCTATGCCAAAGCCAGCCGCTACGGCCTGCAGCACCGCGAGTAACCGGGAGTCACACGATGTCCGTCATGCGTTCACGCTTTCGAAGGGTCCGGCTGGCGCCGCTGGGATGCTGCGCGCTCTTGCTGAGCGGTTGCGCGCTGGAACCGGTGGGGTTGCCGCCCGTCGAGGCGCCGGCGGCCCGCACGCTGCGCGATCCGGCCGCGGCCGTCGCCGAGACCGACGCGCGCCGCCAGCAAGTCAGCACCGTGACGGCGCGGCTGGACGTGCGCCTGCACAAGCTCAAGGAACAGCGCAGCTTTCCCCTCAACGGCGTGTACCTGGGCAACGCGGACGGCTCGTTCCGGCTGCGCCTGAAGCACGAAGAGCTGGTGGTCCTGGACCTCGCCGCGGCGGAAGGATCGATGGAGCTCTGGCTGCCGCGCAAGAACCGCTTCTACCGAGGCGCGACTTCGCATGTTCAGTCGGTGGAGCGTTCGGAACTGGCGCTCCTGGCACAAATCGGAAGCGTGCACGACCTCTTCTTTCCGCGAGCTTGGTCAGAACGGGCGGTGGAGCGGCGCATGAACGGCAGCGGGACGGACGACTGGGTTAGCGTGTACGGCCGCGCCGATGGCCGCCGCGCGCTGCTGCGCCGGCTGGTGCTGCTGCCTCAGATGGCGGCCTTCGCACGCCAAGAGTTGTACGGCCCCAGCGGGGCGCTCCTGGGCCAGGTGCTGTACGACGGCTATGCTCCGCAACCGCTGGGCGCGGGCGGTGCGCAAGTGACGGCGCCGGGGCGCGTGACGATCATGGGCGCCGACCGCCAAATCGCGCTGGAGCTGATAGCGACCGAGTATTCGTTCAATGCCGAGCTTCCGGCTTCCCGCTTTCGCCTCGCGCCGCCCGAAAGCGTCCAGGCGTCCGATTTGGGCGCCGCGCTGGCGCAAGGCATCGTACCCTGGCAGTAAGCAACCGCAGGCCGGAACGCAGAGACACCATGAACGCACACCCGGGTTCGCAAGATTTCGACTCAGGCTCCGATCCCGCGGATAGCCTGATCGCCCGCTTGGTGGAAGGACTGCCCTCGCTGTTGCTGGGCCTGGATGTCCACGACCGTATCGTTTACCTGAACTCCTGCGCCGAGCGCGTGCTTGGCCTTTCGCGCGAAAAGGCGCTGGGCCGCGCGTTGCCGGAGTGCGGCTGGCCGGGACGCGTGGAGCCGGTCTTGAAGGCCGCGAGGGATTGCCGCTATTCGGCGCAGCCGGTCGCGCTGGAGCAGCCGTTCCGCAATCCGCAAGGCGCGCCGAGCCTGCTGGGCTTGACCCTGAAGGCGGTTCCCGACGCACTGGACGGCCAGCCGGTCATTCTGATCTACGGTGCGGACATCACGACGCGGATGGGCATCACCGACCTGGAGATGCAGACGCAAAAGCTGGAGGCGCTGGGCCGGCTTTCGGCGGGTATCGCACACGACTTCAACAACATGCTCACGGTGGTCATGGCCGCCTGCGAGCTGATCCAACGCGAAGAAGTGCGCCCCAAGATCCAGCAGCACGTGAAGGACATCCACGAAAGCGCAGAGCGCGCCGCGCAATTGGTGCGGCAGCTGCTGGCCTTCGGGCGCAACCAGCCCAGTTCGCCCGAACAAGTGGACTTGCACGACGCTTTGAGCAAAGCGCAGACGATGCTGAACCGGCTGATCGGCGAAAACATCGAACTTAAGACCTGCTTCGACGCGGAGCTTTCGACCGTCAAAGCCGACCCCGCGCAGCTAACGCAGGTGGTGGTGAACCTGATCGTCAACGCGCGCGACGCGATGCCCGACGGCGGGACCATCCTCCTGCGCACCAGCCAACTGGAACTCGACAGCACGGCGGCAGCCGGATTTCCGGGGCTGAGGCCGGGCCTGTACGTGGTGCTGGACGTCCAAGACAACGGCATCGGCATGGATCCCGAAACGCAACGGCGCGCCTTCGAGCCGTTCTTCACGACCAAGCAGCGGCGCAAAGGAACCGGCCTGGGCCTCTCGATTATTCACGGCATCATGCTCCAAAACGGGGGCGACGTGCAGATGTACAGCCATCCCGGCGAAGGCACCACCGTACGCCTGTTCTTCCCGTACGCGGGCGAATGCATCCCGCTTGCTCCACAGCTCCAACCTTCCCAGGATGAAGAGATAACCGGCACCGAGAAAGTGTTGGTGGTGGAAGACGACGCAGGCATCCGCATGCTGCTGCAGGACGCGCTCGAAGTCTGCGGCTACGACGTGCGCTCGGCCAGCGACGGGGACGACATGTTCGCCCTGTTCGAACGCCAGCCGGATTTCGAACCCGATCTGCTGGTCACGGACATGATGCTGCCCGGAATCAACGGGTACGAGTTGGCCGGACGCGTGCAGGCGCGCTTCCCGGTCTGCCGGATCCTGTTCATGACGGGATACAGCGAACCGCTGCGCAAACAGGGGCTCTCGATTCCACCGCGCTATATTCTGGAGAAGCCCTTCGCTCCGCCGGAACTCCTGCTGGCCATGCGCCGGATCTTAAGCGAGCCGGCGCTGAGCCTGACTTCGTTCGAGATCTGAAAGCAGACACGTCCAAGAAAACCGGCAGGCGTTAGGCTTTTTCGGAAGCACTGCGCTCGAGAGGATCCACGCCGCCCACGAGACGATGCGCGCCGGAAGAAACGTTGCCGGCGCGGCGCATGGCGTCGAGCTTGTCCATCTCGGCCTGCGCTTCCCGCGAAATGACCGCCAACACCTCTTTATCGATGCCCAGATCGCTCAAGGCGCGAAGCAGATCGGGCGAAAGGGGCAAGGTCTGCCCCGCTTCGTCCAAATGTACGGCCAGCCTGTTGGCGGTATCGAAGAGTTGTCCCGCCTGTCCGGAGTCCGCGCGCGGCAGGTGATGCTGCGCCACCAGATCCACCAACGTCTTCGGCAAGCCCCAATGTGTGAGCAGTTCGCCGCCCAACCGCGCGTGCGAGGTGCCGAAGTGTTCCTGCTCCCATATCAGGAGCGCTTCCCCATGTCCGGCCACCGGGTCGTCCAGATCGGGGTAGTCTCCGGGGGCGACCTGCAGGAGGAGGGTCTTGGCGTAGTCGTGCAACATACCCACGGTGAAAAACGTGTCGGACATGCGCGGATTCCAGCGGCCAGCCAATTTGCGCGCAACGACGGCGGTCATGCAGGAATGCTGCCACAAGGCCTCGCACGCGGGGGTCCAGGCCCGCGTGCCTTGCTGAAAGAGGCGCTTGGTGAGCAGAAAAGACGCGATGCGCGCGATCTCGTCGACACCCAACCGGATCACCGCCTGCGGAATGCTCAAGATGTTCCTTGCTGTGCCGAAGGCGGCCGAGTTCGCCACGCGCAGTATCTGGCTGATCAGAGTCGGATCGACCTGAATCACGCCGACGATTTCGTCCACATGGGATCGGGAATTGCCCAAGACTTGGCTGAGCC
The DNA here is from genome assembly GCA_015075375.1 of Planctomycetota bacterium. Lineage (GTDB taxonomy): Bacteria > Planctomycetota > SZUA-567 > H5-PLA8 > H5-PLA8 > H5-PLA8. Next base: position 3,114,242 of record JABTUM010000001.1, on the reverse strand, counting down.
GCACGAGCATGTCGGGACAGACGGGCAGATCGATTTTACGGTGGCGGATCTGTTCCAGAGTCAGTGGTGCGATATCGGTAGCCATGTTCTCGACCTCGAAAACCGGTCTGCCTTGCCATAACCGCCCCGAACGTGTGCGTTCCAAGGGGCTCCTTGACTCATCGCGCGAACCCGGTTCGGCAACAGGCCCCCTGTTTCAAAAACTTCACTTGGAGCAGATTTGCACGCCACTTGTGCATTCAGCCGCCGGGCCGGGCGGCTCGATCCAGCCAAGCCAGCGCCGCGCCGGCAAAAACGCCTTGGTTCTTGTATCGAAAGGTCTCGGGCGGGTAGTTGCGTAGTGCGGCGGCCAAGCGCGCGGCGCATTCCGGGCGCTGCTCGAAATCGGCAAGAGGCCGAATGTAGGTTCGAATCGTGAACAGGATCGCGCCGCTGTCCGGCAGGCGGCGCAACGTTTGACGCTCGACGCGGAAAAAGAGCTTCTGGCCGGCGTTCTCCGGCGTGATTCGCGGATCCGGTGCGACGCCTCCGGGTCCGCGCGGCTGAAAAGGCTCGCCGCTGTCGTGGATGTTCCAGTTCAGCCGCCAGACCGGCTTATCGGCGCTCAGCCGCTCCATGAACCGATCGGCCGTCTCGCCCAGTTGCTCCTTATAGTGCGCGACTGGCGCGTGAATGGCCTGCATCGGACGGCCCAGCTTTTCATTCAAGGACCAGCGCGAAGGAAAGGCGACCGACGCCGCGGTGAGGACGTACTCCGATCCTCGCGCCTGCATCAGGCACAGATCCTCCTGGACCCAACGCGCGGCCAAGTCCAAGGGATGGTGCGCATCTCCCGTCAGATCCCAGCATTCCCCGGTGAGCTTGTTCTCGAGCACGCCGTGGCTCTGCTCGAACCAGTCCGGAAAGCGCTCCGTCAGGTGCCGCGCCAGCAGTTCCAGTGCTTCCCGGCTGGGCTCGGCGCTGCCGGGCAGGGCGGCAAAGACTTCGCCGTGGCGTTGGGCAAGCAATTCGCGCTTTAGCTTCAGATCACGGGGATAATGCGCATCGATCTCGATCCAGTCCTCCGGCCGCAGGGCCGTCAAACCCAGCGCGAGCCGGAAAGGCGCAGCAGTGAATGGGAGGTATTCGAGCGGCGGCGGCAGATTCGGAGCGCGATCCATGCTGAGCTTCTCCGGCCCACCGCATCCTACTTCGAATCACGCGCGGCGCCGGGCCACGCCTGCATGGCCCGGTCGGCCACGCTGCGCATTTCGTCGCACGTCGCGCCGGTGGCGGCTTGAACGGCCATGCCGTAAATCACCGCCGTGATGAAGCGTGCCAACCCCGCGGCGTCGCAGTTTGCCGGCAGGTCGTGCTCCTGTTGAGCGCGTTCGAAGCGCGCCTGCAAAGCGGCGAGGCCCGCCTGCCGCCGCGACCTGAGTTCCTTGCGCACGGATCCGGCTTCGTCGCCGCAGGCCAGCGCGCCGTGCACCATCAAACAGCCCGCGGGGTGCCGGCGATCGGACTGCATCTCGATGGCGCCGTACAGCAGCGCCTCGGCCACGGCGCGCGCGGTGGGCGCCTGGAGGGCCCGGCTCACGTATGCGGCGGGACCGGCTTCGTACCGATCGAGCGCTTTGCGAAACAACTCCTCTTTATTTCCAAAGGCGGCGTAAAGACTGGGCCGGTTGATGCCCATGGCGCGGGTCAGATCGGGCAACGACGCACCTTCGAACCCTTTGCGCCAGAATACGTTGAGCGCCCGATCGAGGGCTTTATCGAGGTCGAAGGCGCGGGGCCGTCCGAGTGCCATGTCTTGCTCCTTCCTTTATGTACCGAATGATAAATTATTGGGCTTGACTTTGCAAGCCCCAGCGCGTATTATGTACCTATCGATACACAACCATTGAAAAGGAGGAAAGACGATGTCGAGAAAACTGGCCGGAAAAGTGGCGGTGGTTACGGGTGCGTCCAAGGGGATCGGGGCTTCCATCGCCCTGCACCTGGCGGCCGAGGGCGCGGCCGTGGTGGTCAATTACGCGTCGAGCAAGGCGGGCGCCGACCGTGTCGTCGGTGAGATTCAAGGCAACGGCGGCAAGGCCATCGCCGTGCAAGCCAATCTGGCTCAAGAGGCGGATGTCCGGCGCCTCTTCGCGGAAGCTCAGAAGGCTTTCGGGCGGTTGGACATCCTGATCAACAATGCCGGGATCTACGATTTCCAGCCGCTGGAAAGTGTGACGGCCGAGCACTTCCACAGGCAATTCGACCTGAACGTGCTGGGGCTGCTCTTCGCGTCGCAGGAAGCGGCGCGGCGCTTCGGTCCCGAAGGCGGGAGCATCGTGAATATCAGCTCGGTCGCAGCCACCGCGGGCCTGCCGAACGCGGCGGTGTACAGCGCCACGAAAGCGGCCGTGGACGCCGTGACGCGTTCGCTGGCCGCGGAACTGGGTCCGCGCAAGATCCGCGTCAACTCGATCAACCCCGGAATGGTGGAGACCGAGGGCGTGCATGCGGCGGGCATTTCCGGAAGCGATTTCCACAAGCAGATCGAGGCGCAGACGCCGCTGGGTCGGATCGGCCAGCCTGCCGATATCGCTCCGGCCGCGGTCTTCCTGGCCTCGTCCGACGCGCAATGGATCACCGGCGAAACGTTATACATATCGGGCGGTAACCGCTAAGCGTCATGGCGGCATACGGGGGCCGCGGGAGCGGCCCCCGATGATCGGAGTGAAAAGCGAAACATCCTGCCTGGCAACCATGCTCCTTAAGGTTGCGCCGGTGACCGTTGCCCCGCGCTTCCCCAGCCCTTTACCTGCACGAGTTCCTCGTCCGGCAGCAGAACCGGCGGAAGCGTCCCGGGAATTCGGGAGTGCGACTCGAATCGCGTTGCAAGCCGGTCGGCGATGCCTACAATGCCGCAACAACGAATCGCTGAAGCGGTTTGAGGATTCCTGCGGTTTATCTCCGTTCGTACGCGCACGCATTTCATACTCGATTGAGGGGGCCTGCTCATGTCCGCGACCACGCAAGTGACCGGTTCGATCTCTGCGCCAGGAGAAACCGACAACCCGACCAGCAATCCGTGCATCATGCTGATCTTCGGGGCCTCCGGCGACCTGACCAAACGGCTGCTGGTGCCGGCGATGTACAACCTCGCCTGCGACGGCCTGCTGAGCGACAACTTCGCGGTCCTGGGCTCGGCGATGGACAAGCTCACCACCGAAGAGTGGCGCGCGCGGATGAACGAGGACATCAAGAAGTTCCATACGCGCAAGGAATTCGATCAAGCCGTCTGGGATAAGCTGGTCAGCCGCTTCCATTACATTCCTGCGGGCTTCGCGGACCTCGACGCGTTCCAGACGCTGAAGAAGAAGGTCGCGGAACTGAACGAGCAGCATCAGGCGCAGGGGAACGTGCTCTTTTATTTCGCCACGGCGCCGCGCTTCTTTGGCCTGATTTGCGACAACCTGAACAAGGCGGGCTTCCGCGAAGGCGCCGGCTGGAAGCGCATCATCGTCGAGAAGCCGTTTGGGACGGACCTTGAGTCGGCGCTGCAGTTGAACAAAGAGATTCTGGTGCACTGGAACGAAGACCAGATTTACCGCGTCGACCATTACCTGGGCAAGGAGACCGTCCAAAACCTGCTCACCTTCCGCTTCAGTAACGGGATATTCGAGCCGCTCTGGAACAAGAACTACATCGACAACATCCAGTTCAACGTCTCCGAAGCCGTCGATGCCGAAGGGCGCGGCGGATACTACGACCAGTCCGGCGTGCTGCGCGACATGATGCAGAATCACATGTTCCAGATGCTGGCGTATTTGTGCATGGAACCGCCGGGCTCCTTCGCGTCGGATTCCATCCGCAACGAGAAAGCGAAACTACTTCAAGCGGTGCGCGCGTACACACCGGAAGAGGTGGAGAAGTACGTCGTGCGCGGCCAGTACGGCCCGCAAGTGGACGATACCGGCAAGGTGCTCAAGCCCGGCTACCGCCAAGAGAAGGACGTCAATCCGGAATCGAAGACCGAAACGTACGCGGCGGCGCGGCTGCACATCGACAATTGGCGCTGGGAAGGCGTGCCGATCTACCTGCGCAGCGGCAAAGCGCTTTGGAAGCGCGGCACCGAGATCGTCGTGGAGTTCAAGAAGGCGCCGGAAGTACTCTTCCGCAACACACCCTGCCAAGGGCTGGGCGCGAACCGCTTGATTTTCCACATCCAGCCGTACCAGGGCATCGAGATCCAGTTCCAGGCCAAGATTCCCGGCCCGCTGATGAAAATCCAGCCCGTCCACATGCGCTTCGGCTACGGCGACGCGTTCAAGGCTTCGCGCTACACGGGCTACGAAGTGATGATCTATTCGTGCAGCCTCGGCGACGGCACGCTCTTCTCGCGCGGCGATTTGGTCGAAGCCGCGTGGCGCATCGCGCAGCCGCTGCTGGACAGTTGGAAAGCCAATCCGGCCGACTTCCCCAACTACGCGCGCAGCAGTTGGGGCCCGAAAGCCGCTGCCGAATTGATCAAGCGCGACGGCCGGCGCTGGCACGAAGTCGTCACCGAGGAAGTCCTGAAGCAGGTGGACCTCTTCAAGAACGGCGACATGCTGTTCCTCTCGCAAGTGATCATGGCACTGAAGCCGATGCAGACCGCCAAAGGCGAAACGATCATCAAGAAAGGCGATTTGGGGCAAGAGATGTACCTGATCGCCCGTGGCGAGGTGGAAATCCTGGACGATTCGGGCAAGGTGATCAAAACGCTGAAGGACGGCGACTTCTTCGGCGAGATCGCGCTGCTGATGTCCACACCGCGCACCGCCAACGTGCGCTGCAAATCTTCGTGCGACCTGTTCGTGCTCGGAAAGGCCGATTTCTGCCGCATCCTGCACGATCACCAACAGTTCGCCGAAGGCGTCGCGAAGATCGCGCGTGAACGCTACAACCTGAAGGTCAATGCCTCGAACCTGATCGCGAACGCCTGATCGAACGATCAAGGCGTACGCGCGCGGCATCGAACAAACGTGGCGAAGGGGTATGGTGGGCGATGAGGGGTTCGAACCCCCGACCCCCTGCTTGTAAGGCAGGTGCTCTAACCAGCTGAGCTAATCGCCCAACATCTTAAACACAATAAATTTATGGGTTTGCAGGACTAGACGGCTTCCCAGAACCGTGTTACAAACCGTGTTACAAAGTCTGGATATTAGGGTATTGGAAGCCATGATTAAGCCTCCCCCAACCCGCCGAAATCGGGGCGCGACGCTGCAGTGGCAAGGCCAGCAATGGATCATCTGCTTCCGCGATCCTCGCAAACGCGACCCCAAAACCGGCTACGCCAAACCCGTCCGGAAGAGCCTCAAGACCGCCGACGGCGATCTGGCCCAGCGCTACAAACGCGCGCTTGACCGCATCATCGAAGAGCCATCTTACTGGATGCATCCGCCAAAGGAAACTCCAAGCCGTGTCTGCGAGATTTGGCTGGGCTCGCTTCTCGAAGTTGAGGTCAATAGCCGGCACCTGCCGGAGCCCGTGCGGGTTGAACCGATTCCCGACCAAGCGAAAGAGACCATCCAGCCCGAGTTTCTGGAGATCCTGAAGAAGGCCGTTCCCCCGCCGCCCTACGTGCTCTTTGGTGGCGATCCGCACGACCAGCCCGAGCGCGAAGCGTATGCACAGCGCGTAGCGAGGTTGGTGCGCAACGATTATCCAGATGATCAGAAACTGGAAGCGCTCGCCGTCGCGTACGACCGCGTACTCCAGGAATTGCACGCCGAACGGACCACGTCCGAAACGCAGGCCACCAGGATAAAGGAACTGGAAGCGGAGAAGGAGGCTCTGGAACGACAGAATCAGGTACTGAACCATCGCCTTGGGCGGTACGAAGCCAAAGAACTGCGCCACGCTCAGGCCGGTACCTTGCGGCAGGAATTCGATCGATACGTCAAGCACCTGGATACCTTAAACACCAGCAGGGCCTGGAAGCGTGACGTGAAGGGGTATCTGGAGCGCTTCCTGAAAGACGTGGACGAGGACAAGCCGGCCAACGAGTTCAACGAATCCGCCCTCGGCGCATACGTCGGAGGGTTAAAGAGCACGGAAGGCAATCGAATCTCTGAGGGCATGCGCAAGCGAGCCCGAGGGCAAATCTGCCGATTCCTGGAGTTCGCCACGCACGGATCGTTCCGGCGCGGCAGGGTTGCCACCGTAAAGGAAAAGGCACTCCGGCGAGAAGCGAAGGAGATTATTTGGCTGGAGAAGGACGAAGTTGCAGAACTCATTCGCCACATCCCCGAAGACGCCGTGCACGGCCTGTACTGGCGCGATCTGGCGCAGATCCAGGTGGCGATGGGCTGGCGCCCTTCGGAACTGCTCCTGCTCCAAACCAAACTGGCTACGATCAAAATCGTGGCGCTGGAGCCACTGACCGATCCGGTCAGCGGGGAGATTCGAAGCAAGACCGGCGGCCGCGCGGTCAGCGTGCCTAAGGCCGCGCAAGCTGCCGTTCAACGCCGTATCGAGGCAGGCCACGAACTGCTCTTCCCGAAACTCACGGGCACGAATCGCCGCAAACGCGGCGGATTACTGGAGGACGCCTGGGCGGAAGCGATGTTCTTTAAGGACTATCGCAAGGTTCTTCGCGCGGCAGCGGCGAAAGCAGAGATCAAGAAGCCGCTCGATAGTCGCACGCTACGCCGGACCTTCGGCAGCCTTCAGTTGCGTGCGGGACGCAAACCCCACGAAGTAGCCGAACTGATGGGCGATCGGGTCGAGACGGTCAGAAGACATTACGCGCGCTTGCTAGCGCACGAGATCGACACAGAGGTTTAATTCGCAGCCGAAGCATCCGTTCTCGATAGCTAAGAAAAAGCACCCGCAACCGGGCCCACAGCCCGGCACGGGTGCGATGTCGTTCAATAGGCGCGGCGCTACTGGACTTCAACCAACCGATACCCTTCAAGCCACCGAATCTCCGCACGAATCGAATCCTGCCGTTTAGGGGTAGCGGGCAACTTCGGCCCGCCGACGAGCGCCAAATCCGCCTGCCAGCGGCCGTCGGGCGTGGGTTCGACGTGCGAGGCGCGCAGGACCCTGCCCTCGCCTTCGAGCAGGAGCGCGCCCAGCGCGTCGTCGTATAGGAACGCCACCTGCCAGCCGCGGCGCTGGGCATACGCGCGCAGTTCTCGGGTCTGGTTGCGGGCCGTCTGCTCGCCCGTCAAAACGCGTCCGTAAAGCACGCCCCGAAGGCCGCTTGCCTTGACCGGCATCGGCGGCCTCCTTAAGTGGGGGGTTTGAGGGTCAAAATCCGCGCGCTAAAACGCGGTCAACGCCGGACCAAAATCCCACCCCCTTTAGGGGCAAGATTGCTACGAAATTTCAGGCCCCAGAACGAGGCCCACGGGCGGTCGAATTTGCGAACCGTCCGCGCGCCGCAATTTCAGCCCACGTCGCCCAAACTCGCGGGCACAGCATCTCGCGAACATGTTGCGCGGAAAACCTACGGAGAAATCCGATCGCGTGCCCGTGCGCGCCGATTGCCTACCAGAATCTGCACTTCGGAGGGCGCCCGCGCTTCTTCGCGGGCGCATCCATGACCCCGAGTAAGTTCGACAACGCCTTTAAAGGTGCTCCCGTTAGTGCTTTACGAATCTCGGCGGAGATGCGTTCGCGCTTTGACCGTCCGCCGCCAGCCACGGCTTGCGCGAGCCGGATCGTGGCGCGCCGATCTCGCCGGCGCTCCTGCTCCGCCTTGGCCGCCGCGCGGGCAGCCCGTTCTGGTGCGCGCCATGCTTCCAGAACCTGCTGAATGTCGAACGCCACGCGCTCATCGCTGCCTATTGCCAGACTTCGGTGCATGGCGTAGCCCTTATCGGCGTCATAAACGCGATAACGCAGACGGTACCGGCCGTGTTGGGCTCGAAACTGGACTACGCCCTGACGCATCAGGTGCGGTTTGAGTGCGACTAAGTGCGCCCACAGCGCGGCTGGAATCCGCTCCTGCAAGGCGCTGAGTGCACACGCGTCCGACTCAGCCAGCGGCGGCGCATCCTGGGTGGTTTGCTGGCGTGGGGGCATTGTTTGAGCTCGCAGTGACGGGTGGTTTAGGCGGAACACTAAATAGGTCAATCGAGATACAATCCGGCGCGAGCGGCGTCGCTCGCCACCACTCATCGTTAACCTTCTCCCATCCGCAGCGCCGCAGCTTCTCTTCGTCCTCGGCAGTCCGCGGGATCATGACCCTGCCCACTTGGGGACCTGGCGTGATCATGGCCGTAGGGGTTGCCGTCGTCTCCGGCCTGCGCTCGACCGGCGCAGGTGCTGCGCCTTCAACGCTGGCACGCGTGTGACGTCGAACCGTCGCAGCGGTCTTCAGCAACTCGCATACGGCGCGTTGAATGGCGAGCATACGCGGCAGGTCCTGCGTAACCACCTTCTCGGGCGGATCCAGTTTGTCGCCGTAGCGAGCTTCGTCGTTGCGAATTTTTTGCCGGCACGCGACCTCGGCCTTGCATAGTTGCGTCATGGAAAACCGCAACATGTGAGCCATCGCGACCTCCATGATCTCATCGAGCCCTGAAGCGGCGATGACGTCCAGAACTTTGCGGATGAGGCGAGATTTGCCGGCGCCGCTGACTGACTCGCCCTCAAAGCTCGACAGTCGATCGAGCAACTCGTCGAGCCGCCCATCCTCAGCCAGCTCGTCCAGCGTCAGCTCGAACGGTTCGGGCGGCTCTCCCCGCCGGCGACGCTTGCGCCTCGGTTTGGTCGCGACGGACACGTCGCCGAGCAATGGCGGGATGTATTCCTCTGGATCGCGCATTTTACCTCCCCCACGAAATTCGCCCGAATTGTAACGTCCGCAAACTCCAAAAAATAGCCCACAGGCTCGAAAATGACTCCAGGCGTCCATCTCCGAAATGACGCTTCTGGAATATATAAGGCCAGGCCGCGCCGGGGTTACCGGCGCGGACTGGTGGACCCCTCTACGATGGGACCTCGGCGTGCCCAAATGCCGCGATCTCGCCGGCTAGTACGGTGAGCAACTGGCTCAGCCGGCCGCGTGAGACGCCCAGCCGAGCGGCGATCTCGCACTTCTGGTGGCCGACGGCCAGGTCGAGCAGGATCCGCCGCATACGCGGGGGTTGCGTCCGCGCGAACGCTCGCCAATCGATACGCTGCTGCACGCGCACGGCCGGGTCCTCGCGCTCATCGGTGGTGATGGCGCGGGCTAGGCGTTCGGCGATGGGAGCCGGCTGGTCCTGGGCATCGAGCGATACGTAGTCACCCTGCCGGCGGCTGGGATAGTTGCCCCGGGTGGCGAGGGAACGGTGCCGCAGGTGCTGGGCACCAGCCCATCCCAGTTCGGAGGTGGAGAGCGATTTGCCCCTCCGACGGGCCTGGGCGTGGTTGAGGAACATCGCCGCCAGTGCGTCGTCGGCGGCGTCGCGCTGGAGGCGGCGCGGCAGACGCTTCGACATGCGTTCGGCCCGCGATTGTAGTTCGGGCAACAGCGTCAGGAATGCGGCCTGCGACAGCTCGGCCGGTAGGGCTTCGGGCGTGGACATGGTTCAGGCCTCCGGGGGTTGAGCCGGTGGCCGGTCGCGCGCGACGATATGGGCGGGAGCCCCTTCTAGGGGGGGCTTGGGCAGGTGAAATCGGGGCTCTGCGGGGATACGGCGAGGATCCGGGGCGCTAGACCGCACCCGGCGACGAGGTCGTCGAGCGCGGCCGGCGTGCCGGCATGGGTTGGGGAGAGCGCGGACACGCACGAGCGGGTTCGCGATCCGTGATTGCCACTACGTTTGGGTCAGGTGTCGTCGTCGCGACCGTTCGTGATCCATATCAGCAGGATCGCGACGGCGAGGACGAGTACGCGCAGGTCGAGCGCATCCACGAATCTCCTCCAATTAGAATTTTTAGGATTGGGTTCGATGCCCAGCACGAGAGAACCAGTTTGAGTTCTCAAAGCCTTTATCGAATAATTGGATGAGGGGTCGTGGAACCTTTCTATCTCCGTGTTTATGGAACGACCATATGGAGAAGCGCCTGCTCGACGACATTCCTGGCGGAGATGCTGCGAATCCGAATACGGATACGCAAGGCGAACTGCGTAAGCGCATCGAGCAAGGTCGGCGCTTGGGCGCAACATTGCGTGAAATGTTGGAGCGCAATAAGCGGGGGGACCGGTTGGTATCAGCCAAGGAGTTTTATGAACTGTACTCTAACCGCGATTGGTGCCCCGACTCCACCAAGGCGGTGGCTATTAAGCTCAAAAGAAAGAAGCTAACCCCAATCAACAAAGGCCACGAAGGCCGAGGGCACGCGCACCATTGGTGGCGGTCTGATGTGCTCGCCGCGCTCAACCCGAAAGCGCAGAAGAAGAAGCGCTAAATTCCACATCCGCCCTCTTAAGTGCGAAAATAAAATCCACATTCTCCGCCGCGCGACAAGTTGGAGTTATTTTTTCCCCCGCGTGTGCGCGCCTCCCCTCCGGCGCAATCAAAATTCGGGCCGTCCTCGTCGCCGTGCTCTCGGCTGTCCAGCCGGGCGCGCTCACGCCGGCGGCGAGGCGGCCCACACCCGGAAGGAGCACAAGATGAGTCTACTGACGACGACCGCAGCAGCGGACCCGCGAGGGGAGGACCAGGCTGGAGAGGACGAGAAGAGTACGCCCATGGCCGGTCCCGAGGCGTGCGGTGCGCCGCCGGTGCCTGCGGAGCCTATTGACTCGCCCATAATCGTGGGTGCCGGCGGCCGTCTCGTCGTTCCGCCCGAGGAGGTGGGCGATGACCTCGACGCCGGCAGCGATTTGGACATCACCGAGATGATGTCCAAGAGGCTCCGTAAGCCCAACCGACGCGAGTGGGTCGTCCTCAACACCGCGACGGAATTGCCGACGCGCTTGCTGATCCACAAGCCCCGACCGGACGCGATTGACTCCCAGCACTTCTACGTGGCGCCGACCTTGCGCGGCAGAATCTTCGACGAGTTGAAGCAGGTTCGGGTTTTTGTCTACTACAGCCTCGCAACGCGGATGCACGCGCTGTGGGTTGTGAACGTGACTCCCGAAAACGACTGGTACGAATCGCTGGCGGTGCTGTTCCGCCAGTCGCCGGAGTTCCTCGCCGCCAACGCCGTCCGGATCGTCAGCGACAAGGCGAACGGACGGTACCGGATCAAGTTCAAGCCGTACGCCGAGCAGGTCGCGTGGCCGACGCAGTCCACGAGCGAGATGCTCGGCGAGGCGTTGGGGCCTGACCGGTTCATCACGTCTGCGGATCACCCCATCTATCGGGACCTGGTCGACGGGGCCGACCTCAAGTGACGGCCTACGAATTGTACCGCGAGATCTGGGCGACCGATTGCGAATGGGGTTTCCGCAACGGTCGCCCGGATCACGAGTCCGAATGGGTGCCCCTGGTCTTTTGCTTAGTGGGACTGCGCTCCGGAACACGGTATTCGTTTTGGGGCGCGGACCCACGACTCAAGCAGTTCGTACTGGATCACGCCGATGACCTGTTCGTCTCCCACAACAACGTCGCCGAGATGAAATACCTATTGCGGCTCGGGATCCCGCTCCCTGCGCATTGGTTCGACACGTTCGTCGCCGAACGCTGGCGCACCAACGCGCCGGGTAACCTAGAGGCCGGCCTGTCCGTCGCGCTCCACCGCCGGGGCCTACCAAATCTTGCTCCCGCGGCCAAAACCGAGTTGCAGCAGCGTATCCTGCATTTGCGTTTCGATCCTGAGTCACCCGAAGACCGACGTGAAATCACGGCCTACTGTTTCTCGGATTGCGACGGTGCCGCCGCTCTCTACACCCGCCTCGCCGATGTCGTCCGACCGGAGACGATGGCGTGGTGGACGGAGTTCCTGAAGGCGGTCGCGCGGATGGAAATCCGCGGCATTCCCATCGACCTCGATGCCTACGGGGCCCTGCGAGCGCGGTTTCCTGAGATTCGCGAGGCGGTCTGCGCCGATGCAAACCAGACATGGCCCGTGTTCGTCGGTAGATCGTTCCAGCGTAAGCAGTTTCTGGCCTGGTTGCGTCACTCGAGTATCGCGTGGCCCGTCACCGAAAGCAAAACGACCGGCCGCCGGACGCTGTCTTTCAACCGCAAAATGTTCAGCGAAATGACGCACCGACATCCGTTCATCGCCGAAGTGAAGGAGGTTAAGGCGCTACTGGCTCAGTTTGGCCGCCGGTCGCTCGTCGTCGATCCCGTCACCCGCAGACACTATTATCAGACGCACACGTTTCGTTCGATAACGGGACGCAACCAGCCGAAGAAATTCATTTTCAGCTGTCCGAAGTGGCTGCGCTTTACGATCGTCTCCGAGTCACCCGACCACGTGCTCGTTTACGTGGACTATGTCGCTCAGGAGATCGGGATCGCTGCCGCACTCAGCGGCGACACGGCCATGCGCGAGATCTATTGCGCGTCCGATTGCCACATGGCCGCCGCCATCCGCGCCGGAGCGGCACCGGCTGGCGCCACAAAGAAAACACACCCCGAGGCTCGAAAGCGCTTTAAGGCCGTCAACTTGGGGACGCTCTACGGACAGACCGCGATCGGAATCGCGCAACGCCTGGGCATCTGTCATGCCGAAGCCGAAGCCCTGCTCACCGCTCATCGGCGCATGTTCCCAATCTATTGGTCTTGGTCTGAGCGTATGGTCCAGGGCGCCTTCGACCGCGGCGAGATCCGTACGCCCTGCGGTTGGCGCAGCATAGTCCCACCATTCAGCAACGAACGCACCTGGATGAACTGGCCCATGCAGGCAGCCGGCGGCGACATCATGCGCCTGACGTTGGTCTACCTCGACCGACAGAACGTCCGCATCATGGCACCCGTTCACGACGGGTTTCTGCTCAGTTGTCACCGCGACAAACTCGCTGATCTGCGCGCTGCCGTGAACTACGCATGCCAGCAGGCGGTCGAGCACGTCTTGCCAGGGTTCCCGCTGCGCTGGGAATTCTCCGAGTACGGTGACCGTTTTGATGACGAGGACGGGGCGAACATGTGGTCACGTCTACAGACGGCCATGCGGGAGCCCAGCCATGCCTGACATACCCCGCGAAGAGATCGTGCCCACCGATACGGGTCGCGATCGTGCGAAACCGGCCAAGCCTGGCGCGTGGCTGCCCTGGCCAATCGCTGAGGCCGTCTGCCGCCTGAGCCTGAAACCCTCCGAATGGCGGGTGTTCCTGGCGGTCCTGGTGACGCAGCAGCGGTATGGCGGCACCGAGGCTCGTTTGGACTCGAAGCAACTCGCTGCGATTACCGCACTCTCCGAGAGTACCGTGCGCCGAGCGGTTAAAGGTTTGATTGCGTCCGGACACCTCTCTCGCCTAAGTCGGTACCGCCGCCTGCGCGCAAATCCGGATGCGGGAGCGGTCGCTATACTGGCCGCTCCCGAGGTCCAAGTGACTCCCAATCGAGCGGCCAACATAGTGGCCGCTCCGAGCGGCCATCATGGTGGCCGCTCCCCTACATGTTTTTATGTATTATCTATTGATAAGGGTATGGAAGAGTCGACTGGATTCACCGCCGCGCAGGCTCGTGTGGTTCGGGACGTGCTGAGCGAGGCCAGCCAACTCCTGGGTGCAGACGCTCGCGGTCTAGCGCTACCCGATGAGGCGGCCCTGCGACTGGACCTCCCCGCCGGCACCACCTACGGCGACGCCCTAGTCTCCCCCGCAGTACGTAGTTGCGCACGTCACCGGCGGGACCTCGTGCGCGCGATCCTCGGGCTCCGGCACGACGAGCGCGTCCAAGGCCGCACGCTCCAAACAGCCGCTAATCCCTGAACGAACGAGGCACATGCATTGACGAGTTGCCTAAGTCGATCTGCCATAAGAGATTAGGTAATTTCCGACGCACCGCTTCGGAAATTACCACTCGCAAGACTGGAAACCCTGCGTTTGTACGCGGCCTGGTGCATTCGATGCCTCAAACCGCCTTGGGGCTCCCCGGCCATCCGATCGCCTCGCTACGGCCCAGGAAACGCAGCCGCGGGCTTACTCCGCACCGGCCTGAGCCCCTCGGATCCAGAACCTGATTCCGGGATGCACACATTGAGCTTGAAACAGGGCTGCACTGGGCCGATACCACCCTGATGCTCAAATCCAGAACTGACCCGCCCAGCCGCGCTCTGTCGCCCAACGAAGTCCGCCGCTGTCGGACCTGGCTGGCCCGCCCGCGCACTCTACATTCCTGTTGGTCCGTCGGCCGCACGCTCGACGCCGCCATGGGCCGCCGCCGCGCAGCATTCGGCAGAGGTACGCTGCAACACTATGCCCAACAACTCGGGTCCAGCGAGGATGTACTACGCCATATGCTCAGGCTCGCGCGCAACTGGACCGCCCGCGAGGTGCTGGCGGCGCAACGTGCGGGATTGGGGTTTCGCGCCACACAGGTTCTGGCGGCGTTGGATTCGATAGGTCAAACCGCGCTACGCCGCCGCTTGGTCGAGGCGTTTTGCCGGGCCCGTTTGGACCGCACCGGACTGTTCCGCCGCGTGCGCGCCGCCAAAGCCGCCGGACCGGATCGCCTGAAAGCCGGCCCGCGCCTGCGCGCGCTGCTCGACCTGCGGCGCGCCGTTACCGGTCGGCTCAATCAAGCCCTTAAGCGCCTCGACGCCGACCCAGACGTATGGCCGCGGGAAGAGCGCGCGAAGGTGCAGCGGTTGAAGGCGCATTTGGAGCAGGCGCAGGGTGTACTGGAGGCTACCTACCAAGCTGCGGCCCAGCGGCTGCGCAGCCGCAAGCATTAAGGGTCGTCGTTGCCGGGCCGACGCATCTGCCCGGCAACGAACCGGACCAGTTCCCTCTCGCCTTCGCCAGCGAGTCGGCGACCGGCAGCTTCAGGACTGTCGAGGAGGGCAGTCCTTCACCATGCTTCGCGTGCAGGGTTTCGAGGTGGTATTGCAGGCGCGGAGACAGGCGGCAACGCAGCGATGAAGAGCGTCGGGTGCCGGGGGCGACGGCCGGACCAACGAAGACCCCTTAAAGGTGTTTGCCCCCGACGGGACCGCGAACCCGACGACCGGGACCTTCGGTCACCGCTTGACACATGTTGGGCATGGCAGAATTCCAGTGCCCTTGCACGCCTCGCACTCCGGCCGAACCCTGGTTAAAATGTTGTTGGGTCGCTTTGCCATATGATTGGCGGAAATGGTGTTATTGTTGAGACCGGTTCCTTTACAAATGAAGCACATACCTATATCCCTTGTTCCGTTACAAGTTTTGCATTGTACTATGGGCTGATTAGATCCTCCCTGCGATGGCTGTGGCGCATGGTTGAGCCCAGGCGTTGATGGCCCTGGCTGGTAAGCGTCCGAGACCTGCTGCAACTGAACCAGGAATTCTGCATTGCGCCTGGTCTCGGCTTCAATCAGTTGGCGGAGTCGGATCTCTTCCGATGTCTGCGGCGGATAGGTCCACTGGATCCGTCCGCCGCTGTAGGCGTTCCGAATGTTTCTCAACTGTTCGGAGAAGAGGCGGTTCCGCATGGCCTCCTGCCGCACCATCTCCTGTAGCTCGGGGTTCTGATACGAGCCCCCAAATATATTTTGCCGACCGACCAAGCCGGGCTGTCCCGAAACTTCCAGTCCATCCAAGCTGCTGATCCCGATAGACATGGCCAGAAGCAGCGACAAGACGCCGCTGGAAAGAACCCCGACTCGGAGGCCCAACGAGGGGGACGGTGCGTCCTCGTGCCCGATCAGAATGTTTGTGACACGGCACTGCTGAATCAACCAATAAGCGCTTAGCGCGACAACGGCCGTGCTGAAATAGAGCAGTGCGCCTGGATTGGGCAACGCCAACGGCAGTAGCAGCATAAGGACAAAGGCGACGCCAACGGCGATACCTAACGGTTCCGGCGCCGCACTCGTTTGTCCCTTCTCTTTCAGCGCTTCATTCGACTTGACCGACAGCCCATGGACGGCCTTGAAAATCAGCGCGAGATTGGCAACGGGAATCCAGGGTGAAGCGGCGGCAAGGCCGGGCTTAATGGATTGGTGTTTCCAAGCGAGCACCGACCACGCGTTAAAGAGAAAGATCGAGACGCGAACCCAAAAGGCGACGCCGCAGACCAAGGCCACGAAAAGGAAAACCAGGCTACCGACTGGGCTGCCAGCCAGGCCGGACAGAACGGCAAGACCAATGGCTCCGATCAAAACGAACGGAGCGATCACAGCATCGTTCACCTTCAAAGCGGGGCGCGTTGGCTTCGGCTTTGGTTTCTCGGAAGCTGGAGCACTCGTCACCACGGGCTCAACGACGATGGGCGGGGGTGCCGCGGGCTTCGCCAGGACGGGCTTCGGGACCTGGGATTCGAATCGTAACGTATGCCGAAGGCGTGGAGCGGGCGGCGTTGCGTGAAGCGGCGGGGGCGCGCTTGGAAGCGGGGGAGGTCCTGCGACAAGCCCCGGAACCTGACCGGCCGGGGTCCAGGCCGCCATGCCTTCTTTCCACACCAGGGAATTTCTGTTCACTTTACCGGTTTGCAGGAGTCGCTTGAGTTCGATCTCCGTTACGGGTCCCGACTGCTCGTTTCCGATACTGTAGAACCACTGCACGGTCATTTGCGCTCCTCCTTACCATTTGCGCACGGTTCAGCGGCGCTGACGGTGACGCTGCGAGTTTAGATTGGGCATGCGAGGCTCTTTGGACACGGCCGGTTCGTCCAAAGGACGGCGGATCTGGTTTTGGATGATCTCCAGCACGACCTCGTCGTCCTTCTGAAGCTGGTCGGCCAGCAGCAGCTTGGCAATCGTGCTCAGCGGCAGGCCGGCGTAATGCTCGCCGTGAAGCCGTTCCAGCTTGCGCTGGAGCCGGGGGGAAAGGCGAATATGAATCGTCCGCCCTGGGTCGCCCATGGGTACCTCCATCGTGGGGAAGCATGCTTATCGCAAACTGGGGGTCTGCGGCAGAGTGAGTGTTGTGCGCGGCGTTCGAGAACTGCAACCGTGATAAACGTGACTACGCCGCTGCCCGTGCACACGGGCGCGAGAGCAAGGGGTTGTCGTTGGGGGAATGGGGAATAACTACCCTACGGGGCTTTCGTACGGGTGGCTGGCAGATGGAAGAGTGTTGCCCTGACACCTTAATTCTAACGCAAAATCGCCAGAGAATTAGATGCCGTGCTCGCCACTAACCCGCCGCCCATTCCTGAGACTATAATTCCGCCTACATGAGCACCGCCTGCACTGCTTCATCCTAAAGTCCGGCGGGTAGTGAGATGGCCTTACGTCGCACTTATTTTACCGGGGTCGTTCGTTTATCCCCACCTGTACAGGAATTTGATCAACTGAAAACGGCCCACAACAAATCCCGGATCATGAGGTAACCCTGGCTACCCAAGAGGACCAGGAGTCCGATGCCGCCGGCCACGTTCAACCGATAGCGCGCGGTCTCCGAAAGCTCACGCCGCCAGAGCAACTCCACCCCGGCGACGACCATCCTGAAACCATCCAGCGGGGGGAACGGCAACGAATTAAATGCCGCGATGAAGACGTTAATAATGGCTAGTAGGAGCAAAACCTTCCACGCCGAGGTGTGCAGCGCATCGCGGACGAATCTTTTCTCCTCCTGGGTAGGCGCCATCGTCAGTGAGCTCCAAATTAGATCAGGCATGCCCGCCAGCAAGCCAACGTAAACCCGCCCCGTAAACGCCGCCGCTGCCGGTAGCGTCAGGGGTCGTCTGTCGGACTCTTCGTGAACCAGACTGGAATAGGCCCAAGTCAGAACGACAGCCGCAAGGAGGTTCAGGGCAATGCCGCCCGCCATGAAGGCGATCCGCCGGTGCGGCTGGACCAATTCCCAATAGGGCCTCCGCTCCTCGACCGGCTCGTCCGGGGACGCCTCTGGCAGCGGTGGCTCCGCTCCGGCCGCCGGCGGGAGACCGTAACCGTCCGCCATCTCGTCCCACGTGAGTTCGGGCGTGGCCACCCAGCCGAGTACCGGGATAGGACCTATCTCCAGTTGAACCTGTCCGATCGTCCGCGAATAAACGACAGGCCCTATGCCGATCCGGATCGTTTGGATTGGAATCCGAACGATCCAGGCCGCCAAGCCATGACCCAGTTCGTGGATGGTTATGGCGCAAGCCGACAGTATCAAGAACAGCACCAGGTCATGCCCTTTGGCGAAACCCACGAGGAGCAGGACCAGCAAGAAAGCCGAGAGTAGAAAGCCCATGCGGCGGGAAATGCTGAATGCGTAGAAACCGGAGTCGGCAGGATCCGTAGACTCTAGTTCGGGCTCGACGGCCGGTTCAGAGCCTGAATCCGCTTCTGCTTCGGTCGCCTCTTGAAAGCTCGAAGTTGCGTCGCTCATTTGAGTGACCTCATACGCTGAAGGATACGCGGAGGGCGGCGCCCTTCGGCGCGGGTAAGCACTTTATTTTTCGCTGACGCGGTTTATCAATTCCATGGAGGCGTATTATTCATACATCCCCGCAATAGGAATAGGATTGCAACAACCAAGAAAATTCCACATCCGGTGGAACTACCCGCTTCATTATCCTGCTTGGACGATTTTGTGTTTGAAGTCGCACCTGTGGAAGTCCCCGAAGATCGCCCCCTCGGCCGAACATGGCCACCTGCACAGGTCATACGGCTCGTCGATACGATGTACTTTTCGCTACAGCCGCACTTCACGCAGGTCCCGTTCTCCATGGTATGCGCCTTTAACGACTGAACCGCTCCTGGCTCTTTCCACGACGCCGAAGCGCCTGGAAGTGGTGGTGGCCCCACAATTAATCCTGGAACTTGACCGACCTGCGTCCAAGCCGGCATGCCTTCCTTCCAGACCAGGCTTTCGCGCGTCAGGATACCGTTTTTGACGAGAGCCTTCAGTTCTTCGTCCGAGACTGGACCGTATTGCTCACTGCCGTTGCTGTAAAACCATGGCGAGGCCACCCTAAAACCTCCACTCTAGTCCTGAGCATGAGGGGATACTGTGGTCATAGAGGCAAGGGAGAACACGGCGGATCCCATTCCTCACGTGCCGACGCATGCTTGGCAGGATTGGGGCGCGGTCGCGGACACGCCCACGCACGTGCGCCGACTCCAGATTCTAGAACCATTCCTTTAGCTTCTGCGCGGCTTTATCCCGATGCTCCGGTTTGATATGGAAGGCGACGACCGCCAGGGCCGCGGCCAGAACCAGCAGGTCATCGGAGTAGCCGACCACCGGTACAACGTCGGGTACGACATCCAGGGGAAAGATAAAGTAGCCGAGCGCACTGATAATGATGCCCCTTGCCCATGCGGGGGTATCCGGATCCGCCAGAGCGAAGTAGAGCATCAACGCCTTTTCAATAACCTGCTGTCCAGCCTTAATGGCGAACTTGTAAACCGTGTCCCAGAACCCCTCTTCTGAATAGTGCTTTGCGTACTCGCCTTGATTCTCCACGACCTCGCATGTATTCCGCTCTTGGTCCCACACAATAATGCCGCGCTGAAAACTGCTAACCCGTCCTTTGCCACCCAGCACCGGCTCTTCGTCCGAATCCGGGTAGCCCAGGCTGCTCTTCTCCCAGCCCAGTGCGCCGTACTTATCGCGGATGGCCCCGTGGACCTCGTGTGCTCCCGTCTCCGGGTGCCAATAAATATGACCGTGCTGGAATTGGCGGTACCGACCTACGCCGTCGGGACAGGCGGCCTCGTCTTGGAGCGCATCTCCGAGAAAGCCCTGCTTACCGCCCAGCGCTTCCCATTTCGCGGTGATCTCACTCATCGGCCCAGCCTCCGCTCAACGGTCGCGATGCAGTTCCCTGGGTGCCCATCAGCCCGTTGGATACCCGTGAATGTAACTACGGGTGCGAAGAATACAATCGTGTATGTTGATAGATAGTATCGTGTGTATGCACATGTTCCCTCTCCGGCCGATCTCTTCGGAGAGGGATCGTTATGTCGAAAGCGCACAAAGCCCGTCGAAAAAAGGTTGCCCTGCATCGTGCCGAAGCGGTGAAGCATTTTGGCCGCCGCGTCCGTGAGCTACGGACCGGTCTGGGCATGAAGCAGAAAGATCTGGCGCGGCGAGCGGCGTTCAGTCTCAGTTACATGACACGCTTGGAAAGGGGCGAGGCCGAGCCGGGCCTTGAACTCGTCGTACGGATCGCGGAAGCGCTGGGCGTCGAAGCGCACGAACTACTCCTGGTCAGTCCGGTGGATCCATGGACCGCTATGGAGGCTCAAGCGCGGCAGCGCTTGGAAGCGATCCTGGAGCGCCACGACCGGGACGCGCTGGCCGCCGTACTACCGATGCTCGCGCTTGCAGAAGAATCTTCCGCGCGCCGAATAAAGTAGCCTACGCAGGGACAGCGTCCTTCGCCATCTCCGCCTCCAGCCGGTCCACCGTCGACAGGACCGGCCGCGTTCGATCCACCAGTTCCAGCGAGAGATTCCTGCCGTTCACGACCAGCAGGAAGCGGCTCGCGACCGCGCCGTCGCAGTTCTTCACCGTGAGCAAAGCGCACGGCACCGACTCGCGACCGTTGCCGTAAAATCTCGGCGTCAGCGCGAGCGTACCGTCGCCAAAGGCCGGACCGTCCACGTCATCGGTAAGCGTGATTTCGAGCGTAGCCATCGAAGCCTCCACGTAATGGGGTTCATTCCTCTGTACCATTATCGTGCGGGCCATCGAGAAAAATAGAGGGAATCCCCGCCTACGGAGGTGCTGAACGCTCGACCTGCCCACCCTGCGCGGGTTTGCGCTCACCATGCCGGGCCGGCGGCAGGTGGCTAGGTAAGCGTGGCCCCGACCACGTAATTCTAACGCGAAATCGCCAGTAAATTAGATGGCGCGCGCGACGCTAACCCGCCGCGGCGTCCGATACGCCCTTCAGCACCGCCAGCAGTTCGTCCACTTCGGACGATGCAAACATGCTCTCAACACCCTGGGCCGAAAGGTCGGTAAAAGGAGGCCTGTAAAGCAAGCCAGGGTCCATGACGCCGTTCGCCGTAAGCTGCTCCACGATCAGGTTCACGAACTCAATCTGGTTTGCCCGAAGGGTCTTACCGGCCAGAAATCCCGATAGCGCCCGCTTGGCGGCTTCGCGGTCCAATCCGACCAGCGAGCGCACGAAGAGGCCCAGCCCATGGCTCTCTTCTTTCGCCCGCTTCAGGTCTTCGGGAGAACCCACGCCACTCGCAGACAGCATGCGCTCCAATTCCACCAAGTCCGTAGGCGTAAGGGGCTCGTTCATGCGCAATTTGTGTATCGCCAAGTGGTCCTGGTGCGCCTTCAGGAACTGCCGCGCCTTCTCGCGGAAGCGCTCGAAGCCGCCCCGGTCGAACTCGGGCAGCGCGATAGCCACCTCGGCACCCATCAGGTCCTCGAAGTTCGTGTAGATGGGTTTCCGTTGGGCCTTTTCGATCAGCTTGATCAGCAGGCGCAGGCGCTTGCGCACGACTTCCAGCATCGGCGTCGTGGCGTTCTGCCACCACTCGTCCGTCTGAAGGTCCTGGATCAGCGCCATGTGCTGGGCGACCATGGGAATCGCGGCTTTCTCTTCCAGCAGTCCGGCGAGGGTCACAACTTCCTTCCGCAGGCGCTCAAAGCCCGGCTCGGCGCGCAGGAGTGCCAGTTGTAGGCGCAGGATCAGCAGGTCAAAGCGCTTGGCTTCTTCGTCTTCGGGATCCAGTTCGGCCGGTAGCCCCGCGACTTCATGCGTCAACTCGCTGAAGTCATCGCCTTTAAGCGCGTTCCAGGCTTCGGGCTTGGCGTACTTCTCGACCAGCCGACGCTTGGGGCGCACGATAAAGTTATCCACGTTCATCGCCGCGACTTCGGTACGCAGCGTTTCGACCAAGCCGCGCCGCACGTCCTCTTCGGTTCTGGGCTCGCTGTAGCCGCCGGGGTCTTCTTGAGCGCCACCCGAGCGCGCTCCGAGTTTCCGGTCCAGTTCCAGAATCAATTCCAGCCGCGTCTTGAAGAGCCGCTTGCCCAGCGACTCCCCCAGCGCGCCGTCGGTGGTCTCGGGGTTCTGGCTGAAGAACTCCAGGTTGCGGCAGTAATCGAAGAGATAGAAGAACTCCTTGTGTTGCCCCGGCCCGAACAGGTCCGGGCAAAGGCGCGTACCCCGCCCCACCATTTGCCAGAACTTCGTCTTGGAGCGCACCAGCTTGAAGAAGACGAGGTTCACCACCTCCGGCACGTCAATGCCCGTATCGAGCATATCCACGGAAATGGCGATATGTGGCGCGCGGTCCTTGATCGAAAAGTCGTCGATCAGGCTTTGCGGATACTCGGTCTTGAATGTGATGGTGCGCGCGAACTGCCCCTTCAGGTGGGGATAGTTCGCATTGAAGCGATCTTCGATGTACTGGGCGTGGTCCTGGTTCTTGGCGAATACGATGGTCTTGCCCAGGCGGTCGCCGCCCGCGACCTTCGCGCCGCGCGTCATCAGGTGCGCCAGCACTTTGTCCACCGTGTCCTGGTTGAAAAGCCACTTATTGACCGCTTCGGCCTCCACCTGATTAGGCGTCTCGCCTTCTTCGTTCCATTCGGTGGCGTCCCACTGCTCTTTCTCTTCTTCGGGCAGGTCGTCGTACTTGATGCCCTCGCGCTGGAACTTAAGCGGCACCGCGACCGACTGCGCGGGCACCAGAAAGCCGTCCTTCACCGCGTCTTCGAGCGGGTACGCGTCGGTGGGCACGCCGTCTTCCAGATCGAAGATGCCGTACGTATTCCGGTCCACCTCGTCCTTGGGCGTGGCGGTCAGCCCCACCAGGAGCGCATCGAAGTAATCGAAGATCGCTTTGTACTTCTGGAAGATGCTGCGGTGCGCTTCGTCAATAATGACCAGATCGAAATGCCCCACGCCAAAGCGGCGCAAGCCGTCGCGCGACTCGTCTATCAGGTGCAGCATCGTCGGGTACGTCGAGACGTACACGCGCCCTTCGGATTCTCGCTCGGTCACCAAATTCACGGGTGAAGCGTCTGGCAGGTGCTTCTTGAACGCGTTGACCGCTTGTTTCACCAGCGCCACACGGTCGGCCAGGAAGAGCACCCGCTTGGCCCACTGCGCGCGCATCAACAGGTCGCTCAGTGCGATCACCGTGCGTGTCTTGCCCGCGCCCGTGGCCATGACCACCAGAGCCTTGCGCGCGTGGTCGCGCTCGAAGGTCTCCCCTATGCGCCGGATGGCGCGCGTTTGGTAGAAGCGCTCGACGATGGCCGGGTTGATCTCCTGCTCCGCCAGGGCTTTGCGCCCCTTGCGGCGCTGGATCAGCAGTTCCAGTTCGGCCTTCTTGTAAAAGCCCTGCACCGCTCTCGGCGGATACCGCTCGTCGTCCCAAATCCAATGTTCGTAGCCGTTGGAATAGAAGATCACCGGGCGCTGTTTGAACTGCTGCTCCAGGCAGTCGGCGTACAGCTTCGCCTGCTGTTGCCCGATTCGCGGGTCCCGCTTGGTGCGCTTGGCCTCGACCAGTCCCAGGGGCTTTCCGTCGTCTCCCCACAGCACGTAGTCCACGAAGCCCTTTCCTTCTTCATTGGGCATGCCCGTGACCGGGTATTCGCGGTCCTGAGCTTGGGCGAGCGCCCAACCCGCTTCCTTCAGGAGCAGGTCAATGAAGTAGTCACGGGTCTGCGCTTCGTTGTAGTCGTGCGTATCGGGGTGCTTCGCGTTGGCCTGTTTGGCGGCGGCGACCTCACGGCGCAACCGCTCCAGTTCCGCGCTCAGTTGCGCCTTGCCGCCCAGCACTTCGGCAAGCTTCTCGTCGCGCTCCTTGAGCTGGGCCTCCAGGCGCTGAAGCTGTTCGGTGGTCTGCGGCGGGAGCGGCGCGGTCTTCGGCAGCGCGGCGGGGTCGAACGCCAGCGCATCCGGCGGCTTTGCGCCGCGCGCGTAGGTGCGCGCGAACCAGAAGAGCACGTGAAAGAGTTCCTTGGCTGCCGACTGTCCGTCGTACGCGCGCATCGGCCGCTGGCTGTGCACGGCCTGGTTGCCAAGGTCCTTCAGGATGCGCGCTTTGGCGAAGACAGCGGAGCCAACGGTCTTCTGGAAAGTCGGCTCGTGAATCAGGGCGCTCAAGTGCTCCTGATACGGCATGCGCAGGCTGCGGTCGTGCTTGTAGAGCCACGCGACGGCCAGTTCGAGCGCGCGGCGCGCGTAGAAGCACGCGGCGCGCGGGTCGGGATGCGCCAGCGCTTCCGCCTTCGCGGCCGACTCGTGCAGGTCAGGCCACTCGGATTGGAGGAAGTGGAATTGGCTCATAAACCGGCCTTCGCTCGAATGAATTCATTCATGCGCTGGGCCATGGCCTCCCGACGAACACGCAAAAATTCCCTATAGTTATCCAGGCTCCACGACTCTGGGTTGGTGGGCACCAACTGCGATTCGAGCGTCTCGGGGCCTTGAGCCTGAATGATTCCAGGCAGGTATTCCGCAGGCGCTTTGTTGCTGATGCGGCGATTCGTCTGGCCGGTGATGAAGGCCATGTTTGCTATTTCGTTGATTTCGCCGGTTTCTAAGTCACGATTTTTCAAGAGGGACTTGGGGAAGATATGGTGCCATTGAATAAAGTGAAGCTTGCCTTGGTGCGTCAGCGACAGACCCAGGCCGCTGAACCAATCCTTCGCGCCACTGTCCTTAAGCGCCAAGTAGGCCAGCGAGAATAACGGGCTGTTGGCCCCGCGAGCGGTCAAATCGTTCGGCTCTATGGTTAACCGTCCGAACTGCCGCTTAACCGGCTCCAGAAGGGCAGCAAGGTCGCCCGAACGGAACAGGATGTTCAGGTCCTCGTTCAACAGCGTTTCGGTGGAACCACGTGAATACCGCCCGCGCGCGTTGGCGACCAGAAGCCAGTGCAGCAGCGCGTGCTGGTCGGCTTGGGTAAGGCGGTTGTTCCTGATTCGGCTCACGACGGCAAGCGCGATGATGAACATGGGCGACGAAAGCAGCGACTCGTCTTCGATGCCCGCATTGCTGCGCAGGAAATTGATCGCAAAGCGCAGCCCTTCTTTCGCTTCTTCCCACCCCGCCTTAAGCTTCTCGACCGGTGTGGTGCCGACGTTCCGAAACAGGCACTGCTTCGTGGCGAAAACCACGATGGAACGGACCAGCAAGCCCAAGTCCAGCGTGAACCAGCTTTCTTCGCATTCCGCCTGAAACTCTTCGAGCCTTGTCAGCAGGTTCGGCCAGCGTGAAGTCATCTGCGCCAACGCCAGGTCCGAAGACCTGAGTTTTGCGCCCAAGGAATTTACTCGTACGAAAATCTCCGTTACCTCTTCGTAGCTCATGGCGCGCTCCAGCACATGAACCACGTAAGGGTAGTTCTTGATCTGCCGAAGCTTCGTGAGCCGTTCCGAATACTTTTGATACCGGGGATCGTCAAAGCCGGTGACTCCGGCCTTCTTCAGAATCGCCGTATCGTTGCTCGCCTTAAAGACTTCGCTTACCGAGACCCAATTCGGTTGGGATTGCAGACCTCGGCTGGCCACGACAAATGTGCGCCGATTCAGCTTTTCAACGAGATTCTCTTCTTGATCGTCTTCGGCTTCGGCTTCCCCGGCTTCGTCGGCGATCTCGTCGTCCGCGATCAGGGGCGTCTCCTCATCGCCTTCGACTTCCACCACTTCCGTAGGCGGGCCGGATGGGTGATCCAAGTTGAACAGGATTTCGATGGGGCGCTTGCGGTTGCGGACTTTGACCTGATCGCCGTTCAATACAGCCGTTAAGGAAGTGAGTCGCTGCTGCCCATCCAACAAAAGCTTGCGCCCGGCGAAAGCAGTGGTGTCCTGAGCGATGGCGAAATCGCGGGTCGGAATGGGTTCGTCGGTCTCCCACACCAATACCGAGCCGCTTGGGTAGCCCCGGTACAGCGAATCGAGCAGATCGCGCACGCGCGTCGCGCGCCAGACGTAATGGCGCTGAATCTCCGGAAGCCGCAGTTCCCCCCGCTTGTACATATCCACCAGGGTGCTGATCGGGATGTTCTGCTGCTGCATGCGTAGTGCCTCCGATACCGTCGGCCTGGGTTTGTGCGCTCAGAGCGGTGGATTCCCTTTCGGCCCGTCCAGCTTGGCCAGTTCTTCCGCCGGGAAGCGGCCGTGTTGGGCCAGGGCGGCGTTGAACTTCTCGTGCAGCCACTGCGCGCCTTGCTCGGAAAGCTTCACGTGCGCTTGCTGACGGATGGCTTTGCGCGGGTCGGTATTGCCTTGGCCCTTGGCCTTGTTGCGCTGAGTGGACGCGAAGGCGTCGGCGTCGAGCGCGTCCATCAGGTCTTCCAGCGCCACCCCACAGCCCAGGGAACCGTTGATGAATTCGGGACGTTCCACGCGGATGTAGAGCGGCCATCGGGTCTTCCAGGCACGCAGGGCGATCTCTTCAGGTGTCGCTTCGTCGCGGCCGTCTATGTGGCGCAACGCCGTCGCGCGCCCGTAGATGAAGATGCCGTGCGGGTCGGTCACAAGCTTGGCCAGGTACATCGTGTCGCCGTCGCGGACCTGGCGGGGCCGCTTCTTGGGCGAATAGGTGCAGGCCCAGTGCGAACCCGAGCGCTTTAATTCCTCGACGATGCTCGTCGAAGCCGCTTCGCGCGCACCGCTTTGGCCGAAGAATTTGACGAAGGCAGCCATTCGCACCTACCCCGGAGTCTTGACGTTCGTAACCGCACATCGGGCGGACGGATCACAGTTCCCCTCGAAAGGCACGGTGCTGGAGGCTGGCGAAGAGCGCGTCCAGCTCCGCCAGCGACGCGCGTTGCGCCGTCTTCAGCGCCTCCACCGCCGTCACTCGCCGGGCGAATTCGCACTGCAACGGGATGGGGGGGCAAATCGCCTCGAAGACTTCAATCTGCGACTTGGTGATTGCTTCGCGGGTCGCGCCTGCGCCGCCGATTTTGAGCAAACGACGCTTGGTCTGCTCGGCGAGAAGAAATTGCTCCAAGAACACAGCGTTGATGGTTGGCTTTGGTCGGATGATGCAGACATGCTGGTTCACTCGCGCCGGAAGCACCGACGAAGGTGCACGGCAAACCCGCGCCACGGACGCACCCGTGATGTTAAGCAGCACGTCGTTCGCTTCGACTATCACGCCAGCAAGCTTTGCCGCTTGCTCGTCGCCGATGTGGGCGAGGTCTTTGAAAGTGAATTCGCCATCGCGGACGTTGAGACTGCGAATGAGCGAAATGCCTTTCGCTCGATATGCCGTTTCTCCACCTGTCGGGGTCGAGCCGCTCCCGATTTTCGTGGCTTGTTCGCCGAGCCGAACCAGCGGCCAGCGTTTCGGGTTGGTGGCCGGGTCCCCGAACATATCTAGGAAGATGGATTGGGTAAGGGCGTCGAGTTGGGCGAGGGCGGCGCGGCGCTTGGCCCGCAACGCCTCCGCGCGGTCCAACACCTCCGCGATCCGCCGCTGCTCCGCCAGCGGGGGAAGCACGAGAGGAAACTTCAGCACCTCCGTCGCGTTGATGTTCGACATGTTGATGGATGGCTTCGCCCGCGTGCGAAGCAGCGACTTCATCTCAGGCGTATTGAACCACGCGCCGACAAACGCCGGGTCAGCGCGGTCAGGCTTGAGCCTCAATCGGATGAGATAGCCAGCAAAAGCGACTTTTTCGTCGCGATTCCAGACGCCCATCTTTCCGACTAGCTCTTGACTGTTCGTGCGGTTGAAGAGCAAGTCACCGCGCCGGACCGAGTATTGATCGAAGTCTTCGCCCGGCATCTCGACGTGCTTCATATCGGACAGATCGAGTGCGCCGCTGTAAGTGATGTTGTTCATCCGCAGCACCGGCACACCCTCGCCTTGCTCGTTCGCTTTGAGCGACGTGCCGTATTGAGTCTCCTCCACCACGTCACCGAGTGGAGCGGTGGGCCATCTACTTACCACCTTCACTTCACCATTCCCTCCAACTCCTTCAGCCCCTTCACGATCTCCGCCTCCATCCGTGCCAGTTCCGCGATGATCTCCTTCGGCGCACGGTGTTGGACCTCTTCGTGCACCACTTCCTTGTACCGGTTTAGCGATAAGTCGTACCCCTGCGCCGCGATATCGGCCTTCGCCACGCAGAAGCTCTGCGCCGTGCACGGGCGCTTACGTTCGCTCTTCTCCCGCTCCGCCCAGCGCGCCGCCACGTCCGGCAGGTTGTTCTTCGCGTGCTCCGCGGCCGTCAGCTTGCCTTCCACCACCGGCCCCAGCTTCTCGTCGGGCAAGAGCGGCGTACGCTTGTCGTCCAGGCTCCACCCGTCGGCGTCCACGTCGTAGAACCAGACCGTATCCGTCCCGCCGCTGTTGGTCTTGGTGAAGAGCAGGATCGCCGTCGAGACGCCCGCGTAGGGCTTGAAGACCCCGCCCGGCAGCGAGATGACCGCGTCGAGCTTCTGTTCCTCGACCAGCCGCTGGCGCAGTTCTTTGTGCGCCTTCGACGAACCGAAGAGCACCCCGTCGGGGACGATCACCGCCGCGCGCCCGCCCGGCTTGAGCAGGCGCAGGAAGAGCGCCAGAAAGAGCAGTTCCGTCTTCTTCGTCTTCACGATCTGGAGCAGGTCTTTCGCCGTGTTCTCGTAATCCAGCGAGCCCGCGAACGGCGGATTGGCCAGGACCAGCGTGTACTTCTCTTCTTCGCCCGCGTGGTCCTGCGCCAGCGAATCGCGGTAGCGGATATCCGGGTTCTCGACGCCGTGCAGGAGCATGTTCATGCTGCCGATGCGCAGCATGGTGTTGTCGAAGTCGAAGCCGTGGAAGAGTTCGCGGTGGAAGTGCCGGTTAGTCTTGGGGTCCAGGAGCGCCTTGGCGTGCCGCTCGCGCAGGTACTCGCCCACCGCCACTAGGAAGCCCGAAGTGCCGCAGGCCGGATCGCAGACCACGTCCTTCGGCGTGGGCGCGACGAGTTCGACCATCAACCGGATGATGTGGCGCGGCGTGCGGAACTGCCCGTTCTGCCCGGCCGTCGCGATCTTGCCGAGCATGTACTCGTACAAGTCGCCCTTGGTGTCGCGGTCTTCCATCGGCACGTGATCAATCAAGTCCACGACCTTGGCCAAAAGCGCGGGCGTGGGGATGGTGAAGCGCGCGTCCTTCATGTGGTGCGCGTACGTGGAATCGTCCCCGCCCAGCGTGCGCAGGAACGGGAAAACGTGCTCGGCCAGGACCGTGTACATGTCCTTGGGGTCGAAGTTCTTGAAGCGCGACCAGCGCAGGTCTTCGTACGCGCGCTTCTTCTCGTCCTTCCCCTTCGGGAAGACCGGGCGTTCGAGCGGGCGCTTGAGGCGCGTGGCCTGTTTTTCTTCCAGCGTGTGGAGTTCGTCGAGGCGCCGGATGAAGAGCAAGTAGGTGATCTGTTCGATGACTTCGAGCGGGTTGGAGATGCCGCCCGCCCAGAACGCATCCCAGATCCGGTCAATCTGGCTGCGGATTTCCCCGGTGACCATGCTTGGGGCGGCTCCTTAAGGTGGATTACGCGGCGAGTATAGCCCCCGCGCGCGGACCTTCACCTGGAATTCGTTACGGTACGTTTCACGTGTGCGGACAGTCGCGCTGTAGTTCCAAAAGCAACCAGTCGAGTTGGGTGCGTGCCGTGCTGATGAGGGCCTCATAGCTAATAACCTGTAAGCGAGGAGGGTCATTCTGCCCTGTGGCTGTAGCCTCACGACCTTTGCCGAGCAGCAGGACTACAATCGAGCCAAACTTAGGTTCGAGGTCATCCCTGTATTCCTGAGCTTGGCGCTGGTCCTGCCGATCTATTTCCTTGTTTGGGCGCTTAAACTCAATTAACAAGTAGTCGCCGCGAAGATTCTGCGCGAGGAACAGATCGGGGCGCTTAGATGCGCGCGCGCCAGTGAACTTCGCCGAGGTGTATTCTTCAATCGTGCGGGCAAGAGTCTTGTTCGACGAGATGAGCGAATGGTCGTATCCAAGCACCCACAGATTTCGCTCAATGACGCTATGGACATTCTTTTCAAGCGTAGCTGGATTGCGAATGAGGTCATCCAAGTGGTCCAAGACTTTGAGCCGGCTTTTAGCTTGGTTCGCCATCAGCGCCATATCAAGCAAGCCAAATACCTCTAGAGCAGACGCGAAGGCTTCGACATCAACATCTTTGCTCTCGTCGATCTGCTTCAACACCTGCCAGTATTCGTCCTTCTCAAATGCGTCGAGAATGACCGAGGCCACGGTTTCAACCTTGTCTTCGCTCTCGCCATAGAAACGCTTCATAACCTTTTCGATCGCCGCTTGTGCGAATCGGCGGCGATGTTCCGGCATTTCCGCCAAACGAAGATTGATCTGGCGTTGGATGCGCGCACGCTGAAGGTTCACTTCGCGTTTGAATACACCTTCGACGGCATTTTTCAGATGTGTCTGAACAACCGGTTTCAAAGCATGAAACGCTTTGCTGTTCTCGACAATGTCGCCCCAGTCGGAAGTGACGCTATCGGCAAGCCCATCCGCCTCGACTTCGCCATATACCTTTTTGAGCAATTTCGGCGGAATCTCCGGGTCATCTTCTAAACCGAAGAACCCTGGTTTGCCGACAATCTTTCCGCCCACTCGAATTGCGATCCCGGCCTGCTTGAGTGATTTACCACCATCTGAGACTTTGAAGCTCAGCTTTACAGCCCCCGCATCCGCAAGGTTCTCGTCAGCCTGAAATTTTTCTCCTGGCAGGTCATCAAGTCCAAGCGGGACACCATTGACGCTGATACGCACATCCTCCTCACGGCCATATTCGGTCATCAGGAGGGGCTTGAGCCGCTCGGGCAGCGGAAACTCGAAGCGGTCGCTCAGTGAGGAAAGGGTAACTATTGTCCCCGTAGGGCTACTAGGTGCACCCGTAACGCTAAGCGGCAGATCGATACGCTCCAAGTCGCGCGACGCATTTAGAAGGACTTCCTTTGAAATAATCACGCGCGTCACTTTGCCTCGCGCTGTTGTTTCGATTTCCATCATGTCCGCAACCATCAGTCCGGCGAACTTTCCAATTCCTTTCCGGCCCTTTACAAGGCGTTTGAGCTGTTTCGTACGGTCGCCCTTGCGTGAGCGGCGGTCATTTGCTACTACGAGGTACTCGTTTCGAACTTCCTGCTCCGTCATGCCGCTGCCGTTATCCACGACGACAATCGGATTGGAGGTCATGGGGTCAGGCAACATGATAGAGATTATCGTGGCATCGGCGTCCCAAGCGTTGTCCACGAGTTCTTTCACAGCGTGTTCTGTAGAACGATATGCTTCCCCCAGCAAGCTTGCTAGACGTGGGTCAACCTTGAAGTTGGCTTTCTCATTCATAATTTAGGCTGCCTTTTGAAACGAAACCACGGATTCCGGGTCGTTGAAGCCCAGCGCCGCCGCAGAACCGTTGGCGCCTTTGGGCGGCGCGTCCGCCGCCGCCTTCCGTCGTCCCATCGTGAGGAACCCCTGTGCGCTTTTACCGTATACCGAGTTGTGCGCGTATCATGCCGCATGGTGCAGGAGTGTAAAGGGGAAGGCGGGAACGACGTTTCATCGGGCGGCGCCGGCTGGACAAGGGGGTGGTCAAGCGCCAGAAGATCTCAGTCTTGTGGTCGAGACCGGAAGTTCGTAGCGTTTCTGTTTCACGCTCGTGGGGCAGGCGCAGTGTTTGCTACAGAATTTTATTCACGCATTCCTAAGATTTGGAGATGTCGGTATTCCCATAGGGCATGGGGGTTCCCTTCTGAACATGTAAAGGCTCCATTGGCGGCCACGATTGGCCAGATGTGATATCGGGGTGACGCGGTTCACCCGACGGCCTGCCATGTTCCAGACGCCATTCCTCTATTTGACCGAGAAGCATGGACGCGGACTTCTGTCGTTTCCTATCGTCAGTCGCCATTCTGAAAAGTCGGATGCGAAGTTCGTTTGATGCGCGCGAGTGTTCCTGGAAGACGTTGGCATTTGGGCCGTATGATCGTCGCTCGACGAAAGCGTTTTTGAGTTGGTCCCAGACGCCTTGTGGAACCGGCGAGGGTCTGGCGTCATCGATCAGGTTCAGATTGGCGGCCAAGGCCTCGGGCGTTCCGAGCCAATCCATGACTTTCGAGAGGACCTGCCGATTGAGTTCTGGAAGGTTGCGTTTGCACATCTCCCGCAACTGCACTGCCGCCTCCGGCTTGCGCAGGGCCATTTCCGCGAGCTGCGCGACCAGCACGTCTTCACCGTGAGCCCGACGCGTTAGCGCGACGCCGTGAATATCCGGATCGACAAATCCCAGGAGCAGCTCGCGCGCACGCGGCTTGTCGAGAACAGCGAAAGCGTTAATGAAATTGTCCTCGCATTGCCTAAACGTCGGCGCATCGGTCGAAAGTTGGTACAGGAGATCAACGGCGGCATCTGAGCGACTCTCACCGAGAGCGGTGACGATCTCGCGCAGTTCGTATCCCCTGAGGCGCCGCTTGCCGAGCACGTCGCACATCTTGGCGATCCCTGCCGCTGGGTCGTCGACGAACGGGCAAAGCGCGAGGCTGCGGCGCAAAAGGTACCTGTCTGAATCCTGCATCCCATTCTCTATCCGATCGAGGATAGAATCGACGAGTGAGAGCGCAGTGGTTGCGGGCAATATGACACCCGCATTCAACAGACGCTCTGCCGCCTCAAGGCGGATTTGCTCGTCCCACTGGCCGGGCAGAGTAATCACGTCGAGCACCGCGGCCGTGGAACCGCGACCATCGACTGCAGCAAGCGCCCTTGCGAGCTCTTTCAGGGCGCCGGGGAGGTTCCCGTCTTGGTTCTGTTCTCGCAAACGCTTAATTTCGGCATTGAGCGCGGCGGCGAACCGTGTGCGCCGCTGCTCGTTGGCGATTGGTGGAACGCGGTTTTCGCGCGCTGCCCACATCAAGTCATAGCGTAGCGTACGTTCAAAAGACCGCTCCGGTTTCGGCAGGAAGTCGCGCGCCATCGCCGCCGCGACGTCTAAGAAGTATTCCGGCTCGGGAAGCAGGTCGATGAGCACCTGCTCCGCGCCGGCAGCGTCGAGGTGCATGACGGCGGCAATGTGCCAAACGGCGTAGCTCATGACTGAGCCATTGTCGGTAGACTCGCGGTCGCCGGCTGCGCGCGCGGCCCGCCTGCGGCGCATTCTCTTGATGTCGGAGCGGATGAGCGTCACCAGGCCTGCCATGTCTTCGGATATTCCGACCTGTGCAATCGACGAGGCCAAATCCGCTATCTCTTCGCCGTTGATGTTGTCTTGGTAAAGCACAAGTTCGACGCCAATATTCAGATACGCGCGGAGGCGTGCCTTCAGGTCGGCGTCGGCAATGCGCAGTGGTTCCACGTCCGACTTGGCGACCCGGCTCAGAAGGCTGGCGGCGACTTTGATATCAAGTGGATCGCCGCTGGTAACTGATGAGAGAATGCCGGTTACGGCGATATCCGCGGGAAGGCCGCGGAAAACGGTTTCCAGTTGGCGCATCACCTGCCGCTCGAATTGGTGCCGTACACCGGGCGCCGAATCGACCGTGCGCCGTAGCTCGCGCAGTCGCGCAAACACACGAGCCGCAAGTCTGGCGTCCGCGCGTGCGGCAACGACCGCAATCATGCCGTCGAGGCGCCTGTGCTTGAAGTCTTCGGTCTCAAGGCGTTGTAAGTATTTCTCGCCGAGTCCGTCAGGAATGCCCGACGCGAACCCCAACCAGTATTCATGCTCGGATAGGACGCCTTCGGCAACCCGAGTGGCCACCCAGTCGGTCACCCAAGCATGATCGATTCGGCGCAGATACTCGAGCGCCGGTTGGATGTGGTACGAACCCAGGTTGCGCAAATCGTCGCTGGGCAGCGCCGCCATCGCATCCTTGACGACTCCATCCAGGCCTGACTCACCGAACTCGATCAGATCGAGCGCGGTTCGCACACGGGCTAGATGGTCGGTCGTGGTCTCGAGGAATTTCCGCATCGCCCCGATGGTCTTGGCCCTTAGGGTCACTGGCATACGGTCGGCGTCTTTGCGTGAAACATCCTCGAATGTCTGCGCATCCATCGACTCAAGGACGCGGGTCAGCGCGTCATCAGACCCGGTCCACATGAGGCAGGAGACCACCACCTTCTTCACTGCGATACTGCTGTCCTCCGCAGCGAAGGCCACAATCTCGCCATCAACACGATGATTAAGCAGTTCGGAGACGAAATCCGCTCGCGCCTCCTCGGTCCAGCCTTGCACCTGCTCGCGCCAATTCGGTCCAAGCGACGAGAGATGAATGTTCGGCAAGAGTTGGTAAGTGCGAAGCCGTGTTTGCTGGTCTAGATTCGACAGAAGCGGCACGATGATGTCGCTGAAGTCGTCCGCGCCAGTGGCGAGCATGGCGGCAAGGGCATACTGCCGATAGCTACCATCTCGGATCGCGTAGACGCCGCGGAATCGCTCGCCGGTGGCCACGCGAACTTCTTTCCAGACGGCTGCGCCGCAAAGCTGCGCAAGCTCGCCGGCGAACACAGGGTCGACGTCGAGCGCCATCTCTACCAACTTCACGCCTGCGCGGATGTTTCGCTTATTGGTTTCGCCATCGGCAGTCTGCGTGGCAAACCACTCGGCGATCATGCGCAGCGGTTCGGCCCAAGCCGGATCGTTCACGTAATCGACCACGAAGCGGCCGACCACGTCGCGGTCATCATCCCGCAGGTCGCGAAGTCGCGCGAGGACGTCCAGCGCAGCGTAATACTCCTGAAGCTGCTGATGCTCGAATTGAAACGACGTTTGTGGGTAGTCGACGTGTACAAGAACGTGGTGCGCCGTGAGCGTCGCGAGGACTGTTGACGGTTCCGTCTGCTCGATCTGCCCAGAGTCCGCAAGCTCTCGTGCGACGGCGGCAGCGACAGCGCGGGCATCAGCCTCGGGTAATGCCACAGCACCGCGCCGGGTCATCTCAGTTGCCAGAGCCCTCAGGTAGTCCGTTTGCAGGCCGAAGATCGGTGCCGTTTGCAGCGAGTTTCTGTGCTCCTGTCGTTGTTCTAGCAGACTAAGAACCTGGGCGAGGACGCCGATCTTCGTAGGGTAAATCTCGGCCCCAGCTTCAAACAACGAGGCGACTTCCGAGAGGATGAACGGCGTGCGAGTCAGCTGGTCGAGCGAAGGGTCAGTATCGATGTGGGCACTGAGCTCGGCGCCTTTCGCGCCAAGGCGGGCCGCCAGATAGGCAGCCCGCTGCTCGCGCTGAAGGCGCAACAACCTCAGTCGCAACGCACCGGGAATCGGCGGCGTCAAGTGGTGCGTTCGGGTTGCGACGATGATGCCCGCGCTTGGAAAATCCCGTTCGAGTTCCCGGAGAGCGTCATTCGCATGTGCAGAATTCGACTCCGCAATTTCGTTCCAACCGTTCAACATCAACAGGAAAGGTTCAGTCTGCTGCACCCGCGCGAGGTCGGCGGGCGTGAGTCCTTCGGCCTGGAACGAAGGCATGCCGGCAATGTATTCGAGAATGTTCCTGCGCGAGGACGTCCACGCCGGAAGTTCGACCATGATCGGCGTGCCCGCGCTGCGCGCGCGTTGCGCAAGCTGTATCAGCGTCGTGGTTTTCCCGCGGCCTGCGGGCCCTTCGAGAACGATGCGGCCGCCCTGGTACAGCGCCTGGTCGATTTGCGTAAGCGATAGCACCTCGGCAGACTCCGCGCCATTCGGGTCAAGTCGCACTACCGTAAGATCGATTAGAGGACGTCCATTGGTCTTGCATGCCCAGGTTCGTGCGACAACGCCGGCCGCGCGCCTTGTTCTGTCAATGAGGTCTGCGACCTGTGGTTCGGCGTCTATATGAAGGTGGAGGAAGCTCGTACAGAGCGAGGCATTCTCCGGCATCATCATCTGCGCGACGATCTCCTCACGCTCGAGGATGTGAAGTTCGACGCCATGATCCTTCTGAATTGCCTCTTCCCACCGCCTTCGGTCGGCGTTGCCAACAACGGCGGGCGTCACGAAGAGGAGCATCCTTAGGTCAGGAAAGTTCTTC
This sequence comes from Planctomycetota bacterium, assembly GCA_015075375.1. GTDB lineage: Bacteria > Planctomycetota > SZUA-567 > H5-PLA8 > H5-PLA8 > H5-PLA8. The sequence goes on along the minus strand of JABTUM010000001.1, from coordinate 3,078,361 downwards.
TTGGCAGTCTCCGCGTCGCCAGAAATCTTCTTCAGCGTTGGCGTAATTGAAGCGGCGAGTCCCTTACCGATCCTCCCCTGAGTCAGGCCTGAGGGCGCGTAGGCATCGAGGCCAAGATCCTTCTTGCGCTGGCGGGCGATGAGTTCGGGCCAGCGATTCTTCCCGAGTACAACCGCCAGCCCCTGAAAACGCATCCCCTCCTCTTGGAGGATGAGCTCGTCGAGCGCCCTTTCTATATCGGTTCTCAGGAGAGCCATTCGTCCCCCGGGATCCATCGCGAAGACCTGTAAAGGAGTGTTCTACCGCTGGCTCGAGTGTTCTGCGTCAATGTAACGGAGGCTACCAGCACCGGACGCTCGAAATATCTAGACAGTGTCAGTTCGTGGTGAATCTGAAGTGTACGCGCGGTCCAGCTGTACCGAAGCGGCCGCGCTGGCCGTGTGAAACGCACGCAATAGAGGCAATCAGGGTTGGAGCAAGCTTGTTTCATCGGGGACTTACTCTTCAGCGGCCTGAGTGGGCGTGAATTCGATCTTGTGCGCCGTGTACTTGGACTTAAGCAGTTCCATGGCCTTGTACCAGTTGGGACCGCCCCATTGGTTGGACAGCGCGTAGGTCTTGCCCTTGAACTGAACCAACTCATTGTCCTCGCAGAACCACCTACGACTCTCGAAAGTCGTGCTGCGCTGTTCGGCTTCCTTTGTTGCTGCCGCGATGTACTCCGGGCTATTCAAGGTTCCGTTCATGCCGCGCCATACTCGATTGGCACGCCATTCAAAAAGCTGGTTTATCTCTTCGGGGTCCACGCCGCTTCGGCACAGCTCGCGGCACAAGAAAAAAATAGCTTTGCGCTTCCACATGCCTAAAGTAGTTTTGCCGTCCATGCTCACGTCGTAGCGTGTGAAGTCTGGACCGTCGGTGCGTGCGATGCGCTCTTTGCGGTTCTTCTCCCTGATCTGAACTTGGTAGTCGACTGCCTCCGGCAGGGGGATGATCTGCTGCACGTCCACCAGAATGCGCTCTTGCAGGCGGTAAGGCTTGAGCCGCACGCAACGAATGTCCAAGTCATACCCGTTGAGCCACATCACCGACGAAGTAAGCTCTTTGGAGAACTCCGCAGACGCGAGCACGATCCGGACGTCCTGAGCAAAGCGGTCCTCGTCCGGGGCGTCCCATTCCAGGAAGCGAAGGATAGCCTCCGCCGCATCCGGGGTATTGCCCTGGCTGAGCAAGTGCTGATTGTGTGCGTGGACCACCTGTTCAAAGGTCATGGTGGAAACCATCGCCGCATACCGAATGGCTTGCAGTTCCATGTGCCCGCCGTCTTCGGTTCGCTTCAGTTCAATAACGACCAATTTCGCGCTCTTGTCCAGGCCCAGGAGGTCTACTCGCCGGCGAGAGTCCTCCCAGTCGCCAAACTCTTCGGCAATGACCAGCGTATCGGGTGATACGATGTGTACGTTCTCGCGGAGAACACGTTGTAAATCGGCGCGTTCGCGTACTCCGGCTTCGCCAAAGGTCACCTCTGAAACTTTTGCGACCCCATCGCGGGAAAGCTCGAAGATGGCCATTGGGGTTCTCCGCTTCGTGGTTGGAACAAAGTAGAATCCCTATCATGACCATGGAGGCGGATGTGTAAAGGGGTAAGGTAGAAAGTCAGCGTCAATCGTTTTCAGGGTGAGCGGCGTTTGCCCTACCTATGTAGGTGGGCGATGTCACCCCCACCTCTTCCACCTGCTCCTCCACACTGGCCCGCACTCTTGCGATCACAAGTCGTTCCCCCACTCCCGCACGAAATCCTCCAACTCCAGTTGCGTAGCCACCCCTACGCCAACACGTATTCTGATCCTTGGTTAGCTTGCGGGCTCTACTCGAATGTGCCGACGCCCTTGAAACACCTGAAAAATCTGAAACACCGCCCAGCCCCACCTTTGTTTGCCCCCGCCGCCCTTCGGTAAGCTCGCCTTCCACCCGTGATATTCGTTTGGGGAGCCGGACGACGAGCTTGGGCCACCGGAAACGAGCGTGGTTGCTACATCCGCACTGCTACTGGGGGCTGGCTGATCCGCCCAAAGCGATCGCGCTTTAGGCTTATGGAATGGTAACTACAATCAAACCCAACACTTAGCAGATTGAACTTCGCCAATCTTGAGATGATTTCCACCTTCGTCTTCCCACCTTCCGGAATCCTTCGAATATGCGAAAATGGATAGCCTAGATTTACGGGCAAGTGCATTTGTCACCACGCATAGCCGCCACTCCGCCTGATGCGCTTTCATCTGGGCGTACTCGTTCGGGGTCAGCTCAACGATGGCTTGCCTGCCAGAGAGTCCTTTTACCTCAAGCCGGTACTTCTCGTTTCCTCTGGTAGCTTCGAGATCCCAGCCTAGATTATCTTTATGGACGGGCAGGACATCGAAGCCATCGCCCTTGAAGCGGCGTACAACGATCCTCATCGCAGCCCGCTCGACCTTAGCCCGAAGTGCAGGGTCAACTTGACGACGTATGGACCCTCCGGACTTCGGCTTGCTGTTCAAGCGGTGAGCAAGCTGGCCTGTTCTTACATACTTGAGGACTTTCTGGCGAATTCTTTCCTGGCCGAAATGGTCGGCATACCAAACATTGGCTTGCCCCATCCCGCCACGCCCGCTTGGGATAGAAAAACATCTCTTGAGGTCAGGCAGCAACTCACAATCCCCGGCGCGAGCTTCCACCAAATAGCCAACGTCTTTACCCCTGAAGATCCGCCCTTCGGAGCGATTGAGTCTCCAGAACTCACGGTGCACGGTCGCGTTCTTGTACCATCCGACGATGCATCTCCCGCGTTTGGGGTGACGGGCAACCCAAATTACGAGAACGCCCCGAAGGGAGTCGCCCTTTGCTGTGGGGTCAATGCGCTCCAGGTTAATGGTTCCTGTTGGGGTTTGAACGTATCCGTAGCACCAGCCGCTAAAGTGCTTGAAATTGTAGATCTCGTGCCCGTAGCCTTTGGCCTCGACAAAACTTCCGCCGCCACGAATTCGATCTCCGGCTAATCCGAGGTAACGGTCCATCCAACCAACATTCAGGAATACCATGCGATGCCAACCCATCTCCACACCTCCCTATGGCGTGAAAGGCGCTACTCCGGTCCACTCGTTCTGGAACCTCAGAAACTCTTCCCGCAATAGCCGTGCTTTGTCAATGGAAGTGCATATGGAGCATCATTATGTCTGTAAAATTTTTCCGACTTCTCCCTCGATACCCTTTCGAACTGTCTGTATTTAGTGAAGGTGTGGGCGGACCGGAGTTCGTGCGTGAATTCAGGCAGTGCTGGAAGCAAATTCCCTTGTCTAGCCGGAGAGCAATCGTAAGGCATTGGAAATCGAGTGCGCGCTTGCCGTTATTTGAATTATCCAATATGTGGGCTGACTCGGAGAAAAGCTTCGCCCAGGTGTCCCAAAAGGGAATGGAGTTAAAATTTTCACAGAAGGACATTCTGTTTCTTCCCTCGGGTGTAATGCAGTGGGTGATTGCACATGAACTGGCGCACGTGTACCAGAAATCCATTGGGAGAAAGCCTGGAGGGTCGTCCGATCGGGAGAATGAAAGAGATGCAGACCGAATCGCGAAGGAGTGGGGGTTTGACCCTTCAAGATTTTCCTTGCTCGTGATTCTCAGTGAAACGCGTCCAATGGCAGAAGCCATTCAAGAACTCAAGGATCTGGGCATGGCGTAAGCCATCAATAAGTACGTCGAGCTACACCCTTCCACCCCGCACCTTCCCGTGTAAACTCCCCCTCGTGAGCGACCCTAACCCCGTCCCCAATCGCCCGCCTGCCGGCACAGGCGAAGCCACGCCCGCGCCTGCGACGCCAGCTGGGCTGGGAGCGCCCGGCACGGGCGGCTTGATGTTCGGCACCCAGCCCAGCGTTCCTTCGCAGGACCTTTCAGGCGACAAGCTCCTGGCGACCGCTCCGCGCATGCCCATGGCCGACAAGCCCGTGCCCGCGTTAGGCGGGATCCCGTTGCTGGCTAAGCTCGGGCAGGGCGGCATGGGCGCCGTTTACTACGGCATCCATCCGCGCCTGAAGCTCGAAGTAGCCGTCAAAGTGCTGCCCTTTAACTTGGCTGAAAAGAATCCAGGGCTCATCGAACGCTTCTACCGGGAAGCCAATATCGCCGCCCGTGTGCGCTCGCCGCACTTGGTACTGGTCACCGACGTAAACGAGGACTGTGGCCTGTTCTTCCTGGTTATGGAATTCGTACGAGGTACGTCGGCCGGCAGCTACTTACGGACTTTAAGGCAGGCCGGTCGCCCGGGCCTGAGCGAGGCGACGGCCCTGCTCCGGCGTGAATCGCTTCCGTGGCATCACAACCCCCTTCCGAGACCAAGCTAGCAAGATTCTCTCACTAAGCCTGGATCAGGTTTTGGGGGGCAGGTCCCTTTCCATAAATCCGAACTAGGAGTTCTTCCTGATCCCAGATTTGGAGCTTATCAGTTCTGCTTTCCGTAACCTGCAAAGTAGCACGGATTAGCCCGCAGCTCTTTGTGTCCTGGGCTTGGAACGAGTCGTGGTCTCCTGACCGGACTCAAAGCCAATTAGCTTTTCGAGGGTCTCAATCGGAAGGTCGAGGCCCGATTGCAGGCGAATCTTGGATCTCGTCGTGATGCGGCATTTCCGGCTTTCGAGTCTGTGCAGAGTGGCAGGACTCAAACCCGTACGTTCGCTTAGGTCCCTTAAGGTCAGTCCCATTCGAATTCGATAGGTGATGAAATCCGAGCACGCGGCGGGGTCTACCATGGTGTGCATCCTCCTTAGGGTAAGGAGAACTGTACAATTTCCATGCCCGTCGCCGCGCTCTTCGGTAACTACTTGTGCTACACAGGGATAGCGAGCCATTAGAGATTCGGCTCAACACACTGCACCACACTGATGCACCCATAAAAGTGCAGTGCAGCAACAATTTGGTGCTATAGCCCGGAGGCACGGTCGCTTCCCTTGATTCCAAGGTCCGTTACAGAATTTGCAACTATTTCGAGCCTAGACGCAATGATTTAGGGCTTGCTCGAAAGCGGGTTGCCTTCGGCTCTGCCGCAAACCTAGAGGCTATCGGGCGTTTTGCGATTCACCTTGCGTGGCATGAATCTTTCGTATGCGCTCCCGCATGCGCAAACGCGTAGTGATCACCGGCATTGGGGTTCGCAGTCCTCTGGGCAACACGGCCCAGGACTTCTTTGCAAACGCGCTGGCAGGAAAATCAGGCATCGCTCCTATCACGAAGTTCGATCCGTCTCCATTTCCTTCCCGAATTGCCGGACAAATTCAGGAACCGGATTCTTCGCGCAGGCCGGATTCAGACCATAAAGTCCCGAATGTGGCGCGCTGGAGTCTTGGGGCGGCCCGGGATGCCATCCAGGATGCGGGGCTAGAACCGTCCGGCTGCCGCACCGCCGATATTGTACTGGGTGTAAGCATCTCCGCCCTGGATGGCCTGAATCCAGAAATGTTCATTGAGGGGCATGCCAGCCAGGGCCAGATCCAGCCGCATGACCTTGTGCGCCTGAACCCAGCCTTTGCGGCCGCATGGATCAGCCAGGAATTAGGTCTCAACGGCGAAATCGTCAACATCACGACGGCCTGCTCGTCCAGCACCTCGGCAATCGGGTATGCACTTCGCTTGATCCAGTCAGGCGAAAGCTCGTGCGTGCTAACCGGTGGCGCCGACGAAGGGGTTTCGCCGATCTTCCTAGGCGCCTTCGCCAACGCCCACTGCCTGAGTAGGCGCAATAACGACCCAGAGCACGCCTCCCGGCCCTTTGAACGAAACCGGGACGGGAACGTACAGGCCGATGCAGCTTGCATTATGGTGCTGGAGGAATATGGGCATGCCCTCGCCCGCGGCGCGCGCGTGTACGCGGAGGTGACCGGGTTTGGGAGTGCAGGAGATGCGGCTCATGCTCTGAAGATGCCCCAATCCGAAGCGCCTGGCGCCCAGGCCATTCGCAAGGCGCTAAGGCAAGCAAGTCGAGAGCCTCGCGAGATTGACTATTACAGTGCGCTGGGAGTCGCCCATCCCTGGGTAGACGTTCTGGAAACGCGATCAATCAAAGCCGTATTCAAGGAAGACGCCAACAAACTGAAGGCCAGTTCCGTGCGCTCCATGATGGGCCATCCACTCGGAGCCTCCGGCGGCATTCAGACGCTCGTGGCTGCCCAGGCCATCCGGCATGGCGCCGTGCCCCCGACCATCAATTACGAAGATCCAGACCCCGAGTGCGACCTCGACTACGTGCCCAACGAAGCACGCGCGCTGCGGGTGGAGCATGCCTTGGTCTATACGTTCGGAAACGGCGGAAACCATTCCGCCTTGGTGCTTTCGGCCTGCTGACCCCTTTCATCAGGAGAACGTGCATGAAGATCGAGTTCGACCATCCCACTCGCGGCAAGCATTATCGCCAGGCCAACGAAGAGTATCCGGCGGTGCGCAGGCGGGAGATTGAGCACATGCTTTGCCTGCTGGATCCTCGGCCAGGCGAAACAGTCGTGGATTTCGGATGCGGGAATGGCGTGCTTACGCGGCCCATTTCGGAACGAGTAGGTCCGCGAGGAAAAGTTTACGCGGTGGACAACTCACGGCAGTCCATGCTGAACCTGACCAACCGCATCGGCTCGGGCAATACAGAAGGCGTGATCGTCTCCGGCTCGACACTCCCCCTTCCCGGATCTACCGCGGACGCCGTCGTTAGCTTGGCCAACTTTCATCATGTGCCCGATAAGCCGGGTATGCTCCGGGAGTTCGCGCGCGTGCTCAAGCCCGGTGGCAAACTGGTGATTGGCGACGTGGCACAAGGAACTCCGGTTCAGCGGTACTTTGACGGACCCGTGGACCGGTTTTGCAGCACGGGGCACAAACATACTTTCTTGTGCGCCCAGTCCGCCCAGGAGGCCTGCCTCATGGGCGGCCTCAGCGTCAACAACTGGGAACTGCGGGAGGTTCCATGGGAGTTCAAGAGCGAAACCGAGGCGCAACGCTTCTTGCATCTCATTCACGACGCCACCTGCTCACCGGAAGTTTGCCTTCAGGAAGCCAAGAGTCTTCTCGGCTTCATGCTCAACGGAAGCTTCCTGCTCCAGTGGCAGCTCTTCTTTCTTACGGCCAACAAACCTGTCGCCAAGGAAGTGGCCTTGCTGCCTGAGTCCAGTCCCGTCGCACTTTCAGCGGAATAGAAGGCCGCGAACCAGGCAGCCGCGCGGAGGATGCGACATGAAAATGGCTTCTGTCTTGGAGCGCAACCACTCGGCACCCGCCACCGCGGCGGGCTCGGAGATACTGAGCGGCGATCATGCCGTCGCATGGGGGGCGCTCGACGCTGGGATCGCATTCGCGAGTTCCTATCCGGGTACTCCAGCCACGGACATCGTGGAAATCCTGCACCGGGTAGCAGATCCCGCCCGTGTAAAGGTGCGCTGGTCCATCAACGAGAAGGTGGCCTACGAGTCGGCCCTGGCCGTGGCCATCGGTGGCCTGCGCGCGCTGGCTGCCATGAAGCAGGTGGGCTTGAACGTAGCTTCCGACGCATTCCTGAATAGTTGTCCGGCCGGCATCAACGGCGGGTTGGTCCTGGTGGTCGGGGATGAACCGGAATGCCACAGTTCGCAGAACAAGCAAGACACACGATGGTATCGGGAGATGTCCGGAGCGTTACTCTTGGAGCCTGCGGACTCACAGGAAGCCTACGACATGGCGCGAGCGGCCTTTGATTGGTCCGAGCGATTCTTGATCCCCGTGATTCTTCGGCTGACCACCCGTACGGCCTACGGATGCTCGCCTGTACTCAGGCGAAAACCCGTGAAGGGGCCCTCCGTATTCGCTTGGCCCAAGAACCCGGAGCGGTTCTTTATCGTGCCTTCCGTTTCTCGAAAGCTCTTCAAGTCCCTCCTGGAACGCCAGCGCGAAATGTCGCAGGTACTTGAAGCTTCGGCATTCACCCTCAGGAAGCCGAGTGCCCACAGCGCTCGCCGGACTTCCGGGATTCTCTGTACCGGCCTTGGGTACGCCCTCGCGCGGGAACTGGCGCCTCCTCATTGGAGCATTTTAAAGGTTCCTGGAGAGCCCTTCCCGGAAGCTGCCCTTGCGAAATTCGTGCGGGATCACGCCGAAATTCTGGTTCTGGAAGAAGGCGACGCCTTCCTGGAGCGCAAGGCGCGCTTGATCGCGTCCGATACCTGCCGGGTCCGAGGCAGGATTTCAGGTGAACTCACCCACTTTGGAGAGTTGCACAAGGAAGAGATTCGCCATGTATTTCATGGCGCCGCTTCGGACCCAACTCAACCGCCTTGGCCGACCTTGCCCCCGCGCCTGCCGGAGATCTGCAAACCATGCGGCTACCACAAGGTCTTCGAGGCGATAAAGCAGATTAAGGATGTAGCCACACCCAGCGACATCGGATGCAACTCGTTGGGCGGACTCCCGCCCTACAGCGTCATGGATGGCGTTTGGGCCATGGGGTCGAGCATAGGGGTTGCATGCGGCCTGGCCGCCATGGGACACAAACGAGTCCTGGCCATCATCGGCGACTCTACGTTCTACCACGCAGGGATCCCCCCATTGCTGGAGGCCGTACAGAACGCCTACTGCATGACCGTTCTCCTGCTGGACAACGGCACTGCCGCCATGACCGGAGGTCAGCCCGTCCCGCATAAATCAAACGACCCCCAGACGTCCAAGGTAGATCTCGTGCGCCTCATCCATGCGCTGGGAGCGGATTCTTGTCTCCCGTTCGACCCGCACGTATTGGGCGTTTCAGGCATTCGTCAACTGATTGAGGCCTCTTTCGAACGGTCTGGCGTGAAAGTTCTCCTATACCGCTCCCAGTGCGGCCTCTACTCGCCGGGGTATTTTCCGGCCCGGACAGAAACCTCCGTCTCCGCTTAAGGATCAACGCGCATGAACCTGCGAAACGGTCCCATGCCTGGCTTTTCGGTCCTCTTGGCCGGATTGGGAGGACAAGGCATCATGCTCCTGGCCAAGGTGATCGCATCCGCGGCTGCGCGGCATTTTCCCTACGTCTGCCGCTCGGAGTTCAGAGGCCTGAGCCAACGCGGTGGCGCGGTACAGGCGTGCGTGCGCTACTCCCGGAAGCCCATCACCGCAATCATTGGCGTCGGCGAGGCCGACTTGGTCCTCGGACTGGACGCGCTCGAATCCGCGCGTGCGCTCCCCGCCCTGAAGCCCAATGGCCGTGTGGTATCGCACGACGGGATACTCCCGCCCCACCACTTATGGCGGACCTGGCAGGATACATCCGATCCGGAATACGAGAGCACGAAGCTTCGGGAACAGACCTTGGCGCACCTGAACCGGATATCTCAAGTGTGCCTGCTGGATGCGGGTTCGCTCGCGCAGCGCCTGGGGAACCACCGCGTATTCAACTTCATCATGCTGGGAGCCGCGAGCCACCATCTACGTTTGCCGGCCGAAAGCCTTCACGGCGCCATGGGGGACCTATTAAGCTCGACGCTGGTGGCCCTGAACATACAGGCCCTCAAGCTGGGCCGGCGCACGTCCCATGAGCGGCGTGCCTCCATTACGCCTTTCCCTGTCCACGAGCATACGCCTTGGGTAAGAGGGGCCTAACCCCCCCTACCCCCATCCCATTCGGCGCTTATATGATGTTGTGGATTGCTTAATCACAGGTATCTTGAAATGCCATGGACGACCGACAAGGTGTCCCGTCCTCCCTGCAATACTCGGCCATGGCGATGTGCCTGACCTTTGCGTTGGGTACCGTCGCGCTGAGTTTCGTCGCAAATCCGATCTCAACGTCCTGGCTGGTCGGACTCTATATCACCTGCGCCCTGTTGTTCATCTCCTTTCGCCAGTGGCGCACTTCTCCGCTCTTTAAGTCTTACACACTCTACTTACTGGTGTTCTTCTTCTATCAATTCGTGATCTGGGTGGTCCATGTCACTGTCCCCGGAAGCCACCCTGAAGAAGCCAAACACCATGTCGTGTGGTCTACTCAGTTCCTGGGGTTTGGCGGCGTCTACATGGGCGTGGCCATCTACCACTTCACCCTGCACTTTTCAGAAGCTAGGTCAAGAGTCTGGTTCTGGCTGGATGCGCTGGGCTGGCTGATCGGCGTAGGGTTCCATCTTAGCCAGGTGCTGGGCCTTTTCTTTGGAGACTTCCATTGGAAGAACGGGAAATGGGTGCCTACCATGTCGGCCCATTACCCGTATTTCTTCGGCTACATCACCCTATACGTCACCTTGGGCCTCGCCATCCCTTTGGCTGGCGCCATCCGACACCCCGATCGCAAAAGGCGTGTACAGCTGGCCTATTACCTCGCCGGCGCTTTCCCGCTCTGGCTTTCCTGCTGGAGCCATTTCCTGATGAGCATGGGCGTGGTCATTCCGACCGGAGGCGGGATCTTCATCATTCTGCACGCCCTGATCCTAGCCTACGCCGTGTTTAGGCATCGGCTGTACGACATTACACTGATAATCCGCCGCGGCCTGCTTTACGTGATGGCTACGACAGGCCTTGGGGTGTCCTTTGGAACCGCCGTATTCCTGTCCTTACAGTGGGCTGAAGCCTGGGGCTGGCAAGCCGGCTTGGGCGGAGTCGCGGTAGTTGCGGGTATCGTTTACGCCCCCCTTTTCGCCGTGATCCACTCAATGATCGACAAATTCTTCCACCGGGCGCGCAAGGATCGCGAGGCGTTACTGGCCGATTACTCCAAGGCTGTTTCCGCTACCCTCGAGTTAGACCGGGTCATGCTGCTGCTGGGCCGTATCCTGTACCAGGCAATAAGTCCTTCGCGGGTCTGCCTGTACATGAAAGATGATGTGCGCGGCGACTTGGTGCCGATTGGCACCTATGAAGAAGGACTCAAACAGAGTTCAAAGGAATCGAATGATCTACTTTCACAAGCCTGGTTGGCTTGGTTGCGAGAGCATACACCAGAACAAGTACAGACGACGAATCGCTTGCCTTGCGAAGTGCCAGACGCGGTGCCTGGGTTTGTCATGGACGAGGGACCGGAGCGCTTGGTCATTCCCATTAAGGGCCATGGCACCATCCAGGGCTACGCGGTGTTGGGGGCCAAGCGATCCGACGAGCCCTACCTGGCCGATGACTTGCAGTTCGCAGAGACCGTAGCCGCAAGCTCGTCTGTTGCCCTTTACAACGCGCGTTCCTATCACCAGATCCGGCAAATGCACCGGCTGCTAAGGGATACCTTGCAGGGCATGTCAGCCGGCGTACTCCTGGTACGGCATGACGGCCGGGTCGAGCTGTCCAACGAGTCCTTCGAGAAGCTCCTGGTCCGCCCACCCCAAGGCGGTTTGCTCCCGGGCACTCATTTGGCGGAATGGAGAAGTCACGACCCGGAATTAATCGATACGATAGCTCAGTGGATGAAATCGCCCGAGCGGCTGGATAACCTCCCGATCAATCAGGTCTTGCCTCAAGAGCGCTTCCTGATGGTGAGTAAACGCGTCCTCCAGGATGAAGGCGCTCCTCCGCTATTCCTGTTCCTTATTCATGACCTGTCCGCCTTCAAGCGCATGGAAGACGATCTAAAGCGCAAGGAGGCCCTGGCGCGCGTCGGGGAACTCGTTTCGGGCATCAACCATGAAATCAGGGGCATGATTCAGCCCATTCGGACTTCGCTCTCACGGCTCCAGGAGTTGGACCTGCCACATCCCATTTTCCAGCGCTCCATGAAGGTCATCCCCGAACGCATCGCCTTGCTCGATCTGATGCTTGAGAACCTGCGCAACTACACCCGGCCCATCGAACTTCGACGCCGCCCGGTTTCGGCGCACAAAATTCTGTCGGCCACGGCAAGAGACCTTACGCGGCTGGCCGAAGACGCTGACGCGCAAGTTGAGCTTGAACCTTCCGTGCCGGATGGAGACTTCTGCCTGGCCGACCGAGATTGGCTGGGACGGGTATTCTACAATCTTCTTCGAAATGCCCTGGAAGCGGTAACGGGATGTACCGACAGACAGGTTCGAGCCACCATCTCCAAGGCGAATGCTTACGTCGTGGTCGCCATTTCGGACTCGGGCACGGGCATCCGGCCCGAGAACATGCGCAGCCTCTTCCAGCCCTTCTTCTCAACGAAAGGGCGGAACGGCACCGGATTGGGCCTGTGCCTGTGCAAAAAACTCGTCGAGCTTCACAAGGGAAAGCTCGAAGTCGAGAGCGAGCTTGAGAAGGGAACTACCGTCAGGGTCTACCTGCCAGTCTCCGACAGCGAGTACACGCCCATTCCCGAATCGAGAGACACCGGCCGCTGGGAAGGGTGAATGAAAAGCAGGCCCCGCCATTGAATCCGGCTAAGGTAGCGATACCGGAAGCCCTCCTGCAAAGTGTTGAGCTGAACCCACACGCTACCCCTATTGGGGAACTTCAATACCTGCTCAAACACGCGCTCGGCCACCACGAATTCCATGGCGCCGCAACGCGAATGCATATCCAGAGCCAACCGAAGATCCTGAATCATACGCAATAACTCCCGCTATTCTCCAATGGTAATCCCGTAATACCGAATCTTGCGGCCCAACGTATTGCGGTGAAACCCCAAGTCCTCCGCGGCTTTGGTCTGATTGCCACGGTGCTTTCCGAGGACCTTTACGATCAGGTCGCGTTCTGAGTGCTCTCTCTGTGAATACTTAGGCTCGTCACTTTCCCGTACGATCAGGATATCCGCGGGAAGATGTTCAGGCATCAGTTCCTGGTCGCGCTTCTCCATCAGCATAATCGCCGCTTCCAGCACGTTCCGAAGTTCCCGGACATTCCCGGGCCAGTCGTACCGCATCAGGACTTCCTGGACGGTCTTGCTGATCAGGACAGGCGCACGCCCCATCTCCGCGCACAAGCGCGTCGAGTAATGCTCCAAGAGGTCGGGAATGTCCTCCAAGCGCGTGCTTAAGGACGGCAAAAGGAGGTTCGCGACGTTGATGCGATGGTACAAGTCTTCCCGGAAGGCGCCTTCCTTCACGGCCTGCTTGAGATCCCTGTTGGTGGCAAATACGAATCGAGCCAAGCATTCCTTCTCCCGGCTATCGCCCACCGGCGTGAAGTGCCGGTACTCCAGCACGCGCAATAAAGCGGCCTGCTGACGCAGAGGCATATCCCCGATCTCGTCCAGGAATACCGTCCCGTCAGCCGCCAACTCGAACTTCCCCTGCGCCGAGTCAACCGCCCCCGTGAACGCGCCGCGCTTATGCCCAAATAGGATCGACTCGGTCAACGCCTCGGGAATCGCCGCGCAGTTGACGACGACAAAGGGTTTTTTTGCGCGCTTGCTGGCGTAATGCAGCGTGCGGGCGGCGAGTTCCTTACCCGTTCCGCTATCTCCTCTAATCAGCACGCATCCTTCGAAATCGGCCAGCCGCTGAAGCGTATCCCGTATCTGTTTCATGGCCGCGCTCTTGCCCAGAAGCGCATCCAGACCGAAGTGCTGGCGAATTTCGCTCATCATCCGCGCTTGATCGACCTTCAGGCTCCGCAGGTGCAGCGCCTTTTCGACCCGATTGAGCAACTCCACGAGGGCGTAGGGCTTCTTGACGTAATCGAATGCCCCAAGCTTGATGGCTTCCACGATCAACGCGTAGTCTTCGGTGTTCCCGCTGACCATGACCACTTCAGGCGCGTTAGGAAGCGCCTTGATCTGCCGGAGCAGCGCAAGGTCATGGCAATCGGGAAAGACCAAATCCAGAATCACCAGGTCCGGACTCTCGGACCGGGTCTGCTCTATAGCCTCGCGCGCGGTTCGGGCGTAATAGAGCCGGTAAGGACCGGCCTTTAGAGCCTCACCCAGGTCCTCCCGCGTATAGTCGTCATCGTCGGCGATCAGAATCTTCAGCCGCGTTTCTGGCATGTCTGCGCCCCCTGACCCGGCTAGAGGCTATAGGTCCGCGTTGCACAGCACAATACGAATGCACTTATGCACCGCACCAAATTAGGGCACCTCCGCATGCCCCTTCGCGACAACAGCCTTCGAATTGAGTTTTAAGCAACTGGCTTGCCCAAGGCGGGCCTAGTTTCATCCAGGTTTGCGGCTATGGATGCGGCGACACAAGCACCGGCTTCCTGGCTTGGACGACAGGAAGGCAGACCGATCCTTCCTTAGCGACGGTGACGGCGCTGAACCTCAAGCGGGACCAATCCGCCACATCCATCGGCCTGAATTTCGAACACGCCTTCGCCTAAATCGACCTGGACCGGTAGTTCAATCCCTCGACACCGGCACGCATCCAGAATGACCGCCTCGAACTCCGTAACCAACTGCGCGGTGCTTTCAAGCTGTGCCAACGCCCCATCGCTGGGCTCCCTCAGCATATTTAGGTCGGCCGTATGCAGGGCATCGTGTGCGCGCATGAGTAACCGAAGCAGGGGGGCGAGTTCTGTATCAGGCATGGACTAGCAAGCCTCCGAACTGGCCCCAGCATGCTAAACCGGAACAACGTAATATCCAATGGGCTGCGATTCGGCTTGTTTCAATTAAACACCACCCGAATTGACGAAACAGAATAAACAAGCTTCGCTCCAACCCCTTGCCTTGGCTGGAAACCATTCATTAACTTGCTCCTCGGGTTTCGAACACCAAGCTTGTGGAGGTATCAGCCTTGCCCATCACGCGAGCCGGCGATTTCTCACCTGGTATAACCCTGGAATCAGGCACAGGAGAGATTACCGCCCACGAACTCTTAGCTGCCCTCACCAAGCATCGCCATGCCGGCTCGATCAAAGTCCTGTCCGATTACCAGGCCGCATCCCTGACAGCCACTGCTACCGACTTACGCATGCTCGCCGAAGCTCTGGACGCAAATAGCGCCAAGTTCGAACTGGCCTGGGCCGTGGCGGCTCCCGACGCCGCGACGTTCGGGCAGTTGCGCATGCTGGAAGTGTACCTGCATCGAAGCCCGGTGAAGCTGGGGGTCTTTCGGAGCTTGGGCGAGGCGCAGGCGTGGCTGGAGGGGCCGAAGGGCATGGTGGCGGGCGGAAGCGCATAAGCGGTGCATGGCTATTTCCGCAGCGCCGCATCGAAATTACCCGACCATAAAGGGGCCTTCTAAGTACGTACGCACGGCAACTCCGCCCAATGCGTCGTGTACCGCGACGAGCGCGTTTCCGATTTCATGTGCCAGCCCTTGGCAAAGCCTTCCGCCGCGTAGCGCAGCGCGCCCGGTCCCCACTCCGCGTTGATCCCGTCCAGCGCCGCCATCAACCGCCGAGAACGCGGATCGTCCGTGCTGAATAGCGTTTGCTGCACGCTGCCTTGGGCGCACAGATCCGACAGGATCACCCCGCACTTGCGGTAGCGGTGCCCGGGACGCCAAATCGCGTCGAGCAGCCGCGCGGCTTGGCGCGTCAGTACGCTTGTATCGTTGCTCGGCGGCTCCAGGCGGGCGGTGCGCGATCCATAGTGCTGCGGCCCGGTCTTGAACTGGTCGGTGTGAAGGAAAGCGATCAGCACGCCGGCACACGAGCCTTGCGCGCGCAGCTTCACGGCCGCGCGTGCCGCGTACGTCGCAAGCGCTTCGAGTACGTCGGCCTTGCTGTCGGTCGGTGCGCTGAACGAACGGGAGGTGCAGATTTCTTTCCGTTTGGGCGGTGCGTCTTCCAACTCCAGACAAGGCTCGCCACGCAGCTCGCGCACCGTACGCTCGCCCACGACGCCCATATTCGCCCGCACCCAGGCCAGATCGGTCCGCGCGAGTTTCAGGGCCGTGTCGGCGCCATGCGCCTTCAAGCGTTCCGCCCAGGCCGGGCCGATGCCCCACACCTCCTCGACATGGATCCCGGCCAGAATCTCCTCGCGCCCGTACGCCGGCATCGCGTAGACCCACAGCTTCCTCGTCTTCGCGACCTCGGCCGCGATCTTCGCCAGCGTCTTCGTAGCCGCGATCCCGACCGAGACTGGGATGCCCGTCCAACGCTTCACGGTCTGCCGGATCGTCCAGCCGTACTCGGTCAAGTCGCCGCCGATACCGGCCAACTCCAAAAAGGCTTCGTCGATCGAGTAGACCTCGACCTCCGGCGTGAAGCGTCCCAGCACCTGCATCACGCGCCGCGAGAGATCCCCGTACAGCGCGTAGTTGGAAGAAAAGACCTTGGCTCCGGCCCGGTCCAGAACGCCCTTGGCCTGGAAGTACGGGATCCCCATCTTCACGCCCAGCGCCTTCACCTCGTTGGAACGCGCCACGATGCAGCCGTCGTTGTTCGACAATACCACCACCGGCACGCCTTCCAGGGCCGGGTTAAAGACGCGCTCGCAGCTCGCGTAGAAGTTGTTGCAGTCCACTAAGGCGACGGGCATGCGCTAAACCTTATGGACCACGTAGACCACGACGCCCCAGACCTCGAACGTCGAGCCTTCGTCGATCCAGATCGGAGCGTGCTCGGGATTCTCGGGCGTGAGGTACGGACGGTCGCCGCAATGCTTCAAGCGCTTCACCGTCAGCTCCCCGTCGAGAATCGCGATCACCACGCTGCCGCTGCGGGGCGGGATCGAACGGTCCACGATCAGCAAATCGCCGTCGTGGATGCCGGCGCCGGTCATCGAATTTCCCGATGCGCGCATGAAGAACGTCGCGGCCGGATGCTGGACCAGGTGCTCATGCAGGTCGAGGTCGCGGTCCTTGTAGTCGTCTGCCGGCGACGGGAAGCCAGCTGGCACGCGGCTTAACGCGAGCGGACAAGTCCGCCTTTGGCTCTTTGCGGCAAAGACCATGCGCGTATGCTCCTTATTGTTTCATCTGTCTCAGGGTCTCTGGGCATACTAGGGAAAAGTTAGGAGTCAAGCCCGTGTGTGGCCGCTTCGGATTCAATACCTCCAAGAAGCTGATCGCCGAAGTCTTTGGGCTGGACCTGAGTGCGCTGCCCGACCTTCCGGCGCGCTACAACATCGCTCCCACGCTCGACGTTCCCGTGGTCCGGCGTGACGGTCGGCGCAAGCTCGACATGCTGCGCTGGGGCTGGAAGCCCGGATGGTCCAAGACCGTGCTGGTCAACGCGCGCAGCGAGTCGGCCGCCGAGAAGAACACCTTCAAGCGCGCGTTGGCCGAACGCCGCTGCGTCATTCCCGCGACCGGGTTCTACGAATGGCGCCGGGAAAAGGACGCCAAGCAAGCCTTCTGGATCCATCGCAAAGACGACCGGCCGCTCGCGTTCGCGGGCCTTTGGACCACGGAGCAAGACGACGCCGGCAATCCACGCGACGCCTGCCTGATCCTCACGACCGGGCCGAACAAAGTGATGGAACCGATTCACGACCGCATGCCGGTGATCCTCGCGCCGGACGATCTCGACACGTGGCTTGAAGGCGCGGCGGGCTTTCAGGATTTAATGCAGCCGTGCCCAGCCGCATGGCTGCGCGCCGATGCCGTCAGTTCGTACGTGAACAGCGTGAAGAATCAGGGACCGAAGTGCCTGGAGCCGGCGTAGCGCTCCCAAGCCGCAGGATGGTTACCCCATGAAGCCCAGCAAACCCTCCCCCAAACGCAAAGGCCCCAAGAAGCACCTGGATATGAACCGCGCCGAAGCCAATAGGCTGGGCGTCGTGATCCAGGCCCGCCCAACTGCGCCCCTGCTCTCGCCCAACGACGCCGCCAAGCTCCTGGGTGTCACGGGGGCCGGTATCAAACAGTGGATCAAGTCCGGGAAGCTCCCGGCAGTCAAAAGCTCGAACGGGTACTGGCATATCGCGCCGGCCGACCTCGAAGCCGCCGTGCGCCATCGCACCGAGGCTCCGCGCAAGCGCGTGCTTGTGTACGCCCGTGACCCCGAACTGCGCCAGCGCCTCTTAGCATGCCTCGCTGGCCAGGACGTGGACCTGATCGCGCCCATCAGCCTGACCGACGCCCTGCTCAAGCTCGCGCAGCTCCATCCCAACGCGCTGCTGCTGGCCGCGGATGACGGCGGCTGGGTCCTGGCTCAGAAGGCGCGCCAAACTGCGCCGTTAAGGGGCTCGCCGGTCGTCCTCGTGGCCGAACGCGACCTTTCGGATCAGGAGACTGCACGGGCGCTCAGCCTGCGGATCCAGGGCTTCCAACGCTTGATGGCCGGAAAGCCCATCGCGCCCGAGCAGGTGCGGATCCTGCTTCAAACGCTGTGTGTCGAAGCGTGAGTGCCGCGCTCGAACGGTAGGTTCAGTGCTTCGCGCGCCTGTCGGAAAGCAGAGGGCACACCGTGCTGATTCGCGACCTTGTGCCGGAAGACACCGATTTGTTGTTCGCACTGATCGGCCCGGACGACTTGAACATGGTCAGTCCTCCGACGCGTGAGACCATGGCGAGGTTTATGGAGTTCTTTCTTCGCTCAACCTCGCTGACTAGCGTCGCCGAAGTCGATGGAGCGCTCGTCGGCCAAGCGCAGGTACGTTTTAACGCCAACGGCGCTACCGCAGAGTTGAGCTACGCCACCAGCAAGCGGCATCGCGAGCGCGGTGTGGCCACGCGCTTGGCGCAGGACGCCATTCGGCGAGCGCGACTGCGTACGCCCGCCGTCGAGATCTGGGCGAAGGTCGCGGAACGCAATCCGGCAAGCATCCGCGTGCTGGAGAAGCTCGGCTTCGAGCCAGCGGCGACGACCGATCCGGCGTTCTTTTCGGGAAAGCTGAAAGACGAAGACCGCTTCTACCGGCTGCCGGCACGGCCACGCCCTACCTACCTTTAGGAATCGGCGCCCCTGCCCGGTAGTCGTTCGCGGCCAGTGCTCAACGGTCTACGGGAAGCTCGCCGGCGCCTCGGCGCAATCGGTGTACTTCTGGGAGTCGGGTAAGACGAAGCCACGGGCGGCGCAGGTGGCGGCGCTGGCAGCCTTGAGGAGACTGGGCAAGCGCGAGGCGTTGGAGCGCTTACGCGTGTTGGGAGGGGCATGAAATGGCCAAGAAGGGCAAGCGCGGCCGTAAGGCGATCTTCACCGACGAACAGAAGCGTGTGTTGGAGCGGCTGATAAAGGCGGCGTTGAAGGCGCAGGTGAAGCGTGTGGTGAAGGGGTTGTAGCGGAATGGCCGCCCCGATCCGAAGAACGCCGAGCGCCTCGCCGAGATCTTCCGGCGCGTCGCAGGCACCGATACGCCGGCGCGGGAACTGATCCCCTCCCACTGGATGCAACTATCGCCCCTGCCGACCGACAAGCCTGCCCGCGCCCCCCTCAACTCGCAGGCACGGAATAAACGAACAGTCCCCCCAGTAGAGCGAGCGCGCCCTCTGGAAAGCGATGCTTTACGCATGGGAATCATCCTCCGGAAAAGATGGCGCAGGCAACCCGATGTGGCGCTGGAGGTCCTTCTGTATGTCCATCAGGCCGAACTCAGAGGTTCCATTCTCCTTTGGGACGGTTACCTCCTTAATGGCGTGCAGTGCCTCTACCACCCTTTCAATTCGCCGGCTCTCCTCCTGGATCGCATTCAGGGCTTCATGGGCCGTATTGGATAAGCTGGGGTCTTTCGAAAGTCGCCTTGCGTATCCGCCGATGGATGAATTCGCGTTGCGAACAAAATGGGCGACGGCCTGAGCAATCTCACGTAGTGTCTCGTTTGCGAGCCCGACCGATTCAGCAAGCCTACGTGCCCTTTCTATCTCCCGGTTGCGTTCCAAAAGCAGTCCAACGCCGAAGCCAAATGCTCCTCCCAGGACTGCATAAAAGATGGACATGGGCCACATGTGGAAGGAGAAGGCCATGCCGCTCCACCGCAACGCGTCCGCGATACTCTGCTCGTCTGTCCCAAGGAGCATACGGTTGACTGCCATTGAGTAAGGATGCACCACGCCAAATCCCAGGACCGCTCCCGCGCAGCAGGAAACCAGCATTCGCTTCGCTTTTGCTGGAATTGCTCTGGCACGTATGGGCATGTCCTATTCCTCCGCACCATCGAGATCAGTCAAGACAAGTTGAGGCTCCAACGAAAGGCAGGCATCGCAAGTAGGTACATGTGACGATAGAGCAATTCACTGCGCGTCTGATTTTCTAGATCGAGCCCACTTCCACTCCTCTACAGCGCAGAACATGCACGGAACGATGAATATGGTGATGAGCGAAATGGTCATGCCGCCCACCGACGGGATGGCCATCGGCTGCATGACATCCGAGCCCCTGCCGCTGGCCCAGAAGACCGGAAGCAGGCCAAAACAAGTGGTTGCGGTAGTCATCAGGCAGGGCCGGATGCGCTTCAGGCCGGCTTCGATGACCGCCTCGCGAATCTCCCCGACATGCGCGAACGTGCGACCCTCGAAGACGTCTTCCAGGTAACTGGACATGACCACGCCGTCGTCGTCTACGACGCCGAAGAGGACCAGGAAGCCGACCCAGACGGCGACGGAGAGGTTCGCGCCCCAAAGGGCCAGCATGAAAAACCCGCCCGAGGCGGAGACAAGGACGCCAAAGTAGATGACGAAGGCGATCCACTTGCGTTTGAAGCCCATGTAAAGCATCAGGAACATGATGAGCAGCGTGATCGGCACGACGACCTTCATCGTGGCCATGGCGCGCCGCTGGTTTTCGAACTGTCCGCCCCATTCCCAGTGGTAACCCGGCGGAACCTTGAGCCGGCCATCGCGCACGGCGCCTTGCAGGGCCTTCTCCGCGTCTTCAACTACGCTAACCTCGTCCCGGTCGCGAGTGTTCATGGTGACGTAGCCCACCAGTCTCGTATTCTCCCCCTTGATATCCTGTGGTCCGAGGGCATAGGAAAAATCAACGACCTGCGTGAGGGGAATGTGCGCGCCGGACATGGTGGGCACGAGAATCTTCTCAAGCTCGGGGAAATCTTCGCGGTAGTCGCGCAGGTATCGCACTCGGATCGGATAGCGTTCTCGCCCCTCCACCGATTCGGCGAGGTTCATCCCACCAATCGCCATCTCGATTACATCTTGAACATCGCGAATGTTGACGCCATACCGGGCGATGCGGGCCCGATCGATCTTGAACTCAAGGTAGGGCTTGCCCACGATGCGGTCCGCGACGACATCCGTGGCGCCGGGTACGTGTTTGAGAATCTCTTCCATCTGGAGCCCGACGCGCTCGATCTCCTTCAGGTCGTCCCCATATATCTTCACGCCCATCATCGCGCGAAAGCCGGTCTGGAGCATCACGATGCGCGTTTGGATCGGCTGAAGCCAAGTGGGCAGGACGCCTGGAATGGCCGTCTTTTCCTGAAGCTCGTCGAGAATCTCGGGCTTGGTGATGCGCCGCTCTTCCGGCCAAGCCCACGCGAACGGCGCCTTAGCCCACCCAGGCCAGTCGGAGAAAAACCTTTCCTGTGAGACCATGCGCCATTCGTCTTCGGGCTTGAGGATGACGATGGTCTCGAACATGCCCACTGGCGCCGGGTCGAGGGCGGTCTCCGCGCGCCCCAACTTGCCGACGACCGACTGAACCTCCGGCACCGACGCGATGGCAAGGTCCTGCTTGGCGTTGACCTCGATGGCCTGCGAGAGTCCCGCGTGCGGAAGAACGGAAGGCATGTAGAGAAACGAGCCCTCGTCGAGCGGCGGCATGAACTCGCGCCCCAGCCCGGGCAGGATGCGACCTTCGCTTACGACTTCCAGGCCCTCTCCTTGTTCTGCTTCTGCTACCTTCGGTTCCTGCCTGCGGAAAAGCACGCGAATCCACGAATACCCGTCCTTGCGAACCTTCTGCCAACGAAGTTGGGATAGTTCGAGCAGCGGCCGATTCCGGTTATCGTCTTTTTCGAGGTACATCTGGCCGCGAAGCTCCGGCGAGAGTTCCTCGTAGGCGAAAACATTGGCCGCGAGTTCAACCGGATACAGCGTTGTCCCAATGCCCAGCCAGATGGTCAATCCGGCAAACAGAATGAGGCAGGGGATCACCATGAACGATTTCTTGTGATCGAGGATCCAACGTAGTGTCGGGACATAGGCGCGCGAAATCTGGCGGGAGACGAAATTCTCTTCGAGGGGCTGAAAGCGCTCTTTGGTCATACGCACTACGGCCAAATAGACGATGACCCCGACCGCGATGGCGGTGGGCCAGCCGCTGTAGTGGCTGTGTTCCCAGCCCAGCATCAGCGCCGCGTGCGTAGCAAGCGTCGCGAGAAGACCGATGCCGCCAGCCACACCATGCACGATCCGCCGCTTCCAAGGCGTCGGTCGGAAGAGCAGATAACACAGAAACGGAACTACTGTTATTGCCAAGACGACCGAGGCGCCGATGGCGAAGGTCTTGGTGAAGGCGAGCGGCTTGAACAGTTTGCCCTCCTGATCGGTAAGGAAGAAGACGGGCATGAAGGAGATGATCGTATTCGAGACCGCGGTGAGTATTGCGCCCGCCACTTCTTTGGCGCCTTCGTAGACGTTCTCGAAATGACTCTTCCCTGGCCGTGCATCGGCCACGCGCCGGTAGATGTTCTCCGTCATGATGATGCCCATGTCGGCGACGTCGCCGATGGCGATGGCCAGGCCGGCAAGCGACATGATGTTGCTGTCCACCCCGAAGAGCCACATGCAGATGAAGCACAACGCCACGCTGAGCGGCAGGGTGACCAGCACGCACGCCGTGCTGCGCAGGTGAAGCAGGAAGATGAAGATGATCAGGCCGGCAACCAGCGCCTCCTCGCTCAGCGCGTCCTTGAGCGTGTCGATCGTCTCGTGGACAATGTCGGTACGATCATAGAAGGGCACGATCCGGACCTTGGAGACTCGCCCGTCCGAAAGCGTCTTGGCAGGTAAGCCTTTTTCAATATCCTTCAACTTCTCTTTGACACGCTCCATCACCTCCAGCGGGTTCTCGCCGTAGCGCATGGTCACAACGCCGCCCACGGCCTCGACGCCGCCCTTGTCGAGCGCCCCACGCCGGAAGTCCGGCCCCAGCGTCACGCTGCCGATGTTCTTGAGAAAGATGGGCACGCCTTCCACTTCGCGGACCACTACGTTTTCGAGATCGCCGACCGACTTGATGAAGCCCACGCCGCGGATGAAGAATTCCACGCCGTTTTTCTCGATGACCTTCGCGCCCACGTCGATGTTCGACTTGACGACGGCGTTGTACACGTCCATCAGCGAGACGCGGTGCGCGCGCAGCTTGTCGGGATGCAGATCGATCTGGTATTGCTTGACGTATCCGCCTACGCTCGCGACTTCGGAGACGCCTTCCACGGAGTTGAGCTGGTAGCGGATATACCAATCCTGGATGGACCGCAGTTCCGCGAGGTCGAAGCCTTCCGCTTCCACGGTGTACCAGTAAATCTGCCCCAGGGCCGTGGCATCAGGTCCCAGTACCGGGACCACTCCCTGAGGAAGGCGTTCCTGGGCCACGTTCATACGCTCCAGCACACGCGCCCGCGCCCAGTAATAGTCCACCTCGTCTTTGAAGATCACGAAGACCATGGAGAAGCCGAAGCCCGACATCGAGCGAATCGTCTTCACGCCCGGGGTGCCGGTCAGCGCGATCGTGAGCGGGTAGGTGACCTGGTCGTCCACGTCCTGGGGCGAACGGCCCTCCCAGTCCGCGAAAACGATGACCTGCTTCTCGCCGATATCGGGGATCGCGTCCACGTGAACCTTGCGCAGGGCCACGTAGCCGCCGATACACAGTCCAACCACGAACAACGTCATCAGGAAGACGTTACTCAGGCACCAGCGGATAAGGGCGTCAATCATAGCGAACCGATCCTGATGACTTTGGGTCTAACCTGTTCAATGCTTGTGTCCTTCGGGCATTGCCTTCTCGGGCGGTACTTCTCCGCTGGGGCCCTTTTGGTCGCCGTGGTCATGCCCGCCACCCCCAGGCCCGCCTTCAGGGAACAGCAGGCTCTTCATGCCTCGAATCTGCACTTGGCAGTCGATCAGGAAATTCCCGCGTACCGCGACCGCGTCGTGCTCCTTGAGCCCGGAAAGGACCGGGTAGAATTCCTGCGTCTGGCTGCCTTCCACTACCGAAGCGCGCGGACCCAGCGTGACCTTGACGGGCTCAAATTCGCCCTTGGTGCGCTCCACATAGACCAGCTTGTTTAGTCCGCTATCGAGCACCGCTGTCGAGGGTACGGCCAGGATCTCGTCGCCGACCTGCTGCGCCTTGGTTAACTTCATGCCGCACTCGGGACAGTTACCCGGCTTGTCCAATTTAACCTGCGGGCACATCTCGCAAATCCAGGTCTCTTGGTGAACATCCTTTTCAAGTTTCATGCCGCATTTCGGACAGTTTCCGGGCTGATCTTGCAGGACTTCCGGGTGCATGGGGCAGGTGTAGCGATCGCCCTGCTGCCTCCCGTGCGCGGGAGGAATCTTCTTGAGGTCCATGCCGCACAGGTCGCATTTCCCGGCACCGTCTTTCAGCACCTCCGGGTGCATAGGACAGGTGAACCTGCCTTCCACGCCGGTTGGGGCGGCGCGTCCGTCGGCGAGCAGGGGCACGCGAATCCTGGCGCTGACGAACATGCCCGGCTTCAAGCGGCCGTCGGTGTTGGTCACGTTCACCCGGACGCGGATGGTGCGCGTGGATTCGTTCAAGGTGGGGCTGACGAAAGTCACCATGCCCTTGAACGTCTCGCCTGGATACGCTTCTGCCGCGATCTCCACAAGCTGTCCGTACTGCACCCATGCGTACTCGAATTCGTAGATGTCCAGGTGCACCCAGAGGGACTCCAGGTTGGCCAGGCGGTACAACGCGTCGCCGGCCTTGACGGAGTTTTTCTCGATGACCATTTTTTCTACGACGGTCCCTTTTACGGGCGAGTAAATGGTCATCCGCTCCTCGATCTTCCGGGTCTTTAGTAGTTCCGCGATCTGCGCGTCGGTGATCTCCCAGCGGCGAAGCTTCAGCCTTGTCGCCTCAACCATGCGCGCGTTGTCTGGCGACTCGACCGCCAGGAGCAGTTCCTTCTGCGCGATGACCAGGTCCGGACTGTAAACTTCAACCAAATGATCGCCCTTCTCCACCGCCATGCCCGTGTAATCGACGAAGAGCCGCTCGACGTAGCCGTCCACGCGGGTCGTGACCGTGGCCAGCGCCGTCTCGTTGAACCGGATCATGCCCACGGCGCGGAGTTCCTTAAAGAGCTTGCGCTTGATCACATGCTCTGTCTCTACGCTGGCCATGGCGCGGGCGTGCTCGGAGAGCTTCAACATGGACTCCCCTTCCCCTCCGCCGCCCACGTCGGCCTGGATCAAGGGCATCTCGCAGATGGGGCACTTACCCGGGTTGGGTAGCCGGACCTGCGGGTGCATGGAGCAGGTCCAAACGGTCTGTGCCTTTGGCCCATCCTGTGAAGACTCGCCTACCTGCGCGGCCTTGCTGCCGCCGCGCAGGGCATAGCCGGCTCCAAAGGCCAGCAACAGAAGCACCGATAGGGCGATCCACTTCCGCTTATCGCTCATGGTTTCTGCTCCTCGCGGGAACCGGGCAGCAGGCGTGCAGCGCTCCGGCCACAGGCGCCTTCCAGATCGACTAAGGCACGGTTGTGTTGCATTCGGGCCTTTTCCAGGCTCAGTGAACTGTTCAGGTACAGACGCGCCGAATCGAGGTACTCGATGAATGGCGTCGCGGCCGTGGTGTACCGCTCCCGATAGGTCTCCAGCGCCTGTCTGGCTTTCGGAACCACCGATTCCGCCAACGTCTTGCGCTCCCTGGCCGTGGCGTCGGCCATGAAATGCGCATCCTTCACCATGAAGGCCACGTCGGACTCCATGGCATCGCGCATGCGCTGCGCCTGCTGAACGCGCACGCGAAGCTCGTCGATGTAGGCCGCGTTCGCGCCGAAGCCGGCACGTTCAGCGGACGGCTTCTGCATGATTGGAAAGGCTGCCATCTCCGAGCGAGTCGGTCCCGCCTCGGCGCCCACCGAAGGCGCGATCAGGCTGGCGCCTTGGGAGCCGCGAGGGAGAACCATCGTCTCGGCCATGCGAACCATCGTCTCCATCAGCGCGACTTCGACGTGCGTTCCGGCCAACGCCTGGTTGTTCCGGGAGGCCAACTTGAGTAGTTCGTCCAGCGCTTGGTCTTCGTCCGCCAGGTCCGCTGGTCGCAAGGTGCCCCACGGCGTTTCGGGTGGCAGACCCAGCACCGCATTGACCTTCGCGATGGCGTTGGTCCGTTCGCGTTCGGCTGTCAGCACCTGCGTTTCGAGCATCGCCAGTTCGGATTGTGCCTTCAGCGAATCGGCCTGGCTGGCGCGGCCCACCTTGAGCTGCTCGGCGGCGATGGCGTCCATCTTGGCGAAGAGGTCACGATTCTCCTTCAGTATCGCCACTTGTCGTTCGGCAAACTGCACGGAGAAGAAGCCGCGCGCCGCGTCGTTGATGCCCTTGCGCAATGTCTCGATGTATTTCAACCGCGCAAGCTCGGCATCCTGGTCGATGGCCTGCCCCTTCAACGCCAGCGCCGACGGAAACGGAAACGTCTTCTCGGGCATCTCCTTGTGG
This sequence comes from Planctomycetota bacterium, assembly GCA_015075375.1. Classification (GTDB taxonomy): domain Bacteria; phylum Planctomycetota; class SZUA-567; order H5-PLA8; family H5-PLA8; genus H5-PLA8. The sequence goes on along the minus strand of JABTUM010000001.1, from coordinate 3,051,977 downwards.
CTCTGAGGGCCAACCTTAGTATCCAACTCGCGAGCGAACGAGCGGTACTGCGCGACTAATTCCTCCAGGTAGGCCGCTTGCTCGAATCTCCGCAGCGTGGAGCGCAGCGCCTCAAAGGCCACGCGCGCCTCGGGATTGCGCTCGGCCGCCAGCAGCATGACCAGCGGCAGGGAAGCCTCCGCCTGTAAGAGTGTCGTGGCTTGTTCAGGGGAGGCACCTGCACCTCTAGCCTTAGATCGAAGTTCACCCGGCAATCCGGCAATTAGATCGGCATCCCCCAGCCCAAGCCCAATTCGCTTGACCCAAGCCTCCCGCTTTTCCGAGATGGACGCTGTCAGCTCCACGAATGCTTGTTTGTGCGCCTGTTCATCACGATTCGTGGCTGTTGAGCGAGCCTGCCTTACGAAAGCCTCCACGAGCTTCGTCGTGGAAGGATCCGGCGGGACGGGTTCACCCTCGGTGGCCGTGGCGATCCCCCAAGCAGTGGCGCCAAGGAGGGCCAGGAAGCAGAACGGAATCCGTATGGGTCGCCTGAAAGGGGTCATGGCGCCGGTTCCTTATTCTCCCCAGGGGCATGAGGTTCGGGAGTGTCTTGCTTTTCTTTGACCGGCTCGAAGGCCGTGCCGAGAATCCGCTCTACGCGCGCCAAGTTCTGATAGAAGTCCGCCGTCGCCCGGAGGCGGGCGAGTTCGAAATTATGGACGGTCGCCGTGGTTTCGAGCACGGAGGCGAGGTTTGCTTCGCCCTTGCGGTACAGTTCCTCAGCCGATTGAAGCGCTTGCCGCCCCTGGGGGATCAGCGTGTCGCGATAGAGCCGAACCAGTCTGCTGGCGTTGCGCAGCGAGAAGTACGCCTTGGCCAGCGCGGCGCGAAGCTCCTGGCGCTGCGCTTCCTCTTCGGCCAGGGCTGCCTTCTCCAGTTCCGAAGCCTCGCGGGCCATGGCCTTGTACTTATTGAACCAAAGGGGGATCGAGATCCCAACGCCTACGGTTATCGGATCGCGCGTGGGGTCGGTGCCGTCCGGCATCTCGCCAGTGCGCATGTAGCTGGCACTCACCGAGAGATCGGGGATTGGCGCGCGGCGCGCGTATTTGCTCTGAAGGATCGAACGCTCGACCTCGACGCCAGCCGCGGCCAATTCTTGATTGTAGCGCTCGGCAATGTCGAGCAGGCTCTCCAGCGAGTCGCGCAGCTCGGCCGGGTCCGCCACGTCTTCCGTGGGCCCCAGGCTGCGTCCCTTCGGCAACGCAAACATGGCACTTAAACGTGCGGCTTCGGTCTCTCGCATTTCCGTCAGCAGAATCAGGTCGTACCCAAGTTGTTCTCTCTGGCTCTCGGCGCGGAATAGTTCGGGCAGCCTGGGCTTCCCTACTTCGGTGCCGCCTGCGGCCAAGGCCGCGTAACGCTCGTAGAGCGTGCGTATCTCCGCGGTTACGACCTGTGCGCGGTCGATGTAATAGAGTTCGAAGTACATCTCCTTCGCGTCGGTAAGCGCATTGCGCGTGGCCGCCTGGTATCTGAGGAAAGCGGCCTGCGCCTCCTTGTCGGCGATCTTCCCGGCGATGACCAGTTTGCCCGGATAAGGAATGTTCTGGGAAGCCATGAGTTCCCACTTGGGATCGTCCGGCTTCATCTGCCGGACGAAGTAGCGCCCCGAGATCATCGGATCGGGCAGCGTGAACGCCTGGGGATACTTTTGGGCCGCGGCCTGCCACTTGTGGTAGGCCGCCTTGACCATGGGGCTCTGCTTGGCCGCGGCTTGAAGCAGTTCCGGGAGTGAAAGCTTGTCGGATAGCCCGGCGACAGAGCTCTCAGGATGAGCCGCGATTTGCTCCTCGGCCTTACGTTCCGCCAGTAGGTGGCGGGCCATGCGCGCTTCCTGCAATTCGTCCGCATCCATCCAAGGCCGAGCAGACGACTTTGAGGTGCCACATCCGTTCAGAAGCAGTGCGACGCCCGCCAGAATTACGGATAAATCGGAGTAAGATCGGTGTGTTTTTGGCATATTGCGCAACCCGCAAAGAATCGGAGCTTGGGTCAAGTCTGCTTCGGCATCGCTCTTAGAGCCCTTAACATTGGGCATAATGCCGGAATACCGCTTACGATGGAGCCCGAAGCTCCGAATTCCTGACAGACCGTGAGGGGTCTGATCACATATAGATTATGGGGAACCGTTAGAGCAGGAACGCAGACTTCAAGAGGTAAATGGGGCGAGTGGAAATCTTAGAAGGAGGCGCCGGCCCGACGGAATGCGCATACAAATCGTCCACCATCTTCGGCACCGCGAAACTAAAAAGGACGGCACAAGCAACTTTCGAGGAGTCCGTTCTGCCTTCAAAGATCTTGCTGTCCTGAACGCTTCCAAGGAATACCTTACAACCACAACAGCAGGCATTGTGTTGTGCGACTTGCTTTTCCGCGACTTTCTGCCGAGATGTCTCAACCGAACGGCAGCAGGAACGCACGACCACCGTTTCAGGGGAAACCTCTGCGTAAAGTGAGGACATGAGGCGGCAAGGGCAGATGCCGAATCCAGCCCCGAGGAAGAGCATCGGGAGAAGCAAGCCGAATATACTTAGCCGAATCCATTTCATATTCAAAAACCCTAGTGGACTTACCCCCTTCTTGACAAGTCCCTTTCCTTGCCTCAATTCCCACTCAACCTCATCAGCTACTTGTGGATGATCCAGAAGCTATGTACCCGTTTCTGCCTCAGCCGCAGATGCTTGGTTGAAGGCCGGCAGCTTACAGCCCAGCGCCGTCGTGCTCCCGGCCGATGAACCCGGATTCGCGCTGGCCCAGAAGATCCGCTCCGGTTCGATCACGTCCACTGCAATCCTGCTTTATGCCGAAAGGGAACTGACCGAAGCGGAAACCGACCGTGCGCTTGAACTACGGGACCAGGGCTGCTTGCGGCTCCCGGCGACGGACGCCCAGGTCGTAGAGGCGATCCACGGCTTGGTTGCTGGCGCCCCGCGCACCAAGGTCATGCAGAGGTACCAAAAGCAGACGAGGGGTAACTGATCCTGATTGTTTTTGGGGTTTTTCTGAGGTCTGGGTTAGTGAGGTTGCTGTTGATGGAGCACTCAGGGCTCTTGGAATCAACTTGACAATCGCCCGGGGTCTGGGAAATTCCCGCGCACATGCGCATGCCATTTCATTCTCAAGGGCTTATGTCCGTAGCCTTGGCCCTGTGCCTCTCGCTCCAGATGGGCTATTTGCCCATTCACGTGCTCGTGTCGCCTCACCACCACGACCCAATCCTGACGCATTCCCATGACGACTCTAGTTCTCATGCGGGCCACCACCATGGCCAGCAAGGTGAACACCATGAGGATAAGGGCGATGCTGGGTCTTCAGATCCCATTAAAGAAGACGGCCACCATTCCGGTCATGGTCACACCTGTTTAAGGCCAACCACGCAAGCGCACGCGGCGTTTTTCGCGGTTGTGTTGCCTCGCGAAGTCCCTTTTGAAGTCGTGGTGCAGGACCAGGAAGTGCAAACGCTTCCTGATTGGATCGGGCACCTTAAGTTCCGGCTCCTGGCAGGCTGTAGCTCATCCCCACGCGCCCCTCCTGTCGTCTGACCTATCGGTTCTCTGACCTGCTTCAACCCAATTCGTTTTGAATGCCATGGGCGACCATGGCTATGCACGGTCAACTCTCAAGGGGGTAGTTATGTGCCGTTCGCGTGAATATCTGATGATTTATTTCCTGGCTGTGGGCTCGTTCGCCGTGCTCTTCGGGTGTGGATCCCAAGCGCCTGACCAGCCGCGCACCCAGGGCGAAGAAGGTCAGGAACAGGAAGAGCCCAAGACCGCCCAGATCACGGTTTGGGGCAAGCGGTACGAACTCTTCATCGAGCACCGCTACATCGTAGCCGGAACGCCGACTCGATTTATCACCCACGTAACCGACATGCAGACCCTGGAGCCTCGTCAGCGGGGCACGCTCACTTTCGTCATGCAGGGACCCGGCGGAGAGACCCAGGAACATCCCTGCCAGAACCCCGATCGCACGGGCATCTACATTCCCAGCATTACGTTCCCCAAGGCCGGCGCCTGGAAGGTGTCGCTGCGCATTCCGCCCGTCGAAGGTCCGGAAGTGATTGAGGACATCGGAACCTTAACCGTTTACCCCAGCCAAGCAGCGGCCGATGAGGCCCCCGAGCAAGAAGCCCCTGAAGGCATTTCGTTCTTGAAGGAACAGCAATGGAAGATCCTGGCGGGCACGGAGCCGGTTACCAAGCGCCGGATGATCGAGCGCATCCGCCTGGCCGGATTCGTGGCGCTCAAGCCCGGAACCAAGGGTGTCGTGACTCCGCCCTTCTCGGGACGTCTGGAAGCGCCCGCGGGCAAGCCACTGCCGATGCTCGGCGACAAGGTCGATGCCGGACAGGTGATCGCGGTGGTTCATCCGCCGGTCGCCGGCTCCGATCTGCTCGCGTTCCACGGAAACCAGGTCCAGATTAAGGCACTCGAAACCGAGTTCGCGGTAAAAGGCGCCGAGATCGAATCAAACGCCATCCGAGAGCGCGTGGCCTTCGAACAAGCGCAGGCGATCCTCGTCCGGGTAAAGAAGCTCTTCGAGGAACAGGCCAAATCGAAACGCGAACTGGAAGAGGCGGAATTCGCAGTCCGAGCCGCGCAGGCCAGCATGGATGCTGCAGCAGCCATGAAGAAAGCATACGAGGACGCCAAGGTTCGCATGTCCGCCTTGCCCGAGAGCTCCGATCCGCGCAAAGGCTACCCACCGGTCGAGCTGAAAGCTCCGATTTCCGGGACCATCACCGAAATCAACGCCGTGCTCGGCGAACACGTTTCGGCCGACCGAGCACTGTTCGTCATCTTGGACCCTTCGACCGTTTTGGTCGAGGCGCGCATTTCCGAGGCCGACTTGAGTCGTGCCGCGAGCGGGCTGGGCGCCTATTTCGAGGTGCCCGGCAAGAAAGGCGAACCCATCGCGCTGACGGGAGAAGGCGCCGGACGCCTGCTCATGGCCGGACAGGAAATCGACCCTACAACCCGAACCGCGCGCTTGGTGTACGAGACACGGAACAAGGACGACCTGCTCAAAATAGGCTTAGCCGTACCGGTTTTCCTGGAGACCGCCCACGCGGAAGAGGCCGTCGCGATCCCTGCTTCGGCGCTCGTGGACGAAGACGGCCGGCCGGTGGTCTACGTCATGCTAGGCGGGGAGGCGTTCGAAAAGCGGGAGCTTACGCTCGGCATTCGAGATGGAGGAATGGTGCAGGTGCTTTCCGGCCTGGAGGCCGGCGAGCGGGTCGTCACGAAGGGCGCCTATGCAGTGCGGCTGGCATCGGTTTCCACGGTCATCCCCGCACATGGCCACGCGCACTAGGAGCCCACGATGATCGACTTCCTGATTCGATGGTCGCTCCACAACCGGGCGGCCGTCCTGCTCATGGCTACGCTGCTTTGCGCGGTGGGTGGATATCTTGCCACGCGCATGCCGATTGACGTGTTCCCGGACCTTACCGCGCCAACGGTGACGGTCATCACGGAAGCGCACGGCATGGACCCCACGGAAGTGGAGAGCCAAGTCACCTTTCCCATCGAGGCGGCGCTGAACGGTTCGCCCGGCGTCCGCCGCGTACGTTCATCCACGGCGGTGGGCATTTCGGTGGTCTGGGTCGAGTTCGAGTGGGGCGCGGACATATACCTGGCCCGGCAGGTCGTCAGCGAAAAGCTGGCGTTGGTGACCGGCGATCTTCCGCCCGATGTCGAGCGGCCGATTCTCGCGCCCATCTCGTCGATCATGGGCGAGGTCATGTTCCTTTCGCTCACTTCGGAACACCATACGCCCATCGAATTGCGCACGACGGCCGATTCCGTCATCCGACGCAGGCTGCTTTCCGTGCCCGGTGTCGCCCAAGTAACGCCCATTGGCGGCGGCGAGAAGCAGTATCAAGTCGTGCTCTCTCCCGAGAAGCTGAACACCTACGGTCTTTCGATCAGTCAGGTCAGCGCGGCTTTGAGCGCTTCCAACGAGAATGTGTCCGCCGGGTTCATGGTGGAGGGCGGTTCGGAATACCTCGTCAAGGGCCTGGGACGGTACCAGAACCTGAACGACATTGCGCAGACCGTCGTTACCTCCGTGGACGGAGTACCCATCAAGGTTTCCGATCTGGGATCCGTACAGATTGGTGAAGCGCCGAAGCGGGGCGAAGGTTCCGCAATGGGAAAGCCCGCCGTGATCATCGGCATTCAGAAGCAACCGGGCGCCAATACCCTGACTTTGACGCGAGAGCTGGATTCGGTCATGGACGATCTCTCGGCCAAGCTGCCGCAAGGCATGAAGATCAACAAGCATCTCTTTCGGCAGGCGGACTTCATTCAAGTGGCGGTCAACAACGTCGTTCACGCGCTTCGGGACGGCGGCATCCTGGTCATTATTATCGTCCTGGTCTTTCTGGCCAACCTGCGCGCCACCTTGATCACGCTGACTGCGATTCCGCTTTCGCTCGTTTCGGCCATACTCGTGCTTTGGGCCTTCGATGCGACCATCAACACGATGACCTTAGGCGGCATGGCCATCGCCATTGGCGCGTTGGTGGACGACGCCATTATTGACGTGGAGAACGTATTCCGGCGACTGAGAGAGAATGCGGCGATCCCAGAGCATCAGCGCAGGCCGACGCTATCCGTTGTATTGGACGCCAGCATCGAGATTCGATCGTCCATCGTCTTCGCAACGGTCATTATCGTGCTGGTGTTCACGCCCCTGTTTTTCCTCTCGGGCGTGGAAGGCCGGCTCTTGCGACCGCTGGGTGTGGCATATGTCGTCTCGCTCGCCGCTTCGCTCTTCGTCGCGGTTACCGTCACCCCGGCGCTCTGTCATTTACTCCTGCCCAACAGCAAGGGCGTCCGCACAGGTCACGAGCCCCTGCTCGTGAGATGGTTGAAGGCAGGCTACGGCAAGATGCTGAAGCCGATCCTGACGCGCTGGTGGCTGGTCACCCTGCCCAGCGTCCTGCTACTGGCCGGAGCGGTATTCGCTTCGACCAAACTCGGCTTCGCGTTCCTGCCGGAATTCAACGAGGGTAGCTTGACCATCGCGGTGGTCACGCTGCCTGGAACCTCGCTGGCAGAGTCCAACGAACTGGGCCGGATCGTGGAACAGACGCTGATGCAGCACCCCGAGGTCGTGGCGATGGCTCGGCGCACGGGACGGGCTGAGCTAGACGAGCACGCCCAGGGGGTCGAGGCCGCGGAATTGGAAGTCTCCCTGTCCATGAAGGAACGGAGCAAGGAGGTATTCCTGGATGCGCTGCGGCAGGATCTCTCCCAGGTGCCCGGCGTCAACATCACCATCGGCCAGCCTATCTCTCACCGCATTGACCACATGCTCTCGGGAACCCGCGCCAGCGTCGCCATTAAGATCTTCGGCGAAGACCTGTATCGGTTGCGCAAGCTGGCCGAGAAGGCGCGCCAGGAGATCAGTACCGTTCCCGGCGTGGTGGACTTGTCGGTGGAGCAGCAAATGGACATCCCTATTCTGAAGACCAACATGGATCGTGCGGCCATGGCGCACCACGGATTGCAGGTACAGGATGTCGCGCACACCCTGGAAGCGGGGTTACAGGGATCCACGGTCTCTCGCGTCATCGAGGGCCGGAACTCGTTTGATCTGGTGGTGAAGGTGGCCGGCACCGAGGCCTGGACCACGGATACGCTCGGCGACCTTCCCATTCATACGCCCCAGGGGTACAAGGTGGCCTTGAGGTCCGTGGCGGACATCCGCAAGGACGCCGGACCGAACACGATCAGCCGCGAGCAGGTGGAGCGGAAGATCGTCATCAGTTGTAATGTTGCCGGCCGTGACGTGACCTCGGTCGTGCAAGACATCCGCTCTCGCGTGGACCCCATCCTGGCGGAAGAGCCGGGGTACAGCGTGGAGTACGGCGGTCAGTTCGAAAGCGCCACCGAAGCAGGCCGGGTGCTGGTGATACTGGGCATTGCGGTCATCCTGGCGATCGGCCTGGTCTTGCATCTGGCTTTCGGTTCCGCGCGCGACGCTTTCCTGATCATGCTCAATCTGCCCTTGGCGCTAATCGGCGGGATTTTGGGCGTATTCGTTTCGGGCGGCGTATTGTCCGTGGCTTCCATGATCGGCTTCATCACCGTGTTCGGCATCGCCGCGCGAAATGGGATCATGCTGGTTTCTCATATCCGGCACCTCCAAGAACACGAGGGGGTGACCGATTTCCAGGAAGCCGTCTATCGCGGCTCCCTGGAGCGTCTGGCGCCGATTCTGATGACGGCGCTGGCCGCGGGTTTGGCGCTGATCCCGCTGGCGCTTGGTGGCGGCAAGCCGGGTAACGAAATTCAGACGCCCATGGCCATCGTCATCTTATTCGGCCTGCTCTCGTCCATGCTGCTGAACATGATCGTCGTGCCCGCGCTGTATTTGCGATTCGGAAAGCCCAGCGCCGGCAACTGAATGATGTGGGGGGATGGGAAATGCGAAACTGCTTGGTAATGGCCCTGGCGGCCATACTAGTCGGATTGGGCTTGAGTGCTTCGGAAGCAGAGGCTGAGTTCGAACCCTGGCCGGAAGACGATCCGACCGAGGCAGTGGCCGAATCCGATCTCGAAGGCGACCTCGAAGGGGCAGGCACTGCCGCGGAGGACGCCATCGTCCCGCTAGTAGGCTTGACTCTTGAGCAGGCGACGGAGTGGGCCGCCCAGAGCCACCCGGAGCAGGCGTTTTGGCGAGCCACGGTAGAGGGAATCGACGCGCGCGCCAATCAAGCCGGGAAGATGCCGAACCCGGAATTCAGCGCCAGGATGGAGACCGTGCCCCTGCATCGCGGCAACGTGGGCGATTCGGAATTCCTGGCCGGCGTTTCGCAGGAGATACCCACGGCCGGCAAACTCTCCAAGGCGCGTCGCGTCGCGCAGGCAGACCGCACGAGGATCGAATACGAGCAGGCGGCGGGATGGGTGGAGATTCGCAAGCGGGTGCATGGGGCTTTCGCGGTCGCGTTATACAACGACCAACTCTGTGCGCTTCTGGCCGCTGCGGTTGAGGTTACCGAGCGAAGTCTGGCCATCGCGAAGAGCAAGGTGGATGCCGGCGAAGCCGTACCCGACGAAGTGGCTCGCGCCGAAATGGAGCGGGCACGCGCACGGCTTGACCTGGAACGCGCATCTATGCTCAAAGCCAAGGCGTTGGTGGAACTGGCTGCCGCTATGGGACTATCCGGCAAGGAGATCGAATCGGTTGCCGGTGCCATCGAAGCGGCGCTGGAATTGCCTGTCCTTGAGGAGCTGGCGGCCGACCTGGAGCGGCACCCACGTATCCTGGCCGCGGCGGCGGAAGTTGCCGCTCAGCATGCACGGGTGGACTACGCAAAGGCACAACGCATCCCGAATGTGAACGTGGACCTGCTGTATCGCCGCGTAGGAAGCGAACGGCTGAATGCGCTGGATGCCGGGTTCAGCATCTCCATACCGCTGTTTGACGGCGGCAAGGCCCGGGTTGCCGAAGCCGAGGCGGATCGGCGCGCCGCCGAAGCCAAGGGCCGCTCGGAGCGAATCGCGCTGGAAGGCGAATTGCGAAGCGCGCACTTGCAGCTCATGCGCGCCCTTCAGACGGCCAAGTTGATCACGGAAGAGATCGTGCCCAGGTCGCAGAGCCTGTTGCAGACGGCGGAGGCGCGCTATAAGGCGGGAGATGCGAGCTTGGACCAGGTTCTTCCGATTCGCCGCGACGCGACGGCTTCGAAACTCTCGCACCTTGAAGCATTGCGGGATGTCCTAAGTGCTTGGGTGGAGTTGAAGCCTTTCGTGGACAAACGCTGAAGCGGCGCTGGTTCGGTCAATTCGTCGTTCTGGGCCAGCCGCGCCGGATCGCATCCTGGCAGTACGCGTAGAGCGCGTCGTAGACGATCCATTCGGCTCGATTCTGAGCCATGTCGTCCTTGAACCCGAGGCGCTGGAAGCCCTCCGCGATAGCTTTCAGGCCAGCCGATTCAGCCTGATTCCACAGGCTGTTGTCCGTGTCGGCTCCGTTAACGATCCTGGCCAGGAGCTCGAGCGCGGGAACCCGGTCCAGTCCATGCTTTTTCACTAGGGCATCGAAGGAGCATTCCTGGCCGTGGTGCCCAAACTCGACGCCTGGTACATCGTATGGAATGGCTCCCAGCCGTTGGGCTTCGTCAAGCACTTGGCCGGAGGGCACGAATAGGAACTCCGCTTGCGGGTCAATGAATTTTTGAATGAGCCATGGGCACGCGACTCGATCGACTTTAACTTTTTCCCGCGTGATCCATTTCACATCGCATTCCTTTCCTCAAGGCTGCCGATCCTGCACATTCTTCGCGGCCTTCAGTGCTTTGGCCAAGTCAGCAGCCTTTCCACGCCCCCAATAGTGCAAAAAGAGCGTCCTCGGCGATTCACCAACCATGTGATGGTGGATGGCGACGATGTTGATACCCGAACCGCGTAACGATTTGAGGACTGGCTGAAGTTCCGATTCCAGCACCGCAAAATCCCCGCAGACCACGGCGCTCTCGTCCGTCCCTCCGAAGGCGGCCCAAGTGTTCACGCCCATCTCCTTGCCTGCTTCGCAGCCGCACTCCATTTTGACCTTTCGGCCCCAAACGAACTTGCACATGCCGTCTTTAGCCGTGCTCTTGGCTTCGAAAACGGCTTCAAGCGGTTGGCTGGAAATGGCGTTCTTGTCTGGGCGCCCTGGACCCTCAAACCCGTTTGCGTGTTCCTTTTGCGCCTCGCGAATGGCCTTTACTTTGGCCATAGCCTTGCCGACAGCTGAAGCCAGTTGCTCGAGGCTGCCCTCGCCGCCGATGTGCATGAAGTAGACCTTGGGAACGTCGTAGAAGAAATGATTGTGCAAGGCCGTGACCTGAAGACCCTCGCCCAGCGCCACGCTCATAACCGGGTTCACTTCGTCCTCTAAAAGGACCAAGTCGCCCATGACCATGAGCGGCTCCTGCTTTCCAGGAGTGAAAGCGGCCCAGGAAGTGAAGCCCATGAACGGCGGCATGGCTACCTGATCCACCTTCACCGGAAGATCGCTGCGCGGAGAGGTGACCTTGAAGACGTCCTCGGCCTCCTGGTAGGAGCCTTTCAGGCCAGTCAAGGCCTCGATTCTGGCCGTGTCGAAGGCAGGCTCTTCGCAATGCCCGGAAGCCGTCCAGTAGAACAGGCAAATCACTACTGCGATCATCCTGAATGGAGCCATCGGTCGTGCCTCCTGAGTGTTGAAATATCTATTACATGAGTGTATACAAGTCAACATTCCCGCGTACCGCCGCTTGATTGGGTTCCTCTCCAACATGTCCCAAACTCGTCCTTGGCTGCTCCTACTATACGCCCTCCCCACCCGGCGAAACTCGGAGCGCGTTCACTTCTGGCGGAAGGTCAAAAAATTCGGAGCGCTGCCTCTCAAGAACGGCGCTTACGTGCTGCCCGACGATCCGGTCCAATACGAACGATTCCAATGGCTTTCCAAGCAGGTCCGTGACGGGGGAGGCGAAGCAACGCTGATCCGAATTACGGAAATCGAGGGAATACCCAGCGAAAAGATCATTCAGGCTTTCAACGACCTGCGTGAGAAGGAGTATGACGGCCTGGCGCGAGAGTTGGCGACCCTGGTCAGGAAGAAAGGCAAGCAGCACCCTATGCTCGGGCGTACCTTGGAGAAGCTGGAGCGCCGCTTCCATGAGATCCAGGAGATTGATTACTTTGGCTGCTCCGCTTCTCAGCATGTGAAAATACTCCTGCGTCAAGCCGAAGCGGCTCCAGCGAGGATCCAACCCACCCGCGCACTGAAGGCCAAGGACTTCTCCAAACGAGTCTGGCTCACCCGTCCTCGACCGGGGATTGATCGGGTGGGCTCGGCATGGCTGATCCGACACTTCATTGACCCAGCGGCTCGCTTCAAGTTCGCCGAATCGCCTAAGGCTCATGCAGGTTGCATTCCTTACGACATGTACAACGTGGAATTCTCCCATCAGGGTGACGACTGCACCTTCGAGACGCTCGTAAGGCGCTTCCGGATCGAGGATCGGGCCGTGAAAGCGCTGGCCGAAATGGTTCACGACGCAGACCTGGAGGATGACAAGTTCAAACGGGTGGAGTGCATTGGGCTCCATCGAATTCTCAAGGGGCTTTGCAGGCAAGGCTTGACCGACGAAGCGGTCCTGGCCAAGGGTTTTGAATGTTTTGACGCGCTTTACACGGATCTGAAGAAAGCATGATGCGACCATGTCCTTAAACCTCGACCCGCCGCCGGTCGCGGGAGCCCATCCTACCGCTAGCGCGGCGGATCATGGCGTGCCCTTCCGTGAGGCCGTCCGCGTCTGGACCAAGATCGCGCTGAACAGCTTCGGCGGCCCGGCCGGGCAGATCGCGGTCATGCACAAGGTACTGGTCGAAGAGAAGCGCTGGATCAGCGAGAGCCGGTTTTTGCACGCGCTCAATTACTGCATGCTGCTGCCCGGCCCCGAGGCTCAGCAACTCGCCACGTATATCGGCTGGCTGATGCACCGCACCAAAGGCGGCTTGGTGGCCGGAACGCTCTTCATCTTGCCTGGGTTCCTGTCCATTCTCGCCTTGAGCTACCTGTACGCGGGCTATCAGGACGTGACCTTCGTACAGGCGCTTTTTTACGGACTCAAACCCGCCGTGCTGGCGGTGGTGGTGGAGGCCGTGCTTCGGATCGGAAAGCGCGCGCTCAAGAACGGCGTGATGTACGGACTGGCCGGCGGAGCCTTCGTCGCCATCTTCTTTTTCGGCGTTCCGTTTCCGGTGATCATCCTTTCGGCATTCTTGATCGGAATTGTCGGAGGCCGAATCTGGCCGGACACCTTCGCGGTGATCAAGGGCCACGCGGCCAAGAGCGAAGGCAAGGCGGCCTTGGATGCCATCCTGGACGAGAACGCGCTGACCCATACCCAGCCAAGCTGGAAGAGGTTCCTCACTGTATCGTCCATCTGCCTGACGCTCTGGTTCGGACCGCTGGCTGCGATCTGGGGGTTTTGCGGGCCGCAGAGCGTATACATGCAGCAGGGACTCTACTTCAGCAAAGCCGCGGTGGTCACGTTTGGCGGCGCTTACGCGGTCCTGGCCTACATGGCTCAGGAGGCGGTACATACCTACCACTGGCTGCTTCCCGGCGAGATGCTCGACGGGCTGGGCATGGCCGAAACCACGCCAGGCCCTTTGATCCAGGTTGTGCAATTTGTCGGATTCATGGGCGCCTATCGGGATGCGGGCACGTTGCATCCCATGCTGGCCGGAACGCTGGCGGCGGTTCTGACGACGTGGGTCACCTTCGTGCCCTGCTTCTTCTGGATCTTCCTGGGCGCCCCTTACGTGGAGGCCCTTCGCGGAAACCGCCACCTGACGTCGGCGCTCTCCGCGATCACGGCCGCTGTCGTTGGCGTCATTCTGAACTTGGCGGTCTGGTTCGCGATCCACACCGTATTCGGGACCGTGAACGAAGAGACCTACGGCCCAGTTCGCTTGCAGATCCCCGAATGGTCTACTTGGAAGCCCGTACCTTCCGTCCTTGCCGTGGCGGCCATGCTGGCGATGCTGCGATTTCATCTGGGTATGATCAAAACCCTCGTGGCCTGCGGCGTATTGGGCATGCTCGCTTATTTCCTCCAGTAGAGATATCCCTTCGGCGACCGCTTGCGTTCCGCCTTATATACTATAGGGTAGTACCCTATTGGACGAGGGGGCCTTTCATGTCTCATACCATTCGTGATCAGAAGAAGCTGCTGGACCGGGTTCGCCGCATCAGGGGACAACTAGCCTCCGTGGAAAGGGATCTGGAGCAGGAGAAGGACTGTTACAAGATTCTACAGACCGTGGCCGCTTGCCGAGGCGCCATCAACGGGCTCATGGCGGCGATCATTGAGGGACACATCGAACTCCACGTGCTCGACCCCAAGCAAAAGCCGACCAAGGCCCAGCAAGAAGCCGCGCACGAGCTGATTGAAGTGGTCAAGAGCTACCTCAAATAGTTCCATAAGGGGGCGAATCATGGACGTCAGTCTCTCGTACGTTTATCTTCCGTCGGCGGTGGTGCTGGGCGCCTTGCACGCCCTCGAACCCGGCCACGCCAAGACCCTGACCGCCGCCTACCTGATCGGCATCAGGGGCACGAAGTGGGATGCCATCGTGCTCGGTCTGTCCGTGGCTATCACGCACAGCATCGTGGTCATCCTGCTTTCGGTAATGGGGGTCCTCATAGGTCGTGAGACCTTCACCGACCATGCCCTGTACTGGCTGCAAATCGTAAGCGGCTTGGTCGTAGTAGGGTTGGGGTCTTGGATGCTGGTGAGGCGCCTTCGGCGCGGCCGATCGTTTGGCCATGCTACGCAAGGCGCGCCCGTCAAGCATACGCATAACCACGACGATCATGGCCACGGTCACCAGCACCAGCATGGCCACGAAGGCCATGATCATGGACAATCACACGACCATGAACATCCGCACGACCACGGACACTCCCACGACCATCGTCACAGCCATGAGCATGCACACGACCATGGGCACCCCCATGATCACGGCCACTCGCACCAACATGGCCTTGAGCACGAACATCGTCATGACCTAGCGCACGTTCTCGACCACAGTGAGCTCAGTGACGACGAGCATGCCCGCGCACATGCGGCCGACCTGCCCGACTACGCTCGTCGCGGCGAACGTCCCACGCTGGGTCAGATCATCGCCTTCGGAGCGGCCGGAGGAATGATTCCTTGTCCGGCTTCAGTAACCGTGATGCTGCTTGCGCTGTCCGTGAGCCAAGCTGGGATGGGCCTGCTCCTGGTCCTGGGCTTCAGCGCGGGTCTGGCGATCACTCTTGTCTTAGTCGGGTTAGCGGTGGTCGCTGGCCTCAGCAAGCTGTCGTCCACGGGCCGCTTCGCCTGGGTAACGCGTCAAGCCCCCGCCATCAGCGCGGGCATGGTTATTCTATCGGGGCTCTTTGCACTGTCCGTCGCGATGCTGGGGGGCCATGTACATTAACAGATAGGGTTAATTGGAGCCTACAACGCATGGGATTAGCGCAGGCGAAACTCCATAACTTGGCCGGCAGTGGGTTTCCCATTATTAAGTGCATATTGCTGCTCCACGGCGTCGAGGCAGCCAACTTGGCGTTTCTACAGAAGCCCTTTTTGCCTGATGATCTCGTACGAGAAGTCCGTGAAGTGCTCGATGGATCGCCACGGAACGAGCAGCATTAGCAGTGCGCTCACCTACTCCATTACTTTCTTCGGACTCTGCTTGCCGATAACCGCCGGTTCAGCCCGCCGATGCACTATAGCTTTCCGAGCAACCGAGCAGCGATGTTGCGCGAAAGCCACCGCCCGCATTCCGCAGCGCAGCCTACGACCACAACCACCGCGATCATGCTGATTCGTGCACGGGCGACCTTAACATTTTCTCCACGACTGAGGTGCCTGGCGGCCACACCGGACACTCGTCACGCGGCCCATGACCTTCAAGCCTGCCCTTCTGGGAGTACGTTTAACGATATAACCTATAATTAAACATACAGACTTGCATATTAGGATGTTACAAAACCGTGTTACAAAGTGATTTGATGATTTTGTAAACCATTTCAAGCAAAGGATTTATTTTTATAACGCGTGCTTGTAAGGCAGGTGCTCTAACCAGCTGAGCTAATCGCCCAACGCTTTAACTGCAATCACAGTATAAGGTTAAGAGGCCGAGCTCCAGTCCCAAACCGTGTTACAAAGTATCGGTTTTAAGGTATAGATACCCATTTCTAAAACACCTGTAGCCCGGTGAAAGCACGCCGCGACGCTGCAGTAGCGAGGCAAACAATGGGTCATCTGCTTTCGCCATCCGCGAAAGCGCAACCCCATGACCGGCTTCGCCAAACCCATACGAAAGAGAGCCTTAAGTCGGCCGATGGCGATTGGGCCAAGCGCTACAAACTCGCCCTCTACCGCATCATCGAGGGGCCATCTTACTGGAAGCATCCGCCGAAGGAAACTCCAAGCCGCGTGCGGTGCTCCCCTTTTGCTCGCGCATCACCATCACTCTCCCACTCTCGCTGACGACCTACACGCATATCCCCAAGAAATTTGGGAACATCCAAGTGCGCGTGCTGGGGCGGTAGTTATCCAAGGCTCGGCTCCCACCAGATGGGAAGGGGCGTTCCTCTACTCTTTTAGCGCACACGACAGCTAAACATTACGGCTAGGAGGACCATTACCGTCTTTATTTCACGCTATAACCCACTAAATATCCGAAGGTTGCGTCGGTGAAGGACGGTTGAAAAGTGCGGCAGGGGCGAATGGATTGCGTGCCGAATTCGACTTCCGTGCGTACGAGCGGAATCGGTGCGGACACGCTTGCGGCAGATCGGAGCGGGGCTAAACGTGCCGCAAGGTCCTTGCACGAACTAAAACGAGGGCCGCTGTAAGTTCTTGCTCCGAATCGTCTTGAGGAATCTAATCAAGGCTTCTTAGAATTTCCTGGAAATCAGGGGCCGAAACCGTACGCGAGGATGATTCCTAGTCGCAGCGCGGAGGCGGCCATGCTCGATTCGGGTTTGCTATCAGGAAGGCGAGGACGGCGCGTGACGGGTACGCCAACGCCGAAAGGTACGCCGAATGCCGGCCTCGAGCGGCTGGCGGGCGAGGCCGATCGGGCCTACTGCACGGCATTGCGGGTGACGGGCAACCCGGCGCTCGCCGAAGAAGTCGTCCAGGAAACCTTCCTCCAGTTGCTTCGCAAGCCGCCGCGCGATCAGGGTCCGGAGGCGCTACTGGCTTACTTCCTGAAAGCGGTGCACGGCCGGGCGGTGAACGCCCTGCGCGCGTCGCATCGGGACAAGCGGCGAGAGGAGAGTTTCGCGGTGGGCGAAGCGTCGAAATCAAGTGCGCCGGCGGGCGCCGAACAGCGCGAGATGGCGCGCGCCGCGCAAGAGAGCCTGGAGCGGCTGCCGTCGGAAGAGCGGGTGGCGGTGAGCTTGTGCTGCGAGCAGGGGCTGACGCGGCGGGTGGCTTCGGGCGTGCTGGGGATCCCGGAGCGGACGGTCTCGAAACGGGTGGAGCGCGGGCTGGAGAAGCTGCGCTCGCTGCTGACTGCGCAGGGGTACGCCTCGGTGGCGGCGCTGGGCATCGCGGGCGCGCTGGGCGAACTGGGTGCGGTGCCGGCGCCGGCCGGACTGAGCGCGAGCTTGGCGAAGCTGGCGGCGGGCGGCGGACTGAGCCTGGCGGGCGCCGGCACAAAAGGCACACTCAAGGTGCTTGCGGCCAAGAAGGCGGCGGGCGCGAGTCTGGGCGCGCAGGCCGCGCTGGCAGCGGTGCTCGTGGCTGCGGCCGGCGGCGCCTTCGTCGCGCTGCGCCCCAAGCCGCAGCCACCACGGAAGCCAGCGGCGGCGCCTGCGCCGCCTCCCTCGCCGCAGCCAGCCGCGGTGCGCAGGGTCTGGCACGAATCCTTCGAAGACCTGAAACCTTGGATCGTGACGGCTTGGCGCGAGCCCGGGGGCATCCAGTTCGAACAGGTGCTGAACGGCGCGTACACGCCGCCGGCGTGCCTGCGCTTCACGTACACGTTCCCGCGGCTGAAACCCCAAGACAGGCAGATGGACGAATGGCTGGCGAACCATCGCACGTTCGAGCGCACGCTGACGGTCGCACGCGGCGCACGGCGCGGGCGCTTCTGGATGAAGGTTCTGTCCAACGGCGGCGAAGCGGAATTCAACCTGGCGCTTTACCCCGCGGATCGCAAGAGCGCCTGGAGCTACAACAAGAAGCTCGCGGAGCTGGGCGCGGGCTGGACGCAACTGGAATTCGACCTGAAGGCGATGCCGAAATACTGGAAAGAAGATGAATCGGAAAGAACCGGGCACGAAGTTCCGCCGCTTGACCCCGGGCAGATCGCCTTCATGGAGATCGGCATGAACTGGGCGGACGGCGACGTGCTGCTGGACGAGATCGAATTCGTGACCGACCCGGAGCCGGTATCCGGGCTCTGACGGCCTGCCACCAACCCTAAGCTGGAGAATTGCCATGCGCGCACAGAGATACTCTGTCCTGACGTCGGCGCTGCTGATTCTGTTCCTGGCCCGGACGGCGCAAACGGCCACGCACACGGCCGCGAGCTGTTCGCTGGCCGACGTGCAGGCGAAGGTCGCGGCCGCGAGCGACGGCGACACCATTCTGATCCCGAACGGAAGCGCGACATGGACGGGCGGGATCGCCACGACCAAGCAGATCCGGATTCGCGCGCAGCAGTACACCCCGACCGCCGGCGGCCAAACGGCGCGCGGTGTGGTGCTCACGAACAATTCGCCACAGCCGCTTTTCAGTTTCACCAGCGGAAACAGCCACCACTGCGGGCTCGCGGGCATCAAGTTCGTCGAAGGTTCGCAGAAGACGAATTTCATTCGCATCGAAGGAAGCGGTTCAAAGCCGCCCTTGATCAACGACTGCTGGTTCGACCTGGATGAACGGTTCGGAAACAATCCGGATGTCTCGGCCCTCGCCTGCATGGCGCTGGGCGGCGTGATCTGGAATTGCCGCTTCGATACGCCGGGCGTCGACTTTCAGGGCTTTCCGGGTAGCCAAGGCGGCTCGATCGTGATCTATTCCCCGCGCGCCTGGAACACGGCTTCCACCATGGGCGCCCTCGACACGCAGGGAAACATCAACCTGTATTTCGAGGATTGCTCCTTCTTCAACAGCAGCGGCTGCCCGGATGCGGACGACAGAGCGCGCGTGGTATTCCGGCACTGCCAGTTCGACGGAACGGGCGGCTTGACGCACGGATTCACGTCGACATGGGGCGGCCGGCACTTCGAGTACTACGACTGCACCTTCAGCCAGACTACTCCGGAGCGCAACCTGAGCCGCTACTTCTGGTGCCGCGCCGGCACGGGGATCTTCACGGATTGCGTCGTGAACAACAATGTGTCGCCAAGCGCATTCGGCAACAGCACGCTGATCAACATCGGCGACAACACCAACCCCACGGGGTATCCGCAGCCGCGCCAGCCCGGGTGGGGCCACGACGGAACGCAAAGCGTGATCGACCCGATCTACCTCTGGAACAACTCCGGCGCTCGCGCCTACACGTGGTCGGTCTGGGATCATTGGGCGAACAACGTGAAACTGAACCGCGAGATCTACGTGAACAGCGGGCCGAAGCCGGGCTATTCGAAGTACGTCTACCCGCATCCGTTTCGCTCGGCCGACGGTTCCGGCGGAACGCCTCCTGCGCTTCCCGAGGGAAACACGGGGATTGCGGCGCAATTCCCCGGAGACGCGAACATCCAGTCCCACGCGAACGTGGTTTTCGCGGACGACTTCGAGTCTTATACTTCGGCCACCCAGTTGACGAGCAAGTGGAACGAGTCCTACCACCAGGCGAACACGGGCATCGAAGCGCAAGCCGCGCATGTCTTCGCGGGTCAGAAGGCGCTGCGTTTCAGTGTGCCGGTGCAGACGGGCGAGACCTCGAACACGGCGCTCAAGTACCTCAACCCCAAGCTGGACGTTCTTTTCGTCCGCTGCTACACGAAGTTCGACTCCGGATTCCTCACGTACGGCTCCAGCCACAACGGGATCGGCATTCAGGCCAACTATTCGGGCCCCGGCATTCCGGCGAACGGGACAAACAAGTTCTACGTGGGACTGGAGAACAGCGGCCCATCGTCCGAACCCGCGCCGGGAATGTCGCATCTGTACGTGTACCATCCCGGGCAGCGCGACATCTGGGGCGACCATTTTTATCCCGACGGCCGCGTGGTGCCTTTCGATTACCTGCCTGGGGACTACGGGCCGCATTTCATCCCACGCCCCAATTTCACGCCGCAGCGCGACCGCTGGTACTGCATGGAACTGATGGTCAAAGCCAACACGCCGGGGCAGCGCGACGGGCGCATCGCGTACTGGATCGACGGGAAACTGGCCGCCGATTTCCTGAATCTCCGGCTGCGCGACGTGGATACGCGGAAGATCGACAAGTTCTTCATCGGGCTGCATATCAACGGCGCGACGACGCGCGTGAACACGAAATGGTACGACAACGTCGTCGCGGCCACGTCGTACATCGGCCCGCTCTCCTCCGGAACCGTCCCTCCCCCGACCAACGCCGCGCCCAGCGTGGATGCGGGGCCCAATCGCACTATCACGCTGCCCAATTCCGCGACCTTGGACGGAACGGTGAGCGACGACGGGAAGCCGTCGGGGACCCTGACGGTTAGCTGGAGCAAGGCGAGCGGCCCCGGTACGGTGACGTTCGCGAACGCGGCGGCGGTGGACACGACGGCGAGCTTCGGCGCGGCGGGGACGTACTCACTTAGGCTTACGGCGAGCGACGGGGCGCTTTCGGCGAGCGATACGATGAGCGTGACGGTGCAGCCTGCGCCCAATCGTTCGCCGACGATCGTCTCCGATCCGTCGGCCGCACCCAATCCGGCTCAGGTCGGACAAAGCGTAAGCTTCTCGATCCTGGCCAGCGACCCTGACGGGGACGCGCTCGCATATGCCTGGGTTTTTGGCGACGGCGACAACGGATCCGGCGCCAGCACCTCTCACGCGTATGCACTGGCCGGCGCGTTTACGGCGGCCTGCACGATCACCGACGGGCGCGGAGGCACGCTGAGCCGAACGGTGCTGGTGACGGTGCAGGCGCCGACGACGACGGATGCCCCAATCGAGCGGCTGCGCGCGAGCGGCCGGCTGAACTTCGCGCATGCCGGGCGGGACACGTGCCAGGTTTCGGGCTACGTGGAATGGCCGGCGGGCCGGCCGCTGGCGGGCGCGGCGGTGAGCCTGGACGTCGGAGGCGTGCGTCTCGCCGGGACGCTGGACGCGCGCGGGCGGCTGGATTCGGGCTCGCAGTCGCTGCGCGTGACCGCGCCGCGTCGCGGAGGTCCCGCGCGATTCGTGGCGGCGTTGCGAGCGGGCGATTTCGCGCCTTTCTGGAAAGACGAGGGGCTCTCGAATACGGATGCGACGCGCATGCCCTGCGTGCTGCGCGTGAGACTGGAACTTGCGGAGCTGGCGTTCTCCGCCGAAACCGCGGTTTTGTATTCGGCTCGAGCCGGAAAATCGGGGAGATTCCGGTAAGCGCGCGTATAGCTGTGTTTTACTAGAGCACATCTCAAAAACGAAACAGGGTCATTTTTTATGTGTCCCTTGCCGAAGAAGGAAGATGGACCTCACAGACGAACAATGGGCTCTACTCGAACCGCTGCTGCCTAAGCCGGGCAGACGGTAAAGGCAGGCCGCGACGGGATTCACGCGAAGTCATAATTGGCATCTTGTGGGTGCTGCGTACGGGTGCTCCATGGGAAGATCTTCCGGGAAGATACCCACCCGACCAGACGTGCCAACACCGCTTTCAAGAATGGGTTAAAGCGGGTGCGATGGAAAAGGTGCTCTGCGCTTTGGCCACGCACCTCAACCAACGCGGTGGCATCGACCTCTCGGAATCCTTCATCGACGGCACCTTCTCGCCGGCAAAAAAGGGGCTTTGCGCCGGGAAAACCAAATTGAAACCATCCGCACAAGCCCTCGGCATTTGGATCGAATCCTTCATCCCCTGTCCTAAACGCCCTCGCCGCTTCCGCTACTTCCCGTACACGCGCAGCGTACCGTTCTCGGTCACCGCCAGCGCGTCGCCGCGAGGAGACGGGGTGTGCCGGAGGTTCGGCGGTCCCACTTGCATCCCGCTCGTAAAGGTTGCGCTCAACGTCTTCGCGGGATGCACCGTCTTCGCCTTCACGTCCACGCACAGCGGCCAGTACGAACTCTCCCCGCAGATTCCGTAATGAACATGCAGGTGCAGCAGGAGCATCACCTTCCCTTCGCGCGCGCCCTGGAAGTACACGTGGGGCTGGCGCGTCAACACGCCATGGTTCGGCTTCGGCCCGCCCCCCGGCGCGCGGTACGACGCCAGCGCCGCTTCGCGCATGCCGTCGAACTGCGGCGTCAGCTCCAGTGACAGCGGCTCCGCGGAACCCGCCACGCCGGAGGCCGCGCGCGCAACGAGCTTCAAGGTCACGTTACGCTTCACGCCCAGCGCTTTTTCAACCGGAATGTAATCGTTGAAATCGATCTTCTCGGCGCACGTCACCTCCAGCCACGCCGCATACGCCACGCCCGACGCCGTATCCACGCCCATCGGAAGGCGGCCCCGCCCGTGATCGTATTCTTCGTGCATCGGCATCTCGGTCAGCACGCGCGGCTCGGCCGGAGCCCCGGCGCTCCACGCCACCAACTGCCCGGCCCGGCAAAAAACGAAGCTCTCGCCCGACCGGCCTACCGGACGCGCCGCGCACGGCACCGACTTCGTCTCCCCCGTCCCCGTCAGCAACGTCTTGGCAAAAGCAGGAATCGAACCCAGCACCTCCTCCTCAGGCCAGACGCGCCGGATCTCCGTCGCCGTCGCCGCTCCTTTGCCGCCCACCGAAAACGCGATCAACTTCCCGCCCACCCATGCGTACTCCGCGCGGTACGCCGCCATCCGCTCGAGCCCCGGCTTCACAATCGCCGCAGCCTGCTCCATCCGAGTCGTGTCCAGGATCGCCACCTCGGCCGGACTGCGCTCGCGTTGAAACGCCAGGAGCTTCCCGTCCTCGCTCGCGCCCAGGTAGACGCCGTCGCCCAGGGCCATAGGCAGCGGAACCAGCTTCGCTTCCTGGGGCTTCCAGACCGCGAACGTCCCCTTCGGCAAGTCGAGCGCCTCCGGACTCACGAAGACCGCATCCAGCGCGTTCGTCGCCGCATGCACCGCCAGCCACAGCCCCTCGTCGAAGTCCGGCCGCGCCGGCGCGATCGGCTTCAACGCCACCACGCCCAAGCTGCGCGTCCGGTCCGTCGCTAGTTCCAGCGCGCGCAGCTCGCTCTTCGATTCGCCAGGCTTGGGGAGCATCGCATACACAAAATGCTTCCCGTCCGGCGTGAATGCGCCGTCGTACCCGACGCCCCGTTCCTCGAAGGCCGGCCAGTCGCCCGCCGCGCGTTTCGGATCCGGCTTTGCCTCGCCGCCCGGAACCGCCGGCGGCGGAGCCGGACGTTCGGACGGCGTATCGCCCCCGCCGCTTGCGGCCAGCAACGGGACCAGCGTCGCGCTCAACGCCAAGCACGCTCCCACCAGCAAGGCCGATTGCAGCCATTGTTTGCGGATCATCTGCTTCATCGCTCCTTGAGCCCAAGCGCGCGCGGTGCTCTCCGCCGCGCCTCGTCCCGCCATCGCACACGACGCTTCCAGACCCGGCGGCCACGCCGCCCGCCCTTCGGCCTCCAGCAACGCCGCCAAGGCGCCGCTGCTCAATACCGCGCCCTCGGCCCCCAGCCGCTCGCGCAGCCGGGCGATCCCCAGGCTGACGCGCTTCGAAAGCGTGTTCGGCGCGCAGCCCACGGCCTTCGCCGCATCCTGCTCGCTCAAGCCCTGGAAGTACCGCAACAGGATCGCCTGCCGCAGCGTCTCCGAGAGCGCCTCCAGTTCGCGGTGCAGCCGCCGAACGGCCTCCGCGTTGCGCTCGGCCTCGGCTTCCGCGCCGCCGCCCGAAGCCTCCCGCGCCGACGCGCCCGCCTGACCGTGGTGCTTCGCCCGCACCGCCCGCCCCCGTTTCGCATGCGCGCTCACCCGCTGCGCCACTTCATACAGCCACGCGCTCAACTCGCCCTGCCGCTTCAAACCCACCGCCTTCTCCGCCAAGACCAGGAAGGTCGCCTGAGTCGCGTCCTCCGCGTCGTGCGCGTCCCCCAGCGCGTGGAAGCAAACGCGATAGACCATCCGCCCGTGCCGCGCCACCAGCGCGCCGAAAGCCGCCTCGTCCCGCCCGGCGGCATAAGCCGTCACCAGTTCCACGTCCGTGGCCATCCGCGTCATCCACGCCTTTCGATCCGTACTGCCGCCCCAACCGCGTTCATGAACCGAATTTTGAACATTTTTGCGTTAGTTCACCGTCGCTGACTTGTACGGGCTATCTCCCGAGCCACCCTTGTACCCGTGAGTCGGTCGCAGCGGGCCTCCATAAGTTGAAAGCACTCTCTTATTGCAGGGAAGGATGAATCGAAGCCACGCCCGCCTTTGCCCAGAGCGTCTCTGCCGCCTGAAGGTCAGGGTGTTCATTCACGGGTATTAATTGTAACTTCCGGCACTATCTGTCCTGTCCCATACTCTGATCGTATTTTCAGGCCCTTCCTTACCGAATTGCCGTCGTAGTCCTGCCTTGGCCGTACAGCCTCAATTCGGTAACCCGTAATCCAGCCTCCGCAGACCTCGCTGCATTGTCCGTGCCGTCATAACCAGCCGTTTTGCGTATGACCGATACGTTCGCGCGCTTCAATGTCCGGAGGCGTGGGGCCATGCTGGGGCGGTACTGCCGTTCCGAGGACGAACTGATTCGCACATACCGCGACTTGAAGCAAACGGCTTGCCCGGTTCTCCTTACGTGGCGACCGAGACGGCTCTAACCCATTTTAAAATGTGCGTAAAAGAACGGACGTTTTCCGATCCCTGACAGATCCAGTCCTATTGATCGTGTGTTGCCTATGCGAAGTGAATAAAGCAGGTCGAGTTGCAGGCCGACTCTGCATGTTAACTGAGCTCCTTTCGACATTACGGCTTCTGATATCGCAGTATGGCTGGAGGCGAAGAAGGAATGGCGCACAGCGCCGGAACCTCACCTTCTCTCAATAAGATGGTAGTCTTTTCGCCTGAACGAATCAGGCACTCCCCATTTGGCTTGAAGTGAATTTCGTCGCTGGCTTCGCCCAACGAAACGCGCACCCCGCCACCATCCGGCAATGAGGTGATCTCCGGCCGCGGAGCGCCGTGTTTGTAGGGATACATGACATAGGCCAAGGTGGAACCCGGCGCGGTCGAAAGGCGAAGCCACAGCTGGTATTCGCCGTACATCCACGAGGCCGTCCAGCCAGGAGGCGGCATCAGCGCCTTGCCACCCGTTTTTTCAATCAGGCGTCTCCAACGAACTGTCGACTTCGGATTCTTCGGATCACTGCTGCGGCCGTCGCCAAACAGGGGTTGCCAGTCCGGCGCAGGTATGGCCGGCAGACCTCGATCCTTCTTTAACTTCTCCATCCGCGCCGCCCAGTCCGCCTGGTGCTCGCCTTCGCGTAACACATAGGGATTGTCATCGGGATGCATCATCCATTCGTCGCTGTAATACCACGATCGCGTTTCGGAACTCAGGTCCGTGGATTGGAATACCGACAGTTGGACATCTTTATCATACTGACCCACGGCAAGAAACGTGTCGCCGGTGCGATTGATTTCACGCGCCAGCAGATGAATGTTGATCTGCTGTGGCTCTTTAAGATTCTGAAATTCCTCCCGCACAACCAAATAGTCGGTCAGAGGGCATTCCCTGGGATGCTTGACCATTAACAGCGTGCGGCGATGGACCAGATTCCCTGTTTCGCGATACGGGTATTGCCGCTGGAATTCGGCGTCGTCCGGATCGATGGGCGACATCGTAAGTCCCGAGTTGGATCGTTCGGCCACGACCAAGTCAGCCGCCGGTGTCGAAACGAAAGCGCCCACATGCGCGGTACCAAACGCCTGTTCCATGGCCGGGACCTCTACATTCCGTCCGTTGTGCAGGATCATTCCAGCCTTTCCGAACGTCGAGGTATTGTGCAGTCCGGCATGGTCGCCACGCGGATGATAGGAGCAGTTGTAGTCCACCGAAATGGGCGTGCCGTCGGCGTAGTAATGCCATGCCAACTCGTCGTTGTGGTAATGCCCACGAGCGGGACCGGCCTTTAGAGATAGAAAGGTTTCTTGATCGGTGCCAAATCCCGAACGCATAATCGGCCCGAATCCGTAAAAGAATTCCGAAGACCAATCCATCTTTTCAACCGGCATGGCCGGAATGCTGTAATCCACTTCCAGCGAACTTTCCAGACCCTTGCCCTTCATTTTTACGCCCGATGCCTGCAGGAACCGGTACGTGCCCATCAATTCGGAAGCGAATACTGGATCGGTCTTCTGGAAATAGGGTGCCAACCGCGCGAATCCGAAGTTCAACCCACTCTCCCAACGATGCGTATCGCCATGGGGCGCCTCATGCCGGCGGCCGATCCGCTTGTCAAAAGGCGTCAGCAGCTTGCGGTGCCATCGCCCCGTCTTCTTAACCAAGGGATTGTCCGCGATGGGATTGCCCATGCCGCTGTTGTGGATCGCACCCGCAATCTCAAGTTGAAGACCGATCGAGTACCCGCTGTAGCCTGGACATTCCATTCCCACGCCGTCGGGCGCAATCAACACCTTGGCAAGATCCGCCTGGAAATTATCGATCCCGAAGGCCATCCATTCTTTTGCGTGCGGATGGTCCTGCATGGCGGCCGCGGCAAAAATGGAAGCGAGGTATTTGTCAGTATGAAAGTTGGGATTGCCTGGCGTCCAGCCATTATGCCAGCCCGGCCAAGCATCCAGGTCGGTATAGATGTAGCCGATGGCGGCCTGCTGTGCGCCGCCGAAGGGTTTTCCGACGGACAGTAGATCCGCCAGCGGGAACAAGCTATTCACCTGCCGGCGGTTACCGTAATTAGTGGGGTTATTGGCATCGTCCTGGTATCGGGTATTCAGGTAAGTGCCCGGGTCGGGCAATCGTACTTTGGCCTGCTCGCCGCCCCGCAAGAACGCAACAATCTGCATGTCCCGGCTTTCCAACTGCTTGTCGAGGTCCTTGATTTTGCCCGCCGCGGCTTTGCCCTCTTCGCTTTTGGGATTCTGCTCTGTAATGGACTGCGCCGCCGTGCGCTCGGCGGTCAATAAGTCAGCCTTTTCGAAAGCCTCGTGGAAGGCCTGCAGTGCCTCGGCTTCCGGATTATTCGCCATCATCACGCGCAGTGCCGCCAGCCTTTCACGGCTGATCAGGATATTGGCGCCCGCCACCGACGGATCACGCTCCCAGCGCAAAATGTAATGAGCATTCTGTGCGGCCAGGGTCCAGTCCGTATGCCGGCGAACGAGGTCGTTCAAATTGGAAAACATTTTGCGCGGTCCGGCGCACAGCGCGTAGCAGCGCGCGCTGTAATAGGTGCTACCGGCACCCCCCACGAGCGGGAATCGGCAGCCTCGCTGGTCTTCACGCACATACGCCGATATGGTTGATGGATAAGGGTTGCACCACTTGCTTGGGTAGGCGGCGACGATGCCAAAGGCCGGGTGATCCTCGCTGTAATCTATGCCTTCAGGGAATTCGATGCCAAGCAGCGTCGCGACCTTCGCTGCTGCTTCGGTCTTTTCGGCCTTGGTCCCCTTGCGGACTTTCTGCCATATGGCTTCGGCTTCTTCGGCCTTGCCCTCCCAAGCGCCCGCATCCTTCAATTGGCCGATCCGGCTTTCGATGGCCTTAGAACGCGCCTCCAAATCCGGTGGGCGTTCCCCTCCGCGCGTCAGGACAAAATCCTGCGCCCCGCCACCACCCTGGTTCCAGCGCGGACGCAAGAGCGCGAAGGGCCTGCCCTTCTGATCGGGCCGAGGTTCCGCGGCAATCGTTTCCTGGCGTGAGTTGCCCCCGAATTGATCGTACAAAAACCATCGCACCCAAGTGACGGTGTCGATCTTTTCGTGCTCGTCGCGTGGAATATCAATCAGGTTGTACGGCAGGTCGTCACGCGTGGCGCCCCATAGGATGTTGTACTGGTGAATGCCCCACGACTTAACCGTCGGATCCGGCGGCAGGTGATAACGTTCCACCACTTCGATCCAGGGATCGCCCATTACGAAACGAATGGCCACGTCGTAGGCCATTTCGTACAAGGGGACGTCCTCGGAGGGCACACGGTTGGGCTTGTAGGTATGCGACCACTTGCCCAGCATCAACGGCACCGCGCCAACCTTTCCCTCAGGTGTATCACATTCAAATACGTATCGCAGATGTACGTCGACGAAAACGGGTCCCTTGTTCAGGATTGTCGATTCAACGCGAATTACTTTGCCACTGCCTTCGAAAAAGGCCTTACCGTCCCATGATTGATGTCCTTTTACGCGCATGCCCCCCAGCCAATGCTTCAGGCTACCAATGGGCGTGGGCCCTGGAAGTTCGCCATATTTTCGCAAACGAAGCTCGTACACCCCGTTGTCGATCAGGTAATAATCGCCTTCGGCCCGCATGCGGATCCCGGGAGCGATCTCCTGGGTCCGGAAAGTCACCTGCGCCGCGGTTTCCTCACCTGAGAGTGTAGCGACAAACCACACCCGGTCCATGGGCTTGCCGTCGACGGTCACCTTTTCGATCTGGGCCGGGCGAACCCAGCCATCCTTTACCGGCTGTATCAACCGATCGGATTTCTTATCCTTGGACGAGGATGGCCTTTCCTCTGAGACCAGATGTACCACCAGCGGTTCCTTCTGCGAGCCTTCGGGGAAATCCATGTAGACCATGTCCCATGGAAAGCGCATTTTGAGTTCGTTTGGAATGGTGCGCATTTCGGCCGCTTGCAGCGGTGCTACCGCGGCCAGCAGGATCGATCCCAACCAAAGGCGTTCGGCGGTACTGGACATCAGGGTTTCCCATCCCACTTGAAGCGAACCAAGCAGGCTTTGGAATCGATGCTGTCGGGCATCGCCCAGGCCGGCGCGGGATCGGCGGTTGAGAAACCGGCGCCGCGCATTTCACCGGCGGCAAATACCCCAGCAGGGGTGACGGCCAAGGCACACATGTCGCCGCCCGCATCTTCAAAGGCGCCGTTGCCTATGCAGGTTGCGTACAAGTAATTAAGGTCGTGGTCTAAGACGATCAAGCAACCCTGCCCACCTCCGGCCTGTCCGGCCGGCCATTCTTTCCACGCCTGAGAAGTGGTCCACATTTTGGCGCCGGCCGAACCGACCAAATACACGCGTCCGTGCCCGTCGACGCGAATGCGCTTAAGGCTGTTGCCCGCCAACTGAGGGTGCGGCGGACCTTGGGGACGACCCTGGTCGTCGAATCCGGTATTGCGACTGTTTTGGAAATACCATCCCTTTTCAAGTGCGCCCGTGTTCGCATCGACGCGTCCGACCCAGCAGATCATCATGTTGCCGGTGTCCCCGCGCAGATCGCCCATAAACCGATAGAGGTTGCTGCCGTGCTGCTTGGCCAGGCAGAACACCTTGCCCGTTTTGGCATCGTAAGTGAGGTCGATCGGCTTCTGGTCGGGGGTGTGAACGCTGTCGCCTGCCCGGTACAGGTTGGTCGACCAGCGTACTTTGCCTTCGCTAGAGAACCGAGCGAGGAAATAATCAAACGCCGGAAAGCTCTTATCCTGCCCAACTCGGAAATTATAGAACAGACAGCTGCTGACCATTACATCACCGTCAGGCAAGCAGACCACCTGGCCACCCAGCCTGAAGCAGAAACCACCCCAACGCACGGGTCCCCATTTGCCGTCGCCATCGTAGTCGAATCCATCTTTACCTGCCTTGTTGTAAAAGGCGAAGTACTGGCCGTCAGCCTTGAGCTGCTCCTGGTTGGGATGCAGGTACACTGTCCACGAGGGTTTGTCGGATCCGGTATCTTCCCAGTTGATACCTTCGCCGTCAGAATTCATACGCAGCAGGTAGCTGGCTTGTCCCTGTCCGCTTGGTGAGCCGGTCCAATAGACGCGTCCCTGCGCATCAACATCCATGCCTGTGATGTCACTCTGGTTGGGGCCACCCGGACGAACCCAGAGCAAGCGTGATCCATCGGGGGCTATCTTGGCCAGCGCGACTCGCTTGTCTTTAAAATCGGAGCCAGGCAGGACCTCGGGCGCCGAAGCGAGGTTTTCGCCCACGCTGCCGCCCAGATAAACGGACTCATCAGGGCCAATTGCCATGCGCGACGGGACGATGAATCTTTCGGGCAATACTGCAAACCACCTCATGTTCATGCCATCGGCCGACAGTCGCGCGACAAAGCATGAATCGGCGCCGACTGCGCCTTTGGAGATCCGGTACACTTTTTGCGCTTTGGGAATGGACTGCTCGTTCTGGATCAGACCCGTTACGATCAGGTCGCCGTTGGACAAGGCCACCAAGTCTTGAATATGAGCGCCATGGCGCTTTTCTTCGACGACTTCGTGCCAGTCTTTCCCCTTTTTCCCGGTTTTCGGATCAATCTGCGTCTTCTTCGTATCCTTCGATATTCGATCAGGCTCGCCAAAGACCGCCGCCATGATCGAAGCTTTTCCGGTAGGCGCATCCCAATCGGCCTCCCAACCCGAGCGATGACCGCTACCCGCATTCAACGGTCCTGTTGTCGGTATGGGACCCGCGCGTTCGCCGCCGATAAGCGCGCCCTGCGGAGGCCGCACCGGCGGATCGACCTTCTTCCATACTCCGTTGTCGGCGTAGCTTAACGAAGCCGTTTGCGAAGAAGAATGCCCTTGGTTACGAATATGCCTTCCAGCCCCAATACCCACCGCCAGCATCGTGACCGCGGCCAGGCACAACCACGAACGAGACTTTGGGTGGACCTTAGGCGAAAAGCGCCGCTCCGTAGAAGTGTTCATGCGTTCGTTGCCTGGACCGGCAATGGCGTGCCGGCGACCGAGACAAGTCGGCCTTCGCGCGGTAATACTCATTTGATTCCTCCGTCCGCGATTCTTGACTTCAGCACGCCAACTGCGTTGTGGTGCCGCGATTCACGAGCTTTGGCTGGATCTTAATGACGTGGTGTTCGTGAGGCGTTCTGGTTTGCATCGCCGACAGAACCTGCTCGGCTGCGCGGTTGCCGATTTCCGCGCGGCACGGGTCGAGCGTGGTCAGATCGATGCCAAACTCCAGTCGATGGTGCAAATCGTTGTCGACACCGACTACGCTTACTTCGGCGGGCACCTTCAAACCGGCCTTGCGCGCCTCTTTCACAAAAGCCAAACCGATCTGGTCGTTCAAGGCAAAGACGGCGCTCGGGCGTTCTTTTCGCGGTATTGTGATCCAACGCGCGAAGGCGGCGTGACCCGCTTCCAGCCATTCGCGATCACGTGCGCCGCTCGGTGCAAGCGAAACCTGATACCGCGTGCCGCTTACTTGGCAGAAATGTTCAATCGCCGCCAGACGCAGGTTTTGGAAATCGTGAGCGTTGCCACTTGCGGCCACCAGGATGTGTTCGTGGCCCAGCGCGGTTAGATGCTTCATGGCGGCAAAGGCGATGGACTGGTTGTCTATGCAGATCTGATAGGCCGCGCTTACATCCGGGTGATAAACATGAAAGCAGTGCACGACCGGATATTCCAGCGACAGACAGTGCTGTTGAATCCTCCATGCACCAGCATCCAGCGGGTTGAATCGCCAGTCCAGCACCAGGCCATCCGGTTGGATTTCCTGAAGCAGGTCCGTCAACATCTTCAAGCTGGAGCATACGGCCAGCCTTGTTTCGATGACGCCATTATGGGTTAAGAGTCGTTGCTCGGTCGCATGCAGAATCTCCAGCCCCGGGCTGTAGGCAGGACGCGTATCGCGGTCGTCCAGCGCGCAAATGGCCACACGGCCGTTGACGGTCAACGCTGCGGGAGCCAGGGCTTCTAACTCGACAGCTTCGGGCAAGCGCAGGAGGTAAGTGCCGCGCCCGACCTCACGCCGCACGATCCCTTCATCGACCAGCTCCTTCATGGCCTTCTGAATGGTCGTCTCGCTGCAGTTGAGCACCTTAACCAGTTCGGCTTGGGGCGGTAACTTTTCGCCAGCGGCCATGTTACGCGAGAGCATAAACCGTGTGATGGCTTCGCGAGCGCGCGCGTGGCTGGCCGAAGGCGTAAACCGCAAGGGCAATAGATTCATGGGCACCCTCTAAATTCTTCTCAAACCACATACACTATCAATGGATAGTAATCGTGCTTATTTTTCCTGGATCTCTTGCTCTTGTTCTCTATATGCTTATAAAGCCAATCTATATAATTATTTATAAAACAACGATTCCTATCATAATAATATTATAATGATAGTATTGGGGATACTTAGGTGTATCCAAACTCAAGGGATGGCAAGCGCATCCATTGGCGCCGGCCTGTGCTATATGTAGATCCTGGTGCGGAAGAACGTTCGGAAACAAAAAGGAACATGAGCCGCTTTAGATTGGGAGCCTGCTTCTTTGTCTTCTTCCTGGCCTTACCCAACGGCCGGGCAGGAGAATATACCATTCGCCTTACCGAGCGACCGGTAGTGTGGAACGGCACACGGGAAATTCCGCGCGGCATCTTCGGCGTTCACGATATGCCGCTCACTGCCCAAATCGTCGAAGAATGGGGTATCGAAGGCGCGCGGTACATCTGGTCAAGCCCCACGGGCGAGCCCGTCGTGCCCGGCGCTACTAAGCACTTGGAAGGGTGCCATCCAGCGGAACCGCCCCCCGTGGGCGTTTCGCGGGTCCTCGATTGCTTTTTTGATCGCTATCAGCCGGCGCTGATTCTTAAGAGCAAGGACTGGAAAGACCAGCTTCAACGCTTGGGAAGTACCTATGGCCGTCGCGCCAGGGAAACCGGCTTTGTACATACTCTCGAATTCTGGAACGAACCTTATTTGAATTGGGCCAGCCGCCCTGGTGTTAATTACGATAGGGCCTTCTTTGATGTTGAAAAGGTCGCACTGGACCAGCCTATGACT
The DNA here is from genome assembly GCA_015075375.1 of Planctomycetota bacterium. Taxonomy (GTDB): domain Bacteria; phylum Planctomycetota; class SZUA-567; order H5-PLA8; family H5-PLA8; genus H5-PLA8. The sequence continues at coordinate 3,019,395 of JABTUM010000001.1, read as the reverse complement.
TTGCGTACCACGGGCGAACGCTTCGAGAATTTGCTTTGGACCAAGAAAACCGTAGCCGTAAGCGACGTAACGGGTGAACCCCATTACCTTGCCACGCGCTATGCCGAAGACTATCGCCGAGCCAAGCGCTACAAGCTCGGTGATACTTGGCAGCCCTTCGAGTGGAAGGAAGGCTTTGCCTTCGACTTTCGCGGTACACCCTGCCGGCTGAAATCGGAATGGTGGGGCCGCGATACGACGCAGACATCCTACTATTCCGGCGCCTTTAACGCTGAAATGTACATCCGTATGCTGGAGATTCTGGCGCCCGCTGTGAAGGACGCACATCCAGGCGTGCAACTCATCGCCGGCTGGGACTGCCACCAGTTCAACGATGACTGGCAGCCCTTTCGCACGCTGACTCGTCCCATGATTGATCGTTGCTGGCGCTGGCTTGACGGGGTGACCGAGCATCACTACGGCGGCGATACCCGCATGGTGACCGCCCAGTACGAGGTCGTCAGCGCATACGTCCAGTCGAAGTACGGTAAGACGTTGAAGATGTACAACACGGAATGCGGCGGGTCGGCGGATCCCGAGCAGCCCGGCGTCTATCAAACCAATGCCGATGCTCCGGCAATCGCAAATTTCACCTATATGGCGCGCGATATTCTTCACACTCTAGCTTACAGCCCTGACAAGATTGCCAGCCGCGCGTTCCACCAACCTCAGCGAGCCCCTGGTGGAAAGGAGGCCTTTGAATTCTTCAAGGAGCTGCGCGGAAATATGCTGTGGATTGAAAATGATACTCCGCGGCTCTGGTGCGTGGCAAGCCGCTACGGAGATGCGTTTTGCATGATGATGTTCAACGACGGCCATGATTCGCTGGATATAAAAATTCGACTCGACGGTAGTTTCAAGGAAGCGCGGCGCGTTGTGGTTCTTAGCCAAGACAATACCTTGAAGTTCAAATCATCGGCGCTTGCAATCGAAAACGGTCTCGCCTCGATACACATTGGAAAGCGAAGCGCCGTCAAAATCTTGGGTGCGATTTCCAGTGACAAAATGATCGAACCGGTTATCCGAACACAATACTTCGGAGACCAAGTCTTGGCTCCGGTATCCCCGGACGCGCCTATCACCTTTCAGATCCATATTCCGGAGCAAGAACGGGCAGCGGCCGATAGCGCGCGACTGCGCCTGGCCTGCAAGGGAGCCATTCCCACGGAAGCCGAAATTCTACTCAATGGACATCCGATTGACTTCGACACGCGAGGCGATGACTGGCTGTGTGAGCGGCCGGTGGATACGAAACTACTGAAAGAGAAGAACGAGCTGACCTTCCGCGTGCGCGAAGGTCATTCCTACCAGGTTCTCGCTGCCAGCTTGGTTGTTCTGTGCCAATAATCGAAGCCCGTGTCAGCAATGCTGTAAGTGTCCAACGTCAGAGAAAGTGAGCGATGAGGGGGAAATGAAAGCGTGTGTCTCTTCCGTGGCATCACAACCCCCTATTCTACGCCCAAACTAACGTGCCTCTCACGCTAAGCCTGGATCATCTTTCGAGGGCACGTCAGTGCTTCTCGGACCATTACCAATGCAACTCGGCTTTCAGAAATGCTTGCAGCCTTTCGGCCATAAGCGCATGGGTCTTCAGACTCGGGTGCCAGTCTGCGCCAAAACCATCCTCGCCTTTCTGTGTTTCGAATATCAGGGTTCGAACTCGGGAATCGCCGCGTGCGTTCTGCTCAGCAACCACCCGGTTTAGGAAGCGCGTAATGGTGGTCAGTGCATTCTTGCTGGGAGAGAAAGGGTCGCTCAACATGGGGCCGATCGCGCATACGATCAGGGCTTCGGGGTAGCGCGAACGAATGCGCCCGATGAAAGCATGATAAGCCTCCACCCAGCCTGCTTCCTCGGGATTGCCGCCGGCAAAATCGTTGGTGCCCAGGTTAATCACGACCGCGTGTGGCGGCTTCGCGTCGAATGAAAAGGCGCTGCCCGCTTCGAGCGGGAGCGTGCGGTCCCACAACTCCGTGAGGGAATTTCTAGGCCACAGACATTTTCCTGACCATGCGACGATTGTGGCTTCCGCGTTAAGGGAGCGCGCTGCCAGCGCTCCGTAGCCCATATATGCGTTCTCGGTCGCTGCTGAGAATTTCTCGTGCTGGTTTTTCGCCTCGATCCCGTACCCACAACTAATCGAGTCGCCTACCAGTTCGATGCGCCGCTCCTTGCGCTGCAGAGGGAGCAGTTCGGCTCCGGCATTCAGCTCGAATCCGTGGATCTGCCAGGTTCCGAAGAGTGGCTCGGTGCGCTTGATCACGGCGACGACGTGCTCGCCGAGCGGGAGGTCCGAAACCAGGCCGTAGCGGTGCCGGCCGCTCTTGAGGACAAGCACGCTCCTGGGTTGGCCGTCGACCACTACTTGCAAGCGGGTTTCCTTGTCGGTCGAGAACCACGCATTGGCGGCAGTTCCGCGAAACTTGAAGGTCACTTCGGAAAGGCTCCAAGCCGAACGTGGTCCGGCAAGATCGCGTGTATCGAAGCGGCCGATATACGTCAATCGTTCGTGCCCGTGCGGAACCTCGACGGGGAGGCCATCCGTTGCCTTCAAACCTTGGGCGTCCTCCGGAGCCGCGGCAGTCCAGCCCAGGTCTCGTTCCAGCGCCTCCACCAGCATCGCGCTCATCCGGCGGTGTGTCGTCACGCTTGGATGCCAGTTCGCGCCGATGCCGTCTTCTCGGCGCTGGCTGGGCCACGCAATGACCGCCACGCGCGCATCCCCAGAAGTTTTGCGTGCCGTGACGATGGCTGACAGATAACGCATCAGTGTGGCGCGCGGCTTGACCTCCCCTTTTACGTACTGGTCGTTCATGATGACCGAAGGTCCTAGGTAGATGTAGGCATTCGGATATTTCTCGCGCAGCCGCGAAATGAACCCAAGATATGTGGCGGTCCAAGCCTGCTCATCGGGAATGCCTTCGCGAAAGTCGTTTCCGGAAAGCGCGATGACTACCGCGTCGGGTGCGGGCTTGGTGAAAGCCCAAGCCACCTTCGGTTCGAGTGGAATGGCGTCGAAGGCTATACTGCCAATTCCGTCAAACCCCGCCATTTTGCGGCCCGACCAAGCGATACAGGTGAAGTCCGCCCCGACTCGGCGCGCGGCGTGCGCGCCGTAGGTCAACCATGCATTCTGGGTTTCAGCCGAAAACGGTTCCTTTTCGCTCGGCGCCTCGTTTCCGTAGCCGGCCGAAATGGAATCGCCATAGACTTCTATCCGCCGCTCGATAGGAGGCATCGGGAGCACGCGCGCGCCGGCATTGGCCTCGAATCCCAAGAAGCGAAACGCGCCGAAGCTGGCTTCAGTGCGCTTGACCAAGCTGATCACATGCTCCCCATCGGGCAGTCCCCGTGCCAGCGCATAGCGTCCTTCGCCTCGCGCGGGAACGAGCACGCCGATACTCTGGCCATCGAGCACAACTTCGTAACGATTACTCCCTTCCTCGAACAGCCGTGCATTAAGGTCACGGCCGGAAAAGCGGACGGTTACGGCGGATGCCGGCCAAGCCGCTCGGGGAGTGGATGGGTCGGACGTGTCAAAACGGCCGCTGTATCGAAGTCCGATTTCACGGGCATCGATGCGAATCGGGAGCGGATCGGCTTTCGCGAACGTCGCGGGCGGCTTATTAACAACGGGAGCTTCCGCGAGCCGGACCTTGGCGTCGTCCAGCCATGCCTTGCCGTTTCCCTTGACCAGGAGACCGAAGAGCGCGTGACGGGTTCGCGGAGAGAGTTCAAACGTCGTGTCGAAGTCCGTCCAGGTGCCGCGCGGTTCGATCCGTGCCAGGACCTTCCAGTCCACCTGTTTCCACTGCCCGTCGAAGGCCTGTACGACCACTTGCGCGATTTCGAAGGTGCCTTCGGCTCGAACGGAGCCCGTGGCGCGAACCTTGCCTTCGGGCGTGGGGTTCAGTCTTTGCTGGGCGAATCCCGAGCCGCTTTCGCCTTGCGTATCCAGGCTTAGCGCGGCAGGCGTGCTCTTGAAAACCGTACGGTCGCGGATCATCCGAATTTTGCCGCTTCGAGTGCTTCCTAAGCTCCAATCTTTAGGTTCGTCGGCGCCTTCACTCAGGTCGCCGTTCATCAGCAGGGCAAGGTCGGTAGAGGCCGGTACACGTGGAGCCAGCACGCGGCCTGTCGCGTACGCTTTCGAGTCGCCTTTAAGTTCCTCTAGAAGCAAGAAGAAGACCCCATTGCCGCCCGTGCCCAACTGCAGCCGATCGCCGGAAAAGGCCGGTACGTTTCGGGCATGCCGGTACGGAAGCGTATGCGGCGCTGCGCGCCAGGTATCGCCGGCGTCTTCGCTGACCAGGAGTTGTCCCTGTCCGTTAGCTGCCACTCGGCCGGGCTTGACGAGGTCGCACGCCAACGACCAGATGTCGCGTTCGACGAGTTGCTTCCATGTGAGGCCGCCGTCGTCGGTGCGCCAAAGGCCCCCTTCCTTGCGCGCAGCGAAAAAGCGTCCGGACATATGGATATCGGCGGCCAGCGCGTTCACGCCACCGCCCTCGCCCGCGCGAATCTCCTCCCAGCGGCCGGATGGCTTGTCGAATCGGAACGAGCGGCCCGTGTCGCAACTGATGGCCAGCAACTGCCCTTCCGCGTCCACCGCCAATTCGGGTCCGGAGACCCAAATCTCTTTGCGGAAGAGGTGCCCGACCTTGGGTAAGCCGGCGCCCACCCAGGTCCACGACTCTCCGGCGTCGGTGCTTTCGTACACGCCGCCTCCGCCAGGCTCTACAGGACCGCTAACAGCCAAGTAAACCACATCCTCCTTTTGGGGATGCGCGATCACGGTATTGCAGCGTTCGCGCTTCATGTCGGGGAGGCCCTTCATCGCGGAACGCTTCCACGAACGGCCGCCGTCGTCGCTGCGAAAGACTTGGTTCGACATCCATTCCCAGGTGCTTGTTCCCGCCGCGTACAGGCGATCACGCCGTGCAAGACACGGCGAGATATGCTTCACGTTGCTGGAGATGCCGTCCTTAATTTGCGCATACGAGGCGCCGCCGTCTTCGCTTCGAAAATAGCCCACGTCCGCCACGCCCGCATGGACGACTTCGGGGCGCCACGGATCCTGCTGAACGACATGCACGACCGTCATTTCGACGCCATCGGTTGTGAGCTTCCAGGTGCGGCCTTCGTCCCAGGACTGGTAGAGGCTGTACCAGTCGGTAAAAACCCAATGCTTGGGGTCGTGCGGACTGACGGCGACGAAGCTAAGAGCATTACCGAAGTGTTTGTAACGTCCTTCGCCCATCGCGCCCCACCAGCCGGATTCGTCCACGCGATCCCACGCGATGCGTTTCCACGCTTTAGAACCTTTCTCGAGCTTGTACATCCAACCGCCATGGCTGCCGGCCAGCATGAAATCCGGTCCGGCGCAGAGCGCTTCGAAGATGCCGTCTGCCCCAGCAGAATCTTTTTCCGGGTAAGGTGGGAGGCCGGCGGTAAATGGCTCCCACGACTGGCCGGCGTCACGGCTTTGCACGATTTGTTTCTTGCGAACGATGCCCCATAGGATCCCCGCATCGCTGGGATCCTGGACGATCTCGCTGGGTGTGGACTCGGACAGCAGTTCCCAAGTGTTGCCTCCGTCTAGGCTGCGGTGCAGCCCGCTCTTTAGATCGACTTTCGACTCCTTCCATTTCCAGTCCTTGTAAGGCCGTGCACAGAGCCACAGCCGCTTCGGGTTAGAGCGGTCGATGCAGAGGTCGGACGGCATTACTTTTTCAGGTCCGAGCTTGGCCCAGGACTCTCCGGCGTCGGAGGAACGAAAAACGCCGTCGCCGATAGTGGCTGCGTAGAGCACCGCGGGGTGGTCCGGGTCGCGCACAAGCACGCGTCCTTCGCCGCGATACCAGCCGTTGCCCCAGAACGCTGCTTCCAGGACCTGCTTCCAGTGGATTCCGCCATCCACGCTTAGGTACACGCCTTGGTTGGTGCAGAGGTGGATTCGATCGGCGTCCTTCGGGTCGGCGACCAGCCCCCGGATTTCGTAGCTCTTGCCGTCCGCGGGCAGACCGGCGTGAATCATCCGCCAAGTCAGGCCTCCGTCGTTGGACCGAAACGCTCCACCTACATCGCTGGTCATATAAAGGCGCTTCGCGTCGCTGGGGCAGAACACGACGTGCTGGAGGTATCCACCGCCTTGTATCATGCCGCTTCGCCAAAAACCATAGGTGCGGTGTGGCGGTACAGCGGTCTCTGCACAGGAACGCCCAATACTAATGACCAGCATTAAGCAGAGAAGAACACGCGTCCTCATTTCAGACCCCCAGGGGAATTGAGGTTTTGGGAAAGTCCCGTTGGACCCGTGGAGTCACGAACAACCAGTACTTCCTTCAAGATGATGGATGACCTTGGCCGGTCTGGGGATTCTATGCGCTGCAGCAACAAGCGCGCCCCTTGCGCAGCGGCTTCCTCGGACGGAAGGCGAAGAACCGTTAATGCGGGGTTAAGAAACATCACGGGATAGTCGTCGTTGAAACAGACCAGGCTGAAGTCTTTGGGAACGCTCAAGTTTGCGCGCCCCGCGGCCTGTAACAAACCCACTGCCTGGAAGTGATGGTAGGCCACAATGGCGGTTGCTCCCCGGCGGCGAACCGTTTGGTTCAGATAATCGTCGGGGGGGTCAGGCAGCGGGCGATCATAGCCTTGCATCGGTGCGAGTCCGTGTTGCTCCATCCAGGTTCGATAGGCATCGCGCCGGGCAGTTTCGCTGCAATGGCCCGCATACAAGCCGCCGTAATGCGCATAGGCGATTCTTCGATGGCCAAGGCCATATAAGTGATTTAGCGCCTGACGCATCCCATCTGCGTCGTCGTAGAGAATGACATCACCTCTGGGCCCGGCAGATCCGTTCAGGCTTACATAGGGAATACCCGCATCTTCAACCGCCTGGATCTCCGCAGGACTGACTACACCATAGGCAACGGCGCCGTCCAATCGCCACGGCGGCAACTGTTGATAGGACTTTGAGCGCGGTACACAGTATATGTTCAAGTGCAGGCCCGCAGGATCGAAGACCGAAAGGAGACCGTGAAGTACGCCTTCTGGAAGATTTATGGGGATATGACGCGCCAGAATACCCACGATCCGCGACCTGTTCTGTCGCAGGGATTGCGCCACGATGTCGGGGCGGTAGTTTAAGCTTTCCGCGGCAGTAAGCACTCGCTGCCTAACTTCGGGGCGCACCGAGAACCCTTTGTCGCGCTGGTTCAAGACACGGCTTACCGTTGCCGCCGACACGCCGGCCTTCTCGGCAATACGTTTAAGGCTGGCAGGACGAGGCGGGTTCGGCATAGCTTCTCCATACGGCCTTAGTAATCGTTTACTAATACACCATAGGCCTATGCAAACAAAATGAAAAGTAGATTCTGTAGGCAGAATTTTAGCGGGTATACTTAAGTCCTTGCCGCCTAGACATTTTCCAACAACCCTCTAAGTGGTTCGCCCGTGACGGAAGTGCAGCAGTTCGCACTAGGCTCGAATATCGCGCGCCTGTTGTCCAGGCGCTCGGCGGAACCTGCCACGACCTGCTTCTGAACCGCGATCCCACTCAGTGCGCCAATGCTACGCGCGCCGCTCACGCACAAGCTCAACCCCTCTTCGGGTCGCTCGCCGAGGCTATAACGCCTAACGATTATTCACCGTCTACACAGCCCAATGCGAAACTCACCGGTAGAAGGTGAGATTATCCAAAGGAGGACGGAGTTTTGCGCCGAACTCCCCAAAGCCTGTATATGAAATTTAATTCAATTACGGCAGAAATGGATTCAATAGAGGGTTAACTCGCCGAGTGACAACCTCATGGTTCGGTCGCTCTCGCAAACAAAAATCAAATTGATGGGCTAAACTGTTTATCCTTTTCTTCCTAACCAGAGACCGAGCCCTGTCTCAGATGGCCCTGCAGTGATGGTCAAGGCCATAGCAGCACTACTCTCCTTCGTAAGCTCCGATACTTGGCGACTTACCGCTTCGTGTCTTGCCATCATAATCATCGCTCACACCGAAGTCTAAACCAGCATTGACTGCCGGACTGCCAACCTTGGGGCGGAAATCTCCGCTATTGGCATCAACGAAAAGCTTGTTCAAATCGGTCTCCACGAAACAACCTTTACCCATAAATTCCTTATCCACCGCATGGGTGTAGATATTGTGCGCATAATCTCCATTTAATCGCCCGCTCACGCCAGCCAGAATATTGTTCTTTACCACCAACCCGACTGGCTGATCCTTCATGTTGCTAAAGAGGCCGCGGGCATGGGCCTTCTCGGCGTGGCCGACCACAAAAATATTATGGAGAATCTTCACATTCTGGAGCGTCGGTCCCTTCCAGTAACTGCTTTCATGCCCCATTGTACTCCACATGCCAATCGACATGGTATTTCCGTTAAAGACATTATTGCGAATCGTCACGTTTTCCGCCTGTTTGATGGTCAGCGGAATGTTTCCACTATGGACGTAGTTTCGTTCGATCAAGATGTCGCGATTGCCAAGATAAAACGTGAGCCCATTTGCATGCATGCCGGTGAAGCCGCTAACTTCGCACTGACTGACCGTTCCACCCCTTACCGTATAGAAATCAAGGGCCGTGGCCGTGGGCTTGAGAATGCGTGTTCGAATGACGGAGCAGTTGCTGCTGTTGCGCATGAACACGCCAAATGTGTGACCTGGAAGGTGGTGGACATAGCAATCCACCAAGCCAACACTTTCCGATTGGTCGGCGCGAAAGCCGGCGCTGCCGCGCACCTGGGCAATTTCGCAATTTTCCAACAGGACATCCTTTGCCTTATTCACATACACACCATGCGCCTTGGCGCCGCCCTGACGTTCGATCTTGAATCCGCGCACCCGCACGTGCAGTACCTGCTGCAAGTCAAATCCCGTATCCAGGGCGCTGTGAGATATGCCATCCGGCTGGTCCTTCTCGATACGCGAGGGCCATGCAAACACCCGCACCTTCTCCGGCGTCAGGCGCTGCATGGCATACTCACCGGGTTGGTCTAAGATCTTCACTGAATTAAAAAAGCAGTAGGTCGTGCCATCCTCATAGGTTTTATTCCCCGTCATTTTGTCTGTGAATAACGTTGTCTTCAGGGTCTGGGTATTGGCATCGAACCCGGTAACCGTCAGGTAGCATGCCATGTTGTGCCCGCCGTGAAAACAGAAGCCCATATCCTTGTAGTAATCGTCGGGCTTTCCGGCCAGATTATCGGGGTCCGAGAAATGCATTCCATCTTTACCCCGTTGAATGGCCATTCTTGCGCGCGAGAAGGTCTTCATAGACTCCTGAAAAAGGGGATCGGCTGGGTTGGGATGCTGGCTGATCGCCATTGGCACCTCAGGACCAAGCAGGTTCAGGCCCCGCCACGATCCCTGGTATTTCATGTCCGTATACCAAATGTCGGCAAACTGCGGATTGCCGCTGGCTTCTTCTGCGCTCTTGCAACGCTGCCATTCCGTGATCGGATAAGACCCGTCGATAATGGCCGGGCCATTGCCGTAGGAATTCTCGGTATTACCGTCGTAGATGAGAGGTTTTTCCGGCGATCCGGAAAAAGCCTTACTGATTTTTCCTCGATAACGAACTCCGCCCTTAAAGACGACTTTGTCCCCCGCTTCCAAGCGGCACGCTGCCGATCTCTCCGTAGCATTCTCATCGCTTGGGCAATGCTTCCATGCTTCCTGGGCTGAAAGGCCGGTGCGTTTGTCCTGACCGCTCTCGTAGTCGACAAAGTAGGTTGCCGCGTGGCACATCGCGGTGCCTCCCAGATAGAGAAGAGTCAGAAGTAGGGCGGTGCGCAAGATATGCATGTCCATCTCCCTCAGATGTGGCGTCAATGATTCCGCCTGCCTCCAACCGCCTACTGGGTCCGTTCCGCAGCGCAAAGGTCGATTTCCTGCTGCGGTCTTCCCGAAACGTCCACAAACGGTTCGTCCAGGTGGCCTTCGACCGTATTGCCCAGCGCCTTCACGTTCGAAACATCCTTGGCCAGGTACAGCGCGTGGCGCTGCGTGCGGGCGTCACCGGTTCGTGTTTCGCGGATGATGTTATTCTCGAACACCAGATCCTTGGTCACTCCGCCCACATGGATGCCACAGCCGATGCCTTCCCAAGGCTGCAGGCGTTTCTTAAGGTCGGCCAATTCATCAGGGCGGGAGCCGTTATTCTCGATAAGGTTCTCACGCACCACATTGCGGTGAGCACCGTTGCCTTCGGTTTTGGTGCGGAAGCAAAGTCCGAACTTCTTGTTCTCGTAAATTCGGTTGCGCAGGATCAGGTTATCCGTGTCTTTGTGGCCTATGCATAGCCCGCTGCGCAGCAGGCGCCAGCCGTTGTGGTGAATGTCATTGTCTTCGAATGTGCTGTGGTGGATGCCCCAGCAAATGTACAATCCGTCGCAGCCATTTCGATGGATGTGACAGCGGCGTACCGCACAGTACGCGCTGTGGCTGCCGGGATGAATACCGTAAAAATGATTATCGACTGTCTCGCAGTCCTCTACCGTCATTCCTAAGCTGGTCTTGCCGAAGCATAGTCCATCGCCAAGGGAATTCTTCGCCAACAGACGGCGCATGACTCCATGCCGGCTGCGGAAAAAATACACCAGCGCGGTGCGCGGTCCGGCTATTCCTTTGGTTTCTGGTTCTTGCATCGCCCACGAAGCCGGATCGAGCAGACCGCGCGCTACCGCCGCGGCCGGACCTTCGGGCACCGGTCGCGCAGGAGGAGGCACCGTTCCGTCCAGCGTGAAGCCATCGATGACGCAATGGTCGGCATTTTCAGCAAGAATCAGCGGGAAGTAGTTTACGACGACACCATCGCATTCTTGCCGCACGTCCTGGGTCAGGTAATGGTGCAGATACAAAACGCCGTTGTCGATGCGTGTGATCGTGTACGGAAGCGAGGTGTACACCCATCCCGTCTGCGGTGAAAAGAGCGCCACACCCATGCCCGTCTTAAAGGCTGCCGGATCCAACGGCGAAATCTCGTCCTGACCTACGTCCGCGTCCAGCTTGAGCGCACTAATGACCAGAGGCCCGCGCTTCAGAATCGTGCCTTTGCGATCGCCGATCAGTCGGATATTCGAGCGCAGGCGAACGGCATCGTGCAGAATGTACGTGCCCGGTGCGACCTCTACCGTGCCGCCGCCCTGTAGAGCAAGCGCATCGATGGCGGTCTGAATCGCGCGGCCGGTGAGACCGGTGACATCGCAATCGATTGAACCCGGAGGGCCCACTCGCAGGGTCTGTTCGGGTTTGTAGGGGCTGGTGCGCATCTAAAGGTCCTCCCTATGACTTAGGTTGAAGGGCTTCGCGAGGATCGAACTCGTGGACCCCAATGTCGGGTTTGCGTCCCAGTACCGGCGTGGCGTCGGGGAAGGTGTTACGCTTATCCAGATCCATTCCGGCGTCAACAGCTGGGCTGCCAGGGCTCAAGCGGTACCTGCCGTCTGCAGGATCTGCGAAAATGTGCGCCAAGCCACGCGCGATCGCTTCGCCTTCGGCCAAGACGACCGCCGGCTTTGCGTCAGGCTCGAAGTAAAGGTTGCAGGCACGCTCGGCTTTGGTGAAGGTCCTGCCCAGTGCGTTACGTACGGCTCCGGGCAAGATGTTGTTAGCCACCAAAAGCTTCATCTCCGTGTGATGGCTGCCGGATCCGTTGGTGTTGCTCCCGATCCTAATTCCACCGCTAAGGATTACGTTGTGCGTCAATTGGATCTCGCCGGACAACGGACCGCCCCAGATGTTTATGCCATCGTCGAGGACGTTGCGCCGCACGGTAACAGTGTCCGCGTCTTCCAGCGTGATGGAATTTTTCACGCCGCGGACGACGTTGCGTTCGATCAGGATGCGCCTGCATTCCTTTGCGACGGTAATGCCGTTTCCAAAGTACGCCCGATGGTCAGAGATCGTATTTCGCGCGACCGTGGTCTCGGAGCATTGATAGAGATCCAGCGCCGTCGAACCGTTTCGCATGAACGCGTTGCCGCTTACTGTGATGTGCGAACCGCGCGTCACGATCACCCCGGCGGCGCCTATATTGTCGTGAAAAACGGAGTCTTCGAGGCGCACATGCTCGCAGTCGGTTAGGCGGACCGCCGCTCCGCGTCGTCCGGAACGCGGCCACTGACGCATCTGCCCGATGTCGCAGCGCGCGATGCGGGTATGGCGGGCTGTCCCTTCGATGCCGTGAACCTGCGAGCCGTGTCCTTGCCGGCGAATGTCGAAACCGTCCAGCACCACATGAGCCGCGTTTTTGAAGGTTGCGCCGGTCGAGCGCGCCGACCGGGTGATCGTATGCAGGTTGGATGCATCGGTAGGCCATAGCCAAATCTTGTGCCGGCCTTCAGCGTCGGCCTGTGGATCGACGACGTATTCGCCCGGCCGGTCGAGTACCGGCAGCGCATTCAAAATACTGTAGCGCAATAGCGCCGGCAGCTTGGAGACGGTCGTGGACTTCACCGCCAGCGCTTGGCGGTTGGGCACGCCGCGCTTGACAGGAACGTAGGCCATGCGAAAGGAATCTGCCGGGTAAAGCACGTAGGCGCCGGCCCATGCCTGGTCGGTGCCGCGAGCGAACCACGCGTTCTCGATAGGCAGCAGCGTTTCGGATGCCTCGGTTTGCAATGCAGCGGTTTCCAAGGTCAGAAACCGTTCAGGCACTTCGTAAAAAAGCGAATCATCCAGATCGGGTGCTTGGGCGATACGGAGGCTCTGTTCTCCCGCGCACAAGTTTAACGCAAAGATCGACTGGAATCCTCCAGGCACGGACGCCGTATACAAGGATTGCCAGTTCGGATGACCAAGGGCTTCGGCGGCCGAAGCACATCGAATCCACGGACCGAAGGGTTCTGCGCCGTCAAGAATCGCTTTGCCTGCTCCAAAATCCCCCTTCGTATTGCCATCGAAAACGACCGGCGCTTCAAGCGTGCCTTGGGCATCGATCGACAGGGCCCCGCGATAGGACACGCCGCCTTTGAATATCACTTTATCACCGGCACCGAGGCGCACCGAAGCCGCTTGTCCATTGGCAGAAGGATCGCCCGGGCAATGCTTGAACGCTGTCGCCGGACTGCGGCCATCGCGGTCATCCTGACCGTTCTCGAAGTCGATATAATAAGCTTGCTCAGGCAACCATACGATACGTGAGGCCAGAGCCGCACCGGAGGTCACGCATACGGCAGCGAGCACGGCCAGCGCCGCGACTTTCAGCTTGGCCATGAGCATGCCGTGCAATGTGGACTGGGTGAGCGCCGTTACGGTCGTTCCGGCGGCCGCCTTGCCCAGGCAAATATGCTGAATGGTGGTGCCGAGAGCCGCGGGCGCGGCCTCCGAGGCCGAGGAAGACAAATAGGCTCCCAGGGTCGCCGAAGAAACAGCCAAGTGTTTGCGCATCAGCAGTTCCCGAAGCCGCGCCAGTCCGCGCGTGATGCGTTTGGAAATGGCGGCTTCATGCTCGCCGGTCTCACGGGCAACTTCCGAAACGGAGCGGTTCTGCATGTAGCGCAAGATGAGTGCGTCGCGTTGCGAAGACGGCAGGCATTCCAGCGCAGCGTCCACTTGCGGTCGAATCTCTTCCCAGCTTGCGTCCGCTTGGAGAAACCTGGATTCGCGCATGCGTGCTGCTTTCTCTTCGTGGCGGACTCTGCGAGCCCGGATTTTGATGGCGTTGCGTGACACTAAAACGGCACTCCGATACAGCCATCCGCTCAATACCACCTGCCTAGGAAGGGAGCGTGATTTCCTAACCAGCAATAAGAACGTGGCCTGTGCGGCATCTTCGGCTTCCCCCGGGTCGCGCAGCATGCGCAAGCAGACGCCGTACACCAGATTCTTGTGCCGTTCCACGATGCTCGCAAAGGCGTCCTCAGACCCGCCTAAGTATTGAACCCACAGCGCTAGATCGGTCATCGTCTCCGCCTAGTGCCGAACCACCGCGGCCGGGATCGGTCTTCTTTCATAACGGCATGTACACTCGATAATGAATAAGGACAAACTTTCTATCCTAATCCGTTGGGGTAACGGTGCGTATGAGTATGCCGTCTGCGTGAAATGGCACCTCGCGCCTCATAAGTGCATACTATGAAAGGCGTAAGATAATCTCAATCTTTTTGCAGACTGACCCCTTATTAGGAGCCGTGCTTTTCCAGGGTGATGGACATTTTGCTAATACTGTCACCACTTTATGAACTTCATGGCTTTGAGTGGGGCTTTCGCCGTGCTCGGGGTGCTGGTCTCAGGGGGACCTTCCCAACCTCTGATCGTATTTTCCGGCCCTTCCTTACCGAATTCACGTAGTCGTCCTGCCTTGGCCACACAGCCTCAATTCGGTAATCCGTGCCTGCGAGACTTAGCGGTAGTCATCTCCATGCACCCCGACCGAAGCGCATCGTACGTCTCGCCGAGTGTTGCTATCTATTGCACAGCAATGAAGCTCCGGCCATGCGTGGTCGGAATGGTTAGGCGTAAAACCCCAACCTGGAAACCCTCGTCATCTCAGGCTCCCTATGAACCCAATAATAGGGCAAGGGAACTTGCGTACGCGAGAGCCTTCGCGGTGATCAGCCGGCTGGATCGCGTTCGACGGGCTCCTCCTCGATTCGACTCGCGGTGTGCCGGTCGAGAGCGATCGTCTCGTGGCGGGTCAGCAGTTCGCGCAGTGCTTTCGAGACTTCATCAAGCAGCGCTCGCGAGCGCTGCGCCTCCTCGGACTGGAGTTTCAGGCTTTGAATCAAGGGAATCAGGACGCCTTCGATCACGTCGATGTGGTGTTTGTACAGGTTCCCGTAATAGCGCGGCAGCGTGTTGACAATCTCGATTTTTGCCTGTTCTTTTTCGGCTCCCGTGGCGAATTTCTCCAGACTTGCCCGCATCGCTTCGTTCGATTCACCGCGCGCTTGAGCCAACCCTTCGAGCACGGCGCCCATCCGTTCGAGAACCGCCGACAGTGCGCCTTCGTCGCGCTGGGCGCCCGCGGCGGCCACCGCCTCGCGGATGCGTTCGAGATTCTCGTTGAACGAGCCGAGCTGTGAGATCACGTGCGCAGTCTTATCGTCCTGGTCCAGCCCGAAAAGCGCTTGCCGCCGCTTGAAGGTCCGCTTGATCTCTTCCCAACGCGCACGCTGAACGTCATCCTGCTTGCCGCGCAGTTCGGCGAGTTTGAGCAAATTGTGCTCCGCGCCTTGGGTAAGCGTCTGGGATTCGCTGGCGTAGTGGTCGGCGATCACACGCTCCAATTCGTCCTCGCTGAGCACCGGCAGAACGCGCGCGGCCATCTTGTTCATATCGCGGTAGCTGCCCTGGAGCTTAAACGACGGTTCGGTGCGGAAGTCGTCGCTCTGTGCGGCCGACGCGATGTACGCTTGGTTTACTTTTAGCACCGTGCGTTGCACAGTCCGTAGCTTGCGCAACGTATCGACGAATTCGCGTAGCTCAGCACCCGAGTAGGCGTGCCCCAAGTCCGACTCTTTCGCCTCGCCTCCGTCCGCCAACTCGATCAGCTTGTGCAGGTCCTGCGGCGCTCGGCCGGCCAGTGGGCGCAGCACCGGGCTGCTCGTCACCGCGTTTTCGATATAGCTCAGCTCGAAAAGATCTTGCCGACCGCCGATGATATCCCCCAAATTGTAGGTATCGGCGCGGTTGGCGAGCATGTCCGGGATACGGAAGCGCGCGCCGCTTTCGGTGTAGGGATTTCCGGCCATCACCACCACAACCTTTTTTCCGCGCAGGTCGTACGTGCGAGGCCTCCCGTTACATACGCCTTCGATTTTGCGCTGAGCGTCGCATAGGGAGATGAATTTCTGGAGTAATTCCGGACTCAAATGCTGGATGTCGTCTAAATACACCATTGTGTTGTTGCCCATCTCGAAAGCGAGATTCAGCTTTTCGACCTCGGCCCGGCTGGTCGCGTCGGGCGCTTCGGCCGGGTCGAGCGAGACGACTTGGTGGCCGAGCGCGGGACCGTTGACCTTCATGAAGATCAGCCCCAGCCGTTGCGCGACGTACTCCATCAGCGTCGTCTTGCCATAGCCCGGCGGGGAGATCAATAGGAGCAGGCCCATCAAGTCGGTCCGCTTGTTCTCTCCGGCCTCGCCGATCTGTTTGGCAAGGTTTCGGCCGATCAGCGGGAGGTAAACTTGATCGATCAGCTTGTTGCGAACGAAGGTGGTCAGCGGCTTGGCCTTAAAGTCCTCCAACCGCATCCGCTCGCGTTCGCGGTCGAGAAATGCTTGCCGCGCGGCGCGGTAGCGCAGGTAGGCGGGTCGCTCCTCGGCTTCGAAGCGCGCTAGCCGCTTTAGGAACGCGTCGAGCCTAAACGTAAGCGCGCCGCCTGCGATCGCGCGGTGCTGCCCCAATAGTCCCGTCACCTGCACTTCAACCGGCGCCGCGTCTTGAGTGCGCAATAGTTGCCCGTCCGTCAGGAGCAGGCCGGCCGCCTCGATGCGGGCTTCTTCCGAGTCTCCGGCACTCCGCTCGGCCGCGAAGGCGCTCACCCAAGCGCGCGCAAGTTCCAAAGCCTCACCGGGAGCCTCGCGCAGTGCTTCCAGATCCGCCAGAAGTTGCGCTTTCAAGCCCCGCGCCAACCAAGCTTCGAGGCAAGCGTCCAACAATTCCTTGGCCTCGCGCGAAACCACGAAACCTGTGGACTTCGCGCACAGTTCCTCGAAGAGGTACGTCGCCGCGTCGCGACGGTCGTCATCCGCGCAGGGCACGTTCGCGATCTTCAGGAAAGCTTCCAATTCGCGCTCAAGCCGATCGAGCAGTCCTGCTTCCGCTCCCAGGGCCTGCGCGCGTACTTGGCCCAGACTCGCCGCCTGCCGACGGAATCGTTCGCGGCGCTGCTCGTCTTTCAGGTTCGCCCAGTACAAGGCCGCGGGAATACGCGCGTACGGAGTGAAGCGGAGCAATCCGCAGCGTTCGCGGGCCTCGAGCAGTGCGGCCAGGATCGCCGCTGCGTCGGTGTCGTGAACACCGCGCTCGTAGCCTTCATCGTAACGCTCGCGCGCCGCATCGCGCACCCTTTCGGCTAGTGTGCCCTGCGCTGCGGCACTCCGTAGAGCCTCCAGGTTTCCGCCGCGAGCGGCCTCATCGAGCAGCTTCCACGCCAGATAGGCGCCGCGGTACACGTCCGCGTTTTCGCTGGGCAGTTCCTGATTCCAGAACGCGCGGGCTTCGGAGAGGCCCGGATTGTCCACGCGCCGCGCGAGGTCCGTGCCGGTCACGTGCAAGTACAGCCCGTCTTCGCGCGCCAGCAGGCTCAAATCGAGTGGTTGCGTATTGACCGTGAAGCGGTGCTCGCCGAAACGAATAAGCTGCGCACCATCGGCGAAGAGATCCAGGCGATCGCGCAGGTCGCGGTCGGCTTCCTGGCGCAGGCTCTTGAGCTTCGCTTCAAGGTCGTCGGCCTTGACGCTGTCGCCTAGTTCACGCAGCGCGGCAATCTGCTCGCGCGCTTTCTGCACCATCGGGTCGGATGCGAAATAGGCATTCAGCGCGTCGGCGCCTTCAAGGGCCGAGGCCCGCCGGCGCACGCCCAGCAGCACACGCTCCACCGCCGCCGCCAGTCCAGCACAGCGCTGCTGGCGCTTGTCCAGGAGGGACTGCTTGCGCGCGGCGAATGCTTGCGCGATCTCGTCGCGCTTCGCCGCGATTCGTTCGGCATATTCAGGCGCGGCGGCGAACTTCGCCTCCAGTTCCTCCGCCTGGACCAGCAAACGCGCGAGCAGGTCGTCGCATTTCTCCGGCGTCTCGCAAAGCGCGAGGTAGTTTGAAAGCCCCTGCGCGAGGAGTTTGATTTGCGCCGCGAATTCGGCCGCCGATTCCCGCCCTGCCAAATCCTGCAAGCGCGCAGCCAGCGCAGCCTTGCTCCGATTCAGCAGCGCGTACGCCTCGCTCAGGGCTTCGACGATCTGCGTCCGTTGCGTCGGGTCCTCGATCTTGAGGGTGTTGACCAGCTCCGCGAGCAGGTCGAGGCCGCCGCCCAGTTCAACCAGGCTTGCCTTGAGCGGCGCGGCCTCCACTCCCTTGGTCAAAGGCGCGACCTGTGCATGCAACGCTTCGATCCGGGCGATCTGAGCGGCCAGCGCGTTGGGGCGTAGCAGCAGTTCAACCGTACGCGCGGCAAGCGCCTCGTGGCGTTCCAGCAGGCGCGCTTCCAGCGCATCCAGCTTCGGCAGATCCGCGTAGCGCAATTCGCGCAAAGAGATGCAGCGCCCTCGTGCCGCGCGCAATCGGCCTAACGCCAACGTATGCGCTTGCATGTCTTCCGCGCCGGCGCTCGAGGCTTCCGTCAGCAGGGCATCCAGCTCCGCGGCGAAGGCCTCGATTTGTCCGGCCGAATTGCGGCGGATGGCCTGCACCTTCTCGAATTCTTCCAGCGCCGCGTTTCCGGCGTCGCGGACCGCGCGTACTAACCCGGCCAGTGCGCCGCACTCGTCGTGTTCGAGCCAGTGGAAGCGGTCGAGCAGACCTTGCGCCTGCCGTACGAGCGCCTGAAATGCCGTGAGGGATTCCAATTCGCCCTGCGCCTGCCGCGCCAGGGTCAGCAGATCGGAAATGCCGAGAACCAGATCACGGTTGCCGAGTTTTGCCAAGTAGCTGTCCGAGCGATGCGGCGGCTCGTAGGCCTCGCCATAAAACGGGGTCTGCCAGATCTGCACGGGGTGGCTGCGCGAGGGTTCGTGCTGGCCGTTCGTCGCAACTACCAGTTTCCCATCGTCGTACCGCGAGTAACCCAGGCAGCCGATCGGCGTCGAGATCTTCTTTTCAATCAGATTGTAATGCAAAAGCGCGTAGCGGCCCGGATTGCGCGCGTAAAAGACGAACAGCACATCCTCACCGTTGGGTGAGCGGATGACGCGCTGGAACTGCAGTCCCGTCACGTTCTCGTCGTACTGCTTCCATTCACCAGTCTGCAGGTAATAGCCGCCCGGAAAAACAATCCCGTGACCTTCGGGAAGTTGCACGCAGGCTTGGCCCAGTGCGTCCACGCGCTGTGCGCGCCGGGTGAGCTTGTTGAAGACTAAGTGCCGGTACGCGCTCTCCCCGTAGGGGCGTATCTTGAGCAGAATCAAGTTCTCGAGCAGCGTGAAATGTATCTCGGCGTCATCGAGCGACTGGTCCGGATCGTCCACGGGCTCGGCGTAGATGCCCAGCCCGCTTTCGGTGTTGTTTTCGACTTTTAGCGTCAGGTCGCCGCCCACGCACTCGACGAACACCTCGTCGTGGATCGCTACGTGCGGGTGCTTCCCGGCCACGTGCATTTCACGGGTCGCGCGCGTCCACTCGAAATCGTGCTGCGGCGGCAGCACATACTCTCGCTCGCCGCGGGCGTCGAGGTAATGCACCGATCCGTCGGGCTTCAGCGCCCAGCGGAAAACTTTAAGGTCCAGCGGCCCCTGTCCGGACTGGAATGCGAGCAGGAGATGCTTACCCGTATTGCGTAGTTGGAGCAACTTCGCCGCGCGGTAGTACTTGAATAGCTCCTTGAAGTCGCGCTCGAAGGCTGGATCGGCCAGGAAATCGGAGCCGCGCGCGTGGAACTCTTTGCCGTCGAAATCGAAGACCGAAAAGACGTCCGCGATCTCGGTTTCCTGCTTGAGACCCAGAAAGACCTCATATCCCAGAATCAGCTTGGGACCGAGGTGAATCATGTCGCGCGGTACGCAGGCGTGCGCGGTAGCGATGCGCGCGCTTCCGACCAGCGCGGTGTCGCTGCCCCCGAAAACCTCTTTACGGCGGGCGTTGAGCGCTTCGATGCGACCGCGCAGTTCCTGTCCCGACCTAGCGAGCCTTTCGCGGAGCACCTCGTACGCGCCGCCGGCTAGCGCGGCATCGGGAACGTTGTGAAGAGCGTCGTTGCGAGGTTCGTCGGCCATGGGCGGATTCCTGGAGCTGCGGCAGGGAATGCATGCGGCGCGTGGCCTCCGGTGCGAGCCGGCTGCGCGCCGCTTGACACTAGGCGCTCGAAACCTCCAGGCTCTTCGCGCGGTTCAATGCGCGCTGCAAGGACTTCTTCATCCCGTCATCCTTGCTCTCCGCCATCAATTTCGCCAGCAGCGCGGTGACGGAAAGGTTTTTTAGATCCTCGGTTCCCAAGTTGCTCTTCGCAAAGGCCTCTTTGAGATCTTCGACCAGATCGCCGTCCCCGTTGAGGTACGACTTGCCGAGCTTCTGCACGACCTGGCTGCGGTCCACGAAGGCATCCACCGCCTTTCCTCCGCTCACCGCACCGACGAACTTCTCGAAAAAGGTCCCGTCGCCGCCAACGATGTCGATCTTCGCGTTCTTGAAGGCTTCGGCCATGATCCGAGCCTGGCTCGCGACGATCTCCTTGCGTGCATCGATTTCGGCCAGCTCAACCTCCTTCTGCTTTTCGAGCTGCAAGCGGAACTCTTCATGGTCGCGCGTCGAGTCGTCCAGCGCCTTCATGGCTTCGGCTTTCTGGGTCAAACCTTCGGCCTCGGCCAGCATGCCCTGCCGCGTCCCTTCAGCATGCGCGAGCATCTTCTCGCGCGTCGCCACGGCTTCGGCCTGCCCCTTCCTATGGATACCTTCGGCTTCGGCGTCCACTTTGAGCCTCATGGCCTTGGCTTCCGCCGCTCCGACCTTTTCGATGGCATTGGCGTCGGCTTCGCGAACCTTGACCTTCGCGAGCCCCTCGGCGGCGGCTTCGGCCTGGACGCCTTCGGCCAGCTTCATCTTGGCCTGCGCGAGCTTCTCGGCCTTCACGAGTTCGGCCTGAGCCATCGTCAATTCTTCGGCGGCCAGGTGCTTGGCGGCCTGCTCCTTCGCTTCCGCGGCCTTGATGTCCTTGACCAGAGACTCCTGTGCGTGCTGTTCGGCGGCGGTGATCGCCACCTTCTTCTGCCGATCGGCGGTCATGAACGCCCGCGCATCCTTGATGCGTTCCTCTTCTTCCGCGACGCCCTTTTCGACCGCGACGCGCGCTCGGATTACGTCCTGGATGTTCTTGCGCTCCACTTCCAGCGCCTTTTCCTTTTCGATGCGCTGCAACTCCGTCTCGCGCTCGCGATCGATGATCTCGAGGTCGCGCGCCTTGGTGACGCGTTCGTGCTCGATCGCGACCACGCGCTCGCGGCCTTTCGCGGCCACCTGTACCTGGCGTTCCTTGTTCTCGTTCGAGATTGCGATTTCCTCGTCGGCCTTGATGCGGGCTTGCTCGGCGCGGTTGCGCTCCTGCGCGACAATCACATGGGCTTCGGCTTCCTCCCGTGCGCGGATCATCTCCACTTCCTTCTTCTGCTTGATCTCCGCTTCGGCCTGTTGCCGCTCCATTTCCAGGATCTTTTCGCGAGCGTCCACGTTCTGCTGCGTGATCACCTTGTCCTGGTTGCGGCGGATCTCGTTGGCCTTCATGCGTTCGGCCGCAGTCAACTCGGTGATCTTCTTGATGCCTACCGCGTCGAGAATGTTGTTCTCGTCCAGCGATTCCAGCGGGGTCTGCTCCAGGTAGTCGATCGCGGCATCGGTAAGCACGTACCCGTCGAGATCCTGCCCGATGGTCTCGATGATCCGGTTGCGGAAGGTCTCGCGCTCCTTATAGAGGTCCTCGAAATCCATTTGCTTGCCGACGGTCTTGAGCGCCTCCGAGAATTTGGCGAGGAAGAGTTCCTCCAACGTTTCCTGCTTGCTGGCGCGCGCGCAGCCGATGGTCTGCGCCACGTGAAGCACATCCTTTTCGGTCTTGTTGACGCGCACGAAGAAGGTCACTTTGATGTCCGCACGGATGTTGTCCTTGCAGATCAGCCCGTCCTTGCTCCGGCGGTCGATTTCGATCGTCTTTACGGAGATGTCCATCACCTCACCCCGGTTAACGATCGGGTACACGACTCCGCCGGTGAAAGTAACGCGCGGCTCGCCGGTCATCGGGTTGACGATGAGCGCCTGCCCCTGGTCCACCTTGCGGTACCAGCTCAGCAGAAATTTGATGATACCCATCACGATCACACCAAGAATTATGATCCCGGCCAGGATCAGCACGGATCCGGGGCCGGTCAGGTTGAAGTCGAATGCAAGCAACATAGCGGGTCCTCCTCCCACCGGCCCGCGGGCCGGGATGCTTTAAGGTGTCAGCTTCGCTCGTCCAGATGTTGGGCGGGCGGTGGCGCTTCTTTCGTCCAATCGGTTTCGATTTCGCCTTCGGCGGCGCGGGCTACGGCTTCGTGTTCCGGCGCCAACTCCCCAACCAAATAGGTCTGCGTCTTCGAATCGTAGCCTGCGATCACCGCATGCTGTCCCTTGACGAGCTTGTTCTCGTGCGCACAGCGCACCGGTAGCACCAGCGGAGCGGCGTTGGTCCTAAGCTCGGCCTGCCCGAAGGTGCCCGTCACCTTCGCGGTCAGGATCGTGCAGACCTGCCCGATCAATGCGTGCTGCCCGTGAATCGTCTGATGCTTGAAGACGCCGCGCAGCGGGCGCGTGGCTAGCGCGCCGAGCGTCAACCCGCCCATACCGGCCAGCGCCAGGCAAGCCATGCCGGAAATCAGCCCCGCTCCGAACGCGCCAAGCGCCGGCCGGCCGTACAGCTCCAGGAGCATGCTCCCGAACCAAGCCGCGAGGATTCCCACGCTTCCGACTATCGAGATCGGCACCTTGCCCACGTTCAGGAAATCGAAGATGGCGCCGCCTATGCCCTTGGCGCCGCCGGCTAGGTGCGCGCCGCTCGCCCCGTCTGCATCGGCGTCCCCAGCCACCTCCGGCGAACCGTCCGCACCGTCCAGATGCAAGTCGGCCCCGTCCACCTCCACATGCAGGTCCGTGCCCTCGGCATGGAAGTCCAGCGACTCGGTATCCACGCCGGCCATGAGGACCAGTAACCAGTAGAGCAGCACCAAGCCCAGCAGGCCGGTGAAGATCACCGTGGGAAAGCTCAGCGCCGCCTGGAAGAACTCCAGCATGCGGGACCCTTCCATAAAGTGCGGGCCGTAAGTACGGCGACTTCGATACGCCCTGCGCGTTCGATTTCGCCGTGAAGATATTCAGGATGGCGTCGAGTTTCTACTAATGATCACATGTGATTTAGCATGCCCTAGTCGGAGCGGCCTGGAAACGGGGGTTAATAAGAATCTGCCGAAAGGAAGCGGGGCAGGCTTGGAAGAGTCAGCCGGATTGCTCGCTTCAGGCCCCTGGCAAGCGGATATTCGCCCGTTACGGCGCGGCGATGGGCAACGCAGGGTCGCCTAGCAGGCATTGGCCGTAGGCTTGATCGAAGGTGGCCGCGGCTTCCGGGTCGCCTTTTCGTTGCAAGAGCTGGCCTTGCTTCCATACCTCCGCCTGCGCGCGTTGCAGCGCTTCGCCCCAAGTTCGGCCGGGTCGGACCTCGCGGAAGAATGCGCGGTCGAACTGGATCAGCGCATGAGGCGTCGTGTACCCCGAGGAACCGATGGAAGCCGCGATGCCACCCTGCGCCTGGGTCAGCAGTTGCTCGGCCAGCGTGCCTAGAATCGTTTCGTCGTGGATGAAGTAATTGAAGGTACAGGTGGCCGTGACCAGAACGCAGTTGCCCGTCCAGGCGGCGGCTTTCGCCGCGTTAAGCACGTTTTCTTTGGAAAGCTGCGAGCTGGCGCCGTGGCCGACGAATACGATGACGTCCGTGCCGCCGTTGGCGGCCGTCTCCATGGCCGTGGTCACTTCCGCGGCCGTGTTATGTGTAATGCCCAGATAAACCTTGTCCCAGTTCAGCACTGGTGCGGCGTTTTGAATCTGTTCGCAGCCCAGCTCGAAGTGGCCGGCTTCCAAGTCGTTACGATCGGCAACCAGTAGGCCCAGACCTCCGCTGTCGCCCTGCATGGGCATAAAGTCTAGCGTGCGCTGTACGGCCACATCCAATTCGGCGCTGGTGTTAATCGGAAAGCGACCGACGGCGATTTGCGGCCCGCGGCCGAAATCGCCGTAGCGCGAATCGGCCGGCAATTCGGCGAAGCTGCTGGAGGAACTTAGCACCGTGGGGCAGAGCAGATCGATCCCCGCCGGCGCCACGCGGTCGCGATAGTCGTGGGTCGTCCGGCCCACGAGACACAGGAAGCGCAGGGAACCGCGATTCGCCGCGGCGGCGCGATAAATCCCGGCCGGACCGAAGCGTCCGTGTCCATAGGTGTCGAACAGGCGCTGCTGATCGACGAAGCTCGCCACGAGGCCTTCTTGATTACGGCGTTCGACCAGCGGCGCGACGGAGGCTGCAAACGCTTGAGGCCCAACGGCAAGATATTTCAGGCCTCTCGGGAGCGGCTCCAGCCGCGCGGTGCTCAGCGCAACCGGAGCGGACTCCGCTCCGCTGGGTACCACCAAATACCCGTCGCCTTTTCCGGTAGGCTGCGCCACGAACCGCGCATGGAACGTTCCGTCGAGCTGCTCGGCCGCTTCGTACGGCACCAGTTTGGGTTTGGCGGGGACGCGCGCATCCACGACCCAAAGCTGTCCGGTCGTGAAGCCTCGCAGTTCGACCAGCCCGTTTACGCCGCCGGTGATCGCGACCGGGCCCGGTCCAAGCAGTTCCTTGCGATAATCGATCTCGATGCCGTAGAGGAACGAAAGCTGCGTCTCGACCCCGGCCAGGACGGGCGTTACCAGTTCAACCGTGTTGGGCGTCGAGTCGTTCAGCAGGCCGGCCGGAATCTCCCAAGCCAGGCGCAACATGCGCTCGGCGCCTTCCCATTGCGCCACGCCCAGCGGCGTGCCGTTCAGGGTAACCTGCAGCTCATGGTCGGGATCGGCATCGTCGTCGAACGATTGGCTGTACACGACGACGGATAATGTGGCGGCGGCGGCCGTCGCGTGGGGCGTCGCGAGCGCGAACGAATGGGTGCTGCCACCGGTCAGGAACTTATTGGAGAAGTAGGGCCTGAACGTGCGCGGCTTGCGGTTGAACTGAAAGTAAACCTCGTGAAATTCCAGTTCGGCATGACCGTCGGCTACCGTCGCGGGTGCCTGAGCGCTTTGAAAAAGTCCGCTCGCCTGAAGCACTTTCCCGGTGGGCGTACGCCCGGCGATGGCCTCCAGGAAAAACGCGTCGCGGTCGGTGTACGCGTCGGTATACCCCGTTGCGTACAGCGCCAGCGCGCCGGTGCCCGCGTCGAGCGCCAGCGGGCGATACGGGCGGCCTTCGTACCAGACGCGCAAGTGCTCCGCCGCATACCCGAGCGGCAGGCTGGCGGGAGGAATCAGAACCACGCCCCGTCCTTGCGTCACCGCTTTGGCCACGTCCTTCGGCCGGTTGGAAGGCGGCACGAAGCGCCCACCGAACGGCTCCGACGCATAGGCCGGAAGATCGGTCACCGTTTGCGCGACGGCTCGAGCGGAGACAACCGGCGCGCGATCCGGTTCTGCGCGGGCCGCTTCTTGAGTTGCGTACGCATCGTCCGCATTCGTCTGCGGGATCGCCAGATCCGAGATGCGCGCACGGCTGAGCGTCGCGCGCGCGGCGGCTAAACGCGTGAGCGCTCGATCTCCCTGGAACGATCGGAAGTTGCGCTCGATACGATCCATCCACGCGTCCAAGCCTTCGGCGGTGGCCGCAGCCGTGTCTGCCGCGTTCCGCGTTACCTGCGGCGAAGCCTGCGGAAAGCGCTCCCGCTTCCCGTCCAAGCCGATCGTCTCGAGGGCATAGATGTACGTGCCGGGCGGGGCAAGGTCGAGCCAGCGGTACGTGCGCGGCGCCGGATTGCTGAGGCGCCCGGCCACCGGTTGCTCGGTTACGCGTTCCCAACCCGCCCGCGCCAAGCCCTCGTCTTCAAAAACCACCGCTACAGGCAACGCGCGATCGTCCTGACCCGCAGCGTTCGGATCGCACGTGCGCCGCCAAAGATGAAAGCCGAGATTCTTGATCTCCGATGCCACTCGCCATTCCACGAGGATGCCGCCGGCTTCGGCGCGGGCGTCGAGGCTCGTGATCGAAACCGGCAGCGTTCCACCATTCATGTGAATGATCGACTTGCTGTTGCCTTGGAATAGAACTTCGCCAATGGAAAGCGTGCCCGCGTTCAAGAAAACTTCCGCGTTGTTCTGCAAGAAAAAGGTTCCGTCTGTGCGGACGAGCCCGCCGTTGATGATCATGTCGGAATTGTTGTCGACCGTGAAGTCGCCCACCGAGATGAACGACCCGGAGGTAATCGTAAAGAGCGAATTGTTGGAACCCAGCGTAGTGGTCCCGCCAATCAAGACATTGCCGCTGAGCATGCGCATGACGCCGTTCACGCCAAGGTTGAAATTGCCGCCCACCGAAAGGGTGTTGCTTCCCGTACCGGCCAGCGCGAACCCCGGAGTCGTCGAACCGTTCACCACCCAATTTCCGGTGACGGTCACATTGTTGTTCAGCGTCATCGTGCCCAGATAATTGTTCATGGTCAACGCAGCCAGATTTACAGGCACGTCGACGACGACGCTCTTGTTGTTGTTGCTGAACGTGACGCTGTCGCCGGCGGCGGGCACCACGCCGCCCACCCAGTTCGCGGCGGTGCTCCAATTGGCGTTTGCGCCGGCGCCGCTCCAGGCGATCGTGGCCGCCCAGGCCGCATCGCCCGCCAGCAGTACGCTAAGTGTAAGCAGGAAGACTGTGGCGAATCGTGCGCGCGGCGCTCGGGCCAGGCGTCCCGGATCGCCGGCTTGCGGAGCGGGGAACTCCGCGGCGCCGCGGCCGGACTCGAGAACGTGATTGATCATGCGAAGAAGAGAAAGCCTCCGGATGCGGATCCTGCGGCCGGTTAGCGCTTGACCAAAGAAAGCGCGCTATCCGCTTCGGCTTGCGCCTCCTGGCGCTCTTTGATGCGAAGGGTCTGGTGCGCTTCGAAGACGGTCTTTCTCAGGTGGTCTTTCTCGCGGGCGCCCTGCTCGAGCCAGGACTTCCAGACGCCCGTGTAGGGCCCCAGATTGCGCCCGTACGTTTCGACCAGAAATTTGTGCGCCAAGCCGCGCACCGCGTAATCCCGGCTGTCCAGCAACTGCACCGCTTTAGGAACCAGGAGCAACTGCGGGCGGTCGACCAGCACGCGCAGGCAGGCGAACTGCACGCCCGGATCGCTCTCGCCTTGCAGCACCGTGGACAGCCGATCGATCGTAAGCGGGCTTTGGCTTATCCCTTCCACACCCATACGCCGCAGCCGGGCATCCGGGCTCAACAGGGCCTCGGTGAGCAGCAGGTTATCGGACTGCCCGGGCATCTGGACCAAGGCTTCGAGGTACGGAAGCAACGCCGGACCGTTTTTCTCTCGAGCCGTCTTTTCGAACAGCTCGCGGATCTTGGGGCGCAGGTTTTCATCGGCATCCAAGGCCGCCACCACGTTTGCGGCGCCGCGCTGGTCCACGGCGTTGTCGCTGCCGAGGGCCGCGAACGCAAGTTCCAGGTCCTCGGGCGTAACGACACGAGATAGCGCCAGCCAAACCGCCTCCCGTAAGGCCGGATCTTTGGTCTGAGCCAGGCGTACCCGCACGAACGGCCCCGTCTCCGGACCGCCGATGCGTCCAATGGCATCGAGGAGCCGTATCTGGACATGGGGCGCTTCTTTATCCAGCCGTTCGATGAGCGGCTGAGCGGCTGCGCGTACCTTCAGTTGCACCGCGGCGTCGGCGAGGAACACGACGGCCACGCTGCTGCAGGATTTTAACAGGCCCGGCAAGCGCGGCGCGGCCTTATCGCCCAAAGCGACCAGCACCTGGACGGCCTCCGTACGCTCCGCCAGCGACGTGCTGGTGTTCAGAATCTCGATCAGCTTTTCGATCCGGGTAATGGCCTCTTCCGGGGTACCCACAGGCATGTGCAGTTCACGCGGCAGGACGGGCTGCTCCTCTTTTTTGCTTTCCGCTTCGGCCGGTGCGGCCGGCGAAGTTCCGGACGGGTTGTATGGCGCGGATCCGCCCTGCGGCGCAGGGGACGGCGAGCCCGCATGCGCCGGCCCTTGGTTCTGAACCGGCGCCGGAAGCATGTTCACGGGCAACGGCTGGGTTTTCGGTTCTGCGACAGGCCAAAGCGCAAACGCCAGCGCGCCGGTCAATAACGCGCCGCCTCCCACAAACGACAAGACGGACCGTCCCTTGGGCTCTTGCGCAGAAGAGACGGCGTTGGGCTTGGAAGCGGGCCGGTTTCGGGAACCTTTGGGCAGAATGTACACGCGCGGTCTCTCCATCAAACAGAGGGAGGGCCTTGCGGCCCTGCCCTCCTTTGCGCTGCAGTCAAACGTCGGTGGAAGCGCCGTCCAAGGGCGCCGGATTCCGAACCGTTACTGGCCCGGCTGTACGACGCGCCACGAGCGGATCTGCACAGACGAGACCGACTCGACGTCGATGTTGTTCAGGGCATCGAACGAGAACTTCAGATCCGAGGTGCCACTGGTCCGATACAATTCCTTTCCATAGATCGAACCGGCATTGGATGCGCTGTTCCGATGGTTCCGCATATAAACCATTGCACCGCCAGCCACATGGTTTCCCGCACCACCGCCAGTTAGAGCTAGAATGGGTTTGGTTCCTGTGGGGCGCTTCTTTGCAACAACAAGGACCAAGCCAACCCAACTGTATTGCCCTGAAAAAATAACCTGCGCATCGTCAGGGTTATCAATTTCAACTACGAGTACGCCGTAGCTTGTTCCACCGCCTGAAAGGTGGAGATCCTTTTCCGTAAATACACCGTTAACATTTCTTCCCTTGGCGTATACAACCTTGAAGTCGTCTGGACCACCGATGTGTGTAGTGTTCCCCGTGAGTGAAACAACCTGACCACTTGTAGTAGACACCGCGTCCGTACCGCCCTGCGAGAGATCGATCGTATAATCGGCTGCATTCTTCACCGACTCAATGAACGCCTCGATCTGCGACTGTTTATCTTTGGAGAGTGTGTTAGAGACGCCACCTTCCACGTTTGCATCATTGTGAATACCGTCAATAGTAATCCCAGAGTTGGCCGAATTACTTCCGGTGCCGTTGACCCACTGGGGGGTGACGTCGCTAAGACCAATAGCAGCCGGGGCCGCCTTGGTCTGATCACTATCTAGGACAACACTCACATTACCACTTCCATCCACAGTGAAATTGTGGTCACGACCATCGATCGTATTCGGCGACCCATTGTTTTGAATGTCGACTGCATCCGTTGTAGCAAAGGGATCTTGCGTATCTTCAATCAATTCGCCACCACCACCACCACCCCCCCCCCCCCCACCCCCCCACCGCCACCACCGCCACCACCACTACTCTTACTGCCGCTGCTCGCGGCATAAGCTTCCGGTACGCAGGCCAGTGCCAGCATTCCCAGCACCAGCAAGACCAGGGGGCAGGAGGACTTCATTGCGCGCATCATGGTTTCTTCTCTCTTTCCCAAGGGCCCCGTTTTCACTTCTTGATTCGATGCTTTACAAAGAGCAAAAGATTACTGGTCTTTGTACTCGCCAATCTGCAACTCCAAGGCGGCGTCCAACTGCAACCTGTTCACGGCGATCACGCGGCGGCCGATGGCTTCCACGGTGATGAACTTGCCGTCCGGCGTCGCGGGATTGCTGAATCCCGTCGCGTAGATGGTGAACCATTCGCGCTCATCGGGATCGGCGGCGTCCACCAGGCCGTTGCCGTCGTTGTCGACGCCGTCTTGCTCCCACGGAATCGCATAGGTGTAGTAGCGCACGTCGCCGAACACCTTCGAATGCGTGTAGAAGTCGAACTCCGCCGGTTCCGGCCGCGGAAACGCGATCACGGTTCCGTTCTTCTGAGTGAACTGATTGGGCCATGCCGCTGTCTTGGGGCGCCGCCCATCCGATGACGTGTAGAAGCTCGTGCCGTCGAGCCCCGTGTGCCAGCCTCCGGTGGAAACTTCCCCGGCATCCGGCTTGCCGTTATCGTTGGTGTCGCCGTTCCAGCCGATGCCGATGGTCCCGTTGCCGCCCGTGTTCAGGCTGCGAATCGCGAAATCGAGCCCCGCCTCGGCGGCCTCGAACGCCTTCATGTCTTCGGCGTCCGCCTCCGTTCGCTCCGATCGCGTCTGCATCTCCATCAGCAGCGACGTCGCCAATCCGGCGAGCAGCATGACGATGACCATGGCCACGATCAGCGCCGTGCCTCGCGGAGGCCGGGCTTGAGCCTGATCCAGAATTTTCCGAATTCCCCAGCTCACGGTACGCTCCTCTCCCCATCAAGTCCGAACGTCACATTCCGCTAAGGCGTCGCGGGAATCTGGTTGCGGAGGAAGACCTGGCTGCTGCACTGAACCAAATGCGGGAAGCGGTCTTCCGTGACCGCCAGCAGCCACAAGTTGATCTCCAAAATGGATCCGTTGCTTTGCAGCCGGAACATGTTGCCGCTGGTGGCGCCCGCGCTCGTCAGGATGGGCTGGCCCCAATTGGATGCGCCGGCCACCTGGATCACGTTCGTGACGCCCACCAGCCTCGGCACGTCGCCGGCCAGCGTGGTCGTCCGCTCGACATAACCCATGTCGAAGTTGTCGCTCCTGTCCCCGTCGCCGTTCAGGTCGATGCCCATCGAGCTTTCGCTCAGCGTTTGCTGCGGCACGAACCGGAACGACATCGTGCCGCTGCTTTCGACGCCGTCCGTCGCCGCGCCGTAGCGCAAGTAACCCGGATCGGCTTCGGTGGTGTCCTGCAACACCGTTCCACGGCCGCCGCTCACGATCGGCACAAAGAAGTCCACCCGCGTGTTGCCGGTTCCCGGAACGACCCCCAGCTGCGCCGCCGAGAGCAGATCCTCGGTCATCAACTTCATGGTCCGCTCGCCCTTGACCTCCACGTTGCTGCGCGTGACGCGCTCGGAAACCGAACGCGTGGAGTGCGCGCTGATTTGGAAGGCCAACGCCACCAGCAAGGCCATCAAGCCGGTGGAGACCACGACTTCCAGCAGCGTCATGCCGCGCGGGCGCGGCGAGCGAATCCGATTAAGGTTCCTGTACATCCATCAATCTCCCAGCCGGTCGGTCAGGTAAGTCACCAACTGAATGCGGCGTTCGAATCCCGCTTGGCTGCGCCAGCGCACCGCCACCACCACGGGAACGAATCGAAGCAAATTGAGCGAGTTCATGAAATCTTCGTTCAGCGCCAGGGCATCTCCGCCCAGATGCAGCGGGAACGGATGCGTAGATCCCGCCGTATTCAGGACATCCTCGTAGCTGCCGTTCCCGTTCAAATCGATCGGGAAGTCCAGGTCGCCATCCCCGTCCACATCGCCAAAGGCCGCTTCGCTGGGGCTCTCCTGGCCAATCACGATCACGCCCAGTTCCTGCGGCACCTTGTTGCCGTCGCCGCCGCTCACCACGATCGCACCCAACCGTTGGTTGGGGGCGTTGGGACCGGCCAGGTTCACCGCCTCGACGTAATTATGGAATGCCCACACCGGCCGCGCCTCAGGAGCGTCCGTGGCGGGGTTCCAGGTATCGTTCACGAAATTGGCCGCCCGCATCCGATTGATCACGCCCTTGGCCGCGTACATCGCGACCGCTTCCTCGCGAGCGACCGTGGCCAGCATTTCCGAAGTGATGAAGAGGCTGTATACGCCCGTGATCGCCGTCGTCAGCACCACCATCGCAAGGCTGACCTCCAGCAAGGTCAAGCCCTTGGGATGTCGGCGCCGATTCCGGAAGCCTTTCAAGTCCCAGCCCATCTGCGCTCTCCTCAAGGGGTACGGGGCTTCTGAAGCCCATTCCCCGTTTTGAAGCAAAGTCCAAGGGCAGGAGCCGGGCAGAGCCCGATTCCTCATCATGCACAACGCGCAGAAGGGGGTGGTGTTGGCGAATTCTTAAGTGTTAAAATTGCGCTTAAATCAAATACATGAAAGACTTTGTGTGATTTTAGGTGAATCGTTCAAAAAAATACACCAACGCAGGTCCGATTGCACATGAACGAAAACCGCCTGCGCAGGGCAGGCGGTTTAGGGGCTCCGAGGTGAGCCAAGCTTTTCTTATCCCTTGCCGGGCTTATCCGGTTTGTCTGGCTTTTCCGGCTTATCGGGTTTATCCGGTCCCTCAGGTTTATCGGGCTTATCCGGACCCTCTGGTTTATCGGGTTTGTCCGGTCCTTCCGGCTTATCGGGCTTGTCCGGACCTTCCGGTCTATCCGGCTTGTCGGGTCTATCGGGGCCTTCCGGCTTCTCGGGCTGGTCCGGTTTATCGGGCTTATCCGGACTCTCGGGCTTATCCGGCCCGCCGCCGTGATCGGGGCGATCCGGACCGCCTATGTCCGATCGCCCGCTTTCCGGCTTCTCGCTCGGCTTGGGTGACTCGTGTTTTTCGCTTGGACCTTCCGAGGAATCGTTACCCTTGGCTCCGTGTAAAGCATCGCTCTTTTCGGAACCGCCACCAAGGCTCTTCTCCGAATCAGCACCCTTGCCCTGCACCTCGCCGGCTTTAGGACCGTTGCCCGGGCTTCCGTTAGCCGGTTTCGAATCCGCACTCTTGCCTGAAGCCGCGCCGGCGGATTTCTCGTGGCTCTTCACCGAGCCTTCGCCCGAATTCCCCTTACCCTTCGAGGATTCGCCGGAAGCGCCGTTTCCCTGTGCATGGGCCGGCGGACCTCCCGCGTGGTCTGGCGGGCCTCCGGCATGCTCCGGCGGACCGCCGCCCTGTGCGTTCTCGCTGCCTTGGCCGGATTCTTTTCCTTCGGGACCGGCATTCTGCGCGCCGTCGGTTTCTTCCTGCGAATCTATTTTGGGATTCAGCGTTTCGGGTGCCGGCGAGGACTCCTGAATCGGCAAGCGCTCCTGAAGCTCCGGAGCGGCGGGATTCAGTTGCTCCTGCCCGTGCGCCGAACTGGGCAGCAAGTCGAGGGTCTTGGCATTGCTCTGAAGCGCGTCCGAGATCGAACCGGCGGCCACTTCGCGCTGCGCCACAGGCAGGCGGCTTAAATCGGCCTGCAGCGCGTTCAAGCGTGCCTGATCCTGCTTGAGCAACTCGGCGTATCGCGGCTCGTTCGCCACCGTGTCCTTGTGCCGGACCGCAATGGACTGCAAGCCTTCGGTCGAGAGCGTGGTCAGCATGCGCTGTAACCGCACCGAATCGGCGGGCGGCAGGTGCGGGCGGTGCACGGCCACATCCAGGCGATTGGCCAATCCGCTGAGGAGTTCGGCGCGCGCCAGCGGATCGACGACCGAACGCATGCTGAGGGCGCCCTCGGCCAGTTGTGCGGTAAGCGTCAACCCCGGAGCGGGCGGCGCCACCAGCGCCGGTTCGAGCGTGCGGCCTTCTAGCAGATCGCACGCATAGGCCGTGATCGCGATGGCCGCGGCCAACGTGCTGTCGGAGTTTTCATCCAGCGCATCCAGCGCGTGGCGCCGCGAACGGAAAGTGCCGGCGCGGTCGAGCAGGATCTGCCCTTCCTGGATAGCCGGGAGCAGTCCGAAGTGGAACGTGCGCAGGTACGCCACGGCCGCGGCATGCCGCTCCGCCTCTGAATTGCGGTAGTAGTACAGCGCGCCTAAAAGATCGTCGGCCAGGCGCTCGTGGGTCTGCGCCATCTCGGGTCCGGGCATGTGCTGCGCGGCGGTAAGCAGATCCTGTTGCAGCGCCTCGAGAATGGCGAGCTGATCGCCGAAGCGCTGCGTAAAGAGCGGCGAGACTTTCACGACCGGCTGAACAGGCGGGGCGCTCTGCGACATCCAAATGCCCAATCCGCCCGCCGCCAGCATGGCCAAGCCCATCCACATGGTCATGGGCCGGCGATACCAACTGGGCTTGCTCAGCGCCTTCTTCTTGGTCTGCTCGCGAGCTTGACGCTTGCGCGCTTCGGCGGCGGGTACGGCCAGAACCAGACCCAACAGACGGCGCTTGCCTGTCTCGTTGGGCTCTACCGGCAACGCCGCGTAAGCACGTTCGATCAACTGGGTGCGCGCCAATTCGCGGCGCGCCACCGGATCCTGGCGCAGCAGGCGCTCGAAATCGTTGAGTTCTTCGCCGTCCAACTCGTCGTCCAGGGCGCGGTTGAGCAGCACCTCGGTGCGGTAGCGGTGGGAGGAATGGTCGCTCATTCGTCCGCACCTCCCGCTTCCGCTTCCAATTCCACTTCCCGGCCGCGAGAAGTGCTCTCCAGGTCGAACTTCCGGCCCAGCTTCTGCCGCAGGATGCGCCGCGCCTCGTACATGTGCCAGCGCGCCGTGCTCTCCTTCACGTCCAGAACCTGGGCGATCTCCGTATAGTCCATGCGTTCGACCGTGCGCAGGACCATGGCGATCTGCTGCTCCTTGCTCAACTCTTGCACGGCCTGCCACAACGCCTGCACCAGCTCGCGCTCGATCAGGACCGTCTCGGGTCCTTCACCGACCTTGACCGGACCCTGGTTCGACATATCCAGGACCACATCGCGCGCCCTGGGCGACTTGCGGAGGTCCAGCACCAGGTTGGTCGCGATACGCAGCAACCATGCCTTAAACTGTCCTTCGGGCTTGTAGTTGGAAATATTCCTGAATGCGCGGAGGAATGTCTCCTGCGCAATGTCCTCGGCGTCCGACTTTCCCAGCGTCAAGCGGTAGGCATACGAATATATGCGGTCCCAATACGCCTCCACCAACGCTTCGGCGGCCGAAGCGTCTCCCTGAAGGTAGGCATCGACGAGTTCGTCGTCGTTGAGCGGAGGAGTCACAGTCTTCCTTATATAGCTTGGGGTTGCCTCAACCTACGCACGTCGTGATCCGATCAAAATGGTCTTAGCAAATGGTTGGCGCAAAAGACACTGAAATTCATTTACAATCTTCACGACTTATTGTGCATAGCCCATTTAGGTTGCCCGCCCACACTTAGGAACTTAATTAGGGGCGTGCAGCACTCGTGCAGCCGAATTTTCTTGCTCTAACGGAGTAGTTTTTAGCGCCTATTCGTCGCACGAAGCACCTGCGGGAACGGCTTCGATGCCGCATCCCACGACGATGTGGAGCGGGATAGCATCAGAAATTGAAGGTGAATCCGGCGTCGATCTGGTGCCGGCCGTACTCCTGGTCGGATCGCGTGGAATCCTGCGCTTCGTACGTATAGCCCCAATTAAAAGAGAAGTGCTTCCAGAGCTGGTAATCGAGCCGCGCTTCGCCGCGCAAACGCTGGTCGGTGCGCTGCGGCGCGGTCGCGGACTGGCTTTCGGGATAGTCATCGCGCCGGTAGGTACCTTCCAGTTGGCCGTACAGATCGCGCCAGATCTTCGCTCGATACATCAGCCGGACGCGCTGCGTGAAGCGCTGCGAGACGTCGGCTTGGCTCCAGCGGTAATCGAGGTTCCCGCGCAAGCGCAACTCGTGATCCCAAAGCGGCAGCGTGCGCCGCCAATCCCAAAAGACCCGAGCGCGGGTGCCGGTGAGGCCCTCGGATTCGCGGAAGTAGTCGGGTTCGCCGTAGGTCGCGCCGAAACGCAGCCGGTGCGGCCCGCTGCGGTACTCGGCGCTCGCTTCGACAAAGTGCTCGCGCGAATAAGGCTGGTAGTCGAACTGCGCGTACTTGAAGCCGTACTTCAATTCCACCGTACGAAACGGCCCCGCCTGGAGAAACCGCAGCGAGATCGTGCCGGTGTCCTCGAAGTAGTCGTTGTCGTGCACGCGCGGGTAATGCAGGCCGAAATGCTCGCCGCCTACCCAAAACTCGAAGCGCTCCCGCCGCAGCAAGCGTCCTTCGCCCAGCGCGTACACCTGCGTGAAGGTATCGCGTTCGTTGAGCACCGCGCTTTCGTCGCCGGTGGCGATGATGCCGGTATCGAATCCTTCGAGCACATCCAGATAGAGCCGAAAGGGCCGGCCGGCGATCCGGTCGGCCGCCTTGGCCGCCTCAACCGACCACTCGCCCGAGCCGCCTCGGCTCAAGTCGGCGTAAGCGGACTCGGCTTCGCGGGAACGGCCCAATCCTTCCAGGCAGGCGGCCTCGTAGTACCGCGCGGCATCGGCCCGGGCGGAGCTTTTCTCGCGCACGAACTGGAGGTGCGGCAGCGCCTCGGCGTAGCGCTTCGCTTTGTACAAACTGCGCGCCAGCATCCAGCGCCGGTACGGATCGTCCGGGAGCGCTTCCGCCAGACGGGACCAGGCGCCCGCGGCTTCGGCAAATTGGCCCGTATCGTAGTAGCAGTGGGCGACGTACTCCCGCGCCGAGGCGCCCCAATCGTCCTCGCGTTCGGCCAGCACCTTGAAGGCCGGCAGCGCTTCGGCGGCGCGATCCTGATTGTACTGAGCCGAGGCGAGCCCGAATTGCGCCGCAACCAGATCGGCGTCGTGCTTCAGCGCCTCGCGAAATGCCTGTTCCGCCTCGGCATGGCGTTTGAGTTTGGCCAGTGTGCGGCCCAATCGATGCTGGATATCGGCCGGCGTATGGCCCCGTTCGGCGGCTTTGCGAAGCGCATCGAGAGCCTCCTCGTACTCCGCGGAGTCGTACAGCGCGCGCCCCAGCCGATACCAGACTGACTCGGCTTGCGGATACTTTTCGGCCAGCTTGCGCCAATGCGGAAGGGCCTCGGCGTCGTGGGCCCGTTCGGCCTCGCGCCAAAGCGGATCCTGTTCGGGAACCTCCTGCGCGCAAAGCGGCAGGCCGCACGCCAACGCGAGACCGAGCACGATCCAGCCAAGAAATCCAATACCATCGCGCATAGCTCGATCTTCGATCGACCCGACACTCCCCCAGCCTCAAAGCATTCGTATTTTCCAGAGGGGGTCAAGGGCGTTCGTCCGGATCCGCGCCATTTGGACCGTTCCGCACGATCACGAGGGACGCAAAGCCGTCAATGCGGCCATTCTTGCGACCTCCCGCTTTCGCTTGGCGCAGCATGAGTTCGTGCAACGCGGCCGAGAATGAATATGAACGATCGAAGCGCAAACCTCGTGATGCGCCGAAGCGACCTCTCTTCGCTTCCCTGCCGGAAGTCGCACGCAACGGAGCAGGCTGAGTTACGCGTTTAGCATCTCGGTCGGATCCGAGACTACGGGCGCCGCCGGTACCCATGTGCGCACGGCGGCTACTTCGACCGCGGCATATTTGTATTCCGGCTGCTTGCTGATCGGATCGAGCGCCGCGTGGGTCAGGTAGTTCGCGTTGCTGTGCGGCGCGTGCAAATCCCCCCAATGAAACGTGGTAAAGACCGTGCCGGGCGGGATCGTTTCGGTTACTTCAGCGACGACCCGGACGAAGCCGCGGCGGTTGGAAACAACCACCTCCGCGCCGTCCTCGATGCCGCGCGGGCCGGCGTCGTGCGGGTGAATCTGCAACGACGGGCCGGGCGCTTTGAAGTTCAGCGAGATCACCTTGCCCGTGCGTGTGCGTGTGTGCCAATGCGCGGCGAGGCGCCCCGTGGTGAGAATCAGCGGGTACTCGGCGTCGGTGCGTTCGTGCGGCCCCACCGGCTTGTTGACATGGAACCGCGCTCGGCCGTCCGGCGTGTGAAAAGCCCGGTCCAGATAACGGCGCTTCGTGCCTGGATGTTCCTCGTGCGGACAAGGCCACTGCAATTCCCGGGCACTGCAAAGCCTGGCCGCGCTCATCCCGTTCATATCGCAAGGCCGCCCCGAGGTGAGCGTGCGGAACTCGTCCCACAGGGCCTCGCGCGAAGGAAAGTCGAAGCCTTGCGCGCCCAGAGCCACGGCCACCCGGCGAATGATCTCGTAATCGGGCAGCGCTTCACCCACCGGAGCGATCAGGCGCGGGCTGAAGCTGACCATGCGCTCGCTGTTGGTTCCGGTCCAGTCCTTCTCGACCCATTGCGCCGCGGGGAGAATCAGGTCCGCGTGTTGGGTCGTCTCGGTCGGATGGTAACAATCCTGAACGACGACCAACTCGGCTTGGCGCAGCGCGCGCTGAACCTGATGCAGATCGGGCATGCTGGCGGCTGGGTTGGTGGCGGCGATCCAGATGGCCTTGAGCTTCCCGGTCTCAAGAGCGCGGAACATTTCAACCGCGGTAAGCCCCGGCCGGGGCGAGAGAGCGCCGGCAGGATAGCCCCAATGCGCGGCGACTTCGGCGCGATGTACTTCGTTGGCGGTCAATCGATAGCCCGGAAGCTGGTGCGCCAGGAGTCCCGATTCGCGACCGCCCATGGCGTTGGGCTGCCCGGTGAGCGAGAAGGGCCCGGCGCCGGGCATGCCGATTTGCCCCAGCAGGAGATGCAGATTGACGATGGCGAGGTTCTTGGCGACGCCCTCACGGCTCTGGTTGGCGCCCATGCAATAAAAGGTAAGCACCTTTCGACCGCGCAAGGCTTGCGCCGTATCTCGCACGAGCGCTTCCGGCAGCGCGGTCTCCGCGATCAGCGCATTCAGATCTTGCTGCGCCAAGTAAGCTTCGAAGGCTTCGAAACCGGTCGTATGAGCCGCGATGAAGCCTCGGTCGGCATCGGGCAGCAGGAGTTTCGCAAGTGCGTGCAGGAACGCCAAGTCGCTGCCCGGCCGCAGCGGCAGGTGCAGATCGGCGCGCTCGGCGGTGGGCGTTCGGCGCGGGTCCACCACGACGATCCGGGTCAGCGGTGCATCCCGCTTGCGCTGCCGCACCAGATCGAAGGTGACCGGATGCGCCTCGGCCATGTTGCTGCCAAGGATCACGATCGTCTCGGCTTCGGCCACATCGTCGTAACAAGTGGGCGGTCCGTCGCTGCCCAACGAACTCGAGTACCCGTACGCGGCGCTGGCCATGCACAGCCGGCTGTTGGAGTCGGTGTTGTTGGTGCCAAGCACGCCCTTGAAGAGCTTGCAGGCGAGATAAGCCGATTCGGTATCCAGTTGGCCGGAACCGAAAAAAGCAACGCTGTCGGGGCCATGGGTCGCGTGGAGCCCGCGCAGGCGTCCGGCGATGAGCTTGATCGCCTTCGCCCAGGAGATGCGGCGAAACCCTCCGCCCAGCGTGCGTTGGAGCGGAAAGCGAAGCCGGTCGGGCGTGTCGATCACGTGCCACAGCGTCGCGCCTTTGTGGCACAATCGTCCGCGGTTGGCGGCGGCATCCTCGACGCCCTTCACGCGGATGAGGCGCTCGCCTTCGGCCTCGACCCAAAGCCGGCAGCCGACGCCGCAGTAGGGGCAGACCGATTCGCCGTGGTGCAGGCCCGGGTGGCTCATACGCGTTGCAGTACCAAAGCCGTAGCGAGTTCGCCGGCCGCCAAGCGGACCAGCAGATCCGGCAGTTCGTTCCAGTCGAGGCGTTCGGCGGTCTTTTCGCCCAAGCGCATCTGCGGTCCGGTCGCGCCTCCGACAAAAAGGTCGGCGGTCGGCTTCAACTCGCCGCCGCACTTCATGACGCCGCCTAGAATCCCGAACTGCGCGACGTGATGCTTTCCGCAGCCGCGCGGACAGCCGGAGATGTGAATCCGCGCGGGCGCGCCAGCGGGCAGGCGATCTTTAACCTGCGCGGCAAGCCATAATCCCAAGCCCTTGGTATCGATCGTCGAATAGGAGCAGTAATCGTCGCCTACGCATGCGACCAAACCGGCGAGCGCCGGATGCGGATCCGCCGGAAGCTCCTTGAGGAGCGGTTCGGCAAGAAGATCGGGAACGCGCGATTCCGCCACGTGAGGAACGATCACGTTCTGTCCAACCGTGAGCCGAAGCTGACCTTTGCCGTAGCGGTCGCTGAGGTCCGCCAACTGGGCCAGGTGGCTCGCTTGCATGCGCCCGACCGGGACGCACAGCCCGACGTAGTGGAAGCCCGGCTGTTTCTGAGGGTGGACTCCCAGATGCGCATTCTGCCCTTCGCCAAGGAACTCCTCTTCCGCGGCCCGCTCAAGCGCCCGCCCGGCGCGGCGTTCGAGTTCCGCGCGAAACCGCTCCTCGCCCCAGGCGTCGAGGAGCACCTTCAAGCGCGCGTGGCTGCGGCGTTCGCGCGGCCCTTCGTCGCGGAAGAGTTCGAGTACGCGCAGCGCAATCTCCACGGCTTCCTCGGCCCGCACGAAGACATCGAGGGGTGTGGCGAAACGCGGGCTCGCGCCGCCCAGCGCACCTCCGGCGCGAAGGTTAAAGCCCAGTTCGGCGCCGCTTCGCCGTCTGCGCTGAGCGGGCACGAAACCCAGGTCGTTGGTTTCCGCATGAGCGCAATTTTCGCGGCAGCCCGTAAGGCAAAGATTGAATTTTCGCGGCAAGTTGCTGAAGGCGCGGTTCCCGGCCAGTTGGTCGGAGAGTTCCCGGGCGATGCCGCGCGTGTCGAAAAATTCCCGAGCGTCCAAACCGGCCACGGGGCATCCCGTCACGTTGCGAACGTTGTCCATGCCGGTCTGCATGGAGTGCAGACCGACGGAATGCTGGAGTCTGAAGAGCGCGGGCACGTCGCCGAGCTTGAGGTCGCGCAGTTGAATCTGCTGGCGAGTGGTCAAGTCGAGCACGCCGCTGCCAAAGCGCTCCGCGCAGCGCGCAATGGCGCGGGCCTGGTTGGAGGTCAGGAAGCCGTGCGTGATCCGCAACCGCTGCATGAACCGGCCCGGCGTAGGATCGCGATGAAAGAGTCCCAACCATTTAAGGCGCTGAAGTTCGTCCGCGCCTAGCGCTTGCCAATCGGTGGATGCCACGCGCTCCAAATCGTCCAAAAGCGTCAAGCCGTCCTTCGCCAGCTTTAATTTCTCGACGGAGTTCATAGCTTTAATTCCAGTGCCTGCGCGAGAGTTGACCAGACCGTTACCGTCTTTTGGTCAATCAGCGAGGCTTGTGCCAGTACGAGCCCAGCTCGAGCGTGTATTTATAAATAGATAAAAGCACGGTGGTTATGTGATCTCACCCTTCGCGCCGCCCCATCGAAGCCCGTTGGATGGTGGGTGGACTGCTGGTTAAGAACCGCCAGATGCGCTCAGGGTGAGCGAAAGAATAGGCTGCTTCTTTTTGGTCGAATTGTGCATCTGATGGTTCAATCTTAACCATTTCGCATCGGGGTGAAGTTCAAACTGCCCCTTCGGGCCAGTGGTGGTTCAATTCATGCCCGACGTTCAATACGAAACAGCACGGATTTAACTTCATGCTGGTCAATTCACTGCAGCGCGAGTCACGCATCGCCACCCATAACCCGCTCAAGGTCTGAGCCTATAGCGGCCCTGTGCGGCGCATTTAACCGCATTGTAAGTAACGAGTTCCGAGCAGGCCGTGCGAATTCGAACGCCATTGGCCTCGCGCGTGCGCTTACCCCCTTCGCAAACTTTCGCCTATGCGCTCAAGTTCGAGCAGAGGCCGGCGCTGAAAGTTCAACACGGAGGAACGAATATGAACGTGAATAGAATGCGCGAAAGAGTGCGTTGGTTGCTGCCTGCGCTCGCCCTGCTTGCTGCGGCAGGCGTGGCCGCCGCCGAGCTGAAGCCGGAAAAAGAGCGTCTCAAGATCGGCTTCATCAAGCTCACCGATTGTGCGCCACTGGTCGCCGCCAAGGAGCTGGAATACTTCGACGACGAAGGCCTGACCGTCGAACTCGAAGCCCAATCGAACTGGAAAGTGCTGCTGGACCGGGTGATCTCCGGCGAATTGGACGGCGCGCACATGCTGGCCGGACAACCCATCGGCGCGAGCATCGGGATCGGCACCCAAGCCGAAGTGATTACCGCCTTCAGCATGGACCTTAATGGGAACGGGATCACCGTTTCCAATCGGATTTGGGCGATGATGCAGGAGGGAAGTCCGGCCTTAAAGCAGGCGCGCCCGCCCCACCCGATCAAATCCGAAACGCTGCTTCCGGCCATCGAGAAACTCAACGCCGAAGGCACGGCCCTGAAATTCGGAATGGTCTTTCCCCTTTCCACCCACAACTACGAGCTGCGCTACTGGCTTGCAGCCGGCGGCATATGCCCCGGTTACTACACCGCCGACGACACCACCGGGACGGTGAAGGCCGACGTATTGCTCTCGGTCACGCCGCCGCCGCAGATGCCCGCGACCTTGGAAGCCGGGACGATTCACGGCTACTGCGTCGGAGAACCGTGGAATCAGCAGGCGGTGTTTCGCGGCATCGGCGTTCCGGTCGTGACCGATTACGAAATCTGGAAGAACAACCCCGAAAAGGTTTTCGGAGTCACGCGCGCATGGGCCGAGAAATACCCGCAGACTCACCTCGCGCTCCTTAAAGCGCTGATTCGCGCGGGTAAGTGGCTCGATGCCAGTACCGAGAACCGCACCAAAGCCTGCGCCCTGCTGGCGCGCAAGGAATATGTCGGCGCCGATGTTGAAGTGATCGCCAACAGCATGACGGGCACCTTCGAGTACCAGAAGGGGGACAAGCGCGAGCTGCCGGACTTCAACGTCTTCTACCACCACCACGCCACCTATCCCTTCTACAGCGACTGCGTCTGGTACCTCACGCAGATGCGCCGCTGGGGCCAGATCGGCGAAGCCAAGCCCGACGCCTGGTATCAGGAAGTCGCGCGCAAGGTGTACAAGCCCGAACTCTGGCTGCAGGCCGCGAAGCTGCTGGTCGAAGATGGCGATCTCGAGTCCTCGGAGTTGCCGCAATCGGACGGCTACAAACCCCCGGACGCCGGATTCATCGATGGCATCGAGTACGACGGACGCGCGCCGAATGCGTATCTCGCGAAGTTCAAGGTCGGACTGCAAGGATTGGGCGCAAAGTGAGCGTGCGACCTTTCGGAGACGCCGGCATGGCCTTAAAGGAAACGACCGTCCGTGTCTTGCATCGCACCGGCCTGCAGGTCTTCGAGCCGCTGGTGCGGCTGGCGGCGCTTGAAGAGCCCAAGCAGCAGCTCAGCCGCATCGCGATTCACCTGGGCATGCCGCTGTTGGCCATGCTGGGCTTTCTCCTGCTCTGGTCCTTGGCCGCCGCGCGTATCGAAACGGCTTACGGAACCCTCCCGACACCGGGGCAGGTTTGGGACGAAGGGGGCAGCTTGGTCGAAGCGCATTTCGAAACACGGCGCGCGGAGGAGGCGTTTTACGTCGATCAGCAGGAGCAGGCCGCGCTGTACCTTGCGGAGGCCGCGGCTCTCCGGGCGGGACTGGATAGAACGGCGGGCCGTGAGCGAGTGAAGCTCGAAAAACAGATCGGCCGGCTGGAAGACCGGGCGGAACGCGCCGGCGCCAAGCGTTTCACCGCCACGCCCACCTATCTGGAGCAGATCGTCACCAGCCTCAAGACGGTCTTTACCGGCTTCGTGCTCGCCTCGCTCGTCGCGGTGCCGCTGGGGATCCTGTGCGGCAT
Organism: Planctomycetota bacterium; assembly: GCA_015075375.1. GTDB lineage: Bacteria > Planctomycetota > SZUA-567 > H5-PLA8 > H5-PLA8 > H5-PLA8. The sequence goes on along the minus strand of JABTUM010000001.1, from coordinate 2,976,281 downwards.
GAGTCCCGCGTTCATGAGCGCGCTGAATCCTTTGATCCAGATCTTCAAACCCGTCTCGCCGCTGGCGTGGCTGCCCATCGTCACGATCCTGGTCGGCGCGCTGTACACTACCGAACCCCAGGAAGCCTGGTTCGAGAAATCGTTCATCACCTCGGCCATTACGGTGGCCCTCTGCTCGCTCTGGCCCGCGCTGGTCAATACCGCGCAAGGCGTCTCGAACGTGGACCGCGATCACGTGAATGTTTCGCGCGTCTTGCAGCTCACCTGGTTCGAACACGTTCGCCTGATCGTGCTGCCCAGCGCACTGCCTCTGATTTTCACGGGCCTGCGCATCTCGCTGGGCGTGGGCTGGATGGTGCTCATCGCCGCCGAGATGCTGGCCCAGAATCCCGGCCTGGGAAAATTCATCTGGGACATGTTCCAGAACGGGAGCAGCCAGACCCTCGCGCGGATCATGGTGGCCGTCTTTACGATCGGGCTGATCGGATTCGCGCTCGACCGCGGCATGGTCGCTTTGCAGCGCTGCGTGACCTTCGAAGGAGCGGCGGCCTGAGATGGCATTCTTCGAACTCAAAGGGATTCGCAAAGCATTCGGCTCGGGCAACCGGCGGGCCGAGGTGCTCCGTGACGTCGATCTTGCCATCGAAGAGGGCGAATTCGTCGCCGTCGTGGGCTTCTCGGGAAGCGGAAAGAGTACGCTCCTGTCGATCATGGCGGGCTTGATCGAGCCCGACGGGGGCGAGGTGCTGCTGCGCGGAAGAAAGGTGCGCGGCCCCGGACCCGAACGCGGAGTTGTCTTCCAGCAGTATGCGCTGCTGCCCTGGCTGAGCGTCCGCGAAAACGTGGCGCTGGCGGTGGACAAGGTCTTCCGGCACTGGACGCGCGCGCGGCGGCGCGAGCATGTGGAAGAGCACCTCCGGTTGGTCAATCTTTCCGAAGCGGCGCACAAAAAGCCGCGCGAACTCTCCGGCGGGATGCGTCAGCGCGTGGCGCTTGCGCGCGGGCTGGCCATGGACCCCGAAATCCTGCTGCTCGACGAACCCTTCGGAGCGCTGGACGCACTCACCCGCGCAACGCTCCAGACGGAAGTCGCGCGGATCTGGCAAGAGCGCCGGAAAACCGTGGTGCTCATCACCAACGACGTGGACGAAGGCATTCTGCTGGCCGATCGCATCGTTCCGCTGACGCCCGGCCCGCAGGCGACGCTGGCCGACGCCTTCGAAGTCAATCTCGCCAGGCCTCGGGGGCGGCGCGAACTGAACCGCTTGCCCGAATTTCAACGCATCCGCAACGAAGTCACCTGCTGCCTCAACGCGATGGTCCGCACGCGCGGCGCGCGACTGCCGGAAGCCGACGCCGAAAGGACTGCCGCCGTTCCGGAGCCCGGTCCGGTCTGCTCCGTGGCCTCCGGTATCTGACGAGAGAGAGGAGATTGCGTATGCCCGCGTACCTCGAGTTGTTCAAGCTGACGAAAGCGTACCCTTCCGGCGCCGGTTCGGTCGCGGTGGTGAAAAGCTTTTCCTTGGACATCGCGCGCGGGGAATTCGTCTGCCTGATCGGCCATTCCGGTTGCGGAAAGTCCACCGTCCTTTCCATGGTGGCGGGGCTCACGCCGCCCACGCATGGCGGCGTGGTGCTGGACGACCGCGAGGTAGACCGCCCCGGCGCCGACCGCGGAGTGGTCTTCCAGGCGCCCTGCCTGCTTCCGTGGCTTACCGCGCTGGAGAACGTGCTGCTGGGCGTGCGCAAAGTTCACGCGGGCAAAAGCGCCGCGGAACAACGCCGTATCGGAGAGCGCGCGCTCGCACTGGTGGGATTGGGCGATGCCCTTTCCAAGCGGCCCCGCGAACTCTCGCAAGGTATGCAGCAGCGCGTGGGCATCGCTCGTGCCCTTGCGCTCGCGCCCAAGGTGCTCCTGCTCGACGAACCCTTCGGCATGCTCGACGCCCTCACGCGCATGGAACTGCAAGACATCCTGCTCGAATTGCTGGACCGCGACCGCAAGACCGCCTTAATGGTCACGCACGATGTCGACGAAGCGCTCTTCCTGGCCGACCGGATCGTAATGATGACCAACGGGCCGGACGCCGGCGTCCGAGCCGTAGTGCCGGTGCCCTTCGAGCGCCCGCGAATCCGGGCTGATGTCTTGGAGCATCCGCGTTACTACGAACTGCGCGAGCAGTTGCTGACGCTGCTGGAAGAAGAAGAACACAAACGCGCCTTGGAGCGGGCTCCTGCGCGCATGGAAGCCCCGCAAACGGTCTCCCCTTGAGCTTAAGTCTGATCTTGCACACGGGATCCTGGAGGTCTATTATGTATAAATGTAGCTACATATCCACAACAGAGGCCCCGGTGGGGTTAGACCGGACATGGAGTGGTTTTAGACGAGGTCGAGATGCGCTCGCGCGCCGTCGTCGCAGAGGCTCCTGGAGGTGGATCGCCATGCATCGGGTTGGGTCTTGCACGTTCCGTACGCTGCGCGGGAGTTTGTTGCTGACGGCCGCCCTTTCGCTCCTGGCCGCGCGCGCGGGCGAAGCTCATAAAGAAGCGTATGCCGATCCCAAGGAAGCGAAGCAGGAACTGCGCGATCGATTAAAGGCGCCTCCCGCGCCCAAGCCGCCGCCCGAACTGGTTCCGATGCCGGCCCTTACCTGGGCCTCCGAAAAGCTCAAGAAGCTTCCCTTGGGTTCCGCGCGATTCAGCTTCGGGATCGAGCACCGCACGCGAGTGGAAGTCTGGGACAATAAGTTTCTCGGCGCCGGCGCGACGATCACCAACGGGTTTACGCTCTTCCGGCACCGAGTCTGGATGGATGCCGACCTTCACGAGCACTTTCGCGTCTTCGGCATGTTCCAGGATGCGCACAAGGACGGCGACATCGCGCCGCAGGCGCGAGCGCACGAAGACCGCGCCGACCTGCTGGAAGGCTACCTGGATCTGCGCAAGCTTTTCGGCCAGGACTTGACCTTGCGCGTGGGGCGCCAGCCTCTCGTCTACGGCCGGCAGCGCTTGGTCGGCGCATTCGAATGGTCGAACCCCGGACGCCGATTCGACGCGCTCAAACTCATGTGGAAGAGCCCGGACCAGGCTTGGACGGCCGACGCCTTCGCCAGCAAGGTGGTCGAGATAGACGCCATTCATCCCGACGAAATGCATTCGAGCGAAGAGTTTTACGGCTTGTATGCGACCAACGCGAGCTTGAAGCCGCATCGCTTCGACCTGTACGCGCTGTATCGCTCCAACGAGATCAAAGAACGCGACCAGGAGATCGTTACGCTCGGCTTCCGCGCCTACGGGAAAGGGATCTTCGGCGGGCTCGACTACGAAGTCGAAGCCGCCGGACAGTTCGGCAAGACGCCCGTCGGCGCCGACGAACTCGATCACCGCGCGGCGGCGGCTCACGCCGAAGTCGGCTGGACCTTTGCCCCGGCATGGAAGCCGCGCATCATGGCCGAATTCAATTACGCCAGCGGCGACAAGGATCCCACCGACGGCGAAAATCAGACCTTCAACAATCTCTTCCCCACCAACCATCTGCATTACGGCTATGCCGACTTCTTCAACTGGTCCAACCAGATCAGCGTGGCGGCGGGCTTCGAAGCGCAGCCGCTCAGCGGGATGACCGTGTGGTCCAAAGCCTACTGGTTCCGCCTCGCCGAAGAGAAAGACGCCTGGCGCAACGCCGGCGGCGTGGTGCTGGCACGCGACACGACCGGACGCGCAGGCCGGGAAGTGGGATTCGAATTTGACGTCGGTACCACCGTGAACGTGAACCGCCACCTGAACGTGGACCTGGGCTACGCGCTGTTCGACGGCGGCGAATTCACCGGCGCCCGGCGTCCCCCGGGCCAAGGCGAAACCGCACAATTCTTCTGGGCGCAAGCGGTTCTAAAATTCTAAGCCGAGCTGCATGCCTCTAAGGTGCGCGCATTGGGGATCCAGCGCTCTCCATCGCCCCGAAGGGCGTCCGGAGGTCAAGGCCGTTGCGGCGCAGGAGCCGTCGATCGCGGCGCGGGCGGCTGCGAAACGGGTGCCGTGGATTTCGGCGCGGGCGCCGCAGCATTCGCCTCGCCCGGCGCGGCGGGCGCGACCTGCACCGTCAACGTCTTCTCGAGCCGCAGCGCCGGAACATGGCCCAAGCGCTGCGTCCAATCCTCCGCGCCGCCTTCCCGCGCGGCCGGCGGCCTCCAGCCCTCCACGCTGGGCGCGTCGTACCGGATCGAGAAGGTGATCTTGTGCGTTCCGGCCTCGCTGGGCGTCCACTCCGCCAAGTCCGATCCAAAGCTCCGCTCGTGCGTCAGCGGATCGAAGCGCTCGCCGGGCTTCAACTCGACCAAATCGGCCGCGCTGAGTGCGTTGCAGTAACCGCAGCCCGCCCGCACGGCCTCCGGCCCCGCGGGCGTCGGCGCCACAATCGTGCGGGCGAAATGCGGAAAGCGCTTGGCGCGTGTGCTTCCGTCCAGGCACGGAACCACCGTTACCGTCCGGTCGCCGGTGTTAAGCAGGCTCACCTTCAATTTCGCCGGCTGACCGGCCCGCGCCTCGCCCGCGACTTCGACTTCCAGCACCAGCGGAGGATCGATCTGCGCGAGCAGCCGCCGCGCGCGAACGGCCACTTCCGGCTGGTCCGATTTCGCGGCCGTGCGGAGTTCCCCCAGCGCCGTCCGGCCTTGGCGCAGCAGTTCCTTTTCCGCACGCTCCCGAGACTCAAACGAATCCGAGCCCAACTGCCTGACCAGCTCCTGCGGATCGAGCTCGGCGCACCACGCGCTTCCGCTCAATCCCAGACACAGGCAAAGCACGGTCAGCATGCGATTCCGCATCTTGCGCGTTCCTCTTCGTAAGCCGCTCAATCCTTGATGCCCAGGCGCATCTCGTCGCTGATCGCGCGCACGTCCGGAGAGTACATCGTCTGCACGCTCGTCGGCAGCGCGTGGAACGTGCCCGGAATCTCCGCGCGCAGCTTGTACTTCAGCGTATGCTCGCCCTTCGGCAGCCAGGTCATGAAGAAGACCACCTTCGTGTCGCGCAGCTCCATGTTGCTGCACAGTCCGTCGCCGTAGCGCCCGCCGCTCACCAGATCCACCGGCTCGCAACCCGCCGCCTTCGGATCTTCCACGATCACGTACTCGTAGTCGTTCGGCGCCTTCACCTTCAGCTCCACTTCCACCTGCTCGCCGCTCTTCACCACCGCGCCCATCTCCAGCGCAGCGCGGTCCCATTCCAGTTCCTTGATCTCCACCTCTTCGCCCTTCGCGTTCTTGACCTTCTTGACCGCCTGCTTCGGCGTGAGCTTGTAGTACGTGCGCACCACCGAGATCTCGTTTCCGGCGGCCTTGATATCGCCTTCCTTCGTGAAGTACTTCACCTGAGCGCTGTAGTACAGAGCGCCGGGGCCGTCCTTCTTCAGCGTCACCTTGCGCGCACCGCTCGGAATGTCCGCGCCGCGGATCACGAACTGGTTGTCGAAGGTGAAGAAGTTTTCCTTGTTCACCGCGACCGTCTTCTGGGCCAGGCCGTCGAAGTCGATCGTCACCGTATAGTTCGGCTCGGTTTCGCCGCTCGCGACCATGTAATCGGCCAGCGCGAAAATCGCGATCGCCGTGTCTTTGGTCGTGTGCCAGCGCTGTCCGTGACGCTTGCCCAGCAGGTGCTTGGTCAGCTTCGGCGCCAATTCGCCCTTCGGATCGAACTTCGCCACGGTCTTCAGCGCCCACGCGTTCGACTCGATCTCGTTGTTGTACCAGTACCACGCGCGCGTCGACGGGGTCTCGACCCACGCCGTCCCGTGTTCTTTGTCTTCCTTCACATACTGCAGCACGTTCTCGTAAGCCGTCTGCTTGCGTTCGTCGGCCAGTTCGTTCAGCGTCAGGGCCAGGAGCGCCTTGCCGTACACGTTCAGCTTGTCGCGCTGCTCCCAGATCATGTTCAGCGCCTTGTCGTCCTTCTGCTTGTCCAGCGCCAGCACGTACGACGCGTAGGCTTCCTGCTCCAGCCCGTAGTAGCGCTGCCTCCACCACTCTTCCTTTTCTTGGTGGATGCGCCCGACCTGCCCGAGCAGGAACTTCAGCCCGCGCTGCCGGCGCCCTTCGTCCATCCCCGCCACCCCCGCGTCCTTCGCCACCTTCAAGCCGTACAGCACGTACGCGGTCATGTTCGGATTGCTCTGGTCCTGCTTCCACCAGCCCCAGCCGCCGTCGCCGTTTTGGAAGTCGTACAAGCGCCGCGCACCGGCCTGCACGATGCTCGCCAGCTTGCTGCTGTCGAAGACCGGCGACTTCAGGTAGCCGTACTTCGCCTGCAGCTCCGCCGGGTTGATCTGCTTCCGCTTCGTCTCCAGATCCTCGAGGTTCACGCCCAGTTGCTTCAGCGTCTGCTGGCTCAGCACCGCCGGCAGGAACCGGCTCATCGTCTGCTCCGCGCAGCCGTAGGGGTATTCGAGCAGGTACGGCAGCGCATCCAGCATCGCGCCGGCCAGACTCGGGCTCAGCGTCACCCGCAGTTCCGTCGCTTCCGGCTTGCGCTCTTCCGGTATCGAGAAGCTCACTTCGCGCACGCCCGCCGCGTCCGGCCGGTAGCTGCCGTTATCGGCGAGGAACTTCTCGGTCCCGTGCACCAGCGCCGGGAACGTCAGCGCCATCGCGTCGCTCTCTTCGTCCGTCAGCGCCTTGACCAGCACCTTCGGCGCGCCTTCCTGCAGCACCTTGACCGTCCAGTCGAGCCGCTTCTCGCCGCCCGCGGGAACTTCGACATCCACCACCAGCGGCTGCGTGCACGCCAGCACACCGCTGGGCAGTTGAATCTCGCACTTCACCTTCTTGGCCGTCGGGAGGTAGTTGTGCACGTTCGCGCTCAGCACCACTTCGTCGCGCTCGACGAAGAAGCGCGGCGCTTGCAGGCGCACCAGCAGGTTCTTGGTCGTGATCACCGAAGTGCTCGCCGAACCCACCTGCGTCGCGGCGCTCATCCCGTACGTGCTGCCCTTCCAGGTCGTCAGGCTGTCGGGGAAGGTCACTTCCAGCGTGGCCTTGCCGTCGGGACCGGTCAGCAGCCGGGGCGCCCAGGCCGCCGAATCCGCGAAGTTGCTGCGCACTTCGGCTTCCACCAGATCGCTTCCGCCGCTCTTGTCGCTTTCGCGGTCGGCATTCTTCTCGTCGGTCTGCAGCTTGCGTCCGGCTCCACGCCGATTCTCGGCGCCTTCGGCCGGCGGCGCGCCAGGCATCGCCGCGGCCAAGGCCGGTTTGCCGTCGGCGTTCTTGGCCGCCGCCTGCTCCTGCATCTCGCCCGCTTTCTTCAGGTCTTCCTTCCGCTCCCGGTAACCGAACGCGCCGCCACCGCCCTGGCCCGCCTGCTGGCCCGACTCCCGCGTCAATCCGCGCAGCTTCTCTTCGTTGTCGTTGGCCCAGTTGCCCCAGTACGCCGGCGGATAGCCGTGCAAGCCATCGAATTCCTCGCGCGCCGCGTGCTGCGCCACGATCCCTCGGAACGAAACGTTGTGCGAGCTGTCGAAGCCGAGCTGCCGGTTGCGCTTCTGACCGAAGAAGAACGTCTTCACCTCCGGCGCCAGCTCGCGCTGGAAGTACAGGATCGAACTGTCGAAGAGCGTGAACGCCAGTTCCGCCTGCACCGGCTGCCCGTCGTGCCCGCGCGTCTCGAAGCTGAACGTCCCCTTCTCGCCCGGCTGGTAGCTGCCCTTGTTCGAACTCACCTTCACGTCCAGGAACTGCTTCGCCGGCGGCACGAAGATCTCGCGGTTCTCCGTGAACACCTGCCCGTCGCGCAGCGACAAGGCCTGGATAAAGAAATTCGGAGCGTGCTTCTTCTCCACTTTCAGATCGATCAGCTTCGACTTCTGCGGCAGGTGCAGGACCGTGAAGCTGTCCATCCGCCCGTCGAGGTCGTGGACCAGCAGCACGTGGCTGTCCGGGCGGTTCGTGTTGATCATCAAGTGCGCGATCTCGCCTTCCTCGTAGCTGCGCTTGTCGGTGATCACCTCCAGGTCGCGGAAGCGGTACTTCCCAGCGTCGAAGTCTTCCGCGCGAATCCACACGAACGCCGTGCCCTCAATCGCCGTCTTCCAGGCGTCCTCGGTCACGAACGCGAACTTGTACTGCGCCGATTCGTCCAGCGTCTCTTCGATCAGTCCGCGCCCTTCCGCGTCCGTCTCGAACGCGCGCTCGGTCAGCTTCGTCTCGACCATCTTCTCGTTCTTCTCGCCCTCGTACGCGACCTTGCTGACCACCAGCTTGCCCTTGGCGGCCACCGGCGCCCCGTCGGGCGTCTGCGCGGTCACTTCGATCTTCACCTTGTCGCCGGGGCGGTAGAAGCCCTGCTCGCCGTTCAGGAAGACGTAGAACTGGTTGCGCGTCACCGTGATCGCGCCGCTGCCCGTAATCGTCCGGCGGCTGGCGTCGACGACTTCGGCTTCGATCTCGAAGCGGTGGTCCTGGTCGGGGAAGCGCGCGGCCAGATCCTTCGTCTCGAACGCGACTTCCGCCGTCCCGTCCTTCGTCAGTGGGCGCGTCTCTTCGGAGATCAGCTCGCGCGCCTGCTGGCCGTAATGCTGCCAGCGCCAGTACCCGCCCCAACTGTCCAGCGGGTACGCGCACTTGCCGTAGCCTTCGCCGTACAGCCAGTCGTAGCGGCCGCGCTGCGTGTAGCGGTGATAGTAAGGCGTGCGGAATACGCGGTACGTCACCGTGCCTTCGGCCACCGGCGCGCCGAAGTAGTACTTCGCCTGGATCTGCGCCTTCACCGGTTCGCCCATCTTCGCCTGCGTCGCTTCCGGCTTCACCGATACCTCGAACTCCGGCTTCTTGTACTCCTCGACGCGGAAGTTCAGCGAACCCCAGAAGCGCCCGCCCTTCTGCTTCGCCAACGCCGGGCTGCTGATATCGATGCGGTACATGCCCAGCGGCGTCTCGGCCGGCAGCACGAGCTGGTCGGCCAGCGAGCCCTGCGCGCTCAGCGTCAGCGAACGGTTGTAGATCTTGTTGTTCTTCGGATCCTGAATCGCTACCTGCACCGCGATCTCGCCCGGCAGCGCATACTCGCCGCCTTCGAATAGCCGCGCGCTGGCCTTGAAGTACACCGTCTGACCCGGCCGGTAGACCGGGCGGTCGGTGGTCGGATAAACGCGGTAGAACTTCGCGTCCTCGCGCCCGCGCCCGTTCGCCCACGAATGGTGCGTCATCGCGTAGCGGCCGCCCGTATGCGCGAAAGCCTGCACGTAGCTGCTGTTCGGACGCTGGATGCGGTGCTCGTACAGGCCCAGCTCGCCGCTTGCCACCGTCGCCCGCGCGTGGCGGTACGCGTTGTTCTCGTGCCATGCTTCATCGACAAGCAGCGCGGCGCCTTCCACCGGCTTGCCCGTGATCGCGTCCGCCACGAAGAAGCGCTGCGAACCCGCCGCCGAAAGCCGCACCACCGACAGATCGCTCACCACCAGAAGCTGCCGCGCCACCACACCGCCGGCCTTCGCCTCGATCAGGTACGCGCCCAGGCCGTTGAACGGAATCGCCACCGGATCCTGGACGAAGCGGTGATCGTCCTTGTCCGTGGTCGGCGTCTTCCACGCCGCCACCTGCTCGCCCTTATGCTTCAGCAGCCGGTCGCCTTGCCAGATCGAGTTCACGTAATCGTCGTAGCCGCGCGTCTCGTCGCGCGGTTCGGCCATCACGTCCTCGAGCTTCACGCGCCACGCCGTGAATTCGATCTCCTTCAGGTTGCGCGACTGCACCGTCAGCTTCGTCTCGCCGCCGGGAAGCTGCGCGCCGGACGGCTGAAGCTCCAGCCGCGCGACCACGATCTCCTGCTTCTGGTGCGCCGCGTCCTTCACCCAGACGCTCTTCGGAAACTTCGCGATCACCGTCTCGAACGCCTTGACCGCCTCCACGAACTCGCCGCGTTCGGCCAGCAGCAGCCCGCGCGCGTACTGAGCGTCGGCGCCTACTTCGATCGACGCGTACTTCTCGGAGACTTCGTTCAGCAACAGGGCCGGATCCAGTTCCTTCGGGCTCGCCGAGTTCCAGTAGCTCTTCACGTACAGCGCGCGCCGGTACCCGGCCAGCGCCGTCGGCTCCTTCGATTCGCTCTTGTCCCAGCCCGGAATCTCGCCCAGCAGGAACAAAACCTTCTGCGCCTCGCTCAGTTCCGCCGCGTACTTCTCGACCGGCTTCCACAGTTCGGCGTGCGGATCGGCCTGCGCTTCCGGAGCCGCGCCGGGGACCTGAATCTGGCGCTGTTCGCCGCGGTAGTGCCTGCGGTAGCCGTACCACTGGGCCTGCTGCGCGAGGTAGCCCGAAAGCTCGAAGTTATTCGCGACCGCTTCCGAAGGAATGGACTGGGCGTCTTCCGCGCTCAGCTTGTCCGCCGCCGCCAGCAGCGCCAGGTAACGCTCGCGCGCCAGTTCGCCGTGCTTCACTGCCGCCGCACGGTCTTCCTGCTCGAAGTACACGTACTGGTAACCCGCCTTGTGCTGCCCGCGAATCAGTTCCTCGCCCTTCTTCGAACCCCAGTGCGGCATGCTCCAGTACACGCTGGCCAGCAGGTTGTTCGCGCGCGCTTCCCAGACCGTCCCGGCCGCCTCGGAGGCCAGCGCCTTGCCGTGCTCCAAGGCCTGGTCCCACTCGCTCAAGCGCTGACCGCAAACCACCAGCCGCAGGCGCACATGGGTCTTTTGAGCGAACTTCGGGTCGGCCTTCAGGACCGCGGCATACGCCTCGGCCGCATCCTTATAGTTCTTCTTATCGAAGGCCGTCTCGGCCCGCTTGAACGCCTCTTCCGCGTTTTCAGCCAGCGCCCAAGCCCCCATCGTCAGGACCAGCGCACAGCCCAGGAACCAGCCCGAGAACCGCTTCATCGTATAAGCCCCCATCGATTCTTAAGTTACGGAATTGGCCGACACCGCCACATACCGGCGGCGCTTCCATTGGACACCCGGCTGCACGTGCGGTTACGACAAATTTATGCCTTCCGTGACGGGTCAGGAGTCTAAGATCGCGGCACGAGTAATGGAAGGGTACGGCCGATGCGCGTTTGCTGGTTGGGAATCCTGATCCTTGCCGGTTCGCTGGCGGCCGCGGAACCGGCCCTCGATTCACTCGTCGAAGGGCTCGGCGCCGACGATCCCCAGGCGCGCGAGCGGTCGTACGAACTACTTGCCAAGCGCGGCCGCGAGGCGCTCCCGCTGTTGCGCCGAGCCACCTACCACGCCAAGCACGAAGTCCGTTTCCGCGCCGAACAGCTCCTCGCCGAACTGGCTCCCAGCGAAGTCTGGAACGAAGAGTCGCGCAAGAAGCTGCGCGAAGCGAACGTCACGCTGCACCTGAAAGACCAGCCCCTCGCCGAAGCGCTCCAAGCGCTCGCGGCCCAGGCCGGCCTTCCGCTGCTGATCAGTCCGCACGTCGAAGCGTTGCTGAAGGCCGAACCCCGGCGCGCAAACCTCGACGTGACCGGTTACGGCGCCGAACTCGCCCTGCGCCGCATCCTGGCCGACGCCAAACTCTCCTACTCACTCGTCTTTAACGCCGTCGTCGTCGAAGCCCGCGGCGGCTCGCAGGCCGCGCTCCAACGCGGCGTGCTCGACACCAAAGTCGGACCGCTGGCCTTCGCCAACCGCCCGCTCCGCGAAGCGCTCCAGGAAATCCACGGCGCCCTCGGCGCGGGACTGGCTTTCGATCCCGAAGTCTTCAAGCGCGCGGACATCCAGAAGGCAACCGTCACGCTCAGCACCCAGCGTCCGCTGCGCCTGGAAGGCGTACTGTCGATGCTGCTGGAAGGATACGATCTCGGCTACGCCTTCGACGAACGGCGGCTCTTCATCAGCAGCCGCGCCCGCGTCCAAAACGAACGCCTCGCGCGTACGTACGAACTGCAAGGCCTGCTCAACTCGCTCCTCAAGCGCCGCGGCGACACCGCCCAGCAATTGCTGGCCGAGGCGCTCCGCGAAAGCCTCGATCCCTTAAGTTGGGACCAAGGCGCCGCGCTGAATTGGAAAGCCGATGGCGAACTCGTCGTCACGCAGGGTCTCGCCACCCATGCGCGTATCGAAGCCTATTTGAAGCTCTTGCAAAAAGTGGAAGGCACGCTCAACGAACTCTCCGGCGAATACATGGAATTCTAGCCGAGCCACTGCGCTCATACAGAGCGCCGCCCGGCCTGCCTCTCTCGCGAGACGGGCAGGCCAGGCGGCGCGCCTCGAACGCTCGTTCCGGTGCTGCGCTCAAGCGTCCGCGGGCGTGCGTCCCAGCAAGAAGTACAGGATCATGCCCAGCACCGGCAGCAACAGGATCAGCACGATCCAGAGCACCTTATGCCCAACGGAACCGCGGCCCAGCAGCAGGCTCACGATAGCCACCAGGTCAAGCGCGAAGATGAGGGCGCCCAGCAGTGAGTATTCCACAAGTCGCTCCTTTCAAAACCGGTCAGTCTCGCACCGTCACCGCCAGCACGAGCATCCGTCCCTTGGCGAAAACGGTCACCGTGCCGCTATGCGCGTTCGACGGCGCCTCGACGGCCACCACGGTTTCCAACGCGCCGGGTTCGAACATCCCGCCGGATGCGAGCAGGTTCGAACCGCGCGAAGGAATCAGACCCATTTGCACCCGGCCCAGCCGCGCGTCGCGGCGCGAGACCCTCAGTTCCATGCGTTCGCCGCGCCGCAGCGCGATCTTGGACCGGTCCAGCCGCAGGCGCATCGTGTCCTGCGCCTGCGCGGGAACGAACCCCGCGTCCGCTCCTAAGTTCACCCGCCAGGCTTCGGCCGCCGGAGCAAGCAGGACGGCGCAAGCCAATGCCGCAACGATCGGTACCAGGCTTCGCATCATGGGATCGCTCGATTCGGACGGCGCCCCACGCGCCGCCCGTCCCGAATACCGCTTCGGGTCGAGCACTACCGCGAATCGAATGCCAGCATCGAATTCCGAGCCGCGCTGCGCACACGCGGGCTCGCCAATACTTTGCGTATAAGGATGAGCACCCAGGCACCTTGCGAATCGTGCCCTAGGGCGACTCCGTCGCCCGCCCAATGGCCCACCGATTTTCAGAGCGGCGACCGATTATCGTCGGGCCGGGAACGCGCGAAAAGGCGTCCAGACGCCCGTGCCGCAACGGCTTGGCGATCCGCGCGCATCGGGTACGGGAATTGCCATGAGTACCCGGCGACGAACGAAGCAAGCCGGTCCGGCGCGCGCCGCAGGGTGCGGCGTGTTCGAACTTCGGACGGCGGACATTATGGATGGAGGATACGCCATGCGTATGGCACATTCGGGGCTTATCGCCCTGCTGATCTTCGGACTGGCCGGTCTCGCGGGCCTTCGCGCCGCCGAAGACGATAAGGAAGCTCCCGCCAAGGAGCAGACCTACGTCGGGATGGTCGAAGCCACCCGCGACTCGGCCCAGCAGATCACCGCCGTCAAGCTCACGCTCGACAGCAAGGAAGCGCTCGAGATCAAACTGGACGAGAAAGGCAAACAGCTCGGCGAACAGTTGGACCAGAAGCGCGCCGAAGCGACCGGCACCTTGACCATGGAAGCCGGCAAGAAGATCCTGACGGTCGCGACCTTCCGCGAGGCCAACGGCATGGCGGGCCATCCGTCGGCCGCGCCCGGCAAGCCCGCGGCCCCCGCGCAAGGCCAGTAATCCGCACAGAAGCCCGATCCGCGACGCGGTGCGGCGGCCTCTCGAACCGCCGCACCGCGGCTGGATGGATGGTGTTCAGGAAGTCCTGCGGCTACCGTCCGCTACGCCCAGGTAATCAGCCCCGGCACATACGGATTGCTCATATTCGCGTGCCGCGGAATCACCCGCACCGCAAACCCGAAGCGCCCGGCCTCCTGCCCGTCCACGCGGCTGCGGAACAAATGGAAGCCCTCGCCCAGGTTCCCGCTCCCGTCCCGGACCATGCTCCGCGCCTGGCCCCGCACGATCTGGCCCTGGTCGTTCAGCGGCCCCACGAAGACCTGCACGTCCACCCATTCCGGCTTGATCGGACCCAGGTGCACCCGCGCCACGATATCCAGCGCGCTGCCCACCGCGATCTCGCCGTTCGCCGGCGTCTGCACTTCTTCGATGCGGATCTGCGCCCACTTCTGGAACAGCGTCATCTTCCAGTCCCACAGATCCCGGGCCGCCTGGCAGTGGTCGCGCGTCATCTCCGCCCAGCGTTCGCCCGACGGCAGGTAAAACTTCTGCGCGTAATCGCGGACCATGCGGTGCGTGCTGAACGTCGGGATGCACGTCTGCATCGTGCGCTTCATGCGCTTGATCCACGCGCGCGGCAAATCGTCGCGCCCGCGCTGGAAGAACTCCTGCACCACCTGCTTCTCCAGCAAGTCGTACAGCGCCCGGCTCTCCACGTTGTCCTGATACTGCTCGTCTTCGTAGTCCTCGCCCGCGCCGATCGCCCACCCGTTCGTCCCGTCGTAGCCTTCGCACCACCAGCCGTCCAGGATGCTGCAGTTCAGCACCCCGTTGGCCGCGGCCTTCATCCCGCTCGTGCCGCTCGCCTCGTGCGGGCGGCGCGGCGTGTTCAGCCACACGTCCACGCCCTGCACCAGATACCGCGCGGTCGTGATGTCGTAATCTTCCAGGAAGACGATGTGCTTCCGGAAGCGCTCCTCGCGCGCGAACTTCACGATCTTCTGGATGAACGCCTTGCCCGCGTCGTCCTTCGGATGCGCCTTGCCCGCGAATAAAATCTGCACCGGGCGGTCCTTCATGTTCAGCAGCGCCGCCAGCCGGTCCGGATCGTGGAACAACAAGGTCGCGCGCTTGTACGTCGCGAAGCGCCGGGCGAACCCGATCGTCAGCGCTTCCGGATCCAGCAACTCATCCGCTTCTTCGATCTCACGCGGCCCCGCGCCGCGCTTCGTCAACTGCTGCTTCACGCGCTTGCGCGCCCACGAAACCAGGTTCGCGCGGCAGCGTTCGTGCACACGCCACAATTCGCCGTCGGGCAGCAACTCAGGACCGTTCCACTTCCGGTCTTCTTCCGCCGCTTCGTAGCTCCAGCGCGCCCCCGCGTAACGCACGAACAGCTCGTTCAGCGGATCGCTCACGTAGCTGCGCACGTGGACGCCGTTCGTGATGTGGTCGATGGGCAAATCGTGCTCCGGCACTTCCGGCCAGATCCCCTGCCACATCCGCCGGCTCACCTCCCCGTGTAGCGCCGATACGCCGTTGCTTCCGCCGGCCGTCTTCAGCGCCAGCACCGCCATGCTGAATGGCTCCTGTTCGTCGTGCGGATACTGCCGGCCCATCGCCAGGAACGTGCGACGGTCGATCCCCAGCTTCTTGAACCACGAACCGAAGTAACGGTCGATCAAGTCCGTCCCGAAGCGGTCGATCCCCGCGGGCACCGGCGTATGCGTCGTGAAGACGTTCCCCGCGATCACCGCCTCGCGCGCCTGCTCGAACGAAAGCTTGTGCTCTTCCATCAGCGTCCGGATCCGCTCCACCGCCAGGAACGCGCTGTGCCCTTCGTTCATGTGGCAGACGTCCGGATCCAGACCCAGCGCCCGCAGCGCGCGCAGGCCGCCGATCCCCAGCGCCAGCTCCTGCATGAAGCGGTGCTCGTAGTTGCCGCCGTAAAGCTGGTCGGTGAACGACCGGTCTTCCGCCCGGTTCTGGTCGATCTTGCTGTCCAGCAGGTACAGCGAGACGCGCCCGATCCGCACCCGCCAGATCTGGAACCACACCTCCCGGTCCGGGTTGGGCAACTGCACCGAGACCCGCACCGGCTTCCCCTGCGCGTCTTTCTCCAGCGTCGCCGGCATGCTGTGGAATTCGTTCGGAGCCAGATACTCCTGCTGCCAGCCGTCCGCGTTGAGGTACTGGCGGCAGTAGCCGTTGTAGTAGGCCAGACCGACGCCCACGAGCGGCAGGCCCAGACCCGAGGCGCTCTTGAGGTGGTCGCCGGCCAACAGCCCCAGGCCGCCCGAATAAACCGGGAGGCATTCGTGCAGGCCGAACTCCGCCGAAAAGTACGCGATGCGGTGCCGCGGCCGGTCTCCGATCGCCTGGTCGTACCACGTCTTCGCGCTCAGGTAATCGCGCAGGCTGTCGTGCACGCGTTCCAGGTGCGCCAGGAAGCCGTCGTCCTGCGCCAGTTCGAGCAGCCGCTTCTGGCTCGTCCGGCCCAGCAGAGCCACCGGGTTATGCCCGCACGCCGCCCACAAGTTCCCGTCGATGCGCACGAACAGTTCCCGCGCATCCTGGTTCCACGTCCACCACAAGTTGTACGCGATCTCGCGCAACGCCTCGACGGGCTTGGGAACCAACGGCACTAC
Organism: Planctomycetota bacterium; assembly: GCA_015075375.1. Lineage (GTDB taxonomy): Bacteria > Planctomycetota > SZUA-567 > H5-PLA8 > H5-PLA8 > H5-PLA8. Next base: position 2,959,992 of record JABTUM010000001.1, on the reverse strand, counting down.
GGTAAAAGGGCGAACGACGCGCATCGGCGATGGTCCTCGCGGCTGAACGGGCCACTCTAAGAAGGGTGTATCTGGGTAGCGTTATCGAAGGGAACCCGAGCCTTGTCAACCACCCGGGTAGGATTGCCGAGCCGTAAGCCGCGACCTAAGGTCCGTCATGGACTCTATTTGAACAGCCTGCGCAGCCTTGGCCAATTTAGCCTCATAAAAACCGCCCGCGGGCGCCCACCGGCAGCCCGGAAATCGGCCCCATCAACCGGCGGTTGGAAGGTGGCCGTTGAATCTTGCCGTTAGCCGTTGGGTGTTTGCCTTTTGCCGGCTCCAGCCCCTACTCCCGCTTCCCCCGCCAAGCCAAAATCAACACCACCGCCTCCGCCACGCTCAACGCCAGCGTAATCGCAACTCGAATATCGATGCCGTCCTTCGAACCCTTGGTGGCAAAGAACCCGCCCACGAAGACCACCGCCAACGCCGCGACCGCCAAGCCGGACACCCGAGCGCCCTTAAAGAGCAGCCACGCGCCGGCCAGCGCCAGCACGCCCATGAACAGTCCGAAGCCCAGCGCGTTGGCGCTGGCCGCCTCCCAATAGCGCCACACGCCGCCGGCTATCACCCACAAGCCGTACGCCGCCGTGACTCCCGCCGCCGTTTTCAGATTCATGAGTGCGCTCGATCGCCTTTAGGCCCGAGCCAGCCCGTTCCACGCGCCGTCGTCGGCCAACCGCTCGCCCACCTTCACGCGGAACAAGAGTTCCAGCGTCGCGAAGAGTTCCGGGGCCGCCGCGTGGACCTCGCGCACCGCTTGCCGGCAGGCGGCCACCCCGGGAGCGCTCAGCCTGCCCAGCGGCGCGCGGCTGAAGCCCGCCGGCAGCCCCAGCCCGTTCATCATCGCCTTCACCGCCAGCGGATTCGGGAACTTGTCCTGCACCTCCACCGTCGCGCCGCCCGGAATCGAACGCTTGGACGTCACGGGGCAGACCACCAGCTTGAAGATCGGCGCGAGCTTCCGGCCCAAATCGCCGGCCGTGGCCGCGTCGCCGCTGCGCTGAGCGTGCACCATCTTGCGCACCGCGCCCGGCAGCAGGTTCGTCATCACCGAGATCACGCCGCATGCGCCGATTTGCGGATCCTGCATCATCGCCAGCGTCAGGTCGTCGTCGCCGCTGAAGATGCCCAGCGTCGGACCGGCCAGCGCGCGATCCTGCCGCATCCGCTCCAAGTCGCCGGTGGCCTGCTTCACCGCGGGGACGCGCTGCGGGTGTTGACGGTGCAGGATCGCCAGGTCGGCCGCGGACAACGCCGTGACGCTCCGCCCCGGAATCACGTACGGCACCAGCGGGATCTCCGGCACCCAGTGCAGCACGCGCTCGTAGTACTCGGTGCGCAGCTCCAGGCTCGACGGTTTGTTGTAGTAGCAATCGACCAATAGCGCCGCGTCGGCCCCGGCCTCGCGCGCGTGCTTCGTCGCCGCGATCGCCTCGTCCGTGCAGTTGCTCCCCGTCCCCGCCAGGATCGACGCCTTGCCCCCGGCGGTGCGGATCGCCACCTCGATCGCTTCGTTGTGCTCGTCCCAGCTCAACGTCGGCGACTCGCCCGTCGTCCCGCACGGCACCATTCCGTCGATGCCTTCGGCGAGCTGGTATTCGATCAGCTTGCGGTACGCGTCGATATCCAGCTTGCCTTGGCGGTCGAAGGGTGTGACGAGCGCCGTCCACGCTCCGGCGGCTGTAAACGATCCCATGGCCTGCTCCTCGAGAATGCGGGCGCGCCGCGACGGCTTGAGTGGCAAAAACCCGGACGAACGGCCCGAGTGCTACGGCGGAATACGCAGGATAAACTTCGCGCGGAACTACGGCGCGTCCGTTACTCGGCTTGGGGCGCGTCCGCCGGTTTGGGCGCGGCCGCAGCGGCCGGTTTCGCGGCGGCGGCCGGTTTGGGCGCGGCCGCGGGCGCCGGAGGCGGCGCGTCTTTCTGCTTCAGCTTGATCCAACCCAACCCCTGAATCGGAGGGCGCGTCTGGAACAGGATCGCCGCGGCCTTCGCGCCTTCGAACGCCTTCTCGGCCTTCGCCAAGTCGGTGTAATCCGCGCGGTCCGGAGGCAAGCCCCGGTGCTTGTAGGTGCAGACGCACCAACCGATCTCTTCTTCCTGGTCGGCCATGCACGGACTCCCAACAAAATGAGCAGTAGCTACGCAGCGCCATGAGCGCCGCCAGACGACCAAGATACGCCACCCCGCCGCGACTGTCCACCGCCGGTGGAACCGGGCCCGGGTCTTTACAGCGCTCGCCAAGGGCCGCTCGAAAGCTCGTGTCCCAACGCCAACTTGCGGATCAGCCGCCGCCCCGAGAACTCCAGCCCCGCACGCCCTTAATCCAAAATCCAAAATCTCCAATCCAAAATCGGCATCCCCCTCCCCTACCTCCGCAAGGTCTTTGACTTGCCCCCGCCGCGTACTAATCTTAGCCGCTTGCCCGGGTCGCGTTTTCCGGCCCTGTACCACCCGCGGCATTTCAACTTTGGGGCCGAACGGAAGCTTTACGCAGGAGAAGAAATCAGATGGGCATCAAGGTAGCGATCAACGGCTTCGGGCGCATCGGGCGGCTCTTGTTTCGCGTCATCGCGCAGCGCAGCAACTTCGAAATCATGGCCATCAACGACCTCGGCGACGCACCCACGCTCGCCCACATGCTCCGCTACGACAGCGTGCACAAGCAGTTCCCCGGCACCGTCGCCGCCGACGGCAACAACCTCGTCGTAAACGGCAAGAAGATTCCCGTCCTCGCCGCCCGCAGCCCCAAGGAACTCCCCTGGAAGGACCTCGGCGTCGAGATCGCCTGCGAATGCACCGGCATCTTCACCGCCAAGGAAAGCCCCAAGGGCGGATACGGCGACCACATCCTCGCCGGCGCCAAGAAGATCCTCCTCAGCGCCCCCGCCAAGGACAAAATCGACGCCACCATCGTCATGGGCGTCAATCAGCACCAGCTTAAGGCCGAGCATAAGACCTTCAGCAACGCGAGCTGCACCACCAACTGCACCGCGCCCGTCATGAAGGTCCTCCACGACAAGTTCGGCATCGCCAAGGGCATGGTCACCACCATCCACGCCTACACCAACGACCAGCGCATCAGCGACCTCGTCCACAGCGACCTGCGCCGCGCACGCGCCGCCGCATGCAACATCATCCCCACCACCACCGGCATGTCGAAGGCCATCGGCGCCGTGATCCCCGACCTCCTCGGCAAGATCGAAGGCGTCTCCTTCCGCGTCCCCGTGCCGGACGGAAGCCTCATCGACTGCTCGCTCCAGCTCAACACCGACGTCACCAAGGAAGAAGTCAACGCCGCGCTCAAGGCCGCCAGCGCCGGACCGATGAAGGGCATCCTGGACTACACGGAAGACCCCATCGTCAGCAGCGACATCGTCGGCAACCCGCACTCCAGCATCATCGACGCGGACCTCACCGCCGTCCTCGACAAGCGCACCGTCAAGGTGGTGAGCTGGTACGACAACGAGTGGGGCTTCTCGAACCGCATGGCCGACCTGATCGAACTCGCCCACAAGCTGGGCTGATGCCGTTTCGCGGTCCGGGGGCGGCCGGTACCACCGGCCGCCTGCGGGACCGAACCGTTCCGGCGTAGACGCAACGTGCCGCGGTCTGCCTCCGACACCGGTTAAAAGGAGCCCGACATGAGCGCCCCGAAGAAGACGATCGTCGCCCCCTCGATCCTCTCCGCCGACTTCACCCGCCTGAAGGACGAACTCCAGGCCATCGAAGCCGCCGGCGCCGACTGGGTTCACGTCGATATCATGGACGGCCACTTCGTCCCCAATCTCACCATGGGACCCTTCATCGTCGAAGCCTTCAACAAGCTCACCGATCTCCCGCTCGACTGCCACCTGATGATCCAGCAGCCCGAACGCTACGTGGAACGCTTCGTCAAGGCCGGCGCCGACTGGATCAGCGTGCACCCTGAAGCCGAAGGCAATCCGCGCCTCGCCCTCGAAATCGCCAAGAAGCACGGCGCCAAAGCCGCCATGGCCCTCAAGCCCGCCACCGCCGTCTGGGCCGCCGACGGCGTCAAAGACCTCATCGAGATGCTCCTGATCATGACCGTCAATCCCGGCTTCAGCGGGCAGGAGATGATGACGCACTGTCTCTCGAAGTACGCCGAAGCCCGCAAGCGCTTCGGGCCCGATCTGCTCCTCGAAATCGACGGCGGCGTGAAGGCCAGCAACGTCGCCGCCGTTCGCGAAGCCGGCGTCCAAGTCATCGTCGCAGCCACCGCCGTCTTCGGAGAACGCGACTACACCGCCGCCATCCGCGGCCTGCGCGGCAACTGATCGCCGCCCGCAACGGAAACCGCAAACCGAAGTCGCCGTCGCCGTATACTGAAAACAGGAAACCGGAAACCGGAAACGTTCGCCATGGCCTTAACCGGAAGACGCGCCGCTACTGAGTCCCGCGCCAGCGGCCGGCGCAACGTCCAGACCGAGTCCCAGTTCCGCAAGTGCGGCAACGCCGAATGCGGAGCCACGCTCTTTGTCGGCGACATCGAACGCCATCACGATTGCTGCAAGGACTGCGGCTACCACTTCCGCGTCGGTTCGCGCCGCCGCGCCGAACTCACCGTCGATCCCGGATCCTGGGTCGAACTCTTCGACCACCTCGAAACGATCGATCCGCTCCAGTTCAGCGGGCGCAAGTCGTACCTCCAGAGCATCGAAGAGGGCATCGCCAAGTCGGGCGAGAAGGAAGCCGTCATCTGCGGCGAAAGCACGCTCGAAGGACGCCCGCTCGTCTTCTGCGCCATGGACTTCCAGTTCATCGGCGCCTCCATGGGCTCCGTCGTCGGCGAAAAAATCGCCCGCGCCATCGAACACGCCACCGAACGGCGCTGGCCCGTCGTCATCTCCTGCTGCTCCGGCGGCGCGCGCATGCAGGAAGGCGCGCTCTCCCTCATGCAGATGGTCAAGACCAGCGCCGCGCTGCAGCGCCACAACGAGGCCGGGCTGCCCTACATCACCATCCTCACCGATCCGACGCTCGCCGGCGTCTCCGCCAGCTTCGCCTTCCTCGCCGACGTCATCATCGGCGAACCCGGCGCGATGATCGGCTTCACCGGCGCGCGCGTCATCGAACAGACCATCAAGGTCAAGCTGCCCGAAGGATTCCAGACCGCCGAGTTCCTGCTCAAATACGGGCAGATCGATATGGTCGTCCCGCGCAAGGACATGAAGGGCACCCTCGCGCGCATCCTCGGCTACGCCGAACGAACGGCCGGGAAATCCGCCCCGCCGCCGGAACGCGAACCCGCCGTGGCCGCCGTCGCGCGCAAAGCCCCCGCCGCCGCGCCCGCACGCTCCCCCAAGGCCTCCGCCGCCAAACCGAAGCCCGCGCGCAAGAAGCGCTGAACCCATAAGCTCGCTGGCGCGCCGGACCGCTTTCTGACAGAATGTTTCGGCGCACGGGGACGTGCGGCGTATTACTTCCAAGGCCACTTCTAAAAAGCGGCTGCAACGGGTCGGACCGGGGTCTGGCGGAACGTTCCATGGAGATTCAAAAGGTCAAGGATATCGTCTTCCTCCGCCTCACCGGCGAAGACCTCTCCAATCCTCAAGCCACCTCCGAAATCGTCGAAGAACTCCTCACCACCGACGGCGAACGTAAATTCGTCGCCGACCTCAGCGCCGTTGAACAGATCACCTCGCTTCAAGTCGGCGCCGTCGTCACCCTCCATCTGCTCTGCTACGAAAACCTCGCCATCCTCAAGCTCGCCGGCGTCCACGAACGCGTCAAAACCGTCATGCGCCTCGTCGGCCTCGACAAGATCATGGAAATGCACCACGGCGCCGAAGTCGCCAAGTTCTCCTTCGGCGAAAGCTCCGACAAAAACGGCTGACCTCGCGGGCGTCTCGCCCGCAAATCCTCCCCCCAAGCCGCCTCGCCGGCCTATTGTTCCCGAACCGCCTTCGTGCCATAATGCCCGCTCGCGGCAATCGGCTCTCTCTTGAGGCACGCCGGCCATGAAATTTTACTTCTGCGAAACCTGCGGCAAGCGCCTGACCGACGCCGAGATTTCGGCCGGACAGGGTCGCGACAAAAAGCTGCGCGGCGTCTACTGCGCAGCCTGCGCCCAAGGCGTCATGACGATGGAAAACCTCCCCATGACCGAGGGGGAGGCCCAGGCGCTGCTCGTTCAGGAATCTTCCGCCGAACGTCCCGCCGCCCGCCGCGCCAGCGGAGCCCACGCGCTGCCCGCCGCCGCCGCGCATCCGCCCAGCAGCGCCGCGCACCGCATTCCCACCGGCGTCCATCCGCCCAGCAGCGCCGCGCATCGCATACCCACAGCCGCCGCCGCGCGCGTGCGCGGGCACTCCTCCGCCGTCGCGCCGCACCGCCCGCCGCCGGCGCCGGCCAGTTCCACGCCCATGCTGCTGCTCGGCGTGGGAGGCGCAGGTGTGCTGCTCGTCCTGATCCTGCTCTTTTCCGGCGGCGGCAAACCGGCCGCCGCGCCCAAAGCCCCGGCCGCTACGCCTCCCGTAACCGTCGTCGCGCCCACGCCGGTGGCGCGGCCCCAGCCGTCCTCAGCCGTGGCGAAGACCGTCGATACCGCCGCGCTTCCGCCGCGCCCCGAACCCGGCACGCCCGCCACCCCCGATGCGCCGCCGCAACCCGAACTCAACCGCGAACAGCTCGCACAGGCCGCGTTGGATCAAGTCATGCGTTTCGAGGGACTCGCGCCCGACGATAAGGACGGCCGCGTGCAGCGTCTCAATGCCTTCGCGCAGGAATACGCCGACACCATCGTCTCGGCCCGCGCGCGCCGCGAAGTCACCCGCCTCACCGCGCCGCCCGAACCCCCGCCCACCGCCGAACCCGCGCCCGCGCCGGCCGCCGCCGCGCTCGTGCTCCCCGAAGGCGGCGAATGGACCCCGCTCTTCAACGGCCAGGATCTCACCGGCTGGGCCTACGGCCAAAACAGTAACGGGGAAGTCGAAGTGAAGGACGGCTGCATCGTCAAGAAGCCCAGCGACCGAAGCAGCAACATTCAGTGCGCGCTGCCCGACGGAAATTTCGAAGTCACCTTGCAGATCTTTCTCAGCCGGGGCGAACGCCGCGGCAACATCGATATCAACACCGGCGCGGGCTCCGCTATTACCGAAGTCGACCGCCACGGCTTTCCGGCCGATAAATGGGTCGACGCCAAGCTGACCGTGCACCAAGGCCAGATGCAGATCGTCGTCAACGGCCAGACCGAACTCAGCCAAGCCATTCCCGAAGGCAAGAAGCCGGGCCCGCTCAACCTCTGGTTCCGCCAGGGCAATCAGGTCCAGAAAGTCCGCGACCTTAAGATTCGCAAGCTGCCCTGATCCCCATCGTCAGGTCCGGCGCAATCCGGCGACGGACGATGACGCCGGGCCTTTCGCCCTAATCGCCCGCGCCCGAATGCTGCGGCTGAGCGTGTGCCGCGTGCAGCGGAGCCTGCTCCTTATCCCAGCCCATCGCATGGTACACCATCGTTTTGCCTTGGTCGGCCAGACTGTAGAAGCACGGAATCACGAACAACGTCAGAACCGTCGAAACGATCATCCCGCCGATTACCGTCACCGACATCGGCACGCGCAGTTCCGCCCCCGCCCCGGTGGCGATCGCACCCGGCAGCGCCCCCGCGATCGTCGCCACGCTCGTCATCAGGATCGGACGCAGCCGGATCGGACACGCATGCCGCAGCGCATCGTCGCACGACATCCCTTCGTCGCGCGCCTGGTTCGTGAAATCCACCAGCAAAATCCCGTTCTTCTTCACGATCCCCATCAGCAGGATCACGCCGATCATGCTGTACATGTTCAGCGAAAGCCCGGACAACATCAGCGCGAAGAGCGCCCCGCTCACCGCGAACGGAAGCGTCAGCAGCACCGTGAACGGATGCAGGAAGCTGTTGAACTGGCTCGCCAGCACCATGTACGCCACCAGGATGCCCATGATCAGCGCGAAGACCAGGTTCCACTTCGCCTCTTCGAATAGCTGCGACTGCCCCGAAAGCACCAGGTTGTAGCCCGGCGGCAGCAGCTCGTCGCGGATCTTGAAGACCGCGGCCATCGCGTCGGCCTGGCTGGTGCCCGGAGCGTTGTTCGCCGTCAGCTTGATCGCGCGCTCGCGGTTCTCGCGCGTGATCTCCTGCAACGAAGGACGCAGCGTGATGTCCACCAGTTCGCCCAGCTGCACCGGCGTGCCCTCGCGGTTGCGTACGTAAATCCGCCCGATGTCCTCGGGGCGCACGCGGTCGTCGCGCAGCAGCCGCACGCGCACGTCGTAACGCCGCCCGTTGTCGGTGAACTTGGCGATCCGGTTACCGCCCACCAGCGCGCTGATCGCGTCGCTCACTTCCTTCGTATCCACGTTCAGCGCCATCAGCCGGTCGCGCCGCGGCGTCACGCTCACTTCCGGCATACCCACCCGGTAGCTCGTGTCCACGTCCACCAGCGCGCCGCTTTCTGTCATCGCATCCGTGAATTGCTGGGAAAGCTGGCCCAGTTTCTCCCAGCTAGGACCGCGAACCGTGAACTCCACGGCGCTCCGGCTGCTGCGCACCCCCGGCAGGCTCTGCCGCGAAAAATCGATCGGGAAGACCGTCGTTCCGGGGAAAATGTTCAGCGCCTTGCGCAGCTCGTCGATCGATTGCTGCTGCGAGAGCTTCCGCTCTTCGATCGGCTTCATCGTGATGAACATGTTCGCCTGGTTGGCCATCCCGTCGAAGCCGCCGACGATCGCGTACACGCCCGCGATCTCGTCACGGCCCGCCATGATCCGCTCCACTTCCAGCACCACCTTGTCGGTGTAGTCGATCGACGAACCGACCGGCGTGCGCACCGAAAGCATGAAAATCCCCTGGTCCTGCGGCGGCGCCATCTCGCTGGGAAGCTGAGGCACCCAGGGCTGCTTCAGTCCCACGTACCCCGAAATCGGCAGTAGCGAGCCCGCGAAGAGCAGACCCGAGACGGCCAGCGTCACGAAGCGCCAGCGCAGCGAGTAACCCAGCGTCCAGGCGTAGACTTGCGCGAGCTTGTCCAGGCACCAGCCCACCGCACGCTCGATGAAATTGGTGCGCTGGCCCACGCTCAGGAATTGCGCGCAGCGCGACGGCGCCAGCGTCAGAGCCTCCAGCAGCGAAATCGCCACCGCCACGCTCAACACCACCCCGAACTCGAAGAAAAATTCGCCGATCACCCCGTACATAAAGGCCACCGGCAGGAAGATCGCGATGATCGCCAGCGTCGCCGCCAGCGCCGCGAAACTGATCTGCTCCGAGCCCTCCTTCGCCGCGGCCAGCCGGTCCTTCCCCATCTCCGCGTGCCGGTAAATGTTCTCCAGCACCATCACCGCGTCGTCGACCACGATCCCGATCGACAAGGTCAGCGCCAACAGCGTGAACGTGTTCAGCGTGAAGCCGCAGAAGTACATCACCGCGAACGTGCCCAGCACCGAAACCGGGATCGCCAGCACCACGTTGAAGGTCGACGAAAGCGAACCCAGGAACAGCCAGCAGACCAGCGCCGTCAGCAGCACCGCCAGCACCAGCGTCTCTTCGGTCTCGTAAATCGCGCTGCGGATGTACGTCGAACTGTCGAAGCGCACCGAGAGCGTCAGGTCTTCCGGAAGCGTCTGGTTCAACTCCGCCACGCGTTCGTGGCACGCCTCCGCCACCGCCACCGTGTTCGCCCCGTGCTGCTTGATGATCCCCAGCCCCTGCGCCGGCATCCCGTTGATCCGCGACAGCCGCCGCCGGTCTTCGAAGCCGTCTTCCACCAGCGCCACGTCTTCGAGGTACACCGGCGAGCCGTCGCGCTCGCTCACCACCAGCTTCTTCCACTCCTCGATCGAAAGCGCCTCGCCCTCCACGCGCACGTTCGCTTCGCGGTTCTTGGATTCGATCCGCCCCGCCGGCGCCTCGACGTGCTGGCGCTGGATCGTCGCGACCACCTCGCCGATCGTCAGGTTGCGCGCGTTCAGCTTCTCCGGATCGATCCACAGCCGCACGTTCCGCTCGAGGTACCCGCCCATGCGCACGTCGCCGTTGCCCGGCACCGTCAGGAACCGGTCGCGCAGCAGGTTGCGCGCGTAGTCGGCCAGTTCCTGCGGACTGCGCGGGCCCGTAAGCGCCACCCACATGATCGGACGGTCGTCCGGATTCGTCTTCGAGATCACCGGGGGATCCAGGTCCGGCGGCAGGTTCCGCTGCGCCGCGCTGATCCGCGCCTGCACGTCCTGCATCGCCAGATCGATGTTCCGCTCGATGTTGAACTCCACCGTCAGCTCGGCTCGGCCCAGCATCGCCGTCGCCGAAATATTCTTCACGCCCTCTACGGCCATCACCGCGTCTTCGAGGATGTCCAGCACTTCCGATTCCATCACTTCAGGAGCCGCGCCTTCGAGATCCACGCGCACGTTGATCACCGGCACGTCCACGTCGGGATACTGCCCCACGCCAAGACGGAAAAAGGCGATCGCGCCGAAGACGATGAAGCCCAGCATCAGCATCCAGGCGAAGACCGGATTGCGAATCGCGACCGCGGGAATGCTCACGAGTTCTTCCCTTCTTCACTCTTGGATTCACGCTTCCCTTCGCCGCTCTTGCCGTCCGTACCTGCGCCGTCGAGGATCTTCACTTCCACGCCGTCCTGCAGCGCGTTCGCGCCTTCCACCACGATGCGGTCCCCCGCTTTCAGGCCCTCCAGGATTTCGACGCTGTCGTCGGTGACGTGCAGGCCCAGCTTCACCCCGCGACGTTCGGCCTTCGTACCGTTCAGCACGTACACGACGAAACCGTATTCCGTGGGCAGCACCGCCGTCTGCGGCACGATCACCGCCGAAAGCTTGGCGTCCGAAACGATCTTTACGCTCGCGAAGAATCCGGCTTTCAGCTCGGCGTCGTTCGGTTCCACGTGCGCCCAGCCGACGACCGTACGAGCCATGGGATCGGCGAGGTCGCCGATCCGGTAGACCTTTGCGCTGAAGTCGCGCCCCGGATAGGCGGGCACGCGGAAGGTCAGCGTCGAGCCCGTCTTCACGTGCGAAGCCTCGCGCTCGGGCAGCGTGAACTGCAATCGCATCCGGCTGTGGTCCACCAGCAGCGCCAGCGATTGCCCCGCCGGTACGTGCTGACCGGCGCTGACCGAGCGCTGTTCGATGGTCCCCCCCAGCGGCGCGCGCACGATGCTCTTCTTGCGGTTCACTTCCGCCTGCTGCAGATCGGCCTGCTTCTCCAGAATCCCCGCCCGGAGAACCGCCAGCAGCGTCTGAACCTGCTGGCGCATGTCCTCGAGCTGCACCTTCGCCATCTCGTGCTTCGATGCGAAGAGCTGCACTTCCTCTTCGCTGATTGCGCCCGCCGCGCGGACCGTCCGCCGCCGCTCGAACTCGATCCGCGCCGATTCCAGGTTGATCTCGCCCTCCCGAATGTCGTTCGTCAGCCGCCGCTCCGCATCCTTCAAATCCGCTTCCGCGCGCTTCAACGCCGCCTCCGCCTTCACCACCCCCAGCTCGTACAGTTCGGGGCTGATCCGCGCGAGCACCTTCTCCGGCGTCACCACGTCGCCCTCGTTGAACGCGACGTCTTGCAGCACCCCGGGCACCTGAGCGTCGATACGGTACACGTCCTGCGCGCGCAGCGTCCCCGTCGTCTCGATGTAGTAGTTCAGCGGCTGGCTCGAAGCCACCACCGTGCGGACCGAATAAGGCCGCGGTCCTTTGGCAAAACCGCCCGCTTTGGCGCCCGTGGCGGGCTTGCCGCAGCCGGCCGCGGCCCAGACCAGCGCCGCGGCCGCAGCGGCAAGTACGAATCGAATCCGGTTCATGCCCGGGCATCTCCTTGGTGTGAAGTCCGGCGCCGGCGCGAAGCCAGCCCGTTCAGGTACGCGTCGAGCACCCGGGAAGCCAGCGCCTCGGGGCTCTGTTTCGGATCGCCGAAACGCAATTGGCTCCGGATCATCCCCAGCAGCAAGTCCGCCGCCACCGTCGGATCGAAGCGCCGCAGCTCGCCCGCTCGCTGCCCCTCGCGAATCACCCCCGCGAACGCATCGCGCAGGATCTCGCGCTTATGCATCCGTTCCGGATGCACGGAGCGGCCCCCGTTGAGTTCCTCGCGCTGCATCACTTCGAAAAAGTCGCGTTGCTTGCGATACTGCTCGGCCACCGAAGCGACCATCGCCTCCAGACGCTCCACGGCCCCGCGCGGCTTACGAGCGGCCTTGTGCAACTGCTCGGCCAGACGGTCCATCCAATCCAGCGTGATCGCCAGAAACAGCGCTTCCTTGTTGGGGTAGTGCCGGTAGATCGTGCCCTTCGCGATCCCGCACGCATCCGCCACGTCGTCCATGTGAACTTCATGGAACGGCTTGCGCGCGAAATACCGCGCCGCGGTTTTCAGAATCGCGGGACTGTGATCGACGGCAATGCGCACGGAGCCGATGCTCCCCCAAGTTCATAATTGACTCGCCGGTCATTTAAGCTAAGGGGAGCCCTACCCGGCGTCAATAGCCCGTGTACGTACTTTCCGTTCGATTCCGTCGCGCCGCGCAGCACCCGGCGGCGCTTCCCATACGCTTCGCTAAATAAAGGTAGCCCCAGCCCGCGCGCCCAGGTTCGGTTCGCCCTGGCCCTTCTCCCCCCACCCCTAGTTCAAGGTGGGCAGGGAGGTTGCCGTCCGCCGTTTCAGGGTGCCGTTGGTTTGGCGCTAGCCGTTGGAATTTGGAAGCTTGCCCTAAACCTGAGGCCTCTCCCCCACGATCGCATCGTTCAGATGCCGCTCGTCCTTCCCGCGCACCAGGAACGTCTTGATCCGCCCCGCGTCGCCCCATTGTTCCACCAGGAACTTCACCTCCGGCGTCGTGTACCGCACGCTGCACGCCACCCGCGGCGTCGTGGACGTATTCGCCTCGCTTCCGTGGAACGTCGCTTCGTTGAAGATCACCACCTCGCCCGGCCGCATCTCGATATCCACCGCCTTCGACTCGTCGACGAACTCCTTCTTCAGCCCCTGCCCGAACGCGCTGTTGGCGTCGTTGAGCTTCTCGTGCTCCAGCATCTTCGTGTGCGAGCCCGGGATCAGCCGCAGGCAGCCGTTGGCGCGGAAGGTCGGCCCCAGCGCGAACCACGCGCTCACGTTCTTCACCGGCGTCATCGGCCAGTACGCGCCGTCCTGGTGCCACGGGATCCGCTTCGTGCTGCCCGGCTCCTTGTACCAGAAGTGCATCGCCCACATGATCAGGTCCGGCCCCAGGATCCGCTCCATCGCGTCCAGCACCGCCGGGTTCGTCGCCAGGTCGTAGCACCACGGCAGCTTGTGATGCCACGCCGAGAAGTACGCCTTCGTGGGCCCCGCCTGAGCTTCCTCCTGCCCGATTTCCTTGAAGAAAACCGACCGCAATTGAGCGGCCTGCTCTTCGCTCAGGATCCGAAACGGACCCGTGAATCCGTCCCGCGTGTACTGCTCCAGCGAAAACGTCCGCTCCAGCGTCAGCATCGTCGTGCCCTTTCCGTTCGAGTTAAACGCATCAAGCTCTTGAACCGCATCGCCGCATGAAAATTTCTTTGCGGACGCTCCCGACTCCAAGGTCTTTGACCGCGCCGTTTCCCCTCCTTGCCAAGGAGGGGCTGGGGAGGTGAACCGAAGGGTCGCGCGAAGCGCACTCCATAACGAATGGGGCCGCCGCAAGACCGCCCAACCCGTACCTCTCCCCCAACCGCACCACCAACCTTTCGCACTTATGACTCTTTGCTTCTCCGCGCCCTCTGCGTTTCCGCAGTGAACACCCCCTACAGCACTTCCTCCTCCAACTGCCGCTTCAACGCCTTCGCGAAGCGCCGCCCGAAATCGCGCGTCGTCTCCGCCGTGATCGCCGTACCCCGCGCATCGGCGTACGGAAACTCGGTGCTCACCGCGAGTTTCACACCCGGAAGCGTCCGCGCCCACGCCGAACAACTCCGCGGCGGGCCGTCCGACGTATTCCAGTCTTTGCCCCAAGGCAGGTCGTCCTCGCACGAGTACGGCACCGGACCCCCGGCCGTTTCCCGCTCCAGACGCGCCGCGAAGCCCCGGATCTCCGCCGCGTGCCGCGCGTCCTTCGGCAACACGAAGTAAAAGCATTCATGCCCGCGTCCGAACAGGTACGGGCCGTGCAGGTCGAACGTCAGCAGCGCCTTCTCGGCGCTCCAACGCCGCAGCGTCTCCTTCACCGCGCGCACTTCCGGATAAATCGGCTCGCCGTCGTAATCCCGGTTGTGATCGTACGGCTTGCGGTTCTTGCCCTGGTCGCCTTCTTCGACCCCGTCCTTGTCCAGCAGCGGCACCGCGCAAAACTCCACCCGCTCGCGGAACCACGCGCCCAGTGCGTCGTCCGCCAGGACCGAATTTAGGATGCCTTCCAGCATGAAATTCGGCGTCGATTCGCAGCAGTGATGCCGCACCGTGAAGAAAATCCGCGCCGCGGCTTTCCCGTCCAGCCGCCCCGCGCGCAGCATCTCCACCTCGCGCCCCTTGCGCGTATGGCAGAAAGTCTCTTTTCGAAGCGCCGCGTTTCCGGCATGGCTTTGCAGATACGCCGCCAAGTCCGAAGCCTGATACGGAATCCCCACCGCGAAGCGCACCCGCGATTCGTCCGGCCCGAAGCGGTAGCTGAACGACGCCGACCGCGCCCACTCCGCGCCCAGCCAGCGCCAGGTCCGTCCCTCATCCGCGCTCACCGCCGGACCGTGCACACCCACCACCCGCCCGTTCGTGAACTCGAACCGCACCGTCCGCCCTTCCGCGCCCGTCACCCGGAACGACCAGTAGAACCAATGCCCCTCCGTGTCCCGGATATCCTGCTTCACATAGGCCGTGTTTCCCTCGATCTTCTCGACGATCAGATTCCCGCCCGGAAATTCCGTATCGATAACCATCTCGATCCCCCTGTCCTTGCCGTTCGTCGTTTGCCGTGCACCGCCCTACGCATACGCCCGCACCTCGTACACCTGCGCCCGCGGCGTCCCGTGCGTCGCCTTCACCTCCAGCCGCACCGCGTCCGCCTGGTAGCGCTTATCCAGCACCCACACGTTCCGCCGCAGCCGGTTCCCGCGCACCTCCTTCACCGTCTGCCACGCGCCGTTGACGCGAAGCTGAACGTCGTAGTCCTTCACCAGATCCGGCTCGCACGCGTGCGGCATCGGCAGCCACATGCTCGTCAGGTGCCGGTCGAGGTCGCTGTCGAAGAGGAACTGGACCTCGCGCACCGCCAGCGGCTGCCCGAAATCCACCTCCAGCCATTCCGGGCGTTCGAAGTTCGTCGGCGCCGAGATCCACAGATTGGGAAGCTGGTACGGGCGGCCGTAGCCGTTCGTCACGTTCGCCGGACCGTACACCGCGCGGTCTTCGGGCAGGCGCACGCAGGGCACCCAGCCGCCGAGCTTCTGCAAGCGGCTGTGCGCGTTGAAGTGCCGCGGCGACTTGTGAATGCCCACGTCCTGGAATGCCTTCACGCCCGGCAGGCGCCCGTCCTGAGCGTGCCAGTGCACCGCCGGATTCGCCTTCAACTCCAGCATGTGCCAGCCGCGCTGCGTGATCGCCACGTTCACCGGCAGCGTCACCCACTGCGCCCCGCCCGGCTGCAAGACGACGCTCCCTTCGGCCACCGTCTCCTTCGGGATGTACAACCCCGAGCCGTCGTTGCGGTGCAGTTGCCAGCCCAGCGTCGTCGGCTGCTCCACCGTCAGCAGCACCTCCGCCTGCTCGAGCCGCTTGGAGGCCACGGGGATCAGCGCCACGCGGTTCTTGTCCAGCGCGATCGACTTCGTCGGACGGTCCAGCGCCACGCGGTCGAGCTGCGAGCTGCACGTAACCGGCGCGGCCGCGGCCAGGTTGCCGACCTCCGCGCTCTTCACGCCCACGATGTAATGGTCGTCGCGCAGCAGCCGCTCTTGAAGCTCCTGGATCGCCGGACCGTTCGCCACTTCGCGCGGGCTTAAGCCTTTGCGCACGCACAACGCCGCGCACGCGCCCGCCGCTTCGCCCAACTGCGCGCACGTCAGCATCACCCGCGTGCTGGTCAGAGCCACGTGCGTCGCCGAGATGTTGCGCCCCGCGAAGAGCAGGTTCGGGACCGTCTTCGAGTACAGGCAGCGCAGCGGGACGTTGTACAGCCCAGGGATCTGCGTATGGATGCTCGGCGGCACGTGGTCGTCGAAGAAGCCCAGCGGAGCGTGGTCGTCCAGGTTCCACCCGCCGAAGGCCACCGCGTCCGGCCACTTGCGGCATTCGACGATGTCCTGCTCGCGCAGCACCACGTCGCCCACGAAGCGCCGCGACTCGCGCTTGCCCGGAATCGCGCCCACCCACTCCAGCGTGAAGTTCGCGTACTTCTCCTTCTGCGCCGGATCGTTCTTCAGGTAATGGAAGATCCCGTACGCGATCTTCAGCAGCTCGTACTTGATCGCCTCGTTGTCGTGGATCGTGTCCAGCGTCCCGCCCCACTCCACCCACCAGAAGCCCCCGTGAATCCGGTCGAACTCCGGGATCGGATTGCGACCCTCGCGGAAATCCTCCGCCGTGAAGCGGTGCGCGAAGGCCGGCGCCTCGAAGAGCACCGGCTTGCCCACGTTCTTCGCCTTGAACAGGATCGAACCGCCCAGCGTGTACTTCTTCGGCTCGTCCGGAGCCATGCTCTCGCCGAATTCCGCCTTGCTCTCGCGGCCCGTCACGTACGGCGCGTCGGCCAGATAGCCCACCGTCCCGTCGCCGGTGCAATCGAGGAAGTAGTCGGCCTCGAACGTCGTCAGCGTCTCGGCCTGCAAGGTCAACGCCGTGATCGAGCGGATCTTCTGCTGCCCGCGCGGAGCGCTCCCGCCGGCAAGCTGAACCTCGTAGACCGAGGTGTTCAGGTACAGGTCCAGGTTCGGCTGCTTCAACACCAGCTCCAGCAGCACCGCGTCGAAGACCTCGCCTTCGCCCGTCGGATTGCGGTACTGGTTCTCCAGCAGCAGCTCTTCCATCAACCCCGTCTCGCGGAACCAGACCGCGTTCGCGCCGCCGCTCGCCCCTTGCAGCCAGACGCGCACCTCCTTCGAACCGTTCCCGCCCAGGCACGGCCGGTCCTGCAACAGCGCCACGCTCGCGCCGTGCCGAGCCGCCGTCAGCGCCGCGCCGATCCCGCTCATCCCGCCGCCGCAGACCACGATGTCGTAGCGCTTGCCGATCCGGCGCAGGCCGCGCGGAGCGTTCGGGTCTTCGTCCTGATGCCCGGGGCCGGACGGTTGAGCGACAGGAGCAGGTATGCGAGACATGCAAGAACCTCCAAGAAAAGGATGAAGCGAATGCTCGGCACAATCTGAAAACTTTATTTCGACCGGTATACACCGAATCGTTTCTTATGTATACACCGAAACCTTTCGGCAACGCAAGCCGAGTGCTCCGGATTCCAAAAAGAACTACGTTCTTATGCTTTGTAAACGATATAATCAGACCGCAGGAAGCACGTCCGCGAACCAGAATCCGTCCCGTTCGATCACCTCGCCCACCTTATATTGAATCGCCTCATGGAAGCACGGCCCGGCGAAACAGAACGTATGGAACTCGCCCTTCTCTCCGCACGGATCGACGCTGGAAGGTAGCTCTGCCAATAGACTTGCATCCCAAACCCGGCCCGCGAAACGCGGCTCCAGTTGCTTCGGGTCCACGCTCACCAGCACCGCCTTAAGTCCCGCCGCTTGCATGGTTTGCGCCAGCGCCGCCGTATCGGCGGCACGGCCCCAGAGCGGAAAAATCGGCGTAACTCCTGTCCCGGCCATCTTTTCCACGCGATAGCGCCGGATCTCCTCCAGAAACAGATCCCCAAACGCCACCTGCGTTACGCCCGCCCCGCGCGCCCGCTCCATCACCGCCGCCATCCGGCACTCATACTCCGTATTGCTACATGGCCACGGCAAAGGCACATCCCATAGGGGTAGACCCGCCGCTCGCGCCTGAGCTTCCGCCAGCACCCGCCGCGTCCCGTGCATCGCCACCCGGTCGAAGGCCGCGTTGAAGGTCGTCAGCAACCCCACAACCTCAATGCTGGCATCTTGTTGCAACCGATGAAGCATCCACGCACTGTCCTTTCCGGTGCTCCACGAAACCAGCGTCTTGAGCCGCTTCGATTCCGGCATAGGGTTTATCTCCAATTCATAACTAGAGTTATACAAGCACTCAAAAAGACTTGTTGACTTTGCACCTGTTCGAGCTTAACAGAGAGACGCCTGAAAACTGAATACCGAAAGCCCTGTTCGGTGCCCACAGCATGGGCCGAAAGAGGGAAGGCGGTGCAAATCCGCCGCGGTGGTCGCCGCTGTAACCGGGGACAAACCGTTGCAACTCTGGACCGCGTAAGGCGTTCCAAGTACCACTGGCAGCTCGCAAGGCTGCCGGGAAGGGCAACGGGTAGGACGAACCGGAAGCCAGAAGACCTGCCGACTACGGTACGCGTGGTCCGGACGCTCGAGCTTCTAACGAGCCTCCAGCAAACCATTTAGCGTATCGCGCGCTGCATCCAGCGCGGGGCTTTCACGGGTTTCCTCGAACCAAGGAAGCCGTGATGCCACCGGCCCGCGAGTGCGGCCGGTCTCGAATCCCCCATGCGCTAAACCCAATGCGCGTAAGGGCTTCCTTCACGGCAAGGAAGCCCGCGTCCCGTTCCAGTTCCGCCGACCCAGCGGAGCGTAGGAGCACGCGCATGTCTCCGTTCCGCCTGGCCGCGCTAGCGGCCTTAGTCCTTTCTTATGCTCTACTTGCAGGAGAAGCCGAGGCGCCGCCCGCGCCCGAGCCGACCCAACCCGCTCCGGCCGAAGCGCCCGAAGCGAAGTCCGACGAATCCGCTAAGTCCAAGACAGATCAGGAGATCGTAGTCACCGCCACGCGCCTCCCCACGCCCCGCGAACAGACCGGCGTCTCGGTCACCAGCTTCAGCGCCAAGCGCATGGAAGAGAGCAACGACGACCAAGCCGCCGAAACCGTACGCATGGCCCCCGGCCTCTCGATCGCTCAAAGCGGGCGCCGTGGAGACTTTACGGAATTGCGCATCCGCGGCGGCGAGACCAACCACAACCTCATTCTGTGGGACGGCTTCCGCGTCAACCAAGTCGGCGGGCTTTACGGCTGGGATGCGCTGGACCCCGTCGGCGCCGACCGCATCGAGATCGCCGCCGGGCCGGCCTCCGCCCTCTTCGGCAGCGACGCCATGACCGGAACCGTCCAAGTCCTGACTGCCAAAGGAGAAGGCGATCCAAAAGCCAGCGTCTCCGGTGCCGCCGGCACCTACGGCACCGACCGCGAAACCGTCTCTGTCGAAGGCCAGCACGCCTGGTTCAGCTACAACGTCGCCAGCTCCCGGATCCACCGCTTGGAAGCCTCGGTCAACAACAGCGAACTTGAATCGATCAACTACGCCGGACGCTTCGATTTCCAGCTCGCCAAGCAACATACGCTGAAGCTAATCGGTCGTGGAAATACATTCAGCAAAGGAGGTTACGAAGTCACGCCGCTCACCAACGGGACCGCCCTTTCGCCGCCCGACCCCGACGACCAGTTCCGCAAAAACGAGAACCTCTACGGCGTCGAGTACGCCGGCAACCCGCTCCCGATCTGGGAAGTGATCGCCCGTTCCGGGTACTACGAACTCGAAAGCGTCAACCGCACCAGCCCGCAGCAGGACTTTGGCGGCGATCGCTTTTTCTCGCGTAACTACAGAACCTCGTGGGAGATACAAAACAACATCACCGCTTTCGAAAGCGACCGCATCCGCAACATCGTCACCGCCGGGTACTACGGCGAATACGAAGCCTTCAAGACGACCTTCTTCGGCTTCGGCAGCTTCTCGCGCGACCACTACGGCCGCGTCGTGCAGGCCTTTTACCTCCAAGATCGCTTGGAACTCTTTGACAGGGCTTTCCTTACAGCAGGCGTGCGGCGCGAAGAGAACGAGGACTTCGGCGATTTCCTCACCGCCCGCGCCGACGCGGCAATCCTGATCCCCGAGAGCGACACGCGCATCTTCGGCAGTGTCGGTAACTCCTTTAGGGCGCCCGACTTCTTCGAACTCTTCAGCGCCTTCGGCGGGAACCCCTCGCTCCAGCCCGAAGAGAACTTCGCCTGGGACGCGGGCCTCGAACAGCACTTCTGGAAGCGCCGTATCGTCTTACGCGGCACGTACTTCCGGAACGAGTTCGAATCCCTGATCGGCCCCGGCCCCAGCGCCCAAAGCCAGAACGTCGCCGGCGCGTTGACCCAGGGTTGGGAGTTCTTCTTCGGCTTTAACCCCTTGAAGCAACTGTCCTTAGAAGCGAGCGCCACCTTCCTGCGTTCCCGCGACGACAACGGCACGCGCCTCCTGCGCCGCCCGCCCCGCACCTACACCGGCCGCCTCGTCGCCCGGCCGCTCATCGACCTCGTGCCCGATCGGCACGACGGCCTCGAAATCGCCTTCGAACTGCTGAGCGTTTCGAGCCGCAGCGATTCGTTCTTCCAGCCCGGCTTCGTTCGCGTTAACACCCATAACGAAGAGTACTTACGTGCGGACCTCTCGGTCAACTACCGCTTCTGGCACGATCGCTTCCGGGCCTTCGCGCGCTTCCAGAACGTCTTTGACGAGAAGTACCAGGACGTCCTGACCTTCCCGGCCGACGGTGCTAACATCATGTCAGGCTTGGAGTTTACATGGCAGTTCTGAGAAGCGCGAGCGCTCCGGCGGCGTGGAAGTGGTTGACCCTCGGCGGCATCGCCGCGGGACTCCACGCCGTCGGCTTCTTTTGGATCTTGGGTCAAGGCCAGGACTTATCGAAGCCGGGTCAGAATGCCCAGGGGCTGGACGTGGTCTTGAGCCTCGGGGCGCAGGAGGCCGAATTCCTCCCCGGCAGCGCCGAGTTCCGCGGCGAACTCCCCGATCCGGTTCCCGTCCGGCCCTCGGAGAATTGGCAACCCGAATCGGCGCAAACCCTTCCAGAGATCACGCCACAGCCGCCCCTGGCCCAGCCGCGCGCCGAAAGTCCCCCCGCCGGCGTGCCCGAAGTCGCACTGAACCTGGAAGGTATGAACCACAAAGGAGTTCCCGAAGGTGCTGGGCGCACCGGCGGCGGTTCGGCCGCGTCCGACCCGCCGCTCACCGTGGGGCCCTTGGCCGAAGCCACGCGACCCACCGGCGCGCCTGCCGCCACAGGAGCTAACTCTAAATCCAATAAAGGATTGGGTAGCGCGCCAGCCCCCGGCTCCAGCGCTCAACCGCCCGAACTGCGCCTGCCCGGACAGCCTGCCTATCCGCGCGAATGCCGCGGCGGCCTCTGCCGCCACGGCGCACCCTGCCAAGGGACCGGAACCTGGCGCCTCACCGCCGCCCAATCGGGACTGCAACCTTCGGAGGTCGAACAAGTTACCTCCACCGGCTGCGCCCGCCTCGACGCCAGCGCCGCGCGCTTCCTCAAAGCCGCCCAGATCCCCCAAGCCGGCCGTTTTACCGTCCGCATCCGCTTCCAACTCGAGCCTTAGGCTGGGTTTACCGAAGAGTACGCGGAGTACGACACTTCAGCGCTGGAAGTGTGATGGACAGAGCCGTTCCCTAATTCCCGCCCTGCCCTTCTCTGCGTCCTTGGCGTCTCTGCGGTAAAAACTACTTCAGTCCACAGAACGGGTTACCGCGCTTCTCCGCTCCAATCGTCGTCTCCGGCCCATGCCCCGGATGCACGATCGTCTCATCGGGCAGAATGAAGAGCTTGGATTGAATCCCCTCGATCAGCACCTCGTGCCCGCTGCTGCCCGGGAAGTCGGTGCGCCCAATGGAGTTCTGAAACAGGATGTCGCCGTCGAAGAGGTGCGGCGGCCCGCTCGGATCCGCCACGAAGTACGCCGTCCCGCCCGGCGAATGCCCCGGCACGTGAATCGATCCAAGCTCGAACCCGCCGACCTTCAAGATCTCGCAGTCCCGAACCAGCACATCCGCCGGCGGCGCCGTCACCTTGCCGCCCACGAAGTAGCTCAGGTTCTTCATCGGCTTACTCAGCCAATCCGCCTCGGCTTCCGGAACGTAAAGCGGCACTTGAGGATACGCCGCCTTCAACCCATGCAAGCCGCCGATGTGATCGCCGTGGCAATGCGTGAGCACGAAGGCGGCCGGCTCGAGCTTCCGCGCCGCCAGTTCCGCGCGTATCCGTTCCGCCTCGTCGCCCGGATCGAAGACGATCGCCGGCGCCGCGCCGGTCTTCCAAAGCAGGTAGCAATTCTCCTGCAAATCGCCGACGCAAAGCTGGAGCGTTTGAAGACTTGCGGAAGACATGCGCGCACATTCCTTGAAGGTCCGAAAGGGCTTTCTCTTGACGTTACCGAATCCTTGTCTACCTTCCCAAGGCAGCTCCTCCAACCTCAAACGAACGGAAACCCAATCATGGCCGGCATCTTCAAGTCCTACGACGTCCGCGGCATCGTGCCGGCGGAGCTTACCACCGGCGACGCGTACCGGATCGGCAAAGCGACGGCGGCGTTCCTGAAAGCCAAGACGATGGCCGTCGGCCGCGACGCGCGCCTCAGCAGCCCGGATCTGCAAGCCGCGCTCCTGGCAGGGATTGCCGCGGCCGGCTGCGACGCCTACGACCTGGGCATGGGCCCGACGCCGATCAGCTACTTCGCCGCGGGGCACCTCGGTAAGTCCAAGTGCGGCGGCGCGATACAAGTCACCGCGAGTCATAATCCCGCCGAGTACGGCGGCTTCAAGTTCACCAAAGCCGGCGCGCTTCCGATGAGCTACGGGCAGGGGTTGGAAGAAGTCGAGAAGCTCTTTCTCAAGGATGAGCCTCATCTTGCGAAGAAGCCCGGCAAGATAAAGTCCCTGAATTTGTGGCCGAAATACATCGCGCATTGCCGCCGCTTCGCGCAGCTCGACAAAAAGCGGCCGCTCAAGATCGCCATCGATTGCGGCAACGGCGCCATGGGCCAGTGGCTCCCCGCGCTGCTTAAAGGCCTGCCGCTGAAGACGATACCGCTCTACTGGACGCCCGACGGGCGCTTCCCGAATCACGAAGCCAATCCCTTGAAGCTCGAGAACATCGCGAAGCTCCGCGAAGTCGTCGTGGCCAAGAAGTGCGACCTTGGCGTGGCGTTCGACGGCGACGGCGATCGCGTCGCCTTCGTCGACGAACGCGGCGAACCGATCCCCGGCGACGTCGCCGGCGCGCTGATGGCCCAGGTGCTCTTGAAAGCAAACCCCGGCGCGAACGTGCTTTACGATGTCCGCGCGACGCGCGCCTTCGCGCAAGCCGTCGAAGAAGCCGGCGGCCGCGCGCTCGAGACTCGCGTCGGGCACAGCCACATCAAAGCCGGGCTGCGCGAACACAAAGCCGTGATGGCCGCGGAGTTGTCCGGACACTTCTACTTCCGCGACTTCTTCTGCAGCGACAGCGGCGAGACCGCCTTCTTCCTGGTCCTAAGTCTCGTCAGCCAAAGCGGAAAGAAAGCCAGCGAACTCGTCGCTCCGCTGCAGCGCTTCTTCCACACCGGCGAAATTAATTTCCACGTCCAGGACGCCAACAAAACCGTCGAAGCCGTCGAAGCCGCCGTGAAAGGCCGCGCCAAAGCGATCAGCAAAGTCGACGGCGTCACCATCGACATGGGACCGTGGTGGTTCAACCTGCGTAAGTCCAATACCGAACCCGTCGTACGCCTGAACCTCGAGAGCCTGAAGTCCAGCGCCGAGATGGAAGCGGCCCGAAACGAAATCGTTGCGTTGATCGAAGGAAAGCCGTAAACGGCAGGCGGAATTTACACCGAAATTACACCTGGAAATAAGGGCTCGCCGCTCATTACTTTTTGCTTTTTTGCTCTGGGCCTTCCCGCTTTTTTCTAACCTCCATCCCACACACTCCTTCCGAGGTGCCTCCATGCCGAAAGCCAGCTTCTCGATGACCCGCTCGCGCAAAGCCTACGAAGACGCGCGCGCGGTATTCCCGGGCGGCGTCAACTCGCCGGTGCGCAGTTGGCGCTCGGTCGGCCTGATCGAGAGCGGACCGTTTTTCGTCCTGCGCGGTAAAGGGCCGTACCTGATCGACTTGGACGGAAACCGCTACGTCGACTTCGTCGGCTCGTGGGGGCCGCAGATCCTCGGGCACTGCCCGGGCCCGGTCGTCGCGGCGATCAAGAAGCAGGCGGCGCGCGGAGCCAGCTTCGGCTGCCCGACCGACCTCGAGACGCGCCTGGCGCGGAAGCTTCAGAAAGTCATGCCGGCCATGGAGATGCTGCGCTTCGTCAGCAGCGGAAGCGAAGCCACCAGCCACGCCATCCGCGTCGCGCGCGGCTTCACCGGCCGCGAGAAGATCCTCAAGTTCGAAGGCTGCTACCACGGCGCGCACGACGCGGTGCTGGTGAAAGCCGGGAGCGGCGCGGCGACCTTCGGCGTGCCCGATTCGGCCGGCGTCCCCGCGGCCGTCGCGGCGAACACGCTCACCGTGCCCTTCAACGACCTCGACGCCGTGCGCGCGGCGCTGAACGCGAACAAGCAGGAAGTCGCCGCGCTGATCGTCGAACCCGTCGTCGGCAACAGCGGCACCCTGATCCCCGAACCCGGCTTCCTCGAAGGACTTGGACTGGCTGCCAAAGCCGCCGGCGCGCTCCTGATCTTCGACGAAGTGATGACCGGCTTCCGACTCGCCCCCGGCGGCGCGCAGGAGAAGTACGGCATCCGGCCCGATCTCGTCACCTGCGGCAAGATCCTTGGCGGCGGACTGCCCTGCGGCGCCTACGGCGGGCGCAAGGAGATCATGCAACAGGTTGCTCCGCTTGGACCTGTGTATCAAGCCGGAACGCTGAGCGGGAACCCGCTCGCCATGGCCGCCGGCCTCGCGACGCTCGAAATATTGCTCAAAAAAGAGAACTATAAAAAACTCGAAGAAACCTCCGCGCAGATCGAAGCGCTGCTCTGGGAAGGCGCCGAAGCCGCCGGAAAGAAGCCGAAGCTCTCGATCAACCGCGTAGGCAGCATGTTCACCGTCTTCTTCCGGACCGGCCCGGTGCGGAATTTCGCGGACGCCTCGGGAAGCGATACCGCGGCCTTCGGGCGCTTCTTCCAGAGCCTCCTGCGCAACGGCGTCTATTTCCCGCCCAGCCAGTACGAAGCGGCGTTCGTGAACCTCGCCATGGGCCCGAAAGAGTTGAAGATCGTCGGGAAGGCCGCGCGGGCGGCTTTCGCGGAAGTCTAACAGCGAGGCTTTTCACCAAAGCGCGCCGAGAGCGTCGCACTGCTCAGGCGAAGGAACGCCCGAGCGCCAAAAAAAGAACGCCAAGCCGAAGCTTGGCGTTCTAGACGTCTTGGCGGCTAAAGGCTTTACGCGTACCGCAGATACCAGAGCGACGCCGTCAGCGCGTCCTTCTCGCCTTGCTCGCTGCCGTTGAAGTTCTCGTCTTCCAGTTCCACGCTCACCGCGCCGTCGAACTTCGCATCCTTGAGGATGTTGAAGATCGTCTTCCAGCGCGCTTCGCCGTGCCCGGGAATCGTGTAGCGCCAGACGTACTTGCCGAAGCCGTGGCCCTTCACGAACGCGCTGTTCTGTTCGTGGCCGACTTCGTACAGCGCATCGGAATCGATCTCGGTGTCCTTCGCGTGGACATGCCCGACGCGCGGCGCGAACTCTTTCAGGAAGCGGATGTGATCGATGCCCATGCGGATCAGGTGCGACGGGTCGTAGTTGAGGCCCAGGGCCTTGCTGGGGACTTCCTTGAAGAGCGCGCGCGTGGTCTCGGGGTTACACACGGGATGATTCCCGCCGCCAGGCCAGCCTTCGAAGCAGAGCCGCGCGCCGGTGGCTTCGATGCTCTGCGCGAGCGCTCCGTACCCTTCGACGGCCTGCTTGAACGCATCGCCGATGCCGATGGCCTTGTCGTCGGGGATCGCCACCGTGAAGTAGCGCTTCGCGCCGAGTTCGGAGAGTTCCTTGATGAAGCTCGTCAGGCGCGCCACGCCGTCCTTGCGCTTCGCGGCGTCCTTCGTCATCAGATCCGACCAGCCGGGCAGATCGACGGAACCCACGTTCAGGCCCGCGGCCTTCAGCGTCTTGATGTCCTCGGCTTTGGTCTGGCCGGTTAGATCGATCACTTCAAAGCCCGTCGCTTTCGCCCACTTCGCGGCGGCCGGCAGATCCTTCTGCCAGTCGCTCCATCCGCGGCGAAATCCGGTCGGAAATTGTCCCGTGCGCGTCGGCATGCGTGTCTCCGAATGAATGAAAAGGGAACCGTGAAAAGCGCGACCCATCCACCTTGGATGAACTCGTTGAACTCCTGAACTTTACCCCGCGCCGAGGGCCCTCGCCACCGCTGGAGGATGCAGTTATCCGGCCTGAACATGGATTAATTCGCGCCGTACTCGTAATCACGCCGTGCAGTCGTCAGCTTGTCCGGCTGACAAGCAGGCACGTTGTGTTCGCATTCTTTGGAAGCCTTCAGTTCACCCTGTTCCGTTCGCGCCCCGCTTCGAAGGCCTTCAAATTCTCGAAGACGCCGTCGAGCAACCGCTGCCGCGATTCGAGCGTGCTCCAGGCGGTGTGCGGCGTCAGGATCAGGTTATCGAGTTCCTGGGCCGCGCGCAGAAGCGGGTGTTCGCGCGGCGGCGGTTCCACCGTACAGACGTCAAAGCCCGCGCCGGCCAGGCGCTTCGATTTGAGCGCCGCGATCAGCGCGGTCTCTTGCACGATCCCGCCGCGCGCGGTGTTGATCAGAAACGCGCTCGGCTTCATCAAGCCCAGTTCGCGCGAGCCGATCAGATCCTTCGTCTCGGGCGTAAGCGGGCAGTGCAAGCTCACCGCGTCGGACTTCCGCAGCACCTCGTCGAAGGGCTCGCGCCCGGCGGGGGCCTCGGCGGACCCTTTGCGCCCGGCGATCAGGACGTTCATCCCGAAGCCGCGCGCGATCTGCTCCACGTTGCGCGCGATATCGCCGTAGCCGATCAGCCCCAGCGTCTTGCCGGACAGCTCGACGCACGGATACGTGAGCCGGCAGAAGAAGGGGCTCTTGGCCCACGCGGCTTCGCGGCGGTTGTCTTCGGCGTAGCGCCCGGCGTGGTTGCAAAGTTCCAGCAAAAGCGCGAAAGCGTGCTGGGCGACGCCGGAGCCGCTGTAGCCGGCCACGTTGCAGACGGGAATCCCGCGCGTCTTCGCGGCAGCCAGATCCACGTTGTTCGTGCCCGTGGCCGCGACGGCGATCACTTTCAGCGTCCCTTTCGCCGCGTCCATCGCCGCCGCATCGATCAGAACCTTGTTCGAAATCACCGCCTCGTGCCCGGCGATCCGCGCCGCCGTCTCGGCCGGATTCGTCACCCGATGAAACGTGCACGCATAGCGTTGCTCGAAGGCTGCGAACGAGACGTCCTCGCGGTCGAAGGTCGCTGCATCGAGGAAGACCACTTTCCACGCGGACTCGGGCATTCCGTCGCTCCTTATAAATGCGGCATCGACCGATTTGAGCGGCTCAGTCTAGCGCGCGAGACCGGTTCGTCCAAAGCCGGGGCATGCACCTTGTGTTTTCAAAAGGAGCGCTGAACGAAAGCCACCGGCCTGCGTCGACCATTTGAGGGACTTGCTCAAAGAGGTGCAGCAGAAGCACCTCGTCCCCGGTCATTAAAGGTGGCTCATCAGGACCAGCAAGGGGGAACCGCGATGAATGCACGTGTGCTTTGGGGGGCCGGACTCCTGGCGTTGCTCTGCGGAACGGGACTCCACGCCGCGCAAACCGACGCCGCACGCGTTCAGCAGCGCGTCGCCGGCGCTCGCAAGAACCTCGAATCGCTCACCCGCTTCCTCACCGAGAAGGCCAAGGTCGACCTGCTGACCAAGACCTTCGAGGAACACCACAAGCTCGCCGCGGATGCGCACGCATTTCTATACGACAACACGAAGTACGCGATTCCGGCCAAGGCGTTCAGCGGCTGGAACCCCTACAAGGACATCCAGCCCGGCCACGAGGATATGGAAAAGCTCGTCGAGCCCACGGTCGCGAAGTACGGCGAGTTGATGACGCTGCTCACGGCGGCGATGGGCACGCGGCCCGAGACGGTCGGTTCGGCCAAGGGCAACAAGCAGGCCGCGCACATCCGCTTCTATACGCTCGCCTCCGCGCTGAGCACCTTCGAACAGTGGACGCCGCAGTTCAAGGTCAAGTACGAGGCCTACCAGAAGGCGCGCGAAGAACTGGCCAGCACGCAGACGCCGGACACCGACGAGACGAAGCTCACGGCGCTGCTGCAGGCGCTCGGCGAATTGGCCTCGGGCCGCTACGCCGAAGCGAAGTCGGCCGGCGCGGCGTTGAGCGGGCTCGAGAAGGAGTTTTTCCGCACGGTCTGCGAGTATGAGGTGCTGCGCTGGAACCGCGTGAACCTGCACGGGCACGACGCGAACACGCAGAAGGGCATCGAGGTGATGAACCTGTACCGCATGTCGATCGATCTGCGCCCGCTGGCGCATCACCCCAAGCTGCGCGAGATGGCGCAGGACTTCGCGCAGGAACAGAACACGAAGAAGTTCTTCGGGCACGTGCATCCGTCGGACCCGACGCGCAAGAACTTCGGCGACCGCGCCAAGCGCGTGGGCTACACGGCCGGGACGAGCGAGAACTGCGCGAGCTTCGGCGGCGACTGCGTGAATTCGGTCTGGATGTGGCGGACTGACGCCGGGCACCACCGCGGGATGATCGGGAAGAGCTTCAACGAAGTGGGCCTGGGCGCCGTCAGCACCGCGGTGTTAAACCCAGGAAACGGCAAGGAAAGCGAAGTGTTGAAGCTGTTCTTCTAACGCGTTTAATTCCAGATACGCGGCTTAAGCTTCGCGTTCGGCCTGCGCGAACAGCGCATCCAACAGGGCGTGGAGTTCGGCGGGGAGCGCCGCTCGCGCCGCCAGCACCTCGACGCCCCGCTTCTTAATCAACGCCACGATATCGGCTTGATCCTGCAGGCGAGGTGAGTCCAGCTTCAAGCGCAGCAGGCCGCTGAGCGTCGCGGTGCCCCGGTTCGGGCCCAGTTCGCGCGGGTGCGGCAGCGGCAGCCGTCCGCCGCGCAACGTGACGCCTTCCTTCAACAGATCCACTTCCACACCCGTGGCCCGGTGCCGCAATGTTCGCTCGGCAGAAAGTTCGAAGCCCCCCGCGCGCAGCGCGTCGAGCACTTCGCGAAAATGGGCGGCATCCGCTAATAGGTTAATATCTCGCGTCCAGCGCTCGTGGCCGAGTTCCTGCAGCGCCAGTCCGCCGACGATGACGGCGTGGGCAGCGGGGACGGCATCCAGGCATGCGCGCAAATCCCGCAGTGCGTCCCGCGGACTGTTTGGACTCAGCATCGTCCGCGCCCCCGAACCGAACGCTTCATGAACCGCCGCGGCCAAGGCATGCAAGCGCTCTGACCGTGCGTGAATGCGATCTTCGAGGTCTGCGGTCCCGCTCATCGCCCCAATTTACGCCGTATGGTACCGGCGAAACAAGAGCCTCACGGCCGCATCTTCGCCGCCAGATTCTGTCCATACACCACGTGCCCCGTATCGCCCGGATGCACGCCATCGACGAGGAAAGCCGGTCCGGGCGGAAGCAGGTCGGGCCAGCCGATATAGGTCATGCCCTCCAACGCCGCAACGACGCGCGCCAAATCCAAGCGGTACGCAGCCAGAGTCTGCCCATCTTTATTGGGCTTGCCTTCCGAGCCGTCGGCGGCGGTGCGCCAGAGCGGTTCCAGCACCGCGACGGGCGTGCGCGGCCACAACTCGCTCACGCGTTTCAAATAATCGCGCGCCCGTTCGGTCGAAAGACCGCTGCTCCAATCGTTCGTCCCGTAGGCCACCACGATACCTTGGGGCTCCGCCAGCGGCGCTTCGGGCAGGCTCTCCGCGTCAAAAACGGCGCCGCCGATTCCGTAGTTAAAGTGCCCGCAGCCGCGTGCGCGGGTCGCCGTCATCGCGTACCCGAACGAAGGATGCGTAGCGTCCATGCCTTGCGTGATCGAATCGCCCAAAAACAACATCTCGGCTCCGTGAACCGGCGCCGGCTCGAAGCTTGCCCCATCCGGCAGCGCCACTTCGTGAAGCAAGGTGGGCCGCGCATGCGGCAGCCAGAGTTCCACGCGGCGGCGTTCGCGCACACCCGCCGGCCCGCACGGCAACTCCCCCTCCAGGCGGTCCGGCGCATCGGCCGCGCCCAGCGTCCCGGTAAAGATTCCGCCCGCGTACAGATCGAAGTAGCCGCATTTGCGCGCGCCGGGCAGCAAGTCCGCGCGGACGCGCACGACATCGGCGTCGGTGAAGAAATCCAGCCGCACGCCCGCCGGGCAGCGCGATCTAACTTCCCAGCCTTCACGCTGGGCGTAGTACTTCAGGGCCGCGTCCCCGAAGCGCAGAAACTGCAGCGCGCCGCCGGTCTCTCGAGTTTGCACGCAGCCGCGCGCGCAGGCGCGCAATTCGTCGGGTGTGAGTTTTCGCATGCTCCGTTTTTAGCTCATCGTTCCCGGCAGAAAAGAGGTTTCGGCGCACGCGCGCCAGCGGGCGAGCCTGGCAACTTCCATGCGCTGCCGGTAGGCTCTTTTGTCCGTACCAATCAAAAGGAGCGCCGCCGAAGATGCCCAAGCCGAATTTCATCGTGTACCTCACCGACGATCAGGGCTACGGCGATCTTTCGTGCATGGGTGCGACGGATTTCGTGACGCCGCACCTCGACGCCTTGGCCGCTCGCGGCGCGCGCTGCGCCGACTGGTACAGCAACTCCCCCGTCTGCAGCCCGTCGCGCGCATCGCTCTTGACCGGACGCTACCCGGGCCACGCCGGCGTCCGCGCGATCCTGGCCGGGCACCGCACGGCCACGGGGTTGCCCTCCAGCGTCCCCGCGATGCCCAAGGCGCTCAAAAAACTGGGCTACCAGACGGCGCTCTTCGGCAAATGGCACTTGGGAACGCTCGAAGCCTGCCAACCGCAAAGCCACGGCTTCGACACGTGGTACGGGCACCTCGCCGGCTGCATCGATTACTACTCGCACATCTTCTACTGGGGCATGAACAAACCCGGCCCGGGCATCAACCCGACCCACGACCTTTGGGACAACGGGCGCGAGGTCTTCGAGAACGGCGCGTACTTCACGGAACTGATCGTCGAGAAGGCCATCGCCTGGATCCGGCAGGCCGCGCGCGACGGGCGCCCGTTCTTCCTCTACCTGCCCTTCAACGCGCCGCATTACCCGATGCACGCGCCGAAGAAATACGTCGACCGCTTCGCCCACCTGGCCCCCGACCGGCGCATCATGGCTGCGATGATCTCCGCCGTCGACGACGCCGTGGGCGAGATCAACGCCGAACTCGTGCGCCTGGGCGTGCACGAGAACACCTGCCAGTTCTTCATGGCCGACAACGGGCCTTCGCGCGAGACGCGCAACTGGCTCGACGGGCGCAGCGATCCGTACTACGGCGGCACGGCCGGCAAGCTGAAGGGGCATAAGTTCAGCCTCTACGAAGGCGGGATGCGCGTGCCGGGGATCTGGTCCTGGCCGGCGCGGATTCCGGGCGGGCAGGTGCTCAGCGGATCGAACGGCATCGGTGCGGCGATGGACGTCTTCCCCACGCTGCTGCGCGCAGCGGGCGGCGATCCGTCCGCCTACGAGCTCGACGGCTCCGATCTTCTGCCCATGCTCGCCGAAGGTAAGCCCTCGCCGCATGCGAACACCGACCTTTACTGGGAGATGAACGGGCAGACGGCCGTCCGGCGCGGCAAGTGGAAGCTGGTGCTCCACGGCCAACTGGTCGAAGGCGCGCCGCCCGAAGACAGCGTGCACCTCAGCGATCTCGAAGCCGATATGGGCGAACGCACGAATTTAAAGGATAAGCACCCCGATCTGGCCCGCGAACTGACCGCCGCGGCGGAGACCTGGCGCGCGGCGCTGGAGGCGCGCTGGAAACGCGATTTCGTGCCCGAAGCGCAAGGCGTCACGGCGCTGGACGGGAAAGCCAAGGCGTAGCGCGCGGCACTGCGTTAAAACCCTCGCGTGCCCGAATCTCCCGCTTCGCCCGCCGCATTGCGCGCGGCCGCCGCACGCGGCGTCCGCGCCACGCTGATCGGCATCGCCGTCAGTTCGCTCCTGGCCGCGGTTAAGATTGCCGCCGGCATCCTGGGCAACGCCTACGCGCTGATCGCCGACGGGCTCGAATCGATCCTCGATATCTTCTCCGCGCTGGCCGTCTGGCAGGGCCTGCGTATCGCCGCCGCGCCGCCGGACGAGGAACATCCCTTCGGGCACGGCAAAGCCGAAGCGCTCTCGGCGCTGGCCGCGGCCCTCGCACTGCTGGGCGGCGCGGTCCTGATCGGCGTGCAGAGCGTCCGCGAGATCCTGACGCCGCACCACGCCCCGGCTCCGTGGACCTTGCTGGTGCTCGTCGCCGTCGTCGCCGCGAAGGAAGCGCTCTTTCGCTTCGGCGACCAGGTCGCCCGAGATGTCGGCAGCACCGCCATCCGGAGCGACGCATGGCACCACCGCAGCGACGCGCTCACCAGCCTCGCCGCGTTCGTGGGCATCGGACTGGCCTGGTACCTCGGCCCGGGCTACGAAGCCGCCGACGATTGGGCCGCGCTGCTGGCCTGCGGCGTAATCCTCTTCAACGGCGTGAAGCTCTTGCGCACCGCCGTGCGCGAGGTGATGGACACCGCGCCGCCGCCGGAGGTCGAAGCCGAGGTCCGCCGCCTCGCCGCGCAGATCGAAGGCGTCCGCGCGCTCGACAAGTGCAAAGTGCTCAAGTCGGGGCTGGCCTACTTCGTCGATTTGCAGATTCGGGTGAACGGCGACCTGAGCGTGCGCGAAGGGCACGCGATCGCGCACCGCGTCAAAGACGCGCTGATGCAGAGCGCGCTGGGTGTGCTGGATGTAGCCGTGCACGTGGAGCCGACGGAATAGCGATCGGCGCGAAAGCGCGGCTCACTCTTTGGGCGGTTTGCGTTTGCGCGAACGCGGCGTGCGCTGGCTGCGCCCGGCGGATTTGAAACCCGGTACCGGCGACGCGGGCGACTTCTCGCCCAGCAGTTTCACCAGCGCTTCCACGATCTCCGCGGGCTCGACCAAACGCCCCGCGCCCGTCATCCCGCAGGCCAGATCGCCCTTCGACGGACCCAGCACGCGATGCCCGAAGCCCACCAGCGTGCGGACGTTGCGCCGCGTCGCGGGGTGTTCCCACATCTGCACGTTCATCGCAGGGCAGATCAGGACGGGCGCGCGGACGCTGAGCATCAAAGTGGACAGGAGATCGTCGGCCAGACCGTGCGCCAAGCGCGCGATCAAGTTCGCCGTCGCCGGCGCGAGGACCACCAGGTCGGCTTCGCGCGCCGGATCGATGTGCGGATACGGCGTCCGGCCGGGCTCGAGCCGCCGGAACTGCCCGGTCAGGCAGGGCCGCCCGGTGAGCGCCTCGAAGGTGTAAGGAGTAACGAACCGCCGCGCGCTGCGCGTCATGACGGCCGTGACTACGGCGCGCTCTTTGACCAGGCGGCTGGCGAGATCGCAGACTTTGTAGGCGGCAATCCCGCCGCCCACGCCGAGCAGGATGCGCTTGCCTTCCAGACGCGGCGGTTTGGCCTCGGTCACGGTGCGGCCCTCGGCAGGATGCTGCGAGCGCTAGCCGGACTTACTCGAGACCCAGCGGCTTCTCGGGCGCGGGGGCCACCGGAGCGGGCGCCGGCGCAGGAGCGGCCGCGGCTTCCTTCGGCAACTCGGCTTCTTCCTTGGCGGCCTGCTCGCGGCGGATCTTCTCGGCTTCTTCGCCAATGATCAGATCGACCTTGCCCTCGAGAATCTCGCGCGCGACGAGGTCCCAGAGATCCTGTTCTTCCTCGATCTTGACGTCCAGCAGCGGCGGCAGCCCGCGCACGAGTTCGCGCATGCGGCGCTGGAACAACACCACCGCCTTGTAGGTGCTCCCGCACTTCGCCAGAATCTTCGCCTGAGTGTCCGGAGTAATGGCCACGTTCGTCTCCTCTGCTACGTCCCGCCCTGAGCGGCCGGTTCCCAGTTCGCGCGAAAAGCGCGTTCGTCGCGCTCGCGCCGCAGGTGCTCGGCCCGCCGGATCGCCTGCAGGTCCGCCACCGCCCGTTCGACGGTATCGTTGCGGACCAGATACTCGTATTCGCCGATGCGCGCGACTTCGGCCCGCGCCGTCGCCAGCCGCCGGGCCACCGTCGCCGCGTCTTCCGTCCCGCGGTCTTTCAACCGCCGTTCCAGTTCCGCCGGCGTCGGAGGCGTCACGAAGATCGCCACCGTGCGCGGATACGGCCAGACCTTGCGCACCTGCGCGACGCCCTGCACGTCGATGTCCTTCACGACGTCGATGCCCGCGTCCAACTTCGCCTCGACCTGCGCGCGCAGCGTCCCGTAAAAGTCGCGGCCGAAAACCACCGCGTGCTCTAAGAACGCACCCGCCGCCAACTCGCGCTCGAAACGCGCCCGGTCCCAAAAACGATACGCCACGCCATCGGCCTCGCCCGGCCGCGGCGCGCGCGTAGTGACCGAAATGTCCTTCTCCAGCCGGGCCTCGGCTTCGAGCAACCGCTTCAGCAGCGTGGTCTTGCCCGCGCCGGACGGGCCGGCCACCAGAAAGAAGATACCGCCGGGGGCGCCCATGGAAGCGGCCAGTTATACCCGGCCCGCCGGGTCCGTGCCAGTCCGTCGCGCCGGGGGCCTGGCAGCCCCAAAATAAAACCGCTCCCTGGTGCGGTCAGGGAGCGGCGGTCTGGGTCCCGTCGGGTTCGCCCACGGGGCTCAAAACTAGCTGCGCATCGAGAGCTTTTCGCAGATCTTCTGCGCGCCCTTCAGCTTCGGCTCCAGTTCGAACGCGCGCTTGAGGTGCAGCCGCGCCTTCTTCTCCAGGCTCGCCTTGAAGTAGCTCTCCGCGATCTTCTTATGCAGGTACGCCTCGGTCTTCTTGCTCACGCCCATGCCCATCACCTTCTCGTACACCTTGACGGCGTCGAGCGGCTTGCAGCGGCGCGCGACCTTCTTGCAGTAGATGTCCCGGATGCGGTCCTTCACCTCTTCGAGGAAGAAGCGCATCGGGCTGTTGCGCTCTTCGTTGTACACGTTCTCGTAGAAGCGCAGCGCCGCCTGCCATTTCCCCTGGCGCTCGTACTCCTCGCCCAGCAGGAATTCGCAGTCGAGATAGTCCTTATGGTCCAGGAACTGCCAGACCTCGAAATTCTTGTCCTTCGCCCGCATCCGCTCGTAGATCTCGACGGCATCCTTCGGCGTATCGTTGAGCAGGCTGTAAAGGACCAGCCGGGCCTGAGCGGCCGGATCTTCGCAGCGCTTGGCCAGGTTTTCCTTGTAGGGATCGCGGCTCGCCTTGAGGTACGGGCGCAGGCGGTTGTCGTACTCCGTCCGCTCCGACGCGTTCATCAGCGTGTCGTACGCGCGCAGCAGCACGCGCATTTTGGCTTCGGCCCACTTCGTATTACCGGAATTATGATCGGGGTGGTACTTCTTAGCCAAGCGGCGGAACGAACGCTTAATTTCTTCAGCTTCCGCTTCGGGGCTGACCTCCAGCACCTCGTAGTAATTGATCATCTCGGTAAACGACTCGGTGAGCACGGTCATCCCCCCAATGCGTCCGCCCAAAAACAGCGGATCAACACCCTAAAGCCTACCTCAAATGCCAGCGATCTCCTTGGCCCAAACCCCCAAACGGACGGTAAAGCCCCCTGCGGTCAGCGCTGTAAAGCGAGCCGCCGATGAACCATTCCGCGCTTGCGAATGAGGCCGCGTACGAACCGCACGGCGTGGCCAGCCATCCACTGACTTCTTCGATTTGCTGGCACGGGCTATTCTAGAAAAACCACGTGCGAACGCAAGAATTTCTTTTCCGGAAATGCGACATAAATTGCATCAACAACTCCCACGCGTTCGTCGCCGATCCGCATTCGCGCGCCGTTGCGAGGCTCGCGCGCCAAACCTGGACCCAACGCTCTTGGAGTCACTTAACTGATTCGTTATAAACAAGTTACACCATCGTGATCCGCGCGCGCCTTGCGCTCGTCGTGCGCTTTGTGCGCTCCGAAAAATGTCCACGCGCGAAGCCCGATGGAACTGGGAAGTACTTCGCACAGCGCCTTACTCAATTCATCATCGAGCGTTCCCATGATGCTCGAATTTGCAAGCGCTCCGCGCAAAAAATTCAGCGCATTTCAGTAAACCAATCCGCTTTTCCGGCGCTCGGCTCGCAGGCTTTCCTAAGCTTAAAAAAGCCCAAGGTTGGCGTGGAGTCTCGCCGCTGAGGACTGCCCGCCTTTATACGAAACCTAACGGGACTCTCCTGTTCCGCTCGGCCTTCATGTTTAGTCCATACCAAGGTGAAGATTCAATCCTGCACTAGGTGCAAGTTGGCGTGGAACCTACTTACCAATGCAGAATTGGGTAAAAATACGGTCCAGCAACGACTCGGTCAGCGCATCGTGGCGCAGGAAGACGCCATCGGCTTCCACCAAGGCGTGGACGGCTTCCCGAAGTTCCACCGCCGCCGCGTCTTCGCCCAGCCCCGCCGCCAGCGCCTCGGCCGCTCGTTCCAGCGCCTCGGCGGCCGCCTGAAGCGCGCGCCGGGCCGCCGCCGCACCCGCTTGCCGTGCCGCCGCAACCCGCCCGTTCAGCGCGCGCTGCTGCTCGCTTAACCACGCCCGCAGTTCCTCTAGCCTTATGCCGGAATGCGCGGAGACGGCCAGTGCCGGCGCGAAGCGGTCGTCCACGCTGGTTTTGAGCCGGTTCTCGAGTTCCCGCGCCGCCGCGCTCTCCGGACGTGGCGCGAGGTCGGCTTTGCTCCACAGAATCCGGCTCGCCGCGGGGCGCGTGTGCAATCCCAATTCCTCGAGCGCCGAGCACGCTTCGAGCGCCTCCGGCGCGTCGGCGGGCAACACCCAGAGCAGCAGATCGGCCGCGCGCGCGGCGCGCGCCGTGGCGTCCTGCGCGAGGGCGACGAGCGACGCGCCACCGTGGGCGGCCCCCAGGCCGGCGGTATCGACAAGCGTTAACGTGGAGCCGTCCGCGCCGAAAAACGGCGCTTCGACGGGATCGCGCGTGGTGTGCGCCGCGGCGTCCACCAGCGCCCGATCGCGCCCCAGGAGCGCATTAAAGAGGGAGCTTTTCCCCGCGTTGGCCGGCCCAACCAGGACCGCGCGCGGCGCGCGCTGAGCGGCGGCGGCCGGTTCGCCCGCTTCGAGTTCCGCGGCCTGGCGCGCTCGAACGGCGAGCGCGCGCGCACGAGCGAGCAGTTCCGGCCGGTCCATGAAATGCGCGTCTTCCTGGCTGAAGTCGAGGCCCAGTTCAAGCAGCCCCAGCAGCGCCTCGAGATCCTCGCGCAACGCCTGGCGTTCGGAGCGTTCCTGACCGGCCGATCGGGCCGCCAAGGCGCGTGCGGAATCGGCGTCGCCGGCGGCAATCAGTGCGCCGACCGCTTCGGCTTGAGCCAGCGTCAAGCGGCCGTTGAGGAGCGCGCGGCGTGTAAACTCGCCCGGTTGCGCGGCGCGTGCACCTGCGGCCAAGAGCGCATCGAGGAGTTCGGAGACCAGAACTGGGAGCGCGGGCACGTGCAGTTCCACGACATCCTGGCGCGTGTACGAGTGCGGTCCGGGCATGACCCAGGCGCTCGCCGGCATGCGCCCGGGCCGGAGCCTCAGATTTCCGGAAAGCCGCCGCCAGCCGCGCCCGGGCAGCGTGCAAAGGCCTGTGCCGTCGCCTGGAGTTTCAAGGACCGTCGCTGCGAGTTCCAGCGCCCGCGGCCCGGAGAGGCGCACAATCGCCCGATAGGCTTCCCCCGGCCGCGAGGCCGCCGGCAGGGTGCTCGAAAGCGCCACGATGGTGTCGGCGACGCGCGGATCCATGGAGCCATGGTAGCATCCGGTGCGCGTTTGCGTTTTACGATTTGTGGGTGGGCTGCGAACGGAGCAAAATCGTCTTAGAAAGTACGCGAAAGTGGAGGCCGCGGCCGGACTCGAACCGGCGAATAACGGTTTTGCAAACCGTCCCCTTAGCCACTTGGGTACGCGGCCTTCTGGTGCGATCAGAAGGGTAAAGGGAGGTGCCCGGCCGGTCAAGCCGAGGCCGGATTTGAGTGCCCGGCCGGGAGTGGTGGAGTCCGGGGACTCCGGCTATTCTGGAGCGATCTATGCGCATGCACCGCTGGTGTTCGCTGGCGCTATGCTGGGTTTTGTCGGCCGCGGTCTTGGCGGGCGAAACGCTGCCGCCGTCGCCCCCGGCGCCCGCCGTGAAGGAGAAGCCCGCCATGAATTTGGACGCGTTCGTCGTGGAGCAGTGGAATCCCGGCGAGGGCGCCGTGAAGCTGGAAGAGGGGCTCCTGCGCATCGACACCCAGGAAGGCCAGGACGGCGTCCACGTCTGGCTGAAGGAAGAATTGCCTCCCGATTTTACGCTCGAATACGACTTCACGCCTCTATCGCCGAGTGGCTTTTTCCTGCTTTTCTTCTGCCAAAAAGGACTGAAGGGCGAGGACGTCCTCGCGCCGGAGCTGCTCGCCGAGCGCAAAGAGTCGACGCTTTTCCGGACCTACACGCTGGGGCGCGCGGGGTATCACATCAGCTACAGGCGCAACGAGGCGGCGAACTGCAACCTGCGCAAGAACCCGGGCATGAATCTGGTCAAGCAGCAGCCGCTCGAAGACGTGCTGCCCGCGAATAAAACGGTGCGTGTGAAACTGACCAAGCAAGGCGCGCGGATCACGCTCGAAGTGGACGGCAAGACTTTCATGGACTACACGGACCCCGAGAAGCCGCACAGCGGCGGACGGATCGCCTTCCGGCAGGTCTATCCGTCCTCGGCGCGTTACGGGAATATCGTGCTGAAAGAACTGAAGTAGTACTTCGTTAAATTTGCTTATTCAATACAGCCACACGCTTTACATTGAAATCGAATGCGCGGCCCCATCACAGCAAATGCGCTGAGTTGTTGGCATTGCAGGCATTTTGCAGGAACTACTCTTTGGAAAAGCAACACCAGCGCCCAAGGAGCTAAGAATGCCGATATCGGTATCAAAGAAAGCAGTAGCCATGAACGATAGGTCACAGGCAACAGAATGGCGCTTAAAAACCCAGTAGCGGCCAACAAACCTTGAATCGTCAGATGTACTCTACGGGACATAAGAAATCATTTCCCCGGCATCTCGTACTTCGCGGCCAGCGCTTTGACTTCGTCGGGCGAGAGCGCGCGGCGGTAGTGCACCACTTCGTCGATCATACCCACCAGCCCGCCGGCGCGGGGCACGCCTTGACCGCCCATGCCGATGCGAACCACGTGCTGGACAATATCCGAACCCAGGGTCGTATTGTTCTGGCGGCCGTCTTCCTGCCCGTCCACGTACAGGATCAGGTTGCGCGTGCTCCAATCGTAGGTGGCCGCGACGTGATGCCACTGGCCGTCGGTGATCCGCGTGCGACCGCCGGGGCCGCCGCCGTCCTCGCCTTCTCCACCGCCCATGCTGCCGGTGAAGCGCAGGTTGCCGCGCGAAATGTAAAACGCTTTGCTGAACGCTTCGAAGTTCCCGCGCACCGAAGTCTTGGACATGATCGCGCCGTCACGCTCGGTCTTGACCCAAGCGCCGATCGAGAAACTGTTGCCGCCGAAGATCAGCGGGCGCGAGTTGTTGATTCCGATGTGCGTCTTGCCGTCCAGCTTGACGCCAAAGCCGTCCCACTGGCTCTTTTCGTAGGGCACCGTACCGCCCAGGAAGACCCCGTCGCTGCCGCGCTTCGCGCGGTCGATGGCTTGGTTTCCGCGCCCTTCGTCGAAGCTCAGCCACATGGTCATTTCCAGCGTGGGCGTGAGCGGGCGGCGTTCTTCGGCGGCGGGTTCCTTTTTCTCGGCCGTGGCCGGCGTGTTCCCGGCCGGAGCGGCAGCGACCGCTTCGACGGCTTTCTCGTCGCGCAGCCAGCGCCCCGCGCCCGATACCGGCGTGATCTCCGCGCGGTGAAAGCGGATCGTGGTATCGAAACAGCCGAGCGCCACGACACCGTTGGCCGTCAGTTTCCAATCCTTGTCGAGCGTCACGTCGCTCCAGTCTCCGGCGTACCGCGTAATGGGGCGGCCGTCGAGCAGCGCTTCGACCCCGCTCTGGCGTACGCGCAGCGACACCTTGTAACGCCGGCCCCTATGGAGCGGTTCGGGCAGCTCGACGCGGGTGCTGTTCTCTCGAGTGTCTTTGCCCCCGATGCGCATGAACCCGGTGATGCGCTGGTCGAAGCCGTCGAGCAGGAACAGGAACGCGCGGTCTCGGAACGGAAGAATGATGTCGATGCTTTTCGTGCCCTGCTCGCGCGTGAACTCCACGGTCAGGTCGTACTCTTCGGGCGGCGCGTAAGGCAGCGCCAAGCACGCATACTGCGCGTTGGGGCTCACGATATCCGTCCCGTCGCGCTTCCAGCCCAAGACCGCGGAGTCTTTCTCCGGAATGCTGCGGGCCAGCAAATCGATGCCCGCGCCCGCGGCCGGCGTCGAAGCGGGCGCCTGCGCCGCCGGAGCCGCCGGCGTGGGCGCTACGGCCGTCGTCACCGCCGGTTTGGCCGCGGCATCGCCGCGCGGCGGTCCGAAGTAGAAATCGTCGATCTCGAGCGCGCCTGAATCGTGAGCCACGGCTTCGAAACCGATCCGCACCGGATTGCCGGCCATCTGCCGGGCCAAATCCGGAGGAATTTCGCCCGAGCCCGCTTCCTGGCCGTCGACCCAAACCGTCAGCTTGTCGCCTTGGCGGACATAGCGGAAATCGTAAGCGCGGCCGGAGTGGAAGTTGCGCCGTGCATCCGGATTGAAACGCCAGATTCCCGAATCGATCGGCAGCCCGTGATGCTGATGTACCGAGAAGTCGCCGCTGAGCATGCGCTGGCGGCAGACTTCCGTGATCCGGAAGCCGTTGGCGTCCCGCTCGCCCCAGTGGAAGATCAGGGCCGTCGTGGCTTCCCAGTCGTTCTCGCCGCCGGGCTTGACGTGCCGGAACTTGTAGCGGACTTCCCAGTCTCCGTCCCAGTTCCGGCGCGGAATGCGGAACTCCAGGGGGAGCACCGTCCACGAGCGCGGGCCGTCGCCTCGGCGCTGGAATTTCGCCACCAGCTTGCCGTCCGCATGCGAGACCGCGCCTTTGATCGATCCGTTTCCGCGCATCGCGCCTTCGTCGTGAATCTGCACCCCTTGCTGGAAGGCCGCGAAGGAAGCCGGCGAATCGAAGTCGTAGTAAAGACCCTCGAGCTTGGCGAGTTCGTCCATGGCCTTGGCCAGAAGCTTTTCGAGTTCCTCGGCGTGGGCCGTGCGCTGCTCGCTCTGGCCATGCTGTTCGAGGAACTTGAGCCCCGCGTCACGCAGCTCTTTCCACTTCTGTTCTTCGTGCAGGCGCACCAGGAGCTTCCAGGCGGCCCCGGCGCTAACTTCGGCGGCGCCGACCTCGGCAACCTCCACGAAGCGCGAAAGCAGCGCCACCGCCGGCTCGGCCGCGCCGGCCTTGCGTGCGGCTTCCACCGCCGCGCGCGCATCGTCGGCGCTGGCGCTTTCGCCGCCTAAACTCAGCACCTTGCCCAGCGCCGCCGCGAGGCGGTCGCCAGCCTCTTCGCCCAGGCCCTGCTCGGAGAGTTCCATCCGCGTCTGCGGATGCAGCTTCGCGAAGGCCAGCGGCAGTTCCATCCCTTGCTGCTTGATGTATAGCTGCCCGTCCTTCACTTCGGCGACCTGCATCTCGACCTTCTTGCCCACGCGCATCGGGTTGCCGACGGCCAAGCGCAGCGTGAAGACATCCGCATCCTTCAATTTCTCGGCCCCAAGCGCCAAGGCCGCGTCGAGGGTCTGGAGCCACTTGAAGCTTTCGGGCGCCTGCGCCAGCGGCTCGGCCAGGGGCTTCAGCGCGCCGTCGGCCTGCGCTTGGGAAAGGACGACCTTGGCCTTATCGAGCGCACCTGCGCGCAGCGCCTCCAAAAAGTTCGCGGCGAAGCGCGCGAACGCCGCTTCAGCGGCGGCTTCGTCCACGCGCGGAGCCGGCGCGGCGGGTTCCGGGCTTGGCGCCGGTTCGGCCGGCACCGCTTGCGCCGTGGCAGCCGGCGCGGCGGCCGGATCGGATTCTTCGACGCCCAATTCGGCGAGCAATTGGCGCGCGCGGATCGCGACGTCCGTTTCGCCGTGCTGCGTCAAGAATTGCTGGATGCGCGCGGCGCGCCCGGCTTTGTCGGCTGCGTCCAGGCCCTCGAAGCGCACGAGCTGCGCGAAGGCCTGCATCGGCGAGAGCGCTTCTTGGGGCGCCTCTTGCACGGCGGGCTGCGTTTCCGTCCCCGCCGAAGCGGTCTTGGCCGCTTCCGGAACCGTTGCCGGTTCGCTGCGCTTCACGGGTTGCGGCGGGCGCACGGGCGAAGGCTGCTCGCGGCGATCCTCCGAGGAGCCGCTGCGGCGCGCTTCGGTTTCGGGCTTCGAGCCGCCCTTGCCCATCAAGAGAAAAGCCATGCCGCCCAGGAGCACCGCCGCGGCGACGCCGCCGATGGCCAGCATCGAACCGCCGGCAGCGGGCTCGGCCCGGTCGCGTTCGCTCACCGATGCACGCGGACCGGTGCCCGTGCCCTTGACCGGTACGCGCGGGCCGGTGGTCGTACCCTTGATCGGCGCGCGGGGACCGGTCGTGCCTTTCGCGCCAATGGGCGCCAGCTTTCCCGTCGTCGCGCCTTTGGCGCCGCGCTTACCCGCCTGCGTGAAGAGAATCTTCTCGATCTGCCCGACCAGTTCGGCCGCCGAGCCCACGCGTTTGGCGGGCTCTTTTTCCATCAGGCGCGCCAGGAGCCGCCCCGTCGCTTCGCTGACCGACTTTTCTTCGCGGTGCGCCAGCGGCGGTTTCTCGGTCAGATGCTTGGACATGATCTCGGCCGAGGTGCTGCCTTGGAACGGCGGATGGCCGGTGAGCAAATGAAAGAGCGTCGCGCCTAAAGCGTAGAGGTCGGTGCGCGTATCGATCTTGTCGTTGTGCCCGCGGACTTGCTCGGGCGCCATGTAGAAGGGCGTGCCGATCGCTTTGCCCGTCTGCGTCAGCCCGGCGTCTTCGCCGTCGCTGTTCGTCTGCTTGGCCAGCCCCAAGTCGGCCAGCTTAGGCGTCCCGTTGGCCGTCAGCAGAATATTGTCCGGCTTGATGTCGCGGTGGACGAGGCTGATCTTTTCCGCCGCTTCGAGCGCTTTGGTTACGTCGAGCGCGATTTCGAGCACGCGGACTTCGTCGAGCTTGCCTTCGTCCTGCAGCACTTGCTTCAGCGTGGGACCGTCCACCAGTTCCATCGCGAAGTAGTACAGGCCCGTCGCCGGGTCCTGGCCGACGTCGATCCCCTGCACCGCGTTGGGATGGTTCAGCTTGGCGCTGCTGCGCGCTTCGCGCATGAAGCGCTCGATGAAGGTCTGGTCCTTCGCGATGCTGGGCGGGAGAATCTTCAACGCCACGATGCGGTCGAGGGAGATCTGGCGCGCCTTGAAGACCGCGCCCATCGCACCTTGACCGAGCTTATCGAGGATCTCGAATCCGTTGATGACCTTGGGATTCGCGCCCGTGCCCGCTTTTTCGCCCGCCATAAACCAACCCCTTGGTCCGCCCTCGCCCGTTTTAAGCGAGTCCCCGCCAACTTTTGCGCCCCACGCGCACAGCCGTCATAGGTTCCGTCGTTCCGCGCGCGGCTTACCCCAAGCCGGCTTGGAAGTCCGTGACGTTTGTATGCGCTAAAGTGCTCCGCGTCCTATAAAGGTGAGGACGCGAGTTTTTACCTCATTCCTGCACGGTAGACTTCATTAACTAGCTGAAATTTGAAGCACTTATGAGAGCGCTCCGGCTCGGCAAGTCGGAGGTCTAGAGGACTCGAACGGCTTACGCCGAATCCCCATCAAAATCCAAATAAGCGAGCTCAATGGTCCCGTTTGGTTAAGCGCAAAGCCGAGGTTCCTTGGAAGCGTATCCAGGGCAAAGGCTTGCCGACTCTAAAATACATATACTTTCTTTTGCATCACATATATGTACTGGTGTATAAGGACTCGCAGGCGTACCTGTTCGGTAGTGAGGCGGAAGCGAAACGCGGGAACGTAAACATGAGCGGCTACTCGAATCTGGTGCTGGTCGGGATCCTGGCTTGGAGCGGTTTGCTCTACGCCGGCGAGCCGAAGACCGCGCTGGAGTTGGCCGCTGAAAGTCTGGCGCCCGGCGCCTTCGCGGAGTTCAAGACCGAAGGCTACGAGTACCAGACCCTGATGCGCGGTGAGGACATTCTCGCGTACAGCGGCAAGGCCGGCTACGACGCGCGCAACCGGCAGGTCCATCTGATCGGGCAAGTCCACCTCAAAGGCCCGCCGGTTCACATCCGCTACGATCTTGCGACGAATGCGTGGACGCAGATGCCGACTTCGGAATGGGCGAAACCCTTGAAATGGTTCCACGCGTACGAGAACAACGCCGCCGACGGCGAGGGCGGGTACTTCTTTCACAACGCCAGCGCGTCGGGGCTGGTCCATCGCTTCGAGGCCGCCAAGAACGAGTGGACGACGCTCCCCGAACTCAAGGCGCCCCACGGACACGGCATGGCGCTGGCGTATTTCCCGGAACGCCGCTCGCTGATTCGATACCTGGGCAAAGAGGTTTGGGAGTTCAATTCGGCCGCCGGGCAGTGGGCGGCGCTGAGCAAAGAAGCCGCCGCCGGACCGTACCACAATCTGGCGTGCTACAGCGCCGGATTCAAAACGGTCCTGCTGGGCGGCGGCAACGGGAGCGGACAGCTCTACCGGCTGGACATTCAGGGCAAGCTCAACGCGTCCAAGCCCGCGCCCTTCAACCTCGGCGTCGGGATGAGCCTCACT
The DNA here is from genome assembly GCA_015075375.1 of Planctomycetota bacterium. GTDB lineage: Bacteria > Planctomycetota > SZUA-567 > H5-PLA8 > H5-PLA8 > H5-PLA8. The sequence goes on along the minus strand of JABTUM010000001.1, from coordinate 2,915,111 downwards.
GAGTGCGATCCGGCGAGCGGCGAACTGGTTGCGGTCTCGAATGCAGGCAAGGTCGCGGCTTACCATCCGGGCCAGGATACGTGGCGCGAGCTTGCGGCGGCGGCGCCGTTCAAAGGCGGGCACGGCGTCTCGGTCGCTCCGATCCGCGGGGCCGGCGTACTGTTCTATTTCAGCTCCGCGCCGCAGGGTATGAAGGTGTGGCTGTACAAGCACGCGGCGCAGGGCAAGTAACGCGGATCCGGGCCGGCTTCAGGCGAGCAAGGACAGGCGCATGGAACTCAACCTCACGACGTCTCCGCGCCGCGCGCCGGCCACCAAGCACGAACGCGTGCGCGAATCGATCCGGCGCCTGATTCTTGACGGCACCTACGCGCCGGGCTCGCGCCTGCCGCCCGAGACGGATCTCCCGCGTCAGCTTCGCGCGAGCAAGATCACTATCGTCCGCGCCTTGAACGATCTGGCCCGCGAGGGGCTGATCGTGCGCCGCCGGGGGAGCGGGTCGTACGTGGCCGATCCGGAGCAGCGCCCGCTGATGCCCGGCCGCTTTCTGCGCCTGGGCGTGCTGCTGCCGCATTCGTTCTTCTCCGATTTCCGCTACGGCGCGCAGCAAAACGAGATTCTGCGCGGCGCGCTGGCTGCGTGGGGTCTGGAGCGGATGGCCGGCGAATTCCCCAGCGTGCCCGACCACGAGGCGACGCGCGGGCGCTGGGTCTCCGACCGCCGCGGCTGTTCCGTCGAAGTCCTGGGCGAAGAGCACGCGGCGCGCCACCGCCATCCGCCGCTGAGCGCCGTGCGCGAAGCGCGCTTCGACGGGATCCTGACGCTCAGCGTGGTCGAAGAAGAGTGGACCGCCGAACTGCTCGACTTGGGCATCCCGACGGTGCTGGTGGACTTTCCCAACGAACGCTTCGCGATCCGCGCCGATCAGGTGTTCTTCGATCCATTCCCCGGTTACCGCGCGGCGGTGCGGGAGTTCACGGCGCACGGCCTGCGGCGGATCTGGTTCCTCGGCTGCTGGATGCACCAGCCCTACGCGGAGTTCGCGGCGCTGCAGCGCGATCCCAATTTCTACGCGCCCGAAAATGCGCGCCTCGATCCCGACAGCTTCGTGCGCCAGAGCGCCTGGCGGCAGGCAATGGCGGAAGCCGGCTTGCGCGCGCCGGACGAATGGGTGCAAGCCACGTGGCCCGACGAGCCCCACGTTCGGGCGCTTGCCGAAGCATGGGCCGGCCTTCCGGCGGCAGAACGGCCCGAGGGCGTCATCTGCCACTCGTACGGGCAGGCTCGAACCGTTGCGGCGGTCTTCGCCGAACGCGGACTGGTCTGCGCGGCAGCCGGCGCCACCGACGCGCCCGCGCACGGCGGCGCGCGCGCGATCCTGGCCGATAACGCGCAACTGGGCCGCATCGCGGTCGAACTGCTGCTCTGGAAACTCCAGCAACCCAAGCGTCCTGGCCTGCGCGTAGGCGTACCCTTGTGGTTGTCCGATGCGCCTGCTTACGGGAGCCGCCCCACCTCATGATCTGCGGAGGAGTATAAAGATGCGCAACCACACGGTGCTTGGCCTCTGGACCTTATGCGTCCTCGCGTTCGGCGCATTGCAGGCCGGCGAGGCCGCGTTCTCGGCGCCGCCCACGGCCAAAAAGCAGGGCGATAAGCTCGTGGTGAGCTTCGGCGTCGCGAAGAGCACCGATGTCGAGGTCGCGATCCTGAACGCGAAGGGCGAGGCCGTGCGGCATCTGGCGGCGGGCGTACTGGGCGGGGCGAAAGCGCCGCCTGAGCCGCTCAAGCCGGGGCTGACCCAGACGCTCGAATGGGACGGCAAGGACGATTTCGGCAAGCCCGCCGTGGGCGGGCCCTTCAAAGCGCGCGTGCGCGCAGGCACGCGCTTCAAGTTCGGGCGCATGATCGGCGAAGATCCTTACACCTTCGGTTCCGTGGACGGGCTGGCCTGCGACGAGGATGGCAACCTGTACATCAGTTCGTACCAGGGCACGCACAATCAAGGCGCGCGAACGGTGCGAGTCTACGACGGCCAAGGCCGCTACCTGCGCGAGATCGCGCCCTTCCCCTCCAAGCTGCTGCCCGACGCCATGAAGAACGTGGCGCGCTGGGACGCCGAAGCCAAAGTCTGGCGCCCGACGAACTACTCGTGTCTGAACCCCGATTTCTACGGCAGCCCCAGCGCCTCGCTGGTCGCGGCCTCGCAGTCGAACGGCGTATTCTTCGCCGATCAGCACGACGTCTACGCGCTCAACGCGGACGGCAGCGTCAAAGGCGCGGCCTTCGGAACCAAGCAGAAGCCCTGGCCGGTCTTCGACGCCACCAACGGCGAGAAGAACCACTACGGGCATCCGTGGCATTATCACGAAGGCGTGGCCTGCTACGCGGCCTCGCCCGACGGCAAGTGGCTGTACCTCACCGGCCCCGTACCCAACAAGGACAAACGCAAGACCGAAGACCCGCGCTTTCCGCTGGGCGGCGTCTACCGCATGCGCCTCGACGGGAAGGACGAAATGAAGCTCTTTGTCTCGCTGCCGATCGCTTTCGACGGATCGTGGTGGAAGGACGGCTTCAAAATCTATGGGCGCACCGGCCCGATCCATTTCGTCGGCTGCGACGCGAAGAACAACGTCTACGTGCCGGACCGGGACAAGAATCGCGTGGTCGTCTTCTCCGAAGACGGCAAACAGATCGGCGAAGTGGCTGTCATGAATCCGCATCAGATCGTCGCGCACCCCAAGAGCGGCGCTTTCTACGTGCTGCGCATGGTCTGCAACGGCTGGAATACGCACGCGCTGGCGGTGGAAAAGTTCGAGAACTTCGCGCCCGGCGCCAAGCCCGCCGCGCTTTACGACAAGTTCCCCAACAAGGTTTCGCCGCGCATGGCCGTCACCGTCAGCGGCGGCAAAACGGTGGTCTGGATCGCGGGACTGCCCGAGGGACTCCTGGCGCTCGAAGACCAGGGCGCCGCGCTGGCACCGGTCGAAACCGCCTTCAAGCGCCGCCCCGAAGGGCAGATCGACTGGAATCGCCTGGCCGTGGATTATGCGCGCGACGAACTCTACGTCGCCGACGGCGGGAATTTAATCTGGCGTTACGACGGAAAAACCGGCCAAGGCGGCATCCTCAGGAACAAGCAGAACAAGCCCCTCGCCGGAGTCGATCTTTCCGTGGGTTACGACGGATTGCTCTACATCCGCACCGGAGAAAGCTTCAGCGGACCGCTCGAACGCTTCACCCGCGACCTTGAGCCCGCTCCGTACAAGCACGGGACGCACGTCATCAGCCCACAAATTTACAGCCGCTACGGAATCGGAAATTGCGAGAAGGGCCTCGGCTGCGGGCCCAACGGGGAAGTGTACATCTCCTTCATGTACGACTGGACGCTCTACGCCGTCGGCGGCTTCGGCGGCGACGGCAAAGCGCTTAAGGGTAAGTATCTGGAAGGGAAGTTCCCGGCCACCAAGCCCGAATCGCTCAAAGGGTACCCCGAGGATCTGCGCACTTCGGTGCTCGGTCCCATCACCAGCGCGGGCGGAGGGATTCGCGTGGACCTGAAAGGCAACATCTACGTCGGCCTTGACGTGAAACCCGCGGGCTTCAAGCCGCCGGGATTTCTCACCGGCGATCAGGTCGCCACGCGCTGGTACAGCAGTGTCGTGAAGTTCGGCCCCGAAGGCGGCGCGGTGCTGGGCATCAAGGACAGCGAGAGCAAAATGCCCGCCGCGCCTAAGCTGGAATTGGAAGGCAAAATGGCCGTCGAAAACGCCCAGCACATTTACTCCGGCCTCGGTCCCGTCAGCGGCCCCGGGCCCGGCGGCAACTCGTCCTGCTGCGTCTGCCGCGTCCCACGCTTCGACGTCGACCGCTACGGCCGCCTGGCCATGCCCAGCGCATTCGCGGCCAACGTGCTCCTGTTCGACAACGCGGGGAACACCATCGCCGAGATCGGCTCGTACGGAAATTTCGACGCCCAGTACGTGAATCCGCACACGCCCGAAGGCAAAGCCGGCAAACCTGCGCTCGCGACGCCCGACATTCCGCTCGCCTGGCCCAGCGGCGCGGGGTTCAGCGAACACCACCTGTACCTCAACGACACCTACAACCGGCGCGTGATACGCGTCGATTTCGAGTACGCCGCCGAGCAGGCGGTGGCGCTGCCGTAAGGACCAGCGTTCCGTAACTTTTCTAATCCCACTTCGTGTTGCGCGCAGTGGGCCTGAATTTCCAAAACCTGTCCGCGCTCCGCTGCGCACCGCCGGTTAAGATTCCCTGCGTCCGGCAGCGGAGAATCGCGGCGTGTTCGTGCGCATCCTCGGGCTTTTGCGTCCTTATCGTGCCCCGCTCGCGGCGGGCTTCGCCTGCCTGCTGCTTGCCACACCCTGCCAGCTCTTTCATCCGCTCGTCTGGAAGTACATCGTCGACGACGTGCTGATCGAAGGTAAGCGCGAGATGCTGCTCCCGGCGCTCGCGCTGATGCTCGCCGTCTACCTCGTCGGCGCGGGCTTCTCGATCGCGCGCACCTGGCTGCTGGGACGAGCGGGGCAGCGCTTCGTCCACGACCTGCGCGAGCGCGTGCACGCCAAGCTGCTGCGCCAGTCGCTGGCGTACCACCACGAACACCGCAGCGGAGACATGCAGGCGCGCGCCATCGGCGACGTCGATGTGCTTCAAGAAGTCGTGATCAACGGCGTCGATACGATCGTCAGCAACGCGCTGAGTTTCGTTGGCGTGGCGGGCGTGATCTTGTGGCTCAACTGGAAGGTTGGCATCGTCTCGCTGATCCCGCTGGGGCTGGTGGCGTTGATGGTCTGGTTCTTCAACCGGCGCGTGAAAGGCCTGTACCGCTCGGTGCGCGACAAGCTCGGCGATCTCTCTTCGGTCCTCCAAGAGCACCTGATGGGCGTCGGCGTGATCAAGGCCTTCGCGCGCGAACCCCACGAAGCCGCGCGCTTCGAAGCGCGCAACGCCGCTTTCTACGCCGAGAGCTTGCGCGGCGTGAAGGCGCGCGCCGCGTACTTTCCCGGCGTCATGTCCGTCGGCTTCTTGAGCAACGTGGCGATGATCGGGGCCGGAGCGTACTACGTGATGCAGGGCGAATTCACCGTCGGCGGCCTCATCGCCTTGCGCGGATACTGGTGGCAGCTCTTCAGCCCCGTCCAGACCTTGGCGCAGACCAACGAAATGCTCCAGCGCGCCGCGGCCTCAGGGTCGCGCGTCTTCGAAGTCCTCGACGCGCCCGAAGTCGTCCAGGATGCGCCCGGCTCGAAGGCGCTCGAGTCCGTGCAGGGCCGCGTCAGCTTCGAGCAGGTCCGCTTCGCTTACACGCCCGAACGCACCGCGTTGGAAAACGTCAGCTTCGTCGTCGAGCCCGGGCACACCGCAGGGGTCGTCGGGCCCAGCGGAGCAGGCAAGTCCACGGTGCTCAACCTGATCCTGCGTTTCTACGATCCGCAGGCCGGCACGGTCGCCATCGACGGGCACGATCTGCGCACGCTCTCGCAATCCGGCTTCCGGCGGCACTGCGCCATCGTGACCCAGGAGCCCTTCCTTTTTAACGCCTCGATTCGAGAGAACATTTTATTCGGCCGATTGGGCGCGAGCGAAGCGGACATGATCGAAGCGGCGCGCGAAGCCAACGCGCACGAATTCGTCGAACGCCTCCCGCAAGGCTACGACACGCTGGTGGGGGAACGCGGCGTGAAGCTCAGCGGCGGGCAGAAGCAGCGCCTCTGCATCGCCCGCGCGTTCCTCGCCAACCCGCGTATTCTGCTCCTCGACGAAGCCACCGCCAGCGTCGAGCCCGAAAGCGAAGCGTTGATCCAGGCCGCCCTCGAACGCCTGATGCAAGGGCGCACCACCGTGATCGTCAGCCACCGGCTCTCGCTCGTACGCGGCTGCGATCAGCTCCTGGTGATCGACCGCGGCCTGGTCCGGGAGCGCGGCAGCCACGACGAACTGCTTGCCCAAGGCGGCTGGTACGCGCGCATGTACCGCCTGCAAAGCGAAGGCGTGCCGCTCGAATCGGCCGTGGATCCGCGCTAAACGCGCTTCAAGCCTTCACGCGCCGCAGGAACAACCCCAACGCGCCCAGCGCGAGACACAGAGTCACGCCCAGCAGTTCCCGACCGTACTCCGGCCAGACCGTCATCCAATAGCTCGTGCCCAGAAACGCCGCCGCCACGCCCAGCAACACGCGGTGGGTTTGAAAAGCGAGCGACGCGACACCGACGCCGAGGAAGAGCGCCGTCACCGGTAAGAGCTTGAACGGCGGATGACCCATGCGCCAATTCAGCAATTCCACGCCCAGGCACGCGACGCCCACGGCCAGCCACGTACCCGCAAGCTGTTCGCTCACCGCGCTGAAGCTGATTTTGCGCCCGCGCAATAGCTTCAGCGCGAGGCCGCCGGTGACAAGCAGCGCGAGCATCCAGACGCTCATCAGGATCAGCGGCGAAGACCACGCGCGCCCGGCCGAGCGCAGCGCGGCGCTGGTCAGCGTCCCGAACGCGCCGCAGCAGGCTCCGGCGATCAGTACGGTCCCCAGCGGACGGGCGACATGCTTCCAGTCGTGCCGCGCCGCGGCTTCGCGCAGGCGCTCCATCTCGCGCTCGCGCGCCGCGATCCGTTCGGCCAGTTCCGCAATGCGCGCGCGAAACGGCTCGGCGCCTTCCTCTTCACTCAGACGGCGTGCCAGCGCCAGATCCTCGCCGTGCAGCGCATGCTCCAGCATCGCGGCCGTCAACTTCCGCGCTCCGCTTCGAGCGGCGTTGGATTCCGGCCACAGTTCTTTCGCATGCTGAAACGCGAAGTGGCTCTGCGCATACAGACGCTGGACGGTTCGCGCGCGCTCTTCGGTCTCTTCCGGCGGCGCTTCGCGCAAAAGCAGCGCCTCGAGATCCCCCAGCAGCCGCGCGCCCTTCGCGGCGAGCAGTTCGGCCTGCTCATGCTCCAGATACGTTTCCAGCGCCTTCAAAAAATCGAGCGCGTCGGCGAAGCGTGCGGACGGTTCGCGTGCGCAAGCCCGATTGCACAGCGCCGCCAGTTCGGCGGGCACTTCGGGCGGAAACGCGAAAGGCTCCGAACGGTCCGCCGCGGAAAGAATCTCGGTGATGGTCGCGCCGGCGTGGCGCGGGCGGCCGGTCAAGGCCTCGTGCAAGCACGCCCCCAGCAGATACACGTCCGTCCGGGCATCGGAGGCCGCGCCGTCGCCGCGCGCGAGTTCCGGGGCCATGTACGCGGGCGTCCCGGCCGGCCCGCGCAGCGCCGAAGCTTCCGGCAGGTACGCCAGCTCGGCGCTCCCATTCGGCAACCGCGCGGCGAGGCCCCAGTCCATCACGAAGACCTGCCCGAACTCCGCCACCATCACGTTGTCCGGTTTCAGATCGCGATGCAGCACACCTTGCTGATGCGCGAACGCCAGCGCGTTCCCCACGCTTTGCAGGATGCGCAGATGCTCTTTAAGCTGCGGCCCCGGACCGCTGCGCTCCTGGATCAGCTTTCGCCACGTGGTTCCCTGGACGAGCTTCAGCGCGATGCAGGGCGCGCCGTCGGGCAGCGTGCCCAGCGCGTGCAGTGGAACGATGTTGGCGTGTTCGAGCCGTCCCGTGACGCGCGCTTCGCTTACGAAGGAAGCGCGCGCGTGCGGTTCTTGCTGCTTGGCGACCTTCAGCGCGATCTCGCGGCCCAGCGCCGGCTGCATGGCGCGGAAAACGATCCCCATGCCGCCTTCTCCCAGCGGCGCCAGCACGCGGTAATCCGGCGGAATCGCAGCGGAACCGGCCGAAGCGGCCGGCGCGTTCGAACGCAGGGTCGGCGCGACGCTTCCGATCCGCGTCGCCAATTCGCCCGAGATGACCGTCGCCGGCAGCGGCGTCGCGTCGGCGATTTCGGTCGGTGCCGTGCGCGGCTTGAAAGTCATCCGCACCGTCGCTTCGGTGCCCAGCGCCGCCTCGCGGTCGAGCAGCTCTTTCCAGATCTCGCTCGATGCCATCGGACCCCTCTGGCGCGCCGGCTCCGGATGCTACAGGACTCGCACCAGCAGCCCCTGCAAGTAGCGGCCCTGCTCGAATCCGGGCGGGACGGGATGATCGGGCGCATGGCCGCGCCGTTCGAGCACCTGCGCGCGGCGGCCCGAGCCCGCCAATCCTCCCGCGACGGCGCGCTCGAATTCAAGCTCGCTCACGTTCCCCGAACACGAGCAGGTATAAAGCAGCGCGCCGGGATTCAGCAGTTCGGCGGCGGCGGCGTTGAGGCGCCGGTAGCCTTCCAGCGCCTGCGGCACGTCGGCCTTCGTGCGCGCGAACTTGGGCGGATCCAGCACCACCAGATCGAAGCGCCGGTTCTCGGACTTCAGATGCGCGAAACCTTCCTGCCACTCGGCTTCGATCAGTTCCGCGTCGGCGATCGCGTTGCGCTCCAGGTTCTCGCGGGCCGCATCCAACGCAGCGGCGCTGCGCTCCAGCAGCGCGACGCTCTTCGCGCCCGCGCGCGCGGCCTGCACCGCGAAGCCGCCGCTGTAGCTGAAGACATCCAGCATCGCGCGCCCGCGCGCGTGCCGCGCCAGCCAGGCCTGATGATCGAGCTGGTCGAGAAAAAGCCCGGTCTTCTGGCCGCTTTCGAAGTCCACCGCCAGCCGCGCGCCGTGGCTGCGCACCTCGACCGGCCCTTCCGGCGCGTGCCCGCGCATCGGCTCTTCGCGCGGCGGGTTCAAACCTTCCAGGTCGCGCATCCGCGCGTCGCTGCGGTCGAGGATCGTAACGGCGCCGGCGAGTTCCTGCAGCGCCGCGAGCAGTGCTTCGCGCCGGCGGTCCATCCCCGCGGTATGAATCTGCACGCAGGCCACGTCGCCGTAAAGATCGACCACCAGCCCGCCCAGCCAATCGCCTTCGGCGTGCACGAGCCGGTACGCGGTGCGCGGCGCCTGCTCCGAACCGTCGAAGCCCAGCGTCTCGCGCCGCAGCGACAGCGCGTCGGCCAAGCGGCGGCGCAGCAACCCCGCATCGCAGGATTCGTCTTTGCGCGTGAGCAGGCGTACGGCGATCGCGCTGCCGGGCGAGTAATACCCGCGTCCCAGCACCGCTCCGCGTTCGTCGCGCACGCGTACTTCGTCGCCGGGCTTCGGCTCGCCCGTCACCTTCTCGACGGCCTCCGCGAATACCCACGGGTGCCCGGCCAGCAGCGGTTTGTAATGGCGCGGCTTGACGGTCAGTTCGGCGGGCGCGCTCATGGATGCGCCGCCAGCACGCCCGGCGGATCGGCGATGCCGCCAAGGAATTCGGGGTGCTTCTTTTGCATCTCGCGCAATAGCTCCAGCAACTCGTCTTTCAATTCCGGCCGTGTGTCCACGAGGTTGTGCTTCTCCATGGGGTCGGACTCGATGTCGAAGATGCAGTACGTGCCGGTGGGGCGGTCGAAGATCATTTTGTCGCGAAACGCGCGTACCACGCCCAGCGTATCGTAATGCGTCGTCAGGATCAGGTTGCGTTTTCGATACGGCGCCTCATCCACGTCCGAAACGCCGCGCAGAAACGGAACGAGGCTCAGTCCATCCAGTGGCTTCGCCGGTGGGGCGATGCGCATCCCGGCCAGTTCCAGGAAGGTCGGAATGAGGTCGGTCTGCAGGACCGGTGTCTCACAGACCAACCCCCGCGGCATCCCGGGCACCTTCAGGATCATCGGGATCCGCAGGCATTGTTCGTACAGGTGGCTCACGTAATACATGTGTTCGTGTTCGAACCACTGGCAACCGTGATCGCTGACGATCAGGATCAGCGTCTCGTCGTACAGCCCGCGGTCCTTCAGGGCCTTCACGATCCGCCCGATCTGTCCGTCCATGCGCGTGACCGTCTGGCAATGCCGCGCGAGCTTATCGTTCTTCACGCCGTCCACGATCGCGTCGGCCTCGCAGAACTCCAGGCCGTCCGGAAAACCCAGCTCCTGTGCGCGCTTCAGGCTCGTGCGCTTCCACGGAAAGTGAGTGTCCGTCATGTGCTCGCACAGGAAAAACTTTTCGCCCGGCTCCAGCGACTCGATGAACCGCACCAGCCGGTCCGTGCGCTTGTCGCCGCGCATGATCTCCAGCTTCGAATCCGGTTCCGAATTCAGATCCTTCTCGAAGTTTTCCTCGCGGTAGCGCTCGGGCACGAAAAGATCCACGAACGGGACCGTGTCCGCGTGCGCGTAGCGCGTGACGCCGGCAAGCTTCAGGATCTTGAGCAGGTTGTTATGCCGCGCGTAGGTCTCGCCGAACGGTTTGGAGTTGTCCATCTCCAGCACGCGCAGGAAGCGTCCGGCCTGCGTCATGTACCAGCCGTCCCACGTGCTGGGGTACACGCAGCGCGCGTGCGCGAAGCGCGTACCGTCGGCGGCCAGCGCATCCATGTGCGGCGTCGCCAAGACGCCTTCGGGAAGCTTGCGCTGCCCGTAACAACTCAGCAGCCGCGGCGCGACGCCTTCCAGCCACAGCACCACCACGCTGGGAAAGCGCACCGACTTTTCGGGATCCACCACCTCAACCACGTCCGGAATCAGCGGCACGGCCACCGGCTTGAACAACCCGCCGGCCTGCACGGTGGGATTGCTTTCGTCCAGGTCGGCGCCGTTCAGCCACGCCGCGTAACCGTCGCCGTCGAAATCGCCCATCCAATGCAGGAAGCCCAGTTCGAATTCGTGGCGCTTGCTGAACTCCGCGAGCCGCGCGAAGACGTTCTGCGGGACGCGCTGCCAGCCCCAGAACGGCCACGAGGCCCCCAGAATGCCCGCGCACGCCAGCGCCACCGCGGCATAGCGAATGCGATTCGGCCACTTCGCCGCCGGTTCTTCCGGCTCGGCGCGGAACCACGGTTCCACCACCCGCCTGAACGCTAAGTAAACCCAAGCGGCGCAAGCAAGCGCCGCCAGCACGCGCAGACACGGAAAGAGCCCCGACTTGAGCATCTTACGCCAATCGTCCAGGTCGTAGTTGCGGTCGGCCCAATCGATGCCCCACGTAAAGCCCGCCACCGCCAGACCGCAGACAAGCAAGAGCGCCACCAGCGACACCCACGGCCGCCACGTCCGGGGCGGGCGCGCCATCCTTATTAGTGGATAGAAAGGAAAGAGCACAAAGGCCGCCAATGCCCGGTCGCCGCCCGCCGCGCGCACCGTCGAGGCCGGATGCTCGGCCGCCGCGCCGTCCAAGTCCAGCCGCAGCGTCACCAAGCTGACCGCCAGGAGCGGCACCACCGCCGCGAAAGTCGCGCCGCACAGTCCGACCGGGAGAATCCACGCGCCTTCGCCGCGAATCTCGGGCAGCATTTTGGCCAGCCACGGCAGCATCGTCGCACCGGACCAGACCGCGCCCAGTAGCGCCGCGCGCAGCCCTTCGCTCCCGTCGGGCTCACGCAGGCGCTGTTCGGCGAACCAGAAGAGCGCCACGCCCGCCGCGGCGCTCAGGGCCGCCAGCGACGCGAAAAGCCAGGAGGTCGAATACAGGACCAGATCGGCATAGCCCAACTCGCCGGGTTCGAAGAACTGCCGGTAATTGTAGCCACCGTTCTTCGCGCTCGACCAGAAGCCCAAGTGATCCATGAGCGCATACGTGAGCACCGCGATGCAGCCCAACAGGTACAGCACCGCCACGCGGGCAGGAATCCAACGCCCGCGCGCGAGCACCGCCGGTTCGGGCTGCACCACTCCGCGCAGCCTTCGCGCCAGCGCCGTCGCGCCGCAACTCGCCGCCAACCCCAGCGCCGCCACCCAAAGCCAATCCAGCGCGTTCGGCGCGTGCAGCGTCACCGGGCCGCTTTCGGGTTTCACGAAACGCTGAGCGTACGAAGCCAATCCCGCGCCGAAGAAGGTCAGGCCCGCCCACGTCCATCCCGTCCACGAGCTGCGCACCGTGCGGTAACCCGCCAGCAACGCCAGCAGCAGGAAGCCCGCGCAGCCGGCCTGCGTCCAATACAGCTTCGCGTAATGCGTCTCCACGTAATGCAGCAGGGGGATGTCGTCGCTCTGAATAAACTTCCCGATCGTCGAATGCTCGACGACGCGGTAGCCCAACAGCAAGCCGTTGACGCCCGCCATGCCGCACGCCGCCAGCGCGGCGAGGTACCAGCCGCTGAGCGGACTCCACAGTTCCGCCAGCCGCCCGCCCAATCGCACCAGCATCCGCCAGGCCCGCGATTTCAACGACGGCGCGGCCTCCGCCGGACCCGTCGCTTCGGGTTCGTCGCAGGGGGCTGCCGAAGTGGTTGCGCTGGACATGGACCGGCCTGCGTGCTCCCCACGGCGCTCGCTAACGACTTACGGCACTTCAAGTTCGAGGCGCGTCCGAACGAACTCGAAGTTAAGACGCCACGAAAGCATCATAATGGGGGAAGCGCACAAAAAAAGAGGGAGGAAGCCCTTGGAGGGCTTCCTCCCTGCTTGCAACATCAAGGCCTGCCGAGCGTTACTCGCTCTTGGCGGCTTCGGTCTTGGCTTCTTCGGTCTTGGCCGGCTCCGTCTTCGCCGCCTCGCCCGTCTTGGCCTCGGTCTTCGCTTCGGTCTTGGCAGGCGCCGTCTTTTCAGCCGGCTTGCTGCAACCCACCGCGCCCAAACCGCACAGCATCGCCACCACCAACGTCATCCAAACCTTACGCATGATACATTCCCTCCCTTTCGATCCTAAACTCGGATCCCACCGGCAATGTGGACCTCCCTCAACGTGGCCGATTGCCGCGCGGGGATAAATCTGAGTCGTTTCCTGAGTTGGCGGAACGACATTACCGTTTGCACGTGTAAAGTCAACGAAAATTTGATCCCTCAGACCCTCGACCCACCAATTAAACCATTGAAATCAAATGACTTACGCGTCAACTCACAGGCCAATTGCAGGTTTTCGCCTGTTATCTAAAGCCCCTGCTCCGACCTCCCATATTCATCGGGAGCGACGCGGCCTTTGTGCTAAAATGGCGTTTTACGCCACTCTTGCACGGAGCGTCACGCCGCTGGCCGATCTCGCGCCGGTTCCAACCGCTCGGTTCGGTCTGCGCCTTGCCACGCAGATCACGCTCCCTTTTGTCGCTCTCTTCAGCTTGCTCCTGAGCCTGCTGGGCTGGGTCTTGGCGCGCGAGATTCTGGAAGACGTGCGCGCGCGGGTCGAGCAGCAGCAGCGCTTTGTGCTGGCCGTCGTGGCCTACTACCCGACTCCGCCCTATGAGGCCTTTTTGCGCGAACTGCGCGACCGCGCCGTTGGACCTGATGAAACCGGCGACGGCTTGGAAATTGTCGTCCAGGTGGATCCCGAGCCGCCCGTCACCACGCTCGACCTGAGCCGTCCCGAACATACTCAATTGCTCAGCGATCTGCGCTCGGCCGTGCGTGAACCCAAATACTTTCCCGGCTTGTCCGATCCGGCGACAACCTCGCGGCTGCATACCACTCAGGTGCCGCTGGCCGGACAGGTTTACCTGATCCATTACGCCTCGCGGTTAATGCCGCTCGAACCGAGCCGAACGGTCCGCCCGGGCTACTTCGTGCTCTACCCGCTTGCGCGCGTCGAGGAGGCCCAGAACCGCGCGCTCGCGCGCATTGCCGGTCTGGGCGCGTTGGGCGTGGCGCTTGCGGCGCTGCTGGGATGGGTCATGGCGCGCTGGATCACGCGCCCGGTCCGCCGCCTCGCCGTCACCGCCGGACGACTGGCCAGCGGCGGGCTGAGCGAATCCCTCGACTCCGGACGCGAACGCGGCCCCGCCGAAATCGCCGAACTGGCCGCCGCGTTTCAGACCATGGTCGAGAGTCTCCGCCGCAGCCAGGAAGAGCTGCTCAAGAGCGAACGTTTGGCCTCCACCGGCCGTCTGGCCGCCTCCGTGGCCCACGAGATCCGCAACCCTCTGACGAGCATGCGCATCACCGTACAGGTCCTCGCCGACCGCCAGCCTCAGGCCGACGAGGCTACGCGCAAGGCGTACGCCATCGTGCTCAGCGAGATCGACCGCCTCGAACTGGCCGTTGAAGAATTGCTCACCTTCGCCCGGCCCCGCCCGGCTCAGCGCGCGCCCACCGACCTCAACAAGCTCTGCGCCGAGACGCTCGATTTCCTGCGCCGCCAGCTCGAACACGCCAAAGTCGCCGCGAAGCTCGAAGCCGACCCCGCGCTCCCCTCCGACCTGCCGCTCGATGCCAATAAGATCCGCCAGTTGCTCGTCAATCTGGTGCTCAACGCGATGCAAGCCATCGTCCGCAACGGGACCGTGACCGTACGCACGCGCTGGGACGCGCACGCCCGCCGCGCAAGCCTCGAAGTGGCCGACACCGGTCCCGGCATCCCTGAACAGGTCCGTGAGCGGGTCTTCGAAGTCTTCGTCAGCACCAAGCCCGGCGGCGGCGGACTGGGCCTCGCCATCGCCAAGCAGATCGCCGAAGAACACGCCGGCAGCATCCGCTTCGAGACGGGCAAGTCGGGAACGGTCTTCTTCGTGGCGCTGCCGGTCGGCGAGCACGACTCTCCCGCATAACGCAGCGGCGATACGCCACGCTTCAACACCGTCCGACCTTACTGTGTCAGTTGTGCTCAATGAACAAGGCCATGACGCACCCCGCGGCCAGAGCCAAGGCGATAAGCGAAGATAGATGGAGGCGCGGGAAGCGCCGATTCGGAGTCTGGCGTGAGCGATACGCTTCCCAGCCCACCCATGCCCCTGCACACGCCCCGGACAGAGCCGTGAGCGCCAGGAAGCGCAACAAGTTCAATCCCGTGGGCGACAGCATCGCGAAAAACCCCCATCCAGGCAGATTTAAGAACGCAAAGAGCGCTCCCAAGATTGCGCCTTGGCGCATCCACCGTCCTTCATCCTGAGGCGGCGCGCGACCCAAATCGTCGTGCAAATCGCACAAGAGCGCGGCTCCGAAGAATGCCGTCCAAGGCCAGGCCGCCCAGAGGATGTGAACGATCTGCTGTGTCCTGTGCATGGAATCGTTGAGCGGCACCAGGAGAATAAATGGGATCACCCCGGTGATAAAACACGCACCCCCAGCAGCGCGCGTGACGCTTCTGATCGCTTCCATCCTAGGTGTCTCTTTCCACCAGGACATGCGAGGCGCCTCGCTGAATTCAGCCGGAGCGGGGTTACGAACAAACCCATCTGGGAGTATAAGAGTACCCGGCCATTTGCCGCACCACTCGCTTCTACGTCTCGCGCTCGGAATCGGTTCGCGGCGCGGGCGGGATTCCACCGACGGAGCAGCCGCGCATGAGCAACCCCGGCGCGCCCAAGAAGGGTCTGGCCCTCCACCATTGGATCTTCATCGGCATGGGTCTCGGACTCGTGCTGGGTTTCGTGTTGCATTACGCCCTGGAGCCCGGCGGAAACGCGCTGAAGCAGAGCGTCTGGTGGCTGGATCTCTTCGGCAAAACCCTCTTCATCGGCGCGCTGAAGATGATCATCGCACCGCTGATCTTCGCGTCGATCGTCGCCGGGATCAGCAGCCTACCGAACATGAAAGAGCTGGGCAACATCGGCTGGAAGACCTTTGCGTATTACGTGGCGACCACCAGCATCGCGGTGGCGATAGGCCTTGCCGCGGTTCTTTTGATCAAGCCCGGCGAACGCGAAGCGAGCCGCAAGCTGCGCCAGGACCGCGAGGCCGAGTTCACGCAGTTCAGGGCCGCCTTCATCGAAAAGCATCCCGGCCTGGATCCGGACGCGGAAAGCGGAAAGCTGGCCTATCTTCAGTTCGTGGCCCAGGAAAGCGGCGCCCAAGCCGCATCGCGCAAGGACTTTGCGGCGAAGTGGCAGGCCATTCAGACCAAGCACGATCTCGGACCGCTGGAGATGTTCAAGCGCGACGTGCTGGAGCCGATTCTCTCCAATCCATTCCAAGCGCTGGCCGAGATGAACGCCTTGGGCATCATCTGCTTCGCGCTCCTGACGGGACTGGCCTGCATGGCCGTGGGGCCTCCGGCCCGGCCGGTCGTCGACTTCTTTCAGGCCATGAACATCGTCATGCTGAAAATCACGATGTGGGTGATGACCACTGCACCCGTAGCGCTGGGTTGTATCCTCGCCAGCCTGCTGGCCCGCTTGGGCGGCAGCGCGCTTGAGACCTTGGGTTGGTACTCCGTGACGGTGATCGCCGGCATCGCCGTGCACGTGTTGGTGTTACTCACCATCGTAGCTCTGATTGGGCGCATGAACCCCTTGAACTTCGTGCGCGGCATCTGGAGCGCCTGGCTGATCGCGTTCAGCACCACCAGCAGCGCCGCCACGCTTCCGGTGACGCTCGAGTGCGTAACCGACAACCTTAAAGTGAGCCCCAAGGTCGCGAACTTTGCACTGCCCGTGGGCGCAACGGTGAACATGGATGGCACGGCGCTGTACGAAGGCGTGGCGGTGATTTTCCTGATTCAGCTTTACGGCGGCCTGCCCGATGTGCCCCTTGTGCTCGGCGCCGGCGTTACGCTGGTGATCTTCGTCACGGCGGTCCTCGCCAGCGTCGGCGCGGCGGCCGTGCCCAGCGCGGGGTTGATCACCATGGCACTGGTCGCCGATGCCGTGGGCTTACCTCTTTACTACATCCCGATCATCTATGCCGTAGACCACCTGCTCGACATGTTCCGGACCTCCACGAACGTACTGGGTGACGCGGTGGGCGCGGTGGTCGTAAACCGGTTGGAAGGTAAACGCCTGGAAGCCGTAGAGAGCACGTGAGCAATACCGCGGCTAGGGAATGAGCTGGCAGGTGATAATAAAAAAGCGGCGCCGGGCCGATGACGGAACGCTCCAGCGCACCGCCGCAACCCGGCGCCGCCGCAGCGAGGCGCCGTAAAGCAGGAACCGGCTCGGACCGCAGCCCGTACGATTCCCGCGTATGCATCGGGCCGGCCATGCTCTTAAAGCTACTTCAAAGCACCGCACCCGATTTTTAGACCGAACCCTTCACTTACCCCCACTTTCCATGGCTACGGGGCCACTCGTACATTCGATCGTGGTCATGCCTTGAGGGTCTTCCACCAGCACCGCAACGCCTAACTCGGCTGGCTTTACACCTTCAGGCACGGTTGCATACACCGTAACATTTTTCAGCGTTAGTTCGTCTGCCCTTTGAGAAGAAAAAGAATTCAAAACAGGAAAAAATTCTTCGAGCGTCTTGCCCGCGTTTTCACCGGCCTTGCAGACCGTCGTAACACGCGTTGCAAAGAGCAGCACTCGAGCCATGACACGAGGCGGTAAGGCCACTTCGGGATGGAGCTTCTTAAGACCCACTGTGGCTTCGACCCGGCCGTCCTTAAGCAGCCTCGCGCTGAGGTCGATCGATAGACTCGCCGGGCGCGCGGCCTCGGTGGTGATCTCCGGAACCAATCGCGACGCTGGCCGGCCTGCTACCACGAACTGAGGCGTCATCAGGTTTCTAGAACGCCAAGCCTGCCGGTAGGCTTCCTGCCGAGCGGTGTGCTCTTTATTGGCAAAGCGGTCGGGCCAACCCAAGCGATCCCAGTAATCGACGTGCCAAGCCAGCGGTACGATTTTCGCGCCCACGTCCGCCCGCGCGCCCAAGTCGCCGAGCATCTTTTCAGCGGGCGGACAGGAACTGCAGC
This sequence comes from Planctomycetota bacterium, assembly GCA_015075375.1. GTDB lineage: Bacteria > Planctomycetota > SZUA-567 > H5-PLA8 > H5-PLA8 > H5-PLA8. Next base: position 2,897,548 of record JABTUM010000001.1, on the reverse strand, counting down.
CTTGGGACGAAAACAGCTCGACCAGAACGCGATGGGCAGGCGCTTGCGTCCCCTCCGCGCCTATCGCATGAGCGCAGATACTTAACGTTGCCCAAATCCATAAGCGCATAGTCGGCACTCTCTCGAAGGCTGCATGTAGGACGCCCTGGTGCGCATTCCCGGCGCAAGAAATGTGACATTCCCTGGCTTACGCATCCATTTCTAACCTTTCCGATTTTGGTCTTTAAAGCGCAAGGAGTACTCGCTAACATCCAATTACCTGTAAGTTTAAATATCGAATGGAGACATGCGCATGCTCAAACTAGTCGGCGGTGTATTGGCCGTACTCTTCGGCGTGGGTATTTGCGGTTGGTCCATCTACCTACTGCTCAATCCTGATGCGGCTACCACGTCTCGAAGTCCCATTCGAGGGGTCATCTTCGGACTGATTATGGCTGGCGTCGGGGTCAAATGGCTGTTGGCCGGCGTTTCTGAAAGTCAGAACAAGAGTTAGCACTTTCAGGCTCCGCAAGACCGAAGGAGCTTGGCGCGTCCCTAAAGAACGCTATGGACGCAAAGCGCAGGGCTTTGGTTGACCTCCGTCATGATGGGCGCCGTTTGGACTAAGCGCATGCTGCTTTGCGAATGGCGCAGCGTTGTCACGGTTGGAGTCATGACGCACCTCGTCTTTAATATCACCCTTTCCGTAGTGCTGGCCTGCTTGACCGCCGTTGCAACCGTTTATGGTCTGAGTACTTGAACCCACCCGGCTTCCATTTCCATTTAATACACCACCGTATCCCCGCGTTCCGAATGCCACGCCGCCAACCGCGCGTGCAGGTCGCCTTGCCGACCGGCCAGAGCCGGTTCGCCGGCCCGGTTGCGTTGCTCCAGCGGATCGGCCGCCAGATCGAAAAGTTCGGGCTCGGCATCGGGGTCGTAGACGTACTTCCAGCCGCCGTGGACGATCATCCGGCGCTGGTCGCCGCGCATGGAATTGCCGGCATAGAGCGCGAAAACCGGCTGCGGATCGCGCAGCGCCCCGGCGCGGCAATCCGGCAGCAGGCTCGGCGCATCCAGCGCACCCGGCGGTTCGAGGCCCAGCGCATCGAGCAGCGTCGGAGCCACGTGCAGGTGACTGACCGGATCCGTGATGCGGCACGCCGCGACGCCCGGCAGGCGCATCAGCAACGGCGTGCGAATCGACGGTTCGTAGCATTCCATTTTCTGATACATCGCGCGCTGGCCCAGATGGTCGCCGTGGTCGGATTGGTACACGACCGCCGTTTCTCCGCTACGCCCCGAATCGTTCAACGTATCGAGCAACCGCCCGAACTGCTCGTCGGCCAGATGGGTCAGCGCCAGGTGTGCGCTCCAGACCGCGCGCCATTGGGCCATCGATACGCCCGCGCCCAACTGCGCGGCTACACCCCTCCGGCGGTTGCCCGGTTCGCCGCCGGGGACGACGCCTACGTCGGCCGGAATATCGATTCGTTCCGGCGGGAAAAGGCCGAAACGGTCGCGCGGCACCCACAGCGGCGGATGCGGCGCCCAGAAGTTGACGAACAATGCGAACGGCCGCGAACCTTCCGCCAGCCTGCACAGCGACTCACATGCACGGCCAGCAAACCAGACGTCCTTGAAGTCTTCGTTCGCGTTCGGCGACGGAGCCGTGCGTACGTGCGAGTACGACGCGGCGACGCGCGCTTCGCCCTGGCGTTCGCTCAGTTCTTTGCTGAAGCCGGCTAGGTCATCGGGCGGCCATGCGCGCAGCCCGCGGTCTTTCAGATGACGTTCGTAGTCCTTCTGATCCAGGTAAGGCTCGAAACGCACGCGGGCGTCCAGCGGCGGCTTCACGCGAATGTGCTGCATCCCTACATGCGCGACAGCGTAACCGGCTTCGGCCAGGACCTGATGAATCGGCGTATGGGGTCCGGCACTCGCACCGCTCCAATCGTTGGTCACCACACCGTTGCGCGTCGGATACAGCCCCGTGGCCAGCGCCGTACGCGCAGGGACGCAGAGCGGACAGGTGCTGTACGCGCGCTCGAAGCGCACCGCCTCCCGTGCGAACGCGTTCGCCCTTGGCGTGACTTCGCGGCCGGCCTGGAGCATCCCGATGCTGTCGGCGCGCTGGTGGTCGGAGGTGACGAAAAGCAGGTTTGGAGGCATGGCTTCAGCCTAAGCCCTGCGTGCGAGGCGGCAATCGGAAGCGGCCCGGGCGCGCACATTTCCCTTGCCTTCTCCTGGTGCATGCGGTAATTTCTGAATAGACAGAAATACAAGAAATAGAGGGCGCCGGACCGGCGCCCGGAAACCCAAAGGAGGTGGGGCATGGTCAACTACACGGTCTGGGCCTACGGATTCTATCTGGCGGTCAGCCTCGGCGTCACGATCTGGGTCGCGCACACGCTGCATAAAAGCGGGCGCGTATTCCTGGTCGACAGCTTTCTGGGCAACGAGGCGCTGGCCGATTCGGTCAATCATCTGCTCGTCGTCGGCTTTTACCTGATCAATATCGGCTACGTGACGCTGGCGCTGAAATACGGCGACAAGCCCAACGACCTGCAGCAAGCCGTGGAATTCTTCAGCACCAAGATCGGCCTGGTGCTTCTGGTCCTGGGCGTGATGCACTTCTTCAACATGTTCGTCTTCGCCCGGATGCGCCGGCGCGGGCTGCTGCACCGGCAACCGCCGCCGGTCGCTCCAAGCGGTCAGGTGGCCGTGAGTTCATGGCTCGAATAGGCGGAACAGGCGGCCCGAGCGCGCGGAGCGTTTCCGCGCGGCGGGCGCGGGGAGGGTCAAGCGGACGGCGGCGGAGCAAGCTGGCGAGCGGTTCCGCCGCGTGAAGCAAGGCCCTCTCCGCAACAGGCATCGGATCGCGCCTCCTCAGGAGGACTCGCCATGCGCAAGCTCACCGTCCTCTACGATTACCGCTGCGGCGTCTGCCGCCGCTGCAAGGACTGGCTCAAACGGCAGCCGCAGTTCATCGAACTCGAACTGCTCGCCGCCGAATCACTCGAAGCGCAGCAGCGCTTCCCGACTCTGGCATGCGGAGAACCCGAAGAACTGATTGCCGTAAGCGACGAGGGCGGCGTCTACCGCGGCGATGCCGCGTGGCTGATGTGCCTCTACGCGCTCAAAGAGTACCGCGAGTGGTCCGCGCGTTTGGCCGCGCCGGAATTGCGCCCGCTGGCACGGGCGGCTTTCAAGTTTCTTTCCTCGCACCGCCATCGCCTCTCGCACTGGCTAGGCTGGTCGAATCGGCAGACGCTGGAGAACCTGCTGAATGGGCGTGCCGACGCCAAGTGCGAGGACGGCTCGTGCGAGCGCTCCTGACGCGGTCTGCCTGCGGTGCCGCGCTTAGAACGGCGACATCTGTCCGGCGGGCAAATTGGCGTAAAGCGGCTTCAGGTGCTCCTTGATCTCGGCCTGCAAGTCCGCGATATCGCGCCCGTCGTCTTCCAGGAAGTGCGTCACCCACTTCTTGCCGTACCGGACGTGGTTGCCCTCGTCGGACCAGTCCACATCGGCAAAGATCTGCGTGCGGTAGTCGCCGGCCTCGCCGTAGCGCTTCACGCGAGGCTGCTTGCGCGGCATGTAGAAGACTTCCAGGTCGAGCGTCAGGAAGCAGAGCCGGTGCAGGAAGGGCATCGACTGCGCCTGGTCGAAGAGCACCAAGTTCACGCGCTTGGGTTCGACGCCCAATTCGCGCAAGCGGATCAACCCGAACTCGGCATGCCGCACCTCGTCCCAGAAGTGGTGCGCCATATCGTGGAAGAACTCCCACGGCGCGTCGGCGTTCCAGGCGTCGAAGAGAATACTCGCCAGCAGCGCCGCGGCGTAGAACTCGTTGAAGAAGATTTCCAGTTCGGCGACGCGCGTGACTTCGAAGCCCAGTTCCAGGCGCTTTGAGAAGCTCTCGAATTCTCCGCGCTGAATGCGATGATCGAAGACAAGCGTCTGCGGTCGCTCGAAGAGCGCCGCGTCGGGACGCGCGGGCGCTTCCAGGGTGCGGCGCTCCATGCCGCTGACCCCGCCCGCCATCGCCAGCAGACCTTCCAAATGGTCGACCCAGCGCCGCGCTTGAGCGCCGCGCGCTTCGTCCAGATTCGCAACGTACTCGGTGAGCCAAACGCGGTCGGACTCCAACTCGCTCAGCGCGGTCCGCAGGATGCGCCGCTCCATGGCGTTGGCCGCGGCGTCGCTTACGGCCAGGTGCGTGCGGTACGCTTCGGCGAGGTGCTTCGTCAATGCCTCCAGACCCGCTACGAATGCGTGCTCTCCCGGCGCATGCGCCAGCGCCGCGCCCAAGCGCTGCAGGGCCGGTTCGATACTCGCGTCGCGATGCCCGCCGCGCAGTTCTTTCAGGCGCTTGCGCATCGCGTCTGCCCGTTCGGCATGACCCCAAACCAAATAGCCCAGCTTGATCTTGTCCTCGTACTTCGGCGCGGCGAGGAACCAGCCGGCCAGCGCCGGAATCGCGGCGCGCTCGAGGTAGGTATAGCGCCGCAGCAGTTCGACGGTGGTGGGCACATCCAGCCCGCCCTGCCGACGCTGAGAGACGTACGCTTCGAGTGCCGTGGCCATGGCTGCGCTCCTCAAGGGTACCGAGTTTGACCTCAATCCCGCCTTCGATCTGTAACAATTAACATGTAACAGTTACAAATGCAACGGAGATCTTTCGGAAACGAAACGAAGCCATGCAACGTCTTAATAGGATAAGCACTTGTGCGCTCGCTATCGCCCCGGCAAAGGACTGGCATAATGAATGGCGTGCGCTCCGGAGACGTACGCTTGCGACGAAGGTTTCGTTCCACGGGTTCCCGGTTTTCCTTGCTCTGGCTGGGCACGGCCTTCTGGCTCTGCTCGGCCGCGGCGTGGGCCTCCGAGTCCGCGACGCCTCAAGGCGGCGCCGAAGACCTCCCCACCGCGCGCGAACTGGAATCGGCCTTTGCAGGCGAAGTCTGGAAACTCGGCCCGGACGCTTCGCGCACCCGCAGCTTGAAACGGCGCCGCGAACAGCCGTGGGATCTGCGTTCCGTGGCGAGTCTCTCGCTGAAGGCGCGGGTGCGGCGATCCCCGCGCATCGCCGTGCGCTTGCGCTGGATCGTCGAGAGCCGCTCGGGCGGGGTATACGCGGCGACGATCGCGCCGGTCGCGCCGCATGCCGGCGATCCCAGCACGTTAGTCGTGCGGCTGGACGCGGGCGATCTGGCGCCGATCGGACACGGCCGCCCGTGGGATGCCCTGGCCGCCGCTGAAGTCGTAAGTCTCGAACTGCGCGCCGAAGAAGATTTCGACCGCCCCGTCGAAGTGGAATTGCGCGAACCGCTCCTGATCGTCCGCGACAAGGCCGTGGACGTTCCCGAAACCCGCGTACTCGACGTCCGCCTCGAACCGGCGCCGCCTGGCATCGCCGCCGCCGCAACGCTCGCGTTTCGACTTGAGCCTTGTCCGGCGGACCCCTACGCGTTCGAAGGCTCCGGCGACGTCCGCGCGGCAGGAGCGGATTTCGAAGCGCTGGCGTTTTTCGATCAGCGCTTCAGCGCCGTACCCGATGGCTCGGCTTGGCGCTTGGCCCCGGTTGGCGCGCCGTACTTCCGCGCGTATCTGCCGCGTCTGCCCGCCAACGGCGCGCTGACCATTCGCTCGGGCGACCGGGCTTGGAACGTGCCTGCCGCGGGGTTGGCTTGGCATTCCGCTCCGCCGCCGGCCGAGCGCGCGCTGGAAAGCCGCTGGGACGTACCGCTCACCGCACCGCTGCGAAGCATGCTCGACCCCACCGCCGAACGGCTCTGGGCCGGCGCACCGGAAGCGTGGCGGTTTTCTCCGGGCGATCCGGAAGGTTGGACCATCGCGCCCCCGCCGGAAGCGGCGGAAGGCTGGCGGCCAGTCCCGTTCTGGAACGCGGCTTGGGGGCGCTTTGGCGGAGCGCTGCGGCCCGACTTCGAACTGGCGTTACGTATGGATGCGCGGTTGGCCGATGCCGCGAAACGCGGCGAGCGTAAACCGCTGATCCTGCTCGACGGGGAATTCTTCGCGCGGCAAGGAGTCTTCAACTGGCAGGCCCACCCGCTCAACCGAGCCTGCGGCGGTCCCCTCGCGGGACCGGGCGCGCTTTTCGATACGCCGGACGGGCAATCGTTCTGCCTGCGCGCGGCACGCTACGCGCTGGCGCGCTGGGGACGCGCCCGGGCCGTCGACGGCTGTCTGGTCTCGGTGCGCCTGAACGCCACGGCCGCACCGTTGCTGCATGCGCGGCTGGCCGCCGCCGCGCGCACCTGGCCGCCGCTGGCACACCACGAACTGGCGCTCCACGCGTTGCATCCGCTCGCGCGCGCGCCGCAGACGATCTCGCAGGTTCCGCTCAACGATCCCGTGGCCGAAGCGATGGGCGGGCGCTGGCGCGCCGAAGCCGGATCGAGCACGCGCGTCGAACCGGAGGCCGCCGCGAACGGCGAGGCCCTGCGCGCCGTGGCGCCCGGACGCGAAGGCTCCGTCTCGGTCTTGAAGCCTTTGCTGTTTCCCGCCGCCGCTTGGGACGGCCCGGCGCCCGATCACTTCCACGCCGCCGACGCGCTGCTCTTCGAGGTCGCCCTGCCGCCGGATGCCCCCGCCGACCTTCGCGCAGGCGTGCATCTGCGCGACCGCGACGAACTCTGGTATCAGACCTTGCTCCCGGGCCTGCTGCGCCCCGGCGACACGAGCACCTGCGTGCTCGACCTGACCGAACGGAACGCGCAGGAATTGCGCGGCATCGAACACGCCAAACCGTGGACGGGATACAGCCGAGGGCGAATCCGCGAGATCGGCATCCATGTGTACACGACGCACACCGATAAGCCGGTGGACGTGCGCATCCTGGCGGTCCGCGCCGTGCGCTTCGACCGCGCGGAGATCGCTCGCCCGCCGGCGCTCACGCTGCGGGACGCGCCCCAAAAAGAGCTGCGCATCGGCGAAGTCTGGACCGTCAAACTGAATCTCGACAAGAGTTACGCCAATCCGTTCGATCCGCGCGAGGCCGACCTGCAAGCGTTCATCGCCACGCCCTCGGGGCAGACCGTGGCCGTGCCGGCTTTCTTCGATCAGGACTGCCGACGCAGCGAAGACAAAGCGACCGGGCACGAACGGGTCGAACCGGTCGGCGACGAACACTGGACCGTGCGCTACCGCGCGCTGGAACCGGGCGTGCATGGCGTACGCTTCGAACTCCGTGAAGGCGGAGCCTGGCTGGTCTCGAGCCAGGACTGGGCGCGCGATTGGCGCTTCACCAACGACGGCCGCCCCTACCGGGCCATGCCCCGGAATCCCGACGACTGGCATTACGAATACGAAAACCGCGACGGCGGCGGACGGCGGCGCGTCGAACGCCTGAAATGGAAGCCTGGGGAAGTCGCTGCCGTCCTGGATCTGGGGAACGCAGCCTTTACGGTGCGCGGCAAGAGCGAAGGCTGGCGCGGCTTCGTCCGAACCGACGCCGACCGGCGCCATTTCCGCTTCGACGACGGCAGCTTCTACTACGCGTTGGGCCCATGTCTGCGCAGTCCCAGCGACAACCGGCTGCCGTACAAGGATCCCAAATGGGAAGGCCAGATCATCCCGCGCATCGAAGGACGCGGGACGTACCAGTACGACGAATACCTCGCCAAGTTCCAGGACGCGGGGATTACTTGGACGCGCATCTGGATGTGCTCATGGTGGGGCGCGTTGCAGTGGCGGCGCGATTGGCCGGGTTACCAGGGCTTGGGCAAGTACAACCTGCTCAACGCGTGGCGCATGGACCACGTCCTCGACGCCTGCGAACGCGCCGGTGTACGCGTGAGTTTATGCTTGAACAACCACGGCCAGTTCTCGCACGCCATCGATACCGAGTGGGCGCACAATCCCTACAGTACGCGCTTCGGCGGACCGCTCGAATCCCCCGCCGAATTCTTTTCCAAAGCCGACGCGAAAATCTTCCACCTCAATTACCTGCGCTACGTCGCCGCCCGCTGGGGGCATAGTTCCGCGGTCCTCGCCTGGGACCTGTTCAGCGAACTGGAATTCACCGACGAGTACCGCATCAGCCTCGGCATGGTCCACGAAGGCCAGCCCGACCGACCCGCTCCGCAGATGGAAAGCTGGCACTCCGGCATGGCCCGCTACTTGAAGAGCGTCGATCCGAACAAGCATCTCGTCGCGACGCACTTCAGCCATCCGGTCCGCGGGTACGGCGTGCTGGGTCTGCCCGAGATCGACGTCGCCGCCAGCAACGCGTACTCGGCCTTCGACGAACTGGCCGAAGGCAAAAACGATGCGTCGGCGGCGCTCGCCGAATTCTGGGCCGGCAATCAGTGGGGCGGCGGAGTCTTTCGCGGCGGCATGAAGCAGCACAACAAACCGGTCCTGGTCGAAGAACAGGGCCGCCACTGGCTGGGCGTGAAGTGGGAGAAAGGCCGCCTCGTCGAACACAACTCGCGCACGCAACTCGACGCCGATCTGCACACGGGACTGTGGGGCAGCTTGGTCCAGCCGCTCGCCGGAGCCACCGGCTACTGGTGGTGGCTGCACCTTCACTTCGACGACCGTTACGGCGAGTACCGCGCCTTGGCCGAATACCTGAAAGGCGAAGATCTCCGCGCCGCGGCCGGCGAATCGCCGCTCGAGCCGGAGTTGCTGCCGATTCAGAGCCACAATCAGCCGCTGCTCGCCCGCGCACTGCGCTCCGACCGCCGCGCGTACGTGTGGATCTACCATCCGCTCGTACCGCACCGGACCGAAGGCATCCCGCTCGCCCGCGGAGCCACCCTGCTGGTCCCGAGCCTGCGGCGCGGAAAGTATCGAGTGGAATTCTGGAGCACGCGCGAAGGCCGGCTCGAAGCGACCACCGTCGCCGAACTGCCCGCCGCCGCTCCCCGCGGCCCGGCCGCGATGCTCAACGTCCCGCTGCCCGTGATTGCCGGCGACGTGGCGGTGAAGATCAAGTTGTTGGATGGCGAGCGCTAGGCGGCGTTACTTCCCCGCCCGGTCCAGCACCAACTGCACGAACAGTGCGCTGCCCCAGGCCAGCGCGCGCTCGTCGATGTTGTACTTCGGATGATGCCAGCAGTAGCCCGTCGCGGGCGTGCCGTCGCCGGCGCCCAGGAAGCCGAAGCAGCCCGGCACCTGCTCCAGATAATACGCGAAGTCCTCGCCGCCCATGGTGGCCCGGATCCGCGTATCGCGCCCGCCCAGCTTCCGAAAGGCCGCACCCATCTCCTCAACCGCCGGAGCGGTGTTGTTCAAGACCGGCGTGCCGCGCGTGTACTCCAGCTTCGCGTCCAGCCCGTGCGCGCGCGCAATGCCCGTCGCGATCGTCTCGATCCATTCGGGAATCTTCTGCCATACGTCCTTCGAGAGGCTGCGGCATGTGCCCACCAGCTTGCAGCGCGGCGGAATCACGTTGAACGCTTCGCCCGCCTCGATCTTGCCCACCGTCACCACGCCCGGCTCCAGCGGGTCCATCCGGCGCGCGACGATCGTCTGTAGAGCCAGGACGATCTCGGCCGCCGTCACGATCGGATCGTGCGTCTGGTGCGGCATCGCGCCGTGACCGCCGACGCCTTCGACCAGCAACTCGAAGCGGTCCATGCTGGCCATGGTCGCGCCGTCCTTCAATCCCAGCACACCGGTGGGCAGCAGCGGATTGACGTGCAGCCCGAACATCTCCGCGACGCCATCCAGATGCCCTTCTTCGATCAGCTTCTTCGCGCCGCCTTGCGGAATCTCTTCCGCCGGCTGGAAGAAGAACCGCACACGGCCGTGAATCCGGTCCTTGTACTTACCCAGGAGTTTCGCGGCGCCCATCAGCATCGCCGTGTGCGCGTCATGCCCGCACATATGCCCCTTGCCGTTCAAGGTGCTGCGGTATTCGATCTCGTTCTCTTCGTGGATCGGCAGCGCGTCCATATCCGCGCGCAGGCCCAGGATCGGACCCGGACGGTCGGCGTTCAGTTCCGCGATCACGCCCGTCTTCGCCGCGCCGCGCAACACCTTGAGGCCCAGTTGCTCGCAGTACGCCGCGACTTTCCCGCTGGTGCGCACTTCTTCGAACGCCACCTCGGGATGGCGGTGAAAGTCGCGCCGGATTTCGACGATCTCCGGCTCGATCTCTTGGGCAAACGCTAAGGGAGTGCTCATCGAAGCGCCGAATCCTTATATGGGGGAATCCCGCAAGTTCACGCGTGCGCGTGACCCTGCGGCCGCTTCGATTGTATGTAAACCCCCAGGACAAACAAGGATACGGCTCCGGGTCCCAGCTCCGGGCCGATTGGACTTCCGTGGGGGGAGGCCCGTCCGTTGGGCTTTGCGTTTGGGAAACCATCGGGTTCTGAGCGGCCGATTAGGCTTACGTTAGCTAAGACCGCCGACCAGAATTCCGATTCTGAACGGCTAAACCCAAACCCTGCGTGGAATTCGCTCGGTTCGTCCGTACCATACGTGCACATGTTACCTAACGCGCGTCCGGGGGGGTGCGCGAAGGATTCACCGGCTCCCCGGCGTTTGAATAAGCCGCTCGGCGCGATGGCCGCCGGACTGCTGCTGGCTCTGCTGGCCGCCGCAAGCGGTTGCCGCTCGCGCACGGCCGCCATGCCCGCGCCAACCGCCGAACCGGCCGCACCGGCGCTCGATGCGCCTGCCGCTCCGTTGCCCACGCTGGCTTTGAAGCTCGACGGCGACCGCGTGAGCGGCGGCGAGGCGTTGAAGGGTGTGCTCGAAGGTGCGTGGCCGGGTTACCGTTTGCGCTTGCTGTGGGTCGATGCCGCGGGCCGCGTGGCCAGCGCCGTCGAGATCACACCGCCCGAAGACACTTCGCGCCGCGTCCGCTTCGCGCTAAACGTGACGGGCGAGTTCGGCGCGCGCCAGCGCATTGTGGCGCTTTGCGGAGCCGACCTCGGACCCGATCGCGAACCGCCCGCGTGGCAGCCGGTGGCCGAGGCGTCCTTCACGCTGCTGGGCGCCGCCGATGCGCAGGACTACGCCGTCTGGCTGACGCCCTCGGACAAGCCGATCGACGCCGCGTGGGCCGCGCAGCTTGAAGCTTTTCCCGAAGCCGGCTTACTTGCGGGCGGCGCGGGATTGCCCGCCCCAACGCCCGCCCATTCGCCCCGCGCGCGCGTCGCCGAAATTCTTTCCGCTGCCGAGCACCCATTAAGCGCGCCCGATCGCCTGGCGCCCGCCGCGCTCGACGCCATGCGCCGCGCCATGGCCGCGGGAATCGACGCCGCACTGGCCGGCGGTCCGAACGCCTTCTCGCTGGGCGATGCGCTCACGCTCCCGGCCGACGAATCGCTGGCCGGTTCCGAACGCGCCGTCTTTCAGGCCTGGCTCCAACGCCGCTACGCCAAACTCGAATCGCTCAACGCGGCCTGGGAGACGCGCTTTTCCGCGTGGGCCGAAGTGGACGCGCCGGACACCTCCGCCGCTCAGGCCGCAACGCAGCCGCGCTTCGCGCAGCGCATGGCGTGGCTGCAAGCCGGCGATCCCGACGCGCGACTCCCGCGACGCGACGGGCGGCCGTACTTCGAACTGAAGCCCGGCGAACTGCAAGCCCCCGGCGGCGAGAACTTCACCGCGTGGGCCGACCGCCGCGCGTTCGACGGATTCCTCTTTGCCCGCTTGCTCAAAGAGTACCGCGCCGAAGCTCAGCGCCTCGCGCCGGGAATGCCCGTCGGCGCCACCGGCTTGAGCGCGCCGTCGGCTTGGGGCGGGCTCGACTACGCGGCGCTGTCCGATGCGCTGGATTGGTTTCTGCCCCAGCGTGCCGGCGTTCAAGCCGCGTTGCTCGAAGACCTCGCGCCCCATGCGCGCATCTGGACGCCCCTCGATGCCGGCGGCGCTCGCCCCGCGCGCGCGCTCTGGACGGCGTGGCTCGAAGGCGGCCACGGGCTGGTGCTGCGCGGCCACGGCGAACAGCCCGCCTTGCGCGACGAACTCGGCCTCCTCAATGCAGGACTCGGAACGCTGGCCCGTGACTGGCCGCGCCATCGCGATGCCGTCGCCATTCTGTACTCGCCGCGCTCGCTGGCCGTCCATGGCATGCTCGATAGCGCTCTCGACGGTTCCGAATGGCGTAGCCGCGCCGGTCAGGACGCCGCGCGTAACAGCGGAGCGCGCGCGCTGGAAGCATGGTGGATGCTGCTGCGCGACCTGGGCTACGCGCCCAGCTTCGTCCGCGAAGAGGACGTGGCGGCCGGCAAACTCACCGCCAAGCTCCTGATCCTGCCCAAAGTCCTTTGCATCGGCGACGAGACCGCCGAGGCGCTGCTGGAATACGCACATGCCGGCGGCATCGTGCTGGCCGACGCGCAGTGCGGCCTCTTCGATGCGTACGGCAAGCGCCGCCCGCTCCCGCCGCACGACGGCCCCGCCGGTGCGCTCGACCGCGCCTTCGGCGTGCAGCGCGTGGATTACTGGTCCTACGAACTGAACGGCCGGCTCGTCGGCTCCGCCGACGACGCCCGCTTGCAGTGGCTCGATCCGGTCAGCGCCCAGCCGCGCATCCCCGAAGATCCCGATCTGCGCGCCGTCGAACCCGGCGTCCGCGCTGCCGGCGCGTGGAGTTTCGCGCGCGCGCGCGGCGGAGCGGCGGCGATGCTCAGCAAGCGCCACGGCTTGGGACGCCTGATGTACCTCAACCTGTCTGTGCAGGATTACGCGGTCCCTCCCGGTGGCGGAAACGCGCTGCGCAAGATCGTGGGCGATCTGCTGGAAGCATCCTTGGGCGCGCCGGCCGCCGCGGCCGTCCGCGAACTCGGCGTAGCGCCCCCGGCCCTTAGCGCCGCTCAATGGCGCGACGGCGACGCGTCCGTCTTCGGGCTGCTGGGACCGGCCGAAGGCAAGCCGCTCGTGCGCATCCGCGCCGAAGGCCGGCGCCACTGGTACGACTTGCGCCGCGGCGTCTATCTGGGGTTGCAGCACACCTGCGACATCGCGGCCTCGCCGGATCGAGCGGCGCTGCTGGCCGCCCTGCCCTACCGGGTCCAGGAGCTCCTCGCACGCGTGCGCCGCATCGACGCGCGCGGCGCGTTCCGCCTCGAAGTCCACCTTCAAACCACGAGCGACGGAGCCCAAGGGTCGGAGCGGCCCGCGCGGCACGTCGTACGGCTTGAAATCTTTGCGCCCAACGGCCAGCGCCTCCCGCATTACGCGCGCGACCTGCATCTCGACGCCGGCGAATGGAAGGGCGAACTCAAGCTCGGCCTCAACGAGCCCCCCGGCGAATACCGAATCGTCCTCACCGACGTGCTGAGCGGCCAGCGCGCGGCGGCCCACGCCTTCAAGAGCCACGCATCTTTCGAACAATTGTTCCCGGTGCGCACGAAGGAACTGCGCTGGCGGCTCGAGCGCGACGCAGGGCAGACCGAGATCGTCCTCGACGAAGGCTTCCTCCGCGTGCGCCACGAATTGCGTCTGGTTCCCGAAGGCATGGGGCTTGCCGGAGCGCCGCAGGTCGTTCCCGAGATTCCCAAGCCTTGGCGCATTGATTTGCGCACGCCGCTGGCGCCCGAACGCTTGGCGCCCGTGGGAACCCGCCCCGAGCCGATTCCGTTTACGATCGTGCTCTCCGCGCCGCTGAAAGAATTGCCGCTCGCGGGCGGCGGGATCGTGCGCCTGCGCCTGGACGGCGGCGCGCCGGCGCGCGACTTCACGCTCCCGCTGCCCGTGGCTCTGATTCCGCCGCGCGGCGAGGAAGGCCTCCAGCTCGACGGCGTGCTGGACGAGAAGACGTGGCGCGGAGCGCCGCAGATCGCTGGGCTTGTCCGCGCCGATGCCAGCCCCGCCGAAGCCCTCAGCGATGTAAAGCTCCGCCACACGCCGACCCACCTGATCGTCGGGGTCGAATGCCCCGAACCGGATTATGCGCGCCACCGTGCGGCCAAAGTGTTGGCTGCCGCCGACGGCGACGAGGCGCTCCACGACGGCGAATGGTTCGAGATCGGTCTTGCGGCCCATGCCGAGGACCCGCCGAAGCGCTACCGCGTCGATCCGGCCGGCCACCTCTGGGACGCCAGCGGCGAAGATGCCGCGTGGCGCGGACACGCGCGCGTCAAAGCGCGCGAACGCTCCGACGGCTGGTCGCTGGAGATCGCGATTCCTTGGGAAGATCTGGGCCTGGACAAGCCGCCCACCGGCGGCGTGCTGCGCCTCGGGCTGGCTCGACGTCACGCGCAATCCGGAGGAGTCGCCGAACTGAGCGCCTGGCGCATGGACGCCGGCGTGGAAGTCCACGCCATGGGCGCGGCGGTGGCCGTCGGCAAGTAGGCGGTAAACCCCTACGTCTTGCCCTTCTCGCGTCGCTTCTTCAGCTTCGCCTTCGCGAACTCGATCATTTCGTCGAACTCTTCGAAGCGCAGCAGCTTGCAGCCGATCAAAAAGACAACCAGCGCCGCCAGGCCCGGCACGGCCAGCTTCGGAAGCGCGCGCAGCTTCCCGCGCATCCCGCCCCCGGATGCCGGCGGCGGGGTCTCCGCCGCTTCGGATTTTTCGTGCTCAACGGTTTTCCAAGCTTCGGTTTTGGTTGCTTCCTCGGCTTCGGCCTCGGCGGCGGGCGCCGCTGGCGAAGGCATCACGCGCTCCAGCGCCTCGCGCGCGGCCAAGCAGGCCAGCCCGCAGGCCGCCGTTAGAATCGCCGCGCGGAACAGAAACGAAACCGTCGAGGCCCACGGAAAGAGCGGCAGGCCCTTCCAGCGCAGCACCGCCGCGAGCACCATGGTCTTGAGCGCGCGTGACGCCGTAAAGCCCCCGGCCACCAGCAGCACCGCGTCGAAGCCGGTCAGCCCGTACGTCACTACGCCCAGGTAGCTGATGGCCATCGAGAGGGACGAAAAGACGATCCCGATGATCGAGACCGAGATCGTGCGGTGCGCGGCGAAATACGCCTGCATGAAGATAAATTCGAGCGCATAGAACGGCAGCACCAGGCAGTACACGGCGTTCACCGTGCCGGCTTGCGCGGCGGCCGCGGCGTCCACTTTGCCGCTCTGAAAGAGCACCTGGGCGAGCGGCACGCTGAGCGTCGTCAGCGCCGCGGCAAGCGGCATGAAGACCAGCAGCAGCATGCGGCTGGCGCGCGTCAGAAAAGCGCCCAGCGCGTCCTTGTCGTCCTTCGCCACCAAGTCGCACAGAAACGGGAACATGGCGATGGAAAGCGGATAGGGCACCAGCCAGCCCAGCGCATTGAAAATCTTCTTCCCGAAGCTGTTGAGCCCCAGAAGGCCCACCCCTAGCTGGCTGAGCACATAGAAATTGTTGAAGTAGTCGCGCACCTTCGCGAAGACGATGCCCACGATCAGCGGCGCCACCAGCACCGCGAACTGCCGCACGTGAGGGTCCGAGAAATCCAGGATCGGACGGTAGCCCTTGAACTTCGGCCCAAGCGCCAGCACGTGCACGGCCAGCTTCGTCACCCCCGCCGCCAGCACCCCCACGATCAGCGCTTCCGCTTCCAAGCCCAGCGCGCGCCCCGCGATCAGCCCCGCCACCAGCGCGCCTTTCAGCGCCGCGTCGGCGAAGGCCGGCCAGAAGAATCGCTTGTACCCGTTCAGCAGCATGTAGGTCAGGCTGCCCACCGAGAGCCCGAAGAGACTCGGCGCCATCCAGACCAGAAAGTGCGCCGCCAGCTCCGCGCGTTCGGCGCTGGCTCCGATCTCTTCGCCCAACGTCAGCACGCGGATCGCGTCGTGCGGCCAGTACATCAGCGCGCCGACCGCAAGCAGCAGCAGGAGCAGTTGGGCATTCAGCAGCGTGCTGGTGAAGCGCCAAGCCTTCTCTTCGCCGTCTTTATCCTTGGCCTTCGTAAAGACCGGAAGAAACGCCGGGCCCACCGATTCTTCCCCGATCAGGAAGACCGTCCAGATGATCCCTTCGAAGGCCAGCACGAAGGCGTCGGTGGTGAGCGTCTTGATCCCGTAGTAGTGCCCGATCACGCTCCATTGGACGATCCCCAGCAGCTTGGCCAGCCCGTGCGCCACGGCAATGGCCAGCGTGGCCGAGACGACGCGGTCGGCGAGGCTGCACGGAGGTGCGGCGGGAGGTTCCGGCGAAGCGGCGGGGTCGCTCAAGGGGGTTTCCGTCCGCTTTCAAACGCGCAGTAAGAGAAGGTCAGGGCCCGCGCTGCAGCCGCAGCTCGGGATCGCTGGCGCGCAAATACAACGGAGCCGCGGCGTGAATCTCGGCCGGAGTGCGCCAGCACGTCCCGGCCGTCGCCAGCGCCCAAGCGCGTTCGGCCAGCACCGCGGGCGGCACTTCGGCCAGCCTGCTCAGCACCGGCCACCCCGCGCCCACGCCCGCGGCATCCAGCGCCGTGAAGCACGCCGCATCCCCGCAAACGTGCGGCGGCTCCCCGCCCTGCGCCGCCACCGCCTCGGCCCACTCCGCCGGCCGCGTCACGCGCTCCTCCAGCAACCGTCTGGGACCGGCGGAAGTCACTTCGAAAAGCGCCGCGTACATGCCTTCCGAATACGCATGCCGCAGCGACATCACCCGCGCCGCGCCCGATTGCCGAAACGCCGCCCACGCCAGCGCTTCCAGACTCGGCACGCCCACCAGCGGCTTCCCCGCGCCCCACGCCAGCGCCTTCGCCGCCGCCAGCCCGATGCGCAAGCCCGTCCACGATCCCGGCCCCAGCGAAACGGCCACCGCGCCCAAGTCCGGCGGCTGAAGCTTCGCCCCGTCGAGCAGCGCGCGCATCAACGGAACCAGCGCCGCGCCGTGCCGCGCACCCGTATCGTCGCCGCGCGCCGCGATCAATCCGCCGGCATGCCAGAGCGCCGCGCCCACCGTCCGCCCGGAGGTTTCCAAAGCGAGCAGCGGACCGGCCGGAGCTGATGCAGGCGAAGTCATGGTGCGAGAAGTCTAGCCTCATGCGCCGCGTTCTGCACGCAAAGGCCGCAAGCCGCAGGATTATGGGTGGAGGAGAAACGACCGCCTAGAGCGCCTGCCGCGTCACGCCCAGCAACGTCAGATCGTCTTCCATCGGCGCGCTCCCGACGTGCTGCTTGACGGCCTGCATGAGCAGTTCGAGCGTCCCGCCGGTGCTCTCGCCGACGGCCTGGATCAGCGTCTGGCTCAACCGGCGGTTCCCGAACTGTTCCTTCTGCGGGTTGGCGGCTTCGGGAATCCCGTCGGTATAAAAAAGCAGCATGGTGCCCGGCGGCATCACCAGCGTTTCTTCCTGGATCTGGCGGTCGAAGATCTCCGGCCGACCCACGTTCAGCGGGATGCCTTTGCCTTCGAGCGAACGGATGGTGCCCTTTTCGAGATCGGTCAGCAGCACCGGATTGTGCCCGGCGCGGGCGTAGCTGAGCTGCCCCGACTCCGGTTCGAGAACCAGGTAGCACGCGGTGATGAACTTCCCCTGCGCCATATCCTGCGATACGTCGCGGTTGACCGCCTTGAGCACCTCGGCCGGCGATGGCTGTCCCGTCGCGCGCAGCGAAAAACTCTTCATCGCCATCGACATAATCATCGCCGCTTCGACGCCGTGTCCGGAGACGTCGGCGATCAGGAAACCCCAGCGTCCGCCGCCGATCTCGTAGAAGGAGAAAAAATCCCCGCCCAGCACCGCGCACGGATCGTACTTCCAGGCGATCTCGTAGCCGGGAATCGTCGGCGGCGATTTGGGCAGCATCTGCCGCTGCGCCTCACGCGCGCCTTCCAGGTCGCGCTGAATCTCTTCCACCTGCCCGGCCGTCACGTTCAAATCGATCACCTGGTGGCGCAGGATGTCCAGTTCCAGCTCCTGCGTCGCCGTGCGTTCCTTGATGTGCTGCGTCGAACGTTCCGCCGAAATGCGCCCCGCCGCGCGGTGCAGGCTCTCAACCGTCTTGCGGGTCTCCCAATTGACCTTCGCGCCCGGGCATTCGGGGCTGAGCAGGTATTCGACGATGGCGTCCTGAATCGCCGGCCCCCACGGCACGCGGACCAGATTGATCTCGTCGATGGCCCGCTCGCTGAACGGATCGATCCAGTTCCCGTGGTCGTCGCAGACCCGGAAAATCGGGTCCACCGCCACGCGCGAGCGCAACCCCGCCCGGATGTCCTTTTGCCCCAACGCCCCGCGCACGACCTCGATCCGATGCGGCGAAAGCGGCGCGCGGTTGTACGTCGCGCATTGGTCCAGGTGCTTCAAGGCTTGCGGCAGGAACCAATCGAACGGAGCAGGTGTGTCGTCCCAGTTCTTCAGCAGCGCGTCGGTCACGTCCAGGCAATACGGGCACAACCACTGGCCGTCGGCATTGCAGACCTTGTACACGTCCATCTTCTGCATGCGCATGATCACGATCGTGCGCCGCAGCTCGTCCCACGGCCGCATTTTGGGCTCGGCCTCGCGCGAGGCCAGCGAGCACGTTTTCATGTGCGCGCGTACTTCGGGCTGTTGGATGATTTTCCGCGCGTCGCCGTCCCAATCCGGCAACAGCAGCCGCGCCGCGCAGTAAGGGCACAGCCAATCGCCTTCGCCCAGCGGGATCAGAACGATCCGCGGGTCCTGTTCCGGCAGCAACGCGGCCAGCCGTTCGTCTTCGGTGGGTCCACCGAAATACTTGCGCAGCCCCTCAGGCAGCTTGCGGCTGAATTTGTTAAGCCACTGCGACATGGGGCGCGTGAGGCTCCCGGCGCCGCGTACGACCGATCCGGTCGGATGCCGTCCCTGGTGCCGGGGTCGCGCGTGCGTGCTCGATCGAATACAACGCACTCAAACCAAAGCTTAAACGAAGCTCAGTAGAGCACGACGGGCAATATTTCGCAATCGCCGAGCAGATAGAAACGCCCCGGTCCGGCAGGCCGGAAACAAAACGTCCCGGACACCAAGGTCCGGGACGCTTGAAACAGCGAGTTGAAAGGAGGCTTACGGCTACTCTTCTTCCTCTACCACCCCGGTCTTCTTCTCGGGTGGCTTGCGAGCCTCTTCGGTCTTTTTCTCGTTAGGCCCGCCCAGCCCCGGTATCAATTTAGGCGGCTTGGGTTCTTCCGGGCCCTGCGCGACCTGCTCCTGCTTGGCCGCCGCATCGGCGGCCGCCTTGTCCCTCTCCGCGTCGGCTTTCGCGATGGCCACCGCGCGGCCGTTCTGCGCGACCGCCTGCTGCGCCGCCATCGCAAATACCTGGGGATCCGCCTTACGATCCTTGTTGAAGTAATTCACGAACGTCTTCCCGTCGCACGTCATCACCGCGATCATCGCACCCTTGTCCGCGAGCTGCGTGAATAGCTCCGGCCAGCCCTGCGATGTCGTCGTCGTCATCACCATCGTGAAATCTTTGAGCGCTTCCTTAACCACCGGGTCGGGAAGCAGATCCGTTTCGATCTGCATCGCCGTGTTGTTGCGCTGCTTCATCGTGCTGTCGTAGATGTACAGGCAGATCGGCTTTTCGAGCTTGCGCGCATCCGTGAACGTCAGCCGCTTCCAGGAAAAGGTCTTGTCGCTGCCCGGCTTGAAATTGGCGCGACTCCCGCCGCTGCCTTGCGCCCCGGTGCCCACCGCGCCACCCAGCGCCCAAGCCTGACCCATGCCGAAAAGCGCTGCCAGCACGCACACCGCCGTCATCGATCGATTCAACATTGATTTCCTCCCCCCGAGGCGTCAGGCCGCGCAGTATACCACTCGCCTATTAGCCGTTCCAGGGCTCCCTTTTGTTCGATGCATTTGTACTTTTTCTGTTCCCAACCCCTACCTTCTTATTGGAGACGCTCGCCGAGCTTCACCTTACCCCTAAAAAATGCACCAAGCGCAGTTTCTTGCTCCGGCGAGTGGTCTATACCTCTCCCGTCGCTCGGCGCATCAAGTTGATGTCTACCCGCAACGCCTCGACTACCTGTTCGACTTCGTGCCGATCGTCGTATTCAGCGTGCAGGTTAAACGGCCCCGCATACCCGGCCGCGCGGAACAACTTGACCGCCTCCGGCCAATCGACCAGCCCTTCATGCAGGCCGCACATTCCCCGGCTCCAACGCACGCGGCCGTCTTTCTGCTCGCGTTGATAAAAGCTATTCTTCACCGCCACCATCGCGATCCGCCCGCGCAGGATATCGATCGCCATGCCCAGCGGTTCGCCATCCAGCGCCAGGTGCGCCGGATCGACGTACGCACCCACGTGAGCCGGATCCAGGTCCTGAATCAGGTGCATCAGTGCCGAAGCGTTCAGACCGTAATAAGGGTCCGAGTGGTTATGAAAGAGCGCCTGGACGCCGAAGCGTGTGGCCAGCTTCGCGTATCCGGCCAGCTCATTCCTGATCGTCTTCACCTGGTCCCAGTAGTGCGGCCCCTGCGGCGACCACGTCCAATAGCCCAGCTTGATCGCCGGCACGCCGGCTTCAGCGCACGCCGCCCAGGCGCGCTCGACGATCGGCTCGTCGAACTTGTACGCGCGGCTCCCAAAGGTCACCAGCGGCACGATCAGCCCCGCGTCTTTCAACCGCTTCACGTACGGAACCAGATCGCTCCCTGCGCGTTCGGGCGTTACGGCGTACCCGTCGCGGACGGTCAGATCGTAGCCGGCCAGCCCCGTCTCCTTCGCGAAGGCGACCAACTGCTCCACCGGCCACGGCTTCAGGAGTTTGGTAAAACACGTCAGGCTCATTGGAGTTCCTCGCGGCCAAAGCGGCAGCATAAAGGAATTCGGGCACGCTGCATCCGCAACTCAGCCCTTGCGAAAGTACGCCTTGCGCGCTTTGACCGTCACGAAGCGGTCGGAATCGGGCAAATAGCCGGTCAGATCCCCGCCGTAGACGCAGCCGGTATCGAGCCCCAGCGCGACACGGCGGCCCTGCTTGAACGCCTGGATCACGTCTTCACGCGGCGTGTGCCCAAAGAGCACCAGCTCCGGACCGGCGTACACGTCCCACCAATACGGTTCGCCAGGCATGTCCTCCACCTGCCGGATCTGCAGGAACTCCCTGGGTTTGGTACCGGCCACCCCGCGTTTGGGATGAATCCCCGCGTGCACGACCACCCACGAGCGCGTGCCGACGGCCGTCGCGCCGTGGATCGCATACGGCGCGCCTTCGAGCAAATCGAGAAGGCGATCCGATTGGCTGCGCATCCGTTCCAACGCCTGCGCCTGCGCGGAACTGAGATCTTTCGTCCGGCCGCCTTCGCGGAGCGCGTCCAGGATGGGGCGGTCGTGGTTCCCCATGGTGAATTCGTAGGTCGGCCGCTGGAACAGTTCGAGAACTCGTTCGGGGCGCGGGCCGCGGGCGAAGAGATCGCCGACGGCAATCACACGGTCACCGGACGCCAGCGCCGCCCGCTCGAGCAGCGCCTCGAACTCGTCCGCACACCCGTGGATGTCGCCGACCACCAACGTCTGAGCCATGCCGCCTCCGCCGAGCCGTCTTTATATTCTACCCGTTCGGCGAAACCGGCGGGGGCTGAAAGCGGGAAAGGCGAAGTTGAAGCTCATGAATGCGTACTCGGTTCCCGGCCAGTGATCTCAGCCCGCCGCAGCGGGCTTCAAGACGTTGCTAGCACCCTCCTTTAGGGGGGTGAACCCTTCGCCCCTCCTCCTCCATCCTTGCCGGCATCCCCCCCAGCGCAAAACTGCTGAAACTTCGGCGCATGGGTCCATATCCCTCAATGCCCCCGTGGCGTATGCTTACCAATCCCCCGCAGGATGGGGCCACACCATTCGCGAACCATATTCAAGGAGTCCTCGATGAGCAGCCCCCGCACCGTGACGCGACCCGCACAGGCCGAAATCCCCGTCCTTCACGACGTCGACGTGATCGTCATGGGCGGCGGGCCCGGCGGCGTGGGGGCGGCGGTCGCCGCCGCGCGCAGCGGCGCCAAGACCCTGCTCATCGAACGCTACGGCTTCCTCGGCGGCATGGCCACCGCTGGGCACGTCAATCCCTGGATGCCCAACCACCTCGACGGCAAGCCCCTCGACAGCGGGGTCTTCATGGAATGGTGCCGCCGTATCGAAGCCTTGGGCGGCATGAAGCTCCCCGCGCGCGCCTTCTGCCCCGAAACGGCCAAGCTCGCCGCCGAACAGCTCTGCCTCGAAGCCGGCGCGAAGATCCTCTACCACGCCATGCTCGACCGGCCGCTCATGAACGGCGACAAGATCGATTGCGTCCTGGCGCTGGGCAAGAGCGGACTGGGCGCGCACCGCGCCAAGGTCTACGTCGATACCAGCGGCGACGCGGATCTGGCTGCGCGCGCGGGCTGCCCCTTCGAATTCGGCCGCGCCGAAGACGGCGCCGTGCAGCCCATGACCAGCAACTTCGACCTCGCCAACGTCGAGATCGCCCGCATGCCCGACCGCAAGATCATCCAGGAGAAGTACGACCGCGCCAGAGCCGAAGGCCGCATCCAGTGCCCGCGCGAGAACGTGCTCTACTTCAAGACCGTCGAGGAAGACCGCATCCACTTCAACACCACCCGCATCGTCGGCGCCAAGGGCACCGATACGCTCAGCTTCAGCGAAGCCGAAATCGAGGGCCGCCGCCAGATCGCCCAGTTCATCAAGTTCCTGCGCGAAGAGATTTCCGGATTCGAGAACGCGCGCCTGCACAGCATGGGCACCCAGATCGGCGTGCGCGAAACGCGCCGCGTGAAGGGCCACGCCTACCTCACCCGCGCCGACTACGAACGCTGCGCCAAGTTTCCCGACAGCGTCTGCCGCGTCACCTACCCCATCGATATCCACAACCCGTCCGGCACGGGCACCGAGATCACGCACCTGCCGCAGGGCGAATGGTACGAAATTCCCTACGGCTGCATCGTCCCGCAGGGCTGCTCGAACCTCCTCGTCGGCGGCCGGCCCATCAGCGTGGACCACGCCGTGCACAGCAGCATGCGCGTGATGCCGCCCGCCTGCACGCTCGGCCAAGCCTGCGGAACCGCCGCGGCCCTCTGCGCCGAACGCGGACTCAACCCCATTCAGCTCGACGGAAAAGAAGTGAAGCAGAAGCTGATCGAACAGGGCGTCTGGCTGGTCGACGTCCCTGCGGGGGGTTCGCCCGCCGGTTCGACCGAACGCCGCGACCGCACTGCGAAGGTACTCTCGGCGTAAAGAAGCGCTCTCACCTAATTAAGATGGACCGTTGCAGCCGAGCGGCTACTTTTCTTTCGCTTCCGGCATCTGCGGCGGCAACACGAAACCGGTCTCGCCGGTCTTCTTCTCGACCTTCGGATTGCGCGGAGCGGGCGTCTTGGCCGGCGCCGGAGCATCTTCGGGATCCGCTTCCGCGTCCTCCATGCCGTCCATATCGTCACCGTCTTCGGCGTCTTCGCCCGGCGGCGGCCACGCCACCTTCCAGACCCCGTCTTCCTGTACCGCCTCGACGTTCAACTTCGTCGGCGCGAGGCGATCGGGGCTGAAGTGGTTCACCAGCACGTCGGTGATCTTTCCGCCATCCGTGGGTTTGGCTTCCAGCACCTGCACGTCGCTGAAGAGCACCACCGGGGTCAACTGGTCGAGTTGGTAATCCCACTGCTCGGTCACTTCCTTCGGCGTCACGGCCTTCAGCGCATCGGCGTCCTGCGCGCGAATCGCGGCCAGAAACTTGGCGATCGCTCCCG
Source organism: Planctomycetota bacterium (assembly GCA_015075375.1). GTDB lineage: Bacteria > Planctomycetota > SZUA-567 > H5-PLA8 > H5-PLA8 > H5-PLA8. Next base: position 2,874,024 of record JABTUM010000001.1, on the reverse strand, counting down.
CGGGGCCGGAATCCTCGGGCTTGGGCGCCTTCGCGAATGTGCCGGCCGCCTTCTCCTGGTTGCGCTTCACCGCCGCCGTAATCAGCGGCTCCGGCACCAAGTCGGGGTAAACCTCCAGCAACCGTTTGTACGCCGCTTCGGCCTTCGCGTAATCGCGTTGCAGGTATTCGTAACCCAACGCCTGCGTGCGCAGCACCGAAGGGCTGAGGCGGCTCGGATCCAGTTCGGCGGCGAGCAAGTCGGCGAGCTTCAGTCCCGCGGCATACTGCTGATCGATCTCCCAGTAGATGTCCAGCGTCTGGATCGCCAGATCCTGCGGCGCCTGGTCGAGGGGGAAAGCCTTAAGATAGGCGGCCAGCGTTTCGAGTTGGGCATCGTATTGCTGGTTCATCTCGTGGTACGAATTGAGGTTCTCGTACGCCTGGCGGACTTCGAGGCTGCGCGGGCATTCGGTCAGGATGCGTTTGCAGGTCGCGACGTAGTCGTCCCACTGGCCCAGGTCGCGCAGCAGTTCGGCGCGCGTCTTGAGCAACTGAGGCTTCAGCCGGCCGCCTTCGCCGGGACCGGTCAGCCCCTCCTGGACCGCGGCCAGGCCTTCGGCGTGGCGGCGCAGATCCTGCAGGTACGTCGCGCGGTTGAGCTGAATCGCGGCGCGGCGCACGCCCGTCGGGACCGGTTCGGTGGCGAGCTGCTTGTCGGTATGCACCAGCCCCGCGGCCGCGCGCTGGACGCGCATCAAATCCTGCCGCACCCGGCTCAGCAGGCTCGAAAGCGTGCGGCGCTGCATCGGTTCGGCCACGTAAACGGCGCCTTCGTCGAGGTCGTTCACGAACGCCGCGAGCTTCTCTTCGGTCAGTTCGCCGCGGTAGAGTTCCGTGTACTGCTTGCGCAAGCCGTCGAAGAGTTCTTTCGCGCGCTTCTCGATCGCCTGCCGGACTTCCACCGCCTTGGCCGCCACCTCGGGCTTCTTGTGCTTCTCCAGCGAGCGGGCGAGGTTCAAAACGCCGCCCCCGTACTCGATGAACTTCTTCGCCGCCGCCTCGCGCTTCTCGACATCGTCGCCCTGGAAGTCGGACATCAACTGGCTCAGTTCCTGCGGCTTGGGCATCTTCAGCGCCGCTTGGGACGGGCCGGGGCGCGGCGTCGGAACCACCGGGCGTTCCTGCGCTCCCGAACCGGGCGCGCTTACACCCACCATCACCGCCAGACCCGCCGCCCAGAACATGCGAAGATTCACGTACCTTCTCCCCTTATTAAGCCAAGCCGCCGCAATACGCCCGTGCGCCTGCGGACGAGCCCAAGCCTCTGCTTCTTAGTTTCAGGTGAATCGGCGCGCCTCGAACCCATCGCGCCGCCCATTCAGCGCACATCCGCGGCCTTCAGGAACCCCGCCTTGCGCAGCGCCGCGCGCAAATCGACCTCCCCCACCTTCCCGTCGTCGAAGGTCACTTCCACGCAGTGGTCGTCCAGCGACGTGATGACTTTGACCACGCCCCCGACCTGCATCAGCGACTGCTGCACGCGAGCCGCACAGCCGTTGCACTGCATGTCATCCACTTTGACTTTGCAAGTCAGCATAAGCTTCAAGCTCCAATCCAGAACCCCTCGATAATGGTTTACGTCACCTCACTTTAGGATTTGTTATGGTAATGCAGCCGGGAATCAGGGTCAACGCACGCTGGCACGCGGGCGGAAACCTTCTAGAAAAGGGGCATGAGCCGCACTGCTCCACCGCGCACCAAACGCACCCCGCGCAAGCCTGCACTCAAGCTGGCCGAGCAGGCCGCCCGAGTGAATGCCGGGTTAAAAGCCGCCTATCCCGATGCGCATTGTTGGCTGTACTACCACAGTCCGCTGCAACTCCTGGTGGCGACGATCCTTTCGGCGCAATGCACCGACGCCCGGGTCAATCAGGTGACGCCGGGGCTCTTCGCGAAATATCCGGACGCACAGGCGTTCGCCGCTTCGGACCCGGGCGAACTGGAGCGCGCGATTCAATCGACGGGCTTCTTTCGCAACAAAGCCCAGTCGATCCGGGAAGCCTGCCGGGACATCGTGGAACGGCACGGCGGCGAAGTGCCCCAAGATCTGGAAGCGCTCGTCAAACTCCGGGGCGTGGGCCGCAAAACCGCGAATGTAGTCCTCGGAAACGCGTTCGGGATTCCAGGCATGGTGGTCGATACCCACGTAGGGCGATTGTCGCGGCGGTTGGGGCTCACCCGAAACGAAGACCCGGTCAAAGTTGAACACGATCTGGCGGCCCTGCTGCCAGCCGAAGATTGGGTGGCGTTCGGGCATCGCATGATCGCGCACGGCCGAAAGTACTGCAAAGCGCCACATCCGCGCTGCGACGGCTGCCCGTTGGAACCCTGCTGTCCCTTTGACGGTAAACACTTTGCGGAAAAGGTAAAAACACCGCGAAAATAGGCTTTTCAGGGCCGTGGAATCGTAGAGGATGCGCTGGACTTTACGGCCTTGTTAAACCTATCCTAGAATGGTGTTCGCGCTCGCTCGCGGCCACGCCGCGTTTTGCCTCCTGCGCGCCGAGGAGTCCCCAGACCATGACCGTTGCCGTGCGCCAATCCCGCTTGCTCGCCGTATGCCTGTTCGCGTCCACGTGCTGCGCGTGGTCGCGCCCGGCCGTAGGAGCCAGCGAAGATACCGCCACCGTGCCCCAAGCCGTCGGGCTGGAGAACGGCAGCCCCAGCGTCGAAGTCGCCCCGGCCGATTTCGACTACCGCATCACCAACGGCTATTACGCGACCATCACCGCCTTCAGCTTCGACGAGCCCAAACTGCTGGGCGAAAACGAGGTGAAGCTCAAGGGCATCCCCGGCTTCGAGAAAGACCTCAAGGTCCGCGTGATGTGGCAAAATCAGCCCGCGCGCTTGGCCGTCCTGCTGCTGGGGCTGGGCTCGCGCAGCAAGAACAAGATTGCCCAGTTGTGGAAGCAGCAGATGTTCGACGCCGGCTGCCATGTCGTCACCTTCGATTCGCCCTTCCTGCCGGCCTTTAACGAACGCTCCCGCCACGGCGTGCCGGGCTACGTGCGCGAAGAGGCCCGTCTCTCGGCTCAGATCGTCAACACGCTGGTTCAACAGAAAGACAACAAGGACAAGGTGACCGGTGTGGTCCTGTTGGGCGCCAGCTACGGCGGCATCATGGCCCTGAACTGGATGGACTTGGCGCAGAGCGGCGAAGTTCCGCTGCGCCCGGAGGCGATCCTGGCCGTTTCGCCGCCCGTGAACATGCATAGCGCCGCGCGCCGCCTCGACGACTTCTATCGCCGCTACCGCTGGAACTACACCCTTGCCAAGCTCGGCGGCGACCTGCTGGATCACCAGCCCGTCGGCCCCGGTGAGGCGATTCCCTTCACCGACGAAGAGATGATGGCCGGCATCGCCGCCGCCTTCCGTCTCGATTTGAAAGAGGTCATCGACTACGCCGATTCGCGCTACAAGCTGGGGCAGTTGCCCAGCGCGTCCCAGCACAGCGACCAGTACCGGCGCGATATGGCGTCGACCTGGAGCTTCGAAAGCTATATTCACCGCATGGTTTATCGTTATTGGAATGAGAAAGGCGTGGTGCGCACCATCGACGATCTATGGGCTTCCGGCGACACCGTGCAGCTCATGAGCCGCATGCCCAAGTCGGTACGCCTGATCATCGCGGCCGACGATCCGCTGAACGAACCGTCCGAACTTGACCGCCTGCGAGCGCTCGCACCGTCCGAGCAACTCACCGTGCTCCCCTACGGAGGGCACATGGGCTTTACGAAAACCGAGTGGTTGAAGAAGCAGGTCCAAGCGGTATGCCGCTGCGGGGCGGCTACGAAAGACTGAAGACGTCGCTGGCGGGCTTGGCGTGCAGCAACCCAGCCGCCTCGCCCAGTTTAACTCGTACTCGGCGCGCGATCCGTTTTGCCTCAACCGGCGCCATGTCCAGCATCCGGCCTACTTCCGAATTCGACCGGCCGCTCAGAAGCAAGCTCAGCGCTTCGGCCTCGCGTTGCGTTAAGTGGTAGCGCTCCCGCAACTTACGCAGAGGTAGCTCGGCCCGGCCTAAAACTTCGTCGGCTTGCACAATGAATTGCGGCCCCCGCGCATCGCGCTCGGAATCCGGGACCACCGACGCACGCAACCGATAGCTTCGCCCGCCCGAAAGTCTAAGTTCCAACTCCTGTTCATCTTCCATGCCCTGCACGTGCGCTTCTTCGACGGTCAACAGCCAAGCCGGTAACTCCCAGCCCCCGCGCTCCCGTCGCCACCGCTCCAAAAAGACCCAACCGGCCTGGTTCGCATCGAGGATCTGACCATCGCACCGAGCCACAAAAGCATACCCTTCAAGCTGCCGAACCAGCTCTGTCCAGAAGGTTGATTCTGATTGCGATTTCTTCATGGTAAGTCCTTTCGAAATCATATGTTCCATCATTTCAACGGTTTTCATTTCGTCGCATTTTGCTTCAACTCAAGCCCTGCAATAAGGGTAAACGCAAGCTCAATGCCAAGGATCTTCATACTGACCTCACTTCGTGCAACCAAGATCTGCCGCGAGGGCTCAAGCGGTAGCCCGGTTGGAGGCTTTCGGTCAATCCCAGTTCCTTGAGTTTCCGCACATCGTTCTTAAACAGGTGTACCTCACGTCCGGCCTTGGCCGCCAACTCGGTGGCTCGAAGCCCAGGATGGTCGTGTATCAGCGCCAGCACCCTGCTCGTCCAGGGCCCCCACCGGCTCGCAACATCCAACCGTTTAAGCCTGCGCGCGATCTCCGCCCGATCTGAAGCGCTCAAGCGGGCGCGCTGGCGTAAGGCAATCCGAGGATCGGACCCTAGGAAACGCAATTCGATCCGGTACACGCTGCCTGGCCCATGGGCATTTAAGTCATTCAGTAGTTCGGCTTTCGAGGCGTACCCGGCCAAGCGCACTTCGGATGGGCCAATGGATTCTTCGCTACACGTTTCAAGGCAGGTGACTACAAGCACACCGGCCGGTGTGCGCAGGGTCGAACCGGCTTTCACGCGGGCCTTCTTCCAGCGCCGGAAGGCCAGGCGCACCTGTCCGGTTACGATCGCTTCAAGAATCGGCTGTTTGAAAAGCATGCTGCTGGGTCTCTCCCCTGTACTCGAGTTTGCCGGCGCCGGTTCGCGCAGGTCTCTCGAAAGCCGTAGACTTCACGGGGTCGGATCGCTAGGATGCGCATTATGAAGATGGATACCGCTCCGCGAAGCCGCTTACGTATCGGCGCTTCGGCTGCGATGGTGCTTGCCACCGCCGTAAGCGCTCAAGCCGCCGCGCAGGATGCTCCGTGGACCGGTCCGGTGCAACTGGATCTGAGTTGGGCTGTCAGCGGCGGCGCCACGCATGCCGCGCGCGGCACGCGCAGCGCCTTGGCGCGGCAGGCCGCCGAAACGATCCACACGCTCGACCGCTTAACCGCACCCCAACGGCAGAACCCTACTGCCCAGACGGGGCCGGTTACGACGATCCGCCTGAACGAGCGCGCCGAGACGTCCGCGCCGCGCACGGCTTGGCAGGATCCGTCGCACGGTTCGCGTCAAACCTCCGCGCCTTAAGTTTCGCTTCCCCACTTTAACTGCGTAGCGTTCGCGGGCGGCCCGATGGCCGTCCTGCATTCGTGGCATGCGCCGTGGTTGGAAGCATGAAGGAGCCGGTTCGATGAACGTGGATGACCTTACCGAATTCGTGGGCAGCTTGATCGGGACCGTCTTCGGTTCCCGGTCGGCAAAGATCGTCAAACGCCTGGCGCCGCGCGTGGAAGCCATCAACGCGCTGGAAGCTCAGTTCAGCAAGCTGACCGATGCGCAGTTGGGCGAGAGGACCGTCGCGTTCCGCAAGGAGATCGCGGCGATCCGCGAGAAGGATCCCAAAGCGGACGAGAACGGGAAGATCGAGCAGTACCTCGACCGTATCCTGCACGAGGCCTTCGCGCTGGTGCGCGAGGCCAGCAAGCGCACCCTGGGCATGCGGCATTTCGATGTGCAGTTGATCGGCGGCATGGTCCTGCACAACAACACCATCGCGGAAATGGTGACGGGCGAAGGCAAGACGCTGGTCGCCAGCCTGCCCAGCTACCTGAACGCGCTGCCGCGGCGGAAGGACGAGTACGCGTACGTGCACGTCGTCACGGTCAACGACTACCTGGCCAAGCGCGACTGCGACTGGAACCGCCCGATCTTCGAGATGCTGGGCATGACCTGCGGCGCGATCCAGTCCAACATGGACAGTTGGGAACGCCATCCGATCTACGCCTGCGACATCGTCTACGGCACCAACGCCGAGTTCGGCTTCGACTACTTGCGCGACAACATGAAGCTGGAGGCCGAGCGGCAGGTGCAGCAGGTGCGGCACTTCGCGATCATCGACGAGGTGGACAGCATCCTGATCGACGAAGCGCGCACGCCGCTGATCATCAGCGGCGCGCCCGAGAAGGGCGAGATCGAGAAGTTTCATGTCGCGGCGAAGCTGGCGGCTCACTTGATGCGCGTGCCCGACGAGGAACAGGTCCGGGTCGAGGAGCTGCGCCTGCAGGGCAGCTTCGAAGAACCTCGCGAAGGCCATTACATGGTCGACGAAAAAGACCATGGCGTCGCGCTGACTCAGGCGGGCATTCAGGAAAGCGAACGCTTCCTGAATATCGATAACTTCTACACCGGGCAGCACATGGACTGGCCGCACTTCATCAGCAACGCGCTGAAGGCCAAAGAGCTGTACAAAAAGGGCAAGGAATACGAAGTCACCCAGGGCCGCGAAGGGAAGCTGGAAGTCATCATCGTCGACGAGTACACCGGACGGCTGATGTACGGACGGCGCTGGTCCGACGGCCTGCACCAGTCCGTCGAAGCCAAGGAAATCCTCGCCGGCGAACGCCTGCAACTCGAGGCCGAATCCCAGACCCTCGCCACCGTCACGATCCAGAACTTCTTCAAGCTGTACAAGAAGCTGGCCGGAATGACCGGCACCGCGGTGACCGAGTCGAAGGAATTCGGCAAGATCTACAAGCTGGAAGTGGCGAGCATCCCGACGAACCGGCCGTTGCGGCGCGTCAACCACGCCGACGTGATTTACGGCACCGAGAAGGAAAAGTGGGACGCGATCTGCGAAGAGATCGAACGTTACCGCGCGGCCGGCCGCCCGATCCTGGTGGGCACGACCTCGGTCGAAAAGTCCGAACGGCTCGCCGGGCAGCTCGAACGCCGCGGCTTCCGCAACCAGTTCAGCGTCTTGAACGCGAAGTACCACGAGAAGGAGGCGCTGATCGTCGCGAAGGCCGGCGAGTTGGGCGCGGTCACCGTCGCCACCAACATGGCCGGACGCGGGACGGACATCCTGCTGCGCGAATTCAGCTTCGAGCAGTTGATCGAATTCTGGCAGGAAATCCGCCTCAGCGACTGCGACTGGACGCTCGCGCCGCGTAATTTCGAGACCAACCGCAGCAAGGAAGAGATGCAGGCGCATCTCGACGGGTACTGGGCCAAGAATTTCCTGGACGACAAGACCTACAAGGAAACGCCGCAGGAACTGCGCCGCAAGGCGCTGGAGAAGTTCTGGGATACGCACGGCTTCCCGCATCTGAAGCTGGCCACGAGCGTGCGCGAACTGGGCGGGCTGCACATCATCGGCACCGAACGGCACGAAGCCCGGCGCATCGACAACCAGCTTCGCGGGCGCTCGGGGCGCCAGGGCGACCCCGGCTCGAGCCGCTTCTTCCTGAGCCTCGACGACGACCTGATGCGCGTTTTCGCAAAAGACTGGGTGCGCGACTTCCTGCGCCGCAGCGGCATGAAGGACGGCGCGGCGATCGAGTCGAAGCTGGTCAGCCGCAGCATCGAGAAAGCGCAGCGCCGCGTCGAAGAACACAACTTCGGCATGCGCCGCCGGCTGCTCGAGTACGACGAAGTGATGAACGAGCAGCGCAAGCTGATCTACGGCCTGCGCCAGAAAGTGCTGGAGTGGAAGGAACTGAAGGAAACGATGACCGGCTGGCTGGAAGACGTCGTCGCACTGACGGTTCGCGCGGAAGCCGGCGGCGAAGACCACCCCGGAACCGAAACGCTGCGCGGGATTCATCAGGCCATTTTCAAGAAGTTCGACCTGGACGTGCCCTTCGAACGGCTCGACGGGCTTCCGCTGAACGAAGTGGAAGAGATGTTCGTCAAGCAGGTGCAGGAGAAATACGAGAAGCGCGACCAGGAGCTGGGCGAGATGGAGATCTCGCGCGAGCACCTGGTCACGTACACCGCCGAGGAAGTGGCGCTGCCGCCGGAACAGAAGGCGGCCATGGTGCGGCGCAAGCTCGCCGAAGCCTCCGGCATGCGTCCGGAAGAGATCAACGTCAACGACGAGCTGATCGCGTCGGGCATGCTGCCCACGACGGTCAAGAGCTTCTCGAAGCAGCGCAAACTGCGCCTGATCGAGCGCTTCCTGCTGCTCGACCTGATGGACACCAAGTGGAAGGAGCACCTTCAGAGCATGGACGTGCTGCGCGAAGGCATCCACCTGCGCGGGTACGCTCAAAAGGATCCGAAACTGGAGTACAAGCGCGAAGGCTTCGAGCTGTTCGAAGAGATGTTTAATAAAATGAAGGACCAGGCCGCGACGATGGTCTTCCGCCTGCAGGTGGACAACCCGGTCGCCAGCCAGCAGGTCCAGAGCGTCTGGAACCTCGAGAAGGCCGAGACGATCAAGGAGGACGCCAAGAGCGCGTTCGAGGCCGCGCCCGCGACGGGCGGCAGCGAGGAGATGGCCGCGCATTCCGAACACGGCGGCGCGGACCTGAAGGCCATCGAGACGATCCGGCGCAGCGGCCGGAAAGTGATGCCCAACGAAGCCTGTCCGTGCGGCAGCGGCAAGAAGTTCAAGAAATGCCACGGACAGTTCGGCGACACCTACGACGGCGACGCCTCCAAGGGCGCCGAGATCCGCGGCAAAGCCAAGCTGGGCGGCTGACCGCGTACGCCGCCGGACTTGCATCAAAACAAAACGGGCCGCCCCAGGGCGGCCCGTTTTATGGAAGGTCATGCGCCGAAACGGCGATTAGCGGTCTTTCACCTTCGCCTGCTTGACGCGCAAAAGCACCCAGGCGATGCCGAACCCAGCCACCAGGCCCAGCGCGAAAGCCAGCGCCACTACGGCGGAGATAACGGGCGCGTCGGTGGGCGTAACGTGAGCCAGCAGCATGGTGGTCTCCTTGTATGACCGTCGATCCGGTTCGTAACATCGGTCCAGGTACGAAAGATGAGCCTACTCGCCCTCCGCTTGCGCGCCAAGCCCCTTTGGACCACTTGCGACCGCTCGCCCGCCACGTATCGTGGAAGCCACCTTCCAGGAGGATTCGCGTATGGCGCTGCCCACCGAGATGCAGGTCGTGGTCTTTACGGATAAGGAAAAGGCCGCGCTGGTCCGCGAACCCGTCCGCGCGCCGGGGCGCGGCGAAGTGCTGGTCCGCGCGACTTGGACGCTTGTCAGCACCGGAACCGAGACGATCTGCTACGGGCGGCGCTTCGAACCCGGCAGTCATTGGGATAATTGGGTCAAGTATCCGTTTCACTCCGGCTACAGTTTCGTCGGCGTTGTCGAAGCGTTGGGCGAGGGCGTGGAAGGCTTGAGCCCCGGCGACCGCGTAAGCAGCACACATTCGCACCGCCAGTTCGCTGTAGGTCCCGCGAGCGACTTTCTGAAAGTGCCGGACGGCGTCAGCGACCGCGACGCAGGCTGGCGGACGCTGAGCTACATCGTCCAGAACGGTGTACGCCGGGCGCAGCATGCGCTGGGCGAAGACCTGGTGATCGTAGGCGCCGGGCCGCTGGGCCAGATGGCGGTCCAGTTTCTGAGGCTGTTGGGGCCGCGCGAGCTGATCGTGATCGATCCGGTCAGCGACCGGCTGGAGATCGCGCGCCGGCACGGCGCGACCCGCGCGATCAACCTGGATGTCGCGGCCGCTGCCGACGCCGTGAAGGAGTTCACCGAGGGGCGCATGGCCGACGCGGTCTACGACATCACCGGCAACGACAAGGTCTTCCAGTCGGCGCAGCAGTTGCTCCGGCGCTTGGGCAAACTCGTGCTGGTCGGCGATACCGGCACCCCTTCGGGGCAGCACCTGACCGGAGCGATCATCAGCAAGAGCCTGAGCGTGATCGCGTCGCACGCGACCAACACGCCGCCGCACGAGAGCGATTTCACGCCCTGGACGCGCAACCGCATGATCCAGCTCTTCTTTCAGTACCTCAAAGATGGGCGCATGCGCATGACCGATCTAAACACGCACGTCTTCGAGCCCAAGGATTGCCAAGCGGCCTTCCAGAAGCTCTTGCACGAGCGCGCCAAGACGCTGGGCTGCCACTTCGATTGGACGAAGGTTTGAGGCTATTCACCACTGAGCGCACAGAGCACGCCGAGATGGGCAATTCCCACCCGAGTAGGGATCAGCCTTACTCGGCGACCTACGCGCGCTCTGCGGCGCCGGAAGCTTAGCGCGATTTGATCTGGGTCCAGAGTTCGTCCCACACCTGCGCGTCGTCGCCGAGATGATCTTCGAACTGGAGCTTGTTCATCAGTTCTTCGGCCGGATAGATGCGCGGGTTGTTCAGGTCTTCGGCTTTCAGGTATTCGCGGGCGGCGGCGACGGGCGAGCCGTAGCGCAGTTCGTTGGCCTGCTGGGCGGCGATCTTTCCGTCCAGCCAGAAGTCGATCAGCTTATGTGCGCCGTCCGGATTCGGAGCGTGCTTGGGGATGGTCAGGTTGTCCACCCACAGCGGAGAACCTTCGCTGGGGATGAAGAAATCGACGCCCGCGTCTTCGCTCATGGCGCGCACGCCTTCGCCGTTCCAGACCACCGCAAAATCCACTTCTCCAGCCAGCACTTTCTTCTGGCCGTCGGGGCCGCCGGCAAAAAAGCGGAACTTGGGATGCTTCTTGGCCTGCGTGACCAGTTCGGCCGCCTTCTTCAGCTTCTCCACGTCCTTGCAGTTCACGGACTCGCCCTGATACACCAGCGCCGCGCCCAACATGTCGCGCATTTCGTCGAGCATCACGAAGGTACCGGGCGGATCTTTAAAGACGGTGGCCCACGTCGCCGGCAACTCCTTGAGCTTGTCTTTGCGGTACAGGATGCCCGTGCTGCCCCAGAAATACGGGACCGTGTACTTGTTGCCCTTGTCGTAGCTGGGGTCTTTGAATTTTGGCGCGAGGTTGCCCAGATTGGCAAGCTTTTTCGGGTCGAGCGGCTGGACGAGATCCAGCTTGACCAGGCTCTCGACCACGTGCGCCGAAGGCACCACGATGTCGTACAGCCCGTCGCCGCCCGGCTGCTGGAGCTTGGCGAGCATCTGCTCGTTCGATTCGAAGTGGCTGAACTCGACCTTGAGCCCCGTCTTCTTCTCGAAATCGGCGAGCGCCTCGGGGCTGTGGTAGTCGGACCAGATGAAGACGCGCACCACCTTCGGCGCGGCGTCGGTTCCGCCGCCTTGGGGCGTGTTGTTCGTCCCCATGCTCTTGCTTCCGGCGCTGCAGCCGGCCAGGAGCATTAATGCGAAACAAAATAATGCCGCCGCCCGCGTCCGCATGCTTGCCATATCAAGTAACCTCCCGTGTCCGGTTGAGCCGTTCGACACCCAGCACCAGCGCGACGGTGGCGAGCACCATCAGCGTGCTGAGCGCGTGAATCTCGGGACTCAAACCGCGCCTAAGCGATCCGTAAATGTAGATCGGCAGCGTATCCGATCCCGAGCCCGTAGTGAAGAAGCTGATGATGAAGTCGTCGAGCGATAGCGTAAAAGCCAGCAGCGCGCCGCCGGCGACGGCGGGCAGCAGCAGGGGCAGCGTGACGTGCCAAAAGAGGTAGCGTTTGCCCGCGTACAGATCGCGCGCGGCCTCGAAGAGTTCGGGTTCCAGCGTGGCCAGACGCGCGCGGACCACCAGCGCGACGAAGGCGACTTGGAATGCGATATGGCCCAGGATCATCGGGACGAGGCCGGGATCGAAGAGACTCGAGGCTTGCCGCAGCACCCCGAATGCGACGACCAGTGCGGCGGCAAAGAGAATATCGGGCGTGATGACCGGCAGGTGCAGCAGGATATCCAAGGCGCGGCGCACGCGGCCCGGCCAAGGGATGCGGTCGAGGCCCAGCGCGAGGCAGGTTCCGAGCACCGTCGAGACCGCCGTCGAAATGCAGGCCACCAGAAGCGTATTCTTCGCCGCCGCGCCGATGGCTTCGTGCGCGAAGAGCCTGCCGTACCAGTTCCAGGTGAACCCCTGCCAACTCGTCCCAAAGCGCGAAGCGTTCACCGACTGCACCGCGACGGCCAGGAGCGGCACGTAAAGCAGCGCCAGCGCGAAGAGCACCGGCACGTACACCCATCGCGGCAGGTTTTTCATCGCGCGGCCTCCCGCGCCTGCGTCCGGCCGTAGTACCACAGCGCTACGACGCTGCACGCGACGAGCATCAGGCTGATCGCCGCGCCGTAGGGCCAGTTTCGTGCCGTGAAGAACTGCTGCTGCAGCAGATTGCCCAACAGCATCCCCCGCGCGCCGCCCAGCAGATCGGGCACCACGAACGCGCCGAGCGCAGGCACGAACGTGAGCACGATGGCCACGGCCAGCGCCGCACGGACCTGCGGCAGAATCGCATGGCGGAAGATGCCCCAACGCGAAGCGTACAGATCGCGCGCGGCGTCGATCAGTGCCGGATCAAGACGTTCGACCGCCGCATACAACGGGAGCACCGCGAAGGGCAGGTTGATCGCCGTCTGGCCGAGGTACACCGCGAGCGCGCTGGGATAGAGCGCTTCGTCGGCCGCGAGGAAGCCCAGGATCTGCGCAAGCTTCGTGAGCGGAGAGTGCATCCCCAGCAGCGGGAACCAGGCGTAGGCGCGGATCACCACGTTGGTGAGCATGGGCACGACGATCAGCGCGAGCCACGCGTAACGCCGTGCGGGCGGGCGCGAGGCCACGAAAAATGCGAGCGGGAACGCGAACGCCACGCATAACACGGTCGTCACCGCGGCCACCAGCACACTGCGCGATAGAATCCAAAGGATATCGGGCGACCAGCCCAGAATTCCGTAGCCGAACAGGCGTTTCAGGTTGTTCAGCGTGAGGGTCCATTCGATCTCGCCGTGGGTGCCGCGCGTGGCGAAGGCAAGCGCGACGAGCGCGAGCATCGGCAAGGCGACGAGCGCGAGGATCAGCCCCATGCCGCCGCCCATCAGCGCTCCGCCGCGCGCAAAGAGGCGCCGCCGCGAAGCCAGTTCGCCCAGCCAGACGACGCGGGCGCCTAGCGCGCCGTCGCGGTTCTTCAGCGCGGCCGTCGGCAGGCCGGGAAGTTCGCGCTCGGACACGCTACGCCTCCAGCGCCATCAGGTGCGCGGCCGGAAGTCGAACCCATACGCGCGCGCCGCGAGCCAGACCGTTCAAGGCCGGCGCGCGTGCGCGCAGCCCGGAAACGCCGAGGAATACCTCGACGTGATCGCCGCGGTAGACGACTTCTTCAAGCGTCGCTTCGATCGCGTTGGCCCCTTCGGGGCGCGTGGCGGAAAGTTCGAGCTTTTCCGGCCGGATGCAAAGGCAGCCGCGCGTCCAACCGGGCTTTTCGGCCGGCTCCAGGCGGCCCAGCGCGGTTTCGCATGCATCGCCATCGCGCGTGGCTTCAATCAAGTTCGCGGCGCCCAGGAATTCGGCGACGAAGCGCGTGCGCGGGCGCGCGTAGACGTCCTCGGGCGCGCCGGCCTGTTCGATGCAGCCCTCGCGCATGACGAGAATCCGGTCGCTGACGGTGAGCGCTTCGTCCTGATCGTGCGTGACGAGGACGAAGGTGCGCCCGATGCGGCGCTGCAAGCGGCGCAATTCGAGCTGGACTTGCGCGCGGAGTTTCGCGTCGAGCGCCGACATGGGCTCGTCGAGCAGGAGGATATCGGGTTCGTTAACCAGCGCGCGCGCAAGCGCCACGCGCTGCTTCTGCCCTCCTGAAAGCTTCGCGGGCAGCCGCACGGCGAGTTCGCCGAGTTGCAACAGCTCCAGCGCTTCGCTCACCTTGCGCGCCACGTCCGCTTCCGGAATGCGCCGCGCGCGCAAGCCAAAGGCCACGTTGTCGGCGACGGTGAGATGCGGGAAGAGCGCGTACTGCTGGAAGACCGTGTTCACCGGGCGCTGCTGCGCGGGCTTGGCGAGCAGATCTTCGCCGCCGAGCGTCACCGAGCCGCTGTCCGCCAGCTCCAACCCGGCGACGATGCGCAGCAAGGTCGTCTTGCCGCAGCCGCTGGGGCCCAGGAGCGTCAGGAACGTTCCCGGATCGGCCGAAAGCGTCACGCCGCGCAGGACGTCCACGGCGCCGAAGCGCTTCCGAACCTCACGCACTTCCAACGCCCGTCCGGGTGCACCCATGGTGCCGGCGTGTCCTCCTGACCGTTAAAGCAAAGCGCAGCCAATATACCACCAAGCGCGGCGCGCGGGGTCCGAATTCAAGAGCTGAAGGCGGAAACGAAAGCGCTGGTGGCCCGACCGTCAAACCAGCGGCTGAACCTCGGTTCGGTTCGCGGCTTGAACTTCCTTGCGCAGCGTCCAGACGCGGCTGAGGTACACGAGTTGCAACACCATCGCGACCAGGGCGAAGAGCAAGCCCACCACCGGGATGATGGCGCAAATCGAGCAGATCGCGTAAGCCCGGCCCACCGCCTCACCGCAGTCTCCCGCGGCGGGCAGTTTCAGTTCCTCACGGTACGAGCGAAAGCCGCGTGCCAGGTCGGGGTAGACGAAGAAATTCCAGAGGTAGCCGGCCAAGGGCACCAGCAGCATGAAGGCTTCCCAGCTCTGGCGTTTACGATGGGCCACCGGGATGCTTTCGTAACAAAGAAAGAGCACGTAGCTGAAGAGGATATGGAGCAGCAGGATCAGGAACAGGCCGACCACGACCGCCAGGATCATGGGGATCAGGACATCTTTGCTCTGATCCCACGCCGCTTGCAAGTCTTCGGGCGTAAGTCCATAGGGGTTGTCGTACATGCGGCGCCTGCTCCGGACGGGCCTGCGCTGCTCAGTCTACCCGAGTCCTCGCATTACGCGTAGCCGTTGGCGCGGAACCACTGCACGGCTCGGGAGAGCGCTTCTTCGGGCGGGGTTTGCGGGAGCGCCAATTCGCGCACGGCCTTGGAGCCGTCGACGAACATGCGCTTCTTGGCCATACGCACGCTCTCGAGGCTGATGGAGGGCGTCTTGCCGCGCAGAAGGCTGAGCTTGGTGTCGAAGAACCCGGCGAGATACGCGACGAACCACGGCATCGTGACACTCGGCGGCTTGAGCCCGGTGATCCGGCCCAGCGACTGGCAGATATCGAGCAGCGTCTGGTTGCGGCAGCCCAGAATGTAGCGCTGCCCCGTGCGCCCGCGTTCGGCCGCGCGCAGGTGTCCGTCGGCGCAATCGCGCACGTCGATCAGGTTCAAGCCGGTGTCGATGACGGCGGGCATCTTACGGCGCAGGAAGCGGACGATCATATCCCCGGTGGGGGTGGGCTTGACGTCACGTTCGCCGACGGGCGCGGTGGGGTTGACGACGACGATCGGGAGTCGCTTGGAGAGTTCCAGCGCGACGAGTTCGGCCTGGAACTTCGTCCGCTTGTACGTGCCGACCATCTTCTCGAGACTGACGGGCGTCTCTTCGGTACCCAGCGCGCCGCTCTCGGGCAGCCCAATGCAGCCGACGGTGCTGGTGTAGACGATGCGCGCGACGCCGGCCGCGCCGGCGGCTTCGAGCAGGTTTCGCGTCCCTTCCACGTTGCTCTTGTACATCTCGTCGGGGTCGGCCACGTCGAAACGGTAATCGGCGGCGACATGAAAAAGCATGCTGCAGCCCTTTACCGCGCGTTCGAGCGAGGCCTTGTCGCGCAGATCGGCTTCGACCTTCTCGATGCCGGTCAGGTCTTCGAGCAGCTTAAGGGGACTGCTGGGGCGAACAGTCACGCGGACGGCTTCGCCTTTCGCGAGCAACGCCCGCGCGACGTGGTTCCCCAGGAACCCGGTGGCGCCGGTGACGAGTATCATGAGCGGGGCGATTATGCGCGGGCGCGCCGTCTCGGCAAGCGCGGTTGGCGGAACTTAGCGCTCGGAGGGGGGCGGCATTAGTCCTGAGGAATTAGCTGCGGATTCCATACCACTTCCCATAGGTGTCCATCGGGATCCTGGAAGTAGCCGGCGTAACCGCCCCAAAAGGTATCCTGAGCCGGCTTCACGATCGTGGCTCCGGCGTCCCTTGCTTGTTGCATGACCGTATCCACCTCGCGTCTTGACGAGACGTTGTGCCCAAGCGTGAACTCGGTGGGACTGGGACCGCTTACGGGGAGCCCCAATTCGTGAGACAGGCTCTTGCGCGGCCAAAGCGCAAGCTTCAGGCCTGGCTGGAGATCGATGAATACGACCGCCCCGTATTCGAATTCCTTGCCGATTATCCCGGGGGTCGGAAGCCCGAGGCCGTCACGGTAGAATCGAAGCGCGCGCTCCAAATCTTCTACGCATACGGTAATGACGGTTAACCTGGGTTGCATGTCGACTTTCCACCGCTAAACCGCCAGCCTCCCCATCGACGGTGCAAAGCAGGCCGATCGCGCGCAAGACGCGCGCATGCACCCCTCAAACCAGGTAAGGCTGCAAGTATTGCTTCGTCAGCTTCAGCATCTTGAGCCGCAGTTCGCCGCGGCCCCACTTGGAACCGTGCGGTTCGACGGAGAGCCAGCCCTTGTAATCGTGCTCGTACAGGAACGCGAAGACCTTGCCCCACTGCACGTCGCCCATGCCCGCGGCGGGCTGGCTGGCGACGCGATGGTTACCGCGGTACAGATGCTCCTTGATGTGTATGTGCCCGATCTTGTTGCCGTAGCGCTCCAGGATATCCAGGTAATCGTCGCCGTGATGCATCCAGTTGGCCGGATCGAACTTGATCCGGATCTGCGGGAGCCGTTCCCAGACTCGTTCGTACGCGGCGAGTCCGTCGAAGAAGCTGTTGCCATGGACCGCGTAGAAGCACGGGACGAGCTTGGCTTTCTCCATCTTCTTGAGGTACGGCGTGAAGACCTTCACGAATTCGTTGACCTTCGTTCCGATCGGTTCGTGCGGAATCTCGCCGCCGCCGGTGGTAAAGACATCGGCGCCCAGGATCTGCGCGCACTTGATGCCCTTGTCGAGCATCGCGAGCGCCTCCTTGCGGGTCGCCTTGTCGGTCGAGAGATGGTTCCAACCCCAGACGCCGAACATGCTGCAGCGGATGCCGTGCTTCTGCTGGATCTTCGCGAGCTGCTTGACGGTGTTCTCGTCGAGATCCCTGATGCTGCCCCAGTGGTTGTACTCCAGCCCTGCGTAGCCGTTCTCTTTGGCGAAGAGGCAATCCTTCTCGACGTTCTCGGGATCGTTATGAGCGATGAAGCCCAGTTTCATCTGCATGGCGTAACATCCTCCTGCCGGCCTAGGCCGGCGCGCGGGTCGGTGTGGCCTTGAATTGGAGAGCTTTAGCTTGGCGCGGCAGGGCGGGCTGTAAAGGAGAAGATTCGGCTAGGCGACGGGGGCCGGGGAGGCCGCCTGAGCGCTCAGTTGGGGCGGCGTGGGACGCTGTTCCAGATGCTGCCGCACCAGGCTCACCAGCAGGTTTAGATCGACGGGCTTGCCGACGACTCCAACGACCCCTTCGCCGTAAAGCATCTCCATGGGCACGGTGTCGAACTGAGCCGAGACGATCAGAATAGGCGGTACGCGGCGCGGTTGGCCGTGGCTTTCACGCTCGCCGTACCCGATGTTGCGTGAAAGCAGATAATGGACATCCTGGCCCGAGAATCCGGGCATCACGAGATCGAGGGTAATCAGGTCGAAACGAACTTGCCGCGCGCGGATCAGCGCTTCGCTGCCGTTGACGGCTTCTTCCACCTCCCACCCGGCCTTTTTGAAGGTCTCCTTAAAGAGCCGGCGCGTGCGTGCATCGTCGTCCACGACGAGGATGCGGGGGCGGGATTCGGGCGCGGGTGGGTTCACGTTCGCCGATTCCTTTAGGGATAGTTCGCCGGTTCCGCGGAGTGCCACCACCGAACTATAACAACACAAGGTGCAAAGCGTTGGCCACTTCCTACGTGGAACTTCTTATCCCCTCACTGGATGCGCACAAGTCATTTTAACGTAATACTTTATGACTCCACGACGGATACACGCAGGACACAAAGCCGGGGCCCTTAAGCGATGCCTTGCTGTCGCATTTCCAGCCCCATGACGAATCCTGTCAACGACGCATCCGCCCAATACGGCTAATCGTCCATGTTCCGTTCGCGTCCCAAGTGCATGCTCAACCTGCGCATTCGGGCTCTGGTGGGGATCGCCTTGGCGGTGTGGGTGGTCACCCACGCAACGCTCAGGGCTGCTACGCCTGAAGCCAGCCCGCCCACCTGGACCTTTGTGCTCGACCGGACCTTCGAAGAACGCGAAGCGGCGTGTCCGTGGCGCAAGACGCTGGAAAACGCGAGCCTGGTGCTCCCGCTTCCGCACGCCGCCAACGTAATGCCGGCGCCGGTGAAGGCCGAAGCCGGACAGCCGCCGCTGCCGCACTATCCCGATCCCGATCTGGTGGTGTGGCAGGTCGCGCCTTGGCGCGAGGCGCACGCCGAATACCTCAAGCGTTCGGCGGAAGCCGCGGATCGCGGCGGTCGCTTGCAGCTCATCGCTTGGTGCGAACAACAGAAGCTCCCGGTTTGCGCGGAGTTCGAACTGCGCCGGATGTTGAAGGAATTCAGAAGCTTCATGGATCCGGGTTACCGCCCGCTGCTGGACCGCTGGCTGCCTCATGCCGACAAGCGGCAAACGAACTACTGCTTTCCGCTGCCTTTGGAAGGTGAATGGTTCGTGGTGCCGGATCGTACGGGCCATCATCGCATCAAGGCCGGAGCGGCGTACGCATTCGATTTGGTGATTCAGAAGAACGGGCGCCTCTTCGCCGGTTCGGGCGCTCGCAACGAAGACTATTTCGCCTGGGGCCAGCCCATCGTCGCGCAAGCCGACGGGGTGGTGCGCCAGGCACTCGACGATCAGCCCGATGCCGCGCCCGGGCAGAGCGGCGGGTTCGACAACGCAAACTACCTGAGCGTCGATTACGGTGCGGGCCTGCACGGATTCTACGCGCATCTGATGAAGGGTTCGCTGACGGTGAAGGTGGGCGATACGGTGAAGCCGGGGCAGACGCTGGCGAAGGTGGGAAACAGCGGGGCAAGCGGTATGCCGCACTTGCACTTCACCTTTACGGATGCTTCGGTCTTCAGCGTGAAGGGCCGCTTCCGCGCCGAGGTTCAGCGTGCGGGGCGCTGGGTGCTTGCCGACGGCGAGAACCTGACCGAGGGCACGACGGCCCGCAACCCGGCGGGTGTGTGGGGCACGGGAAAGTAGCAAGCCAGGTTACAAACCTCGAAAGGTGTATCTCGTTTGACCGTTCCTACTATGGGTTGGCAAACCCAGTAGGGTGAAAGCATGTTTAGAAAAAGACTGGGCACTGTCCTATTCGTGGCAGCTTCTGCTCTGTTCTTTACTATCCTGGGACAGCTTCCCATTCAGCTGCCTCGGCCCGAAGGACTGAACCTCGCTTCCTTCGAACCCTTTAGTTTGGATGAACAAGGCGCTGTAGATCTGCACCTTGACTTTCACATCGTTACTTATGTTGATGTCAGAAATGCCGTTGCAGATCGCTATCTCGTCTATGCGGACGCATCGTGTATAGAGTTAATCGATTGGCAAGCCGCTCCCTACAAATGGAAGGCTTACCTAGGCAGGCATGGGTGGGTTGTTATTCCAGGGCCGATAGTGGGTTCGCAAAGAGGAATTTCAAATCGGGACGTATCTGCCCACCTCCAAGCTCATTCCAACGGACACTTCAAGTTGGAAGTAATGGCTTCCCCTGAGGCTGACAAGGAGTACTGGTCTATCACTAGCACCGACCAAACAATTGCATTGCTTCAAGCCATACTCAGACTGCAAGAACTTCGTCCCACTCGCCTGACGTTATCTTGGTCCCAATCCGGTGGAGAGAATGCTTCACTTCTCTTAAACCGCCTCGTACAAACCTTACGTGCCCTGCAAGATACGGGTGGCACCCCCACCGGTGTAGAATTCGTGCCGAATCAGCCGGACTGCATGCCGAAAGATGAGATAGGCGTCATCTTGCAGGATATTTACTGGTCAGAAAACTGACCTCCATTCTCCTTACCGCACGATCGTATACAGCGCGTTTTCGGGCAGCGTGACCGTCAGCGCGCCCCCGGCGCTGCTGGTGACGGCCTTCTTTCCGGTGTCGTAAGCATTGCCGTCCAGAACCAGCGCCTCTTTTAAAGCACCGGGCTGCTTGAAGGTGACCTTGGCCTGGATCTTTTTCACGTTCAGCGGATACCCGCCCAGCGCCACGATCTTGTCGCCCTTCTCTTGCGGTTCGATCTGCCAGCCGTAGAGACAGTCTTCCGTCACCGCCTGGAGCAGCACTTTCTTGGACTGCTTGAGCGGCTGGCCGTCGAGCGCCACCACGAAGACCATCCCGTACTCGTTGCTCGATTCGATCGTCACGTCGCCCAGATCGAGCTTTCCTTTTTTGCCCAGGAAGCCGCAGGCCCCTTGCGCGCGCGGCGTATCGATGGTCGCAACGCCGGCTGCGAAATCCCAGGCCAATTCGTTCGTGACCGACTTCACGAGCTTCTTCTCGCGGTCGATGTACTTGCTCAGATCGACGATCTTGTTCTTCGATTTGTCGCCCTGCGTATCGAATACGCAGCGCCCGACGTAAAAGGCCAGCGGGTCGACGGCGCCGATGTCTTTGCCTTCCATCACGCCGCCGGCGGGAATGTCTTTCTTGCGCAGTTCGTCGAAGCCGTGGGCCTGCTTGAGCGCCAAGCCCTTGTAGGCGTACTGTTCGTTCAGATCGAGCGCCTGGTGAACTACCGTCTCGGCTTCCTTGATGTCGCCGCGGCGGAAGGCGATCGAACAGGCGGGGAACATGCCGAAGAGCGACGGATTCATCAGGCTCCAGACGCCCGGCGAAGATTCCCATTGCGCGTTGCCGAGCGCGAAGAAATTCCAGCCGTCCATGCCTTGCATCGCTCCGTAGCCGCAGGCCAGGAAGGGGAATTCGCAGCGGAAGCGATTCGGCCGTTCCCAGTTGATCTCGGTGACCATGTGCGGGCGGCCGTCGATCTGATTGAGCTGGATCGGCAGGTTGTCGGGCATCGTCAGCCCGCTGCGGCTGGAGAAGACTTCGTCCTTATCGACGGCGTAGAAGCGCTTGCGCTTGCTGTGGTATTCGGGCCCGAAGTAGCTGTTGCGGCAAACGACGTCGCCGGCCAGGTAGCTGTAGCGTTCCAGCGCGTCCATGATCCGCCCGTCGGCGGTGGTCCAGTTGCTGCAGCTCACCAGACACTTCGCGCCGAGTTCTTCCTTGATGTACTTCACCGTTCGGTCGTAGAAGGCGCGCTGGGTTTCGGTGAGGAACTGGAGCTGGTCGCTCCCGCGCTTGTTCATGTTCGGCGTCTTCGCGATGCCGTCGGTGGTCATGTGCCACGGATTGAGGAAGCCCATCACGCCGGCGGCCATGTCGTCGCCGGGATCCTTAGCCCCGCCCCACGCGTCCAGCGTCTTGGCCAAGCTGCCGTGCTTTTTGATCAACCAGTCGCCGTACTGCTTGCCCAGCATCCTGGCTGCGGCCGGCGCGAGCGTCTTGGGGAAGGTCCAGAAAAGGAAGCTGTCTTCGTTCTGGATCTCGAACGTGGCGAGCACCGGATCGTCCTTCAGCGCCAGCCCGGTGTAGGGGTTTTGGGCGGTGAGCATGGTCTTGAGCCAGCCGCGATAGATCCCTTCCATCTTGGGGTCGAACATCACGATCGCATGCCCGGCTTTCTTGCCGTCGTAGCCTTCCAGGCCCCAAGCCCCGCTGGGCGCCCAATTGCCCCACCAGACGTGGCCGAGGTACAGGTAGATGCCGTTCTTCTTGAAAGCCGCGGCGGCTTTGTGGATGCGATCGAGGTGCTTGGCGTCGTACGCGGATGGGTCGGCGTTGCCCAATTCGGCGATCTTCGCTTCGACGCGGATGTGGTTCACGCCGTTCTTGGCCAGGCGGCGAGCCATATATTCGAGGCCCGAATCGTCCATATCAATGCCGGCCTGAACCGACCAGAACTTCAAGGGCTGGCCCTTGCCGTCGATGAAATCGAGCCCCTTGATCTTCACGTGCCCGTCCGCGCCGGAAGCCTTTTCGTTCATTTCGCGCAAGTCGAAGAGCGCCGAGCTTTCGAACGAATCGTTGGCCGGTTCGAACGCGAAGTAGCCGTCCATCGCAAGGCCCGAGGTCTGGCCGGGTTTGAGCTTCCCGCGCGGCGTGAAGACGCCGGGGGTGAGCAGAAAGCAGTCGAAGCAGGCGGTTTTGCCCTGATTCTCGCCGGCCAGGAGCACGATCTCGCAGAGTTGTTCGCCTGCCGTGAGTTTCACTTCGCCGAGGTACACCCAGTTCGCGCCCAGATGCAGACGGATCTCGGCGCTGTCGGCCAGCGCGCAGTCCTTCCCGCATTCCTGCCAGTCCTGCGCTCCAAAGCGCCACTTGAATGGGCCGTGCTTCCAGAATTTGCGCGTCCAGAAATGGTAGGCGCCGTCTTTGGGCACGTTGACTTTGTACTTCGCGAACGCCTCAGCTTCGCCCGGCTTGCGCGGGTCGGCATTGCAGAGCCAGTCGCCGCCGGAAAGAACCGCTTCGCGCTTTTCAGGAAACGTACTGGCGCTGAAGGGGGTTTCTTTCGGAAAGTTTGTCTCGCTGGGTTGTTCGCCTTCCCACCAGACGAAATCATCGGCGGCCTGTACGGCTTGGCCGAAGACGAAAGCGGCGAGTACGGCGCAAATCACTCGAAGCATGGGCAAAACTCCCTTGCAAGGGTCAAAGCCAGCTACACGAACTTGCCTGGGGAAGACGCCTGACCTGTCTAGGCATTCACTACGCAGGCCTTACCGGTAAACGCCTTACCGTTATTTTCTGATAATAACGGATTCCCCTAGTTCGAATTACACCAGTGCGCGAAAGTAAGTTCTGCAAATTAGAAGGTAACTCAGAAGCGCATAACGCCAATCCTGCTTCCGCTGCATCAACTCGCTATCATGGACAAGAGGATACCGACAGTCATCAGGAGCAGTCCCAAGCAGCCCGACTTTTCGGCAAGCCGGCCTTCCGCGCGCAAGGTGGCTTCGAGGCCGTCGATCGCTTGCTTGGCGTCGGCAAGGCTCACGTTGTTCTCTTCGCGGCAAGCTTTGATCGCATCGATTTTGCTGCCCGAAAGGAGCAGTTCGGCGTAACTCATTTTCTGGTCTTCGGAGAGGTTCATGGGGCGGCTCCCTGCGCGGTGGTCTGTGGCTTTCAATTTTAGACCCAGGCAGGGGCCAACCCAGCGCAGAACTCGGCTTCCCTGCGGCGTTTGCGTCCGCCCGGCGATTGGGTAAGCTGGTCCCTTTGGGAAGCCATCCCTCCAGTGCCAAAGGAACTCCCGGGCGTGAGCAGCGTCGTGCGTCAAAGCATCTCCCAAGCGGCCGCATTGGAAGGCGTGGGCCTGCACAGCGGAACCGCGGTGCGGGTGAATTTTAAGCCCGCCGAAGCGGGGACGGGGATCGTCTTTGCGCGCACGGATCTGGCGGGCGCGCCGCGGATCGGCTTGCAGGATGTCTGGCAGGACGGCTTGCCGATGCGCACCACCTTAAAGCGCGGCGAAGCCGAAGTGCATACCGTCGAACATCTGCTTGCCGCGTGCGCGGGCTTGGGCGTCACGGACCTGCTCGTCGAATTGAACGGCCCGGAAGCGCCGGGAATGGACGGGAGCGCGCTGCCTTTTGCCGAAGCGCTGCTGAAGGCGGGCTTGAAGAAGCTGGAGGGGAAGCCGTTGGGTCCGGTGGCTCCGCGCGAAACGGTGCGCGTGAGCGAAGGCGAAGCCGAAATGACCGTCGAACCGCTCGCCAACGGCCTGCACCTAACCTACACGCTGCATTACCCCGATGCGCCGTTGGCTCAAGGGACCTACGAACTGGATGTGACGCCGGAGAGCTTCCTGAAGGAACTGGCGCCGGCGCGGACGTTCTGTTTGCGCCGCGAAGCCGAGACGTTGCGCGCGGCGGGCTTCGGAAAGGGCGCGACGACGCAGAACACGCTAGTCCTGGACGGAGCGGAAGTGCTGGAGAACACCCTGCGCTTTCCGGACGAGCCGGTCCGGCATAAGATGCTGGACTTGCTTGGCGATCTGTACGTGTTGGGCCGTCCGGTGCGCGGGCGCATTCGAGCCTCTCGATCGGGGCATAAGCTCAACCGCATGCTGGCTGCGGAACTGGCGCGCAACGAAGCGAAAGGCGCGGGTATGGAACTGGACCTCAAGGCGATCCAGGCGATTCTGCCGCACCGCTACCCGTTCCTGCTTGTGGATAAGATCGTTTCCTACGAGCCCGGGAAGGGCGTCGTGGGTTTGAAGAACGTGACGGCCACCGAGCCGTGGGTGCCGGGGCATTTTCCGGGCCAGCCGATCATGCCGGGCGTGCTGATCCTGGAGGCACTCGCGCAGGCCGGCGCGGTGATGGTCCTGAAAGAACTGAAGGCCGAAGGCCGGCTGATCTTCTTCGCGGGCATGGATAAGGTGGCGTTCCGGCGGCCGGTGGTGCCGGGCGACCAGTTGCGGCTGGAGTGCGAGGTCGACCGCATCCGCCCGCCGTTCGGGCGCTTCAACACGCGGGCGCTGGTGGACGGCGAACTGGCCGCCGAGGCGGTGATGAAATTCATGGTGCAGATGCCGCCCAAAGAAGGCGCGGCGGCTTCGGGGGCGTGACGTGAGCGTCGAGGTTCATCCGACGGCGGTGATCGATCCGCAAGCGCGCCTGGGCAACGGCGTGCAGGTGGGCCCGTATGCCGTGATCGGCCCGCACGCGGTCCTCGGCGCGGGCGTGACGATTCACAACCACGCCACCGTGACCGGCCATACGACGCTGGGCGAAGGGGTGCAGGTTTTCCCAGGCGCGGTATTGGGCTGCGTGCCGCAAGATTTGAAGTACAAGGGCGAGCCGACGACGCTGGAGATCGGCGCGGGCACGATCGTGCGCGAATGCGCAACGCTGCATCCCGGCACGGCGCTGGGCGGCGGACGCACGGTGATCGGGAAGAACTGCCTGATCATGGCCTACGCGCACATCGCTCACGATTGCATCCTCGCCGACCAAATCATCGTCGCCAACGCGTCCCAACTGGCCGGCCACGTACATGTCCAGGAAGGCGCGCGGATCAGCGGATTGTGCGCGATCCACCACTTCGTGACGATCGGGCGCGGAAGCTTCGTGGGCGGGAGCGCGCGGTTGAGCATCGACGTGCCGCCGCACACGTTGGCCGAAGGGCATCCGGCGCGGATCCGCGGACTGAATCTCGAAGGGCTGCGCCGGCGCGGGATCGTGGGCGAGCCGGTGGCGGCGCTGAAATCGGCGTTCCGGCTGCTGGTGCGCGACAAAGGCAGCCGCGCCGAAGCGTACGCCGAGATCGAACGCGAAGGCTACACGCAGCATCCCGTGGTGGCCGAGTTCGTGCGCTTCGTGAAGCGCAGCGACGCGGGCAAAAACGGGCGCGCCCTGGAAGCCGAACGGCAGATCGTGCCGCCGTCCGAGCGCGATGGGGATCTCTCGTTCCGGCCGCCCGACGGCGCGGAGATGGACGAGGACGAAGCGGAATGATGCGCGCGGCGCGAATGCTGCTGTGCGCGGCGCTACTCGTCTGTGCGGTACGCGCGGAAGATCCCGCCGGATCGGCGGCGGACGCGCTGAAGCTTTCGGAATCCGACGCGCAGGATCTCAAAGCTCAGCTCGCGCGGATCAACAGTTCGAACTTGCGCGAGCGGCTGGAAGGCACCGACGGCGTGCTGCGCTACGGTCCGGCGGCGCGCGCGGCGGTGGAAGCCGTGGCGCAGGGCCCCGACGCGGCACAGGCCGAAGCCGCGCGCAAGCTGCTCGAGCGCCCGGCACTGCAGACCAATCTGCCCGTGGTCGTGCTGCGTCTGAAACGCGGCGAGATCTGGGCGGTGTTGCTGGAAGACCACGCGCCGAACACAGTGGCGAACTTTATCGCGCTGGCCGAGCGCCATTTTTACGACAAGCTCGCGTTCCACCGCGTGATCGAACAGTTCATGGCGCAGGGCGGCGATCCGACGGGCACGGGCTTGGGCGGGCCGGGCTACCGCATCGCCGACGAGGTGAGCGCGGCAAGCCTGGGGCTGGATAAACTCACGGTCCGCGAATGGGCGCAGAAGCTGAAGCAGAAGCCGCCGAAAGAGCCCGCGGCGAGCCTGACGGTCCAGGCGCTGTACGAGAAGCAGGGGTACAAGTACCGCGAGGATCTTTCGAGCCACCCGGTGCGCCGCGGCGTCCTGGCCATGGCCAATGCCGGGCCGGACAGCAACGGCAGCCAGTTCTTCGTGACGCAGGTGGACGCGGCGTGGCTGGACGGGAAACATACGGTCTTCGGCGTGGTCTTCCGCGGCATGGATGCGGTGGATGCGTTGCAGGCCGGCGAAACGCTGGAAGCGGTCGAGGTCGTATGGAAGCGCCCTCACGCGTATACGGTCAAAAAGATCGAGGAGTAAGAAGGTGCTGAACGGTCAGGCGCGAATCGGAGCGGGAATCGGCGTCGTGCTGGCGCTGGCGGCGTTGGCCGGGTGCGGCGACGCGCCCAAAGGCACGGGTCCGGCGCTGCCGTACCAGCCGCAGGCAAAGGAAGACAATCCGAAAATGCTGGTCAAGACCTCCCTGGGCGAGATCAAGATCGAGCTCTTCGAGGACGCCGCGCCCAACACGGTGGCGAACTTCATCGTGCTCGCCGAACGCGGCTATTACGACAAACTCGTCTTCCACCGCATCATCCCCAATTTCTGCATTCAAGGCGGCTGCCCCGAGGGGACCGGCAAGGGCAACCCCGGCTACTTCATTCCGGACGAGTTCACCGAGAACCCCCACAAGAACGAGTACGGCACGCTGGCCATGGCCAATGCCGGGCCCAACACCAACGGCAGCCAGTTCTTCTTCAACATCAACAAGGGCGTGGGCGGCAACCGCGCACTGGACGGGAAGCACACCGTCTTCGGCAAGGTGCTCGAAGGCCAGGACGTGCTGGAGAAACTCGCCGCCGTCAAGACCACCGGCGATAAGCCCGTGGACCCGCCCAAGATTCTGGGCATCCAAACCTTGAACAAGCGCAGCCACACCTACGAGGTGTATACCAAGCTGCCCGTGCCCAAGCCCGAAGAGCCCGCGGCCAAAACCGGCGAATCCAAGACCGGCGCAAGCAAGTCCGAAGCAAAATCAGCCGAAGCCAAAACCGAGGCCAAGACTGAGGCCAAGACTGAGGCCAAAACCGAGGCCAAAACCGAAGCCAAGACCGAAGCCAAAACGGAAGCGGCCAAAACGGAGTAGCCGACTTCCGGCGGCCCAGGGAGCGCGCATGGACGTATTGTCCTACTTCCGGGCCGAGGTGGAGATCATCGGCCGCAACTGGCGCGAGTTGCTGCTGGGTTTCGATGCTTCCTCCGCGGTGCGCCGTCCGGCGCCCAACATCAATCATGCCGTCTGGTTAACCGGACACATGGCTTGGGCCGAGGATTACCTGATCCTTGAGGTGCCGCGCGGACAGTCGGCGCGCAAACGCGAGTGGGATGCGCTCTTCGACTTCACCAGCGAAAAGCTACCGCCTGAGCAATATCCGCCGTTCGACGAAGTGCGGACGGAGTTTGACCGCGTGCATGCAGAAGTACTGCGCGTGCTGCAGTCGATGAATCCGGTGGATCTGGGCCAGCCGTCGGTGGTGGAACGGCGCTGGCTGCCGACGGCGGCGCACGCGATTTCGCATCAGGTCGGGCACGGGCATTACCATCTCGGGCAATTGGCGGTGCTGAACCGCCTGCGCGAGGCCGGGAAGCTGTAGCCGCGACGGAAACGTCCGAACGGAAGGGACGGCCGCTTCATGCCGCTGCGCATCGCCGTCGTCGGGCTCGGCCACCTGGGCAAGATTCACGCCGAGATTCACGCTCGCTTCGCCAAAGCCAAAGGCTCGGGCCTGGAATTGGCGGCGCTGTGCGATGTGACGCCGGACTCCGAAGCGTTCGCGAAGAAGCTGAAAGTTCCGTTCTACTCCGACTACCGCCAACTCGAAGGCCGCGTCGACGCCGTTTCGGTGGTCGTACCGACGACCTACCACCGCGCGGTGGGCGGGTACTTTCTCGAACGCGGCGTTCCTTGCCTGATCGAAAAGCCGCTGGCGAAGACCGTCGCCGAAGCCGAAGAACTGTGTGCGCTGGCTGCGAAGAGCGGCGCGCTGCTCCAGGTCGGGCACGTCGAGCGCTTTAACCCGATCGTCCGCGCCGCCGCGCCGTACTTCCGGCGCCCGCGCTTCATCGAGGCCGCGCGCATCTCGCCCTATCCGTTTCGCAGCACCGATGTCGGCGTGACGCTGGACCTGATGATCCACGATATCGACCTGGCGGTGATGCTGGCCGGCGAAGAGCCGTCCGAAGTCCGCGCGGCCGGCACGCCGGTCTTTTCGACCACCGAAGACGTGGCCAACGCGCGCCTGGAGTTTCCGAATGGGTGCGTCGCGAACGTGACGGCCAGCCGCGTCTCGCTCAAGAAAGAACGCAAGTGGCGCATCTTCCAGGACGACGGCTACTTGTCGCTGGATCTGCTCAACAACGAAGGCGTCTTCATCGAGAAGTCCGAGGCGCTCAAACGCGGCGAGATCGATCCCTCGAAGCTGAGTCCCTCGATCCTGGGGACGGCGGCGCTCGTCTTCCAGCTCGAGAAGCTCGTACGGCGCGAGACGCTGAAAGGCGACAAAACCCCGGGCCTGGAAGCCGAGCTGGCGGCTTTCTTGGACTGCGTGCGCTCGAAGCGCCCGCCGCTGGTGGACGGAGCGGCGGGCGTCCGTGCGCTGCGCGTGGCCGAAC
This sequence comes from Planctomycetota bacterium, assembly GCA_015075375.1. Lineage (GTDB taxonomy): Bacteria > Planctomycetota > SZUA-567 > H5-PLA8 > H5-PLA8 > H5-PLA8. The sequence continues at coordinate 2,845,026 of JABTUM010000001.1, read as the reverse complement.
GCGTCATCTCTTGCATGCGCCGGCTGTAGGTTGCACCGGTGCAGGTAGCACATGTGCATCATTTTATCTGGCAGCTAGCGCACGGTTCCGTTGTGCTACTCCTCCAGTCTGCTTTAATAGAGGCCGCAAAGACGCGTATCCGGCGCGTCCTCAATAGGTTGGACCTATTGCGCCTACCGGAAAGGCGCCTCTGTGCCTGGCTCGTGATCTTATGCAAATTCACTACTGCGATGCGTGCGGCGTGCGAGTTCCCGAGAGCGAACTCACCGATGGACGCGCGGTCCGCGTAGATGAGAAAGTTACCTGCGGCAAATGCCGTATGGCCGACAAACCTTCCGACACGCACATTCGAACGTCCTCCAGCCGCGTGACGCCGGCGAATCGCAATCAGCGCCGTTCGTCGGCGGTCATTCAGGTGCATCGGCCGGGAGAGACGACCGCCGCCGGCGTTCCGGCCGCGGCGCCGGTGGGTGAAACGCATGATGCAACTTCCGATGCGCCCCGGCGCTCGGTTTCGCACGCCCTTCCCCGGCGACGCGAAGGCGTGAGTTCGATGCAAACCGGGCTTATCTTTGGCGCGATCGGCCTGGCTCTGGCGGGAGTGGGCATGGTGGCGTTGAGCGGCGGTTCTTCCCCGGCGCCGGCGCATCCGCAGCCTCCAGCCGTCCGCATCACGGAACAGCCGCATCCAGCCACGCCACGCACCGTTCCGGTTCTGCAGCCCGAATCGCCGGAGCACGCGCAGCCGGAGACTGTGCCGGCCGATCCGGTTCCGGATGCCGCGAAAGAAGAGCGCGCACGTCTCGCGCTCGAGGAGTTGCGGAAATTCGATGGATTGGCCGACGACGATTTCGCGGGGCGCGTGAGGCGCTTGCGCGTGTACTTGGTGGATCACGGTCAAAGCCAAGCCGCCGCCGAAGCGCGAGCGCTGATTGCGGAGTGGGAGCCGAAAGTGGCCGCAGCGAAGCCGGTTCTCCCGGCTCCGACTCCGGCCCAGAGCCCGCAGCCGCAAACCCCAGGCATCGGCGAGATCGTGCCCGGCGCAGGCGAGACCGTCGTACAAGCCGCCTTCGAAGGAGACTTGTGCGGGTTCAAAGGCGATGGCAGCGAGGTCGAGGTACGCACGGTCGACGGCCGCAGCGTCCTGAAGGTCACCACGGCCAAGGGTGACCGCATCGGCACGTACCGGCGCCTTGATTTCGTCGAACGCGGCACGGTGGCCGAGTTTCAGCTTTACCTGCGCGGGTACAAAGAACCGCACCTTGAGATTATGGCCGGACCCGAAGGCGGGGATGCCAATCGATATCGGCTGGCTTTGGAGAACATTCCCGGCATCCAATGGACGCCCGTGCGCGCGGTCCTGGCCGAAGCGACGCTTACCAGCGGCGCACCCGGCGCACCGAAATTTCTTAAGGGACTGTACCTGCATCATATCGAGTTCAAAGGGGTGCGTGCCGGGGCTTCGGGCACCAAAGACTGCCTGGGTTTGGACGATCTGGTCATCCGCCAAGGCGGCTTGAAGACGCCCGATTCCGCGCCGGCCCTCGCCGAGGAGAAGGCCCCGGCGGGGGAAATCGAGTTGATCCGTTTTGGCGCAACCGCGGCCCAAAATCATCTCGGGCAGCCGCAGGCGTACGGCGAACTCTTCACGGATCCGTATTCACGGCAGCACGATGCGGGCGGCATCATGGGCGCCGACACGGCGAGCATCACCTTCATGGGGTTGCGCGGCGCGGGCTGGACGTGGCCGGAAGGATCGGAGCTTGCGTTCGAGCTTTGGAATCGCGAAGCACAACCCAAGACGCTCCGTCCGCGCGTCTCGTTCACGGCCGAGAAAGCCGGCGATCCAGGCTGGATGGACCTGGATGAAGTCACGCTGGCGCCCGACGAAAAGCGCTGGATGAGCTACCGCTTGAAAGCCGCGGATGCCGGCCCGCATAAGGTGGTCACGGTGGCGCCCGCGCACGGACTGAAATCCGGACGCAGCCGGGAGATCGTGCTGAAGGCCATTCGTTATCGGCCGCCCGAAACTAGCCGCGAACTGGTCCGCTTCGGGGCCAGCGAAGCCGAGAACAGGTTCGGCCAAGCGGCGGCGTATGCGGAAGCCTTCCGAGATTCTTACACCGACCACCAAAAGGGGGGCGGTGTCGCGGGCGGGCATAATCCCAGTTATGTATACGCGGGCATCAAGGGCGCGGGGATGGCTTGGCCGGCGGGTTCGGAGCTTACGTTCGAAGTGCTGAACCGGGCAGCGGAGGAACGGACGATCACGCCGATGGTGTCGTTTTCGGTTGCCCAACGGTACTCCAAGACCACGCCGGAAGGTTGGCTGAAGCTGGAGCCGGCTACGTTGAAGCCGGGCGAGAAACGCGTAATCGTGTACCGGCTCGAAGCCGCCGACGCGGGCCACCATAAGCTGGTCAACGTGGCCCCGGCGTACGGACTCAAGGAAGGCCAAGGCCAGGACCTCGTGCTCCTGTCCATCGGTTGCCGCTTGGCGCTTGGCGCTCCGGACGCATCGCCCTTGCCTACCGCACCCGTCACCGTGGTGGACGCGCATCCCGTTTCCGCGCGTTTTCTGGCCCGCGACGAAGAAACGCGCAGCGCCTGGAAGAACGCGTACGGCAAAGACGGCTTTGTCTTTCCGGGCGTCAAAAGCACCACGAAAGGCGGCATTCCGGCGGAAACCTTCGATCTTCAGAAGCTGCCGGCTTACGTAAAATCGTTTACCGGCTTGGAGCGTTCGACTCACCGGTGGGCCACGGTTCTGAATCCGCTAGCCGAGTTGGATCCGCCGGACGGCGCCGAAAAGGGCGCCTGCGCGGACTTCAGCGTTACCACCTTCCGCTACGAACTGGAATTGGCTCCCGGAGAGCCGCGCCGTGTCAGCCTGTACATGGCCGACTACGATCAGGGCACACGCGCGCAGATCGTGGAAGCGATCGAAACGGACGGTGGAAAAGTCCTGGACCGTCAGGAGCTGGCGGCTCCTGTTTTGTCCAAAGGCGTCTACTTGTCTTGGGAGTTGAGCGGCCGCGTTACGCTGCGATTTACGCGTACGGCGGGCTTCAACGCGGTATGCAGCGCCATTTTCTTCGATCCGCTGCCTATTTCAGGTCAGGCGCCGGAGCTCCTTACACGGGTGTCGGAACTGAAAAGTCTGGTCGAGAAGCAGCAGTGGAACCAGGCGGTTGAGTTCGTGCGAGCTTGGCGCGCCGAACCAGGTTTTTCCAAGATCCCAGCCGCCGCGTTGAAATCGATCGAGATGCTTTACGATCAGGCGGCTCGCCAGGTGGCTTGGCGCATGCTGGGAAGCAGCGCATGGCCGCTGGCCGGCCGGCGCACGATGCTTGAAGACGGCCGTATCCAGCTTTCGTACGATTTCAAAGATCCGCGCCAGTTGGTCGATTTCGAAGATTCCGGCGCCTATTTGGCCGAATTGGCGAACGGGGAATTGATCGTCCGCGGCATCACGGTAGGACACGACCTGCCACTCAAGGGCGATCTGCACGTCACCTATCAGGCGCAGTGCAACTCGCAGTCCGCCGGACGCATCATGCTGCGTTTCTACGATTACCTGGGGGAGTTTGGTTTCGACGACAACAAGTCCACCCGGATCTGGCGTGCCACCGAGCACGATGGCTCCAAGCGTCCATTGGCCACCTCGGATGCCAAAGTCAAATCCGGTCAAATGTATGCGATAGAATACACGTATACGGAATCCACCAAGCGCGCGGCGGTGTTGGTCGACCAGAAGGAGATGCTTGGATTTGTCGATCCTTCTGGCAGCGGAAAAGGCCGAGTGGCCTTGGGCGCAGGATGGATGACCCAAATCAGCAACCTGACCATTACCGGTGCGCCGGACCTGGATGCGATGGAAGCACGTCTCCAGCGCAATAAAGAGGTGAAGGAATACACTCGCAAGCTGCTGGCTCCTGCCATGCTTCCCATGTTCCAGGCGGAAGATCGCGCCTTTTGGGATTACCAAGGCGAGTTCAAACACTGGAAACCACAGGACGGCGGACTGTTCGGAACCGGCGGGCTCCGAGTACCCGGCTTTTTCTCACCCAACTACGAAGTCTCCCTTGAAATGCGCACCGTTACGGCGGACAGCGTGCGGGTCCTGATGCGCCAGGACAAGCATTCGATCTGTTACTTGCTCGTTGGAGACGACAAGGTGGAGGTCACGCAGTGGGATCGATCCGCACGTAAGCACAACAGCTTGGCCAAGAAAACGGTGGCGGGCAAGCAATGGCAGACTTGCACCATCCGAAGCCGCGGCACCGCCTTGCAGGTGTTGCATGGCGACCAAGTGCTGTTTGAACGAACCACCCTTCCAGCGGGGTCCGTCGGATTTTCTCTTGGGACCTTTGGAGGCTCGGGCGGTTACCGAAATGTGAAGGCGCGCTTGTTACCATAGGTTATCGTAACCTGTTTAAATTTATATACTTACAGGTTAGCCCAAGGCTACACCCTTCCCATAGTGCTCTAGGTGCAGTAGTCTTTTTCCAAGAATTCGGGAACTGGCGTTCTCCTGCCGCATCAACTGGGCGGAGGAGTGGGAACCGAAGCGGAGTGCCTGAACCTCATGCCAACCACCGCGATGATGATCGAAGCGTTGGTTGCCATGCGCCACGATCCGGGCGGCGTACCCCAGGACCATTTCTGGCAACTGGTGGAACGTTTCCGGGCCGACTTGGTGAACCAGGCGATGGGCATTCTGGGCAACCGGCCGGACGCGGAAGACGTTGCGCAGGAATCGCTGTGCATCGCCTTCCGAAATCTGCCGCAGTTGGCGGATCCGCAAAAGCTCGGGCGCTGGCTGCGCACCATCAATCGCAATAATGCGTTGCTGGTGTTGCGCCGCAGGCGTACCGAGCGGATGCAGACGAGTCCGGTGCTGGATCCACAGGTCCCCGCTCCCCTCACGACCCCAACCGGCACGAAGCTCGAAGCCGCGGGCCGCCGCAGCGCCGCCGACAAGGTAGCGCGCGCGGTGGACACGTTGCCCGACTCGTTCCGGGAAGTCGTGGTGATGCGGTATTGGGAGCAACTCAAAAACGCCGAGATTGCCGCACGCTTGGGGATTCCGGAAGGTACGGTCAAAAGCCGCCTCGCGCGGGCCGACCGGATCCTGCTGAATACCCTGCGGCAACTCTGGGCCGAGGAGGACGCCTGACATGAGCACCACCAGCGAACTGAATCTGCGCGCCACAGGCTTCGATTGCCGCTCGGCCCAGGACGAATTCCGAAATTACCTCGAAGGGGAGCTGATCGTCAAAGAGGCGAAGCTCCTGGAAATGCACGTGAACGGCTGTGCGCGCTGCCAGAAGGCGCTGGCCGAACACAAGCGCATGTACAAACTGATGAACCGCACGATCGGCGCCGGGCCGCTCAGCCCCGAGTTCGTGCAGCAGACCGAAGCGAAGCTGAAGCAGACGCCGCCCGGCGTGGCCTTGCCCAACCCGAATACCCTGCCGCGCACGCCCGCGCCGATCACCGGAGAGTACGGGGAAGTCACGCCCGAAGACGAAGAACTCTTCGCGCCGCCCCCCACGGGCTTTTTCGAAACGCTCGCTGCGAAATTCGGAGCGGCGCCTTGGTGGATGGTCTCCGGCGCGTTCCACGCGCTCCTGTTGCTCCTCCTGACCCTGATCGGCATGGCGGTGCTGCGCGCGAACCCCAACGAAGTGGTGATCGTGACCGACCTTTCGCGCAAGCCCGAACCGCCGCCGGAAGAAGAGAAGAAGCTCCCGCGCGATGTCTTCAAGCAGCCCGTCGAAATGAACACGACGGAAGTCTCCGTCGAGCAGCCGGTGCTGGTGCATGAAGAAGTGGAAGTTGCCGAACACGTGGAGACCGCGGACGAGTCCGATGCGGCGGACGCGAAGGGCGAGGACGGGATCAGCGACGTATTCCTGGGCGGCACGGGCACCGTGGCGGCCATCGGCATGGGCGGCGGGGGAGGCGGAGCCTTCGGCCGGCCCAACGGCGGCGGCGGCCGGCTGAGGCGCGCGCTGCGCGGCGGCGGCGGCCAGGCGACCGAGTCGGCCGTGGACAAGGCGCTGGAGTGGCTCGCGCGGCACCAGGAACCGGACGGCAGTTGGGGCGCGATCAAGCACGAAGGCAAGGCCGACGGACGCGTCAACGGCTTGAACGGCGACGTGGCCGTCACCGGGTTCGCGCTCCTGGCCTTCCTGGGCGCGGGGCACACCGAGCGCGTGGGCAAGTACAAGAACAACGTCAAGATCGGCACCGAGTGGCTGGTCAAGACGCTCGAAGAGCAGGAAAAGACGATGGGCGCCGGACGCTGGCTGAACAACCACGGCAGCAATTACACGCACGGGGTCGCGGCCTTGGCGCTGGCCGAAGCGGCCGCGATGGGACGCAATCCGGCGGTGAAAGCCGCCGCGCAACGCGCGATCGACGGCGTCGTCAAAGGCCAGATCAAACTCGACGAGAGCGATTACCTGGCCTGGGACTACCAGCCGGGCACGGGCGTCTGCGACACTTCGGTCACCGGCTGGAACATCATGGCCTTGAAGTCGGCCAAGGTGGCCGGACTGAGCATCGACCCGGCTGCGTTCGCCGGCGCCATGCGCTGGATCAATGCCGGACAGGATCTGAAAGGCGCGCCTGAAGGCAACGGCGCGGCCGAGTACTGGGAAGGCGGGATGATGACCTACCGCGGCACGCTCGACAACCCGAACGGCCGCAAGAACATGGCCATGACGGCTGCCGCGGCGCTCACGCGCATGATGGTCGGCGGCGAGCCGATGGATCATGCGGGCATCGCCGGGCCTTGCAACCTGATGAAGCAGCAGCAGAACCTGCCCACGCCGAACGACGCGCACTTCAACCTCTATTACTGGTACTACGGCACGCTGGTCATGTTCCAGAAGGGCGGCGAACACTGGAAACTCTGGAACGAGAGCATGAAAGCCGCGCTCCTGCCCACCCAGCGCAAAGACGGCGACTTCGACGGCTCCTGGAACCCGCTCTTCTCCGAGCCGCAGGGCCACATTTACGGCGGACGCGTGATGTCCACGGCGCTCGGCGCGCTGTGCCTGGAAGTCTATTACCGCTACATGCCGATCCATCGCTAACCCGCGAGTATCGGAATAGTTCCAATGAAGCAGGCCGCGCCAGGTGCGCGGCCTGCTTCATTGGGAGCCTCCTGCGGGCGCTTGATCGAAGCCATTCTTCAAGCTATGAACAAGCCATGAGCACGCCCGATTCCTCCTCCGAGCCCGAGCGCACGGCGCTTTCCGACGGCTGGATCACCTTCTTCTTCTTCGTACTGATGGCCTGCGCGTGCGCGTTGACCTGGTATTGGACGCAGCAAGCCACGCTCCCAGGAGCGCCCGGCGCACCGGTGGGTTAAAAGACCGCTTCGTCCTTCCTTAAATACGCTGTGTGCTTCCGATGGCGAAAATTGCACCAAGAATCCCGCGCCGGGCGCGTCCAGCCTATGGAAGCCGGGGTTTCGTGCCATGAACGGCGGCCCATCGATATCCCAAGCGCGCCGGCGGCGGCTCGATGAACTCGATGCGCGCCCGGGTTTGAACTGGCGAGAAGCGCTGGAGCGGCAGGTGCTGACTTTCCTGAACCGGCGGCACCGGCATTCCGCGCCTAGCCAAGCCGAACCGCTCGATGCGGCCGGCGCCGAAGAAGCGCGCCGCCTGAAGCTGAGCGACCAAGCGCGCGAACGCCTGCGCGCACCCGGCGATTCGAGACTGCGCGCCGAACGCGGCTTCCGGGCCGACGACGAACTCGAGTCGATCGAACTCCACGCACGCAGGCAAAAGTCTTACCGTCATTGGCTGGAACGCCGTTCCGGCCTGCTGGCACTCTTCTTCCTGCTTCTCGTCGTCTTGCTGGCCAGCGCCTATACCATCGTCACGCTCCTGAATTAACCCCTTCAGTTCCGATTTTGACGCCTGCCGGCCCCGGCCGATAATCGAAGCGATGCGCCACCGTGTACGTCCCCTCTTCATGAACGCGCCCGTGCTGCTGGCCCTCGCGGGCTTGGCGTGCATCGCCTCGGTCCGAGCCGAAGAGCCCGCCGGGAACGAGCGCATTCTCGGCAAAGACGTCGCCGGCTGGATCGCGCATCTCGAAACCCACGAGTTACCCGAAGAGACGCAACAAGGCCTGTTTGTGCTCGGCGAGTTTGGCGCGCAAGCGGCGCCAGCGGTGCCGTTGCTGCGCAAGTTGGCGGGAACGGCGCGCGACGAAGGCGTGCGGCGGCTGGCGTTGGAAACCTTGGGCCGCATCGGCGCCGAAGCGCGGGCCGCCGCGCCGGATCTCTTGGCGCTCTACGCCGACCGCAAGGCGCCGCCGCGGCTTAAGCAGATCGTATTCGACGCCGTGGTGCGTATCGCTCCCGACGATCCGGCCGTCGCCGAAGCGGTCCTCAGCGCGCTGCGCAGCCCCGATCCCGAACTGCGCGGCGCGGCGTTTAACGCGGCGGTGACGGTTTACTTCCACGGTCCGAAAGACCTGCGCGGCGATTTGCGCGACCGGCTCGAACGTGCGCTGCGCGACGCGAAGGATGCCCCGGCGGCGGCTTCGGCGCTGCGCTGCTTGGGCAAACCCGGCGTCGAACCGTTGCTGCGCGCCCTGGAGCGCGCGCGCGGCGGCCCCGCGCAGCTCGCAACCCTCAAAGCGCTGGGACAAATGGGCCCGTGGGCCGTGGCGGCGCTGGAACCGCTGGCGCGCGTCGCGCGGGAATCCGGCGACCCGGAGTTGCAGAACGAAGCGTTGTACGCGCTGGCAGGCATCGATCCGCTCAGTCCCGTGACGCTGCAGGCGTGCGGAGCTTTATTGGGTCGGCCCGAGGTTGGATCGTTGGCTGCACAGACCCTGCAGCGCGGCGGGACGGGCGCCGTTCCGGTCCTGCGCGCGGTGCTGAGCGACTTGAAAGGCGCGCCTTCCGCGCGCGCGGCAGCCGCCCAGGTGCTCGGAAAACTCGGCGCACCCGGCGCGGACGCGCTGCCCCAGTTGCTCGCCGCGCTGGACGATCCGGCGCTGGAAGTGCGCCGCACGGCCCTGGAGGCGATCAACGAACTGGGTCCCAAAGCCAAAGCGGCCGCCGAGCCGCTGGGCGCCTGGCTCGAAGGCCTCGGCGGCCCCGGAGCCAATCCCGTATTGCGCGCCTTGCGCGAAGATGCGCTCCTGGCGCAAGCGAACGTGCGCCGCGATCCGCAGGCGCCGCCGCTGGTTTCGGTCGCCGAACTGGCGGATGACGCGCAGCTTCGCGAAATCCTGAGCGTCAGCCCCAATCCCGGGTATCGCGCCGAGGCCGCGACGGCGTTGCGCGGGCGCGCCGAAAGCGCTCAGGCCGCCGAAAACGCGAAGTCCCTGATCGCTGCGCTAAACGACACGGAGATCGACGTACGCTTGGCCGCCGCGCGCGCATTGGCAATTTACGGCGCGCACGCAAAGGCCGCGACGCCGCCGCTGCTGGATTGGCTCGGCTCCGACGATCCGCGCCGGCACCGGGCGGCGCTGGCCGCGCTGGCCGGATTGGGCCCCGAAGCCGAACGCGCGGGGCTGCCGCTGGTTCATTTCGCGCGCTCCGAATTTGCCGACGACGCGGAGACGCGCGAATTGCTGGGACTCGCCTTGCGCCCGCACGGCGCGCAGGCCGGTCCCTGGCTGCTGCGCGCGCTGCAAGAAGGCACGCCCGCGGAAATCAAACGGATCGCCCTGACCGTGCGCGAAATGGGCGCCCCCGGCGTGGTGGCGCTTCCGGAATTGCTCAAACTGGCGGAAGGCGCCGATCAGGATCTGGCCGAAGCCGCGCTGCTCGCCATCGGCGCCATGGGCCAGGCCGCGCGGCAGGCCAGCCCCGCTTTGATCGAACTGCTCACCAGCCCGCTCCCCGAACGGCGCATGGCCGCGGCGTGGGCGTTGGGCGATCTGGGTCTCGATCCCTTGGCCGGAGATAAGTACGGCGCGATCGAAGCCTTGATCGCGGGCATCCTGGACCCGCGCGAGAAGGTCGCGCGCGCGGCGCACTCGGGGCTCGTCGCGCTTGGCCCGGCGGTGCTCAAACCGCTGCAGGAATTGCTGAAGCTCGACGACGGCGAAGCGCCGTATTGGGCGCTGCGCGTGATGGCGCGGCTGAAGGCCGATCCCGAGGTCGCGATTCCGCGCATGCTGAAGCTGACCCGCCCCGGCATGCTGCCCCTGGAACGCGGAACCATCGCGGAACTGCTGGGGCAGTACGCGCCCGAACGGCCCGAGATGATCCCGGCGCTCGTCCGCCTGCTGGGCGACCGGGAAGATTTCGTGGCGCGCGCGGCGGGCCGCACGCTCAAGCAGTTCGGTGCGCGCGCGGTACCGATTCTGGAAGAAGTCGTGCGCGGACGCGATCCGCTCGCGCGGTTGCGCGCGCTCGACGTGCTGGAAGAGCTGCGCCGCGAATCTTGAATCTATTACGCACCGCCGTCCACGTTCGAAAGGGAACGCCCGCATGGCTCAGCCCGTCGTGAAGCTTCGCCCGGTCGCGGCCGAACTGCGTATGCACAACGTCCGCACGCGCATGACGCCGAAGTACGGCGCGACCATCCTCGTCGCCTGCCCCCTCGCGCATTTGTGGCTCACCTGCGAAACCGAGAGCGGCGCGCGCGTGACGGGCCTGGCCGGCGACAGCCTGCCGCCGGGTTGGTACGATAAACGCCCCGGACGCACCTACCGCCAGGACGTCGAAGATTTGTCCGCGGCCGTCGCCGAAGCGCAGCGAACCGTCCTGGATCTCGGCCGGGCGCAGCCGCGCTCGGTCTCCGATCTCTGGCGCGACTTGTACAAGCACCAGCTCGAATGGGCGCGCGCGCGCGATCTGCCCGATCTCGTCGGCAACCTCGGTACTTCGCTCTTCGAACGCGCGCTGATCGATGCGGCCGGCAAGCACACGAACGCGCCGTTTCATAAGCTGGTCTCCGATAACCTGCTCGGCCTCGAGCCGGAGGCCGTGCATCCTTTCCTCAACGGCTGGCGGCCTGCCGAGGCGCTCGCCGAGCGCCCGCGCTCGACGATCCACGTGCGGCACACCGTCGGCGGCGTCGATCCGCTGACCGAAGGCGACGTGGCGCCGGGCAAGCGCCTGCGCGACGGTCTCCCGCAGACGCTGGAAGATTACTTGCGCGCCGAGAAGCTGCGCTACTTCAAACTCAAGCTGGGACACGATTCCAAGGCCGATCTCCAGCGCCTGGGCCGCATCGCGCGCCTGCTGGACGAACACATCCCCGCGGCCGAACCGTATTTCGTGACGCTGGACGGAAACGAACAGTGCGATCCGCCCGAAGCGCTCACGGCGGTCCTGGAGCAACTGAAGCCGCCGGCGGTCTCCGAACGCTTCGCCGCGGCGGTGCTTTTCGTCGAGCAGCCGTACCCGCGCGCGAAGACGCTGGACGAGAGCGTGCGCATGGAGCTTGCGCGAACCTCGCGCATCAAGCCGGTGATCATCGACGAGTCGGACGCCAATCTGGAAAGCGTGCCGCGCGCGCTGGAATTGGGGTACGCCGGCTACGCGATCAAGAGCGCCAAGGGTCCGCTGAAAGCGATCTTCAACAAAGCCGCGGTGCAACGCCACCCTAGCCGGCCGGCGCGGGGCATCGTAAGCGGCGAAGACATGATGAACGTGCCCGTCCTGCCGCTGCATACCGATCTGGTCGTCATGGCTGCGCTGGGCGTGGAGCATGTGGAGCGCAACGGTCATCACTTCTGCCGCGGCCTGGATCACCTCGCGCCCGGCGAACGCGAAGCGCTGCTCAAAGGCCACCCGCGGCTGTACCGGAAGTTCGACGATTCGCTCACCGCGCTGGACACCGAGCGCGGGACCCTGGACGTCACCTCGCTGAACGCGCGCCCCGGCTTCGGCGTGGACGCTTCCTGCGAGATGGACGGAACCCGCATGACGCCTTGGGCCGATTGGAAGTTCGAGAGCCTGGGTCTTTAAGTCTTTTGAACCGCCAAGACGCCAAGAGCGCCGCGAAAATCAAAATCGGGCGGATGACACGGTCGCTACGCTCGAATCGCGCCTAGCAGGAAACGGTCCGCCTGTCCGCCGCGCCGGTAAAAGCTTCATGGCCAATTCTTGGCGTCCTTGGCGCCTTGGCGGTTGTCCTCAGTTCGCCGGCTTCAATTCAAGGTCGATATTTTCCTCCGCGCCGATCTGTTCGAGCGCGCGGCGGAGTTCGGCCACCTTCACGCCGCTGGGTACGTCCAGCGTCGCGTGCAGGCTGAAGAGCGGCTGTCCGGTGATGGGCGCGTGGGTGAGCCGCGTATCGAGCGCGCGGACGTTGATCCCTCGTTCGGCCAGGAAGCGGCTGACGCGTTGCACGATGCCCGGATGGTCCATGCTGTAGGCGTCGAGTGCGTAAGGAATCGTGCCGCGCCCGCTCGCGCCGCCTTGGGTGCGCTTGGCGAGGATCGAGAGCCCCGCCGCTTCGCCCGCCTGGGAGGCGCCCGTGAGCACCCGCTCGACGGCCGGCGCCTCGCCGCTGACCAGAATCAGCATCGCGAACTCGCCGCCCAGCACGGCCATGCGGCTGTCCTCGATGTTCCCGCCGCAGTCGAGGATGAACTTCGAGATGGAATTAACGAGCCCCGGCTTGTCGGGCCCGACGGCGGTAAGGACGGCGTGTTGGGGCATGGCTGGTCTCCTGGAGTGAACGGTGCCAAGTTTTGATGAAGGGAACGAATATTTCAAGCAGCCCTGTTAAATAATACTACCTGTGTCCATGAAGAATGGCCTTGGGATTAAGTCATTCGTCATATTTAATTTCAATTGTATCTTATGTGCGATCATGTCTTTTGATAAGAACGCCTAACCACAGGAAAGCCTCAATAATAACCCCAGCAAAAACAACATTCGAAACGAGTGAAGCGGGAACATGAACCGCCTTGGCGGGCAATCCCATCTTATCAAGGTAGGTATACACAAACGGAAACCCTCGAGCACGGTAAACACCTCCGATCCCCGCCGTAGTGCACTCACGATCCCAAAGAATGTTTAGCGCTAAAAGCACGGCAATTAACCCGCCAATTAAAATCCAGAAAATCGGCAAGGTACGAACTCTCAGGATCCGATTCTCCACCGAAAGACCAATAAATGCTAAGGTAACACCGCAAGCTAGAATATTAAGCGGAATGTAAATCAGTCTTCGCTTAGGCGGGTCGAATGCAATTCCTTCACTTGTTTGAAGCTGATATGCCAGCGGCCAACCCCAAGTGGAAGTGAGGTAACTATTCTGAACCTCGGTGTAGCCTTTCATTAGATTGGCACCAAGCATTCCGCCGGCAAGAAATGAAAGATACAAGAGCGTAGTAAGATGAAATCTGCTCATACGCTCTCTACTATAGGTTCCAGAGAGATTTAGAATAAGCCTTCCTCTTCCGCTTGTGGCAGCTTCGGCGCCTTCAACCCAATATGCTCGTACCCGCGCCCGCCGAGCATGCGTCCGCGGCTGGTCTTCAAAATAAACCCTTCCTGAATCAGAAACGGCTCATACACCTCTTCCACCGTATCCGGTTCCTCGCCCACCATCGCGGCGATGGTCTTTACGCCCAGCGGCTGCCCGCCGTGCTGGGCTAGCGCCTGCAAGATGCGACGGTCCATCGCATCGAGTCCTGATTCGTCCACGCCTTCGCGTTCGAGCCCCTTGCGCGCGATGGCCAGTGTCAGCGTGCCGTCGCCTTCCACCTCGGCCCAATCGCGCAGACGGCGCAGCAGGCGGTTGGCGATGCGCGGGGTCTTGCGCGCGCGAGCGGCGATTTCGTCGGCGGCTTCGCCGCCGGTCTCGATACCTAGAATCTTCGCCGAGCGCGCCACGATGCGCGCCAACTCCTCCACGTTGTAGAAGCTCAGCTTCTGCGGAATCCCAAAGCGGTCCTGGAATGGGCGCGAGAGCAGTCCGTCGCGCGTCGTCGCGCCGACGAGCGTGAACGGCTGGAGCTGGAAGCGGATCGGGCGCGCGCTGGCGCCCTGATCGACGGTGAGGTCGATGAAGAAGTCTTCCATCGCCGAGTACAAATACTCTTCGAGCACCGGCGAAAGGCGGTGAATCTCGTCGATGAACAGCACCGTGCGCGGCGGCAGGCTGGTGAGCAAGCCCACCAAATCGCCGGGCTTCTTAAGCGCCGGGGCCGACGTCCCGTGATACTCGACGCCCAATTCGTTCGCGACGATGCGCGCGAGCGTGGTCTTGCCGAGGCCGGGCGGCCCGGAAAGTAGCACGTGATCGATGGCTTCGCCGCGCTTGAGCGCCGCTTTGACGTACACGCGCAGATTCTCGACGACGCGGCTCTGGCCCACGAAGTCTTTGAAACTCTGCGGGCGCAGCGTGGCTTCGAAGGCGTCTTCCTCCTCGCCCGAACTGACTGGCGCGGTGGGGCTCACCGGCGGCGGGAGCGGATCGGCCTCCGGATCCGAAGCGGCGGCTTTGCGCCGCGGCGGGCGTGGCATCAGCCGAGCCTCCGGCCGTCCGACTCATCCACCCAGCGCTTGATCTGCTCGAACCTCGCCTCCAGTTCGAAGCGTTTGAGCCACGCGTTCAGCGTAGTCTGATCCACGCGATCCCGGTTGAATGCCCACAGCGCTTCGAGGTCCGCCTGATCGCGCCTGCGAAATGCCCGCAGCTTGAGGATAATATAGCCTTCCAATCCGATGACGCGTACCCTCTCGCCGGCGAAGTTGGATTCGCAACCGGTCGCATGCAGAATGGCCATAAACTCGTGTGCGCTGACCAATAGATCCACGTTCACCGGCGGCGCATCGGCAAATCCCATCTGCAGCGGCTCGAACCAGAACAATCCTTCGGGCTGCAGGAATCCGGGGCCTTCTTCGCGGTGCGGGCGTACGTCGTACCAAGCCAGCTTTTCGCGCAGCGGTTCCAATTCCTTGGGGTCTCGAAATACAAAGAAATCTACTTCGCGGGTAGCTCGTTCGTGCCGGTAATAGCTGAGTGCGATGCCGCCGGCCAGTACGTAAGGCGTAGCCGTTTCGTTCAATGCTTTAGCCGTTCGCTCCAGGGCTCTGGCCAAATGCGCGGGCGACGGCGCCGCCTGCTTTCCGTACTCCGGCTGATCTTCCCGCGCGGACAGGGGCACGGCGCCGGAGAAAGAGGAGTTCCAGTTCTGCTGCAACATCCAGCACACCTCATAGGTTCCCAGCCAGCCGCCGATGGCTCGTTGCATGCGCGGATCGGTGCTGGCCACCGTGGGCGTTACGTACCGATATTCGTCCAAGCTCATGGCCATACTCTAGTTAGCTCCCGGCGTCCGGCAAGCCGCCGCGGTTATTCGGTGTACGGCAGCGCGCGGCGGATCAAATCCTGAACCTGCTCGGGTTTCTTGCGCTCCGCGCGCAGATCGTCCCACGCGCGCTGGACGGCTTTGAGCGCCACGTCGTTGGGAACTTCCTGAAGCTGCGCCACGGCGCGCACCGCCAGTTCGGTGAGTTCGTCCAGATGCGCGAGCGGCTCGGCGGACGCCGCCGGCGTTCCGCGCGCGCGCGCCGGCGACGCGCCTTCGGATTCCTTGACCAGCATCTTGCCCAGTTCCAGCACGATGCGCTTGGCCGTGTTCTCGCCGACGCCCTTGATGCGCTTGAGCGTATCCACGTCGCCGAGCCGGATCGCCTGCTGCAAGTGCTCCATCCGGCCGCCCGAAAGCACCGTGAGCGCCATGCGCGGGCCGACGCCTTTCACGTTATGGATCAACTGGCGGAAAAAATGCCGCTCCGCTTCGGTCACGAAACCAAAGAGCGTCAACGCGTCGTCGGTAACCTGAAGATGCGTGTACAGCGTGACGGGCTGCCCAAGGTTGGGAAGCGCCTGGTAGCCGGGCAGCGAGATGAGCAGGAGATAGCCGACGCCGCCGGCTTCGACGACCGCTTCGCCGGGCATCTTGCGAATCAGCGTGCCGCGCAGGTGATGGTACATGGTCGCCGCCGGGGTCTGTCGAGTCGCGGGCGATCCTACGCCAACCGCTGCGGCTCTGTAGCTCAAAAAAAAGCGGCAGCCGAAGCTGCCGCCGTAAAGCGCATGAACGGATCTCGAACGCTCAGTTGAGCGGCTTGAGCGAAAGGCCCATTTCGGCCAGCTTGGCCTTTACTTCGTTGAGGCTGGTCTGGCCGAAGTTCTTGGTCGCCAGCAGGTCCGCTTCGCTCTTTTCCATGATGTCACCGATGGTCTCGATGTTCAGCTTCTGCATGCACTTGCGGCTGCGCACGGAAAGCTCGAGATCGGTGATCGGTTTGAGCATCGCTGCGTTCTCGGTATTGCCGCTGCGCATGCGGTTGGCGCGTGCGCGCTTGTTCTCTTCATCCTTGAACATCCCGAGGCGCAGGCCCTTGGATTCGAGGAGGTGGCGGATCTCGGTCAGCGAGGTTTCGCCGAAGTTCTTGTAGCTGAGCAGCTCCTGATCGGTCTTGCGGACCAGATCGCCCAGCGCCTTGACGTTCATCTTCGCGAGGCAGTTTCGGCTACGCACCGAGAGTTCGAAGTCGGAAATCGGAATGCGCAGGACCGATTCGAGGCGCTCGTTTTCCTTGCGCTCGTTTTCATCGTAGTACATGTCCAGCGATTCGATGCAGTCGCGCAGGTACATCGCCGCGCGGCGGTTCTGCGGATCGACGCGCATCGCTTCCTTCAGGCAATGGATCGCGCCGTCCATGTCTTCCTGGTCTTCGAGCAGCAGCGCCAGGTTGACCATCGCATTGACGAAAGACGGACCCTGCCCGGTGACGCGCTTGTAGAGTTCGATGGCCTTCTTGTCATCGCCGCGCAAATCGAGGTAGTACGCGAGCCGGAATGCGGCGTCGGCATGTTGAGCGTCCACGGCCAGCGCCTGCTCGTACGCGCTGCACGCGGCTTCCTGCCGCCCCTGCATCTCGATCGCATGGCCCTTTTGGAAGAACAGGTCGGCGTCCTTGAGGCCCTGGCTTTCGAGGCGCTGAAGAATGGCGAGCGCTTCGTCGGTCTGCTTCGACGCCAGATGTGCGGCGGCCAGTTCAATCTCGATCTTGGGCGAATTGGGATGGCGCTGCGCGCCGGCCTTAAGCTGCTGGATCGCCTGCGCATGATCGCCGCGATCGAGCGCGAGTTCGCCGCGGATCAGATCGGCCAGCGAGCCGTGGTAATCCTTGAGCCCCTGGTCGGAGCGATCGAGAATCCACGTGAACGCCGCCTTGCGCAGCGCCTTCTCTTCGGCGGAGAGGCTCTCGCCTTCGAGAACCGAAAGCCGCTGCTGAAGCGCCTTGCGCTCAGCCAGATTATTCCGCGCCACGCCGCGCAGCTTGAGCAGCAGCTCAGGCGTGAACTGCGGCTGCGCGCAAATTTCATCGACGAGGCCGATCACGTTAACGTCCGCAGACATGGCGACTCCCCGTACGCGAGTACGTTCTGTTACAACTGTGGCTGCCAGGGTTTGGGCGCAAAACCGCCGATCCGAGCAAGGAAACCATCCAAGCCGAACGATTTTAGGCACAGCGTTCCTTGGCGCAAGAGGATTTTGAGCCTTCAGGCGCGCTGCACCTTGTAGGCTTTTCCAGGCGCTTGAGGGGAATGCGCGTGAGCAGCCCAATGCCTCTTGCGCGCTCCTGGATCGTCGCTACAATGCCCCCTCGTTTTTTGCGCGCCCTTAGCTCAGCCGGTAGAGCAGCTGACTCTTAATCAGCGGGTCCCAGGTTCGAGTCCTGGAGGGCGCACCATTAGCCGCTCTAGGATGCTTGAGAAGCAGAGGTGTCACGATGGCGTCGCATTGTCAGGTCTGTGAGAAGGCTCCGGTCGCGGGCGTGTCTTACGTCCATCGCGGCTTGGCGAAGGCCAAGGGCGGCGTCGGCGTCAAGGTAACCGGCAAGACGAAGCGCTGGTTCAAGCCGAACCTTCAGAAGATGAAAGTCGTCGAGACAAACGGGCATGTCCACCGCGTGTGGGTTTGCACGAAGTGTCTGCGCGATGGCAAGATAACGAAGGCGCCGAAGCAGAGCATCCTGCGCGAGATTCGCGCCGAGAAGGGTGCGGCCAAGAAGAAGTAAGTTCAGGCTCGGTTCCTCGGAATTGCACGCCCACGGGTCAGACCTGTGGGCGTTTTCTTTAGCTGGCCGATTTTCACATAACCTAATGCGGCTACAAAGCTTACGAATCTAATCGGTTCGTTGTTGGGATGGATGGCGCTTCTTCTATTGTCCCCACCATGTAGCCCTTAAAACCTCCTATTCTGGCTCTTGGATTGGATTTAGGAGAACAGTCAGCACTTGGCGTCCGTATGACACGGGGATGCGCGATCACGCGCCGCTTGGCACTTCCTTAAAGGATGTAATCGCCGGACCTTACTCGACCGATACGATACTGAACGCCTATGGCCCATTCGAACTTGAAGGATCAGATCACCGCCGATTCCGGGCAGGTCAGCCTGGAGATCGTGGTCACGTTGCTGGGCGGGGTGCTGCTGGTTGCGAGCCTAGCGGCGCGCTACCTCTTTGCGGCGGCGACGGGCGAACCCTCAGGCACCGTAGGGATCCATCCTGATTTCGCCGAACCGCACGTGGTTCGGAATTTCTACTCCGATTCGCTGGCCTTCCTTGCGGCGGCCTTGCTGGGCGCGCCGATCGTCGCGAACGCCTGGAAAGATCTGCGCACCGGCCACACGCACATGACGGAGCTGGTGGCGCTGGCGTTCCTCGCGGCCTTCGCGATGGGCGAGTACCTCACCGCCGGCGCGATCGCGTTTTTCATGATCCTGGCCGAGCTGATCGAGAGCCGCACGGCGCTGGGCGCGCGGGCGGCCATCGAGAGCCTGATTCGCGTCACGCCGACACGCGCGTTCAAGGTCGGACCCGAAGGCGAGCAGGAGATCGAGGCGAAGGATTTGCGCGCCGGCGACGTGGTGCGCGTGCGGCCCGGCGACAACATCCCCGGCGATGGCGTCGTGCTCTCCGGGTTCAGCACGGTCAACCAAGCCACGATCACGGGCGAATCGATCCCCGTGGACAAGAGCCAGGGCGCGGAGGTCTTCGGCGGCACGATCAACCTGACCGGCACGCTGGAGGTCAAGATCACGAAGGCCGGCGAAGACACGACCCTGGGCCAGGTGCAGCAGCTCATTCTGCAGGCCGAACGGACGCGCACGCCGATCGCGCGGCTGATGGACCGCTACGCGCGCTGGTATACGCCGACGGTCCTGATGCTGGCGGGCATCGTGCTCTTCTTCACCAAGGATCTGAACCGTGCGATCTCGATGCTGGTGATCGCAACGCCGTGCGCACTGATCCTGGCGGTGCCGACGGCGATGGTCGCGGCGCTTTCGGCCGCCGCGCGGCTGGGCATCCTGATCAAGAAGGCCAGCGATCTGGAAGTCGCGCGCAACCTGACGGCGATCGTCTTCGACAAGACCGGCACGCTGACGACGGGGACGCTTTCGGTGACCAAGCTGCGCCCCGCGCCGGGGGTGGACGCTGCGGAACTGCTGGCAGCGGCGGCGATCGCGGAACAGCACAGCAAGCACCCGGTGGCCAAGGCAGTTCTGGAAGTCGCCCAGCGTGCGCGGATACCGATCCGGGAACCCGAACGCTTCGAGGAAGTCTCCGGGCGCGGCGTCCTGGCGGTGCTGGACGGCGAAGACCTGTGCGTCGGACGCGCGACGTGGCTGGCCGAGCGCGGCCTCGACTTGGGCGAAGCGCCCGGCGCGGAAGCCGAAGGCTTGAGCCTGCTGCATGTCTCGCGCGGATCGCGGGTGTTGGGCTGGATCGGCATGGAAGACAAGACGCGTGCGTCGGCCGCTCCGGCGCTGGATGAACTGCGAGCGCTGGGCGTCCCGCAGCTCGTGATGGTAACGGGCGACCGGGTCAGCGTCGCACGGCGCGTCGCGGCCGAGATGCACTGCACGGACCTCAAGGCCGAGGTGCTGCCTGGCGAGAAGCTGGATATCGTGGAAGGGATCAAGAAGCGCGGGCATTTGGTGGCGGTGGTGGGCGACGGCGTGAACGACGCTCCGGCGCTGGCGGCCGGCCACATTTCCATCGCCATGGGCGCGGCCGGCAGCGATGTGGCGATTCACTCGGCCTCGATCGCGCTGATGAACGAGAACCTCAACCGCATCCCCTTCCTTATTCGGCTCTCCAAGCGCGCCACGACCGTGGTGCGGCAGAACCTGATCTTCGGCGGATTGTTCATCGTATCGCTGCTGGCGGTCAGCGCGGCGGGCGGCCTGCCGCCGGCGCTCGCGGCGTTGCTGCACGCGGGCGCGGAAGCGATCGTGATCTTCAATTCCGCCCGGCTGGTGCGCGAAGGCGAAGACCTGGATGGTCCGGGGGAAGCGCCGCAGACGGAACCGGCGCACGCACACGCGGCGCATGCGGCATGAACGGACAGATGAACGTGAATGGTTTGAAGCACACGAGAGCGAGCGGCGGCGCGGGACTATCCGACCTCGCGGGTCTGGAAGAGCGCCACGGCCAGCGCCAGAATCGCGGCCACGTGGAGCGCGCTGTAGGCGCTGACGAGCCCCAACAAGGGCCAGAGTTCGTCCAGGTGGGTGTGTTCGCGATGCAGCAGTTCGGCCAGCCAGTGGAAATTCAGGTTCGGCACGAGCGAGTAGGCGATCTTGGCGAGCGCGTTCTCTTCGGCACGCGCGCGGAACAAGAAGTCGCTGCTCAGGCCCAGCAGGAAGACCGCCGAGCAGATCGCCAAGGTCATGACCTGGCCCAGTCGCGTGGAGACAGCCACGGCGACTGCGCAGAGCACGGCCAGCGCCTCGAAGACCAGCAGCGCGGCCAGCCAGAGGCGCGGATCGAAATCGGTCTCGGGCGGCTGAATGGCGAAGCCTTTGCCGAGGCAGAGCACCAGGATGTAGGCGATCGATTCGATGACGACCAGCGCGCCGGTAAAGGTGGAAGCGAAGACCCAGCGGTACGCGTAATTGGCCGAGGCGGCAAGGAATCCCGCGAGCGCAAAGCCGCCGAGGCCAAAGAGCAACACGGGCTCGTCGAAGGGATCGTTGGCGCGGGTCATGACGCCGTGGCGAACGGTGAGCATGAACAAGAGCGTCCAGACCCAGCAAGCCGTGGCCAGCGCAGCGGCGACGCCCAGAAACTTGCCGGCCACAAAGAGCGGACGCCCGACGGGCTTGCTGATCACGGTCAGTACGGTCTTGTTCTCGATCTCGCGGCTGAAGACGCCCGTCGCGGTGAAGGCCGCGAGCAGCAGTCCGGCCAGGAAGATCGTGCTGAGGCCCAGGTCCAGGAGCAGCTTATTGTCGTCCTCGAAGGCATAACCGCAGACGGCGATGTTGAGCATCAGGAGCAGGCTGGCGCCGCAAAGCAGCACCACAAAGACCGGCTGGCGGATCGATTCGCGGTACGTATTGGCGGCGATAGTCCAGAGTCGGCTCGGCATGCCGGCATCCCGTGGGCGCAGACGATTCGAACGGCTGCCGATTATACGCGCGAGCACGCGCCGCGGTTGGCCCGGAAAGCGCCGCTTCTCGCAGGGCGGAGGGCGGCATGAGCGCGCTGACTCCGCAGAGTTACCAACGCGCGGTGGCCGGCGCACTGCTCGGCCTGGGCGCGCAACTGGCAGCGGCGGCGGGTCTGGCGGCCATCGCGTTCGCCGGCGATCCGATCGTTATTTTGCCCGCGGCCTGGTACGCGGCCGGCGGCATCCCCGTCTGGCTCTGCTTGCTGCTCCTTTATCATCAACACCGGCTCGAGCGGATGGAAGCGTTGGAGGCCGAACGCCTCGCCTCGGCCGGACCGGACACGCAGCTCTTCGGCGAGACCGCGGCCGAATTGAACGTCGCGCAGCGGCGTTTGGAACAGCTTCGACGCATCGGGCTGCCGCTGACGGGCCTGTGCACCGGAATCTTCCTGCTTGCGGGCGCGATCTGGCGAATCGGCGCGGCCGAGACCTGGCTGAGCGCGCACGCCGAAAGCGCGCACGGGCTGACGCGCCCGCTTCTGCCCATGGCCTTTGCGTTGGGCATCGCCTTCGCGACCTTCCTGATCGGCCGCTATGTGGCCGGGATGACCCGTCAAGCCGAGTGGATCCTGTTGCGCGGCGGCGCGGGCTTCCTGATGGGCACCGCGCTCGTCTCGGCGGCCGTGACGTTGGCGCTGGCATTCGTACACTTCGAATCCTACGCGCTGCTGCATTACCTGCCCTTTGTCCTCTGCGTACTGGAGGGCTTGCTGGGCGCCGAGATGCTGGCGGGGCTGGTGCTGAACCTGTACCGCCCACGCAAACCCGGCGAGACGCCACGGCCGGCTTTCGACAGCCGCTTGCTGGGGTTGCTGACCAGTCCCGGCAGCCTGGCCAGCGCGCTACAAGAAGCCGTGAACTATCAGTTCGGCTTCGAAGTGACGCGGAGCTGGTTCTGGAAACTGCTCTCGCGTTGGCTGGCGCCGCTGGCCGGCGTGGGCGTCGCGGCGCTGTTGCTGCTCTCCTGTCTGGTGAAAGTCGAGCCGCAGCAGCAGGCGCTGGTGCTGCGCTTCGGGGAACTGTCCCGTTCCGAGCCGCTGGAGCCGGGGTTGCATCTCAAATGGCCCTGGCCGGTGGAACGCGCGGAACTGTACGACGTGACGCGCATCCGGCAGATCGTCGTGGGCTCGCACGCGCATCTGAAGGACGATCAGGCGCCGATCCTTTGGAATAATCAGCACGCGGAAGCCGAAGAATTGCTGCTCGTCGCTCCGCCGCGTGCGCTGATTCAGATGCCGCAAGGCAACGGCGAAACCGGCGGCGGCAAAGCGCCTTCGGTCTCTCTATTGGCGGCGGAAGTCTTCTTAAATTTCCGGATCAAGGATCTGGTGGCGTACTCGCGCCATCAGAAGGATCCGGAAGCGGCGCTGGTGGCGTTGGCCGAACGCGAGACGGCGCGCGTGCTCCTGGCCGGCGACGAAGACACCTGGCTGGGGCCCGAACGCGCGGCCTTGGGCCCGAAGTTGCGCGAGCTTTTGCAAGCCGAGGCCGACCGCGAGCGGCTGGGTCTGGACGTGGTCTTCGTGGGCATGGCCGGCATCCATCCGCCGCAGGAAGTCGCGGAAGCATTCCACCGCGTGGTTCAAGCGCACCAGGAACGCGAAGCGCGGATCGAAGTCGCGTTGCGAGAGGCGATCGGAAAGCTCGCCGCGGCCGCCGGAACGCCGGAGTTGGCGCGCTCCATCGGCACAGAGATCGAACGGCTCGAAACCTTGCGCCAAAGCCAGGGTGATGCCGCGGCGCTGGCGGCCCAGGAAACGAAGATCGAAACGCTGCTTCAGGCGGCCGGCGGCGAAGCGTCGAAGCGGATCGCCGAAGCCCGGGCCTACCGGCACGAACGCGAGAACGCGGAGCGCGCGAAGGCCGAACGATTTGAGCGCGAATTGCTCGCTTACGCTCGCGCGCCGCGGCTGTACCGCATGCGCCGATACCTGGAAGTGCTGGCCGACGGGCTGGCCGAGCGGCGCAAGTATCTGCTCCTGGCCGACCGCCGTAATTTGACCGTTCGTTTCGACCTGAAGGACCAGGGCGCGGAATTGGCGCCCGTGAACATGCAGTCCAAGGAGTAAGGCCGCCATGCCTAAGCATCTTCATTCGATGGCCGCCGGCATCCTCGTGGTGCTGGTCCTGTTGCTCTACATGGTCTCGTTCACCGTACGCTTCAACGAAGCCGCGGTGGTGACGACCTTCGGTAAAGCCGGCGATGGCGCCGTGAAGAACGCCGACGGGGAAGGCGCGGGGCTGTATTGGAAGTGGCCCTATCCGATCCAGGATGTGCGCGTCTTCGACCGGCGGGTGCAGCTTCACGAGACGCGGCTGGAGCAGATGACGACACGCGACAATCACACGCTGATCGTGACCGCTTATGTGGCGTGGCGGATCGGCGACCCGCTGGCCTTCTTCCGCTCGCTGGGGAATGTGACCGACGGCCAAAAGCAGCTCGAAGCGCGCCTGCGCGAAGCGAACGCGATCGTGAGCCGGTACCGTTTCGACGAGTTGACGAGCACCGATCCCCAACTACTCAAGCTGGCGGAGGTCGAGGAGAAGATCAAGACGCGGCTGCAGGAAGAACTGGGTGCGCAGGGCTACGGCATCCAGGTCGAGACGGTGGGGCTGAAGCGGCTGGGATTGCCCGAGGACGTTTCGAAGACGGTCTTCACGCGCATGCGCGAGACGCGCGAGCGGATGGCGAGCACCGCACGCAGCAGCGGCGACGCGATCGCGAGCAAGATCCGCAGCGAAGCCGAATCGCAGGCGCGGATCATCCAGGCGTTCGCCGACCGGCGCGCCGAGGCGATTCGCGCCGAAGGCGACGCCGCGGCCGCCGAATACTACAACGTCTTCGAGAAGAGCGAAGACTTCGCGATCTTTTTGCGCGAAATCGAAGCGCTGCGCAAGACCTTGAAGCAGAACACCACCTTCTTGCTCGACATGGAAACCGCGCCCTTCGACCTATTGAAGCCGGATGCGCGGCCCATGCCGAAGCAGGACGCGGGCGATAAGAAGTAGGAATCGGGAGCTCGGCATGGCCGGCCACGAACACGATCACGATCACGACCACGATCATGCGCACGGGCATGACCATGGGCATGCGCACGATCACGGCCACGCGCACGAGTCCCAGAAGTTCTCGATCTTCGGGCACGATCATCACCACGATCACGCCGAGCCGGAAGGACCGGACGCGGATAAAGACCTCGATCCGGCCAACCGTTCGCTTTCGGATGCGCTGAAGGTCAGCTTTGGACTCCTGAAGTGGGTCATGGCCCTGCTGGTGGTCGCCTTCTTCGGCAGCGGCTGGTTCTACGTCCAAGAAGGCGAAGTCGCGGTGCTGCTGCGCCTGGGCCGTGTGGTGGCCACCGAATCCGGGACGGTTCGCGAAGCCGGCGGGCCTTACTTCGCCTTCCCGCAGCCGATCGACGAAGTCATCACGGTTCCAACGACGCAACAGGTCGTGAACTTGGATCGCGCGTTCTGGTTCGAAGTGAAGCCCGAAGACCGCGGCAAGAAGCTTGAAGAATTGAAAGTTCCCACGGGCGGGCTGGTGCCGGGACAGGACGGTTCGCTGCTGACGGGCGACCGGAACATATTTCATGCGCATTGGAGCGTGACGTGGGCGGTGCCGCGCGAAGAGGCCGTACGCTTCGCATCGGCCATCGGGACCGCGGGGGGGCGTCCGGGGATGCTCCAACGCGCGGAGGAGCTGGTTCGGACGGCTTCGGAGCAGGCTGCGGTGCATCTGGCGGCACGGACCAGCGCCGACGCATTCCGCGCGGGGCAGATCGCAAAAGAAGAGCTGCGCGCGGTCGTGCAGGAGGCACTGGACCGCATGGGTGCGGGCATCCGCGTTGTCAACGTGGCGCTGGCCGATCCCACCCCGCCGCTGGCGCTGCGGCAGGATTTTCAGGCCGTGATCGCGTCCGAGAGCGAGAAGGCCAACAAGCTGGAGGCCGCCGCGAAGTTCCGCAGCCAGACGTTGACCGACATGGCCGGCGACCGCTACCTGAAGCTGCTCGACGCCATCGCGCTCTACGAGACCGCCCGGCGTGCGAAGAACGCTACGCAAGTGCGGGAAGCCGAAGCGGCGCTCGACGAGTTGCTGCTGGGCGCTGAGGTGTACGGCACCGTCGCGCGCCTGATGGAAGAAGCGCGCACCTACCGGCGCAACGAGGTCCAGGAAGTCCGCGCGGAAGCGGAGACGTTTCAGGCGCTGGCGCCGCAGTACCTGCAGAATCCGCGCATCGTCCGCAGCCGGCATTTGCAGGACGCGCTGGAAGAGATCCTGGCCGGAGACGTGGAGACGTTCTACCTTCCGTCCGGCACCAAGGAACTGTATCTGGAAGTGAATCGCGACCCGCGCATCCGGGCCGAACGCGAACGCCGGCGCTACCTGGAACAGCAGCAGGAGGCCGCGCCGCCGCCGAAGCGCTGAACGCCATGTCCAACGACGCCCCCACCGCGCTCGTCGAATGCCGCGGACTGACCAAGGTCTTCCGCGATTTCTGGCTGCGCCCGCGCGTAAAGGCCCTGAACGGCCTGGACCTGGAGATCCGCGCACGCGAAGTCTTCGGGCTGCTGGGGCCCAACGGTTCCGGCAAGTCCACGACCATCAAGCTGATCCTGGGGCTGCTGCATCCCACGGCGGGCCGGATCAGCGTCTTCGGCCGGCTGCCTTCGGACGTCCGCGCCAAGGCGAAGATCGGGTATCTGCCCGAAGAGTCTTACCTGTACCGCTTCCTCAATGCGCGCGAGACGCTCGAATACTACGGACGGCTGTTCGAGCTGGAGCGATCCGAACGGAGGCGGCGCATCGACATGCTGCTGGAGATGGTCGGCCTCGAAGCCGTGCAGCACCGCCCCGTCGGCGAGTACTCGAAGGGCATGCAGCGGCGCATCGGACTGGCGCAGGCGCTAATCAACGATCCCGAGTTGCTGATACTCGACGAGCCCACGACGGGACTCGATCCGATCGGTACGCGCCAGATTAAAGATTTGATTTTGCATCTGAAAGCACGCGGAAAGACCGTGCTGCTGTGCAGCCATCTGCTCGCCGATGTCGAAGACGTCTGCGACCGCGTGACGGTGCTGTATGGCGGACGCGTGCGCGCGCAAGGCACCGTCGACGAACTGCTCGCCAAGCGCGACGCGGTGATCTTCGAGACCGAAGGCCTAAAGCCGGAGGAAGTCGAACCGGTGCGGGCGCTGATCGAAAGCGCGGGTCACGCAAAAGTTCGGCGCGTCGAAGCACCGAGGAAGAAGCTCGAAGCGTTGTTTTTGGAATTGGTCGAACAAGCGCACGCCGAAGGCGCGACCACGCATGGCGCAGGTGCGGGCGGACCTGTGGCGGGGTTTTTGGGAGCGGGAGCGGAGTCGGCTGTCGCGGCCGAACCGGTGCTCACGCCGGCCGCCGTGGCGTTAACGGGCACACGCGTGGACCGCGAGGTGCTTACCGAACTCGCGCAACCGGCCGCTTCCCAGCCGGTCTCCGTGCCGGCGCCGGCGGCCGAAGCCCAGACAAGCCCGCCGGCGGCCGACCGGCAGGTTTTGAATAAACTGCTTTCCGGCGCCGAGACGGAAACTCCCCAGCCCAAGCCACCCGCGCCGGCTAAACCGGCGCAACCCCTGCTGAACGACGCCGCTCGCGTGGATCGCAGCGTACTCGACGATTTGCTCGACAAGGATCGGCGCTCGTGAAGATGCCCCATAGCGCCGCAGGCCGCTGGGGTTGGGCGGCGGCTCTGACGCTTGCGGGATTAGGCGTCGCGGGCGCGATCGTTTGGGCGGCCACGGGAGGGGCGCCTTGGCGCGCGGGCGCCGGCATGGCCGTCTTGGGTGCAACCGCCGCGACGTGGGCGTTCTTCGCCGGACTGGCACTGGCGCGCGGGCTGCTCTCGTTCGCTTGGGCGCCGCTGGGCGTTGCGCGCACCTTTCTCGACGAAGCGCTGCGCATGCGAGTGGCCGTCGTCTTCGTCTGCGTGCTCTTGCTGTTGCTCGTCACGCTTCCGCTGACGCTCGATCCGGGCTCGCCGCTGCGTTACCGGATCCAAACTTTTCTGAGTTACACGCTCGGTGCGACCGGTCTGCTGCTGAGCTTCATGACCATTTTTTTGGCGTGCGGGACGGTCTGCCACGAGGTCGAAGACAAGCGCATCTATACGGTGCTGAGCAAACCGCTTTCGCGCGGTGCGTACTTGCTGGGCAAGGGGATCGGACTGGCGTTGCTCAATGCGCTGTTGCTTTGCGTGGCGGGTCTGGCGATCTGGGGCTTCACGCGCTTGCTGGCCACGCAGCCGGCGCTCGATGCGGAGGACGCGCGGGCGGTCGCGGAAGATGTGCTTGTCGCGCGGAAGACGCTGGCTCCGGAAGCGTCCGCGGGCTTGGAGGAGGAGGTTCGCCGGCGCATCCGGGAAGTAGAAACGAACGATCCGGCCTTCGTCGCCGAAACGGGACGCGCCGCATTCGAGCGCCAGGTTCGGCATCAGGTCGAGCTGAACGCGCACAACCTTTCGCCGCACCAACGCCGCACGTTTATCTTCACCGGACTGGAGCAGGCGGTTCGAGACCGCGCGGCCGTGCAGTTGCGCATGCGGATGCGCACATCCGGCGCGCCGCCCAACCTGGAATTGCTGATGCGCATCGCGTTCAACGGGCGTGAACGCGGCATTCGCATGCCGGTGAACGCATACCTTGTGCTGCCCGTACCGCTCGAGGAGATCGGCCCAGACGGGCGGCTGGAGCTCACCATCGTTCACGAGAACCCGCTTGCACCGCAACAGACCTTCGAAACGACCGCCACCTTTCTACCCGGCGAAGGCCTGGAAGTGCTTTATGCGGCGGGGAGCTTCGAAGGGAACCTCGCGCGCGCGCTGGCGATGCAGTGGATCAAGCTGATCTTCCTGAGCGGACTGGGACTTTGCGCGGCCACGTTCCTCGGGTTTCCCGTCGCAAGCCTGCTGGCGTTGATGGTTTTCGTCTTCGCAAGTTCGAGCGGATATCTGGGCGAAGCGCTGGAGTTTTTCGGCGAGAATACGCCCGGCGAGGCCGCCAAACTGCTGGCGGCGGTCCTGAAGGCCGTCGTCGGCGTCTTGGCCGCCGTGTTGAAGCAGTTCAGCCGCTTCGCGCCGGTCGATGCCGTGGTGAGCGGCCGGTTGGTTGAAGGCGGCGAAGTATGGGCCTGCGCAGGGTGGATCGGACTGGCCTGGACGGGCGCGACGGGCGCGACCGCTTGGCTGATCTTTCGCAAGCGCGAAGTGGCGCGGGGCGCGTCATGAGTTCGGAGCGTGGAGCGATCCTGACGGCGCTGGGCCTTGCCGCCGCGGCTTGGCTGGGCGCGGCGCAAACCATGCCGGCCATCGACGCGCGGCGCGAAGCGCTGCAGATGACGCTTAATCCCGAACGGCTCAAAGAGTTGCCCCCGCAGATCGCGATCACCCAGGCGGCGCTGGGGAGTTTTCGCGGGCTCGCGGTCGATTACCTCTGGTTGCGTGCCGGACGCATGCAGGACGAAGGCCGGTACTACGAAGCGATGGAACTGGCCGGCTGGATCACCGATCTGCAACCGCGCTTTCCTTCGGTCTGGGCCTTCCAAGCCTGGAACATGGCCTACAACATCTCCGATGCGGTGCAGACCGATGAAGAAAAGTGGCTGTGGGTGCAGAACGGTATCCGCCTGCTTCGCGACAAGGGCATTCCCGCCAATCCGCACGAGATTCGGCTCTATCACGAACTCTCGATGATCTATTTCCACAAGCTCGGCAAGTTCGCCGTCGGCTCGCACTGGTACTACAAGCGGCAGTTCGCGGCCGAATGGCACGAATTGCTGGGCGCGCCTCCGGAGGGCGGGCATTCCAAAGCGCTTGCGGCGATGCGTGCGCTTTCGGGCGCTCCGCGGGATTTCGAATCCCTGGCCCTCCAACGGCCCGCCGCGGCAGAGGTACTGAAAGCGTGGTGGGCGTTGGGACTGCCGGAGCACGCGGAAGGCGTGCGGCGTATCGGTCGAGCGCTGGAATTCCGGCGCTTCGGCGAACGCGGCATCAAGGCCGCGCTGGCGCGGGAAACCGATCCGGCACGCCGCGCCGTCGACGATCGGGTCTACGCGTGGTTCGCGGAACCCCGTGATGCCGGCGCCGTGGCCGAAGCGCTGGCCTTCTGGCGCGCGCTGGAGGTGCGCCGCACCTATCGGATGGACCCGGCCGTTATGGCGGCGCTGACGGAAAAGTTCGGACCGCTCGACTGGCGTCATCCGGCCGCGCACAGCTTGTACTGGGCCGATCGCGGCATCGCAGCCGGCGAAGCCGTGGAGCATGCCTACGATTACGACATGCTTACCGCCGACCGCTTCATCCTGCACAGTCTGCAGATGCTCGCCTTCGGCGGCCGCGTGAATCTCGACTTAGTCAACGGCTACTACAGCCAAAGCCCCGACGCGCGGCTTTTCGATGCCTTCGAAAAGGCGTTGACGGACGCGGGCGCCCGAAAGAACACCGGCTTTTACAGCGCGGCCGATTTCGCGGCCTCGCATCGCGGATTTCTCGAATGGGCCGTACCGCAAGCGTATCTTCTTTCGGGACCGGCCGCCGCCGAAGGCTATTACGAGAAACTGCGCCGCATGTACGGAGCGCAGGCGCGCGGCGCCTACGCGTTGCCGCTGGAGGATTTCGTCGTGCGCCAGCTCACACGCGGGCAGGACGTGATCGAGCACGTCCGCTCCACGCTGGCCATGCTGATTCAGCGCGCGATTCTCGAAGGCTGGGCGGAAGGGCAGTCCGAAACCGCGCAACGCTTTCTGCGCCTGGCCAAGGACCGTATCTACGATCACTACATGCGCGAATTCACCGCCGGACGCCTGACGGCGCGTGGCGCGCTGGTCCTGCCTCCCTTCGTCAACTTGGTCGCGGACGGCTTCGTGCAGACGATGCTCAGCCCGCCCGGCGCGGTACCCATTCCGCTCAAAGCACGGCTTTGGGAGCGTGCGCCGGCCGAAGCGCGAAGGATGGTTTTCGACCGCATCCACGAGCCGCTTTACGAACAGGCGCGGCAGGCTGGCTGGTCCCCCGAGCGCGCGTTCCCGGAGCCGCCCGGCATGGCCGAGTTTCGGAGCCGGTCGAGCACGGACGATACCAGACCGGACGCCGGTGAGCTGATCCCGCGCATCGAACGCGACCGCAATCCTTAAATATGCCCCGGTCTGGTGCGAATCGCGCGCCGGTACTATCCTGTTGGGCTCATGGCCGAATCGTCCGGAATTACGCCCTCTGAGAAGCTGCCGGCGCGCCAAGCCTGGATCGCGTGGCTGGTGCTGCTGCCCATGCTGGTCTTGAGCCTGCGCGCATGCGTGCAGTTCCTTCAATGGACCGAATTGGCCGTTGGCTTCCCATACGCCATCGACTACAGCGAAGGCACCATTCTTGCGCAGGCGGCGCTCTTGGATTCGGGCGGTCCGCATTACGACGCGCTGGCTACGCCACCGTACCGCGCATCGGTTTACCCGCCGGTTTATCTCTGGACGGCGTGGGGCGTGGGACGAGCCTGGGGATCGCTGCTTGCCGGAGGCCGGCTCTTGAGCGCCCTAAGCACCCTGGCGGCCGCCGCTGCCGCAAGCGTGCTTGTATGGCGCCTCACTACGGATAGCTCGGCCGGTATTTCGCGCTCACTCCACGCTGGCGCCTGCGTCGCTGCAGGATTAAGCGTGCTGGGTTCCGAGCCCATTTTTTACTGGGGCATGCTCTACCGCCCCGACGCCATGGGCTGGGCGCTCTCGCTCGCGGCCGTCGTGGTTTATCCGATCCTGGCTGCGCGTGGACGCTGGGTGTGGCTCCTGCTTCCGCTGCTGCTTCTCGCGTTGTACACGAAGCATTCGATGATCGCCGCGCCGTTGGCGATCGGCCTGGCTTGGTGCTTGCGCTCCTGGAAGGAGGGCCTGTGCTTCTGTGCCGCTTTGGGGACTTCGGGGCTGGCTCTGATCGGCTTGGGCGAGTGGCTGACCGGCGGCGTATTTTTCGAGAATATCATCACGGGAAACCGCAACGCGTTTTTCGTCGAGCGCATCTTTTCAATGTGGTCCGAAACCTTGGTCAGCGAGCGCTGGTTCGCGCTTTTAGGTCTGGCGGGCGCGCTGCACCAAGGCCGGCTGTACGCATCCGCACCCCGCGACGCGCGCTCCCATGTGCGGTTGGTAGCGTTGCTTTACTTCGCTCTTGCGTGGCTGGCTTCCGCCAGTGTGGGAAAAGTAGGCTCTAACCCCAACTATTTCATCGAAGCGCTCGCCATCTCGATCGCTTTAGGAGGCACCTTGGCCGCCGACGGATTGCTCGCTTGCGCGTGCAAAGAAGCGGGCTGGCGAACGGTGGCAGGCGTATGCGCCGCGCTGCTGCTGGCTTGGAGCCTGGGACGCGGCGATCATTCGCTATGGATCGCCAGCGCGACGCGTTACAAAGATTCTCAGGAGCGCGTGCACGGTCCCATGATGATGAAGGCCATTCGTGAAACGGAAGGCCCGGTCATCTGCGAAGACTGCACGTACCTGGTTCTGGCCGGCCGGCCGCTCGAGTTCGAACCTTTCATCATGACTCAGTTGAGCCTGCAGGGCGCCTGGGATCAGCGCCCGTTCCTTGAAGAGCTGAAGTCCGGGAAGTACGCCCTGATTGCACTGAATTTCGAGCTGGACCAAGACCCGGGCTTTTACCGCGAGCGATTCACGGAAGAGATGCTCGAGGCCATGAAAAACGCGTATGCGTTCGAGCGCCGCATCGGCGCTTTCTTCCTGTACCGGCCGCGGCAAGCGGCTCGCGAGAAACCATGATTCGGGAACACGATACGCTTGAACCGGTGGGCCGCTGGAACTGGCTTCCGCTGGCGCCGCCAGTGGCCGTGGGCTTCTGGCTGGCGGCGCAGTTCGCGCTCTGGGCGTGGACGGCGACCCATTTCCCCTACGAACTCGACTACGGCGAAGGACCGATTCTGGCGCAATTGCACGCGGCCGAGGCCGGACACGGCATCTATGAATCGTGGCACGAGCCTCCGCATACGATCACCAACTATCCGCCCGTGTTCCGAGCGGCCACGCGCTTCGCCGCCTGGTTCACGGGAGATTATCTTTCCGCGGGCCGTTGGGTCAGCGTGCTTGCGCTCTTCGCATCGGCCGCACTGGCCGCCTGGACCGTGGGCGCGCATGCGCTGGATCTGCGCCGCCGCGAAGCGCCCAGCGGCGACGATTATCTCGTAGCGCTGGCGTTTGCATTGACCGCCGGGTGCGCGGTGCTCGCGCCTACCTACGCATTCTTGTGGGGCGTGCTTCTGCGCGTAGATACGCTGGCCATCGCTTGCTCCTTAGCCGCAGTGGTGGTGAGCGCTCGAGCATTCGAGCGATCGTGGGGCCCCTACGCAGTCGGCGTACTGCTCATTGCCGCGCTATTCACCAAGCAGTCGATGCTGGCCGCGCCCGCGGCGTGCGTCGCCGCCGCCTGCTTGAAAAACCCGGGCCGCGGCCTGCGCTTCACGGCGGGATTCGTCGGCACGGGACTCCTCCTGCTGGTCCTCGCAACCCTTTTTACGAACGGCGGTTTCTGGAATCACCTGGTGACGGCCAATCGCAATCACTACTCTTGGCCGCAGACGTGCCACATGCTGGCTTCGCTGATGGAAGAGCACGGCCGCCTGGTCCTTCTGGGTGCGTTGGGCGGTCTTTGGCAATTCACCGCCTGGATGCAAACTCCTCGCGCGGAGCGTCCGCATGCGCGCCTGCTGTGGACCTTGTACGGTCTCGGCGCTTTCGCGTCTTCGCTGCTGATTGGAAAAGCCGGAGCGTTCATCAATTACCAGCTTGAGTTCCTGTGCGTTTGTGGCGTGCTTACCGGATTGCTGCTGGCCGATCTCCTCGCCGCGGCGCCGCCGCTAAAAGGGTTGCGGAGCAAAAGTCTGCTCCCCGTGCTGGGTGCGTGCGGGGCCATCCTCTTGCTTACCGTACAGTTCGTGCGCTTCGATCACCTGAAACTGCTCGCCGATATGGAGCACGCTTTGAGTCGACGCCTCGAAGAACAGGATCCGATCGTGTTGAAAGCGCTGCGCGACGCACCGGGCGCCGTGCTCTCGGAGGACACCACACTGGTCGTGTTGGCTGGGAAGGAACTGCGCTTCCAGCCCTTCGAGATGACGCAGTTGGCCGAACAAGGCCTGTGGATTCAGGGACCGTTTCTGGAGGAATTGCGCAATCGGCGCTTCGACCGCATCGTCCTGAAGTTCGATCTTTCAGGCGATCCATCCTGGCATCGCCAACGCTTCAGCGACGCCATGCTCGATGCCATGCGCGAACATTACGAGCTTGAAGCGCAACACGGGGCGCTGCGCGTGTACCGCCCCAAACAGGCCGAAGCCGGCGGTGGATTGCCGTTGACTTCACCCGCGCCCGCTCGATAAATTGAAGACTGGGCCTAGAGGTGCGGATTATGCAAAACCGGGCACGCAGTCGCATACTGGCCATGCTTGGCTCCGGTCTGATGTTGAGTTGGGCAGTAACGATTCCGGCTTGTCTGCTCGGTTGGCATGCGCCGGACATGCCTTTCCCGTTGCTCTATGCGATGGCCGCTCCGGCGCTGGTGTATGGCTTCTTGGCGTTTTATTGCGTCCATGGGTTGGAGGCCGTGGCGCGCCTGCAAGCCGCACGCACGGCCACGCGCCGGCCGCGTTAGTCCGGTGGACGCGGGAGGATGAACATGTCCCGCGAACTCGAATCGCACCCCGGAAAGTTCTGGCACAGCCTGGACGATGGCCGCATTCAATGCGACCTCTGTCCGCGATTCTGCCGCTTGCACGACGGCCAGCGAGGAATGTGCTTCGTGCGCAAGCGCGAAGGCAGCGGGATGGTGCTCACCACCTACGGCCGGTCGTCGGGCTTCTGCATCGATCCGGTCGAAAAGAAACCGCTCAACCACTTCCTGCCCGGCACGCCGATTCTCAGCTTCGGCACCGCCGGCTGCAATTTAGCCTGCAAGTTCTGCCAGAATTGGAGCATCAGCAAATCGCGGGAGTTCGACACGCTGGCCGATCGAGCGCAGCCCGCTACCATCGCGCGCGCCGCCCAAGCCTTGGGCTGCCGCAGCGTCGCGTTCACCTACAACGATCCCGTGATCTTCCACGAGTACGCCATCGATGTGGCGCAAGCCTGCCGTGCTCAGGGTATCCGCAGCGTGGCCGTGACGGCCGGGTACCAGTGCGCCGAGCCGCGCGCCGAGTTTTACCGTTATATGGACGCGGCCAACGTGGACTTGAAAGGCTTCACCGAATCCTTCTACGCCAAGATATGCGGCGGGCATCTCGCGCCGGTGCTGGAGACGTTGAAGTATCTGAAGCACGAGACGAAAGTCTGGTTCGAAATCACCACGCTCCTGATTCCAGGCGAGAACGACAGTGAAGCCGAGATCGAAGCCATGACGCAATGGGTGATGCGCGAACTGGGCCCGGATGTGCCGCACCACTTCACGGCCTTTCATCCGGACTGGAAGATGCAGGACCACCCCCCCACTCCGACTCGGACGCTCGTGAGAGCGCGTGAGATCGCGATCCGGAACGGGTTGCGCTTTGTGTATACGGGAAACGTGCACGACCGGGAAGGCGGCACGACCTCCTGCCACGGCTGCCGCAAGCCGCTGATCGTACGTGACTGGTACACCATTCTCGCTTACCGGCTGACGCCCCAAGGCGCGTGCCCCGACTGCGGCACGGCGTGCCCCGGCGTGTTTGAAGCCGAGGCGGGAACCTGGGGCGCCAAGCGCCAGCCGGTATTCTTGGCAGACTACGCTTAGGGTTCGGCTTCAGGCCACGCCGGCTTGCAGCGTGCGCTGGAAGTGTTCGCGAACCATCCCCATACTCAGCCGTGTCAGCGCCGGATTGTACCGGTGGCCTTCATCTCGCATGAACGCATGCTGCGCGTTGAACTCGTGCCACGTGAAATTCACGCCGCCCGCGCAAAGCGTATCGTAGATCAGGCGCCGGCCGGCCAGCGGGATATGCGGGTCCTGGCGCCCCCAGACCATCAGCAGTTCGCCCTTGATCTCGCGGGAGCGCGCGAGCGAGTCGTCCTGCTTGCCTCGGCCCAGATATCCCGTGTGGATGTCCGTCGCGTAAAAGCAGGCCGCGGCGTTCACGTCGGAGTTGAACGCGCAGCGAAAACTCAAGTGGCCGCCCAAGCAGACGCCGATGGATCCCAACCGCCCGTTTGCGCTGGGCAGCGACTTCAGGTGGTCCAACGCCGCGCGCGCATCGGCGTCGTAGCTGGCGAGTTCTTTCTCGAATTTGTAGCGGTTGCCTTTGTCGGTGTCGGCTTTGTCGTACTGGAAGGGCGAACCCGGCGGCTCGAACTCGTGGTACACCTCCGGCGCAACCACCGTGTACCCTTCACCGGCCAGTGCGCGCGCGATGCGGGCGATCGGCTCGGTAACCTGGTAAATCTCCGACCAGAGCACCAGGCCTGGGTACTTGCCGGGGGCCGCAGGCTGGTAACGGAACGCGCGCATCGGACCGCGGGCGGTTGGCAGATCGACGTGGTCTTCGGTAAGCAGCATGGGCGGCCTCCGGGGCTTGCATTCGAATGAGCGGAGGCTACTGCCCGGCGAGCGGGATGCAACGCCTACGGCGCGATCGCGACCGCGGTGCTTTGCGAGGAACCGTCGGGTTCTTCGAGCGTGCAGAACCAGGCGCGCGCTTCCGCGGGAATGGGCGGGGTCGTCAACACGCCGTCGCACAGCGCTGCAGGCAACGAATGCCAGTGGCGCGACTGCCAGGCCTGGGCGTCGGAGGTGAAATGAAATTGCGGAGAGCGGGCTTGCGATGCGGCGCGCACCGGCACGAAGCCGCGTTCGCCCCGGCGTTCGAGTGGCCCGAATTCCGTCAACGCATGGCCGCCGCGCAGATGCCGGTCGGCAAAGCGCGCCAACTCCGACGGCGCCCAGCCGTGCTCGTGGCCGTGCGGCATCCGCACGCGCACGCTTAGGTGCTTTTGACCCGCCGGCAATCCGAAGGTTTTCATGTAGCTGTCCAGGGGATACGCAAAGTCGTTGGTGCCGTTCACGAAAAGCATCGGGAGGCGCGCGGCGCTCAGGTGCGAAGACGGATCGTACCAGCGCACCCAGCGCTCGCGCAGTTCGGCCGGCAGCTTGGCGAAGATCGCCAGCCAATCCACCGAACTGTTCTCGTGGATGAAGCCGCAGCCGTAGACGGGCATCGCCAGCGCGAATCGCGGATCGAGCCCCGCGGCGAGGCAGGTCAGAAAGCCGCCCCACGAGATGCCAGTGACGCCCACGCGCGCGGGGTCAATCTCAGGAAAGCTGCGCAGCAGGGAATTCGCCCGCACGACCGCGGCTAACGCGTGGAAACACCAATGCGAATCGGGCGGCTCCTGCATGCACATGAACTTACGATCGTGGTCCTGGCCCGGTCCGCCATCGGGCAGACGCTGGCCGTCGGGTCCGCAGCCGCCGAGATCCATCGCCAACGCGGCGTAACCTTTCGCAGTCCATAAGCGCACCCATTCGGCAAAGGCCTTCCCGCCGCCTCCGTGGACCAACACCATGGCCGGAACCGGCTCGCGTACCTCATTGGGACGCCCGTACCAAGCAAACACTTTGGACGAGCGACCGCGATAGGTTTCGTTCGCGTAGGTCAGACCACGCAAGCCGTCCGCTTCTGCGTCGCCCCACCAGGACCAGCTTGGCGCGGTCTGGAGGTGCTCCAGGTTCCAGGGCAAATCGATGGCAGACATGGGCTTCCTCGTGTGGTCCAAGAGTACCCTTGAAGTACTGCTACACCAATATTTTTATTTTATTCATACTTAAGTAAAGTATTAAATCCAAGATCGACACCCTTCTATATAGCTAATATATATTTGCCGTAGTTGGATCTTGGTCATCTTTTGGGAGGCCGTAATGACTCAAAAGTTTTATATAAAACGTTTAATATAAATAGTTAATGACATTAAGTAAACATCGTCATACTGAAATAGTGGCTATTTCTATGATAAACAGCATCGGATGGCAAATGGTCGGCGTATACGGTTATGATGGAGGCATCATGAGTCGACCGCAAAGTAAACAAGTCGAGATCCTGGCGGAACTTCGCCGGCGCATGGTGGCGGGGCCGTATGCGCCGGGCGCGCAATTGCCCACGCGATCCGAATTGGAGCGCAGCTTCCAAGCCAGCCGCATGACGGTGCAGCGCGTGCTGGATCAGCTCACCGCAGACGGCTTCGTATATGCACGCGGGCGGTTGGGTACGTTCGTCTCCAAGCATCCTCCGCACCTCTCGCGCTACGGGCTCGTCTTTCCGTTCCGGAATAACCAGGATGCGAACTGGTCGCGCTTCTGGGAAGTGCTGCAGCAGGTCGCGAAGCAGGCGGATGCGGCGGGACCGCAGCGCGTGCCCTTCTATTACGGCGCCGAGTTCAAGGATCACGAAAGCTACTTCCGATTGGTTGAAGACGTCGAATCCAGCAGGCTGGCGGGGCTGATCTTCGCGACGGGCCCCATTTATCTGACGCCCGATTCGATCTTAATGACCGCTCCGGTGCCGCGTGTGGCGGTGATGGACCGGCCGATGCCGGGCATCGCGGCACTGGCGCTGGATCACGATTCGTACATCCGGCGCGCCCTGGATCACTTCCAAGCCTGCGGCCGCTCGCGCATCGGGTTCGTACTGGGCACGCATTCCGAGGCTTTTCGCCAGAAGCTTTACGCCGCCGTAGCCGCACGCGGCATGCAGACCCAGCGCCACTGGACTCAATTGGTCAGCCCGCGCTTCGGCATCGGTGCTCGCAACGCGGCGCATCTGCTCCTGCATCCCGATCAGCACCTGCGCCCCGATGGCTTGCTGATCGCCGACGACCACCTGAACGAACACGCGCTCGCGGGATTGGCCGATGCCGGCGCCGTGATCGGGCAAGACCTGGACGTCGTGCTGCACGGAAATTTCCCCAGCGCCACGCCACTGGCCGTACCGGCCAAGCGCCTGGGCTACGACTTGCATGCGGTGCTGGAGGAAGGACGCGCGCTGATCGATGCCTTGCGTGCAGGCCGCGCGGCGGCCGATTCGACGGTTCGTATTCCGGCCGTCTTCGAGGAAGAGACCACGCGGCCGGCTTGGTCGGCGCAGGTGGCGTGAACACGACGGGGACCGTTCGCTCGGGAGCTTTCGCCATGCAGGTTTCGGTAAGATCGCCGCGCGCCGCTTTCCTTCGCCTGGGGCTGGCGTTCCTCGCGGGCCTTTGCATCGGCTGGGTGCATGCGCAGGAACCGCTCTTCGAGCCCGCCTTCGCGCCCGAGGCCGTCGATTTCGAGCAGTCCAAGCAATTCGTCAACGGAAAAGCCGCGCCGGCCGATCCGTTGCGCATCAAAAAGGTGCTGGGCTTCGCAGACCCGAAAGCCAATGGGCAGGAGCAACTCTGGGAAGCCGAGGCCGCCGAGGGCCGCGCCGAGAACGAATACCGGTTCCTGATCGTGCTCAAAGCCCCCGTGACCGTGGGCAGCTTGGCGATTCACGCGGCCGACTGGAACGGCGAAGGCTCGCGCAGCGGCGGCGAGGTCTTTTACCTGAAGCCCGAGGTCCAAGGAGTGCCGGATGCACTGCAGCCCGAGGTGTGGGCGGCAGTCGAATTCGCTTCCGCGCAGCCCTTCTTGAGATTTGCGGCGCTGCCGCCTGGACTGAGCACCCGCGCTTTCCTCTATAAGGACGTGCGCGCCAGCGGTCCGGCTCAGCTTGGCTACTGGCGTTTCTACAAGCGCCGCATGGCCAGTCTCACGCCGCTCGCGCGCGGCTTCAGCGACAGCACCTCCGATGCGCAAGATCCCGACGCGCTGCCCAAAGGTGCGGGCTGGTCGGGCGGTAAGCGCGCGAAGAAACTCTCGGCCCAGGATCCCGCATGGGCCGTTCTGGCATGGGACGAGCCGCACCCGCTCGCAGGCGTATTCCTGTACTCCAACGCCACCGTGCAACGAATCCAGCGCCTGAAGCCGGACGTGCAGACGCATCCGGCCATTGCGCCCGACGAGGACTGGGAAACCGTCCAGCCCATCGAGGAAGCGGCGGTGACGCACGGCTTCCAGCATTGGGCATACTCTTACCGCTGGTGCTCGTTCGTACCCGCGCCCACGCGCGCGCTGCGCGTGACGATCGAAGCCGTCGACCGCGGCGGACCGGAACCGTGGATCAACGGCTGTGGAGCCTTCGTGGACCTGAAGGACGGCTCCCCACCCGCTCCGCGTGCCCAAGACGACCGCCCGCCGATGCGCATTCCGTATTCTGCGGCGCTCGACGGCGAAGTCTCCGCGGTCATCGATTCCGCGGCGGGCCTGCGAGTTCGCAACCTCTTTGCCCAGCGGCCGCTTGCGCCAGGCAGCAAGGACGAAGCCTGGGATCTGAAAGACGAGAACGGGAACTACGTCGAGCCCGGCACGTACCGTTTGAAGGCCATTGGCGCGCCGCCCGTCGAACTGGCTTACCAACTTACGCCGTATCCCAACGTCGATCAGGTCTGGCCCGACCGCACGCCGTGGCTCACCGGACACGGCGGCGCCAACGGTTGGCTTTCCGACCACAGCCCGTTTTGGGCCTGCGCCACACGCGGCGACCGCGTGTACTTCGGTTCGTCCATGGCCGAGGCCGGTATCTGCTTCATCGAGTGCGACCTCAACGGCAAGAAGCAATGGGGCCGGCACGATTTCGGGCCCTGGATCGGCGTAGGCGACTTGGCCGCCGACGCCGAAGCCGTGTACATCAACGCGCACGGAACCGTCTACCGCATGGATGCGCAGACGCGCGAGATCAAGAAGCTCTTTCAGTACGGCGGCGGCGGGCGCGAGTGGCAGTATCGCGCCATGGCCGCGCACGGCGGCAAAATCTACCTCACCTTCGGAGCCGGGTCGGCCTCGTGGTTCGAGAACGCCGCCGGCGGCGACCTGCTCGATCCGCAGCATTGTTTGCCGCAGCCTGACCTTAAAAACGAGAAGCACCTGCTGCCTTTCATATTGCGTATGGGAGGGCACGTGCCGGGGCGCGACGTCGACCCAGGCAAGAAGACGCCCTTGGGCCAGGGCCGCGTGTACCTGGAGTCCACCCACCTGAAGGAGCAAAGCTCGCAGCATATCGTTCTCGCGTTTAAGCAGCCGATCCCTCTGGGCAGCCTGGTATTCCCGAAGTCGGACGCCAAAGAGACCATGACGCTGAGCGTGCTTAAGGCGGGCGCGCCGTATCCGCCCCGTCCGGATCATGCCGCCGACTGGACGCCGATCGACGTCTCGAAGCTGAATGCGTGGGATTGCGTGGCCGCGCCGGCGAATTGCGAGACGCGCGCGGTCCGCTTCACCTGGACCGGCGACGACCTGCTCCCCGCCGAACCCTGGATGGCGCGGCTCGAAGGGCTCAAGCTGCTGCGGCGGCGCTTCGCCAACTTGGCGTCAACCGCCAAAGCCCGCGTCAATTCGGGCGCCCTCAAGCCCGACGGTTCCTGGGACGCGCAACGCGAACAACCGCTCAGCGAAGACGCGCCGGGGCTGTACGTGCTCGAATGGGCGCAACCGCAGAAGCTCCGCGGACTGGCGATCAAGGAGATCGAAGCGGCCGTTACCGAGATCGATGTATGGATGGGCGCCCCCGGTCCGGTTCCGCTGGAGGGTGCGGCCTGCGAGGAACGGGAGTCGAAGCCCGGTTGGCGGCACGTCGCCACGTACAAGCAACGCCGCCGCACGGCGCAGTATAAGTGGACCGATAACCCTTTCGCGCGCTATCTCGACGGCTACGTCGATTTCGGCGCCGAGTTCGAGACGCGCGCGGTGCGCTTGCGCGTCGTCCGGCCTTGGTACGACAACGGCGATGACAACGAATGCGCGCGCGCCGACGGGCCGCTGGAGCACGGTGTTCACCTTACGCAATCCCATATCGTGAACCTTGATACGCGGCGCTGCCGGATTCGCGGCGTCGCGGCGTTGACCTACTTGGGCGGCGAAAAGCCGGTGGTCGAGGCCGCGGTCAAACGCGTGGGCGTTTACGACGGCAAGACCGGCGCAGCTTTGAAGGAATTGCCCGCCGCGCTGGGCTGGCACGGACTCGCTTGCGGCCCCGACGGCAGGCTTTTTGCCATCCGCGAAGACCATCGCGCCATCGTCGAAGTCGACCGCGAAACGGGCGCCCTCACCGAGATCGTGAAGGATTGCTCGCCCAGCGTCATGACCGTGGGACCGGACGGGCATTTCTATGTCTGGCCTTGGATCAACGAAGGCAAGGAGCCCATTCACGTCTACGACGGGCAAGGCCAAAGGGTGCGCACGATCGGCAAGCCCGGCGGCATGCAGCCCGGCGCGTGGGACGCGCAGCGCTTCGGCAAGGTCCATCGCCTTTGTGTGGATACGGCCGGCAGCCTGTGGGTGCTCGAATCCCAAAACGAGCCGCGCCGCATCGTTCAGTACAAGACCGACGGAACCTTCGTCAAAGAGATCCTCGGGAATACGAACTACGGCGGAGGCGGGACGCTCAACCGCTTCGACAAATCCCGCGCGTACCTCGGGCGCGTGGAATTCGAGCTGGATTGGACCCGCCATACCAGCCGCATCCGGGGGCTGATGGCCAAGGGGCTCGAGTCCGACCTGTTGGCGTACAAACTGGGCGAGCGCACCTACCTCGCCA
This sequence comes from Planctomycetota bacterium, assembly GCA_015075375.1. Lineage (GTDB taxonomy): Bacteria > Planctomycetota > SZUA-567 > H5-PLA8 > H5-PLA8 > H5-PLA8. The sequence goes on along the minus strand of JABTUM010000001.1, from coordinate 2,802,877 downwards.
CCGCGCCGCTGATGATGCATCCCACCGCTTCGCGCGGCGTGGTGTACTTGTACGACGAAGCCAGCGGGACGGTCCGGCGCGTCGCGGCTCTGGGTGATGCCACGGGCTACGATCCGCTGATGAAAGCACCCGTGCTCGCGCTGCTGAAAGGAGAAGTTCCCAAACACTATCTCTTCATCTGGTCCGACCTGGACGGCAACGGGGAGATCGATCCTCCGGAGGTCCGCTTCGAAAAGAAGGGCGAGGCCCATCGCTACGGCGGCGTCAACCGGTTCGATGAGAAGTTGGGCTGCGTCGCCTTTGGATCGTACTACTCGGTGAAGGAGGTGCTTCCCAATGGCACGCCCGTCTTCGAATCCAAACCCCTGCCCGGTCCGGCCAACTTCGCGCTCGGCAACCATACGTTCTTGGGTCTGCACCGCAGCGCCTCGCGCGAAGAGCGAACCGTCAATTACGCGCTCGACGCGGCCGGTAAGACGCTCTGGCAGTACCCGGCCGGCGGCGGCGTCTCGGGCCTCAGCATTCCGCCTTGGACGCCCGGCCTGGTCGCGAACCAGTTCGCGATCATCGGCCATGAGACCATGAAGGAAGGAGCGTTGGGCGAATTCTTCGTCACGCACGGCAACACCGGGCAATGGTGGCTCTGGACCTCCGATGGGTTGCTTGCCGGGCAGATTCTGTCTCACAAAGGAGACGCCCGCGCGCGCTTCTTCGGTCCGGCCGAAGCCAAGCCCGGCATGCGACTCGATCCGTTGAGCGGCAACCAAGAGCATTTCCACGGATTCTTCACGCGCAGCGAAGCGGATGGAAAGTTCTACGCCATCGCGGGATTCACCTTCATGAGCGTGATGGAGGTTCGCGGGCTCGAAAAGTTCAAGCGCTCGGAAGCGGAGTTCCAAGTGACCGCCGAGGATCTGGAGCGCGTGCGCGAATGGGAAGCCAACCAGCAGCGCCGCCGAATCGAAGGCCGCCCGATGCTGATCCAGGCTCTAGCGCGGCACGAACCGCCCGTCATCGATGGGAAGCGCGGCAAGAAGGAATGGGGCGGCGAAGGCGTACGCCTGCGCGACGAGGTGAACGCGACGCTGGACTTGGGGTACGACGAATTCAATCTCTACCTCTGCCTCACGGCCATCGGCACTGGGCCGCTCAAGAATGCCGCCGACGATTTCCACCGCTGCTTCAAGACCGGCGCGTGCCTCGATTTGCAATTCAGCTCCAACGCCTCTGCCGCGCCCGCGCGAGCCAAGCCCGTCGACGGCGATCAGCGCCTGCTCATTACGTTCGTCAAAGGCAAACCGCTGGCGGTGCTCTATCAGGTCTTTGCCAAAGGCGCGAAGCCCGACGAAGCCTGGAAAACCTTCACTCCCGCCGGCGGAGAGACAGCCTTCGAACGCGTGATCGAACTGAAAGACATCGAGATCGCGATGGGCGGCGCCAGTCCCTACACGCTGGAGGCCTCGATCCCGCTCACCGCGCTGGGCCTGAAGCCCAAGCCGGGGCTGCGCCTGAAATTCGACTGGGGGCTCCTGACGTCCAACGACGGCGTGCAGGTGAAGGAACGCATCTACTGGTCGAACCGGATGGCCACGGGCACTTCGGACGAAGCCATCGAAGCGCGGTTGGAACCGGCGCTGTGGGGCTACTTGGGATTCTGACCCGTTCGGGAGAACCGCTTTGCGTCCGCACCGTTCGAATGCCATTCCGCTGATGCTGGGCGTCTCGTGCGCCGCGGCGGCGCTCTCCGCGGGCGAAGCCAGCTTTCTGACCTTCGCCAAACGCGCGCAGGCCGGCGAGCGCCTCAGCGTCGTCTTCCTCGGCGGTTCGCTGACTTGGGGCGCCAACGCCAGCGATCAGGCGTACACTTCTTACCGCGCGCAAGTCGCACGCATGCTTCGCGAAACCTACCCGCAGGCGCGGTTCGAATTTCACGACGCCGCCATCGGCGGAACCGGCTCGCTGCTCGGCGTCTTCCGGCTCGAGCGGGACGTGTTACGCCATAAGCCTGACCTGCTCTTCCTGGACTTCACGGCCAACGACGGGATCGAAGGCGAGGACGTGGACTCGCTCGCGGCGTACGAATCCATCCTCCGCCGCACCATCGGCGATGCTCGCTGCCCCGTTCTGCCGGTCATCTTCCCCTTCCAGTACGATATCGACGAGTCCCGGTTCCCGCGGATGAAGCGCCGCGAGGCGCACCTGGCGCTGGCCGAGGCTTACGGAACGTACGCGGGCGATGCCGTCGAGCGCGTCCACGGGCGAGTCAAAAGCGGCGCGACGACACTCCAAAAGCTTTGGCCTTTCGATCCTGCGCATCCGGGCGACGAAGGCTATCTGATCTTTGCCGAAGCGGCCTTCGAAGCCTTTACCCGCTGCGTGAAAGAAGAGCGTGTTTGCAAGCTTCCCGAGCGCCCGCTTCACGGCGCCACCTACCTCACTTGGTCGCGCTACCGCTTGGCTCTGGCCGAGTCCAAGCCCTCGGGTTGGGCCATCGTGCCTCCGCTGCGAACGGCCGCTTGGCACGACTCCGTCATGAGTCGCTGGCTGGACGACGAAGTACGCGCGCAGACCGGAAAGGTGACCGACGACGCCGAAAGTCCGGCAGAGCAAACCAAGGCCCCGGTTGCGCCTTGGACGCTCCGATTTCAGGCTGCCACCGTCCTGCTCTTCGGCACCAAAACTTCCGCGTCTGGAAAGTACCGCATCCGTATCGATGGCGCGTACGTGCAGAATAAGGACCGCGGCCCTGAATTCGATGCCTCCTCGGCTAAGTTCGGCGGAAACGTCAACCTCTGCCACCTCGTGGCCACGGGGCTCGACCCCGAGCGCACACATGAGCTGGTGCTTGAACCGGTCTTTGCGCCCGGAAAGGAACAGGAGCTTCGCATCGAGAGCGTTTGCCTCGCCGGCGGAGCGGCGCGCGTTGTACCGTAACGAACCGTCCCAGGAAGAAACGCGTGGCCTCCAGGATGCTCCGAAATTCGGGTTTGGCTTGGGCGATCTGCTTGGCTTGGGCGGGCGGCTTGGCCTGCGGCGAGGAAGCCCCGGCGTACCAGCCGTCGGCTCCAGCCGATGCGCTCAAAGCGGTGCAAGGCTTCCTGAGCGAGGCCGCACAGTCCAAAGCCAAACTCGTCGTACCCTTTCGGTTTCTGGGCAAGCTCGAGCGCGCCGAACTGGCCGGCGCCGACCACAGGTTCCTGAAGCTCAACGTTCGAGGCCATGCGGTAGACCAGGAGTGGTCCAAGCTCCCTCCGTCGGAACTTTCCGCCCTGGCCGAGGCTTGCCTTCAGGATCACGGAGCGCGTGCCCTGGCGCTCGCCGATTTCTGCTTGGCACACGGTTTGACCGAAACCGCCGACCGACTCCTGACTCGGGCGCACCGCTGCGATGCGGCCCTTGGGCCGCAGCTCCTGCCGCGCTGGAAATTCATCGAGCGCGCTTCACAAGCAGGCATCGAAGCCAAGCCGGATGCCTCGAATGCAAAGGGTCCGTTGCCCCGTACTTCCGAAAAAGCGACTCCGCCCCATCTCGAACAAGCGCTGCGCGAGTGGTCGAACGTGAGCACAGCCGGCTTCGACCGGCGGCTCGGTCCGGATTACGCGCAGCTCCACCCAAGCGGAAAGTCCGCCGCGTTTCCCGAGCTGTTCCTGCCGCCGGATAAAATCAGCACCACCGGGCGCAATGGAAAAGGCTTCATCTATCAACGCGCCGGTCCGCCCACCGAAGCCGCCGGCGACTACAGTTCGACCCAAGGCCAGGTGCTGTACGTGACCGACGGCGCGGCGCTGGGCGTCGATCGCGTGGATATTCTATCGATGGCACACCAGTGCTTTATTCAAAAGCCGCAGCCACCGTGGTGGGGCGGATGGCGCCCGGAGCCTTCGTTCGAACACGCGCCATGGCGCGCGGCCACGAACGGAAACTTTGGAGTGCCTCTTGCCATCGCGCGCGGCATGGGCGGCTGGTCCAATTGCGGCCTGATTCTCTTCAACTCCGGATTCGTCGCTCCGGCCGGAACCTGCACCGCAAAGGGCAGCCTGCCGTTTTTCCAATTTCCGAGTCATAAGCTGCCGACCTCGATTTGCGTAACGCCGCGCAACGAGTTTGCCCTCGTCACGGTCCACGATCTCAAGGAAAAGAAGGGGCAGCTTGCCGTGCTGGCCCTGGAAAGCAGCGCGAAAGAGACGCGCTTCGCGCATGAATGGCAGGACGATCATCCGTGCCTGCCTAACGTGGCGGTCTTTACGCGCATAAAACTGCTGGGCTACGTCGATCTGCCGGGGCTCGTCCTGCCCAGCGGAGTCTGCGCGAGCGGCAATCGCACCTGGAGCTGGCTGAAATCACTCGACGGAAAAAACGCGTTGCCGCGCGAGATCAACCTGAACGATGCGCGCGTTCGCAATTCCTTTGCGAAGGGAAACAATGCCCACTGGCTTTGCTCCGCAGGCTATGCGGTGGTCATTTCGCGCCAGGATTCAAAAGCGGCATTCGTCGATCTGCAACCGCTGTTCGAGTACGTGCGCGCAAGGTACGCAACCTCGGACGCCCTTTATCGAAAAACCCGCGACGCCGGCCCCGAGCCGGACCGCTGGCCCCATACCTTCGAGCACGCACCGGCGTTCAAGCCAATCGTGGTAAGGACGCTGGACGTAGCTGAGCCCGTGGCGGTGCGCACGGCCATGACCGGCGGCGCCGATGCGCGAGCCTGCATTGCGTCTCGCGACGGCAAATTGGGGATTTATCGCCTCGGCGGGTTGGCTACCGAGGATCCCGCCAACCCCGCCGAGATCGGTCGCTCAGGAGAATTGCAGCTTGGCTGCAATCCGGTTTGGCTTGCGTATTCGAAAGGCCGCGGTGAGCGCGGTGCGTTCGGCCTGATCGCCGTCTGCCGAGGCGATCGCGAGATTCAATGGGTCTCGGTGCAAGGCGATGCCGCACGGGTAACCCGCCGGCTGCGTGACGCGCGCATGCTCGATCCCGTTTACGCAGAGGTGGCCGACACGCATGGTATCAGCACCTCGATCCTCACCGTGTGCGACTTCAAAGGCCGCAAGATCATCAACTACCGGTTCGGCGCGCTCCACCTCGGCACCAACGGCCCGCAAACCATCGGCATGGGACCGGAAGGCAAAGACGAGTTCGAATGCGGCGGCTGGATGGACTTGCCGGGGGCTCCCTTCGCGATCAGCGCCGCCAACGTCAACTGAATACCGCGATCTACACGGTTGACGGGAGCGCCGGTTGGCGGACACTTTGGCCTGCCGGAACCCCGGGACCGAGGCGAACGCGCATGGATACGATCCTCAAGCTGGTGGCGGAGGTTCAGGACCAGTCTTTTCCCGCGGGGCATGAGCTGCTCAAGGAAGGCGAGAGCAGCGACCGGCTTTACATTCTCTCGGAAGGCGAAGTGGAGATCGTAAAAGGCGGCGAGCGCATCTGTTCGGTGCGCGACGCCGGTGCGCTGCTTGGCGAGATCGGCGCGCTGATGGGGCTCCCGCATATGGCCACGGCTCGCGCGTTTACGCCCGTGCGCGCCAAGGTGGTCAGCGACGTCAAAAACTTCCTGCGCCAGGAACCCGAAGTCTGCCGCGAGGTCGCCGAGACGCTGGCATGGCGGCTGGTCGAGACCAGCAACTTCCTCGCCGATCAGCGCCAGGAGTTCATGCGCCGCTCCAAAGCCGTGCATGTTTCCGCCGCCGAAGAGGCCAGCGGGCTCGAACGCTTTACCGAGTACTGGCACCAGTCCTGGAAGCTCTTCGAACGCCAGCATTACGAAGCCATCGGACTCGAAAACGCGCAGCTTAAATACGAACAGTTCCTGCCCGGAGAAACCATTCTGCGCCAAGGCGTGAAGGACGAAAAGCTGCTGATCCTGCGCACCGGTTCGGTGGAAGTGCTCAAGAACGAAACGCCGTTGTTCATGGTTTGGGATCGCGGCGTGCTCTTCGGCGAGATCTCGGCGCTGCTTGGTACCGGGCATACCGCGTCCGTCCGCGCGCTGGAGCCCTGTACGTTTCAAGTGGTCGAGAGCGCAGAGAAGCTGTTCCATGCGCATGTTGACGTGGCTTGGTTCGTCGCGCGGCTGCTTGCCAAACGGCTCCTCGACGCCAATCGCTACTTCGTCGGCCTCAAGCAGCAGTTCCACCGCATGGCTCTGGATGCGAAGTCCGACCAAGCCACGCAACTGCTCACCTTCCTCGAACACGCCGCCAAGGAACTGCAACTCCGCCACCACATCCGCCCGCGCCCCGGCGAGCACTTAAGTTAGGGTCGCGGCATCCATTGATCATCGCAAAGCCGCCGTTCCGGCGGGAATGCCAGGCTCCAACCCTATGGGGCGCAATCGCGCACCATTGAAGCCGTTCGGGTATTAAGTACCGGTCCGGTACGTGAGCGGGTCCTCTGATGAAGCCTCCGGCATTGCTTGTCTTTCGCCGATAGAGCGGGGTCGAGAATCTGAAGCTATGGTAACAATACGTGGGAGCCCGGAGCGGACATGGCGACCGACACCAACTGGATCGAACGGCTCCGCGCATTCCCGGGCCTCGTGCACGCCGATGCGCTGGACTGGTGCCGTGGGCGCAGCTGGCTCGTGCGCGCGCCGCTGCTGGCCTACTGCGTGTACATCGGTCTGCGTATGCTCTGGGATCCCCAGTATTGGACGCTGCTGCACAGCCTGAACTTGCCGATCCACGAAGCCGGCCATCCGCTCTTCAGTTGGTTCGGCCCGTTTCTTTGCGCGGCAGGCGGCACAATCCTGCAGTTCGCCGCGCCGCTGGGCAGCATGATCATGTTCTTTCGGCAGCGCGACTACTTCGCGATCTGCTTCTGTTTCGCGTGGCTCGCGACGAACTGCTACCACACCGGCGTATACATGGCCGATGCCACCGAGCTGGTTCTTCCGCTGGTCACCATCGGCGGCGGCGACGCGCAGCACGATTGGTTGTTTTTGTTCGGCAAGCTGCGGGTGCTCAGACAAGCCAAGCTGATCGGCTGGCTGACGTGCCAGGCGGGATTGCTCTGTATGCTGGCGTGCTGGACGGGAAGCGTCTACCTGTTCTGGCGCATGCATCAAGCCAGCGGGCGAAATGCGCGCACCGGTTCTGGCGCCAAAATTTAATACCCGCTCTTCGTAGCCACCCACGTCTTCCCGTCCAATATCGCCTGCGCCTGCTCCAAGTGATGTTCGTCGTGGTCCACCGCGGTTTTCAAAATCTGCGCGAAGGTCCGGGTGCCGCCTTCCGAATGCGGCGCGCTGCGGGCATCCAGCGCGGGCGAACCCTTCACGGCCAGTTCGATGATCCCGCGCCGGGCGGCTTCGTATTGCAGCTTCGCGAGCTTCACATCGCGGCGCTTGTAATCCAGACCGGTCGCCCAGCGATCGGGGTCCATGCCCAGCAAGAGCGGCTTTTCGTCGCTCACGATACGCCGCAAGCGGTCCAGAAATACGGCCTCCGTGTCGCTGAGATGCACCAGCAGCTCCTGCAGCGTCCATTTGCCCGGCGCGTACGCTCGCGCCAGCGCATCGGCCGGCGCATCGAAATACACCAATGTGCGGTTGAGGTTGGCTTCCAGGGCTTCAACCAGCGCGGCGCGGTGCGACATAGGAAAACCTCCCAAGCGGACGCATGCACGATACCGTCCGCCGCCGGGGGCTCAACCGCTTCTGCGCTTACTTCTTGCGGGCAGCTTCCTTTTGCTTCCGGACCCATGCCTTCTTCATCTTTTTCATCTCGGTGTTGAGCGGCACGGGTTTGCCGGGGCACTGGTTTTTCTTGTCGTACAGCCAGTTCCCCAAAGAATCGCGCAGGACGGGCATGCGCTTGGCGACGGGCGGCGGAGCTGCAATCTTCGACGGCTTTTCGGCATACCAATACGCTACGCTGCTCATTTCGTTGCACAGATGGTTGCCGTGCCCGTGCTCGATGGTGACCTTGATCTCGCGGTTGAACCGTACCGGGTTCTCCAAATGGTGCACGTAGCTGGTCTGATAGCCGCGCGTGTTCGCCTCGTGAATCGAACTGCCGTTGCGCAGAAACGCATTGGGCTGCATACCCCAGGCCTGATTGAGATAGTCCTCGCTGCCCGTGCCGTGCAGATCCGGCGGCCACTTGTAGCCGTCGACCCAGATCATGTCGTCCCCTTCGCCCCACCACGTTCCCTGGAAATTCGTCACGCTCAGGTTGCAGCCGAGGTAATGCCCCCGGCCCTTCGTTTCCAGGATCACGTAGTTGGTGTCCCAGGCCAGCTTCTCTTTCATCACCACGTTCGCTTCGGGCGTGTTCACCCGGACTTCGTGCCCCCACCCGCCAAACGGATTCGTGCGCCGAAACTCGGCATGGAAGTAGCCCAGCTCGGGCAACGGTTCGTCGTACAGCTCGTAGTCCACATAGAAATACTGGCGATGATCCTCGGCTGCCTCGTTGATCAGTTCGATCTTCGCACGTTTCTTGAACGGCATCGGCGCGTAGCTGTTCAGCGCGCAGCCTTTATTGAACTGGTTGTTCTGCCCCGTGGAAGCGCTGAAGAGCTGGGACTGGTAGCTGTTCACGATCCCGTGGCCCAGCCCGAAGAAATCGCCCAGCGGACAGAGCACGCTCGGGTACGGTGCGTCGTCGTAGGTGATTTTGATCAGCACTTCCCGGTAATGCTGTCCTTGGGTGAGCCATAAATGCGTGATCACGCCGGGGCCTTTCAGGTCGGCCAGCACGCGGCTTTGCCCTTTCTTGATCCACCAGAAATCCTGATTGCGTCCCGCGGTGTTCCAACTGGACGTGCGGCCGGTTCGGCGGCGGCGCAGCCGCGCCAAGTCGAGCAACATGTGGTGCTCCTTGTGCTTTAATTGTTGCGCAATCGAGTGAGCGTCTGCTTCTATATACCCCACCTTCGGCGCCACCGCAAGCCGGCGACCGCGAGGCTAGTGGGATTTCAACTCTTGGAGCATCTTCGGCCAAGCCAGCTCCGCATAGAAGCGGTGCCCTTCCGGACCGATCGCCAAGTGGCAATGCCGCTCCGCGCCGGCCGCTTTATAGATGCGTTTTAAGTCCCTAAAAGCCGAACGTACTTCCTTAATCGGGAAGATCTCGTCGGTCAGGCCCGCGACCACCACCACCGGTTTCGGCGCGAACAAGCCCATGACATCCGGCATCTCGGCGTGGAGCAGCAGACTGGGGATGTAGTTGTCCATGCAGTGCCCGATCGACATGATCGAGCCCCGGAACGTGCAGAAGTAGCAGGAGGGCATGCAGAACTTCAGCCGCGGCAAGAGCGCCGCCGCGAAGACGCTGATCGTCCCGCCGCCGCTGTTGCCCATCACGCCGACTTTCTTCCAGTTCACGTCGCCGCGCGTTTCCAGATAATCCAGGCCGCGGTCCACGTCGAAAACGCGCTCGCCGATCAGCGTCCGCCCCAGCATCAGCGCGTGCATCGTCGCGTCGTGGCAGCCGTGCTGCGCCTTGCGTTCCTGAACCTGCTCGCGCCGCAACCCGAACGAACGCTGTTCGATGCACAGCGCCGCGATGCCCCGCTTCATGCAACCCAGGCCGAAGTCCCGGTCGCCCTGGACCTCGATCGGCTTCGATTCGTCCTCGCGATCCACCGCGATGGAATTGTGCATCCCCGTCGAATGCCCTTGCAGGCAGACGAACCACGTGTACGGCGGCTTGACGTCTCGCGGCAGGCAGACGTACGCCAGCGCGTCGCTGTACGGTTCGGCCTGGAACGCGATCTTCTCGATCCGGCCCAGCGGATGCTCGCGCTTCCAGAACGACCGTACCTTTAAGGGAGCGCGCTTTGCCGGCCACGCGCCCACCAGCTCCCGCAGTTTCGGACGTAATCTGCGCTGCCAGGCCGGCACCGGCCCCGAGCGGTACGCCAGCGGAAGTTTCAGATCCTGCATCATCCGTGCGTGCAGTTCGGAGGGCGAAAGGTACAAGCGCGCCATGGGGGGCTCCCGGGGTAAAGGCTATGCACCTATCTTGACGCGCCCGAGCCTGCGGGCAAGAACGCTTCGCATGCGATTGCGCGGCCGCGCGCGCGCGGATAAAACGCTCTGCGTTGTCGCGCTCCCGCACCCCGCACGGAAAGGAATCGACTTCGTGAGCATGCGCACGCTGCCGCCCGCCCGGCTGGCGCTGGAAGACGGTACGGTCTACCGCGGCCGAGCGTTCGGCGCGCGCACCGACCGTTGCGGCGAGGTCGTTTTCAATACCTCCATGGCCGGGTACCAGGAGATCCTCACCGATCCGTCCTACACCGGGCAGATCGTGACGATGACCTATCCGCTGATTGGAAACTACGGCGTCAACGCCGACGACAACGAATCCCACAAGCCGTGGGTGGAAGGCTTCCTGGTCCGCGAACTGGCCGCGCTGAAAAGCAACTACCGCGCCGGCGGCGATCTCAGCTCGTTCCTCGAAAAGGCCGGCGTCCCGGGGCTCGAAGATATCGACACCCGCGCGCTGACCAAAAAGCTGCGCGTCGGCGGCGTGATGCGCGGACTGCTGGCGTGCAGCGAAGCCAGCGCCAGGCGCTCCGACGCCGACTTGATCGAACAGGCCCGCAACAGCCCGCGCATGGAAGGCCGCAACCTGGCCTTCGACGTAAGCTGCGAGAAGACCTACCGTTGGGAAGGCGGCTTTCTGAAAGGGTTCGAACGCCCCGAGACCGCCGGTCCGCTGGCGACCCTGCACGCGAAGCCCAACGAATTCCGCTGCGTGGCCGTCGATTTCGGCATCAAGCAGAACATCCTGCGCTGCCTCGCCGAGGTCGGCGCCGAAGTGACCGTCGTCCCGGCGCGCACCAGCGCCGCCGAAATTCTCCAGCTCAAACCCGACGGCGTCTTTCTCTCCAACGGTCCCGGCGATCCGGCGGCCGTGGCGGGCGCGCCCGAAACGATCCGCGGCCTGCTGGGCAAGGTGCCGGTCTTCGGCATCTGCCTCGGCCACCAGATGCTCGGCCTCGCGCTCGGCGCGCAGACCTACAAGCTCAAGTTCGGACACCGCGGCGCGAACCACCCGGTGCTCGATCAGAGCACGCAGAAAGTCGAGATCACCAGCCAGAATCACGGCTTCGCCGTCGATCCGCAAAAGCTCCCGCGCGAAGTCGAAGTCACCCACATCAACCTCAACGATAACACCGTCGAGGGCCTGCGGCATAAGGAACTGCCCGCCTTCAGCGTACAGTACCACCCCGAAGCCAGCCCTGGCCCGCACGACAGCTTCTATCTGTTCAGCCGCTTCCGCGACCTGGTGTTTGCCGGAAAGAAATAGCGCCTACGCCGTCCACCGCCGCCGAAATAGAAACCGCCTGCGTCACGTGAGCGGGTACTAGTCCCCCCGCCGTGGCCGAATCCGCTACGGATACGTCAGGATCACGCCCAGGAATTCGTCCGTCCGGTCGCGCAGGCCTTCGTACGCCTTCAGCCCTTCCGTGAACGGCATGCGCTGCGTGATCAGCGGCTCCACGCGCAGCTTCCCGTTCTTCAGCCACTCCAGCAACAGCGGCTGATCCTGCTGCCTCGTCACGGCATCGACGTTCCGCCCGTGCGCCCCGATCACCGCGATGCCTTTGCGGTGGATATCGAAGTACGGATCGATCTCCATCTTGCTGCGCGGACTGCCCAGCAGCACCACGAGGCCGCGGTCGGCCACCGACTTGAGCGCCGCGTCGATGGTGGGATTGATGCCCACGGCTTCGACGACGATCTCGGCCCCGCGCGGTCCGAACTGCTTGACCCACTCGGTAAGCGGCTTTTCGCGTGTGTTAAAGCCTTCGATCAGGCCGCAGGCGCGCGCTTTCTCGAGCCGGAAGGGCGTCAAATCCGCACAGCCGACGCGCCCGGCGCCGCCCTGCGCGTACAACTGCGCGCACAGATTCCCGATCAGCCCCATCCCGATCACGACCACGTGCTCGCCCATTTTGGGCGGCGCGAGGCGCGGCGACGTCATCGAGATCTGAGCGAGGCCGTAGAACGTCGCGTGCTCGTCCGCCAGCCCTTCCGGAAGGACGATCACATCCTGTGCCGAAAGCTTCGCGTAGGTGCCGTGCTTGGTGGCGTGAAATACGCGCGTCCCCGGCTTGATGTCGCCGACGCCGATAACCACCTCGCCCACCGCCGCATAGCCGGGGCGGAAAGGATACTTCGCATAAGCGAAATCCGGCTCGTCGAAGCCGCGGTGCGTCCGCGTGAACATCGCCAGCTCCGTCCCGGCGCTCACCAGCGTGACGCGGTTTTTGACCAGCACCTCGCCCGGACCCAGGCGTTCGGAAAGCTCGGTCTCTTCGACTTCGCAACGATGCTGATCGGGAAACACCAACTGCTGGATCTTCACGGCGCGACCCTCGCGGCGGCTTAGCGGATTGTGGCAGGCGACGCGTTCAAGTTAGCGGGGGGAAGCGGGAATGCGAGTGCAAGGGAGGGCGTGGCGGATTGAGGATTGGGGATTGAACGGCAGACGCACGCGGCCTCGTAGAGCGGGATCACTTTTTAGTCGTCGTTGACGTCGGAGTCCGGGCCTCTGAACTTGCCGGCACTTAGCACGTTGAACAACCCACGAGCCGTCAGGAACAGACCGTAGAAGCCCACCACCACCAGCATGCCGGCGAACTTACCGACTCGACCGATCAGCATGACGAACCCGATCCCGCCGCCAAAGCCTGCCGCCGCGATGGCCAGCCCCACGATCAGATCTCGGATGCCCCTGCTGCGAAAGGAAGCCGCGCGCTCCTCTAGCAGCGCCTCCATCACCGAATCGGTTTCGTACGAACTGAGCCCGCCCCCCAGCAACATCTCACGGACCTTCTCGTGCGACTCGCCCCACGCCAGCTCCGCTCGCGCTTCGATCACCTTTTTTTGCGCTTCGGGGCTAAGCGGAGGAATTTCCACAGGCATGCCGGGAACCCTAAGGTAATACCGACACGCTATCTCGGTACGACCTGCAATCCAGCCATTTCCATACGGCGTCCACCCCTTCGGCGATCCTGATCCTCCCGTGCCGTTCAATCCGCAATCCGAAATCCCCAATCTGAAATCAGAACCCTTACTTCCGCACCCGCCACTTCTCGAAGTACTGCGCCCCCGCCTCCGGCGGCACCACATGCTTGTTGATCGGATACAGCCGCTCGCTCTCCGTACCCGGCGCTTCGGGCGTCGGCAGACTCTGCCCCGCGCGGACGTCCCGCGGCGCAAGCCCGAAGTGCCGTTTGCAGGCGCGCGTGAGGCTCTTCGTATCCGCCCAGCCCAGCGCGCGCGCGATCGTCTTCACCGGCTCGGTCCCTTCGCGCAGCCGCCGCAGCGCCGCCAGCAGCCGCGCGCGCGTGCGATACTCGATCGGATTCACGCCGAAGCGCTGGCGAAAGCGCCGGATGAAGTGGTCGCGCGAGACGCCCAGCTCGCGAGCGAGCGGCCCCAGCCGCAGCTCGGCGTCCAGATCGGAACCCAGCCTCAGCCGCGCGCGTTGCCACGCATCGATGCGCGGCGCCTGCGTTTCGCCCCGGCGGCGCTGGCGGCCCAGTTGCGCTTCGGCGATGAGCGCCAGCATCTCGAAGACCGCCTGGCGCACGCGCAGTTCGTGAACCGCGCCGCTTTGCGGCAGCTCCAGCATTAGGGTCTCGTACACCCGCGCGAGCGGCTCGTAGGCTTCTCCCATCGGCAGGTGCAGCGGCAGCGGGCCGGCCTCGCCCAGCCACGGCGTCTGCGCTTCCTTGGGCGGCGGAGCGAAATCGATGTGCGCCTGAAAGAACTCCAGCTTCCCCTTCGTGCCGTATTCGTTGTGCTCCGTCGGCCGGAAGCAGATCAGGTCGCCGTCTTTGGCCTTGATGCGCCCCTGCGGCGTTTCGGCCTCCAGCGTCCCGCGATGGATCAATAGCAGATGGTGCCCAGGGATGCGGTACGTGTACCAGACCGGCCCGACGCGCCAGTAACTGGCGAGGTCCACGCGGGGCTGCAGTTCGTCGAGCGCCAAATACTCGGGCGCGGGCGGGCGAGTGCTCATCGCGGCGGCCTCGGGATGCCTTCCCTATCAGTATACCGCGCATCGGCCCGTGGGACGGAAAGATGTCGATTTTAGCCCCCAAGCCGCCCGATTCGGGGAACGAGTACCCATGGCGTCCGGCCTCGCCGTGGGGTTACTTGAAGCAGACCCGAGGACGAAGCCCATGACCACGCTGACCTTGCCCGCCGCCCCCACCGAAGCCGAGCAGGCCGCCATCTCCTTTCGCTTCGACCGCGACGGCTTCTGCCCGCTCCCGAATGTGCTGACGCCCGACGAGTGCGCTGCGTTGCGCGACGCGCTGGATCGAGCCTTCGCGAACCCCGGCTTGGCCGATACGCACAACCGCTACGGCGATATCGTGATGTGCCGCCTCTTCGAACTCGATCCGCTCTTTCTGGAGCTGCTCACGCGCGAACCGTTCATCTCGCTGGCCGAACGGATCCTGGGGCCCCACTGCCACCTCCTGGCGAACAACGCGGTGGTGAATCCGTCGGGCAAGGCCATCGACGGCTGGCACGTGGACGAGCATCTCCTGTTTCCGCTGCCCGAAGGGATCGAACGGCACGACGCGCGGCTGCGCATGCCCATCTGCCAGTTCACCTTTCAGATCCTGCTCAGCGACGTCCTCGACGAACCGCACGGGCCGACGCAGTTCGTTCCGGCCAGCCACTACGCGGGAAGGCATCCGCCGCCGAAGACGGAGGCGCCGCAGTTCGACGGGCGCGGGCCGGTGAGCATGTACGCGCGCGCCGGCGACGCCTACCTGCACAACGGACAATGCTGGCATCGCGGAGCGCCGAATACGTCCGGCGATACGCGCTACCTGCTCCAGATGCATTTCGGGATGCGTTGGATCGCCCAACGGTTCTACCCGTTCATGCACTACCGCCTGCCCGAATGGGTCGAAGCGCGCACGCGCGACGACGCGCGCCTGCGCCGCGTGCTGGGCTTCCACGGGAAAGGACCGTACGGATAGAATTTTAGTTTGGGGATTATTGATTTGGGATTGAACGGCGGGGCTTCTACCGCCGCGCGCGCTTAGCGGAGCGGCCCGCGATACCGAGCGGCCAACGGCTGAACAGCCGTCCCGCCCTTCAATCCAATATCCGCAATCCAAACACCGAAACCGGAACGGCGTTCACGCTTCCGCCGCCGCCTTCATGCGCGCGTGGCGAGCGTCGTTCAGCGCGGCTTCGCTCTTCAGCCGCTCCCGCGCATCGTAGAAGGTGGTCGTCGGATACGGCTTCCCTTCGGCCACGACCGGGAAGATCTCGTCGACCAGCTTGTCGCCGTCGTTGAGCTTCAACGGATCGGTGCAGATGTGCCCCTTCTTGCGGAACTCGGTCCCGTCGGGCTGGTAGATCGTGGCAATCGCGCGGCGCGGCTTGTCGCTGCGGTTGGGATTGGCGTAGTGGAAACACAGCCCATCGTGGAACGTGCAGCTTCCGGCCGGCATCGGCATCGCCACGGGTTTGAACTTCGCGCGCTCTTCCTCGTTCAGCATCGTTTCGAGCTGCTTCTTGCCGCTGCCCAGCGCGATGGCCGGGTAGATGCCCCACTTAAAGCTCTTGGGCACGAATTGCAGGCAGCCGTTCGTCTCGTCCACGTCGTCCAGCGCCATCCAGCAGCTCATCGCGCCGGCGTGGTACATCGGCCAGTAGGGCCAGTCCTGGTGCCAGTCGCTGGCGAGGCTCTGCTCGGGCATCTTGTACAGGCAGTGATCGTGCCAGAGACGCATCTTGGCTACGCCGGTCAACTGCCGCGCCAGTTCGCCCAGGCGGCGCGAGAGCGTATAGCGCTTCACGCCTTCGTGGATGCGCCAGAGGTTCACTTCCTGGTGAAAGACCTTGCTGTAGAAGGGGTTGCCCTGGCTTTTACCGGTCTTGGTGCGCGAGAGGTGATCGATCGCTTCGGCGATGCTCTCGCGGACGTAATCCACCTCGTCGGGCGTCAGCACGTTCAGGATCTGGATGAACCCGTTCTCCTGGTAGAAGCGGATCTGTTCGTCGCTGAGCTGGATCGTGCGGTTGAAGTCGACGGCCGGGACGGTGGCGGGCATCTCGTTTCCTCGCTGAAGCATCCGGCGCGGCTTCTCCCGCGCATGGAGGCATTAGACCCCAGCGAGGGGGTCCGGCACTAGTCCGCGCCGGGCGCGAACTAGCATAAAACGATCATGGCGAGGCTGCTGCAGGAGGAGCCGGCTTCCGAGCCAGTTCTTCCATGGCGGCGAAGAGCGCTTGCCGCTCGCCGGGGTATTCGTCGTCCTGCCGGGGCAGCGCCAGCAGATCCTGCAGCAGGCCCACGTCTTGAAGGTCGCCCAGCTCCATGAGCAGCTTAGCCGCCCGGTAGCGAGTTTCGGGATGTGCGACGCCCAGATCGCCGCGCAAATGCTCCGCGGCGAACGGCCTGTTGAAAGGCGTGCGAAATAGTTCTTCGAGCTTTTCGGCGATCTTGCATCGGGAATCGGCTTCGAGCCGGTCGCGCCAAGCTATATGTGCAAAAGCCACGGCTTCGGGATGCTCCACTTTCAACAACAGTTTGAATACAGGAACTTCGCGCGAGAACGAGATTCCTCCTCGGTGGTGGGGAATCTTGGATTCAGCCAGGACCGGCAGATGTTCCTCAGAGAATAGCTTAAACAACAGTCCCGACCGGGTTCCGTCCTCAAGCTTTGCAATGCGGCGGGCGAAATCTTCAACATCCTTGTCTTCTAACTTCGAGAAGGAAGATTTTAGATACTCGTCCCAGTATTGAATCTCCTTCGAAAGGTAGTTTCCAAACTGGTCCAACATCGGATCTGGCGAAGCCCAGATCGTCCCTCCACCTGGTGCGCCCAGCGACTCCTGCGCTTTCTGTTCGGCCATGCGCTTCAGGATGCGGCTCGCACGATCCTCCGCTTCGCCGCGCGTCTTGACGCTCGCGTAACCCTTTCGCCCAAAATGATGATGAATAACGATGGTGCGCGTCTTCCAGATCGTCTCGCTCGGCAAAGGAAACCGGGCGCTGACGCGAGCAGCCACATCGCCTTCGTAACGCTGTAAAAGGTAGTCCAGCACCTTGATCTGAGAAGCCGAGTAGCCCGCTTCGCCCACTGGAGCTCCGTCCGCCAAGCGCGTGCGGCGAAGCATCCAATCGGCGTAAAGCGTCCGGGCTTCGAGTGCGGACATGACTCACCTGCCTTCAAAACCAATATAGCATCCTCACGCTCCAATTCACCCCTAAGGTGTTCCTGGTTTTTCGCCGTTTGCTGCTTGCCGCTTGTTTGGTTCTTGCCGTTTGCCGTTTTCCCGCCCCCTACCTCCCACTCCCTCTCTTCTCCGCCCGGTACGCGCGCGGCGAGACGCCCAGCGCCTGCCGGAAGCGCCGCGCGAAAAGGTTCGGGTCGGGCCAGCCCACCGCGCCGGCGATGGAGGTGATCGATTCGTCCGATTCCGCCAGCCGCGTACACGCGCGTTGGATGCGCACGTCGTTCAGGTATTGCATCGGGCTGCGCCCGGTCAGGCGCCGGAAAAGCCGCGTCAAATGCGGGGCGCTCACCCCCGCCGCCGCGGCCAGTTCCTCCACGGCCAGCGGCTCGGCGAAGCGCGTCTCCAGCAGTTCCAACGCCGCGACGGCCGCATCGTGCCGGGGCGCTTTCGCATCGCTGCGCGCTTTCATGGACTTCGCATCGAGCAACTCCGCTTCCGCCGCTCGCGAAAGGATCGCCAGAAACGCCCATAGTTCGCCGCGCGCTTCCAATTCGGCCGCCGCGTCGCCGCGCGAAAGAATCTCGGCGAGCCGCTCCAGGATCCGTTCGGCTTCCAGACGCCGCGCCGGGTCGAGGCGCAACAGGCAGCAACCGTCGCGGGCCTGCTTGGCCGGTCCGCGCCAGAACAGCTCCACCGATCCCGGCGCGCGCTGCAAACCCGGCGCCAGCTCCTTGAACAGGCTCGTCCCGATCAGGCAGTTGAAGACGCCCAGGTGCTTCGCGTTCATATACGTATGCCAGTGCCCGGGCCGGATCGCCCAGACGTCGCCGGCGGTGGTGAGCACCCGCCGTCTGCTGGTGTAGTGCTCGCCGCGCCCGTGCGTGACCAGCACCAGTTCGTAGAAGTCGTGGTCGTGCGCGCCGACCATCTGGTTCACGTCGTGCCAGCGCACCGAAAGCGGGAGCGACCCCGCGTGCCCGGGCAGGTGCTCGGCCATCTTGAGCGTGCGGATCGCGGACGGCGGGGCCGGACGTTGAGCCAAGGGTATTCCTTTCGGCTGGAAGCTCCATCTGAACCCATCGGCTCGGTGCTCGCAAGCGCGCTCGGTTCCCCGTAGGCTGTGCGCTGCCGATCCGGAGACGCCGCTCGATGCTCATCCCTGCCCCGCGCCTGCGCCTGGCATGTTGGTTCTGCCTGGCGCTGGGCACCGCGCTCGCCCTGCCCATCCGCGCCCAACAAGAGGAAGAACAGCCGCCGGCCGAAGCGCCGCCCGAGCCCAAAGTGCCGCCGCCGGCCAGCCAGGAGATCGCGCCGGCCAAACACCCCGCCAAACTCCCGGTGCTCAGCGCGCGCGGCTGGGAACTTATCTTCAAAAACGACTTTCCCGGCGCGCGCAAAGCGTTCGATGAAACCCTCGCCGCCCAGCCCAACGACCTCGAAGCGCTGGAAGGGTTGCGCAGCGTCGCGATCATGGAAGGCCGCTACGCCGAATCCCAGGCGCTCTCGATCCGCATGCTCCGCGCTTCCGCCCAATCCCCCCTCTGCATGGGACTCGCGATGCGCGCGATGGACGGCCTCGCCTTCACCGAATGCCGCGCCGAACTCATCCAAGCCCTCGAATCCTCCGTCCCCGCCGCCGCGCCGCCCGTGCGCCTGGCCATGCTCGACCTCCTCGCCACGCTCTACATGCAGCGCGACGAGCCGGCCAAAGCCCGCGATGCGATCAAGAACCTCGGCTACCTCGACCGGTGGCAGTTCGCCGCCGGACCTTTCGGCGCCGAAGACCAGAACAACCCCATGGAACGCCGCTTCGCCCCCGAACAGGGCCTCAAAGACTTAACCTTCATCGATGCCCGCGGGAAGCCCGTCCCCGTGCGCAAGGATATCGATGCCGCCTTCCGCGTCCTACAGCTCAGCCGCCTCTTTCCCGGCGCCGGCGGCATTTTTTACGCGTTCACCAGCCTGCAGAGCGACGAAGACCGCGACGCGCTCCTCGTCTTCGGCGGACCGTCCAACGCCAAGATTTTCCTGCGCGGCGTGCCCATTGTCCTGCCCGCCCAGGACGAACGCTTTCCGCGCGATCCGGTCCTCGTCCGCACGCGGCTGCTCAAAGGCGCCAACCCGATCCTCGTCAAATTGCCC
Source organism: Planctomycetota bacterium (assembly GCA_015075375.1). Classification (GTDB taxonomy): domain Bacteria; phylum Planctomycetota; class SZUA-567; order H5-PLA8; family H5-PLA8; genus H5-PLA8. Next base: position 2,783,553 of record JABTUM010000001.1, on the reverse strand, counting down.
GCGGCCGGCGATATCGCGCTGCGCGTCCTGGGCCTCGATCAAGGTCCCCTCCCCGGCGTCGCCGTCGCGCCGCTGCCGCCGGAAGAACTGGCCAAGCACGCCGTCGTGCCCGTCGCGGGCTTCCGCTTTGCACAGCCCGCCGCCGGAGCGCTGGCCGAATACTTCCTCGCCATGCTCCCCGCCGAACGCCGCGGCGCGGGGGACGGGCTCGCCGCGCTGGCCGAGTCCGGCGACCTGAACGCCGCCGGGCTGCGCTGGCTCGATCTGGCCGCGCGCCAGGAGAACGACGCGGCCGCCCGCGAAGCCGTCGCGAGGCGCATCGCCGGCACCTGGCCCGATTCCATCCAAGCCCTCGATTTCTCCGCGCACGTCCTCTCCAGCGTCGGCCGCTACGGCGGCAACGCCGAGACGCGCCACGAAGAAGAAGCCCGCGGCATGCGCGAGCGCGCTTTGCGCCTCGTGCCCGGCAATCACCAGCACCTTCTGGCGCTGGCGTCCTTCTTCCAGGAGCGCGAACTGAAGGACATGGCCTTCGACCGCATCAAGGCCTGCGCCACCGCCTATCCCGAATCGCCGCTCGCTCAGGAACGCCTCGCGCTGCTCTACTACCAGAAGGGGCTCTACGCGCTGGCCGAACGCCAGTACGAACTCGCCGCCAAGCTCGACGCCGCGTTTCTCCCGCAGCTCGTCAGCTTCCACGACGTCTCCGGCAGCCGTCCCCGAGCGCGGGAACTGCGCGAGCGGCTCTACGCGCTCGGCCTCGAACCGCAGGCCGCGCGCTACCAGCGCCTCCTGCGCAAGGGCGCGCTCGACGAAGCCGCCAAGCTTCTCGACGAACAGGAACGCGCCTTCCCCGAACGCAAGGACGAACACCTCTCGCTCCGCGCCGACCTCAAGATCGAACAAGGCGACCTGGAAGGCGCGCTGAAGCTGCGCGAAGAGATCGCCGCGCGCCAGCCGCAGAACCGCACCGCCGTCGTGCGCCTCGTCGACCTCGAAGTCCTGCTCGGCCGCAAAGATGCCGCCGCCGCGCGCATCCAGGCACGCCTGAAAGAGCACCCCGGCGATTTCGAACTCCGGCGCAGGCTCCGCGAGATCCAAGGCCGCGGCGGCGAACCCTGGTGGAAACCCTACGACGTCGAGGTCGCCCAGATCGATACCTCGCAGTTCTCGCAGCTCAACTATCCGCGCGCCAACCACGCCTGGATCGTCGACTTCATGGTCACCAAGGTCTTCCCCGATCTTTCCCGCGAATCCTACGTCCACATCGCGCAGAAGGTCCTCAACCTCGACGGCATCAACGAACTCTCCGAACAGCTTGTCGCCGCGCAGCGCCAGGACATGGTCTTCGTCCGCACGCTCAATCCCGACGGGTCGGTCTTCATGCCCCAGAACGTCCACGACTTCAACTTCGCGCAATCGGCCAGCTACTACCGCGTCGGCTCCGGCTCGATCCTCGAACACGCCTACCTCGAACACGCCGAAGCCGACGAGATCGAGCCCTCGTTCCAGATGGCCTTCAACTTCAACGCCCTCGATGCGCCGCGCGCCGTTTCGCGCTGGGTCGTCCTGCTGCCCAAGGACCACAAGCTGCGCATCCGCAAGATTCGCCCGGAGCTGATCGAAGAAAAGATCCTCCCCGGACCCGAAGGCTACACGGTCTACCAGTGGTCCAATAAGCAGGTGGAAGGGATCAAGGTCGAGCCGTACATGGCGGGCGAGGGCGACGAGGAAGTCATTCCGCTGGTCTTCATCGAATCGCCCGAACGCCCCTTCCGGGCCACCGGCTGGCTGATGCGCCGCGACGAGAACTTCCTGCCCGCCGACGCCGCCGCGATCGCCGTCAAGCTCGCCCAAGCCATGCCCAGCGAGGAACACGCCTTCCGCGCCATCGCCGAATGGGTGCGCGGCAACATCCAGCCCGGGCAGGAATCCCGCAACCTCGACGACGTCTGGGCGCTGCGCGCAGGAAGCAGTTCCCAAATGAGCGAACTCGCGCAGGCGATGTGCAAGGCCGCGGGCCTCGACGTAAGGCACGCGTTCGTCAACGGCGCCTACGTCCCCGCCGGAAACTGGCGCGGCAAGAACGCCACCCGGTCCTGGGATCCCGTCGTCTTCGGAAATTACGGATCTCTGGGCCGCATGCTCGTCCTGCAGCCCAAGGACGGACCCGAATCCTGGCTTCAGTTCTCCGGGCAGCCCGCGCGCTACTTCGACCTCGGCCTCCTCGTCGCCAATCAGGCCGGCGCCCTGGCCCTCACCGTCGGCGACGAAGGCGTGCGCATCAAACGCCTCCACGCCGAAACCCTGGGCCTGCTCCCGCTGCGCCACGACGTCTCCGTCGCGCTCGACGGCGAAGGCAACGCCTCCGTGCAGGGCCAGTTCCATATCTTCGGCGCCACCGCCGGAGCCGTCCGGCGCGAACTGGAAGATCCGCGCAAAGCCGAACAGATTAAGGAAGGCGTCGTCCGCGGCTACTGGCCCAACATCGGACTCAGCCAGGTCAAACTCCACGGCCAGGAACACGCCGGCGACGCGCTGCGCTTCGTCTACGCCGGCAACGTGCCCTCGCTGGCCGGACGGGCCGAACGCGCCTGGTTCGTCCAGCCCTTCCTCGGGCCCGCCGGCATTCAGCGCCTCATGGGACCGCCCGAACGCACCTACGATCTCCTCGTGCGCAGCGAAGTCGCCGACCTCGATCACCACATCGTCTACGAAGCGCCCGCCGGGCACGCCTGGGTTCAGGTTCCCGACGATCTCTTTCTGTGCAGCGAGTTCGGCTTCTACCTCGCCGATTTCAACGTCCGCGGCGCGAAGCTCTACTGCAACCGCTCCTACTTGATGCCCATGCAGCGCGTGACGCCCGAGAAGTACCCCGATTTGATGCGCTTCCTGCGCAAGGTCGCCGAACTCGAATCCCAGCGCGCCGCCTTCGCCCGCCGCGACTACCCCGGCTTCGGGAACTTCGCCCGGGAATACCTCAGCTTGGGCTACTCGTCCCACGGACCGGACGAGAAAGCGAAGGACGGCGCGAAGCCCGAAGCCGCCCCAGGTGCGAAGCCCGAACCGGATCCGCCGGGCACGGTGCGCACCGGACCGGAGTAACCATGTCCAACCAACGCGTTCGCTTTTCCGATCTGCTGCCGCACCAGTTCCGAGCGCGGTTGAAGCAGCGCCCGCTGGCTTACCTGCCGCTCGGCACGCTCGAATGGCACGGCGAACACCTCCCGCTCGGCAGCGACGCGATCATCAGCGAAGGACTTTTTGTCCGCGCCGCGCAGCGCTTCGGCGGAATCGTGATGCCGCCCATACACCTCGGCCCCGACCGCCAGAAGACCACGCCCGATGGCGTCGTCCTGCAGGGCATGGAGTACCACGAGTCCACCACGCCGCACCGCCCGCTCGACGGAAGCTGCTACTGGATCGGACCCGGCGCCTTCAACGCGCTGCTCGACGCGATCCTCGAACAACTCAAGCGTGCAGGATTCAAAGCGGTCTTCGCCGACGGGCACGGCCCCTCGCGCAACCACTGGCGCCAAGGCCTCGCCGAACGCCAGGAGCGCTTCGGCCTCAAGCTGTTGGGCGTCACCGAAGATACCGTGAAGGAGTGGCGCTCGCAGACCGACCACGCCGCCAAGAACGAGACCTCGCTCGTCATGGCCCTGCGCCCCGAACTGCCCGACCTGGCGCAACTCGGCGCCGACCGGTCCGTCTGGCCGCAAGGCGTCGGCGGCCCCGATCCCCGCGACGCCTCGGCGGCCTTCGGCGAAGAGTGCCTCGAAGCAACGCTGCAATTGATGCGCAAGAAGCTCGACGAAGCAGGCGTATAAGCGCAGTCTTTACGCTATTATTGAGAGTTAATGAGGCCGTGGCCCCAGGAAGGGTCGCCTTGATGAGTAATCAGGTAGATATCGCGATTTACGGTGTCGTGAACCAAAGACCGCTCAGGGAACTTGCGGCGACCTTTCGGTGGAAGATCGGTGCGGCGCCGGTTTTGATTTGTAGACAAGATCATGCGGAGACTGTGCGCATGATTACGGACTCTTTTTGCCAAACCGCAACGGGATTGCTGGATGGAAATCCAGCCTCCCTGCCATTTCTGACGGCATGCCTTAACCTTGGCGATCCCGTATACGTATTGCGTACTACTGAGCCTCCGAAGTCCGATACAGTGAATAACTTTTCGTACTTTCCTCCAACACACGTTCCTTTCGCCCAATTAGGCAATGCTTCGATTTATCCAATTGGAAGGGTTCTGTGTATCTCAAAAAAACAGGAACAAGAACTTCCGCAATGGGTTACGCCCTCATAGAGAACCACGCAGGCGTAAATCTTCCCGTCTGTAGACTCCGCTCCTGCCGTTTGCCTCTAACCGCCGCCTACTCCTCCAACCGCTCGCCCTCCGGCGACTTCACCGCCTCGGCCGGCGGCTCGGGCGGCGCGGCCTGCATCCGCTTCAACCCCTCCTCCATCTCCTGCACCGCCGGCAGCCCCGCCTGCTTCAGCGACTTCAAATCTTGCGCCTGATAGAAAAGCTCGCCGCCGGTTTCCTTCTTGCGTACCTGCCCCCACCTCACCAGGAGGTCGAAATACGCGTCGTCTTTGCCGATCAAGGCCTTCGCCTGGGGCGCGGGAATCCAAATCGCGATCTTCTCCGGCTTCGGCGCAGGGCCGCCGCCGGTCGAACCCTCTGTTTCCGCCTCGTCCGGTTCCGTCTCCCCGGAGGCCGTGGAGGCGCTCGAACCGCCGCCCGGTCCGACCGCCTTATCCTTAATGTACCAGACGACGCCCACGCCCAGCGCCAGTTCCACCAGCGTGACCAGCAGCGCCGCGTTCAACGCCGCTGCGCGCGCCGGACCCTGCGGATCTTCCTTCGCATAACTGCCGAACGTGCCCCAGCTCCGCAGCGTTCGTTCCAGGCAGATCAGCGCGAAACCGCCCGCGAACGTATACAGCCCCCAAGGGATCTTCGGCCCGCCGCGGATGAAGCCGAACGTCTTGAGCAGCCCGATCACGACCAGCGCAAGGCCCAGGCCGCCGACGATCCGCCAGATCGCGCCCAGCGCCGCCTCGCGCCGGAAGACGCGCTCGCGCACATCCGGCGGCAGCGTCGCCGCGCCGTTCAGGACCATTCCTTCGGCCACCGACGCCGCCACATAGGCCACGATGATGCCGACGATAATGACAAGCTGAATGCTCATGCCGGCCCCTGCGTCTCGATAGAATGCGGCACGCAGGTTTCTTGCCGCGAAGGCCGCATTCCTTTCGGACTTTCCGCGCGTATTCAGACTACAGGCTTGTTGCCGATCATCTTTTCGGGCTTCACCCACGCGTCGAAGTCTTCGGGCTTCACCAGTCCCAGGTCCGCCGCGGCCTGCTTCAGCGTCAGGTTCTTCTTGTGCGCGTGCTTCGCCACCTTGGCCGCGTTGTCGTAGCCGATATGCGGATTCAGCGCCGTCACCAGCATCAGGCTCTCGCGCAGGTTCTGCTCGATCCGCGCGGGGTTGGGTTCGATGCCTTCGACGCAGTTCGTGCGGAACGATTCCGAGGCGTCGCCCAAGAGCCGGCAGCTCTGCAGGAAGTTGTGCGCAATCAGCGGCTTGTACACGTTCAGTTCGAAGTTTCCGCTCATCCCGCCGATATTGATCGCCACGTCGTTGCCCATCACCTGAGCGCAGGCCATCGTCAGCGCCTCGCACTGCGTGGGATTCACCTTGCCCGGCATGATGCTGCTGCCCGGCTCGTTTTCGGGAATCGCGATCTCGCCGATCCCGCAGCGCGGTCCGCTGGAAAGCCAGCGCGTGTCGTTGGCGATCTTCGTCAGCGAGGCCGCCAGCGTCTTGAGCGCCCCGTGCGCGTGGACGAACGCGTCCTTCGAGGCCAGCGACTCGAACTTGTTCGGCGCCGTCACGAACGGATGCCCGGTCAGTTCCGAAATCTTCGCCGCCACCTTCACGTCGTACCCCGGCGCGGCGTTCAACCCCGTGCCCACCGCGGTCCCGCCCAGCGCCAGTTCGCACAGATGCGGCAGCGCCGCTTCGGCGTGCGCGATCCCGTGGTCCAGCATCGAGACGTACCCGCTGAACTCCTGCCCCAGCGTCAGCGGCGTCGCGTCCTGCAGGTGCGTTCGCCCGATCTTCACCACGTCCATGAACGCGCGCGCCTTCGCCGCCCACGCGCCGCGCAGCGCGCGCAGCTTCGGCAGCGTATGTTCGGACAGCTCCTTCACGGCCGCCACGTGCATCGCCGTCGGAAAGACGTCGTTGCTCGACTGGCCCTTGTTGACGTGGTCGTTCGGATGCACCAGCCGCTCTTCGCCCCGCACGCCGCCCAGCAGTTCGCTCGCGCGGTTGGCCAGGACCTCGTTGCAGTTCATGTTCGTCTGCGTGCCGCTCCCGGTCTGCCAGACCGCCAGCGGGAATTCGGTGTCGTGTTTTCCGGCCAGCACCTCGTCGGCGGCCTTCGCGATCGCGTCGCCCAGCTTGGCGTCCAGCGTCTTCAATTCCACGTTCACCAGCGCCGCGGCCTTCTTGACCAGCACCAGCGCGTAGACCACCGCGCGCGGCATCTTCTCTTCGCTGATCCTGAAGTTCTCCAGGCTGCGCTGCGTCTGCGCGCCCCACAGCTTGTCCTGCGGAACCTTCATCTCGCCCATCGTGTCTTTTTCGATGCGGTAACTCGAGCTCATCGCGTGGCGTCCTCGCTGCGGAATCGGTTTAATTGGAGCTGGCTTCGGCCGCGTGCATGTTCCCGTCCCCGGCCGGTGCTGTCAACCGCCCCCGGAAATGCGCGCGGCGCGCCGGGGGGTGCCCCAGGCGCGCCGCGAAACGGTCGTTACGGATGCACCGGCTTAGTCGTCGTCCGGACGCACCTTCAAAAGCTTCCAGCCGCTGTCCTGCTTCTTCACCTTCATGCTGTACGTGCGGTCTTCCTTCACGCGCGGCAGATAATCGCGGCTGTCTTCGTCCAGGTCGTCGGGGTTGACCGTGATCTCGAAGTTGTCCGTATCGTCGCCCTTGCGGTGCGTCTTGATCTTGACGATCTTCCCTTCCTGCTCGCCTTCCTTCTTCTCGGCGCGGTCGATCCGGTCGACGGTCATCCGCAGCGTGATGTCCTCGCCGATCTTGACCTTCGTCCCGTGAATCTTCACCGGCCCGATATCGACGCCGAACGCGCAAACCCGCGGCGCCGCACAAACCGCCAGCACCAGCACCGTCGCCAGTAACGCTCGCATGGCCTTTCCTCCTGAAGTGGGTGGTTTCGGACCCCGTATAAGGCGACTACAGCCTAACCGGCCTCCGGCGCTTGGCAACGGGGGGCCATTCGCCGCATGAATGGTGCGCCAATCGCCCTTTCACCGATCTGAGGTCAAGACCACGCTGGCTCCTTAGATTGACAGCCCATCCCCTTTGCGTGATGTTACAGCTATTATAGTCCAATGCAGTCGTTGCACGACGCAGGAGGATATTCATGAGCGTCAATGTCGGTCACATTTTCGTCCGTCATCGAGATCTGGATGCCGTCTTAAAGGTGGTGGTGGCGTACCTGCAAGCCTTTGTGAAGCATCATCACTCCGTGGGACTGCCAGACGGACGCTTTAGAAAGGACGGAAAGCGCAGCATCTTGATATTGCCTCCCGTGCGCGGCTGGATTGCGCTACTGGAACTCGATTCTCGGCATTCCGATCTGGGCCTCGCCGGCATGTTGTCTCAAGCGCTGCAATGCCGCGCTATCGGCTTGGAGGTTCAAGGCTGCGTTTTCAATTATAAATGGGGGCTCATGGAGAACGGCGAACACCGCCAAGGGGAAGTCTTGCTTACCGACGAAGACGAAAACTCTGCCCTGCTCCCGGACTTCAAAGACGCCGAACTTCTGGCCTGGGAACTGGGAATCCAACAGGGCATTCCCGCGTCCCTTTTATTCTTGCGCCAACAGGATGTTCAAGGTTCCGAAGAAGAAGGCGCGCCTCAAGCTATCTTGGCGGAAATCAGCCCACACGGCGAGGACCATCGTTTTCAAGCCTGGAAGCAGAGTATTCGAATGCCGCTCGAACCCACCCAACCGCGCGTCTATCTCGATCAGGCCTTTACCGATTCCGCATCCGGTGACATACGCGTGGTCTTGGAGTCGCGCTTTCTCTGGGGCGAGCCCAAGCCCGAGCGCTTGGAGCGATTCACACATCTGCTCCGCCGTATCCAGCGTCGTTATTCACGAGCCACTTCGCTACCACTGGAGAAAATCCGCTTCATGATTATGGCGGGAGCGAATCGCAAGAGCGTGATTGCACTACCCGCCGATCTGGGTTCTAGCGACGGCGCGACTCCGCCTGCTGCCCCTCCCAACACGCCACCACCGCCCGTACCCAAACCCGCTCTGCCGCCACGGCAAACGGGAAAGGATCCGTTCGCGTTCTGATGCCCCTTACAGGCCCTAGCTCTCTTTATGAAATAAGAGGCATTACGTTCGTTTTCGCGCGCCTAAAACACCACCACGCCCCGCGCCAGCTTCCCGGCCAGCAGATCGGCGTACGCCGCGTTGATCTCCTCGAGCTTGTACGTGCGCGTGATCAGCTTCTCCAGCGGCAGCTTGCCCGACCGGTGCCACTCCGCGAAGCGCACGAAATCGCGCCGCGGCTCGCACGTCCCGTAGTAGCTCCCCGTCACGGTCAGCTCCCGCCGCGTAATCACCGCGCCAGGCAGGTTCGTCGCGCTGCCCATCGGCGAAAGACCCACCAGCACCACCGTCCCGCCGGGGCGCGCGCAGCGCAGCGCCTGCTCCTGAACTTCCGGCCGGCCGACCGCCTCGAACACGTAGTCCGCGCCGCGCCCGCCCGTAAGCTGCCGAATCTGGGCCGGCACGCCGGCCCCCGCTTCCAGCACTTCGTCCGCGCCCAGCGCTTGGGCCAACGCCGCCTTCTCCGGAGCGCGGTCGACCACGAGCACCGTCCCCGCGCCGGCGGCCTTCGCGCCCAGCACGATGCAACTCCCCACGCCGCCCGCGCCGAAGACCGCGACGCTTGCCCCCGCCGGCAGCGCCACCGTATTCACCGCCGCGCCGACTCCGGTCGTCACCGCGCAGCCGATCAAAGCCGCGATGCGCGGATCGATCGATCCTTCGAGCTTCACGCAGCTCGCTTCCGGCACCACGGCGTACTCGCTGAAGCACGAAAGCGCGCAGTAGTGATGCACCGGCTTCCCGCGCAGCGTCCAGCGCGTCGAACCGTCCATCTGCAAACCCTTCCAGATCGGCTCGACGTAGCTTTCGCACAACGCCGGCCGCCCGTGCGTGCAGTAAAAGCAGCTCCCGCAGTACGGCGCCCAGTTCAAGGCGACGAAGTCGCCGGGCTTCACGGCGCTCACCTCGGAGCCGACGGCTTCGACCACGCCGGAACCTTCGTGCCCCGGCACCACCGGCAGCGGATGCTTCGTGTCGCCCGTGGCAAGGTGCCAGTCGCTGTGGCAGACCCCGGCGGCCTGCACGCGCACCAGCACCTCCCGCGCGCGCGGCGGCTCCAGTTCCAGCGTCTCGATCGCGAACGGCTGCCCGGTCTCGAAGAGTACGGCGGCACGCGTCTTCATGCGGGCTCCTTGAGGCGAGCTTCCCATTTTTGCGGCAGCCCCTTAAGCAACCGGTTGTGCCAGCGCGTGAAAAGCAACGCCGCGGCCACCGCGCCCACCGGCGCGAGCAGGATATCCTTCTGCGCGTCCCACGCATCGCCCTGCGTGCCCAGGTACGCCGTCCCCAAGTCGCTGTACGCCCATTCCGCGACCAGCCACTCCCAGACTTCCCAGATGCCCGCCACGGCCGTCAGCACGCTGTACACGAAAAAAGACGTCCAGGCCTTGCTTCCCGCCAGCGGCGAACGGCGCAGGCAAATCTCGCGCACCGGCACGTACAGGCAGAAACCCACGGCGAAATGGGCCACGCGGTCGTAATGATTGCGCGACCAGCCGAACTCGTCGCGCAGCCAGTTGAACAGCGGCACCTCGGCGTAGGTGTAATGACCGCCGATCATCTGGACCACGAGATGCACGAAGATCAGCACGTAGCTCGCGCGCGTCAGTTCCACCCAGCGGTAGTAGATCGCGCAGGCCAGCAATTCGAGGAAGGGGACGAGGTTCTCGAGCGCCCAAGCGTCGCGTTCGCGGGGATGAATCGCCAGCGCGCCAAAGGTGAGCGCATACGCCAGCAGCAGCACGGCTTTTTCAGCGCGGGAACACACGCACGCAGCGTATCCGCCGGACCCGCCGCGCCAAGTCAGGTCTTTTTCTTGGGCGTCAGCTTCTTCATCTGCTCGTTCTTGCACGACGGGCAGATCCCGTGCGTGATCTTCGTGCCCAGCGTATCGACGATATAGAGCTGCAAGTCGTTCCAATAGCCGTCGTCGTTGCGGACCTTGCGGCACCACGCGCAGACCGGCAGCAACGTCGCCAACTGCCGGATCTCGGCATGCGATCGCTGCAGCTCGTGCATCAAGTTGACCATGCGCTCGCCGATCGCGATCCGCGCCCGCAACTCGGTCGGGTCGAACGGCTTGATCACGTAGTCGTTGGCGCCGGCGTCGAGGCCCTCCACGAGGTCCTTTTTGTCGGCCAGCCCGGTCAGAAAAATGAGGTAGAGGGTCTTGAAGCGCTCGTCCGCCCGAAGCCGCCGGCACAGTTCCAGCCCGTCGATCCGCGGCATCCGCACGTCCAGCACCGCCAGCCCCAAACTGGGATCCTGATTGAAGAGATCCCAAGCCTGCTGGCCGTCGCGCGCCACCACCGTCTCATGCCCCCAACGGCGCAACTGGCTCTCCAGGAACTTGAGGCTGATGGGTTCGTCGTCAGCGATTAATATCTTCAAGGTTGCGGACTCTCGTATTCAGCCGGCGCGGCGCATCCTGCCGCGCCGAACCATCATCCCAAAGATGCGGGGTTCGAGCAAGCCCAACGCGCAGCCGGCGACGACCCGTCCCCTGGACCCGTCACGTCGCGAACCTGCCCGCCCGATTCCACCACCGCCACCACCTGACCGTATCCCTGCTGATTGGTGCGAATAACCAGGCATTCGTACTGCAATTCCGCGGCAATCGATTGAGCCGTCGCCAGCGCTTCAGGCATGGACGCGATCAAGCGATCCTCCACCTTTCGACCTACCCAATGCGGAACGTAGATTCGATACATATCTAAAGCTCCCTCTTGATCGCACCGTCGTCCGGCACTGGCCATTGGGCGGGCCCAAGGTCGAGCCGACTTTGACCCAAAGATTGATTTAATCAAAATGGAGGCCATGCAGGATAGGCGGAGTTCCTTGTTTCATAATGCTATTTAAGACTATAAATAATAAGTGGTTATAAAATTAAAGCGTCTCGTTGCCTAAATATCACTTTGATAAATTAGGTTGACCAGTAACCGCATAAAATCCTAATTTGAGGGGGCTTCTTTCTTGAGATTAGCGGGCTCGCTGGAGGTCATTTTGGCCTGAGCCACAGAAAGTTCGCGGAAGTAGTCGTTCGCCAATCGATCTTTGGTATCGCGCAACCGCCGCGGCAAGACCGGCATACGCAGCATCAGGAGGGGCTTTCCGCTTTCCACCGAAAGATACACCTTGGGCTCGATGGTGCGTACGTTGACCGCGAAGCCTTCTTCGAGTTCATCCTTGCGCCGAACAATGGTGTCACGATGTTCGCGGTGGATCGGCTCTACGACCTTCTCCAGAACCTCGCGCGCAAGGCCGACTTCCGCCGCATCGTTCACCGGTACGCTGAACTCAAGCCAGCGAAAGCCTTCGCCCTGCGATTCGTTGTAGCAGGGCATGGTCAGCAGGAGCGCGTGAGGCAGCGTGACCAGCCGCCCGGTGCTCTGCTCGGTCTGCTTATCCACCTCGGCCAGCGTGCTGCTGAGGATCCGCACGGCGACTACGTCGCCGCGCAAATCGCCCACTTGGATCCGGTCGCCCGTATGGTGCGTATTCGAAAAGACTTTATAGACCCAGCCCAGCACGCACAGGATCATCTCCTTGCTGCCGATCACCCCCGCCACGGCAAAGGCAGTCAGCGCGACCAGCAGTTCGCGAACCGTATCCGCCCAGATGCTGAACAGGATCGCGATGGCGATAAAGAAGGCGCCGCTGGCAATCAGGGACCGAATCCGGACTTTCAGGTCCGGCGGCAGGCTGCTCCGGCGCAGCACCGAGCGCGCCAGCACCACCACGAGGAACGCGACGACAAAAATCTCGATCGTCGCGAGCACCTTCGGGTCGCGCAGGATATCCAGAATGAGGTCCATGGCCCACTCAAGATAACGCGCCCGCTTTCGGGATGTAAGCAGGATTGAACCTATTTCGCGCCGCGGCGCGGCCTGTCGCCTTTTAACCTAATCCCTGCCAGAGCTTGCGATGGCGCTTGGGCGAGGTATACGGGGTAGACATCATTCATGGCTGATCACGACGAAACGAACGCTCCCGGCACTGCGGAGCCCGCTGGCGCAGGCGGCACCCTGGATTACCGATTGGGGCCGCGGTTGGCGCGGGAACAGGCCGACCTCGAATCGAAGTCCACTCAAGGCGCCGAAGGCGCGACTTGGCGCGGCTGGCTGTTGGGCACCCTGGCTGTTGTCGGCATCACGTGGCTGATTCCTTATTCCGATTTCGTCTATCGCGGCTCCACCTTCTCCTACGCCGCATTCCCGATGCTCTCGGTGGCGCTGACCCTCGTGCTGCTGGCCGGCCTCACCGTCTGCGGGCGGGCCTTCGGGCTGACGCGGCAGGACCTGACGCTCGTCTTTTGCATGACCATGGTGATGTACGCGATTCCGGGAGCGGGGTTCTTCAGCTTCTGGAGCACCCAGATGACCGCGGCCGATCATTACGCATCTTCGGCGAACGACTTCGAAAACCTGCTGTTGCCGCACCAAAGCCCCGATTTTTTCGTGCGCGACCCCGCCGACCCGAACGACCCGGGACCGCGGCCGGTGGAGTGGTTCTACACGGGACTGCCGGAGGGAAAGGAGATCCCGTGGAGTGCGTGGACGGGGCCGTTCGCGCGCTGGATGGTGGTCGTCGCGTGCATGTACGGCTTGTGGTTCGCCATCGCGGGGCTGCTGATCCAACGCTGGTCGAACCAGGAACGCCTGGCCTTCCCGGTCGCTCAGGTGCCCGAAGTGATGCTGCGCCCCTTCGGGGATTCGGGCACCCCAAGCAAGCCGTTCCTCACCGACCGGATCGCCCTTTGGGGGCTGGTGCTGACCTTTCTATTGCAGAGCTACAATGCGGCCGGAACCTACATGGGCCATATGCCCGAACTGCCGCTGCGCAATTGGAACCTTCAGGCAAAGTACCTCACCGAGCCGCCCTGGAACGCGCTGGGCGGATTGCACATGCACATTTTCCCGACCATCGTGGGACTGACCTTCCTGCTCTCGCTGGAAGTCGCCTTCAGCCTCTGGTTCTTTTACGCGCTGCAGAAGCTGGCCAATTTCATCTTCGTGCCCATGCACGGCGCCGAGACGGTGGATCAGACCTACATCAACCAAGGGACCGGCGCGCTCTTGATGCTCGTGCTGCTGGGGGTCTGGGCGGCGCGCAGCGAGCTGGGCCGTTCGCTGCGGCAGGCGCTGGGCCGGGAACCCGAGACGGCGCAGCCGGGCGATCCGACTTCGCGGAGTTTGTGGGTGCTGCTGGCCGTGAGTTTCTTCGGCGCGGTGGCTTGGCTGATCTGGTACGGCATCGACTTGGGCTACGCGATCGCCATGGTGCTGCTGTTCATGATCGTCATGACCGGATTGGCTCGGCTGGTGGCGGAAGCCGGGATCGTGGCGGCGCAGGTGTACGACTTCCCGATTCATCTGCTGAACTACGTCGTCCCTCCGGCGGCCATGGGCGCGCAGAACGTCGTCCCGCTACTGACGTTCAACCGAGTCTTCACCAGCGACTGGTTCCGCATCGTGCCGCTGCCGAATATCGTCAACGGGCTGCATCTGGCCGGCCAGTTGGGCCTGCGCCGGAAATCGGCCATGGGGGGGATCGCCTTGGGCGTAGCGCTGAGCCTGGGCTTGGGCTTTTTCGTGGTCTTGAATACGACCTACACGTCGGGCGGCGCGACGGAATTCGGGTACTTCTACAAGAATCAACCCGAGATGGACATGAACAGCTATGCGCGCACAAGCAGCCGCGTGCAGGCGTGGGAAAAGAAAATAGCGGATACGGAAAAGGAAGGAAAACAGGCGCCGGAAAGCGAAGCCCCCACGGAAGCGCGCGTGGCGACCTCAAAACTGGCCTGGATCGGCGCCGGCGGCGCGGTGATGTCGCTGATTATGATTCTGCGCCAGTTCGTGTTCTGGTTTCCGCATCCGGCGGGGTACGTGATGTGGATGGCATCATTCCCGATCGCTTGCCTGTGGTTCAGCTTTTTCCTGGGCTGGGCGTGCAAGTGGTGCATCGCCAAGTACGGCGGCATGCGGGTCTATACCGCCGCCCGTCGCTTCTTCATCGGCATGATCGTGGGCGAAGCGCTGGCCGCGGCGGTTTGGGGTCTCGTGTACTTGCTGGCCGGCACCAAGGACGGCCGCGCGATCTGGATCAGTTGAGCCCTGGACCCGATAACTTTCGAGCACGATGAGCGAACCCGAACCGCACTCCGAACCCGAATCCTCCAGCGACGCCGCACCGGCCGGCCGTTTTCGCTTGGGCCCGCGCATCGCCCTGACAGAACTCGAGCGCCAGCTCGGCGCCGGCGTGAAGGCCGAAGGTGCGACTTGGCGCGGCTGGATGCTGGGCTTGCTGGCCACCGGCGGCATCGCCGCATTCATTCCATACGCCGATTTCGTGATGCGCGGGACGCCTCTCTCATTCAACGCTTTCCCGATGCTCTCGGTGACGCTCGTCTTCGGCATCTTGCTGACGGCGCAGATCGCCACGCTGCTGGTGGGCAAGCACTGGGGACTGACGCGGCAGGACCTGACGCTGGTCTTCTGCATGACGATGGTGACGTACACGATTCCCGGCGTGGGCTTCTGGGCGTTCTGGAGCACCGGAATGACGGGCGGCTATTTTCACGCGCGGCCCGAGAACGGCTGGGTGGAGACCGTGCAGCCGTTCCTGACCGCCGGGTTCTTCCCGATGGATCCCGCGAGCGCCGATGCTGCCGGACCGCGCCCGGTGGAATGGTTCTACACCGGCCTCCCGCCGGGGCAGTCGGTGCCTTGGGAAGCCTGGGCTTGGCCGTATGCGCGCTGGCTGGTCGTCGTGGCTTTGATGTACGGGCTCTGGTTCAGCATCGCGGGGTTGCTCTCCAAACGCTGGAGCGACCAGGAGCGGCTGCCTTTTCCGGTGGCGCAGGTGCCTTTCGAGATGTTCTCGGGCTACGGTCAAACCGGCTCCGAGGACAAACCCTTCTTGAAAGATCGCATCGCGCTGTGGGGCATCGGAATCACGCTGCTGATCCATTCGTGGAACTCTATGAGTTCGTTCTATCCGAACATTCCCGAACTCCCGCTGATGAACCCGGGACTGAACGGCAAGTACCTTACCGAACCGCCGTGGAGCCAGATCGGCACGCTGCATATGCACATCTTCCCGTCCATCGTGGGGCTGACGTTCCTCCTCTCGCTGGAAGTCGCATTCAGTCTCTGGTTCTTCTACGGCGTGATGAAGCTGAGCAACCTGATCTTCGCGCCGGCGTACGGGCAAGGCGTGGTGGCCGACGCCCGTGTGGGCCAGGGCAGCGGCGCGCTCCTGATGCTGGTGCTCGTCGGTTTATGGGCGGCGCGCGGCGAACTGGGCAAGACGCTGCGCCAAGCGTTGGGCCGCGAAAGCTACGAAGCGCGTGAAGGCGACCTCTCGCCGCGGTCGCTTTGGGCCGGACTGGTCCTGTGTTTCGCGGGAACCGTGGCGTGGCTTTATTGGTTCGGCGTGGGGCCGTTCTGGGCCATCACGATCCTGCTGCTCTTCGTGCTGGTGATGATCGGGCTGGCGCGGCTGATCGCCGAAGCCGGCGTCTTCGCCGCGCAGTTCTACGACTTCCCGATCCACCTGCTGAACTTCGCCGCTTCCCCCGCGGCGCTGGGGCAGGCCCAAGTGGTGCGGCTGTTCGTCTGGGACCGCATCTTCACGGCCGACTGGTTCCGCATCGTCCCGCTGCCGGGGCTCCTGAACGCTTTGCACCTCTCGGGCCTGACCGGATTGCGCAAGCGGACGGTCTTCCGCGGCATGGGCCTCGCTATCATGCTCACCTTTGGCCTGAGCTTCTTCACCTTCCTGAACACGGTCTATACCAAGGGCGGCGCCAATACCTTCGGCTGGTTCTTCAACGGCTATCCGCAGAGCGAGTTCGGGACGATCGGGAAAGTGTCCTCGAAGGTGGAGGCATGGGAAAAGAAGCAGGCCCAAGCGGCCCAAAGCGGAAAGAGCATCCCGCCGGAGGAGATTCCCAAGGAAGCGCGCAGCGACACGATTAAGCTCACCTGGATCGGCGTGGGCGGGCTGGTCATGGCGGGCTTCACGGTGCTGCGGCGCTTTATCTTCTGGTGGCCGCATCCGGCGGGCTACGTGATGTGGATGGCCTGGTTTCCTCACGACATGCTCTGGTTCAGCTTCTTTCTGGGCTGGCTGTTTAAATTCGGGATCAGCAAATACGGCGGGATGCGCGTCTATTCCGCCGCACGGCGCTTTTTCATCGGCATGGTCGTTGGCGAGGCCCTGGCCGCGGTGCTTTGGGTCCTCATCTTCATCCTTAAGAACCATCGTGAAGGGCACGTGATCAGGATCAGTTGAGCGGTACTTTCTTCGCTTTGGCGCACGAAGACGGCCCACAAGCGACCGCAATTCGCGGCTTGTGCTTGCGATAGGCGGCCGGGAAGGCTATCGAAGTAACCTTATGCCTGAAGCCGAACAGCCCTCCAGCGACCCCAGCGACCATCCGTGGCGCGAAGGCCCCAAGATCGCGCGCGATCGCCTGGATCAGTTGCAGGGGTTGCAGGCACACGTCTCCGAAGCCCCGACGTGGCGCGGCTGGATCGTGGCGCTCATCGGCATCATGATCCTCAGCGTCTTCGTGCCCTACAGCGACTTTGTGCTGGCGGCGAGCTGGTTCAGCTTCAATTCGTTCCCAATGCTCCCGGTGGTCTACTTGCTGCTCCTGGTGGTGGGCCTGAACCTCGCGGTCCGTATGGCCGGGCGCTCCTTGGGACTGACGCGGCAGGACTTGACCCTCGTCTTCGTGATGACGTACGTCGTCTATGCGGTGCCCGGGGTGGGCTTCTGGGCCTTCTTCAGCACCGGCGTGACCGGTCCGATCTTCCACGCGCGGCCCGAGAACAACCTGACCGAACTGGTTCACCCGTTTTTAAGTCCCGGATTCTTCCCCAGCGATCCGCTCGACCCCAGCTCCCCGGAACCGCGGCCGGTGGAATGGTTCTATACGGGGCTGCCTCAGGGACAGTCGGTGCCGTGGGCGGCGTGGTGGGGTCCGTACTGGCGCTGGAGCATCGTGGTCGCGTGCATGTACGGGCTGTGGTTCTCGATCGCGGCGCTGCTGCACAAACGCTGGTCGGAGCAGGAACGCCTGCCCTTCCCCATGGCTCAGGTGCCCGAAGAGATGCTCGCGGGCGTCGGCGATCCCAGCGGCAAGTCCCAACCGTTCCTCTCGCACGGGCTGGCGCGTTTGGGCATCCTGACTACGTTCCTGGTTCACAGCGTCAACGCGTTGAACTCCTACTATCCCAACGTGCCGACCTTCCCGCTGGAAAACTGGAACTGGAACACCAAGTACCTGACCGAGCCGCCGTGGAACAACCTGGGCTCGATCCACTTTCATTTCTTCCCGTCCATCGTGGGGCTGACTTACCTGCTCTCGCTGGAAGTCGCTTTCAGCCTCTGGTTCTTCTACATCGTCCAGAAGCTCTGCAACCTCGCGCTGATGACGACCCACGGCGGCGCGGTACTGAACGAATCGTACAACGCGCAGGGCGCCGGAGCGCTGCTGGCCATGGTGCTGCTGGGCTTCTGGGCGGCGCGCAGCGAACTGGGCCGCACGCTGCGGCAGGCGCTGGGCCGCGAACCGTACGAAGCACGGCCGGGAGAACCCTCGCCGCGCCTGCTCTGGGGCATCTTCGCCCTCGGCGCGACCGGTTCGGTGATGTGGCTCTCGTGGGCCGGCGTGACGTGGTACTACGGCGTGGCGATCGTGATGCTCTTTATCCTGGTCATGACCGGCCTGGCGCGGCTGGTCGCGGAGGCCGGCGTCTTCTCGATGCAGTTCGCCAACTTCCCTGTGCAGATCCTGCAGGCGGCGGTTCCGCCGACGGTCATGGGCGCCAAGAACACCGTGATGCTCACGATCTGGGACCGCATGTTCAGCGCCGACTGGTATCGCATCGTGCCGCTGCCGCACATCATGAACTGCCTGCATCTCGCGCGCACCGCCGGACTGCGCGGGACGCACGCGCTGGGCGGCATGGCCGCGGCCGTGGCGTTGATGCTGGCCTTGAGTTTCGGGACGTTCCTGACCATCGCGTACACCCAAGGCGGCGTGAACGGGTTCGGTTGGTTCTTCAACCCGTATCCGCGCGACGAAGCCGAACGGATCGGACGCACCTCGGCCAAGGTCGACAGCTACACCAAGAAAGAAGCCGAGGCGGCGGCGCAAGGCAAGCAGATCCCCCTCTCCGAACGGCCCAAAGAAGCGCAGCGCGATTGGAACAAGCTGGCCTGGATGGCCGTGGGCGCGGCGGTGCTGGCGGGATTCGTGGCCGCGCGGCGCTTCCTGTTCTGGTGGCCGCACCCTTCCGGATACGTGCTCTGGATGGCCGGGACCATCGACCGGCTCTGGTTCGCCTTCTTCCTGGGCTGGCTCTTCAAATGGCTCGTCTCGAAGTTCGGCGGGATGAAACTCTATAACGAATCGCGCCGCTTCTTCATCGGGCTCGTCATCGGCGAAGCGCTGGCCGCGGTCTTCTGGACGCTCATCGCGCTCTGGCTGGGCCACAAGCACGGCTACGCGATCCGGATGGGCTGATGCCTTTACCTCTGCTCACCGCCGCTTCTTGAACCACTCGGGCAGCGGCGTCGGCCCGCGCGCGGCGATCGTCCGCGCGTAGGCGCGCGGCGCCAAACCTTCCACCCGTCGAAACGCGCGCGTAAAGGCGCTCACGTCCTCGTAACCCACGGCGGCGGCCACTTCCTTCACGTTGCCGGTGCCGTGGGAAAGCAGGTGCTTGGCGCGCGCAACGCGGCGGCGCTTGGCTTCTTCGCGCAAGCTGTGCCCCAGTTCGGCCCGCGCAAGCTGCCTTAAGTACGGCGGCGAGACGCCCGCCGCGCGCGCCGCGGCTTGCAAGCTCACGTTCTCGTCCGGGTGCGCATCGATATACTCCAGCGCACGGGCGACGGCGGCCTGAGCCGCGTTCTCGTGATACGTCACGCGCGGCGCCGCGGTTTCGGCGCGCGGCGCCGCTTCGCCCTCCGCCAAGCGCAGCCATTCGGAAAGGAACTGCGCCAGCAGCGCACGGCGCAGCGTCCCGGCGGCCAGCCGATGAGGTTCCTCGGCCACCAGCCGCGCCAACTGCGCGCGCAGCGGTCCCGGCAGTTTCCACGCCCGCCCGCACAGGCGCTTCAAGATCCCCGCGTGCCGCGCCGTGAACGCGACCGTGAAGTAATGCGGCGCCTGCCCGCGCGTGGCCTGATGCTGGTGGAATGCGCCGGGCGGATACAGAAAGGCATCGCCGGGGCGCGCCTGAAAGCGCTGCGTACCGACGCGCACGAACGCGCGGCCACGGTCGAGGCAGAACAGTTCCCACAGCCCCGCGTGGCGTTCGCCGCGGAAGCGGTAGCGGTGCCCTTTCTCCTGGTACAGCGCGACGACCAGACGCGCGATCTCGAAGTCCGCCATGGGCGCATCTTGAAGCATCGAAACGGCCTAGTCAATCATCGGATCGGCACATGGTGGAGCGGGTATAGGTAAGCATGCGCAGGGAGAACGCGCCCCACACAAAGGAGCTGGACCATGCTGCTGACCGCCTGCTACCTCTACACGATCGACCGCTACGGCTATCCGCCCACGCTCGACGACGGCCTGAAGGCCGTGGACGAACTGCGGGCGCTCGGCTTTCGCTACATCGAGCTGGAGGGCGTCGGCGCCGAACACATCCGCGCCATGCACGGCGCGCGCGAACGCTTCAAGGAGGCCCTCGCGCGCCGCGAGATGCAATGCGTGAACTTCTGTCCGGTCCTGCGGCCGCTGGTCAGCCAGAACCCCGAGGAACGCGAAGCGGCGTACGGCATCTTCCGGCTGGGCGTCGAGACGGCGGCGTACCTGGGCGCGCGGACGGTCCACATCGCCAGCTTCACCCCGCCGGTCGAATTCCTCGGCGCCCAGCCTTACGTCGGCGCGATCAAGTTCAAAGAGGAATACCGGATCCGCGTGCCCGAGGGCTTCTCGTGGGCGCGGCAATGGGACGCGCTGGCCGAGAGCGTGCGGCGCTGCGCCGATCTGGCCGCCGACGCAGGACTGGACCTGATCATCGAGCCGCGCGTAGGAGAAATGATCAGCGGGACCGATTCGATGCTGCGCCTGATGGATCACGTCGGCCGGCCGAACTTCAAAGCCAACTTCGACTGCGCGCACCTGCAGGCGCAGAAAGAACTCCTCCCGCTATCGGCGCGCAAACTCGAAGGCCGTATCGCGGGCCTGCACGTGGCGGACAACGACGGGACCGACAACCGCCACCTCCCGCCCGGCCTAGGCACCGTGGATTTCGAGGCGCTCTTCGCGGAACTGGCCCGCCAAGGTTACGACGGCCCCGTGGGCATCGACCTGGGTAGCTTGGATAACCTGGGGCAGCGTTACGCCGAATGCGCCGAATGGCTGCGCGCGCTGGCAAAGCGTCAGGGCTTCAAGCTGGAGGGGTGAGGAGCATCCCGTTCCAGCTTTAATTCATCCAGACGACGGTAAGCCGTTGTGGTCGATCAACCATACGATCAATGGGAGATGCCGCCGGTGAAGCGCCTATAAAGCAGGCCCTTCCTCCGATTGTGTGCTGTTCAACCCGCTCTCGTTGGGTACAGTACCCGCACGCTGCTACACGACACCCCCTAACGTGCAGGTTGCCAACATGAGCACCCTTGTTGAATCGCTGGCCCAGGACTTGAAGATTCAGCCCGAGCAAGTCTCCGGGACGCTGGATCTGCTCAAGGACGGTTACGCCGTGCCCTTCGTGGCGCGCTACCGTAAAGAGCAGACCGGCAACCTCAGCGAGACCAAGGTCCAGGTCATTGCCGACCGCTTCCAGGCCGTCACCGAACTCGAGACGCGCCGGCAGGTGATTCTCAATTCGATGCAGGCCGGTGGGCAACTGACCGACGACCTGCGCTCGAAGATCAGCGCCGCGCCCAACCGGCCGGCCCTGGAAGACCTGTACCTCCCCTACAGCCCGCGCACCAAAAAGAATCCCGCGGACCGCGCGCGCGATCAGAACCTCGTCCCGCTGGCCGAGATCTTCTTCAAGCAGGAAGCGCAGGCCGCCACGCTCGACGAGCTGGCCGCGCCGTACCTCAATGCCGAAAAGGAAGTGAAGGAAACCGCGCAGGCCGTGGCCGGCGCCCAAGCCCTGGTGGCCGAACGGCTGGCTTACGATCCCGAAATTCGCGGCGCCGCCCGCAAGCTCCTGGCCGAAGAAGCGCACCTCGCCGCCGGTCCGCGCGAAGGCGTCGATCTGGCCAAGACCAAGTACGCGAACTTCTCCGCGTTCCGCGAACCCGTCGGCAAGCTGCCCTCGCACCGCGTGCTGGCGGTCTTGCGCGGCGAAAGCGAAAAGAAGCTCAAGGTCGCGCTGGAGTATCCCCGCGAGAAGCTTCAGGAGCTGGTGCAGGCCAAGCTGGAACTGAAGCCCGGGACGATCTTCGCGCCGGCGTTGGAAGAAGCGCTGCGCACCTGTCTCGACCGGATTCTCCTGCCGGCCTTGGAAAAAGAACTGCGCCGCGAGCTGCGCCAGCGCGCCGAACAGGCCGCGGCGGAACTCTTCGGGCGCAACCTTCGCGCGCTGCTGCTCCAAGCTCCCTTCGGGAACCGCCGCGTGCTGGCGGTGGGCCCCGCGCGGGCCGGAGCCGTCCATCTGGTGCTGCTCGACGAAGCCGGGGCCGTCGTCACGCAGGAGAAGGTGTACCTGCGCCGCGAACAGCCGCAGCCCAAGCAAAAGAAGAAGACCGAATCGAAGCCGGCCGCCGAAGCCGCTCAAGCGGAAGGCGCCGCGCCGGCCGAAGCGGGCAGCGCCGCGATTCCCGCCGAAGCGCCCGCTCCTTTAGAAGTTGCTCCCGCGCCGGCCGCCGAGCCCGAAACGGCTCCGGCGCCGGAAGCGCCTGCGGCCGCCGAAGCCGCGCCGCCGGCCGAAGCCGCAGCCCCTGCTGAAGACCCCCGCATCAAAGCACGCGCGACCCTGATTCGCATGCTCACCGAACACACGGTGGAAGTGATCGCCATCGGGAACGGCAGCAGCGGCCGGGCGGCCGACGCCTTCGTGCGCGAAGTGCTGATTTCGGGCGAACTGCCGCGCCGCGTCGGGCGCGTGCTGGTCAACGAAGCCGGCGCTGCCGCGTTCAGCTCCTCGAAGGAAGCGAAGCAGGAGTTTCCGAAATTGGAACTGGCCGCGCGCGCCGCGGTCTCCATCGGCCGGCGCCTGCAGGATCCGCTGGCCGAATTGGTGAAACTCAACCCGCGATTCATCGGTGTCGGCCAATACCAGCACGATCTGGGCGGGGAGTTCCTGAAGCACAAGCTCGTCGAGGTGGTCGACAGTTGCGTGAATCGCGTCGGTGTGGACTTGAACAAAGCCAGCGTCGAACTGCTCGCCCATGTGGCCGGACTTGACGCCGAGAAGGCCGCGAAGATCGTCGCCGCGCGCGAAGTGCTGGGCGGCTTCAAGCGCCGCGTCACGCTGAAAGACGTCGAAGGGCTGGGCGAGCGGGCCTACACGCAAGCCGTCGGCTTCCTGCGCATCAAAGGCGGCGAGAACCCGCTGGACAACACGGCCATTCACCCCGAGCGCTACGAGCTGGTCGAAGCGATGGCGCAGAAGGCGGGGGTCGCGGCCGCGGACCTGGCCGGGAACGCCGAGCACGTCAACAAGCTGCGCCTCGAGGAGTTCCGCTCGGCCGAAGTCAGCGAGCACACCCTGAAGGATATCTTCTGGGAACTGCGCCACCCCGGCCGCGATCCGCGCGGGACATTCGCGCTGCCCGAAGGCAACGAAGGCGTGCAGGACGTCGCCGACCTGAAGCCCGAAATGGTGCTCAACGGCGTCGTGACGAACCTGACGGCGTTCGGCGCGTTCGTCGATCTGGGCGTGCATCAGGACGGCTTGGTCCACATCAGCGAACTCTCGCACCGCTACGTGCGTGATCCGGCGGCGCTCTTGACCGTCGGTCAAGCCGTGCGCGTAAAGGTGATCGGCATCGATACGGGCAAGAAGCGCATCAGTCTCTCGATCAAGGCGCTGGAATCGGCGGAAGCCGCGGCCGGCGGGCGCGGCGAACGCAGTTCGCGTCCGCGCGGGCCCCGCGGTCCGCGCAAGCCGCGCGAAGGCGCGGCGGCGGCAGCCGGAGCCCCCGTTGCCG
Source organism: Planctomycetota bacterium (assembly GCA_015075375.1). Classification (GTDB taxonomy): domain Bacteria; phylum Planctomycetota; class SZUA-567; order H5-PLA8; family H5-PLA8; genus H5-PLA8. Next base: position 2,759,970 of record JABTUM010000001.1, on the reverse strand, counting down.
GCGGCCCCGGCGCACCAGCCGGCGGTCCCCCGCGTGAGGGCGGACGCGGCGAACGACGCGGCGCACCGGGTGGCAGAAGCGGACCGGGAGGCCCAGGCGGCCCCGGAGGACGCGACGGCCGGCCCAAGCGCGCCAAGCCCGACGAGAAGCCGGCCATCAAGCCCGAATTCGCCAAGTTCTTCGACAAAGCCGGCAAGGGCAAGAAGGACCCGCGCAAGATGCGCAAGGACGGCCCGCGCCGCGGCGACGAGGCTTCGCGCGACGAAGTCCGCCAGCGCCTGCGCAACCAGGACGGCGGAGGATCGACCTTGGGCGATCTGCTCAAGAAGGCCGGCCTCGGCGACCAGGAAGAATAACGCGCCCGCCCGCAGGGATGGCCTCCATGCGCCGCACTCCCTGCACCCCCGGCGAATACCGCACGCTTATGCGCATGATCCTGCGCGATTACCCGCGCGACCGTGCGCGCGCCGATGCCCTCCCTCTTAAGACAGCCCGCCGAAACGCTCGTACGCAGCTCCAAACCATGCTGCCCCATGCCTCACGCACGCCCGGGCATTACTTCGATACGCTCCGCGAAGGCGCCCGCATCGTCGGCTATCTGTGGTACGCGAAACAGGGCCAGCGCAGCCTCTTCCTGTGCCAGATCTACATCCTCGCGCCCTTCCGCAGGCGGGGCTTGGGTACGCAGGCGATGCGGCTCTTCGAGCGCCGCGCCCAAGCGCTGGGTTGCCGGGAAGTGCGGCTGCATGTCTTCGGACATAACGCGGCGGCGCGGGCGCTGTACGAGAAGCTGGGCTATACGACCGCTGACCTCGTCTTGGCCAAACCGCTGGCGGGAAAGCGCAAATAAAACGGGCCGCGCATCGAAATGCACGGCCCGTAAGGACTGCTCGCTGGCTTTCGGACTTCAGGCCAACTGATCCAGCTGCCGCTGGTATTCGGCCTCGGTGATCTGCCCGGCCTTGAGCTGCGCGTTGAGTTCCTGGACCTTGGCCGCGTGCTTCTTTTGCGCGGCCTCGACTTCGCCTTTGTGCTCTTTATAAGCCTGCTCGCCTTCCTTCTTGGCATTCTTGAATGCCGAACGCAGCTCGGCCGAGGTCAGCTTCCCGCCGCTGGCGAAGTACTGATCCGCCACGCGCCCCAGACCCCACGTGGTGACGAACGAAGCACCGGCGCCGACCAGCGAGCCCCAGCCCGGCACGAACTTAACGACGTTGGTGATCGCCAACCGCGCCGCGGTGCTGCCCAGCGCCCCGAGCATCAGGCTCTTGGCTGCCTCGCGGTCCACCTTGTGGTTCCAGTACTGCCCCACGTCGCGGATCATCTTGAGCTGCACACCGATCACCAGCAAGTCCGTGCCGATCGAAACGATCGGAAGCGGGTTCGCGCCCAGCACCGTGGCGATGAGCGAATACTTCAGGATGTCCGCGTTGACTTCCGTGCGCCGGCGTTCGGGATCGTGAATCGGCACGATATTGTTCGGCGTGAACGTGTCCTTGAACTCCCCGAACAGGCGGCCCGCAAGCGAGTAGCTTTCCTCGCTGATGCCCAGCCGCCCGCGAATGTGGTCCAGCACCACCTGCTCTTTGCTGGTGCAGGTCCCGTCGGCGTGCGCCATGCTGTAGGCGCTCTGGAAGGTTCCGTTCTTCGCGTCGGCGCTGTTGAGTTTCGCCAGTTCGTCGTCGAGCTTGATCTCTTCTTTGAGCAAGCCGTCGAGCGTCGCGCCGTCGGGCAGCTTGACGACGGTCAGCAGATCCTCAAGCGCCGTGCGCTCTTCGGGCTGGATCACGCCATCGGCCTTCGCCACGTGCAAAATCACCTTGAGGCTGGCCAGCGCCTCTTGTTCGGTCATGGACATGCGGCAATCCTCCTGCATAGGGTTTACGCCACGCATAGGGGGCGCGACGATCGAGAAACCGGCACGATTCAGGCAGCTCTATTACAAGCAAGCACGCGAGAATTTTCAAGTTTACCGACAAGAGGACGCCGCCACCGGTGTTAATTCCGAGTTAAAATTCGTCTTCGGGCGGGGCGATGGGACCGGGTTCGATCGGCAGCGGCTGTGGCTCAACCGGCGGCGGGAGCGGCCGGACGACCGGCGGACGAGGCGTGGGCACCAGCACGGGAGGCGGCACGGGCTTCGGGCCGTGCAGGATCAGTTCCAGAACCTTTCGCGCACGCAGGCTGACTTCCGGATCCTTGCCCTCCGCGAGTGCTTCCTTAAGGAGGGGTACGGCCGCCGAACCCAGCGCCACCAGCTCGCGCTGTGCGTCTTCGCGCTTCTGGAAATCGGGCGCACCCAACTGGAGCACCAGCGCGCGAATACCGGCCTGGCGTTCGCGCTCGGCCGGATCGAGCACCGCGCGACCCGGAGCGGCCAAATCGAAGCGCGCCCACCCGCTGGACACCGCTTCGGCGCCCGGCGTGAAGGTCACCTGAACTTCATATCGGCCGCGCGCCTTGAGCCATTCGCTGTTGGCCCAGTTCATCACGCCCAGATCGATCCAGCGCTTGACCGTTTCGCCCGGCGCGAGGTTCAGTTCGGTGTAACCGGCGTCCTCGGTTTCGCGTTCCGTGGCGCGGCGCAGGTCCAGCGCCTGCCCGTCGCGCTTGCCCGCGAAACGGACATCCTGCGGAACGCGCCGGTCGCGCGGCACCCGCACCGTCTGCGCGTTCGGTCCCACATTGGTGAGGGTCCACTGCAAGAGCAGCGATTCGCCGGGGCCGAACTCGGACTTTACCGCCTTCAGCGCCGCTTGGAGATTCTGAACCACAGGGCCCGTCGGCGACGGCGCCCCCTCCTGGCCGTTCACTCGCGCGCCTGCGCAAAGAACCAGAATCGCGATCCACGATGAAATGCGCATGGTTAAGCCCGCTCTCATAAGAGTACGACGACGCAAGCCGGCCGGGGTTGCGGCTAACTCCATTTAATAGGTGTAAATTTGGGTGATGTTAGCGTTTGAGCGGCGGTAAAAAGCACCCTAAGTTTTGATCCGCCGCATTGACTCTGACTTTACGGCGGCTATCTTGAAATCCCAGTGGGGGCCGGAAGCCGCTCGCGGCTTGGTGATCCAAAGTCTCTAGCCTGAGATACTTCCAAGCTTATGTCGAAGCTTCAAAAGGCCCCCGACACGAACTGTTGCTCCGACACGTCGTACCTCACCCTCCAAGACCGGATCGGGTACTGCTTCCAGCGCCCTGAGTTGCTGGAACGAGCGTTGACGCACCCCTCCAGCACCGCCGAAGAGCATACCGACAACGAGCGCATGGAGTTCCTGGGCGACGCGGTCGTGAATCTTTGCGTCGGCCAAGCCCTTTACGAGCGCTACCCGCACTGGAACGAAGGCAAGCTGACCCAGGTAAAGTCGGCGGTGGTAAGCACCGTGTGCCTGGCGCGGGCCGGGGAATCGCTGGGCCTGCGCGATGTGGGGCGGCTGGGCAAGGGGTTGCCGGTCGACGAACCGCTCCCGCCCAGCGTGTACGCCAATCTCTTCGAAGCTGTGGCCGCCGCCGTGTACCTCGACAGCGGGCTGGAAGCCGCGCGCGCCTTCGTGCTGCGTATCCTGGGCGCCGAACTGCGCGCCGTCGCCGAGAACGGGTGCGAGACGAACTACAAGTCGACGCTCCAGCAGTTGGCCCAGAAGTACGTGAACATGACGCCGCACTACCGCATGATCAACGCCACCGGCCCGGACCACGGCAAGACGTTCGAAGTGGTCGCGGTGATCGGGCAGCGCCGCTTCCCGCCGGGGATGGGGAAGAGCAAGAAAGAGGCCGAACAAGCCGCCGCGCGCCGCGCGTTGGAGGTATTGAAAGTCGAAGACGCCTTCAGCGACAACGGCAACCGCGAATCGACGCGCCGGCTGTTGAAGCTGGTCGAAGCGAGCGAGTAGAGCTCCGCCCCTACAGGTCACTCGTAAGAGCCCTCTATCGTCAGAGGCTTAACCCATGAAACTCGATCGCATCCGCCAGGTCGCGGTGCAGGCCAGAAATCTCGATGAAGCGGTGAGCTTTTACCGCGACACCCTGGGCTGCCGGTTCGTCGCGAAGTTCGATCCTCCGGGATTGGCCTTCCTGGACTTCTCGGGCGTCCGCATCCTGCTGGAACGTTCGGGGCCGAAGGCGACGCTCTATTTTGGGGTGGACGACCTAGATTCCGCGTACGCGGAGTTGGCCGCAAAAGGCGTAAGCTTTACGCATCCGCCGCACATGATCCACCGCGATGACCAAGGCCTTTTCGGACCGGCGGGCGAAGAAGAATGGATGGCGTTCTTCGAGGATCCCTCGGGCAATACGCTCGCCTTGGCCACTCGGAAACCGGGGCGTGCCAAGTCTGGCTGAACGGAATGCAGCCCCCTTCAGTTCAGCGCCTGCTCCTCCCTCACACCTCCACCGCCGCCGTGTCGTACAGCCGCCGGTCGCTGAAAATATCCGTCCAGCGGCGCTCGTCGGGGAAGCGTTCGGGCGCGAGCTGTTGCAACAGCCCGAAGGCTCCGGCGGCGGCAAGCGCGTAGTGTGGGTGCAGCTTAAAGAATTCACCGCGCCGGGTGTTCCAATACTCGATTGCCGCGTCGGCGTAGCGGTCGACGCTCTTGCGTACCTCATCGAGCCGGTATTTCGGCGCCCACTTGCGCATCACCGCGTAGGCGTACAGCGCGTCCAGTTCCAGATAATTGAGCATCGGCCCCTTCGCGTGGTCGAGCCAGCAGCCGTTGGGGAGCTGCAGTGCGAGAACGCTGTCCACCACGCGCTCGGGATAAGGGAACGCCCGGCCGTGATGTTCGTAAATCGGAACGATGTGGACGCTTCCCCCCAGCGGCTGATGTCGATCCTGATGCGGCACGCCTTTGCGCCACCAGCCGGTTTGCGGATCGAGGTTCGCATCGAGCCACGCGAAGACCGCCTCGAACCACGCCGGCGTGCAGCGTTTGCTGAACGAAAAGCAGTGCATCCCGCCCCAGAACCAGTGGCTGGCGCTCCATTGCTTGACCCAGTCGACCGTCTCCAGCCACGGGCCGGCCTTCTCGGGCGTGTCGAAGGCCTCGTAGAGCTTGCACGGAAAGCGCTGCTTCCCGCCCAGTATGCCCAGCGCGCCGACGACCATCCCGTTGGCGTGGAGCTTGGAGTGGCCCATGCTGTCGAAGTAGCTGCCGTCGGGCCCGCCGTCGAAGTTATGCGCGGCAAAGCTGTTGATGTGCGCGATCCATTCGAGGCGCTGGGTTTCGGGCAGCGCCTTGAGGTCGTCGCCCATCACCGCGCGGGCGATGGCCACGTCGCAGGAAGCGTACAGATCGGGACGCTTGCGCGGTCCGGAGCGGTAGCTGCCGTACGCGCCGTCGCGGTCGCGCAGACTCTCCAGATGCTCGTTCAAATCGGCGCGGACGGCGGCGAGGTTCAGCGAGGCGGGCATGCGAAGCCTTTCAATGGGCTTAAGAACATCAACTAAGAGGGCGGCGTGACGTCGAACCAGCCTTGTTTCTCGGGCGTCAGGGCGTTCCAGAAGACTTCCCAGCCGCCGACGATCTCGCGCTCGATCGCGTGCGCGTCCCACTTCCGCAAGCTCAGCCGCCCGTACTCGATCCGCCCGAAGCGAGGGCGGGCGAGCAACTGGTAGATGCGGACCTTGTGCTGCGTCAGGTACGGCCCGGGCTCGACGCCTTTCGCGCGCCATTCGGCCGGCGTATCGAAAAAGTGCTCGGCGACCACGTCGTCGCTCTCGTCGGTGGGGCGCATGAACAGGAAATCGGCGAGGTTGCGGGCGTGGAGCAGGAAGTCGAGCAGGAAGACGGCGCCGGCATAATTCTCGTTGAGGACCTGGGAGAGCTGCGCGCGGCGAGTGTCTTTGCCGTCCTGGAGAATGGCGAGCATCTTGCCGGAAGGCCGAAACATCTTCCACTCGTACATGATCATGGGCGCCGCTTCCTTGGCGCGAGGATGCATCGGCATGCAGGAGCCCCCTTTGGCGTACGGTTGAAAAGGGGACTCTACGCCTCCGCTGCCCGACGTGCAACCAGCGATGGCGGCGCTACAGCTTAGGCATGGGCATCTCTTCCGGGACGACCTCGAAATACTCCTGTGTCGAAATCGGGAGCGCCGTCCAGAAGGTCTGCCACGCGCCGGAGAGATCGTTCCAGATGGCGTCGAGATCCCAGTTGTTGACCGAAAGCCGCCCGTACGCGATGCGGGCGTAGCGCGGCCGGCTGAGCTGCTGGTAGAGGCGCGTCTTGTTGGCGGTAAGAAACGGCCCCGGATTCAGGTCTTTGCGCCGCCAATCTTCGGGGTTGGCGAAAAAGTGTTCGGCCAGGACCGCGTCGGCATCTTCGCCGCCGCGCGTGTAGAGGAAGTCGGCGAGGTTGCGGGCATGAAAGAGGAAGCTGTTGAGGAAGAGCGCGCTGCTGTAGCCCTCGTTCAGGACGCCGAAAAGCTGCTCGCGGCGCGGGTCGTCCGACTTGCGCAGAATGGTCAGCATCTTGTACGCAGCCCGGAGCATCTTCCATTCGTACATCACCATCGGCGCGGCTTCGATGGCGCGTGGATGCGTGGGCAACGCTAGGATGCGGGATTCGGTAGCGTTCGACATGGCGGCCTCCGGAATGATAAAGGACAAGAGCCGATACCCTGAGAATAGGCCATGCGGACCGCTTGGGTAAAGGGTGTAGCGCCAGGAAAATCACCAGTGCTTTGCAATTGGAATGATATGAAGAGGTTAGGGGAACGAATAAGTTTTCATAAATCCCGATTTGGGCCAGGATTAAGCGCAGAAACGCAGCATCGAATGCACAAGTGGGAAGGCATGTCTTTTCGGGTCAAGCGCTGGGAGACACACCGATGCCGTGGCTCGTGCTGATTCTGGCCGGATGCTTCGAGGTCGCTTGGGCAATCGGCCTCAAGCAGTCCCAAGGCTTCACCAAGCTCTGGCCTTCGCTTTGGACCGTCGCCTGCATGGCGGTCAGCTTTGTGCTCCTGGCGTGGGCGCTCAAGCATATCCCCGTCGGAACCGGCTATGCGGTCTGGACGGGCATCGGAGCCGCGGGCACGGCCGTGCTGGGTATTCTGTGGTTCGAAGAACCCGCGAACGCCGGGCGCTTGGCGAGCCTGGTTCTGATCGTCGCAGGCGTGGTGGGCTTGAAGCTCTTTTCGGCCTGAAGCCGAAGTAGTGCCCGCTTTACCGGCCGCGATCCCCGGTAAAGAACGCTTTACCAGCAGCCGCCCCACTTCAGCGCTTGTACATGCCCGCGCGCTTGGGGTCGGCCAGCGGGATGGTCTGGTCGATCAGGGCGGCCAGTTCGGATTTGAACTCGGACTCTTGGAACTGCTTCTCCAACCCCTGGAGATAGGTCAGGAACTGGCGCTTCTGCTGCTCGGGCAGCGTCTTGTTGGTCTCAACTTGCTGTTTGAAGCCGATGAAGCTGCCCTTGGCCTGCCCGATGGCGGCGGCTTCCTTGAACCAAGCGGCGACGGCTGTGCCTTGGAACGGCTGCTGGCTCTCGTTCAGGACCTTGGGGAACTCGGGCCCGAAATTGCGCAACGCTTCCAGCACCGCTTTTTTGCTCCCTTCGAGCTGCGGGCCGATCTCCTTGGTCAACTCATCGATCTTCTGCCGGCGAGGCGCGTCGACGGCCAGCCCCTGAGTGGCCTGATACAGTTCGAGAATCGCATTCGTATAGCCGGGGCCGCTCTTGCCGGGCACGCTCTCGACCTTGGCGAGCAGCTTGTCGGCCAGTTCCAACGCCGCTTCCTCCGGTACCCGCCAGTCGAACTTCACGTTCTCCGCTCCGGCCGGAATCTCCTGGCTGAAGGTCCGCGCGCCCAGCGAGGCCGTCACGGTCACGGCGGCGTTGCCTTTCAGCGCCAGCGTGTACGCGCCGCTCTTCCAGGTCCGCACTTCGCTTCCGTCGCTGCACTTGATGGATACGCCGCCGACGCCTTCGTCCAGGTCGTACCACTCGTTGGAATTGCGGTCGGTGAAGACCACGCCCCCCACAAAGCGTACCTTCCGGCTGCCCATGTTGTGCGTGACCGAGAGCCCGCCGCGGTCACCGCTGCGCGGAACCGCCCCGGGGCCGACTTCGCGCATGCCGGGGTTATGCATGTTCGTGCGGTGGCCGCGCCCGGGCTGCATCCCGCCCGTGCCGCCGGGGCCGGAATCGACCACGAACCCGACGTGCGAACCCCAAGCGTCGGGGGCCGAAGCGTAGCAGTTCTCGCCTCCGGGCCCGCCTTCGTAACCGGCATTCTTGCAGCGCGAGCCGAAATCGGCGGCGACAAAACCTTCCTTGCCCGCCGTCTCGACGTGCGTCAGGCCGTTGTGGATCATGTAGTAACTGTGCTTGCGCGCGGCATCGAGCAGTTTGAGGTTCAGCACCAGCGGCGGCGACGGCTTGAGCGCCTTCATCTCGTTCTCGAACATCGCCAGGTCCACGCCCCGCGCGACCCAGCCCGCTTTCCCGCTTTTGATGAACGCCAGAATCTTGTCGGCCTCCGCCGACGGGTTGGCGCGGAAGCGGTTCATGTACTCAAGAATTTGGGTTTCTTCGGGGGTCGGTTCCGCGCTCGGCGCTTGATACACCGCTGCTTGCAAGGCAGCCGCCCACACCAGCACACTGAACGTCATGCCAGTGGCGAGTTTCACGCGCATACCGAATCCCCCTAACCCAATTCATGGAAAGAACTTACGCGAACACTGGCAACCCCCGCCAAGCTCGTCGGAGATTTACACAAGCACCCTGGAAAGGGACGCCTCAGACGCTCGAGATGCTGCAACGGATCATGGGGCGGGAGCACCCGTGCGTAAGGACCGGAAGCGAGGGGAACCCAACCTGCCAATGGAGAGGCCGGTGGTTCGGTTAAATCAGGCGGCGCAGGGAGGGATCGGCGACCGTGGGATCGGCGGATTCGACATCGGGCGAGTGCCCGAAGGCATCCTGATACTTTTGATGGGTAGCCTCGACGGCGGCGCGCAGGCGGCGCAAGCGCGGCCAAGTGAGCATCGGTCCGGGCGTCGGGCGATCGGGATGGCGTTCGGCGGCCGGCAACGCGGAAGCGGCGACCTGGCGCCAATCCATGAGCAGTTCGGCTTCGAGCAGCGCGTCGCGAGCTCCGGCCGGGAGCCACGCCGGCGGGCGGCTGTCGATATCGTCCATATGCGGATCGGCGGTAAGCTGCCAGGCGGGCTTAGCCACCGAACGCGTGAGCGTCCAGCCGAGGCGGAAAAGTTCTTCCACGTCCATACGTTGCAGCGCTTCGACGGCCGCCGGGACGTGCCCGCTGGCCACGGCTTCGAGCCCCACCGAGCCCAACACCTGCACGGCGGCGAGCGCTTCCTTCTTGGCCTGCGGGTCGCCGGCGTCGCGCGCGTGAGCCAGCAGGAGCATGTTCGCCACTTCGGCTGTCTCTTTAATGAACGCGCGCTCGGTCTTCTCGCCCAATTCGCCCTGCGCGCGGCCCCACGCCAGCACCTGAATCATGAAGGGCGCCGCTTCGCGGGTGCGCGCGAGGTCCGCACTCGCCGCGGCCGGTGCGTCCGCCGTGCCCCAGGCAAATTCGTACGCGCCCAGATCGACCGGGACGAGCAGGCGGTCGGCGCGCTCCTGGCCGGGGAAGCCCCGCGCGGCCAACCGGTCGTCGCGCTGGGCGTACATGTCCGACGCCACGGCCTTCGGATCGTCGAGGAAGACGCGCTCGAGGATCTCGCCGTACACTTCCGGCGCAAAGTCGTCGACGAAGGAAAGGAAGCGTTCGACCAGATCGTCGGCGATCTGAAGCTGATCGGGCGTAATCAGATGGTGCTGCTTCATCTGCAGCGCCAGGACGATGTTATCGTCGCGCAGCGCCGCGCGTACGTAGCGGCGTACGAAGGCCGCGATGGCGAAGGTGTCCACGCCTTGCAGCGCTTCGTCGGCTTCGTCCCCGCCCAATTCCAAGAGGAGTTCGATCCAGCGCCGGACCTTTTTCCGATCGAGCCGGTTGTCGGTGTAGAACTCGATGTCCAGCAGCGCCTTGAGCTGCTCGCTGCTGGCGGCTTTGAGGATCGAGAGCGCGTCTTCTTCGCCGATCAGCCGGATGCTGTGGTGCAGATGTTCGGGCGGAAGCGCGCGGACCAGGTCGGTGCAGTCTTCGGCCAGCAGCAGCCAATCCTGCAGATCGTCGCCGTGGAGGACCAGCGCGGTCTGAAGCTGGCGATCGTAGCCCAAATGGGCGAAAGCCAACTCGGCGGCACGCACGTCGGTCTTGGACAGCGCAAGCAAGTCTTTCGCTTGAGCGGCGAGCGCGTGTTCGTCCGGAGCGTCCGAATCGGGCTTCATGATTGCTTTAAATCCATGCCCCACAATAAGTTGTCTGCTGGCCGATCGCTTTAGGGCGGTGCAACCTACCCGTTATAAGATGCCGCTGTCAAGGCGGGCCTGCGACAATTCCGGAAAGCAACTTATCTATCCGTGTCGCGGGAGGATCGGAAGGCAGACCGAAAAATGGATCGGGAAGGAATCGTAGGGCGAAGCGAACGGTAAACGGCAAACGGTAACGTCAGGCCCCTTCGGCCCGGTCGTTACCGCTTACGGTTCACCGTTTCCCGATTACCGCCCTGCTTACCTGACGCGGAACATCTCTTCGAACTTCCGCGAAGGACAGGCGGCGGCGCCGTTGACGTAATGCAGCGCCCAAGCGCGGCGCGGGTGCGGACTCTGATTGGCCTTGCTGCTGTGCATGCAGAGCAGGTGGTGAAAAACCGCGCCGCCGGCCGGAACGGGTGCGGGCACTTCGCGGCCCAGCGGGAAATCGACATCGGGCACGTGGTGCGGCGTCTGCGGAATCTCGCGGTGCTTCACCAAGCCCAGTTTGTGGCTCCCCGGAATGTAGTTGAGGCAGCCGTTCTCTTCGGTCGCTTCGTCGATGGCGACCCAGCAGGTCACGCCGTGCGAGTGCGGCGTGACGCGGAAGTAGCTGTTATCCTGGTGCAGCGGCTTCTCGCTCCCGCAGAAGGCAGGCTTCAGGAAGACCTGATCGTTGTACAGGTAGATCGACTTCGCGCCGCCGGTCATCTCGGCGACGAGATCCAGAATGAACGGATCGCGCGCGATCTGCTGGAAGAATTCGCCCTCGGCGACCAGGCTGCTGAGCTTGCGGATCGCGGGCTTGACGGCCGTGGCTACGGCAGCGGCGCCGGGTTCGAAGAGCACGCGCTCTTTGCTCTGGCGGCCCTCCTCCGCGGCGTGGACCAAGTCCCAGACGCGGCGGCTGAGTTCCTCGCGGCGCGCGGGTTCGAGCACGCGGTCGACGACGAGGTAGCCTTCGCGGTCGTAGGCTTCGCGCTGCGGGGCGGACAGGGACATGGTCGGTTCCTCCGGTGGGCGGTTGCGGGCCGATGCGTCGTTTGGCCCTTGCGTTCCCGAAAACATTACCGTATTCGAGAAACGGAGTCTTTAGAGCCATCGTCTATTTTTTGCACTAATCTCAGGTGCACGCATGTCCGCCGACCGCTTGTGGCTCCCCTTCCCCGCCGGCGTGCCGCACCTCAGCGGCGGAGCCGGCGAGTACGTCAATACGCCGGGCAAGCTCCCGATTCTGCACCTCTTCCCCGACTACGATCTCTTCTGGGTTCGCGGCGGCGAGGCGACCTGGACCCTGCGCGACGGGCGGCGCCTGATCGCGCCCGCCGGAAGCTTCGCGCTGCTCCCGCCGCACACGCCGGCCTGGATCGACGAGACGCGTCCGGGATTAGTGCTGCGTTACACGCACTTCGCGTTTCGATCGGTCGCGCCGCGCGTGCCGGCCTTTTTGCAGCCGTCCGGCGCGCCCTCGTTCGTACCGCTCACCTTTTCCGCGCGCGAAGCACCGGGCGTGCGCAAGGTCTACGCCGCGCAGCCGAAGGGCAAGGCCGGCGCGGCCGGCGAGCTCTACCTTTGGGAACGCTGGCTGCTGGATCTGATCGCCGAGCTGGCGCGATTCGCGCATAAGGCCTCGGCCCGGGATACGCAAGAGCGCACGCTCCTGCGTCCGCTGCGCACGCAGGATGCGCGCGTCGAACGATTGCGCGCGCTCGTCGATGCCGATCCGGCCCGCGCTTGGCGCGTCGCCGACTTGGCCGCTCAATTGGAGCTTTCGCCCGGGCATCTCCATGCGCTTTGCGTGCGCACCTTGGGCCGCAGCCTGAAGCGCTACCTCGTCGAAGCGCGGTTGCGCTTGGCCCTGCGGCTATTGAAGGAGCATCCCGCCGGCGTGGCGCCCACCGTGCGCGAAGTTGCCGAAGCCTGCGGCTTTTCCAGCCAGCATTTCTTCAGCCGCCAGTTCAAAGCGCACTATCGCGTGAGCCCGCTGCGGTATCGGAATCAGGCCGGGGTTGAAGGGGCGTAGACGGATTGCGGCCGCTCCGGCCCTTTTTGAAATTTGGCTTTTGCCTTTTAATTCGTCGCGCCTCGCGCGACGCGCACGGCTTGCGCCGCCACGACGCAGGCGAACTGCACCAGCACCACCGCCGCGCCGGGCGGAATGTTCCAGGTGAATGACGCGTAGAGCCCCACCTGATAGCTGAGCACGCCGATCGCACCGGCGATGCAGACGGCCACAGGCAGACGCTGCGCGAGCGCCAGTCCGGCCACGCCGGGGAGCACCAGCGAGGAACTGACCAGCACGATCCCGACGATCCGCGCCGAGACGACCACCGTCAGCACCAGCAGCGCCAGGAACAAGTAGTGCAGGAACCCGACCGGCAGGCCGCTCAGCTCGGCCAGCGTCTCGTCATAGGTGTAGAACGTCAGCTCTTTGTGGAACAGCACCAGCGCCAGCAGCACGGCCCCCGCGAGCGCGAAGGTGATCCAGACCTGGCTTTCGCCGATGGTCAAGAGACTTCCGAAAAGGTAGCCCTCCCACCCGGCTTTGTACTGCGGTTCGCGGCGCTGGCGGAGGGTAATCAGCAGCGCGCCCAGCGCCATGCTGACGGCGAAGGCGATGCCGATAGCGCTGTCGGCGGCGAGTTTGCCCTCTTCGCGCCCGCTCTCGCGTTGCCGCGTCGCGCGCCCTACTGCCACGGCGAGCACGAGGCAGAAGCCCAGCATGATCAACTGCACCAGCGGATCGTCGGCGCGGCTCCCGGCAATCAGAAACAGTCCCAGCCCCAAACCGCCGAAGGCCGCGTGCGCCATCCCGTCGCCGACGAAGGCCAGCCGCCGCAGCACCACGAACGGAGATAGACAGGCGCAAGCCAAACCCACCAGCGCACCGGCGCACGCTCCACGCAGCAGCAACGGCGTTTCGGCCACCGCCTGCCAGTAGCTGATTGGAGCGCTCATGCGCCCGGCTCGGGCGGTTTCGCCGCGGGATGATGGTGGTCGCAATGCGGGCCGTGCGCGTGCTCGGCGGAGCCGCCGTCGCCGTGAAATTCTTCGAGATGTTCGTGATGCTTCAGGAAGAAGGCGTCGAGTTCGCAGCCGTAGACGTGGTTGAGGACATGCTCGGTGATCAGTTCGCTGCGGTCGTGCCAGTGCAGCGTGCGATTCAGGCAGGCGAGTTGGTCGGTGTAGTGCGCCATGGCGGTAACGTCGTGGCTTACCATCACCACCGTCAGGTTGCGGTCGCTCTTGATCCGTTCGAGCAGTGCGAAGAGGCGCGCCTGCCCGCCGGTGTCAAGCCCGCTGGTGGGTTCGTCGAGCAGAACGATACGCGGATCGGAGATGAGCGCGCGGGCGATGGCCAGACGCTGCTGCTGTCCGCCGCTGAGCTTCCAGGCGGGGCGTTCTTCGAGCCCTTGCAGCCCCACATCGGCGATGGCCTTCAGCGCCGCTTCGCGTTCGGCTTCGCCGGGACGCCGAAACAGCCCCAGCGCGCCGTAGGTGCCCATCAGCGCCACGTCCAGCACCGAGGCGGGAAAGCGCTGCCGGATGCCCGTGTCCTGCGGCACGTAGCCGACGCGGCGGCGTTCGCGCCCCAGCGCCGCCGGATCGCGGCCCAGCACGCGGACCGTTCCCGACGTGGGCTCGAGCAAACCGAGCACCAGCTTGAGCAGCGTGGTCTTGCCGCCTCCGTTGGGCCCGATGACGCCCAGGAACTCGCCGGCATGAACGTGGAAATTCACCTTCTCGAGCACCGCGGCGCCTTTCGCGTACGCGAAGCTGACTTGGGTGAACTCGATAACGTGTTCGGCCGCGGCCGGCGCGGGCGCGGCGGAGGAGGCCGGTGCGGGTACGGGTACGGGCGCGGCACTCATGGGAGGTGTTCCTTCAGCTTCGCCAAGTTCGCGCGCAGGCGATCCAGGTACGACTGCCCCGGCGCGAAGCCGGTGGATTCGAGCGGATCGAGGAGCACCACCGGGCCGCCCAGCTCGCGCGCGATCGCTTCCGCCGCCGCCTGATTGCCGGGCTCGGCGAAGACGACCTTCTGCCCGATCTCGCGCAGCTTCGCCAAAGCTTCGGTCACATCGCGCGGCGTGGGTTCGACGCCGGGACTGGTCTGGATCGTACCGGACAGCTTGAGGCCCAAACGGTCGAAGAGGTATCCGTACGCATCGTGGAAAACAACCAGCAGCCGTCCGTTCACCTGCTGGGCCAGTTCGTCGATTTCCTTTCCGCACGCGCGCAGTTCGGCGGCGTATGCGGCGGCGCGCTGCCGGTAGCCTTCGGCGTGCGACGGGTCGAGCGTCCCGAAGCGCGCGCCCAGTTCTTCGACGACCTTCGCCGCGCGGTCTGGATCGAGCCAGAGGTGCGGATCTTCGTGCCCGTGATGGTGGTGATGGTCGTGCGCATGATCGTGATGCGCGTGGTCGTCCGCTTCGCCCATTTCACGCAGCTTGACCCACGCGCGAGCCTCCCAGACCTGGATGCCTCCGGGCGCGTTCTCCACCGCGCGCTCGGCCCAAGCGTCGAAGTCGAGCCCGATCAAGAGCAGGACGTGCGCGCGCGCGATCTGGGTCGCGTCGGCCGGATTAAGCGAGAAGGTGTGCGGATCGCCGCCGCTGCCTTCGAGCAACACCGCGTCGGCGTCCGGACCGGCGACCCGTGCGGCCCATTCGTGCAGCGCGAAGAGGTGCGTGCAAACGGTGAGCCGTTCGGCCTTGCGTCCGGCGGACGGCCGCCCCGCGAAGTACGCCGCTACGGCGGCAGCCAGCAACACCGTTCCGCCCAGCAGCAGCAACGGCCACGACGATTTGGAACTCATGCGCATCTCGCCACAAAGCCATGCCTCGCCTGCGTGGCCGAGGCTTAATGATTATAATATATCAGTATTGTCAACGATGCGCCACCGCAGAGTAGCGGTCGCGCGCGAATCCGGTGTCCTTACGGCGTGGGATCGCCGAGGGTTCGCTTTTCGGTGGCCGGTTCGCGGCGGAAAAGGACCGTATCGCGCAGCGCGTCGTAGACGATCTCGCTGCGCTGCGCGGCGCCGTACGTGGGCACGTTGGCCTGGACGTCGATGATCGGCCGCGCGAGGGTGTAGATGGCGAAGAAGCGCGAGCGGAAGCCGAAGCGCGGAGCCCAGGCTACGTCGCCGTTGGCATCAGGACCGGAGGTACGAGTAGGCACCGGAGTTGTAATTGGAACATCAAACGAAATTCTGTAGCCGCGAATAGGACCGTGCACGGTTGAGTTACAAATGAGATCAGGACCGTCCACAATACCAGTCATGGTTGTTCCTGGAACATCGTCTCCATCACCTTCCGTAGTTGCATCTGGCGTTTCTACAGTTCCATTGAGTCCAGGGCCGACTATCAGTACCTCAGTTGCCGGAAACGCCGGAGGTGGAACGGCGCTGCCATAGGCGTAGACCTGATCATCGTCGTGTGAACCGAAATGCATCTCGTAATACCCAGATCCATTGGTCGCATGCCATGCAGCTAGTTCGGCTGCTTCCGTATGAACCAGGGGATCGACCCCATTGATACGGTAGGTGTTGATTCCACCTCCGATGTCTACATCGGTAATCAGGTTGTACTCAAATTTCGGTATGAACGTGTCCGGCCCGACTGTGTAACGGAAGGGCACCGATACGTCGCGAAAGCTGTAGTAGCTGTACCCGTACGTCCCGTCGCGGCGCTTGCCGCTCGTCGCGTTCAGCAGGTTGTTAAAGGCGGCGGGCGTGAGTTCCGCGAACGCGCGGTCGTAGCCGGTCGCCGCATCGAGTTGCGCAAAGAAAGTAAAGCGCGCTTGCATCCGCGCTACCGTGTGCACGTTCGCGTAGATCGGATTGTCCAGAATGAGCTGCGCGGGGTTCGACTTGTACGGCTCCACGTCGTCGAGATCGAGGTAGTACGCTTCGGCCGGCGCGGCCAGTTCCTGGCGCTTGGGGAAAGCCGCGGCGATCATCCCCAGCGGCGTCGCCGCATCGGCCGGATCGCCGGGCAACTGCGCAGCGAGGAAGTCTTCGAAGTCCATGCGGCACAAGAACGGACGTTTGGCGACGATGCGCGCCGCCAGCGCCGAAGCCTTCGCCACGTTGTCGGCCACCGAAGGAGCGCTGGTAGGTAAATAAGCGTCCACCAGAGGCACGCGCGAAAGCGCCGCGGCGAGCACTTCGAAGGGCGCGGTGTTGATGTTCAGTTCCGTCGCGCCGGACTTCAGCGTCGGAGGCGTGAGGCCCGTGTCGAGGTCGCGGTAGAGCGTCAGGTAGCGTTCGAGGCCGTAGCGCTTGTGGTAGTAGTCCCAGACGGCGGCGCCCGAACCGCTGGGTGGGACCGCGAGGGCCAAGTACAGCGCCAGATCGCCGGGCGTGGCGTACGGGGTGCCGGCCGTGCGCGCCCACAGCGCGTCGATCTCGCCGCCCGTCAGCATCCAGCCGCCGTAACTCCCCGCCCAGGCCGCAGACGCCCCGTACGTGTTCACCAGATTCAAGATTGCCTTTGCGGCAAGCTCGTTGGTCTCCACGCCGTCGTTGAAGAAGTCGGGGTCGAGGCCCCACTCTTTGGGATCGGCGTAGAGCTTCCCGTCCAGATCGGCGACCCAGATGTAGTATTCGCCGCGCAGATCGTTGGGCCGCGTGGGCTTCACCGTAGGCAAGGCGGCGGTGTAGAAATCGGTGGCTGCCGCGCTGACCAGCCATGCGCGCGCAAGGCCGGCATGTTCGGGGCCGCCCACGAACGACTGGCGCAGCGCGCCGTTGGGATAAGCCGAGTACGCCAGCGTGCTCTCGCTGAAGCGCAGTGGCGTTCCGGCGTTGGTCTCCAGCGCCTGAGCGCCGCAATAAGCGGACGCGTCGTTCCAGAAGAGCCACGCGTGCCCGTCCTTCCAATCCCCGGCGACGGCCGAGACTGTCGGCGCCACCGCCTGGTGCGTGGGGAACGATTCGAAGGCGCGGAAGATGCTGCGCTGCGGCTGATTCAGGATCGGATCCGTCTTGCTGATCAGGAATGCGTGGTTCGGATCGGTATCCGCGGACGGCCCGGGGAAATAAATCCCGTCGGGGCTCACCGCTTCGTAGAACCGCACGCTCCCGCGGATCGCCTGCATGGCGTGGTGCTCGGCCGAATCGACCAGCGTATCGCCGCCGCTGTTGCGCAGCGCGTTGGCGCCCGCGCGGGACTGCTGCGTCACGAAGAAGATCAGCGCCGCGCCCATGGCGAAGAGCAGCGTAAGCAGCACCAGCGCGAAGATCAGCACGCTGCCGCGCGGATGCGCCGGAGTTCGCGGGATTCGTTTCATACGCACGCCTGCCTTGCTTCGAGGGACATGCCCGCGTCTACGGGAACGTCGCCGGAATCGGAATCGTCTTGCTGAACGTCCAGATCAGGTCGCTCTGCTGCTGCGCCGTGTAGCGCCCGTCCAGGCTGTCCACGCCCAACTGCAGGATCACTTCGAGGTGCGTCGCCAGTCCCGGCGTTGCGCTCGCGTCGGTAAATGCGTTCACGGCCGGATCCCAGCGTACGAGCAGCGCGTTCAAGCGGCGTACGCCGGTGAGGAGCACCGCGTCGTTCAAGAGGTCGTCGCTGCCGACGGCAAAATTGAGCGCGGGGAGATCGCCGTTCATGTTCACGCGGCGAAAGAGGCGCTTGTCGGTGCTGGTGTCGCGCCGGCACACGTAATAGCGTACGGCGAAGAATTCGGCCCCCGGCGCGTTCGCGTCGCGCGCGGTAAAGAAATGCAGGCCCTGTCCGGTGAATCCCGCATCCCACTCGGAGACAGCCAGCGGCGCCAGGGTCTCGATCAGTTCGCCTTTGCTGGCCGCGCCCGTGCGCGGCGCCGCGCCGGCCAAGTCGCGTTCCAGCGTCTCGAAAAAGACCCGCGCGCTTTCGGCGGCCTGGATGCGGTTGCGCGTCGAGGCCTGCGCGGCCGAAGCGCCGTTGAGGATCGTGAAGACCAGCGCGAGGATCAGGACCGCGATGGCGACGGCGATCAGCATCTCGACGAGCGTAAAGCCCGCGGCCGGCCGGTGCGTGCGCATGCGTTTAAGCATCAGCGCACCACCCGGTCGCGCAGCAGGACCGTGATCGGATCGCTGATCTGGACGGGGCTCGACATGTCCCCGGCTTCGTCCTTGTAGACGACGAGCGTGAGGAGGTAGAGCCCGCGCTGCGGCGACTCGAGGACATCGGCGGCCGGCGCGGGCACCCAATCGGGATGCCGTTCCAGGCGATAGCGCACGCGGTACTGTCCGGCGCCGTACTGCTGCGGCTTGCCGGGCATGCGCGGCCAGGTGTTCAGGTTCCCGTCGTTGCCGTCGCCCAGCGTCCCGCCGTAAGCTGGAATCGCCGCGTACGTCGCGTTGTCGTCGCCCAGTGCCGACGTCGTGACCGTCTCGACCAGAATCCCGATCGAGGTAATTGGAATCATAAGACCTGGCTGCGCGTCGCAAAGCTCCTTCGTGATCAAATGTTCGCGTTCGATCCCGCGCACGGCCTCGCTCAGCATCAATGCGGCGGCATTGCGGTCGCTGGCGATGGCGCCTTCGCGCCCCGTGCCCAGCAGCATCGCGATGATCGCGCCCAAGCCGATCATAAGGATCGCCAGCGCGGCGAGGATCTCGACGAGCGTAAAGCCACTCGGCACGCGGCGAACGCGGACCTTACGGCGTAAGCTTCGAACCGTCTCGCGCATGTGCGCTCTCAATCCAGGTTCGCGAAGTCGGCGACGTTCCGCACGGTGCCGCTGCGGATCATCCCGCCCTTCCAGACTTGCACGTACGCCAGGCTCCACTCGTTGCGAATGAACAGCAGCACGTTCGCCGAGGCCGAGCCGTCGGGATAAAAGTAAATCAACTGATGCGCCTTCGCCGCGTATGCCGAGTAATTCGGTATCACGCGCGGCAGAAGCGTGACGTCGTTGGTGTCCTTGTAGTACAGCGTCGTATCGGGCGCGGGGTGGATCACCGAGAGCGGCTGGAAGCGGTCGCGCGTGCCGTCCCAGACCTGCGCCGGATCGTACTCGGTCTCGAACCACGTATTCGCCGGAAGCTGGCTGACCGAAACGCGGTAGTTGGTGAGCAGGGCGGTATCGGACGATTCGTTCCAGCCGCCCATCAAGACCACTTCCGCATCCGTCGTCGCACGCAGCGCGTCGCTGGTCTTGGGAAAGCGGTACACGCCCACGTACTGCGCGTTCGCGCCTTTGTTCTCGATGCGTACGTGGACGACGGCGCGTTCGGAAATCGCGGTGCTGCGCGCCAGCGCAATCGCGCTGGTGACGGTCTCGGCCGCCGCCGAAAGCCGGCGGCGCTGGTTGAGGTCCGACAACCCCCCGATCATCAAGCTCATCGCGAGCACGATGATCGAGATCACCACGAGCAGTTCGATCATCGTGAAGCCGCGCCCGCTGCCGGACGAAAGAGGCTTCAGGAAGCGAACCGCTGCGTTCATACGTCGTCTCGCGCCTTCGGTTGGTGAACGTGGGAGCGTTCCGGCCTTCTTACTATAAGGTAGGTAGCCCCCCCAGGCTACCTTTCAGACTCAGAAGTCATTACCGAGAGCCTTTTTAGCGTTCAACCGGGCCGGCGTTTGAAAGTCAGCGCAGAAGTTAAAATCGCATCGGTTAACTCACGATACCTCATACATAGCTAATTTAGTTATAAATTAGGACTACCTGCACCGGTGCAGATTATTCGGTGCTGACGTTGACAGGTCCTGCTCTGGCCAGTAGATAAGTTCTTTCCACCTCAAGCCATCCGCAGTGGGGCGGGAAGTAACGAGCGCGTGCCGCGGCCTGCATGCAGGGCTTGGCCGGCGCGCACTTAGAGGGACGCCTGCGCGGTTGGACGACGCCGGGTCCGGGCCCCTCGCGAGCGGATGAGTCGTGATGCGCCCCTGAGCAAGGCGGGGCCTGAACGGTTCGGTTCGATCGAGGTTGTTAGGCGGCGAGCGCTTGTGTGGCGCTGGACGCCTTGGGTTTTCGTTCGCGCGCCGAGTACCGGCGCGCGTGTGGAGTTCGTGTGGCTGCTTCCGCCGAACGCATTCCGTTTGCCGCGATCGTGCTGGCCGCGGGGCAGGGCAAGCGCATGCAGTCGGACCTTCCGAAGGTCCTGCATCCGCTGCGCGGGAAGCCGCTGGTGAATTGGGTGATCGAGGCCGCGCGCGGGGCCGGAGCCGAACGCGTGGTGGCGGTGCTGGGGTACGGCCGCGAGCAGGTCGAAAAGATTCTGCCCGCCGGCGCGGAGACGGCCTTGCAGCTCGAACAGAAGGGCACCGGACACGCGGCGCGCTGCGCCGAGGAACGTCTGGGCGGCTACGCCGGGCCGGTGGTGGTGCTTTCGGGCGACGTGCCGCTGATCCGCGCGGCGACCATCCGCGAGCTGGTGGCGCGGCAGCGCGCTTCGGGCGCGGCGGCGGTGGTCTTGAGCGCGCAGGTCGGCGGCGAGCACGCGTACGGCCGGATCGTGCGCGATAGCTCAGGCGCGTTTAAGCGCATCGTGGAGCACAAGGACGCGACGCCCGACGAACGGAAGATCGGGGAGATCAACACCGGGACGTATGCGTTCGGACCGGGGCGGCTCTTCGAGGCCTTGAAGCACCTGAAGGACGACAACGCGCAGGGCGAGTTTTACCTCACCGATACGGTGGGCTGGTTCGCGCGGCGCGGCGAAGGAGTGGAAGCGATCGTGGCACCGCGCGTCGAAGAGTGCTTGGGGATCAACACGCCGCAAGAGCTGGCCGCGGCCGAACGCGCCAGCGCGGCGCTTTCCGGAAAGGAAGGGTAACCCGAGATGCCTGACGGGAAGCTCCGGAACGAGATCCGCATTTTTTGCGGAAACGCGCACCCCAAGCAGGCCGAGCAGGTCTGCGCGTACCTCGACGTGCCTCTGGGCGCCGCCGAGGTGGGCCGCTTTCCGGACGGCGAGATTAAGATCCGCATCCTCGAGGACATTCGCGGGCGCGACGTCTTCATCCTCCAGCCCACCTCTCCGCCGGTAAACGACCACCTGATGGAGCTGCTGGCGATTATCGACGCGTGCAAGCGCGCCAGCGCCCAACGCATCACGGCCGTGATCCCGTACTACGGCTACGCTCGGCAGGACCGCAAGCACGAAGGCCGCGTGCCGATCACCGCGAAGCTGGTCGCGAACCTGATCGCCACCGCCGGCGCCGACCGCGTGCTGTGCATGGACCTGCACGCGACGCAGATTCAGGGCTTCTTCGACATTCCGCTCGACCATCTCTATGCCTGGCCGGTGCTGTTGCAGCATGTCCACGACATGAAGATGGACAACCTGACGATCTTGAGCCCCGATCCGGGCCGCATGAAGCTGGCCAATCGCTTCGCCCAGAAACTCAACGGCGAGCTGGCCGTGATCGACAAGCGCCGCAAGGGCGACAGCGACGTCGAGAAGGGCCACGTGGTCGGCGACATCAAGGGCCGCACGGTGGTGATCGTCGACGACATGATCAGCACGGCGGGCTCGATCACGCAGGCGGTGCATACGGCGCTGGAGTTCGGGGCGCGCGAGATCATCACGATGTGTACGCACCCGGTCTTCTGCGGACGCGCGTTCGAGCGGTTGAACGGATTGCCGGTGAAGGAGCTGGCGGTCTGCGACACGATCCCGCTCAAGAAGCGCCCCGAGAACATCAATCTGGTGGTGCTGAGCGTCTCGGAAGTACTCGCCGAAGCGATCCGGCGGACGCACTTGAACGAGTCGATTTCGAAGCTGTTCGACTGAAGCGCCCGCCGCACTGCGGCGGGCGGATGGTTTGGGGGGAGCGGCCTAGAGCCGCCCGGTAACACAAGCAAAGCACTCGGCCGCGCGCGGAAGGCGCGCGGCGCGGTAAGGAGAAGAAACGATGGTCGCGGAACTGAAGGCGGTAAAGCGCGAGGCGCTGGGCTCTCGCAAAGTCAACAAGCTGCGCATGCAGGGCCTCGTCCCGGCGGTGGTCTACGGGGAAGGCAAGATCGGGCTGGCGCTGGCGATCAGCGAGCGCGAGTTCGGCCATCTCCTGCATAGCGGGGACCGCGTCGTGGTCCTGAAAATCGAAGGCGAAGCCGACAAGCAGGCCCTGATCAAGGGGCTCCAGTTCGACGCGCTGGGCGAACTGGTCCTGCACGTGGACTTCAACGAGCTGCGCGCCGGCCAGACCGTGCGGGTCAATATCCCGGTGGCGGTCAAGGGCACCGCGAAGGGCGCGGCCGACGGCGGCGTGGTGAACCTGGTGATCCACGAGATCGAGGTCGAGTGTCTGCCCACGGCGATTCCGGACAAGATCGTGGTGGACGTGAGCAGCCTGGAACTGAACACGGCGCTGCACCTGCGCGAGATTCCGTTCCCCGAAGGCGTCAAGCCGGTGGACGATCCGGAAGAGGTCGTGGTGCAGTGCGAACCGCCGCGCAAGGAAGAGGATCTGACGACGGCCGCGGCTCCGAGCGCGACCGAGCCGGAGGTCATCAACGAGAAGAAGGTGGAGGCTCCGGAAGGCGAAGCTAAGGACGCGAAGGGCGGAAAGCCGGCCGGCGGCGACAAGGAAAAGAAGGACAAGAAGTAACCTGCCGAACGAGCCGTCGCGCAGCCGCGCGGCGGCTTGACGGCGGCGGAGGGCGGGCCGGTGAAGCTGATCGTGGGTTTGGGCAACCCCGGCCGGTCGTACGAACAGACGCGGCATAACGCGGGGTTCCGCGTGGTGGACCATCTGGCGATGCTGTTGGGTGCGTCGCTGGACCGGAAAAAGTTCAAGGCCGAGTACGGGGAAGCGGCGCTGCCGCCCCGCAACCACGGCCCGAAGGCGGGCGACGGCCGGCTGCTGCTGGCCAAGCCGCAGACCTTCATGAACCTCTCCGGCGAAGCGGTGCGCGACTTGGCGGGGTTTTACAAGATCCCGCGCGAGGACCTGCTGGTGGTGGTGGACGACGTGAGCCTGCCGGTGGGGCGGCTGCGGCTGCGCCAGGACGGATCGGCCGGCGGGCACAACGGGCTGAAGGACATCGAACGCTGCCTGGGCAGCCAGGCGTATGCGCGGATGCGGCTGGGCGTGGGCGGCCGGGAGGACAGCGCGGCACGCCCCGCGGGCGACTTGGCGGGGCACGTGTTGGGGCGGTTCGGGAAGGAAGAAGAGCAGGTGCTGGCGCAGTCCATGGGGCGGGCCGTGGAGGCTTGCCTGGTCTGGGCCGGATACGGAATCGCGGATGCGATGAATCGTTACAACCGCACGCCGGAGGCGGAAGGACCGGGAGCGCCGCGGCGGAAGGACGAAACGGGAACCGAAGGATAAGACCGAGGAGGCGGACGGATCATGGCCGAACAGGAAAAAGTGGCGGTAAGGTCGGACGACGTGGTGGTGCCGAAGCCCGAAGCGGCGCCCCCGATCATCATGTGCGATGTGCCCAAGGGTCATCGGCTCTACGAGATCATGTGGGTCGTCGACGTGAATCTCGGGCGCGAGAACATGACCAAGGTCGTCGACGGGCTCAAGGAACTGGTCGAGAAGAGCGGCGGCGCGTGGGTCAACGGCGACAAGTGGGAAGAGCGCCGGCTGGCGTACTCGATCAAGAAGCGCAAGCGCGGGCTGTACATGCTGGCCCATATCACGTGCGAGCCGGAGAATGTGACGAAGCTGGAGCGCAACATCCAGATCAGCGAGCTGGTGATGCGCGCGCTGATCGTGAAGGATGAGGACGGGATCACGCTGACCCCGACGCAGCTTACGCCCGACGACGACAAGGCCTTTGGCGGCTTTGGCGGCGGCGGAGACCGTGGGGGCGGCGGCGGGGGCGGCGGACGGCGCTTCTTCGGCAAGCGCGACGGCGGTGGGGGGGGCGGCGGCCGTGAAGGCGGCGGCGGCGGACGCTTCGACCGGGGCGATCGCGGAGACCGTGGCGGCGGCGGACGGCGCTAATCGGCCCAGCAGAACGGCGCCCAACGCGCCGCGCAGTCATCGCAGGCGGACGCTGAGGAGGTTGGAACGTGGCCAACATCAACATCGTGATCCTCGCCGGCAACCTGACGGCCGATCCGGAAATGCGCTACACGCCTTCCGGGACGGCCGTGACGAGCCTGCGGATGGCCATCAACCGCAAGTTCAAGGACAGCAAGACGAACGAATGGCGCGAAGACGTCACGTTCGTCGACGTGGACCTCTTCGGGCGGCAGGCCGAAATCGCCAGCCAGTATCTTTCCAAGGGCCGGCCGGTGCTGGTGGAAGGCACCTTGAAGCTGGACCAGTGGGATGACCGGCAGACGGGTCAGAAGCGCTCGAAGTTGAAGGTGATCGGAAACCGCATGCAGTTCCTCGGCAGCAAGGGCGAAGGCGGCGGGGGCGGAGGAGGCAGCCGGGAAGGCGGCGGGCGTCCGCCGGCTCGCGGTCAGCAGCGTCCTCCGCAAGGTGCGCCCACCGGACCCAGCGCCGAGGACGTGAACCAGGACCTGGACATCCCCGAGGACGATATTCCGTTCTGATGGGGATGCGGGATAGATCGAAACCATAAGGAGGCCGGAACGCCGTGGCTACACAACGCAATTGCCGCTTCATGAAGGAAAGCCGGTGCTTGGTGGACTACAAGGATGTACGAACCTTGACCAAGCTGATCACACCGCAAGGCAAGCTGTATTCGCGGAAGCGCTCGGGCGCGTGCTCGTTCTGCCAGCGGCGGATTAAAATCGCCGTCAAGCGGGCTCGATATCTGGGGCTTCTGCCTTTCGTCGGACGCTAGATGTAGTGGGTATTCCGGGACCTGTGAAGTATCCTCCGGAATCCGGCGTCCGTCTCTTGCTAAGCACGCGTGCACTGTTAGACGAAGTGTGCCCAAAGGCACATGTGGACTCGATCCAAGGCTGCCGATACATAACCCCATGGTGAAGGGGGGGATAGACCATGAAGGTCATTCTCCGTACGGATGTGGAAAAGCTGGGCAAACTGGGCGAAGTGGTCGATGTCAAAGTCGGCTTCGCGCGTAACTACTTGCTTCCGCGCCAATTGGCCTTCCAGTGCACGGCTGACGCCGAGCGCCAGATTCAGGCCGAGCGCAAGCGCGCCGCACAACGCGAGGCGCAGCGCCTGGAAGACCTCAAGAAGATGGTCGAGACGATCAACGGTCGCTCGGTGACCATCACGGCGAAGGCTCAGGAAGAGAAGCTTTACGGATCGGTGGGCGCCAAGGAGATCGCGGACGCGATCCTCAAGGAGCACAAGATCCAGATTCCCGAGTCGGCGGTGGTGCTGGAGGCTCCGTTCAAGACGCTGGGTACGCCGGATGTCACGCTGCGAGTCGCCGCGGGTCATGAGGCGGTGATTAAAGTCTGGATCGTGGCCGAGTCCGATTAAGCATGGCCCAGGCTGCGCAGCACCCGCTGGAGCAGATTCCGCCGCACGATGAGCCCGCAGAGGCCGGCGTGCTGGGGTCGATGTTGGCCGCCGAGGAAGCCGCGACGGTAGCCGTGGAAATGCTGGTGGCAGAGGACTTCTACGTCCCGCGCTACCAGTTGCTCTTTAAGCTCTTCCGCGAGTTGTACGAGCAGCAGCCCGATTTGGACCTGCTGTACGTGCAGAGCGAGTTGCGGCGGCGCGGCTGGGTGGAACGGGTCGGCGGCGAAGGCGTGATTGGAGCGCTGACCGAGCGCACGCCCAGTCCCGGAAACATCGAGCGCTACTGCCGGCTGGTGCGCGAGCGGGCTGTCGAGCGGGAACTGCTGCAGAGCGCCGGCCAGATTCTGCAGATGGTCCAGCAGCCGGGTTCGGGCCAGGACGTGGCCGGACTGGTGAGCAAGGCCGAGGAGATCATCTACAAGATCTCGGACCGGCGCTCGAGCCAGGAGCCGGTCTCGATCCATACGGTTTTGGAGAACGTGCTCGAGCAGGCCGAGCTGCACGTGGCGGCCCGGCGCGAAGGCCGGAAGATCGATACGGGCGCGATTCCGACGGGGTTCCACGACCTGGACCGGATGTTCGCGGGAGGGCTTTGGCCGGGCGAAGTGATCATCGTGGCGGCGCGTCCCAGCGTAGGCAAAACGACGCTCTCGATCAACATCGCGCGGAAGGTGGCTTGCCGGCCGACCGAACGAAACCCGGTGGGCGTGGGAATCTTCAGCTTGGAAATGCCCAAGGAGCAGGTGAGCAAAAACCTGCTTTGCGCCGAGGCTCGGATCAACAGCGAGAAGATGCGCACGTACCAGTTCGACGACGACGATTTCGAAGTGGTCAAGGATGCGGCCAAGCAGTTGGGCCAGGCGCCGATCTTCATCGACGACCAGCCCGGAATCACCACGACGGAACTGCGCGCGCGCGCGCGGCGGCTGGTGCACCGGGAGAACGTAAAGCTTTTGCTGATCGACTACTTGCAGCTCATGCAGACCAGCCGCTCGATGGACAGCCGCGAGCAGGCGGTCGCGGAGCTTTCGCGGCAGGTGAAGCACATTGCCCGCGAACTGAAGATTCCGATCATTCTGCTGAGCCAGTTGCGCCGGCCGCCGCAGGGCCAGGAACACAAGAAACCGGCCCTGACCGACCTGCGCGAATCGGGCTCAATTGAACAAGATGCGGATGTGGTACTGATGCTGCACCGCGAGTTGGACGAAAACAACGTCATGACCCGCGACGTTACGGCGATCGTGCAGAAGAACCGTAATGGCGCGTGCGGGGATGTGAAGTTGAGCTTCTTCCCCGAGCAGTTCCGTTTCGAGACGTACATGCCGGAGCTGGCAGACGCACCCAGCCCCGTGGGGGTTTGATTCTGGTTCGGACGTGGGGGTCCGCTCGAAGGGTACCCAGCCGCGCTCGGCGCGGCGGCGTAATTGCACGCGCTTTCCGGCTAGGGCTTTATACGGGAGTGCTCCTGTGCGCGGTTCTGGCCGTCAACCTGCGCGCGGGCGAAGAACCCGGACCTGAACCGGAACCGGCGCCCGAAGGCGCGCCCGCCGAGGGCGGAGCGGTCGTCCGCGAGATCGAAGTCCGCGGCAACATCCGCGTCGATAAAAGCACCGTCCTGCGCCTGATCCGCACCCGCGTCGGACGCCCGTTCGACCCGAAGATCTGGGACGACGACTGGCACCGCCTCACCGATTCCGGCTTCTTCCTCAACGTCCGCATCACCCCGCCGATCCCTTACTTCAACGGCGTGAAGCTGGTCATCGACCTGGTCGAGATGGCCACGGTCAAGAAGATTATCTTCAAAGACAGCAGCGCGATCAAAGATTCGGAACTCAAAGGCGCGATCAAAACCGTCGAAGGCGGGCGCTTCCAGATCGGCCAAGTGCATCTGGACGCGCGCGCGATCGAGAAGCTGTACCACGGCAAGGCCTTCCGTGACGCCACCTGCACCTATGACGTCCAGACCGTTTCGAGCCACAAGCAGTACGTGGCGAGCAAGTGGACGGACGTGCAGGACGAAGTGAACATCACCTTCAAGATCAACGAAGGGCATCCGATCTCGGTGCGCGTCCTCTCCTTCAAAGGCAACACGGCTTTCACCGAAGAACAGTTGCTGGCCGTAACCCAGACCAAGCCGCGCCGGCTCTTCCGCGCGGGAGACTTGAACGAAGAACAGATGGAGACGGACAAGCAGCGCCTGGAGTACTGGTACCGCCGCGCCGGGTACATGGACGCGGAAGTGAAGGAATACCGGATCGAGGTGGGCGACGAGCTGCACTTCAACTGGTTCCGCAAACGCAAGAAGCTGGCCGATGTCGAGTTCCAGATTTACGAAGGCCCGCAGTACCGCGTCGGAAATCTGGTGCTGAAGGGGTACGAGAGCCTGCCACTGAGCGAGATTCAGGCGGTCATGAAACTGAAGCCGGGCAACGTATTCTCGGACGTGCTGCTGAACGACGACAAAGAGCGGATCGTGAAGCTGTACGGCGAATACGGGCGCGTCTTCACGAAGGTGGCCACCGACCGCAAGTTCGTGACCGATCCGGAGCGCACCAAGGACGGCAAGAATCTGTACGACGTGGAAATGGTGATCCAGGAAGGCAGCGAAGTGACGGTTCGGGAAGTGCTGGTTCGAGGCAATACGAAAACCAAGGACAAAGTCATCGTCCGCCAGCTCAACCTTTTCCCCGGCGACCGTGTGGACACCACGAAGATCGAGCAGGCCAAGGACCAGCTCCGGCGGCTGAGCTACTTCGAAGAAGACATCCGCATCGAAACGGAGCCCACCGAGAACGGCGAAGAGACGGATATCGTCATCGACGTGACGGAGAAGCCGACGGGCGAGTTCAACTTCGGGCTGGGCGTCTCGTCGGTGGACAGCATCCTGGGCAATGTGAGCTTGGCGCAGAAGAACTTCGACTACAAGGATCTGCCCAAGAGCTGGAGCGACTTTGTCTCGGGCAACAGCTTCGTCGGCGCGGGCCAGAACTTCTCCATCGACGCGCAGGCCGGCACGTCCCGGCAGCGCTATTCGGTCTCGTTCTACGAGCCTTGGGCGTTCGACCGCCCGATCCGCCTGGGCGGCAGCGTCTTTCATACGGTCGATTCCCAGTACAAGGATTTCGACGAAACCAACACCGGCTTTTCGGTGACCGCCGGCAAGCGGCTCTGGGGCCCGCGCTGGGACTTCGACGCGACGTACCGCTTCAGCTACACGACGATCGGCGAGACGGACGAGAACCTGCCGTCGATCTTCCAGGACCAGGAAGGCTCGCGGATCCTGAGTTCACTGCGCCCGCGCCTGGTGTACGACAGCCGCGATTCGCGCATTCTGCCCAGCCGCGGATACTTCATGGAAGCGAGCATCGAGTTCGGCGGCGGGCCGCTTTTGGGCAGCGTGGACTGGGTGCGCCCGCAGATCGACGTGGCGCGCTACTTCACCCTTTTCAAGACCAAAGGCGGCGGCAAGCATATCCTCGAACTGCGCGGAACCGCCGGGCTGGTCGAGTCGTACCTGGGCACCGACGAAGTGCCTCCGTTCCTGCGTTACTACGGCGGCGGTATCGGGACCATCCGCGGCTTCGAAAACCGCACCATCTCCCCTCAAGAAAACGGGTTTTACATCGGCGGCAAGAAGCAGGTGGCCGTCACGGCCGAATACAGTCTGCCGCTGTATGAAGAAATCGTGCGCGCCTCCGTCTTTGTCGATGCCGGCTCGGTCTGGGACGCGGGTGAGACGGATCCGGGCAGCGAGGTGCTCAACGATACAGGCCTGCGCGCTTCGGCGGGCATCGGGCTGGCGATACGCACGCCGCTGTCGCCGTTGCCGTTCCGAATCTTCATTTCGCGGCCGCTGGTCAAGAACGACGAGGACCGCACCAAGACGGTGGACTTCACCTTCGGCACCCGGTTCTGATCGGCGGGAACGCACAAGGCGCAGTGGGCCTATCGTGGGCGCGCGCTCGTGGTAGACTGGTTTTTTCGATACGGGTCAAGGTCCAACCGAGTGGCGCGTCCGTTAGCCATTGCGCATTTTGGCGCGGGCCCGGCGCGGCACGCGGAACGGTCGAGGAGCAGGCGGGCATGACGTACGGAATGCGCACAGCCTTGGGCATCGTCGTGGCGGTCGCGGGGTTGTGCTTCGCCCCGGAACTGGCGGCGGGCGAAGCCAAGCAGTTGGCGGTCGTGGACGTTTCCAAGGTCTTCAAG
Organism: Planctomycetota bacterium; assembly: GCA_015075375.1. Lineage (GTDB taxonomy): Bacteria > Planctomycetota > SZUA-567 > H5-PLA8 > H5-PLA8 > H5-PLA8. Next base: position 2,730,062 of record JABTUM010000001.1, on the reverse strand, counting down.
ACGTACAAAAAGGTCGCGGACGTGGAGCGGCGGCTGCAAAGCCAGTTCGAGACGCGGCGCAAAGAACTGGATGAAGAAGCGCGGATTCTGAAGGACATGGCCGAGAAGATTCAGCGCATGCGGGAACATGCGCGCGCCGACAGCGAACTGCTCTTCGATACGCTGCAGGGCTTCAACAAGAAGGAATTCCTGTACCGCAAGGCGCTGAATCAAGTCGAGTCGGAAGTCCAGAAGCGCTACGGCGAAGAAATGCGGGACGTGCTGAACGAGATCAAGGCAGCGGTGCGCGTGGAAGCTCAGGCGCGCGGGTTCGAGATCGTGGTGCGCACGCCGTACAGCGACGATGAGCTTTCGCTGAACGAAGAAGCGCCTGCGGCCGATCCGGCGAAGGAGCATCCGCTGGACGAGCAGATCAAGGGCATCCTGGAGCCGCAATCGACGGAAGCGCTGGTGCTGCGCTTTAAGCGCAACCCGGTGCTCTTCGGGACGCAGGCGGCGGATTTGACGGACGCGGTGTTGAAGCGGTTGAACGACGAGTATGCCCAGCGGGCGGCGGGCGCGCAGAAAGCGCCGTGATTCGCGGGGCCGGGCCAAGCGGGATTCGAACGAACCTGGGTACGGAAAGAAGGAGTGAGTCATGAAGGCCAAGATGGCGCGAGTTTCGATGTGGGCGGTCGTGGGACTGCTGCTGCTGGGGCTGGGATCGGCCGGGCGAGCCGAGGCCGCGGAGAGCCGCATCGGCGTGGTGAACGTCACGCGGGTGTTTAATTCGTACAAGAAGGTGAAGGACATTCAGGAGCGCCTGAAGGCGCGCTTCGACGCCCGGCGGCGCGAGCTGCAGGCGAAGGAAAAGCAGATGCGCGAATTCCGCGACATCATCGAGCTGGACGTGCGCAGCGGCCGCGACCCGAAGGTCGACCGCGAAGTCTTCAAGAAGATGCAGCAGCTCCAGGAGATGGAGTTCAGCTTGAGCGACGAATTCCGCAAGCTGCGCAAGGACGTCGAGAAGTTCCGCATGGACGAGATGAAGGAAGTGCTGAAGGACATCCGCGCGGCGATCCGCACCGTGGGCAGCGAACTGGGCTTCGACCTGGTCATGCGCGCGCCGGAGTACGACGACAAGCTCGAGCCGATCGACGCGGGCGAAGCGGCGGCGGCGGAAGGCGAAAATCCGGAAGCCAAGGACGAAGCGCAGAGCGCGATGGAACTGGTCGCGCGCTTCCGCGAAAACCCGGTGCTCTTCCACGGCAAGGATGTGGACATCACCGAGAAGGTCATCGCGCGCCTGAACGCCGATCCCGAGAAGTCCGGCGCCGCGGCGCCGGCCCCCGCGCCTGCTCCGGGGCAGTAATGGTTCGCGCCGAAACCGGCGCAGTCCGTTGAAGTCGACGCGGGGCGATTCCACCCACCGGTGCGGATCGCCCCGCGTTCTCGTTTGAGGGAGGCTCGCCATGGCGCTGACGGTGGCTCAACTGGCCGAACGGTGCAATGCCCAGATCGCCGGAGGCGATCCGCAACGCACACTGACGGGAGCGAACAACCTGCGCGACGCCGGGCCGGCCGATCTCGCGCCGCTGACCGATCCGCGCTACGCCCCGCTCCTGGCCGCTTCGCGCGCCGGCGCGGTCCTGATCGCGCCCGGCATCCCCCACCCGCCCGCGCCCCAAGGCGTGGCGATATTGCAAGCCGCCGACACCGAAGGCGCGCTGCTCGCGGCGCTGCATGCGCTCTACCCCGAAGCGCGCGAAGCGCCGGGCGTGCATCCGCAGGCTTGCGTCGAATCAGGCGCCAAACTGGGCGCCGACGTTTACGTCGGCCCGTTTGCGGTGATCCGCGCCGGCGCGGAGGTGGGCGACGGCTGCGAGATTCACGCCGGCGCCTACGTGGGCCCCGGCTGCAAGCTGGGCAAGCGCTGCGTGCTCCATCCGCGCGCGGTGCTGTATCCGCGCGTCGAACTGGGCGTGGAGACGATCCTGCATGCCGGGGCCGTCGTGGGCGCCGACGGATTCGGCTACAAATTCCGCGAAGGGCGGCTGGTCAAGGTTCCGCAGGTCGGCGGCGTGACGGTAGGCGCGCGCGTCGAGATCGGCGCAAACAGCACGATCGACCGCGCCGCGCTGGGACTGACGGCCATCGGCGAAGGCTCGAAGATCGACAACCTCGTGCAGATCGGGCACAACGTCCGGCTCGGCAAGCACGTGATCGTCTGCGGCCAAGCCGGCGTCGCGGGCAGCTCGACGATCCAGGATTACGCGATGCTCGCCGCGCAGTCGGGCATCCCCGACCACATCACGATCGGCATGGCCGCCAAAGTCGGCGGGCAATCCGGACCGATCGAAGACGTGCCGCCGAAGGGGGAAGTATTCGGGACGCCGGCCGCGCCGCGGCGCGAGGCGTTCCGCCAGTTCGCGGCGCTGCGCAAACTGCCCGAGCTGCTTAAGGAAGTGCGCGAGCTGCGCGCGCGGTTGGAAAAGCTGGAACGTTCCGCGGACTGAGCGCCGGCTATTCGTGCCGCAGCGCGACGATCGGATCGAGCCGGCTGGCGCGCCAAGCCGGGTAGAAGCCGAAGAAGATCCCAATCGCGCAGGCGAAGCACAAGGCCACCACTACCGAAGCGGGATTCAGCACCAGCGGCCATTCCTTTTGCGTCGTCATGCTCAAGACTTTCACCGCGCCGCTGGCCACGCCCAAGCCCAGTCCCGCACCCACCACGCCGCCGAACCCGCTCAGCACCATCGCTTCGATCAGAAACTGCGATAGCACGTTCAAATCCGTCGCGCCCAGCGCCATGCGCAGGCCGATCTCGCGCGTCCGCTCGGTGACCGAGACGAGCATGATGTTCATGATCCCGATCCCGCCCACCAGCAGCGAGACCGCGCCGATGGCGCCCAGCAGCATGGTCAACCCCAGCAGCACTTGGTCGACCGATTGCGCGACTTCGCCGAGGTCTTGCAGTTCCACGCTGTCCTTCCGGTCGGGCGCGAGGTTCTGCGAGGCGCGAATCGCCAGCGCGATTTCCTGTTTGGCTTGCGGGATCAGTTCGCGGCTGGCGGCGGAAACGAAAATCATATGAACGGTGCGCCCCCAGCCCATCGCGTCGGCCGCGGCGGTGAAGGGCGCATAGATGTTGTAATCCTGCGTGTTGTCGCCGAAGAACGCGCCCTTCGCCTTCAACACGCCGATCACGCGAAACGGGACGCCGTCCATGCGCAGGGTCAGGCCCAGCGGGTCGAGCGCCCCGAATATCTCGCGCGCCACCTCGGCCCCCAGCAGCACCACGCGATTCCCGCTGCGCACATCCGCTTCGCTGAAGAACGCACCCGACTGTAATTCCCACTGCCGGATCGAGAAGTACGACGGAAAGCAGCCGCGCACTCCCGTTTGCCGGAAGTTCGCGCCGAAAACCGCTCGCGCGCCGCCGAAGAGAATCGGCGTCGCGTAATCCACCGACGGGCAGCGTTCCTCGATCGCCGCCACGTCGCCCAAGCCCAGCGGGCGGTAACGATGGCGGCGCTGGTCTTCCTCGTCGGAACCGTGTTTGGGGCTGACGAAGATGATGTTCTGTCCGATGGCGGAGAGCGCTTCGCTCATGAACGCGCGCCCGCTCTCGCCGATGTTCCACAAGGCCACGACGCACGTGACGCCGATGATCGTGCCCAGCATCGTCAGCGCCGCGCGCAGCTTGTTGGCGGCCAGGGCCTGAAAGGCCATGAAGACGGAGCCGATCATTCCGCGGCATCCGCGGGAGCGGCAGCCGCCGGGGGCGACGGGACGACCACCGGAGGCGGGGGTAGCGCCGGAAGTGATCCGACGATGCTGATGCTGATGACTCCGTGCCGTATGCGCAGGTCGAGATCCGCTTCGAGCGCGAGCCCGGACGCCGGCCGGTAACCGAGCAGTCCTTGCATGCCGTTCACACGTTCGCCGGATAAATAAATGGGAGCCAGTTCGGAGAGCTTCTCTGGGTATCGGCCCCGATCTTTTCCGAAGCGCTCCAACGCGTGATGAACCTCGTCGAAGCGTTTCATATAGCTGTCCGGTCCGTACAGCAGCACGAAGGAGGTGTGCGCGGTGCCCGCGCCGAAGCCCAACAGGGCCAGCAGAAAAATCAGCACGGCGGATCCCAGCCACGGCGCGCGCCGCCGATGCGCGCGAATCGCCCCCGCGGAGCCCATTACGGCCAGGGCCATAAGCGCGCAGCCGGCCATCTCCGCAATGCCGCCGGAGGATTGCGGGACGTACGCGATCGCATAGCACAGCCCGCATGCAAATACGCCCAAGACCAGCGCGCCCAGCGAGTAGCGGTTTTCGATGCGCAGGCCATCCCGAAAGAGCCGGGCCTTCGCGCGCGGCGGGGCATCCTCGGGCGATTCTTCACGGGGGAGTTTGGACATGCTCGCTTCCATCAGCCGGCCGCCGTTTCGCGCGCCGCTTCCTCGCGCTTCCAGCGTTCCAGCTCGGCCTGCGCATCGGAGGGCGTCTCGTACGCTTCGACCTTATGGATGCGTCCGTCGCGAAGGTGAATCGACTGCCGCGCGCAGGCCGCGATATCCGGCTCGTGCGTCACGAGCACGATCGTGACGCCCTCGCGGTTGAGTTGCTGGAGCAGCGCCATGATCTCGAGTCCGGTGCCGGTATCCAGATTGCCGGTGGGTTCGTCGGCCAGCAGCAGCGCCGGCGCATTAACCAGCGCGCGGGCGATGGCGACGCGCTGTTGCTGCCCTCCGGAAAGCTCGGTGGGCCGGCGCTCGAACTTGTCGGCCAATCCTACGCGGGCCAGCGCCGCCTCCGCGCGGCGGCGGCGCTCGGCGCGGCCGATTCCGCCGCGGTATTGCAACGGAAGTTCGACGTTCGCGCGCGCCGTCAGCCGCGGCAGCAGTTGGAAGCTCTGGAAAACGAAGCCCAGCGTCCGCGCGCGGAAGTGCGCCAATTCGCGGCGCGACATGCGCGCCACGTCGGTCCCGTTGAGCCGGTACGTCCCGCTGGTGGCGCGGTCCAGACAGCCCAACAGATTGAGCAGGGTGGATTTGCCCGAACCGGAGTGGCCCATCACGGCGACGAAGCCGCTCTTAGGAACGCTGAAGCCGATCCCCCGCAGCGCATACACGGGGTTGGGCGTATCCGCGCCGTACGTCTTGACGAGATCGACGATCTCGACAATGGAAGCAGGTGCCTCGGGCGTGCTCACAGCTTGCGCCGGCGCTTCGATTTGCTCGCGCCGCCTCCCGCATCGCCCATCGCCTGCCCGGTCACCAGTTCGTCGCCGGCCTTCACCTCACCGTCCAGCAGTTCGTAGTATTCGGCGTCGTTGTCGCCGACGCGGATCGGGACGGCCTGCAGGCTCCCGTCGGGAAGCTTGCGGTGAACCGTGGCCGGCAGCCCGCGCGGCGCTTCGTCCGGCTTGGCCGGTTCAGATTTCGAGGAGGCCTCCGCCTCGGTCTTCTGCGCTTCAGGCGCCGCCTCGGACTCGCCGGCCGGAGTCTCCTGCGCCAGGATCGCCGTCGCGGGCGGAACGAAGCGCAGTGCGGCGGCCGGGACGCGCAACACGTCGGCTTTGACTTCGATCTCGAAGGTGACGTACGCGGTCATGCCGGGGCGGAGCTTGCCGTGCGGGTGTCCGGCGGCGGGGGGATTCTCGGCTTCGATCACGATCGGGTACGTGACCAGATTCGCGCGCAACTCGTGCTTCAACCGCACCGCCTTCACTTCGCCGGAGAACTCTTGCCCGCGAAACGCATCGACCTCAAACCTGACCTTCTGGCCCGGCGCGATGCGCCCCATCTCGGCCTCGTCGAGCTTCACGAGGACGCGCACGCGGTTGAGTTCGGAGACGATGGTGAAAAGTTCCGGCGTCTGGAAGTTCGCGGCGATGGTCTGCCCGCGTTCGACGACGCGGTCGAGCACCACGCCGGCGCACGGCGCGGTGATGGACGCATAGCCCAGATTCGTGACGGCCTTGGCCAGCGCCTGGCGCGCCTGCGCGACCTCGGATTCCGCCTGCACCAGCCGCGCCGCCAGCGCGGCGCGGTCGGCCGTCACCTGCTTCAAGTCCACCTCGAGGGTCTCGAGCTCCAAGGCCGCGAGCTTGCGGTCGCGTTCGGCGTTTTCTTTCTCCAACTGCCGGATCTCGACGTCGGTCAGCGACGCGGCGTCCACGGCGCGCATGTCCTCGAAGCGCACCAGATTTTTCGATGCCAGTTCGAGCAGCGCGCTGGAGCGTTCGATCGCGAGTCTCTGCCGCGCCTGCTGGACCCTCAGCCGCGCTTCGCGCAGATCGAGGTTCTGGCGTTCGACCGTCAAAAGCGCGAGCGCCGATTGCGCGCGGTCGAGCAGCAGTTCGCGGTCGCGCCGGTCGGCTTCGAGCAGCTCCGTATCCAGCCGCGCCAGCACTTCGCCGTCGCTGACCGCATCGTCGGGCTCGACGAGGACCTCCTTGACCTTGCCCGAGACTTGGCTGCCGACCTTGACCGTGCTGAGCGGCTCCACGGCGCCCGACGCCGTAACGGTGATGCGCATCTCGCCGCGGTCGACGGCCTCGGTCTCCCAGCCCATCGGAGTGGCGTTTACGTTAAGTTTAACGAGGCCGGTCAGCGGCAGAATCACGGCCAAACCGAGCAGAACCAGAAACGCAATGCCCAGGTATTTGAGGACCTTCATCAAGGCAGAGGACTCCTTCGGATCGGAAAGGGCACAGGTGAATCTTACGACCCAGGACGCCGCTCATTCCAGAATTATGAGTCTGCACGAGGTGTGAAATCGAATACCGGGGGTACGCTACGGTTCCCGCATAGGGAAACTGATACGAGGTAAGCTGAATGGAATGGATTGAGGTGTGAACCGCGGCCTTAGGTCGCTGGCGACTATCCCTGCGCCACCAGGACGGGAGCTTCTTCGGCGCGTACTGCGGCCAGCGCGCCGGCCAGATCGCGCTCCCAGTAAAACTTGCGCATGAAGACGGGGTTCGCTTCCCAGAAGAGTGTCTTGGCGACGCGGTCGGCGACCTTGGCGTTGAGCTGTTCGGTCAGGCACAGCGGCGCGCCGGGATCGGCCAGATCGCCGCTGCTGAAGAAGCGCGAACAGCCGCAGTGGCTCACGCAGCGGTCCTTGATCGCGCACGACGAACAGATCGGATCCTGGTGGTGCTTCTGGCGCAGGATCCCGGCGAGCTTGACCGTATCGTAACCTTGATCGATGTGCCCGATCACCCACTGCGGATCGGCGTCGTCGCTCACGAGGCGTTCGCAGGGATACATGTTTCCCGATGGCGCGACGGCCACTTCGCCGAGGCCGAAGCTGCATTGATCGCACTCTTTCAGGCCGCCCTTCAAGCGTCCGACGATCTTCGAGTCCAGCACGCTCACGTAGATGTCCTGCCCCGCGCGGAAGCGCCCGATGAACTCTTCGCCGACACGCTCCAGTTCGCGCTCGTATACGGCGAGGCTTTCCTCGTTCCACTTGCCCGAATAATTCAGCGAGAGGCCCACGACGCGGACGCCCTGATCGAGAATGAAGCGCAGGTTGGCGCTCATATGCGCCACGTTTTCCGGATCGACGACGCAGATCACTTCGGTGAGCGGCGCGCGCCGCAGCGCGATCTGCAGCCCGCGCAGCGCATCCTCGTGGCTGCTGCGCCCGTTCACGAACGGGCGCGTCGTATCGTGGCTTTCCTTGATCCCGTCCAGGCTCACCGCGATCACGACGCCGTGCGCGGCCATCCAATCCATGCGCTCTTCGGTCAGAAGCGTCGCGTTGGTGGTGGCGGTCCCCACCAGTTTTACGTTCTTCGCGCGCGCCAAACCTTCGGCGTAGAGATGGAAGTGCTGGAGCAGGTCCCAAGCCAGCAGCGGTTCGCCGCCGAAGTAACCGACCTGAATCTCTTCGCCGGGCTGCAGCTTCGCGAATGCCTGATCGAGCGCGCGCTCACCCAGTTCCTTGGGCATGCGCTTCCCGAACTTGCGGCCCGCGTAGCAATACGGGCAGCCGAGGTTGCAGGCATGAGTCAGGACCAAGGTCAGTTCCATGGGCGCGCGCTCCGGGCGGATTCAGGGTTTAGAAATCGCCTTCGGGCGGCGGCGGCTTGACCGGCCTGATTTCTTCGGGCTGGGTGGTCGAGATGCGGCCTTTGAAATTCGCCTGCGGTTGCGCGGGCGGCGTGGTCGGCACGAGTCCCCCCGGCATCGCCGCGCGAGGTTGCGCGGGCACCTGCGCGGGCGGTGCGCCTTTGGACGTCGTCACGGGCAGGGCTTCCACCGCGACTTTCCCCGGCGCCTGTACCTGCGGCTGTACGACGGGACCATCGCCTTTGAAGTTCGCCTGAGGCTGAGCGACCGCCGGTTCGCCTTCGGTGATGGACTGCGGTTGTGCCGGTGGCGGCGTCGCCACACTTGCTTCGCCGCGCGTAAACGCCTGCGGCTGCGCCGGGGGCTGCGCGACGGCCACATCGCCCTGCGGCTGTGCCATGGGCTGCGCGGGCGCTTCGCCCAACGGCATCGCCTGCGGTTGAGCGGTCGGCACCGGAGTCGTGGTCACCGCACCCGGCGCCACCATCCCCGGCGAGGGCGCGATCGGCTGCGCTCGCGATTGGCTCAGCGCCAGCACACCCAACCCAGCCACCGTCGCGCCGCCTATCATCCACAAGAACGCGCGCCGGTCGGACGCGTACTCTTCGGCTTCCGGATAACCCGGATCTTCGTTGGGCTCGGCGGGCTTGCGTTCGAGGGCCATCGGCAACGCTCCTTATAAGGTCTGCGAGTTAGACTCCCGTCCCGGCGGATGTGTTGCGCCCCAAATGCGAGGAAATGGCCCACCTGTGCGCAGATGCGCAAATTGCTCTGTATCAATAGGTTGCAAGATAACTTAGGACTGCGGAGGTGGTTCTTCGGAGGTACCCAGCGGATTGCTGGTGGCCGCGTCCACGATGTCCTTGCACTCCAGCGCCGAGCCGCCCGCGGCCAGCAGGAGCCAGGCGTGGGACATATCGCCGCCGTAATGCTTCTCGTCGACCTCGAAGGTCAGCGCCCAGCGCCCGGGCTCGTCGCTCTGCTCCAACTCGAAATGATGGCTGAGGCACTGCATCAGGTCGTCGTACCAGCTCTCGAAATCCCAACCGGCCACGTCCTCGGGCTCGAGTTCCAATAGGTCCTGCAATTCTTCAACAAGCCGCTTGTTGCCGAAGCTGCGGCGCAGCCAGTCAGGGTAATCGGCGGGGTTCCCGGTGTAGGTGTCCGGGTCGATGGCCTGCTCTTCCTTGTCCATATTGAGCAGTTCGAGCAACTCGCCGAGGCGCACGAGGACGCGGCGTTCGGCCTCGGGGTCGTCAGAAAGCGCGAAGGCGATGGCGGCGCGCATGGCTACTTGCGTTCCATCAGGATCGACCACGCGAGCGGGCGGAAGTCGTCGGAGTCGGTGCCGAAGCGGAATTCGCGGACCTCGATGAACTGGAAGAGCGTGCCCAGTTCGGCGCGGAATTCGGCTTCGCTGACCGTGGGCGGCCCGGGCTGGTGCACTTCGCCAGCGTGCCCGGCCAGCGTAAGCCAGCGCGTGCCTTTGCGCGACGCCGCGGAGAGGCGTTCGAGAAACGCCGCCAGGTCCACGCGCCGGATGTGGTGGTATACGCCGCGGTCGAAGATCACGTCGAACGGACCGCCCAGATCGTCTTTGATCACGTCGGCGACGCGGAAATCGATCTCGACGCGAGCGGCTTCGGCTTTCAGCTTGGCGCGTTCGACGGCCTTCGTTACGAAATCGGCCGCCGTCACTTTGTAGCCGCGGCGCGCCAGTTCGACCGCGTTGGTCCCGGTGCCGCAGCCCAGTTCCAGCAGCTTGCGCCCCGGCAAAAGCCCCGCGTTGACGACGCGGACCAATTCCAGGCACGGCACGCCGCTGTCCCAGGGCGTGTGGCCCTTCTCGTACGCTTTGTCGAAGTCGTGAAGTTCGTTGGCCATGGCGAGGCTCCGGTGCCCGACCCTGTGATTCTAATCGCTCAAGGCTCGAGATGCTTCTCCATCTCGTACAACTCGAAGCGCTGGCCGCGGTGCGGCGAAGCCTTCTTGCGCAACACCGTGAAGCCCTTGGCCCGAAAAAAGGGATGCGCGGTGAGGCTCACGTCGGCGAAGAGCCGCCGGATGCCGCGGCTTCGAGCGCGTGTTTCGATGGCCGCCAGCAGCGCCGAACCGATTCCAACCCCTTGATGCCGATGGTGCACGTACAGACAATCGACATGCCCCGAGTCTTCGGTCTCGGCGAAGCCCGCGATCTCGCCAAGCCGCTCGGCGACGAATACCGCCGGATAGCGCGCCATCCGCTCGCGCCACCACGCCCCGTCCTGCTCGGGGCGCGCCCACACCGCGATTTGCGCCGCCGAATAATCCCGCGCGTTGATCGTGCGGACGGTCTCTCGATACAGCCGCGCGATGGCTTCGGCGTCGGCTTCCCGGTACGCGCGCACGAACGCATCCTGCTCCGGCATGCGCGCGCCGCCTTTCGCGGTTACTTCCGTTTGCTCTTCTTGGCGGGCTTCTTCTTCGCCGCTTTCTTCTTGGCCGGCTTGGCTTTCTTCGCCGCTCGCACCGGCTTCTTGGCCGCGCGCTTGGGCTTCTTCACGGCTTTCTTTTCCTTCGCGGCTTTCGGCGCCGCTTTCTTTTTCGGCTTCGCTTTTGACTTAACCTTCGCCTTGGGCGCCGCTTTCGCCGCGGGCTTGGCCGCGGGCTTCGGCTTGGCCACCGCCACGGCCTTCGGCGCGGAGGCCTGTTCCTTCGCGAGGCTTGCCTTGATCAGATTCAGCGCGCTGCCGGCCTTGAACCAGTTGATCTGCTCCGCGTTGTACGTGTGATTCGCCTTGATCTCCTCGCTGCTCCCGTCGGCGTGCCGGATGCGCACGGTCAGCGGTTGGCCCGGCGCGAAGCCGGCCAAGCCGACAATATCGAGCGTATCGTCTTCGCGGATCTTTTCGTAATCGGCCGGGTCGGCAAAGGTGAGCGCCAGCATACCTTGCTTCTTAAGGTTCGTTTCGTGGATGCGCGCGAAACTGCGCACCAGCACGGCGCGGCCGCCCAGGAAGCGCGGTTCCAGCGCCGCATGCTCGCGGCTGGAGCCCTCGCCGTAGTTGTGGTCGCCTACGGCCACCCAGCCGATCCCGTGCGCCTTGTAGTCGCGCGCGATCTTCGGGTACGGCACGCCGGTCTCACCGTTGCGCAGGTTGCGCCCGCCGCCCGTCTCGCCGCTGAAGGCGTTGATCGCGCCGATGAACAGGTTGTCCGAGATGTTGTCGAGGTGCCCGCGGAAGCGCAGCCACTTGCCGGCGGCGCTGATGTGGTCCGTCGTGCACTTGCCCTTCGCCTTCATCAGCACGCGCAGCCCGGTCAGATCCTTGCCTTCCCAGGGTTCGAACGGTTCCAGCAACTGCAACCGCTCGCTCTTCGGATCCACGCTTACATCGGCCGCCTTGCCGGCATCGGCGGGAGGCTGGTAGCCGTGGTCGTCGAAGACGTAGCCGCGTTCGGGCAGGTCCGGCGCTACCGGCGCTTCGAGCTTCACCACCGAACCGTTGGGGCCGGGCACCGTATCGGTAATGGGATTGAAGCTCAACTTCCCGCTCACCGCTTTGGCCACCACCAGTTCGGGCGAACCGATGAACGCCAGCGTGCCCTTGTTCCCGTCGTTGCGCCCGCGGAAGTTGCGGTTGAAGCTCGTCACGATCGAGTTCGGCTTGCCGGTGTTGAGGTCCTCGGCCGAAAGATCCTCGCGCTTCCACTGCCCGATGCACGGGCCGCAGGCGTTGGCCAGAATCGACGCGCCCAGTTCGCGCAGCGTCTGCAGGTGCCCGTCGCGTTCCAGCGTCGCATAGACCTGATCGCTGCCCGGTGTGACCAGCAGCGGCGTCTTGGCTTTGAGTCCCTTCGAGACGGCCTGCTTGGCGACGTGCGCCGCGCGCCCGATATCCTCGTACGAACTGTTCGTGCACGAACCGATCAGGCAGACGGTCAGGTCGTCCGGATACCCTTCCTTAAGGATGCTGTGCTTGATCCCCTCGGCATCGTGAGCCAGATCGGGGCTGTGCGGCCCGACCAGCATCGGCCCGAGCTTGTTGAGGTCGATCTCGTAGTACTCGTCGTAGAACGCGTCCGGCTCGGCGTGGACGGGCTGGTCGGCGTTCAGTTCGTGGATGTGCTGCATCGACCAGTCGGCGACAAGCCCGCGGCGCGTGGCGCGCAAGTAGGCCGCGGTGCGGATATCGGCCGGGAAGATGCTGGTCGTCGCGCCCAATTCGGCGCCCATGTTGGTAATCGTCGCGCGCCCGGTCAGCGAGATGCTTTCGACGCCGGGGCCGAAGTATTCGACGATCTTGTTCGTGCCGCCGGCGCAGGTGAGCATCTCCAGCATTTTCAGGATCACGTCCTTCGCGCTGGTCCAGCCGTTGAGCGCGCCGGTGAGCTTGACGCCGACGAGCTTCGGGCAGAGCAGCTCCCAAGGCATCCCGACCATCACGTCCACCGCGTCGGCGCCGCCGACCCCGATCGCCGCCATGCCCATCCCGCCCGCGTTGGGCGTATGGCTGTCGGTCCCGATCATCAGCCCGCCGGGGAACGCGTAGTTCTCCAGCACCACCTGATGAATGATGCCCGCGCCGGGTTTCCAAAAACCCAGCCCGTAGCGCCGCGACGAATCGCTCAGGAAGCGGAAGACTTCCGCGTTTTCCTTCATCGCCACGTCCATGTCCGGCCCGACCCCCTTGCGCGCCGTGATCAGGTGGTCGCAGTGGACCGTCGATGGCACTGCCGCGCGCTGCCGGCCCGAACTGATGAACTGCAGGATCGCCATCTGCGCCGTCGCGTCCTGCATCGCCACGCGGTCGGGGCGCAGCATCAGGAAGCTCTGCCCGCGGACCAAATCCTGGCCCTCGATGTCGTCGAGATGGCTGTAGAGAATCTTCTCGGCCTGGGTCAACGGCCGGGCGAGCTTCTTGCGCACGCGCGCGACGCGCTCGGGAAGCAATTTGTAGAAACGTTCCACCATGGCTCGGTCGAACATGCGGGTTCCTCCGGATGCGGACAACGATCGGCTGCCGTTAACGTCGCGCCTGGAAGGCGCAACGTCAAGGGAATCGCGAAAGTCGGCGCATCCTTATAGGTGCCCCGAAGCGCGTTCGCAGAAGCGGTCGCGAAGGGACTCAAAGGTGGACAGAAAGGTGGACATTATTTCGGCCAAATCGATCCTAAGTCATGTACCCGAAAGAGCTTAACGTGGACCTCGGGATGGAGAAAACGCCGACCCCTACGGCGCATGGCGCTCCCGCGGCCTTGGGGTACAGTGAAGCCAACCCCCGATCCGCACGCAAGGAGCCCGCGCCATGGCCAAAGCCTTTTCCGAGAAACGCTACGAAGCGATGACGTACAACCGCTGCGGCACGAGCGGGCTGAAACTCCCGGCCATCTCGCTGGGGCTGTGGCACAACTTCGGCGGCGTCGATTCCTTCGCGACGGCCAAGGCCATGCTTCGCCGCGCCTTCGACCTGGGCATCACGCACTTCGACCTGGCCAACAACTACGGCCCCCCGCCCGGAAGCGCCGAAATCAACTGCGGCAAGATCCTGAAGAGCGACTTCAAGGCCTACCGCGACGAACTGGTCATCAGCACCAAGGCCGGCTACCGCATGTGGCCCGGACCTTACGGCGAATGGGGCAGCCGCAAGTACCTCGTCACCAGCCTCGAACAGTCCCTGAAGCGCATGAAGCTCGAGTACGTGGACATTTTTTACCATCACCGCCCGGACCCCGATACGCCGCTGGACGAAAGCCTCGGCGCGCTGGATCAGGTCGTCCGCCAGGGCAAGGCGATCTACGCCGGCGTCAGCAGCTACAACGGCGCGCGCACGAAGGATTCCGCGGCGCTCATGAAGGAACTCGGCACGCCGCTGACCATCCACCAGCCCAGCTACAGCATGCTCAACCGCGGCATCGAGAAGGATCTCCTGCCCGTCACCGGCACAGCCGGTATCGGCGTGATCGCCTTCTGCCCGCTCGCCCAAGGCTTGCTCACCAACCGCTACCTGAAGGACATCCCCAAGGACAGCCGGGCGAGCAAGAAGCACGGCTTCCTGAAAAAGGAGCGCATCACGCCCGAACTGCGCGCCAAGCTGGTCAAACTCAACGCCTTCGCCGAACGCCGCGGGCAATCGCTGGCGCGCCTGGCGCTGCAATGGGTGCTGCGCGATCCGCGCGTCACCAGCGCGCTGATCGGGGCCAGCAAAGTCGCGCAGCTCGAGGAAAACGTGAAGATCCTCAAGGATGCCCCGCTGACCGAGGCGGAGCTGGCGGAGATCGACGGACTGCTGGCTTGACGAAAGGACCATGCACCACGGAGACACGGAGCATGGCAGGGCTGACGGGAACGGGTTTGCTCCGCGCCTCCGTAGTTTAACGGATTCTCGATGACCGAAACCCCCGGCTACTTCCAGGCGCGCGACGGCGTGCCGCTGTACGGCGTCTACCACGCGCCCGATGCGGCGGCGCGCGTGCCTCTGGTCATCGCGCCGAGCTTCTTCGAGGAACGCAAGAGCGCGTACGGCGCACTCTGCGCACTGGCGCGGTCGTGCGCGGCGGCCGGGCATCCGGTCCTGCGCTTCGATTATCGCGGCAGCGGCGAATCGGGCGGCGTGCCGGCTCAACGGCGCTGGTCCGAACTCGCTTCCGATCTGGCCGCGGCAGTCGAAGAACTCAAGAAGCTCAGCGGCTCGGCGAACGTCGCCGTGGCCGGCTTGCGCTTGGGCGGCACGCTCGTGTTGCAGCATGCGCGCTCGTTGCGCCCCGCCGCCGTGGTGGCGCTGGCTCCGTTCGCCCAAGGGCGCACCCAGGAACGCCAGTGGCGCCTGCGCGCCAAGATGCGCGCCGAGATCACCGCCGGTACCGACGCGCCGGCGCCCGTCTCCGCCGCCGCATCCGACGTCGTGGACCTCGACGGCTTCGCCACCGCGCGCGCGTTCCTCGACGACGTCCAGGCCGTGGACCTCTTCTCGCCCAGCGGAGGCGTAAACGGACAGCCCCCCGGGCCGCTCCCCTGCCCCGCCCTGCTGCTTCAGATCACCCTGCGCGACGGCCCCCAACCCGACAGCCAGCGCCTGATCCAGGCCCTCGGCCCCCAGACGCGCCTGGAATGCCTGCGCCTGGAAGCCTTTTGGGACCGCATCGACGACGTGGAAATCCGACCCTTGGTGAACGCGACGGTGCAATTTTTGGGGACGGTGGGCGGGGCGTAAAGCGGGATGCGCAGGCGGCCGAGTCCGGCCGTAATCATGTTTTACGTTTCACGATTTACTGCGTATCTTGCCGTACCGCGTCTGTTGCCCTTGGCTCGTGAGGAGCGCCCCATGACCGCCCTCCCCCCCTTCCCATCCGGATCGACCCCCGAAGCGCTGCGCCCGCTGTTGGGCGAAGTGGTGATCGTGGACACCGATACGCACTACGTTTTCCTGGGCAAGCTGGAACACGGCGACCGGGAGTTCCTGTGTTTAAGCCAGGTGGATATCCACGAGATCCGGCCGTCGGGGCTGAATAAGGAGCGTTACGCCCACGAAGCGCGCAAGATCGGCGTGCGCGCCAATCGCGATCTGACCTACATCCCCATGGCGCGCGTCGTGGCGCTTTCGCGGTTGTGCGACGTGAAGGATTTCCAATAGCCGCGCAGGATCGCGCTACGGCACGACCACGATGAAGTTTTTGTCGCTCTTGTCTTCTGGCTTGGTGAGGCCGTTGGGCCGGATGCGCATCCGGCACTTGTTGCTCGCCACGGCTGGAATCGTCACCGTCTCCTCGCCGTCGTTCGGCGTATCGATGGCCAGATCCTGCCACGTCTTCCCGTTGTCGTCGCTGAAGGTCAGATCGACGTTGCCCACGGCGCCGAAACTCTGCCAAGTCACGTCGAACGTATCCCCGCCCAGAAGAATCTCGCTGCCGTTGGGGTCCAACAGCTTCAGCAACGGCTTGGGCGCGTAGGATTTCGCGGTGATCTTGATCTCGGGATCGAAGAACCCGGTGTCCTTGCCGCCTTGAGCCGTCAGGCGCAGCACGTCGTCCGGATCCATGCGGTAGCAGCGTGTATTGGAGGGATTCAAGTCGGCCGGGACGATGCAGATCGCGACGAGCTGGTTCAGGAAGTCGTCTTTCGTCTCGACGCCGCCCAAGCGCGGATCGCCGGTGCGGTCGAGGTCGGCCTTCTGGACCGTGCAGACGATGCTGGTGGCGGTGGCCGAAACCTTTAGGATCTCGGCATTTGGCGCGCGCCCGCTCCAGCGCCGGTTGGCGCCCAGGATGATGCGGTCGTCAATCTCGCCGGGGCCGGGAACCGGATCGGTAGGCATGCGCCCGAAGCGGTTGCGGTTCAGCGCGAAGACCACCCATTCGCCTGCCGCCGCGCCGATGCCCGACCAGCGCATCGTCAGCGTGTCCTTGTGCTCTTCGCCGATCCCGCCTTCGCGGATCGGAATCTGCTTCGAAACCGAGCAGGTGACGCGCGGCGTCGTGCCGGCCGGAGCGCCGGGGCCGACCGAACGCACCAGCGTCGCATCGACGACGAACAGGTCTTCGGCTTGCCCGAAGAGCATCGCGTCGTCGGGGTCCTCGACTTGCGCCACCGCCTTGAAGATGCCCGGATCGGTGTACGTATGCGTGTCCAGGTTATCGACCGTGCCGTCGCCCCAATCGATCTCCGAGCCCGCGAACGCGTTGGTGGCCGTCTCCGGATCGACGGCGTTGGGCGTCACGTTCGAGACCGGCGACCCGGCCGCCGGAAAGAACGTATCCGCCAGCAAACCGTCGGAGACCGGCGCCAGGTTCGCCGAGCCGAAGCCGCATTCGAAGACCGCCCCGTTGCTCTGCGAACCGCGCTGCCGCTCGATGGCGTTGAGGTGCGGGTTCCAGGGCGTCACCAGCATCAGGTGATGCCCGAGCACCAGCGGGCGGACCTTGATCGCGCGCCGGTTGACGACGGTGCTGCTGGTTACGCCGGCCGTCTCGGCCGCGCCGGTCCGGCCCGAAAAGTCCACCAGGAAGTCCGGCTGGTACTCGCTCCCCTGCCCCGTCCACTGGTAGCGCACGATATTGCCGGGCGGAAAAATGAATCCGGCGCTGCGGGTCAAGGTCGGGCGCGGGCGGATCGGCTTGAAATCGCCGGGCGGATTCACCTTGACCGTCAGCGCGTAGTCGGTCGCGGTATCCGAAAGCTCGCCCACGTGCACGTCAAAGGAGGTCGTATCGGAAAAGAAGGTCGGCAGCAGCGTCGGCACCTGGAGCAGCGCCTGATTGTTCCGCCGCTCCCAGTTCGAGACGATCACCGAATTGAACTCGAAGGTGCTGACCGCCGGATCCAATTCCACCACCGGCGGCACGCTGCGGACAATGCTGACCGGATTAAAGCCCGGGTCGAACCCCTCGATCGTATAAATAAAGCTCGCGCCTTCGCGCACGAGGACGCTCTGGTCCCAGGAGAACGGAGGAATCGGAGGCGGCTCGCCCGCGCGCGGACCCACCGCGGCAAACGGCAGCACGGTCACTTTCACGGTCCGGTCCGGGAACGATGGCGCTGCCTGCTCGGCCCGAACCGCTCCCACGCCAGCCCAAGCCGCCACCATAAGGATGGCCAGCCGGAGCCAAGGACTCGACCCGGCACTCTTTCGCTTACCCTGATGCAATCCCGTACTCCCCCACATGTGCCTAAGTCGCACGGTTGTACCCGTCAGTATCGACCAAGGCAACCCCCGCTCGTTGTGCAAATCGGTTCGGCGACGTGACTTTCAGGATTTTGACCAGCGGCCCCACGTGCCGCCGAACCTACTGGACGCATCAAGAACCGGGATACCAGCCATAATTTATGGCGGGCTAAAGGGAAACGCCGCGGACGGGCAAAAAAAAGCCCCGGCGGTTCGCGCCGGGGCTTGGTAAGCCGAATAAGTGACGGAAGTTACTCTTCCGAGCTGCTGTCGCCGCTGAAGGGTTCGCCGGCCGGCTTCGGATCGGCCGGGTTACCCGGGAGCGAGCCGAAAAGGCTGCCCGAGTACATCCCTTCGTAAATCCCCAAGCCATCCTGCTTGGTCAGGTACGGCGGAATGATGCGCTGCTTGCTGCCTTCTTCGGAAAGCTGATCGTAGTCGTAGTGGCCCTTGAAGAGCATCACGCCGAAGACGCTGCCGGTGAAGAGCAGCACGAGCGTGTTGAGGATCAGGACGGCCGTCATGATCGGGTGCGCGGTCTTGACTTCGTAGACCGTGGCGGTGCGGCGAGCCACGGTGGCCGCGCCGCTGACGCCCGCGCGAACGCGGGAGACGGCCGGACCGACCGAAGAACCGACGCGGGACTGCGCGCGAGCCGGCGCCATCGCCGCCGGGCGCGGACCCGAACCCGTTGCGGGCGGCGCGCCGACCGGAATCGCCGGGCCGGTGCTGACCGCGTTTTCGTCCAGGGCTTCGTTGTCGACGACCGTCATTTCGCCCGTCTGTTCGCCGCCGACCGCGCGCTGATCGACCATCGTGGCCGCGTCGCCCACGCCGCTGGTGATCGCCGAGCCCACCACCGTCTGCTGCTGCGTGGACATGGCATCGTCGGTGGGTACGAAGTCGATGTCGTCGAAGACGATCGTGCCGGTCTGTTCGTTGTTGGGCGCGCCGGGGGAGATCCCGCTGCCGCCGGGCTGCCGCGCGGCGGGCGAGATGCCGCTGCCGCCGGCCGGAGGCGCGTCGATCGCCGAGAGGATGCCCGACTGGCCCGGCTTGCGCGGACCCGCCGACGGAATGATGATCGTCGGCTCGGTGCCCTTTTCGGTCTTCAGCCCCATTACGTCCTCGCGGCGGAACTTCATCGTTCCGGCCGAGCGGAAGGCGCGGAGGTCGCCGCGCGCGACCAGCGTCTGCAATTTGTTCTCGTCGATGCCCAGCATGTCCATCGCCGCACGTGCATCGATCAGTTCGCCGTTCGCCATCGTAAGTCGCTCCTTGCTCCGGCCTGGCCCCGTATGCGGATGGCGGCGCGCGCGCCGCGATACCCGCCCGTTGAATATTCTACCCTATTGTCCGGGCGTTTGCGCCGCCGCGGCATCCAGCATCTGCTTGACCTGCAGGTACGTCACGCCGTTCCCGCGTTCGATGGGCGTCTTGGCCGAATCCTTCACCGCCACATCGTACTTATAGGAACGCGCACCGACCAGACGAAATTGGCCCGCGCCAAGGTTCTTGTAGATGCAGATCGTCTTCTTGCGCGTATCCACCAGCACGAGGCGCTCGCCCGGATCCGTCGTCAGCGCCATGATGTTGTTCGTCTCCCAGCCGCCGCCGGCCGCCTGCACCGGGGACGCGGGGGACGCGAAGTACGCGCAGCTCAACAGGCCCAGCAGCAGCGCCAGCCCCGCGTTTTGCAGCCAGGTTTTCGATTGCTTGCCCATCGTACCGTCTCCCCTGGACCGGCCCGCTCAGCGCTTCTTCTCGGCGTCATCCATGTACTTCTGAAGCTGGTCGGCGTACTCCTTCGCTTCCTGCGTCGTCACGCCCGAACCGCCTTCGATCTTGATCGGCTTGCCGTCCGACCCGCGGATCGTCTCGATGCTGCTGTCCATGATGTCCGTATCTTTGGTGAAGTTCCGCACGCTCACCAGACGCAGCGTGTCGCCGCGCATCTGGTACACGCAGATCACTTCTTCCGCGCTGTCGATAATGTAGAAACTGTTCGCGCCCGTGGGCGTGGAAAGCGTGATGAAATTCGGAGCCGCCGCGATCGCCGTCGCTTGCGCCGTCGGAACGCTGAAGAGTCCTTCGCCGCGCACGGCATCCAGCGCGAGCAGCGCGACCAACGCAACCACAGCGGCGCTCAGCGCATGCCGCACCCGGCGCGCCCAGCGTTCGCCACGAGTTTCTTCCGCTGCGTCCACGTGAAGCTCCTTAAAACCACGCGCCAGCCGCCGCCCAAAACGGCATCACAGATACGACTGGCCCAGCGCGGTCTTTGGGACCGAAAGGCGCCGAGTTCTGAAAAGGCTTTTAAGCACGACCTTTATACGCAGATCGGCGATTCCTCGCAAGCGTGAGAGACAGAAATCGAGCGCCTGAAAAAGTTTGCACGCGTGCAAGTTGGAGTAAGCTTAATTTAGCTATATTTTAGGCTATTCGTCTTTTAAGCCCATCTGCTTGGTCAGGCGATCGAAATCCTTGACCGAATAGAACTCGATCACGATCTTGCCTTTCCGGGCGCCTTCCTCGACCTTGACCCGCGTGCCCAAATGCTCGCTCAGCTTGCGCTCGATGCTGCGGATATGGTCGGGCTTGGTGCGCGGCGGCCGGGCCGGTCCGCGGGTGGTTTCTTCGGTGACGGTTTCCGTGGTCGCGGCTTCTTCGTCGCCTACGGCAAAGATCTCGAGCTGCCGGACGGTCAGGCCTTCGGCCTGAGTCTTGGCCGAAAGGTGCAGTTGGAGCTTCCGATCGGGCACGCTCATCAGGATCTTGGCGTGGCCCATGGAGAGCTTGCCGCTGCGAATGGCATCCTGAATGGGCTCGGGAAGCTCCAACAGGCGGACCGCGTTGGATACCGCCACGCGGCTCTTGCCGACGGCTTCTGCGACCTGGTCTTGGGTAAGCTGGTAGGTGTCTCGCAAGCGCTGGTAGGCCAGGCCTTCTTCGATGGGATTCAGGTCGTCGCGCTGGAGGTTTTCGATGAGCGAAAGCAGGAGCACTTCGCTCTCGCTGAAGACCGGTTTGACGTAGGCCGGAACCTCCTGAAGCCCCGCACGCTGGGACGCACGCCAGCGGCGTTCGCCGGCGATGATTTCGTAGCGCAGCTCGCCCTGAACTTCGGCGGGGGGCAGTTCGCGGAGCACAATGGGCTGAATAATGCCCTTGGCTCGGATCGAGGCCGCCAGCTCCTCCAGAGCCGTTTCGTCGAAGTCTTTACGCGGCTGGTTGGGATTGGGCCGGATGCAGCGGATCGGCGTGGGGTTTAAGGTGGCTGGTGTGGCCTGGGTTCCAGGAGCCCCACCGGTGGTGCGTTGGAGCAAAGCGCCGAGCCCGCGGCGGGGCGGTTGAGCGTCCATGGTTGGTTCCCCCTATGGCGTGGGCAATGAATATGCGCTGGTTTTGGTGCTGCGTCAAGCGATTCTAATGGGCAAATGTTCCACGTGGAACATTGGGGGGCGTTAGGGGGCGGTATAGCGCAGGGATTGGTACACCGTAACGGCTTTGGGATATGGGCCACATCGGTCTAGAGGCGCATTCGTATCGTCTGGCTGATCGGCTAGGCCGGGGGTGGGGTTGATGGGCTGCAATTACGAATGTTCCACGTGGAACATTTGGTGATTTGGAGCTGATTCTGAGGTCGTTCGGGCTCGATGGGGCGTAAGGATGCGTCGGGTTTTGGGGGATTGCTAATGGCCAAATGTTCCACGTGGAACATTGCACTATGTTAGGGATTCAAATTGAATCTATTGATTGAGCCCTATCGGTCTCACGGTCTTTAAGGACTTATATTAACCTAAATTGACGTACCGGGTGGTCGAGGATGGGCGTGCACCTCGTACAAAAAGTTTGATCGTGCCATATTTGCGCTATAATCGTTGCAGGTTCTTCTGTGCTTTTAGGAACATGTGCATTTTGGGCTTTTGGAAGACTGCAGGGGCTTGTTGGAAGCTTAAAGGTCCGGCTTGGAACGTGGTGCAGGCGTTTTGGAGGCAAACGTCAAGGCTTTGTTTTGTGTGCTTACTTGTATTTGTATGTTTTGAGCACAGCGGCCCCATGCCTTGCTTGAATGCCATGGTCGTAAGCTTGCCGCGGAGCCGCTTGGATGAGCGTTCATCGCGTCCCTATGGGACGCGAGCGGTTTGGGGAGGCGCTCGGAAACCCAGCGATAAATCGCTGGGCTATTTTCACTGCGTCCCTGCGGGACGCGAGCGGCTTGGGCGATGCGTTGGGCATCAGTGATGCTGGGGCTGCTGAAAACCTCCCTCACCCGGCCCTCTCCCAGAGGGAGAGGGGAAAGGCTCAACGGCTGCTTCAACAGGCGCTAGGCGCTGGACTATTTTTCACTGCGTCCCTACGGGACGCGAATGGCTTGGGCGATGCGTTGGGCATCAGTGATGCTGGGGCTGCTGAAAACCTCCCCCACCCGGCCCTCTCCCAGAGGGAGAGGGGAAAGGCTCAACGGCTGATTCAACAGGCGCTAGGCGCTGGACTATTTTTCATCGCGTCCCTACGGGACGCGAGCGGCTTGGGAGATGCGTTGGGCATCAGTGATGCTGGGGCTGCTGAAAACCTCCCTCACCCTGCCCTCTCCCAGAGGGAGAGGGGAAAAGCTCAAGGGGTGGTTCACGAGGCTCCAAGCGCTGGGAGTGGGTTCATCGCGTTCGCACGGGATGCGAACGATTACGGCCACGTCAAGATGCGTAGCCTGACTGACCTTTCGGTGGAGCGCTCCCGACCCACAGCCAACGTATCCGGCGTACGTGAGGCCGCGCCGCCGTTACCGTTCACCCTTCATCGGTTACCGACTTCCGCTTACCGACCCTTGCTTACCGTTCACCGCTTACTGTTCGCCGTTCTCCGTTTGCCGTTCCTTCGCTTCACGGCCCGGCCCCCGGAATGCTTGAAGCGCCACGGTCAGCAAAATCACGGCGCTCCCCGCCATGGCCCACGGACCGGGACGTTCGTGCAGCGTCAGAAACGCCCAAATCGGACAGAGAATCGGCTCCAGCAGCGCGAGGAGCGAGGCTTCGAGCGCCGAGACTTGCCGGATGCCGTGCGTCATCAGGAAGTAGCCCATGCCCAACTGGACCACGCCGAGGACGACGACGGTCGCGAGCGGAATGGGAAGTTCTTCGAGCGGGGGCCAGGCGCCTTGAAAGCCGAGGCAACCGAGGACGCAAAAAATATTGCCGTAGACGATCAGGAGTTCGGCGTCGGAGGGCGGCCGCGGGCCGTCAGGCGGCGGAGCGTTCGGATCGAGTTCCTTCGGGCGGCCCCAGCGCAGACCGATCATGACCAGCGCGAAGCCCAGACCGCTGCAGAGCGCCATGATATTCCCGAAGGCTTGGCCGTCGGTGAGCTGGTCGTTGAAAAAGAGCAGCATGCCGACGGCGCAGAGCGCCACGAGAAGCAGGTCGCCGGCGCGGAAACGTTCGCCGAGCAGGAAAGGGGAGAGGAGCATGACCCAGACGGGCGCGGTGTCCTGCAGGAAGATCGCGTTGGCGGCAGTGGTGTGAACGAGCGCGGTGATGTAGCCGATCAGCATGGCGGGGTAGGCGATGGAGAGCAGCAGGAGCTTGGGACTGGGCTTCCACCAATCGGTCCGGCGCCAAGGCTTGACCAGGACCACGAGCAGAAGAAACGCGAAGAAGCTGCGCCCGCCGGCGATTTGCCAGGCGTCGAGCGAGCGGTTGGCGTACTTCACCAGCGCCCCTGCGCTGCTCCAGCAGACCGCCGCGCCTACGATGCAGAGCCGGCCGCGGGTGAGAGGGGACATAGGGCGGTGATCGGTGAACGGTAAAGAGGGACCGGTAACGGCACGAACCGCCAACTTCACGCTACGAATGGCTTAGAAACCCGACCCGTCCGCGCTTACTGATTGCGGCGGACTTTGTCGTCGTACTGGCCGCTGTAGTAGCGGGAGTTGAGCTCGGTCTCTTGGAGGTATTCCTGCTGGTGTTCCCAGTAGGCTTCGACGTTGGCGAGGACTTTGGCGGGGCGCTTTTCGGTTTCGTTCTCGAGCCAGTCGCGGACCTGTTCGCGCAGGAACTCAGGCTTGCTGCGCTGATATTCCCAGTAGCCTTCGACGTTCTTCTCGGTGCGGTAGGCGCGGTCGATCTGGCTGTTCTTGAAGCGGCGGACGTCGTCGCGCACGTCGTCGGTGAGTTCGCGCTGGTGGTCCCAGTAGTTCTCGATGTTCTGCTTGGTTTTGGCGACGCGGACGACGGATTCGTTGTGCCAGTAGCGGCTGACGGCGGAGCGGAGGTGCTCGGGCAAGCTCTGCTGGTGCGCCCAGTAGGTCTCGACGTCCTCGACGAGCTTCTTGCTGAGGCGGTCCTGATTGCTCCACCAACTGCGGACGAGCTGGCGGAGGTGTTCGGGGCCTTCCTGCTGGTGCGCCCAATAGGCTTCGACGTTCTTCTCGGTGCGCTCGGCGCGGTCGATCTGCTCGTTCTTGAAGCGGCGGACATCGTCGCGGAGGTGTTCGGGCTTGGAACGCTGGTGTTCCCAGTAGTTCTCGACGTTGGCGACGACCTTATTGGCTAGTTCCTGCTGGTTGTGCTTGTAGCGCCGCACGCTCTCGCGGAGGTGCTCGACCTGTTCCATATGGTACGCCCAGTAATCCTGGACGTTGTCCTCGGTGGCCTTGGCGCGTTCGACCTGCACGTTCTTGTAGCGGCGGACTTCGTCGCGGAGGTGTTCGGGCAACTGGCGCTGATGTTCCCAATAGGCCTCGACGTTTTCGGCGACTTCCCAGGCCAAGCGGGCTTGAAGCTGCTTGTAGGCGCGAATGTCGTCGCGGACTTCATCGGTCAGTTCGCGGTGGTATTGCCAGTAGTTCTCGATGTCCTGAACCATCTTCCAGGCGAGCTTTTCCTGGATGTGGCGGTAACGGCGGACGTCTTCGCGCAGGTCTTCGGGGAGTTTGCGCTGATGCTCGGTGTAGGCGCGGGCGTTCTGCTCGGTGGCGTTCATGCGCTTGTTGCTGGTGCCCAAGCCGCAGCCGGCGAGCGAGAGGAGGGCGCCGAGGGCCAACGCGCCTACCTTTATATGCGTCCGTGCGCGAACCATCGCCACTCCTCGTGAAACCGCCGCCTCGCCCGAGCTTTGAAACGACGGGGCGGATTGCTCCCAAGCTAGTCCAAAATCGTGAGCCTGTTCAAGTTATCGGATAACGGGAGAGGGGTCAAGAGGGGAGAAAGAGGGTGGGGGGAGGGGTTGAGGTAAAGGGCAAACTTCAAACGGCAAGAACCAAACATAGGGCAAACACCAAACACCAGACACCAAATGGTAATCGACCAAGGGCTTGACCTGCGGGCGAGACGCCCGCGATACCGGGGGATACGGGGTGCACGTACGGGGCGGGGGGCTTTTACGGCACTTTGACGGCAAACCGCGCAACCTGGGCGCTTCGAGCGCGTCGAATCCCGTGCAGGCGAACGGGACACTCAGCGAAAGGGAAACGCTCATGCGTTCGAAGATCCTCTCTATCCTATTCTTTGCGCTCGCTTTGGTGGCTTGCGCCGGGGCCTCGGAAACGGAGGTCGCGGACGGCGGGAAGCCGATCGGCGTGCATCCTCCGCCGGTGGCGAAGCGCCCGCAGGTGCAGCTCGCGATTCTGCTCGATACGAGCGGGAGCATGGACGGGCTGATCGACCAGGCCAAATCGCAGCTCTGGAAGATCGTCAATGAGTTCATCGCCGCCAAGCGGCACGGGCAGCGCCCGGAAGTGCACGTGGCGTTGTACGAGTACGGGAAGCAGACGCTGCCGGCAGGCGAGAATTTCCTGCGCTGCATCGTGCCGTTCACGCAGGATCTGGACAAGGTGAGCGAGGAGTTGTTCGCGCTGAAGACGAACGGGGGCGAGGAGTATTGCGGAGCGGTGATCCAGCATGCGGCGGAGCACTTGCAGTGGAGCGCGGCGGCGGATGACTTGAAGGCGATCTTCATCGCGGGGAACGAAGCGTTCGGGCAGGGCCGGGTGGATTACCGGAGCGCGTGCCGGGGCGCGATCGCGAAGGGGATCCTGGTGAACACGATCTTCTGCGGGAACGTGAACGAAGGCGTGCGGACGAACTGGAAGGACGGCGCCGACCTGGCCGACGGTCGCTACATGCATATCGACCAAAACCGGACGGTCGCGGCCGTTCAAGCTCCCCAGGACGCCGAACTGGCCGACTTGAACCAGAAGCTGAACGGGACGTACGTAGCTTTCGGTCGCAAGGCCGAAGCCGCGAAGGAGCGGCAGATCGCGCAGGATGCCAACGCGGCCGCCGCCGCTCCCGAAGCCGCCGCTCAGCGCGCCGCCACCAAAGCCAGCGGCCTCTACAACAACGCCGAATGGGATCTGGTGGACGCGCTGCGGGAAAAGAAAGTGGCGCTCGAAGAAGTGGCGGAAGGGGAACTGCCAGCGGAGATGAAGCAGCTCGACAAGGCCGGACGCGAAGCGTACGTCGAAGGGAAATCAAAGGAGCGCGCGGAACTGCAGGCGAAGATCCTGGCGCTGACCGAAGCGCGGAACAAGCACGTCGCCGAAGAGATGAAGAAGCGCGCGGCCGGCGGCGAAGAGACGCTGGATGCGGCGATGATCAAATCGATCCGCGAGCAGGGCCAGAAGAAGGGCTTCGCGTTCGGAGAGTAGTTCCCGGGAATGCATCACGAGCCGGATGGGCCGGGGTTCCGAATGGAACCCCGGCTTCGTTTTTGGACCCCCATTCGAGCGGAGCGCCATGCCGGGAAACGATTTACATCGCTTTGACCGTAACGCACACCACCCCAGTAACGTCTTGAAAGTTGAAAGAGCTGTGCCTTCGCATTGAACAAGTAAGTAGCCATACCGCAGGGCGTATTCGCCGATCGCTCACGGCGCGCCGGGACGCCGCCGTATTGCCGATCCATCCACCGACCTCGTTGCCTGAACGGGAGGGGCCTCATGTTGCCCAGGGTGAGCTGTTGCCTGATTTTCGCGCTCGCAGGAAGCCTCATTCCGTTTGCGGCCCGCGCGGGGGAAGCGGATCTCGACCCGCAGTACCGCGCGGCGCTGCGGGCGAACCGGCAGCGCATGGCGGCGCAGTATCAGAGCGCTCTGCAAGCGGCGCGCGGCGGCTGCCGGAACGCTCACGAAGCGACGCTGAAGTGGCTGGCCGGGCTGGGCGCGCGGGCCGAAGCGCGGGAGCTGTTGGGCGAACTGCGGCGCAGCGAGCGCGGCTGGCGCGATCTGGACCGGCTTGCGGCGCTGGTGGACGGGATCGCTCCGGTCAAGCCGCTGGACGAAGCGTTGAAGCCGGAGCTTTCGCGCCGCCGCGCGGCGGCGCGGAAGCAACTCGCCCCGCCGCTGCAGGATCTCGCGCGGCGCTGCTACGAAGCGGGGCTGGCGGGTTTCGCGTACGAACTGGTGTACGAGATGCTTCAGGCCGACCCCGATCACGCGGTGGCGCACCAGGCGCTGGGCCACGTGCGCGTGGGTTCGCAGTGGGCCTCGCCTTTCGCGGCCGCGCAGCTCCAGGCGGCGCGGACGTACCTGCCGGGTAAGGGCTGGGTGGAGGCCGCGCACGCCGCTCGCGTGCAAAACGGGGAGTGGTTCGAAAACGGGGCGTGGTCGACGCAGGCCGCGGCCGACGCGAAGCACGCGGCGCTGGCGAACCCGTGGGTGCTGGAGACGGAGCACTTCATCCTGAAGTCGACGAGTTCGCGCGAGCAGGCGGTAGCGGTCGCGGAGCGGCTCGACGCGGTCCGCGAGCTGTGTTTCCGGCGCTACCTGGATTACTTCGTGCGCGGTTCCGCGAAGCAGGCGACGGGGCTGCTCTTCAATCAGAAGGCGGACAAGAAGATGGTGGTCTGGTTCATGCGCGACGAAGCGCAATACCGCTCGATCATCGACCGCGAAGTGAAGTCGGAGAACAAGGAGCTGCTGAAGCGATCGGTGGGCTTTTACAACACGGCCAGCGGGGCGAGCTTTTTCTATTCGTACGGCCCGGCGGAGTCGGGGTTCGTCTTCCGGACCGTCCAGCACGAAGTGACGCACCAGATCCTGGGGGAGTTCTCGCGGGTGGGCGACGGGCCGACGTGGCTGACGGAGGGGCTCGCGCAGGTGCTGGAATACGGCGTGCCGCAGGGGGACGGGCGGCTGGCGCTGCCGCCGCGGGCCAGCCACGCGGACGTGCGCGACGCGGCGGAGCTGCGCGCGGGGGGAAAGCTCCCGGCGCTGAGTACGCTGCTGAACATGCCGCGGGAGCGTTTTCACGCCGAGCCTGGGCGGCACGATCACTATCTGGTCAGCGGCGCGCTGTGCCGGTTCCTGATCGATCACGCGCACGGGGCGTACGCGGCGGATCTGCTGCATTACGCCAGCGACTGTTACCGCAACCGGGCGAAGCAAGGGATTCAAGCGTACGTGGGGCTCGACGTGGCGCAGTTGGAGACGGCGTTCCACGCGTACCTGGACGGGAGCCGGGCGGATGCGCCTTCGGCGGCGAATGAGCGGCGCGGAGCGGACGCGCGGCGGCCCGGCGCGTTCGGGGGACCGGCGTCGGTGCGCGGGCGCACGCCCGAAGCGGGCGGCGCGGAGCCGGACCGGGAGCGCGGTCCGAGCGCCGCGGCGGGAAATCCGTTCGAGCAGGATGAGGCTGCGAAGACGGAGGAGAATCCGTTTTTGAATCCGGCGCGCTTGGCGAGCGGGGGCGGGGGGTAGTGTCGTGCCAGGGGCAGGCGAAAAACCGCCCTCACCGTGCCCTCTCCCAGAGGGAGCGGGTGAACCCCAGTGCCAAGCCGCGGGCCAGCAACCGCTTAGAACTCGAAGCCGCGGCCAGGGGGTTTCTTGTCGCCGCTGGAGGGCGGAAGGCCGCCGGCCTTGGGCGCGGACTGGGTGATCGTGACGCCCTTCGCGCCGGGCAAACCTTTTCCGGGGACTTGCTTGGCGCCGCCGGCGGCGCCGGAAGCCAGTTCGTCGGCGGCCGCTCCGCGGCGGATGCCGCGCATCATCAGTTTTAAATCTTCGGGCGCCGAGCTGGTGGCGAGCGCTTCGTCTTCGCTGACCAGTCCCTGCTTGTAAAGCTGGTAGAGCGCCTGGTTGAAGGACTGCATGCCGTAGTGCGCGCCGTCGGCGAGCGCCTTTTCGAGGTCGCGGGTCGCGCCTTCTTCGATCAACTGCTTGACGTGCGAGGTGTTCATCATGATCTCGATGGCCGGGACGCGTCCCTGGCCGTCGCTGCGCTTCATGAGGCGCTGACAGATGACGCCGCGTAGCACCAAGGCGAGCTGCATGCGGATCTGGTTGGCTTCGGGGCCTTCGAAGGTGTCGAGGATGCGGTCGAGGGACTGCTTGGCGTCGTTGGTGTGGAGGGTGGAGAAGACCAAGTGTCCGGTTTCGGCGGCGGTGATGGCGAAGTGGATGGTTTCGGCGTCGCGCATTTCGCCCATCAGGATCACGTCGGGGTCTTGGCGCAGCGCGGCGCGCAGGGCGCGGTGGAGTTCGTGGGTGTCGAGGCCGAGTTCGCGCTGGTTGATGGTGCTGAGTTCGTCGGAGTAGACGAATTCGATGGGGTCTTCGATGGTGATGACGTGGTTCTGATAGGTCTGGTTGATGTACTGAATCATGGCGGCGAGGGTGGTGGATTTACCGCTGCCGGTGGGGCCGGTGACGATGACGAGCCCGTTGGGCTGATCGCAAAGCGACTTGAGGACGGTGGGGAGTCCCAGGCCGTCGATGGTGGGTACGTCGAGAGGGATCAAGCGCAGGACGGCGCCGATCAGGCCGCGCTGGACGAAAGCGTTGACGCGGAAGCGCGCGAAGCCGGGGATTTCGTAGCTGAAGTCGGCTTCGAGTTCCTGTTCGAAGATGCGCGAGCGTTCGGGGCCCATGAGCCGGAAGAGGAGTTCGCGCATGTCTTCGGCGCTGATTTCGGGAAAGGTGGTCTGCGGGAGCAGGTCGCCGTGGATGCGGAAGAGCGGGGGGCGGTTGCTTTTGAGGTGCAAGTCCGAGCCGCCACGCTGACCGAGGTCGATGAGGAGTTGGTCGAGGTCCATAGCCGCGCGCTCCGTAGGGCCGGTTTGAAGCCGAATAGCTACGGGGAGCATAGTGAATATAGCGATCAATGCAAGCGCCACATGGTGCAGCGCCGGAGGTTTTTGAGGGGTGGGGGAGGTTACGCCAAGGGTTGCCACGCCACGAAGGGCGATGCTGAGGTTACATGTATTAAAAGGAGCGCGCTTCGCGCGGTGCGTTGGGTCCACCTCCCCAGCCCCTCCTTGGCAAGGAGGGGAAACGTCCCCGTCGCTAGCTTGGAATTAGATCAGACCGCTTTGCGCGCGGCGCGTTGGGGCTTGCATTCCGTTCACTGTTTACCGTTCACCGCCGACTCCATGTTGTAGTCGTTCAGCGCGGCATCGACGAGCTGCGTCGCTTGCTCGTAGCCGTAGTTACGGAAAGCGTAGCCCTTGGCGACGAAGGGCGCGCCGGCGTAGAACATCTCGTACTGCAGGTGCCGGCCGCCGAACTCGGTGCCGATGAGATCCCAAGCGAGCTTGAAGAGTTTGATCTTCTCTTCGGCGGGAGAGCCGGGGGAACGGATGTAGCGGCGCAGATCGGCGCCGGCTTCGGGGTGCTCGAGGTCCACGACGCTGGAGGGGACTTGGAGGGGTCCGCCGCCGGCGAGTTCGCGCAGGGCCTGGAGGGCGCGGGGGTAGAGTTCGGCCTGGAGGCCCATGGCGCCGTAGAGGAAGCGTTCGTTGGGGCGCGCGACGCCGCGGGGATCGAGGGTGCTGGCGGCTTCGCTGGCGAGTTCCATGCCTTCGACGACGGAGGCGAGGGAGGCGAGTTCGCCGAGCTTCTCGATGACGCCGGGAATCTTGTCGACGCCGTTGGCGGCGGCGATTTTTCGGGCGAGGCCGACGAGGAACTGAATCTTGGCGGTGAAGCGGATCTGAGCCTGGTTGTTGCCCAGGACGTGAGCGGGCGTGGCGAAGAACTGCGCGCGGACCTTCTCGAGGTCGCGGTAGACGAAGACCTGTTCCCAGGGCACGAAGACGTCGTCGAAGACGGCGAGAGCGTCGCTTTCGTCGAAGCGCGTGGAGAGCGGGTAATCGTAAACGCGCTCTTTGTGGAGCGCGTACGGCGGGCGGCAGTAGAGCTTGAGGCCGGGGGTGCTGACGGGGAGGACGAAGGTGTTGGCGTAAGGCTCGTCGCCGGGCTGCTGCGGGACGATGCAGCTCACGAAGAGCCAGTCGCTGACGGCGGCGCCGGTGCCGAGCATCTGGGCTCCGCGGATGACGATGCCGTCGTCGCGTTCTTTGACGACGCCGGCCTGGAGGAAGGCTTCTTCCTGGGTGCTGGCGGTTTTGCTGCGGTCGATCTGCGGGGGGATGATCACGTAGGAGAGGTAGAGATCTTCGCTGAGGAGTTTCTTGTAGAAGTTTTTTACGTTCGCGCCGAAGCCGCGCGCGCCGCCGTCGAAGAAAGCGGAGTGGCTGGCGAAGCCGGCCAGGAAGCTGCCGACGTGATCGGGGCTGCGTCCGACGAGGCCGTGGGTGAGGCGCGCCCATTTCAGGATCGCGGCACGGCGGGTGGCGAGGTCTTCGCGGCTGCGCGGGATGGCGAAGACGCGATTGGCGGGCTCGCCGGTTTCGGGCGCGAGGTACTGCATACCTTGGGCGGGGTCGGCGGCGGTGTCGTAGAGCTTGGCCAAGGTGGCGGCGATGCCGCGAAAGGCCGGGTGCTGGGCTATCTTCTTAGTCCGCGCGCCGTGGACAAAGACGTAGCGGTCGTCGTCCAAGGCTTTGAGGTACTGGGCACCCTTGCGCATTAGAATGGCCTCCCTGAGTTACCTAATCTATTGAACCACATGGCTTAAAAGAATCTTTTGAACTTCAGTTGCCCGCTCCATGTTGCATGTAGTATACTACATGCAAGTCAAGAGGCAATACGGATTCGTAAAATCCGCTTCGAGCACCAAATAAAGGAAGGCCGCCCGCTCCATGACTTCTACTCGCCCCATCGCTCGCCCCGAGACGCTGAAAGACCTGGTCTACCGGCGCGTGCGCGACCTGCTGCTGAGCGGCCGCTTATCGGCCGAGGATGTCCATTCGGCGAACCAGTTGGCGGACACGCTGGGCGTATCAAGGACGCCGGTGCGGGAGGCGCTTTTGCAGTTGGCGGCGGAAGGGATCCTGGTGCCCCTAAAAGGAAGGGGCTACCAAGTCCGGCGCTTCAGCCGGCGCGAGGTGCGGGAGTTCTTCGAAGCGCGGGAAGCGATCGAGTGCCACATCGTCGCGGGGCTGGCGGCGCGGGAAGATCTGGCGCTGGAAGCGCTGGAACAGGCGGGCCGGCGCATGGCCGATGCCGCGGATAACCGCGACCGCGAACAGTTTTTGGCGGCGGACGAGGACTTTCACCAGGCGCTGCTGGCGCAGCACGGGAACCGGCTCTTGCGCGCGACGCTGGAGAACTTTCGCGCCTGCATCCTGTTGATGGGCTATACGGCGCTGGAACAGGAGGGGCGCATGCAGGAGGTGCTGCGCGAGCATGCGGCGATTCTGCATGCGCTGCGCGAGCGCGACGCGGCGGGCGCGGTGCTGGCGATGCGGCGGCATCTTGCGGCGACGGAAGCGCATCTGGTGGACGGCCGCGCGGAGTCCGCGGCTCTGGTGGAGGGCGGCGAGCATGCGCGTCACCAGCATCCCGCTTGAATGCCGCGGCGAGCCGAAGGCGGCGGCGCTGGAACGGGCGCTGGCGCGCCTGAACGAAGCGCGCGGCAGCGACCTCGTGCTGCTTCCGGAGCTTTGGCCCACCGGCTACTTCTCGTTCGCGCGTTACGCGGCGGACGCGGAGGCGCTGGACGGTCCGCTGGTGCGCGCGCTGAGCGACGCAGCGCGGAAGTTGAAGATTCATCTGTTCATGGGCAGCTTCGTCGAGTCGGATGCGGGGCGGCTGTACAACACGAGCGTGCTTTTGAGTCCGGCGGGCGCGGTGCTGGGGCGCTACCGCAAGATGCATCTCTTCGGCTACGGCAGCGAAGAACAGAAGCGGCTCTGCCGCGGCGGCGAGCCTACGGTGGCGCCGACGCCGTGGGGGCCGCTGGGCCTGGCGACGTGCTACGACCTACGCTTTCCGGAACTCTTCCGGGCCATGACCGACCGCGGCGCGAAGGGCTTCCTGGTCGCCTCGGCCTGGCCCGAGGCGCGGCGCGAAGCGTGGCTGCTCTTTAACCGCGCGCGCGCGCACGAGAACCTCGCTTTTCTCTTTAGCTGCAACGCGACGGGCTCGAGCGAAGGGCGCGCGCTGGCCGGGCTCAGCCAGTTAATCGATCCGTGGGGCGCGGTGCTGGCAGCCGGCGATTCCGGAGCAGCGCTCGTGACGGCCGAACCGGATTTCGACGCGGTGGACCGCGCGCGGCGGGAGTTCCCGGCGCTGGCCGACCGCGTGCTTGCCTCCACCCCCGCTATTCAAGGAGCCGAAACCATGCTGGAACCGTTCGATCCGTCCACGCTGAGTAAGTTTACCTCCGGCGCGCCGTATCAAGGGCGCTACGAGACGGGTCTGTATCCGGGCGGATCGAATCAGCGCCCGGGCGTGCACACCGAATCGGGGCTGCGGCTGGCGGCGTCGATTCGGCCGCTGGACGCGGATGGGAACGCCGACGAGCGCAACGGGCGCATCCTGGCCATCGTGATGGGGCATTCGAACTGCAACCAGTACTTCGCGGAGTTCGAGAAGCACCTGGCCACGCAGCGCGAGCGGCTGCATCCGCGCTTCGAACTGCTGAACTGCGCCGTCGGAGGGCAGCAGCTTCACGAGTTGTTGAACGACGCGAAGCGCCCGGTTTGGAAGAACATCGAAGAGTTCACCGCGCGCCCGGGCTACTCGATCAAGCAGGTCCAGGCGCTCTTCCTGCACACGACCTACCACGGCGCGAAGAACATTCACCGCTTCTCGTCGGAGCCGTTCCCCGCACGCTATCAGCAGATGCGCCACGACCTCGAGACGCTGCTGGGGCGCGTCGCGGAGCTGTGCCCGAATCTCAAGCTGGCGTACCTGACGGCCGACGGCTTCCGGCATCACACCGGTTTCGAGCCGCATGTGTGGCGCGAAGCGTTCGGGATCCGCTGGGCAATCGAGCGGCAGTTGATGGGCGCGGAGGGGACGGCGTTCGAAGGTCCGGCGCGCAAAGAGCCGTGGCTGAGCTGGGGACCGTACATCTGGGACAACGCGTGGGACGCGAGTTACTTCACCGACGGCGTGCATCCGGCGGATAAAGCGCGCGCGCTTTTCGTGGAGCAGTACTGGGACTTCCTTACGAACGATCCGGTGGCGCGGGGCTGGATGGTGAGGGGGGCGTAGGAAGCGGTAAGGAGTGAACGGTAAACGGCGGACGGTTTTGGGCCAGGACGGGCAGTAGGGCGGCGAAGAGGCCTTCTAAAAGGGGTGCGGTCTATGAGAACGATCTTACCTCTGTTGCTTGCGGCGCTGACGGTCCTGGCGGCGGGCGGTGCGGCGGCGGGGGAACCTGGCGGATTCGATCCGTCCACGCTGAAGCCCTTCACGACGGGCGCGGCGTACGAAGGGCGTGAGACGGGCTTATACCCGGGCGGCAAAAACGAAATTCCCGAAGCGCACCGCAAAGCGGGCGAGGCGCTCGCGGCCGCAATCCAGCCGCTCGACACGACCGGCAAACCGGACGCGGCAAACGGGCGCATCCTCGCGATCGTCGCGGGGCATTCGAACTGCAAGCAGTACTTCACGGCCTTGGGCCGGCACTTGGAATCGAAGCAGGCCGAACTTCATCCGCGCTTCGAGTTGCTCAACGGGGCCGTCAGCGGCAACCAGCTTCCGCAACTGATGAACGAGCAGGGCAGGGTCTGGACTCTGTTGAGCAACCAAACTAAGCGCCCGGGCTACTCGCCCTTGCAGGTGCAGGTGCTGTTCCTGCACACCACGTATCATGGCGCGAACAACAAAGGCAACCAACCGGCCGGCCCGTTCCCGGACCAAATGCAAAAGATGCAGAGCGATCTGGCCACGGTGCTGGGGCGCTGCGCCGCGACGTATCCGAACTTGAAGCTCTGCTACCTCACCTGCGACGGTTTCCGGCATTTTACGGGGCAGGAGCCGCACGTCTGGCGCGAAGCGTTCGCGTTCAAGTGGCTGATCGAAAGCCAGCTTAAAGGCGATCCGGCCGCGGCCTACGCGGGTGCGGAACGAAAGCTTCCTTGGCTGCAATGGGGCCCGTACATCTGGGACAACACGTGGGATCGATCATATTTCGCCGACGGCGTGCACCCGGCGCCGAAGGCGCTGGCGATTTTCGTCGAGAAGTATTGGGCATTCCTGAATGCCGATCCGGTCACGAAAGCTTGGTTGTTCAAAAAGCCTTGAGTCGAACCCCGGAACTCCACAGAAAGCGAGGCGTCCCTTATGACCGTTACGATACTTTGCATGGCCCTCCTGATGCTGCTCATCGCGCGGGCCGTTCCCGGCGCGACCGAGGCCGCCGCAGCAGCTCCGAAGGCCGAAGCGGAGAACGTCCTTCCGCCTGATTTCGCGAACGTTCCGTACGGCCCGCATCCGCGGCAGGTGCTGGATTTCTGGCAGGCGAAGTCGGACCGTCCGACGCCGCTGCTGGTCTTCATCCACGGCGGCGGATTCAAGGGCGGCGACAAGAGCGTCGTCCAAAGCCGCGAGTGGATGAAGTCGAGCGATCCGGCCCAGCGCCTGCTCGATTCGGGGATCTCGCTGGCTTCGATCCATTACCGCCTGACACCGGAAGTCACCTATCCGGCGCCGATGGAAGACGGCGCGCGGGCGGTGCAGTTCCTGCGTACGAAGGCGCGCGAATGGAATTTGGACACCACGCGCTTCGCGGCTGCGGGCGGATCGGCCGGCGCGGGGATCAGCATGTGGATCGGCTTCCGCGACGATAGGGCGGATCCGAAGAGCGCCGATCCGGTGGCGCGGGAGTCGACGCGCCTGACGTGCCTCGTGGTCTACCAGGGGCAGTGCAATTACGATCCGCGCTTCGTCAAGCTTCACCTGCCCGGCGACGCGTACAAGAATCCGTGCCTGCCGCCGCTCTTCGGGATCACCCCGGACCAGATTCTGGATCCGCCGCCCGAAGCCAACTGGAAGATGATCGACTCGGCGGCGCTCACGCATCTGCGCTCGAACGCTCCGCCGCTGTACACGAGCTACCGCATGTCCCTGTCCGACACGACGGGGGATATCCATCATCCGAATCACGGGAAGCTGCTGAAGGAACGCTACGACGCGCTGGGACTGGAGTGCACGCTGGTGACGAAGGACACGCCGCCGCCGTACGAAAGCGAACTGGAATTCTTACGCCGGCATTTCGGCCTGGCCTGAAAGGATAAGAGCCGTGTTGAAGGAACACCTGGAGTTCTTCACGGTCGATCTGAGCGGCGGATGGTCGCCGCCGCCGGGCTATCCGCCGGGGATCGAAGAGAAGCGGCTGGCCGGAGCGTTGGACGAATCGCGGCGCTACGGCTGCCGCACGCGATTGCTGCGCTTCGCGCCGGGCGCGTTCACGACGCTTCCGTTCGAGCACACGTACTGGGAAGAAGTTTTCCTGGTGCAGGGCGACCTGAGCGTGGGCGGCGAGCGCTTCGAGCCGTTCACGTACGCGGTACGCCCGCCGGGCACGCCGCACGGACCCTTCCAAAGCGAAAGCGGCTGCCTGCTCTTCGAAATCCACTACTTCGAGCCTGGGGAGAAGCGTTCATGACGTTGCTTTCGCTGCAAGTCCATGCCGATCCGTGTCCCGCTCCGCGGGCTTTCACCGTGCGCCGGCTGATCTGCGCCGGGTACAGCGGACGCAATGAGGCCGCGGTGCGCGCGCATATCGAAGAGCTGGCGCACGAAGGCGTGCCGCCGCCGGAGCAGATCCCGCTGATCATGCCGGTGCCCGCGCGGAATCTGAGCACCGGCACCGAGATCGAGGTGGTCAGCGCGCGGACCTCGGGTGAGACCGAAGCGGTCTTTTTCGTCGCGCAGAAGGAAATTTACGTAGGCGTCGGGAGCGATCATACCGACCGGGGGCTGGAACGGCACGACATCCTGCAATCGAAGCAGGTCTGCCCCAAAATCGCGGGCACGAACGTCTGGCGGCTGGCCGATCTGCGTTCGCACTGGGACGAATTGGTGCTGCGCAGCTTCGTGCAGGAGGGCGACGGGCCCGAAGAACTTTATCAGCAGGGCACGCTGAGCCTGCTGCGTCCGCCCGAAGATTTGCTGGCTCGCGCCGGCGCGACGGAAGGCCTGGTGCTCTTCGGCGGGACCGTCCCGGTGCTGAACGGATCGATGCGTTATGCGGGGCGATTTCGCGCGGAGCTGCACGATCCGGCGACGGGCCGGAGTTTGAGCTGCGGGTATGCGGTGCGGGTGCTGGCGGGCGCTGTGGCGGTGGCGAGCGAGCGGTAAGCGCACTTTTAAGTGCGCGCTTCGCACGCATTGAATTTGTTCACCTCCCCAACCCCTCCTTGGCAAGGAGGGGAAACGGCAAGGGCAACGGCCGTGGGCGTGACGCCGGGCGCTTACACGCCGAAGAATCCTTTGATCTTATCCAGAATATCGGATGCCGACTGCGCGAGGAGTTTGGCGCGGGCGGCTTCGTCGAGTTCCTTGGCGGCGTGCTGGAAGGCGTCTTGGCGGGCGGCGAGGAGCTTGGAGCATTGCTCGGCAAGTTCCGGGCGCTGCTGGAGCGTCGAGCGGAAGGCTTCCTTGTCGAGGCGCAGGCAGTAGCCGTCGGCGCGGCCGATCACGGTGGCGTGGCGCGGTTCGCCGGTGAGCAGCCCCCATTCGCCGAAGAACTGCCCGGGTCCCAGCGTGCCGATCTGCCGCGCTTCGCCGCCGGGATTCTGCAGGATCACGTCGCAATTTCCTTCGACCAGGATGTACAGCCAGTGCGCTTCGTCGCCCTGACGGGTAAGGACGGTTCCAGGGCTGAAAGGCGCGGGGCGAACCTTATCGGCGAGCGCGGCGAGCTCTTCCTGATTCAGTCCGGCGAAAAGGTCCACGGCTTTGAGCGCGGCGATGCGCTTGGCCTGGGCTTCACCGGCCTTGCGCGCTTTGCGTTCGTCGGATTCTTCGGTCATGAAGATCGCGTGCGCCGGAATCGAGAGCGGGATGCCGGCGCGCTGGAGCGCGAGGTAAACGAGCACGCGGACCTGGGAGTCGGTGGGGTCGTCGCGGCTGAGATCGGTGAGCCAGTAACGTACGGCGTAGCGCCCGTAGCTTTCGTCGAAGTTCATCATGATGCAGTTGGGCGCGGGCTCGGCGGCGACGCCGGGGATCTCGGCGCGGCGCAGTTCGCGTTCGACGACGCGGATGACTTCGCTGGGCGCGTGGCGGTAATCGATGTTGAACCAGACCCAGCGGCGCCACTGTTCGGGATGGCCCTGCCGGCGGCCGAGGACGAGGAAGCTGTTCTTCATCAACTGGCTGTTGGGCAGAATCACGGTCTCCCAATTGCGGGTTTCGATGGCGGTGTGACGCCAGCCTATCTCGACGACGCGTCCGTTCACGTCGCCGACCTTGATCCATTCGCCGACTTTGACGCTGCGGTCGAGCTGGATGGCGAGTCCGCCGAGGACGTTGCCGAGGGTATCCTGCATCGCGAAGCCGATCACCGCGGTCAAGACGGCGCTGGTGGTGATGAGTCCGGTGAGGCTGGCGCCGGCGACGTTGAGAAGCACGAGCGCCCAAACGGCCCAGAGCGCGGCGGTGGCCAGGTCCTGCAGAATCTTGGGCGGATGGAAATTCAGGGCGGGCAGGAGCGCGCGGAAGAAGGCCAGGATCACGAGGGTGAGCAGGCAGAGGCCTTCGACGAAGACGCAGGCGTATACGAGGCGGGGATCGGGACCGGCTTGTCCGGCGGGCCGGAGCACGAAGCCGGCGATGAGCGCGAGGAAGGTGAGCGCGAAGAAGCCGGAAGCTAGGGTGAGCGTGCGGCGATCGTCCCGCTGCGGAAGCCCGCGGTACAGCAATCCGCACAGCAACACGAAACAGAGCAGCACCAGCCCGGCGCCGTCGTGTAAAGCGTTCAACGTGTAATCGATCATGTGGATGCAGCATATAAAGGAAGCTCGAAACGTCCATAGCGCGCGGCGGAAGGGGATTCTGGTTGGCGGACGCGGTAGCGCACGTTAAAAGGTTTCGGGAATCGGGCGTTATTCAATGGGGCGCGGAGAAACGCATCATGAAACTGCTGGTGCTGCTGGTATTGATCGGGCTGCTGGCGGGGTTCATTTATCTGATCAAACTGCTGCCGTGGTGGGGCGGCGTGCTGCTGGTCCTCGGCGGGATCGTCTTCGGGATCTGGTTCGTCAAGTGGCTGCTCGTGCGGCTGTTCACGGCGCCGTTCAAAATGAAAAGCGCGGT
The DNA here is from genome assembly GCA_015075375.1 of Planctomycetota bacterium. Lineage (GTDB taxonomy): Bacteria > Planctomycetota > SZUA-567 > H5-PLA8 > H5-PLA8 > H5-PLA8. The sequence goes on along the minus strand of JABTUM010000001.1, from coordinate 2,690,970 downwards.
CTTGAAAGGGGCGACGGTGCTGGTGCACGGGATCGTGCCGGCCAGCGCGCCCGAGCTGGCCAAGCCCGAGGATGCGGACGAGAGCGACGACGAACGCAAAGCCGATTTTGCGAAGCGCGCGTGGTACCACCTGGAGGCGACGGTAACGCCGGCCGAGAGCAAAGGCGCGTTCCGGCACTGGGAACCCGGCGAGCTGCTGCTGGTTCATCCGGACAAGAAGACCGATTTCGACTCGGAGTCGGCGTCCGAAGACGACGACAACCTCTGCGTGATCCACGACCTCGATATTTTCCAAGACGGCGCGTTCGTGAACGACGATGGGATGAAGTTCGAGGGTCCGGTGCGTCTGAAACTGCATATCGGAGTAAAACCCGGGACGCCGCGGCTGAAGTTTCAGTATTATTTCGAGAGCTTGAGCGAGGTATCTATCCCGAAGTAGCGTTCGATTTGCCGTTAGTTTCCGCGCCCGAATGCGCGCGGCTTTTCGCCGCGGGACGCACCGGGAGCTAAACCGCTTCGACGACGCCGTTTAGGCGCTTTCGTTTTCCGTTGCTTACGCCGCTTATCCGGCGCGAGCCGTGTATGCGCTATATATTAAGGTCGTGCGTTCGCCCCGGAGCCTCACGATGCGATTGACGATGCCGGTCTTGTGCGCGCTGCTGTGCGCTTTCTGCGTCCACGCGGCCGATTGGGAATTGCAGGCCACGTCGGAGGGAACGTTAGCGGTCAGCTACCGCGGTTCGCGCGTGGCCGGCGCGAAGTACGTCTTCTGGGCCGCGAACTGGAAGTTCGCCGCTCCGAAGGTAGGCGCCAAGAGCGACGGGGACGGCGGGTACACGTTGGGCGGTTCGGTGCCCGGACTGGGCCTGACGCTGAACGGATCGATCAAGCGTGCCAGCGAACGGCAACTGATCTACCGTTACGACTGGACCTCCGCCGAAGCGAAGGCCGACGTGATTGGCGGAGGGCTGGAGTTCGCGCTGAAGCTGGGTCCGGATGCTTTCGAACAAGCGCCGCCGGAACCGGCGCTGCTGGAGGGCGGGAAGGGCTGGCGCTGGGAGGCGGTGAAGGGGCAGGCGCTGGAAGTGACGTTCGATCCCCCGGTGGGTTCGATCTTCTTCGAGAAGGGGCGCAAGGACACGATCCGGACGTTCTTTTTCGCGGAGAAAGTCGCGGCGGGGCAGATTCCGTTCACGATGACGGTGACGCTGCCGGAGGGCGGCGAGGTGGTCGCGTCTCTGGACGAACGCTACGGTCCGGAACCGCTGGAACAGTGGCCGCTGGACGCGCTGCACCCGGACGAAAGCCCGGTGGATCTGCGCTTTCTCAACCAAACGCCGGCGGGCAAGCACGGCTTCGTGAAGGCCGACGGGGAGCGGCTGGTTTTCGCGGACGGAACGCCGGTTAAATTCTGGGGCGCGAACGTCCAGGCGTATGCGCTCTTCCGTTCGAGCAAGGACGCACTGAAGAAGCAGGCGGAGCGGATCGCAATGCTGGGCTTCAACCTGATCCGTCTGCATCACCACGACAGCGGGACGTGGGTGAAGCCGTGCCTGATCGATCTGGAGAAGCCGCACAGCCGCGATCTGGACGCGCAGGCGCTGGATAACATGCATTGGTTCGTGAAATGCTTGAAGGACGAAGGCGTGTACGTCTGGATCGATATCCACGTGGGGCGCCCGTTCAAATCCGGGGACGAGATTCCGAACTTCGACGAGATGGCTCGGAAGGGCAAGAACGGGACAAGCGAGGGGAAGGGTTTCTGCTACTACAACGCTCGAATGGCCGAATTGATGCGCGAATTCGCGGAGAAATACCTCGGCGCAGCGAACCCGCATACGGGCCTGGCGCTGAAGGACGAACCCGCGGTAATGGGGCTGCTGCTGACGAACGAGAACGATCTGGTCTACCACTTCGGCAACGCGCTGCTCCCGGACAAGGGGGTACCGGCGCACACCAAGATCTTCCAGGCCGAGGTGGGCGCGTTCTGCGCGCGAACGGGATTGCCGCCGGACGAGACGTGGAAGACGTGGATCGACGGGCCCGCGAAGCTTTTTCTGCTCGATAAGGAGCATCAATTCTTCGAGACGATGCTGGGGCATCTGGAAGGCTTCGGAGTCAAGCCGCCGGTGGCGGCGGGGCATATCTGGGGCGGGATGGGGATGGGCGCGCTGTATTCGCTGGCGCGCGGCGGGATCGTCGATTGCCACAGCTACGGCGGAGACGAAGCGCTGTCGGCCGATCCGCGGACGGGTTCGAACTTTCTCCATACCGCCGCCGGCGCTCAGCTTTACGGCAAGCCGTTCGCCATCACGGAATACAACATCGGGCATTACCCTGGCCGCGACCGCTTCACGATGCCGGTGTACTGGGCGGCGGTGGGGGCGCTGCAGGGCTGGGATGCTCCGATGCTGTACGGGTACAGCCAGGATATCTTCGGCACGGGCGCGCGTGGGATCGACAACTGGTCGAGCTACGGCGATCCGGGCGTGACGGCGGCGATGCCCGCCGCGGCGCTCTTTTTTCGCCGCGACGTCCAGGAGGCCAAGCAAACGGTGATGCTCCGCGCCAAGCGCGAAACGGCGCTCGATAAGAAACTCGGCGGCGAGCAGTCCCGCGCGGTGCGCACGCTGATGGAGATGCACCGGGTCACGATCGGCCTCGAGGCGATCAAAGAGCTGCCTTGGGTGCAGGCCACCGCGCCGGCCGAGGGAGTAGAAACGATCGACGATCCGCACAAGAGCTACCTGGCCGCCGAAGCCACCGAGATTGTTTCGGACACCGGCGAGTTGAAGCGCGAATTGAAGCGCGGCGTGCAGACGGTGGTCACGCCGGGCGGAGTGGCTTTACAAGGCTGGCTGGGCGAGGCCGGGAAGCTGAGCGCGGGGCCGTTGAGCGTCGAATCGCGGACACCAAAGGCGCTGCTCGCGCTGAACAGCCTGACGGCAGAGCCGCTGACGAAGTCGACGCGCGTGCTGCTGACGGCGGTGGCTCGCGTGCGGCCGATCAAAGAGGAAAACGCGAGCCGCTTTCACAGCGAGCCGGTGCGCGCGACGCTGCGCTTCGCGTCGGAGATCGAAGGCTTGCAGCTCGTCCCGTGCGAACCGGACGGAAAGCCCGGAGCGGCCATTCCGCTGGTGCGGGAAGACGGCGCGTACCGGATCGAACTGCCCGCGGCGGCCGGCGTGCATTGGTGGATGCTGACGAAGTAGGCTCCGGTTCGGCGCGAACGCGTGATGCCGTGGGTTACCGAAAACAGAACCGGCGGCGAGAGACTCGCCGCCGGATTATGCTCAACTTTTTCCACCCCATCGTCCGGCGCGCGGTTCATTTCTTCGCGGCGGGCGGGACGACGCGGTAGGCCTTGCCGTCGACGGAGACGAGTACATCGTCGCCCAGCGCGAAGACCGCGCCGAGTTCGGGGTGCTTCTTGAGCAGTTCGAAGTACTCCTTGCCGAAGGCTTCGAGTTTGACCGGTTCTTCGCCGTCTTTGAGCTTCATGGTGCCGTCGACCCAGACGTTCTGGCGCAGATAGAAGGCGCGTCCGGCGGCCTGCTTGATGGTCATCTCGGCGCTGGTCTCGACGAAATCCTGGAGCTGCTTGGCTTCGTCGCCGTCGAGAGCCAGGACTTTCCCGCCCGCCCCGCCGCTCTGCTGGGCCAGCCGGTCGGCGGCGTAGGCCTGGGCCTTGAGTTCGCGGGCGGCGCTGTCGCTCTTGAAGCGCCGCTCGACGGATTTGTCGTCGAGCGCTTCGCCGGTTTCCGCGGGCTTGGGGGCGCGCGCGGCGAATCCGGCATCGCCCTGCGCGTCCTTTAGCTGCTTCTCTGCTTCGGCGAGCGAGACGGCCAGATCGCCGCTCTTGGCCGCCACGGCCTGTCCGGCGCGCTGTTCGGCTTCCTTGCGCAAACCTTCCAGATTGGCGTTGGCGCCGTCAAGCAATTCGCGGCTGGAGGCCGTCGGGGCGCCGGGGGCGAGAGCGGCGGTCTCTTCGGTCAGCCGCCCGCGCCAGCGGCCGTCGCGGATCGCGTTGGGGTCCATGCCGGGTTCGAGGACAAGCTGGCTGGTGTACGGCGTGACAATTCCATGCTGCTGGGCGAGGGCCACGACTTCTTCGATCAGCTCCTGGTTCGGACCGCCCAGGCGCAGCTCTTCGAGCAGGTGCCCGATCTTGCGCATGGCCCAGACGCGGGGCAGGAAGTCGTTGCCGCGGTCGGCTTCGGCCCAGACTACCGGTAGGCGTATCTCGCGCTTCTCGCCGGCGACGTTGCCGGTGAGGACCGCGTCGCCGCTGCCCGTGCCTTTGTAGCGCCCGAAGACGAGGAGTTCGTTGCCCTTGAAGAGCGCGGGGAGCTTCTTGGGATAGAGGCTGTGGACGCGGGCGGAGGGCCCGAGGTCGAGGGCGAGATCGGTCATGACGGGGTTCTTGATCTTGGCGTAGAAGTCGCTGACCTTCAGTTCCAAATCCTCCTTCGGTGCGACGTAACTGCACGTGCCGGCGGCGTCCATGACGAGGCGGTCGAGCAGGTGAGTGTTGACGTCGGTGCCGACGCCGAAGGCAAAGACGCGGGCTTGGGGCTTGCCGTTGGAGTTCTCGACGTCCTTGAGGATGCTCTTGATGTCGGTGATCCCGACGCTGGGCTTGCCGTCGGTGAGGAAGATGACGAGTTTGGCGCTGGCGGGTCCGGCGGTGAAATCGTTTTCGAGCGCGGTGCGCAGCGCGTCGTCGATGTTGGTGCCGCCGGTGGCTTCGAGCGCGTCGACGTAAGCCAGGGCTTTCTGGACGTTCTCTTTGGTGGCTTCAAGCAGCTTGGGATTGAAGCTCTTCACTTCGGTGCTGAAGGGCACGAGATTGAAGCGGTCGCGCGGATTGAGCTGATTGAGGCAGAAGTTGAGCGCGGCTTTGGCTTGCTCCATTTTTTCGCCGGCCATGCTGCCCGAAGTATCGAGGACGAAGACGATTTCCTTGGGCAGGACTTTGCTGGTGTCGAGCTGTTCGCCGGGGCGGACGAGAAGCATGAAGTAGCCGTCTTCTTCGGCCTTGGGGCGGTGGGTGAGGATGCGCAGCGCCACGTCGTCGGCGGTGGGCGCGTAGTAGAGCCGGAAATCGCGGTCGCTGGCGAGGAAGTCTTCCTTGAACTTGATCGTGGCGCTCTTGGGATCGGGGCGATCGACCGAGACCAGGTGGCTGGGGCTGTAGACGGGGCCCAAGGGGCTGGCGCCGCGGATGACGCACTCGAACTGGAACTTCTCGACGCCGGTGCGGTAAAGCTGGCTGCCGGCAAGGATGTGGCGGAAATCGTAAAGCCCGCCGACGGGCGCGAGGACCTGCGTGAAGCTGAACTGGAGGCTGCGTTCCTGGTTGGGTTCGATGGGGAAGACGCGCGCTTCGTAGAGGTTCTCGCCGACGAAGCGCAGCAGCGCCGGATCGCGGCGGCTGCTGACGATGGTCTCGTAAATCTGCTGGGCTTCGGCGGCGTTATAAAGCTTGCCTTGGACCATCTCGTCGCCCATGGATAGGGCGCTGCGGTTGATCGTCGCATCGGCCGGGAGCGGGACCATGACGCGGACTTCGAGCTGCCGTCCGCTTAGGTTGAGAAACGTCTGGGTGAGCGTGGTGGTGGCGACGTTTTCCTCGATGCGCACGTCGACGCGGCTTTGGGTGACGCGGAAGGGCAAGTCGGCGGGGCGCGGCGCGCGGATCAGCCGGCGCTCGGGCATTCCGATTTCGTCCACCACCCGCGCTTCGCGGTCGGTGGGGACCATGAGCATTTCGGCGTGCGCGGAACGCAGCCAAGCCAAGCTCACTAAGGTGAGCGTGAAGAGAATCAGGTATTGACGGCGGCTGAAGGACATGGCGTGGCTCCTTTGACTGCTTGCGGTGCTCTCGTCCAGGCATGAGACGCCCGGTGTGCGGTTAAGGTTTCGAGCGAATCCGAAACGCTTACACCAACCTGACAACGGGGCAGGGGAAGGACCCTTAATGCCTAAAATTCGCGGGCGCACTATGTGCAATCGAGAATTAGGGGCGAAGCGGAGCCCGAAAGGGCACCTTTACATAGGCCTTATTGGGCAGGAAGTTAGCGATTGTACGAGACTTACTGACAGCTAGCAAAGCCACCGCACGTTACGTCACAGGTGGAATGCCACATAGAGGTAGGGGCCATGAGCGTTAAATTCCGTTGTCCGCTTTGCGAACGAAAAATCCGGGTGCGCGACGAGTACGCCGGCAAGCGCGGCGGCTGTCCGAACTGCAAAAAGCAGATCGATATTCCGGCGGCAAGCACGCTGGACGAGAACGACCAGCCGATCGGGGCGGCGGAGCCGAGCGATCCGCCACCGGTGGAAGCGCCGACGGCGGTGGCCGAGGTGGAAGAAGTTTCGCCGGAAGAAGCCGCGAAGCTGATGCAGAAGAAGAAAGCTTCCGCTTCGGCGTCGCATGCGCCCAAAGTAGAAGCCGCCGCCTTCATCACGTTCCAGTGCCCGAACTGCCAGAAGCCCGCGGGCTTCCCGGCGAATATGGCTCAGCAGCCGGCGATGTGCCCGGCCTGCCGCGCGCGCGTGATGGTGCCGGCGCGGAGCGGCGAAGCGTCGTTCCTGGTGGGTGCGGTACCGAAGGCCGCTCGCGCGGCCGGATCGAGCGCGGCGACGCCGGCGGTGGATGCGCCGAAAGAGCGCGAGAAGATTCCGCTGAAGTGGATCGGCATCGGCGGCGGCATCGCGGCGGCGGTGATGCTGGGGATTCTGCTGGGCCGCGGCGGCACGAACGCACCGCAAGCTGCGCAGGCTCCGGAGAGCCCGCCGGCGAGCCCAACCGCACCGAAGCCGGCGGAACCGCATTCGGAGCCACCGCACGCTCAGACGCCGGTTCTTCCGGCTCCGGAATCGAAAGCCGTCGCGAGGTCCGAAGCGGCGCCTCAGGTTCCCGAAGAGCCGCAGGTCGCGACGGTGGGCCCGGCTACGCCGCCGCCCACGGAACCCGCGGCCCCGGCGGTGGTGGCCGAAGCGCCGAAGACGGTGGACCCGGCCTCCGCGCTGATGGTCAAAGACCGTCCGCCGGCGCGCTCGAAGCTGGACGAAGAAATGGATCCGGACGAAGAGCCGGCGGTGGCCGTGGCCCCTCCGCGCAGCGGTCCGCCGGCGGTGGAGCCGCCGGCGCTGAACGATCCGGCTCCGCTGCCCGAGACCGATCCGAAAGCGCCGGCGCCGGTTCCGGAAGTGAAGCCTGCGCCCAAAGTGGCGCCGCCGCCCGAACCGGCCAAGCCGGGCCTGGCCGCGATCTATCAGCCGATCCTCCCGCCGCGCGCGTTCGTGCATCTGGAGAGCGAAGTGCCGCCGCCGCCGCAGGCGTGGATCCCGTGGATGTTCCAGGCGAATTACACCGGCTCGCGCGATCCGAAGGTGCTGCTCGACGAGGCCAAAGCGAGCTACGAGACGGTGGAGCAGAAGCACCGGAACTGGGAAACGATCACGGGCATGCAGCTCGTCCGCGTGGACACGCATCACATCACGGTTCACGCGCAGTTGCCCGAAGCGACGGCCAAGAACGTGGGCCTGCAGATCGAGCAGCTTACGAACCTGCTGCAGCAGCAGACGCGCTCGATCGCACTGACCCCGACGCGCCCGCACACGCACGAGATCCTGATCCTGTGGGACGAAGTGGGCTACAACAAGCTGATCGATGCGTTCGAGAAGCAGGTGCCGGGGGAGCACTGGAAGCTGGCTCGGCAATCGACGGGCGGGATGAGCCGGAACCTGGGCTACTTCAATTCGAAGCAGGCGCAGGCGCCGGGCCCGCATCACATGGCGCTGTTCCAGTTCGCCAAGCAATCGATGCTGGAGGCGACCGACGGGCAGGCGCCGGCGTGGCTGAGCGAGGGCTTCGCGGCGCTGTGCGAGAACATGGTCACGCAGAAGAACCTCGTGTATTCGTTCCGCTACGAGGCCAACGCGGTGAAGTTCGGCGAGAACTGGGACCAGGACATCCGCAAGTTCGCGCTGCAGAGCAAGCTCAAGACGTGGGATCTGATCTTCCCGCTGGACCTGATCGGGATGGGCAGCCTGGATTACCTGACCTGCTATTCGATGGTGAGTTATCTGTACAAGTCGGACAACCAGCGCTTCATCAAGCTGGTGGACGCGATCCGCGCAGGGCGCGACAGCCAAGCGGCGGTGGAAGAAGCCTACGGCCGGAAGCTCGCGGAAATCCAGGCGATGTGGGGCCAGTGGGCGATGCGCGGGCAGTAGGCTTTGGCGCGTACTCCATAAATCTTAATCCGCGCGGCCCGATTGCATTCGAGACACCAACCGGTTGGACGGTTCACGTGGTGAATGCTCACTCGGCATAGCTTCTGACGCGATCCAAGCAGCCATTTTGCACACCCAGTCAAGCTGACCCGCTGACCGCGGCGAAAACTCGCTATCCTCTCTCATACGGCGCGCGCGAGACTCGTCCTTTTTCCTAGGTGCTTCCGGACGCGCGCGAGCCACAAACTCTGCATGCACGGGGGAGCCTGTCCGGGGGATGGCGCGTCGTTGCAAGGGTCGCCGGCCATGAAGATGGAAATGGATGGGAAAGAGCCGTTGGTACTGCTTTTTGGGCTGCCGTTGCTGACCAGCGGGATCGTCGTCGGGGCGATGTACTTGGGGCAGCGCTGGACGGTAGTCGTGCCGCCGCCGCCGATCCAGGTTCAAGCGCCGGCGTTCAGTCCGCAGGTCACGGCGGTGCTGCCCGACGGCGCGATCCAGGTGAACAACCACGTGCCGCCGGCGCAGATTCACGAGGTCGTGCGCGAGATCGTGAAGGTGCCGGACGTATACGTCGAGAACCGCGTGGAGCCGTCGCGTCCGCCGGATGTGGTGGTGACCCTGCCGCCTCCGGAGCGCGCCGCGCCGCCGAAGGGCGAAGTGATTCCGCAGTCTGCATCGTTGGAAGCGCCGCCCGCCAAGCCCGCGCCGAAGCCCGAAACGCCTCCTGCATACGTTCCGCCGGCCGCGCCCAAGGAAGCGGCGCATCCGGAAGGCGATCTGCTTCCGCCGCCGGCCGATGCGCGGAACAAGGCCAATCAACCGCCTGCGGTGACGCCGGGTAAATAAGGGTCAGGCCAAACCGACGCCTTGCAGCGCCGCGGTCTCGTGCCAGCCTTGCTCGATCCGGAAGACCGGCTCCGTGCCAATCGCGGCGGGCGTGTATTGGTACGCGTTCAATTCCACCCCGTTCAGCGTCTCAAGATGCGCGGCAAGTCCGATGCCTTGGATCCAGGCGGCGCCGGGGTTGGTGAGGTCTTGGAGCGTGTAGGGCAGCCCGTGCAGATGACACCACGCGGCGCAGAGCAGCGCGCCGGTCTGCCCCTTGCACGTCTTCAGCGCCAGGCCGCTCCAGCCTTGCGCGCGGACGGTGGGGAGCAGTTCGAGCCCGGTGAGCGCCTCGTCGACGAAGACGGGTTTGCGCAGCGCGATCGGGCGGACGTCGGCGTTGGCTTTCTTCAAGTCCCGCCCGGTGGGCTGTTCGACGTAGGCAAGCGCGTCGTAGGCTCGGGGCGAGGCCTCGCGGAGGCGTTCGAGGTAATCGACGACGCTCGCGGCATCGGGGTTGGCCTCGTTGCTGTCGATGGAAAGCGTGACGTTGCGGTCCGTACGCAGGCGGTCGTGGACTTCGCGGACGGCGGCGAAGGTATCGACGGTGCGCTTCACGTCGAAGAGGTTGTCCGTTCCGGTGATCTTGAGCTTGAAGCAGGCCAGGCCGAGGCGTTCGATCCAGCCTTCGACGTTATCGGGCAGGCCGTCGCCGAGGGGAGCTTTGCCCGAACGCGCGAACTCGGCGTGCGTGAGCGCATCGGCCTTTCCGACGATGTGCCATGCGTTCAAACGCGCGTGCGGGCGGCGGCGGACGAATTCGCTGAGATGCCGGCCCTGCGCGAGGGGTTCCGCGGCGCCGAGGTAATGCTCGAGGCCTTGCGGAAGGAACTCGGGCGCCAGCGCCGCGTAGGCGCTGCGGCCCAAGAGCTTCCCGAAGGCATCGTGTACGGCCGCGTCGAAGGGGCTGGCGCAGACGAGCGCGGCGAGGAACGGCATCGGGGCCGCCGCGTCGGGCACCTTCCGCGCGAGGCCGTGGAGCGCGTGTTCGAGAGCCACGCCGTGGTCGAGCGCGTGAGCCGGTTCGCGGCCGATCTCGGGGAGTTGTTGGGCCAGCGTTACGCTCAGCGCCTGCATGGCCGCGTCGCGTTCGAGGTGGGTGCGCTTGGGATCGGGCCAGGACCAGAGATCGGAGAGGTAGATCGTTCCGGTTCCGGCGGCGCTTTGGCCGCGTGCGTTCTCGACGCGGACGGCGACCGTGGCTTGCGTGACGGCGGCGATGGGGCCGGTGCTGAGGATCAGGGGCGTGCGCAGGCGGCGTTCTTCGAAGGCGACGCGCGCTTCGGCGATCCGGACATCGGTGGGGAGGCTCATGCCGGAAGTGTAGGTGGGGGCGCGAGCGGATCAAGCGAGCGCGGCGTCCCCGCGGCGCTTAGAAATCGTCCTGGGGCGGAGCGGGGGGCTTGGCAGGATCGGCGGCCTCGGGTGCCGGAGCTGGCGCCGGCTTCTCGGCCGGATCCTCAGCCGGCAGCTCGATCGGCGGCTTGCCGGCTTTGAAGTTGGCAAAGGCCTGCGCAATTTCGGCAGACCGCACGGGGATCTGGCGGGCTTTGCGGCCGGCATCGGTAATCTGCTTCGCGGTGCGTTCGAGTTCCTGGTTGAAGCCGAACTCGTCGAGCCATTCGACGTGGCCGTCCGCGTAGAGCACGTTGCGCCCCAAGCCGTCGAAACTCAAGGCGTCGTACGCGACGAGGTGGTCGCCGTCGGCGGGGGTGGAGCCGGCCAGGTACATGTAGCCCGGATCGGATTCGGGGCTGCGCGGATTCACGAAGAGACGAGGATCGGACACGTAAGCTCCGGCCAGCTCGGCAGGGTGGCGCGGGAAGCGGCCTCTGTTCACGTCGACATCGGCGTACAGGAAGCACGCCTTGCCAAACTGGCTCAGATTGATCGCGCTATGTGTCCGCCGCGCCTGTTCTCTCGAACGGGCCATGGCAGGGAGCAGCAGTCCGGCGCCGATGCCGACGGTGGCCACAGCGACCAGCGTGGTGCTCTGCCCGCCGGGCGCGGGCGGCGGGAGGTCGCCGCGCATGCGCCAGCCGCCGGGACCGTAGAGCAGGACGAACCCGCTGGGGCGCTGGAACTCGGCGAAGAACCCGGCATCGGGCCAGAAGCCCAGATCGATGCTGTGGGCGATGCGCGTGAGCATCTGGCCGGACGGCTTACCGAGGAACAGCAGCGCTTCTCCCAACAAAGGGTTGCCGAAGATTCCGGGGGCCGGCCCAGGCGGCGGGTTGGGATCGGCCGGGATCAGGCGATCGGCCGCGGCACACAAGGCGGTGGCCGCCGCGGCGACACCGGCGCCGGCGGTGAGGAGCAGGCCGCTGCCGGTATGCGCGTGATCGGAAAATGCGAATCCGGGCGGCAGCGCGGCATCGGCGTAGGGCGCGCCGGTAAGGCGTTCGAGGGTGGTGCGGAAGCCCGGATGCGCGCGGATGTCGTCGGGCGCCTGGAGCTGCTCGAGCGTGCGTCGCATCGCGTTGAGGCTGTTGGCGACGAGCAGGCTGTCGCCTTCGACGCGGAAGGAAAGGCCGCCGCCGAGCAGATCGCCGCGCAGATACTGGACGGTTTTGCCGGCGACGGTCTGTTCCCGCCAGATCAGCGGCAGCGCGCCGGGGCCGGCGGCAGCGGCAAGGCGCTCGACGGCGGCTTTGAGTTTCACGAGCCCCGCGGTGAGCTTGGCGGGGTCTTTCAGCCGAAAGGCGCTGACCATGCCCGGGCCCCAACTGAGCGGCTGGGCGGTGTCCAGGCGCGTGGCGGCGGTGACGCATTCGCCTTCGAAGTGCGCGAGGAAGTCTTCCTGCAGGTCCATGCCCAGCATCGTGGTGAGCGCGCCCCAGCCTTCGGCGAGGGCCGGGCCTTCGCCGATCGCATCGGCGCACCGGAAGATGAGCGGGACGATGCCCGCGAGGTTCACGCGCCAGGCCGAGACGAAAGGCGCGTCCTTGGCGGCAAGCTTCAGCGATTCGGGGCGGATGGGTTCGCGGCCGTAGATGAGTTCAAGCACAGGCATGGACGCGTTCGGCGCGGCGGAAGCCAGGTGCGCCTCGCCGATCCATTCGCCGCTGTCGACGCGCAGGCCCGCGGACCACGCACCCATGCCGGGCAGGCCGAGGGCCTTCGCAAGGGCTTCGGCCTTCACGCGGTCCGCTTCGGGTGCGGCGGCCATGGCCGTGCGGAGCATCTGGCCCGGGTGGAAGAAACCCCAGACGAGCGCGTCCTTGTAGGCGGCTTGTTCGGCGGTAAGCGCGAGGCCGCCGTCTTTCAAGCGGGCGGTCACGGCGGGCAATTCGGCCGCCGGACGAGCCAGGAGCAGTCCGGAACCGGCCTGTACGACCGAGGTTTCGAGCATCGGGAGCGGCAGCCCGTCGGGCGGCAACGGCCCGCCGAGGCGTTCGGCCAGAAAGGCGTTGAGGCGTTCGGCATCGCGCAGATCGACGTAGACCGCGCCGCCGAAATCCTCGCCTCGGGTCAGCTTGAAGGCGACGGCCGCGCGCCCGCCCTGCAGCAGCCCGGCGGCCTGTTCCAATGCCGCCAGCGGCGGGAGCCGGTCGCGCAAGCCGTTGTACTCGGCGTGCAGGCTCGCGCGGATGGGTTCGAAGAAGGCCTGCAATTCCGGGCGCGCGAGCATCGCGGCCAGGCGCGTCTGGCCCATCCGGGCGCGCGCGGCGCTTAGGTCGGGCGCGAAGAGCGCGAAGCACGTATCGGCATCGAGGACGCCTTCCAGTTGGGCCTCGGCTTCACCTCCGTGCGCGAGGCCGGCCATGTAAAGCGCGGCGCCCAGCCACAAGCTTGCCGTACGAATCCGCCGGTGCTGCATCGGTAGGCCCCCGCGCTGCGTATAGGAAGGACGTCGGTGCTATTACGATTTTTCCGGCCTCCCTTTTAGACCTATCGGCGCGGGGAGCAAGTGGGGGAGCGGATAGCCAGGAATCTTCAATAACCAGAAAATGGAAGCGGCGGGCGTCTTCGCCCGCCGACGGACTGCAACAGGCCCCGGACGAGGACGTCCGGAGCTCCCCGGTTCAGCGCCCGGCGGGCGGCGTGGCAAGCTGCGCGGCGCGTTCGACCAGTTGGAGGAATTCGGCGCGGTAGCCGTTCGCGTCGGCGCCCTTGCTCTCGGTTGCCAGTTCGCGGACGAGTTCCCAGTTGGCGTTCCCGCGGTAGGGGCTCTGGCGAAGCTGCATGCCGAAGTACGCGACGGCCGCGGCGAAGCGGAAATCGAGGTCGGCTTTTTCGAGCCCCTGCTGGCTGTCGGTCACGGTGGTTTCCATGAGCGTGCTCTTCTCGCCCTCGGGCTGCTTGTAGCGCAGCTTCAGGGTGAAGAGTTCGTCGTGGTCGGCGGCCGAGGTGAGCGCGCCTTCTTCCTGGTACTTGAGCGGGTCGGCGCCGACGAGTTCGGCGTAGCGGCCCTTGGGCACGATTTCGTAGAGCGCCGTGACGCAATGTCCGGCTCCGATTTCGCCGGCGTCCTTGGTGTCGTCGTTGAAGTCTTCGCGCGCCAGCATGCGGTTCTCGTAGCCCAGCAGGCGATAGGCATCGACCTGCGCGGGGTTGAACTCGACTTGGATCTTCACGTCCTTGGCGATGGTGAGCAGCGTGCCGGCCAGTTCGTGGACGAAGACCTTTTGCGCTTCCTTCTCGGTGTCGATGTAGGCGTAGTTCCCGTTGCCCTTGTCGGCGAGCTGTTCGAGGTTGGCGTCCTTGTAGTTGCCCATGCCGAAGCCGAGGACGCTGAGGAAGACGCCGCTCTTGGCTTGTTCTTCGATCAGACGCACCAGTCCGCCGCGGTCGCTGACGCCGACGTTGAAGTCGCCGTCGGTGCAGAGGATCACGCGGTTGGCGCCGCCCTTGATGAACTGCTGCTTGGCGGTGGCGTAGGCCAGTTCGATGCCCTGCCCGCCGTTGGTGCTGCCGCCGGCCTGGAGGTTCTCGAGCGCCGCGAGAATCTGGGGCTTGGCATCGCCGCGCGTGGGCGGCAAAACCAGCCCTGCCGCTCCGGCGTAGACGACCATCGAGACGCGGTCGTTCTCGCCCAGCTTCTCGATGAGGAGCTTCATGGCGGATTTGACGAGCGGGAGCTTGTTGGGTTCGTTCATGCTCCCGGAGACGTCGAGCAGAAAGACGAGGTTGCTCTGCGGGCGGTTCTCCCAGGCGATTTCGCGGCCCTTGATGCCGATGCGCGCGATGCGGTGCTTGGGGTTCCACGGGCAGGTGGCGACGGCCGTATGCGCGGCGAAGGGGTGTTCGTCGGCGGGCGGCGCGTAGCCGTAATCGAAGTAGTTGATCAGTTCCTCGATGCGCACGGCGTCTTCGGGCGGGAGTTGGCCCTCGTTAAGGAAGCGCCGGACGTTGGCGTAGCTGGCACGGTCGACGTCGATGCTGAAGGTGGAGACGGCGTCGGCGCCGCGGGCTTGCTTGAAGGGGTTGGGCTTGACGGGTTCGTAGGTCTCGGTGCCGGGCACGGGCGGCGGCGGAGGCGGGGGGAGCGCGGGAGGCGCGGGAGGCGCGGGAGGCGCGGGAGGCGCGGGAGGCGCGGGAGGCGCGGGAGGAGGCGTGAGGACGGCGACAGGAGCGTTGGGGCCGTATTTGCTTTCGATAAGCTCTTCGGTACGGGTGATTTGTAACTGTAGATCGCGCAAATAGGCATTTTGCTGTTGGCCTTGAATCTTTTCCTTGAGCGCAGCAATTTGAGATTGAAGCGCTTTGACTTCCGCAGTGGCGTTGGACTCCTTGAGCACTTCCTCGTAAGACATGCCTCTCGGGATGCCCACGTTCAACCCCTTGGTATAGTAGTTAATAGATGGCGTGCCAGGGTTAGCCGATGTTTGATCCACGACCACATGTTCAGGAAGGCTAAGGTCGCCGAGCACGGACCTTTCTAGCGCTTCGATGGAGCCCAAGCGAGGAGTCGCCGATTGCGCATTCTCCGCACCTGGCCCACCACCTACAGGAAAGAGGCTATCCTTTTTGTTCGGTTGGTAATTAAAGGCGTCGTTTAAGTTCAGGCCGCCCGACTTAGTACCTTTTCCACTCTCCGCTCGTGCAAAGGCACCATCCACCAAGGTAATTTCATCCTTCCAAACCTCGGCACGAGCATCTGCAGAATTCGACACATCTCCGTAGTCTCCATTAACCACCCTTGGGTCAAGTCCCATTGAAGGATCGAATACGCCTTCGTACTCGGTGCGGTGGTGAGAATCCTGCGCCTCGCGGTACGGCAGCGACTCCCGCCCATGCTCCTTGAAACTCAGCCCCACCACCGCGATGCACACCGTCGCCGCGAGCATCGCGCACGCCGCCAGAGACAAGGCCGGTTTCGTCCAGCGGTGAACTTTGACCTTCTCCGTGCGCTCCGTGATCTCTGTGGTGGATAGCACCGCCCGTTCGATCTCCGCGTGCTGCGGCGCGGAAAGCCCCGGCGCCGACTCGGCGGCGAGGCTCGCTTCGAGCGTCCCCGCTGCTTGGCGGAGGCTCTCCACGTGGGCGCGCAGTTCAGGATCGGCGGCGACGGCGCGTTCGAGCGCCTCGCGCTCGCCGGGCCCCAGCGCCTCGAATTCGCCCAGCGCGTAGGCGGTCAGTTTCGGGTCGTCGATCAGGTTCGTCATGGTTGGGGTTCCTTTTTTTTTCGTAATTCGTTTAGTGGGCCACGGGCGGGCGTTCGGCGAACTGCTGGCGCAGGGTCTTCAGGGCCTGATGGATCAAGACGCCGACGTGGCTGATGCTCAGTTCGGTCACGCGGCTGATTTCCTTGTAGGAAAGGCCATGCTGGAACTTGAGCCTCAAGACTTCCTGCTGGGATTCGGGGAGGTGCTCCAGCGCGGCAAGCACGTGTGCGGCGGTTTCCTGGCGTTCGTAGGCCTCGGCGGGCGGCGCTTGCGGCGGCCGAGCGCGTTCGGCTTGGGTGGCGGTCAGCGAGGTCATCCGTTTCTCCTTGCGGCGGACGTCCAGCGCCCGGTGGCGGCAGACGGTGAAGAGCCATTCCCTAAGGTGCCCGTCCACTTCGCTTTGCGGCTGTCGGCAGAGCTTCATAAAGGCTTCCTGCACCACATCCCGAGCGGCCTCCACGTCGCCCAGCAGCCGCGACGCATAGAGGATCAACGGACCCTCGAACTCGGCGACGGCCTGGCGGACCCAGGCGGGATCGGTCCCCGGAACCGCGGATTCCGGGTGCGTTTGGGCCGCTTGCATGTAGGCCTCCAAACCTACTTTCTTCACCAACAACGGCGAACGCTCAGCTTTCTTAATGCGTATGTTGTACGGAAGGTCATGCCTCTTGGATGTTTTTGGACGGCCAGAAGTTGCACACGGGAACCTACATCCCGGGAGGTCCGCTTGCGAGGGTACGCCTGCACGGATAAGAAAGACGAGCCCGAATCCGGGCTTGGAGCCGCCATGGACGCCGATATGCCCGCACGCGTGGGGCCGTACGAGCTGATTCAGGCCGTCGCGGCCGGCGGCATGGGCACCGTTTTTCGGGCCCGCGATACGGTCCAAGACCGCATCGTGGCGCTCAAACTGGTCCCCAAGCTCGAACACGCCACCGGGACGGGGATCGAACGCTTCCTGCGCGAGGCGAAGGTGCTCAGTTCGCTGCACCATCCGCATATCGTGGCCGGGTACGACGTCGGCGAAGACGACGAGTATTACTTCTTCGCGATGGAGTACATCGACGGGGTGAACCTGAAGTCGCGGGTGCAGACGGAGCACCGGCTGAAAGAGAAGGAAGTGGTCCGCATCGCGGTGGCGATCTGCGATGCGCTGGAATACCTGCATCGGGCCGCGGTGGTGCACCGTGACGTGAAGCCGGACAACATTCTGCTGACGCGTGACGGAACTCCCAAGCTGGCCGATCTGGGTCTGGCCAAAGGCGTGACGCCGCACGCGACGAGCCTGACCCGGCAAGGAACGGTGCTGGGCACGCCCACGTTCATGGCGCCCGAGCAGGCGCGCGCTTCGGCGCACGTGGACGGGCGGATCGATCAGTACAGCTTGGGCTGTTCGCTCTATTTCGCCGTCACGGGGCAGGCGCCGTACAACGAACGCAACGCGACGATGGTGATGATCCGGCACACGCGCGGGAAAATGCCGCACCCCAAGACGCTGTGTCCGAGCCTCTCGAACGGATTTTGCAGCATCATCGCGCACATGGTTGCGCTGCAGGCCGAGGACCGCTATCCGAGCATGGCCGAGGTAAAGCAGGAGTTCGAAGCACTGCTTGCCGGGCAGCCGCTTAAGCGCAAAGCACCGCTGCCGGAGCAGAGCAACTTCGCGCTGGTGTAAGGGCTGTTTTCACCGCGCGGGCGGGCTAACACCAATCTTTACTAATGGCACTCAATGCGGTTGGCTTTTCGGATTGCGGTTACCCACTCGTACTGAGTCCTTCCGCCTGCATGGTACGTTCTCTGCGCCTCCGCGGTGAATCAACCTACTTCGCCGCGAGTTTCACGCGCACTTCACGGACTTTCAAACCGGCTTCGCGGAACGCGGCGGCCAGTTCTTCGCGGTGGAAACCTTCGAGTTCCTGAAAAAGCGCGGCGCTGTCGACTTCGACGGTAACCACGCCGGTCCGGACGCTGGCGACGTCGGCGTGGGGGCTCAGTTCCGGGCCCAATTTGTCGTGCAGGGCTTTGCGAGCCAGGCGGCGGCCTTCGAGCTTATGTTTGCCCAGGCCTTCCTTGCGGACGACCTGCTTGAGAATATCGCCCAGCGCGGTGGGCCGCGGCGTCTTGGCCATGGTCGGCCTTCAAACCAGCGGGCAGCGGCGCCCGCGCTCGATTACGACTTCTGGCTGACGGGCATCAGCACGTACAGGAAATCGGCACCTTCGCGAAGCACGCCCGGACGGCTGCCGTCCTTCATTTCGAAGCGGACCTTCTCTTCCTTGAGCACGTTCAGCGCTTCGCGGACGTACTGCGGATTGAAGCTGATATCCAGTTCGCCGCCCTGGAATTCGCACTCGACGGTCACCGCGGCTTCGCCCTTGTCGGGGCTGCGGGCTTCGATGAGGCATGTACCGGGCGAGAAAACGAGCTTCACGACGCGCGTCTCGTCGCTGGTAAGGTACATCGCTTTGCGCAGGGCCTGGAAGATATCTTCGCGCTTGAAGGTCGCTTCGCGGTCGTTGTCCTTCGGGATCACCTGCTGGTACTTGGGGAAGATGCCTTCGACGAGCAGGCTGGAAAGCGTCACGTCGCCGCCCTTCACGATCACGCTGCGCCCGCGGACGGCCAGTTCGACGGCCTCGCCTTCGCCAACGCTTTCGCAAAGCTTGCGGACTTCCTGCATCATCTTGAGCGGCACAATCACGCCGTCGTCGACGCCGCCGGCAGCCTTGAGCTTCTTCTTGCAGTAGGCCAGGCGATGCCCGTCGGTGGCGACCACTTCGAGCAGCTTATCCTTGCACTGCATGTAGATGCCGTTGATGGCGAAGCGGCCCTGTTCGCGCGCGGCGGCAAAGAGCGTCCGGTCGATCATACTGGCCAAGTCGCCGGCGGGAATGGGCAGCACCGCGCCTTCGCCCAGGTCTGGCACTTCGGGGAAATCGCTGGACTCCTGCCCCAGCACCTCAAAGCGATCGCGGCCAACCTTGAGAATCCCCTTGCTGCCTTCGGTATCGAGGGTCACCACGTCTTCGGTGCACTCTTTCAAGAGTCCCGCCAGCGTCTGACAAGGCAGGCAGAGCGAAGCCGGGTCCTTCACCGACTCGGCCTTGAGCTTATAGCGGACGCCGACTTCAAGGTCGGTGGCCAGCACTTCAAGACTGCCGTCGGCGGATGCGACGAGCAGCGCGTTCTTCAGATTGGGCCGCACGCCTCGCAGAGGAACGACCGCGGAAGCCGCCGACAACGCGGCGAGAAAGGGTTCGCGCTTCACCACAAGCTTCATGACTCACGTTCTCCTGACCGGGCGCGCGGGTCCTTTAAAGGTGTGCCGTCGTCCGTGGCTCTTTGAAGATGAATATAACATCATCATCTTCATCATCAGGGTGCTCGGCAACCGTGGAAAAGCATTTTGTTGTAAGTGCAACCCGTTCCGAGCGATTCAGTTGTGCGAAAGGCTGAGAATGGATCGGACTGTGGACAGCGGGCGGATCAAATCGGGAGGCCGTGTTGACCCTAAGAAGAACCATTTTTCGAGCCATCCGCAAGACTTCGTGTGTGCTTGCCCGACTTTCTACCAGACTGGGGGCGAAGCCGTTCGATCTTAGGGTGCTGAAGGTTTCCGAATCCGCATCGTCCCGGCTGTGGACGGGTGTGGAGAACCGGCGTCCTTTTGAACGTTCCGCGCGTGCGGTTTCCGAGCGCTATGCGTGGGTTTTTCCACGGTTGCCCGCGCGCTTTCCACAAACGGCCCCGGAGGTTCGTTTCGGCGCTCCGCCGCCGGCGGCAAAAACGGTCCCGAAAGGCGCTACAAAGGCGTCAATTACTCATAGAGCCCGCTTTCGAACGTCCTATAATAGCCGGTTTGGGTCCGGCGCCAGGAAAGGCGCGGCCCGGGAGGCCTGATCGTGAAGCAGAACGTGTGGCGATGGCTGGCGCTGGGTTTGTGTACGGTCGTTTTTTGTGTGCCTGACGCTCGGGCCGGCGAGATCCTCGATAACCAGGCGCTGGAGCGAATGCTCGAGGCCGGGTTTTCGCTGAAGGTGCTCGAAGCCAAGTTCCGCGATTCGGACTGCCAGTTCGACGACGGTAGCGACAAGCTGATCGTACTGAAAGCCGCGGCCAAGAAGGGCGGGATGGAAGGCGCCGACAGCGACCAGTTGGTGCTGATGGTGATGGACGCCGCGAAGAAGAATCAGAAAGAGCTGGCCGCGCTGGCCGGGCAGTTGATGAACGGGGCGATCAATTACGACAAGCAGGAGTACGAGTCGCTGATGCGCAACATTCAGCGCAAAGGCAAAGCGATGGTGCCGTACATCCTGCATCACATCGAAGAAGAGAACGAGCTGAAGCGGCAGGCGGTGCTGGATGCGCTGAAGCGGCTGCGCGACAAGACCGAATCGGTGGTCCGTTCGGTGCGCCTGATGCTGCAGGACCGGCATCCGGCGGTGCGCCGCCAGGCGGCTGAGACGCTGGCCGAACTGGCCGACGCAAAGCTGGCCGACGAGCTGATCACCGATCTTGACGCGCACCGCGGCGAGCATATCGACGGGATCGCGTTCACGCTGGGCTACATGGAATACAAGCCGGCGGCCCGGACGCTGACGACGGTCCTGACGCGGAGCACCGATAAGGACGGGCGGCTGGCGTCGGCGTTTGCATTGGGCCGCTTGCGCGCGCGCGAACCGGAGGCGCTCAAGGCGCTGCTCGACGCGGTGCTCGACGACCAGGACGAGCGCCTGCGCGACGTGGCCGGGCAGTCGCTGGCGTGGATGCAGTACCCGAAGGCGGTGATGTACATCAAGAAGGCGTACGAGCGCTACCGTCCGGGGCGTGCGGGGATGGTGCGGCACCTGGCTTTTTTCAAGTCGGTGGAAGCGATGGAGTTTTTGCTGGAGATCGCGGACGCCGAAGCGCCGGACGTGCGCGCGGCGGCGCTGGAGACCTTGAAGCACCTGACCGGCGAAGGGTACGAGACGGCCGAGGATTACCGGAGCTGGTGGCAGTACAACAAGGCGCGCCCGGACTGGATTCAAGTGGACGCGAGCAAGGGCGAGACGGTAACGGAGCAGCCGGGGAAGACGCAGCAGCGGTAGGGGTTCGCGGCGCGGGCGCCGACATTCCAGCTACTTAGAAAATTCGGGACAAGGCCTCAACGATTCAACCGCCTTCTTCGCTCCCCTGCCGGGGTGCGCATGCGAGGTGCGGATACTTCCGAGGGTGGCGCGCGCTAAGGCGCGCTTACCCCCGGCTACGCTCTTTCGCCGCAGATGTCACTTCAAATCGAACCGGTCCAGGTTCATGACCTTGTTCCACGCTGCCGCGAAGTCGCGTTGGAACTTCTCCAGCCCGTCGGCGCAGGCGTAGACTTCGGCCAGCGCGCGGAGTTGCGAGTTCGAGCCGAAGACTAAGTCCACACGGGTGCCGGTCCATTTGAGCGCGCCGGTCTTTCGGTCGCGGCCTTCGAACAGGTCCGCGTCTTTCGCGCTCGGCTTCCAGACCGTGCTCATGTCGAGCAGGTTCACGAAGAAGTCGTTGGTGAGCGATTCGGGCTGCTTGGTGAAGACGCCGTGCGTGGATTTCCCGGTGTTCGCGTTCAGGACGCGCAGGCCGCCGATCAGCACCGTCATCTCGGGCGCGGTCAGCGTAAGAAGCTGCGCGCGGTCCAGCAAGAGCACCTCCGCCCCGACCGCGTACTTGGCCTTCTGATAATTCCGGAAACCGTCGGCGTACGGCTCGAGGACGGCGAACGATTCGGCGTCGGTCTGCGCCTGCGAGGCGTCGGTGCGGCCCGGCGTAAACGGCACCTTCAGCGTCCGCCCGGCGTTCTTGGCCGCTTGCTCGACGGCGGCGCAGC
The DNA here is from genome assembly GCA_015075375.1 of Planctomycetota bacterium. GTDB lineage: Bacteria > Planctomycetota > SZUA-567 > H5-PLA8 > H5-PLA8 > H5-PLA8. The sequence continues at coordinate 2,669,379 of JABTUM010000001.1, read as the reverse complement.
CGCCCAGGACGATCAGGTCGGCGAGCGAGATCTTCCTCCCGCCGGTCTTCCCGGTGTTGTACTCCTTTTGGATTCCCTTCAGCACCTTGAGCACCTTCGCCAGTTGCGCCGGCTGGTTGACCTCCCAATCCTTCTGCGGCTCAAGGCGAATGCGCGCGCCGTTGGCGCCGCCGCGCTTATCGGAGCCGCGGAAGGTCGAGGCGGAGGCCCAGGCCGTCGTGACCAATTCCGACACGGAGAGGCCGGACGCGAGCAGCTTAGACTTGAGCGCCGCGATGGCCTTCGCATCCACCAGCTTGTGGTCCACGGCCGGAACCGGGTCCTGCCAGATCAGATCCTGCTTCGGGACTTCCGGGCCGAGGTAGCGTGCGCGGGGGCCCATGTCGCGGTGAGTGAGCTTGAACCAGGCTCGCGCGAACGCGTCGGCGAACTGGTCCGGGTTTTCGAAAAAGCGCCGCGAGATCTTCTCGTAGGCCGGATCGAAGCGCAGGGAGAGGTCGGTGGTCAGCATGGACGGCGCGTGGCGCTTGGACTTGTCGTGCGCGTCGGGGACTGAGTTCGCGCCGGCGCCGTTTTTGGGGCGCCACTGATGCGCGCCGGCGGGGCTCTTGGTCAGTTCCCATTCGTAGCCGAAGAGATTCCAGAAGAAGTTATTGCTCCACTGGGTCGGCGTGGTGGTCCAGATCACTTCCAGGCCGCTGGTGATCGCGTCGCCGGCCTTGCCCGATTTGAAGGAACTCTTCCAGCCCAAGCCTTGTTCTTCGATACCGGCGGCTTCCGGTTCCCGGCCGACATGCGATTCGGGCCCGGCGCCGTGGGTTTTTCCAAAGCTGTGCCCGCCGGCGATCAGCGCGACGGTCTCTTCGTCGTTCATCGCCATGCGCTTGAAAGTCTCGCGAATGTCCTTCGCCGCGGCGAGCGGGTCGGGGTTGCCGTTGGGGCCTTGCGGATTGACATAGATCAGACCCATCTGCACGGCGGCGAGGGGGTTGGCGAGCTGGCGGTCGCCCTGGTAGCGCTTGTCGCCGAGCCATTGGCTTTCCGTGCCCCAGTTCACTTCGTCTTCCGGTTCCCAGACGTCCGCGCGTCCGCCGCCGAAGCCGAAGGTCTTGAAGCCCATGGATTCCAGCGCGCAGTTGCCGGCGAGGACGAAAAGATCGGCCCACGAGATGCGCTTGCCGTACTTCTGCTTGATCGGCCAGAGCAGCCGGCGCGCCTTGTCGAGGTTCGCGTTGTCGGGCCAACTGTTAAGCGGCGCGAAGCGCTGCTGGCCGGTCCCGGCCCCGCCGCGGCCGTCGCCGACGCGGTAGGTGCCCGACGCGTGCCAAGCCATGCGGATGAAGAGCGGCCCGTAGTGTCTGTAGTCGGCCGGCCACCAGTCCTGCGAGTCGGTCATCAGCGCGTATAGGTCTTTTTTAAGCGCGGCGAAGTCGAGCTTCTTGAACTCCGCGGCGTAATCGAACTTCGCGCCCATCGGGTCGCTCTTGGGGGAATTTTTTTGCAACGGCTTGAGATTCAACTGGTTTGGCCACCAGTCCTGGTTGGTCATGCCTTTTCCGGGGAGGGGCTGGGTTGGGGCGCCTGCACTCATGGGCGTTCTCCTTGGTTACAATAATCGGTTGCCGGCAACATTAACGTCTACGAGCCGCCGGGTGGCGAGGCATAAGCGAGGCCGCGGGCCGAAGCCGCAACCCACGCCCGCCTCGATCCCGCCGGTTCGTTCAATCTATTTAATATCGAATAGGGGTCAATCTACTTGGAGGACCGGCGCGGACCCGCCGGAGCGCTTGAGGCTGCCGCTATGTTTACGCTTTGCTTTCGGCTTGCTCGCGAAAGGCCTTCTCTCTCTGTTGCCGCGCGGTCTTCGATTCCTGCTGCCACGGCATTTCCAGCGGCACTGCGCGCGGTTCGGGTTCCAGCGCGAAGGTCAAAATGTATGCGCGGCGCGGAACCGGGGAGCGGTTCGGGCCGGCGTAGTGCAGCAGGTAGCTGTGATGCAGCGCCGCGCCGCCGGCCGGCACGGGGCACGCGACGGCCCGTTCGAAGCAGCGTTCGGGCGCGTCCACTTCCAGGCCGTGAATCCGCGGATCGTGCCCGATGTGATGGTGCGGCAAGATGCCGAACCCCGCATGGCTGCGCGGGACGTACTGCATGCAGCCGTTCTCGACGGTCGCTTCCTGCAGCGGCATCCAGACGTTCACCTGGCGGTACACGAAGCCGGGGTGGTGGTAGGCCTGATCCTGGTGCCACGGGGTCGCAGCGCCGTGATACGGCGGCTTGTAGATCATGTGTTCGCCGCGGTAGCGCGCGGACGGCCCGAAGAGCTGCCGGGCCACGGCCAGCGCGTTCTTGCGGTACTGGGTGTGCTCCAATTCCGGCACGAAGCGCGCGGGGTTCATGATCTGCGGCAGCGCCGCCTGCTGGCCGTCCTCGTCGGTCCCCGCCAGATCGAGATGCGCGCCTTCCTTGCGCCCGACCTGCTCGCGAAAGAGCCGGTCGTAGACTTCGCGCAGCCATGCCAGTTCGTCCGGCGTGGTCAGCGCGTTGAGCGTCAGGTAGCCCTCGCGATGAAAGAAGGCCGCTTGCTCGGCCGAGACTTGCAACGCGGCATCGGAGAGGGCGGCGGGCATGGCGTGCTCCTGGCTAAACGTTCGCGAAGTTTGAAGGACGGCCGATCCGCCGTGCACCGGCGGCAAACCGCCGCCGGCGCGCGGTACGGCGTGAACGAGCGCTTACTCCAGCGGCGGCTGGGCCATCTCGTTGAGGCCGTAGCGGTCTTCGCCGCGCAGGAGCACGCACTTATGCCCGTGGTACAACTCGGCGTGATTCACCTTCACCTTCGGGACAGTGACGCGGACGGCCAGCCCGCAGCGGCGCTTGTTGCTGCGGTTGGGCTCGGAGTGATGCAGCGTCGTTTCGTCGAAGAGGAAAAACTGTCCCGGCTTCAGGACCATATGCACGCGCTTGGACAGGTCCACGCCTTGCACGTTTGCGCCTTTGTCGAAGGTGTTGATTTCCTTGTCGGTGGGCACGTGTTCCAAGGGGAGCTTGTGGCTGCCGGGGATGATCTGGACGCAGGAATTCTCGACGGTCACGTCGTCGATGGCCATCCAAGCGGTGATGTTGATTTCCGGCTTGATCGGCCAGTACGCGCGGTCCTGGTGCCAAGGGATCGCCTTGTCGCCGGGTTGCTTGACGAAAAAGTTGCTGCGCCAGAGCACCAGGTCCGGGCCTTTGATGCCGGCCATGCGTTCGACGATGGCGGGGTGGCTGCACAGTTCCCAGACCAAGCGGCGGTCGAGATGCCGGCCTTGGTGTCCTTCGACGGGCTTGCCGTTGAATTTGAGGCAGGTGCGGTGCGGCTCTTGCAGGATGCGGTCGATCTCCGGGCGCATCGCCTCCATCTCTTCGGGTGAAAAGGCCGTATACGGACCCAGGTACCCTTCGTTTTCGAAGCGCTGAATCTCTTCGCGGGTCAGTTCGTGAGTGGCTGCAGCGGTGGTCATGTCTTCGGGCTCCTGTTTCCTTTGATTTGCTTCCCTTTCGTATCGATACCCGGCGGGCGTTGACGGGGCCATCGGGTGGCCGCATACTGTCTCACTAATGAGACGAACGAACGAAACGGACGCGGGTTCCGCACCGGCGCTGGATCGCGGGCTGGCGCTCCTGGATCTGCTGGCCGGGAGCTTCCGGAAGGGCGCCAGCGCCGCACAACTCCAGGATCAGCTTAAAGTTCCGAGAGCGTCGCTGTACCGGCTGCTCAAGCCGCTGTGCGCACGGCGGCTAGTCGAACAGGATCCACGCAGCGGCCTGTATCGTTTGGGCCGGCGCACGCTGGAGGTGGGCTATCTGGCGCGGGAAGCCGTCCCGCTGGTTCGCGAAGTGAAGCCGATCCTGCGCGAGATCACTCAGGCGACGCACCAGATGAGCGAATTGTGCGTCGCGGTGGGGCGCTGGGAACTGATGATGATGGACGTCTGGCTGGCGGAGCGGACGCCGGCGGAAGTGCTGGCGCGCTCGGGGCTCTTGTTTCAGCTCAACCATCTCGTCGCGCATGGGTTGGTGTATCTCGCGTGCGACGGCGAGCGGCGGGTGCCGGAGTACCTTGCGCGGATGTCCGATGCGGAGCAGCGCCGCCAATTGGGCTTGAGCCGCACGCCGCCGGGCGATCTGGCGGAACGCTGCGCGCGGGTGCGCGACTTGGGCTGGACCATGGTCTCGCAGCCGCATCCGGACATCGCTCGAGCGCGCGTTTCGGTGCCGGTCTTCGATCCGCACGCATCTTCGCCGCGCTTGGCCGGCGCGCTGGGCGTCGTCTTCGCGTCCACCGAATACAGCCCTCGCTTGGGTGCGGAATGGGCGGGCGTGTTACGGACGCATGCGCGCGCGCTGGAGCGCTTGCTGTAAGCGTGCTCGAAGTGCGTGAACGTCCGTCGCTTCGTGCGCAGCGTGCAATTCGAGCGAGAATATTCAATCTGGAATCCGCCTGCGTTGATTCGATGCGCAGGTGCGTTAGTATAAAAGTGCATTCAGGATGCTTTTGAAACCGGAAGGAGCCATGCGATGGAAGAGATCATCGGCCAACATGCCGGTCAGGTGTGGCAGGTATTGAACGAGAAGGGCGGTCAATCGCCGGCGGCGATCGGGAAGGCCTTGAAGTTGAAGACCACCGAAGTGGACCGCGCGCTGGGTTGGCTGGCTCGCGAAGGAAAGCTTGCCTTTTCGGAAGGCGCCAAAGGCGCCGTCAAGGTCACGCTGAAGTAGAGTGCCGGCTGCCGGTTGGGGGTAAGCGGTCGATGATTTCGAGTCCTGGTAGCGTCCGAACGCTCGCGGCGTTTGGAGTGCTGGCGCTGTGTCTTTCGCTTTCGCCGCGTGCCGCCGAAAGCGGTCCGGCGGCCGACGAGATACTGACCTTTTCCGAGCTGCTGGCCAAAGCCGAGACGATCTTCGTCGCGGAGTTAGGCGATGCCGACCTCGCGGGCGTGCACTTAAAGGTGCTGGACGTGCTGAAGGCGCCGCCGGACGAAGTGACGCGGGATTGGCGCGCGCAGGCGATTCTACGCAGCGAAGCCGAGCGCCCGCGCCCGAAGGAAGGCGATCCCAAGACGAAAGCTCTGCATGGCACGACGCAGGTCGAAAGCGATCCGCTGCCGCCGGTGGCGGTGATCGCCGCGGAGCAGCGCACGCTTCCGGCGAAGGGTACGCAGGGCGTCTTCTTTTTGTGGAACCGCCAGAAAGGCACCGACGCGGTGCCGCTGCGCTACCGCATCGAGCATCCGCAGAACGTTTACGACATCCAATACGCGGCGGAAGTGAAACTGGAATTGAACCGCAGCCGTTCGGCCGAGCGGCGCGCGTACTTGCGCCCTTGGGACGAGCAGATGGCGCGCAAAGCGACGGTGAAGAAAGCGGAGATCGAACTTCAGAAAGTCGAGCCGGGCAAGATCGACCGCGGACTGAGCCTCGCGGCGGTGCGCGTGCGGCGCTCGATTCGCAACGACAACACCTTCGACATCACGGTGCGGTTCGAGAACGGGCGCGGCTATCCGCAAGCGGTTTACGACGGCCTGATCAGCGGATTCGGGGTGTTGATCCGCAAAAAAGGCGCGGCGCGGGAAGACGCGGTGGTGCTGCGCGTGAAGGAAAAGAACCTGACGCAGGAGATGGATCCGGCGGTGCTGGCGGTGGTGGACGCCACGGATTTCGCCGTGGTGGCCGCTTCGGGCACGCTGAGCAAAGAGCTGCACTTCGACGTACGCGATCACGGCATTCTAAAGGATTTGGAAGGGACGTATTTGGTTGAAGCGTTTTATCGTAACGATCACGAGGGCAAGGGGTTGGAGAACCTGCCCGCTGCGCCCTGGACCGGCGTTCTGGTCTCGACCGACCTGGAGCTGGAGCTGGGCCGGCCAACGGCCGCCGCCGCACCGTAACCCGGTTATTGGAATCGCCCGAGGCGTTCTTCACATTCCAGCTCGGACGAGGGGAGGTTCGAGCGCGTGCGGGATCGCTGGCGACCCAGCTTGGGTCATCTGTTTATAGCCAGTGTGAGCGGACTGGCGCTGCTGCTGGGTTTGCTCTTCGCTTTGATCCTGCAAAGTTCACGCGCGGCGCTGCTGGAAGTTTCGGAGCGGATGCGCGACGACGCGGCGCGGCAGTTGGGCGCACGCGTGCGCGCGCATTTGGGCCAGGCGGCCGAAGCGGTGGCGGCCTTCGAAGCGCGTGTGCAACGCGGTGCGGTGCAGCCGCGCGACGCCACGGACCTCGAACGCGATTTCTTCGCGCAGCTGGCCGCACAACCCGGTCTGATCGAACTGACGCTGACCACAGCCGAAGCCCGGCGGGATGCCGGCGGTGCTTGGCAGGCCGATGCGGCTACGGCGGGCCAGGTGTCGGTTTTCCGCGCGGCGCCGGAGGCCGACGGCGAGCGGATCGTGACGCGGCGGGTGCTGGCGGTGCCGGGCGGCGGCTTCGCGTCGCAGGTTCGCCTGCGCGAGCCCGGCGCCAAGCTGGAGGGCGTGGCGTGGAGCGCCGAAGCCGGCACGACCGAGAATCCCGCTCTGCATCCGACGTTCCAAGGCGTGGTGGGAGCCGGTGCGTTCGGCGTTGCGGCGTGGAGCGAGCTGCATCGTTCGGCGCTGGACGCGCGGTTGCCGCTCGAGCGGCAGCGCGTGGTGCTGACGGTGCAGCAGGCGCTGCTGGATGCCGAAGGACAATTCCTGGGTGTGCTGCGCGCGGGCTTCTCGACGGCGGAACTCGACCGTATCACGCAGATCAGACTGGTCGAGGGTGCGGCCGATCCGCACCGGGTCTTTTTGGTGAACGGATACGGCGGGCTGCTTACAGGGCTCGGCGAAGAAAGCCGCCTGATCGAGACCGCGACGGACCTGCGCGTCGATCCGTCCGCGGCTCCGGCGGAAGTGCGCGCCGCATTGGCGGCGGAGCCGTGGCGGATGCTTTCGGACGCCGCGCCGCACTATTCGGGCGCCTTCGAACTGGAGGGCGCGCGCTATTTGATGACGTTCCGCCGGCTGGGCGAGGGCGGCGAGATTCGCGGCGGGCTCGCCGACGGCGCGGTGGGGATCGTCGCGCCGGAAGCGCATTACCTGGGCGGCTTGCTCGAGACGCAGCGCCGGCTGGCATGGGCGGCGGCGCTGGTGATGGCGGCGATCCTGATCGGCGGCGGCTGGACGCTGCGGAAAGTGCGGCGCGATCTCGTCGAGGTGGTGGACGAGACCGCACGGATGCGCGATTTTTCTTTCGAGCCCCGCGCGCGCGAGGTCGCGCTGCGCGAAGTCGGCACGGTGCTCGATGGGCTGGAGCTGGCCAAGACGGCGGCACGGGCGATGAGCCGTTACGTCCCGGTGGGGCTGGTCCGGCAGCTTTACCGCAGCGGGCGCGAGCCCGAACTGGGCGGCGAGCTGCGCGAATTGAGCATCCTCTTTACGGATATCAAAGACTTCACGCAGTGTTCGGAGCAGCTCGCGCCGGACGAATTGGCGCGGTATCTGGGCCTGTACCTCGAGACGATGACGGCGGCGGTGCACGCTCAACGCGGTGCGGTGGATAAGTTCATTGGTGACGCCGTGATGGCGTTGTGGAACGCGCCGGAGGCGGTTGCGGATCACGCGGCGGCGGCGTGCGCGGCGGCGTTGGACGCCCTGGCGCGCACGCAGGCGCTGTACGCCTCGGAGGCTTGGCGCGGCGGTCCCGCCTGGGAGACGCGGCTGGGCCTGCATGCCGGGCCGGTGATGGTCGGGCATTTCGGTTCGCCCGAGCGCATGAACTATACGGCGCTGGGCGACGGCGTGAACCTGGCCTCGCGGCTGGAAGGTTTGAACAAGACGTACGGCACGACGATCTTGGCCAGCGCGTCGATCCGCGAAGCGGCGGGAAAGGCATTCGAATTCCGGCTGATCGACCGGGTGGCCGTGAAAGGGCGGACGCAGGCGCTGTGCGTTTACGAACTATTGGGCGCGGCAGGGAAGGTTCCGGCGGCTCGCTTGGAGACGGCCCGGGCGTACGAACGGGCCTTTGAAGCTTATGTGAAGGGGGATTTTGCGGTGGCTCGGGGGCTTTGGGAGGCTCAGCCGGAGGACCTTCCCAGCCGGACCATGGCCGCAAGGTGCGTGAGGTTGCTTGACGCGCCGCCCCTTTCAGGTTGGAATGGAGTTTACGTCGCCACGAGCAAATGATTGCGGAACAGGCGCCCCGGCGGTGCAGATCTGCTGTGCCGGGCGGCGTGACCGGGTCCGGCCAAGGGCCGTCCGGGCGAGGGATGCGCGATTCCCGCGAGGGGCGCGAATTTTACAGGGACGGAGCCCAGGTGGCTTCCAGGAGGAGACAGGCGATGGAGACGGTTCGCGGAAAGAAGGCCAAGGTGCTGTTGGCGATGGCGGTGACGGGTCTGCTCTCGGGTTGCGGCGGCGCGGCCAAGACGGATGCGAAGACCGATAAGACGGCGGCTCCGGCTGCCGGCACCAAGACGGGCGACAAGACGGCTTGCGGCGGCAAGGAAGGCTGCGGCGAGAAGACGGGCGACAAGACGGCTTGTGCGGCCAAGACCGGCGACAAGACGGCTTGCGCGGCGAAGACCGGCGAAGCCCCGAAGACCGAGTAATCAAGTCCGCATGAAGTTCGAACGGCCGGCCCTTGGGGCCGGCCGTTTTCATTTCGGCGCGGGAATAATCAATTGCGGCTTGGCCATTAGCTCACATGCCTAAGCGTGCCATGCGGCGCGCGAGTGAATCGAACAGGAGAGGCGGTCATGAACGAAGGAAATTCGGTTAAGCGGTTGGCGCGGAAGGGTATCAAACTGTTGGGGGCGCTGGTGCTGGTGGCGGCGCTTTTGACGCGGGTGGTGGTCGGGCATGGCTTCTATCAGGCCGGCAACGGGAAGTGGTCGAACATCGAGCGCACCGAAGGCTTCTTTGAAAACCTGGGCATTCCGGCGCCGGCGATACAGGCGCGCTTCGTCGCCACGCTGGAGCTGGTGGGCGGCATTGCGCTGGTGCTGGGATTGGCCACGCGATTTTTCGCGTTCATGCTCAGCTGCACCATGGTGGTAGCGATCGCGACCGCTCACCGCAGCGAGTTCATAGAAGGACTCGCAGCTCCGGGGTCGCTGCTGGACATCTCGGCGGCGGCGTATCTGCTGATGCTATTGTGGCTGCTCTTTAGCGGACCTGGGGCGCTAAGCCTGGACCGGCTGATCGCGGGGTGGCTGGGTTTGAATGCTCCGGCGGAAGCGGAAGCCGGGACTTCGGCCAAGCCGGCCGCCGCGCCGCAGCAGGCCGCGGGCATGGCGCACGCGTAGTCCTTCAAGCTGGGTACCTTCGCACGCAGCAGCGGCGGAACTCCCGCCGCTGTTTTTTTATGCTCTACAGCCAGCCGTACGCCAGCATCGACCAGAGCACGCAGACGGCGGGGGCGAGGGCGCCCACGAGCAGGCCGCCAGCCAGGAAGTCGCGCGCGTTGAGGCGTCCGGAGGCGTACGCCAGCGCGTTGGGCGGGGTGCTGATGGGCAGGCAGAGCGCGCAACTGGCGGCCAGCGCGATGGGCACGACGTACGGGCCGGGATTATCCGGTGCGAGCGCCGCACCGATGGGGACCAGGATGTTCGCGGCCGCGGTGTTGCTCATGACGTTGCTCAGGGTCGCCGTGAGGTAGCAGAGCACGAAGGTCAGCGCGACCGGCCCGAGACTGTCCTGGGGCAAATGGCCGACAATCCACGGAGCGAGGCCGGTCTCGGCAACCCCGACGCCCAGCGCGAGGCCGCCGGCGAGCATCAGGAGCACTTCCCACGGCAGCGCGCGGATGTCTTCGGCGCGCAGGACGCCGGTCATCGTGAGTACGCTGAGGGGTAGGAAGGCGATCACCGCCGTGGGCAAGCCGTGCCATGGGCCGGTCATCCAAAGCCCGACGGTGGCGGCGAATACGATCAGCACCAGGAGTTTGCGCCAGCGTTCCATTTGCGGGGCTTCGGCGGCGCTGGCGATCATTTCATCCAGGTTGATGCGCTTGCGGCGGCTGGGATAGCGCCAGCAAAGAAAGCACCAAACGAGCAGGTTGGCGACGAGTGCCGGGGGCAAGGCAAGGAGCATCCAGGCCAGGAATGAGACCTCGTGCGGCCCTTTCAATGCGCCTGCGGCGATGGCGTTGGGCGGCGTGCCGATCAAGGTGCCCATGCCGCCGAGGCTGGCGGCGAAGGGAATGGCCAAGAGCATGGCCTTGCCGAAGGGATCGCCGCCTTCGCTGCGCGAGACGAGCGGGGCCATGACGGCAAGCATCATCGCGGCGGTGGCGGTGTTGCTGACGAACATGCTGAAGCAAAAGGTGAGGCTCATCGCGCCGAGCAGGATCATGGCGGGACGCGTGCCGAAGCGTCCGAGCACGGCGGCGCAGAACCATTTGTCGAGGCCGCTTTTGGCGGCGGCGGCGGCGAGGACGAAGCCGCCGAAGAAGAGCCAGATCAGCGGGCTGGCCCACGGGGCGACGAAGATTTCCCAGTCGTGCGGATGCTTGGCAAACGATCCGTGCGGGCGGCCCAGCAGCGCGATCTCGACGGAAATGACGCCCAGCGCGGTGGCGTAAGCGGGGATCGCCTCGGTGACCCAGAGCCCGGCAGCCCAGAGCAGCGTGAAGAGCGCCCGGCGTCCGGCTTCGGACAAGCCTTCGTGCGCAGGGAGGAAAGCGAGCGCCCAAGCGGCGGCAGAGCAAGCGACGAAGAGCGCCAGCGCGCGGCCGGAGCGGAATTCCAGCTTGCCGACCACGGCGCGCACATCGGAGCGGGATTGGAGCATGGGTGGCCCGTCCGAACGATGAAATAGCGGCTCAGACGTTTGTAATCGGGATCGCCAAAGCTGGCGAGTGGCTTACTCGAAGCGCCAGATCATGCCGTCCTGGAGGCGGTGGAAGCTGCGCTGGGTAAGCGGTCCCCAGGAGAGTTCGGCAGGGGTGACGTTCTTCTGGGCATCGGGCAGGAACTGCACGCGGACGATGTTGCCGATCCAGCATTCGCCCGGCGCGGGCGGTTCCTGGCGTTCGAAATCGCTCCAGGGCACGAAGTACGCCACTTCCATGCGGCCCTCTTCGCGGCGGGCGCGGCACTTCCAGGCGCCGTTCCACTCGGGATGCGTCCAGAAAAACCATTCCTGCCGCCCGTCGAAGCGCCCGCCGGCGTCGTTGGTGTTCAACTCGTAGTACTGGGTCAAGGTCGCTCCGGGCGAGACGAAGAGTTCGACGCAGTTGTGATCCCAGACGGGTTGGTCTTCGCCGATGCGCGTGCCGGGGAGGAGCCAAGGCAAGGTAGGGCCGCGGAAGAGCATCAGCAAGCCGGCGCCGGTATAGGCGAGCTTCGCTTCGTTCGGGATATCGCCGCGGTGTTCGCCGGAGACGGGATGCGCGATGGCGTGCCACGGATGCGCGGCGTCGGCGGCAAAGGCCGCTCCGGGGAGTCCGTTGGGCTCCAGCGTTCCGGCGTATTTCCGCAGCACGGCGATGCCGGGTCCGTTCTCGCCGCGGCGCGCCTGAACCAGCACGCGCCCCAGGCGCGCGAAGCCCCACTTGTCCGCGGTCTCGGCGGAAGGTTCGGTGAGTCCGCGGCGCACGAGGCGGTAGCGTACTTCTTCCCGCTCGGGAAAAGCGGCATCTTGTTCGAGCGCACGGCGAAAGTGCGCCACGGCCTGCTCTTCTTCACCGGCCATTTCGTGCAGAAGCCCGAGGCTCCAGCCCAGCGTGCCGCGTTCGGCCGGCGGCGTATTCGGATCGTCCCAGCGCCGCCGCGCTTCCTTTAAGGACGGCTCGTGCAGGCGCAACACGTGCCAGCTCGGCGCGAGGTAGGGTTCGGCCGCCGGCGTTTCGGGCTGGGCCAGGAGTTCGCAGGCTTCGACCACCAATGCCGATCCCTTGGGCTGCCCGTTCTCGTGCTTGCCCCAGGGGCGGCCGAGGGTGTTGTAGAGCGTCACGACGTAACGCCCATCGGCATCGGGCGGCAAGCCGGCGAGATCGAAACAGACCGTTGCGTCGCACTGGCGGTAGACGCGGTTCCAAATGCTGTATTCCTGGGTCTCGTCGTAGGTCCAGTCGAGGAGGCCGGCGGCGGCGTGCGAGTAGGGGAAATGCACGGCGCCGGCCTTGTCTTTCACACGCGGGATCGCGGGAGGCTGGCTGCGCGGCTGCAGAATCTCGGCGGGTGAGCGCAAGCGCGCGGCATCGAGCGGCACGCCGTTGACGGCGACTTGCGCGACACGCAGATCGAAGTGTTTGCTACCGGCCCGGAACCAGGCGCGCAGGCGCAGAAATGTCTTGCCGGGATCGGCCTGCAGGACGATGGCGCGGGCCGATCCGAAGGGAACTTCCTCGCCTCCGTGCGCGGCGGCGGCCAGCGTCAAAATCATGGTGCCGCAAAACGCGGCGCGTTCGTTGCTCATGCGGATCATCAGGCTTCTTCGTCGGCGTGCGCGGGCACGCGGCGCGCGGGCTCGATGGAAGGCGCTCCAAAGCCCTCTTCGGCGGCGGGCGCACCGAGGTAGCGGATCAACGCCTTGGTCGTGCGGTCCAGGAACATCGTCGTGATGCGGTCGAAGACAAAGTAGAGCAGCAGCGAGATGAACGCGTTGGTCAACCCCCAGGTCAAGAGGGCGTGGGCGCGGCGTAGCGGGTCCCAGAAGGCTTCGCCGCGCGGCGGCTGGCCGATCTCGGAAAAGGCTTCCCAGATGCGGATGACCACGGGGAGCTGGTTGGCGGCGGCAAGGACGGCCAAGGCGAGGGAGGTGAGGCCCATGGCGAGCATCACGCGCGGCCACATACGAAAGGTTGCGCGCTCGGCTTCCCACGCGGCGAGGACGGCGGATTTGGAGATCAGCAGTCCGCCGCGTCCGCGCACGAGTCCGACGCGCAAGGCGCGGCGCAACGCTCCCAGGGCGTTGCCGCGCGTTTCGAGCTGGTCGCGCAGATCGAGCAGCCCGTCCGAATCGAGTCCGGGCGGCAGGCCGCGGAAGGCCTGCGTATTTCCGCTTCGGAAGGCTTCGCCGGCATTGCGGGTACAGAAAATGATCAGGAGCAGGATCATGAAGCTGAGGCCCAGCAGAAGCGGACCCCACGGCCAGGAAGACGAAAGCAGGTCGGCGTAAAGCTGAAGCGGCGGCTGGACGCGGGAAGGGCCGACCATCGGGCCTTCTTGGGCCGCGGCGGAGCACGCGTAGCCGAACGCGGCAAGGGGCAGCGCGATTCGGGCGGCGGCGCTTCGAAGCATCATGCGAGCAGGCTACGGTCCGCGGCGGCAAGCGGCAAGGGAGCTTCCCAGGCGCGTCGGCCTGCTATAGTGATATTTCGATCCACGGATGAACCGAATTTCATGCGCCGCACGCTTCGCGCTCCTTATGTATGGCTTCTGGCGGCCCTGCCGTGGTGGGGCTCCGGTTGTGCTTACCGCGCGTCCGAACCGGCGGTCACCAAGGCCGAAGCCGCGTGGGACGGGCGGGCGTTCTCCCTGCTGCTGGACGCTTCGGAAGATGTGGCGCGCTTCGAGCAGCTCGACGCGAGCGGCGCGGGGGTGCTGCGGCGCTGGACCTTTACGCCCGGCACGCGCAAGACCTTGAAGCTGGAGCCGCCGCCGCCGGAAGGACCGCTGCGCGGGCGGCTGGTGCTGCGCGACGCTTCCGTTCGCGAGATCGCGCTGAGCGTACCGCCGCGGCCGGCGCATGCCGGCGCGCTGACCTTGGCGCTCCCGCTGGGCTTGCCGGGCGCCGCCGCCGAAGCTCAGGAAGCTCTGTTGCCTGCCGGCCAGACGGTGGCCGGCGCGGTGAGCGCGCTATTCGAAGGCGAAGCCGGAGGGACGGTGCGGTTGGAGCTGGAACCGCCCGCGGGGTGGACGCTGGAAGCGCAGGCGGCTCGCGAGGGCGAACGCATCTGGCGCGAGACGGAGCACGCACAGGTCTTTGAGCGGCCGGTGCAGGGAGGCGACCGGATCGAGTTTCGTTTCACGCTCCGCGCACCGGGCGCTTCGCGCGAAGCCGAGACGTTTCGCGCGCGCTTGCGGCTGCCGCAAGGGGCGACGCTGGAAGCTGCGCGCACGCTCCGCGCGCTTTCCGCGGCCGAACTTGCCCGTACGGTGCGGATCGTCGAGCACGCGCTGCCCACGGACGGCTTCGGGCGGCAAGAAGTTTCGCGGCGGCAAGGCTTGCTGCGCGTGCCGAGCGCCTGGGAGCGGCGTTTGCGCGGCGCATTGGGTTTGCCGCAGGCGTGGAGCGACGGGGAAGCTCCGTTCGCGTATGCGCGGGTGACGGTGGAGCACGATCTGCCGGGCGCGTTGGCGGTGGACGTGCGAGGCGTGGTGCGCGAAGCGGAGTCCGAGCGCGCGGCCGCGGGCTTCGCGCCGCCGGCCAAGCTGGGCCGAGCGGGCGAGACCTGGGTCGAACCGCTGATCGTACCGCCGGGCGCGCGGCGCGAGGCGATCTTTCCGATCTACCTGCAGCCGGATGTCCTGCCCGGTCCCTACCGGCGCGTGGCGGAGGTGCGGCTCTTCGGAAGCGAGACCGTGCTGGCGGCGGATACGGCGGCGCTGGAGGTCGCTTCGTCGGCGCGGTTGCCGCTGCTGCTGACGCTGGCCGCGGCGCTGCTGACGCTCGTCGCGTTACCGCTTTTGTTGCTGGGCGCGCCGCGGATCCTGCGCGGATTCAGTACGGTGGAGCTGATTCAATTGGCGCTCTTCGGCGCGGCGACCTTCGTGCTGGTGGGCGTGCCGGCGCGGCTGATTTCTGTGGCGCTCTTTGCGGTGCTCCCGGTGCTCAGCCCGTTCATCCTCGGGCTGTACGGCACGGTCTGCGCGGAAGCGATCGTCGCGGCGGCGGTGCGGCTGGTTCCGCGGCCGGGCGTGGCGCTGCTGGTAGGCGGCGTGCGCTTTCTGCTGAACGGGATCGTCTTCGGCGGCTTCTCGCCGTTGGATCTGCTGTACATCGTTCCTGTGCTGTTGAGCGCCGAGGCGTTGCTGTGGCTGTGCGGCGTGACGCGCGGAAAACCGAGTGCGCCGCGGATCGTCGCCGCATTTGGGCTGCTGGGAGCGGGCGGCGCGGCGTTCACGCTGGCGCTGGAGAGCGCGCTGTTCCGGCTCTTTTTCGCCGATTGGTACGTGCTGCTGTACGTGGCGCTGAACGGGTGCGCGTATCCGCTGTTGGGCGCGTGGCTGGGCACGAAGTTGGGCGCGGATTTGACGCGCGTGGCGGAGTGAGGGCGGCGGCGTTTGCAGAAAGGAGGGCGGTGCAGGAAGCGTAAAACGTGAGCACGGCGACGAAGTTGCTTGCCGCGCACGCGCTTTTTGTTCGGCGTTTCCCTGCGCTTCGCGATGAAAACAACCACCGCACTCCTTGCTCTGCGCGGTGCGCGCTTGACGTATCCGGGCCGCGCGCATGCGGCGCTGGAAGGCATCGACTTCGAGCTGGAAGCCGGCGCGTACACGCTGGTCGCGGGCCCGACGGGTTCGGGTAAGAGTACGTTTTTGAAGGTGCTCGCTGGGCTGCTGCCGGGTTTGAGCGTCTGCCGGTTGGACGGCGTGCGCGAGACCGCGCCGGGCGCGCGCTGCGGCGTAGTCTTCCAGAGCCCCGACGATCAGCTCTTCGCACGCCGCGCGTTCGACGAAGTGGCGTTCGGTCCGCGTAACCTGGGGCTGAGCGAAAGCGAGACCGGACGCCGTGTGACGGACGCCCTAGGCGCAGTGGGGTTGAGCGGGAGCGAAGACGCCGATCCGGCGGCGTTGAGCGGCGGGCAGAAGCAGCGTCTGGCGCTGGCGGCGGCGCTGGCTCTGGAGCCGGCGGCGCTGGTGCTGGACGAGCCGTTCGCGCAGCTCGACCCGCAAG
This sequence comes from Planctomycetota bacterium, assembly GCA_015075375.1. GTDB lineage: Bacteria > Planctomycetota > SZUA-567 > H5-PLA8 > H5-PLA8 > H5-PLA8. The sequence continues at coordinate 2,653,525 of JABTUM010000001.1, read as the reverse complement.
GCGCGGACGAGATTCGCGCGCTGCTGGACCGTTTGCGCGCGGAGCGCGGGGTCGCGCTGGTGCTGGCGGAGCATCGTTTGGGCGAGTTGCTCGAACCCTCGCGCGCCGGCGGACCGCAGCGGGTTCTGGCGCTGGACGGCGGGAAAGTTGCATGGGATGCGCCGACGGGAGATGCGGCGAAGTACGCGCCGAAACTGGCGGAGCTGGGGTTGCGCTTACCGGTTGCGTCGGAGTGGGCGCGGCGCGTTCCGGAAGCGTGGGCGGCCGGCGCGTACGACCGCGCTCGTGCACTCGCTTGGTCGCGCGAACATCTGCCACGCGCGGCAGCGCCGGAAGCCGCGCGCAAGCCGGGCGGCTCGGAGATTCTGCGCGCAGATGGCTTGGGGTACTCCTATGGCGGCAAAGGCTTCGCCTTGGAGGGTGCGAACTTCTCGCTGCGGCGCGGGGAGCGCGTGGCGCTGCTGGGCGCGAACGGATCGGGCAAGAGCACGCTTCTGGCGCTGCTGGCGGGCTTGCGCAAGCCCGGCGCGGGACGGATCGAATGCGCCGCGGCGCGCGGGTACACGTTTCAGAATCCCGACGCGATGCTGATTGGCGCGACGGCGCTGGACGAGACGGCCTTCGCCCCACGCTGGACCCTCAAGCTGGGCCGCGCGGCGGCGGAGGCGAAAGGCCGCGCGGCGCTGGAGGCTATGGGGCTCGGAGCGCGCAGCACGGAGGCGCCGCTGGCGTTGTCGCGCGGGCAACGCCTGCGCCTTGCGGTGGCCGCGGTGCTCGCCGCCGAACCGGAGATCCTGTTGCTCGACGAGCCCAGCACGGGGCAGGACCGCAAGCACGTGGAGAGCCTGCTGCAAAGCGTCTGCGCGCACGGCGCCGCGGCGGTCTTCAGCACGCATGATCCGGATCTGGCGCTCGAGTGGGCCGATCGCGCGGTGGTCTTGCGGGCCGGGCGCGTCGTGGCCGACGGCCCGGCGCTCGAGGTATTGAACGATACGGCGCTGCTCGCCCGGACGAGTTTGAAGCGGCCGGCGTTGCTGGAGTGGTGCGAAGCGCTGGGCGTGCCCGCGGCTCGGACGCTGGAAGAACTGGCCGCGCGCTGGTCGGAGGCGCGCGCGTGAACGTACGGGGCCTCGAAGCACGCGTGAAGCTCTTGCTGCTGGGTGTGGCGGGCTTGTGGGCGGTGACGCTGGAGCGGCCGCTCCTGCTGGGCGTGCTGGCGGGCTCGGCGGTGCTGGCGCTGTGCCTTTCGGGTGCGGGCTGGCGGCGCATCTTGGCGGCGCTGGGCGGATTGGCGCTGGCCCTGTGGGGCCTTGCACTGATGCAAGGTTTCTTCTACGCGCAGGCGCCGCGCACGGAGATCTGGGGCTGGCATCCGCAAAGCGGCTGGGCGCTTGCACTCTTCGGCCCCGACGGCGTGGCGCTTTATCGAGAGGGCTTCGCGCACGGGCTCGCGCAGGGCTTGCGAGTGGTGCTGGCTGCGGCGGCGGGCCTGGCGGTGGCGTTCAGCACCGATCCTGGCGCTCTGCTGGGCGCGTTGACGTTCTTCCGCGTGCCTTACGGGCTGGCATTCATGGCGGTGACGGCGCTGCGCTTCGGCCCGTTGCTCGCGCAAGAGGCGACGCAGGCCTGGACGGCCGCGCGTCTGCGGGGCTTCGAACCCGCGCCGTGGCGCACGCCGCCATGGTCCGGCGCGGCGGTGACCTTCGGCCTGCTGCGCCCGGTCTTGGCCGGCTGCGTGCGCCGCGCGGGGACGCTGGCGGCGTCGATCCAAAGCCGCGGCTTCGAGCCGGCGAAGCGCGGCGTGGAACTGCCGCGCCGGAAACTTAGGGCGCTCGAATGGCTGCTGGTCTGGGCGGTGCTGAGCGCGAGTGCGGCGCTGCTCGCCGCGAAGGGGCTCTATTTTCTGTACGCGGAAGACTGGTACTACCGCACCGAATGGCGCGCGCTGTACGCGTTCGTGCGGGAGTGGACGTAGGGATTTTGGATTCGAGATTTTGGATATTGGATTGGGTGCACCGCGCTTGCCGATGGCGCTACGCCCACGGCAATCCAAAATCGCCAATCCAAAATCCGCCCTAGGCCAGCTTCGACGTGCTGCTCATCAGCTTAGCGACGTTCTCTTTGCAGAAGCCGTGGTTGCCCTTGCGTGCGATGAACTCGTAAATGATCCCGGTGAGCGGGTGCGGCTGCGAGAAGATCTGCGTCAGGTTGGGGCATTCGAGCGGGCCGTCGGTGGTGAACATGAGGCCCTTGTCGAGCCAATCGCGCATCGTCGCCTGGACGTCATCGACTTGGTACGCAAGGTGGTGGATCGCGCCGACGCCGCGGCCCCACTCGTTGACCCAGCGGTCGATCAGGCTTCCGGGCGGCCCGGAACTGACGAAGATTTCCGGCGCGAGATGGAAGCCATCGGCCACGAACTGCGGCAGCGCGACCTGCTGCTTCTCGGGGGGTTCGAGGGCCATGCAGCGCGCGGTGCTGCCGTCCTCGAGCTTCAGGTCGAACTCGGCCTGCTCCGTGTAACCGAAGGCCTCCTTGAAGAACTTCACGGCGGCGTCGCGGTCCTTGACGCGATAGGCGATGTGATCCAGACGCATGGCGATTCTCCCCGATTGATGGCGTGCCTATGCTAACGCGGGAAGCTGGTGGCGGCTACTTCCAGGCGGTGGCGGTGGGCTTGGTGCGACGCAGCCGGATCTGCGTCTCGAGGCGCAGCCGGCCGCTCAAGGTCTCGAATTCCAGGGCGAACGGAAGTACCTGTTCCAGCGCTTCTGCAGGTCCGGCGGGCGGAAGTCCGAGGGCGTCGAGCGCATTGGTGGTGAGTTTGTAGGACTTGTTCACGTTGCTGAAGAGGGCCTGCTTCAGCTCGGGCGGTCCGCCGGGCGCTTGGGGGTTGTAGGTGTAGCTCGCGCTCGCAGCGGTGATGCCGGAGATAAGAAGGCTGATAAAGGAAAGCTCGATCGTCTCGCCTCCCAGTTCGATACGCACGTCATCGTCGGCGAGTGCCTCGTCGCGCAGGATGAACGGTTCGGCGCCGCGGATGTCCAGGTTGCCGGCAAGCGTGACTTTGTGCCCGCCGCCGGCTTTTTCGGAAAGCTGCGTGACGGCGGCCTTCGTGACGCTCAGGAAGCCGTCGAACGCGCGCCCTTTTCCGGGTAAATAGCTGGCGGCGAATGAGGCGCCCTTCTTGCCTTTGCCGAGGAACTCGAACGCGCCGCGCGCTTCGATGGGCGCACCGAGCCCGCCGCCTTCCAGATGCAGCACCAGATCGACGAGCAGGGAGGAGGAGCCGGTGCGATTGGGTGGATTCAGGACCGCGGCCAAGTCCGCGGAACTCAGGCTGAGCGTGAAGATTCCTGTCTTGGTGGCGAAAGAAGATTTGGCGACGGGCTTTTCTCCGCGCGGCGAAGCGAAGCGCCCCAATGCGTCGAGCGGCTGCGCGTTGAGGACCGTCGCGCCGTTGACGACCAACGTGGCCTCGATGCCGGTCATGAGGTCGGGGAAGAGCGCACGGTTGAAGCGCCCGGTCAGGAGCAGCTTGTCGGAGCCGCTGCGCGCGAAGTTGACGCTCAGTTGGCCTTTGGTGAGGCACAGCGACGTGTCGGTCACCGGTCCGGGTACGGTTCCGTCGCTCACGAAATAGATGAACTCCGCTTCGGTCGCGTCGGCGCCGTCGAAGACGGAAGTACGAAGCTGGTAAACGCCGGGCGCACTGAAGGTCGCGACCGACTGATCGGCGTCTTCGGTCGCGTTGGGCTCGAAGTCCACGGAGGCCGGACCGCCTGCGCGCACCCAGGTGTAGACGAGCGGATCGGGCGCTTCGTCCGGATCGCTGGCGGTGACGAGCAGGTCGGCGGTGGCCGGCAGGAGCAGCGGGTCGGGGGTGGCGAGGGGTCCGCTTTCGATTACGGGCGGCAGGTTGGGCGGCGGCAGACGAGTTACGGTAAGCGTATCGAAGGCGGTCAGGCCCGAGGTGTCCACGGCGCGAAGCGTCAGGACATTCTGGCCCAGTTCGAGCGGGATGTTCGCGACGTTCCAGTTCGTCGAAATGGGAATGACGCCGAAGCCGCCGAGGCTGTTCTCCCAACTGAGCAAAGCGAGCCCCGCGTTGTCTCCGGCGCTGCCGGCCAGCGAAACGGTGGGCAGGTTGGTGGTGAAGACCGGCGAGAGCGAAGGGACCAGGATCGTGATGCCGGGCGGGGTGGTATCGAGCGGTGCGCCGCGCTCGTAGGCGCCGCGGTCGTGCTTGGCGCCGAAGGGGCGGCTGGCGCGATTGAAGTCCAGGTTCGGCGCGGCGGTGTTGTTGAACGTGTCGATGCCGCTGTCGATGGCTGGGGAGCCGTCCTTGAGCGTGAGGTCGTCGGTGGCCGGCGCGCTGAAGACGGCGCCGGGGGCCTGGGTCAGTTCATGCGACGACTGCGCGCCGCCAGTTATCGAATTGAAGGTGTTGTAATCGTGCTGGGTGTTGCTGGCGGTCTGAATCTCCAGCCCCGCGCCGGTGCCCGAATAAAGGAGGTTATTGAAGATCGTCAGGTTGTTCGAGCCGTTGCCGACGACGAGCGCACCGGTGGTGCTGGTCGGGTGGTAGACCGTATTGTTCACCACCAGATTGGTGTGGCTGCCCACGGCACCGGCGCCTTGGATGAAGTTCAAGCCCGGCAGCGCATTACGGTAAACGAGGTTGTTCTGGCAGATCCCGCCGCTGGCGCCTTCGAATTGCAGCCCGGCTCCCGCGTTGTGGTCGCTGCGATTCTGTTCGGCCAGAAAGCCGGTGATGTTGCCGTCGCCCCCACCGGCCAGGAAAGCGCTCAATGCGATGCCGTGCAGGCCGTTGGAGTAGCTCACGCAATGCCGAACGACCGGCGCATCCGATCCGCCGCCGACGATCAGGATGCCGTGCCCGGTGTTGGCGTGGGTCTCGCAGTCTTCGATGCGCAGGTTCTTCGCAAAGAAGGCGTAGATGCCGTCGTTCCGCGCGGTGGCCGCCGAGCCGTTGTTGCGCGAGCGGCAGTTGCGGATCTCGACGTTCGCGGTGTCTTCGCCGGAGCTATCGACGATGGACCGGACGCTGATGCCCGCGCGCGGCGCCCCGGAAACTTCGAAGCCCTCGACGATCAGGTAGCTCTTGGCTTGGATGTTGATGAAATCCAGCGCGTCGTCGCCGGCCGCGATAGGGCTGGGTGCGTTGATCTTGGCGCCGCGGGGGTTCGTGGATTTGTAGCGGATCGGCGCGCCTGGCGAGCCGCTGCGCGCAGGCAGGAAACCCGCGTACGTGCCGTCGGCCACCTGCACGGTGTCGCCGGGCTGCATGACGTTCGCGGCGCGCTGCAGGGTGAGCCACGGGAACGCGGCCGAGCCGGGATTCCCGTCGTGCCCCGCGGTGCTGACATGATACGTCTCCGCGTGCGCCGAAGCGCAAGCCAGCCACAGACTCAGACCGAGCAACAGGATCGTACGCCGCACCGAAGCTCCCCGTACCGCACCATGCGAAGGCCGCGAAACCTCCAGCCTAACACAGACGCGGCTCGGACCCAACCCTTAGCCGGATCAACGCGGTGAGAGCAAGAAATGGAAGTGCAGCCACATGACGCGCGAGAAAGGCACCAGGACGGGGGCCAGGAGCAGCGTCTGGAGCAGCGCCGCGCCGATGTAGGCGGGGATGCTCGCATCGAAGGCCCAAAAGAGCACCAGCGCAGTCGGCAGGAAGCTTCCGATCATCAGGAAATAGTTGAAGTACATCGCGCCCGTGAAGTAGCCCGCGTGCGGCTGGTAATCGAGTTTGCAGACCGGGCAGCAGGCGTGAATCGACTGCCACGTGGCGTAGACGTCGCCTTCGCGGCAGCGCGGGCAGCGCCGGCGCGCGACCAGCGGGAGCGTAAGGGCGATCCAGCCGCCGATGCGCCACAGCACCGGTCCGCCGAAGCCGAGCACAAAGCAGAACGGCACGCCGGCCAGCAGGCCATACTCGAGCACGCTCAGCGTGCGCCACGTCTGTCCGTCGACGTACACGGCGTCCCGCCCGCGCCCGTGCAGCAGATACGCAGCCTCGGGTGAAGGTTCCTTAGCGCCCTGCTCGAAAGCGCGCGCATGCAGAGAACCGTAGTACAGGCCATCGGCCAGCACCGCGAGGATCGCAGCGGCGATAAGGAGCTTCAGCGCGGGCGGATAGGCGCGCGCCGCAGGCGGCGCAACGCCGGCGCCCTGGGAAAGGCGCGTGATTGGAGGTGGGTTCAAATGCCAGAACTCCCGAGTCTGCCCGCATCGGCGTATCACGAAGCGGCGTGCAGGTCCAATGGCGCGGCCGCAAACGAAACCGCCCTCTCGAAAGAGAGGGCGGTTCGTGCTTCCGCTTCGGACTTGCGATCAGGGTTGCGGCTTCAAGCCGTCCACGCCGGCTTGCGCGACCTCGTGGTCCTTGCCGACGCTGTCCCCGCTGACGCCCACGGAGCCGACGAAGCGCCCTTCGGCGTCGAAGATCGGGAGGCCGCCGGGGAAGGTGATCAGCCCCGTGTTGCTGTGTTCGATGCCGTACAGCGGCGCCTTGGCTTCCTGGTCGAGGCGCGAGAGGCTTCCGATGGTGCCGGTGGGGAGCTTGAAGCACCAGCTCGTGCGGGCCTTGCGCTGCGCGATATCGGCGCTGCCCGGCCACGCGTCGTCCTGCTGCCCGGCGGCGAGGACCGTGCCTTCGGCGCCCAGCACGTAGATGTGCATCTTCACCTTCTGGCCCTTGTAGACGTCGCTCTCGGTCGTGGCGCATTTCTTCAGCGCGGCGTGCAGGACCAAGCTCGCGCCGTAGCTGGACAGACTGGGCACCTGCGCGATGGCCGCGGCGCCCAGTTCCTTGGCTTTATCGACGCCGGCCTGCGCGACGAGTTCGTCGCAGTCCACCGTATCGCCGCTGACGCCGATGGCGCCGCAGAGCGCGCCGGCCGCGTCGAAGATCGGGAGGCCGCCGGGGAAGCTGATCAGCCCCCCGTTGCTGTGTTCGATACCGTAGAGCGGCGCTTTGGCTTCCTGGTCGGTGCGCGAAAGCTGGCCGATGGTGCGAGTGGGCAGCTTGAAGAACCAGCTCGTACGCGCCTTGCGCATGGCGATATCGGCGCTGCCCGGCCACGCGCCGACGGCCTGGGTGCCGGCCAGAAGTGTCCCTTCACGGCCCAGGACGTAGACGTGCATCTTGGTCTTCTGGCCCTTGTAGATAGGGCTGTCAGTCGCGGCGGCCTTGGCTTTGGCGGCGGCGACGATCTGCTCGGCGGCTTCCTGAGTCAGCGTCGGCACGGAGATGATGGCCGGAGGTTTGGGCGCGTCTTCGGCGCGGACGGCGAGCGCGGCGACGGCCAAGAGCAGCGCCAGAGCCAGGCGCGGGGCAAGCTTGAAGGTACGCATCGAAAGGGTGCTCCTTATGAAGTCCGCGGCGCGACACAGGCGCCCGGAGTTGTCGGGGAAGCGTGCGGTTGTATAGGTTCCCGCCCACGGCGCAAGCCGAGGTCCGTTCGGGGCGGAGGGACCGGCCGAATCGAGCTATAACTTGCAGCACGTTACAGTATAAGGAATTCGTTCCGAGTACGGTTCCAATATCCCGCGAGGAAATCCCGTGCGCCGCATTCATGCTGGCCTTGCCCGGTGTCTGCTGCTGGGTTTGGTGTCACTCGGCCAAGTCCAGGGGGGCGAAGAGCCGAAGCCGCTCTCGGCCGGGGAGGCGCAGAACCTGGCGCGGCAATACTTCGCCGAAACCGATGCGGCGAAGAAGCAGGCGCTGCTCGAGAAGGCCGGCACGACGCCGGCCGAGAGCGCCGATGCGTTCGTGCGGCTGATCCTGCCGGCAGGGTTTCCGCCCGCCAAGACGGGCCTGCAGCACGGGCTGAAACTGGATGTGCCCGCCACGGTCAGCGACAAGCCCGTGGAGTATTCGATCAGTGTGCCGGGCAAGTACGCGCCCAATCGGCTGTGGCCGCTCATGTTCGGGCTGCACGGCGGCGGGAACAACACCGGGAGCGGGCAGCAGCACATCACTTCGCTGACCGGGATAAACAGGCTCGACGCGATCGTGGTCTGCCCCACTTCGGTGGACTTGGGCGTGCAGAAGTACTGGCGCAATCCCAAGAACGAAGAAGCGCTGAAGCTGTTGATCCGGCACCTCTCGCGGCAGTTCGCGATCGATCCGGACCGCATCTACCTGACCGGGTACTCGATGGGCGGCATTGGGAGCTATTACCTGGGCGCGCGGATGACCGACGTATTCGCCGCGACGGCGCCGGGCGGCGGAGCGTGGCACGGCATCCACTGGCCGGTGATGCTGAACACGCCCGTGTACGTCTGGCATGGCAAGAAGGACATGCGCGGAAAGAATTTCACCGACTTCCCCAACGCCGAGAACGCGGCGGCGATCCTGAAGGAACTGGGGTACGACCACCACTTCGCGGCGCTGGACTGCGGCCACGCGCCGACGCCCGCCGGCGCCGAAACAGCCATGGGCGAGTGGCTGCTGACTAAAAAACGCGATCCGTACGCCAAGCGCATCGTGACTTCGAGCCCGCGCGCCAAGGACTTCTCCGGCATGCTGCTGCCCGCGCCGCCGGACCGCTGGCTGGCCATCGACGAGATCGGTCCGGCCAAGCTCGAAATGGAAGGCGTGGCTCAGGGCGGCACGCCGCGGATGAAACACAAGGTCGCCATGGGCACGCTGGACGCCAAGTGGAGCGGCCCCAACCAGCTTGAGGTGGCGGCCGAGAACGTGAAGCGGTTCCGCGTCTTCCTTTCGCCGAAGCTGGTGAATCTCAAGCAACCGCTTAAAATCACCGTCAACGGTAAAGTCGCGCACGACGGGCCGGCGCCCACGTCGCTCAAGTTTCTGCTCCAGTATCTCGACGAGCGCCGCGACCCGAGCATGGTCTTCCTGGGAGAAGTCTCGGTCAGCGTTCCCTGAGAATCCATGAGTCCGTTCGCGCGTCCGTTTATTCGCGGGGGGCTCATGAATATCCTGTTCATCTTCAGCGATTCGCACAACGCCGCATACACGGGCTGCTACGGGCACGCGCTGGCCGAGACGCCGGCGCTCGACCGGTTGGCCGCTGCGGGGACGCGCTTCGAGCATGCGTACTGCAACCATCCGCTGTGCGTCCCGGCGCGCGCGTCGCTGTTCACCGGGCGCTATTCGCACGAACTGGGCACGTGGGACAACGCGTTTCCGTGGACAGGCCATGCGCCTGCGTGGCCGCATGCGTACAAGGATGCGGGCGTGCATCTGGCCAGCATCGGGAAGCTCGATTTCCAGCCCGATGCCGATCACGGTCTGGCGGAGGAGATCTTGCCCAAGTACCGGCGCAGCCTCGATATTCACGGGCTTTTCCGCCACGAGCCGCGCTTGCCGCCGCGCTGGCAGATGCATCAGGACGCGCGGGCGGCGGGTCCGCGCGAGGGTCTGACCGAAGAGAAGTTCGACGATTACAAGATGGCGCAGCGCGCCGTCGAGTGGCTGCAGAGAGACCGGCCGCTGGATCGCCCGTGGCTGCTGAATGTGAACTTCACGATGCCGCACCCAAGCTGGCCGTGCCCGCCCGAATTGTGGAAGAAATGGGACGCGCGCGTGAAGCTCGATCACCTCGGCGCGGAGTTCCACGAACGCTTCGAGCGGCTGCATCCGTACCATCGCTCGTTCGCGCATCACAGTTGCGGCCGCTACGCCGACATCGAACTGATCCGGCGCAATCTCGCCGCGTACCTCGCGCATCTGGAGATCATGGACCGCAACGTCGGACGCGTGCTGGATGGGCTGGCCGCGGCCGGGCTGGCCGAAGAGACGCTGGTATTGTACGCCTCCGACCACGGCGAGAACTGCGGCGCGCACCGCATCTGGAGCAAGATGAACCTGTACCAGGAATCGATCCGCGTCCCGCTGCTCGCGAGCGGGCCGGGCGTGCGCGAAGGCTGCGTGGAGCATTCGCCGGTCTCGTTGCTGGACGTCTTCCCGACCTGCGCGGAGGCGCAAGGCGTGGCGCGTCCGGCCGGTGCGCGGGGGATCTCGCTGTGGGGGCAGCTTCGCGGCGACGCCGGCGCCGCGCGCAACCGCTTCGTCTACACCGAGTTTCACGGCAACGGGATGCCCGGCGCGGCCTGCGCGGTTACCGACGGCCGGGTGAAGTACGTGGCGTGCTCGAATGCGCGCCCGATGCTTTTCGAAATCTCCTATGACGCGCACGAAATGCGCGACCTGGCGGCCGATCTGCCCGACGCGCCGCACACGAAGGAACTGCTTGCGCAGGGTCAGGCTTGGCTGAAGGAAGCGCTGGGCGGCGAGACGCCGGAGTCGATCGATGCGCGCGCCAAGCGTGACCAAGCGGCGTTGCGTAAGCGCATGGAAGCCGACGGAACGCTTGCGGCGGAGATCTTCAAGCGCGGGTACGAACGCCGCGCGGACAAACTGGTGCCGCGCCCCGAGTTCGTGCCCGCAGGGCAGAAGCCGTACGGGGAGCCGCTGTAGGTCCGGCTAAGAGGATGCGGCGAGCGTATAGGCTTCGTAGAGGTCTTGGGCTTTGACTTTTTTGCCAACCGCCAAGCGCTGGTCTTTCAAGTCTTTCAAAGCGCGCTCGATATCTTCTTGGGTGGGGCGAATGGGCTTCATAAGCGGGGCAAGCGTGGGGATTACAGTTCCACGGGCAAAGCGACTTGGATCGCCCTTAAGCGCAACAATGACCATAACCACGCATGCAAAAGCCGTAAACAACGCTCCCCAAAGAGGCCAAAGGGCTCCTGGCACGGCAAACTCGCGGCAAAGCATAAAGGCCGCAATAGGCAGCCCCAAGGTGGCAAGCATCCACATCGCGGAATACAAATCGATATGGGTGGATGCACAGCGTGTTTCGAGGTCGAGTGAGTTTTCAATCAGTAAGTCCGTCAGCGTGACTAACCGTTCGTCCGGGTTGTCCAACCCTCCGGCCAAGTGTTCGCGGGCTTGTTCTCGTAAAACCATCTGCAAAGGAAGGCCGGGATGAGTGCGTGAAATCAATTCGCCCAACTCTTTGCTGGGCCGGCGCAGCAGTGTGGAATAATGTTCCACGGAAGTGGGTAAAGTCATTTTGCACTTTCGACAGATACGAAAGAAGCCGATCAGACTGCCTTTGCCAATTGAGATAAAGTAGATGTGGGAGACACAGCGCATTTCAATCACGCGATGAGGGCATACCTCGTTGCAGTTGAGGCAGTAATCGGCCACCCAGCCTCTTTCCGTTTCCTTATTTTCACTGCCCCAAATGATCAGCATACGCTTCGTTCTCGCCGGTTTTAGGTAGGTCCAGCTTATACCGTGCGAGATAGCCGACTACGGCGAAATCGCCGCCGCAAATAGAAACGGGGCCCGCGGGCCCCGTAAAGGTTCGGTGCTTTCGAGCCGCGCCTACTTGCCCATCATCATTCCGTCGTCTTCCGTCTTGGGCTCTTCGGCGGCGGTTTTGCCGGCGTCGGTTTTCTTGGCTTCGCGCTTGGCCTTGTCGGCGTCGGAGAGCTTCGCGCCGAACTTCTCGGGGCTCGCGGCAAAGGTCTTCTTGCAATCGCGCGAATGGAAATTGTAAATCTTATCGCCCAGCTCCACGCGGTAGACGGGCTTCGATTCCTGCTTGCAGACCGGGCACAGGCCGGCGGCCTGGGCCTCATCGGCGTTCATGTCCTTGGGTTCTTTCTTGGGTGCTTCGGCGGTTTTGGCCGCTTCGCCTTCGGCGGCGTGTGCCGTCCATCCGGCCAGCGCCAGCAGTACGCCCAGGATCCAAAGTCCACGCATCATGGCGGCATCCCCTGTTCCGCGGCTTAAAAGAAGGAGGCCCCGGCCAAGGCCGGCGACTACCTCTTGAAGCGCACCCGGCTCGACGACAGTCCATTGTGGCTCTGCCGCCGGACAGGTGCAAGACGGAATTGGGACGCCGGATGCTGCCCTTCATTCAAGCGGCCGGGCGGTAGGTGATCCCGTGCTTCGCGCACCACTCCTTGAGCGGCTCGGCGCCGCCGCCGGGAATAAAGCGGCCCAGGGGATCCTCGGTCGCGCCCAAAAGCTGCCGGCCGATGGGATCGCTGACCTTTTCGAGGAGTTCCGCGGGCTGAACGATGTAGTCCATGGGCCGCAGCCAGCGGTAGCCGTAGCCGAACATCACGGCTTTGCGGGTGCGTCCCGATCGGTTCGGGCCGCCCGCGTGCCACGTACGGTTCTCGAAGAAGAGCGCATCGCCGGGCTGTAGAAGCGGCTCCAACGCGCCCACCGGGTCGGCGCCGCCGTCCGGAAACGGCGGCGGCTCTTTCAGCTTGTGGCTGCCCGGCGCAACGAGCGTCGAGCCCGAACACGGTTCGCTCAGATCGGTGAGGTAGTACGCGACTTTCACTTCCATGCGCGGGATGTTCGCATGTCCCAGATCGGTCGGCACGTTCATGATGTCGCGGTGCCAGCCGGGGCAGCGGAAGGTGACGGGCGCATCGGGAGCATCGGGCGAACGATGGATCAGGTGCGACGTCATGAGCTGTATATTCGGTCCGAAAAGCTGTACCACCAGCGGCACGGTGGAGGGGTGCTGCAAAAGCGGCAGATACGCATCGTCGATGGCGATCACGTTGCGGAAGCCGTCGAAGCGGTCGCCGGATTTCTGGCGGTCGCGCTGGCGGTCGCTGGCGACGAGCCGGTCGCCGGCCTCGAGCAGGCGCCCGATCGTGCCGGCATCCAGCGCCTTACGCACGATCAGATATCCGTGATCTTGAAAGCAGGTGCGTTGTTCGTCGGTCAAGCCTTGGAATTGCATGCGAGCAGCCTCCGGTCCATGCGCGTATTAGACCTCGAATGCGCCTGCGGCGGCGCGGCGGCGGAAGTCAAAAAAGTGGCATTTTCCGCTGCATGGGCTAAAGTGGACCAAACGGGGGCCGGGACGCACCATGCCCGAATCGGCTCAGGAAGACGTATTTCGCGTGCCTGAGCGGGCGATCACCGCGTTCGAGCGGCTGCATGCGATGCGCGTGACGGTGCACGACTTGCAAGGATCGCTATGGGCGGTTTTGCCGCCCGAACGCTTCCGGCATACGCACCCGCTCTGCCTGGCCGTCAAAGCCCACGATCGTGACCGCGGCTGCATGGACTTCGAACATCGCCAGTTGCGCCGCGACCTTCCGGCCTGTCCCGCGGGACGCGTGCACGTCTGCCACGCAGGCTTCGTGGAATGGGTGGCGTCCGTCTTTCAAGGCGAGGCGCTGGCCTGGGTGCTCTTCGCGGGACTGCGCAAGCCCGGCGCGGATCTGGTAACTCTGGCGCGCGACAGCGGACCGCCGCTTAAAGGCCGTCCGTGGCCGGCGCGCGCGCCGCAGCCCGCTCCGGTGGGCGAAGAAGAAGCCGCGTTGATCCTGGAGGCGCTCCGGCAACTCGCCGCGCGCCTGCGCGTGTGGGCTCAGGAGCAGGCCGCGCACGGGGTCCGCTCGACTCACGATGTCGCGCGCGCCGATCCGCTGGCCAGCCGCCGCGCACTGATCCAGCGCTTTGTCCACGACCGCCATACGCATCCGGTGTGCCTCGCGGATCTGGCCAAACGCATGAGCTTGAGCGAGAGCCGCGCCGGGCACGCCATCAAGGAGGCCTGCGGTGCGTCGTTCATCGAACTGATGGCCGAAGCCCGCGTGCGCACCGCCGCCGGACTGCTGCGGAATACGGGGCTTCCGGTACTCGAAATCGCCGCGCGCAGCGGTTTCGGCGACGCTTCGAATTTCCACCGGGCCTTCCGGGCTCGCATGGGTGTCAGTCCGCACCGCTATCGCCGGCAGGTAACGTCTTGACCCGTTCGCGGGCAACGCCTACGATGGATGCACCATGTTGAAGCCGCGTACCAAAACCTCGTCCTCGTCCTTTAAGGTCTTGGCCTTATTGGCGATGGCGTGTTCGTGGAGCGCTTGGGCCAACGAAGCTCCGGTAGTGGAAGCCGGCGACGATCAGGTCGTGATCTTCCCCGCGTCCGCGATTCTTTCGGGCAGCGCGGAGGACCCCGATCAGGCGCCGAACGCGCTGTCGGTGCAGTGGACGCTCGTGAGCGGGCCGGGCAAGGTGACGTTCAGCAACGAGGACGACGTCAACACGACCGCCACGTTCGACAAGACCGGAACCTACGTGCTTCAGTTGCGCGCCTTCGACGGTGAGTTGGCGGCGACGGATACGTTGACGATCGAGGTCGGTCCGCGGGAGATTCGAACCCTGACGACGCGGGCGCGGTTCGTCGCGCGCACCGACGGGCGACCGGCGAGCAAGTTCAGCTTCATCATGTACGGCATCAATACCAACGACCAGAAACTCGACCTGCGGCCCGGCGACATCGTATTCGCGCGTGTGGGCGGCGCGGATTTCTTCGACGGCGTGCTGATCGGCGAACCCGGCGGTCCGCCCGGCCTGGACTTCTTCAGCATGGACTTCCGCGGGACGATGCGCACCAGCACCTCGGGCGGCGCGCCGTTCGACGCCAGCAATTCGAGCTTCCGCGGCGCACGGATGCGCTACTCCTCCCGGAACCTGGGCCTGTTGACTTGTACCGTCAGCGGCGGAACCTACGACGTCGCCGACCTGCTTCCCGTCGTTCCCGCGCCGGGCACGACCGCCACGGTGCTCATGCCGGTGGTGGTGGGCGTGTTTCGGAAAGAAAGCGGTGAGGATCTCCAGATCGCCTATCAGTCGCTGGTTCGCGTAACCGTCCGCGCCACGGCCAACGCCGTCAGCGGCAAATAAAGCGCGTCAAACCGGCTGCACGCGCACCGGACCCCAGCCCGTCCGCCCCGCATCGCAAAGCAATCCGATCCCGCCGCTCGTGAAGGGCGCGTCGCGGTCTTCGGCTTCCAGCACCTTCTGGCCGTCGGCGTAAGCGCTGAGCTTCGAGCCGCGGAATTCCAACGCCAACCGCACTTCCTGGCCCAGCGTCCAGGTCCATTCCTTTTCGGCGAGTACGCTGCGCCCGTAGCGCTGTTTGATCAGCCGCAGCTTGTTCGGCCGCGCGAGCACCAAGGCGTAGTAGCGCTGCAAACCCTGTACGCCGCACGCGATGCCGGACTGATCGCACAGATGCGGATGCGTCACGGCTTCGACGCGATAATCGCTCCATTCGCGCGTGCCGGTCGAGAGCAGGCCGTTGGCGTCATCCTGGAAAACGCCGAAGGGCCATTTCCCCCGGCCGAAGGCCGGCGTGTCGCATGCGGTCACCCACGCCGACTGCCAGAGCTTGCCGCCGTCGCCGGGATCTCCGAACGTGAGGTCCGGCGCACCGGCCCAGGTGAAGTAATCGAGGTACACCGATCCTGCAGCCGGTTCGGCGCTGACGATTTCAATCCCCGCCTGCGCGATGGGCCGCGGGCCGACCGTTGCGTCCGGGATCTTCCACTCGAAGGCGTGCTTTTGGCCTGGCGCGAGCAGCGTCTCGGGACCGCGCGCGTAGGCAGGCGCGTCCTTCTCGCCGTAATAGCGGATATACGGACGCACCGTCACCGGCCGGTCGTTGTGCGTGTCGGCTTCCACCGCGGCGCGGACGGTCTGCCCGGGGTAAAGCGCCGGGCTGGCGATCAGCGAATAGCCCGGCATCTTGGCGGCCTCGGGCGAAAGGAACGTATCCACGGCGGCGCGCGCGGCGCGTCCGAAGGCCAGCCGATGATAGCCGATAGCGAGGCTGCGCGTACCGCGAGCGCTGTGTCCGGCGGCGTTCCAGACCGTGCCGATGCAGCGACAATCGGCGCTCTCTTCGAAGCGCCAGCCCTGCACGCTGCCCGGTAGTTCGAAGTGGTAGCGCGCGCCGTCTTTGGGCGGTGTGTACGGTTCGCCGGCCAGCGCGCAGCCGGCTTTGACCAGTTCGTAGGTCTCGCGCACCGCGTCGGAGACGCAGCGCCCGCCGTCGGCGGTGGGCAGGTACAACCGGTCGGCCACCGGTCCGCGCCAGTCGGGGCCGGCTTCGAGGCTCTTCAGGCCGTCCTTGATGCCCAGCAGACAGCCCACGTTCCCGCTGTTGCAATCGGTGTCGTAGCCGGCGGTATTGGCGATCAGCAGGCTCTGCTGGAAATCGTCGGGCGCGTACGCCAGCGCCAATTGAATGATGGCGTGGTTGGGCACCATATGGCAGCCGCCGCCGAACTTCTCGTAACCGTACTTCTCTTGAATGCGCCGCAGCGACCGCTCCCAATCGCGGTCCTGTTCGCGCCAGCCGTGGATTTCGTCGGTGAGTTTCCGGATCGTGCAGTCTTTGGGGATGAAGCGGTAACCCGTCTCGAGCAGCTTGGACATGTTGGGCTCGACGAACGCCTGCGCTTCCATCGCGGCGAGCAGAACCGCGCCGTGGAGCGCTTCGCCGTCGTGGCTGACACTGGCGGCTTTCGCCGCCAAGGCCGCCGCGCGTTCCGGATCGCCGGGGCAGACCAGGGCCCAGCCGTCGATGAAGATCTGCGAGCCGATCTGTTCGGCCACAACCTGCCCGTTCAGCGCGATGCTCCCGCTGCGCGGCGCATCGATCCCGCGCTTGAGGCGCTGGAACGCGGTGTCTTCGGTGCTGACGCCCATGCCGCCCCACCACAAGATGGTTTTGTTTTCGATGATGTAGTTCAGCCACGTGCGCCCGATGGCTGCGGCCGGCAATTCGGGGTCGTAGCCGAAATCCTCCAGCGCGCGCACGAAAGTGAACGTGCCGGAAATATCGTCGTCGGTGACCACCAGCGGCACGCCGAGCTTCTCGTGGACGTAGTAGCGAATCTCGCCCAAATCCTGCTTGATCCGCTCGTGCGACCACTGTTCGAAGGGCCGTCCGAGGTAGACCCCGATCAGCTTGCCCAGGACTCCGGCGTAAACGCGTTCGGCATAATCGGCGGGCAGCTTGCCCATGGCGATGATCTCCGTAGAAGGTAGGCGCTGGCGTTGAGTACGGTTTAGCGCGTGGCGCGTGGCGTGAAAGTGCGGATGAGGCTACTTGCGTACGGGCACGAAGACCAAGCGGCCTTCGAAACTCCAGACGGTCAGGTAGGGATCGTCCATGATCTTCACTTCTTCCAGCAGCTTCAGTGCGGCTTCGTGCGCTTCTTCCTGCCGTTCGGGGGCAGGGTAGAGCCACAGGATCTTATGCGCGATCCGGTCGCCGGCGCGTTCCAGCTTGTTTTCGCGATCGGGTTCGGCCTTCGCGACCATCACCAGCAGGCGCTGCCGGTCCTTGTGCAGCACGGCCACTTTCATTTTGCCGCTGAAGCCCAGCAGATCGTGCGCCTGCGGTTTGACCGCGGCCTGAGGCGCGAACGCGGCGCTCAACACCGCCGTCTGCTCGCGTTCCACCACCAGCTCGCCTTTTTCGTTCTTGAGCCGCACCGAGCCTTCGGCGACTTCGACCCGCGCCGGGGCCTGCTGATCGCCCGAAAGCTGCTCCCGCGCGGCGCGTTCCACGACGAAGCGCGTGCCCACCACCGTGATCTCGCCTCCGCCCGCGCGCACGCGGAAGAGCCGTTCGTTGGGCGCGGCTTTGACTTTGAGCAGCCCCTGCGACAGATCCAAATCTTGCCGGACCTCCGGCGTGGGCACCGCGAAGCTGACCTTGGTCAGCGGCTGCATCTCGACTTCGCTGCCATCGGCCAGCGTGACGACGATGGCCGAAACGCGGTCGGTCGTGAGCGTGTTCCCTTCGCGCGTGTAGGCGCCGCCCTTGATCGCGACGATGGGCTCGGCCGGCTTGGGCGGCGGCGTCTGTTCCGGCGTCTTCGCTTCGGGGGTTTTGGTTTCGACCGCCGGTTGCTGGACGACGTCCGGCTCCGCTGGCTTTTCGGGATTGCGCGTAAGGTAAATGACCAGCGCCACGAGCGCCGCCGCGGCTATGCCGAGCAGGCCCAGCCAAGCTCGATTGGCGCCGCCCACGGGGCGCAGGCCGTCGGTGCCGCGCGTGCGGGCTTTGCGTCCGCCGCGCGTCTGAGCCTTGCCCGGCGTCGGCGCACGAGTGGGAGCGGCGGTCTTCGCCGCAGGAGGCGTGCTCAAGACCAGCGGCGCGGATTCGCCGGAGGCTTCCACGATGCGCGCACGCTTCTTGGCGCGTTCCAACAGCCATTGCGGCGTGGCCAGTTCCGGTAGTCCCACGAACAGTTCGGTCAGCAGCGCATCCTGCAGGCGGTACTCCGCACAGAGTTCGGCAATCGCCCGGTCGGACCGGACGGCCATATCCAGCGCTTCGCGTTGCGGCTCGTCGGCGGCCCCATCGAGGCACGCGTCGAGCCCGAGCAGGATGGCTTCCCGGTCCATTACGCGCTGGGCTCCTTGCCCGCCAACCGGCGTTTGGCGCAGTCCAACAGTTTCGCCCGTAACCGGCGCAGACGGGTCTTGATGCCTTCGGCCGACAAGCGCAGCAGCTCGGACAACTGCTCGCGTGAACGCTGTTCTTCGAAGCGCAGCTTCAAGAGCTGCTTATCGTCCGCGCTCAAGGCGCCCACGCATCGTCGCAGCGCTTCCAGCCTCGGATCGGCGCTCGCGTTTTCCGGAAGTTCCTGGCGCGCCCAAACCCGCTCGGCCACTTCCAGACCTTCTTCGTCCGTAAAGAGCACCTGAACTTTGCGCTTGGTTCGCGCGCGCAGCACCAGGTTTCGAACCACCCCGCGCAGCCACGCACCCATTTCGCCTTCCGGCGATTCTCGGCGCAGCTTCGAGTACGCCGTCACAAAGGTGTCTTGGGCCAGCTCTTCGGCCAGCGCCGCGTCGTGCACGAGATACCGGGCATAGCGGTAGATCATCGTCTGGTGCGTGCGCACCATCTCGGTGAACTTCCGGTCCCATGCGTCTCCATCGGCCGGAGACTCCGGTACACTCATGCGCGGACAGCCTCGCAGGCGCCGCGAGCGATCCCCCCGCAGAAAGGCCTATCCCGGCTCCGCATTCGAAGCCGGCGGCAGGCCTCTACAGGTAGGTCGCCCCGCGTGCGCAACGTGGGGTCAGGATTCGTCGGTCGAATCCTTCTATTTAATGCACAAGAGGCTTGCCCGAAAGCGCACACACACGTGCAGACCTTCCACTCTATTGCAGGATGATGGGGCCAAGGGAACGTTGTGTAGCTCCTTAAGGAGGGTACAAAGACCATGATTTCATGACCCCCTGATGGGGGGGTGGCCGGACTATGAACAGCACGGGCCTCTGAATTTCGTGCGAGGAATCCAAGATGAACACGACACGCAGGCGCTTTCTGATTCTGGCGGCGGGCGGCGGCATGGGCGCACTGGCCGGCTTGCTGCACGGTTCACGGCCGGCTTCCGCCACGTGCGCAGCGGCGTCTCGTGAGACTCGCGCGGCGGGGGGGCTATTCGCGGCGCAGCGGACGTCGCGTGCGCTGGGCAGCGAGATCAGCATGGCGGTCCTGCATCGCAAGCCGGGTTCGGCGGCGGCGGCTCTCGACGCGGCCTTCGCAGAATTGGAACTCGTCGAAGAACTCATGAGCTTGTACCGGCCGCACAGCGCGTTGTGCCGCTTGAACCGTTCCGGCGCATTATGCGAACCGCATCCGTATCTGGTCTCGGTGTTGACCCAGGCACAAGCGGTATCCGCGGCCAGCGGCGGAGCATTCGACGTGACCGTGCAGCCGCTTTGGAAACTGTACGCCGCCGCTCATAAAGAAGGCCGGTTGCCCGATCTGCGCGAAGTCGAAGCCACGCGCCGGCTGGTCGGATGGCAGCGCCTGGACGTGGACGCGCGGCGCATTCAATTGGCGTCGCCCGGCATGGCGGTCACGCTGAACGGGATCGCGCAAGGCTTCGCGGCCGACCGCGCGCTTGCGGCGCTGCGCCGGCACGGCGTGGCCGGAGCCCTGGTGAACACCGGCGAACTGGGTTCGCTGGGCCGCAAGGCCGACGGTTCGGCTTGGAAAGTCGGCATTCAGCATCCGCGCGTTGAAGATGCGTACATCGAATTGGCACAGCTCGATGGGCGCTGCCTCAGCACGAGCGGCGACTACGCGACCGCTTTCAGCGCCGACCGGGCCTACAACCATATCTTCGACCCGCGAACGGGAAGTTCGCCGCCGCACTACAGCAGCGTCAGCGTCGTAGCCGATAGCGCCGCGGAAGCCGACGCGCTCTCGACGGCTCTGTTCGTGCTGCCGCCATCGGCGGGCGATGCTCTGCTGAAGACGTATGCGAGCGCCGAGGCGTTGTTCGTGACGAAGAGCGGTACGGTACGCTCGACGCGGAGCTTTCCGAGCGCATCGCAGTCCTGACTCACATGGGTTTCGGAGAGGAGTGGCAGATGCGTTCGATTCGCGCGGAAATTCTGCTGGGCGCGTTGGCCGTATGCGCCGCATGGTGCTGGAGTACGAGCGCGCACGCCGAAGATGCGCTCGAAATGATGAGCGGCATGACGCTGCGCGGCGAGTTCGTCTCCGAATCGGATGCTGCGATTACCTTTTTAAGCAGCGGTGCGCAGCTTACGTATCCGAAAGCAAAAGTTCACGCCGTAACGGCCGGAGGCAAACGCAAGATCGTCACGCCTAAGCCGGGTCTTCCGGCCGATGCGTCGCCTCCGGTTACGCAGGCGCCTCCGCCCGTCGCTCAGCCCGCGGCAGTAACGCCGCCTGCCGCCGCGCCACCGCCTCCCGTGGCCACGAATGCGCCTCCTGGGCCCAAGTCCAATACGCTGGCTCAGGCGCTCTCCGCGGTAAAGGTGCCTCCGGATTGGATGGCCGCCACGCCCGTAAACTGGGATGTGAACAAACCCTGGAAGGACGGCCGCCTGGAGATTCGGCGCCTGCTTGGATTTGGCACCGTGGATGGAAACCGGGAAGCGATCAAGCTGACTTGGCTGTACTTCAATAAGAAGGACATCGGCGACGGACACGAGCTTCCGCTCTATCTGCTCCTGGGCGCCGAATTCGCCTGGGCGGTGAAGGCTCACGAAGAGTTCATCGCGCAGCAGGCCGCGGCGGGCAAATACCCGCTGTATCCGTACAAGAGCCTGGCCGCTTGTTACATGCATTTTGGCGCGTACGACAAAGCGTACCAAGTGCTCAATCACGCCCTGCAACTGGCCAGCAAGCAAACGCCGCAGCAGCGCGACATCATGGAAGCCGGGATTCACAGCATGTTGGGCGACCTTTTCCTCGAACAGGGCAAGAATGCCGAAGCGAAGAAGGAGTACACCGAAGCCGCGCGTTTGTATCCGCTTGCCAACCCGACCTACGGTAAGCACCTGTTGCCCCGCCGCGTGGCCATCGTTCAGGCCAAACTCGCCTTGATCGACGCCAAGGCGCTTGGCTCCGTTACGCTCAAGGACGGCAGCTACCCCGGCTCCGCGCTGGGCTACACCGGACCTATCGACGCCACAGTGATCGTTAAAGCCGGAAAACTTGCCGATATACAGCTCAACCACACCGAAAAGATCGACAACAACGCCACAATTCTGGTGCCCGCGCAGATCATCAAGAAACAGAGCCTCCAGGTGGACAACATAACCGCGGCGACGGTCAGCACCGAGGCGATCAAGGCCGCCACGCTGGAAGCGCTGCGCAAAGCGGGACTGTAAGCCGCATGAGCCACGCCAACCTCTTTTTCCCCTTCCTCAAGGCCAACGAGCGGCGGGGCTGGCGCGGGCGCTTGCACAAACTCTTTTCCCGCATCGGCGCGACGACGCGTGCTTCGCCCGTACGCCGCGCGGTGCAAGTCGCCTGCCTGATGACTTTCCTGATGCTGTTCTTTTATGCTGCTTGGCCGTATGGACCGGTATTCGATAACGATCTCTTCTACAAAAAGGAATTTCTTCCGGCGGAAGTCTTTCTCTGGCTCGATCCGCTTCTGGGCTTCTCCACGGCCTTGGCCGCGCGCACTTGGAATGTCGCGCTGTGGTGGGCGCTGGGCATCCTGACGCTGTGCCTGTTTTTCCCTCGGGGATTCTGCGGCTATTTCTGTCCGCTGGGAACAGCGATCGATTTTTTCGACTGGGCGGTTGGCCGCCACGTTAAGCGATTTAAGCTCAAAGTTACGGGCGGGTGGGTGCACACGAAGTATTACCTGCTTGCCGCGATTCTCATTGCCGCCGCTGGCGGCGTGCTCCTCTCGGGGTACCTCGCTGCGATTCCGGTCATCACGCGCGGGCTCCTGTTCGTGGGCGCTCCGATTCAATTGGGACTGCTTAAGAATTGGGGAATGGTCCCCCCGATTGGCTGGACGTACGTATTGTCCATCGTGCTCTTTGCTGCGGTGTTTGCGCTTGGCTTTCTGGAAAAGCGATTCTGGTGCCGCTACGTCTGCCCCACCGGTGCAGTCTTTTCGGTCTTCAATCTCTTTCGCGTCGGAGAACGGAAGGTCGAATCGAGCTGTATTAAGTGCAACAAATGCGTCGAGATATGCCCCTTCGACGCGATCAAGGCCGACTTCACCACCCGTACCGCCGATTGCACCTTTTGTCAAAGCTGCGGAGGCGTCTGCCCCACGCATTCGATTCAATTCACGACGCGCTGGAACCTCACCGACCTCAAGGCCGAAAACGACCCGCCCGTACACGAGCATCCCACTTCGCGGCGCGGTTTCCTGGCCGCCAGCGCGGCGGGTCTCGCCGGCGCCGCGGCCGTGCGCGTCGGATGGCTTGATGCATTCCGATCGAAAAAAGCGCTTCTGCGCCCGCCGGGCAGCGTCTCCGAAGAAAGTTTCAACGATCTGTGCATCCGCTGCGGCGAATGCTTCAAGGTCTGCCCCGGTCCGGTTCTTCAGCCGGCGGGGCTGGAAGGCGGTATCGAGGCGCTCTGGACGCCGGTGGTCGTGCCCTCTCACGCCGGCTGCCATCAGGAATGCAACTACTGCACGCAAGTATGCCCGACGGGTGCGATCCAACCCCTCGCGCTGGAAGAGAAGCGCGTCTTCCGCTTGGGCTTAGCCATCGTCAACACGAAGACCTGCCTTCCGCATGCCGGCGAGCGCGATTGCCAGTTATGTTACGACGAGTGCAAGGCGGCCGGATACGACGCCATCCAGATGCGGCAGATTTCGCTTCCGGTGCCCGAGAATCTGGAATCCGAAGGGCTCTATTCCGCGCTCGAGATCGAGCAGATGAGCACCATTCTCGCGCCGTTCGTGATTCCGGAAAAGTGCGTCGGCTGTGGCTTGTGCGAGTATCGCTGTAACACCGCCTTGGTAAAACTCGAACCGCTCCTGCAGGAAAGCGCGATCGTGGTGGTTGCAGAAAACGAGAGCCGTGCCGCAGGACCCGTGGCGCGCGGCTAGCCTAAACGACCGACGGACCATACTCCTTTCAGAACTCTTTTCGATCCCTCGCTCATGCGGCTTGGCCGGTGTATCCAAGCAGGGCTGTGGCGGGTCCATTTTGGTCTACACTGGTATAAGCTTGGCAAGATTTCGAGCTGGGAAGCGAAAAGGAACTCTCGTGCGCATGCGATCTTCATGTTCGATTCTTTTGGTGGTCTGCCTGGGTTCGACCCTTATTCAATCGGCCGAGCCTGCGCGTCCGTGGCTAAAGCGCCCGGCGCTTCAGGAACACGTGCTGGCCGAATTTGGCGCAGGCGCCGGAAGCGCAAAAGCGCTGCATGCAAAGACCAAGGTTGAGGCGCGCGACGGCGTTTTGAGCATTACCTTTCCCGCTCGCGAACAGGATCCCGATGCGCTGCTTTGGAGCGGCGATGGCGCTGCGCTGGCGGGCATGGACGCGCTGCGCTTCGACGCGGCGGTGCAAGCGGGCGGGCGCGTGGTCCTGCGTGTGCATCTGCATGCGGCAGAGGGCGCGCCGTACACGCGCACATTGCATCTCGATCCGGGCGCTCATGCCTGCATCTTGCCTCTGAAAAATCTGGTGCGCGACGGCGGCGACGAACGCATCGACGCGGCGAAGCTGGACCGCATTCGAATCTCGATCCAGCGACGCGCCGACGACGCGGAAGTAAAGATCGCGAAACTTTCCGCGCAGCGGCTCTTCGACGGTCTGGATGCGCGGTGGTTCGACTTCGGAGCGGACGGTTGTTTCGCGGGCGCGGCGTCCGTTACGGCCAAGACGATGTACGATGCCGCCCGCAGTTTCGGATTAAGTGGTGCGGAGCTGGTCGACCAGGCTTACCACGATGGCTTTCCGCTCTTTGGGGATCAGGTAGCCGGCAAGGATCTGGCTTTCCGCGTCGATCTTCCGGACGGCGAGTACGAAATTCAGTGCGTGGCCTTCGGCGCCAACTGGCAAGGGGTGCGCAACGTCTCGTACAAAATTCTCGCGAACGAGAAAGCTGTCGTCGAAGACACCATCACGCCCGAGCGGTTTTTCAGCTACGAGTTGCAATATTACGGCGCCGATTTGATCTACGATCCGGAGCGCACGCTCTTCGATCAATACCACCGCGCCTACTTCAAGCCGCACCGTTTCGAAGCCTCGGCCGCCGGCGGCGCGTTGACCCTAAAGTTTGAACAATGCGGCCCACGTACGCTCTGGATTTACCCCAAAGCCCAAGCCGAGGCCGGGCGCGCCTTTGTGGAGGCTTGCTACGGCGAAGTGGACCACGAGATCTGGAGCCGCATCGCGCGCGTGCGCCCGCACAAGCTCGAAGGAGAAGGCGCGCCCGTCTCGGCCGCCGAAACCCAGCGCGGCTACCGCATTTTTACGCGCAATTATCAGTTCCGCATTTACCCGAATCATGAGCCGGCCGCCGACGAGCTGATCGATCCGGCTCAGGGCCTGGATATCGCTTGCGCGCCAAACGAGTACGAACCCGTCACTTTTGCCTTGCGCCCGCTCAAAGATTTGGGCGTAACGAAAGTTACGGTTTCGGAGCTGACAAGCGGCGCACACACGCTCCCCGCGGCGGCTTTCGAGCTGTGCTTCGTGAAGGAGTATCCGCAAAGCGTGGGCGGCGGCTGGTACGAACCCATTCCTACGCTCTTGCATCCTTATAAGGAATTGGATCTGAAGAAAGACTGGAACCGGCAGTACTGGGCGACGATCTTCGTGCCGCCGGGCACCCCTGCGGGGACGTACGCGGGCACCGTGACGGTTGCGCCGCAACACGGCGAGGCGCTTGCCCTGCCCCTGCGCCTCCGCGTGCGCCCGTTCGATCTGCCCAAGACCAAGACCGAATGCGGCATGTGGAACAACACCGCTTTCGGCAGCCACATGCTGCAAGCCTTTCCCGATTACGAACCGTACGTGCAGCAGACGATGGAAGCCGAGATCCGCATTTGGGCTGAGCATGGCATGAACGGCTTCGTGCTCGACCGCCCGAAGGTTACTTACGACCGCCCCAACGTGAAGGTGACGTGCGAATTTTCCGAATGGAAGCGCACGATCGACGCCTGCCGCAAGTACGGCTTGGGCGGACGCCACTTGATCGGCGGGGTCGCCGGCATCGTGCAGTACGGACTGATGCGCAAGGGCTTTACCGAGTTCAGCCCCGAATTCAATTCCGCGTACATTCAAGTGCTGACGCAGATGCGCGATTGGCTCAAAGCCAACGACGTGCCCGCCGCCGCGCAAATCTTCGACGAACCGCGCGAAACCGAACTCAACGACTGGAACCGTAACCGCCGCGACACCATCAAGTACCTCAAAATGGCTCGACAGGTCGAAGGCTTGCAGACCGTCGTGACGCTGATGGGTGACCGCGACGGTTTCAACCGCCCGTATACGCCGTTGGTGCCGTTGATGGACATCGTCTCGACGCATCCGTGGGAACGAAGCGACGACAGCATTTACCTGTGCGCCGTTGAAAAAATTGCCGACCTGTGGCTCTACAACGGCGGTCCTAGCCGGCTGGTGCACGGTTTTTACCTCTGGAAAAGCCGCGCGAAAGGCCACTGGCAGTGGGTCTATTCGTGGGAAGTCCGCGACGCGCACATCCCGGTTTTTCATCCCAAGGCCACTTCGCAAGGCTACGCTTGCCCGGGGGGATTCCTGAGCGCACTCACCTTCGAGCACATGCGCGAAGGCGTCGACGATCACCGCTATCTGGAGCTGCTCGAGGCCGAACTCGCGCAGGCGCCCAAGGACGCCCCGGCGGCGACGGCCGCGCGCGGATTCGTCAAGGCCATTGAAGAGTACCTGCCGGCGTATCCGAAAGATCACGGCCTCAGCAGCGGCGCCGAGGCCGGCGGTGTCTACAACGAGGACCGCGCCAAACTTTCTTTCGACGCTTGGCGCGAACAGATTGCCGAGTACATCGCCGCGCTGCGCGAGAAGCGCGAGGCGAAGAAGATCGAGGCCGCGTGGGCCATGTTCCCGAAAGCGTTGACCGCCGAAAAGAAGCAGGTCGTCTGCAAGCTGGTCACGCAGGCGCCGGTCGTGGACGGCAAGGCCGACGACGCCGTCTGGAAGGACGCCGAAGAAGCGACCGGATTCCTTAACCTGGCGCGCAGCGTTCTGGCCGTCCCGCAGACCGGCGTCAAAGCGGTCTGCGACGGCGTGAACCTCTACGTACATTTCACGTGCCACGAGCCCAAATACGGCGAGCTTAAGGCGTACGCCATCGAGCGCGATAAAGACGTCTGGATGGACGACTCAGTCGAAGTCTTTCTCGACGCCAACCGCGACAAAAAAACCTACAAGCATCTGATCGTGAATTGCCTCGGCACCATTCAGGACGGCGACGGGCGCGATCCGCTCTGGAACGCGGAAGTGGAAGCCGCGGTGAGCAAGAGTAAAGGATCGTGGTCGGTGGAGTTTTCCGTGACGCTCGCCTCGCTCGGCGTCGAACCGCCTGCCGAGGGCGCCGTCTGGGGCGTGAACCTCTGCCGCAGCCGTCAACCCGAGCCACGCGAGACCAGCAGTTGGGCCTGGGTCGGCCACAGCTTCCACAACCCGGAAGGATTCGGCGAATTGATCTTCAAAAAGTAGCGTGAAATTGACCCCGCGTGGCATCGCCTCGGCTTACAGCGTGAGATTTTCCAGCGCCGCCACGAGGTCCGTGGCGCGCGCGAAGCGATCGTTGGGATCCTTCTTCATCATCTTCTCGACGATGGCGGCCAGTTCGGCCGGCACCTCGGGAGAGATGTTCTTCAGCGGCGTCGGCTCGTTGTGGATTTGCTTCATGATCGTCACGAAGCTGTTCTCGCCCACCAGCGGCTGCATACCGGCCAGCATCTCGTAAGCCGTGCAGCCCAGCGCGTACTGGTCGGCGCGCGTGTCGGCTTCCTGCGGGCGCATAGCCAATTCGGGTGCCATATACGCCGGGGTGCCAACGATCTGGCTCGATTGACCGGCTTTGATCGTAAGCTGGTCGCGCCGCAAGTCTTCGAGCAGCGAGGCGCTGGAGTCGCCGTGCGGGATGCGCTTGGCCAGACCCAAGTCGGCGATCTTCAGCGTCCCGCCCGTCCCGAAGATCAGGTTATCGGGCTTGATATCACGGTGAATAATGTTCAGCCGTTCCGCTGCCGCCAGCCCGCGCGCGGCGTCGCGCAGGATCGGCAGCGCTTCGGCGGGACGCAATTTGCCGCCGCGTTCTTGCAGCAATTGAAAAAGAGATCCCCCCGGCGCGTACTCCATCACGAGGTAATATTGTCCTTCCTGTTCGCCGGCCTCGAAGATCGCGATCACGTTGGGATGCCGCACGCGCGCCGCGGTGCGCGCTTCACGCAGGAACAGATCGATGTATAGAGGATCCTTTTCGGCGATGTCGAGCGGCAGCAGCTTCACCGCGACTTCGATGTCCAGCACGCGGTGCCGAGCCAGATACACGATGCCGAACGCGCCGGCCCCCAGCTTGCTGATCAGGCTGCAATTGCCCAGCGTCTCGCCTTCGGCGTACGCGGTCCGCGCGCCGGCCGCGCGAGCGAAGGCCGCGCGCATGCGTCCGGTGGCTTCCGGCAGCTCGCCGCAGTCGAGGCAATCTTCGGCGCCTTGAAGCGCATCCAGGAATTCCTGGGGCGTCGCGTAGCGCGCTTCGCGCTTCGCCTGGAGGCACGTACTCAGGAATTCGCGCAGGGCCGCGGGTAGTGCGGGCAGCTTCTGCTTCACGTCGGCCGGCGGCTGAGTGCGCATCCGCTCCAGCAGTTCCTCGGTCGTGCCCTTTCCGTACGGCGATTCGCCGGACAGCGCATAGAACAGGCATGCGCCGAAGCTGAACATGTCCGCGCGCGGATCGGGGTCGGGCACGAGCGCCATCTCTTCGGGCGCCCAGTAGCCGGCCATGAACGGCGCGTGGAGGTTCATCATGAACGAATCGGTCGTGCGCGGCGGCAGCACCACCAGGTCGAGCATCGGCCGCCCTTCCGCCGTGATGCTTACGCGCTGCGGGCTCATCCCGCGATGCAGTACACCTTCGCGCCAGTAAGCCGCCAACCCGTTGGCGATCGGCTTCAACAGCATCAGCGCCTCCGCCGGTGTGTACGGGCGGACCTTGATCCGCTCGGTCAGCGGCACACCGAGCACGTATTCGAGGATCAGATACGAGTGGTCGTGATGCTTGCCCAGATCGTAAATGGTGCCCACGTTCTCGTGGCGCACCCGTGCGATTCGCTGCGCCCACGCCCGCAGCGCCTCGTTGTCGGAGACTCGCGCGGTCACCTCTGGGTGCATCACGCGCAGAATCACCGGGCGGTCCAGCCCCAGGTGCTGCGCCAGAAAGACCGAGCCCGATGGGCGGTCGTCGAGCTTGCGCTCGATCAGGATCGTGCCGCAGGGCATCGCGGGTTTGCCGTTCACACGGTCCAGGCGCGAGAACAGGGATTCTTCAATTCGGGTGCGGGACATCGGGCAGCCTCTCGGGCCACGGGCAGCCATAGGTTGGATGGCGCCTTCACCTATCGAAAAACATAGCCGAGGGGCACCCGGCGGCCAGTCGTCTAAATCCATGTACGGGTTGGCAGAGTTCTAAGCGGTCTTACCTAATCCCTTTTGCTTTTGACCGAGCCGTTCCCGTCCTTGCCAAGGAGGGGCAGGGGAGCTGAACAATATCAGCCGCGCGAAGCGCGCTCCAAAACGAAAGAGGCTTAAGTAAGCCCGCTTAGAATGGCTCGACCTTAAACGCGCCTTCGTAGTTAAAATACACTCGGCCTTCCGGATATTCCCAAACGTAGATGCCCATATCCATACCTTGCATACCTTCTTCCATCACCAGCTTGTAGTCGTGGCCCATGATGCGCCGCACTTCGTTGGGCGACATCCCGCGCCGCACCTCGGTAATATCCTTCAGCCGGCCCGGCCCGGTCAGGCTCGGGACGGTGGGCTTCTTGCACCCGCCCAGCGTCAGCGGCACGGCCAGCAGCCCCAGCAGGCACGCACACAATCCAGCGGCGCGCGCGGCGCGCATCGTGATGGTCCGCATGCTTACGCATCCTCCTCGTCGCCACCCGGCTCGTCCGGAACATCGGTGGCCGTGGCCTGCTCCCCTTCGCTCGAAGCGCCCCCGTCGGGGTCGGATGCCCGCGCGGCCCTGATCTTCTCCTGCAGCCGGAACGAGCGTTCGATCGATTCGTCCAGCTCGATATCCACATGCGGGGTGGTGCGCGTCCTCAGCACCTTCGCGATCTCGCTTTGGATCAGACCGCGGCCAGCCTTCAGCCCGCGCAGCGTCGTGCGCTTCTGGGTCTCGTCGCCCAGCACCGACACGTGAATCACCGCCTGCGACAGATCGCTGGTCAGGTCGACCTTGGTGACCGTGCAGAAACCCAGCCGCGGGTCGTTCAGCTCGTAGAGGATCAGCTCCGACGCACGCTCGCGGATGACTTCCTTCAATCGTTCCAACCGGACGCTCATGGGATTTCCTAAAAGGCCGCTCGGCCATCGGCGCAACAATCTAGCACCAGGGCCGTGTTTTCGCCAACGAGCGCACTTGTCCTTCAGGACGCTCCCGGCGCGGCGGGTATCAGCGGGGTTCGCCGGAATCGGCGGCTTCTTCGTCCGGTTCGTCCGCTTCCCGATAATCCTCGTCTTCGTCTTCGTCGGGTCCGTCGTAGCGGAAGATATCGCGGTCCACGTGCGCCAGCACGCCTTCGGAGTCGTTTTGAGCGTAGCGCACGATCTCGTCGGCGAATTGCGCGGCTTCGCGTTCGCTGCCGCCGATGGCCGCGGCGCCCAGCGTGGCGCGCGTCCACGTATCCAGATCGCCGACCTCGTTGCAGGCGATGCCGAATTTCCCGCGCAGCCGCTCTTTGAGGCTCTTGACCACCTGCCGGCGGTCCTTGCGGCTGCGCGCGCCCGGCACGTGAATCTCCAGGCGCAGCACCGCCACCCACATGTCGCGCGGGCCGCTCATGGATGCGCGCTTAGCGCGGCGCCGAACCTTCCAGCGTGCGAGCCACCTTCTCGACCGTATAAACCTCGATGATGTCCCGGTCCTTCAGGTCGTCGAAGCCATCCAGCTTGACGCCGCATTCGAAGCCTTCGCGAACTTCGCGCACGTCGTCCTTCACGCGCCGCAAACTCGAGAGCCGACCCTGCCAGACCGGCTTCCCATCGCGGATCAGCCGCACCGAGCTGTTGCGGTTAATCGTGCCGTCGAGCACGAAGCAGCCCGCGATCGTTCCGAAGCGCGAGATCTTGAACATCTGCCGCACTTCCAGATGGCCGGTGATGCTCTCTTTTTCCAAGGGCTTGAGCAGGCCTTCCAGCGCCTTGCGGCACTCGTCCACCAGTTCGTAGATCACCCGGTAGGTGCGGATTTCCACGCCGCGTTCTTCGGACAGGCGCCGCGCCCCGGGGTCGGCCGTCACGTTGAAGCCCACCGCGATCGCGTCCGAAGCGTCGGCCAGCTTCACGTCCATCTCGTTGATCGCGCCCACTGCCGCGTGAATCACCTCCACCTTGACCTCATCGGTGGACAGCTCGTTCACCGCGTTGATCACCGGATTCAGCGAGCCCATGACGTCCACCTTCACGATCAGCTTCAGGCTGCTCGCTTCGCCCTGCTTGATCAGGTCGTGCAGGTTCTCGAGCGTCACATGCTGCCGCGCGCTCAGGCCTTCCTGCCGGATCGCCATCGCGCGCAGTTCGGCCACTTCCGCCGCCACCTTGATCTCTTCGATCACGTGGAAGCGTTCGCCCGCCAGCGGCACGTCGTTCAGGCCCGTGATCTGGACCGGCTGGGACGGCCCGGCTTTCTCCAGTTCCTTGCCCGCGCTGTCCAGGATTTGCCGCACCGAACCGTAGGCGTGTCCCGCCACCAGTACGTCGCCGGGCAACAGCGTGCCTTCCTGCACCAGCACCGTGACCACGATCCCGCGGCCCTGGTCCTTGTGCGCTTCGATCACCGTGCCGACCGCGTGCTTGTTCGGATTCGCCTTCAACTCCATCAATTCGGCTTCGAGCAGAATGCGTTCCAGCAGCGCGTCAACGCCCTGTCCGGTCAGCGCCGAGACCGGGATGCAGCCCACCGACCCGCCGTAGTCTTCGACGATCACTTCCTTGGCGGCCAGCTCGCCCTTCACGCGCTCCGGATTCGCTTCTTTCAGGTCCATCTTGTTCATCGCCACGATGATCGACTTGCCCGCGGCCTTCGTGTGCGAGATCGCTTCCACCGTCTGAGGCATCACGCCGTCGTTGGCCGCGACCACCAGCACCACGATGTCCGTCACGTTGGCTCCGCGCGCGCGCATCTCGGTGAACGCACGGTGCCCCGGCGTATCGAGGAACGCGATATCCCCGCGCGGCGTCGATATCCGGTACGCCCCGATGTGCTGCGTGATCCCGCCGGCTTCGCCCGAAGCGACCTTCGCCTTGCGGATGTAATCCAGCAGCGAGGTCTTGCCGTGGTCGACGTGGCCCATGATCGTGACCACCGGAGCCCGAGGCTGCAAATCTTCGGGATTGTCGGCCTGGTCCACGCCGCTGAGCATCTCTTCTTCGACGTCGCGGGCCTTCTTGATCTTGATCCCGAAGCCCAGCGGATCGAACTCTCCCGCGTAGATTTCCGCATCCACGTCCGTCAGGATGTCGTTGATGCGCACCATCTTGCCTTCCTGGAAGAACTTCTGGATCAGCACCGTCGATTTGATGCCCAGCGCTTCGCACAGGCCTTTGATCGTGACCGGGCTGGTGACTTCGGCCGGGCCCGTGCGCACGATGGTGGGCTTGGCTTGAACCTTGCGCGGCTGCTTGCGCTTCCCGCGGAAGCGGTCGTCGTCGCGCAGCAGCGCCGCGCCGTGACGGCGTCCGCCGCGTCCGGAAGCCCCACGCGTCATCGGACGGCGCGCGCGCACCGGCACGCCGCCCACCCGGCGCGCTTCTTCCTCCACCGCCAGCTCCGCCACCTTCGGGTAGCTCACGACCGGCTTGAAGTCCTCCACCACCTTCGATTCCACGGCCGTGGTGCGTCCGCGCTTGTCGCGAACCGTGTTCACGTCGCCGTGAATCTCGCGCGCCTTGTCGGCGCTCAGCACCACGCCGAATCGTGTATCGCCCGCCTGAGCCGGTTCGGCCTGCTGGCGGATCGGCTGCGCGATCGCCGGCCCGGCCTGGATGAAACGAACTTCCTTGGGCCGCGCGTCCGGTACGGGAGCTTCGGCGGGGGTTTCTTCCGCGACGGGAACTTCCACGGGAGCGGCGGGTTCGGCCGCGGGGGCTTCCACGGGAGCGGCCGGAGCTTCGGGCACCGGAGCTTCCACCGCCGCCGCGGCGGGCGCCTCGTACGCCGGAGCTTCCGCGAACGTCTCGACGGGCGCCGCGGGCGCCTCCACTGCGGGCTCGGTCGCCTCTTCGGGCGCGGCTTCGGCCACCGCTTCCTCTTCGGCGAATTCTTCGGATTCTGCGCTGGCGGCCTCTTCGGCCTCCGCGGTCTTCTGCTTGGCCGCTTTCTTCTTCTTCTCGAGCGCGGCCCGGAGGTCTTCGCTGTTGCCGAATTTGGCGCGGAGGCGGTCGGCCTGGCCACGGGTCAGCGTGGCGCTGGCGTTCTTCACCTCGATTTTCAGCTCGGCAGCCTTCTCGATCAGGGCCTTGCTGGGAAGGCCGATCTCCTTGGCTAACTGGCTGACCCGAATGCCGGTGGGAACCGGTTTGACCGTCGCCTTCGCCATACGCATCCTTCCGAGCTTGAGGAGTCCGGCGGGCCGAATGCGCCCGAACGGGTCCTGGTTGCTGCACACTGGCCAACCGCGGGCTTGCGCCCACCGGTCAGCGAGCCGGAAGGCGTCAGGTCCTGCGGATCGATAAGCACGGCCGGCTCACTGAGCCGGCTCGCAATCATGCGGCGTGGTCACTTCCAACATGGGACTCTCCACGCACCACATCGTTAAGCTGTGCCGCCCGCGCCAGGCGCGGCGGCTTCCGTCTGAGCCTGATCGGCCGGCGCCGGCGTTTCCGCCGCCGGAGCGCTTTCGGCGGGAGGCGCCGCCGGAGCCGCGGCCGCCGCGGGGCGGCGTGCCGGAGCCTGCTGAATCTTCGCGCGCTCTTCTTCCATTTCCTTGTCGCGCTGAGCCGCATACTCGAGCAGCGCTTGCGCCTGCTCCGGGCTCAAGTCGTAAATCGTCTGGAAGTGATCGGCCGTGCGAGCCAGGATCTGCTTCAGCGACGTGATCCCGCCCAGCAGCATCTTCTCGGTAATGTTCTCGGGGATGCACGTGATCTTGTAGATCTCGGCGCGTTCGAGTTCGCGCAGCTTCCGCGCCTGCTCTTCGGTCATGATGTCGATGTGCCAGTGCGTCAGCTTCGCCGTCAGGCGCACGTTCTGGCCTTTTTTGCCGATCGCCAGGCTGAGCTGGTCCTCGGGCACGATCACCCGCGCGTGCTGCGATTCGCGGTCCAGCTCCACCGCCGAGATTTCGGCCGGCGAAAGCGCGTTGCGGATGAACAGGTCGGGGCTGTCGCTGAAGCGCACAATGTCGATCTTTTCGCCGCCCAGTTCCTCGACGATATTGCGGATACGCGTCCCGCGCACGCCGACGCACGCTCCGATCGCATCCACCTTCGGGTCGCTGCTGTACACCGCGATCTTCGTGCGGTGGCCGGGCTCGCGCACGATGCCCTTGATCTCGACGATGCGGTCCCCGATCTCCGGAACTTCCAGCCCGAAGAGTTCCTTGACCAGATTCGGATGCGTGCGGCTCAGGATGATGATGACCTTCTGGCCCTTCTTCTGAACCTTGACCAGGAACGCGCGGATGCGGTCGCCGGGGCG
Source organism: Planctomycetota bacterium (assembly GCA_015075375.1). Lineage (GTDB taxonomy): Bacteria > Planctomycetota > SZUA-567 > H5-PLA8 > H5-PLA8 > H5-PLA8. The sequence goes on along the minus strand of JABTUM010000001.1, from coordinate 2,619,509 downwards.
GTACTGCTCGCTGAAAATCTGCTCGCTCTTCGGCACCAAGCCCTCGGCGCGGCCCAGGCTGGCGATGATGTTGCCCTTCTCGAAGCGCTGCACCGTGCCCGTCACCAGGCTGTCGATGCGCTTCTCGTAATCGTCGAAAATCACGTCGCGCTCGGCTTCGCGGATCTTCTGGATCATGATCTGCTTGGCCGTCTGTGCGCTGATCCGGCCGAATTCCGCCGGGTCGATGCGCTTACCGTCTTCGTACGCTTCGAGTTCGCCCGTAATCCGGTTGATCCGCACCGTCAAATCGCCATGCGGACCCCAGCGCTTGCGCGAGGCCGTCAGCAAGGCATTCTCGATCGACTCGAAGAGGATCTCTTTATTGATCCCCTTATCGCGGTGAATCGAATCGATCAGCCGCAGTAACTCCGCACCCACAACCATCTTGGCTTTACGCCTCCCTAGGGCGCCTGCCGATCCAACGGCTCAGCACCTCGCCGCCCGAGCACACGGCGAGTACGCAGCCGCATGGCGGGTCGCGAGCCGTGCATCACCGAGGCCTGTGCAGGCTGATGAGTTTGGGACGGCACGCGATCAAAAATAGCAAGCGCCAAAGTAGCCGCTTACTCACTCAAAAAGCATCCTACTCCTCACCGTATCCCCTTGCAAGCGCTCATCCTGGCGGGCGTAAGACCCATAACGCCTCGCGCCGTCCAAGCACCTCCCGCCAAGAATATGCACCTTGAGAGTCTACGCTCGCCAACAGATCGAACCAAGCCTTGCGCTTCGCCTCAACTCCTTTTTACAATTCGGCCAGCTAGAAAACTTTAGAGGCTTTTAACACGTTGTGCGGTTGCATGCTCGTTAGGCCTCGGTAGGCTCTGTTTGGATTTAAAAAATGCCTTGGTAGGGCCTATATCGGTTGCAACCGCAGCCTCCAGGAGCATCGAACCGGCTCATGTGGCTCAAAATCGGCCCGGAAACCTGCGCCCATTACGCGGCGGCCTTAAATAAGGAATGGCTCGAAACCAACGGCCGTGGCGGATTCGCCGCCGGTACTGTGGCCGGACCCTTCACACGCCGCTACCACGGCTGGCTGATTCCCGCGCTCCAGCCCCCCGTCCAGCGCCGCGCGCTCCTGAGCGGCTGCGACGATGAGTTAGTGCTGCCCGACCGCCGCGTTCCGCTGGCCGCGCATGAGTTCCCCGGCGTGATCTACCCCGACGGGCACCGTTTCCTGGTCGAATTCCGTCTCGATCCGTGGCCCGTTTGGGTCTGGCAGGTGGGCGGCGTGCGTGTCGAACGCGAACTCTTCTTGCCGTACGGTACCGACTCGGTAGTCGTGCGCTACCGGCAGTGGGGCGGCGGGCCCGACGCGCGCTTCGAGCTTACTCCTCGTCTGGCTTACCGCGATTACCATGCGCTGGCCCATGCGCACGACCACATCCGGCGCGAGCCCGAGCGAGCGGGCGAGGGGCTGGTTTTCCGCCCTTACGAAGGCATGCCGGCGCTGTACGTGAATCCCGCTGCGTACGAGTTCGAATCCCGGTCCGAATGGCGGCAGCGCTACCAGTATCGTATCGAACGCGACCGCGGCTTGGACTGCGAAGAAGACCAGTTCGTCCCCGGCGTCTTGAAGCTACAGGCTGCCGGCGACGGGATCTGGACGGGCTTCGTGGCCGGGCTGGAGGCCGTGCCGTTCGCGCGCGCCGAGGGCTTGGCGCAGGCCGAACGCAACCGCCGTGCGGCGCTGGCCGATTCGATTCCCGGCGCCGACGTGCACACGCAGCGCCTGCTCCTGGCCGCCGACCAGTTCATTGTCCAGCGCGGCGCGGGCGGCCGCACCGTCATTGCCGGGTATCCATGGTTCGGCGACTGGGGGCGGGATACGCTCATCGCGCTGCCGGGCCTGTGCATCGCCACCGGCCGCCTCGCCGAAGCGCGGGCGATTCTCAAGACGTTCGCCCAGCACATCGACGCGGGCATGATCCCCAACCGGTTCCCCGACGAAAGCGAAGCGCCGGAGTACAACACCATCGACGCGGCGCCGTGGTACTTCCATGCGGTCCATGCCTATTTCGAAGCTTCGAACGACGAGGCCTTCCTGAAAGAAACGTTCCCGGTCCTGGAGGCCATGGTCGCGGCGCACGAAGAAGGCACGCGCTACGGCATCAAGGTCGACGACGACGGTCTGCTTCGCGGCGGCCACGCAGGCGTGCAGCTCACCTGGATGGACGCGAAGGTGGGCGATTGGGTGGTCACGCCGCGCATCGGGAAGCCCGTGGAGATCAACGCGCTCTGGTACAACGCGCTCTGCCACATGCGTGATTTCGCCCAACGCCTGAAGCAGCCGGCCAAGGCCCGCGCTTACGATTCCGCCGCTGCGCGCGTCAAAACGGCCTTCGCCAAGTTCTGGAACGCCGAGCGCGGCTGTCTGTACGACGTGCTCGAGGACGGCGACCGCCCCGACGGCGCGCTGCGCCCCAATCAGCTCTTCGCGCTCTCGTTGCCGCATCGTCTGCTCGACTCGAAACAGGAGCGCGCGGTGCTCGACGTGGTCACGCGCGAACTGCTTACGCCCATGGGCCTGCGCAGCCTCGAACCGCGCGACCGCGCCTACGTCCCGCATTACGGCGGCGGGCCGCTCCAGCGCGACGGCAGCTACCACCAAGGCACCGTCTGGGGCTGGCTGATCGGGCCGTACATCGACGCTTCCCTGAACGTTCACGGGACCGGCGCGCGGAACGTCGAACACCTCAAAAAGCTGCTCGATCCGCTGCTGGGGCACCTGGATCAGGACGGGCTGGGCAGCGTCTCGGAGATTTTCGACGCCGAGGCGCCGCACACGCCGCGCGGCTGCTTCGCGCAGGCCTGGAGCGTCGCCGAACTGCTGCGCGCTTGGCGGCGTTTGCACGATACGATTGCCGAATCGCGCGCCGGTTAACGGCGCGCGCCGAAGGGACCGATCGATCGAGGGCGGCGGGCCGTTGGCCCGCTATGCGATACGGGAGACCGAACCATGAACAACCTCAACACCTCCGAACACCTGCGCCTGGAGGCCACCACCAAGCGCAAGTCCGACTGGAAACACTGGGGCCCGTACCTCAGCGACCGCGCCTGGGGCACCGTGCGCGAAGACTATTCGCCCAACGGCACCGCTTGGGATTACTTTCCCCACGATCACGCCCGCTCCCGCGCCTATCGCTGGAACGAAGACGGTCTGGGCGGTATCTGCGACCGCATGCAGCACGTCTGCTTCGCCTTGGCCATGTGGAACGGCAAGGACCCGATCATAAAGGAGCGCTACTTCGGGCTCACCGGCAGTGAGGGAAACCACGGCGAGGACTGCAAGGACTATTACTGGTACCTCGACAGCACTCCGACGCATTCCTATATGAAGATGCTCTACAAGTATCCGCAGGCTGAGTTTCCCTACAGCCAGTTGCTCGACCAGAACCGAGGGCGCGGCTTCATCGCCGAAGAGTTCGAACTCTGCGACACCGGGATCTTCGACGGCCAGCGCTATTTCGATGTCTTCGTCGAGTACGCCAAGGCCGGCGAGAAGGACATCCTGATCCAGATCACCGTCCATAACCGCGGGCCCGAAGCCGCCGCGATCGAACTGCTGCCCACGCTCTGGTTCCGCAACACCTGGTCCTGGGGCCTGCCCAACGTCACCAAGCCGCATATGTCGGCCAAGAGCGCCACGGAGATCGAAGCCAACCACGAGGAAGTCGGCACGTATTTCCTCTTTTGCGACGGCAAGCCCGAACTGCTTTTCTGCGAGAACGAATCGAACGCCAAACGCCTGTGGGGTTCCGAGAACGGCACGCCCTATCCGAAAGACGGCATCAACGACCATGTCGTCCGCGGCGAACCGACTGTGAATCCCGAGCGCACCGGCACCAAGGCAGCCGCGCGCTACAAGCTGGAGATCGGAGCGGGACAGTCCAAGCAGATCCGCCTGCGCCTGCGCCACGGGCACCTCGATAAGCCCTTCCAACAGTTCGACGAACTGTGGGACAAGCGCGTGAAGGAAGCCGACGAGTTCTACGAGACCGTCCAGCCGCGCCAGCTCACAGAAGACGAACGCCGCGTGCAGCGCCAGGCCTTCGGCGGGCTGCTCTGGTCCAAGCAGTGGTTCCACTACGACGTGGACCAGTGGCTAGCGGGCGATCCGGCCGGACCAACGCCGCCGGCCGAGCGCAAGGTGGGACGTAACCGGCACTGGCAGCACATGCATTGCGCCGACGTGATCTCGATGCCGGACAAGTGGGAGTACCCTTGGTTCGCCGCATGGGACCTCGCGTTCCATACCGTTCCGATCGCGCTGGTCGATCCCGAATTCGCCAAGCGCCAGCTCGTGCTGATGCTGCGTGAATGGTACATGCACCCCAACGGGCAGATCCCGGCCTACGAATGGGCCTTCGGCGACGTCAATCCGCCTGTCCACGCCTGGGCCTGCTGGCGCGTGTACAAGATGGAAAAGAAACTGACCGGCAAAGGCGACGTCGGCTTCCTCGAACGCTGCTTCCACAAGCTCCTGCTCAATTTCACGTGGTGGGTCAACCGCAAGGACGCCAGCGGGAACAACATCTTCCAGGGCGGCTTCCTGGGCATGGACAACATCGGCGTCTTCGACCGCAGCCAGCCGCTGCCGACCGGCGGGCACCTCGAACAATCCGACAGCACCGCCTGGATGGGCATGTACAGCCTCAACCTGATGGTCATGGCCATGGAACTGGCCAAGGGGAATCCGGCGTACGAAGATGTGGCGACGAAGTTCTTCGAGCACTTCCTCTACATCGCGCACGCGATGGCCAACATGGGCGAGGCCGGCATCGAACTGTGGGACGAGGAGGACGGCTTCTTCTACGACGTACTGCACCTTCCGGGGAACAACTACAGCAAGCTCAAGATCCGCAGCATGGTCGGCCTCGTGCCGCTCTTCGCGGTCGAGACCATCGAGCCCGAAGTGCTCGAACGCCTGCCGCGCTTCCGCCGGCGCATGGAGTGGTTCCTCGAGAACCGCCCCGACATGTCGAATCTGGTCAGCAAGTGGGACGAGCCCGGCCAGGGGCACCGCTATCTGCTCTCGCTCCTGCGCGGTCACAAAATGAAGCTCCTCCTCAAGCGCACGCTCGACGAGAGCGAGTTCTTTTCCGACTACGGCATCCGCGCGCTCTCCAAGTACCACGAGAAGAACCCCTACATCTTCTGGGTGGGCAACCAGGAGTACCGCGTCGACTACTGGCCGGCCGAATCGCGCAGCGGGCTCTTCGGCGGGAACTCCAATTGGCGCGGGCCGATCTGGTTCCCGGTCAATTACCTGATTCTCGAGTCGCTCCAGAAGTTCCATCACTACTACGGCGAGGACTTCAAGGTCGAATGCCCGGCCGGGAGCGGCAACAAGCAGACGCTTTGGGACATCTCCATGGAACTGGGGCGGCGTCTCACCCGCACCTTCCTGAAGGACCGCGACGGCAAGCGCCCGCTGTACGGGGAACATCCCATCTTCAAGGATCCGCACTGGCGCGACCACGTGCTCTTCTACGAATACTTCCACGGCGACAACGGCCGCGGCATCGGTGCGACGCATCAGACCGGCTGGACGGCCATCGTCGCGAAGTTGATCCAGCAGGCCGGAGAACACCGCGCGTCCCAGCCCGTGGCTGGCGGCCGCCGCCGCACCGACTCGCTCACCGTTGTCCTGACGCACCGCGATCCGACGCTGAGCAAGAAAGAGTTCATTGAAATGAAAAAAGGCGCCGAGCCAGTCGCGAAACCGGAGCCGGCCAAGCCGGAAGCGGGAAGCAAGAAAAAAGGCGATAAGAAATAAGCGCGAAGCGAGACCCGCATCGAGGGGTTTTCTTGGAGCGGCGGCGATAGCCGCCGCTTATTTTTTCGGCGACTCCCATGCGAAGGCGTAACAGGGTAGGGGAATTCGCAGGTAAATGGATCGCAAGTTTAGCTTGCGATTTTGAAAGTCCGCTCTAGAAGCACGAGTCGCATCCTTTAACTCAAACACTCATCCCTTCGGGGAGAAGGAGTCCAGTCATGGCTTCAGGCAAGCGCGTCACAGCGGGCATTTTGGCAATTCTTTTAGGATGGCTTGGGGTGCACAAATTTTTCTTAGGCAAGACTGTACCTGGGGTAATACAGCTTGTGCTTGGATTGTTTATGGTAGGGGGAATTATTGGTTTGATTGAGGGAATTATTTACCTCACCAAAAGTGACGAAGAATTCGACAGCACCTACATCGACGGCGGGAAGAACTGGTTCTAATTTCCCTCTCGATTCAGAGGATACACTGGATGGTGATGGGGCAGAGGGATTTATCCTCTGCCCCTCTTTTTAGTCCAATAAGCGAGGTCGATTCGGAAAGCGCGCCATGATCATCGTTAAAATCATCTTCTGCCTCATTCTGCCGCCCGTCGCGGCCCTGCTGCAAGTGGGCGTCAGCACGCACTTCTGGATCAACTTGCTCCTGTTCCTGCTCGGCGGTGTGCCGGGCATGATCCATGCGTTCTGGCTCGTCTTCTCGAACCAGAAGCCGCAGTAGCGCGCCCCGAATCGGGCTTTGCGCCCAGTGACCGGGCGCGTCAAACTCTCCGTTCCCATGTCCGCGCTCACCTTCGGCTACGCCTTCGCGCGCTCCAGCTTCATGGTGATGCTCACGCATCGCCTGCGCTACCTCGTCGGCGTCTTCAACTACTTCATCTACGCCAGCGTGCATTGGTACGTCTGGGCCGCCGTTTTTCACGAACAGACCACCGTCGCGACCTGGAACCTCGCCGCGATGCAAACCTACGTCTGCGTCAACTGGATCGTGCGCAGCACCTACTTCTCCAACGCCGACAGCCTGCTGGCCGCGCGCATCCGCAAGGGCGAGATCACCTCCGACCTGCTCCGGCCGGGCTCGCTCCTGCTCCAGTTCTACGCCAGCGCCGTCGGCGAGATGCTCTTCCGCGGCCTCTTCATGGGCCTGCCCGTCGGGATCGCCGTGGCGCTCGCGTACGGTTTGCAAGGACCGGCCGACGCCCTTTCGGCCGCGGCGTTCCTCGTCTCCGTGATCCTGGCCTTCCACCTCTTCTTCGCGTTGAATTTCATCACCGGGCTGGCCGCGGTGCTTGTCGAGAATTTACAGGGCTTTCTGTGGGCTAAATTCCTACTGCTTCAATTCCTTTCCGGGCAGCTCCTTCCGCTCGAGTTTTTTCCGCCTTGGGCGCGCACGTTCATGGAATGGTCGCCGTTTCCGGGTATCGCGTACACGCCCATGGCGCTCTACCTCGGGCGCATCCCGCACGAACGCATCGCCGCGGAGCTGGCCTTCCAGGCCGCGTGGACCGCCGTCCTGCTCGCCTGCTGCCAGTTCGGCTGGATGGGCGTCCGACGCCGCTTGTCGGCGCTGGGGGGATAAGCCATGGCGCGGCTGGCCCGGCATCTGCGCGTCGGCGGACTGTACGTCCTCCAGGCCGTTAAAATGCGCCTGGAATACCGCGCCGATTTCCTGATGGAATGCCTCGCCGCGCTGTTGCAGCAGGCCGCCGGACTCTTGATGCTCGCGTTTCTGTTCGAACACATCCATGCGTTGCGCGAGTGGTCGCGCGAGGAAGTCTTCTTCATCTACGGCTTCGCGCTGCTGCCCCGCGCGCTCTTCGACGCCGTGGCGATGAATTTCTACCAGTTCTCCGACCGTTACCTCGTGCAGGGCGAGATGGACCGCCTCCTGCTGCGCCCGCTCTCGTCGCTTTTTCAGATGCTCATGGAAGGCATCGGCTTCGATTTTGTCGCCGATCTGACGCTCGGCATCGCCGTGCTTTCGTACGCGTCCTACAAGCTGGGCCTGGTCTGGACGCTCCAGAGCGGCCTGTTGCTCGGCGTGCTGGCCTTCAGCGCCTGGGCGGTGCTGATGGGCGTCTTCCTCACGCTTACCGCGCTGACCTTTTGGTCCCAAGAACGCGTCGGGCTGATCCCGCCGATCTACAACCTGCTCAGCTTCTCCAACTACCCGCTCACGATCTTCAACAAGCTCGTTGCGTTCGCGCTCACCTTCGTGATTCCCTTCGGATACATCGCCTATTATCCGTCCACGGCCTTCTTAAAGGATGGGCTCCTGGCGAGCCAAGCCTACTGGACGCCGCTGGCGGGGTTGGCGTGTCTGGCGGTGGGCGGACTGACTTGGCGCGCCGGATTGCGGCGCTATTCCGGAGCGGGAAGCTGATCTTGGTGCAGTTGGCGCTTTGCGCCGCTCTACACCCGATCCTTATTTCGCGGCCACGGTGCGCGAGTCCAGATCGCCCGGATGGTGAAAGAGCTTCTCGGCCGGCACCGCTTCTTTCATCTCGCCGTTGAACTGCCAGCGCAGGTTCAGGCCGCGCCCGCCGCCTGCGTCGAAGTACGCGACGAAGATCCGGTGCAGCCCCGGCTCCAGCTCGACCTGCTCCCACGATTCTTCCATGCCGTGAAAGCCGTCGTTCTCGACTTGCAGCTTACCGTCGATGTACATCCGCGAGCCGTCGTCCGATTCGAGGAAGAAGGTGTAGATCGCCTTCTGCTCGATCTTGATGTACCCCTCGAACGTGGCGGCGAAGCGCGCCAGCGGCCACCCGGCCGGAGTTCCTTCGGCCTGGATCGTCTGCGCCTGGAACGCCAGCTTGGCGACGCTGCCGATCAGCGTCGGCGTGTCCGAGACCGAAGCATACCCGCTGATCCCGTCGAAGTAGGAAGCGCGCAGTCCGGGAACCAGTTCCGCTTCACTCGGCACGGCCGCCGTGGCCGCCGGCTCCAGCATCGGGATATCGTTGTAGCCTTCGATCTCGATCAGGTCGAAGCCGCCGCCCTGGATGCTGTTCGAAACGCCCTGAATCTTTACCGCTTTCACCGGCTGCAGCGTGAAGCGCAGGTCCTGCCAGCTCCGCGCGGGCTCCTTCGTCGTGTCCTTCAGTTCGATCCACTTCGAACCGTCGGGCGAGATCGAGGCCTTGTACGCGTAGCGCCGGTCGTCCTTATCCCAGAGCAAAAACTTGACCCGGTTCAGCTCCTGGGCTTCGGCAAGCGTCACGACGATCGCGCCGTTGTGCCCTTCGCCCAGCGGGTGCGAGCCGTAGCCGTTGCCGTGGTCGTAGTTCGTCACGTCGCCGTCGTTGAGGACCTCGTTGCGGTGCGCGCCTTCCACCTTCGCGCCGAAGCGCGCGAGCAGCAGATTGCCGCGGATCGAATTCGCCGGCGTTCCCGCCGCGACCGTCTGCGCCACGGTCTTCGAAGCGCTCGGCGTGGCCGGCGCCGCGTGCTTTTCGGAAGGCGTGGCGGCTTCCGGAGCGCTGGCTTCCACCGTTGCGCTCCCGTTCGAAGCCACGACACCCACCAGCAATCCGGCCAAGGTCATGCAGATCAGGCTCAACGCCGCGACCGCGAACTTCAGTCCGCGTTCGCCGCGCTTGGCCGGCGCGACGGCTGCGGGAGCCGCCGGGGCGACCGCCGGAAGCGGGGTCGGCGTCGCGTGAGGCGCGGGCAGCGGCTTGGCGGACACGGACGCTTTCGCGGCAGGTGCGGCGGCCAGCGCCTTCGATTCGGGCTGCGGTTTCGAGGCCGGCTTGGCGACGGGCTTGGCGATCGGGGCCACGGCGGGCCGCGCGGACGCCTGCGTCGCGCCCGTCGTACCGCGCGGGCGGACAGTGGCGTTCGTGGCCGTGGTGCGGCGGAGTTTCGGGCGCGGAGTCGGGTCTTGGGTCATCCGTCGGTCCCTCGCGGGCGAACCCTACATTTTCCCGGCTCAGCCCCCCGGCTGAACCTCGAACTTGTAGGCTGCATGCCCCGTCCGCAGGTGATTAACCGATCGCTTTAGTCACGTTGAAAGGATTCCCCTGAAAGGCGTTACGCACTAAGTGCATGGTTTTCCCGGCAGGTTCGTACACCTTTTTTAGCCTTGGCCTTCCCGCTCACGCAAAGCACGTGTGCGTCAGCCGACCCTGCAAAACACTCTGGCGCCGCGTGCGAGAGGCCTGAGAATAGGCCCATGCGCGCGCTCCTTCTATCTGCTCCTAAGACCTTGAAGCTCGAAACGCTTCCCGATCCCGCACCCGGTCCGGGCGAAGCCGTCGTCGAAGTCGCGTACGCCGGCATCTGCGGGACCGACGTTGAACTTTTCATCAACGATCTGAGCCACTACACGCTCGGCTACGCCAAGCTCCCCATCGTGCCGGGGCACGAATGGTCAGGCACCGTCGTTGCCGTCGGCTCGGGGGTCAAGAGCTTGGCTGCCGGAGACCGCGTGATCGCCGTCGTTGCCATTGGTTGCGGCGCGTGCCGGTTTTGCCGGCAGGGCTACGAGAACGTCTGCTCGGATCGCCGCGAAGTCGGCATCGTCAACCAGGACGGCGGCTTCGCGCAGTACGCCAAAGTGCCGGCGGGCAACCTGCGCAAGGTCGAGGACCTGCCCTTCGACGTGGCGGCCGTCAGCGAACCCACGGCCGTGACGTTGAACGGCTGCGTGCAGGGCGAGGTCGCGTATCCCGACCGCGTGCTGGTCGTCGGCGCCGGACCGATCGGGTTGCTGGCGCTGCAATGCGCCCGCACACGCGGCGCGGCGCACGTCACGGTCCTCGACCGTGTCCCCGCGCGCCTCGAACTGGCTAAAAAGCTTGGCGCCGACGAAGTCCTCGACGGTTCCACCTTCGCGCCGCCGGAACTTCCCGAACGCGCCAAGGCCCTCACCGGGGGCGAAGGCTTCGATGTGATCCTCGAATGCGCCGGCGCGGGGCCGCTCTTCGGCCATCTGATTCCCGCCCTTGCCCGCTTGGGACGGCTGGTCGTGATCGGCTGCTTCACCACCCAGCGCCCGCCGATCAACCCCGACTTCCTGATCGCCGGGCAGCGCCGCATCGTCGGCGCCGTCGGCGGCGGGACCAGCTACGCCGACGCCGTGGGCCTCTTGCGCAGCGGGCGGGTACAGGCGCCGGCGCTGATCACGCACCGTATTCCGCTGGCCGAAGGACCGCGTTTGCTGGAGGACCTGGCCTCCCATCGCGGGCCGCAAGATGCGTTAAAGATGTTGCTGAAGCCGTAGTTTGGGAGGTTTGGCGCGCGGCCTATCGCGCGCCTTCGTGCCATGAACGCTACGCAGGAACCGCCTCCCACCGTAAACGTGCGCCTGGCCTGGTACTCCCTGGCCACGGGGATCGTGCTCCTCGCCACCGCGCTCGCCGGCTCTTTCGCGCTCCTGAGCACCCGCGCCGGATTGCGCAAGCAGGCCGAACAACGTTTCGACAGCATGAGCCGCGCCACGGTCAAGGAGGTGCGCAACAAACTCGAACCCGCCGCGCGGCTGCTCCTCGAGTTTCAGTCCCAGGCTGTCCAAGGTTCGCTCTCGGTCTCCAACCTCGACGAACTGGGCGTCCTGCTCGTCGAACGCCTGCGCTTCCAGCGCGAACTTTCCTGGCTCAGCTACAGCGAACACGCCAGCGGACGGTTCGTCGGCGCACGCCGCCGCGAGGACGGCGCGGTCATCCTGAACCGCTCCGATCCAGCCGTCGACGACGGCAAGCCCTTCGAATACCTCGCCGAGTCCGACGGCTCGCGGAAAGAACTGCCCCGCGATAAACCCAGCGGCTACGACCCGCGCGAGAAGCCTTGGTACCGCCAGGCGCTTTCCGCCGAAGGGCGCATCGTCTGGACCGCGCCGTACCGCTTCAACGACGGCTCGCCCGGCATCACCGTCGCGCTCGCCCTGCAACACCCCGGCAAACCCGCTCCCAGCGGCGTCTTCACCGCCGATTTTTTCCTCGCCGATCTCTCCGCCTTTCTCGACACCCTGGAGATGCCCAAGGACGGCTACTTGTACCTGCTGGATCGCAACGCTTCGCAGATCGCCGCGCCGCTGCGCCAGAATCGCGAAACGGCCGTCGAAGCCCTGGCCGTGGCGCTGAACGAGTTTCCGCAGCCGCTGGCCGATCTCGCGGCCGGGAACCACACGCATTTCGAAGTGCGCGGACTTCCCGAGCCCTTCCTCGCTTCCACCGAGGCTTTCGAAGTGCTGGGCGGCGCCACGTGGGCCGTCGTTGCGCTGCTGCCCGAACGCGTGGTCCTGGGCGAAAGCGCCGCGCGGCCCAGTTGGATCGTGCTGGGGCTCTTCGGCGCGACGCTTTTTCTGGGCGTGGGAAGTTTGGTCATCTTCCGCCGCGCGCGCACGGGCAAGCATCCCACGGGCACACTCTTCGGCACCACCGCGCTCTCCGGCGTGGACTCGACCGCGGCCGGGCCGCCAGGATTGCCCGAACCGCTCGAACGCGTCGGGCGCACGCAGGAGATCCCGCCCACTGAAGCGGTCGGCTCGTCCCGGCGCGGACCGGCCGGTCCCGCGCGCCGACGCTTTATCTTCGAACAGCGCTCCGGCACGCAAGATCCCGCCGCCGAAACCCAAGCCTTCGAACTCGACCGGCCCATCGAAGATCTGATCGAAGAACCGCTGCTTGCCAAGGCGCCCCACGCGCTCATCGACGAACGCAAGGTCCCGGCGCTTGCCGGCATCCCGCTCCTGGCCAAGCTCGGCCAAGGCGCGTTCGGCGCCGTCTACTACGGCATTCATCCGCGGCTCAAGCGCGACGTCGCCGTGAAGGTGCTCTCGTTCCTGGTGGCCCAGAAGAACGAGGACTGGATCAAGCGCTTTTACCGCGAAGCCCAGATCGCTGCGCGCGTGCAGTCGCCGAACCTCATCGCCGTCTTCGACGTCGACGAGACCCGTGGGCTGTTTTACCTCGTCATGGAATACATCCGCGGCGCGTCGGCGGGCGAACTCCTGCGCTGGCGCAAGCACGAAGGCCAGGCCGGGCTGACCGAACGCGAGGCGCTCGATATCTGCGTGGCCGCCAGCGCCGGGCTTGCCGCCGCGCATGCCCAAGGCATCATTCACCGCGACATCAAGCCCGACAACATCCTGGTCCCGTACGCCCCGCGTTCCGACCGGCCGCTCTACGAGGCCGCCAAGCTGACCGACCTCGGCATCGCCCGCACCGAAGAGAAGGGGCACACCATGACCGAGACGCAGATCGCCATGGGCACTTTTGGCTACATGGCTCCCGAGCAAGCGCGCGACGCCAAGCACTCCGTCAAAGCCTCCGACGTTTTCGCCATGGGCTGCACGCTCTACGACCTGCTGAGCGGCGAACCGCCGTTTGTCGGTACTTCGGCGCTGAACATCCTGATGGACACGATCGAGAAACCGCACCTGCCGATCCAGACCCTTCGCCCGGACCTCTCGCCCGCGACGATTCTGGTCCTCGACCGCTGCCTCGAGAAAGATCCGCGCCACCGCTATCCTGACGGCGGCGTGCTCCTCGACGCGCTCAAAGCCGCGCGGGCGAATCTGAAGGCGTAGGGGCGGTTTCACCGCGGAGGCTGGTGGTGCAGGGCGCGTAAACCAGGGTCTAATAAAGCCAAGAGCTTTAGGTGTAGGTTGCAGCACCCCATACTAGGATTCTCGCAGGCAAATCACATTACCTTCGGAGTCTAGAATTCGAACTATATTTTGGCTTGGAAATGGAGATACCCTTCCGGCCTCGGGAACAAGTTGCCCGCCAGCCTCTAATGCACGATCAATAGCTGACTCCAAATCTGGAGTGTCCAAGATGAGGGGGATACTGGCAGGCTCAAACTTATATCCGTCAATTAAAATCACCGTCTGCTGACAAATTGAGCAAGTTGCCGTATAGCCACCAAAATCTAGTACAGTGCATTCAAAGGCATTTTGATAGAATTCAACGGCTCGCATAAGGTCCTCGACTGGAATGTAAAGAGTGGCCCGGAGGTAAAGCCGCCCTTCTGCGCCATGTGCTTGAAGCAGATCACGGAGTTGGGGGTTGGCTATTACATACTCCAAGGGTGTGGAGTTAGTCTGATACGACTTTGCGTTCACATTTGCGCCTGCTTCAATGAAGCGAGTCGCGATGGCAACATGTCCATGGTAAACGGCCACGTGCAATGGCGTTAACCCAGGGTAATTGCGCAAGTGAACGCATTCGGGATTCTTCTCGATGAAGTGTTCGATGGCGGGGAGGAATCCAAGGGCGGCGTGAGAGAAAATGTCGGGACGTGCACCATGATCGAGCAACAGCTTTAACATTTCTTGATTCTGCCACGCTAAACAAAGCGGGCTTGGGTTTTTTTGGCGATCCTTTACATGGCCTTCGATGTCCACGCCCTTGCCAATTAACATAAGTACGATTTGTGTTTGAAAATTGAAGGCTGCAATATGCAATGGCGTTAACTGAATTCCCAAATGTACGTATTCATTAATATGGCCCGCACGATCCGCCATTTCAGGATGAAGGTCAAGGATCCGATCAATACATTCCATGTCGCCAAGGGCTACGGCATGCATCAACTCTTCGAAAGTTTGCAGCTCACTTGGCATTTTGCATTCTCCCAACTCGAGAATGGTACTCGATAGTTAGGAACCTAAGCTAAATGGATTATATGCGAGTTAATGGCTTTTACACTTCGCTCAGCGCGACTTAGCCGGATCGCCGAAGACGCGCACGTAGGCCGGATACAAGGTTTCGAAGCGGCGATTGGCGAACTCTTCTGCGAACCCCTCGCCACGGCTTTTGCCGCGTGGCTTCCGATGCATGTAGTCGTAGTGGTGGCCGAGTTCGTGCACAAAGACATGCAGCAGCATGTAGGCCCTAACCTGCGCTTCGGTGAAGCGGCACAGGACGGCTTCTTCAAGCCGATCGAAAGACACGCCTAATCGCTCGAAGATCATCCGATGGGTCTCGAAATACGCAGGACGAAGCTCAATCCACAAGTCTTTGGGCCATGCATTTAATTGAATGACCCCAGTCTCTTCACGATAATAAAACTCATACATGCCATCCTGATTGTAATGTCCAACCAAGCGGATTCGACGAAGTCGTTCAGAAAGCCGCGGCCAGTCTGAGATCAGCGTGACGAAGGTCTGAACATCGCGCTTGGTGACGCAATGACGCAAACCGCCTTCCGGCGATTCGCGGTCAAGGTCATAACCGCCCCAGCTCGTGGGGCGGTGCCTATTCTTGCGCTGGACGCGCCCGTCTTTGACTTTGGGCGTGGAGCGACGATTAAAAGTGGCGCGCATAATCCATCGCCTTGGTATTGCATAGGCACTAAACCAATGCCTTGGAATGTACCCTACGCATTCTCCATTTTGCCAGCAGCCCCGATATTTTAATGGGTTTCATCTCTGCCTTTCTTCGCGCTCTCCGCGTCTCTGCGGTGAGCCAGCCTCACCACTTGCAGTTCATCGCGAAGCGCGGGCGCGTCCCGCAGTTCATCGGCTTCGAGTGCACCGTCCATGGGTGGAAGAACAGCACGTCCCCCGCTTTCGGCTGCAACTCGACCGGTTCGCTCTTCTGCGCCAGTTCCTCGACCAGCGGGCGCAGCTCCCGCAGGAACTTGAAGCGCGTCGGCTGGCTGCGGATCAGCGCCTCCGCAAAACGATGTGTGCGCGGCCAGAGCACCGTGCCGCCCGATTGCGGCTCGATATCGTGCAGGTAAATCATCGCGAAGAGATCCCACTGCCGCGGAAACGAGAGCAGCGGCGGATTCTCGTAGCTCCCGTCGATATGCGCGTTTACGTGCTTCCACGGTCCCGGCGCCGGCAGGATCTTGATCACGAACGCGCTCTCCGGCCTGGGAAGCTGCGTGGATAGATAGGGATTGGACGTAAGTTGTGCGCCGGCCGCAAGTAAAGCGTCGGTGTACAGCGCCATCAGGTCGGGATCGTCGAAGAACTCGCCCTTGGGCGGTTGCGCCCAGGTCGTGGGATCGCCGGGCTCGAACCCGTTGCAGCGGAACGCCGCGCGATCGGCTTTCGCGGCGGCCTCCTTCGGAATCAGCCCCGAAGCGAGCACGTAACCCAGCTCGAGAAACTGGCCGGTCTGATCGGGACGAAGCGGATGCAGCGGCATGGCGGGCTCCTCGGTTCGGGGGTCTGCTGAGGGGAATCAACCCCATGGGTGATAAATAGGCAAGCATTTTATATTAACAGTTAACATTTAAATAATGCGACCACGAGGTGCTCGAGGGCAGCATGGAACAGGAATGAGCGAGCTGATTTGCGTGAAAAAGAAAAGCTCCGCCTCTCGCTTTCCGCTCTGGGAACGAGTGGGCGGAGCCTTCATTTAGGCTCTAGATTGTAAAGGCAATGAGGCTACGGCGGCTGGCTCCCGCCCTTACCGCCGCGGCCATTCCCTTGAGGTTCCGGATCCAAAGCCCCCAATTCGACGAGGCGGTTAAAGACCTGCCGCCCCGACTGGCTCCGCCGCCGGCGCCGTGCTTCGCGCTGGCGGTCCGCTTCTTCGCGTAATGCTTCCGTCCACGAAAACCCGTCTTGCTCCATCATGGCGCGTTCCTTCACGTTGAGTGCAAGCCCCTGCCACCCTGCGGAACCGTTCGGCTCCGGTACTCCCCCTGTCAGGCTACGTGCGGATGCGGCAATGCCGGATGCGTGAGCCTCCGATCCTCCTTGTTTGTTGTCCTTCCCCTCTCTTAAGTAAGTACACCTTTAAGCTTATGCGAACCGAGCTAATCGGCTGGCGCGGGCAGGTAGCGCCCGCTCAAATAGCCGTCCTCGCGTACGCGCTGGCGAGTCTTGGGCACGATCCGCAGCCAGCGGCCGCTGGGCGTCTTGACCACCGGCGGGCCTTCGCGGCCGGGCGCTTCGACCAGTTCGGCATCGTCTTCTTTGCTCGCAGTGACGCGCACTCCCATAGAAGCCGCGACGGCAGGCACTTCCAGCGGTTCGCCACCCTTCTCGATGCGCCAGCGGCCGATCGCTTCCATCGTCGCGTCGGAGAAGCTGGCCTTACCGTACTGCTCCATGAAGAGCCGGTAGTAGGCTTTGCCTTTGCGCAGAAGTTCGTCGTGCGTACCCATTTCCACGATCTCGCCCTTGTCCATCACGACGATCTTGTCGGCGCCGACGACCGTCGAGAGGCGGTGGGCGATCACGAACGTCGTGCGCCCCTTCATCAGGGTTTCCAGCGCCGCCTGGATGTGCGCTTCGGCCTGGCTGTCCAGTGCACTGGTGGCTTCGTCGAGGATCAGGATGCGAGGATCGGCCAGGATCGCTCGGGCGATGCTCAGGCGCTGCTTCTGCCCGCCCGAGAGCTTCACGCCGCGCTCGCCGCAGAGCATGTTCAGCCCTTCGGGGTTCGCGCTGATGAAGTCCCACGCGCCGGCCATTTTAGCCGCGGCGATGACTTCTTCTTCGGTCGCTTCGGGTCGCGCGTATGCGATGTTTTCGCGGATCGTGCCTTTGAACAGGAAGTTCTCCTGGAGCACGATGGCCAAGTTGCGCCGGTAGCTATTCAGGCGGTAATCCCGGATGTCGTGGCCATCGACCTTGATGATCCCGCTATCGACATCGTAGAAGCGCGCGAGCAGATTGATGATGGTGCTCTTACCCGAGCCGGACGGGCCGACTAAGGCGATGCACTGACCGGGTTTAACGGTGAAGCTCACATCCTTGAGCGTGTGCTTGCGGATCTCCACGCCCGCCGGGATGTCTTCTTTCGAGTAGCGCGGCGCCTTGTACTTGAAGCCCACTTTCTCGAAGCGCACCTCGCCCACCAGCGTATGGGCGTCCCGAGCCAGCGGGTGGTCGTCGATTTCGGGCTTCTCGTCCAGAACTTCGCCGAGCTTTTCGATGCTGGCCATGGCCGCCTGCACGGATTCGGTCACGCTCAGCAGTTCCGCGATGGGCTGGAAGAGCATGCCGAGCAGGCCGTAGAAGGCGACCAGTTCGCCGATGGTCATGCCGCCGGACATCACGCGGTGGCCGCCGTACCAGATCATCGCCACAAAGCCAAGCCAGGTCGCGCATTCCCAGATCACCAGCATGTTGAAGTGGCTCTGGTGCATGAGGATCGCCTTGCGGATCATCTCGTGCACGCGGCGGGTGAAGGCGACGTTTTCGCGCCCTTCGGTACCGTAGGTCTTGACCACGCGCGCGCCGCTGAAGGTCTCGGTGGCCTTGGCGAAAAGCCGGCTGCGGTCTTCGGAAAGCTCTTTGTGAGCGGGCTTTAACTGCTTCACGTGGCGCCAGATGCCGCCCATGAAGAACGGCATCGTGATACAGCTCACCAAGGTGAGCTGCCAGTCGAGCCAGCAGAGCGTCGCGCCGACGAAGACGAGCCTGAAGCTGTTCGCGAGGCTATTGATCACTCCGCCGCTGAGAAGCTGTTGCACGGCTTGGGTGTCGTTCATGATGCGGCTGCAAATGCGCCCGACCTGGAAGTCTTCCAGGAAGCGAATCGACATGCTCTGTAAGTGCGTGTGGATCTTGACTCTGGCGTCGCGGACGATCAGCGCGCCGAGCAGGCTGACGAGTTCGCGGCCCACGAACAGGTAAAAGGCCCGCAGCCCGATGAACAGGATAAGTCCTATCGCCACCAAGTTTAGCATGGCTCCGTCGTGGCGCGGCAGGATGCCGTCCATGACGCGGCCGATGGCCACGGGCATCACGATCATCGCGCCCTGGTTGATCAGCGTGACGGCCAGGAGCAGGTAAACCAAGTGGCGGTGCGGGCGCACGAAAGACCAGAAGCGCTGCAACGACTTCCACGTGACCGGAGCCGACTTGCGGTCGCTGTCGTGGTCGCGGTTGTCGGGATCTTCGCGGCCGCTGCTGTAGCGGAATAAGTACTTCCACTCGTGGCGTTTGCGTCGATCGGCAGGCATTTCCAGCGCCTTGGGCGCCATGGAACGGGAAGTGGTGGTCGCGGTGCTACTCATGTGTGCTTTACGCCCCTCGCTTTACGGGCGGTCCACCGTTGGACCAGGAGCTGCGGACCCTGACCTTCGACGAATCGAAGGCGGTGGATCGCCCGTATTCCTCTTTGCGGCCGCGCATCTCTAAGTCCTTGTCCAGATGCGCGTTGCTTCATTCCGGCCAAGGCGCCCCCGCGCCTCGCACCGTGTGTCTACTCCGCGTTCGGCGGCCGAAACTCGAAGCGGAATTCCTCTTCAAGTGTCCGCCGCGTCTGGCTTTGCGGTACATGTCCCGGAATCCCGCCCAGCTCCCGCAGCGCCGCCAGCGGATCGAGGCGCCCGACCGTATCCGGATCCAAAACCGAAACCTGAGCGCTGGCCATGCGTTGCGAAACCTTCCGATCGCTGCGCGGCGCGACGCCGTCGACGAAGATGTTGAGCAACTGGTCGGCCATCTGGTCGCTGGAGCGTTTCGCGCCGAAGTTGCGCAGGAAGCTCTGCACCGAGGCCATCAGGATCATGGCGCCGACGGCGGGCTCAAGGTCGGTCCTGATATCACCTTCTGCGATTCCTTCGGCCAAAATGCGAGCGAAGCAATCGCGGACTTCGGCGCGCTTCTTGGCCAGGTCTTCGCGCTCTTTGCACGTACGGAACACCTTGTCGTGCCAGAGGATCTGAAGAAACGGCTCGTTGATGCGGAAGTACTCGAGCGTCATGGCGACGGCGCGGCGCAAACGCTTGAGCGCCGGTTCGCTGCGGTCGGCCACGCGGTTGAGCACTTCACTGGCTCTATCCACAGCCAGCGTAACGAGTTCCAGGTACAGCGCTTCTTTGGTCGGGAAGTAGCGGTAGACGGTGCCCTTTCCGACACCGGCCAGATCGGCAATATCTTCGACGAGCACGACGTGATAATCGCGGCTCGTGAAGAGCTTGACGGCGGCTTCTAGAATTTGTAAACGCTTTTCAGGACTAGGCTTACGACCTGCTTTGCGGCGCTGGGAATCGGACCGCTCGGCGGACGCTTCGGCCAAGCGCTGGCGCGCGGAATCGGGTAAGTTCACATCGTGAGCGGTCTCGGTGAGCGCAATTTCGCTCTCACGATTGGGCTTAGGTTGTTGCTGAGGACTGAGTTGCATAACAAATCCCACCCTTTTATCGGCCGTCGACATACCAAAACTGACTGGTCAGTTCTATTTCACTAACCCTAATTATCGGCGGACGTCAAGGTGCGCCCCCATCAAACTTGGGCATTTTTCTTCAGTCCGGTATGCGAATTAAATCCAAATGCACCGGGTAACTCAAGAATCGGATTACCTTTACGGGTACTTCAAAGATTTCATTTTGCGCGTCTCTGCACGGGAGCAATGGGACTGAAAATCGGGAGTAAAAATCGGGTTATTATTGGGTGTTTCTCGGCTGTTCTTGTAACTCCAATAACGAAACCCTGGATTTAATTCCGAACTTGGCGGTCAAAGAAGTCGCGCACGTAGTGCAAAATAGAGCTCCTGCTATATCGGCGCTATTTTAATTACATCTTATTTTACCTTCTAAGCCGAATCGTGCACTTTGTGCAAACGGTTCTAATTGGACACTTTGGGCTCTGACTTTGGGCTTTGCCTTCAACTTGCACAGCCCCCCGAAGGCCGTTTGGTGGTCTGCAGGCTTGGCGTGGCCCCAGGGATCTGGGGCTTAGAGGCTGGGGATCCCGGGGGCGGGTGGTTCCGTGAATACCGCCCTCGTCCTGCCCAATCCCGGGTGGATAGGGGGATACGATCACGGCTTAGTAAGTCAGGTTGGGGCGTACGCGGCCGGGGGTGGGGCGCGGCGCTACCTTATTGTTAGTGCCGCGAGCGGCTAAATTCGGTCGCATCGCATGCGGTATTAGCTTGCCAAGATTGGAATTAAGTTCCGAAATCGATAAAAAATTCAGCGCGTTCCGAACCCGCGTTAAGTCCCGTACTCAGGCCCGCTTTGAATACTTTTTAACATGAAGAATTGAAATCAAATCGAAGCGCGGGGATTGCACCGGGGGGGAAAAGAGGGTTTGGTTGCGCAAAAGGGCGCCGAATTCGTCGCGACCAGGTGAGCCGTTCGGCGTGCTTAAGGCTTGAGGGTAGTGGTCATGGAGCTGAATTTCCGGCAAAAAGCCGAGTTCTACGAACAAGGCTACACGGTGCTGCGCGGGGTGGTGCCGAAGATCATGATCGATCAGGCGCTGCACGAGATTAACCATTCGTTGGGCGAAGGGCTGCCGAAGGAAGAGATTCAAACGCTGCGCGCGCGGAGCTACTGTTCGGAATTGCAGGGCACGGAACTGTTCAAGGGTTTGTTCCAGGCGACCCCGGCGTGGGAATTGGCCGAGTCGCTGGTGGGCAAGGGCAACCTGATGAAGTCCGGCGGCGCTCAGGTTGCGTTGCGCTTCCCCGGCAGCAATGCGGCGATGCAGAAGCCGCCGAACCTGAGCTGTCACCTGGACGGAATGCACAGCCCGCACAACGGCGTGCCGAAGGACGGCAAGTTCCACAACTTCACGGCGCTGGGCGTGGTGCTTTTGAGCAGGCTCGACGGTCCGTACCAGGGCAATTTCACGGTCTGGCCGGGGACGCACCGGCAGTTCGAAAAGTTTTTCCGCGAGCACGGTCCGGACTACCTGAACAACGAAGGCATGCCGAAGATCGATTACCCCGAACCGGTGATGTGCGAGGGCGAACCGGGGGACGTGGTGCTGACGCATTACATGGTTGCGCATACCGCGGCGCCGAACCATTCGCCGCACGTACGCTATGCGACCATTTACCGCTTGAACCATGTCCGGCGCAGTGCGGAACGCGGCGGGCAGGGCGGCAACTACCCCGACGTGATGACGGACATCTGGAAGGAATGGGACGGCATCCGGGAGATCATTCCCGAGGTCGAGACCAACCGCCGAGAAGTCAAACTGCACCCGGTGTATTGATCCGCAGCTCGAGGATTCAGGGGGCTCCCGCGCAGGCGGGAGCCCTCTGTCTTTTCGTGGCCGGAGCGGGGCAGGTAAACGGTAAACAGCGAACGGTGCACGGAATCCGGGACAGAGCGGGCGGCGTTCGGGCTTCGTTGCAGGGCTTCTTTTTACCTTCCTTTTCTTACCTTAAAATCGAGGGCTTCAGCCATGAGCGGGATGAGCGAAGAACAGCGCTTTCTCTTCGACTTGCAGGGTTACTTGCTGGTTCCGAACGTGCTTCCGAAGGAGCAGGTCGAGCGGATGCGCACGCATATGGAAGAACGCGGGATCAAGGACCCCAAGAACAATCCGAACGATTCGCGCTTCGGAAACTTCTTAAGCTGGGGCGCGGAATGGCGCGAGCTGATCGACCATCCGAAGCTTTTCCCGCTCTTGGTGGACCTGCTGGGCGACAACTTCCGGCTCGACCACGCTTACGGCATGGCGGCTTCGGCGAAGGCCGCGCCCGAAGCGCACGGGCTGCACCATCATGCCGACATGTTCAGCTACGGCTGCTTCTACGTGGCGAACGGGCAGCGCATCCACAACGGGCTGATCGTGGTGAGCTTCGCGCTGACGGACATCGAACCGGGCGTGGGCGGATTCTGCTGCATCCCGGGCTCGCACAAATCCCAGTTCAAAATGCCCGATAAATGGTACGGACTGGCCGACAATCCGCTGGTGCGGCAGGTGCCGCAGCAGGCCGGCGACGTGGTGATCTTCACCGAATCGCTGACGCACGGCACCTGGCCGTGGACGAAGCAGACGGGGGAGCGGCGCAGCGTGCTTTTGAAATACTGCCCGGGGTACATGCAGTGGAGCCAGAAGCCGATGAACGCGGCGCTGGAGGGATTGACCGAGCGGCAGCAGGCGATCTTGAAGGGCGCGTATGTGTGGCAGCGGCCGAAGGTGACGGAGTAGAGAGGCGCAGGGCGTAAACGTGAAGCGCAGCTCCTGCCTTGGAAGCATTCGATGGGGCGGGCTCAAGGAATTCAGGTTCGAGATGCGGCGGGGGCGGCGTGCGGTTCGAGGCTCTCACGGGGAGTTCGAAGGTATGGGCGGCTCCTATTCAGGTTTAAGCGCGGAAGAAGTCGAGCAATTCGTCACGCAGGGCTGGGTCCGGCTGGACGATTGCTTCGAGCGGCAGGTCGCGGAACGCTGGGTCGCGGAGGCGTTCGCGCGCGCGGGGATCGATCCGGCGCAGCCTTCGACGTGGCCCAGGCAGCTCCTGTTTCTGGGCCAGCAGTTCGGGATCAAGCACGTCTACGACGTAGCGCGCTTCGCGCCGAAAGTCTGGGACGCGTGCTGCCGGCTGCTGGGGGGCGCGGAGCGGATCGACGGGCCGTGGCTGCAGAACGACGGCTTCATCGTCAACGCGCCGGATCCGGCGGGAGCGAAGGCTTCGCTTCCGGACGCGGAATCGAACGGCTGGCACGTGGACGGGGACTTCAATCACTTTCTGGACAGCCCCGAATTGGGGCTGCTGACGGTGTGGCTGTGGAGCGACGTGGCGGCGGACGGCGGAGCGACGTACATCGCGCCGGAAGCATTGGGCCCGATCGCGCGGGCGCTGCTGGCGCATCCTGAAGGTTTGAGCGCCAAGGCGCTGCGTCTGGATTACCGTTTCGGGCGGGAGTGCCGGACCTTCGTGCCGCTATGCGGTCCCATCGGGACGGTGTATTTGATGCATCCGCTGATGCTGCATTCGGCGTCCGGAAACCGTTCGACGAAGCTGCGCTTGATCCGCAACGGCGCTCCTTCGCTGCGCGAACCTCTGCGCTTCGACCGTTCCGATCCGGCGGCGTTTTCGCCGCTGGAGCGCGCGACGCTGCACGCGCTGGGCGTCGAACGGCTGGACTATCAACCGCCTCCGCCGGAGCGGCGGCACCCGACCGATCACGATACCGGCGCGCCGAAGCCGAAACCGGAACGGCCGTCGCGGTCGAAGCGGCTGGCGCAGGTGACGGAGTAAGCGGGGCCGATCAAAATCTAAAACCCAAAACCCCATCTTCTGCGGCGGCGCTGCAGGCGAGGAGCGTGGTGCCGGCGGTGTGCGCGTCGCCGGGCGGGGCGGGGCGGTACAGGTAGTCGGCGACATTCAGCAGCGGTCCGCAGCCGAAACTCCCGTTGAGGACGGTGCCGTCGCGGGTGACGAAGCCGCAGAGCGCGGCGAGGGCGCGTTCGCCGGCGGTGCGGTAAGGATCGGCGGGGAGGAATCCGGCGGCGGCGGCGCGGAGCAGGTAGTGCGTGATGAGGCCGGTGCCGGTGGTTTCGGGGTAGCTGTCGGCGCGGTGCGGGACCTGGTGCCACATGCCTCGGGCGTCCTGAAGGCGGAGTAAATCGCGCGAAAATTCGTGCAATAATTCACGCAGGATGCCTGCGGCGGGGTGTTCGGGCGGCGTGAGCGCGAGGCATTCGACCATGCCGCGGATGACCCAGCCCTGCCCGCGCAGCCAGGCCAGCGGCGCGATGAAATCGGCGCCGGGCCCCCATCCGCGCCCCTGGCTCCAAAGGCCCGTTTCGGGATCGCGCAGCGCGTCGCGCTGGTGCTTGTACTGCGCGGCGGCTTCGTCGAAAAACGCTCCATCGCCGGAAAGTTTCCCCGCGGCGGCCATACGCACGGCGTAAGCCTGGAGCATGTCGACGAAGATGCGCCCGGTCCACGGGCGGTGCACGAAGCAAGCTCCGCCGGCCGCGTCGCGCGGGACGTCCTTCAGGCAGGCGCGCGCGTCCTCGACCCAGCCGTCGAGCCAGGCGCGTTCGCCGCTGAACTGCGCGTAACTGAGATGGATGAAGGTGAACGGATTGCTGCGCCAAGTGAGCCCGTCGGCGGGCTTCCAGCCGCGAAATTGGGTCAAAACCGCACGCACAAATTCGATCGGCTCCTGGCTTTTCGAGGCGGCTCCGAAGCGGAGCAGTCCTTCGAGCGCGAGGTCGTTGGTGTAGTTGGCGGGGTAATCGCGGCGGCGCATGAGGCGCGCGGCGACGCGCGCGCCGGCAGCGGCGGCGAGTGCGGGCAGCGGCATCATGCTCCGGCCCTCCGCGCGCGTTCCCAGGCTTCGTCGAGCGCCTGTTCGTAGTGGAAGCGTACGAGTTCGACGGTGCGGCGTTCGCGGGCGGCTTGCGCGGCGGCCGCGGTGAGCGCGATGGACTGGAGGCCGTCGAGCGCGTTGGTTTCGGGTTCGCGCCCGGTGCGGCAGGCTTCGATCCAGTCGGCGAAGTTTTCGGCGGCCGGATCGTTGAGCGCGCAGGCTTCGGGCCGCCAGGCTTCGCCGCGCGTGGAGACGAGGAGGCGGCGGTCGGCGCCGAGGCGCAGCGCTCCGCCGGCGCACGCGACCCGCAGCGCCCAGCCGGTCGGGATTTCGGGCTGCGGGCCGGGGAGGGTGGTGAAAGCGAGCGGTTCGCCGGCGTGGCCGAAGGCGAGGAAGCCGTGGGCTTCGCGGGCCGGTACTTCGGCTCGCGCGAGGCGGTCGGGCCGGATGCCGAGTCCGATGGGGGCTTCGCCCATAATCCAGCAGGCGAGGTTGAGGAGCGGGAGGGCGTGGCCGAGGTAGCCGTCGCCGCCGCTGGAGCGGAGCCTTTCGAGCTGCGCGGAGTGCGGGAGGCCGAGCGCGTGGTCGAGGACGATCTGGCGCATGCGGATGGCCGCGGCATCGAAGCGCAACGGAAGCCACGCGCCGATGCGCAGGTTCTTCGCGTTGGCGCGGGCCATGAGCGCGTCGAAGGCCGCGTATTCGACGGCGAAGGGGACGGGCAGGAGCACATGCAGTCCGCGTTCGAGGAGCGCGCAGGCGTCGGCGGCGCGGCGTTCGAGCGGCGTGGCGACGACCGCGGCATCGAGCGCGGCGGGCAGTTCGCCGGGGGCTTCGGCGGCGGCGGCGGGTTCGGCGTGCGGATCGGCGGCGGCGAGGCGTTCGAACGGCGCACGGGCTTCGGCGGAGCCGAGGAGGCCGAGTCGGAGCGGGGCGGCGGAAGAGGTCATGCGCAGCAGCGTAGCGCGGGGGCGCGCATTTGGGATTCCTGATTTTGGCTTTCGGGGAGCGGGCTTATCCGGCGGCGGCTTTTTTGCGCAGGGTGCGGGTGGCGTGGTTGACGATCCAGCGGGTTTCGTCGCGGGGGGACTCGCGGAGCCAGCGCTTGGCGAGCGCGCGGACCCAATCGGCGCGGTCCTTGCTGGCGTCGTTGATCCAGTTGGCGACGCTGGTCTGGACGTAGCGGTGCGGGTCGGCGCGGAGCGGTTCGAGGAGCGCGAGGCCGGGTTCGGGGTCGCGCTTGAGTGTATCGAGATGCGCGCACCAGACGCCGCGAGGGCGGGTGGCTTCGACGGCGCAGCGGCGGACGCGGAAGTCTTCGTCGCGGACCCAGCGTTCGAGAAGCGCGAAGGCGCGGGGGAGATCGGCGGCTAGATGCGGGCGCAGGGCGTCCCAGGCGGTTTCGCGGACGGCCATGGAGCGGTCGGCGGCGAAGGGCTTGGCTCGGGCGAGCCTGCGCGGGAGCGGGAGTTTCGATTCGGCGACGGCGGCGTAGCAGGCCCAGGCGCGGACCGTATCGCTGGGGTGTTCGGCGAGGCGCGCTTCGACCGCTTCGCGCTGTTTGTGGGCGTCGAGATGTTTGCGGAGCGCGGCGCCCATGCCTTTGCCGCGCGCGGCGATGCCGAGTGCGGCGAGCGCGTCGGCGTCGCGGCCGAGGGCCGCGGGGTCGAGGCCGGTATCGGCCGCCAAGGCTCGCGCGAGCTTGCGGACGTCGATGGCAAGCCACTCGACGAGCGTGATGGTTTCTTCGCGGCCGGCGTTAAGCGCGGCGAGTACGGCGGGCGGGATTTCGGCCATGCGCCGCGCGCCCTTGCGCCGGGGAGCGGGCCGGGCGGCGGTCATTCTTTCAGGCTGACCCAGAGCTGGCTTTGGGTGACCCACTTTTGCGTCCCGATGCCTTCCTCGCCGATGTGGACCTGGTACTCGGCGAAACCGGTGCGCGCGACGCGGACGGCCCACCAGATGTCGGCGAAGAAGGTGAGCTTGGGCGCGACGTTCTCGGTGAGGTCGCGGGCGATTTTCAAGCTGGTACTGGAGCGGCGCGACTGGCGCAGGGATTCCTGGAGCGCGGCCTGGTGGCGTTCGGGGACGGGGACTTCGCCGCGGTAGATGACGGCTTCGTCCTTGTCGACCCAAAGCGCGACTTCGAAATCGGTACCGACGGGAATCTCGCGCTTGAGGATCACGCCGTCCTCGCGGAAGGGGACTGCGCGGTCGGCGGTGGCGACGACTTGCTGCGCGCGGTCGAGGGCCGCGCCGAAGGGATCGAGGAACGCGGCGCGCACGGTGATGGGCACGGCCAGCTTGGGCATGGAAATCTCCTTCGGCACGGACTGAGGCAGCGGACCGGTTGGCTTGTTCGGTTCGAACATAGCGGCTTGCTCCTGGAGGGTTCGTTCGAAACCGTCCAGGGTAGCCGGTCCGATCGCGGGGAGTATGTAGCAGGCGTGAATGGCGTGCAAAGACGGAATTGGAGGACCGGTTTCAGACGGCAAACGGCAAGGCAGGGCGTATTCAGCGCATGCAGCACTTCTTGAATTTCTTACCGCTGCCGCAGGGGCATGGATCGTTTGGACGAGTGGCGCGGCCTTCGCGCTTGAGCGTGTGGGTGGGGATGACGGGCTGGTCGGCGCCGGGGTCTTGTTCGCGTTCGGGGCGCGGGGCGCCGCGTCCGGCGGCGGCGTTGGGGGGCCGGAAGCCGGGGGCGCGTTCGGTGTGCTTGGCGGCGCGTTCGCGTTCGGCGAGGCGGAGGGCTTCGGGGGGCAGCGCGTCGGTTCCGAGGACGCGGCAGAACCAGGCTTCGAGTCCGAGGGTATCGAGTTCGGCGGAGGACTTGCCGCGGGCGGCGGGGTTGGGCGCGTGCTTGCCGCAGGCTTCGCGGGTCTGCGCGTCGGCGTGGCAGCAGGGCAGGGCGTCGCGCGCGCCGAAGCCGAGGTGCGGGCACTGCGCGGTTCCGATGAGCGGGTCCATGGAGGGGACTCTACGGCGCTTCGCGGGGAGGCGCAACGAGCGGCGGTGAGGGCTTACGTTAGATTACGTACCGGCGGCGCTTGCGCTTGCAAGGATGGGTGAAAAGCTATAAACCGAGTCGATCATACGCAAAAGGTATGCACCTGGGGCCTGACGGAAGGGAGTTTCATGCCGCGGCGAAAACTCAAGCCTGCATCGCCGCGTGCCGCGGCGCCGGCGCGGATCCCGGTGGGGCTGCATGCGTCGCGCTTCGCATGCCGCTATCACTACCACGCCCGGGAGCGGCTGACGGCGGCGCAGGCCGCGGCGCGAGCGGCGTTGGAATTCGAACGCCTGGAAGTGGCGTTGCAGGGCCGCGTGGAACTGACGGCCGGGGCTCAGACGTTTACGCTCGAGGCCGGGGAAGCGTACGCGATTCCGGCGGGTTTGGCGCACCGGCGCGCGGCGCTGGCCGACGAGACGCTGGTGCTGAGTGTGACGCTGGAGCGCGGGGATGCTCAGGCCGCGCCGAGCGTCGTGCGCGCGGGCGAGGACGGGGTGTGCGCGTCGCTGCGTGCGGCGCTGGTGGCGGTGCTTCCGGACGCTCCGCAACTGAACGAGGCGGAGCGCGCTGTCGTGGAACCGCTGCTTGCGGCGCTGCTGGCGCGGCTGAGTCCGGCGTCGAACGAAGTTCCCGCGGATGAAGGCGCGACGCGCGCGCTGGTGGCGCGGGTGAAGTCGCGGATCGCCGAACGCGGCGGGCGGCCGGTGACGGTGGCGGACTTGGCGCGGGAGGCGGGGTATTCGACGAGCCACCTTTCGGCGGCGTTTCGGCAGATCGAAGGCCTGCCGCTGAAAAGCTACCTCGACCGTTTCCGCGCGGAGCTGGCGGCGCGGCATTTGGTGTACGGCGAACTGACCATCGGGGCGCTGGCGTGGGAACTCGAGTTTCCGGACGTGTATTCGTTCTCGCGCTTTTTCCGGCGGCAGATGGGTTGCAGTCCGCGCGCGTACCGGCGGCGGATGCGTACGCCGCGCTCCGGCGTGCAAGCGGCGAACCGGCGGCGCAGCGTGGCGGGCGCGCGGTAGCCGCCGCTTTTCCTCGCACCCCTGCCGGAGTGCGCTCACGATTTAAGGCCGCATTCCGGGGGTGGCGCGCGCTCAATGGCACGCTTTCTCCAGCTAATATCCTGGGCCGTTCCGCGGCACTCCCCAATATCGATTGAATCTTCCGTAAAGAATGGCCGGTTCGCCTACGAAATTCGGCCGGTTCTGCGGCGTTGGGGTGCACTGCCTGTGGACACCTCCCTGCGTGAACATATAGTTAAGAGTGCGTTCCCGAACGGCTCGCCAGCAGCCTTGCGACAGCGTCTCGCGATCCGGGATGGGGACGCCGATCATTAATATAAGGAGCACCGGCTCCATTCGATCGGGTTGATCGAGCCGGGCTTTGGGGAGAGCGATGGATCAGCCTGCCGCGAGTACCGCCGGGGAGCGCCTTGAAGCGCCGCCGGATGTTGCTCCCGCCGCGCCGCCCGCCGCGGCGCTGGAGGCCGGCCCGCGTTACTTGAACCGCGAGCTGCAATGGCTGGAGTTTAACCGCCGGGTGCTGCATGAGGCGCTGGACGAACGCACGCCGTTGATGGAGCGGGTGCGGTTCCTGAGCATCTACAATTCGAACCTCGACGAGTTTTTCATGAAGCGGGTGGGCGGGCTGTGCCGCCAACGCGCCGCGGGTTTGCTCTCGCGGACGGCCGACGGGCGCACGCCGCAGGAGCAGTTGCAGGCGATCCGGCGCGCGGTGGAACCCCAGTTGGTGAAGCTGGCGGAATGCTTCCAGCAAGTGCTGCATCCGGCGCTGGCGGAAAACGGCGTGCATCTGCTGGAATGGAACCAATTGGCCGATGCTGAGCGGCAGCGCGCGCGGGCGTATTTCCGGGCCAACGTTTTCCCGGTGCTGACGCCGCTGGCCGTCGATCCCGGGCATCCGTTCCCGTTCATCAGCAACCTGACGACATCGCTGGGGGTGATGCTGCGGCATCCGGACCGCGAGGAGAAGCTCTTCGCGCGGGTCAAGGTTCCGGACGTGCTGCCGGCGTGGGTGCGCGTGAACGCGGCGGAAGACGGCGGGCATCGCTTCCTGCGCCTGGCCGACCTGATCCGGCACAACCTGCAGGACTTGTTTCCGAACATGGTGCTGCTGGGCGTGATGCCGTTCCGCGTGACGCGCAACGCCGACGTGGAGCACGACGAGGACGACGCCGAAGACCTGCTCGAGATGGTGGAAGAAGAATTGCGCCAGCGGCGCTTCGCGCGCGCGGTGCGGCTCGAGCACGGCCCGCATCCGCATCCTTGGATCCTGAAGGTGCTCGTCGACCAGCTCGAACTGGCCGACGACGACGTGTACGAGATGCCGGTCGAGCTGGATTACACGAGCCTGGGACAGATCGCCGACCTGAACCTTCCGGCGCTGAAGTACCGCCCGCACGTGCCGGCCGTTCCGCCGCTGCTGGGCGACGAGGACCTGGACCTTTTCAGCACGATTCGCAACGGCGACGTGCTGGTGCACATGCCTTACGAGAGTTTCAACGCGAGCGTCGAGCGCTTCATCCTGGCGGCGGCCGACGACCCGAAGGTGCTGGCGATCAAGATGACGGTCTACCGGACGGGGGAGAACAGTCCGTTCATCCACGCGCTGGTGCGGGCCGCGCAATCGGGCAAGCAGGTGGTCTGCCTGGTGGAACTGAAAGCGCGCTTCGACGAAGAGCGGAATATTTACTGGGCGCATCAGCTCGAAAAGGTCGGCGTGCATGTCGTCTACGGCGTGGTGGGGCTGAAGACGCACAACAAGACGGCGCTGGTGGTGCGGCAGGAGCCCGAAGGGCTGCGGCTGTACGCGCACATCGGCACCGGCAACTACAACAGCACGACGGCTCGGCTGTACACCGATTTGGGGCTGCTGACGTGCCGCCCCGAGATCACCGAGGATCTCGTCGAGGTTTTCCACTTCCTGACCGGGCGTTCGTTGAAGCGCGAATACCGCAAGCTGCTCGTCGCGCCGGTGACGATGCGCGACCGGTTCCTGGAGATGATCCGCCGCGAAGCCGCTCACGCGCGCGACGGCCGGCCCGCTCAGATTTATGCCAAGATGAACCAGCTTGAGGATGGCCCGGTGATCGAGGCGTTGTACGAGGCCAGCCAGGCGGGCGTGAATATCGACCTGGTGGTACGCGGATTCTGCTGCCTGCGTCCGGGCGTGCCGGGGATGAGCGAGCGGATCCGCGTCTCCTCGGTGATCGGGCGGTTCCTGGAGCACAGCCGGATTTACTTCTTCCGCAACGGGGCCGAAGATCCGCTGGACGGCGATTTCTTCATCGGCTCGGCGGACTGGATGTACCGCAACCTCAGTTCGCGCGTGGAAGTCGTCGCGCCGATCGAAGGGCGCGCGCTGCGCGAGCGGCTGTGGGAAATCCTGCAGGTGATGCGCCGCGACCAGCGCCAGGCGTGGGACATGCATCCGGACGGAACCTACGTCCAGCGCACGCCGCCGCATGACAGCGAAGGCCCCGAGGCGGCGGGGACGCATCAGGCGCTGATCAATCTCGCGCGCAAGCGCGCGGGTCTGTAATTCCGGCCGCGGCCTACCCGGATCTTCGCGTCCACGCCTGCTTGAGCAGCTTGCCGACCTCGATCAAGGTCACAGGGGCCAGCGCCAGACCCAGGATGAGCCAGAATTCATTCAGCGCGGGCAGTTCGACCTTGAAGTGTTCCTGCAAAAACGGCACGGACACCACAGCCAGTTGGAGCGTGGCCGAGAGCACGAGCGCAGCCAGCAGCACGGGGTTCGTGAAGAGGCCCAACTGCGGGTAGGTGTCGTCGAGGCTGCGGCAGGAGAGGGCGAAGAAAAGCTGCGCGAAGGCCGCGACGCAGAAGGTAACCGTCCTGGCGCGAATCAGATTCGCGTCGTTTTCCTGCCAGGTGAGCCAAAAGCCGATCAAGGCGGCGGCGGCGATCAGCAAACCGTGCCGCAGCATGCGCCAGCCCCGGGGCCAGGTGACGACGGGTTCGCGCGCCGGCCGCGGCGGGCGTTTCATGACGCCGCGCTCGGGCGGTTCCATTCCGAGCGCCAGCGCCGGGAAGCCATCGGTCACGAGGTTCATCCATAGAATCTGAATGGGCGCGAGCGGCACCGGCCAGCCGCACGAAGCGGCTCCGAACATGATCAGGACTTCGCCCGCATTGCAGGAAAGCAGGTAGTGTACGAATTTCCGTATGTCGTCGAAGATGCCCCGGCCTTCTTCCACGGCGTCCACGATGGAAGCGAAGTTATCGTCGGTGAGGACCATGTCGGAAGCTTCTTTGGTCACGTCGGTGCCGGTTCTGCCCATGGCGATGCCGATGTCGGCGCGGCGGACGGCGGGCGCGTCGTTGACGCCGTCGCCGGTCATGGCGACGACTTCGCCGGCGCGCTTCAGCGCTTCGACCACGCGGAGCTTGTGTTCCGCCGTCACGCGCGCGTAGACCGCGATGCGGGCGATGCGCGCGTCGAGCGCCGCGTCGTCCCAGCCGTCGAGGTCCTGGCCCGAGGCGATCTCGTCGTTTTCGCCGGCCATGCCCAAATCCCGCGCGATGGCGCGGGCGGTTCTCGGATGGTCGCCGGTGATCATCACCGCTCGGATGCCCGCATCCTGGCAGCGCCGGACGGCCGCCCGTGCTTCTTCGCGCGGCGGATCGAGCATGCCGCACAAGCCGGCGAAGACGAGACCCTGTTCGGCAAAGCCGCCCTTTTCGTCACGCTCGGGCTGTTCGCGCCACGCGAAGGCCAGCACGCGCAGCGCGCGTTCGGCCAGGGCCTCGTTGAGGCGCATCCAGTGCGCGCGGCGCGCTTCGTCGAGGGGCTGGAGGTTTCCGCCGCGCCATTCGTGGGTGCAGCGGGCGAGGAGCATTTCGGGCGCGCCCTTGGCGTACAGCATGAGGGCGCCCGCCTCGGTCTCGAAGACCACCGACATGAGCTTTCGTTCGCTGTCGAACGGGCGTTCGTCCACTGTCTTGCCCGGGCCGGCCTCCACGCCGGCCTTGCGTGCTGCGACGATCAAGGCGCCTTCGGTGGGGTCGCCCAGCACCTTCCACGTCTGCCCCGCGGCATCGGGGAGGACCTGCGCCGCGTTGCAGCGCGCGCCGATCGAGAGCAGCCGCGCGAGTTCCGCGTCCTCTTCGGCGGTCACCGAACGGCAAGCCGGATGCGCTTCCAGTTCCTGCGTTTCCCAAAGGGGCGGCGCGGCGCCGGCTTCGAGAAGGGTTTCGTCGTTCAAGAAAATCCGGCCCTTGGGACCGTAGCCCGATCCGGTGACGTGGTATCCGCGTTCCGCGGTGAGCAGCAGCTTCACGGTCATTTCGTTGCGCGTCAGCGTTCCGGTCTTGTCGGAGCAGATGACGGTGACCGCGCCCAGCGTCTCGACGCTGGGCAGCTTGCGAATCAGCGCGTGGCGTTTGGCCATGCGCTGCAGCCCCAGCGCCAAGGCGACCGTGACGACGGCGGGCAGGCCTTCCGGCACCGCGGCCACCGCCAAGCTGACCGCGAGCAGGAAAACCTCGATCAAACTGCCGCCGCGGAGGAGTTGCAGGACGAAGATGACGGCGACGATGGCCAGGCAGAGCACGGCGAGCATGCGTCCGAGTTCGGCGATGCGGCGCTGCAGCGGGGTCGGTTCGGTATCTCCTTGTTCGAGCAATCGAGCGATGCGGCCCAACTCGGTACGCATGCCCGTGGCCGTCACCAGCGCTCGTGCGCGCCCCGCGGCGGCCAAGGTGCCCATGTAAATCGTGTTGCACCGGTCGCCCAGCGGCGTCTCGCCGTCCAGCGCCGGTCCGGCCTGCTTTTCGGCGGCCTCCGATTCTCCGGTCAGCATGGCTTCCTGAACGCGCAGCCCGAAGGACTCGATCAGGCGCGCATCGGCGGGCACGTGGTCGCCCGCTTCCAGTTCGATCAGATCGCCCGGAACCAGTTCGCTCGCGGGCAGCGCCTGCACGCGCCCGTCGCGCAGCGCCCGCGCCTGCGGAGCCGACATGTTTCGCAAGGCCGCGAGCGCGCGCTCGGCCTTGGCTTCCTGCAGATATCCGAGGATTCCGTTCAGGAGCACGATGGCCAGGATCGCCAGCGTATCGGCCCATTCGCCCAGCACGCCGGCCAAGACCGCGGCCAGCATCAGCATCCAGACGACCAGATCCTTGAACTGCGCAGCGAGCTTGCGCCAAGCAGGTTCGGGTGCGGCGCGGTCGAGTTCGTTGGAGCCCCAGCGCTCGCGCGCCGCGTTCGCGGCCACGGCCGTCATCCCGCGCGCCAGGTCGCTGCCGTGCGCGTGCGCCAACGCTTCGGGTTCGTGCGCGTGAGGCGCCAGGGTCGGCTTGGCTTCGGACGAATCGGGCATCGGATTTCGGCGGCTCCGTATGCTTACAGATACCGGGCGAGCGCCGGACGCGCGAACCCTGAAAGGCGGGCCGCCGGTGTTGGCCAGTTCAGAGCGGCTCCGCTAAACTCCGCTTTCGGCCTCGGCGGAGTTTTCATGACTTATCCCAGCAGCAGCACTTCTTCGCGCGAGCTTAAGGCGCTGCACACGCCCGAGGCGATCCGGCGGCGCTTGCGGGACGGGCAGGAGCCCGGGTATCTGCGCGATCTGATCTACGGCGGGATCGACGGCACGGTCACGACCTTTGCCGTCGTCGCGGGCGTGGTGGGGGCCGAGCTGGCGGCGGGCATCGTGGTCGTGCTGGGGCTGGCGAATCTATTCGCCGACGGATTCAGCATGGCGGTGAGCAATTACCTGGGCACGCGCGCCGAAGAACAGGTCCGCGAACGCGCGCGGCGGCTCGAAGAGAAGCACATCGAGCTGGTGCCCGAAGGAGAGCGCGAAGAGATCCGGCAGATCTTCGCCGCCAAAGGCTTCGAAGGCGCGGATCTGGACCGCGCGGTGGAGGTGATCACCGCGGACCGCCGGCGCTGGGTGGATACGATGCTGCAAGACGAACTGGGCATGCCGCTGCAAGGCCCGTCGGCGATCAAGGCCGCGTGCGCGACGTTCGGCGCGTTCCTGGTGGCCGGTACGATCCCGCTGCTTCCGTATCTGTACCCGGTGGTGCTTGGCGGCCATCTGGCGCAGCCGTTCTTGTGGAGTTCCGCCGCGACGGGCGCGGCGTTCTTCGGCATCGGCGCGCTCAAATCGCGCGTGGTGGACCAGCGCTGGTACCGTTCGGGAACCGAAACGCTGCTGGTAGGCGGCGGCGCGGCGGCGCTGGCGTACGCCGTCGGTGTTTTCCTTAAAGGCTTCGCGGGCGTGAACGGATGAGCACGCTCGCGCTGCCTCCCGCGGCGATTCTGGCCTGCGCGCCGGCGGGCGAAGGCGAAGGCATCGAGCTGGGCCGCTCGCGCGAAGGGCGCGCGCTGCGCGGCTTCGTCTTCGGTTCGGGCGCGCGGCGCGTCAGTCTGATCGGCGGGTGCCATGCCGACGAGCCGGTGGGCCCGTGGTTGCTTCGGCGGCTCGCGGCGTACTTGGGCGATCTGCCGCCGGCGCATCCGCTGCTCACGCAGGCGCGCTGGACGCTCGTCCCGCACGCCAACCCCGACGGCGAAGCGCGCAACCGCGCGTGGTCGGAGCCCGAAGGCGCGGCGCCGCCGCTCGACGCGGGTTTCGATCCGCTCCTGTATCTGCGCCACGCGGCGCGCGAACTGCCCGGCGACGATATCGAGTTCGGCTTCCCGCGCGCGCCCGGCGACGCGGAGGCGCGTCCCGAGAACCGTGCGGTGGCGGAATTTCTTCGCGCGCACGGGCCGTTCGAGCTGCACGCGAGCCTGCACGGGATGGCGTACGCCGGCGGGCCGTGGTTTTTGCTCGACGAAGCGTGGAGTGCGCGGAGCGAACCGTTTCAGGCCGAATTGCGCGCGCTGACGGAGGCGCTGGGTTACCGGCTTCACGACGTCCAGCGCCACGGCGAGAAAGGGTTCGTGCGCATCGCGCGGGGCTTCTGCACGCGTCCCAACCATCTCGCGATGCTGGCGTATTTCCGGGCGCGCAACGATCCCGAGATGGCCGCGCGCTTCCGGCCCAGCAGCATGGAGTTCGTCCGCGCGCTGGGCGGCGACGCGTTCACGCTGGTCAGCGAGATGCCGCTCTTCACGGTGGAAGGCTTGGGCGACCGGATCGAGCCGTCGGATCCGGCGGCTGAGCGCTTGCGCGGTACGCTGCTTCCGCGCGTGCAGAGTCTGCTCTTGAAGGACGAGCCCGCGGCGCGCGCGGCGTTGGCCGAAGGCGGCGTGCGCGCGATGCCGATCGGCGAGCAGATGCGGCTGCAACTGGGGATGATCGAGGCGGGTCTGCGGCTGGTGAGTTCGGTTAACTGACCCTACGGCTTCTCGGCGACGAGGAGCAGGTTGGTGGGCGGCCAGGGCAGCGGTTCCATATCTTCGCCGCGGCGTTCGTAGATTCGCGCACGGCCTTCGTAGCGGTTGCGGATCGACCAGGGGTTGGCGTAGGCGCGCGAGCCGGGATGGATGCGAAAACCGGCGGCTTCGGCGGCGCGCTTCCAATCGGTGAAACTCCAGAAGCAGAAGGTCTCGTGCAGTTCGCTCTGCCAGTTATCCGTGTAATCCTTTTTGCTCAGGAATTCGCAGGCGTCGCGCAGCGCGAGGACGGCCACACGTCCGGCGGGCCCGTCTTCGTAGCGGTGCGGCAGGGCGTAGCCTTCGGCGGCGCGGTAATCGCGGGCGAAGCGCAGGAAGCGCGCGGCGGTGGAGAGGCCGTCGAGGTAGGCGCGAAGCTCGTCGCGCGCATCCGCGGGAAACGCGCGCTCCCAATCGCCGTTGCGCCCGTCGGAAGCGTCGAGCCAGAGGCGGACCTCGCGTTCGCCGTCTTCGGGGCCAACGACATCCACGTTCAACCAGCGGCCGCCGGGCGCGAGCTGCTCGAAGAGCAGGCGCAGGAATCCGGTGAGCGCGCCGCGGCCCTGGTAGGACTCGAGTTCGTGGGTGAGCGAGAAGGTGGTGAAGACGTTGACCGAGTGCGGTGGGAAGATGCCGCGCTGGGCGGCGTTGCGCCGGTAAAAGAAGACGTGCTCGTTGGCGAAGTGGCCCTGTTCCTTGCGGTGCAGGCATTCTTCGTGCAGATGGCGCGCGACTTCGATGCCGTAAAAGTCCGATTCGTCGAGCCTTTCGTCGAGCGTCATCTCGCGGATCACGGAGCCGGTGCAACAGCCGACATCGACGATGCGTCCGGGGAGCATGAAAGGCTTGACGATCTCGTATTTGCGCGGCGCGCCTTCGTCGAAGCTGCGCACGTAGGTGTTGTAATCGCGCGTGGCGGTGAGGTCGCCGTCGTCGCCGAGCAGGGGATCGCGGAAGAGGTCGAGGAGCATGTCGGGGTAGGTGTACTTCTCGAAGAGATCGCGGGTGGCCGGCGCGAGGCCCTCCCGCCAAGCCGGCGTGGCGCGGAAATCCGCGCCCTGCAGCCCGGCGTCCACGCACTCGGTGAGCAGTTCCCAAGGCGTGCGCGCGGCGAAGCGCGGCGGATCGAGCACCTCCAGTTCGACGGGCAGGATTTGAAAGCCGAGCGCTTCGTACTGGGCCAGGACTTCGGGGGTGGAGCAGCCGACGACGCAATTCTCCGGGGCGAGGCGAAAGCGCCCGCGGCTCTCGACTTCGATCTTCTTGACCACGTATTCGGCGAAGCGCGGCGAACGGCCCACGTCGTCGATGAGATAGACGTAGTGCCGGCCGGGCAGTCCGAGCGCGAAGAGTTCGATGGCGACTTCGCGGTGGTGCGCGGGAAGCGGATTTCGGCGCGTGTTGGCGTGGTTGGCGCTGGTGACGGCCCAGAGGACGGTATCGACGGGGCCGGCGAGGTTCAGCGGCCGGCCGCGCAGATCGCGGAGCGTCTCGCGCGGCGCGGCGAGCACGCGCGCCAGGTATTCGCGCTGGTAGTTCGTGAGCGCGTGGTGACGGCCGGGAAAGAGCAGGACGGCCATGGCGGATCCTCTGGGGCACGCGGGCGCCGCTCGTTGCAGCCGCGCGCGCGGAGCGTATTTTGAAGGCGCCCCGGGAGCGCGGCAATGCCGGAACTGCCCGACGTGACGATTTACGTGGAGGCGCTGCGCCGGTCGGTCCGGGGGCAGACGCTGCAGCGCGTGCGCATCGCGAGCCCGTTCGTCGTGCGCAGCGTCGAGCCGCCGGTCTTTGCCGCCGAAGGGCGCGTACTGCAAAGCGTTTCGCGCCTGGGCAAGCGCATCGTCCTGGGATTCGACGGGGATTTTTACTTCGTCCTGCACCTGATGATCGCGGGACGGCTGCGCTGGGAAGCGCCGGGCGCGAAGGCGCCGCCGAAGCTGGGGCTGGCGGTGTTCGAGTTCGAGCGCGGGACGCTCCTGTTCACCGAAGCGGGCACGAAGAAGCGCGCGAGTCTGCATGCGGTGCAGGGCGCGGAAGCGCTGGCCGCGCATGCGCGGGTCGGACGGGATGTCTTTGCGCTGGATGCGAGCGCGTTCACTTCGGAACTGCGGCGCGAGAACCATACGCTGAAGCGCGCGCTGACCGATCCGCGCCTCTTCGACGGCATCGGGAACGCGTACGGCGACGAGATCCTGCACGCGGCGGGCTTGTCGCCGGTGGCGCTGACGGGGAAGCTGAGCGACGAGGCGGCCGCGCGGCTGCACGCGGCGGCGCGGCGCGTGCTGGCGGCGGGCCTCGAACGGTTGCGCGCGCAGTTCGCAGAGCGCTTTCCCGGGCCCGGCGAGATCACGGCGTTCCGGCCGGAGTTCGCGGTGCACGGCAAGTACGGGCAGCCGTGTCCGGTCTGCGGCACGAACGTACAGCGGATTCGCTACGCCGAGAACGAGACGAATTACTGCCCGCGCTGCCAGACCGGCGGCAAGCTGCTCGCCGACCGTTCGCTATCGCGGCTTTTGAAGGACGATTGGCCGAGGACGATCGAGGAATTGGAAGACGCGCGAACGGTTCCGCCCGCGCAGCCGCCTCGCAAGCCTGCGCGCAAGAAGCGGAGTACGTGAAGCGAAATCAGGCCGGCGCGGCGGGGCGAAAGATCGCGAAGCTGCTGGTGAAGCCGTGGATGTAGGTGGTGCCGCCGACGGGTCCGATCTCGCCGTTGCAGAAGAATCCGGCGAGCGGGACGTCGCCGAGGCAGGCGCGGAAGGCGTCGCTGTCGTGGTTGGGGCGCCCGTACATGTGTTTGCCGCGGCCGAGGCACGAGAAGAGCAGCGCGCCGGCGGGCGGTGCGCCGAGCGCTTCGCCTTTGCCTTCGCTGAGCAGCGCCGTGGCGTATCCGCGCAGAAGCTGGAGCAGTTCGTGTTCGGCGGCTTGCGCGTCGCGGACGTGGAACTGAACGACCTGCCCTTCGCGCAGGAACGCACCGACGATCAGCGCGCCGGCTTGCGGGTCCATGCCGATGACGTTGCGGATCAGGAAGTCGCCGGCGTGCCACGGCGGCGCGCGGTAGGGATCCATGATCAGGCCCATGAAGAGGGCCGAGCGGATCAGTTCGCGGTCGCGTTCGGGGGATTCCTGGAAAAGTTCGGCGACGATTTCGAGCGGCTTTTTTCCGTCTAATTCCTGAAGCACGTTCTGGCGGCATTTGGTGACGCGGACCGGCACGCCGATGGGCCGGCAGCCTTGGGCGACCAGCGGATCGATGCGCACGCCGCCGGATACGGCCAGCCCCGTGGTCCCTTCGCGGTAGGCCCGCCCGTCGAGGAACAGGGCGTTGCGTCCGGCCTGCCGAGCGCCGCTGACGAGCCCGCCGACCTTGACCGCCGCGGGGTACGCAAAGTCGAGCCCGCGCAGCAGGTCTTCGACGCGTGCGCTGAAGGGATCGCAGTGCAGGATGAAATGGGGCTTGCGTTCGGGCGCTAAATTCAGCGCCGCATGCCAGGCGCGGGGGCCGGCATCCTGATCGGGGAGCGCTTCGTTGGGCCAGTGGTAGGGCGTCAGTTCGACGCCGGGGAGCCACGCCGCGGCCAGCGCGAGGCCGGGCTGATGTTCGACTTCGCGCATGCCGCCGATCAGGCCCGCGGCCGAACCGCCCAGCATGTGCCGCGGGCCGAAGGCTTCCTGCAAGCGCGCGGCGAGGCGGTCGTAGAGCGGCTCGAAATGCGGCGAGGCGTAGACGACGAGCAAGTCGGGGCGCGTACCGCCCAACTGCGGGCCGAAGTGGCGGCGCGCGTCTTCGAGCGCCGGTTCCAGTTCGCCCAGGTCGGACATAAAGGAGGCGAAGCGCATCGTCGTGGTCAAGGACATGAGTTCGGCTTCACCTATCCGCTTGTTCCGCCAAGCATCCTACCGAACGCTCACTGCGCTTACCAGTCGTGCACGCTGCCGTCGGCCCGGCGTGCGATGGGCAGGTACGCGGGCTTGTACTCGTGCTTGCGCGCGAGGTCTTCGTTCACGTCGGTGCCCAGGCCGGGCTTGTCGGAGACGTACAGGAATCCGTTGCGCAATTCGGGGCCGCCGGGAATCACCTCGCGGACGACGTCGGGGAAGCGAACCATCTCCTGCACGCCGAAGTTCGGGACGGCCAGATCGAGGTGGACGTTGGCCGCGTGCGCGACGGGCGAGATGTCGCCGGGGCCGTGCCAAGCGGTCTGGACATGATAGGTCTCGGCGAGGATCGCGATTTTGCGGGCTTCGGTGATGCCCCCGACGTGGGATAGATCGCAGCGGATGTAATCGATGAGTTGTTCGGCGATGAGCGGGAGGCATTCCCAGCGGTTGGTGAAGAGTTCGCCCATGGCCAGCGGCGTCGTCGAGGCCTGGCGCACGAGGCGGAAGGATTCTTTGTGCTCGGGGCGCAGCGCGTCTTCGAGGAAGAAGAGGTGGAAGGGTTCGAGTTCCTTGGCGAGGCGCGCGGCCTGGACGGGCGTGAGCCGCTCGTGGACATCGTGGAAGATGTCGATCTCGTCGCCAAGGTTGGCGCGAAGGTGCTCGAAGAGCGCGGGGATCGTGCGCAGGTACGGGCCGGGCTCGAAGACCTCGACGTGCGGGCGCGCGTTGGCGCCGGGGGTGTTGGTCCAGGTGGCGAGCGCGGCTTCCTTGCCGCCGCCGATGCCGTAGGTTCCGCCCGAGCCGGGTATCGCGACCTGCGCGCGAATGACCGTGAATCCGGCTTCCATGTGCTCGCGGATGTTGTCTTCGGTTTCCTTGAAGTCGCGCCCGCCGGCGTGGGTGTACGCGCGCGCACCTTCGCGGTTCTTGCCGCCCAGCAGCGAATAGACCGGGCGGTTGGCGGCCTTGCCCTTGATGTCCCACAGCGCCATGTCCACGCCCGCGAGGGCCGTCATCAGCACCGGACCGCCGCGCCAGTACGCGCCGCGAAAGAGATCCTGCCAGATATGCTCGACGTTATCCGGATCGCGCCCGATCAGGAGCGGGCCGATGTGCTCCTTCAGTGCCGCGGCTACGGAGAGTTCGCGCCCGTTGAGCGTCGCGTCGCCGACGCCGTAGACCCCGGAATCGGTGAGGATCTTGACGAGGACGTAATTGCGGTTGGGGCAGGTGACGATGGTGCGGACTTCGGTGATCTTCACGCGCGCGCTCCTGGAGGCGGTAGGCCTTCCAGTATGCCGGGCGCGGCGCGGGTGGAAAGGTCAGGCTTGGGCCGGCTCGGGCAGCCGCACGGGCTCCGGCGCGCCGTCAGGATCGGGGCGTGCGCCGCGCTTCCAGAAGACGAACGGATGCAGCATCTGGCCCAGATAGCCGCGCGCGATGGGTTCGTGGATGCCGAGGCGTTCGGGCTCGTGATCCGGACAGCGGTAGGTGCCGAAGAGGA
Organism: Planctomycetota bacterium; assembly: GCA_015075375.1. Classification (GTDB taxonomy): domain Bacteria; phylum Planctomycetota; class SZUA-567; order H5-PLA8; family H5-PLA8; genus H5-PLA8. The sequence continues at coordinate 2,577,996 of JABTUM010000001.1, read as the reverse complement.
CGTCCATCAGCGGCGAGATGTTGGCGTAGTTGCCGGCCTCGCGGTCACGGTCGTGGTGCCAGTGGTGGAGTTCGGGCGCGCCGAAGAGGACGCGCAGCGGACCGGTGTTCAAGCGCACGTTGGAGTGGATGTAGATCGCCCAAAGGCCTCGGAAGGCGATCAGTCCGGCAAGCGTCTCGAGCGGGAAACCGAGGACGAACGCGGGAAGATTGATAAGACCCATCGTGTACACCGTATCGACGGGATGCTCGCGGTGCGCGGCGAGCCAGTCGAGGTGTTCGGAGCTGTGGTGGATCGAATGAAAGCGCCAGAGGAAGCCGACTTTGTGCTGCAAGCGGTGTCCCCAGTAGACGCACAGATCGCTGAGGAAAACGGCTTCGATCGCCTGGAGCCACCACGGTTGCGCGGCCACCGCGGCGCGGAACCCCGCGGGCATAAGTCCGTCGAGCCGGTCGGCGAAGTGGATCAGCAGCGCGAAGACCAGCCCGCCCCAGAGCAGGTACTGGCCCAGGAAGAAGCACAGGTCGATGAACCATTCGCGCCGAAAGAAGCGCTGCCCCGGCTTGGCCGGGTAGGCCCATTCGAGGGGCCGGAAGAGGACGACCAGGAAGAGCAAGCTCAGTCCGGCGCCGAGGAGCATGTCGAGGGTGGGCATGGGCGGTTCCTCTGAGACGATTCAAGCTTGCTGCTGCACCGGTTACTCTTGCGGCGCCGGATCCGGCGCTCGGGATTTCGAGCCCGACATCAGGACCCGGCGTTTCGGCTTCGCCGCGGGCTCGGGCGTATGGGTGCTGATCGCCGCCGACTTGGAACCGCTCATGATCACCTGCCGCTGAGGCGGTTCGGCGGTTTGCACCGGCAGCACTACCTTTTCGCTTTTTGAGCCGCTCATGAGGATCTCGCGCGACGGTGTGTGCACGGGGAGATCCAGGTCCATCGATTTGGAGCCGCTCATGATGACTTCGCGCGGCGGCGCATTCACGGGGAATTCCACGGGCGCCGACTTCGAGCTTTTCATAAGCACGCGAGGCGCGGCTACCGGCTCGGGCTTGGCGGCCGCCGGGAGCGGATCGGCGCCGCGCACGATCGGCTCTTCCGCTGCTTCGAGCGCCGGAAGGTCCGCTGGCGGGAGCGGCGCGCTTGTCGCCTCAGCCTCCGACGAATCCGCGCGCGAGGCGTCCGAGCGCAGCCAGACATACGCGCCGAAAAGGAAGACGGCGCTGATCACGGCGGCCACGCGGGCCCAAGCCTGAAGTTTTCGCATGCTCGTTCGAGACCTCTCTTGTTCGGTCCAAAAAGCGCGACGGTGCAAGACCGCGCCGCGGAAGCGTGAAAAGCGTTCTATAGCTGTGTCGCACGAAAGGGCTCGGAACGCCGTAAGAGCTGTGTAAAAGCTCCGGACAGGCGCTGGTTTAGCCGAGTGCGGCGGGCGGGATCAGCAGGTAGTACCAGAAGGCGGCGACTTCGCGGGCCATCAGGATCGGGAGCTTGGCGAGGGTGCAGCGTTCTTCGGCCGGGACGGTAAAGACTTCGGCGCCCGCGTCGGCGAAGGCCAGCTTCACGCGCGGCAGGTGATAGGCGTGGCTTACCGCGAGCACGCGGCGGAAGCCGTGCACGCGAGCCAGTTCGCGCACGCGTTGCGCCGTCGCTCGGGTGTCGACGCCCTGCGCGTCGAGCAGGATCGCGTGATCGGGGATGCCGGTGCTGAGCGCCAGGCGGCGCATCGCTTCGGTTTCGTGGATCGTGCCGTCGCCGGGGCCGCCGGAGAAAATCAGCTTGGCGACGAGCCCTTCCTTATATAGGCGGCAGCCGGTGAGGACGCGGTCGGCCAGCGCGTCGGAGCAGCGCCCGTCGGCGTAAGCGCGCGCGCCCAGGACCACCACGGCATCGGCCGGGCGGCGGTAGTCGGTGCGCCCGAAGCAGTACATCTGCACGAGCGGGAATCCGATGACGGCGGCGGCGAGCGCCGCGAGGCCGCTGGCCCACGCCGAGCGCGGCGGCGGCAGATCGCCGGGCGCCCAGATGCGCCAGAGCATCCCGCCCAACACGAGCGCAAAGAGGAAGGACATCGGCAGCCACGGGCCGTCGTGCAGGCGTCCTTGGGCATGAAACGCGACGACGCGCAGGCCGTTCCAAAGCACCGCGGCGAGCGCGACGCCGAAGATGGCCGCGGTGGCGGTGCGGCGCGGGCCCGACGGAGCCGGAGCGTACGCGAACCACGCGGCGGCGGCGGCCAGCGCGAGCAGACCGGTCACGCGCAACGCTTCGGGCGCGCCGCGCAGATCGAGCCACCAGCGGTTGGCGTCGGGCATGCCGGTCAAGAGCGCGCGGATCAAGTTGAACGCGATGAAGGCGGCCAGCGCACCGGCCCAGACGCGCGCGGTAACGGTCAGCATGGCGGCGGCTCCCGCATCGAGAGTACTCCTCCATCGAGTATCGGCCGCGCGCTCGCTCCACTAAAGAGATATGGCGGAGGACAGAGGAGTCGAACCCCACTCGCGTGCGAGCGATCCGCTTTCGAGGCGGTCCCGGTGCGCCTGCCCGGTTTGTCCTCCGGCGTGTCAGTGTCCTTGCACGAAACGCGCCCAGCGCGCTTCGTCTTCCCACGGGCGCGGCGGCATCCAGACCGGTTGTGCCGGCGGCTTGGCCAGGCGCATCCGCGCCTCTTCCGGCGTGCGGTCGTTCTTGCGCCGGTTGCAGGCCACGCACGCCGCGACGCAATTGGACCAGACGGTCGCGCCGCCGCGCGAACGCGGCAGAACGTGATCGATGGTCAGGCGCGCGGCGTGGTCGCGCAGGCCGCAGTATTGGCACGCGCCGCGGTCGCGCTTGATCACGTTCGCTCGCGAGAATGCGGGTTTGCGCACCGGCACGCGGTCGTAGCGCGTGAGGATGATCACGTCCGGCGCCGGCACGTCGTACGAACCGCCGCGCACCAGCGCCACGGCCTCGCGGAAACCCACGCGCGTCCACGAATCGAGGTCGTGCGTCGAGAAGTCCTCCAGGTTCACGGCGCGAGCGTTCCCGTCGGCGAGCTTGCAGAGCGCGCGCATCACGTTCGTCACGTCGATCGGGACCCAGTGCTTGTTGAGCACCAGCGTCGGGCGGTGGCGTACCACGAAAAATTTCCTCTCCGGTTTCGGAACAAAATTGGCAAGGCGCCAGGGAGTCGAACCCCGCCGCGCGGTTTTGGAGACCACACAGGTTCCCGGACCGTCGCGCCTTGTCGCGTACCTCGATCTGGCTCGCCCGCCGGGGATCGCACCCGGTCCGCGACCTTCGCAAAGTCGCATGCCTCTCTTACACCACGGGCGGTTCTATTTTTTTGGCGCTCCCGGGAGGATTCGCACCTCCAACCCACGGTTCGAAGCCGAGGATGATTCTGTTTCAACACGGGAGTGCAACGGCGTTCACCGCGGAGCGCGCGGAACACGGCTGGGACGCGGGAAAACCTCAGCCTTCAACCTCCTTCATGAGCGCGGGCCTTGGATGGATGCTCCTAGGCGCTATTTAGCGCTCCAATCGGCGCCCAAATTTGGTCGGGGCGGGGAGATTCGAACTCCCATGAGCCGTGAAGCTCCCGGTTCCTCGGACCGGCGCGTATGCCTTTCCGCCACGCCCCGCATGGGTCTCCATTTACCGTTCACTTTCCTTCCTGGTGTCGCGAGCGGGATTCGAACCCGCACCGTTCCGAGTTTAAGTCGGATGCCTCTGCCGTTGGGCTACCGCGACAGGACCTGTCATTTACTTCCCATTTTGACCGGAAATTCCGGTCGCTCCCCATGGCGGAGGGCGGAGGAGTCGAACCTCGTGCCCGTAAGCACGCGCTGCTTAGCAAGCAGGCCCGAACCCGCGTCCGGCTCGCCCTCCACTTCCCCAAGTTGGTCGCCCCGGAGGGATTCGAACCCTCACGTCCGTGTGGACCCGAGCTTCTGAGACTCGTGCGTCTGCCAGGTTCCGCCACAGGGCGATCGCAGCGGCGGAGGGCCAGGCATCGGAGTATTTCCGAGGGTGGAGCCGCTCGGAATTCGAGGACTCCCACGCCTGGCCGCTCGCGCCGCCGGTTACAATTCTCTTTTCTCCTGCTGGTGCCCACTGGAGGAGTCGAACCTCCGCCTCCACCGTGTCAGGGTGGCGCTCTCCCGTTGAGCCAAGCGGACAACCGTTCCGTCTGGTAGCCGCTGAAGGAATCGAACCTTCGTTTCCAGCGTGTGATGCTGGCGCCCTGCCATTAGGCGAAGCGGCTGAATCTTTTGGTAACGAGCCGTGGAATCGAACCACGCTTGCAAGCTTATGAAACTCGCCAGACCTCCAGGCCTTGCCGCTCGTTACGTTACGTCCTCCGTTTCTGCTTTGGTGGGGCCGTGAGGAATCGAACCTCCTAGCCGCCGGCGCCGGCTTTACAGGCCAGCTCTGATCCCACTCAGCAGGGGCCCCACGCACATTGCGGATTGTTGATTTTGGATTGAACGGTGCACGGGCTCCCGAAATGCAGCCCATTCAAGCCATTATTATTCGCCTCTCCAGGTTTGGTCGGAGCGGTGGGATTTGAACCCACGACCTCTGCGTTCCGAACGCAGCGCGCTTGCCAAACTGCGCTACGCTCCGCCTTACGAATTCATCTGCCCGATCCCTCAATCCCCAATCCCAAATGGCTGGCGGGGCCCCCGGGAATCGAACCCGGCTTTCCTGCGCTTCAAGCAGGCGTCGTCCCATCCCGACCCAAGCCCCGGCCGCTGCCGGTTGTCGTCCTTCGTCTTTGGCGCCCACGGCCGGAGTCGCACCGGCTTGCTCCACCGTGACAGGGTGGCGGCTCCACGCCTTCGCCTTCGCGGGCTTCGCGTGCTCCTTCGTTTGGAGACCGCGGAGGGATTCGCACCCCCGTGGACGGCGTTGCAGGCCGCCGCCTCGCTGCTCGGCCACGCGGTCTTTGCGTCGCTTCATGGGGTGGCGTGCGGGAGTCGAACCCGCTCTTCAAGCTTCACGAGCTTGCGTGCGCCCGGCACACTCACGCCACCGTCCCATGCGGCAGGTCGGGCAGGAAGGAATCGAACCTTCTCCGGCTGCGTATCAGACAACCGTGCTGCCGTTACACCACCGCCCGCCGCTACTTCCGCTCCTTTCGCGCGAACCATTCTTCGGCCAGGACACCCATGACCAGGACATCGTGGTAGCGCCCTTCGCTATACGTTGCCTGGCGCATGATGCCTTCGCGGACATAGCCGGCCTTCTCGTACGCGCGGATCCCGCCCGGGTTGTTCGCGTACACGTGAAGGCAGATCCGGTTCAGGTTCAGCGTTTCGAACCCGTACCTCAGCATCAGCTTCGCCGTTTCGGTTCCGTGGCCTTTGTTCCACTCGTCCTTCGCGCCGATGAAGATGCCGAACATGGCCGCGCGGTCTTTTTCCTGCTTCAAGTGCAGACCGGTGTTGCCCAGGTAGCGGTCGTCGCTCTTGCGCGCGATGGCGAGCAGGATGTTGCGTTCGTCCTTCATCGCCTTCTCGAGCCACGATTCTTCCGCTTCGAGCGTCAGCGGCCGGTGCATGTTCAGCGTCCGCGTGACCTGTTCGTCGTTGAGGAACTCGACGATCGTCGGCGCGTCCGCGCGTTCCAAGGGCCTCAAGTAAATGCGTTCGCCGATCAAGAATGGATTTCTCATCGCTCCACCGTTTCCTTTCGTGTCCGTGCTTCTGGTTGGCCCGCGAGGATTCGAACCTCGATTTACGGAGCCAAAGTCCGCCGTCTTGCCTTTAGACGACGGGCCATTCTATCGTTGGCGTTCCCGGCGGGATTCGAACCCGCGTGACCAGATTGAGAACCTGGCATCCTCAACCGCTAGATGACAGGAACGCCTTCGCTTTTGGAGCAGCCGGCGGGAATCGAACCTGCGCCTCGGCGTTGGAAGCGCCGCATGCCGCCGCAAACACCTCGGCCGCTCGAATTTCGCCTCTCGATTCCACCTCATTTGGCTGCGGGGCAAGGATTCGAACCTCGATCGCCTGGTTCAGAGCCAAGCATCCTGCCGTTAGAAGACCCCGCATCCGATGCTCAACACCACCCATTCAAGCCGCGTCTTGCCGCTCAATCCAAAATCCTCAATCAAAAATCCGTACTGGTGCGTCCCGTGGGGCTCGAACCCACACCGTCCCGGGTAAGAACCGGGTGCTCTGCCGCTCGAGCTACGGACGCGACCGAAATTCATCCACGAATGCTCCAGCCGTCTGGTTCCTCCGGTGGGATTCGAACCCACACCCCTCGGCTTAAAAGGCCGGTATGCTGCCGTTGACACCACGGAGGAACGGGCGTTTACCGCTCACGCGTTTCATCCGCTTCCTCCTTTCCTTTTTGGCAGCCCCACGGGGAATTGAACCCCGATCTCCGGACTGAAAATCCGGCATCCTGCCCTTAGACGATGGAGCCGCCTTACTCCGCCGCCGTGCTATTCCCTTCTCGCCCGCCTAAGCAGGGCTGCGCCTTGCTTCGGCGCGGCAGCCTTCGCTCGCTCACGCTCGCGAAGGTTGGTGGAGCGGCCGGGATTTGCACCCGGATCTCGGCCATGCGAGGGCCGCGTGTTCCTGTTGTCACCACCGTCCCACTACCGCCTGCAATCTCGACCGTTTGGCTCCGGCGGGAGGATTCGAACCTCCATTTCCTGCGTAACAGGCAGGCGTGATGCCTTTACACCAAGCCGGAACGAACCGTCCTGCGCCCGCGGGGGGCCGGGGCTCGGAAGACGCGGAACCCAAAGGCTCGGCGCTTCCGCCCAATCCCCGGCCCCCGGTCGGCAACCCTTGGAGCCGCGTGCGGGAGTCGAACCCGCTCGCACCTCGTTACGAGCGAGGCGTGCGCCCGGCGCCTCGCGGCGAAATTCAACTTCTGCTGGAGCCGCTCGAGGGACTCGAACCCTCTCTTGCGCTCTACCAAAGCGCCGTGCGACCCTTCACACCCGAGCGGCACGCAAGTGAAGCTGGCTTGCCGAGCCGAAGCCGCAGGCGAAGTCTGGAGCGGGAGACGGGACTTGAACCCGTGTCTCGAACTCGGCAAGTTCGCGCTCTCCCCTTGAGCTACACCCGCTCGATCCGGTTCCTTTCGCCACGTTCGGGCAACAGGCCTCCCGGCGAAGCACGCGCCGTGCTTCGAAAACCGTCCGGTCTGCCGTCTGCGATCTCTCGGCGGGCTATTTACGACCCGCATTTGGAACTGAATTCAACGCCTTCCGCGTTGTCAGAAGCCCATTTCCATCCGCGCGCAGAACAAAAAAAGCCTTCCTGGGTCGGTCCCAGGAAGGCTTTAGCCAAGCGGCGGCGATGTAAGCTCTTCCTAGGGCGCGGGCCCTCCCAGGGCCTCGCTATCCCGGTACGAATTCTGCGTACCTTGGGCTCGCGGACTTGGTTTTACCAAGCCGATCCCGGCGCAGAATGCGACCGGCATAAATCCGCGCGCGGCGGATTCATGGCGGGTTAGGAAGAGAAACCAGTGCTGCATGGAAGATCACGCTCCTTAAGACTTCGTGCTCTCAACCAACCGCATGAAAGACGCTTCGTCAAGCAGGTAGCCCGGAATTTTCTTGCGCGATGCGGCGGGAAATATCCAATCGACCCGTCGAATTCGCTTCCTTTCGGCACTCGGCGCGCGAACTTTCCGCCCGCGGCCGGCTTGCGGACCGGGAGTAGCACGCGGCGCGCGCCGATGGTAGCCTGTAACGCACACGTGTGAATTGTTACGCCGAAGCCGTGGGAGTCCCGTGATGCCGGCCGCTGCGTTGAGCGACACCGCGAAGCTGTGTGTGCATACGATCACCACCAAGCCGCTCCCGTTGGAGCAGGCCCTGGAGCTGTATCCGCGTTACGGGGTTCACGGGATTACCGTCTGGCGCCAAGCGCTCGAAGGGCGCGACGTGAAGACCGCGGGCCGTCAGATTCGCGAAGCGGGGCTGGAGATCGTGAGCCTCTGCCGCGGCGGGTTCTTTCCCGCGCGTGAAGCCGCCAAGCGCCAGGCCGCAATCGACGAGAACCGGCAGGTGGTCGACGAAGCCGCCAAGCTGGGCGCGCCGCTGGTGGTGCTCGTTTGCGGCGCGGTGCCGGGGCAGCCGCTGACCGAGAGCCGCAAGCAGATTCGCGACGGCATCGCCGCGGTGGCCGACCACGCGCGTGCCAGCGGCGTGAAGCTGGCCGTCGAGCCGCTGCATCCGATGTACGCCGACGACCGCAGCGCGATCAACACGCTGCGCCAAGCCAACGATCTGTGCGAAGAACTGAATCATCCGGCCGTCGGCGTCGCCGCCGATGTGTACCACTTATGGTGGGATCCCGAACTGGAAGCGCAGATCGCGCGCTGCGGGAAACTCGGCCGGCTCTGGGCCTACCACCTCTGCGACTGGAAGACGCCGACTACCGATCTGCTGAACGATCGCGGCCTGATGGGCGAAGGCTGCATCGATCTGCGCGGCATCCGCGGTTGGGTCGAAGCGGCGGGGTTCCGCGGCTTCAACGAAGTGGAAGTATTCTCCACGCGGCGCTGGGGCATGGACCAGCGCGCGTACCTGGACGAGATCAAGCGGGCGTACCTGGAACACGCCTGACATCCCTTAAAGGAGCAACACGAGCGATGAAGCAGCACCGCGTCGGCATCATCATGAACGGCGTCACCGGACGCATGGGAACCAATCAGCATCTGGTCCGGTCGATCCTGGCGATCCGCAAGCAGGGCGGCGTGAAATTGAATGCCGACGAGACGATCGTGCCCGATCCGATCCTCATCGGGCGCAACGAGAACAAGCTCCGCGCCCTCGCCGACGCGCACGGCGTCGAAAAGGTCTCGACCGACCTCGACAAGCTCCTGAAGGACAAGGACTATCCGCTCTACTTCGACGCGGTGACGACACAGCAGCGCGTCGAAAACGTGCGCAAGGCCATCGCGGCGGGCAAGCATATCTACTGCGAGAAGCCTACCGCCACGAACACCGCCGAAGCGCTCGCGCTATATAAGGAAGCGCAGAAGGCCGGGATCAAGCACGGCGTCGTGCAGGACAAGCTGTGGCTGCCGGGGCTGCTGAAGCTGAAGTACCTGATCGACACCGGCTACTTCGGGCGGATTCTGTCGGTCCGCGGCGAGTTCGGCTACTGGGTCTTCGACGGCTACGAACAGACCTGTCAGCGCCCGAGCTGGAATTACCGCAAGGAAGACGGCGGCGGGATCATCGTCGATATGCTCTGCCACTGGCGCTACGTCATCGACAACCTCTTCGGCGCCGTGAAGTCGGTCTCGTGCATGGGCGCGACGCATATCGGCAAGCGCCTCGACGAAAGCCGCAAGGAATACGCCTGTACTTCCGACGACGCGGCCTATGCGACGTTCCTGACCGAAAAAGGAATCCTCTGCCACTTCAACAGTTCGTGGTGCGTGCGCGTGCGGCGCGACGACCTGCTGACGGTGCAGGTGGACGGCGAAAAAGGCAGCGCCGTCGCCGGCCTGCGCAAGTGCTGGGTGCAGCACGACAGCTTCACGCCCAAGCCGGTCTGGAACCCCGACATCGACCAGCCGATCAACTTCTATTCGAGCTGGGAAGAGATGCCCAGCAACCGCGAGTACGACAACGCGTTCAAGATCCAGTGGGAGATGTTCCTGCGCCACCTGGTCAAGGACGAACCGTTCCGCTGGGGGCTGCTGGAAGGCGCGAAGGGCGTGCAGCTCGCCGAACTGGGCCTGCAAAGCTGGGAGAAGCGCGCGTGGCTGGATGTCCCGCCGCTGGGCTGAGCCGGTTGCGAACATGCGTTAGCTAAAGCAAAGCGGAGCAAGGCGACGAACCTTGCTCCGCTTTTTTGATGCGCGGAGTTCCAATCTGCGCCGCCGGCTTATTTCTTCGCGGCGGCCTTCTCTTCCTTGGGCGGTTCGGGCTTCCAGAGGATCCGGTCCTGCGGGCGCACGGGATTCGCGTGCGACCCCACGCCGATTTCGACGCGCTGCGATTGCGGCAAGCCGAAGCGCTCGCACGCGTAATCCCACAGCTTGCGCGCGGGCCGTCCGAGTATCCGCTCCGTCATGTTCCGCTTCGCGCTCCCGTCTTCGCGCAGCATCTTCAACTGGTCGCGGGTAAGCTGCGGTTTGCTGGAGAACGTCTCCATCGCCAGCGCGATCAGGTGCGCCTTCCAGAACGGGAGCGGCACCAGGATGCGGCTGCGCTTCGCCGCGCGGCAGGCGATCTGGACGATCTCGCGGACCTTCAGCGGCTCCGGCCCGCCCAACTCGTACGTGCCCGGCGGCAGCGGGAAGCTTTCCTCGCACGCGCGCGCCAGAACCTCCGCCACGTCTTCGACCCAGATCGGCTGCAGGTACGAATGCCCGCCGCCGATCACCGGCATGATCGGCCACGGCGGATTGAGGTTGCTCTTGGCCATGTTCACGAACAGGTTGAGGAACTCGTCTTCCGGCCCGAAGATCACCGAAGCGGGGAAGTTGTACGCCCGCATCCCGCTCTCCGCGACGATCCGCTCGGCCTGGTATTTCGATCGGTGGTACCCGCTGGCGTCGGCGTCCGGCCGCGAACCCAAACCCGAGAGGTACACGAAGACCTGGCAGCCCGCGCGCTGCGCTTCGGCTACGACATTGCGCGTGCCGTTCACGTGGACTTGTTCGAAGGAGCCTTCTTTCTCGTTGATCACGCCGACGAGATGCACGACGCCGTAGCAGTCGTGCGCCGCTCCGGCCAGCGAGGCCGTATCGGTCACGTTTCCGGAGACGAAATCGCTGCAGCAGTCCTCGATCGCCGAGCGGTCGCTGCCGTCGCGCACCAAGGCGCGAATCGAGAAGCCGCGCTCGAAGAGCTGCGGCACGACATGCCGCCCCACGTACCCGGTCGCGCCGGTCACCAGGATCTTTCGGCGCACCCCGCCGCCCGCCGTCGCTTCGCTCATGGTCTTCCTTTCGGACTCTCAGAATGAAACAAATGAATGGCTCAAGCCCGCTCAGGACGTCTCGTCGAACCCAAATCTTAACCTACAAAGACTTAGTTAACTCTTTTATTTACAATGTTTTACAAATCTAACGCCAAGTCTTGATATGGGGTCGGCCCTGCCTTTGCGTTCCTGCACTTCGTGGCCAACCAAGGATGGTGGCCCGAATAGGATAAGGGATTAAGCCATGCCGCAAATCGAAAAAGCCAGCCGCCCGAAACGTATTCTCGTGGTCGACGACGACCCGATGATCCGCTTGCTCTTCCGCACGGTCTTCGAGAAGCAGGGCTACGAGGTCCGGCTGGCGGCGAGCGGCAGCCAGGCGCTGGCGGAGTTGCACGCGCATCACTTCGACCTGCTCACGCTGGACATTCTGATGCCGGGCTTCAGCGGAGCGCAGGTGCAAGACCTGCTCTCGCGGATGCAGGGCTACGGCCACCGCGAAGCGTACGGTTCCCAGAAGCGCTTGCCGCCGATCCTGATCATCACCGGCGGGCTGAACAACGTGCCCGGCGACATGCTGTACGCCGAAGGCGTCGTCGGAGTGCTCGAGAAGCCGGTGGACGTCAAAGCGCTGGTGGCCTTGGTGCGCGGGATCTTGGGCATGGCCAAGACCGCGGCCTGAAAATTGGCAACTTCTATCAGAGAGTGGTAAAATGCCTCCTATAGCTAACTAACTAGAGGGGGCATACGATGGCCAAGCTGCGTGTCGGGTTAATCGGTTGCGGCGGACGCGGGCGCGCGCATGCGCGCGGATACGCCGCGGCGCCGGATGTCGAACTGGCGGCCTGCGCCGACCTGTATCCCGAAACCGCGCAGAAGGCCGCCGCCGAATTCAAGATCCCCAAGACCTACACCGACTACAAGGAAATGCTCGAGCGCGAACGACTCGACGTGGTCAGCATCGCGTTGTGGACGGGCCTGCATCACGAAGCCGTGCTTGCCTGCGTGAACGCCTCCAAGCCGCCCAAGCTGATCAACGCCGAGAAGCCCATGGCGCCGACGTTGGGCGCCGCGCGGAGCATGCACGAAGCCTGCGCCAAGGCCGGCATCGCGCTGACCTTCTGTCATCAGCGCCGGCTCGGATCGACCTTCGCGAAAGCGCGCGAGTTCGCGCAGTCCGGCGCCATCGGCAGCCTGCGCCGCATGGAAGGGTACTGCCCCAACCTCTTCGACTGGGGCACGCACTGGTTCGACATGCTCTTCTATTACAACGCGCAGACGCCCGTCGAATGGGTGATGGGGCAAATCGACGTGGCCGCCGACAAGAAGGTCTTCGGGACGCCGGTCGAGACCAGCGGCCTCTCGCTCTTCCGCTTCGCCAACGGCGTCGAAGGGCTGCTCGTGACGGGCAGCGAAGCCGGCTCCGAACCGACCGGCACGCGCATCTTCGGCAGCGCCGGGATCGTCGAAGCGCGCGAACATTCGCTGCGCATCTTGCGCGAAGGGAAAAGTTGGGAAGACGTGGACTGCGGGGATCTCAAGGCCGAGGCTGCGAACCCCACCACGCGCTACGTCCTGGAGACGCTGGGCTGTCTGCGCGAGTCGCAGGAGTCGCTCTTCAGCAGCCGCCAGTCGCTGATGGCCACCGAACTGATCTTCGCGACCTACGAATCGGCCCGCCGCCGCGCGAAAGTGAAGCTCCCGCTCGGCACCGACGACTCGGCGCTCCTGACGATGCTCGAGAAGGGCGAGATCGTGGCGCCGAAGGCGCCGGCGTGAACGTGGCGAAAGATCTTCGCGCGCGCGCGTAAGACGCTCGTATGCAGGACGCGGCCGATCCCGGCGCCACCCGGCGTTTTTCGCGCCGGCGCTTCCTTAAATGGACCGCCGGCGGCTTTGCGAGCGCCGGACTGCTCGGCGGCGGATACACGCTCTTCGAAGCCGGTTGGATCGAGGTCACGCGCCCTATACTGCCACTGCCCAAGCTGCCCGCACCGTTCGAAGGGCTCACCGTCGCGTTCCTGACCGACCTCCATCATGGGCCGTGGACGGGGCTCGAGTACATCCGCGAGATCGTCCGGCGCACGAACGCGCTGGCGCCTGACGTGATCCTGCTGGGCGGCGACTACGTGCACCAGGATCGCCGCTACATCGCTCCATGCGCGGCCGAACTTGCCGCGCTTTCCGCGCCGTTGGGCGTTTACGGGGTACTGGGTAATCACGACCATTGGGAAGGCGCGGCCGAGACACAGGATGCGCTGAAAGCTGCAGGCGTCACGGTGCTCGACAACGACGGCGTCTGGCTGCAACGCGACGGCGCGCGGATGCGCCTGGGCGGCCTGGGCGATCTGTGGGAGGACGTGCAGAACCTCGACGCGGCCTTGAGCGATGCCACCTCCGGCGACGCGTGTCTGGTCCTGAGCCACAATCCCGACTTCACCGAGACGCTGGTCGATCCGCGCGTCGGATTGCTCTTGAGCGGCCATACGCACGGCGGCCAGGCTTACGTACCTTTCTACGGCGCGCCCGTCGTGCCCAGCCGCTACGGGCAGAAATACCGCGCCGGATTCGTCCAAGGCCCCGCCGCACCGGTCTACGTCTCCCGCGGGCTGGGCGCCATCACGCCCCCGCTGCGCTTCGCCTGCCGCCCCGAACTGGCCCTGCTCACCCTCCGCGCGAACGCCTGAACCCCGGAAACATTCACGGCTGACGCCGCGCGCGCGTCTTATACAATGATGCGCATGCGCTTCCTCGCCTCGACCGGGCTCCTCGCCGCGCTGCTGGCCGCGCCGCTCGCGCGAGCCGAAGCGGCCGGCGAGGTCGTGCCCGTGGAAGGCCCTGCCGACGGCCGCCCCAACGCGCTCCCGTACCTGGACGGCAAGCCGCTCGTTGGGCGCTGGGCCTGCCTCAGCGGACTCAACTCGCGCCCGGGCAAGAGCCCCATCGAACGCTACGAATGGCGCCAGTTGAAGGGCCCGCCGCTGCGATTCTTCGACGAACAGCAGGAAAGCCCGCGCGTCTGGACCTTTCTCGAACGCCCCGGCGATTACCACCTGATCCTGCGCGCGCGCAACGCTCAGGGCTGGTGCCCGTTCGTGGCGCTGGAGTTCACCGTCACGCAGGACACGCGCCCCGATCCGAGCCCCGATCTGCTGATGCCCATGGGCCTCGGCGAAAAAATAGCGCTCAGCGGCGAAGGCTGGAAGCAGGTCTACGGCGAGCCGGTCGAACAGCGCCGCGCACCCGACGGCAGCGAGACCGTCGTGCGCCTCGTCAAACCGGGGCTGTACCTCTTCGAGGCGCTCCACGCCGGCGATCTGCCCATGCGCCGCGGCTACCTGCTCCCGCCCGACAAGGACGGCCTGCTCGGCGACCGCCGCCCGCTCGCCAAGCTCCCCGCCCTCCAGACCGTCTCCGTGGGCCAGAAGTTCACGCTCGACGGTTCGCTCAGCCTCGATCCGGACGGCGACGCGCTCACCGCGCGCTGGCTGATGCCCGAGACCGAAGGCATGGAACTGCTCCACGAGAAGGAACTGTCCGCGGTCTTTTTTCCGCGCAAGGCCGGCTACTTCCGCGTGCAGCTCGTCGTCAGCGACGGGAAGCTCGACGCGGTGGGCGAATGTTACGTGACGGTGCAGGATGCGCCCGAGGGCGAGCCCGAACCCGGTCCCGCCGCGCCGGCGCCGGCCGCGCCCGATCCGTGGCCGCGCGACACGACGGTGGGGCTCTTCGAGGCCGATCTCGACCGAGCCGTGCAGCTCTTCCCCAGCCGCGCCGGCGTGACGCTGCGCGTGGCTTCCGAATTTCTCCCGCCCGAGAAGCTGAATACCGTTCCGCTGCACCTGGCCATCCGCAACGGACCCACGCGGCTGCTATTGGACTGGATCGCGCGCCAGACCGAAGCGCCGTACGTGCTCGAGACGCCCACCGCCGTCTGGCTCACCAAGGTCGGGCATACCGTCAACCCCGACCCGGTCTCCAACGTCGTCTTCGCCGCCGACGCGCTCTACGACGACGGGCAGGAAGCCGAGTTTCTGAACCTGCTGCGCGTCTGCTGCCGCGGAGTGCTGGGCGGCGGGCCCGAAACGAGCCTCACGCTGGAACCCAAGTCCAAACGCATCATCGCCTTTCTGCCCAAATCGGTGGCCGAACGCCTGAAGGAAGTGCTGCTGCATATGCGCACGCCCAAAGGGCTGGGCCTGCTCCCCCCGCCGCCCTTCGACGACGAAGAACGCTGGCTGCGCGCGCAGCTTGGCCTGCGCACGCTCAGCCTCGATTGGGAAGGCCGCCGGCTGGATCTGGCGCTGCGCGATCTCGCCGAACGCTCCGGCTTCGCGGTGGGCTTCGATCCGCGGCAGTTCGATTGTCTGAAGTTCACGCCCGACTACTTCGCGCGCAAGCTCCCCAAGCTGACGCTCAAGCGCGCGAACGTTCCGCTGCGCCAAGCCGTGCGCGATCTGTGCGAAGCCGCCGGCTTCGACGGCTGCCAGCCCGAACGCGGCGGCGGATTGTGGTTCTACAAGGGCAAGCCCCCGTATCCGTCGGGAGCCAGCCTGCGCGAGACGGCGCGCGTCGGGAGTTACGATCTGTCCGGGCTGCTGCCGCACTTCCCGCTGCTCAGCGGCGAAGCGATTGCGCACGAAGTCCGCCAGCGCGTCTACCCGGACAGTTGGGCCGACCCCTTCGCCGCGTGCGTGTACCACAAGGCGACCGAGAAGCTGATCGTGATCCACGGCCCTGAAGCGCATCTGGGCGTTCTGCGCGCGCTGTACGACCTCGCCCAACGCGGCGAGAACGCGCTGGGCCAGGCGCCGGAAGAGTAAGCCGGGGCGCCAGCTCATGTCGATAAAACGCCAAAATATCGACACGAACGCTTGACGTGTCGATGCCATCGACGTATGCGAGCTGCCGTCCCAGGATAGAAGTCTTTTGCATTCGTTCTGCCCTAAAGGGCAACTAGCGCTTCGGCTCAGCCTTGTCCTTTTGTTCGCGTACTTCATTGAGGCGTTTACTCGAGAGCCCCTGGTACGCCTCGTGCCGCTTCATGATCCAGATCCAAAGTTCATAGTCTGGCGAAGCCGGCTTTATATGGATCGAACCGCCGCCAAAATGATTGGGTCCGCAGTGAGTTGAGCATGGAATGACTAGGGAAGCCGACTTCATCGAATCAAGAGGCATGGGGTAGTAGAAGGTCTCCCACTCTTCGTCTTTATATAAAGCCGCCTCTGGTATGAATCGGTAATCGCCATCCGGCATTGGAATGTCTATGACGAGTTTTCCATCGCGACACTTGGGGCAAATGGGATTTAAATCAGCTCGCTGTAGTTCAATCAGCTTCTTTTCAAGGTAGTCAACGCGTGGGCCGTAGAATCCTTCCCTTCCCCTAAGTTCCTTGCGCTCTTTGCGGAGTTCTTCGAACTCAAGAGCATCGCGCATACATTGCAGCGTCCGCCGATCCAAGTCGTTTGCATCAAAGTGGCTTGAGCACTGGCGGCAAGCGATGCACTTGGATTCCATTACTGGCTTCCTCATGTCCGGGCTGGTGGCACTTGCAGCCCGAACGCAATCGTAGCCCTAGTCTTGGACCTGTTGCCACTCCGCTGCGGCAGTTCGCAGCCTGTGCTCAATGGTTTCACGCCCGCGCGTTGCATCCGCCCTGGTCCGCTTGCTTGAAGCTCGGCATTCGCACGGGCAGTCTTCGGCTGCGCATTGGCACCCTGTCCACTGAGGTCACGCATTCAACCATGCCGTTATCGTCTGTTGGTGCCATCAGCCCAAAAAAAGTAACCATTTTGTTCGCTCAAACAAGCGCACGTATCCAAGCGACCAAGATACCGCCCCTGAAAATCCCGCCATGAAAATGACTAGACTCCGAACTGAATAAGTGGGCCAACGACTATTTAAAATTCTGAACGCAAACACAATAACTGGAAGAAGTAAAAGCGTTGAAACCCATGCAATACTCGCCCCTACAGATCCGGGTACCGCTCCAACCAGGTACGGGCCGAGGCATTTCCAGGCGACAGTATCGATTATTGGTGACGGACAGAATAAATGAGTTCCTAAGTCGAAAATGATCGGGTTAATCATGATTGTTGACAAGAGAACACTCCAATAAAATTTTTGTCTATCAATCCGATGTCGTGCACGAACGATAAGACTAGATACAAGGATAATGCCGCTTAGGAAAAAAAGTGCGTCCGCAGATATCCAATCCAAGATCTGAGGCATGATCACCAAGTCGTTGACAGTTCCTCGACGTACATCCAGGTCGTGCATCGCGACTAATATAGCCCTTCCAAATCCAAGGTATACCCAGTACATGAGAGCAGGAGAAAAAACTACAAATCTTCGATACCATAGATCGGTACGCTCGGCGTAATCATCTTTCGAATCGGCCATACACTCTTCCACCTAGAAATTCTTATTATATTGTAGGTAAGTGGGATGGCCAATTGGGACAGATACCGCTTATTCCCCTTTTGCGCTGTCCTTGCGTGTCCGTCATACCAGGATCAGGATTCAATCAAGAAAAATGTACGCTGCTCCAATTAGCCCAAAGTGAACATGACCCTTCTCCGCCGCCGGCTTCGACATGTCGATAAAACGCCAAAATATCGACACGAACGCTTGACGTGTCGATGCCATCGACGTATGCTCCAAACGTGTCGATAAAAGGCGAAAATATCAACATGACCTCGGCGATATGGCGACCCGATAAACCCTTCAACGAACTTCCTATCTTGCCTCCAGATAAGGAGTTAGAGACAAAATCCGTACTTAAGTGCTGCATTGGAGCGAGAGCAGCGTTGGCGGAGCTAAAACAGGCCGCCCAACTGATTCCGAACCCTTCCGTGCTGATCAATACCCTGCCGCTGCTCGAAGCCCGCGCCAGTTCGGAAATCGAAAACATTGTCACCACCACAGACCGCCTGTTCCAGTTCAGGCACGAAGACGAGCAGGCGGACCCGGCAACGCGCGAAGCCTTGCGCTACAGCCATGCGCTGTTGCACGGCTTTCGAACGCTGAAAACGCATCCGTTGAGCACCCGCACGGCCGAACGAATTTGCAGCGAGATCAAAGGCGTGGAGATGTCGGTTCGACGCGTGCCGGGTACGGCCCTGGCCAGCGAACGGAGCAACAAGGTCATTTACACACCGCCCGAAGGCGAGGATCGCATTCGAACGCTGCTGGCCAACTGGGAACGCTTCCTGCATACGGCCACCCAGTTCGATCCAGTGATTCGAATGGCGGTAGCGCATTACCAGTTCGAGGCCATTCATCCGTTTGCCGACGGGAACGGACGAACCGGAAGAGTGCTGAACAGCCTGTTCCTGATCCAGGAAGATCTGCTGACGCTGCCCATTTTGTATCTCAGCCGCTACATCATTCGCAACAAACCTGCCTACTATCGTCTTCTGTTGGATGTGACTCGAAAGGACGCCTGGGAGCCCTGGCTGCTCTACATGATTCAAGGGGTGGAAGAGACGGCGGAGTGGACGACGGCCAAGATCGCGGCGATACGCGGCCTGTCCGAGCATACGGCCGAATGGGTGCGTATGAAGCTGCCCAAAATCTACAGCCTCGAACTGGTAAACCTGATTTTCGAACGCCCCTATTGCCGGATCGCCAACCTGAGCGAAGCAGGCATCGCCAAACGCCAGACCGCCTCGCAATATCTGCGGCAATTGGATCGCATCGGAGTCCTGCAGGAGACGCCTGTGGGGAAGGAAAAGCTTTTCGTTCACCCTAAGCTGATGCAACTGCTGACTCGGGACAGCAATACCTTTGAACCCTACGCTTGAACGGCACAGCTTTTCGCGCCCGAGGCCCATTCCACTTGACCTGTCCGCACACCATCCAATACCCAATAGCCCCAATCTCAATCCTCTAACTCCTTCCACGGAAGGCCCTTAACCTCCCCGTTGCACTTTGCCTATCCTTCCCGTAACATGTGCGCGCCAGTTAACCTGGACCCAAGGAGTCCGCTTTCACCATGGCCGATTACCATCGCAAGTACTTCGGGCTCAAGAAGGAAGTCGCTCCGGTCCTGGAAGGCACCTACGCCTCGCGCCTCGTGGACCTGCTCCGGCTCAAGGGCTACGAAGTCGCCTTCGGCGGACTCACCGTCAAGCTGGCCAAGGAATTCGGTTTCTGCGTCGGCGTCGAGCGCTCGATCCAGATGGCCTACGAGACGCGCCGCATGTTTCCCCATAAGCGCATCTTCATCACCGCCGAGATCATCCACAACGCGTACGTCAACAAACAGCTCGTCGAGATGGGCTGCATCTTCCTCAACGGCCAGTACAAGAACGGAAACTTCGAGAACATCACCGCCGACGACGTCGTGATCCTGCCCGCCTTCGGCGCCAGCGTCGAAGAGATCGAAGAGATCAAGAAGAAGGGCGCCTTCATTGTCGACAGCACCTGCGGCGCGGTGGTCAGCGTCTGGAACAACGTCCATCGCTACGCGAAGGACGATTTCACGAGCCTGATTCACGGCAAATACAGCCACGAAGAGACCATCGCCACCGCCAGCCGCGCCACCGGCAAAGCCGACGGCTACACCGGCATCGACGTCGGCAAGCAGGGCAAGTACCTCATCGTCCGCGACATGGACGAAGCGAAGTACGTTTGCGAATACATCATCCGCGGCGGCGACCGCGACGAGTTCCTCAAGAAGTTCAAGCACGGGACCAGCGTCGGCTTCGATCCCGACCGCGATCTCGAACGCATCGGCGTCGCCAATCAGACCACGATGCTCAGCAGCGAAACCCTGGCCATTCAGGGCGCCGTGCGCGCGGCCTTCGTCCAGAAGTACGGCGAAGCCGAAACGCAGCAGCGTGTGCGCAGCGCCGATACCATTTGCAGCGCCACGCAGGACCGCCAGGACGCCATGGGCGAAATGCTCCAGCGCCGCCGCCCCGACGTGATGATCGTCATCGGCGGCTACAACAGCTCGAACACGGGGCACCTCGCCGAAATGGGCATCGAGAAGGGCGTGCCCACCTACCACATCGACGACGGCACCTGCCTGATGAGCAAGAATGAGATCCGCCATCAGCCCATCGGCGCGAAGGAGAACGTCGTCACCGAGAACTGGTGGCCGCGCAGCGCCGAGCCGCTGATCGGCATCACCGCCGGCGCGAGCACGCCGAACAACAAGATCGGCGACGTCTTCGTGCGGCTCTTCGAACTCAACGGCGCGGACCTCGACGAGATGATGGCCAGCGTCGAAGCGCTGCCCACGCCGGAGCTGACCGAAGAAGAGAAGCGCAAGCTCGAGCGCATGAAGATTCTGCATCACTAATACGCGAGCTATTCGAACCGAAAATAGCGAAGGTAAAAAACCCCGCGAGTGGCGAAACGGCCGACGCGGGGTGTTTCGTTAACTGGAAACGCAATCTGAAGTGGTGCGGGCGGAGGGACTCGAACCCTCACGGATTGCTCCACGGGATCCTAAGTCCCGCGCGTCTGCCAATTCCGCCACGCCCGCAGCGGCATGAGCCCCCATTTTCGCCGGAGCGCGCGGCAGTTCAAGCGAGCGCCGCAAGCGCCGGCGGCCCTTCGGCGCAAAATCCAAAATAAACAATATCGTAGACGTCGGCCATCTCGGCTCCCCGCAAGCACTTCCGGGTGGGATCCCGGCGTGGGAGTCTAAGATATAACAAAATATGCACCTAAATTCTTGATTACGTGAACAACGCCGAGTACACTAACGTATACCAAATTTGAGCGCTATCCCATAGGGTTACGGTCCTGATGGTCACCAGGTCGTCCGGCGCTCCAATTCCAATGCAGGGGGGAACCATGCCTACCGTTTATACCTGGGGAGCGTCACGCCCGGTGCCGCCGCACGCGGAGCCGGCGGCATTCCTGCGAACGCCCGAAGTCGCCAGAAGGCTCGGAATATCCACGAAACGTGTACGCTTGCTGCTGCGTCAAGGCAAGCTCCCCGGCGTCCGCGTGGGCTCCGTCTGGTACGTGCCCCGCGAAGCCCTCGACGCCTTCCTCCGCCACCTCGTCGCCCAAGCGCAGCACAACGTCATCAACCACTTACAAGAGAAATGAAACGCAGCGCCTCCCGCGCCCTTCCGCGTCATCGCATACCGGTTCATTACCGTCTTGCTGGCAAAGGAAAACAAATGATTCAACTCAATACGAAAATCGAAAAGAAACTTTCCGGGGAGATGCTCCCGGAACTCGCAGCCGAATTTCGGCGCATCGCGAAGTGCTTGTGCAAAAAAGACCGCGCGATGCAGGAGGACTTGATTCAGGAAATGGCGCTGGCGGCGTTGTGCGTTCGCGGGGCGCACTCGTGGGGCTACTACGTGCGTTTGGGGAGGTGGCGGGCGCGGGATTATCTGCGGCGTTTCGGGGCGCCGGCGGGCGGGACGTACGAGGACATCGAGCGGGCGCGGGATTTGGCGGCGGAGCGGGAAGACTAGGCCGCGGCGGGCGCTTTTCACGGGGCTTCACGCGCCGCGCTCTCCGCGCGGCCGGGCTTCGGCGGCGGCTACGCGGCAGTAACTCTATTTTTCGAGCATTCCGGGGGGAAACTCTGTGCTGGAGGCGGATCCTATCGCGGCGGCGGAGCGGCTGGTGCGCATCGAGGCTCAGCTCGATGCGCTGGTGCTGCTGACCTCACGCTTGCACGGCGACATGAAGGAGCAACTGGATCTGGAGCGCCGGCGCTTCGAGGCGCTGGAGGCGCGGGCGGGGGCTCTGGAGCGCGAGGCCGAGCGGACCCGGACGCACCTGGCTTGGATGAAGGGGGTCTGGGCGGCGGTGCAGGCTCCTATTCTGGCCTGGCTGGGCATGAAATAAACGCGGGCGCTTCCCGCTTCCCGCTCCAAGAGCTGCCGCCCGGAGGCCGGAAGCCGCCCGCGAAAGTTTGTGTCGCATCCCGTTCACGGTGGATTCTCATTTCATAGGAGGCTTTTTCATGCGTGCTTTTCTGGGCAAATTGGGCGGACGGAAGTTCATTCTCGCGGTCTTCGCGGCGCTTGCGGTGGCCCTGCACGGGCTCTTCGGGCTCGACGAGACCTCCGTCATGACGCTGGGCGGCATCGTCGCGTCGTACCTGCTCGGCCAAGGCTTCGCGGACGGGCTCTCGGGCGGATTGACCTCGACGTCGGAGGACATCAAGGAGAAGTAGGTTCGCATTTCGGAATGCGGAATGAAGGGCATTGAGGTTGCGCTTTGCGAGGCGCATACGCTTTCGAAGCGATGCGGGACAGAGCCTAGCGGCGTGGGAGGCCGCTGAGTTCGGCGAGGTCTTCGACGGTGCGGTGCAGTTCGGCGACGAGCGCCGTTTCGCCGTGGCTGCGGTAGGCGTCGACGAGCGAGCGGTAGTACCAGAGCGTGCCGTCGCGGCCGCCGTTGAACCGATCCCAGAGTTCCTCGCCGACGCGGTGGTAATCGGCGCGGAGGTCGCGCGCGTTGGCGAGCTTGTCGCAGGCGCTGACGAGGCGGATGGAGGGCGAAGCGGTGCGAACGTGCGCGATGTACTGCTCTTTGCGTTCGCGCCACGGCGGCTTGGGTTCGGAGTCGGAATCGCTGCAGCCGACGACGATGGCCGCGACGGCGGGGCCGTACTCGGCTTCGATCTCGGCGACGCGCGGCTTGCCGCCGCAGTCTTCGACGATGTCGTGGAGGAGTCCGGCGATGACTTCGTCCTCGTTCCCGCCGTGTTCCATGACGAGCGCCGCGACGGTCATCAGGTGCGAGAGGTACGCGACTTCCTTGCCCTTGCGTTTGTGCTTGCCGTGGCAGCGATGGGCGTCGAGGAAGGCGTTTTCGAAGCGCGGCGAATAGAAGGGGAGGGGCGCTTTATCGGGGTGGGGTCGCATGGGATGGGCCTCGGGTTCTCGAGACGTAGAACGTAAGACGCAAAACGAGAAACTTCAAAGCGCAAAGAGCAGGCGGGGCGAGGCGCCGATCGTTCGCGCCATGCGCGGCATGGCACGCTTTACTATATGCGCTTCACGCCGTTCCTGACATTTGCCGTCTTCTCCGCTGCTCTTTTCAAGGAAGCACCGCATGGCTTGGGGACCGCTTTTCAGTCTGCTGCTGCGCGCGTTGCCGGACGTGCTGTATTTGTGCCGGCGGCGGGCGGAGCGATCGGATCGGGAGGAGTTGCATGCAAGCGAACAGACGTTCCGCGCGGCGCTGGCTCGCGGGGATCTCGATACTGCTTCTGTGCTGTTGGAGCGGCGGCTGCGGGAAGCGCGCCGTTTACGTCACGGGCGGGCACCGCGTGGTGAAGCTGGAGAAGGGGCAGCCGGCGCCGGAGCAGGGCGTGTGGATGAGCGAGGAGTACCTGGCGGAGATTCATGAGGCGCTGGGGCGGTGAGGCGAGCACGGAAAAGGTAATGGGCTCCGTTTTGCGTGGGTATTTGGGCGATCGTTTTGCAATAGGAATGGAGAGGGAATCCGGATGGCTAAAACGAAAGCGCTGCCGCTCCCGTCCTTGGCGCGGTGTTCGACGGACGAATTGCTGGACGAGCTGGAGCGGCGGTCGCTGGGGTGTTTGCTGGTTTCGCTGCGGGTGGAGGAGCCGAACGCGGACGCGTGGCGTTACCGGATCAAGGGTTCGAACGTGCTGGTGGGAGCGATGAGCGCGGCGCTGACGGTGCGGATGCAATGCGTACTGATGGAGCGTTCGCAGTGGAACGACGATCCGTTTGCGGGGAGCGTGGTGTGAGGGCCGGATGCGCCGCGGAGGCGCGGAGGACGCGGAGAAGGGCGAGGCAAAAAGTAAACGGCGGGGCTTGGGTTGTGCTGTACGTTCGGTTTCTGGTTTGGAATCCACTGGCCAAGGCCAGTGGCACCCGGGAGTGGAACGACGATCCGTTTGCGGGGAGCGTGGTGTGAGGGCCGGATGCGCCGCGGTGGCGCGGAGCAGGGCGACGGCGGCAGGCCGCGCGTTCGTCTGTCGCCGCAGCATGTGGCCTGGTGGACCGAGGGGCTCTTTTCGTTCATTGGTTTGATGGAGTTGGTGGAGGCACTACCCGATTGACGCAGGATTCTGTACGGGCTATTTTCAATTAAATGGGCCGCACGAATGCGGTCGAATAAAAAGTTTGGCACAAGAGGCAATGTTGGAACTAGAGCCCACGATTATCGAAACCTACCCTCAAATTCCGCGCTCAGAGGTCAAGCTGCTCTGGCATTGTGAATTCAGGGATGGACCACTTTCCGGTATGTTGCGCTACGCAGGCGAAATGTGCTGGTATGCGATGATTATTGAAAACGAAAATGATGGCGAATCATGGTATCGTCGTTTCGCCGTCATTCATCTGACGCCTGACCAACTTGCAGACGAGCAGTATTGGCATGACCTGTTTCGCCAGCACGTAGGAACACACACCGATTATGGAGTGGACGAGAGAAGGACTCTAGGGGCTGTGTTACCAAAAGCAGGATGGCACCAATTTTACAACAAATACAACGAACGGATTAAAACAGACTACTCTACCAGGCCCGTCCTCGGCTGGTTTGAGGTGTGAGAAGGTGACGGGTGGCAGAGAGGGTAGTTAAAGGAGTGCCCAGAGGCAAGCGAACGGCGCTTGCTCTGCGGCAGCCTGCCTATTTTCCATCCAATGGGCCGCACGAATGCGGTTGAATAAAAAGTTAGGTGTCTTCGCGTATGTCCACCAAGCTCACATGGGACGACTTGCTGATTCAGAGCCTGTCGGAGTCGGACGCTCGCACTTGGCTCGGCTACTGGTCCGGCATGGTTGGTGGGAGAGTCGCGCCGGTTTTTATGTCGAAGTTTGGAGATTGGTTTCTTCGGCGTCCCGACGGCGGCACGGACGAGCTTTCCGTTATTGAGGGCACATACTCGCAGGTTGCTTCCACGCCGAAGGAGTTCGTATCATTCGTCAACACGCAGTCTTGGCAGGAGCAGCACCTTCTTTCGTACCAGGTCGCGCAGTTGCATGAGCGCGGCATCATTCCACAGCCCGGCCAGTGTTACGCATTCGCACCGCATCCAGCATTGCTTGGCCGGATTGATGTTGAGAGAGTCATGCTCATGGACATCGGTGTCTGGCAGAGCATTTGCGCTCAGCACTTTCAGTCTGTGAGGACTACATGACGACACCTAACCAGAGCGCTGCAGCAAACCCGACCATTGCGTCGCAGTTGCATTCGTGGCGTCCCTTGGGTCGGGTCGCTGAGCTTGGGTCGCTTGGCGGCGGAGGCGCGGAAGATGGTCAGCGACGTGCTGAAGTATGAATATCGGCCCAAGTGGGCGTTGATCATACTCAGCGGCGCGTTCTTCGGCCTGGGTACTGCCGTCCTCGGTTATAAGGCCGCGAACAACGACCGCGGCGTCATCATTAACAACATCATTGAACTCGGGCCAGAAGGTGCGACTACTTTCTATTGGGTGTTGGCCGCAATCAGTGCCGGGTTCGTCGCGACCACCGTGTTCCTCGTGTATCAACGAGTCGCCTTTCATCAGCGGCTGGTGTTCGGTCCAGCAGCGATGACCGTCCCGGCTTCGCGGTGGTCGCGTGAAGAGAAGGTGATCGCGTACCAAGACATTTCGGCACTTACAGAGACGGTGGTCAGTGGCCAGCGGTTCCTGTACGTTATGCATCCTGGAGGCAGATACACCATCGCTGCGACCTTGTTGCCGTCCAACGCAGCGTTTGCAGAGATCTGTGCGCTGCTCGCTGCCAAGGTTCGCGAGGAGCAGTCCACCGAGCAAAGCCATTCCGAACCCAATGCTGCGGCGGACGTTGGGGGATGATAGGTTTCAGGGGTTCCCATCAAAAGGTTGACGATGAGCAATCGAACCTGGACCTGTTTATCATGCCGTAAGTCGTACCGCCGCGTGCAAACCATCGCTGCAGTCAATTGTTCTATTTGCCATGCCCCTTGCGAATACGTTCACTGGAAGATCCGCGTTCCGTCGCCGAAACGCGTCAAAGCGTGGAATGCGTTTTGGGTAAAATACAGGGCTGAGAAGTCGCTGCTTGAAGCATTCTATCGCGGCGAACTTCGAAAGGATGTCAGGCTTGAATTGCTAAACATGCAGTTGAGTGCGACAGTTCCAACAAAGGCAAGTCGCCGCCGAACCAGGCGCTGAACCTGACCACTGCGCTTGGCGCAACTACCTGACTCTGAAGCGTTAAGCGGCGGTTAGTCGGTAGGGTAAATTAATGGGTGCCCAGTGGCAGCCCACGGTGCTTCCCCGCGTCCACCCGGCGGGTCGTTGGCCCCGCAGGGGCCAGGTATTCAAGCGAGGGGCGTAAGCCCCTCGTACGCGGCCCCGCTCGATTCGGGAGCCCCGCAGGGGCGGCATCGTGTTCGTGTCCGTCCCCACGAAACGCGCATCGCGTGAGAGGCGAAGGCGTGTCGCCCCGCTGGGGCTTCCACACCCAGGCTCGTTTCCGTCGAGGGGCTTACGCCCCTCGCTATAGTACGCGGCCCCTGCGGGGCCAAGATCAACGGCAAGGAATACTCGTTAAGCGGCGGTTAGTCGGGAGGGTAAATTAATGGGTGCCCAGGGGCAGCGAACGGTGCTTGCGCCGCGGCACCCCGCGTCCACTCGGCAGGTCGTTGGCCCCGCAGGGGCCAGGTATTCTAGCGAGGGGCGTAAGCCCCTCGTACGCGGCTCCGCTCGATTCGGGAGCCCCGCAGGGGCGGCATCGTGTTCGTGTCCGTCACCACGGAACGCGCATCGCGAGAGAGGCAAAGGCATATCGCCCCGCTGGGGCTTCCACACCCAGGCTCGTTTCGGTCGAGGGGCTTACGCCCCTCGCTGTATTACGCGGCCCCTGCGGGGCCAAGATCAACGACAAGGAAAAACCTTATAAGAAGCGTTCGTAGAAGCTCGCCGGCATCGCTCGTGCGGGGCCAAGATCAGCGGCAAGGAAAACCCGTTAAGAAGGCGGGAGGCCGCGAGGGTAGTTCAAGGAGTGCCCCGAGGGCAGCCCACGGTGCTTCCCCGCGTCCACTCGGCAGGTCGTTGGCCCCGCAGGGGCCAGGTATACAAGCGAGGGGCTTAAGCCCCTCGTACGCGGCCCCGCTCGATTCGGGAGCCCCGCAGGGGCGGCATCGTGCTCGTGTCCGTCCCCACGGAACGCGCATTGCGTGAGAGGCAAAGGCATATCGCCCCGCTGGGGCTGGGACGCGATTGGCGCGCCGAGCACCCACGGTTTACGCCGTGGTCTCCACTGGCCAAGGCCAGTGGCACCCCAAGGATTCGTTCTCCGTCTCGTCTCTTTTTAATGTTCTCGGCGCGCTCGGCGTTTGTGCGGTGAAATCAGCCTTCGAATTCGAGTTCGGCGAGGACGGGGTAGTGATCGCTGGGGTAAAGCGGGGGCGCGGCGTCGCGGACGATGGTGCAGCTCTTGGCTCGGACGCGGGCGGTCCCATCCTTATATAGGATCCAGTCGATGCGGCCGTGGTGGGGCTTGTCGAGGCGCGCGCCGGTGAAGCCGTGGAAGGTGTAGACGTCCGGGCCGTCGGGCTGGCCGGTTTCGAGATGCGCATCGCGGTAGCCGGCGGCTCGAAACACTTCGTAGGGTTCTTCGCCGGGATCGGTGTTGAAGTCTCCGGTGATCAGGGTGAAGCCGGCGCCCGGACTTAATTCGGCCAGCTTTTTCACGATCAATTTAGCGCCTTCGACGCGCGCCCACTGGCTCATGTGGTCGAGATGCGTATTGAGGTGCCAGCCTTCGAGTCCGCCGGCGAGGCGGAGTTTGAGCGCGAGGGCGGAGCGGATGCAGTTGGTTTCCCACGAGGCGCTGTGGCAATCGGGGGTTTCGCTGAGCCAGAACCCTTTGGACTCGAGGATTTCGACGGCGCCGGGGCGCCAGGCGGCAGAGGTGTAGCAGAAGGGATCGCGGTTGTTGTAGTGCGGCCCGCGTTCGATGCGGTGCGAGTTCCAGCCGCGCGCGTAGTGGTCGAGGTTGCCGGTCTGGACTTCCTGAAAGCCGACGAGATCGGGATCGAGTTTCTTGAGCGTGGCGACGTTGAGCTCGGCTCGCGCGGGCCAGACGTTGGCGCCGTCGTTCACGAAGCTTCCGCGCAGATTAAAGGTGAGCACGCGCAGGGCAGGCATGAGGGGGGCTCCGGGTGTGCGGGGAGCATAGCGGATCGATTTTTGATTTTCGATTTCGGATTTTGGAGCGAAGTAGAGCGGTGAACGGCGGGTAAGCGAAACCTTGGGGGTGCCACTGGCCTTGGCCAGTGGTTCAATGCCCATCGCCGCACCCTTACGCACACTTTACTGGTTCCAACTCCGTCTCAGATTCGCATTGGCATCCGGCTTCGGTCCACTGGCCAAGGCCAGTGGCACCCAGTCCGTGAACGGATTCGCGTTGAATGGATGGGGGAGGGTTGGTCGTGACGCTCACGTTTTGTTCGATGACGCGCCGGCCTATACGCAAAGCAGCTCCGGCGTATTGCCGATCGTGCCAGCGGACGGTGCAGGCGGTACGGGCGTCGGCGCGGGAAGCGTTGCGCTGCCGGGTGTGCGGGGGCGGGGTGATCGTATC
The DNA here is from genome assembly GCA_015075375.1 of Planctomycetota bacterium. GTDB lineage: Bacteria > Planctomycetota > SZUA-567 > H5-PLA8 > H5-PLA8 > H5-PLA8. The sequence goes on along the minus strand of JABTUM010000001.1, from coordinate 2,549,585 downwards.
GCGGGAGGTGGCGCGGAGTTTGGGGATGGTCAAATTTTAGATTTTGGATTTTGGATTCTGGTTTCGGCTCTTGGGATTGCGAATGGCGATGCAGGAAGCGGCGGCGGGCGGGGCGGGGTCGGATGCGCTGAAGGTCTTCACGCCGGACCGGCTGCATCCGGCTCAGCGCGCGATCCACGCGCATCCGGCTCGGATTCGCGTGGCGGCGTGCGGGCGGCGCTTCGGGAAGACGACGCTGGGCCTGGTGGAAGCGGTGCAGACGGCGTCGAAGACGCCGAACGCGCTGGTGTGGTGGGTGAGCGCGGCGAAGGAGCAGGCGAAGCGGCACGCGTGGAAGTTGAAGCGCGAATTGGACTGCGCTCACGAGAAGAATGGCAAGCACCGCAGCGACCGGATCGAATTTCGGAACGGATCGGTGCTGGAATTCCTGAGCGCATTGAGCGGCGACCGGCTGCGCGGGGAGGGGTTGGACTTCCTGGTGATCGACGAAGCGGCGGACGTGCCGGAAGAAGTCTGGACGAGCGTGCTGCGCCCGGCGCTGGTGGACCGGCGGGGGCGTGCGTTGATTCTGGGCACGCCGCGGGGGCGCGGGAACTGGCTGCACCGGCTGTACCTGCAGGGGCAGGACCCGGCGCTGGAGAGGGAGCTGCGCGCGTTTCGCTTTCCGACGCTGCAAAATCCGAAGATCAAAGCGGAGGAATTGGAGAGCACGCGGACGATCATGACGGCGCTCGAATTCAAGCAGGAATTCGAGGCGGAATTCGTGGACGGAACGGGCAAGGTCTTCGGGGACGTGCGGGCCTTGGCGACGTGCGAGAAGCGGGCGGTGGGGCGCGAGCACGCGCGGTACTTCACCGGGATCGACTTGGCGCGCAGCGGGGATTACACGGTGCTGGCGAGTTTGCGGGCGCCGGACCCGGACGTGGCGAGCGTGCTGCCGCCGGCGGCGCGGATGGAAGGCTATCACCGCATGCGCGGGCTGCCTTGGGACGAGCAGCTCCGCGCGATCAAGGATCATCTGCGGCGTTTTCCGGGGCCGTGCGTGGTCGACGCGACGGGCTTGGGCGATCCGGTGGCCGAACAGATCCGGGCCTTTCATCCCGATACCGAGGCGTACCATTTTTCGAGCGTGCGCAAGCAGAACCTGGTTCGCGGGCTGCTGCTGGGCTTCGACCTGAAGCGCTTGTATCTGCTGCCGGAGGAGACGCTGCTGAACGAGCTGGAGAGTTTCGAGGCCGAGGAGCCGTCGAATTGGTCGCGCGGTCGCGCGCCTAAATACGGCGCTCCGGCGGGGCAGCACGACGACACGGTGATCGCGCTGGGCCTGGCGTGGTGGGGATTGTGCCAGCGCGAGGGGATGCCGGGGATCGACGAGGCGGGGCTGCAGGCGGCGGGGCGGATGTTCCGGTTCGGATTCTTCGCGCGCTGAGGACGTATTACGCAGAGCGTATTAATCGTACGGCACGGCAGCTTGCGGGCGCTTAGGCGGCGGTGCGGCCGTGCCTGCGCTTCAGGATTTCCCACGGGTGCGGGCAAGCGCCCGCGATACGAACGGTCTGTTCGCGCATCGGGCTTTCGGCCGGCCCTTCGCATAAGGAATTCGCATGTTGCCCACACAGGAACGCTCTTCGCTCATCGCGGTGCTGGCCTCGCGCCGGCCGGGGCTGGAGGTTTACGAGAGCCAGTGGCGGCTGGTGGAGGATGTGCTGGCAGGGCGTTTGAAGCGGCGGGCGACGCCGTTGCCGGGTTCGCTGGATGCCTTCGGCGCGGCGGCGCCGGGATGGTCGAGCGCGTACTTGCCGCAGGGGACGCTGGAGTCGGACGCGGAATACGCGAAGCGGGTGGAGCTGACGCCGTTCTTCCCGGAGACGCCGCGGATTCTGGCCGGGCGGCTGGGCGCTTTGATGAACCGGCCGGCGCAGGTGAGCGGAATTGACGATCCGAAATGGACGGCATTTCTCGCCGCGGCCGGGCGGCGGAGGAGCTTCGAGGATCTGCTGATGCAGGCGGCGAGCCTGGTTCAGACCTACGGCTTCTGTGCGGCGCTCTTGGATCGCGAGCCGATGCCGGCGGATGCTCGGGGCCGAGAGGCGTCGGTGGCGGAAGCCGAAGCTCGGCAATTAGGGCGTCCGTATTTGACCTTATATGGCGCGCCGGACGTGCTCGATTGGGACTACGCGGACGACGGGCAATTGGCGTGGGTGAAGCTGGTGGAGCGCGAGTGGTCGCGGTCGGCGTGGGACGCGGCGCCGGTGGAGACGTACGTGTACCGGATCGCGGACCGAACGGCGATTCGGGTTTTTCGGGTGTGGCGGGCGGGGCAGGGGGAGTGGCGGGTGCGCGCGGAGGCGGCGGCGGCGCACGGATTGGAGCGCGTGCCGGTGGCGCTGGCGCATCCGTTTCCCGGTGCGGACGGGATCGGGCGGCCGTTGCTGGCGCGTGCGGCGGAAGCGGACATCGCGGCGACGCGCGTGTTGAGCGATCTGGTCTGGGATCTGTTCGTGCTGGGCAATCCGATCCTCACGTTCAAGACGCATCGCGGCGAGGAGGAGTTGCACCGGATCGGGGTGGGCGCGTCGCGGTACATCCCGCTGCGCAACGGGCGGCCGGGCATTGAGGAGCCGGAAGCACTGGAATTCGTGCAGTTGGACGCGACGGGCTTGGAATTTCTGTTCCGCGCGCACGAGTTATTTGCGGCTCAGGTGAGCCGCCAGGCGGGCTTGGCGGCGCACGAGGCGGCGGCGACGCCGCGCGAGCAGAGCGGCGTGGCGCGCGCGTGGGCGTTCAAGACGGGGGAGGAGCGGCACCTGGCGCTGCTGGCGAAAGCCTTGGAGCGGTTCTTCGAGGAGAGTTTATTGATGGCGGCCCACGCGCTGGAATTATCGGGCACGCCGAAGGTGGATTTACCGGACCGGTTCGACGTGGAAGCTCCGGCGGAGGTTTTGGAGGTGGCCGAGCGGGCGGTTCCGCTGGCGCGGGAGACGGGGCGCGCGGATTTGGCGGAGGCGGCGTTGTTGCGGCTGGGTCAGGCGTTGGGGGGTATACGAGGGTCCACCAAGAGTTGAGCTTCGCAAAAACCCACCTAATGAAACGAAGTAAGAGCCAAGCGATGCCGATCCAGAAAATCTGATTGGCGAGAATGGCGTGGGGAAACCAGATGACACGACGCTCGTAGGTACGATTCCACACGTCTGCACTATTGTCAGTTGTGTCTGACTCATCCCATTGTCCGCTGATAAAAACCTCGAAATTGGCGAACGGCAGACCGAACCAGTTTCCATCGCCGTATAGGTACAGCTTAGGATCAGACGGACTGATTCGGCGTGCGAGCTTTGTCGCAGTTGATGGCGTATAGCCACCGCCATAGGTCTCGAAGGTTAGAAAAAAGATAGTGTTACCTAGAATGACCGCAGCCAAAAGCAGTCGAAGCGAGTAGCGCATGCTCTCGAAATCTCCTTGCTTACCTTTTAAGTGCTCATTTTCGAACTTAATGTCAAAAGCTTGTCAAAGAGGAGGACATGAATGCAGACCGAGCCTGGGCAGGAACCGGCGCCGGATCCGCCGGCGGAGGTGGAGGCGTTACGGAGCGAGTTGGAGGCGCTGCGCGTGCGGGCGGAGGCGGCGGAGCGGGACAGCGTGCTACGTAAAGCGTTAGGCGAGGCGGCGTGGTTCGAGCCGGAGGACTCGTACCGGGTGCTGAGCGAGCGGGCGGAGCGCTCGAGCGACGGGGCGTGGCGGGTGGCGCTGGCGGAGGGCGACGGGAAGCCGGGTGCGTGGTTGAGTCCGGCGGAGGCGGTTCGGGAGCTGGCGCGGCGCAAGCCGCACTGGGTGCGCGCGCGAGTGACGGCGGGGACGGGGGCGGGGGCCGGCGAAGCGACCGGCGGCGGGGGAGCTCGCGGGCCGTTGACGTACGCGGAACTGCTGAAGCCGGAGAACGCGGCGCGGCTGCGGGAATTCGTGCACGATCGGCCGCAGGAATTGGAGCGCTTGCGGTCGGCATATTTCGGGGCGTAAGAGCGAGGGGTTTATCACGGCGGCCGGTTGCGGCGATTGACGGACCGCGGGTGCAGGGATTGTTCATCCAACGCAAAGAGAAAAGGAGCGGTACGCATGGCGTTTTCTTTGGTTTCGGGGTTCACGTTCGATCCGCAATTGGCGAGCGAGTACGCGTCGGCGGCGTTCGTCGAGAATTTGCAGTTGCTCGACCAGGCGCTGGGCGTGGTGCGGACGCTGAGCGCGGGGCAATTTCAGTCGAGCCTGGGCGGGGGCGGCCAGTTCGTCGATATGCCGTACTTCGCGAACGTCTCGTCGCTGATCGCGCGGCGCGATCTGACGAGCACGTCGGCGCCGAGCGACCTGGACATCACCGGGGCGGCGGACAAGGCGGTGATCCTGCGGCGGCGGGCGGGGCCGGTGAAGTTCACGGAGGATCTGTTCATCCGCGGGGTGCGGCGCGAGGCGGTGGAGCAGGAGATCGGGCGGCAGATCGGGAACATGGCGGCGAAGGAGGTGCGCGCGCGGCTCTTGCAGGTAAGCGTCGCGGCGCTGGAGAGCCTCGATACGCCCGGCGCGAACGCGCACATCAAGGATGCGTACGCGGCGAGCGGGACGAAGGGGCTGTTGACGCTGAGCAATCTGTACGATGCGCGGATGCTGCTGGGCGATGCGTACAACCGGCTGACGACGGTGGTGTGCCACAGCGAAGCGTTCGCGGATTTGGTGAAGGATACGATCGGGAATTACAAGGTCGAGAACGTGGGCGGGTTCACGGTGGTGACGGGTTTGCCGCAGGCGTTCGGGATGCGGATCGTGGTGGTGGACGACGCGAGCTTGAAGAGCGATCCGGGCGGCGGGGATTTCATGAAGTACCGCACGCTTCTGTTCGGGCCGGGCGCGCTGGGGCTGATCTACCACCAGCAGTTGCGGATCGAGGCGGAGCGGCGGCTGGACTTCGAAGCTCCGTATTGGCGCGTGCTGGCGAACTTCGATTTCGCTCCGCATCTGTTCGGCATGAAGTGGACGAGTTCGACGGAGAATCCGGACAATTCGACGCTGGGCACGGCCTCGAATTGGGACGAAGCGTACAACGATCACCGCGAGGTGGTTTGCGCGGAGCTGGTGCATAACGCGAGCGCGGCGTAAGGGCGGGGCGGCGGGGCGGCTGGCGGCGGGCGGCGGAGCGGCGGGCGGCGGAGCGTGTATTAAGCTCCGCCGTCCAGCGGCCACAGGCGCAGGCGGATGCGCGCGGCGACTTCCATCGCGGCGCCGAGAAGCGCGAGGAGTCCGAGGCAGAGGAGCACGTTGAAGGCGAGCGGTTTGAATTGCCAGCCGCGCTGCGTGAAGGAATAGAGGATCGCGCGCTGGCCGTCCCAGTCCTTTTCGGGGTGCTCGAGCGGTTCGACCCAGGCTTCGTTGAAGGGCCAGCCGTAACCGGTGAAGCGGTAATCGTGGTACTGCAGGTCGGGGCTGAGGACGGAGCCTTGCGGGGTCGCGGTGAGCGCCATGTCGGTGATGATGCCGCCGGGGCGGGGCTGGGCGTTGAGCCAGACCAAGGCGACGATTCCCAGCGCGAAGGCCAGGACGGTGCTGAGTTGGAGCGTGAAACCGGTACGCGGCGTATTCATAACTCTATTCTACCACAAAAGGCTTAAGTAAAAGGAAAACGCGATGGCTTTGACGGCGGAACAGGTGACGCAGGTTTTCGAGGTGCTGGGGTTTCCCGAGCACGCGAGCGGGTCGGTGGTGCTGGAATTGACGGGGCTTTTCGGACCGAAATTCGAGAGCTACGACGTGAGCGCGGTGCGGGATCTGCTGGCGGCGCGGCTGGCGGGGTTGAGCGCCAGCCAAGAGGCTCGGGCGGCGGAGCTGCTGGCGCGGTGGAGCGCGATCGGTGCCACGAGCCCGCTGACGGTGGCGAAGGAGGGTTCGGCGGCGGGGACGCTGGCGGATCATCCGGCGGAGCGCGCGCATCTGCGGCGGGCGCTGGCGAATACGATCGGCTTCGCGGTGGCGGGGGGCGGTTTCGCGGCGGAGGCAGCGGCGCGTGCGGGCAGGGGCCGGATCGTGCGGTAAGCGGGTGAAGCGATTCATTCAAAACTATTTGATGCGCGCTTCGCGCGAACTATTGGGTTCACCTCCCCTACTCCGCCTTCGCTGAGCTACGGCGCGACAAGCCCTCCTTGGCAAGGAGGGGAAACGGCCACTCCATAACCATTCAATAGCCTTTCAATAGCCCTAGGTAAGAGCGGTTCTCATTTCAAATTTCAAAACCGCGGATGAGTCGAATCGGCTGGGACGCTTCGAGGCGGGTGAAGCCGCACATTTCGGTTCAAAACATTCGGAGATTTCAAACGCATGACGGTTTGGGAATCGATTCGCAGCGCGCGGGCGGAAGCGGCGGCGGCGGTATTCGGCGCGGTGGGGGTGCGGGTGGATCTGATCGGCGAGGCCGGAGCGGCCGAGGATCTGGCGGCGTACGTGGAGCAGGGCGGGGCGGCGTTCGAACGGAGCCTGGCGCGGCATGGCGTGGAAGAGGAACGGGTGGTGCATCTGCCGCGGCAGAGCGGATTCGACGGAAGCGTGCGGGCGGGGGACGTGGTGGTGCTCCCGGCGGGCGGGGCGACGAAGTACGTGATTCGCGCCGTCGATTGCGACGCTCATGAGGCCGTTTTCCGCCTGCGGGTGGTTCGTGCGGCGGCGCCGGTGGGGTTGGGGGGGTGAGGGGAGTTGGGGGGCGGATCTTTGATTTTAGATTTTTTTGATTTTGGATTTTGGATTGAGGGCAGGGCAAGTTCTGCTCCACGGTACTTGAACAAGCGAGTGCTCGCGTCACGCAAGCAAATTAAATGGGGCCGTATTTCGAGGCGATAAATGGGAGGAATGGCGGCGATGCCGGTGGCGAGTCTGATCGGGAAGACGCGGGCGCGATTGAAAACGCTGGCGGAGGGCGTGAGCGGGGGCGGGTTGACGCTGGCGGCGGAGCGGGTGGTGCTGGGTTACGCGCGGACGCTGGAGAGCGGCGGGTTCTTCGCGAACTTGCTGGCCGACGGGCCGTGTCTGGTGATCGGTTCGGCGACGCTCGACTACGGCGCTCAGGCCGCCTACGGCCCCGCCGAAGTCCGCGCCATCCTTTACGTGGGCTTCGAGCGAAGCGCGGCGGAGGACTTTACGGCGGTGGACGATCTGCTGGAGGCGCTGCGTGAAGCGTGGAACGCTCCGGAGTCCTTCGGAAGCGGCGAGGCGGCACCGATCCGGATCGGCTGGGACGCCTGGAAGACGGAGACGAAGAGCGAGCCGGGCGTGGTGGCGATTCCGCTGCGGGTTCAATTTCCCGATCCGCCGCTGGGTGAAACGTTCGAAGCCGAGACGCGCCTGGGTCCGGCGCTCGAGCGGGAAGCGCCGACGATTTTGCAGACGTGCTGGCGCTATTTCGTGCATCGTTCGCGGTTCGAAAAGCTGGCGAAGTTCGGCAGGAGCTGGTTGGAGGGAAGTCAGGATTTTTGATTTGGGATTTTCGATTTGGGATTGAAGGTCCAGGTCAAGGGCTTCGGATCGAAATGCGGCTGGCAAAGATTCGGCGGGTAAGCGGGAATCGAATTCATGGCGCAAACGGGTGCGGGATTTCGGATCGAGTCGGCGACGCACGGCGAGGTGACGCTGGGGCGGGCGCTGGAGGCGTGGTTGCGCGAGGAGGCGGAGTGGGTGCCGCTGGAGGCGGGCTCGTTCGCGGGCGTGCCGGGGCTGGCGGTGACGCCGCGCGGGTACGAAGCGGTGGTGGTGGTGACGGACCTGGCCGCCGAACCGGCGCTGGGGAGGAAGGCGACGCTGGAGTTGACGCTGAAGGCCGCGACGGGCGAGCGCGTGATCCTGACGCTTCCGAACATGAAGCGCGGACCGTGCGAATGGAATCTGCGGCGCGCTCCGCACGCTCGCGCACTGGCCTTTCGCTACGAAGGCGCGCTGCTGCCGGCGCCGCTGGCGGTGAGCGTGTAACGAATGCCGATTCTTGATTTTGGATTGGGACGGCTTGGCGGCGGTTCACGAGGCAGCAGGAGCGTGCAGCGGCATGGCGGTTCACGAATCGAGCGGAACTCGGCGGGCGCGGGGGTTCGACGCGGTGCTGTATACGGATCGCGGACGGAAGCTGGCGCTGTCGCGGGTGCGGCGGGCGCCGTTGACGAAGCGGCGCGGGCTGCGCTTCGGGTTGACGTTTCGCTTTCGCTGGATCCACGAAGGTCATGCGGTGACGGCGGCGTTTCCGTTCGAGGCGGCATCGAGTGCGTGCGCGCGGACGGAAGATTTCGAGTGGGAGCGGCTGGGGGAGGGGGCTTGGGGTGGGAGACGTGCGGTGAACGGTGAACGGGGATAGCGGAATTCCATTCGCCGCTATTCCCGGCAGCTTAGGTTGCTTACGCATCCTTATATAGGAGAACGCGGTTGAGGATCGAGGAGGCGGAGGAGCGGGCGCGGCAGGTGCTGGCGGCGCTGGATTTGGGCGTGGCGTTCCCGGCGGAGCCGGCTCGGAGGCGGAAGGTTCGGGCGAAGTTGGCGGAGGCGGCGAGCGGATCGTTTGCGGCGGAGGAAGCGCTCTCTGCGCGACCGATCGTTCGATCGGGCGGCGGCGAGACGGAGCGCGCTCGGCAGGAGGAGTGGCTGTACCGTCGGCATCGCTCGGCGCGGACGGGGTGGAACCGGGATTGAGGGCGGCGGATGTTTCTTCAGGCGAGCGGCAGCAGGATATCGACTTCGCTCTCGGGATCGGCCGGACCTTTGAAGCGGTCGTCGTAGCGTTCGAGATCGTGGGTGCCGCGGAGCTTCACGCCGCTGGCGGGCAACCATTCGTCGTAAAGGGTGCGAAAGGCCTTCGGCAATCCGTCGAGGGTTCCGCGGTGGGTGAAGCAGGCGTAAGCGGACGCCGGGATAAAGCGAGAGACGAAGGCGCTGGGCTGGGGCGCATCGAGGGTTTCCACTTCGGCGCAGGCCATGTAATACCAGCGCGGTTCCTGCTTGGGGAACCCGGGCGGGTACAGTTCCAGACCGAAGAGCCCGCTGCTTTCCTTCTTAAGCTTTTCGATCTGGGCAAAGTGAGAGAAAAAGCGGTCCCAGACTCCACCAATTTGCTGGCCGATTTCGGCCTCGAAAAAGTTCGCAAAGCCGCAGGCTCCGACCAGGCGCAGGTCGGGGAGTTCGATTCGCTTGGGTTCATTCGAGAGCAGCGGCATGGAAAGTTCCTTCCGTTGGATCGGGCCGATGTGCAATAGTCTTCCGAAACGAAAGCGTAATTCGATTTCCCGGCGATGCAACCGATGCGGAGGCCGTGGTGAGGCCGAACGACCTTTACTTGAGCTTGCTCGATGGGAAGCGGTTGGCGTCAGGCAGAGCATTTTAGGAGGCGCTGCGCGCGCCCTTTTTAATCACCTTCCCTACTCCGCCTTCGCTGTGCTACGGCGCGACAAGCCCTCCTTGGCAAGGAGGGGAAAAGGACACGGCACGGCAGGGTATTTAAGGAGGCGCTTTGCGCCCTATTAAATCACCTCCCCTACTCCGCCTTCGCTGCGCTACGGCGCGACAAGCCCTCCTTGGCAAGGAGGGGAAAAGGGCAGGGCACGGTAAGGCAGGGCACGGAAAGGTACGGCAGGGCACAGCACGGCACAGCACGATACGGCAGGGCAGGATCTGCCGCGGCAGGCCACGGTGCGGTGCCGCGTACGGATAACGTTGCGCGGATGACTCAGCTTTCATCAAAGGATCACGCATGTCCGATTGGATCGTGGGAAGCATCACGTTCGCCGATCCGGCGGGGTTGGCCGATGCGGCGGGCTTGGTGCTGGGCAAGTACTGGCTGGGCGACGTGCGCGTCGGAGCGGGCGAGTACACGGCGGCGGCGTATGCGTTTCCGGGCGTGGATGGGGTGGGCTTGAAGCGTTTGGGTTTTCGCGGGCGGCGGGTGGAAGGCGAGGTGGCGTACGTGGCGGAATCGCCGGCCGCTTTGCGTACGGCTCTGGCGGCCGACCGTTTGGCGCTGGAGGACCAGACCTTCGCCACGACGCCGCCGGACGGCGCGGAGTTGGCGGCGTGCACGCTGGAGGCGTTTCCGGACGGCGCGGTGCTGGCCGATGCGGGCGGCGCGTTCGTGCTGCGCACGCGACTGGCGGTGCGGCAGGTCAGATTTTAGATGGGGGATTTTGGATTGCGGGAAGGCGGCTTGGGCTTGGGGACGGTGCGCACCCTATTTCGGCTCGGTTTTCATAAAGGAATACCTGCATGTCGGCTTCTCATGTGCCCGCGGCGGAAGACGCGGCGTTCGATGCGTTCGCGGGGTTGACGTTCGACGATCCGCTGCTGTACGCGGCGCCCGATGCGCGGCGGATCGACGCGAAGTATTTCCTGAAGCCGGTGCAGGACGAATTGCTGCGCTTGATCGAGCTGGATTTGGAGGGCTTGGCGGCGTTGCCGGTGCGCAACGAGTCGGGCGGAACGCTGGCGGCGGGCGCGCTGGTTTGCGTGACGGGGCGCGACGGCGCCTCGGAGCGCTGGCTGATCGAGGGCGCGGACGCGAGCGATCCGGACCGGCCGGCGCAGTTCGTGCTCGACGCGGACTTGAACGATGCTTCGAACGGGGTGGCGTACGCGCACCGGACGGTGGGCGGCTTGGATACGTCGGCGGCGGCGCCGAACGATCCGGTGTACCTCGATACGAGCGCGGGCGGCTTCACGTTCGTCGCTCCGTCGAGTCCGGACCGCGTGCAGGTTGTCGGGCGCGTGGCGGAGGCCGACGCGAGCGGATCGATCTGGTTCAGCGTCGGCGGCTTGAACGCGGGCGCGGGCGGCGGAAGCGCGGGGAGCGGGACGGCGGGCGCGCTGGCGAAGTGGGCGAGTTCGTCGGAGCTGGGCGACAGCATCGTGAGCGACGACGGATCGGCGGCGACGGTGGCCGGCGATCTGATCGTCGACGGGGGCGGCCTGGAGATCGGGGCGGGCGATGCGACGTTGAGCGCGGGCGACGTGCGGCTCGAGGCGGGCGCGCTGCGTTTGCATGCGGGGAGTTTCGTGGGAGCGGAGAACGGTGCGGCGGATACGGCCGGCGCGGATCTGCCGCTGTACGCCGGCGCGGGCGGCGTGCATGAGTCGGCGCATCCGCGCGGGGGCGACATCGTGGCCAAGCCCGGCGCGGCGGGCGCGGGCGGGACGGGGCGCGACGGACGCTTTGCGGTGGAAGCGCCCGGCGGCGGGAGCGCTCAGCTGCGCGCCTTGCACACCGGCACCGACGCTCGGCTGGAGACGAGCGCGGGCGATCTGATCGTCGAACCGGCCGGCGGTCAGTTGATCGTGCGGCAAGCGGGCGGGGTGGCGGGGACCGACGACGTACAGGTTTTTCACGACGGAACGGACGGGTACGTCACGTCGGAGAGCGGCGATTTGCGGTTAAGCGTGCCGAACGGGAATTTGAAGCTGCGCGTGCGGACGAGCCAGGTGGTTTGTTACGTGCCGCTGGTGCCGGACGGCGCGAACACGCGGATCCTGGGCGGGAGTTCGAACGAGTGGCTGGCGCTGTATGTGGGTGAAGACGCGAGCAGCGGATTCTTCGCGGGATTGGATCAGAATATTCGCGGCTATTACGACGAGTCGGGGGCGGATGTTTTCAAATGGACCGGCGGGAGCGGCGCGGCCGATTTCGGCGATATGGAGTGGGAGACGACGCACACGCTGGGCGGGAGCGCGGGCGACGGGTTCGCTTCCGCTTTGCGGCTGGACCCGGGTTACACGGCGGGCAGCGCGTACACGGTGACGCGGCACAATTATCTGGATCTGCAGAATCCGAGCACGGGCGGGAGCGCGGCGCTGACCGACGCGTGCGTGATGCGCTTCGACGCGGCGGCGGGGACGCATAAGGCGCTGGCGGGGAGTTCGACGAAGGCGACGCCGGGGGCGGTGGATGCGTGGCTGAAGGTGAATATCAACGGGACGGTGCATTACGTGCCGGCGTATGGGAGCGTGACGAGTTAGTTGGCGTAAACATCGAACGGCAGGAACCAGAGCCACTGCAAACTTCCCCATCGAAGGGGCTTCCTCTAAATCTCATTTCCTAATTAGGGAGCGCGCTTCGCGCGGTTTGTTGCGTCCACCTCCCCAACCCCTCCTTGGCAAGGAAGGGAAACGGCCCCGTCAAAAGCAAAAGACTTAGGTAAGACCGCTTAGAAGCCACCATCCAAAATCGGAAATCCGGAGGTCCAGGGCGGCATGGCGGAAGAACAGTTATCCGGCGCGGATGCGAAGCGGTTGCAGGCGGCTCATGCGGCGTTGGTTTTGGCGCGGCGGGAGTTGGCTTGGGCGGAGGAGCGGATGCGGTATTTGCATGAGCTTTTCGGGCATAAATACAAGTTGCATCCGGGCGATGGGATTCGCGCGGACGGGCGGATCGAGCGTGCGGGCAATCAGGAGGGCCGACCATCGTGATGCCGGGCATGCGAACGTCGTCGTTTCCGGGGCGGGTGGAAGACGCGATGCTGGATCTGGAGGTTTCGGCTCCGGCGGGCCTGGGCGCGGCGCGGGTGCTGCTGCGTCCGGCGGCGGGGTACGGCGGGCGCTGGTACGGCTTGTACGCGAACGCCCGGCTGGCGGCGGTGGTGTACGCGGCCGAGGGCGGCGCGGCGGAGGCGTTGCTGCCGTGGCCCGCGGAGGCGGAGGAACTGTGCGTGCACGCCGAGGATTTCGGCGGCTGGCCGGCCGGGTACGATCCGGAATTTACGGCTCGCGCGGCGGATGAAATGAGCGCTCCGGGCCTGCGTTTGGAGTGGGCGGCGCAGGTGGAGGCGCTCTGGGGGAGCGAAGACGGCGGCCAGTTGAGCGCGTGGACTATTTCGGGCGCGAAACGGTTCAGCAATTGCGATCCGCTGGCGGGCTGGCCGACGCGGGCGAGTTGGGCGGTGGCACTGGACGACGAGGACGGCATCCGGCGGGTGCGGTTGTACGCGAGCGGGCGGCTGGTGGCGGAGGGAACTCGAGCGGGCGACGGCGCGGTGGAGTTGGAGGCGCGGAACGAATCGGGCTTGAGCGGGAGCGTGACGGTGGCGTACGACGGGGGCTTGGGGCTGGGGGCGGCGAAGCTGGCGGCGCGCTGGCCGGCGGCGTACGAGCTTCATTTCGCGCCGGGCGGCTTGAGTTTCCCGCGCGCGGCGGAGGCGGAGGTTTTCGACGACGGGCGGAGCGGGCGGTCCCGGTTCGGATCGGGGAAGCTGGCGGCCGGAATTTATACCGTCGCGGTGCGGCCTATTTCGGACACGGGGGCGGCGGCCGGAGAGCCGGAGACGCGGACGGTGGAGGTGTACGGTCCGCCGCAGGCGCCAGGCGCGGCGGCGTACGTGAGCGGGGACGCGGCGGCGACGACGGTGGGTTGGACGCCTTCGGCGACGGCAGGCGCGGCGTATCGCGTGTACGCGGGGGAGATCGGCGGGGTGCTGAATCTGCTGGAGCCGCAAAGCGTAGCGGGGCCGCCGTACGAGGCGGCGCTTCCGGCGGTGTCCGGGTATCCGGGCGAGCGGCGGGTGCTGGTGCGCGCGGTGAAGGACGGCGTGGAGGAACTGAACGGTCAGGTCTTGTTGCTGGAGTATGCGGCGGACGGGAGCGTGGTTCCGAAGCGGCCGAACGCGGCGCGGATCGCCGCGGTGGCGGTGGAAGACGGCCTGACCGTGCGCGTGCGGGCGGTGTATCGAGCGAGCGGCGAGCGGGTAGCGCCCGCGACGGCGGAGTTGTATCTGGCGGCAGGCGAGGAGGCTTTCGATTTGGATGCGCCGGCGGCGAGCGCCGCTTGGGATGCGGAGCTGGCCGGGGTGCGCGGCGCGGAGCTGGCGGCGGCGGCTGCGGGCGCGGGCTGGTATCGCGTGATGGTGCGCGCGCGGGCGGCGGATGGGACGCCGAATGCGAACGAAGCGTGGGAGCGGGTGTACGTTTCGGCGAGCGAGGCGGCGGGGGTGGGGGAATGGGTGGCTTGGGCGGGAAGGTAGCTAGGAATTAAAATGCAAAACCGGCCTCGCAAAATCGAGGATGCGCGCCTGGTCTGCTTCTATTTGCGCAATTTTTGAGACTGTAATTAGGGCTCAATTTTGAGATCTCGGAGGCGCCAGCGGCCGTTTTTGGCGATCTGGTACTGGATGGTGCAGTTGTAGACATGTCCTTCGATGGCTCGGCCGGCGCCGCCGAATAACGTATCGACGTCATGCACGGCAAAATGTTTCACGTCGCCCACCTTAAAGGGAGCTTTCTGGTCGTCGCTGAGTTCGACGAGCTGGGCGCTGACGCAGTAGCGCGGATCGGAATCGGTGGCGGTGAGGACTTTGTCGGTGGAGCCGACGGGTTCGACGGCGAGCAGTTTGGCTTTGAAGCGGACGGCGTTTTCTTCGAGCAGCGGGAAGCCGGGCGCGCCTTGGTAGAGGTGCGTGGGCCGTTTTTGGCTGCAGCCGGCGAGCAGCGCGAGCGGCAGCAGGATGGCGGCGATGCGTCGCATCTTCGGACTCTCCGCGTGATGCGCAGACTATACCTCAGGCGCGCCTAAAGCGGAGCGCGTTTTCGGCTACCTAGGAGGCGGACGATGCCGGCGACGGCGGTGGTGGCGCTTACGGAACAGATCGACCGGCGCGCGGCGGTGTACGGCGTGCGATTCGCACCGGGAGGTCGGGAGAGCGTCTTACGTTTTGCGTTCGCGACGCGGGTGGTGCTGCAGGAGGGGGCGCGGCCGGGGTACGCGGTGGCGGGGATTCCGCTGGCGGCCTGGGACGAACGGGCTCCGGCGGTGGCGGGCGTGCGCGGCGGGCCGCTGGCGGGGTTGAAGCTGGGCACGCGGGCGCAGGCGTACGTGTACGCCGACGGGCGGGCTCATGCGCTGCTGGCGGGAAGCGTGGTGAACGTGCGGCAGGATCTGGGCTCGGACGAGGCGGAGGTGACGATACTGGACGACCGCTGGCTGCTGGAGGGCGTGCCGGTGGCGGGTCAATTTGTGTACGATCCGCGCTTGGAATTAGCGGCGTACAAGGAGCGCGGTCCGTGCCGATTCAATCCGGACGGGCAGCCGAATTGCATCGATGCGCCGGGAGGGCCGCTTTTCGCGCCCTGGCCGAACTTCGGCCGGGCGGACGGTTCTCCGGAGCCGTGGCCGGGGCAGGCGAAGGAGAAGGCTCGCGCGTGGCGGCACGCGGATATCGTGGCCTACTTTATTCGCACCCTGGCCACGGCGGAATTCGCCGGGCTGACGGAAGCTTATCCGTATTTTACGCGCGTGGATGGCCACTTATTGCGCATCCCCGAAACGCTGGGCGCGGCGCTATTGGGCGATGCGGAGCACGCGGCGGAGGACGCTCGAGGACGCGCGGGCTTCGGCGCGGCGGACCGGGAGGGTTCGTCGGCGGCGCAGCGGGCGCCGGATCTGGCGCTGGAGGGCTGGGACTTGCTTTCGGCGCTGGACCGCGTGGTATCGAGCGCGGGCGCGTACGCGCTGGATTGCGCGCCGGAGGATGCGGAGGGGACGCGGAGCGTGCTGCGGATCGTGCCGGCGCGGTACGTGGACGGGGTTCGGGACGGTTTGCGGATCGTTCGGCCGGCGGGCGGTACGCTGGCGCAGCATGCGCGCGGGCCGAGCGCGAGCGGGGGCGCGCTGGAGGAGGACGCGGGCGCGGTCTTCACGCGCGTGGCGGCGGCGGGGAGCGCGGCGGCGCTGGAGCGGCGGCTGGCGTTCGATCCGGAAAGTCCGGGCGGCGGCTTGCAGGCGGGCTGGAGCGCGGCGGACGAGGACGCATTCAAAGCGTACGTCGCGGAGCATCCGGAGCATCCGAACTCTGCCGCGGCGTTTTTGGAGGCGGCGTGGCGCTGGCCGCGGGTCTTCGCGGCGTACCAGATCGATCCGAATTTCGACCTGCATGCGGGTACGAAATACGCGGGCGTGCCGCGTGCGACGGCGCATCCGCCGCTGCTTCCGTACCTCTTGAGCGGCGTTCACGAGGAGACTTCGGACGGCGCGAAGGGCCGGGTATTTCCGCTTCCGATCGCGGTGGAATTGCGGGACGACGAGGACGCGTGGCGAGCGCGGACGCAGTTGGACGGTTTGGAGACGGACGCCGACGGGACGCTGTGGCTGACGGGGCTGCGCGAGGCGGGATTGAACGATGCGGAGGCCGGAACGTTCAAGGGCACGCCAAGCGAACCGGACGAACTGGCTCCGCGCGCCTTGCGTGTGACGCTCGCGGTGCAACTGGATAAGCGCGCGGTGGCCGCGGCGGGCCTGGCGGGATCGAGCAACACGGATGTGGCGCTGGCCGATCCGAACGCGGAGGCGGCGGGGTTGGAGCCGGGCTTGGCGCGGACGTATTGGGCCGACGCGGACGGGGCTTACACGGAGCATCTGCGCGCGGAGAGCTGGGCGGTTCCGCAAAGCGTAGAAGGGTCGGAAGCGGCGGAAGACCGGGCGGCGGAGGGTTCGGAATTGCGCGGCTGCGGCGAGCGTCTTCGCGCTCACGCTCAAAGGCGGCTCGCGGAACTGGCTCGTCCGCGCAAGACGGGGCGGCTGGTATTTCCGGGGGCGGTGCTGTGGCCGCCGGGTGCGGCGGTGGAGGCGTTGGCGAACGCGGGGAGCGAGCGCGGGGCGTATCCGGTGCGCGGGGTGGTGGCGAAGGTGATTCATGAGTACGGGAGGGGGGAGACGGTGGTGGAGCTGGTGTAGGGGCGGGAGGAGGAGGGGGGAGGGTATAAGCAAAGGGCAAACGGAAATTACGTCTAAAATTTATCTTCAAATTCAAGGGCACCCCCCATCCTGCCTTCCCCCACAAGGGGGGAAGGTTTCATCGCGGCGCTGCGCGCCTTGAAAGGCAACGGCGTTTTGCGCTTCGCGCGTTCACATCGTTTTCTGGAGGCCCTTTCATGCACGCTTCGCTCGAGGATTTGACGACGCTTCGGAAACTCGCGCTGGGCGAACGGGCTCGTGCGTTGGCGGCGGGGCCGGCGGGACGGACGCGGGTGCGGCCGGCGGGGGCGATGGGTCAGCCGTACGACGTGCTGGCGATCGATTTCTACGACGGCGGCGACTTGAGCGTTCAGCCGGTTCCGGGAGATACGGCGTTCGCGTACGGGGCGGCGGTGGCGATCGATCCGCCGTGGGCGCTGCATCCTTTCTCGCTCTTGTGGTGCGAAAGCCCGCCGCTGGAACTGGACGACGCGGCATTGGGCGGGACGTTTTTAAGTTTCGTGGAGCTGACGCTGGACGACGCGAGCGTGGCGGCGTTGAACCCGCTGCGGGTGAGCGCCGACGGCGGCGCGGTCTACGCGGAGCCGGGCTTTTTGAATCCGGTGGAGACGATCGGGCCGTCGCGGCGGATCGTGAGCGCTCGGCGGGTTCTTCAGGCCGACGGCCCGGGCACGGCGACGGCGACGGTTTTTCCGGGGCTGGCGTTTTTGGTATTCTTCCGTTCGCGGGAGGGGCGGTTTCGGGAAGCGCCGTAGGGCAATCGTACTCAAAATTGCATTGGAAATAGAGAGAGCCGAACGCGGGTGCGTTCGGCTTTTTTTGTTTTCAGAATGAGCAGGTGAAGCGCTGGGCTATTTTCACTGCGTCCCGGCGGGACGCGGTCGGATTCGGTGCGGGAGGTGCGCGGGTGGATTCCTCGCACCCCTGCCGGGGTGCGCACGCGAAGGGGAGGTTGCGTTCCGGGGGTGGCGCGCGCTCACGAGCGCGCTTACCCCCGGCTACCATCTTGAGCCGCTCCGCGGCGCAGGCCACGGATACAGACTTGAGCCGCTCCGCGGCGCGGGCCACGGCGATTTGGGTCGGGATTGGCGGGCACGTTTGGCGAGGCTTTGCGCTGGGCTATTTTCACTGCGTCCCGGCGGGACGCGGTCGGAGGTGGGCTCGGCCGCGTTTGCTTTTAGGTTTCGACAAGATATTGCCGACCTTGGGAACATTCGGTACGCTGCCCCATATGGCACCCAAGACCGCTTCGTCGCTCGCATTGGTACCGTCCGAACGCATCGAGCGGGCGATCCTGCTGATTCGGGGGCACAAGGTATTATTGGATAGCGATTTGGCGGCGCTGTACGGGGTGACCACCAAACGCTTGAATGAGCAGGTGAAGCGCAACCTGCGCCGCTTTCCCGAGGACTTTATGTTTGTCCTTAGCGCGGAGGAGGCATTGGTTTTGAGGTCGCAATCCGCGACCTCAAAGGAAGGGCGTGGCGGACGCCGCTATTTGCCACGTGTATTCACCGAGCAAGGCGTAGCCATGCTCTCCACGGTACTAAACAGCGAACGCGCCATTGAGGTCAACATCGAGGTCATGCGTGCTTTCGTTCGCTTGCGCCGGTTATTGGCCGGGCACGAGGATCTGCGCCGCAAGATCGAGGGGCTCGAAGCCAAGTACGACAAGCAGTTCGCCGTGGTCTTCGATGCCATCCGGCAACTCATGACGCCGCCTGACGATCCGCCGCGGGAGAGGCTGGGCTTCAAGCCGCGCAAGCCTCGTCCGCGCGGCGAGTAACGCCGCTTCGCGGTGCGGGCCACGGCAGAAACGCTCGGGGCGAACGCTTAGAAAAAAGTATCCAGGTAGGCGGCGGCGGCCGGCGAGAGGCCGACGATTTTGTTGGTGGCTTGGCGGTAGAATTTGAAGTTGAGTTCCGTTTCGGGGCGGCCGTCGTTCCAGTTGGAGCAGGGTTTCAGTTCGGCTCGTCCCAGGCGGCGCTTGGCGCGCGCGGTGCACTTCACGACGATGCTTACGCAAGGCGTTTGGCGTTCGACGCCCGGGCGTCTGGGGATGCTCTTGGCCGCGGTGACGATCCCGCGCGCGACGAGGCCCGGGCCGCCTTCGTTCTCGCTCGCGAAGAGAAAGATCCGGTCGCCGGCGGCGATGCGTTTGCCGCCGTACATCGTTTTTTGTTTAGGAAACGAGAGCGATTTAGTTCGTGGATCGTCGATCCGGGTCTTGATGGCGTACATGGGAGCGGTTTCTCCTTGCGGCAGTCGGCATTCAATAGAGTACATGCCAAGGGTGGTTTGCGCTTCTTTCGATGCGCTTCCTTCGCTGCGCTTCGGCGCGACGAGTCGGCGCGACGAGTCGGCGCGTGCGGTTTCATCGCGTCCCTACGGGACGCGTACGGAGATCGGGATTCGCGGGGTCCCGGCGCTGAAGCGCCGGGCTATTTTCAGCGCGTCCCGAAGGGACGCGAAGGGCGACGGCACGGTTCCTATTCGCCGGGCGGATTTGGCGCGTGGCGTGCGCCGGGTGGGCTTGGCGCGGGGCGTTTGTCGGACGGATTTTGCGCGGGGCATGCGCCGGGCGGGCTTGGCGCGGGGCGCGCCGGGCGCGCTATGCGCGGCCCTTTTAGTTCACTACCCCTGCTCCGCCTTCACTGCGCTACGGCGCGACAAGCCCTCCTTACCAAGGAGGGGAAACGGCAGGACCTTAATCTCCGGCCGGATCGGGCGGATCGGGCGGATCGGGTGAAGCGGGCGGGCTTGGCGCGGAGCGTGCGTCGGGCAGGCCGGGGGCGGCGGGGAGCTCGACCGGTTCGACGGTTTCGAAGTCGGGCCAGCCGGGGATATCGGCGACGAGGGCGGCGAACCAGTGCAGCGTTCCGCGCGGGGCCGGCGGCGAATCGGGGAGGCGCAGGGTGGTTCGGCCTTCGCGCACGTCGCCGGCTTTGAGCGCGGCTGCGGGTTCTACCAGCACTTCGGTGCGGTGGACGCATTCGAGGCGCTGGGTGACCGACTTTTCCCACCACCGGGCTTTGGGAAAATAGGCGTCGACGCCCAGCAGCAGGACTTTGAGGGCCGCGGACGCGTCGCGCTGGACTTCGACGCGGTATTCGACTTCGATCGCGCCGCCGGGTTGCGCTTGTATCGGCGTGCGCAGGTTGGCTCGCACGACTTTCGCCGCCGCGTAGGCGTGCATTCCGATCAGCGCGTGAATGTTGAAGAGCGCGGCGAAGAGCGCGCAGGGGATCGCGGCGGCGAGCGGCGCTTGCCCGCTCCAGACGGCGGCGGCGAGCGCGAGGTCGTACAGCCCCGCGCCCGCGGCCACGGCCAGCGCGTAGCGTTCGTAGCGCAACGGATGGCCGAGCCAGGCGAGTCCTTCCGAGTTCACGCGCGCGCCTTGCCCGAGTTCGGAGAGGCGTTTGCCGAAGGCGGTGGGTTCGGGTTTCACGGCGTGCCAGTATTCCAGCGCGCCCCAGACGAGGAGCATGTAGGCGGCGGAGGCCAGCCCGAGCGCGCCGGCGCGGAGCCACGGGTTGTAGGCGGGCGGCTGCGCGGCGTTTTGGGCTTCGAGGAGCGGGTCGAATTCGGCGGGGGGCGGAGGTTCGGGGACGAAGGAGCGATCGAGGCACCAGGCGGCGGTGACGGCGAGGAAGATGCCGACGAGCATGACGAAGATGCAGCAGCCGGGCGCGCAGCCGTCGGCGGTGTCGGCGGAAGGCGGGGCGGGCGGGGGCGCGTCGGGCATGGGTGGTGCGTTGAGTGTAGCGGGGAAGCGCGGGCGAATTCAAAGTTCAAAACGAGCCACGAATACCTGGCGCGGCGGGTCAGCTCCCGGCCTGCTGCTGCTTCTTTTTCTGCTCCTCTTCTTCGCGCATCTTGCGTTCGAGTTCGAAGAGCGCGTCCTTGTCTTCGGGATCGATCCCGTACATGGCGAGCAGATGGCTGAGGACTTTGAGGCGCTGGGTCTTGCGGAGCATGTGTTCGGCGGCGCATTTGGGGCAGATGGGGTGCGCGTCGGCTCCGGCGGCGACTTCCCAGTCGTCGGGGAGCGGGCCTTCGCATTGGGAGCAGGTGCGGACTTGGGCCATGGCGATACGTAGGACTCCGCGCCTGAGCAGGTTCGATAAGGGTCGGCGCCGGCTGGGCGCTTTTGCGTCGGAGTTCATCTTGCCCCCTTGGGCGCTGGCGTCAATAGGGCTGCGGGCACAGGTGCGTTGTCGGGACGCGCCGGGGCCTCCTTATATATAGGGGCGGGCGGGGGGAGGCGGGGTTACGGGGGGATTTTGGATTTTGGATTGGGGATTTTGGATTGGAGGGCGGGGGTAACTTCAAGGTCAACGGCACCCCCCATCCTGCCTTCCCCCACAGGGGGGGAAGGTTTCATCACGGCGCTGCGCGCCTTGAAGGGCTACGACTGTTGCGCTGACGCGCGCTAACGGCTACGGCTTTGGCGCTGACGCGCTGCCAGGGCTACGGCTATTGCGCTGACGCGCGCGGATTCACAGGCCTTGTGGCGCCGCTTACCTCCCACTATCTTGAACGCGCTATGGGAACGCTCGCACCGGATTCCGACGCTCCCGCTCCGCCACAGACGCTGAGCGAGGCGGATTTGCGGCGCTGCGCGGAGGTGCTGGAGGCGCTGGTCGCCGACCGTGGCTTGCTGGCGGACGCTCCGCCGGACTTGCGCCGGGCGCTCTTGATGGCCGCGGGCCGGGTCTCGCGGCCGGGTTCGCGCGAGGAACGCAAACTGGCGAAGGCGTTCCGGCGTGGCGACCGGAAGCGGGTGCGGGAACGCGACCGGGCGGCGGTGAAGGGGGCGGAGATCCGGGTGGCTCGGGAAGCGCCGGTCTTCGTGGCTCCGGAAGCGCGCGCGCTGCCGCCGGCGGCGGAAGCCGAGGCTCGGCCGGATTTGCTGACGCCGAAAGATTGTTACGTCTGCAAGCGCGCGTACACGAAGGTGCACTTCTTCTACGATTCGATGTGCCCGGAATGCGCGGCGTTCAATTACGCCAAGCGTTTCCAGTCGGCGCCGCTGGACGGACGGGCCGCGCTGGTGACGGGCGCTCGGGTGAAGATCGGCTTCCAGACGGCGTTGAAGCTTTTGCGCGCGGGCGCGAGCGTGGTGGCGACGACGCGCTTTCCGCACGACGCGGCCGAACGCTACGCGCGCGAACCGGATTTCGCGGCGTGGCGCGGGCGCTTGCAGATCCACGGGCTGGATCTGCGGCATTCGCCGAGCGTCGAACTCTTTGCGCGCTATCTGGCTCAGCGTTTGGGCCGCTTGGATATCCTGATCAACAACGCGTGCCAGACGGTGCGCCGGCCGCCGGGGTTCTACGCGGACTTGATCGAATTGGAGTCGAAAAAGCTGCCGGAATTACCGGAGCCGCTGCGCGGGCCGGTGGGCGCGCATCACGAGTTGAAGGCGGCTTTGGCGCAAAGCGCGCTGGAGCAGGCTGGCGCGGCCGATCCGGCGGGGCTGGCGGCGTGGCACGGCGGCGCGCGCGGCGCGGCGGCGGGGCTGCTGGAATCGGCGCGCTTGTCGCTGATCCCCTACGCGTACGAAGAGGCTGCTCGGCGCGAGGATCTTTTTCCGGCGGGCCGAACGGACGCGGACCGGCAGCAGGTGGACTTGCGCGCGCAGAACAGCTGGCGGCTCAGGCTGGCCGAGGTGCCCACGCCCGAACTGCTGGAGGTGCATCTGGTCAACGCGGTGGCGCCGTTTATTCTGTGCAGCCGCTTGAAGCCGCTGCTGCTGAAGGATCGCTCGCGCTCGCGGTACATCGTGAACGTCTCGGCGATGGAGGGCATTTTTTCGCGCGGCACGAAGACCGCTCGGCATCCCCACACGAACATGGCGAAGGCCGCGCTGAACATGCTGACGTGCACGTCGGCGCGGGAGTACGAGCGCGACGGGATTTACATGACGGCGGTGGATACGGGTTGGGTGACGGACGAGGATCCGGCGGCGATCGCGGAGCGCAAACGCGCGGAGCTGGATTTCCAGCCGCCGCTGGACATCGTCGACGGGGCAGCTCGGGTGTTGGACCCGATTTTTTCGGGCGAGGCGACGGGGCGGCCGTATTGGGGCGTGTTCTTGAAGGATTACGCGCCTTCGGCTTGGTGAGGGCTTGGAAAACCGGTGCAGAAGCCGGTGCAGTACCTGTGCAAAACAATTTTTGAGCCCAAACTTTTCGATCTTCCTCGAATGCGTGCTTCCGGCAGTGTGCGACACTCGCCGCGATTGTTAAACTGGGCTCGATTTTAGTTCGCTCCGCTCACGCGATTCCGAGGCCGCTCCCATGCCCGACTTCTGCCATTTGCACGCGCATTCGCAGTACTCGCTGCTGGACGGCGCCTCGCGGATCAAGGATTTGCTGCAGCGCGCGCGGAAGATGAAGCAGCCGGCGGTGGCGATCACCGATCACGGGAACATGTTCGGGGTGATCGAGTTTTACAAGACGGCGGAGGAGTTGAACAAGGCGGCGAAGGAGAAGGGCGAGCCGGAAGTGAAGCCGATTTTGGGCATGGAGGCGTACGTCGTGCCCGACGGCGAATCGCGGACGAAGCGCGAGAAGGTGGACGGGGAGTACGACCACCACTGCCTGCTTTGGGCGGCGACGGACGCGGGCTACAAGAATCTGATGAAGCTTTCGAGCAAGGCGTACGCCGAAGGCTTCTACATGCATCCGCGGATCGATCTGGATCTGCTGGACGAATACGGGAAGGGGATCATCGCGAGCAGCGGGTGCCTGGGCAGCGAGGTGCCGAACGCGATCCTGCACAAGGATTACGAAGCGGCGAAGAAGCTGGCCGGTCGCTACATGGAGATCGTGGGCAAGGAGAATTTCTACTTCGAATTGCAGAATCAATGCGGCGCGATCGCGGACCAGCATCCGCACGACGAGGAGGTTCAGAACCTTTTCCGGCTGCAGAAGAAGGTGAACGAGGCGGTCTTGAAGCTCGCCAAGGAACTGGGCGGGAAGGTGATCGCGACGAACGATTCGCACTACACGAGCCGCGACGACGCGGAGGCTCACGACGCGCTGCTGTGCATCGGGACGGGAAAGCTGATCGGGGACACGAACCGCCTGAAGTTCGCGTGCAGCGAATTTTATCTTAAATCGAGCGAAGAAATGGCGGTGCTGTTCAAGGACGTTCCGCAGGCGCTGACGAACACGCTGGAGATCGCCGAGCGCTGCAACGTGAAGCTGGCGTTCGGGGACTACCACTTCCCGAAGTACCGGATTCCGGACGGGCGGGACGAGGCGGAGTATTTCCGCGAGCTGGTTTACGCGGGCTTGAAGAAGCGCTACGGGGCCAAGCTGCCGGCCGAAGTGAAGGCGCGGGCCGAGGAAGAGCTGCGCGTGCTGCAGAAGATGGGCTTCATCGGCTATCTGCTGATCGTCTGGGACATCGTTCACACGGCGCGCGAGAAGAAGGGCATTCCGGTCGGGCCGGGGCGCGGAAGCGCGGCGGGTTCGATCGCGACGTACGCGCTGGGGATCACGAACCTCGATCCGCTGCGCTACAACCTGCTCTTCGAGCGATTCGTGAACGAAGGCCGCAACGAGATGCCGGACATCGACATCGACTTCTGTCCCGCTCGCCGGGCGGAAGTGATCGATTACGTGCAGGACACGTACGGGCGCGACTGCACGGCGGGGATCATCACGTTCAACACGATGGCGGCGAAGGCGAGCGTGCGCGATTTGGGGCGGGTGATGGACTGGCCGCTGCCGGAGGTGGACAAGGTCGCGAAGATGATCCCGATGCTGCCCGGGAAGAAGGTGACGCTGCAGCCGCGCAGCGGCGAGGACGACGCGGTGCATGTCGTCGACGACGAGCCGGACATGAAGAATTTGTACGAGAGCGACGAGCGGACGCGGAAGCTGATCGATCTGGCCCGGCGCATCGAGGGGCTGGCGCGCAATCCGGGGCGGCACGCGGCGGGGATCGTGATCGCGGACAAGGACATCACCGAGTATTGCCCGCTGTACCGGGACAAAGACGGCGCGCTGCTGACGCAGTACGAGATGGCTCATATCGACAGCGTGGGGCTGCTGAAGATCGATATTCTGGGCCTGCAGAACCTGACGATTCTGGATCTGGCCAAGCATTTCATCAAAGAGCGGCGCGAAATAGACATCGATCTGGACAAGCTGCCGCTGGACGACCAGGCGACGTACGCGATGCTGGCGCGGGGCGAGGCGAAGGGCGTCTTTCAGTTCGAGTCGGACGGGATGGTGCGGATGCTGACGGAGGCGCGTCCGGACTGCCTGGAGGATCTGATCGCGCTGAACGCGATGTACCGTCCGGGCCCGATGCAGAACATTCCGACGTTCATCAACCGCAAGCACGGGCGTGAGCCGCTGGAATATCTGGTGCCGGAGCTGGAGCCGATCCTGAAGGACACGTACGGCGTGATCGTGTACCAGGAACAGGTGATGCAGATCGCGAACTTGCTGGGCGGATTCTCGCTGAGCGAAGCGGATAAATTACGCAAGGCGATGGGCAAGAAGAAGAAGGACATCATGGAGAAGTACGGTCAGCTTTTCGCCGACGGCTGCGCGAAGAACGGGATCCCGAAGGAGAAGGCGCGGGAGCTGTACGATCTGATCGCGAAGTTCGCGGAGTACGGCTTCAACAAATCGCACAGCGCGGCGTATGCGTTCGTGGCGTACCAGACGGCGTATTTGAAGGCCAATTATCCGGCGGAATACATGGCGGCGCTGCTGAGCCTGAACCAGGGCAGCACGGACGACGTGGTGAGTTACATCGAAGAAGCGCGGCGGATCGGGCTGGAGGTGCTGGGGCCGGACGTGAACGTGAGCGGGGTGCATTTCGGGATCGAGAACGACAAGACGCTGCGCTTGTCGCTGGCGGCGATGAAGGGCGTGGGTACGAAGGCGGTGGAGGCGCTGGAGGCGGAGCGTAAGGCGAACGGTCCGTTCAAGGATCTGTACGAATTCTGCGAGCGCATCGACGGGAAATTGGCGAACAAGGGCTGCGTGGAAGGGCTGATCCGCGGCGGCGCGTTCGACAATCTGGCCGAAGGGGGCGGGCGCGCGCAGCTCGTGGCGGCGCTGGAAGACGCGATGGCCGCGGGGGCCTCGGCTCGGCGCGACCGGGATAGCGGCCAGAGCAATCTGTTCGGCGGCGGCGAGGAACTGGGCGCGGCGAAGCGGAAGCTGCCGGATGTGCCGGAGTGGCCGGAACCGCAGCGGCTGGAGGAAGAGAAGAAGGTGCTGGGGTTCTATTTTTCGGGGCATCCGCTGGCGGACGTGCGCGAGATCGTGGCGGGGATATCGTCGGCGAGCTGCCGCAAGCTGGCGGACCTGGACGACGGGCTGGAGGTGATTCTAGGCGCGTACGTGAACGCGGTGCAGCCGAAGCAGACGCGGGCGACGGGCGAGAAGATGGCGGTGCTGGACCTGGAAGACTGGGAGAACGGGAGCATTCAGGCGGTTATTTTCCCGAAAACGTACACGAAATACCGGGAGCTGATCCAGCCGGACCGGATTCTGTTTTTCCGCGGGCGGTTGAAGCGCAGCGAGATGGGCGGCGGCGAGTTGACGATCATGGCCGACGAGCTGATGACCGTGGAGGACGCGGTGCGGCGGTTTCTGGGTTCGATCGTGATCACGCTGCGCGAGGACGAGGCGCTGCTTCCGGCTCAGGCGCAGGCGCGCGCGAACGGGAAGCCGGCGAGCGTTCCGGCGAAGGGCGAGGCGAAGCAGGCGGCCAAGGCGTTCGCGCAGCGGCTGGAGTCGCTGGCGGGGCTGATTCAGGCGCATCCGGGCCGCAGCGCGGTCTGGTTCCAGGTGGAAGTGGACGTGGCGGGCGGCGCGCCGGCGCAGGTGGTGGTGCAGGCGGGGGAGGACGTGCGGGTGAAGCCGAGCCCCGAGTTGTTCGCGGGCTTGCGCGAGATTTTGCCGCGCGGGAGTCTGCGCGTGCTGGGCGAGGGGACGAAGCCGAAGCGTCCGGCGGAGCCGGCGTGGCGGCGGCGGGCGTCGTGAAATAAACGGCAAACGGTCACGACGCGATTGCTGACCTTCCTCACAAAAAGTGGACACTGGGCGCATCGGCGCGCGGGCGAAGCGATGGCCGCGAGGAGCTTGCGCAACTTTTCCTCGCACCCCTGCCGGGGTGCGCACACCATTTAAGGATGCGTACCGGGGGTGGCGCGCGCTCAAGAGCGCGCTTACCCCCGGCTCATTTCCTTTGCCGCTCCGCGGCATCCGGCCAGGGCGCGTTTACCTCCTGCTACTTCTATTGCCCCTGCGTGGCATCCGGCGACGGCGAGCTTACCACGCCACGGTGACGCCGCGGCCGGCGTCCAGGCCATCGGGCAGGTTCAGTTCGCGTACCGTTTGCGCGTTGGCGTTCGGCCGGTCGAGGGCGAGGCGGAGCGTACCGGATTCTTGCGCGGGTTGGGCGACGGTGAGGCGCAGGCCGTCCGGCGTTTCGCGGAGGAGGGCGACGCAGGGGCGATCGGCCCGGAGGCGCCAGCCTTCGGGCGCGTCGAGGGCGCCGGGCGCGTGGAAGACGGCGGCGAGGAGCTTCGCGCGGGGATCGAAGACGGCTTGGCGCTGCGTGGAGTTCTCGAGGATTCGCCAGGGCGGAGCGGCGGCCCAGGCGTCCAGCGCGGCGGGTTCGAGGCCCGGCCGGACGGCATACGCAAAGCAGGTATCGCGCGGGGCGCGGCCGTGTTCGAGGCAGGCGCCGAAGACTGCGTGCGTGACGGGCTGCGGCGATTTGGCTTCGCTGATGGCTTGCCAACTGCCGGTCTGGGGCCCGAGGATCGCGCGCCAGGCGGTGGGCGCGAGGGGGACGTAGCCGATGCCGTCGTGCCAGAGCCAGCGCGCGGCGGCGAGGTCGTGCTCGCCGTGGGGCAGCGCCTGGGCGAGATCGCCGGCGTAGACGGGTCCGCGCAGAAGGCACTGGTTGAGGCTGGTGCGGACGGGATGCGGTTCGGCGCAGGCGAGTCCCGCGCCGAGGGCGACGAAGCCGTCGTCGAGGAAGACCCACGCGCGCAGGACGC
This sequence comes from Planctomycetota bacterium, assembly GCA_015075375.1. GTDB lineage: Bacteria > Planctomycetota > SZUA-567 > H5-PLA8 > H5-PLA8 > H5-PLA8. The sequence goes on along the minus strand of JABTUM010000001.1, from coordinate 2,521,812 downwards.
TCAGCGCGCCGCGTTCGAGGCGCAGGGTGGCGACGGCGGACCTTCCGTCGCTGACGCCGCCGGCCCAAGGGTTCGGTCCGTTGCGTCCGACCTGCTTGGGGTCGAGCGGATCGGGGGCGTGGAGGGCGGTGACGCCGGGCACGCGCTTCCAGTCCCAGGCGGGAAAGATTTCGCGGTACTCTTCGCCGTCGCGCAGGATGAAGGTCGCGCCGTCGGCGAGCAGGTGCGATTGCAGGCCTTCGCCGTTGCAGAGTTCGGTGTTCTTGGTGCGCGAAGAGTGCGTGCGCGCGGAGGCGAAGAAGGCGGGGCGGTGGTGGACGGTGTAATCGCTGCGCCAGAAGTGTTTGCTTCCGGTGAGCGGGGGTACTTGGGGATCGCCCTCGAGGCGCGCGGCGAAGCCGGCAAATTCGGCGCGGCGGGGCACGCCGAGTTCGGCGATGCGGCGCAGCGCGGGAAGGAGCGGCAGCGCGTCCTTGCCGGTGCGGGTGAGTTCGCGGCCGGTGACGCCGTAATCGAAGACGCGGCCGCGGACGGTCCACTGCTGGCCGTCGAGGACATAGGCGGCGAGGCGGTCGAAGGTTTCGCGCGGCATTTCGAAGCGCGTGCCGTGGGCGAGGTACGCGGCGCGCAGGCCGTCTTGCATGAAGGCGACGCCGTAGCCGCCCATGTACAGGAGCGGGCCGTGCTGGTGGAAGCTGAAGTCGGCCTGGAGTCCTTCGGCGCCGAGCGGAGCGACGACGATCTCGGCGTAAAGGCGTTCGAAGCACGCGGCGACTTTTTCGGCGTCGCGCTCGAGGGCTCCGCCGACGAGCCGGATGCCGGCCATCCACGAGAGGTTCGCGCCGGTCCAGCGGACGGTGCGTTCGCCGACGCGGGTTTCGAAGTGGCTGCGCGCGACGGTGCGCAGGCCCGCGCGGAGGCGTTCGGGATCGAGTTCGCGGCGCAGCAGGACGAGGGCTTGGGCCATGGCCATCGGCGCGCCGATCTGGGTCCACCACCAGCTTGCTTTGTTCTCGAAATCGTGAGCGGTCCAGTAGTCGAGTGCGCGGAGCGCGGCGTGGAGGCGGGCCTCGCGGCGCGTATCGGCTTCGAAGCGCAGCGCGACGGCGAGGGCGCAGAGGCGGCGCAGATGGGTCTGCGTTTTCCAGGCCACCATTGACGCGCAGGCGTATTCGATGTCGGGCCAGGAGCCGTCGGCGGCTTGCGCGGCGGCCGCGGCGTCGGCTTCGCGGATCTGTTCGGCGAGGCGCTCGGGATCGGCGGGGCGCCACCAGGTTTCGAGGCGGGCGAGGAGGGTGTCGAGGCCGGCGGAGTCTGGCGCCATCGCTCTAGCAGCCTTGTCTTCGGGTTTGGTCCAGCGTTGCGCTTCGAAACGGCCTACCCATAAGGATAGCGCTTCGCGCGATTTGTTCGATCACCTCCCCTACTCCGCCTTCGCTGCGCTACGGCGCGACAAGCCCTCCTTGGCAAGGAAGGGAAACGGCACCGGCATGCCTAGAGCCGCGCGGCGTACGTTCATCGCGTCCCTATGGGACGCGAACGGATTAGAGCAGCGCTCGGGTCCCAGCGCTGAAGCGCTGGGCTATTTTCATCGCGTCCCGGCGGGACGCGAACGGCCATGGCAGCATCAAGATGTGTGCCATGACAAGCCTTGGCAAGGAGGGGAAAAGGTCCAGGCCTCGGGGGAAAAAGCTTTTGAAATACGGTTCAGAGCCATCCTGTTTTGCGGTTGCCGAAGGCGGGCGGGGCGCCGGGGACGGGGGCGGCCCAGCGCGCGGCGTTGCAGAGGACGCGGCGCACCTGCGGATGGAAATAGGTGGGGTACGACTCGTGGCCGGGGCGGAAGTAGAAGATCTTGCCCGCGCCGCGCGTCCAGCAGCAGCCGCTGCGGAAGACTTCGCCGCCGGCGAAGCTGGAGATGAAGATCAGTTCGTCAGGCTCCGGCACGTCCCAGTATTCGCCGTACATCTCTTCGCGTTCGATGACGAAGTGGCCGTCGAGGCCTTGGACGATGGGGTGCTTGGGTTTGACGATCCAGAGGATTTCCCGTTCGCCGGCGTCGCGCCATTTGAGGCGGCCGGTGGTTCCCATCAGGAAGCGGAAGGGTTTGCTCTCGCAGGCCGAGTGGAGCACGATCAGGCCCATGCCGTCGAGGACGCGGTTCTGGACGCGTCGCGCGGATTCGTCGGAGACTTCGGCGTGCGCGACGTGGCTCCACCAGACCAGGACGTCGGTCTCGGCGAGGGCGGCTTCGGAGAGTCCTTGTTCGGGATCGTCGAGGCGCGCGGCGCGGAGGACGGCCGCGGGGACTTCGCGCAACGCCGCCGCGAGCGCTCCGCCGATACCATCGGGGTAGACGCGCCGGACGCGTTCGTCCTTCTGTTCGTGGCGGCCTTCGTTCCAGACGGTGATGCGCAAGTCGGCCATCGCCGGACTCCTTCCCGAACTCGTCGGCTTCGTTGGAGGCACGATACCCGGCCGGGGGCTGCGGGGCTACGGCCGGCGTATACGTTACATTTCTACTACAATGGCTAGGTCTCTCCTATTGTGGATGCTGGGGCGCGTAGGGTTAAGTATCCGAGTGATTCAGCCCGATAGGTTACGAAAGGAACAACCTCCATGCCCGCCGCCACGCAAATCGGTCTGCTCGATCTGGCTTCGATTCAGGAGCTGTACACGGCCTTCCCGCTGCTCGACGCGGCGCCCAGCGACGAGACGTACCATCGTTGCAGCGAAGCGAGCAGCGTGGAGCTGCGCGACGGGACGGTGCTGCTGGCGTACGGCCGGCACGCGGGGGCGAGCGATAACGCGGCGGGGCATATCTGGGGGCGCACGATCGAGGCCGACGGGACGCCGCGTGCGGACGACCGGATTCTGATTCGATCACCCGAAGGCGGCTTGAACGCGATGAGTCCGGCGCTGCGGCGGCTGCCCGACGGGCGGCTGGGGATGCTGTACAGCTTTCGCGTGAACGTGAAGACCGCGGAGCGGCATTTCGTGAGTTCGAAGGACGAAGGGCGGACGTGGAGCGCGCCGTCGGTGGTCGGGACGGGCGGGTACGTGACGGGCTGCCACGACCGCTTCACGGTTCATTCGAGCGGCCGTCTGATCGCTCCGCTGCACGGCAGCGAGAACTGGGATTACCACTGGCCGCAGACGAGCGTGGCGTACAGCGACGATATGGGCGCGACGTGGACGCGCAGCCCGTCGCGGATCGAGATGCCGAAGCTGCTGTATCCGGGCGGCCGGATCGTCGGGGAAGGCGGCGCGAACGAGCCGAGCGCGGCGGAGCGCGCGGACGGGAGCCTGCTGATGACGCTGCGCACGAGCATGGGGACGCAGTTCCGGAGCGAATCGTTCGACCGGGGCGCGACGTGGAGCAGCCCGCGGAGCATGGAGGTGTTGAGCCCGCGCGCTCCTGCGAACCTCACGCGCGTGCCGGGGCGCGACGAATTGCTGCTGGTGTATCAGCACGATTACGAGTTGGGGCATGTGATGAACGGTCAGCGGCACACGATCGTGGCGGCGTTGTCCGGCGACGGGGGCCATTCGTGGCCCTACGCTCGGCGCAAGCTGCTGGCTTTCGATCCGGCGCATTCGATCGATTATCCGAGCGTGATGTACAAGGGCGGCGAGGTGTGGATCACGATTCGCTGCAGCACGGGGCGGGAGGTGCTGCAAGGCCGGACGTCGACGCGGTTGATGCGCGTGCCGCTGGATTGGTTGTACGAGGCCTGAGGCGTAGCCGGTTTGCGTTCATCGCGTCCCTACGGGACGCGAACGGCCACGGCCACGGGTAGGGATATGCTTACAGCCCCACCCAGATGGGAACTCTGACCAACCTTGGCAGGGAGTGGAAGCGGCCCAGGGTGCTTACTGGCCGGTGTGCGGGTTTCCGATTTTGTTGACGAGGCTTTCCTTCCGAGAGCGTTCGCGCTCTTCGCGGGTCCAGGTGCCGACTTTTTCGTTGAGCCAGGCGATCCAGACGCCGGGCAGGCTTCCGATGTCCTTTTGCGCGATGACTTTCAACGCTTCGGCGGGCGGGCTGGTGGCGTTTTCGACGGTGCCGATGACGTCGGAGGTGGGCAGGTGGATGGGCATGCGGGTGCCGTGCGGTCCGATGGGCAGGTCGACGCGGCGGACTTCGGTGGGTCCGTTGCCGGGGTTGGCGGCGTTGACGGTGGGCATGGGGATCAGGCCGGCGAGGGTCGCGAAGGCTCGGTCGTCGTTGATCTCGCGCAGCGCCAGTGCGGCGGGGGTGCGGTAGCGCGCGTCGTCGCGTACGGCGAACTGCAGGATCCATTCGACGGCGCGGTCTTCCTTTAAGGCTCGGATGGTGCGCGCGGCTTCGCGGCGGACTTCGGGGTCGGGTTCCATCATCGCGGCCCAGCCGAGCGTCACGGCGCCTTGGGCGTCGAGGGGTCCCAGATCGGTGAGCGCGCGCAGCGCGCCCATGCGCAGTTCCGGCGGCTGTTTGTTTTCGGGGCGGAGCATGGCGAGGAGGACGGGGACGGCGCGGAAGCCGAGATCGTTCGCGCGCTTGAGTGCGGCGGCGCGGAGGTCGCGCTGCGGCGCGCCGAGGTCCTTGAGCTGCGCGACGAGGGCTTGGAGTTCGTCGGCTTCGGGCGCTTCCTTGACGGGCGGGAAGAGCGGGACGTTTCCGGCCGGCGGATTGGCCGCGGGCGGCGCGGGCGTTTGCGGCGCTTCGGCTTTCGGTTCGGCCACGGGCTGCGCGGCGGGAGCCGCTCCGCGCTTCAAGCTCTTGACGCGGGTTTTGGCGATGCCGCGCTGTTCGCCGCCTTCGATCGCGACGAAGTAAGCGAACTCGGTCTCGTTGACGATGCGGCCTTCGACGCGTTCGCCGCTTTTCAGTTCGAGGACGTCCGGCGCGGCGGGCGCTTCTTCGGCGGCGCAGGCGCTTGCGGCCGCGAGTGCGAGGCAGAGGCTCAAGATTCCGATCGTTCGCATCGCACCTTCTCCTGTACGGCTTTCAAGTCGTCCGTCTTCCATCGGCCCGTGTCGCGCCGATCCGTCTTTGCCGTGCTCCGCGGCCCTACGGCTTCGCTTTCTTCGCTTCACGCTGAATCCGTTCGTGCGCGGCGAGGACGTCCGGGTTCTGGCGGAAGTGCGTGTAGGCCGATTCGATCGCTTCCAGCGCCTCTTTGGTTTGCCCGGCGGCGAGAAGCGCGTCGGCGAGGGCGATGGTGACTAGCGGGTCCTGTCCGGCGGCGAGTTCCTGGGCTTTGCGCGCGGCGGCGACGGCCTTCGCGGGATCGAACCACGCGGCGGCGGGATCGGCGCTGAGGAGGCGCACGAGCAGGAGGCGTATGTCCTGGCGGTCGGGTTTCTTGTCCAGGTAGGCGGCGTAGGCGTCGATGGCCTGCTGCATCTGGCCGGAGGCGCGGAGGGCATCGCCGAGTCCGCGCCAGGCTTCGACGTAAGCCGGCGCGCGGTGCTGCAGCGTGCGGAAATCTTCGACGGCCGCGGCGTGCTGGCCCGCCCGGAGGCGCGATTCGGCCCGGAGCGTCAGGGCATCGAGGGCTTGGGGGTCGAGGGCGCAGGCGTGCGCGGCGTCTTCGGCGGCTTCGGCGTGCTTGCCGAGCGCGGCGTGCGCGCGCGCGCGCAGGAGCCACGCTTCGCCCAGCTTGGGGTCCAGGCGCAAGGCTTCGCCGAGTGCGTCGCAGGCGCTGGCCCAGTCGTTCAGCGCGAACATGGCGCGCCCGCGCACGAGCCGGAGGCGCGCGTTTTCGGGTTCCTGCTTCTGCGCGCGGTCCAGATCTTTCAGCGCTTCGCGGGGCTGTCCGAGTTCCACGGCGAGTTCGGCGCTCATGCCCAGCGCCTTCGCGTGTTCGGGATCGAGGCGCAGAACCTGGGTGAGGTCGGCGGCGGCTTCCTTGGACTGCCCCATGGACCGCGCGAGGCGCGCGCGGTCGTACCAGACTTCGGTGAGGTTGCCGTTGTGGCGCAGCGCCTGGGTGAAGTGATGATGCGCGCGTTCGGGGTCTTCGAGTCCGCTGCCGGGGAATTCGAGTCCGGCGTAGATCGTGCCTGCGATCCAGTGGGCTTCCCAGAGGAAATCGGCGAGCTGGATCGCGCGCTGGGCGGAGGCGAGGGCTTGTTTGGCGGTTTCTTTGCGCGCATCGGGCGGCGCGCCTTCTTCGGCCTGGCGGCGCCCGGTGAGGACGGCGGCGAGTGCGCGGCCCAGGAGGCTGTACGCATTGCGGGGATCGACGTCTGCGGCTTTCTGGTAGTAATCGCGCGCGAGGCCGGTGTCGTAGAGCAAGCGCCAGGCGATGTCGCCGCAGTTGAGGAGCGCGCGGGGGTCGCCGCGCGGAGCGAGTTTGTCAGCCGTCTCGAAGGCGATGATCGCCTGCTTGGCGTCTTCGTTGCTGCCGAGCATGCGGTGGGCTTCGCCGGAGAGGTAGTAGGCGCGCGCGACGACGGGCGAATGCGGCGGGAGGTTGCCCAGGGCGTACTTGAGTTTCTCGAGGGCCACGGCCGGTAGGTTGCGGGCGAGGAGTTCTTCGGCGTCGGTCAGTTGCGGATAGGTCTGGGCGAGGAGCCGCGCTTCTTCGACGGTGCGCGCTTCGGCCAGGAGCTTGTCGCGTTCGGCCTGGACCTTGGCGGCCTCGGCTTCGCCGCGCTTGCGTTCGGATTCGAGGGCTTTCGATTCTTCGGCGCGCAGGCGCTGCACGGCGGCTTCGCGCGCTTCGGCTTCGACGGCACGTTCGGTGGCGAGGGCCTGCATCCACCACAGCGCGGTGGCGGCGCCGAGCGAGATGGTCACGGCCGCGGCCGCGGCGGTGGCGATCAGCGCGCCGTGGCGCCGCACGATGCGCGCGGCGCGGTCGAGGAGCGTGTCGCGGCGCGCGCTGACGGGCTTGTCGTCGAGGACGGCGCGGACGTCCTGCAAGAGCGCGAGGGCGCTGGGGTAGCGATCGGCCGGATCGAGGGCCAGGGCTTTCATGACCACGGCTTTGAGCGGCGCGCCGACTTTGGGCCGCGCTCCGCCGGGCTTGGGCCACGTCACGGGCTCGGTGGCGATCTTGCGCATCAGGGTGCGCGTGTCGGCTTCGAGGTGCGGGGGGCGGTAGTTGAGGATCTCGAAGAGGATCACGCCGAGGCTGTAGACGTCGCTGCGCGGCGAGAGGGCCGCGGTTTCGCCTGCGGCCTGTTCGGGGGCCATGTATTCGGGCGTGCCGGCCACCAGGCCCGCGGCCGATTCGAGTTCGCGGTCGCGGACGGTCTTGACGCCTTCGGCGGTGGAGCGGACGCGCATGGGGGGCGTATCGGGCGCGTAGCTCAGGAGCCCCGCCGTTTTCGTCGCCGGTGCGTGGAGCAGCTTGGCGAGGCCCCAGTCCATGACCTGCACTTCGCCGAAGTCGCCGATCATCACGTTGGAGGGCTTCAGGTCGCGGTGCAGGACGCCGCGGGCGTGGGCGAAGGCGACGGCCTGGCAGATCTCGCAGAAGATGCGCAGCAGGCGCGAGAGCGGATATTCGCGCTGCGTGCGCGCCTCGCTCTTGCGCAGGTCCATCAGGATGTCGGAGAGCGCGCGCCCGCGCACGAGCTTCATGACGAAGTACGGCCGGCCGCGCTCGTCGGCGCCGATCTCGTGGATCGGGACGATGTTGGGATGTTCGAGCTGTCCGGTGACCTGGGCTTCGGCGACGAAGCGCAGGCCTTCGCCTTCGGTGGGGAGCGCGGCGCGGATCAGCTTCAGGGCGACTTCGCGGTCGAGATCGACCTGGCGGGCCTTGTAGACGACGCCCATGCCGCCGCGTCCGATCTCTTCGAGCAGTTCGTAATGCTTGATGCGGCGGGGCAAGGGTTCGTGTTCGGGGCCCTTGGGCGCGGGCCGCTTGCGCGGATCGCCGGGGGTGGCTTCGGTTTCGTGGGCGCGTTCGACGAGTTTGGCGGCGAGGGCGCCGGGAATGAGCATCTGGCAGTGCGCGCAGACGGATTCCACCTGCGCCTCCAGCGTGAGCGGCTGGCGGCACTCCGGGCAAGCCACGGTGGCACGCATAAGCTGCGGCGTAGCGCGCTCCTCAGCCCCGGCCGGCGCCTCCGCCGGAGGCTGTTTCAGTAAGCCCCGTCGAACCATAGCCGCCGCCGCTCGCCCACCGCCTACTTAAGGAGACGCTCGCGGAGCCCTAACGGACTCCAGACCCGCGCCTATATTGGGCGAGCCGCACGCATGCGGCCTTAGAACCAATCGTAAGTGTATGTCAGATCAAGAGAAAGGCAATCCGATAGGTCCGCTGGGTAGGGGGGGTGAGCGGGGTTCGGGGGGGCGTGATAGGATGCCTTGAGGCGGCGCGGGCCGCGCCGGACCGGGGAGCGACGAGCGAGCGTGAGCGCAGCGCAGGCGGAGATTTACGTCAGCACCGACGTCGAGACGGACGGCCCGATCCCGGGACCGTACTCGATGTTGAGCGTCGGATCGGCGGCGTACGACGCGGCGGGGCAACTCCTGGGCACCTTCAGCGCGAACCTGGAGACGCTGCCCGGAGCGGGGGCCGACGCGGATACGGCGGCGTGGTGGCTGAAGTTCCCCGCGGCGTGGGCGGCGTGCCGCTCCGATTTGCAGAAGCCCGAGACCGCGCTGCCGGCCTACGCGGCGTGGCTGAAGGCGCTGCCGGGGAAGCCGGTCTTCGTGGCGTATCCGGCGGCGTTCGATTTCATGTTCGTGTACTGGTACTTGATCCGCTTCGCGGGGGAGAGCCCGTTCAGCTTCGCGGCGCTGGACATGAAGACGCTGGCGATGGCGGCGCTGGATACGCCGTTCCACGAGACGAGCAAGCGGACGATGCCGAAGGATTGGTTCGGTCCGAGCAAGCACAGCCACATCGCGCTGGAGGATGCGTTGGAGCAGGGGGAGTTGTTTTTCCGGATGCGGGAGGCGGCGCGGAGGAAGGCGTGAGGCGTAATCGGTGCGCGCTTCGCGCGGATTATATAGATCACCTCCCCTGCCCCTCCTTGGCAAGGAGGGGAAAGGCTTAGTCCAAAGCAAAAGGATAGAGGTGAGACCGTTTGGCTGCCCCAGGTCATCGCTTTGGTGCTTTTGAACTTTACGCATCGCCCTCCTCTTCGCCGTTGACTCTTACTCAACACTCTTTACGTTCGGCCTCATGCAACGCATTCCGAAAGACGTGCTCTACTTCGAAACCGGTCCGGATAACCCGGTCACGCATTGGGTGAAGCCGGGCGAGGCGTTCGAGGTCCAGACGCAGATTAACCGCGGGCCGTGGATCGAGACGCTGCCCGCGTCCGAGCAGGCCATTTGGCGCGAGAAGCTCTACGGCGGGAATCCGTCGAGCGGCTGCGTGTACGTGGAAGGGGTGAAGGCGGGCGATCTGCTGAAGGTCGAGATCGGACCGATCGAGCTGGACCCGGTGGCGTACACGCGCTTCGGCGGGCACAACGGCGCGATGCCGGGCTGGCTGGAGGTCGGCGCGCACGAGAAGCTGGTGGAGGTGAAAGACGGGAAGATCCGCTGGAGCGATTCGCTGACGCTGGACGCGAAACCGATGCTGGGCTTCGTGGGGGTATCGCCCGAGCGCGAGCGCTTCCACAACGGCTGGGGCGGGACGTGGGGCGGGAACCTCGACGCGCAGGAAGTGACGAGCGGCTGCACGCTGATGCTGAAGGCGAACCTCGACGGAGCGCACCTGCATGTGGGCGATATGCACGCGCTGCAAGGCGACGGCGAGATCTGCGGCGCGGGCGGGCTGGAAGCGTCGGGGCGCGTGCGGCTGGTCTGCCGTGCGGCCGGGCCGGCTCCGGCGTCCCTGCGCTGGCCGCGCTTCGAGGACGCGACGCACATCGGCGTGATCACCAACACGCGCCCGGCCGAAGACGCGTTTCGCGCGGCGCTCGTCGAGTTGCTCCAGTGGCTCGAGGCGGACTATAAGCTCCCGCGCGGCGAGGCGTATATGCTGCTGGGGCAGGTGCTGGAGGCGCGGGTGACGCAGTTCGTGAATCCGACCTTCACGTACGTGGCGAAGGTGGCGAAGCGGTATTTGGCCGGGAAGTAGGCGTTCGAGATTCCAAGCACAACCCGGCCGCTCCTGCTGCGCTTTCGAGATCCCGATTCAACGCTCAAAATTCATCGGGCGCGGTCGCGGGGCGTTCGGGCTTGGCGTCGGGCTGGAGCGCTTCGATGAAGGGCCGGTCTTGCGGCTGCTTGCGCAGGGCGGCGGCGACTTCGCGGGCTTTGGCGGCTTGTTCGGGTCCGGCCTTTTCGGCCCAGGTATCGAGCGCCGCGGCCAGTTGCGCGTGCCCGCCGTCGTGCAGGTACCACGCGGGACGGCCGAGCGCGTCCAGGTCCGCGTGAGCGGCATCCGGCGCCAGGGCGGCGACCATGGCCAGCAGCGCTTTCAGCGGTCCGGCTTGGGGCTTCGCGCCGGCGGCTTGCGGATCGTGCGGAAACCAGACGCGCGGCATACCGCGTTCGAGCAGCGCCAGACGGTTGCGGAACGGGAACTGGGGATCGAGGAGCAAGGCCGGCACTTCGGGGCCATCGAGTTTCAGATCGGGCGCCAGGATGGCGGCGGCGGCGTCGATGCGGGCGCGGTGCAGGCCTTCGGGCGTCGCGGCGCGCGCGTGCATGAAGACGGGGAACGGCAGGCCGGGCGCTTCGGCTTGCGCGGGCCAGGCTTCGACTAGGATCGCACGGGCGCGCGCAAGCGCCGCGGGCGGATCGAATTCGTTGAGCAGCTTGAGGGCGTGGCTGAAGAGCTTGAGGCGCTGCGCGTTGGCGTTGGGTTCCTGGAGCGAGAAGACCATGCGCCCGCCGGCCGGCGGCGGCGCGGGCGGCTGGTGCTTCACGACGTACAGGTCGTCGAGGGTCCATGCGGCGTAGCGCGCGAGGCGTTCGCGCGCCGGCGCGTCGCCGAGGCGGGCGAGGATTTCCAGCGCGTGCGCGTGGCGCGCGGCGGCCGGGGCATCCCAGACGTCTTCGGGCTTGGCGGCGGGGAGCGGTTTGTCGAGCGCGGCGGCGGCGGCGAGCGCTTCGCGCGCCGCGGCGCTGCCCGCTCGCGCCCGCGCTCCAAGCGTCCACATGTCCAGCTTCGCGCGGGCTTCGGGCGGAAGCTGCGCCAGCGCCGCGGATAGCTGCGCGCGTTCGACGGCGCGGTCGAGCGCTTCGCCGGTGAGCCCCGCCGCGTCGAAGCCCTGCACGGGCAGATCGATCAGCTTCCAATCGCCGGAGAGTCCCTGCGCGAGCGCGGCTTCGAGTTCGTCGAGTTGCGCGCGGGTCGCTTCTTCGCTGGCGTGCAGCGGAAAGGCGAGCAGAAGGCTCAGGGTCAGGATCGCGGCGGTGCGCATGGCGGGGGCTCCGGATTTTGGATTCTGGATTTTGGATTCTGGACTGGAAGGCATGCGTTGGGGTCGAACGTGGGCGTGCGTGGTCCAGGACGCGAAGGGGAGCGCGAAGAAGGTCGGCATGGTTTCCTCGCGCTCCCGTTTTCGATCCTGAACGTTGCTTGAACGAACTGCCGGACGATTTCCAAGCGCGCGTCAGCGGCGCGGCGCGGAGCCCTGCGTCACGGGATTGGTTTGCGGGGCCGGCGCGGGGTTCGCAGCGGCTTCGGGCGCGCGATTGGGATCGGGGACGGGCGCGGAGGTCACGCCGGTCTGCACGCCGCTGCTGACCTCGACGCGTACGGCTTCGGTGGAGGTGACGACGGCCGATCCGCCGACCCATTGGGCTGCGGCTTCGGGCAGGAACGGGAGCGCGCCATTGGGATCGAGCTGGATCTGAAAGGCCCGGACGGGCGCCTCGGAAGACGGATCGCCCTTGATGAAATCGACGGTCTGGATCGCGCCCAAGGTGGATTCGAGCACTTTGCGTAAATCGTCGCGCGGTTCGGTCTGCGCGCGATGGGCTCGGATTTGCGCGAGAACGGCCTCGACGGATTTCGCGGGCGCTGCGTTCGGCGCGGGCGCGGGGTTCGGGGCGTCGGCGGCGTGGGAGGCTTGCACGGCGAAGACGGTGACGGCGAGGGCCAACGCGGGAAGACGGGGTCCGGAAGGCATGGCGATGCTCCTTTCGAGCGGGGGTGCGGACGTAGGTGCGCGATCCGGGACAGCTCCGGAAGGCGCGGACGTTAAAGGTTGCTGCGAATCGAGGACGGGCGCGGGCTCGGAGGCACGAGCGGTTTGCGTTTGATGCGCGGCGGGCGCGTAGAAGGCCAGCGGCAAAGCAGCGGCGGCGAGGAGTACGCAGGCGGCGAGCATCGGGGCGCTGAGCTTCGCGGCGGCGGGCCGGAGCGCGTCGAACGGGAGGTGCTCGCGCGGGACGGGCGGCAGGTCGCGGCAGGGCGCTCCGGGCAGCGCCGCGTCGAGCCGGACGGCCAAGGCGGCGGAAGCGGCGGGCGGCGCATCGGCGGCCAAGGCCGCGGCGATGCCGGAAACGGCGAGCGTGACGCCGGCGCGGTTCAGGTCGGCACGGAGGCGTTCGAGCGCTCGGTGCAGGCGGTCGTGGAGCGTCTGGCGCGGCAGTTCCAGGGTCTCGGCGGCTTCGTGCAGGCGCAAACCTTCGAGGTAGCAGAGCACCACCGGCAGGCGCAGCTCGTCGGGCAGATCGTCCACGGCGGCGCGGAGGCGTTCGCGCGTTTCTTCGTCCGGCGGCGCGGGCATGAGGTCTTCTCCGGTACGTGCGGCGCCGCCGGCGTGGCGCAGCTCCAGGCGGCGGCGTTCGGCGCGGCGTTTTCCGCGCAGCGCGTTGAGGCTGCATTGGAGCGCGGCGCGGTAGAGCGCCACGCGAAACGCGGCGAGAGATTCGAAGCCCGAAGTCCGCGACATGAGCTTGAGGCACGCTTCCTGCACGGCGTCTTCGGCGGCCGCGCCTTCGTGGAGCACGCGGTAGGCCACGGCGTACGCGCGATCGCGGTGCAGCTTGAGCAGTTCGCCCAAGGCCGCGCGGTCGCGCGCGTTGCGCCAGCGTTCCAAACGGTCGACGAGATCGGCTTCCGTCATGGCAGTCTCCGGATGCACACGCCCCACGGGATAGGGATAGGACGGCGGAAAAGGCGAAAAGTCCGTCGTTATTGCCTGGGCCGATGCGTGCACGACGGGCATTGATGGGGACGGGCAGAGGTCAAGCGCGTTAGCGCTCGTTTGCCGGCTGGGCGCCGGCTTCGCCGTCGTGCGTGAGTCTCACGAAAGTGAACTCGTCGTGATTACCCAGCACCGTAGTGCGGTGGTTCAGGTCCGAGACGCTGCGGCAAAAGCCTTGCAGGTATTTGCTGCGCACGCTGTAGACGACATTGGGTTCTTCTTCGGCGACTTCTTCCGCCAATTCTTCGCCCGAGGTGCCCGCCAGCTTGAGGTGCTCGACCTGGCAATCGAGATAAAAGTTCAGCCCGTAAAACGGATCGCCGTCGACGAAGACGACTTCGTAGGGCCGCGCGACGAGCTGGCCGTTCAGGGCCGCGGCGAAATTCTTGCTGTTCAAGCCGGAGTCGAAGCGCGCCGCGCCGAACTTCAGGCCCACCAGCGCGACGATCCAAAACCCCACCCAGGCCTTGCGCGCGTTCGTGAAGGCCAGCGCGCGCATGTGGCGGGCCAGGAGCAGGATCAAGGGCGCGCAGAGCGGCAGGAGATACAGAATGAGGCGGGAGCGGATGAGCATCAAGACGGCCAGCGGGAGCAGCAAGGCGAGGGTGAGGAAGAACGTCTCGGCGTGCGCGCGGCGAGCTTCCGGTTTGGCGAAGGAGCGCAGCCGGCTCCAAGCGGCGGGCGCGGCGTCCCAGGCTTCGCGCGCCCACGGCAGGAGGCAGATGATGAGGCCGGGCCCGTAGATCAGGAACGGTTTGTACCATTCCGGATTGCGGCGGTGTTCGCCGGTTGCGACGCGGTTGTACAGTTCGTCGATCAGGAAGTAGTGCAGCAGATCGGGTTTCGAGAGCGCGACTTGGGCGTACCACGAGAAGGCCAAGGTCAGGCAGAGGGCCACGTCGCAGGGCTTGAAGAGGCGCTTCCATCCGGCGCCGCGTTCCTGGGTCCAGACGAAGACGATCACGGCGATCAGCGGGAGCCAGCCGGCGGGGCCTTTGGTCAGGAAGGCGAGCCCGAAAGCGGCCCACATCACGGCGAGCCAGACGCGCGGGCGCGTGGAAGCGCCCGGCCACCAGAAGCAGGCGAACGCGGTCAAGCCCAGCGTTGTGAAGAGCGCCAGCGGCGTATCGGGCGTGATGACGTTGCTGGCCGCGAAGGGCAGCGGCGCGAGGGCGTAGGCCAGCGCGGGCAGCCACGGTCGCCCGGGCACGAAGATGCGCCCCAAGCGGTACAAGCAGCAGATCGTGAGGATAAAAGCCAGCGCGTGCGGCAGGCGGCAGGCCCACTCGTTGCGGCCGAAGAGCGCGATCGTCGCCGCCAAACTCCAGTAGGTCAGCGGCGGCTTGGCGTAGTGCGGAACTTCGTGATGCAGATACGGATGGGTCCAATCGCCCGAGCGCAGCATCGCGAGCGCGACGTTGGTGTAGCGCCCTTCGTCGGGCTCGTACAAGCCGCGCGAGCCCTGGAAGAGCAGGACAAAGACGGCGAGCCCCAGCAGCCAGCCCAGCGCGGTCCGGCGGTCGCTCGGCGCACCTTGAGGGCCGGAATCCGAACCCGCCGGGTCCGGTATTGCATCGTGCATGCCTGAATCGCCCCGCCCGAACCCTTTTCCGCTGGTGCGTCAGTAGTAGACGAAGCAGAGCTCCGCTCCTGCCAAAAATCTTCGGGCTTCCCTTTAAGGGTAGCGGTTCCGGCAAGGTTGGAAAGGGGCGCTGGGGAGGCCGTCAGGCTTCGGGAAAGTCGATCTTGGCGAAGAGGCCGCGGCTGGCCCAGTCCTGAAACCACGCACCGACGTTTGCGGCGAGGCGTTCGAGGTCGGTCTCGGGCCGGTCGGCAAGGAGTTCGAGGGCTTCTTCGAGGGTCTGTCCGGCGCGCAGCGCGTTCAAGAGTGCGTAGCCTTCGCGTTCGAGCTGCAAGCGGTAGACCGAGAATTCCTTGCGGTAGACGGCGACGAAATCGTCCTTCGGGGCGGGCACGGGCGGGCACTCGCCTTTGCGCACGGCGGCGATGTACTCGTGCGCGGGGTAGCCGCATTCGATCAAGCGCAGCGCCGGGATGGTCTGAACGCGCGCGCCGGCCCAGCGATCGGGCGGTACGCCGAGCAGATCGTCGAGCTGGACGGGTTCGGCGCGCTGCTCGTCGAAGACTTCTTCCATGGCCCACTCGATGGCCGCGACGTCGGCGAGGAAGGCCGGTTCGGGAATCTCGAGATCGCCGGTTTCGTGGCGCAAGTAGCTGCTGAAAGGGACGCCCAGCTTGCCGAGACTCCAGTGCTTCGACGGATGCCGATCGAGGTAGCGTTCGACGAGTCCGCGGAAGAGGTCCTTGCCGACCGCGCATTCGACGGTGGGGAAGTCCATCTGCATGATTTCGAGGAGCCGCCAGAAGTAGGCGTTGGCGTAGACGTCGAGGCGTTCTTTGGCGGAGAGCTGCTTGGAGCGTTCGACGACGCTCTCGAGTTGTTCGAAGGGCACGTCGATGTGCTTGCGCGCGGCCTCGGATTCGACGCCGGCTTCGACGCCCTTGGAGTGCGCGACGACTTCGAACATCCAGCGCTGCAGGGCGCCGAGGTCGAAGGGTTCGGGGCGCGCGCCGGGGCGGCTCATGAGTTCACCGCCACGTCCTTGCGGAAGCGTTCGGCGCGCAGCGCTTCGTTGTGTACGTCCTGGAAGCAGGGAATCTTGTCGTCCCATTCGAGCAGCGTGGCGCGGCCGCCGGCGCGCTTCATCACGTCGGCGTAGAGCGCCCAGACGGGATCGATCACCGGCCCGTCGTGCGTATCGATGCAGTGCGTGCCCTTGTCGGTGTGCCCGGCGAGGTGAATCTGGACGACGCGGTCGTAGGGGATGCCGTCGAGGAAGGCCTGCGGGTCCCAATCGTGGTTGCGGCAGCTCACGTAGACGTTGTTCACGTCCAGCAGGAGCGCGCAATCGCTGAGTTCGCACAGCCGCGCGATGAATTCCTGTTCGGGCAGGGTGGAGCTGGCGAAGGTGACGTAGGTGCTGGGATTTTCGAGGACGAGCGGTCGTTCGAGGATGTCCTGGACGATGCGGACGCGTTCGGCGACGTGCTCGAGCGAGCGCTCGTTGGTCGGGATGGGCAGCAGGTCGTGGCTGTTGAGTCCCGCGACGCCGGTCCAGCAGATGTGGTCGCCGACCCAGCGCGCGCCGATGCGGTCGGCGAGTTTCTTGAGGCGGGCGAGGTAATCGCGGTCGAGCGGATCGGTGCTGCCGATGGAGAGGCTGACGCCGTGCATGGCGATGGGGTAGCGTTCGGCGACCTGCTCGAGGACGTACAGCGGGCGGCCTTCGGTATGCATGAAGTTTTCGGAGATGATCTCGAACCAGTCGACGGGCGGCTTCTGTTCGAGGATGTGCGAGAAGTGCAGCGTGCGCAGTCCGACGCCGATGCCAAGATCGGGCAAGTTCCAGCGGTTGGGAATCGGCATACGCGTCACCTTTTAATAAAACAGGCGCGCCGGGACAAAGCCTGATCCCGGCGCGCCCGATGCGGCGAACCGGTTACTTCTCGGCCTTCTTCACAGGCACCGCGCAGCCGCCCTTGCCCTTGCAGCTGTTCTTGCCGGCGCAACCCGCATCGCCGGTCTTGCAGCCGCCCTGGCCCTTACAGGCGTTGTGGCCCTTGCAGCCGTGCTTCTCGGCCGTGGCGCAGCCGCCCTTGCCTTTGCATTCGTTCTTGCCCTTACAGGCGTTGGCGTCGGTCTTGCAGCCGCCGTGGCCCTTACAAGCGTTGAGGCCCTTGCAGGCGTTCTTGGCCGCTTCTTCCTTCTTGGCTTCTTCTTCCGCCATCAGCGGGCGCGCCACGCCGGCCACTACGCCCAGCGCCGCCGCCGCCATCAGCCGCTTGCCGAATTCGCGGCGCGTCTGACCGGACTGCTCCTTACGTTCCTGCATCTGTCTCGCCTCCTATCGATAAGGCACCTCACGGTTCGGCCGGCGCACACGCACCAATCGGGCTCGAATCCCGATTAAACCGATTCCGTGCTGACCCTCAGACCTCAGATACCTGCTCTGATGTAATCGGGTGTGGTGACTATTCATCCAATTCTGCGGGCCGGGATGGGCGCTGTCCAGTCCCTAGTGGCCTGCACGCCGCGCCGAGCCTGACCCCTAAACTAATTCCATAACGCCAGTTATGGAATTAGTGAGGGCGCTGTTCAGGTGCGGTTAAGTCCCGAGGTCACCCCGAATAGATCCCATAATTGATGCGGAGTTAAGGCTTCGGCGCGCCGTTCGGCCGCGGGATGTCCTTCGGGCAGCGAGCCTTTCAACAAGCCGCCGATGCGTTTGCGGCGCTGCTGAAAGAGGCGGTGGAGCCACTCCGAAAACGCGCGCGCCTGCGCTTGCGGCAGCGCGGCCTGGGACCACGGAGGCAGTTCGATTTCGAGTACGGCGCTGTGAACCTGGGGCCGCGGCCAGAAGACTTCGGGTCCTACTTTGCGTACGATGCGCGCGCGTCCGCGCAGCGCGAGGTAGGCGGCGAGCGGCCCGTAGGCCGAGGTACCGGGCGCGGCGATGAGGCGTTCGGCGAGTTCTTTCTGGATCGTCGCGACCGCGCGTTCGACGAGGCCGGCGCAGGCTTCGTGCGGTTCGGCCAGATTCGCCAGCAGCGGCGTGGCGGCGTTGTAGGGCAAATTCGCGCCCAGGACGCGGCGCGGGCGGCCTTCGGTTTCGGAAATGCGCAGCAGCTCGCCGACCCAAGCCGGGTTGAGGCCGTGCTTGCCTTCCAGGATGTCGCCTTCGACGAGGGTGAGGCGCCCGGCGGCGAGTTCGGCCGCGAAGACGCCGCGCAGCAAGCGCGCGAGGCCGCTGTCGAGTTCGACGGCCAGGACGCGCGCGGCGGGGTGCGCGTCGAGGAGCGCGCGGGTGAGCGCTCCGGTGCCGGGTCCGGCTTCGAGGACGACGGTTCGTTCGTCGGGCGCGACCTGGCGCGCGATGGCGGCGGCGAAATTGGGATCGATCAGGAAGTTCTGGCCGAAGCGCTTCTGCGGGCGCAGGCCGTATTCGGCGAGCTGGTTTTTGAGGCGCTCGAGCGGACCGGACACAGGAGCGGCTTAGCTCTTCGCGGCCTTCTCGAGGGCATCGAGGGTCGCCGCGGTGGGCCGCACGATGGGGATGCCGCAGCCGCGCGCGTGGACGGCCTGCGCGCAAATGCCCAGAGCTCGGCTGAGCGCGAAGAGGACCGTGTAGTAGTTCTGTTCGGTGAGCCCGTAGTGGCACAGCAGCGATCCCGAAGCGGCATCGACATTGGGCCAGGGGTTCTTGATCTTGGGGTGCTTTTGCAGGACTTTGGGCACGGCCTCGAAGACGTTGAGCACGGTCTTGAAGACCGGGTCTTCCGGGCAGCGCTTCTTGCCGAATTCGACGAAGCTGGTGAAGCGCGGATCGGTGACGCGCAATACCGCGTGCCCGTAGCCGGGAATGACGCGCTTGGCGGCCAGGGTCTCTTCGGCGAACTGGGTGATCTGCTGGACGCTGGGCACGCCGCCGAACTTCTTCATCACGCCCTGGATCCAGGTGAGGCATTCCTGGTTGGCCAGCCCGTGGAGCGGCCCGGCGAGGCCGTTGAGGCCCGCGGCCAGCGAGTAGTAAAGATCGGAGAGCGCGGAGTTGACGGTCGCGGCCGCGTTGGCGCTGACGTTTCCGCCGCCGTGGTCGCTGTGCAGGACGAGGTAGAGGCGCATCAGTTCGGAGAGCGCCCCGCCGGGATCGGCCAAGCCGAGCTGGTGGACGAAGCCGCCGGCCCAGTCCTTCGTGGGATCAGGCGCGATGCGCGGGCCTTTTTTGAAGCTGCGGCGGTAGATGTACGCGCACAGATCGGGCAGGCGCGCGGTGAGGGTCAGCGCGTCTTCGAAGGTGGCTTCCCAGTACTGGTCTTTGGGCATTTCGTCTTCGTAGCGCTGGAAGAAGAGCGAATCCTTCTGCATGGCCAGGATGCCGATGCTGAGCACGGTCATGGGGTGCGTATCGATCGGCGTGGCGTCGATGACGGGCCAGACGTAGGCGGGCACTTCACGCCGGGCTTTCCATTCGTCCTGGAGGTCTTTCAGGGCCGCGGCATCGGGGAGTTTGCCGACGAGGAGCAGGTAGAAGACTTCTTCGGGGGAGCGTCCGGCGAGTTCGCCGATGGGGTAGCCGCGCAGGATCAGGCCCTTTTCGGGCGGGACGCTGGAGGTATCGCAGAAGAGGCTTTTGATCGAGCGGGAGCCGCCGAAAATCTGGCTCAGCGTGACCTGATCGACGACCTTTTCGCCGTGGCCGACGAGCAGCTTTTTTATGCGCTCGTTTTCCTCGGCCAGGACCTTGCGCAGGGTTTCTTTCAGTGCTCCCACGGATGGCTCCTTCGACGGCACGTCATGGTTTCGAAGCGGCGGGCAGAGGGGGGCACACAAGCGAGCATCTTCGTTCCCCCCGGATGAGCTACAGGTTAGTCACGCACGGGGATTCTGCCACGGTAGATTCCGCGGAAGAGGGCGATTATCCGAGGGGAATGCTAGCTTTTCAGATACGCCTCGATCACTCGTGCGGCGTTGATCAGCAGGTTGGGGTGGGCCAGTTCGAAGCCGTGGGAGTTGTCGCGGGGCAGGCCGAAGGTCAGCACGCGTCCGGCGAGGCCCGTAGCCAGCACCGCGCCGGCGTCGCTGGCGGCACTGGGGTAAATGGCGCGCTGGAGCTTCAGCTTCACCCGAGCGGCGGCGGCGTCGAAGCGCGCGGCCTCGCGCAGCGAATGCGTGGCGGCGCGTTCGCGCATCCACAGCGCGGGCGTGCCGTCGAGGGCCAGCGGGGATTCGGGCACCGACGGGGAGGTATCGACGCCGACGGCGACTTCGGGCGCGAGGTTCCGGCAGAGCCTCGTGCAGCCGGTGAGCCCGCCTTCTTCGCCCATCGTCGCGCCGAGGTAGACTTCGCCGGGGAGTTTGGCCTGGGCGAGTTTGCGGGCGAGGAGCGTGAGGACCGCCAGCCCGGCCCGGTCGTCGTAAATGAAGCAGCCGACGCGCGCGCGCGGCCCCGTGCCCGAGCCGAGGCGTTCGACCTTTTTGCGTTCGCGCGCGACGACGGCACGGCAGCCGACGCCGATCCCGCGCCGGGCCAGTTCGTCCTTCGAGTAGCCGGTTTCGACGCGCACGAGGTCCCAGGTGAGCGCGCGCTTATCTTTCAGTTCGCCCAGCGGTCCCACGCCGGTATGGGTGCTGCCGACGGACAAGATGCCGCGGACGGTGGGCACGCGGTAGTCGTCGCGCTTCGCGGCGGCGGCGTAATCGGTAGGCGCCAGGATTTCGAGCGGCCCTTCGCCGTACTTCCAGGGCAGCGAACCGCCGAGGTTGGTCAGGCGCAGGCGCCCGTCGGGCTCGACGGCCGTGACGAGCATCGAGATCTCGTCGAGATGCGACATCAGGACGAGGCGGGGGCCGGTTCCGCCGGGCTTGCCCAGGCGCGCATAAAGGTTGCCGCCGTCGTCCTCGACGGGTTCCAATCCGGCCGCGCGCCACAGCCCGCGCACGACGCAACGGACTTCGTCTTCCTGCCCGCCCGGGCCGTGCGCGGAGATCAGCGTCTGGAGCAGGTCGATGCTTGTGGCGGCGGTCATGCGGGCTCCGGAACGAAGCGTAACGCGGGGCCCGCAGGCAAGCCGACGCTTGCCTGCGGGCTCGAACCTTCGGACTACAGATCCACGGGCTTGCCGGTTTCGGCGGACTGGTACGCGGCGATGACGAGCTTTTGCGTCTCGGCGCCTTCGCCGATGGGCGTGCGCGTGGCGCGGTTCTTCAGGATCGCGTGGAGCAGGTCGAGGTGTTCGCCCAGGTTGGGGCTGCCGCCGGTCTCGAAGGGCTCGGTTTTGAGTTCCTTGCCGTCGGTGATCGTGATCTCGCCGGAGCCGCCGCCCCAATCGACGGTGAAGCCTTTGGCGACGAGGGTGCTGGGGGCGAGCCACTTGCCGGGAATCGCGCAGTTGGTGCCGGTGATGATGCCCAGCGCGCCGGTCTCGAAGCGGATCAGCGTCCCGCTCACGTCTTCGACCGTGTAGTTCTCGACGTCGCGGTGCGCGAGGTTCGCCGTATACGCGAAGACCTGCACGGGCTTGCCGAGCAGATAGCGGCACAGATCGAACTGGTGGATGATCTGTTCGACGATCTGCCCGCCGGACTTGTCCTTCATGCGCCACCACGGCGAATGCAGGCTGTTGCAGAAGTAGCGCCCCACGTACTGGATCGCCGGGCCCTTCGAGGCGAGCAGTTCCTTGACGCGCTCGATGCCCTTCATGAAGCGCATGTGGAAGCCGACCTGGCTCTTGACGCCGGCCTTTTGCACGGCGGCGGCCATCTGGCCGGCCAGTTCGTTGGTCAGCGCGATGGGCTTCTCGATCAGGATGTGAATCCCGCGCTCGGCGGCCAGCATCACTTCGTCCTTGTGCGCGAAGGGCGGCATGCAGATCGTGACCGCATCGAGCTTGGCCTGCTCGAACATCACGCGGTAGTCCTCGTAGACCGTTCCGTGGCCCTTTCCGTATTCCTTCTGGAAGCGTTCGGCGTTGGCGCGGACGACGTCGCAGTAGGCGACGACGTCGTACTCGGGAATCTGGATCAGGCTCTTGATGTGGGCGTTGGCGATTCCGCCGCAGCCCAGCAGCCCCATGCGCAGGCGCTTTTCGGGCAGCGGCGCGGCCTTGGGCGCGGCGGCGGGCTTCTTCGCGGCGGCTTTCGGCGCGGGCTTGGTTTTCTGGGCCGGCTTGGATTTTTTGGCGGGCTTGGACTTCGGCTTCGCTTTGGACGGCTTGGACTTCTTGGCCATGGAGGCGCTCCTCGAAAGGTTTCAACGTCGGGAAGCTCAGCATCCTATGTCCGGCGGGCGGGCGCGCTACGGCAGGATTGGCGTCCTTGCGGCGGGCGGTTTCGCGCGGGCGGGACGCCCGCGCTGCGGAACGGCGGCCGGCGATGCGCGGCGCATACGCTTTCGAAGCGATTCGGGACAGAGCCTGAAGGAAAAGGGTTGCTTGAGCGTGGAAGCGTTCGAGAATGCGGGTCTCGCGTCCTAGGTCCGGAGCGCCGGTACGCTCCCTACGCTAACGAGGCGCCTTCCGCTCATGCTTGGAATCGATCTCGGCCGCAGCGAAGGCAGGATCGCCATCTTCGGCGCGTCCGGGCCGCAGATCGTGAGCGATGCCGACGACGCCGATGCGTTTCCCATGGCCGTGGCGATGGATCGGGAAGGCAAGCCGCGTACCGGGCACGCGGCGCGCAAGCTGCTCCTCGAGCGGCCCGAGGCCGGGGTGGAGGGTTTTCTCGGCGCGTTGGGTTCCAAGCGCACTTTTACCTTTGGCGAACGCACCTGGACCCCCACGGAGTGCGCGGCGCTGTACCTGAGCCAACTCGCGGCGCGGGCCGAATCCGTATTGGGCGCGCCGCCCAGCCGCACGGCCATCGCCGTGCCCGCATACTTCAACGACGTACAGCGCCAGGCCGCGGTCGATGCCGCGCGGCACGCGGGATTGAACGCGGTCTGTCTGGTGAACGAACCGACCGCCGTCGCGCTCGCCTGGTACTTCCGGCATCCGAAGGACCGCAGCACCATCGCGGTCCTGGATCTGGACGATGACGCATTCGACGTGACGCTGCTGGATATCCGGCCGGATCGATACGAGATCCTGAGCTGCAACGGAGGTTCCGGGCTTTCCGGAAAGGATCTCGCGAAGGTGGCCGCGGTTGTCGATCGACCGCTGCAGCAGGCGCTGCAGGACGCTCAACGGACGCTGGACGCCGTGGACGACGTGGTGCTCGCAGGCGGCCGCGAACACGTCGCGGCGCTGCAGCACTTCTTGAGCGAGCACCACAAGCGCTCGAGCGCGACGCCCGAGCATCCCGAACAAGCGGTGGCTCTGGGCGCGGCCGTGTACGCGCGCATCTCGGAAGCGCTGCTGCGACCGCCCGAAGCGGCGTCCGCGCCCAGCGCGACCGCGGGAAAGGGCTGCCTGGTGCTGCTGCTGGTGTGCTTCGCGGCGGCGGGCCTGTTGCTGGGCTTTTGAGATCTACTTCTTCGCGGCCTCGGCGGCTTTGCGCTTCTCGTGGCCGGCGATTTCCTTCTCGGGGTTGTCGAGGAACGCCTGTTTGCAGCCGGTGCAGCAGACGTAGTAGGTCTTGCCTTTGTACTCGACGGCGATGGTGCCTTCGCCGCCGGTGACGACGCAGACGTTCGCGTTGGCGTTCTTGCCGAAGCCGCTGCCTTGCTTGGTGGCGCCGACTTCCGCGAGCTTCCCGAACTTGTCCGCGCCGCCGGGCAGCTTGCGTTCGTAGAGAACCGTCAGGCGCTTGCCGCGGGCGAGCAGGCTGAGGGTGATGCGCGCGGGCTGGCCTTCGCCGGCTTGCGCGTTGACCAGTTCGAGATCCTTGAAGCGGTTGATCGCGCCGGCGTAGGTCTGCGCCGAACCGTCCGCGGCGGTGGCCGTGAGCGTGAAGGCATCGGCGGCATCGCCGGCCACGAGCTTCGCATCCTTGAAGAACTTCCCGTCGGCGGTCTTCATCGCGAGCAGCGCGCGGCCGTCCTCGAACGCCCACGCCCATTCGAACGTCTCGCTCCAGGCATCGCCTTGAGCCGGCTTGCCGCCGCCCTTCCACTGGCCGATCAGATCCTGCACCTTGGCCAAGGCGAGTTTGTCCGCCTCGACGCGGTCTTCGCCGGCCTGCGCGCCGGTGATCAGGAAGGCCGCCGCCAGGAACATCGCCATTCCACGCATGGTTCGATCCTTAAAATAGGTTCCTGCCCAGCCCCGACGCACGAGCACCCTGGAGATTCGATGCTATCTGCAAGCATGGTCGCGCTCAACGAGCTCGCGGCTGCATAAAAAAGCCGGGCCCGTGGGGAACGGGCCCGGCGGGTAGGGAATGGGAACGCGACGGGCGTTTCCACTCGCTAGCGTAGTGACTGTGCGGGCTTACACGAACCGCCCGGCGGCGATCCGGTCCGGCGCGGCTCCTGGGGCGGGCTCTACTTCGCGGCCTCGCGGTGCCCGCTGGTGACTTTCAGTTCGCCTGCGGGGCGGCCTTTGGCATCCGCCAGCACCAGCGCTTCGGCGGACTGAGCCGAGAAATCCAGCACGCCGCTCTTGAGGCTCGTTTCGGCCCAAGCCAGGCAGTCGTTTCCGTCGAGGGTCATTTCGCCGATGGTCTTGCCGGCCTGGTCGCAGAAGCTGACGAGCTGATCCTGCGGGAACTGGCCGAGGGTCCAGACGCCGGCGAGGCGCCCGGCGGCGGTTCCGCCGTCCTTCAACGCGCGCTGGCTCAGATCCTTCCAGAACGCATCGCTCGCGCTGTCGTCGTCGAAAAGGTACACGTAGGCCTTTTCGCCGTTCAGGATGCGGCGGGTGAGGGTCAACTTGGCGGGGTTGGGAAAGCCGGGGTCGTCCTGCACGAGCGGCGTGACGTGTACGATTTCGGGCTCGCTCTGGAAGCGCACGAGCAGAAAGGTATCCGGCGCGCTGGCCAGATCGGCCCATTTCACCGCCGGGGCCGCCGGATCGGCGCGGTATTCGAGGAAGACTTCTTCGGTGATCGACGGTCCCGCGGGCGAGCGGCCGTCGGCGAAGCTGTAGCCCAAGCCGACGCCGCCGAGCAGCAGCCCGACGACCAGTCCGGTGACCAGAACGACGGTCCGGGAGAGGCCGCGCGGATGGCGCGAAGCAGGCGCAGGTTCGTCCAGCGGCCGGACTTCCACGCGCGGGGGGGTAGAACTGGGTAGCGGTTCGGGCATCTTCGTGACCTCCGGCCTGCGGGTTCGCACCACGGTAAATATAAGAAAGGGAGCGCGGCTCTTTCGCGGAATCCGGTCGCTCGCCCAACCAGCGGGCTGCTATACTTCCGGGCATGAACGCGCCCAGCGGTTCTCCCGCGCCCGATGCGCCGCCCGGATCGGCGGCTCCGATGCGCTTGCCGTTGCCTCCCAGCCGTCCGTGGCAGGACTTGTCCGGCGAAGCGTTTCTGGCGCGCGCGCCGCGGGTGCGCGTGGAAGGCTGCCCCGGTCCGGTGCCGTGCCTGGGCGGGATTCCGTTGCTGGCGCGCTTGGGCCAGGGCGGGATGGGCGCCGTCTACTACGGGATTCATCCGCGGCTGGATGTCGAAGTGGCGGTCAAGGTGCTGCCGCCCGAATGGGCCGAACGCGACGCCGGATTGGTCAGCCGCTTTCTGCGCGAAGCGAAGGTCGCCGCGCGGATCAAGTCGCCGCATCTCGTCGGCGTGCTGGACGTGAACGAAGAGCGCGGCCTGCATTACCTGACGATGGAGTACGTGCGCGGCGAGTCCGCGGGTTCGTACCTGCGGCGCTTGCACGAACAGGGCCAGCCCGGCCTGCCGGAAGCGCTGGCGCTGGATCTGGTGCTGGCGGTGACCGAAGGCCTGGGCGTCGCGCACCGCGAAGGCGTGATCCACCGCGATCTGAAGCCGGACAACATCCTGCTTCCGGCCAACGCCGCCGGCGAACTGGACTTCGGCGCGGCGAAGGTCGCCGACCTGGGGCTGGCGCGGAGCGAATCGTACGAACTCTCGCTGACGAACAACCAGACGGCGCTGGGCACGCCGGGGTACCTCGCGCCGGAGCAGGCCACCGACGCGAAGAGCGCCGGGAAAGCGGCGGATGTCTTCAGCCTGGGCGCGACGCTGTACGCGTTGCTGGCCAAGCGCCCGCCCTTTACGGGCAACTCGCTCTCGAAGGTGCTTTTCGAGACCGTGCACGCGCCGCATCCGCCGCTGCGCCCGCAGCGTCCGGATATCAGCGATACGACGCTGATGGCGATCAACCGCTGCCTGGCCAAGGATCCGGCGGGGCGCTACCCCGACGCCGCGGCGCTGCGTGCGGCGTTGCACGAGGCGCGGGCGCGGCTGAGCGGCGCGGGGAGCGCGCCGGCGACGCCCTTGCCGAAGACGCTGGTCAGCCCCAGCACCGGTATGCAGGGTCCTACGATGACGACACCGTATCCGTACCCCACCGAACCCCAACCGCCGAAGCGCAACGTCGCGGTCCTGGTGCTCCTGGGCGGATTGGCCGCGATCCTGCTGGTGGTCCTCGGCGCCGTGGGCGTGTACTACGGATTGGGATCGCTGCGCAAGCCCAATCAAGCCGCGCGCCGCCCGAACCCCGCGCCGCAACCGGCGCCCGCGCCAGATCCAGAACCCGTTCTGGATCCGCCGCCGCCCGCACCCGCGCCCACGCCGCCCGCGGTGGTCGATCCGAACACGCTGGTCGGCGCGGCGCCCAAGCGCCCCGATCCGGCCGCGCCCGCGCCGGTCGCGGAAGCGCCGCCGCCCGATCCGTCGCCCGAGCGCTTGATGGAGCACCGCAAGGCCATTCTGGCGCGCGCGAAAGCAGGCGACCTCTCCGCGGTCGCGGCGATGGTCGAGCACCTGATGTGGGACGAGATGGGCACGTTCACCCAGGCCGAGATCCAGGCCTTGCTGCCGTGGGGCCGGTCGACGGATCGGATCGGTTCGATGACGGCGCCGCAGCTATACGCCATCCTGGCGGCGAACTGGGTCGTGCGGCAGCCGGAGTATCCGCCGGAGAAGCTGAAGGAACTGCTGACCGCGACGCGCCAGGCGCTGGCCGCGCATCCCATGGACCATCCGATCCTGCTGAGCGAAGCGGGCTGGCTCTTCGGCGCGGCCGAGCCGCCGGATCAGGAACGCAAGGAACAGTGCATCCGCAAAGCGTTGGAGCTGCTGGAAGCCGAGCCGCTCGAGACGTTCACGCCCTGGCAGCAGGCCGCGCGCGTGTACCAGCACGGCGTCTGCCTGTGCCCCGAGTACAACGCGATGGGCGACTGGTCGCGCGCGACGCGCTGGTTCGCCGACGCCGCGCTGCGCGCCGGGAAGGTGGGCGACAGCGCCCTGCAAGGGCTGGCCTTGTACAACCAAGCGCGCAGCCTGCAGCCCGATGTGAATCCGACGGGCGATTGGGGCCAGGCGCTGGCGCTGTACGTCAAGTCGGCGCGCGCGTACGAATCCGCCGGCGACTTGGTCGCGCAGGCCTCCAGCCTGCGCCAGTACGCCTGGTGCCTGCAGCCCGACCACAACCCCGGCGGCGACTGGTCGCGCGCGGCCGAGGTCTACGCGGCCGCCGCGGCCTTGTACGAGAAGCTCAACCGGCCGGTGGATCACGCGCTTTCGCTGAGCGACCAGGGCTACTGCCTGAGCCCGCAGCGCAATCCGCGCGGAAACTGGGAACAGACGGCGAAGCTGTATACGCAGGCGGTGAGCCTCTACAGTTCGCGCGGGCGCAAGCTCGACATGGCCATTTGCCTGCACGAACAGGCGTACCATCTGGTCAAAGGGCAGAGCGAGAATTTGACGCCGGCGATTCAGGAACTTTTCCGGCGTTCGGCGGTGCTGCGCCGCGAAGCGGGCGACGAGGAAGGCGCCAAGGTCAGCGAGACCTGGCTGAAGTAGGCGCGTGAAGTTCGTTCGGGCGCGCTCCGCGCGCCGGCATCGTTCGTCCGTCCGCGCCAAGCCCCAGCCCGGCGCCGTACCGTCAGCGGCTACGCCGGCCTATGAGGCCGCGGGGACGCAGATGTCCAGTTCCGGCTCGTGCCGGACCCACAGCCGCGAACCGTCCTCCAAGGCCTCCTGACGCATGAAGCGGACCGGCAGATGCGCCGGACCCCTCACGTACAGAAAACGCTGCACCCGCTCGAAGCCCAGGACCGCCGCCCGCTCTTCGCTGACGACCTCCTGATCCTCGTTGAGCAGAAGCCGCGCGGGGCGTTGCGGCTCGTCCACGAAGCTGACGAGGCGCGTAACGTACGTCGCAGATTGGACCACGATGTCGCCCTCCCCCGGTTCCCCCGCCTTAAACATACGCAATTGCATGGCCGAATTTCACCTCTCAAGTGTGAAGACGATGGAAAAAAGGCATTATTCTTCAAGAATTCGCTAAAGTCCGGACTTGCACGCGTGAACGCGCGCTTTCGAAGCCGAATTGATGCGCGAAAAGGTGTGATAAATTCGGACTGAAGGGTCAAATCGTTCGCGGGCGAACGCTCGATCGTTCAACACTGCGCAATTTTCGTCACTTTGAGACGGCTTAATTCCGGAGGCCTGGACGTTTTTGGGTAACCGGAAAGCGCCCGGTTCTTACGGCTCCGGAGCCGGTTTAGGTATCGGTGGTCCAATCGAGTTCGGTCTTCAGCTCGGTCTGCACGGCGTCGCCGCGCAGCGAACCGGTGACGGGGGCGGCGCCGCTGGGATAGCGCGCGGCGGCCAGCGGCACGTGGCGGTCGGCGACGGCGAGTCCGCCGGTGGGATCGAAGCCGCGCCAGCCGCCGCCGGGCAGAAAGACTTCGGCCCAGGCGTGCAGGTAATACGGCCCCGGCTCGGGCACGGGGTGATACCCGCTGACGAAGCGAGCGGCGAGCCCCAGCGCGCGGCAGGCGTCGACGAAGAGCACCGCCTGATCGCGGCAGGAACCGGAGCCGCGCGCGAGACATTCTTCGGGGGTGAACGGATAGCCGCTCTCGCGCAATTCGTAGCGCACGGTTCGGCGCAGTCGTTCGGCGAGGGCGGTAAGGAACGGGACCGTCCGGTCGTCGACGCCGGCGGCGATCTCGCGCGCGAGACGCTGGACGGCGTCGCTGCCTCCGGCGCGCAGGCGGTAGGGCGCGAGCAACGCCGACTGCGGTCCGCGGGAGGCATCGGCGATGCGGTCGGCGTTGGAGTCCAGCACGAAGTCGAAGGAATTGACGCGGAGGGTCTGCACCGACAACTTCGCTTCGATGCGCAGTTCCTGGACCGGCTCGTGGAACCAGACGCGCGTGACGTGGTTGCCTTCCTCGTCCAGCATCTCGGTGCGCATGCCGGGGGCGGGGGTGACGAGGAGTTCGTGGTCCAGGCAGCGGTGCGCGCCGTCGAGGCGCGGATTCAGGCGCAAATCGTGCGGCTCCAGCGCCACCGGCGCGGAGAAGGTGTAGTGCGTCAGATGCCGGATCTTAAAACGCATTTCGTCAGCTATCCGGCTTGCCTTCGGCGAGTCCGCGCAGCGCCGTATCCATCCAGTCGCTGGGCAGCTTTTGAACCAGTTCGCGCAAGCGGTCCTGCCACCACGTATTGACGTCGCGCAGATCGTGGCGTTCGTAACGGTGTTCGTGCAGGACGCCGTTGGCGTAGAGGATCACGTCGAGCGGGAAATCCACGTCGGAAGCGCTGATGCGCGTGCTGTCGAAGGCCAGGCAGCCCACCTTCAGCGCCAGGCGCAGCGAATCCTCGAAGCGCAGCGTGCGGTCGAGCACGGGCTTGCCGTACCCGGTCGCGCCGATGATGGCGTAGGGCGTGCCCGGCCCGATCTCGACCCAGTTGCCTTGCGGATAGACGAGATAAAGCTTCGGTTCCTTATCTTGGGGGAACTGCCCGCCGATGAGCGCGGAGATGCTGAAGCTGAGCCCGCTTTCCTCCAGCGCGTGCTTGTCTTCGGCGGCGACGCGGCGGAGCTGTTCGGCGAAGGCGTTGACGGCCTTGAAGGTGCGCGCGAAGGGTTCGGGCCGGTCTTCCATCAGTTCGGCGAAGTAGGTGAGCGTCTTGTCGCGCACCGAGCGCAGGCCGGAGGTCATCACGAAGAGCGAATAGCCTTCGCCGCGGTAGGTGGCGATCTTCCGCGCGGTCAGGCATTCGTTGCCGCTGATGATGCGCGTATCCGCCAGCCCCACGAGGCCTTCGCGAACGCGCATGCCGAGACAGAACGTCATTGCTGGTAAGCTCCCTGGGACGGACCGGGCAACGCAGGCACGAAGGTCCGGGCGGTGAAGAAGGTATCGTAGATGCCTTCGCCCACCAGATTAAGCCTTTTTTGCAGATCGTCGATGAATTCGTGGAGCCCCAAATCCACGATCTCCTCGACGCGCCGGAAGGCCAGGTCGGAGCGGAGCTGGCCGAGGCGCTGCTCGGCGGTGTTGCAGAACGCGTTGGGCGGCGAACCGGAGATGGCGTGCAGGGAGGCTTCGGCTTCGCCGAGGCAGAAAAAGACCGAGCGCGGGAACGAACGGTCGAGCAGCAGGTATTCGACGACGCGCGCCGGCACGATGGCGTGGTGCTGCATGCGGAACATCTGCAGCGCGCTGGCCGAGCGGAGCACCGCGGCCCATTGCAGATCGTCGGCCGGCGTGCCGACGTACTGAGGCGACGGGAGCAGCAGGTAGTATTTCACGTCCAGAATGCGCGAGGTCTTGTCGGCGCGTTCGAGCATGCGGCCGGTATGGATGAAGTGCCAGCCTTCGCCGCGCGCGACGGTGGCGTCGAGGATGCCGGCGAGTTTGTGGCAATCGAGCATCACGTCGCGGTACAGGTCGTAGGACAGTTCGCGCGGCTTGGCGGCGCTTTCGGAACTGCGGCGCAGATTCAGGTACAGCTTGTTCAATTCTTCCCAGAATTCGCTGGATAAATTGCCGCGCACGCTGCGCGCGTTGTCGCGGGCCTGGCTGAGGCAGGAGAGGATCGAATTGGGATTTTCTTCGTCGAACGTCAGGAAGAACTGGACGTGCGCCTGCGTGGGGCCGGGGTAGCGTTCCTTGAAGGCCGCCTCGTCGCCGGTGGTGATGACCAGCGGTTCCCACTGCGGGCGTTCGGTGGGCAAATCGAGCGTGAGGCTGTGATTGACCTGGATGAAGCGCGCGACATTCTCGGCGCGCTCCACCAGCCGGCTCATCCAGTACAACGCGTACGCGACGCGGCTCAGCACGGCTACGCTTCCCCTTCTTGGGCCAGCACCCAGGTGTCCTTGCTTCCGCCGCCTTGCGAGCTGTTGACGACGAGGCTGCCGCGCTTCAAGGCGACCCGCGTCAGTCCGCCGGGCAGCACGTACGTCTCGGGCCCCTGCAGGATGAACGGGCGCAGATCGACGTGCCGCCCTTCCAGGCGCCCGTCGACCAGCGCGGGCACGCGCGAGAGCGCCAGCGTCGGCTGCGCGATGTAATTGCGCGGCGAGGCTTCGATGCGCCGCGCGAACTCCTCTCGTTCGGACGCACTCGCGTGCGGCCCGATCAGCATCCCGTATCCGCCGGATTCGTTCGCCGCCTTCACCACCAGCTTGTCGAGGTTCTCCAATACGTGCTTGCGCTGCTTCTCGATCCAGCACAGAAACGTGGGCACGTTCGGCAGCAAGGGTTCTTCGGCCAGATAGTAGCGGATCATGTCGGGCACGTAGGCGTATACGACCTTGTCGTCGGCGACGCCGGTGCCCGGCGCGTTGGCCAGCGCGACGCGGCCGGCCAGGTACACTTCCATCAAGCCGGGCAGCCCCAGCACCGAATCCTTGCGGAAGCAGCGCGGATCGAGGAAATCGTCGTCGATGCGGCGGTAGATCACGTCCACGCGCGAGAAGCCGCGGGTCGTGCGCATCCAGACGCGCCCCTCGGCGATCACCAGATCCTGCCCTTCGACGAGTTCGACGCCCATCTGCTGCGCCAGGAACGCGTGTTCGAAGTACGCGCTGTTCATCAGGCCCGGCGAGAGCACGACGACGACCGGCGAAGGGATGCCGTCGGGCGCCAGGTAGCGCAGCGATTCGAGCAGCCGCGCGGGGTAGTCGATGACCGGGCGCACGCGCGAGGCCGTGAAGACCTCGGGAAACGTGCGCTTCATCACTTCGCGGTTTTCGAGCACGTACTACACGCCCGAGGGGCAGCGCAGGTTGTCTTCCAGGACGTACATCGTGCCGTCCGAATCGCGGACGAGGTCGGTCCCGGTGACGTGGTTCCAGATGCCGCGCGGCGGATTGAGCCCCATGCACTGCGGCCGGAAACTTGCCGCGCTGGAGATCACGTCGCCGGGAACCACGCCGTCCTTGACGATGCGCTGCTCGTGGTACACGTCGTTGAGGAACAGGTTGAGCGCCTGGATGCGCTGCTGCAGGCCGCGCTCGAGCTTGGCCCATTCGAGCGCGTCCACGATGCGCGGAATCAGATCGAACGGAAAAATGCGCTCGGTGCCCGACGCGTCGCCGTAGACGCGAAAGGTGATGCCCATCTGGAGCAGCGTGCGCTCGGCGGCGGCCTGCCGGCGGCGGAGTTCGTCGAGGCCGATGGTTGCTATCTTTTGAGCAAGTAGCTCGGAACCGGCCCGCGGCTGCTGGCCGGACTGGAACATCTCGTCGTAAAACGAGCCGACCTCGTACCCCGGAAACGACATAAGCTGCACCCCAAGCTGGTTCAGCGACCGTGCTTGGGCGAATCGCAACCTCCCGGCGCGCAGCGCGCGGCCGGCGGAAGCGACTCCCCCCTAACCTATGGTATGCAAAGAATGTGCCCGTACTAGTGGACCGTCACCTTTGAATTTGGGGCATCGCCGGTTTTCTTGCCATGCCCTGCGTTGCGCTTCGGCTGTCGTATCTTCTTGATACGCCGCCCTTCGCGCGCCTTGGTCATGGGCAAGAGGCGCTTCAGCGGCAGACGCGGGAGTAGCTCGAAGCGGGGCGGGGCAGCCCGCGCATCGCGCCGCGCGTGGGGTTCAAGCGCACCGAACCCTGCGGCCGCGCTTCGGCGGGCGCCACGCCGCGGCGCACCAGCGCCCAGCAGACCACGACGATCCACGCCGCGACCACGCCGCCGTACAAGAGCGCAAGCGGCAGCCAGCTCGCCCAGGCGCTCGGTTCCAGTCCCGCCGTGCCCGGCACCTCGCCGGCCCCTGCGTTCGATGCGGCCAGCAGCACCGCCGCCGCGAAGATCGATAGTTTCTTGAATGCGTACATCGTAGCACCACCCTTCTATAAACTAGACGGGTGGTTCGGCGGTTGCTTCAGGAGTGCACCGGTTGAAACGGGTGCGCGGTTTACTTCCGGCGCCCGCGTTCGCGGGGCGGGGAGGGCGGGCCGCCTTCGTCCATGCCTTCGAACATGCTCCCCAGCATGTCGCGGTAGCGCCCCAGCCCTTCGGTCTCGTCCTTCGCCAGCAGCCGCGACTGGTGCAGCCCTTCGAGGACGAACTCCAGCGCCGCCGGCAACTCGACGCGCTCGTCGCCGATGGGGACGTGCTCCCGCGCCAGCGCTTCGAGGCCGTCGACGGATTTCAGCTTCGCCAGCGCCTCCGCGGTAGGCGCGCGATCGGTCAGTTCGACGGCGTTGCCTTTGGCGAACCAATTGATGACGGCTTTGTACGGCCCGAAGCTGGCGTCATCTTTGTTCTGGCCGTAGGCGTCGGGCAGGTAGCGGTCGAAGACGTTCTTGAGCCCGCGCCCGACCAGATGCCGCGCGACGTTGGCCGCGCCTTCCTGCTCGCCTTCGTACACCAGTTCGACCTTGCCTGTCACGGCGCTGATCGCCGGCTGGAAATCGACGGGGCGCGCGCAGACGGATGTCTCGCCGTTGAGCAGCGCGCGGCGCTCGGCGTTGGAGATCACGTTTTCGAGCAGCGTGATCGGCAGCCGCGCGCTTACGCCGCTGCTCTGGTCGAGGAACTCGCTCTTGCGCGCCGCGAACGCGACTTCCTCGACGACTTCCTTTAAGTAGGGCGGGACGAAGACGCGCACGTCGCCGCCGCGCGCGACCCACGCTTCCTGCGCGGTGATGGCGAGCGATTCCTCGAGCTTCGACGGGTAGTGCGTCAGGATCTGGCTGTCGATGCGGTCCTTCAGCGGCGTGATGATGCTGCCGCGGTTCGTGTAGTCCTCGGGGTTGGCCGTGTAGATCATCAGCACGTCCATGGGCAGGCGCACGGGGAAGCCGCGAATCTGGATGTCGCGTTCCTGCATGATGTTCAGGAGGCCGACCTGGATGCGGCTGGGCAGGTCGGGGAGTTCGTTGATGCAGAAAATGCCGCGGTTGGTGCGCGGGATGATGCCGTAGTGGATCACGTCTTCGCTGGCGTAATCGAGGCGCTTGGTGGCGGCCTTGATCGGATCGATGTCGCCGATCAGGTCGGCGATGGTGACGTCGGGCGTGGCGAGCTTCTCGCGGTAGCGTTCGGCGCGGGTGAGCCAGTGGATCTCGGCGGCGTCGCTGTAGGCGGCCAGATGCGCGCGCGCGCCGGCGGTGACGGGCGCGAGCGGATCTTCGTTGAGCGGGAAGCCGGCGAGGACGGGGATCTCGGGATCCAGCAGATCGGTGAGTTGCCGCGCGAGGCGCGTCTTGGCCTGCCCGCGCAGGCCCAGCAGGATGAAATCGTGATGCGAGAGGATCGCGTTGATGACCTGCGGGATCACCGTCTTTTCGTAGCCGACGATGCCCGGAAAGAGCGGCTCGCCGGATTTGAGCTTGGCGACGAGGTTGCGGCGCAGTTCGTCCTTGATCGAACAGGGCTTGTAGCCGCTGCGCTTCAGTTCGCCGACGGTGGTGGGTTTGGGGACTCCCATGCGCGTCCTTTCGGTGCGGGCCCGGCTCGAATGCCAGGACGGCCGTGTATGTATGTACCGAGTGGGGCGGGGGATTCAAACGACGGCGGGATTGACCTGGGCCGTCGCAGGCGGGATAGTGATTCAGGGAGACGGTTTATGAACTACAAAGTTCCCTTGGTTTTGGCTCCTCAACCCGAAGGCGGGTACACCGTAACGTCTCCGCTGTTCCCCGAACTGATTACCGAAGGCGACTCGGTGGAAGAAGCGTTGGCTAATGTGAAGGATGCATTGGCCGCCGTCCTCGAAGCCTACCGCGAACTGGGCCGGACGTTGCCTAAGAGCGTTGAGTTCGATTCCGTAGACAGCCCCATGTGGCTGGAAACGGTAGTTACGGCGCCGTGAAGTATTGCGACGTATCCAAGTAACTGGCGCTCCTGGGTTGCCAGGAAATTCCACGAACCGGCGGCGGGTCTCACCGCAAGTGGATGAATCCCCAAAACCAAAGGTTGACCGTAGTACCCGATTGGGGCAGCAAGGATCTCAAATTAGGGACCGTGCGCGCAATCGTCAGGCAACTTGGGCTGGATTGGCAAGAGTTCCAAAACCAATAAGCGCCGGCATTCGACCGGCTACTTCCCCGCGCCCGGCGTTTCGTATTCCGGCGCCTGGGTTTTCTTGGGCACGGGCGGGATGTGCG
Organism: Planctomycetota bacterium; assembly: GCA_015075375.1. Classification (GTDB taxonomy): domain Bacteria; phylum Planctomycetota; class SZUA-567; order H5-PLA8; family H5-PLA8; genus H5-PLA8. Next base: position 2,486,740 of record JABTUM010000001.1, on the reverse strand, counting down.
GCGGCGCGGGGCGCTCTTCGATCCTCGGCGGCGCGGGGCGTTCCGGCGGCGGCGCGGGCACTTCGGGCGGACCGGGCAGCCGGGGCGACGGATCGAGCGGAATTTCCGGCGCGCGCTCCTTCAAGCGTTCCGGATCGGGCACCAAGGCCATGTGCACGTACTTCTCGAGCTTGAAGACATCCTTGCGCCCTTCGACCTGCGCGACCGCGTAGTCCTCGCCGACTTGCCCGAAGCGCAGGCGGAAGACCGTCCCGTCGATCAGCGTGATCTTCGTCGTGGCCGCCGGCGGCTGGATGCCCAGCGCTTCGCGCGGCAGATCGTCGGCGTAGCTCTTGGCGTTGAGCCACGCGGCGGTGGAACAGATCGCGCGGACGGTGCCGTCGTTGGCGAGCGCTTCCTCGGGCTCGACGAGCTTCCAAAACAGCTTCGGTCCTTCCTGCCGGGTCTCTTCGCCGCCCGCGCCGGTGCGCGGTTCGGGGGGCTTGGGGAACGTGTCGCCGGGGTTGAGCGGGCCTTTGCCTTCGACGAAGCGGCGCAGGCGGTAGGTCTTGGCGCCCTGTTCGAGCACAATGTCGATCGCGTCGCCGGCTTTGAAGCGCAGCAGCGCAAGGTCGTACCAGTATTCCTGCTTCAGCTCGCGGCGTTCGCCTTCCATTTTATGCCCGGCCAGCTCGTCGAAATTGGCGTCGACTTCCAGCACCTTTTCGTCATCGCCGCGCAGCACGTAACAGCGCTCGAACTGCGGGGACTTGCCGACGACAAGCTTGGCGAGCGGCTCGGTGCCGGAGCCCATCACGACGACTTCGGTGCGGCGCTTGTCGTCGAGTTCGAAAAGTTCGTTCTCGCCCAAGCGCGGCTGCACGAACGTGGCTTTCCGGATGCCTTCCAGCAGCTTCTCCACGCGCGCCCATTGCACGGCGCGGTCGTCGTGGCTGGCGAGGACCCATTCCTTATCGATCTTGCGGCGCAGCGCGACGGTGCGGCCCTGCTGCACCATCACGATCGCCTGCGCGTCGTCGATGCGGAAATCGGGGAAGAGCGGCTGGCCCGGCTTCAGTTCCAGGCCGCGGATGCCTTCCATGTTCGCGGCCGGATCGGGCATCAGCAGCCAGGCCGCGATGAGTACGGCCAGCGTGGCGCCCAGGACGATCAGCGTCTTCGGGTTCATGGGTTGAAGCTCGAGGGGCCCGTGGTTTCCGCGAAGGTCCGTTCGTAGCGCGTCTGCGTGCCGCGGCGCAGCGCGAAGCGCACCACGGCGAAGACCGCCAGCAGCAGCGGGACGCCGGCGATCAGGAGCGCCTTCAAGACGTTGCGCTTGGTGTCTTCGCCTTTGCCGTCGAGCTTCAAGATCATGCGCGTCTCGTAGCGCTTGCTGCGGAGCTGGCTCAGTTCGCCGCCGACGCTGAAGGCTTCGGCGAGGTTGTTCAGGATCATCGCGTTGGGCCGGAAGAAGCGGCTCACCTGCGGGTCCTGCGCGAAAACCAGCTTGGCGTGGAAGCTGTTGGCGCACGACCAGAGCATCAGCATGCCGGGCTTCTTTTCGATCTGCGCGGCCTGCTGGCTCTCGGGATCGGGCGGCGGTTTGACGCCTTCGTCGTCGCGCGGCCATGCCGGCGCGGGCTTGCCTTCCCACGGGAACGGGAAGCCGCCTTCCAGCTTGGCCCACAGCGGCAGCTTGGGGTCGAAGGTCTGGCGGTTGGCGAGCTTCTCGGGATCGGGCCGGTAGACCGGAGCCAGGTCTTCGCGCCAGGAATGATCGCTCGACGTGGCCAGGATGTCGTAGGTGAGCCCCGCGTCGCGGGTCTTGCCCTCGTGGAGGATCAGTTCGGCCGGGAAGGGCATCGCCAGCGGCGGGAGGAAGCGCAGGAAGACGTGCTCCTGGTTGAAGTTCTGCGGCAGGACCATCACGAACGGCGGGAGCACTTCTTCCTTCATATGGCCGGTGAGGCTGTCGCGCGTGGCCAGGCGCACGTTCGAGGCGTCGCAGACGAACTGCTTCCCGAATTCCACGCCCAGACCCTTGAAGTAATCTTCGAGTCCCGACGGGCTGTCTTCAAGCTGCCAGCGCAGATCGAGGTTCGCGTGCCAGGGCGCGCCGATGTACAGCACCTTGCCGCCTTGCGCGAGATACTTCGTGACTTCGTAGCGCGCGCGTTCGGAAAGCGTGCGCGGATTGATCAGGATCAGCAGCGCCGTCCCTTCGGGGATGCCGCTGGTCTGCGTGAGGTCGATGTCGCGCACGTCGAACTTCTTGGCGTCTTCCTCGCCGCGCAGGATCCATTCCCAGCCGCCCACCGGCGCGCCGCCCTGCGTGGGCGTCCAGCCTTGGGTCAAGGCCGGCGGCGCGTGGATCGCCACGATCGGGCGCTTCTCGAGCGTCAGTTCCAGAATCTTGCTCGCCGCGAGGTACTCGATGTCGTCGGCGTGCTCGATCCACGGGATCAACACCGACGGCTTGTTCGCGTAGGTCACTTCCAGGCTGCTGAAGAGCGTGCTGTAGGTGGTCTTGTCCTTCGCGATCTCGGGCACGGTGACTTCGACGCCGGCCTGGACGAGCTTGCGCTGCGCCTTCTCGTCCTTCAAGGGATCGACGACGCGCAGCTCGATCTTGCCCTTCCCGAAGCTGCGGATCTCGTCGAGCTTGTCGAGGATGTCGCGGCGGCGCTGCTGGTACTGGTTCGGCCACGTCTCGCTGACGTAGTAGGTGAGCTGCAGGGGCGCCTTGAGCTTGTCGAGAATGCTGCGGAACGGCGGCGTCAGGCTGTAGCGCTGTTCGGCCGTCAGGTCCACGCGCGCGAAGGCCCGTTCGGCCACCAGGTTGGCGAAGACGAGGATGCCCAGCGCGAGCACGACGGAAAGCGCGGCGTAGAGATCGCGTTGGCTGCGGTCGATGGCCATGTGCTAGAGGCTGAAATGCGAGGGGTGCAACGGGAGCAGCGGGGATCTGCCGCGGCCAGGCCTTACCCTTCGCGCTTCGAGACCTTCCCTCCTATCTGCGGCGTTCGATCACCAGGTGGTTCAGGAACAGGAAGAACCCGGTGACGGTGAGCGCGTAGACGATATCGCGGGTATCGACGACCCCGCGGGCAATGGAATCGTAGTGGTAGCTGACGCCGAAACGCTGCACGAACTCGGCCAGCCGCGGACCCCATTCGCTGCTGAAATCGCGTATCCAGCTCACGAACGGCGGGAAGCCGATCAGGAAGAAGACGCCGTTGAGCGTCGCGCCGATCACGAAGGCCACGATCTGGTCGCCCGTCAGGCTCGACGCGAACGCGCCCACCGAAAGGTACACCATGCCCAGCACCAGCGTGCCCAGGTAGCTCCCGATCACCGGCCCCCAGTCCAGCCCCGGCTGATTCTCGGGCCGCAGGTACGTATCGAGGACGATGGGCAGGTGCAGCGTCAGCAGCATGGTGAGCGCGAGGAAGAGCAGCCCGGCCAGGAACTTGCCCAGCACCGCCTGCCACGTGCGCAGGGGAAAGGTGAGCAGCAGCTCCAGCGTCCCCAGCTTGCGGTCTTCGGACCACAGCCGCATCGAGATCGCCGGAACGAAGATCAGGAAGAAGATCGGAATCCAACTGAAGAAGCCGCGCATGTCCGAGACGCCTTCGACGAAGAGCGCGAGGAAGACGTAGAAGCTGCAGCTCAAGAGCAGGAAGAAGACGACGAAGACGTAGCCGATGGGCGTATTCAAGTACGCCGCCAGCTCGCGCCGCAGGATGTGGAAGACGGGTGCGATCATCGGTTCAGCCTTGCGCCTTGGTTTGCGCGGGTTCGGCGGCGGATGCGTCTTGCGCGTCGTCGTCGCGCGGTGCGTGCCCGGTCGCGGCGAGGAACGCGTCTTCGAGGCTCATCCCTTCGCCGTGCAGGTCCAGCAGCGGCCAGCCGTGCTCGCGCGCGGCGGCGAAGAAGGCCTCGCCCGCGGCGTTGACTTCGCGCGCCTCGGGCTGCTGCCCTCCGGCGCCGACGTGGAGCACGCATTCGACGAGCCCCTGGTCGGGCACCGCCCGAACGGAACTCTTGCGCCAGGCGCTGATTCCTTCGAGCGCCTTCCGGACGTTCGACGCATCGACGCCGCGCAAGCGCGCCACCAGCCGCCCGGGACGCGCCGTCTGCGCCTTCAAGTCGGTGGGCGAACCGTCGGCGACGAGCCGGCCCTTATTGATCACGATCGCGCGCGAACAGACCGCTTCGACTTCCTGCATGATGTGGGTGCTGAAGAAGACCGTCTTGGTCTGGCCGATGATCGCGATCAGGCGGCGGATCTCGACGATCTGGATCGGGTCGAGCCCGCTGGTCGGTTCGTCGAGGATCAGCAGGTCGGGATCGTGCACCACGGCCTGCGCGATGCCGACGCGCTGGCGGTAGCCTCGGCTGAGCGTGCCGATCGGCGCCATGTACTTGGGCTTCAGCCCGCAGTGCTCGACGGCCCACTCGATCCGTTCCATGCGCCGCGCGCGCGCGTTCAGGCCGCGCATACGGGCGACGAAATCGAGGAACTCGCGCACGCGCATCTCGGTGTACAGCGGCGCGTTCTCGGGCAGGTAACCCAGCCGCCGGCGCACGCCCACCGGGTCGCTTTCGATCGAACAGCCCGCGACGGTGGCCGTGCCTTCGTCCGGCGTGAGGTAGCAGGTCAGGACCTTCATCAGCGTCGATTTGCCCGCGCCGTTGGCGCCCAGCAGCCCGACGATTTCGCCGCGGCGCACCTGGAAGGTCAACCCGTCCACGGCACGCAAGGGGCCGTAGGTTTTGGCCAGGCCTTGGACATCGACAAGCACTTCTGCGGCCATGATAATTCCTGGTCGGACCAAGACTTAGATCGAAGTTGCAGGGGTGGCACCCTGATTAAGACGCCCAGTCTCTAGGCGCGCTTCGGAAATTCAAGTGGCGTTAAGACGCGAGACTCGGACAAACGCCTCCGGAGCCCCGATTTGCGTTTTGCGGGGTGCGTAAGGCATATTGCCCTACTCGTCTTTGCGGAAGACGAAGCCGAACTCGAATCCCTTGGGTGCTTTGTGCTCGAGAAAGAACTGGACCGGACGATCGATGCCGGGACGGTGGAGCGTGTCTCCACGCGTCTGCCGACGGTCTCGGGCGCCGCGCCCGATTCCTACCGCGCCATCGTCTATTTGGCCGGCCCGCTGGTGCTCAGCGCCACCGGCTACATGATGATGCAGTTCGTCGATTCGCTCTTCCTGGCCTGGCACAGCGAAGCCGCGGTGGCGGCGTCGGTGCCCGCCTCGATGACGAACTTCCTGGCCATGTCGCTCTTCATGGGCGTGACCGGCTACGTCTCGACGTTCGTGGCGCAATACACCGGCGCGAAGCGGCCCGAGCGCGTCAGCGCGGCCGTCTGGCAGGGGCTTTACTTCGCGGTCCTGAGCGGGCTGGGCATCGCGATGCTCGCGCCCTTCGCCGGTCCGCTCTTCGCCTGGATGGGCCATGCGCCGGAGATTCGCGCGCTGGAGGCCGAATACTTCCGCGTCGTCTGCCTCGGCGCGCCGGTGGCGCTGGCGTGCAACGCCTTGGGCGGATTCTTCACGGGCCGCGGCGATACGCGCACGTTCATGCTGGTGCAGCTCTCGGCGGTGCTGCTCAACGCGTTCCTCGACTACGCGCTGATCTTTGGCGCGTGGGGCTTCCCCGCCTTGGGCATGGCCGGCGCGGCGTGGGCCACCGTGGCCGCTCAAGGCTTCATCGTGCTCGCGCTGGGCGCGCTCTTTCTGGCCCCCGCGCACCGCAAGGAGTTCGCGACCTGGACGAGCCGCGGCTTCGACCGCGCGCTCTTCGCGCGGCTGGTGCGTTTCGGCATTCCCAACGGCGCGCGCATCGGAGTCGAGATCTTCGCCTGGTCGATGTTCCTGACGTTCGTGGGCCGCGTGGGCGGGAGCGAACTGGCGGCGACGGGCATCGCCTGGCGCATCAACGGGATCGCGTTCTTTCCGCTGATCGGGCTCTCGACGGCGATCGCGACCCTGGTGGGGCACGCGCAGGGCGCGGGCGAACCGCAGCGCGCGGTGAACGTGACGCGCCGCGGCCTGATCGTCGCCGAAGCGTGGATGCTCGCCTCGGCGCTGCTCTTCGTCTGCTGTCCCGAGTGGCTCTACGGGCACTTCCACGATCCGCGCACGGTTTCGGCCGAGCAGTTCGCGCCGATTCAGGCGCTGGGCGTGACGATCCTGCGCTACGTGGCGCTGTACTGCGTCCTCGACGGCGTGACCATCGTGATGCTCGGCGCGCTGCAAGGGGCCGGCGACACGCGCTGGACGATGATCGCGGGCACCGCCATGAACGCCGCGTTCTACCTGGCGCTGCTGATCTTGGACGCGCAGGGCGCCGGGGTGATCGCGTACTGGATCGCGGCGACGGCCTTCGTGATGCTGCAAGCGCTCGTCTGGCTCGCGCGCTTCGTCGGCGGCAAGTGGAAGGCCATGCGCGTGATCGAAGCCGCGCCGCAGGAAGCCGCGCTGGCTTGCGATTGAACCAAGGCCGCGGATGGAGCGAACTTCGGCGCGGAGCCGTTACTTCCCGCGCTTCGCTTCCAGCGCCTGCAGGTAGGTCTTGAGTTCCGTCAGTTCGTGCTGGTGCTCGCGGAAGTCCTTGTCGTTCCGGATCAGCTTGATCGCCGATTCGTAATCGCCGGCCTTCACGAACGGTTCCGCCTGCTTCTTCAGCCGGTCGGTGATGTCCAGCAGCAGCCCGTACTTTTCGTTCGCGGCCTTGGCTTTCGCCAGCAGTTCCTGAGCGCCCTTCGCGGCGGCGGTGTCCTTGTAGTCGCGCAGGATCTTGTTGCACAGCACCACGGCGACCTGCAGCGCGTCGCCGCCCTGTTCCATCGCCTTCTGCGCACGGTCCAGCTCGCGCGCCGCGGCCTCTTCGTTCGCCTGGTTCTTGCCCGAAGCCCGCGCCGCCTCGATCTGCGCCATCGCGTTCTTGATGTCGCTCACCTTCGGCGTGTCGGCCCACTTCGAGGCCAGATCGGTCAGCACTTTTTCCACCGCGTCCGCCGCGCCGGCGCCAAACTGCTTCAGCAGCCCCAACTGCCGGCCCATCTCGTCCTCGTCCTTCTTCCACGCGCTGTCCAACAGCGAGCGCGCGGCGTCCACCTTCTGCCGCGCTTCGTCGAACTTGCTGCGGAACTTCGCGTCGATCTCCTGGCAGCGCCGGAACGCCTGCGACCACTGTTCCTTGCGCATCGCTTCGTCCAGATCCTGCAGCTTCGTCGCCAGAATCTGCTTCTCGCTCACGTTCTCCGGCGCCAATTCCACCGCCAGCTCGCGGTCGAAGCGGACCTCCACGTAGCGCCGCAGGCCCTCGCGCTTGGTGCTCAGATTAACCGGGCTCGAAAAGTTGAGGTACAGTTGCGGGCGCTGCCCGATGTTGAAGGTGACGTCCGTGACGCCCTTTTCGCTGCGCGCGTCGGCCGCCTGCAAGCGCTCCTGCTTGCCGCCGACGCCCAGCTCGACTTCACCCAGCGCCTGCGCGCCTTCCAGGTAGAACGTCAGGCGCGGCTTCCCGGTGCTCCCCGGCTGCGGGTCGATGGCAAAGCGGACTTCCACGCCGCCCGCGCCGGGATTGGCCTGCACCAGATAATTCGTCGGGCTCTGCAACTGGAAGTCGTACAGCCGCCCGCGGAACGTGGCCTTGCCGCTCTCGTCGGTGATCTGCGGCTGAATCGCGCTCTCCAGGCCCGAGACGATCTTGTCGTCGGTGCTGGCCAGCGCCAGTTGGGCTTCCGTCAGCGAAGTGACGCCCGAGACCGAGGCGCTGAAGATGCCCGCGCCGCCTTCGAAGTTCACCGCGATCTGCCCGAAGCGCACCGAAGGCGTGGCGGGAGCGCCCGCGCCGTCGGCCAGCTTGAAGTTCAGGTTGTCGAAGCTCGCTTTGCCTTCGCGCCCTTCGGTGAAGACGCTCAAGCGCACGCGGTCGGCCCACGGCGGCGGGCGGCGGATTGCGCTGCGTTCTTTCCACGGCTGATTGCCCACCAGCACCACCGCGGGTTCGGGCAGCTTGCGGTCGCCCTTTTCCCACTGCAGCCGCAGGCCCACCAGGCCGTCGCCGTCGTTCTTCAGCCAGCCGCTCACTTCGTAGCTCTTGGCCGGATCGACGGGGCACGTGTCCAGCGTCTCGGCGAAGCTGCGCGTCGAAGGCGACGTCGCGCCCGACTTGTGGATCACCAGCCCCTTCGCGATCTCCGGCTTGGGTTCCACCGGCGCCTGCGCTTCGGCGTCCACGGTGATCCGCACCACGCCCGGCTGGCCCGGCAGCGGCTTCCAGCCGATCGGGTTGCCCTGGTCGTCCACGTCCTTGCTGAAGTCGGCGTTCTCGAGCCGGATCTCGGCCACCGGCGGCCCGGGCGGCGTGACCGGCGGCGGCGTCGGATCGACCGGCGGCGGATCGCCGCCGGGCAGGAAGAACACCACCCCCGCCACGATCGCCAGGAACACCGCCACCGCCACCGCGCCCAGCACGCCCTGCTTCGGCATCGCGCCGGGCTTCGACGGGCGCTCCGCGATCTGCTGTTCCAGCTTCTCGGGGTCCAGCACCACCGTCCCGAACAGTTCGTCCTCGGCCTGCGCTTTGCCCACGTTCTTGTATTCGAAGATCGTCTTGCCGATCTTGATCTGCATCCCCACCGAGAGCGGCGTCTTGACGATCTTCTCGAAGTCCGAAGCGCCGCGCGCCTTCGCGCGCGTACCGTTCGTCGAACCCAGGTCGCTGATCACGTACCCGATCGGCTCTTTCTTCACTTCGGCGTGGAAGCTGCTCGAGGCCTCGTCGGTGATCTTGATCGTGTTCGACGGCTTGCGCCCGATCGTCAGCGGGTCCAGGCCCAGTTCGTAGCGCTTCCCCTGGTCGGGGCCCTCGATCACCTCCAGCACGTACTTGGGCTTGTCGGTTTCCTGCCCCTTGGCGTGTTCTTCGGCGAACGCGCGCGCTTTGCCGGCCGAGTCCTGGTCCAGGTCCACCGTGCCTTCCAGGTCGATCTCCTCGTCCGGCACCGGCGGCGGCTTCGTCGTGTCGATCTTCCGCGCTTCGCCGGGGCCGTCGAAGCGGAACGTCGTCATCCCGATCCGCAGCACGTCGCCGGGGCAGAGCAGGTCCGTCGCCACCTTCTCTTCGTTCAGGCGCGTCCCGTTCGTCGAACCCAGGTCCACCACGCGGAAGCGTTCGCCGTTGCGTTCCACGCGGAAGTGATTGCGCGAAGACTTCTTGTCGGTGATCTGGATCGTGTTGTTCGAAGAGCGCCCGATCGTCGTCACGTCGTCGGTCAGTTCGTGTACGCGTTCGGCATCGGTCTCGTCTTTGATGATCAGCTTGGCCATGCGGGTATCAGCTCATCGCAGCAGGGGGGCCCATCCGACAGGCCCCAATCTGCGCCCGGATCGATCTCCAGGCGCGCATGCAACTTTCTTTAAGACACACACTTATAGCGTAGCTCGGCACACGTGCAACCAACCCTGCACGCGCGCCGAAGCTTGGACGGGACAAGCCGCGTTTTCCTGCATGCACCTCGCCGAAAACGTCCGCGCTTGAGGTATTAATCTTTTAACCGTAGGGAGTTGGATCGATTGTAGCGAAGCCCGGAAATAGCCTGCGCACAAACTGCACCGTGCTTTTCCTACCTTATTGAGCCCTTCGAGGCGGCGTAAAGCGCAGCGCCAGGAACGCCACCGCTCCACCCGCCAAGCCGAAGACGCCCACCTGCGTCCAGCCCATCGGAACACCGCCGGGAAGCTGGCCCTCCAACTGCCCCACCGCGGCCGTTCCGGGGCTCAGGCGCAGCAGCGCGTCCACCCACGTCCGCAGCGTCGCCGCTTCGGCGCTCGGATTGGCCGACCAGCCCATGTAGCCGGGCGGCGTCGAACGGAACAGTTCGGCCACCAGATACGCGCTCATCGGAGCGCCGACGGCCCAAAAAAGCGCCACCCCCGGATACGCGCGCGGCCAGCACCCGGCCAGCAGCACCGCCAGCATCGCGCACAGCCCCACGCTCGCGCTCGCCCGCGTCAAGCCGCCCGCATCCACCGGCGTCATGCGCGAAGCGATCAATAAAAAGTACGCGCATGCCGCGGCCTGCCAGCATCCCACGAAGCCCGCGCGGATCAGAAACGCGCCGCGCGTCTCTCCGGCTGGAGCCGCCTCGCCCCAGGCCGGCGCCAGCAGCAGCGCCAGCGCCACCGCCGTCCCGGCCAGCAGCCCCGGCAACGCCGCCGGTTGCAGCGCCGCGCCGCCCGGCAGCCACGCGGGCGCGCCCAGCGCCGCGGCGCTCACCACCAGCGCCTGGCCCAAAGCCACCGCGCCCAGACTCCACACCAGCCGCCGCGTGATCAGCGCGTTCCCGCGCGGCGGCGCCTGCTCCAGTTCGATCGATTCCGCCGCCATCGTGGGCCGCCTCAACGAGTCCCGCAGCTCTGTCAACGTACCGGCATCCGGCGCGGTTTAGAGCGTTTCAGCTTACGCGCTTTCCACGGCTTCTCCACGAGTCTCTTCACAGCCGCCGCTGCACCGGTGAGGCTTCCCATCGGCTTACCCGTGCCGCACTCGATTCTTCCAAGCATGGAGAAACGGTGGAAAACCGGCCGCGCCCGCGCGTCCTTTTCAGGGCCGCGATTTTGACGCCGAAAATTCTCGCGGCCTTTTTGCTGCGAATGGCTTGGAGTCCTTGAGCGTGGCCGCCGCGGCCGCTAGTCTGGCGCTGGGCCTGGACGAGTATCCCCAAAGGAGCCGGCGTTGCGCATTCCGCGAGTCATTACGGTCATGAATCAGAAGGGCGGCGTCGGCAAGACCACGACGACGCTCAACGTCGGCGCTTCGCTGGCCCACCTGGGCAAGCGCGTCCTCTTGATCGACCTCGACCCGCAGGCCAACTTGACCCACGGCCTTTCCATGCTGGCGAAAGATCTCTCCGAATCCGTCTACGAACTCCTGCTCAATCCGCACGTCGTTGCCTCGAACCTGATTCAAAGCACGCCCTGGCCGGGGCTGGACATCGTGCCCAGCCACATCGACCTTTCGGGCGCGGAGATCGAACTGGTTCCGGTGATGGGCCGCGAGACGCGCCTGGCGCGCGCGCTGGCGCCGGTCCGCGACCGCTACGATTACGTCTTCATCGACTGCCTGCCCAGCCTCTCGCTGCTGACCGTCAACGCCATGGTCGCCGCGAACGAAGCGCTCGTCCCGCTGCAAGCGCACCCCTTCGCGCTCGAAGGCTTGGGCAAACTCTTCGAAGTCGTCGGCATGCTCCGCGAAGCGCTCAACCCCGATCTGCGCGTCAGCGCCGTCCTCGTCACGCTCTTCGACAGCCGCACCAACGTGAACCGCGAGACGCTCAAGCGCCTGCAGGGCGATCCGCGCCTCGCGCCGCATCTGCTCGGCACGCTGGTCCGGAACAACATCAAGATCGCCGAGAGCCAGAAAGACGGCGTGCCGGTGCTCCACTACGACGCGGCGTGCGCCGGCGCGAAAGCCTACCTGCGCGTGGCCGAAGAACTCCTCGAGATGGAACGCAGCGGCTGTCTGGCCAGCGAAGCGGCCAAGCTGCTCGAAAAACGCGAACGCGCCGAAGGCAAGCCCGCGCATCGGGAAGCGGCCGACGACGACGCGCCGGCGCGCACTCGCGCCAAGCGCGCTTCGGCGAGCAAGCCCGAGGCGCCCGCGGAAGAACCGGCCCCCGCGCCGGCCGAAGCCTCCGTCGCCGCACAGGCCGGCCGCGCCATTCACGAAGCGCTGCACGCCGCTCCGCCGGCCGCGCCCGAGCCCGTCCCGGCGCCGCACGCCGAGGCCGAAGCCTCGAACCGCTTCCCGCACGCGCCGGAAAGCGCCGCGCCGCCCGAATCCGAAGTTGAAGCAGGGAAGGTGGAAGCGGAAGAGGAACGCACCGAGCCCGTCGCCGGGCCGCTCCGCGCCCCCGCCGAACGCATCGGCACGCGCAGCGACGCATCGCTCCGCCCGCGCCTGCACGCGGTTCCCTACCACGGTACGCGCCCCGTCCGGAAGTAAACCGGGCGGCTCGTCGCGCCGAGAGGCGCGCGGTGCGGCTACTCGCCGCCGATCTTGTACAGGTGCGCGTCCCACGGCTTGAACTCGTCCTTCAGGACGCCGTCCGCCACGTCCACCGTGCGGTCCTCGCCCAAGACCGTCGCCTTCGCCGCGCCGCTCAAGCCCGCGATCTTGAACGAAGCCGTCGTCGTTCCGTCGCGCATGCCCACCGCGAAGAGGTACGTCGCGCCGCCGTGGCGCTTGACCAGGCACTCGACCGGAACCTCCGCATTCGACGTCTCGACGCTCGCGCCGTCTTTCACGCTCGGGCTGTTCAGCACCGGCGCCAGTTCGTGAATCTGCTTGTTGATCTTGGTGATCGCCGCGAGCATCTCCGCGTCGGCCAGCATCCCCGCTTCGACGAACTTCGGCTTGAACTCGTGGCTGAAGTAAATCAGCCCCTTCGCGCCGCGTACCAGCGCCATCCAGACTTCGCAGCGCACCTGATGCGGCGTCGCCTTCGCTTCCGGATTGCTGATATGCGTGCATTCGATGCACGTCCAGACCGGCTTCTCGTCCTTCGACCACTCGCGCAAGCGCTTCACGCCGTCGGCGACGAACCAGAGTTTGCCCGCGACTTCCTTGTTCCCGTGACAAGCCGGGTAAATGTCGAAGCTGACCAGATCGCAGCCCTTCACGTACTCCGGATAGTCTTCGGGCTTGTTGGTGCGCACGCCGCGCCCGATCCAGTTGTCCCACGCCACGCCCTGGCCGAGGTTCAAAATCACCGGGCGGCTCGGGTCGCGCTCCTTGATCGCCTTGTAGTCTTCCACGATCTTCTCGGGCGCGATCGGCGGGCCGTAGCCTTTTCCCTTGCCCAGCGATTGCGCGTTATCCGGTTCGTCGCCGTGCATCCAGCCGATAATCGTCGGATCGTCCAGCCGCGTGCGCGCCAACTCGTTCTGATCGCAGATCACTTTCATCCCGTGCTTTTTAAGTTCGTCGAGCTGTTCGGCGGTCGGGCCGCCCCAGAGTCCCACGTACACGTTGATTCCGGCCGCTTTGTATTTCGGCGCGGCGGTCGGAGCTTGCAGCCAGACGCAGACGGGAAAAAAGGAGGCGTCCGCGGGCGGTCCGTTTTTCCACGCCGCGTATGGGTTGCCTCCCTGGCCTTCTTCAGCGGTCACGCCCAGGCTTAAAGCCAGGCCCGTAAGCGCCAGCGCGAACAAGCCTGCGTTCAACATCTGCATGGTGAAACTCCTTAAAATGAATTTTCGCACATCCTGCGTGAGTATTAGCAAAATCCCGGTTCGGCCCACGAGTTCGTACACCGCTACGGTTCTCGATAAAGCTGCTAATATTCGCGCAACCTGGTCGGTTTCAAGCGCCGCGGCCTGCCTTGCAGAGCTGACCGATAAACCGCGGACCTCTTCAAATACGTCTTGCGCTGAACAATTTTGCGCGCTCGTGCAATCGGCTAAACCACAAAGCGTATGCTGGTTCCCAGGTGCAGTACGCGCTTTTGCGCAGGTGCAGCACGGTGAAAACGGTGCAACTAAGAAGCAGCATCTCGCAATCAACCGTAATCCACGGTAGATTAATGGGTGTGACGCTCTGCCAAGGCTTTACAGCCGCGTGTGCGAGACGGGTTCACGGGGTGCACTCGCGGTTGAAGTAAGCTTTCGGAGCCCAGACGGACCTGAAAGGCCCGCCTGAATGTCGACCACTTCGATGTCTCCCGCTCCGGCCTCCAAGATTCGCGGCCGGCGTCGGCAATTAGGGCCTTACGAGCTTCTTAAGAAGCTCGGCCAAGGCGCTATGGGCGCCGTGTACTTGGCGCGGCACGAGCAGACCGGGCAGAAGGTCGCGCTCAAAGTGCTGCCGCCCGACATGGCCGAAGACCATGAATTCCTCGAACGCTTTCGCAGGGAAATGCGCGCGATGGTCCGCCTGCGCCATCCCAACGTCGTCGCCGCCTACGACGTCGGCGAGGTCGACGGCTTCCATTACATCGCCATGGAGTTCGTCGACGGCGAAGACCTCGAAGACGGCTTCCGCCATTTTCCCAACAAGCGCTATCCGGCGGCCGAGATCATCAAGATCGCGCGCAGCATCGCGCACGCGCTGGCCGCGGCCAGCGAACTCGGCATCGTCCACCGCGACATCAAGCCCGCGAACATCCTTAAGGACGAGAACGGACACTACAAGCTCACCGACCTGGGCCTCGCCGCCCGCGTCCTCGACGACGAACGCGTGACGCAGACGGGCCTCGCCGTGGGCACGCCGTACTACATCTCGCCCGAACAGGCGCAGGGCTACGAGAACGTCGATGTCCGCGCCGACATCTACAGCCTCGGCGCGACGCTGTACCACCTCGCCACCGGGCAGCTTCCGTTCCCGGATGAGAACGCGGTGGTGGTGATGACGCGGCACGTGCAGGAAGAACTGCGCCCGCCCAGCGAACTGATCCCCGATCTGCCCAAGCCGATCTGCCGCCTGATCGTCAAGATGATGGCCAAGCGCCCCGCCGACCGGCACAAGGACGCCAAGGAACTGCTCGCCGATATCGAAGGCATCGCCAAGGGCGAAGTGCCGCACCTCAAGCGCGCGCGCGCCACCAAGGCCGGGACGTCGCTGAATCCCAGCATGCCGCCAGCGGTCGTGCCGCCGCCGCCGGCCGTTCCTGCCGCCGCCCGCCGGCCCGAATCGCGCACCGCCGGCGAACTGGGCGCCGCCAGCGGAGCCACGCCCAGCGGACGCAAACGCAAACCTCAGCTCGCCTCGTGGAAGTGGTACGCCTTCTGGGCCGGCCTTACCGTCTCGGCCATCCTGGTCGGCTTCGCCGTCCGCGCGCTGATGCACTGACCGCCTGCCGCCGCCGAATCCATCCGTCTCGGACTTGCCTCGCCGCACGCATCGCGCAATCATGGCGATATGGCCGACGAAGAAAGACAAGGGCGCCCGGTACTGGCCACCCTGGTGGGTTGCGTGGGATTGTCGTTTATCCCGTTGCTGCTGCTGGGCGTGATCGGGTACTCCGGGTGGCGCCTGTGGTTTGCCCATGACGAGCGCGAGGCCGAAGAGCGGGCCATACGGGATCGGCATCAAGCGCGAGAAGCCGCCCAGGCCAGCTTTAGCGCCGTCGAAGAAGCGCAGGTACGCGCCCTGATCGAACAATTGGGCATCGAAGACCCCGCGGCCAATCGCAAAGCCTGGAGCGACCTGCAGCCGTTCCACCGCCGCGACCGCAACCGCGTGCGCCAGTTGATGCTCGAAGCTCTCGCGCGCGCCACGAACCCCCTCTTGTTGCGTTCGCTCGCGTGGGGCCTGTGCCGCTACTACGACGAAGCCGGACGCGCCGGCATGCTCCAGATCGCCGGGCAGCGCCGCAACCAGGCTCAGGTCATCGAGGCCATGCGTTCGGGCATCGTCTCGCTGGCGGGTTCGGACGCGGCGCTGGGCAACCAGATGCTCCAGCGCTTCGATCAGGCCGTCGGCCGCACCGGCGCCCAGCCGGGCGATCCCCGCGACGAGTACTGATCGGAATCCCGCATGCCCGGCCCCAACGACGCCAATCAGCGCTACCACGACCGCGTGGCTCCGCGTTACGACGAGATCTACCGCGGCCCGCGCTGGGAAGCCTGGTACGAGCTGTCCTGGGACGGCCTGAAACCCCACATCCCCGCCGACCTCCGCGCCCCCGTCGCCGATCTGGGCTGCGGCACCGGCAAGTACGGACTGCGCCTGGCCAAAAGCGGCTACAACGTCACCTTCTCCGATCTCAGCCGCGAGATGCTCGAAGTCACGCTCCGCAAGGCCGCCGAGATCGGCGTCGAGACCGCCTGCGAGTTCATCCAGGCCGACGTGGTCGATCTGCGCGAACTGCGCGAGAACCACTTCGCGCTCGCCATCGCCCAAGGCGACGTGCTCTCCTTCGCCACCTCCCCGCCCAAAGCCTTGCGCGAGATCCACCGCCTGCTCCGTCCCGGCGGCATCCTCGTCGCGTCCGTCGATCAGACCTACGCGGCGCTCACGCATTACGCCGAGAAGCTCGACCTCGACGGACTCCAGACCCTCATCCAGCGCGGCGATATGGAATGGCTGGCCCGCGAGAAGCACGAACGCTTTCCCGTGCACACCTTCAGCGCCGAAGACCTCCAGCAGCTCCTCGCCAAATGCCGCTTCGAACTGCTGGACCTCTTCGGCAAGACCGTGCTGCCCTTCAAGGCCATGGAAGAAGCCTTCGCCGACGAAGCCCGCGCGCGGCGCATTTTGGCGCTCGAGAAGAAACTCTGCCGCAAGCCTTCGGCGCTGGGATTGGCCAGCCACCTTCAGTTTGCCGCTCGAGCCCTGGAAAAATGAGTGCCGATTTATGTCATCGCGGCGACCTTCGCTTGGACCAAGCCTCCAAATTATTACGAATATAGACCGAATATAGGCGCCAAAGCCGAAAGCCTAGAGACTATTTTTGTCACTCATACTATCGAGGTGACAATAATTGTCCATGTTGTCCCGTCGAACAAGCGCTAAACTACACCATGTGCAAGACTTACGTGAACGCGCGCGATTGGGGCCGAGTGGCATGCAGGTTGTTATTAACGATATGCGTAAGCGGACGGTTGAGCGTCCTGATCTTTGACAATAGATTCAGTTGGCCTTTCAGATGTGCGCCCCCCACTGATTCTGCAGTTTACGGATCGGCTCTCAAACGGCGGGTCCGTCCTCGAAGTCTCTTCCGCAGTGTGGCAGTTCCCTCGGGTCTGCTGGCAACAGGCCCCGCTGACTGAATCGATTGTCCGGTACCCGGCGAAGCCCGAGATTGTACCGGTTACGGTGCAATCCCGGGCTTCAGTCGTTTCAAGGCGGTCCTTCTTCGGAAGGGCCGCCTTTTTTGTTTACCGCCCCCGCGGGCGCCGGCCCTTGCGGCCCACGCGCCCCAAGCGCGTGTTCGAGCCCGCAGGCTTCAGCCGGCCCGAAAGCGGCCGCCGCCGGGCCGGTGCGCTCGAGCCCGGCTTGGGCGCTCCGCCCGCCGCCGCCCCTTGCGCCTTCAGCGTCACGATCAGCCGGATCGACTCCAGCACCGCCTGCGCGTCGGGAAAGCGCTGGCTCGGATCCTTCGCCAACAGCCGCGCCACCAGCGCCGCCGTCTGCGGCATCAGGTCGGGGCGCAGATGCAGAATCTCCGGCACGTCCTCGAAGAGGTGCATGCGCAGCGTCTGCTCGGGCGTCGCGGCCAGAAACGGCGGCCGGCCGGTGAGGAACTCGTAGAGCATGCAGCCCAGGCTGTACAAGTCGCTGCGCGGATCGGGGCGTCCTTCCCCGGCGACGACTTCCGGCGCGGTGTAATCCGGAGTGCCCCAAAACTCCTGCCGCTCGCCCGGCGCGGCCTCCGGGTCGAGCTGCTGCGGCACGGCGATGCCCAGGTCGGTCAGCTTCGCCGCCCCTTCGGGCGAGAGCAGCACGTTGTCGGGGTTCACGTCGCGGTGCACCAACCCCGCGCGGTGCGCGGCGTCCAGCGCCGCGGCCACCTGCGCCGTCAGATGCAGCGCCGCGGCCTCGTCCAGCATCCCGCCGCTGCGCTCCAGATGCGCGCGCGCCGAACCGCCCGCCACCAGCTCCATGACCACGTAGTACAGCCCTTCCGTGCACGCCACGCGCAGCACCTGCACCAGATTGGGATGCCGCAGCCGCACCGCCGCCCGCGACGACTCGAGGAAGCGCTCCAGGATCTCCGGCTGCGCCGCCAGGTCGGGCGAGAGGATTTTCAGCGCGAAGAGCCGCCCGCTGGGCTGGTGCCGCGCGCGGAAGACCGATCCCGTCGAGCCTTCGCCCAGCGTGTCCAGGAGTTCGTAGCCGTCGAGGACCGAGATCGTGCGCAGCGGCTCGTTGGGGCCTTCGTGCAGGCTGCGCTCCAGCCCCGCCAACGCCATCTGGCTCAGCAGCCCGCGTTCGACGAGGAACGCGCCGAAGCCGAACGCCGCCCCGCGCTTTTTCAATTCGCCGTAAACCACCAGCGCCGCGGTGCCCTTATCGGGATCCAGCAACCCGGCGCGCACGCCGGCCCGCAACAGGAGCGCCTCTTCTTCCAGGGCCAAAACCGCGCTCTCCGTACCGACCCGCGAACTCGAAAGGTTTGCCCGTCACCGGCCGCAAGCACGCCCGCCGGACGAAAAACTCACTCGTCCCAGCTCGGCACCTTGACCCCGCTGCGCAGCACCGTGCCCGGCGGAAGCAGCCGCATGGTGATGGTGCTCGTCAGCGAAACCTTCTTGTCCACCTGCTTCGGCGGCTGATTGTTCTCCTGCGGCACGATCGAAGATGCCTCCATGCGGATCGTGAACGTCTCGGTCTTCTCCAGGATCCGGCCGCTGGCCACCTGCACCGTCGCCGTGCCCGATCCTTCCAGCGCGTGCAGCAGCCGGTTGCGTTCGCGGAACGACTCGCTGAAGCGGCCCAGGTATTCCGAACCGTTCGAATCGAACGCGCCGGCGAAGCGGTATTCCACCAGCGCCACTTGGTCGGCGCCTTGCCCGCGGACTTCCCGCAGCCGTCCTTCCAGGCGCGCTTCGAACTGCGTCGGGAGCAGGCTCGCCGCGTCGGGCTGTTCCAGCGGCACGATCACCGGGACGCGGAAGGCCCACGAATCGCCGGGCGCCACCGCGCGCGCCGAGAAGATCGGGAACAGGTAGTGCGGCGTGTCGTCGTGCAGGATGTGCGGCGTCGGAATCTTCTGCACCGCCTTGACCCGCAGCCGGGGGAAGATCTGCGTCCCCTGCGTCGTCTCCAGCGTCACCGAGTCTTCGTCTTCCTTCGTCTTGATCCCGATGTGAATCCGGCCGTCCTCCAGCAGCACCAGGTCTTCGCTGCGGTAGGCGATGCGGTTCTGATCGTCGAACGCGTAGCAGCGCTGCTGCGCGACGAAATCGCTGTTGGGACCCAGGTTCAGGAGCGTATCCGTATTGAGCAGGATCGAATCGATGACCTTCTTGTTCTCGTGGATCTCTTTGCGGCTGCGGTCCAGGTAGGTGCGGCGGATCGCGATTCGCGTCATGTTCTCGGGCGTGCGGTCCATCGCGGCGTAGGTAAGGTAAAAGTCGCCCGTCTCGGTGAAGCGGTTCTCGCCGGCCTGGCTGCGCTCGACGCGGACTTCGTAGATGTGCACCTTGCCCACGGGCACCCGCACGCGCAGCGTCACCGCCTCGCCCGATCCCGTCCGCCCTTCCCACGCCGGCATCCGCGGCGCTTCGCCCTTCGGCTCGGCGGGCTTTTCCGCCTCGCGCTTCTCGGCCTGCTCGCCCGGTTTCTGTTCCGGATCCTCGCGCAGCACCGCGCCGGCGTCGTTCGAACCGCCGCGGCACCCGGAAAGGAACGGAGCCGTCCCCAGCGCCAGCAGCGCGAACAGCATTCCTGCCGTGCACAGGCCCATCCCACGATTCATGGCGCGACTCCCCTGGCTCGGAAAAGCCCAATGATTATAGGTGACGCCAGGGGCCGTGGCAGCTTCCAAAACTTCCGGCTTCCTGGGGGGCGCTCGGCGGGCGAGGGGCGGCTCCGGTTACTTTCGCGCATCCAGCCGCCGCAGCGCGTCCCGCGCGTCGGCCGTCTCCGGCGCATCCGGAGCGCCGGCCGCCTGCCGCTCCAGGACCGCGCGCGCCGCCGCCGATCCGATCCGCTCCAGCGCCTGCTGCGCCCGGATCGCGCGGAGCGTCTCCTTCGAGATCGGGACTTCCACGGCCGCCCCGGCCAGCAATTCGTTGAGGCGCGTCTTCAGTTCCAGCGCCGGCTCGGCGGCCAGAGCGGTCTTGAGTTCCCCAACGGCCGCCGCGCCCAGTTCGCGCAGATAGCTCATCGCATTCGAGCGTACATCGAAGTCGTCGTGATCCAGTTCCGCGATCTTCTGCCGGACCTTCGCGGCATCCAGTTCGGGTTTCGCGGCGGGCCGCAGCCGCTCCGCCAGCAGCGCCGCGCCGGATTCGCCCGCCCGCGTGAACGCCAGCACCGCGCGATAGGCTTCCGGTGCGTCCTCCCCGGCCAGCGCCTGCCACGCCGCTTCCAGCGCCGCCGCATCCGGCGCTTTTCCGGACTCGGGCGCACGCGTCTGCGCCAGATCCCACAAGGCCACTTCCTGGTCGCGGGCCGCGCTGAGCAAGTACCGGCCGTCTTTGGAAAAGTCCACCGCGAGCACCAGATCCTGATGGTGCTTCAAGTAGCCCAGCGATTCCCCGGTCCAGGCGTCCCATAAGCCCACCGACTGATCCCAGCTCGCGGTCGCGATGCGCCGCCCGTCCGGCGAGACGGCGGCCCAGCGCACATGATTCGTGTGCCCTTCGAGCGTCCCGCAGATCCGCCCGCTGGCGCGCTCGACCAGCAAGCCCACGTTTTCGCGCAGCCCCAGGATCACCGTCCGCCCATCCGGCGCGAACGCGCAGCCCCAGACCGTGCGGTTCTCGCCCAGCGCGATCGCCTTCACGCGCGAGAAGCTCTTCAAGCTCCAGAGCAGTAGCTGGCCGTCGCCCTGCCCTTTGGTCAACAGCACCGACGAGTCCGGGGCGAAGCAGACCGGCTCGCACGTGCCGTCCAGCTTGTGCGCGGAAATCGTGCCGTCGAGCGGCGTGATCAGGACTTCATGCTCCGAACCCGTCGCCAGCCAGCGCCCGTCCGGAGAACAGGCCAGTTGGAAGACCGTGGCGGTGTGGTCCTTGATCTGCGCCTTCTGCGCCCCGCTGGCGGCATCCCAAAGGATCGCCGTCCGGTCGTAGCTGCCGCTGATGAGCGTCTTGCCGTCGGGCGCAAGCGCCGCGGTGGCCACTTCGCCCGTATGACCGGCGAAGCGCCGCACTTCCCGGCCGTCGGCCACCGACCACAGATACGCCAGCTTTTCGTTGTCCCCGCTGACGATGAACTGTCCGTCGTGCGAGAAGGCTGCGTCGAGCACCGGGCCTTGATGCGTGAAGATCCGCAGCGGCTTGATCGCCGGCGCGTCCGGCGGCGTTTCGGGTTCCGCGCCCGCCGCCGTCCAAGCCAGCAGCGCCAGCACCCCCAACCACCCCTTTAGGATCATCCGCATAAGTCGTCCTTTCAGGTCCGTAACGTTAGACGCTCCCCGCTTCCGCGCAGGTACAGGAATCCAGACCCCGATGCGTGCGGGCCTGAGCCGTTTGCCTTTGCCGTCGCCGTAAACCCGCCCCGCCCAGCTCCGGGTGCTCGGTGATCTCCGTGGCGCAAGAGCCCGCCGTTTTAGCGGTAGCCCGCCGCTGCGCGGGCGCTAGATTCACCAGTCTATGAAAATTCGCTTCCACGGCGCCGTTCGGACCGTCACCGGTTCGCTGCACATCGTCGAGACCGCTCAAGGCGAGATCGTGCTCCTCGACTGCGGGATGTTCCAGGGCCGCCGCCAGGAGGCCCGTGAACGAAACGAACGCTTCCCGCTCGAACCCAAGCGCGTCAAGGCGGTGGTGCTGAGCCACGCGCACATCGACCACATCGGGAATCTGCCGAGCTGGGTTGCGCGCGGGCTGCGCTGCCCCGTCTACGCCACGCACGCCACGGCCGATCTGTGCGGGATCATGCTGCGCGATTCGGCCAAGATTCAGGAGTACGACGCGAAGCACGTCAACAAGAACCGCCGCCCGCACGAGCGGACGGTCCAGCCGCTTTACACCGCCGAGCACGCCGAGGCCACGTTGAAGCTGCTGCGCGCTAAGCCGTATCACGACTGGTTCGAGGTCCTCCCCGGGCTGCGCGCGCGCTACCAAGACGCAGGACACATCCTGGGTTCGGCCGGCATTACGCTGGAAGAACGGCACAACGGATCGGTCAAGCGCCTGGGCTTCACCGGCGACGTCGGCCGCGACCAGCGCGTCATCCTGCGCGACCCCGAACCGCTCGAGGCCGGCGCCGACGTGCTGCTCAGCGAGAGCACCTACGGCGACCGCGAGCATCCCCCGCAGGCCGATCTGCACGAACAGCTCGCTCAGGTCCTCGAACGGACCATCAAGCGCCGCGGGCGCGTCATCATCCCCGCCTTCGCGCTGGGGCGCACCCAAACCTTGCTCTATGCGATGTACAAGCTCCAGCAGGCCGGACGGCTCCCCAAGGTGCCCGTATACGTCGACAGCCCGCTTGCGTGCATGGCCACCGGGATCGTCGAACGCCATCCCGAATGCTACGACGGCGAGGCCAAGGAGATTCTGCGCGACGAAGGCACCCTCTTCGCCGTGCAGGGCTACGCCTGCATCACCGACGTCGCCGACTCCAAGGCGCTGAACGAATCGCGCGATCCGTGCGTCATCGTCTCCGCTTCGGGCATGTGCGAGGCCGGGCGCATCCTGCATCACCTGCTGCACCACATCGAAGACGAGAAGAACACGATCCTGATCGTCGGGTTCCAGGCCGAACACACGCTGGGCCGGAAGCTCGTCGAACAATGGGAGACGGTGCGCATCTTCGGGCGGCGCATCGAACGCCGCGCCGAAGTCGTGACGCTGAACGGCTTCTCGGCGCACGCCGGGCGTTCCGAACTGGCCGCGTATCTCGAAAAGTCCCGCCCCGCCGGGCCGCTCTTTCTCGTCCACGGCGACGAGAAGCAGGGGCTGGCCTTCGAGGACTTCCTGGAACGCGAGCGCGGCTTTCCCGACGTCCGGCTGCCTCACGAGGGGGACGAGTGGAAGGTGTGAAGGGCCCGGCTCCGGGGGCGAGCAGCGGCGGGCGCAAGCCCGGCGCCACCAGCCTGCGCCTGCCCGTCGTACCGACCAACCTGGCCGTCGATATCCTTCCGCAACCCGACCTCAGCACCTGCGGCCCGACCTGCCTCCACGCCGTCTACCGCTACTACGGGCTCAACCTGCCGCTCGAAAAGGTCGTCCGCGAAGTCCGCCAGTTCGAAGAAGGCGGGACGCTGGGCGTGCTGCTGGGGCTGCACGCCTTGAGCCGCGGATTCAAGGCGACCCTGTACACCTACAACCTCTCGCTCTTCGATCCGACCTGGTTTCTGCCCGGCGCGCCGGATCTGGCCGAACGCCTCCGCTCTCAGATGAAGCACAAGCGCGGCAAGAAATTCCACATCGCCTCCGAAGCCTACATCGAATTCCTCCAGCGCGGCGGGCGCCTGCGCTTCGAAGACCTCTCGCCCCGCCTGCTGCGCGGATTCCTCAATCACGGCCACCCCATTCTCACCGGACTCAGCGCCACCTACTTGTACCGCTCGCCCCGCGAGTTCGGGGACCAGAGCGAGTACGACGATATCCGCGGCGAATCCGCCGGGCATTTCGTCATCGTCTGCGGCTACGACAGCGAGGCGCGCGCGGTGCTGGTCGCCGATCCGCTCCAGCCCAACCCCATGGCCCCGCAGCAGCTTTACCCCGTACCCATCGAACGCTTGATCTGCGCGATCCTGCTGGGCATCCTGAGCTTCGACGGAAACCTGCTCGTAGTGGAACCGGAACCGGAGAAGAAGCCCGGCGGCGCGAAAGAGTCGCGCCGGATCGAGAAGCCTTTGCCCTGATTCGATTCTCCGAACGAGGAACCGCCTTGAGCCCGCAACTGCATTCCGGTCATCCGCGCCTGCATCTCGCCCCCGGCCAACTGCCGGCTTACCGCAAACTCAGCCTCGGGCCGCGCCGCGCGTACCGCGAAAAGCTGCTCCAACAGTTGGAGCCGTGCCTGAAGTCGGTCGCGGCGCTGCGCGCGAACACCGGCCGCGGCTACGATCACCTCGCCCTCGCGCTGGGCCAGGCCTGGCGCCTCACCGGCGACGCACGCTACGGGCGCGCCGCGCGCTGGCTGCTCGAATCCCTCGAATTCTGCGCGCACGAACGCCCCACCGGCTACGACACCTGGGGCGTCGTCGCCGAATGCGCCGCCTATCTGTACGACTGGCTCCACGATTACTGGAAGCGTGAAGGCTTGCTCGAAGTCGCCGCGCGCGCCGCCCTGCACTGCGCGCGCGAGGCCTTCGAGCACGCCACGCAGCTTTACATCGTCGACGACTGGCACAACTACAGCCTCGGCCTGCAATCCGGCGCGCTCGCCGGCGCCCTGGCCGTGGGCCGCGAATTTCCGAAGCTCGAAGACGGCTCGCTGCTGCGCAAGATGCACGCGCTCCATTTCACCGGCCTGGTCTCCGACGAATTGTTCCTGCAGGATGCCTACCGCCTGCCGCGCCATACGCGCTGCCTGCAAGCCGCGCTGCGCGGCGGGAACGGCGCCGGCTTCGCCGCGCACCTCGAAGCCACCGGCGCCTACCACACCGTCGACGGCTACGAACTGATCAAGATGGCCTCGCTCTGGACCCACGCCCAGCGCGGCGGGAAGCTCGTCTGGCCCGAAGTCCAAGCCGTCGGCCGAGCCGTCTTGAGCTTCATGCGCCCCGACCAAACCAACCTCAACATCGGCGACAGCCGCCCCAATCCGCTCGCGAACGATCCGCGCATCGCCAACATCCTGCTGCATATTCAAGCGCGCACGCCCGATCCCGCCTTCGCCGCGTACCTTCGAGCGGAAGGCCACCGCGCCGAGCAGCCCTTTCCGAACCACCTGCTCCTGCGCGCCCAGCGCGGCGCCGAACCCAGCGCCGCCGAACGCGAACGCTTCGACCGCCGCGCCCTCGCCGCCTGGCCCCTCGCTTCGAAGATCGATCCCATCGTCACGCTCCGCTCGGGCTGGGGCGCGAACGACACCTTCGTCGCCTTCCGCTGCGGACGCCACGGCGGCTGGCACAACCATCTCGACCACAATGCGTTCACGATCTTCCGCGGCGGCGCGCTGGCCATCGACAGCGGCGGCATCCATTACGGCTCGCCGCACCGGCCCGAATACTCGATGCGCACCCTCGCGCACAACGCGATCCTCGTCCGCGACCCTGATGAAGGCGACTGGATCGGGAAGCTGGGACAGCCCACCGCCAACGACGGCGGCCAGCGCCTTGTCGTCAACGCCTACGCGCCGCCCAACGACTTCACCGGCAAACCGCACGCCGTCATGAGCGAAGACCGCCGCAAGCGCTTCCGCGACGAGTTCGACATGGGCGAGTACCTCGCCTTCGAACCCGGCGCGCGGTTCGATTACGTGGCCGGCGACGCCACCCGCGCGTACACCTACCCTTGGTCGGGCCTCGGCGACAACCACTGCCGGCGCGTCGAAGAAGCCGTCCGCCAGTTGGTCTTCCTCAAGCCCGATCTGATCGTCGTCTTCGACCGCGTCGAAGCCACGCGCGCGCGTTTCGAGAAGACCTGGCTGCTGCACACGATGGAAGCGCCCGTGGCGCTCGTCCGCGGCAAGCGCCGCAAAGCCGCGCGCGGCATCCGGCCGCTGCCCGCCTCCGGCCCCTTCGAAGCCGAACACGCGCGCGGGCGGCTCACCGTCTGGCCGCTGCTTCCCGCCGCGCGAAAAGCGCGCACGATCGGCGGGAAGGGCTTCGAGTGCTGGGTCGAACACGCCGCCGGCGGGGGTTCGAAAAATTTTCCCGCGCCCGCGCATCAGTCCGAAACCGGCGCCTGGCGCATCGAGATCGCGCCGCGCAAGCCTTCCGCGCGCGACTGCTTCCTCACGGTCCTCCACGCCGGCCTCAAACGCGAAACTCCGGCGCGCGAACGCTTCCGCTGCGCCGCGCGCACCGACGGCGCGTATGCGGCGGTTACGATCGAGTCCTTGACGCGCGGAACCTGGCGCGAATACGCCGTCGTGCGCTTCCGCACGGCCGGACCCGTCGAAGTGGATGTGGTTTGCCGCGGCGAACGCGCCAAGCATGCCGCGCCCGCGCCCCGGCGCGTGCCGCAAGCCCGCGCGTCCAAGCGAAGGTAGCCATGCCGATCTTGCTCGTCGTCGACAACCCGAAGAACTGGCCGCTGCGCGTCCCGGGCGTGCAATGCGTATCGGCGCGCGAATACCTCGGCGACCGCCGCTTCAATCCGGCCGGCGGCCTCAAGGTCTTCAACCTCTGCCGCAGCTATGCGTACCAAAGCCTTGGCTACTACGTCTCGCTTCTCGGCGAAGCCCGCGGCCACCGCCCGCTGCCCAGCATCACCACGATCCAGGATCTCAAATCCCCCGGCATCGTCCGCGCGCTCACCCAGGACCTCGACGGCCTGATCCAGCAAAGCCTGCGCAATCTGCAAAGCGATACCTTCGCGCTCAGCGTTTACTTCGGGCACAACATGGCGAGCCGCTACGACCGCCTCGCCATGCGCCTCTTCGGCATGTTCCCCGCGCCGCTTTTGCGCGCGCATTTCGTCCGCAAAAAAGGGCGCTGGATCATCCAGAGCGTCAACGCGATCACGCTCTCCGAAGTCCCCGACCACCATTTGCTTTTCCTGCTCGAACGCTGCGACGCCTATTTCCGCCGCAAGCGCTGGACCGCCAGCCGTCCCGAGGCGCACCGCTTCGATCTGGCGATCCTGCTCGATCCCGACGAAGCCGAACCGCCCACGCAGCCCGACGGCATCAAGAAGTTCGTCAAGGCCGCCGAGAAGCTCGGCTTCGCCGTCGAACTGATCGACAAGGACGACATCGCGCGCATCCCCGAGTTCGACGCGCTCTTCATCCGCGTCACCACCAACGTGAATCACTTCAGTTACCGCTTCGCGCGCCGGGCCGCCGCCGAAGGACTGGTCGTCATCGACGATCCCAGTTCCATCGCGCGCTGCATGAACAAGGTCTATTTCGCGCAGCGCATGGAAAACAACCACATCCCCACGCCGCGCACGCTGATCGTTCACGACGGCAACAAGGAGCAGGTCGCCAACGAGATCGGCCTCCCGTGCGTGCTCAAGCAGCCCGACAGCGCCTTCTCGGCCGGCGTCTTCAAGGTCGAAGACCGTACCGCGCTGCGCGCCGAACTCGACCGCTTGCTGGCCGAATCGGACCTCGTCGTCGCCCAGGAATTCGTCCGCACCGACTTCGACTGGCGCGTCGGCGTCCTGGCCGGACAGCCGCTCTACGTCAGCAAGTACCACATGGCGCGCGATCACTGGCAGATCATCAACCAGAAGGTGCGCGGCGGGCGGCGCTACGGAAAAGTCGAAACCATGGCCTGGCAGGACGCGCCCAAGCGCGTCGTCCAGACCGCCGTCAAGGCCGCCAACCTGATGGGCAACGGACTCTACGGCGTCGACCTGAAGCAGCTCGGCAAAAAAGTGTACGTCATCGAAGTGAACGACAACCCCACCATCGAAGTGGGCGAAGAAGACGCGGTATTGAAGGATGAATTGTACGAGCGCATCATGGGCGTATTTCTCGAACGCGTCGAAGCCGGCAAGCGCCGGGGGAACGGTTCATGAAGCGCCCCGGCCTCTTTGCGGCGTTCGGGATCGAGCTGGAATACATGCTCGTGGACCGTGCCACGCTCGCCGTCCGCCCCGCCGCCGACGAAGCGCTCCGCCTGGCCGCCGGGTCCGCGGCCTACGTCTCCGACGCCGCCTGCGGCCCGATGACCTGGTCCAACGAACTCGTCGCGCACGTCCTGGAACTCAAGGTCGAACCGCCCGCCGCATCCCTGCTGGGATTAGCACCCGCTTTTCACGCCGAAATTCAGGCCATGAATGCGCGGCTGAAGCCGCTGAATCTGTGCCTCTTGCCCGGCGCCATGCACCCGCTCATGCGCCCCGCCGCCGAAACGCGCGTCTGGCCCCACGACTACGCCGAAATCTACGCCGCCTTTCACCGCATCTTCGATTGCCATACCCACGGCTGGGCCAACCTGCAAAGCGTGCACCTGAATCTGCCCTTCGCCGGCGAACGCGAATTCGCGCGCCTCCACGCCGCCGTCCGAGCCGTGCTCCCGCTGCTGCCGGCGCTCGCCGCCAGTTCGCCGTTCCAGGAAGGCCGCGCCACCGGCCTCCTCGACACGCGCCTCGAAAACTACCGTCATCACATGGACCGCGTGCCCTTGGCCGCCGGCCGCGTGATTCCCGAGCCGGTCTATACCGAAGCCGAGTACCGCGCGCACGTCTTCGCGCCGATGTTCGCTCAGATCGCGCCGTTCGATACCGATGGGGTGCTGCAGGAAGAATTTCTCAACGCTCGCGGCGCCATCGCGCGCTTCGACCGCGGCAGCGTCGAAGTCCGCTTGCTCGACGTTCAAGAATGCCCGCTCGCCGATCTGGCGATCTGCGAACTCGTCCAGCGCACCGTCCGCGCGCTCTGCGACGAACGCTGGATGCCCCTCGCGCGCCTGCAAGCATGGCCCGTCGAACGCCTCCATACGCTCTTGCTCGCCACCATGCGCGACGCCGACCGGGCGACCGTGTCCGACGCCGAGATGCTCGAAGCCTTTGGATGCGCCGGCGCCACTTCGCTGCGCGCCGGCGAAATATGGGCGCGCCTCTTGGAAGCGCTCTGGCCTGTCGCGTCCGCTCCCGAACCCGAACGCGCGGCGCTCGAGCAGATCCTGAAGCACGGACCGCTCGCCCGGCGCATCCTCGCCGCCGCCGGCCCGCAACCCCATCCGCAACGTATCGTTGAAGTGTACGCGCAACTGGCCGGCGCACTCGAACGCGGCTGCCTCTTCCTGCCTTGATGGCCGCCGCTTTACGGTTCCGGCTCGCGCTCCGGCAGCGCGCGCGCGAACAGTTCCATCGGGTGCAGCACCTCCACGTCCAACCCCGCATCGCGGCAGCCTTGGCGGATCTGCAAAATGCAGCCCGGGTTGCCCGTCAGTACGATCCGAGCGCCGGTTCCGGCGATGGCCGCGACCTTTCGCGCGAGCACCTGCTTCGACATCTCGGGCTGGGTGAGGTTGTAAATCCCCGCCGCGCCGCAGCAGAATTCGGCCTCCGGCAAAGCCACCCATTTCAGTCCGGGAATGCGCAGGGCCACTTCCAGCGGCGGAGCCGAAATCTTCTGCCCGTGCAGCAGGTGGCATGGCGCGTCGTACGTCACCGTCGCGTCCAGCGCGCGCAGTTCCACGCGCGGCTCCAGTGCGGCCAACACCTCGCTCACGTCGCGCATCTGCGCGGAAAAAGCGTGCGCGCGCGCGTCGCCGGGCAGCAGTTCGCCGTACTCCTTCAAGGTCGAGCCGCAGCCGGCCGAATTGTTCACGATCGCATCGACGCCCAGCCCGGCGAAGAGCTCCAGATTGCGCCGGGCCACCGCGCGGCCGGCTTCGGCCTCGCCGGCGTGGAACATCAGCGCGCCGCAGCACGCCTGCCCGCCCACGCTCAGCACCTCGCAGCCGTGCGCCTGCAGAACCTTCACCGTCGCGCGGTGAATCCCGCCCATCATCAAGTCCATGACGCAGCCGCTGAAGAACGCCACGCGCTTGGCCGGAGCGCCGCCCCACGCCGGAAAGACATCCGGCGCGTTCGAGCGGAACGGTTCGTCTTTCAATTCCGGCTGCATCGCTTCGATTTCGCGCAGGCGCGCGGGCAGGAGTTTGATCGCGCCGCTGCGGTGCAACAGCGCGCGCAGGCCGCTGCGCTGCATGAAGCGCGTGAGGCCCAGGATCAGCGCGAGCCGCTCGTGGTGCGGGAAAAGCTGGCGGAAGAAGACCGCGCGCAGCAGGCGCTCGAAGCCGCCCGGCGGACGCGCTTCCTGCAAGTGCGCGCGCGTATGCTCCAGGATCGAACCGTAGTGCACGCCGCTGGGGCAGGCCGTCTCGCAGGCGCGGCAATCGAGGCACAGATCGAGGTGCTTCGCGACCGCCGGCGTGGCTTCGATGCGCCCGTCGGCAAGGCCCTTCATCAGGTACAGCCGCCCGCGCGGCGAATCGTTCTCGTTGCCCAGCTCGCGGTACGTCGGGCACGCGCCCAGGCACAGGCCGCAGTGGACGCAACTGCGCAGCAGTTCGGCCGCGCGCGGCGGAAACGAAAAGCGTTCGCCCGCGCGGGCGGGCGCGGCGGGCGGTTCGGCGACGGGTGCAACGATCGGTGCGTGCATGGCCGTATTGTGCGCGCGGAAGCGCGCCCGCTCAAGCGCAGGGGCGGGGAGATTCGATTCCGGAGGCGCTCACTTCTTCCCCGTCAACTGCGGCGCCGCGGGCTGTTCCTTCTTCAACGACACCGGGCGCTCCATACCGCCCGCGCCCAGCAGATTCAACACCCCCGGCAGCACGATCAGTGCGCCAAAAAGCGCACCCGAGTACCCCAGCACCGCCGACCAGCCGAAATCGATCAGACCCGTGTAACTTCCAAGCACCATCGAGCCGAACCCCGCCAGCGTCGTCAGCCCGCACAGCACCACGCCGCGACCCGTCTCGGCCACCACCGCCTCCAGCGACGGACGCCGCGACGAATACACGTCGAAGACCAGGTAGACGCCGTAATCGATCGCGCTGCCCACCAGCACCGGGAAAATCATCAGGTTCACGTAATTCAACGCGAAATCGCGACCCAAAAGCTGCGCCACCACCACCCCGGCCAGCACGAAAAGCGTCGCGAAAATCAGCGGCAAAGCCGCGAGCAGCGCCTTCTTCGCGCTGCGGAAGGTGATCACCAGAAGCGTGGCGACGCACAGGGCCACCGCGCCGCTGATCCATTCCATGTCGCGCAGCAGGCTCGCCTTCAATTCGAATCCCACCAGCCGCGGCGACGTGAACTTGATCGCGCCGCCCTCCGGCGTGCCGCGCTCCGCATCCTGCGCCACCGCGCCGTACCACGCCTCGGTATGCCCCAGCCCGCCGTTGCCCGGCGCGCTCGCCGGCAGATAACTGGTCAGCAACTGCACGCGCCCGCTGTCCGCGTCGACCCGCGCGAACAGATTCAGAATCGGGCCCACCGGACCTTGGAGCACCTCGGCCAGCGTAAGCACCTCCGCGGTCCGCGCCGAATCGGCGAGTTCGTCGAGCTTGGCCAAAAACGGCTGGAAGGCGCGTTCGCCCGCCGCGCCGAATTCCTGCTGCGCCGCTTGAAGAAAGCGCTGCCGGCAGGCCGTGAAATCCACCGCGCGCAAAGCCTCCAGCGACCGCCGCTGCGCAGAGGGCGCCGGCACGTAGTCGAGAATCCCGCCCAGCGGTTCGATCTCGCCCGCTTCTTCGCGCGCCTTCAGGTTCGCCACCGCGCGCTCGGCCGCCGCGTAAGCCGTGGCTTCGTCGGGGCCTTCGGCCAGCACCTTGATGTCCGAAAACGCCTGCCCGAACTTCGCGGCCACCCGCTCGCGCAGCGGAATCGCCTGGATGCGCAGGCTGCGCAGATTCGAAAGCTCGCCGTCGAAGCGCACGCCCATCACCGGCTCGGGGCCCGGATCGGAATAGCCCAGGATCAACGTCGCGCAGGCCAGCAGCCCCAGCACGCCCAGCGAGACGCCCAGCCAGCCCTTGCGCTGCCGCTGGTGAAAGCGCCCCAGCATGATCGTCGTCTTGCGGATGCTGTGCGCGACATGCCCGGCCTTGCGGTCGTCGCCGCCGCCCGCCAGCAGCACCGGGAAAAAGGTGATCATCAGCAGCGCCGCGACGAACAGCCCGATCCCCGCCAGCAGGCCCAGTTCGGCCAGCATCCGGAAATGCGTCGTCGCGATCCCGAAGAACGCCACCGCCGTCGTCAAACTCGCCGCCAGCACGCTGGGTCCGCAGCGCCGCAGCGTCTCGGCCAGCGCATCTTCCGTCCGGTAGCGCGCTTCTTCGCGCAGATGGTGGAACGTGCTGTAGATGTGAATGCCGTAATCGACGCCCATGCCCAGCAGGATGCACGTGAAGCCCGCGCCCATCACGCCGATCTTGCCCTGCACCAGCGCCGTCAGCGCCAGCGTCACCACCACCGCCAAGCCCATCGTCAGCGCGATGCACCACGCCAGCCGCAGTTCGCGGAAGACCAGCAGAAACAGCAGGATCACGATCACGCCCGACGTGAGCGTCGTGGAGAGAATATCCCAGCGCAGGCTCAACTCGTTCTCGTACGTCACCGCGTGCAGGCCCGTGTAGCCGACGCGCAGTTGCGCGTCCCGAGGTTCGCCCTCGGCAGGCTCGCCGTAGGTATCGCTCATGAGCTGCGTCGTGAACGGCGGCGCGGCGGCGTATTTCGCGCGGAAGGCTTCGACCGCCCGGTTCTCCGCGCGCTGCACCGCCGGCATCAGGGCGTGGAGAAAATCGAGCTGGTTGACGCCCTGGATCGGCCGCGCCAGCACCAGCAGCGTCGTGCGGTCGGGCGAGAGGAAATAGCCTTCCGCGTCGTGCAGCGACAGATTCGATTTGCGCCCGCCGAGTTTGCGGTCCAGCGCTTCCTGCGCCAGCCCGGCCAGCTTCAGCGGATCGGCCATCAGCCGCTTACGCTCCACGTCCATCGACGGATCGATGTCCTTCAGTTCCTCGCGCACCTGCTTCAGCCGTTGGGCCAGCGCCTCCGGATCGAAGCGCGCCTCGACCGCGTGCACATCCTCGACGCTCAGCACCGCCGCGAGGTGTTCTTTCCCGATCCGTTCCAGCGCCTGCCGCAAGCCCGCTCCGGCCTTGCACTCGACCCGCCGCAGCCAGCGCTGCGGTTCGGCGAAGTATCCTTCCGGCAGCGCCGCATGATCCTCGGGCCGCAGGCCGACCTGAGCCAGTTCCTCGGCGAGCAGATCGCCGTAGGCGCGCAGCGGCGCGGCGTTCGCGGGATCCTGGGCCGCTTCGTCGGAAACATGCACCACCGCCGCAAGCAAGTCTCCGCCGAACGCTTCGCTGATCTCGCGCATGTAACGGAAGCGCACCAACTTCGCGGAAACCTGGTCCAGCACATTGGCGTCGAGATGGGTCAGCGTGTAACCCGCGCCGGGCAGCGCGAGCACGAAGAGCGCCAGCGCGCCCCACAGCACGCGGCGGCGGTTGCGCGCCACCCACGTGCCCCAGCGGTCGAAGAAACGGTCCTGCAGATTCGTCACGGCGCTATCCGGTCACAAGCTCAAGGAGCGCCGCGAAAAAACCATCCGCCGCGCGCGGTCTGCATTCAAGAATCGGACGATACGAGGGAAGCGTCTTGCGAAAAGACGCGCACGGGAAGCGTTATTCCCAAAGACTCTGGCCGGTCTGCAACGCTTCGGCCAGATCGCGGATCTGCATGCCTTCCGGCACCGGCACGCGCAGCTTCTCGAGAGGAATCGGAACGTTCGGAATCAGTTCCTGCACATCGAGCTGCAACTCCTGCTTGTCGCTGGCCGTCGCGAGCGTCACGCGGCCGGGGTACGTCAGATCGGTTGGCCGCTCCGCCGCTTCGCCGGCGCCCGGCGTCTTGAAGCGGTAATCCTCGAACCGGATCGCGCCCAAGAACTGGCTCTGCAAGTCGAAGATGTCCGCGCGCGTGGCGACCGCATGCTCGCTGCTGAGCTGGTAACTGCGCACGCGGCGCTTGAAGACGCCCGGCATCTCCAACACGCTCACCACCGGCTTCCCATTCTCGATCACCACTCGCCGCTCGAACGCCGTCTCGGTCCAAGGGCGCGGGAAGAACAAGTCGTGCGCCGTCCCCGCATGCGCCAGCAGCGCCAGCTCGTTGCCGCCCGCCTTTTTCAGATCCTCCACGCTGCCCCGGAAATACCGGCGCTTGCGCGGCAGCAGCAGATCGACGCTGCCTTCGTGGAACGCCATATCCAGCAGCAGCGTTTCCTGATGCTTGATCCGCAGCCGCAGGTTGCCGTCCTTATCGCCCAGATACGCCCCGTTCAGCGCGTGCTCTTTGTCTTTGTTCTTGTCGCGCAGAACGATATCCAGCCTCGCGACCAGCGTCTCGACGCTCAGCCGCCGGCTGTCGATTTCGTCCAAGGATTTGAGGAGCTTTTCGCGATCGTATTGCGGCGCCGCAACCTCTGCCGACGTCGAGGCTTCGGCGGTCGAAGCGTGCACCCCCGCCGCGCCCGCCACACAGGCGAGTGCTACGGCGCAAACCCAACGCCGGGCAATTCGGTTCGAATCTGGAATCATGGCTCCCCGGAAGTCTACCGCAACCCCAGGCTTAGACAAGCCCTGGCCTGCGCACTTCCCCCCAACGGACGACGCATATAAGGATGCATCGTCCAATGCGCCTCGTGTCTCCACGAAACATCGGTCCCTAAAAGGGGCACCCTAATGACTTACCTAACATGGAGGCTTCCAACCGTTTATGAGTGCGCAAGGTAACGCCTCGGTTGACTGAAAAGCAGAACGTTGTGCGCAACTAAATGCTTATTTGGTGCACGTTGTGATGGGCCGATCAAAGTTTTGGCAAGGACGATGCGCAAGAGGAACTCAATTCACGGAAGGGCGTGGAGGTTCAGGCCAGCTTCTCGATGCTGACCTCGGCGTTGTAGTCCGGCACGCCGCCGCCCGCATCGACCACGCCGGAAGCCAGGAGCACGTTCACTTCGGGCCAGTGGCCTTGCAGGGTGCCGGGCGCGACTTCGGTCACGAACGCGCGGCCGCGGAATTGACCGCGCGAACTTCGCAACAATATGGGATCGCCGGTACGCAGGCTCAGGCGTTCGGCATCCGCGGGCGCGATGAAGATGTGGTCGCGCGCGGCGCCGGTAAGTCCGTCGACTTCGGCTTGGATCATCGAGTTGAATTGCTTGCCGCGGCGCGTGGCGAGCAAGAATTTGCCGGGCTCGGGTAAGTGATCGGGCGGAACGGTCGGCGCAAAGTGCGCTTTGCCGTCGGGCGTCGGGAAGGTGCGGTCGGTGCAGAGGCGCGGGCCGCCCCACTGGAACTGATCGCCTTGCTGTTTCAGCGCCGCGATGCCGCGGTACGCGGGGACCGCGCGCTCGATGTCCTCGCGGATCGCCGCGCCGCCGGCGAAGTGAAGTTTCTCGTATCCATCGGGCTTCACGGCTTGCGCGAACTGCAAGAGCATCTCCCACTCGCTGCGCGCTTCTCCGATCTCATGACCGGGTATGTAGGGACTGTAGATCACGCGGCGTTCGGTGGTCGTCTCGGTGCCGCCGTCTTTCTGTTCGTAGCGCGTGCGCGCGGGAAGCAGGAAAACCGTCTCGGCGGGCTCGACGAGCATCTGGTTCGTCAGCACGATATCGCTGTGGATGCGCAGCGGAAGCTTCGTGAGCCCCTCTTCGATGCGCTCCGGATCGGGCATGGTCTCGAGAAAGTTCCCGCCGATGGCGTAGAGCGCGTCGAGCTTGCCGTCGCGGGCGGCTTCGAGCATTTCGACGGTGGTCAGGCCCGGCCGATCGGGGACGGGGAAGTTCCACAGGTCGCTGAAATGCCGCGCCGATTCGGCGTCGATCGTCTTGCCGCCGGGGAAAGCCGTGCTGTAGGCGCCCATCTCGGCGCCGCCCTGCACGCCGCTGTGCCCGCGGATCGGCATCAGGCCCGTGCCCACGCGCCCGACGTATTCGCGCAAAAGCGCCAGGTTCACCAGCGCCCGGACGGTGTCGCTGCCGTGGGCGTGCTGCGTGATGCCCATCGACCAGACGAAGACGCCGGCATCGGCCCGCGCCAGTTCCTGCGCGAAGGCTTCGATTTCCGTAAGGCTCAGGCCGCACCTCGCGAGCAGTCCGTCCATCGGCTGGCGTTCGAGCGCGGCCCGGTACTCCGCGAAGCCGGCGGTTGCTTCGTCGATGAAGCCCTGCTTATGCCAGCCGCGTTCGAGCACGATCTTGGCCGCGGCGTTGAGGAAGGCGAGATCGCCGCCGACTTTCACGAGGAAGGTGCGGTCGCAGATCTTGCTTCCGAAGAGCGCGCTGGCGGTGTCGCTGGGCACCCAGTAGCGGTCGAGGCCGGGCTCGCGCGCGGCGTTGATCGATAGCACCCGCGCGCCGCGGCGGCGGGCTTCGAGGAGGTACTTGATTGCCACGGGCTGGTCGTTCGCGGGGTTGCTGCCCATGAAAACGATCAAATCGCTGTCGTACCAGTCGACGTAGCTGCACGTGGTCGCGGCGACGCCGACGGTGGACTTGAGTCCCGCGGTGCTGGGGCTGTGGCAAAGTCGCGCGGAGTTATCGACGTTGTTGCTGCCCAGGTAGCGCATGACTTTCTGCGCGACGTAGTAGACTTCGTTGGTTACGCCGCGGCTGGTGACGAAGAGGTACGTGCGGTCGGGTTCGTAACGCCGCCACTGCGCGCCGGCTTCGGCCCAGAGTTCGTCCCACGCGACGCGGGTGAAGCCGGCTTCGCCGCGCCGCCGCCGCATGGGGTAGGGGACGCGCCCCAGCGCGCGCAGTTCGGCGCTGGTGAGCTTTTTCAGCGCCGCCACGTCGGCCAGCTTATGCGCATCCAGCGCCGGCATGGTGTTAAGGCGCAGCAGGTTCAAGCGCACCAGACAGAGATGCGCGTCGGGAATGGTCCAGTCCTTCAGGCCGCTGGTGCCCAGCGCGCAGCCGTCGCAGACGCCTTGATTGAGGATCTTCCACGCATAGCCGAGGTTGTCGCGATTCTCCCACGCAATGCGCATCATTTCGACGAAGTGATGCGGTTTGGTCTCCCCGATGCCAAAGGGAACCCAGCCGTGCGCGAGTTCGCCGAACGAGCGGCGCGTGCGTGGCATGCGTACGATGCTCCTGAAGTGGGATGGCCACATCACCATACGCAAGAAACGCTCAGAGTAAACGTAAGGTGCGAAGCAGGTTATGAAACCATGAGCGTAAGGGGCTAAAAGACGCCCTTCATGCGGGCGGTTGGTTCGTTAACATGAGCGACGCCGTACTTGGGTGAATGCGGGTGAGGCCGGCCGGTTCCAGCCGCATAAATTGGAGGCGGACGATGGTGCACGCAAAGAAGGTCTGGACGGTGCTGCTGTTGGGCGCCTGTTGGGCGTTTTCGGCGCATGCCGAGGCGGAAGGTGAGGGCAAGGGCATCGATAACCTTGTTCACGAAGACGAGAAACATCTGAAGCGCATGGCCACCTTCGACCGCATCGAGTCGATCGCGCGCGAGAAAAATAACGATGCGTTGTTGCAGAACGTGCAGCGGTTGCGAGAACAGGAAAACGAACGCTACAGCCGGGCGCTGGAACACTGGTCGAAGGAGCGTGGCAAGCCCGATGGGAAAGGTAAGCCGGATGACAAAGGTAAGCCGGATGACAAAGGTAAGCCGGATGACAAAGGTAAACCGGATGACAAAGGTAAACCGGACGATAAAGGCAAACCGGATGGCAAGGGCAAGCCGGGCGAGGACGAGCGGGATCGACCCGAGCACGAGGGAACCAAAGGGCACGGCAAGGAAGGCGACCATGGGAAGCCTGGCGGTCTCGGCGACCGGCCGCCGGCCCCGCCTCCTCCGCATGGGCGTGAGGGGGGCCCCGGCGGCGAACATCGTCCGCCTCCGCCACCTCCGCGCGATCGCGAAGAAGGCGCCGGTGGAGAACACGGTAAGCCTGAGGGCAAAGGCAAGCCTCCGGGCGGGCCTGGCGGCGGCGGTGGTGGCGGTGGTGGAAAAGGCAAGAAGGATCGTTGATGCACGCGGTTTGAGCGCAACTCCAGCATGGCAAGGATGAACGAGATGAAGTCGAATGCAGCGTGGGTGCCGGTGGCGGTCTTGTTGGGGGTATTGTGCGGCTGCGGCGGCGCGGAGAAGAAAACACCCGCAGCGTCCGCGAACGAAGCCGCCGGCGCGGTGCAGGAAGGGTTGTCGGCAGCCAAGAAGAGCGAATTGAAAGCACAGTTCAAAGAAGCGGCCGAGAAGAGCATCAACGCCGACAACGCGGAAGCCGAACTCAAGAAGCTGGAGCAGGAGCTCGAGGCGGATAAGTAGGCGTTATTAGTAGTCGAAGAGGTTCAGCGGTTCGATCTCCGGCATGGACCGGACGTACGCCGCGCCGCGGGCGTAATAGGTTGCCAAAGCGGGATCCTGCGGAACGCCGTTCCCATCGCGGTAAAGTTCGGCCAGTTCCTCCCATGCGCCTCGATGGCCTTGCGCGGCCGCTTTGCGAAACCATTCCACCGCTTCGGGCGGGTTCGCTTTCACGCCCCAGCCTTCCAGCAGGCGTTGAGCGTAGGCGTTCTGTCCCCGTGCGCTGCCTTGTTTGGCCGCTCGCCGAAAGCACGCCAAGGCTTCGGCGTCGGATTCGGGCACGCCTTCGCCGTGGGCATACAGGACCCCCAGCCAATAGGGCCCCTCCGTGTTGGTGCCCTGCTCGGCCTTGCGTGCCCACTGGACGGCTTCACCCGCGCTGGGCGCGCCTTCCCAGCCGCCCCAATAAGCCCTGAGCAGATTGATCATGGCTACCGAGTTACCGGCTTTCGCCGCACGCAGATACCATCCCAACGCTTCCACTTTATCTTCGTGCTGGCCGCGCGCGTATTCGGCCATGCGGCCCAACGCATTCATGGCGCGCGCTTCATCCTTTTCGGCAGCATCGCGGTATAACTCCAGCGCGCGCGCATAATCGGTCTCGACGCCTAGGCCGTGTTCGTAGAGCCAGCCCATGAGGTATTTGCCGGAGGGATCGCCCTTTGCGTCCACCCGTTCGGCCCATTCCATGGCTTGTGCGTAGTCGCGCTCGACCCCGCGGGCGTCTCGATACGCGATGGATAAACCCTCCTGCGCATACGAATCGCCGGCTGCCGCGGCTTCACGGAACCAGCGTATGCCCGCCGTTTCGTCGCGCGGCAGCACGCGGCCCATCATGAGCCACTGCCCCAATACGGCCTTGGCATTCGCGCTTCCGGCGTCGATGGCGCGATGGATCCAATACAGCGCGCGCTTCGCGTCGCGTTTGCCTCCGCGGCCCGAAATCAGGAACTCGGCCGCTCTAATTTGGGCCACCGTCACGCCGTGATTGGCCGCCCGCAGGTACCAGTCCAGGGCGGTCCGGTCGTCCCGCTTAACGCCGAGGCCTTTCTGGTAGCACCAGCCCAGCGGCGTAAAGGCATTGTAGACGCCGGCATCCGCGGAACGCTGGAACCAGGGGAAGGCGGCGTCGGGATCCTTATCGACCCCGCGCCCAAATTTAAGCGCCCAACCATAATCGCAGGCGGCTTCGGCGTGGCCGTCTTCCGCCGCCAAGCGCAAGTATTGGGCGCCTTCTTTTTGATTCTTGGCCGCGCCACCGTCCCCAAAGACGAGCGCGCGGCCCAAATACCAGCGCGCCGCGCGGTGTCCTCGTTCGGCGGAGCGCTGCAGCCAGACGACGGCCGCGGCCGGATCGGGTTCGACGCCCACACCCCAGAGCAGGCACCAGCCCCACTCGCACTGGCTCTGGAGATCTCCGGCCTGTGCGCGCTCGTACAGGGTTCGAGCGTCGGACGGTCCGGGCCAATTCCACTCTCCGCCCAGCCAGTCGGCCATGGGAATCGCCAGCAACAGGATCAAACACGGAGGCAGATAGCGGCGGAGCATGCAACAACCTCGCATAGGCGGTACGGTCCCGAGCATAGGCGAGCCGGTCCGCGCGCGCCAGGCGCACGAATCGAGCGTGCGGGTCGCCGGTTGCCGGGGGGCGGTCGGCGCGGTAGGTTATCGAAGGAGTCGAACCGTGCCGGACGGTAAGGATGCATGCCATGCCCCAGAAAAGAGTGAAAGCCTCTTCCGGCGAGAGTTGGCGCGCCCGGATCGTGTGCGATTCCAATCGGCAGAGCGGCGAAGCTTGCATCAAAGGCACGCGGATTCGGGTTTCCATCGTGGTGGCCAGCCTGGCCGATCTCAGTGTGGACGAGTTGCTCGCCGAGTATCCCCAATTGACGCGCGCTGACGTGCGCGCCGCGCTGCTCTTTGCGGCCGAAGCCGCGCATAGCACCCTGGTAGCTTGAGTCATGCCGTTTCCCGTCAAGATCGACGAAGACCTTCCTCGTCGAGTGGCCGAATGTTTGGTTCAGTGCGGATGCGATGTGGCGACGGTGGTGGAGCAGGGTTGGGGCGGACTAAAAGATCCGGAGCTGTGGCGGCGACTGCAGAAAGAGCAGCGCTTCCTGGTGACGGCGGACAAGGGCTTTGGGGATGTGCGTCGGTTTCCGCCGGGTACTCACGCGGGCATCCTGGTTTTGCGTCCCTCCCGGGAAAGCGTGGTGGCGTTCGAACAGCTCATCAAGGAAGTCGTCGAGCAGCACGAGATAATCGGATTGAAGGGCTGGGTGACCGTTGCCAGTCCCGGCCGCATTCGAATCCGCAAGAGAAGGTAAGAACGGCATTCATGCCCGCATAGGAGCGGTTGTCCGCCATGCCACACCAGACCGTCTACGTCATCGACTTCGGCGCGCAGTACGCGCAGCTCATCGCGCGGCGCGTGCGCGAGGCCAACGTTTTCTGCAAAATCGTCCCGTACCACAAGGCGCTGGAGACGATCGCCGCCGAACGGCCGCAGGCGCTGATTTTCAGCGGCGGGCCGGCCAGCGTGTACGGCGAAGGCGCTCCGCGTGTCGATCCGAAGATTTTCGAGCTGGGTTTGCCGATCCTGGGCATCTGCTACGGCATTCAGTTCACCGCCTTTTCGCTGGGCGGTAAGGTCGAGAAGCAGGAACGCCGCGAATACGGGCAGGCGGTGATCGATATCGTCGAGCCCAACGAACTGCTGGCGGGGATGGGCGAGCGGACGGAAGTCTGGATGTCCCACGGCGACGCGCTGACGGCGTGCCCGCCGGGCTTCAAGGTGCTTGCGCGCACCCGCGACTGCCCGCTCGCCGCCATCGGGGATCCGAAGCGCAAGATTTACGGAGTTCAGTTTCATCCCGAAGTGACGCATACGCCCAAGGGGCGCGTGATCCTGCGCAACTTCCTTTATGCCATCGCCGGACTGAGCGGCGACTGGAAGATGGCGAACTTCATCGAGGAGCAGAAGGCCAAGATTCGCGCGCAGGTGGGCGACGGCAAGGTGATCCTCGGGCTATCCGGCGGGGTGGACAGTTCGGTCGCGGCGGTGCTGATCCACGAGGCCATTGGCGCTCAGTTGCAGTGCATCTTCGTGGACAACGGGCTGCTGCGGAAGAACGAGCGTTCGCGCGTGGACCGGACCTTCCGCGACCACTTCAAGATACCGCTGCTGACGATCGAAGCGGGCGCGCGTTTCCTAGGCGCGCTGGCCGGCGTCATCGATCCCGAGCAGAAACGCAAGATCATCGGTCGCGAGTTCGTGCGCGTCTTCGAAGAAGAAGCGCGTAAGGTTCAGGGCGCACGCTTTTTGGGGCAGGGCACGCTCTATCCGGACGTGATCGAATCGATCGCCGCGCACGGCGGGCCGACGAGCACGATCAAGACGCACCACAACGTCGGCGGGTTGCCCAAAGACTTGGGCCTGGAGCTGCTCGAGCCGTTCCGCGCGCTCTTTAAGGACGAAGTCCGGCAGATCGGGACCGAACTGGGCGTGCCGGAAGATATCGTCTGGCGGCATCCGTTCCCCGGGCCGGGGCTGGGCGTGCGCATCGTCGGGCCGATCGACGCCGAGCGCGTGAGGCTGCTGCAGGAAGCCGACGACATTGTGCTGGAAGAGATTCAATCGGCCGGTCTGTACCGCCAGCTCTGGCAGGCTTTCGCGGTGCTGCTGCCGGTGCGCAGCGTCGGGGTGCTGGGCGACGAACGGGCCTACGGCGAGACGATCGCGATCCGCGCGGTGGAAAGCACCGACGCGATGACCGCCGACTGGGCGCGGCTGCCCTACGAGGTGTTGGGCCGCATGGCCAGCCGGATCATGAACGAAGTACGCGGCATCAACCGCGTCGTCTACGATATCTCGCAGAAACCGCCGAGCACCATCGAGTGGGAGTAGGGCCGGTTTCCGGTTCGAAGCTACAGCCGAACCACTTCTCCGTCGATGAGCACGCGCGCGTGATCTTTCGTCCCGATGGCGACGATGCAGACTTGGCGGGTCTCTTCGTTGACGAAATAGAAGACGCGCAACGCGCCGACGCGGAGTTCCCACGGGGCGAGGGCGTTGGGTTCGAGCGGCTTGCGATTGCGAGTGGGGACTTGGGGCTGGTGGGCAAGCAGC
Source organism: Planctomycetota bacterium (assembly GCA_015075375.1). Taxonomy (GTDB): domain Bacteria; phylum Planctomycetota; class SZUA-567; order H5-PLA8; family H5-PLA8; genus H5-PLA8. The sequence goes on along the minus strand of JABTUM010000001.1, from coordinate 2,445,008 downwards.
ACCGTGTTACGGCGGATCAGTGTGCGCCGATGGTACGTGCGTAAGGCTTTCAGTTGACGTCCGGCCTGACTGGAAAAGGCGATCGCGTAGCCCAATCAGTTATCGTCCTCTGTGGTGGCCTTCCCCTCCCCCTGTTACATCGTCCAACCTCAATATACCTTTCTCGCGAATTTTTCGTTAGGATTCCATACTGAATTCCGAGAATTCGCAGGCCTCAACCTGCATTTGGGCTCGCTTTCGCGCGATGCTCTGGTGCGTTTTGCCCGCTTTGCTCAACCTATTTGGGCAGCCCTTGGACCGAACGCGGGCTCCGACTGTTTGCGCTTTACTTGAGCGCCGGGTGAGACAGGATGAGCGGCATGGGTCTCACGCAACCGTTACCGCCCGAAGCAAACATCGATCGCCTCGCCCAGACGCTGGCCAAGTGGCAGCATCGCTGGACGGCCGAATGGCATCTGGCCGCTGAGCGCCCGCGTCCGAAGAGTCCGTTGGCGGTGGTGGTGCACGAGCAGCACCAGCGCAATTACGATCTTTGGCACGAAGAGGATAAGGCTCGCGCGCCGAACGCCGACGACCCCACGATTGCCGCGGTCAAACGCCGCATCGACAAGCTGAACCAGCACCGCAACGACCTCGTCGAGCAGCTCGACGATTACTTTTTCCGCATGATCGTGCAGCGCCACGCGCCCGACGCCAGCGCGCAGCCGTGGAATACCGAAACGCCCGGGAGCTGCATCGACAAGCTTTCGATTCTTTCGCTCAAGGTATTCCACATGGAAGAGCAGTCGAAGCGGAACGACGTAGACGAGAACCACCGAGAGAAGTGCCGTGTCCGCGCCGAGGTGCTCACGCGGCAGCGCGACGATCTGACCGTTGCCATGCAGCAGCTGCTCGACGATTTGATGAGCGGGCGCAAGCAGATGAAGCTGTACCGGCAATTCAAGATGTACAACGATCCGACTCTGAATCCGGAGATCTACGGAGCGGAGAAGGGCAAGAGTTAAGGCCGCGCGTGGCACCGCCTCGGGAAGGATGTTCGCCCGCGTCCTACTCAACACAATCGACTAGGGCATTTGGGCGAGGCGTTCGACTTCGGCTCGCAGGCGCTGGGCTGCTTCTTTGTACAGCTTCGCGGCGCTGCCTCCGGATTTCCCTTCCTTCGCGGCCTTTTCGAGCTGTTCCTGGCGGCGGGCGCGGAGGTCGTCGAGGTTGGGCGGCGCGCCGAAGCTGACGCGGATCTGCGCTCGTCGCGGTAGCGCGCGGCCTTTGGGCAGCGCGTCGTGGGTTCCGCGCACATGCACCGGCACGACGGGGAAATCGAGTTCCAGGGCGAGCATCCCGATGCCGCTCTTGAAGTTCTGCAGCTTGCCGCTGACCGAGCGCGTGCCTTCGGGGAAGATCAGGAGCGGACGGCCGCGTTCGAGCGCCTGGCGGCAAAGCGCGAGGCCTTCCAGGGTGTTCTCTTCGCGCTCGAAGGGGAGCACGTTGAACGCGGAGCTGAAGAACCAGGACTTCAAGCGCGTATCGAAGAAGTAATCGCGCGCGCCCATCACGTGAAGCTGTCCGGAGTGCGCGCCCAGGGCCTCGCGGACGGCCGCGGTATCCAGGTGGCTGGAGTGATTGCAGGCCAGGATGAACGCTCTGTCCTTGGGCAAGTGGTCCAGTCCGTAGGCATCGATGGAAAGCCAGGTATTGAAGAGCACCTTGGCGGTGGTGGAGAGCGCGCCGCCGAGTACGAAGCGCGAGAGGCTGGGATCGAAGGCCTGCGGGGCGAGAGGCGTATCGCTTCCGCGGCGCCAGATGCGTTCGGCCAGGTGCCGGCCGGTGGCGCCGGCGCCGCTCTTACGCGCCTGTTCGACGGCCTCGAGCACTTCGCCCACGGTGAGCAGTTTGGCGAGGGCCTCGTCGGGGATCGCGACGTTGAGGCGCAGCTCCAGCTTGCCCATCAGGTCGACGCGCCCGATGGAATCCACGCCCAAGTCGAGCTGGAGTTTCTTATCCGGCGTCACCTCGGCCGGATCGACCTGGGCGACTTCGGCGATGGCGCGGGCGATTTCCTCGAAGACCTCGCCGCGCCCGCTGGCGGCGGAGGGTTTCTTTTTCGACGGCTTTGCGGCCGCGGCGTAGCGTTCCTGCAAGACTCGCCGCTGCACTTTCAGCGTTGCGGTCTTGGGCAGTTCTTCGCTTTGGAATTCGACGCGCGCGACTTGCTGGTGGCTGGGCAGTTCGCGGTTGATCTTCTCGATCTCTGCGCGCAGCGCGTCTTCGTTTGCGCCCGCTTCGGGCACGACGATCAGCGCGACTTCCTCGCCCTGCCCGCTGCGCGCCGGGAGGCCCACGGCGCAGAGTTCGCGAACCTTCTGGATCGCACGGAAGCGTTCCTGCAGTTCGTCGGGGTAGACGTTCTTTCCGGCGGCGGTGACGATGATTTCGCGCAGCCGTCCGGTCAGGAACAGGTAGCCGGTGGCGTCGATGCGGCCCAGATCGCCGGTGCGGAACCAGCCGTCCTCGAAGGCTTTCTCGGTGGATTCCGGATCGCGCCAGTAGCCTTGCATCACGTTGGGGCCGCGGGCGAGGACTTCGCCGATGCCGCGCAGGTCGGGCTCACGCACCTTCAATTCCACGCCCGGCAAAACCAGCCCCACGCTCCCGGCTTTGGGCGCGCCGTGCGGATTGACGGCCAGGATCGGCGCGGTCTCGGTGAGTCCGTAGCCTTCGGCGACGGGGATGCCGAAGCGTTTGAAGAAGTGGAACAGATCGGGGCTGAGGGCCGCGCCGCCGCTGACGAAGAGCCGAAGCTGTCCGCCGAAGGCTTCGTGCACGCGATGGAAGAGCGTTTTGCGCGCCTGTTCGCCGCCCACGGCTTCGGCCGCCGCCGCGGCGCCGGACAGAAAACTCAGCGCCAGGCTGCCGCTCGTACCGGCCTGGTTGATCCGTTCGCGAATACCGTCGGCGAACATCTGGAGGACGCGCGGCACCGCCAGCACCACGGTGACCTTCGCGCGCTGCATCGTCTCGAGGATCTCTTCGCGGCGCAGCGTCTCCAGGTAGTGCACGGTCGCGCCGCCGAAGAGCGGCGTCAGGAAGCCGCCGGTGAACTCGAACGCGTGATGCAGCGGGAGCAGCCCCAGGAAGCGGTCGGTCTCCAGGGGCTCCAGCACCTCCGCGACGGCCAGCGCGTTGGCGACGAAGTTGCCGTGGGAGAGCATCACGCCTTTGGGCTGATAGGTCGTCCCGCTGGTGAACAGGATGGAGGCGAGCGATTCGGGCTTGGGATCTTTGAGCGGCCCCGGCGCGGGCGCGGCTTCGGGATAGGGCCAGCTTCGGCCTGCGTGGGGCGCGAGGTCGGCGTAGGGGTTCAGGAGCGCCGGAGCGGTTTCGCCGGCCGGGAACGTTTCGCCGGCTTTGGCCAGCAGGGCGGGGGAGATCACCAGCGCTTTGGCCTCGACGAAGCGGCAAAGCCGCGCGGCCTCGTCGGCGGCGAGTTGGCGGTCCAGCGGCACGGCGACGGCGCCGGCGCGCGCGATGGCCAGATACGCGAGCCCCCATTCGGGACTGTTTTCGGCGTAGATCGCGACGCGGTCGCCGGGTTCGACGCCCACTTTGGCGTGCAGAATCCGGGCCCACTGTCCGGCGCGCTGATAGAAGTCGGCGAAGGAGACGGTCACGTCCGCTCCGGCGCGGCGCACGGCCAGAAAGGGCCGGGAGCCGTAGCGGTCGGCGCCGCGGGCGGCCAGTTCGACGATCGTCTGCGGCACGCCGTGGATCGCCGCTCGCGCGCGCTGCGCGGCGGCCTCTTCGTCGAGCAGATGGCCATCGCCGGCGCCCGCTCGCGGCGGTTCGTCCATGCGCAGGATATTCCGCTTCAGTCCCGGGATGTGCACATCCTGGAGGTAGTGCCGCCAGCGGATCTTGCGCACGTCGAAGTCGAAGGTGTCGCGCTCGGCGGGGTCCATGGCCAGCAGGACCTCACGCGTGCGGCGCGTCTCGAAGCGCACGTCGAGGTTCGTGTAGGGGCTGTAGATATCGACGTAATACAGGAGCTGTTCGAATTTTCCGCTGAGCAGGCGCAGCCGGTTGCGCAGGCGCTTGGTTCCCGGGACGGGCACCGGTCCGTCCACGAGGTTACCCAGCGCGCGGGTCGGATGCAGCAGGCCGTAGGTGACGCGGCGGCGGTAGCTCTCGACGCTGGGAAATTTCCAGGTCGGCACGTTCACCGGCTTTCCGGCGCGGTCCAGGAACGGGTGTTTGCGGAAGTAATCGCGCACGGCCTGGTAAAGATTGTCGAAGACGAGCGGGTTCTCGTCGCCGCTGGCCAAGTGGACGATTTCGAACCCGCCGGGCTTCGCGCCGACGCTGGCGGTGGCGGCGAGGATGCCGTTGACGGCCAAGTCGGCGGGGATCAGATCCAGGACCAGATCGCGCGCGGCGGGGAAATCGCGCAAACGGCCTTTGCCGAAGCCGACGATGAGCGGGTCGGCCATGCGCAGTCCGTCGAGCCAGCCGGGTTCGGGTTCGCGCAGGCTGGATTCGATGATGGAGGTGCGGACTACCGCGGTGGGCACCTCGCCGTGGCGTTTGCTGACGAGCTGTTCGCCCAGCCACTTGGTGTACGTGTAGGTGTCGTTCCAGCCCAGGCTGCGGGCGCGCAGCATCCCCGCGTTGACGAGCGCGCGGCGCAGGTGCGCGCGCGCTTCGTCGCTTTCGGGCGCCCAGCCGCGTTTGCGCGCTTCGGTCTCCGCGCCGGCCAAGGTGATGTTGGCCAGCGTGCGCAGTTTCTCGACTTCTTTCTCGACGTCGAAGCGTTCGGGGCGCGTCTGTCCAGGCGGAAGCTGCGCGTCGATGGCTTCCAGCGGGTCGAGAATCCGTTCGGGTACGCTGCCGGTCCGTTTGCCGCTGACGTAACAGGTGCTGATGTGGCAGTACGCGGCGCCGGCATCGCGGGCGAAATCGAGGAGGCGCAGCGGGCTGAGCGTGTTGATCTCAAGGGCCAGATCCAGGCGTTCGTCGAAGACGACGGTGGCCGCCGAGCCGATCACAACGCCGACTTGCTTGGCCAGTTCCGCATAGGCCGCGGGTTCGAGGCCCAGCCGATCGTGGGTCAGGTCGCCGGGGACGCAGATCAGCTTCTCGTCGCAGAGCGTGTCGAAGGCGTCGCCGCGTTCGGCGCGCAGTCGATGGAAGACGCTGTTACGGAGCAATTCGTCCCGCAGCCGGGTTTTGGGATCGATCAACGTGCCGTCGGCGCGTACGCGAGGCCGGATTAAAAGGTAGATCGCGCGGATTTCGGGCAGATCGCGCAGCAGCTTCTCGACGAGGGCCTTGGCCAGAAAGCCGGTGGAACCGGTGACGAGGATGCCCTTTCCGGCATAGAAGGGGCGGATGGCGTACCGATCCGGAGCGGCGTCACTCATACGTACCGGAAAATAGCGCAGCGAAGCCAGAATTCTAGCGCCGTCGAAAAGGGGCGAAATTCGAGGTCCTCAACTGGCGCGCGCGCGGGTTCCAGGCATGCTGTCCGCAGCCAAGGAGAATGGGATCCACACATGTCCGAACACGTCGCCTTTTTGCTGCAAATAGCGCTGGTGATTGCGCTTGCGCGGCTTTGCGGCGAACTGCTGAACCGCATCAAGCAGCCGCCCGTCCTGGGCGAACTGCTGGCGGGGATGCTCCTGGGCCCCACCGGGCTGGGCGCCGTGGCGCCGGAATGGCAGCAGACGCTTTTCGGGAATGCCTCCGGCACGGCCTGGGTCGCCAACTTGGGCTTGGTCCTCCTGATGCTGCTGACGGGCCTGGAAACCGACGTACGCACGATGCGAAATTTGGGCCGCGCGGCGTTTACGGTTTCGTTATGCGGCTTGCTGATTCCCTTTGGCTTGGGCGCGTGGCTGGGCTATGGGATCGAGTTGGCGCCGGAGGCCAGCCGTCTGAACCTGTGCCTGTTCCTGGGCGTGGCGATGGCCGTCTCCGCGATGCCGGTGATCGCGAAGATTCTGATCGATCTGGGGCTTATCCGGCGCAATTTCGCGGTCATTACGCTCAGCGCGGCGGTGGTGGACGACACCGTGGGCTGGGTGGCGCTGGCGTTAATCTCCGGTCTGGTGACGGCCGGAGCCTTCGACGCGGCTCAGCTAGGCATGACGATGCTGTACCTGACCGGCTTCCTGCTCGCCGCGCGGTACGTGATGTATCCGTTGCTGCGCGCCGGTCTGCCGCGGCTCGACCATCTTTGGCATCTTTCCGGGAGCGAACTGGTGCTGATCGTTTTCGTGACGCTGCTGTGCGCGGCGGCCACGGAAGCGATGCATGTCCACGCGGTCTTCGGCGCGTTCGTAGCGGGCATGGTCCTGCGGCAGTGCCCGACCTTGCGCGCCGAGAATTTTCACAAGCTCGAACAGATCACGCTATCGATGTTCTCCCCGCTCTTCTTCGGATTGGTGGGCCTGGAGGTGAATCTCTGGGAGCTGCAAGGGGGGCGCCTGCTCATTCTGGTCTGCGTGCTGGCGCTGGTGGGCAAGCTGGCCGGGTGCCTGGTGGGCGGACTGCTGGGGCGGATGGGCTTATGGGAATCCCTGGCGGTGGGCGTAGGCATGAGCGCGCGCGGCGCGGTGGGGCTGGTGGTCGCCAAGATCGGGAAGGACCTGGGCATCCTGGACGAGGAACTTTTCTCGGTGATCGTGGTGATGTCGCTGCTGACGTCCTTCATCGCTCCGCTGGGTTTGCGCGCGATCCTGGGGAAGCTGAAGCCCAGCGAAGAAGAACGCCTGCGCGAGCGCGGAAGCACGGAACGGTTCATGCCCTCGGGGGCCTTGCGGATGCTGGTCCTGGCGGGCGGCGGCGGCAACGCCGAACTGGGCTGCCATCTGGCGGCGCGGATGTGCGGAGGAGAAGGCGACCGCGTGACGGTGCTGCGCGTGCAGACGGGTTCGCCGCCGTGGTGGCGGGCGCTGCAATTCTGGCTTCCCAAAGCCGAAGCGGTGAACGAGCAGACGTACCTGAAGGAACTGCGGGCCGCCGCCGGATCCGCGGCCGAGCGGCTGAACTTCCAGAATCGCCCCATGAAGGGATCGGTGCTGGAAACGGTGCTCGAGGAGGCTGCGCGCGGCTACCAGTTCATCGTGGTCGGTGCGTCGGGCCACCGGCATCCGATGTTCGACCCGTTCCTGACCGAACTGATTCGCCGTTCGCCGTGCCATGTGCTGGTGGTGCGCAACAGCTTGGGCGGCACGCCGGCCGACGGCGGCTTCAAGCGCTTGCTGGTGCCGACGAACGGGAGCTACTTCGGCGATGCGGCGTTCGAATGCGCGGCGCGCTACGCGCGCGAGGAGCAGCCGCGCATCAGCTTGCTGTTCATCACCGAGAGCAGCTCGCGGCATCCGCTGCTGCCTTCCGCGGTCCTGGACCGCACCAGCGAGCACGGCCGGGATATGATGCGCGTGACGCTGCAGCAGCAGTATGCCGAACGCGTCAGCGATCCGGCGCTTTTGGATTGCCACGTCCGGGACAGCCAGTCGATGGTGACGGGGCTGGTCGAACAAGTCGACCGCGGGGCCTACGATCTGGTGGTGATGGGTGCGGCGGCGAAGGCCCTGGTCGAGCGGCTCAGTTTGGGCCCCAACATCGAAGCGGCGCTTGAAGAAGTGACCTGCGCCACGGTGGTGGTGATTCCCAAGGTCGGCGCGGCCTCCGGCCACTAAGCAAATCCATAGCTTCCGACCATGTTTCCCGTGTGCTTGTTGCGTCCACGGCGCGGATGGGCAAAATGCCACTATCCGTCTGAACTTGCGCCCGATCCGTTCCGCTCGCATACGAGGATGCCAGAATTTGAATCCCGCCGTACAGGTGCTTTTGGTCGCGATCGTGGGCGGCGTCTTCGCGCAGTGGCTGGGCCGGGTGGCGCGGCTGCCGGCCATTATCCCTTTGTTGATCCTGGGCATGCTGCTGGGACCGGAAGGCCCCGAGTGGCTGCAACTGATGCCGCGGCCGTCGGAAGCGATGCCCAAGGCATTGCAGGCGATCGTGGGGCTGGGCGTGGCGGTGATCCTGTTCGAGGGCGGATTGTCCTTGAACATGAAAGACCTGCGTCTGGCCCCGGTGACGGTGCGCAATCTGGTGACTTTGGGCGCGCTGGTCAGCTTTATCGGCGGGACGTTATGCGCGCATTACATGGCCGGCTTCGAATGGCCGATCTCCTTTCTCTACGGTTCGCTGATGATCGTCACCGGCCCGACGGTGATCGGGCCGCTGCTGAAGAACGTGCGCGTGCAACGCCGCGTGCATACGATCCTGCTCTGGGAAGGCATCCTGATCGATGCGGTGGGCGCGATCACGGCGGTGGTGACGCTGGAGGTCATTCTGCGCGAGGTCGGGTTCTTCAAGGCCACGCGCGGTTTTCTGGGCGCGCTGATTTTCGGACCGCTGATCGGCGCGGCCGGCGGCTGGCTGCTTTCCAAGTGGCTGCTCTGGCGGCGGCGCACCGGACGCTACGACGAAGAACTCGACCCGCTGCTGGCCTTGGCCGGCGCGCTGGGGCTGTACGGGTTGAGCGAGACGTGGTTTCACGAATCGGGGCTCGGCGCAGTGACGTGCGGCGGGCTGGTTGTGGCCAACCTGTTGGGCCGGGAAGTGGAAGAACTGCGCCGCTTCAAAGGCATCCTGACGACGTTGTTGATCTCCGTCCTGTTCATGCTGCTGGCCGCCAATTTCCGCCTGGATACGCTCATTCCGCTCTGGCCCATGGGCTTCGTGGCCATCGCCGGGCTGATGGTTCTGGTCCGGCCGTTCGGGATCTGGATCTGCACGCGCGGCACGCCGTTGAACTGGCGCGAGAAAATCTTTCTAAGCTGGATCGGCCCGCGCGGGATCGTCGCGGCATCGATCGCCTCGCTCTTCGCACTGCTCCTGTCGGCGCACGGCGATCCGGCTTCGGGCGACAAACTCGTGGCGCTCACCTTCAGCACGATCCTGGTCACCTGCATGCTGAACGGCTTTACCGCCAAGCCGCTGGCGCGGCTGCTGAAATTGGAAGTGACGCGCCCCGACGGGCTCTTGATCGTCGGCGCGAACGACCTGGCGCTGCGCGTAGCCGGCATCTTCGAGATGCGCGGCATTCCGACGCTGCTCGTGGATACCAACCCGATCATGTGCGCGCGGGCGAGGGAGGCCGGATTCCAGGTGGCTCAAGGCAGCGCGCTGGACGAGGAGTTCCTGGAGACCCAAGACTTGACCACCGTGGGCCGTTTGTTGGCCTGTACGCCCAGCAGCCACGTGAACTTGCAGTCCTGTCTGCAAATCGCCGCCACGCATAAGCTCGAGGCTTCGCTCGCGATTCTGGGCCCCTTCGCGGACGACGATACGCGCGAACAGCTGAGCGACGCCGGCGTGGGCTTGGCTTTCGCTCAGCATGCCGACATCGCCGAACTGACTCGGCTGCTGCGGGCAGGCAAAGGACACGTGCGCAGCCATCGCGCCGATGCCCAAGGCAAGATCGAGTTGAAGGGCAAGCCGTTCCTGCCCATCGCGGTCAACAAAGACGGGTGGATGGACCTCTATAAGTCGGGAAGCGACTTCACGCCGGCGGTCGAAGTGATCGGTCTGGAGTTCGAAGACCTCAAGGACACGCTGGCGCCGTTCCAGCATCTGCCCGCGGCGGAAACGCCCAGCCCGGTCTTGCGCTCGGATCACCAGTAGGTCTGGGAGGAATCGGGAACACAGGAGAGTTGCCGTGGCCGCCTCCGGATTGCCGCCAGCACCTTTGCATTTCGAGTGCGTCGTACCGATCTTGCGGGTGGAACGCCTGCCAGCCAGCTTGGACTATTATCTGAAAGCGTTGGGCTTCCGGCTCGATTGGCAGGATCCCAGCCAGATGGCCTCGGTATCGCGGGACGGTAAAGGCGTGATGTTGTGCCAAGGCGCGCAGGGAAATCCGGGCACCTGGGTCTGGTTCGGCGTCAGCGACGCCGGCAAGCTGCACGACGAAGTCCGAGCCCGGGGCGCGAAGATCCGCATGCCCTTGAGTAACTTCCCGTGGGCGTACGAGTTCCACGTGGAGGACCCGGACGGGCATGTGCTGCGCTTCGGCTCGGATACGCTTCCCGGCCGTCCGTTTGATCCCTGGGGCCGCCCGGCGGTATCTTAGGCCAACGGGCGCGTGTTTCGGTTCGACACGGCCGAGTTCCGTGCGGACAGACCTGCCTCCATAGGTTGACATTTCCAAGCGTAGTCCTCAGTGCAGGTTGCAAGCCTGTGCGTTGCACGCTCATGGTGCATTAAATCCGCTAACTGTTGGACGCATAGTTGCTTACGGTTCGGCTCGGCGCTCCGGGTGACTCCGTTGGGCGCGCCGTCATTTGTGCATTGGCGGTTGCAAACGAGACCCTTTAAGGTATGCCCAAAGGGTCTTATTCGCAGACCGCTCAGATCGTCCGCCCTCGCGTTTTGGGGTGGGGACGGCTTTGGTTAAAATTGGCTTTGAGGAGCCACCGGCATGACTCCGCTGCTGTTTGTAGGCATGATCGGCGCGTTGGTCGCGCTGACGCTGTACTTCTTCGCCACGAAGGCGCCGATTCTTCCGCCTTTGATCTCCGAACACGGCCAATTGATCGACGACCAGATTTACCTGACCCTGATCATCACCGGAGCGATCTTCGCGATCGCGCAGTTGGGTTTGGCGTTCCTGGTTTACAAGTACCGCCACCGCGAAGGCGCCAAGGCGACGTACCTGCTGGGCAGCCATAAGCTCGAGTACACGTGGTCGGCGGCGACGCTGGTGCTCTTCGTCGGATTGAACCTGATGGGCCAGAAGGTCTGGGCCGAGATGCACCTGAACGAGCACCCCAAGCCGGCGATCGAGGTCGAAGTCACGGGCTTGCAGTTCAAGTGGTACATCCGTTACCCGGGGAAGGACGGCGTGTTCGGCCGCCGCGACGTGAATATGATCAACGACGCCGAAGGGAACTTCCTGGGTCTGGACAAGACCGATCCCAAGGGCGCGGACGACATCGTGATGGGTTCGCTGACCGTGCCAGTCGGGGTGCCGGTGGTGATGAAGATCGGCAGCCGCGACGTGATCCACAACTTCGGCGTCCGCGAACTGCGGGTCAAGCAGGACGCGGTGCCCGGTTTGGCGGTTTACATTCCTTTCAAGGCCACGCAGACGGGCTCGTACGAAGTCGCGTGCATGGAGCTGTGCGGATACGGGCATTACCAGATGCGCAGCCAGTTGAATGTCGTCACGATGGCGGAGTACACGAAGTTTCTCGCGGATAACGCGCCGTAAGCACGCGCGCCGTGCCGCGGGATCGCGCGCACCGTTGAAGAAGGAGTACGGGCATGTCGGCTGAGTCGGCCGCAGAACACGTCCACGTTCACGAGCCACCGTCCAGTTTCATCCGGCGGTGGATTTTCAGCACCGACCACAAGGTGGTCGGGATCCAGTACTGGATTTTGGCGCTGGTCGCCGCGTTTGTCGGCATGTGGCTGTCGGTGGTCTTTCGCCTGCACCTGGCCAACGAAGGCACGATCGCGCAGCTCAACAACCAGCTTTCGGCTCTGGCGCCCGACAGCGCGCAGGCTCAGGCGTTAACCGAGCAGATCAAGGCGCTTCAAGCCAAGTGGTTCGTGCTTACGCCCGAGAAGTACCTCAGCTACCTGACCATGCACGGCACGATCCTGGTCTTCATGGTGCTCACCACCGCGCCGATGGGCGGATTCGGGAACTACTTCCTGCCGATCCAGATCGGCGCGCTGGACATGGCCTTCCCGCGTCTGAATATGCTTTCGATCTGGCTGACCATCCTTTCGTTCATCACGCTCATGGCCGCCTTCTTCGTGCCCGGCGGGCCGCCGAATTCGGGCTGGACGGGCTATCCGCCGCTCTCGGCGATCCCCGCGGCGCAGGGCAAGGGCTACGAGGGTCCGGGCGGTTACGGCCAGGACCTGTGGGTGCTCAGCATCGCGATCTTCTGCTTCGCTTCACTGGTGGGCGCGATCAACTTCATCGTCACGACGCTCGACCTGCGCACCAAAGGCATGACGATGCTGCGCATGCCCTTGACGTGCTGGGCCTGGTTCGTCACGGCGATCCTCTCGCTGCTCTCCTTCGCGGTGCTGCTGGTGGCGGGGTTGCTGCTGCTGCTCGACCGCAACGCGGGCACCAGCTTCTTCATTCCGGGCGACCTCTTCTTTAACAAGCCGTTGGTCGACCACCGCGGCGGCAGCCCGATCCTGTTCCAGCACCTGTTCTGGTTCTTCGGGCATCCGGAAGTGTACATCGCGATCGTGCCGGGGATGGGGCTGGTGAGCCATCTGCTGAGCACCTTCGCGCGCAAGCCGGTCTTCGGCTATGCGGCGATGGTCTTCGCGATCTTCGGCATCGGGATCGTCGGGTTCTTCGTCTGGGGCCATCATATGTTCCAGTCGGGGATGAGCCCTTACGTCGCGGTGGCCTTCAGTGTGATGACGATGGTCGTCGGCGTGCCGTCGGCGATCAAGACGTTCAACTGGCTGGGCACGCTGTGGGGCGGGAATATCCGCTTCACAAGTCCGATGCTGTACGCGCTGGGTTTCGTCTCGCTCTTCGTCACCGGCGGGATCGGCGGCATCTTCCTGGGCCAGAACGCCGTCGATATTTACTTCCACGACACCTACTTCGTGGTCGGGCACTTCCACCTGATCATGGGCGTCGCGGCGATCTTCGCGATGTTCGCGGGTACGGCCTTCTGGTTTCCCAAAATGTTCGGCCGGATGATGAACGAGCCGCTGGGCAAGATCCACTTCTGGATCACCTTCGCGGGCGTGAACGTCATCTTCATCACCATGCACCTGATGGGCCTGGAAGGACATCCGCGCCGCTACAGCGGGTTCAACTACGACTTCCTGAGCAGCAACTACATGGTTACCTGCCACAAGATCGTGACGCATACGGCGATCCTCACGGCCACCACCCAGCTTCTGCTGCTGGTGAATATCGTGTACAGCCTCTTCGCGGGCCCGAAGGCGACGGACAATCCGTGGGAAGCGACCAGCCTGGAGTGGGCGATCCCGTCTCCGCCGCCGTTCGAAAACTTCAAGGGCGGACACGTGCCGGAAGTGCACCACGGCCCGTACGAGTTCAGCGTGCCGGGCGCGGCGAAGGATTACATCATGCAGCAGGAGCCGCCCGAAGCGCGGCCGGCGACCGCTCCATCGGCACACTAGGCAGAGTCCAAAAGGCGCCGCGATACGGGCAGGCTGCGGCGTGGGAGCAGGGGTAGAAAGCGAAGCGGAGCGATGGCTGCGCTGGAGATTCGAGAAGCGCCCGCTGCGGCGCCGGCCCGATTGTCGGAGGGCGCGGGCGGGCCTTCGGGTCCGGCTGGGGGCTCGGACGGCGGCGGAGACGGCGACGGCGACGGCGGAAAAGGCCAACACCTGCCGCGGCGGACGTACTTCACCGCGCTTTGGCTGGCCTTGGCCGGTTCGTTCATGATCTTCGCGGCGCTGGCGAGTTCGTACATCGTCCGGCGCGGGTTGGGCGGGGACTGGCAGGCGCTACATCTGCCGCCGATCCTCTGGTTCAATACGCTGGCTTTGCTGGGCAGCAGCGCGTTGGTGGAATGGGCTCGGCGCGGGTTGGCGGCGGGACGGCTGGACGCGTTTCGCATGCGGTGGCTGAGCGGGACGACGCTGGGGTTGATGTTCTTGGGCGGGCAGGGCGTGGCGTGGTGGGAGTTGCACCGCGCGGGCATGACGCTCTCGGCGAACATCAGCGCATCGTTCTTTTACGTGCTGACGGTGGCCCATGCGCTGCACGTACTGGTAGGAGTGGGCGCGCTGCTGTACGTGGCGGCCTTGGCGCTAAAGGGCCGGGCGGAAGCGAAAGGCGGCTTGGCCGCGGATCTCTCCGCCTTGTACTGGCATGTCCTGGATGGCGTCTGGTTGTGCGTCCTCGGTTTGATGCTTGTGTGGAGGTGAATCACCCTTGAGCGAAGCGACGGCGGAAAAGGCCGTGGAAGGCGCGGCGCCCGCGACAGCGGCGGCAGCCCATGCGCCCGTTAAGTCCGATCCTTGGTACGGCGGCGTGGCCCCCTTCGGCACCGACTCCAAGAAGTTCGGCATGTGGCTGTTCATCATGTCCGACTCGATCACGTTCGCGGCGATCCTGATGGCCTATACGTACATGCGTATCGCCGATCCGGACTGGCCGCTGGTCTTCAATGCCCAGAGCGTGGTGCTTTCGACGATCATGACGTTCGTGCTGCTAAGCAGTTCGCTGACGATGGTGCTGGGTGTGGCCGCGGCCGAAGCCGGGAAGCGCAAGCGGGCGGCGGCTTGGATCTTCGCCACCGCCTTTGGCGGGGTTGCGTTTACCGTGATTCACGCCTGGGAATGGTCGCACGTGATCCACGATTTGCCCGAAGGGGCCATGCCCATGATGTGGGGCTGCTTCTTCGCCGCCACGGGCATGCACATGCTGCACGTCACCATTGGCGTAGGCTACCTGGTGATCCTGGGTCTGGCTTACCTCTCGGGCAAGTTCAAGCCGGTCGATGTCGAAGTCGCGGGCTTGTACTGGCACTTTGTCGACTTGGTCTGGATGTTCGTGTTCCCGTTGATCTACTTGATGTCCACGGACATGACCAAGGGCTTCGGGCACTGAACGGAACGTTTACACTTTAAGGATACGCCGCGATGAGCGACCACGGCGCCGGGCATACCGCGCATCACGAGTTCAACCTGAAGGAGAACCTGGGCAACTGGTTCTTCCTGCTGGCGTTGACCTTGCTGGAAGTCTGGCTGGCCTATATTCACCTGCCGCCGGTCACGATGCTGGTGACGCTGCTGGGTCTTTCGGGACTCAAGGCGGCGGGGATCATCGCGATCTTCATGCACATGAAGTTCGAGAAGCTGAGTTTCGTGCTGGTGGTCGTCTCGCTGACGGTGCTGACCATCGCACTGTTGCTGATCATCGTGCCGGACGCGTACGTACTTCAAAACTACCGTTGGTAACGCCGGGGACAGGGGGAGGGTTCGCCATGCGCCGCACGCTTCGAACGCTCGCCGCCTGTGCCGTAGCCGGTCTGCTGGCCGCGCCCGCCGCTTGGGCGCAGGGTTGCCCGATGTGCCGCGAAGCTGCCGGCGCGCTTCCCGCCGAAGGGCAGCAGGCGCTGAACCTGGGCATCCTAATGCTGCTGCTCCCTCCGCTCGCGGTAATGCTGACCTTCACGTACGGCGTCTACCGTTATATCAAGGCCGATCGCTTGGCCGCCGGCACGCCGGACGTGAACCCCGAGATTGTGTAGCGTTCGCGCGGTTCGCCGTTCGATGGTTAAGCCGCCTGCTCGTCCAAAATCCAAAATCTGAAATCCAAAATCGGAGCCCCTGCGGCTATCCTCCTCCTTTTGCCGGAAAGGCATCCTG
The DNA here is from genome assembly GCA_015075375.1 of Planctomycetota bacterium. Lineage (GTDB taxonomy): Bacteria > Planctomycetota > SZUA-567 > H5-PLA8 > H5-PLA8 > H5-PLA8. Next base: position 2,429,612 of record JABTUM010000001.1, on the reverse strand, counting down.
AGGAGCGGACGATGGCCACCTACAAGATCGCGGTGATGGCGGGAGACGGGATCGGGAACGAGACGATTCCGGAGGCGCTGAAGGTATTGGAGGCCGCACGGAAAAAGTTCGGCGGATTCGAACTGGCGTGCACCGAACTGCCCTGGAACAGCGACTTCTACGTAAAGCACGGGCGGATGATGCCGGAAGACGGCATCCAGCAGCTCAAGGCCTACGACGCGATCCTCTTCGGTGCGGTGGGCGATGCGCGCGTGCCGGAGCACGTCAGCGTCGCGCAGACGATCCTGGCGATGCGCCGCGGTCTGGACCAGTGGGCGAACATCCGCCCCGCTCGGCTGCTCCCCGGAGCGCCGTGCCCCTTGAAGGATAAGCAGCCCGGGCAGATCGATTTCGTGGTCGTGCGCGAAAATACGGAAGGCGAGTACGCCGATGTGGGCGGCAACGTCTTTGCCGGCACCGAAAACGAGATCTCGGTGCAGAGCGCGGTCTTCACGCGCCGGGGCTGTGAGCGGATCATCCGCTACGGCTTCGATCTGGCGCGCAAGCGCAAAGCGTCCGGCGTGGGCAAGGGGCAGCTCATCTCGGTCAGCAAACACAACGCCCAGCGCCATAGCCAGGTCTTTTGGCACCGGGTCTTCGAGGAAGTGCGCGAGCAGTATCCGGATATCGAATCGCGCTTCCTGTACGTGGACGCTGCGTGCATGGATATGGTCCGCAAGCCCGAGACGTTCGACGTGCTGGTGGCGAGCAACCTCTTTGGCGACATCCTGACCGATCTGGCCGGGGTCGTCGTCGGCGGCTTGGGCATCGCGCCCAGCGCGAACCTGAATCCCGACCGTGTCGCGCCCAGCATGTTCGAGCCCGTTCACGGCAGCGCACCGGATATCGCCGGGAAGGGCATCGCCAATCCGCTGGGTTCGGTGATGGCCGGCGCGATGATGCTCGATTTCCTCGGCCAGGACCGCGTGGCGCAGGCCATCGTGAAGTCCGTAGAGAGCGTGCTTTCCGATCCCAAGGGCCCCAAGACGCCGGACTTCGGCGGAAAAGCCAAGACCCGGGAGATCGGGGACGAGCTGGCGCGCAGGCTCTAACTTGGGCTTCCGATGAGCCGTGGTCTTTTGCTGGAAACTGGAAACCGGAGCCGCAAACTGGTTACCGTCCGTTCGGCGGAGCGTCCATGAACATCGTCCTGATCGGCCTGCGCGCCACGGGGAAGTCGACCTGCGGCAAGCTGCTCGCGCGGCGGCTGAGTTGGGATTTCGTGGATACGGATGAGCTGGTTTGCGAGCGCGCGGCCAAGACGGTGCGCGAGATTTTCGCCGAAGGCGGCGAGTCGCTCTTTCGGGACCTCGAGTCCGAGGTGGTCAAGCAGGTCGCACGGAAGGCCGATACGGTGATCGCCACAGGCGGCGGCGCGATTCTGGACCCCGAGAACGTCGAAGACTTGCGGCGCCAGGGCTTCGTGGTCCACCTTCAGGCCAGCCCCCGCGAACTGGCGCGGCGCATCGAAGCCGATACCAACAGCCACGCGCTGCGCCCGGCTCTGCTGAGCGCCCAGATCTCCCAGCTCGAGGAACTCCAGAAGCTGATGCTCTCCCGCGCCAGCAAGTACAACGAAGCGCGCGATGTGGAGGTGCAGGTCGAGGGGCGCACTCCCGACCAGGTGGCCGAGGCGATCCTGCTGCTCATGCGCGCCCGCGGCGTGCTGGGCCGCGACTCGCACGCCTGAACCCGCCGGGAATACCGTTCGCCGCGCGCGCCATATACCTTCGATGCGGGGCGATTGACACCCCTGAGGCGTGTGATACGGTCCAGCCTTGCCCGCGAAGCCGGTCGTCCGGTGGGCATGCGCGACGAACGACACGATACGAGAGGAGCACGAACATGGGCGCTGCAACGGTGGCCGTGACCGACAGCACGTGGGAAGCCGAGATCGAGAACTTTCAGGGCTATGCTTTGGCCGATTTCTGGGCCGAATGGTGCGGTCCGTGCAAAATGATCGCCCCGACGCTGGATGAACTGGCCGGCGAGTACGGCGCGAAGCTCAAGATCGCCAAGCTCGACGTCGACAGCAACGGCGAAGTGGCCGGAAAGTTCGGGATCCGCTCGATCCCCTGCCTGATCCTGTTCAAGAACGGGCAGGAAGTCGACCGCCTGGTCGGCGCGCACAACAAGGCCGCGCTGAAGCAGTGGATCGATCAGAAGACCGCCGGCTAAGCCGTTCGGTCAATAATCGAACTTAAACGAACCCCGCTCCGGCGGGGTTTTTTTATGTCCGTGCGGCAACGGATGAGCATGCGCAAACCATTGGGGGTCAGGGAAAGCGGGTGCGCTATTTGATCGCGGTGAGGTTCGTCGGGGTGTGGGTGGCCAGGATAGGCGCGCCGAGGGCCGAGGGGTGCGGCTGCGGAAGCGGTACGGGCTCGTCGAGATTCACCTTCGTCAGGCGCATCGAGTTGACGACCACCAGCGCGCTGCTGGCGACCATGGCCAGCGCAGCCAGTCCGATCTGAAGCTGGTTGAACATCGCCAGCGGGATCATGACCGCGTTGAAGCCGAAGGCCCAGACGATGTTCCAGCGGATCAGGCGCAGCGCCTGCTGGCACAGGCGCAGGACGCGGGCGACGCCACGCGGATCGCCGCTGACCAGGACGATCGAACCGCTCTCGACCGAAAGGTCCGTGCCGGTGCCGAGTGCGATGCCCACGTCGCCGGCGGCCATCGCGGGCGCGTCGTTGATGCCGTCGCCCACCATCGCCACGCGGCGGCCCTGGTCGCGCAGGGTCCAGGTGAAGTCGATCTTGTCCTCGCTGGACATGTGCCCGTGGATTTCGTGGTTCTGCAGTCCGCAGCGGCGTCCGGCGGCTTCGCTGGCGGCTTTGTTGTCTCCGCTGATCAGGTGCACGTTCAGGTGCATCCCGCGCAATTCGCTCACCGCGTCGCCGGCGTGGTCCTTGACCGCGTCGCTCATGGCGATGGCGCCCAGCACGCGGCCTTTTTCCTGCGCCAGGAAGACCATCGTCGCGCCGTCGGTTTCCAACTCGTCCACGCGCCGGGCCAGGGCTTCCTCGAGCTTAAAGCCGCGCTCTTCCAGCAGCGGGCGCGAACCCAGGACGAAGGTGCGGCCGCCGATGCGTCCTTGCAGGCCCCGTCCGGGCAGCGCGCGGTATTCGTCGACTTTGCGCAGGATCAGGGTGCTCTTCTTCGCTTCGTTCACGACGCCCTTGGCCAGCGCATGTTCGCTGCACGCTTCCAGCGAGCCGGCCAAATTCAGAAGCTCATCGCGTTCGACGCCTTCGGCCAGGAGGACGTCGCGGGCGTGGAAGCTGCCGTCGGTCAGGATGCCGGTCTTGTCGAAGACGACGTCGCGCACGCGGCCGGCGGCCTCGATGGCCTGCCCGCCCTTGATCAGAAGTCCGCGCCGCGCGCCCAGTCCGGTGGCCACCAGCACCACCGTCGGCGTCGCGAGGCCCAGCGCGCAGGGGCAGGCGACCACCAGCACCGCGATGGCCGGATACAGTGCGCGCGTCACCGCCGGTTCGATGGCCAGGAACTGCCACCAACTGTCCACCGGAAGAGCGGCCAGCCATTCGGGGAATAGGCGCTGGACCGCGTAAGGCCCGAAGAACCAGCCCACGAAGGTGACCAGGGAGAGCAGCAGGACGACGGGGACCAGCACACCGCTGACGCGGTCGGCCATCTGCTGTACCGGGGCTTTATGTTCCTGGGCGTCGGCGACGAGCCGCGAGATTTGGGCCAGCGTCGTCCCTTCGCCGGTGCCCGTCGCGCGGATGCGCAGCAAGCCGGTTCCGTTGACGCTCGCCACCAGCACCTTGTCGCCCTTGACCTTCGGCACCGGACGTCCTTCGCCGGTCAGCAAGGCTTCGTTGACTTCGCTTTCGCCTTCCATCACCACGCCGTCGACGGGAATCTTTTCGCCCTTACGGACGATCACGATCTCGCCCAAGGCCACTACGCCGGCGGGGATCACCTGCTCGCGCCCGTCGCGCAGGACGCGCGCTTCGCGCGGCATCATTTCGCGCAAGCTGCCCCACAGTCGGGAAGTGGACTCTCGCGCGCGGCTTTCGAGGTACTTGCCCAAGGAGACGACGGTGAGGATCGCAGCGGCGGCGCTGAAGAGCGGCGGCCAGCGGCTCAAGTCCGGGTCGTCGCTCACGCGCCCGACGAAAGCCAGCAGGCCCTGCAAGTACGCCGCGCTGGAACCGACCACCACTAGGCTGTCCATGTTGAACGACCAGCGCCGTAGCGCGCGGAAGAAGCCGCGGTAGTAATCCCATCCCACCGTGATCTGCACCGGCGTGGCCAGGAGGAACAGCCACATCACCTTCGTGATGCTGTCCCCGGCCATGAACTGATCCATGAAAACCAGGATGCCCGTCAGCACCGCGCCGGCCACGAAACGGCTGCGGCGGCTGGCGATCACTTCGATGCTATCGCCAAACGTCTGCTGTTCGCGGGGATCGTTTCCGGTGCTGGCCGGCGTGGCTTCGTAACCGACCTCGGCCACGGCTTCGATCAACTTATGGGCGCTCATGCGCGGATCGTGCCGCACCGTCGCCATGCGCGTCAGCAAGTTCACGCCCGCGCGCTTCACGCCATCGACCTGCTGCAAAGCGCGCTCGATGCGCGTCACGCAAGCCGCCGAATGCATACCGCCGATCACCAAAACGGAGGTACGCTCTTTGGTTTGAAGGTCGGACAAGCGCAAACTCCGGGAAATAACCTCGGCGGGTCTTAGGCTCAATTAGGTATCGTTCGGTCACGATGGCTCAACTAGGGATTATCGGGGGCTCCTTACGGGTGCGTCAAGTTTTTTAGCTCAAAAAGGTTAGCTTGTATTTAGGCCGCCAGCGCACCAAGTGTAGACACCTTGCCAATCACCTCGTGCGAACGTATGGTGGAACGGTTACCGAAAACCACCGCTCGTATGAGTTTTAAAGGCTGCTCGCATGCCCTTATCCGCCACCCTTTTGGCAGCGTTACGCGAAGCCGTGGGCGCTGCGAACGTGCAAACCCAGGCCGATGAGCTTTTCGTGTACGAGTGCGACGGGCTGACCGTCGACCGTGCGACGCCCGGTGCGGTGGTTTTCGTGCACTCCACGGATGAGGTTGCAAAGGTCGTACGAGCTTGCTCCGAACATACGCAGCCGTTCGTCGCGCGCGGCGCGGGAACGGGCCTGTCCGGCGGCGCGGTGGCGTTGAACGGCGCGGTGGTGATCGAGCTGGCGCGCATGAACCGCATCCTGGAGGTCGATCTCGAGAACCGGGTGGCGCTGGTGGAGCCCGGGGTCGTCAATGTGCACCTCACCAAAGCTTGCAGCGAACGGCACCTGCACTATGCGCCGGATCCTTCGAGCCAAGGCGCGTGCACCATCGGCGGAAATGTCGCCGAGAACTCGGGCGGGCCGCATACGTTAAAATACGGAGTTACGGTCAACCACGTGCTGGGCCTGGAGGTGGTTTTGCCTTCGGGAGAGGTGGTTGAGCTGGGCGGTCCGCACGGTAAAGGCCAAGGCTACGATCTCGTCGGGCTTTTCGTGGGCAGCGAAGGCACCTTTGGCATCGCCACGAAAGCTTGGGTGAAACTCACACCCAACCCCGAATCGGTGAAGACGCTGCTGGCCGTATTCGCCAGCGTCGATGAAGCCAGCCGGGCGGTGAGCGGGATCATTGCCGCGGGGATCGTTCCGGCGGCGCTGGAGCTGATCGATCAGACGATCGTTCGCGCTGTCGAACAGTGGCTGCATCTGGGCTTTCCGACCGATGCCGGCGCGGTGTTGCTCATTGAACTTGACGGCTTGCGCGACGGGTTGGAACCGCTCGCCGACCGCGTGATGCGTTGCTGCCGCGAAGCCGGCGGGCTGGACGTGCGCCAAGCCAAGGACGAGAAGGAGCGCCTGCTGCTTTGGAAAGCGCGCAAGCAGGCTTTTGGCGCGGTGGGTCGCCTGTCGCCCAGCTATTACGTTCAGGACGGCGTGATCCCGCGCAGCCGGCTGCCCGGCGTCCTGGCGCAGATCACGGCGTCGGCCGAACGCCACGGGCTCGTCAACGCCAACGTCTTTCATGCCGGCGACGGCAATCTGCATCCGCTGATCTTGTTCGACGAGCGCGATCCGCGCCAAGTCGAGGCGGCGCTGGCCTGCAACGAAGAAGTGATGAGCGCGGTGATCGAGGCCGGGGGAATGTTAAGCGGCGAGCACGGCATCGGACTCGAGAAGCTCCATTTCATGCCGCGGGTATTCAGCCCGGACGATCTGGATGCGATGCTGCGCGTGCGCGAAGTCTTCGATCCGCGGCACCTTGCGAATCCGCATAAAGCGATCCCGAGCCGGCGTTGTTGGGAAGTGAAAGGGCACGAGCCGCCCAAGCTGGAGCCGCCGAGGCGGAAGCTGTGATGCGCAAGGAGCGATCGACTTGAGCGGCCTGGCCGGATTTCTCGACGCCGCGCGGCGGAGCCTGGGCGCGGAACAGGTGCTCGACGCCCCCGCGTTGCTCGATGCCTTGAGCCTGCCGCAAGCGCGCCCGGCGGCGCTCTTGCGCCCGGGGAGCGTCGAAGAGATCGCGCTCGCGGTGAAGCTGGCGAACGAGCACCGCGTGCCGCTTCTGCCGTGCGGCGGCTGGACGGCGATGCACTACGGCGACCCCGCGCCGGCCGGCGCCGTGGCGCTCTCGCTGCAGCGGCTGGACCGGCTCGTCGAGCATAGTCCCGCGGATATGGTGGCCACGGCTCAAGCGGGCTTAGCCTTTGGCGCATTCCAAGACCGCTTGCACGAGCACGGCCAGTGGCTGCCGTTCGAGGCGCCGGCAACGGCGACGTTGGGCGGGTTGCTCGCCACCGACCGCAGCGGCCCGCGCCGCTTGGGTTACGGCACGCTGCGCGATCAGGTGCTGGGGTTGACCGTCGTGAACGGTGACGGCGTCGTGCGCAAATGCGGCGGGAAGGTGGTCAAGAATGTCACCGGCTACGATTTGGCCAAGCTGTACATCGGATCGCTGGGCACGCTGGGTGTGATCGTCGAGGCGACGTTCAAGCTCCGTCCGCGGCCCGAGACGAGCAGCGTACAGGAGTTGGAGCACGACGATTTTGCCGCCGGATTCAAGCTGGTGCGCGAGTTGGTGCAGCGGCTTCCGTTCGTGGCGGCGGTGGCGGGTTTTCCGGGCAAGCCGTTCGTGGCGCAGCTAGGCATTGACGCATCGCCGCCCGATCACGCGCGGCTCTTGCGCGAATTGGAGGCCGCCTGCCCATCCGGGGGCGCGCGCCTGCGCGAGACCGGCGCGACGCACCTGGATGCGGAAGAGTTTCCTCCGCGCCCGCGGCGCTTGCGCGCGGTGACGCTGACCGACGGGCGAACCGTCGAACCGGCGCTGGCCGCGCGGCTGACCTGGCCGGCATTCGCGGGCGACTTCCCCGATCAGATCGCGGCGCTGGACCAACTGGCCGCCTCGCACGGCTTCGGGCTGATGATGGGCTTCTTCGAGTTTCCCAGCCGCGCGAGCGCCGAACTGTTCGGCTCGTTGGAGGGTGGCGAAGGCGCGCCGGCGCCCGATCTGGACGGAATGGTGAAGGCGCTGCGCAAGGCGGGCCTTCCGGTCACGGTGACGTGGACCGCCGCGGAACAGACCTTGAGCGCGAGCGCATTCGGGCCGCCGCAGCCGGCATGGGAACTCATGCGTGGCATCAAGCGAGCGCTCGATCCGCGCGCGGTTCTTAACCCCGGCCGTTTCGTCGAAGGCATCTGAATCCGCCATGGACCAAGCGCCTCCACCGCCCGAAGTTTACGAGTACGAACCGTCCGGCGGCGGCTGGTACGGCATTCCGTCGTGGGGCTACCTGGTCTACACGGTCTTCTGGGTCTGGATGATGGTCGACGCTTACCGGCGCTACGGGTTGGGTCCGTGGATGCTGATTCTGTTCTTCTTCAATCTATCGTCCGTCGTTTACTTCGTGATTCACGCGCGCTCGATCTTTACCGGCACCTTGCGCGGCGGAGGCGACGGCCCCGGACTGTTCGGCTTGGGCCTGCGCGCGAAGATCCGCAAGGCCGAGCAGCAGATGCGCATGGCGGATACGCCTGCCGCGCGGGAAGAACTGGCGGAGCTGTATTACCAAGCCAAACGCTACTCCGATTGCGAGACCCTCTTTAAGCGTGCGCTGGAGTACGGCGAGAATGCCGAGGCGCATTATTACGTGGGGCTTTGCCGACTGGCGCAGAACGATGCGGCCGGTGCATTTCCGCATTTCGAGAAGGTTATGGCCGCGGACAAGAAGCTTCGCTTCGGGCTGGCCTGGTGGCGCTACGCCGAGTGCCTGCGCGCGCTGGGGCGCGTACCCGAAGCGCTGGAGGAACTGCGGCAACTGCATCGCGCGTTTCCGCGCCCTCTGACCGAGTTCGCCTACGCCCGCGGGTTGGCCGAAGCCGGAGAAAAAGAGAAAGCGCGCCGCGTGATCGAAGAGATGCTTGCCACGAGCCAGAACGCGCCGCGCGAAGACCGCGTCTACCTGAGCGAAGGGCGCACGCTGCTCAAAACCTTGGGCTGACGAGGCTCGCGTCTATTTCAGCAGCGATTTCAGATACTCCACGCAGCGGGCGGTGGCGCCTTGCTTTTTGAGCAGGGCTTCGCGCGCACGGACGCCCAGGGCATGCGCGGCTTCGGGGTCGGACAGGAGCTTTTCGAGGGTTTCGCGCAAGCCTTCGGCATTTTCGACCATCCGCGCGCCGTCGGCTTCCTTGAGCAGCAGCACGGCTTCGGCGAAATTATGCATGTACGGCCCGTAGACGCAGGCCAAGCCCAATCCTGCCGGTTCCATGACGCTCTGGCCGCCGTGGGGAATCAGGCTTCCGCCGACGAAGGCCAGATCCGCCGCGGTGTAGAGCTGCTTCAGTTCGCCCATCGTATCGACGAGGATGACCGCGCTGTCGAGGCGTTCGGCGGGCATTCCGTCCAGCGCCGCGAGCCCCTGCGCCTTCAGGACCGAACGCTTTAGGACGGCCAAGCCGTGCGCGGCGATCTCTTTTTCGACTTCGGGCAGCCGGTGCGGATGACGCGGACAGAGGATCAAGCGCAGCCGCGGATGCTTCTCGCGCAGGAGGCGGTACACGCCCAGCAAGGCCGCTTCTTCGCTGGGATGGGTGCTGCCGCCGATCCAGACCTGCGCGTTCTGTGCGAGGCCCATGGCGTGGCGCAGCGCCTGGCGTGCTTCGGCCGGCGGCGGCGCGGTATCCACGTCGTCGTACTTGATGTTTCCGGCGATCTCGATGCGCGAAGCGTCGACGCCCAGTTCGCGCAAGCGTCCGGCGTACTCGTCGCTTTGAGCCAGCCAGCGCCGGACGCGCAGAAAGCTGCGGCCCAACAGCCACCAGGCGCGGGCGTAACGCCGCGCGCTGCGTTCGGTGATGCGCGCATTCAGCACCACAATGGGAATGCCGCGCGCCGCGCATTCGGCGGTGAAGTTGGGCCAGACTTCCAGCTCCATCAGGACGACCAAGGCCGGCTTGGTGCGGTCCAGCGCGCGGCGCACGCAGCGCGAGAAGTCCAGCGGGTAGTAGAAGACGGAGGCCTCGCCGTAGAGCTTTCTGGCGACCTCTTGTCCCGTGTCCGTCGTGGTGCTGAAAACAATTTCTGCACCGGGTATTTCGTTCTTCAACGCTTTATAGAGCACATGGGTGGCCTTGGCCTCGCCTACCGAGACGGCATGAATCCAGATGCGTTGGGCGTGGGCCGGGCGATCGGGCAGGTATCCGCGCTTCTGGGCTCCGCCTTGTCGATCTTTCTTTAGCACCCAACGCCGGTAGCAGAGCAACGGTGCGCCCAAGATCGCCGCCGTGGCATAAAGAAGATCGAAGCCGAGAGATGCACCTGTGCCCCCGCCCTTAGGTGGGCCGGGATCGTGCGGACTTTCGGCCGGGAGCGCGGCTTCGTTGCTGGGCATGTACCCACGATACCGGCGCTTGCGCGCATTCGTCAACGAATCTGCCTGCACATGGCGCAATCTTAAGGTACAATGTGCGTTGCTGAACTTCTTATCGGGTTAGCAGCCCCGTGAGCTGTGCGTTGCCTCGTGAGGTAAGCCAGGGGGGCGCATGTCGGTCATCGAAGAAGCCCTCGACGCGAACGAAGGGACCACGGCCTTCCGGCTGGAAGCGCCGCTGGGCGAGTTGGTCATTGCCCGGGGCTTCGCCACCGAAGAACAGATTCGCGAATGCCTGGACGCGCAGGCGGATATGGCGCGCAAGGGCCAGGATAAGCGCCTCGGCGATCTGCTCGTCGAGCGCGGCTACCTGCTCGCGCACCAGCTTGAAGCGGTCTTGAAGGAGCAGAAAGAAGCGCCCAAGCGGCGGCAGATCAAGGATTTCGAGCTCCTGGCGAAACTGGGCGAGGGCGGGATGGGAGCGGTCTTCAAGGCACGCCGTCCGCGGGACGGTGCGCTGGTCGCGATGAAGGTGCTTTTCAAGCGCCTCGCGGCCGACGAACAATACATCGCGCGGTTCCACCGCGAAGCGGCCATCGGGCTGACGCTCGACCATCCGAACGTGATCAAGTGCCTCGAAGTCGGCGAAGACAACGGGCTGCATTACATGGCCCTGGAATACATCAGCGGGAACGACCTCGGCGCAGCGCTGACGCAGCGCGACAATTTCGCGGAGGCCCAGGCGCTTGCCATCGTTCTCGCCGCCGCCAAGGGCATCGAGTACGCCCACAAGAAAGGACTGATCCACCGGGACATCAAGCCGGCGAACATCATGCTCACCGCCGAAGGCACGGTGAAGGTCATGGACTTCGGGCTCGCCCGGCAGCGTTTCGACGCCGACCACAGCCTGACGCTGACGGGCGTCGTGATGGGAACTCCGCATTACATGTCGCCCGAGCAGGTGGACGGCTCGGTGGACCTCGACGGGCGCAGCGATATTTACTCGCTGGGCGTGACGCTCTTTCACATGCTGACCGGGCGGCCGCCGTTCATCGGCGGGAATCTGTACGGCGTGCTAACCGCTCATCTGACCAGCCATGTGCCCGATCCGCGCCAGTACAACAAGGGTGTTTCGCCTGAAACGGCCGACCTGGTGCTCCGGATGTGCGCGCGCGACCGCGAGGAGCGCGTACAGAGTCTGGAGCACGTGGTCCTGGAGATTTCGCGGCTGCTGGGACTGCCCAGCGCCGAACAACTTGCCCAACTCGTCGCCAGCCGCGCCGACGAAGAGTGGGATCCGGCCAAGATGCCATCCACGCGCGTGGCTTACAATTCGATCCTCGACGAGCTGCGTTGCCCGCGCTGTACCTGCACCTTCATGGGCGATCCGGGGCTGGTCTCGAAGGACCAGCGCCTGCGCTGCCACAATTGCGGACTGGTCTTTACGTGCCCGGTCTCGCCGCCCAATCCGCCGGCCATATTGCCTCGCGTCATCCAGATCGAGAAGGTGCCTGAAGAGGCTGCGCGAACCGAATCCAAATCGGTCGATACCGCTGATATGCTGCGCCTTTCGCTGGAGGCGAACAAGAGCCTCGAACTCAAGCCTCCGCCAGCACATCGACCCAGCTACCCGCGCGTGATGAAGCAGGCGATGTGGTGGGCTCTGGCGATCGTGGTCGTGGCTTTCGCCGGTTGGGTCGTTAGTGCGATCCTGGGCGGTACGTTCGACCGATTCTTCACGAAATAGCCGCGGGAGCGGGGTTTCGCTCCAAAATCCGGGCCGACGCACTACACTTTGCCCCGCACATGGCCACCGGACTCCAGCGCCGCAAGCAGCTCGGCAAGTACCGCATCGAGGCGCGCCTCGCACAGGGCGGTTTTGCCGACGTTTATCGCGCGTACGACACGGTGGAAGGCATCCATGTCGCGCTCAAGATTCCGCAGGCGCACCTGATGGATAAGGCAGCGTTGGAAGACTTCCGCAAAGAAGTCCGGCTGAACGCCAGCCTCGATCATCCCAACATCATGCCGGTGAAGAATGCGAGCTTTGTCGACGGCGTCTTCGTGATTGTCTATCACCTGGGCGAACGGACGCTGTACGACCGCATGTTGAAGAGCTTGAGCGTCAAAGCGGCGTTGGAGTATGCGGAGCAGATCCTGCTGGCCTTGGCGCACGCGCACCGCAAGCGGATCATTCACTGCGATATCAAGCCCGAGAATTTCATTCTCTTTTCGGACAAGCGGCTGCGTCTCACCGATTTCGGCATCGCGAAATTCGCACGGCGGACCATGAGCGCTTCCGGCTCGGGCACGGTCGGATACCTCTCACCCGAACAGGCGCTGGGAAAGCCGACGCTGCGCAGCGACGTATTCGCGGCAGGTCTGCTGATCTATAAATTGCTCACCGGTGTGCTGCCCGAATGGCCCTTCCGGTGGCCGCTGGCCGGGCACGCTCGGCTGCGGGAGCGGGTCAGTCCTTCGTTCGTCGGCTTTCTGCGCAGAGCCTTGGAAGTGGAAGAACACAAGCGCTTCATCGATTGCGCCCAGATGCTCAGCGTATTCAAGCGCTTGAAGCGGAACGCTCAAGCCACCGGGAAAGTTCGGCGTAAGCGCCGGCGCGAAGCGCGTGCCGTGGACCTCGACGCCGTCCGCCGCCGCTCATTTTTGAAGCACTATGGGCGCGAGCTGAATACCACGGGAAGCTGTCCCAAATGCGAGGGACCGATTTCGGAGCGGATGCTCGGGTGTCCTTGGTGCGGACATGCCCCGAAGATTTCGGGAGCCGCGACGCGGTTTCCCGCGCGCTGTAAACGGTGCAAGCGCGGCGTGAAGCTGGATTGGAAGTTTTGCGCGCACTGCTACGGCGCGGCAATCGGCCCGCGCAGCGACCGGCGTTACAGCGACCGCGAATACGCCGCGCGTTGCGCCGAACCCGCTTGCCGCGGGCCGTTGTTGCCTTTCAGCCGGTATTGTCCGTGGTGCCGCGCGCGCGTAAGGCGGCGCTGGAAGCTGAAACACGCGGATGAGACTTGCCCGCATTGCAAATGGGGTATCGTCCGGAAGCTGTGGAGCTACTGTCCATGGTGCGCGAAGAAGATCGAATCCTGAAGCCGTCGGGAGATCTGGACGATTCCCGAAACGGACCTTGGCGCGCGTTCGTGCGCCGGAGGCCGGGAGTTTCGCCATGCCGCGAACCGCGCTTGCTCTTCGCGAACGTTTCAGCGTACCGCCGTTATGCGCCTTGCCGCGCATTCGGCGCAGCGCGCGTCCTCGCCTGGGCCGAGGTTTTGCGCGCATGAAGCTCCTTTCCGAAAAAGGCGAAACCTTCTTCGACGCGGCGATGGAGCGCCCCGAGCTGCGCGCGCTGAACGGGGGCGTGGCGGCGGTCTGGACGCGGCCGTGGGCGCCCGGCGAAGCGCCCAACGAAGACGCCGTTGCGCTGCTGGAACTGGAAGGCGGCCGCGCGTTGCTGGCCTTGGCCGACGGTTGCGGCGGGCAACCGCAGGGCGAGAAAGCCGCGAAGCTCGCGCTGCAAACCCTGCTGCGCACGGTACGCGAGTCCTGCTCGAGCGGCGCCGAACTGCGCGAAGCGATTCTAAACGGGCTCGAACAGGCCAACCTCGCGCTGCGCGAACAACTCGCCGGCAGCGCTTCCACGCTGGCGGCTGTCGAAATCCAAGGACGCATCATTCGTCCCTATCACGTAGGCGACAGTGAAGTGCTCGTCGCCGGCGCGCGAGGTAAACTCAAGCTTCGCACGATCTCGCATTCGCCCACCGGTTACGGGATGGAATCGGGGCTGCTAGACGAAAGGGAAGCCTTGCGCCACGAGGAACGGCATCTGGTCTCGAATCTGATCGGCAACGAAGCGATGCGGATCGAGGTTGGTGCAGCGTTGGAACTGTCCGAGCGCGACACGGTGCTGATCGCCAGCGACGGGCTTTGGGATAACCTGCATACCGACGAGATCCTGCAGCGATTGTGTATTTGGCCGCTGGAACGCGCGATGACCGGCTTGGCCGAAGGCTGTCTTAAGCGGATGCTCGAGCCGCGCGAAGGCAAACCGAGCAAGCCCGACGACGTGAGTCTGGTGGCGTATCGGCCGCGGAAGGCGGAACGTTGATTCGATGCGCCAACTCGTACGCAAGCTGATCCCCGTTGCTTGCCGCGTATGGCTGCGCCGAGTCTATTGGGACGTGCAAGATTACTGCGAACGGAAGTTGGGTCTCCGCGATTATTTGACACCGCCCCAATCGTTGATCGACCGGATTACTCAAGGAGATTACAAGGCGGTCGGGCGTGAATTTGCTAAGCACTTCATTGAACTAGGCGGTCTGCAGCCCCATCACAAGGTCTTGGATGTCGGCAGCGGTTTGGGGCGCATGGCGGCGCCGTTGACTTCCTACCTCAAGCCCCCGGGAGAGTATTGGGGCTTGGAAATCACCAAGGATTTCGTCGCTTGGTGCAAGGAAAGCATTTCGCCTCGGCATGTCCATTTTCAATTCCTGCACTGCGATATTTACAACGCTTCCTACAATCCCTTGGGCAAGGAGCAGGCTTCCTCGTTTATCTTCCCGTTCGAGAATGAAACGTTTGATTTCATAATATTATCCTCCGTGTTCACGCACTTGCTCGCTCCCGACATGAAGAACTACCTCTCGCAAATCAGCCGAGTATTGAAACCCGGCGGGACTGCTTTCATTACCTACTTTATCCTAAACGAAGAATCGGTGCGCTTGCAAACGGGCGCGACATCCAAGTTTCATTTTAAATACCCAACAGAAGGAGGCATGTATGCCTTCGAAGGTAAACCCGAAGCGGCCATTGCCTTCAGCGAATCCAATGTGCGCACCTGGGCCTTGGAAGCAGGGCTCGAATTGGTCGAGCCGATTCATTACGGAAATTGGTGCGGTCGGGACCGATTTGTATCGGTTCAGGATATCGTGATTTATCGCAAAGTTCAGAGTGATTGACAAGGCCCCTGCGCTTGCATCCCTTTCCGCTCGCGGTAATTCTCCCACATGGCTTCCTGTGTACTGGCGTTCGATTTTGGCGGCACCCGGGCGCGCTGCGCGCTGGTGGGGCGCGACGGTTCGAGGTTGGCGCTGGAAGTTCGGGACCGTCCCGCCGAAGCCGACGGCCGGGGCTGGCTTGAACGGATGATCCAGGCCGCGCGCGAGCTGCGGGCGGCTCACCCGGAGCACGCACCGCTCGCCATCGGCGTGAGCTTTGGCGGACCAGTGGGTACGGACGGACGCATTCATTCGATGCATGTATCCGGGTGGGAGCATGTGGATTTGGCCGGCATGGTGAGCTCGGAATTTTCTTTGCCTTGTGCCGTGGATAACGACGCAAACCTCGGCGCGTACGGCGAATACCGTTATGCTCCTGATGTGCGTGGGCGCGATCTGGCCTACTTCACGGTCAGCACCGGCGTGGGCGGCGGCTTCGTTTGGAAAGGCAAGCCGTTCCGAGGCGCGCACGGATTGGCAGCGGAGTTTGGGCATATTCCGGTCTGTCCCGACGATCCGAGCGCGCCGGTTTGCGCCTGCGGTAAACGTGGCTGCGTTGAGAGCCTCGCCAGCGGCCGCGCCATAGAATTGGCAGGGCGCGAAGCGCTGAAGGCAGCGGAGCGTGAAGCCGCGGAAGGCTTTAACGCAGGCGATGTATTTGCGGCCGCTGTGCGCGGAGAGGCATGGGCGCGGCCTGTGCGCGACCGCGCCGTCGGCGCGCTCGCGTGGGGCGTGGCGTCCATCTTGTGTGTCCTCGACCTGCCGCTGGTGGTTCTGGGAGGCGGAGTCACGCAAGCCGGCGAGGCGCTTTTCGAACCGCTGCGCGCGCGCATCGAAGGGTATCTGCCCTTGGTCCTGCGGGGACGCGCCGAAGTGCGTCCCGCCGCGCTGGGCCAGTTCTCGCCGCTTCTGGGCGCAGCGGCGCTTGCATGGGACCGCCTCGACGCGGAACATGGGTAAGGGCGGATGCTCGAATCCTCTGCTACAGGAGCCTGACATGCCGGAATTGAAGACGACGGCGCATAATCCGGTCACCGCGGGGTACGCGGCGAATTACCTCAAGCGCTTGATCGAGGTGCTGGGACGGATGGATCCGAAGGAGATCGAGGCCGCGGGCGGCGCGCTGCATCGTGCGCGCGCCGAAGCGCGTCAAGTCTTCGTCTTCGGCAACGGAGGCAGTGCGGCGCTCGCATCGCACGTTGCGGTCGATCTGGGCAAAGGCTGCAGCCGTGGCCGCGAGAAGCGTTTTCGCGTGCTTTCACTGACCGATAACGTCCCGTGGATTACGGCGCTGGCCAACGACGACAGTTACGACAAGGTTTTCAGCGAACAGCTCGACAATTACGCGCAGAAGCGCGACGTGGCGATCGCCATTTCGGCAAGCGGGAACTCGAAGAATGTGATTAAAGCGCTGGAACTGGCCAACGAGCGCGGTCTGGAAACCATCGGCATCTCCGGCTTCGCGGGCGGGAAGCTTAAGCCTCTGGTCCAGCATCACATTCATTGCCCGGCCGACCACATGGGCTACATCGAGGACGCGCAACTGATCGTCTGCCACATTCTTATGTACGGCTTCATGGATGTGGAAGGGTGCGGCTAGTCCGCCGTCCCGGTTCACCATGCCTGAGCCTCTCATTCGCGTCGCAAACCTGGTCAAGGAATTCAAGACCTACGACCGCCGCAGCGGCATTCTCGGGGCGATGACCGATCTGGTGCATCGCGAGTACAAGTCGGTGCGCGCGGTTGACGACGTCAGCTTTTCGATCGAGCGTGGCGAGATGGTCGGCTACATCGGCGCGAATGGCGCGGGCAAGTCGACCACCATCAAGGTGCTGTGCGGCATCCTTTTTCCAACGAGCGGCGAAGTAATTGTGGATGGGCGCGTGCCGTGGCAGGATCGCGAGGCGCACGTTCAACGCATTGGCGCGGTATTCGGGCAACGCAGCCAACTCTGGTGGGATCTCGCCGCCGGCGAATCACTGCGCTTGCTCGCGCAGATTTACGAAGTCACGCCCGCGCAGTTCGAGCTACGCATGGCGGAGTTCAACCGCATTCTGGAGCTGGACGAATTTCTCAAGACGCCGGTGCGCAAGCTGTCGTTGGGCCAAAAAATGCGCTGCGAGCTGGCTGCCGCGCTGCTGCACGAACCGCCGGTGCTGTTCTTGGACGAACCGACTATCGGGTTGGATGTCGTCGCCAAGCAGTCGATTCGAGAATTTCTGCGCCGCATCAATCGCGAACGCCAGGTCACGATGATTCTCACCACGCATGACCTGCGCGAAATCGAAGAACTCTGCGCGCGGGTCCTGATCATCGATCGGGGGAAGCTCGTCTTCGACGGCTCGCTGGAGGCTCTGCGCTCGCAGGCCGCTGACACGGTGGAATTGCGTTTTCGCCTCGCGCATGCGCTCGATGCGGCTTGGCAACCGGACGGATTACCGCGCGAAGGTGTGGCCTGGAAGCCGGACGGCTTCGAAATTTCCGCCAGCCTTTCGAAGACCGCTCCTCCGCGCACCGAAGTGATCCGCGCAGTTCTTGAGCGCTTTGGGAAGGACGTGCTCGATATCGCCATTGCCGAGCCGGAAATCGAGGCGGTGGTGCAGCGCATCTACGAAGTTTCGAAAGATCAGGCGGCAAAAGCAAAAAAGTCTGCTTAAGGATTGACAGCCCCTCTCGGGGGCGCCGGCATTGAGCATTCAAGGGCGTGCTATAATCCGATTCGTAGCCACCGTCGCGAACGCGCATTGAGTCGGAGACCGGAATGGCCGATCCGAACGATTCCCTCGAGCGCCCCTCACTCTGGCATTCGTGGTATATGCGCGGCGCGATGGCTGCGCTGCTGGTCTTTTCGCTGCTGGGCTGGTATGTGGCGCGTGATCGGCTGCCGGCCGAGATTGTTATTGCCACCGCCGCCGAGGGCGGGCAGTACCACCGGCTTGCGTCGGTTCTGAAGCCGCACCTGGAGCGGATTACCGGCCGGAACGTTACGTTGCTTACCACCGCCGGCTCGCAGGAAAACCGCGAATTACTCACCCAAGGCCGCGCGCATCTGGCGATTCTGCAAGGCGGCTCGGTGTCGATGGACGATCTGGCCACACTCGCCCCGCTGTATTTCGAGCCGGTGCATGTGGTGGTCCGCAGGGAGATGGGATTCAAGAGCCTCCGCGATCTCGACGGCAAAAAGGTGGCCTTGGGACCGGAGGGTTCGGGGATGCGCAGAAGCGCGCAGGAACTGCTCGAGCACTATCGCATCGACGTATCCAAGCTGTGCGAAACCAACTGCTACTTCGGAGACCTGGAGAAGCGCGCGGATCTGGATGCGGCGGTCGTCACCACCGGGTTGGAAAACCGGGATCTCCAGGCGCTGCTGGCCACCGGCCGTTACGAATTGCTGCCCATTCTGGATGCGGAAGCACTTGCGATCCGGCGTCCCTATTTTGCACCGATCACGATTCCACGCGGACTTTTCTCGGAAGGTCCGCCGGTGCCCGACGCCAATGTGCCCACGGTGGGAACCACCGCGTTACTGGCTTCTCGATCGGGGGAGAGCAAGCTGCTGGTCGAAGCAGCGCTAGAAGCACTATACGAGAACCATCTGCAACTGGACCTCCCGACGCTGATACCCGAACGCGCGGCCATGGAATGGCGGCTCTTTCCGCTGCACCCGGCGGCGCGCGCATACCACGATCCGTACGAAGGTCTCGGACTGCTCGCGAATCTGATGGAATCGATCGCGGCGATCAAGGAATTGCTGTTCGCGTTGGGCGCCGGCCTCTACCTGATCTGGGACCGTCGCCAGCGTTTCAAGGAACGCGAGCGGCAGGCCGACGTGAGCCGCCAGAAGGAGCATCTCGATTCGTTCTTGAATCGCACGGTCGTGATCGAACGGGAGCACATGGCGTGCTCCGATCCGAAGCGGCTTCAGGAGTACCTCGATGAGGTAACTCGGATCAAGCTTCAGGCACTTGAAGAGTTAACCCACGAAGATCTGCGTGGAGACCGGCTTTTCTCGATCTTCCTGATGCAGTGCGCGAATCTGATTCACAAGATTCAGTATAAAATTTTGTTGCAACAGGGGCGCAAGCCGGGCGAAGCGGGTCACGAAGCCGCCCAGCACGCGCCTTCCGAATAGCCTCTTTTAGACGCGCGCTTGTACGAACCAATCCCACATCGGAGGCCTACCGGGAAAGGCTTCGTGTCCGCCCACCGCATTCCAGGGGTAGCGGACCTTGGCCAGCCGCGGAGCGCGGAAGCCGGCCTCTTTCAAACGCCGGTGCAGTTCGAAGCTGTAGTAGAGTTTTTGCGAGGCATCCGCTTCGTCGAAGATACCCGCGAGGAAGCTGTATTTGTGTTCTTCGAAGATGCGGTGCGTGTTGCGCACGGCCTGCCGTTCGCTTACGCCCCTCTGCAACTCCCGTTCGAGGATCAACTGGCCTTGGTGCAGCACCGATTCCATTGCGGGGAATACGCCCAGAAAGCGCCCGCCCGGCCGCAGGGTGCGGCGCACTTCCACCAGCATCGCATCGACTTCGCGGCACGAAGGCGCGAGGATCGAGTTCACGGCGACGGCGACATCCACCTTTGCGTATAGAGGCTTCAAATCGGACAGACTCAGGCGCAGGCGCTTTATATTCGAGAAGCGGTGACGGCGGCTTTCGCGCAGCATTGCGGGCGAGAAATCCACGGCGTGGACGCGCTTGAAGCGCGGCGCGAGAAAGGGGAGCAGGTTGCCGATCCCGCAGCCCAGATCGGCGACGGTTTGGCCGCCTCCGCGCGCCAGGCGGTCCAGCTTGGCGTAAAGTGGATTGGCCACGCCCTTTTGAAAAGGGCTGATGACTTCCTCGAAGTAATCGACTGCCACCGCATCCCAGGCTTTAACATCCATGGCATCCGTCCGGCGCCGCCGGCTCCCGGATTGTCCCCCGCCACGGTTCCATTATAGAGTGTTTTCGCGCGCGCTTTTCATATTCTTCTAGACCAAGCCCCACTTCTTGCGCAGCAACCACTCCGCGGCCAAAAGCGCAACGAACAGCACGAAGACGCTCCAGTGATTCCAAAGTTCCGTAGCTTCCTTAACGGTCTTCGAGAATCCTTCCGGCGCATCGAGCAGATTTTTGAAGGCATCGCCTCCGTGTTCGGCTTCGAAGTAGGCGCCGCCGGAAATCTCCGCGACTCGTTGCAGGAGACGCAAATTGGCCTCGGGCGTATCGTGCTCGACGTCGTGCACATCGACCTGAAAGGTCAATTCGTCTTCGCCCAGCTTGCGATCGTCGAGCGAATGGACTTCGACCTTGAAAGTGTACGCGCCGGGTTGGGGTGGACTGCTGCGCGTCTTGAATGAACCGGCGCCCCGTCCCATTTCCCAGCGCCGCTTCACTTCTCCTCCAGAGGAAAGCGTGGCGATGACCTGGGCTCGATCCAAGTCGCCTTTCGCCGCAGCCGTTTCTTGAACATGCGCGGACAACTCGGCTTCTTCGCCGAGCAAGAGATGCAACCGGTCCGTTTCGACAAAGACCACCTTGTCGGAATCGCGATACTCGCTGCGCGTCAGCCAAGTCACGAGGCTGCGCCAGAAGCGCTTATGCGGATCGTCCAGGCCGGCCTTGAGCACCCATTGCCAAGTGGCGTCACCTGTAAAGACCGCACAACGGCCTTGGCCGTACTCCTGAACCACCAGCAGAGCCTTGGCATCGGCGCGCGCCAGGACCTTTGCCGCCGGTTTTATCCCGCTCACCGCGTTGACACCCGGCATGGGCGGGAGCTTGGTCCAGATCCGGGCGGACTCTTCCACGTCGTCGGCCAACCGCGTGGCCGGATGCTCGCGCCCATCGGGAGAAAGGGTGAGCGCCAGGTCGCCTTCCTGGCTCCCGTCGTTCCAAGCCATCTCCACGGGCAACGCGTCAGCAAGCGCGGTGCGATGCCAGCCCCCGAGGCCGAAGTTTTGAATGCCGCCGATCATCAGCACCGCGCCGCCGTCCTCGACGAACTTCTCCAAGCGCTTCAGTCCGTCAGGACGAAAGCGCTGCGCGGGCAGGTCGCCCAGAATTACCAGCCGCAGTTCGCGCAAGTCTTCTTCCTTGGTTGGGAGGAGCGCATCCGGGCCGCCGCCACGCAGCGTAAAGGCGTTGTGAGCGTACAGCGCTACGTTAGGCGCGGTTTCCAACGCCGATCGTATCGCTCCGAATTCTTTTCGGATCGCCCCTTCGACGTACCAAACGCCCAAGCGAGCTCGGAAGACGCGGAAGTATGCCACGCGCCGGTTGTTGTTGGGGTTGGTTTCGCCCTGCAGGACCGGGACGAACGCGATCGCCCGGTGCATACCTAATTCGGTAGGCCGATGCGAAACCTCCACTCGTTCCACGTGCCGCCCCGCCGGCAGCTTTAGGGTTCGCGTCTCGATCGTTTCGTCGTCGATCTGAATCGTCAATGGGACTTCTCGCGCTTCGGGCAGGTGCGATTCGACCTCGGCCCGAATGAGCATCTGCGAACGGACGAAGGCACGTTCGGGAACTTCCAGCAATTTGATCTGGAGTTCTCGGTAATCGGCGGGAGGCGTTTCGGCGCCCAAGCCGATGGCAAAGATCGGAATGCGGTTTGTGGGCGATTGAAGCGCGCGCGCGGCAGGCACAGGATCGCGGGGGACGTTGTGACGCCCATCGCTGAGCAGCAGCACCCCCGCGCACGGGGTTCCGCCCGCTTCGGCGCTTAAGCGTTCGAGGAGCGCCGCTAGATCGGTGGCTTGTCCGGTGGGCCGCGCGGCGCCGGCTGCGGCTTCCTCGCCCGGTAGGCGCGCCGTCTCGCGCGGCGCGGCGTCGAACAGCAGGCGCCGAACCTCGAAGCGCTGCGACAACTCCGCCAGTTCGGCCTGCCGCTCGGCGAAAAGCTTGCCCGCATACTCCCAGCGCGTCTTGCCGCCGGGTGCATCGCGCAAGTTCATGCTGCTGGACGCATCCACTGCGATGTAGCACAAACCCCGCTCACGCAGGGTCGTGGCCTGAACCAGCACCGGGCGCGAAAGGCACAGCACCACCGTCAGGGCCGCTGCCGCGCGCAGGCTCCACAGCAAAAGCCGTCGCGGCGCCACCAAAGGCCGCGTGCTGCGCGTGTAACTCTTCAGCGCCGCGTAGCACGCCAGGACAGCAAGTGCGGCAAGCAGATACCAAGGCACGAAAGGCTCGAAACCGAATTCCGGCGGGCCTTTCGGCTCGATGGCGACCGCGGTTTCGGGTGCGGCTTTATCCATGGCGGGCCTCGCGTCTCCGAAAGGTACGGAGCGCTCCTACTATATAAGAAAGGAAGCTCGCGCGCGCACGACCCCCGGCAAAGTACCTAGGACGGCCCTGGCGGCGGCTTAGGGACCGGAAATGCGCCGTCAGTTGCTTGGTGGAGCCGGCTCCTTATTTTGATTCTGTGTCGCACGCTCTTCGTGCAGAGACTTCAAGTTCCAGAGTATCGGCCAAAGCGCACGGACGCCCAGCACCACCAGGATAGTTCCGATCCCGCCACTCACCACCGAAGCGACCGTGCCGAAATGGTGAGCCACCAGCCCGGACTCGAATTCGCCCAGCTCATTGGAGGCGCTGATGAAAATGCTGTTCACCGCCGAAACGCGCCCGCGCATCTCGTCGGGGGTGCGCAGCGTGATCAGCGTGTGCCGGACCACCACGCTCACGTTATCCAGCACGCCGGTGACGAACAGCATCGCCAGCGAGAGCGCGAAGGAGGTCGAGAGTCCGAAGATCACCGTGGCTGCGCCGAAGCCGGCCACAGACCAGAGCAACACCCGGCCCGCGCGTTGCATCGGTGGGCGATGGGCCAGCGTCAACGCCATGACCAGGGCTCCCACCGCGGGAGCGGCGCGCAGCCAGCCCAACCCCGTAGCACCCACATCCAGAATATCCTTGGCGTAGATGGGGAGCAGAGCCGTAGCGCCGCCCAGCAGCACCGCGAATAGATCCAGCGTGATGGCCGCGAAGACCAGCCGCGAACTCCAGACGAACTTCAGTCCTCCGGCCAAACTGGCCAAGCTGAGGGTTTCGCGCGACGCGCCTCGTGACGGCACGCGCAAGGCGAGGAGGCAGCTTAGATTGATAAGCGTGGTCATCGAGTCGGTGGCGTAAACGAATCCCGCGCCGCCCAGTTGTGCGATAATGAGCCCACCCAGCGCCGGACCCAGGACCGTGGCCAACTGAAAACCGCTGCTGTTCCAGGTAACCGCATTGGCGAAGTGCTCGGCGGGGACCAGCAAGGGCATGAGCGCGCCTCGCGCAGGCGCGCCAAAGGCGCGCGCGGTCCCGAGTGCGAACAGCGCCGCGTAGTAATGATTCACCGGTCCGCCGGTGAACGAGAGGTAAGTCAGCGAGATGGAGGCCGCCAAGCGCAGGATCTGCGCACCAACCAGTACTGCTCGGCGGTTGTACCGGTCGGCGACGTGACCCGCGGGTAGCGAGAAGGCAAGGATCGGGATCACCAGCACGAGGCCGATCAGGCCCAGGCTCCAGGCTTCGCCGGTGCGGTCGTATAGCTCCCAACCCACCGCCATGCCCAGCATTTGCGCGCCGGTGGCGGAAAGCACCCCGCCGCCGAAGAGGAGACGGAAATTTGGGAAGCGCAGCGCGGCGTAGGGATCGTGCGGAGCGGGGGGCGGGAAAGCGGCTTCAGGTTCGGCCACGGTGGATTGGGCTAACTCCCCCTCAGCTTCTGGAGCTTCTGTTCCAACATCGGGCGGATCACTTGGGGGTTGCCTTGTCCTTTCAGCGCTTTCATGCAGCGTCCGAAGAGCGCGTTGACGACCGCGTCTTTGCCGTTCACGTAATCCGCGACCAGCTTCGCTTCGCCGGCAAGGACGCCGTCGATCGCAAGCTCGATCGCCCCCGAGTCGCTTACCTGGGCCAAGCCTTGTTCCTGCACGATCACCCCGGCCGCCTTGGCGCCTTTGGCATCGAGCATCGCGGGAAAGACTTTATCCTTTGCCGTCGCGCGGTTAATGATTCCGGCGTCCACCAGCTTCAAAAGTTCCGCGCACTGCACCGGCGTCACTCCGCTCGATTCGATGGAAAGCTTGCGGTCGTTTAGCACCGATTGGCTGTCACTGATGATCCAGTTTGCTGCGGCCTTAGGCGTGGCGCCAGCTTGCACCATGGCGTCGAGGTAATCCCCAAGGTGCCGGTAATCGATGAGGGTCTGCGCGTCTTTTGGCGCAAGTTGATATGCTTCGATGAATCGCGCCAGCCGCGCTTCGGGCAGTTCGGTGATGGTCCCGCGCGCGCGCGCGATCTGCGCTTCTGACAGCGTCACCGGGGGCAAGTCCGGTTCGGGGAAGTAGCGGTAGTCGCTGGCCTCTTCCTTCGCGCGCAGCGTGCGCAGTTCGCCCGTCTGCCCGTTAAAGAGCCGCGTTGACTGAATTACCGTTCCGCCTTCGCGGTAAATGCGCTTCTGGTCTTCGATTTCTTTAATGATCGCGGATTCCACGAAGCGAAAGCTGTTCATGTTCTTGATTTCGCGCCGCGTGTTGAACGCCGCCTGCTCGCGCGGGCGGATCGAGACGTTCGCGTCGCAGCGCAGCGATCCTTCCTGCATGTTGCAATCGCAGACGTCGAGGTATTCCAGCACCTTGGCGATGGCTTCCATGTAGGCGCGCGCTTCGGCCGGCGTGCGCAGATCCGGCTCGCTTACAATCTCGATCAGAGGCGTCCCCGCACGGTTCAGGTCCACGCCGCTGCCGCCAGCGTGTTCTTCGTGCAAGAGCTTGCCCGCGTCTTCTTCCAGATGGACGCGTGTAATTCCAATGCGCTTGGTCGCGCCATCCAATTCGATGTCGAGCCAACCCTGCGTCGCGAAGGGCAGGTCGTACTGGCTGATTTGGTAGTTCTTGGGCAAGTCAGGGTAGTAGTAATTTTTGCGGTCCCATTTCGTGAAGTGGGCCAGTCTGCAGTTGAGTGCCAAGGCGGCCTTCAAGGCCATTTCGAATGCCGTCCCGTTCATCACCGGAAGGCTCCCCGGTAATCCCAGGCAGACCGGGCAGGTGTGCGTGTTGGGCGGATCTCCAAAGGAAGTGGAACAGCCGCAGAAGAGCTTCGTATGCGTGTTCAACTGAGCGTGAACTTCAAGACCGATGATCGTTTCCCAAGTGGACGGATCGGCGGCGGTGGCAACGGACATGGCTCTTTCTCCGGCATGCGGTGCGAAAAGGTCGAGCGGGCATGATAGAAGCGCACCGGCGCTCCGCCAACCGCAAACCGGGCGGCGGCTTCTCGCAATGTGGCCGTCCTTGGCGTACACTGGCGCGCCGTGTACAGGGCGTAACAAGGAGCAAGATTCATGCGCGCGGTCGCAATTCTATTCATGGGTCTATTCCTGTATGCGAACTTGCTTGCCGCGGGCGAACCCGTCACTCTGGGCGAGGCAGAGAGGCTGATTCAGGTTCTTGAAGACGGCGACTTTGACGAACGCGAAGAAGCCGAAGCGAAGTTGAAAACTCTTGGCGAGGCCGCGCGCGAGGCACTTCAAAAGGCGGCGCAGTCCCATGCCGTGCTTGAGATTCGCCAGACCGCGCGGGAGATTCTGAAGCACCTGAGTCTGGCCACGCTGCAATTCGAAGTCTTCGACCCTTATGGCAAACCTTGGGCTGGGAAAAAGGCGAAGGCGCATTGGCCTACAAGTGAAGGTAATCCCTTTCATGCGCACCGCGAATCCGAATCGGCTGCCGCCGAACTTACCACCGACTCGAACGGCCGATTGCTGAAGGACGGCCTCCCTGCCGGGCCCAGCTATCCAACTGTGGATTGGACCGGTGCGAGCGAGCGCTTAAGAAGGGGTTCGCATCCTTACTTGATCCTGCAGCCCGGATTGAATCGGCGAATCGTCGTACTGACGCCTTTAGGACATATTCGGGGCAAAGTTGTCGATTCGGAAACGGGCGCGCCCTTGGTAGATGCCCAGGTGGGGATCCTGGATATCAGGCCGGCCGACCTCGGGCGTCCGATCGAGGAACTCATCCATGAGTTCATGCCTAATACGGATCGGGAAGACACGAACGCGAAAAGTACCGATGAGCAAGGTGTGTTTAATATCGAAGACCGGGTGGCAGGCATATACACCTTGGCCGTAGTCGGAGAGGATAAAGAGCCTGTACTGATTCCGCATGTACGCGTTGAGCCCGGCCAAGTTTTCGAATTGCCCGCGCCGGTCAAACTCAAAGCAAAAGCGCCTAAAAATTCTGGCGCACTTGAGATCGAAGTACTCGATGAGCAAGGCCAGTCGGTCAAGCACGCGACCGTTTTGTGTTGCGCGCAGCCTTTGGCGCCGCTTGGCCGGGAAGCCGAATTCCGCCGCAGGCTGTATACCATGTTGCAGAACGAGGAGATGTTGGACGACCGCGACTCATTCTCGAAGCAGGTCGACGAGTCAGGAAAGATCAAACTGGAGAACCTGGAGCCTGGACGCTATCGCCTCCTGGTCCGCTCGCCTTTGGGATCGACCGTAGTGCATCGCGAAGTTCAAGTCGACGCCGGCGCCACGGCGAACGTGAAAGGACTTAAACCGGGTTCAGGCGGATCCATCGGTGGGCGAGTCTTGGACGCAGCAGGGAAAGGGCTTTCGTCGGTACAACTGTTTGCCCTCCCGCAGGACGATCCGATGGCGCCGCGCAGCACCAAGCAATTGTTTGCGCTTTATTACTGGATCGTCAATTCGGACGGGGAAATTTCGAAGCATATGCCGCTCCTGCGGCATGCACGCTCTGGACCGGATGGTCAGTTTACCTTCGCGCGCGTGCCGGCAGGCGCGTGGATGATCTGCGCCGTACTGGCCAGCGAAAAGCCGGTTGTGGTGTTTGGAATTGAAGTTCAGGACGGCAAGCAAGCCGAACAGACCATTCAAACTCGCGAGCCCAGCGCGCCACCAGGTGTAGGACGCTTGGCCGGAAGAGTTTTTCTCGAAAACGGCAAGCCGGCCTCAGAAGCCCAAGTTGAGATTGAGTTCAGTCGAGTGCATTGGTCCATTGAAACGGAGGCAGACGGATCCTTCGAAATCGAGCCCGATCAAGATGACGGCGTACCCCAAAAAGTTCGTGCGCGTCTGAGCAGCACCTTGCAATCCGAAGTGGACTTGACGGTGCCGGGCGTAAAGGTGGACGCGCTCGAGATTCGCCTCAAAGAGCAGGCTTACGGCCGAGCCAAGGTCACGGTTCGAGACGGAGAGGGCAAGCTGCTGCCGGGAGCTTTGGTTTGGCCTGAACCCAGTACGGCGCAGTTGGATGACGATGATTACGACCGCGATCGTTTTACTCGTGGGACAAATGCCCAAGGACAGGCCGTCTTCAAAGGCATCGCCGTCGGAAAACGCCGTTTCCGAACCCAGTTGGCCGGGTACTTCGAAGCTCAATCGGAGCCGGTCGAGATCAAAGCGGATACGGAAACCGAGATTGCGCTGGTGCTCAAATCTGGGTTGAGCGTGGCCGGTGAAGTGGAACTGCCTCCTGGAACCGATCCTGCCACCGTTGTCGTCATGCTTGAGAGTTACGAGGGTTGCCGTTCGACGGGCATGGAGGCGAACGGCCACTTTCGTTTTCAACTGTTGTCGCCAGCGGACTACCTTGTCTACGCGATCCATCCTACGCTCGTATCGGAAAGCGCCGTTCGGTTCGAACTGACCGAGGGACGGCAGGAACCATGCCGCCTCAGAATGGTGCAACCTGCCGGACTTCGCCTGCGCTTCCCCAAGGCTTATGTGGGCGGCTTCGTCAAGTGCTGCCGATCGGGAGATTGGCAACCCCTGATTCCCGAATACGAAAAGGCCGAGGACAGCCTGGAGGCGGCGGAATTCAGGACCGCGGAAATCGGCGAGAGCGGCTGTATCCACGAATTCGATCTTGGGGAAGGAGCGTATGACCTGCTCGTGTACCCTCCCGAAGATTCGGAGTACCCACATGCATTCGCGAGTGCAGGAATTCTGGTCAAAGGCTTGCAAATAAAAACCGTTCCAGGCGGCCGACTGGCATGGGACAAGCTGCCCGAGATCGAATTGCAACTGCCGGATACGGGAAGTCTAAAGTTGAAACCAGAATGGACCGGCGCGGCCATTCGCCCGGAGGATGAAGATTTATGCCAGATCAAGCTCGAGGTAGTGAGTGAACAGGCGCTCGCGGAATACTCTTGGTCGGTTCCGGAAGATGTCAACGACCGACAGATTCCGCTGTTGATTGGAACGCCGCCCGCTGATTATGAGCAGTCGGATGCAGAGATCTTGGTCGTTAACGGGCTTCCCGCCGGTACCTATAAGATCAATGCTACCTTTGTCCGTTACGGCGTACTGCCGCACCCGACCATTCCCGATCGCCTTGGGTGGGGTACGCAACGATTATCCAAAACGCTGACGCTTCAAACCGTGGAAATCCATGCGGGTGGCGTAACGGAGTTGGGCAGGCTTAAGATTGAAATACCGGAAGCCGTGCTTCAGAAAGCTCGTGAATTGATTCGGCGGAGTACGGAGCAGGAGAAGTCTACCCGAGAGACCGCCGGTTTCGACCAGCCCATCGACACCAAACCCTAACCGCGAGCTATTTCGCGGACGGCGTTGCCGCCTGCGGTCCCGGGCGGCACAATACCGCCATGTCCAGCCCCTCCGCATCATCCTCCGATATCCCGCGTGCCCAGGTAAAAGTGGGCGCTTCCGAGGCCGGCTTTCGAGCCGACCGTGCCTTGGCCGCCTTGTTGCCGGGATTCAGCCGCCGCGATGTGAAGGTACTCTTTCGCGATGCGGCCGTGCTTCTGAACGGCCGGCCCGCACGCGGCAACGAAACCGTCAAGACCGGCGACGTGCTCGATTGCCCCGATCCGCATGCTCGCGAGCTACGCGCGCAAATCGTCCGAGCCAAAGCGCCCAAACTGGTTACAGCTCACGGCCGCCAGATTCATCGACACTACGAGGACGAGGCCATCCTGGTGCTGGGTAAACCTCCTGGCATTGCGATTCACCACGCCGACGCAGGGCCGCATCGCCACGAAACGCTCGAAGACGTCCTGAAGCGTTTCTATCCGCCGCTTTCGGTACCCATGCCGAACGGTGAGCGGCGCTCCATGCAAGGCGAACCTAAAGGTGAGGAAGCGTTCGAAGAATCCGAAGAAGAGGTCGAGAGCACCGACTTGGGTGCGGAGGAAGATTTCCCCGATCTCGATACCGAGCTTCCCGAGCCGCCTCCCGATGCCAAGCCCAAATGGCTGGAAGAGGACGACGCCGACGAGAGCGAACTGGCGCCGCCGCCGCTCCCGTTTAAAGCTGCCGCTTCCAAGCCGATTGTAATTGCCGATAGCGATGACACGGGAAGCGCGCCCGCGCCCTTGGTGATACGCCGCAAGAATCCACTCGGGCCAGTTGAAGCGCCCACTCCGCGCCCTGCGCCACCCATTCAGCATGCGCAGTCGAAGCCACAGAATCGCTTGGGTTTTTGGTTCTGCCACCGGTTGGATATGGACACCACCGGTTGCTTGCTTGTCGCCAAGACTCCCGAAGCGCGCGATATCCTGATCAAGCAGTTCGCGTTTCACCAGATCCAGAAGGTGTATTACGCGGTCGTGACGGGGGAAGTTCCGTGGGACGAACGCGTCATACGCCGTGCCATCGCCTACGTAAAGCAGGCCGAAGAGAATCCCCGGTCCAAGCAGGTCGATTCGCGCGCACCGGCGTGGGTGAAACGTAAGCTGCACCGCGGTCCTTTGCGGGCCGTCAAGAAAGGCCAAGCGCTTCGCGAGGGAGAGACAGGCGGCAAATCGTGCGAAACGCGCGTGATTGTCGAAGAACGTTTCAAGGGATACACACTCGTGCGCTGTGAGCCACGCACCGGCCGTCTACACCAGATTCGGGTGCACCTCGCCGCCGAAGGGCACCCCTTGGCCTACGACCCGCTCTACGGTCGGCGTACGCCGTTGCGCTTCAAAGAGTTCAGCCTTGCCAGCGGCGGTTCCGAGCAGGGCGCCGAGATTGTTCTCAATCGCGTGCCGCTCCATGCGGCCAGTCTCACCTTCAAGCACCCCGTTTCCGGGCGCATGCAGACCATCGAGGCTGCGTTTCCCAAGGATTTCAAAGAATTCATACGCGTCCTGAGCAAGTACCGCGATCCGCACAAGCCCGTGCAACGCCCGCCTTGGGAACGACGCCGCTGACCGCTCGCGCCACGCTTGCCTAAGCGCTCGCCAGGCGGTCTAATGCCCTTTCTGCGTGAGGAGGAATCGCCATGTCCGTCGAAGTGAATGTCGTTTACGAAGGCCAGTTACGCTGCAAAGCCACCCATGCGCCTTCGGGCAGCGAATTGCAAACCGATGCACCGCTCGATAACCAAGGAAAGGGTGAACTGTTCAGCCCCACCGACTTGGTCGGCACCGCGCTGGGGACTTGCATGCTCACGATTATGGGCATCGTCGCGCAACGGAATAAGTATCCGATTGAAGGCAGTACGGTGAACGTGGTCAAGGAGATGCTTACCGGGCCTGACCGACGCATAAAAAAGCTCACCGTTACCTTCCGCATCAAGAACGGCGCCAAGCTGAGTGAGGACGACCGTAAGAAGCTCACCGCCGCTGCGGCCACCTGCCCCGTGCACCGCAGCATTCACCCGGATGTCGAGATTCCGATCCAGTACGTGTGGGAATGAGCGAAGTATCGCGAGCGGCCTGCGAATGGTCGTAAGCGCATCGAGAAAGGTCGGGTAATCCTCTGCTCGGCATTGTCCTTGCCCTCAAGGAAGAGTACGCGGCGCTGCAAGGTGCGCTCGACGGCTTGCCGCCGGAAGTCCGCGAATGCGTAAAGCTTCGGCGCGGCGGTGTGGGCGGCGCGGCGGCGCAGCGGGCGGCGCAGGAACTGATCACGCAGAGCCGCGCGACGGTACTGATCTCGACCGGCTTTAGCGGTGCGCTTGCCCCCGGCCTGGAAGCTGGGGCGATTGTGCTTGGCGCGCGGGTGCTGGCTTGCCGGGATCCGCAAGCGCCGCTAGCCGGTGAGCCACTCGAGGCCGACGCGGCGTGGCTGGAGCGTGCGCATCAGACTCTTGTATCGAAAAGTATGGCGCACCGAAGCGGAACGCTGGTTACCGTCGCCGAACCTGTGTTTACCGGCGCCGGTAAGCGGGCGTTGGGTGCGGCGCTCAATGCGCTGGCCGTAGATATGGAAGCTGCGGCTGTCGCTCGCGTCGCTCGGCAGGCCAAGATTCCTTTTTTTGCGATGCGGACCATCAGCGATACCGTGGAAGACGATCTGCCGGAGCAAGTCGGGAGCTTTCTGACCGAATCGGGCGAGGTGCGCGTGGGGCAGGTAGCCAAATTTGTGCTTCGCGATCCTCGACGCGTCGGCGCATTGATGCGTTTGAAGCGCGGGAGCGATGCCGCGGCCAACGGGCTGATGGGTGCATGGCGAACGCTGCTGACGGCTACGCCTAGCATGCTCTAATTGCGCATGGGGCAAACACACGTTGGCCGATCCTGTGACAGTCCTGTAGCCGATTCTCAACTACTCGTTTAGGGCTTCGCGAATGGAACCAGAAGCGCCACGTCCGTGGCGTGCGGAGGGAGCTTATCGTTCGCGCTTTCGTCCGTATTGCGGCCTAGATCCAGACCAAATGCGTTAGGATTGGGTTTGGCCCAAGGCAACAATTCTGCGACCGATCGCAATACCGATTCTCCATCGGCATTTTTCCAGCTTAATACGAGTTTGGCATTTTCACGCCAAGCCCCCCGAAACCTGGTCCAATCCGCTTCTTCAATGCGCACCAGGACTTCGTGATCCTTTTCTCCCGACGGCGGCGCGGCCAGGTATTCCAGGCTGCGAAGCCGGTTCGGATCGGCCAAGGTGCGAACGGGGAAGCTCAAGTGCCACGCGCCGTCCGTGGTACGTTCGACGCCCAGTCTGTGAAGGCTGTTTGGCCCGCATGCCGCCAGGTGCTCGGGCAATCGCTCGAGCCAGGCCGGTTGCTCCAATCCCGCGGCCACACGGCAGAGCTGAATGCGCAAGTCCGCGTAGATTTTCGCGATCCAAACACGCGATTCCTCGTCCTCGCGCACCCGTGTTTCCAGCTTCTCCAGCGCCGGAATGCCTGGAATTCCCTGTGCCAGGAAAGCCAGTTGAACCGAAGCTCTGGTTTCGTACGCCTCGCCCTGAAGCAGCTTGGCGAGCGCTTCTACATCCGCGGTGGGAGGCTTTTCTTCCGCTGCCTGCGCGAGCGGGAATGTAAGAAGCAGGACCGAAGCCAGGAGAGCGAGAAAGCGTCTCATAGGCGGGATCTCCGATTTGAGTGCCTTGCGATTAAGCAGAAGAAGGTCCAGGCGCTCAAAACTTGAGGGGATAGTTGTCGGCGGGAAATTCGGCGCTGTAGACTCTTCCGGATTCAGTACTTATTTTGGAACGAGTCTTGCATAATGGGTCACGTAAGGAAGCCTGCTCCCAGGGGAACACGATGAGCACTGACCAAATCGACGCCACTTCCGCACCAGAGGCTGTACAGGAAACTAACATCCAACCCACCAAAATGGCTCGATGGAAGAAAGTGCTGCTGGCCATTCCCGCCGGTCTGGTTCTTTTGGCGCTGCTGGCGCTGATTTTGTATCCGTACGTCATGCCCCATCACAAAGTTCCAGAAGTAGCTCCGCGCGTCGTAGCGCCTACGGGCGATCCGTCCCTGGATGGCATCCGCAAGGGGTTCGAGTACCTGCGCGTCTACCAGGAAGTTGACGGTCACTTCTCGCGCGGCTGGGCCGATCCCAAGCCTGGTTTTACGGCGCTGGTGGTTGATGCATTGGCGCGCATGCCTGTGGATCTGTTGTCTGAAGATAAGGCAATGCTGGAGAAGGCGGCCGAGGCCATCGTGAGCAGGCAACAGCCCAACGGCAGCATCTGTACTCCTGGTTTGGGGGTCGAGGTGTATACGACGGCCGTAAGCGTCATGGCTCTGAAGGCGTTAAAGGATCCCAAGTACGACGGCGTGCTGGCAAAGGCCAAAGATTACCTACTGCAAGTTCAGCGTGGGGTAATGCCGGGCGATCCCAGTTCGGGCGGCGTCGGCTACAATGCCGGATCGCGCCCCGATGGCAGTGTCACCGCGATGTGGGTGGAATCCTTAAAGGAGGTCGGTGTCGACGAAAATGACGAGGCCTTCAAGAACGCGCAGCTTTTCTTCTCGCGCCTGCAGAACAACACCGAAACGAACGATTTGCCCGCCGCGGAAACGGCCTTGGATAACGACGGTGGTTTCATATACCGACCGGGCGAATCCAAGCCTCCGGACGGGACCAATCGTGAAGGGAAGCGCGTGCCCAAGAGCTACGGCCTAATGAGCTACGCGGGACTCAAAAGCTTCCTCTATATGAACGTGTCGAAAGACGACCCCAAAGTGCAAGGCGCGTGGCGCTGGGTACGCGATAACTACACGCTCGACGAAAATCGCAACATCGGCGCCGACGGGCTCTACTATTACTACATGACCATGGCGAAAGCCCTGGCGGCCTACGGCGAACCGGTGATTGAGACCAGCGACGGCAAGAAACACGTCTGGGCGCAGGAGTTGACTGAAAAGTTACTTTCGCTTCAGAAAAAAGACGGTTCGTGGGTCAACCTGGACAGTGCGCGTTGGATGGAGAACGACAGCGTGCTGGTAACTGCATACGCCTTGCGAGCGCTGGCGATCAGCCGAGAGTTTATGAAGAACCATCCCGCGCCGGAAGCCCTTTCGGCGCCAACCTCGAAATAGCACGCACATCGTGGCTTGTGGCGAAAGCCGGCAAGCGCACCTTGGCTACTTGTGCGAGTTTCCTACACGCTCGAACAACGCTCGAGGGGCGTTTGTCTCGAAAGTGCAGGTTGCGCGGAGTTGATCTGCATTCAAATCCACCTGTCGACCTACTCCGCATAGGCAAATTATCCTGGCCGATCGATAGTTGAATAAACAAGGGTGAGTTCAAGTTGTCTGGTACGCCTCTTGCCACTCCGCATTT
Source organism: Planctomycetota bacterium (assembly GCA_015075375.1). Taxonomy (GTDB): domain Bacteria; phylum Planctomycetota; class SZUA-567; order H5-PLA8; family H5-PLA8; genus H5-PLA8. Next base: position 2,395,692 of record JABTUM010000001.1, on the reverse strand, counting down.
GCACTTTAAGGAGTTCCGCAACGATGCGATGGCATGGACTTACCCTTTTGGCGGCGCTTGTATATTGGTATGGAGCGTACGTCACCCCTTGCTTTGCGCAGGAGCCTGCACCTCGCGCCAAAAAATCGGTACGTAGTTTCAGAATGGGTTTCACGCCTTGGCCTTCGGATCTTACCCATGAGGCGGTCGATGCATCCTACGCATTCGCTGATACGCACGCCGATGTGATAATGCATCACTTCGATAATGGCGTGCCTTGGGATGCCGCACTTTCCGGCGCACCCTTTTCACAATGGCTGCAGGATGAATGGGCGAACCGGCTTGCGAAGACTTCTTCTGGTCAAGCTATATTCCTTTCGATTACGCCACTGAACTTCCAGCGTACCGGGTTAGCGCTTTACACAGGTGAAACCGATGGTCTGGCGCTGCCCGAACCATGGAGTGGCTACCGACTCAATCATCCGGATGTGAAACAAGCTTTCACGCAGTATGCGCGCCGCGCCATCCTCTATTTTCAACCGCATTACGTAGCTCTAGGAATCGAAACCAATATTCTAATTTCAAACGACCCCACACTATGGGAGGACTACGTCGATTTGCATGCTCATGTGTACCTTGAATTAAAGCGTGAGTTTCCAACTCTGTCGATGTTTCCTACGATTCAGTACGAGCACTTTCGAGGTATCGAGGAAGCGTCGAAAGCAAATGTACACCTGCAAGCTTCTCGTGTGGCCGATCTGATGCCGTACGCTGATGTGGTGGCGCTCAGCACTTATCAATTCGGGCGAGGGCATAACCGGGTTCATTCGAAATATTTCGCTCCCGCACTCGCTTACGGAAAGCCGGTTGCCATTTCCGAGTCGGGCTCCATCTCTCACCCGGTCACCATCTGGGGTCACCCCATCTTGGCGAAACCGGGCGATCAAAAGCGATTCGTTTCATTCCTGCTTGCACAGGCTCGCAAGCATCGCTTTCCTTTCGTCATTAACTGGGTACCTATCGATTTCGATCCGTTGCTCGAGCATTTAACCGGAGATGCGCATGAAATTGGCAAAGCCTGGGTACATACCGGCCTGGCCTATCCGGACGGTACGCCCAAGCCGGCGCTACGAACATGGGATCGTTATTTCAGCCGTTTTGAGTGGGCGCCCTAGCGGAAGATATTCTACGCACCTTGGTTGCACCAAGTGACTTTGCATTTAAGTAGGACTTTTAAACCCTAATTCATTTCTATCGAACAGTTTGCACCACGCGCTATCCCTACTTCTCCGTATCCAACGACTGCGGGGTCGGGTATTCTGTAGTCAATTATCGGGGTCCGATAATAACCCAAAGGAGAGCAATATGGCCGGTGCAGCGAAAGCGTGTTTGGCCGTTCTGGTGTTGGCGTTGTGCGTCGTGAGCGCTCAGGCGGAAGAGACATCCGTTTCGGGAACAGTGGCGGTCGTTGAAGAGAACAACGAAGTCAAGTCGATCACCGTAACCGACGAAGCGGGCAAAGCTTTCAGCATTGTGCTCGACGCGAAAGGCAAGAAACTCGCCGCTCACAAAGAGAAGAAGGTTACCGTCGTAGGCACCCCCGAAGAAAAAGAGGGCGTGACCTGGATTACCGTCAAGACGGCGCGTCCAGCTCAGGCGGCCGGCGAAGGCAAGAAAACCGGCGAAGGAAAAAAGACGGGAAAGAAGACCAAGAAGACCGAAGGCGAAGCGGGCGGCGGCGGCGATGAAGGGATGTAATTTGAGGTAGTCCGCTTAAATTGACGTTCAGGATTTTGAGCCGGAAGCGGGAGACCGCTTTCGGCTTTCTTATTTCAGCCGCTCGCGAGCCTCCGCAACGCTGACCAATTCCAGTCCCGCAGCCGCAATCCACCCTTCCACATCGGCATCGCAAAGCATTTCAAGATCCGTCTGGCGATTCGTGTCGAATCGTTCGCTCAAGGCCAACGCTTGAAGTTCAGGGGTAAGTTCGGCGGCGTGGGTAATGACATAGTTCAGGCCTTCGACGGCCTCTTTCAGTTGGGTCTGGAAGTGGGATTTTTTCTCCGCAAGGGTAACGCCTTTTCCGAAGCTCAAGAATTTAGCCACGGGAAGCTGCATGCCTTCAGGCACCGTCTCGGGCGCATTTAGCTTCAGGAACGGGATGCGGTAGCGTTGCCAAAGCTCCTTTGCCTGCGGCCAATAAGCATGATCCCAGCGCGGCAAGGCACCCATGTGCGCATCAAGGTGAGTCGGGGTGATGCCTGCCGCGAGCACGCGATCGATCTGAGCGCACACTTCTGCAAACACCGCCGGTCCGGCTTCTTTCGGTAATTCGTTGGCGTTGGTGGGGAATGCTGTCGGTACTCCGGGCCGGCAAAGTTCGCGTGCGCCGGTCAGTGGGCCGAAATGGTAGTCGGGGTACTCGCATGTCAACGTAATGTGAACTCCGCATGGAAAGCCACCGCTCTTCGCCAGCTTCGCCGCTTCCGAGAACCAAGCGCACGGAGCCATCAGATTTGTCTGAGTCAGGAAGCCTTCTCGAAACGCGCGAGTCACGCCCCGGTTCGCCGCATTGGTGGACGCGAAGTCGTCGGCTTGCAGGACCAACAGGCGTGCCATGGTCGCACTCCTATAACAATCGGTTTATTGAAAAGACGGCGCTCGCCTCCTTGAGTATAACCCAATGAAGCTGGAAATGAGGACGGATCGTGCGCGTACATTGCCCTTCATGCGAACGGCTCACCCGGCCCCTCCTGGGGCGTTGTCTGTATTGCGGCGAGCACTTGGCGGGAACGGCCCTATTGGAGAACCTGCCTCTTCAAGCCGTGGCGCTTGGTGAGTTGGGTGGATCGCGCTTCTACTGCCAGGGCTGCGGTACGTTTCGACGCGAGGGCGGCACGCATTGCAAGCGTTGCCGCACGCGCTTGCTGGAATTCGTTCCCAATAGCGAACGGGCGATTGAAGTGCAAGTTTCGCGCGTGGAGGTAGTTCCCGAACCTATCCCCGAACCGCCACGCGAGCGCAAGCGCAAGAAGCAGAAGGCCGTGGAAGTCGCGCCGGTAACAGTCGCGGCGCCGAGCATTCGTCTCGAAAGCGAAGGCTTTTGTTGGTTTCGCGCCGCGTTCGGCTTGCCGGATTTAGGCGAGATTGCCGCCGACCTGGATGTTTGGCGGCGGCGTTCCGGTTCCCGCAACGGCGGCCGTCCGCGCGCGGGATGGCGATTGGCGCCCAGCGCCCTGACTTGGCTTCATCGGCGCTTGCGCGTCGCCCCTTGGCCCGATTTTCTGAATGCGGCGGTCGGCGGAGCACCGCGGCTCGTACAGGCGATACTTTTCGAGAAGTCAGAAGATGCAGCTTGGCAGGTGGACTGGCATCGCGATGAGGTTATTCCCGTGCGCGCGCACCGGGAAAGCAAGGTGTTTACGGCTCCATCCACCAAACACGGAGTTCCGCACATGCGCGCGAACGTCGAAACGTTGGCGCGGCTCGTGACGCTGCGCATTCATCTCGATCCGAATACAGAAAAGAACGGTTCGCTTGTTCTATTTCCCTACAGCCAGCGCGTGACCGACCTCGATGCGCCCCATAACGCCAGACATCGCGGTTCGAAAACCTGCCTCGCGGACCCCGGGGACACGTTGGCCTTCCGCCCGCTCTTGCTGCATCGTTCGTCGAAGCCCACCGGCACGGGCCGCCGTCGAGTGTTGCAGCTTCTTTTTGCTGGTCCTCAACCATTGCCTGACGGGTTCGAGTGGCCGGCCGATGCCGTGAGCGTTGCGCCTTAAGCCCTTTAGCCCTCAGGCCGGCCGCCCCAGCACCAGCACCTTGAAGCCGCTCAAGCGCAGGGATGCGTGGTTGAGCCAGTTACGCGTATCCAGAATCAAGCGCCCCTGCATGGCCTCGGCGAAGACGCGCCCGGAGAGCGCGCGGTACGCCGTGTGTTCGGTCAAAAGCACCGCCGCCGCCGCATCTTTCAAGCACGCGCCCAATTCCGCCCCGATAGGCACGCCTTCCCACGTCGCCGGTTCGACGTGCGGATCGTGGACCGACACCCGGAATCCGCGCGCGGTGGCCGCATGCGCCATACGCAGCGCCGGACTTTCACGAGGATCGTCGATGTTCGCCTTGTACGCCGCGCCCAAAAGCGCCAGCTTCGATCCGGCCGGCAGGTCGCCTGTCGCCGCGAGCCGGTCGAGCATGCGCTCGGCCTGCGTGTCGTTGACTTCGCGCGCCTTCTTGAGCAGTTCCGTGTGCTTCGGGAAGGCCTGCACGAAAAACCACGGATCGACCGGGATGCAGTGCCCGCCGACCCCGGGTCCGGGCGAGAGAATCTGCACGCGCGGGTGCCGGTTGGCGAGCTGGATGGCTTCCCACACGTTTACGCCCGCGTCTTCGGCGATGCGCGCGAACGAGTTGGCCAAGGCGATGTTCACGTCGCGAAACGTATTCTCCATCAGCTTCGACATCTCGGCGGTGAGGTCGTCGGTCAAAGCCACGTTGCCTTGGCTGAAGCGCGCGTAAATCTCCTGCGCGTGTTCCGCCGATTCGCGGGTGAACCCGCCGATGATCCGGTCGTTGTTGATCAGTTCGGCGATCGTGTTGCCCGGCAGCACGCGCTCGGGGCAGTAGCACAGATGCACGTCTTGGCCCGGCGCGAGCCCGTGTTCGCTCAGGATGCGTCCCACGACGTTTCGGGTGGTGCCCACCGGCGAGGTGGATTCCAGGATCACGAGATTGCCCGGTTTCACCACGGCGGCGATGGCGCGTGCGGCCGCTTCGACGGCGCGCAGATCCACGCCGTGATCGGGCGTGACAGGCGTCGGCACGCAGATGATGAACGTATCCGAGGCCTCAGGCTTCACGGCCGCCACGAGGTTGCCGCTTTTGTGCGCCGCGGAAACCAACGTCGCCAAGCCGGTCTCTTTAAGGAGGGTTTTGCCAGAGTTGAGTTGCTCGACGACCTTCGGGTTGACGTCCACGCCCAACACCTGGAACCCGGCCGTAGCGAGTACGCTCGCCGTGGGTAGACCCACGTAGCCCAAGCCCAGTACGCATACCTCTGCCATCGATCTCCCCCTAACTCATTTTATACCAAGGACTTGCGTTAACAAATCCACATACTGCCGGGCCTGTGCCGAACGGTCGAAGCGCTCAAGTACAAAGGTCCGACCCGTGCGTCCCCTTTCGGCCCATTCAAGGGGGCAGCGTACACAATCCTCCAGGGTGCGCGCCAGCGCTTCCGGATCTTCCGGCGGCACGTACACGCCGCAGCCGGCGGCTTCAACCAGCTCGCGCGCCTCGCCACCGACGCTCAATACGATCGGACGTTCCATGGCCAGGTATTCGAAGATCTTGGAGGGCAAGACCTCCTGAAAGAGCGGCGTGTCGCGCAAGGTCACCAACCCCACGTCGCAGGCGGCATAGAACTCGGCCAGCTTCGCCTTGGGCTGCTGGTCGACGAACTCCACGTTGGTGAGTCCCCATGCGGCGGCTTGTGCCTGGAGCCCGGCCTTCTCCGCGCCTTCGCCGACGAAGACGATGCGCAGCTTGGGACAGCTTCGCTCCAGGACCCGCGCGCTTTGCAGCACGGTATGCAGCGCGTGAGCCATCCCGTGTGTGCCGGCATAGAGCACCACATAGCGGCCGTCCCAGCCGCGCTCACGGCGCAGCGCGCTCTCGCGCGAACCGGGTTTCCAAAGAGCGGCCTCGATCCCGTTGGGAATGACGGCGATTTTTTCGGGGTACACCCCATAGCGGGCGATAATGCCACGCTTGTACCCCTCGCCCACCGTCACGATCCGGTCGGCCTGGGCGTACAGAAAAGCAGCGAGGTGCGTCAGTGCGCGGATCAGGACGTTGTCCTGCATCGCCTGGACGGCCAGGATCGATTCGGGCCATAGATCCCGGACCTCGAAGACGAACGGGACGCCAAAACGCCGCGCCAGGAAGTACCCGGCCAACCCGCAAAGCAGATGCGGCGATGTCGCGACCACGACCTCCGGTCGCCGCACGCGCAGTGCGCCGATCGCAGCGGCCGAAAACATGAAACTGGCATAGGAAAGCATTCGTTTAAGAATGCCTTTGTTGGGCGCCGCCCACAGATAGGCGCGCACCACGTCGATGCCGTCGATGCGTTCGCGGCGCGAGATCACACCGCGGTCCTCGGGCGCTTTGATCCCTGTGGGGTGATGGGCGAAGCCGGTGAGTACGGTGACATCGTGGCCCTGCGCGATCCACGCTCGCGACAGTTCGCTTACCCGCGCCGACGGCGCGCCCATCTCGGGCGGAAAGTAGGCGGATACGTAGAGGATGCGCATTCAGGAAGGTTCCACCCGGGTGGTAAGGCCAAACGGTAACTCGCCCTCCCAAGCCCACTGCAGCCGAACGGTCCTGTGTTCCAGCCCGTACTCCGGATGGTACGCCGCTTCGGCCGTAGAGAGCCGCACGCCGTCCGGTCCGTCGAGGCGAACCGCCACGCGCAACGCTCCGTTGACGACCTCCCAGCCGCCCGGTGTGGGGGAGGCTTGCCACTCCGGCGCCAGCAGCCAACCGCCTTCCACGCGATGCCGGCCGGTCCCTTCGATCCGGTCGCGTACGCTCAGGTCCGCTTCGGCGCGCACTTCGACCCGCCGAAAATGCCGCGGGCGGCCTTCGAGATGCGCATAGCCGTCGTGGTCGGCTTCGGCGCTGAAACCGTCCGCGCCGAAGTGCGCTTCGACGCCTAGCACCTTGGCCCGCCGTCCGACGCGGAAGATATGCCAGACTTCGCTGGAGTCCTGATCGTCCACGCAGACCGTATTGTGCGCGGCGGTGCTGCGGTCGTACCTCCGCCGCGCATCGTGGTCGTAGCCGTAGGTGCCGGGATCGACGAAAAGCCGCGTGCCTTGGTAGGAAACCTCAAGGGCCAACGTATCGGCGTGCGCGTGCCCGGGCTGATAGTCCGGGCCGATGTCCCCCGCGTCGAAAAAGACGCTCCAGGGGCTGCCGTGCCAGACAAGGAGCCCGACGTCTTTGAAGTGCCGCCCGCCTTGGCGCGAGCGCGCGTCGACGCTCAGGCCCAGCGCCGCGGCGCCGACGGTCAACATCGCCTCGGGCGAACACGCGCCGTTGAAACCGCCGTCGTTGAAGAGCGCGACAGCGCCGTCGGAATGGCGAATCCACGCGGCGAATTCGGCCATGCGTCCCCACGCGGCACGAAGCCGGACACCAACGGATGGCTCTGGAATCAGCAGCGCCAGGTGCAGCACGTCTTCCATCACATGCAGATGGTACATGGGGCTGCGTTCGAAGTGCCCGCCGTCGGGTAATACTTGCTCCTGCACTTGCTCCAAGGCAAGCCGAGATGCCGTTTCCAGCCAGCGTTGCGCCTCGCGGTCTTCAAAGAACCTCCCCGCCCACGCCAAGCCCACGGCATCGCGCAGCAGGTGGTTGCCGCGCAGATCCCACTCGAGATGCGCATGCAGGTAGGCGGCCTGCCGGTACGCGCTGGACAACATGCGATCTTTAAGCGCATCCGTACTCAGCGGGAGGGCACGCAGCCACCAGGTCAAGCGCGTGGCAATGGCGAACGAGTTCCAGGCCAAGTCCCGGCTGCCCGGCGCATCGAGATCGCATTGGCGAAGCCACGAATCCAGCAGGCCCTCGGCCGTTTGGATCGCCTGTGCCGAGTGTGCCGGCCTTTCGCGCGCCGCGAGCAAGAGTTCGTACAGCCACGCGTGGTAGTGGAGGGTGATCGTTTCGAGCCGCTGGGTCTGTCGCGCCCCCAGCCGCCAATCGGGAGCCGAGGGGTCGAGATCGAAGCATTGGTGCAGAAGCTCGATACGGCCGTGACGCAAGTGATCCAAGCACGCCGCGCCCTGCGGCTTCGGACGGTGCAATAGCGGAAGGCCGGGAAACGCCGCGCGGGTGGCCGGGGCGCACGAAAGGTGGGGCAGGCGTTCGGGCCAGTTCCGCGTGAGCACACGGGCCAAGCGCCAGGCCGCTTGCTCGGCCTGGAGATGCCGAACCGTGCGCAGCCAACGAGCCCAAGCCTGGAGCGTCATGCGATCTCGAACGCGATCCCTTCGCGCAGGCTGCGCACCGCCAGAATCGAGGCGAGCGTGACCGCGCGCAGGTCGTCCCAGGCGATCGGCGCCGCGCCGCCTTGGCTCAGTGCCCGGACGAACGCCTCCAATTCCGCAGCATGGCCCTTGTCTTGCGCGCCGAGTTTCTCGGTCTTGATCCGCCCGCCGCTTGCCGTCTGAAGCTGCCGGAAATCCTCGAGCACGCCCACCCGTCCGCCGCCGAAGACCTCCACGCGCTCTTTCGGAAACGCCTTGTCGCCGCCGGCCAGGTACGCCACGCTTGAGATCGAACCGTTGGCGTGGCGCAGCGTGATGAAGCATTGGTCGTCGGTCACGTCCGGCGCGTGCGCCCCGCCGACGCTTTCGGCGAAGACCCGCACGGGGAGCGATCCGGCCAAATAGGTCGCCAAATCGATCGCATGGCAGGCCTCGCCGATCAGCCGCCCGCCGCCCTGCAGTTCGTCCTGGGTCCAGTGCCCGGGCTCGATGGCCCCCGCGTTGAATCGGACCGAGATCGTGAGCGGCTGCGCCACCGGCGCGAAGAACTCTTTTAGCTTCCGGACGCCCGGCGCGAACCGGCGATTGAAGCCCACTGTCAAGACCGGCGCGCCGCTACCGCTCTGCGCCAGCGTCGCTTCGACCTCGGCGAGTTCTTCCCCGTTCAGCGCGAGGGGTTTCTCGACAAAGACATGCTTTCCGGCGCGTAGCGCACGGACCACCTGGCCGGCGTGCTGGTCGTGACGCGTCAGCACGAAGACCGCGCGAACGTTCGGATCGCTGAAGGCCTGCGCTTCGTCGGTGCCGACGCCTTCGAAACAGTGCTTCTCGCCGGTCCGCTCCGCCGAGACGCCGCCGGCCGAGACCAGGAGCACCGGCCGCACGTTCGGCTGCTGCAACAACAGCGGCAAGAGCGTCATGCGCGCGAAGTTGCCCGAACCCAGGCACGCGATACCCAGGGGGCCGGCGGAAGCCGGCGCGCGCAACTCGATGCGGCGCACTTCGGCCCCCGGAGCAACTTCGGGGTATTCAAGCACCACGCCAAGATACGGCTCACTGCCGCTATCCAGCAGCGCGTACGCTTCTTCGGCTCGCTCGATGGAATAGCGATGCGAGATCAGGGGACTCACGTCGAGTTTGCCCGCGGCCATCAGATCCAGCACGGCCTGCATGTTGCGCTGCTCGGTCCAGCGCACGTATCCTGCGGGGTAATCCTGGCCGCGCTCTTCGTAGGCTGGATCGTAGCGCCCCGGGCCGTACGAGCAGGAGACGACGAACTCGGCCTCCTTAAAGTAGAGGGGCCGGCGCGGCAGGTTCAGGCCCACGGCGCCGACGGCGACGATACGGCCCTTCTTTCGCACAGCATCGGCCGCTTGCGTCACGGGCTCGTCCGAAGGCGTGGACGCCGCGATCAGAACCGCGTCTGCACCCAGGCCGTTGGTTGCATCGATGAGCCTCGCGGGCGTCCAATCCGTACCCGCCGCCGTCGCACCCATACGCAAGGCAAGCTCGCACTTGGCCGGATCGGGATCGGTGCCGAATACCCGCACGCCTGAGGCGCGCAGGAGCGAAACGGCCAACTGTCCTACCAGCCCCAAGCCGATCACAAATGCCGTCTCGCCTAACTCGAGGCGTGCCAGACGCACACTTTGAAGTGCGATCGAGCCTATCACCGTGAATGCGGCTCGGTCGAGATTTACATTTACGGGAACGTGTGCGCACAGATGCTTCGGCACGCTTACGATGCCCGCGTGAGGACCGTTGGACGCCACGCGATCGCCGGGTTTGAACTCCGATACCCCGGCCCCGCAGGCGAGCACGACACCAGCCGAGCTGTAGCCCAATGCCAAGGGCTCGTCGAGCTTTTCACGCACTTGCCGGAGCGTATTGAAGAAACCTTCCTGCCGGAACTTTTCGATCACGCGGCGTACGTGATCGGGGCGTTCGCGGGCCTTACCGAGGAGGGATTTACGTGCCAGCTCAATGGTCTGTCGTTCGGTCCCGGCGCTGATGACGGACGCGGCGTTGGCAATCAAGACCTGCCCTGGCCGCGCAAGGGGGTCGGGGAGCGAGGCGACGCGCAAGCGGCCGTCGTTAATATTTTGAAGGACTTGTAGCAATGGTCAGCCTTTCCCTTTCAAGAACTTCTTCATTACGCTCACTTGCTCTCTCCACTTTTCCTCAGGAGACGGATAATTTTGCCTTAGAGCCTTTTTCCCGCCTTCAATCAATCTCGCTCGAGTGCTTGCAGACGATCGAACCTCCATCAACGCCCTTGCAGCATCAACCGCCGAGCGCGGCTCAAAGAATAGGGCACCATGTCCGCACAATTCACGAGCAAAGTCAAGATCGGTCGTCACTAATGGCTTCTCGGCTAAGAAAGCTTCAGGATAGACGGCCGTCGAACATTCCAGAAGTGTAGGAAGGAATACGACATCCGACGAGAGGTACAACTCTGAGAATCGCTCATGAGGTATAGCCCCTACCGTATAGAGTCGATCACCTACGCCAAAGTCCAACGCCATGCCTTTGATCGCACCCCAATTCGATGATTCCTTGGGAATCGTAAAGCGAAATAAAAAGTTTTCCTGACCGGCATCCTGCAGCAAGCGTGCGGTTTCCGGCACTCGTTCCAAATCTTTATGCGAATAGTAAGCAGAAGGAACCAGAATAGTCCAAACTGCTGTTGGTTCCTGCGGCCGCGAATTTGACAAGCTGCGAGCAAAGCTAGTGCTGTAGGAGTTGCGTACTACTTCAATTCGATCCAGTGGAAACCCCAAATACTCATGCATGCGCTTGCGGACCGTGTCTGTCTCGGCAATCCAGGCGTCTGCCTGCCGGCAAGCCCAGGCTTTCAGTGCGTTGGTAAGACATGCCGCGGCCTTCGTCCAAGGCCAGACTTCGTTTAGGTAGTGCTCGACTGGATAGATCAGCTTGGGTAGCGCGAATCCCGAAATATGGGGTCCGTCGAATCTCCAATAGGGTGGTCCGAATACCGTAAACACCAAGTCCGGTTTAACTTCCTTCGCAATGTGAGGCAATCTAATGCTGATGTCGCGAATCCGTCTCAGGGCGGAACTTTGATTGGGCAAAGCGTGGATACTGGCCAACGCATCGCACGTGGCGTCAGGCATCTGAGCCTTCACCTCAGAGGATGTCGCGGCGTGGAATTCCATCTCGGTCGATTTGGAGGCATGTTCCAGCAACGCAAGCGCGACTTGAATGCCGCCGCCTACTACGACTTGAGCTGCATCTATCAGAACACGAGGCATGGATTGAGTCTTATGCCTCCGGACCGGGGTTGTCAGTGCGCGCTACTACAATCAGGCCGTCACCCATCCGATCTGAACATATGAAGTTCAGAAGCCAGACAGTTCCCGATAGCATGCGCGAGATGGTTGAATGTCCTGACAAGTGATAATAAGCCGTTTGCGTGGTGTCCCAACCGCATTTCTTGAGCAATTGTTGCAGTGTTTTTGAACTAAAAACAACAGTGTGATCGGGATGACAAAACTCCCTTCCTGCTAAAGCGCGCAGGGAAGCCTTTAAGGCGTATGCATTTGGTGTTGTCAGTACAAGCTGTGAATTGCAGTGAGCCCACTTTCGAATGCTGCGGAGAAGGAGCCCTGGATTCTCCATGTGTTCGATTAATTCCGAACACAAAATGATATCATATTCGAAATCGGGGACGAACGAATTGGCGTCTACACAACGAACATCCCAGGCCGGCGCGAATTTGCGCAACAACTCAACACCTTCCTGGGAAAGATCGACACCAATTTGGCTTTTTGCCACTGATTCAATGGCGGAATGAAGGAGTCTACCAGACGCCAATCGTTCTTTCGTATAGGGCCAATCTGCACAACCTAAATGCAGCACGCGGCGTCCGCGGCAGAGGTCTTTCAGAAAGCTTACCCGCTCGCACAGTGCCAAATGACGACTCCTTACGCCTTTTTTGAAAAGGTATTTGTTTCAATCAAGGCCGCGACCAAGCCATCGAGGCTGGCCACGCGGTCGACATGTGCTTTGGCGCGTTCACCCATAGCAGCTAACCCTTCGCGCTCCGCTTCAAATTTCAGCAGCGCTTCCGCCAAATGGTCTTTGTCCATCGCGGCCAGGAAGCAGCCGGTTTCCCCGTCGAGTACCAAGTCCCTTTCGGTGCCGTCTGCTGGACCGCAAATGACCGGGCGCCCGAGCATCATCGCGTGATTGATTGCAAGGCCGCCCAGTCCAGGTATCGCGACTGCATGCCCGGCCAGGATGTAGGTCGCGGCCCAGCGGTCTTGACGACCCACAAAGCAAGCATCAACTTCCCATTGCCGAGCAAGTTCCCGGCAGGCTTCCACGGCCGCGCCTTCACCTACAAAGCATAGGCCGAGTTTACGATTGCTTCGCTTCTGAAATTCTGCCGCTGCTTCAATGAGCAATTCCGGCCGCTTCTCCGAAACGATGGCTCCAATGTACGTAATCCGCAGACGATCATCCCAGCCTTGCTGAGCTACCCAAGCGTTCGACTTGGCCCGATTCTCATCCAAGTCGCGGTATACGACAGCAGGACCAAGCGCATTATAGGCTACGCGCAATTTGGATTCCGAAATTCCCAAGCCTGCATAATAATCCCGCCCGAATCTGCTGTAGCAGGCCACGGCCTCGGCTCGACTGAGAATGCAATGGACCAACGGTTGCATCAGTCTCCGCCTCAGCGTGAGCGCTTTGCCGGGCAGCGCGCCCAGCGACCACCAGACGAAGCGGCAACCGCGCACGCTCAACAGGGGCACGAGCAGCAGGTTAACCAACAAATTGGATTCACCTTCCAGCACGTAATGCGAACCCCGTTCCCGAGCAGCGGCAAACGGTAGAATTGGGCTGAAAAAATAGCCGCGCCGCTCCAGAAATACGGGAAGCCAATTGCGAAACGCGAGCGCGCGAAAGGGAGTCTCTGACGGCGGCTTGACCTTTGAATACGCGCGATTCTCGAAATGGACCACGCATACATCATGCCCCAGAGCAAGGCAGCGCTCGTAAACCGGAGCGCGGTAGGCAGCCAGCATGCGCGTCACGAACACGATCTTCATCGCCGCAGTTTACCTCGCTTTCGTACGCGCGCCGGGCTTGAGCAGCGGCCATCCGTCTTTGAACAAGATCAAAATCGCCACGCCCGCAAGGCCCAGCGCCCAAGGTCGTGGATAAACTACGCTTATCGCAAACAACCCCAAGAACGCGGCGCAGCACCTGTAAAACAGGCTGCGTACTTGCGCGGCTAGGGAGCGGGGCAGGTCCTTTCGTGCGCAATAGACCATGGCCAGGATCCCTGCCGCGTGCCCGCCCAGATACGCTGCGCATACCCCGATCGCGCCCCAGGCGCTTCCCAGTGCCACGCACAGCCCCGCGGTTATTCCAGCCATCGTCGCATTGCAGAGCAGGTAGGCCCACGAGCGGCCTTGAGCTACGTATACCTGATTGAAAAACACAGCCACGCTTCGAGTGGCTCCGCACACGATCATGATCAACGCGCCGCGTGTTACCCATTCGTCCTCTCGGTTCATGGCCCACTTTAAGATCCACGGCGCCAAGACCAGCAGCGGCACCGCCGTGAGCCACGTAGCGAGGAGCGCGGCCCTCAGATGCTTGAAGGCCTGGCTCCAGAAGCGTTCGGCCTCCTCCGAACTGGCGCGCGATGCGTACGTCAGGAACACTGTCCCGAAGATTCCTGCGGGCAGAATGGCCAACGAGTAAAGCCACCAACAGCGGAAGAAGTCGCCCGTTTCGATCCATCCTCCCGGTCCCGCGGCCAGTCGGTTGTTCACCCACGGTACGACGGCGGCTTGTAAGGCGCCTGCCGCCAGGATAGGAATCGCAAGGCCCCAAGCTCCGCTCGCTGCAGTAGCGTTCTCCTTGGAAACGTGGTTCGCGGTTTTATAGGCGCGGATCAGCACATACGCTGAACTCGCGAAGAGCACGCCGAAACCGGCGAGCATTGCATACGCCACGCCCATTACTTCGAAAGGCTCGAGCAGGAACCAAGCCGCGACCACTACGACCATGGACTGCCCTAGTGCGCAGACTACCCGCGCGCGAAATAAACCCAATCCGCGCATGGCTCCGTCCAGCAAGAGCGCCGCCTGCGCCAGCCAGATCACGCCCAGACCCGGCAGCAGCACCGGCGATAACGCCTCCGATGCCTGCAATCCGGGCACGTATCCTGCAGCCAACGCCCACCATAATCCGCCTACTGCAGCTAGAAAGGCGCCCACCACCGGAAGCGCGAGTTTCAAGGCCGCAGGCCAAGCGCCAGAGCCGCGGCCCTCGGCGCGCGCCACATCCCGAGAAATGAGCTGCGTGAGCGGGGAGGTTGAGGTGTTGATCAGGAAATCAAGGTTGCTGCGAAAGAGGCCGTACAAGCCCAAGGCTTCGCTCGAAAGCCGGTGGGCGCAAAGCATCCCAAGCAGGAAGCCGCCCAACCGCGTGGCCGCGAGGCTCAGCGCGCCGTACGCATAATCGGCGATGGTTTTGCCCACGCGACGCGCTAGCCGCCTCTGACCGGGGGCAAGGGCGAAACCGGCCTTCCCCCTGCCGCCGCGGACATCAGTTGCGCGCGCAGGCTGGGCCGCGCGAGCGTATGCAACACCCACGCCAGCACGAACGCCGCCAGGCTGAGGCACATGGCATTACTGAAGCCGCCGCGCGCGAAATGCGGCCCCGCAACCGCCAGCGCCGCCAAGCTGGCCCAGGTTTTCGGATCGTGCGAATCGCCAAAGCGTGACCACGATCGCGCCAGCATGCCCCAAAATAGAAAGACCAGTACGCCCAGCGAGCCGAAATTGATGTATGCATCTCCGTATATGGTTGGTGGAATGGTGCCACCGTACTGCGCCATCGCCGGATCCACTTCCTGGCAGAACAGCACCTGCGTATCCGATGGCTTGAAGGAGATCCAAGAACGCGGTATCGGCATCAGAATCCAAGCGTAGTACGAACTGCCCCATAGGAATGGATGGCCGTGAGGAAAGCACTCCAGCGCGTCGTAAAAGTAGCGAACGTTTCCCAGGTCGCTCTTACGCAGGCTGTGATCGATCAATTCTTCCGCGCTGAGCCGGGTGACGGCCCCCGCGAATGCATCTCGCCCGCTCTGAATAGAACCGCGTGCAACTTGCGCTGTCGCCGCGAACCAGAAAAGCGCTGCCCCAAGCGCCAGACAGATCGTCAGTTTGCGCAGCCGCGTGGTGCAATGGGTCTGAATGTAAGGAATCGCCAGCAACACGATGAACGCGAGCAATTGAGTCCGTGAGCGATAGACGAGGTGCAGACCCACGCACATCAAGCCTGCAATCACCACGCTAATCCAATACAGCGATCCCATCCGCTTGCGCAAAAGCCCAACCGCGACCAAGGCCAAGTGCGTGCAGATAAACAGGTAAGTACCTATCAACTGCAGCATGGCATGCTTGGAACCCAGCACTTCCACTCGACTCAGGCTGGTAGCCTCAAGCCCTCCAGGAAGCGCGTACACCTGCATCACGAACCCCAAGAAGCCCAGCGCCAGCAGGCCCATGATCGCTCGACGGCAGGTGCGAAGATCCTGATCGTCCGCGGACGGGGGCGGCGCCGGGGGCCTCGTCCCCCGCTTCATAATTATGGGCAGGAGAACGCTGCCTATCATCCAGCACGCGTTACAGCCGAACACGAAGAGCGCGATGTATTCGGTGCGCTGAACCGAGAAGCGCCAGAGCCCCGACGTCGCTTCGATGAACAGGGCGGGAAAATAGAGCGCCCATACCGTTGCGGCTACGTAGACTTCGAAGGTGAATGCCGCATAGGGACGAAACAGCCACGCCAAAACGGGGAAGAGACCGAACAGCGATGCGAGCACCAGCAGCAGCAACGTATCGAGTTGCTCCATCGCCATGCGCCTTTATCGCGAGGCCAGAAACGACGCACAGGCTTCCACGATGCGTCCCGTCGCCAAGCCGTCGCCGTACGGATTATGCGCGCGCGCCATGGCTTCGCGCGCCGGCGCATTACTCAAAAGCAGCGCCGTCTCCTCGACGATACGGTCGAAGTCCGTACCCACCAGCTTCACGGTGCCCGCATCCACCGCTTCGGGCCGTTCGGTAGTATCGCGCATCACCAGAACGGGCTTGCCCAAACTAGGCGCCTCTTCCTGTACGCCGCCCGAATCGGTGAGGATCGCCGTCGAGCGGTCCATCAGCGCTACGAAAGGCAAGTAGGCCAGCGGTTCGATCAACCAAACGTTCGGAAAGGCTCCGTTTCCCAGAATGCGTTGTACGGGCTCGCGCACGTTAGGATTCAAATGCACCGGATAGACGAATCGCGCGTGCGGAAAATCCGTGGCCAGCTTCGCCAGCGCTCGGCAGATCGACTCGAATCCGGCCCCGAAATTCTCGCGCCGATGTCCGGTTACCAGTAAGAGCGGCGCGGCGCCCTCCAGCGCTTCAGGAGGCAGCCCCGGGATCTCAGGACGCTCGCGCCGAACGCGTTCTCGCGCAATGAACAGAGCATCGATCACCGTATTGCCCGTCACGAAGATATTTGCTTCAGGCACGCCTTCGCGCAGCAGATTCGCCTTTGCCCGTGTCGTCGGAGCGAAGTGCAATTCCGCCAAACGCGACGTCAGGACGCGATTGGCCTCCTCGGGCCACGGCGCCTGCAAGTCTCCCGTACGCAATCCGGCTTCGACATGCCCCACGGGGATGCGCCGGTAGAACGCCGCCAGCGTTGCGCTGAGCACCGTGGTCGTATCGCCTTGCACCAGCACCAAGTCAGGGCGCTCGGCGTCCAGGTAGGCATCCAACGCGTCCAAGGCGCGCGCCGTGAGGCCGGCCAGGGTTTGGCCAGGCCGCATCAGATTTAAATCTGCGTCGGGGCGAATGCCGAATACTTCGAGCACCTGGTCGAGCATCTCGCGGTGCTGTGCCGTGACGCAGACTCGCGCGTCGAATCGCGAGTCGCCGCGTAGAGCGAGCGCCAGCGGCGCCATCTTGATCGCTTCTGGCCGCGTTCCAAAGATGAGTGTCACGCGCTTCATGCGTGCTCTCCGCCCGCCCGTGCGGCATCCAGAGCCGCGTCTTCGAGCTTTCGGTCGCGATCGGGTTGCTCGGACGAATCGCTCGGCAACTGCTGCAGCCGCGCCAAGGTCGCTTGAGCGACTTCCTGCAACAGCCCGCGATGTTCCACGGCCAAGTCGTCCGTCGACCATTCCGCCGACATGCTCAAAGTCACTCCGATTCCGCCGCCGGTGGACTGGAGGCGAAT
Organism: Planctomycetota bacterium; assembly: GCA_015075375.1. Lineage (GTDB taxonomy): Bacteria > Planctomycetota > SZUA-567 > H5-PLA8 > H5-PLA8 > H5-PLA8. The sequence goes on along the minus strand of JABTUM010000001.1, from coordinate 2,378,380 downwards.
CTCCCCAACCGCCGGTTCGTTCGTGCCATCCGGACGCTCACGCATCGCTTCCGAAAAAGCATGCCGGAATTGTTCGCCGCGGCACCAGAGTCGCACCTCCGCAAGTTTGAATTCCTCACCTAAGCCTTGGAGCGCGCGAAAAGCTTCGCCGGGACTATTGGAAGCATCCAGTTTCGCCATCGCCAGTTGTGCGGCTAGATTGGCGATGCGGTACAACGGCCGCTCCATGACGAGATTGCGCACGGCGAAACGCTCGAAATACCCAAGCGCGCGAGCGCCCACGAACAGCACCCCCAACAGGATGACCATGGCGGCGAAAATGACCACGTGATTCTGCCACAACACCGCCAGCCCCAGGACACTCAGCAGCAGACATAAACCGTACAGCAGCATGCTCGCGCGGCGGTGATCGAGTCCCGCGGCAAGCAGACGGTGGTGAATATGCGCTCGGTCGGAAGAGAAGATCGGCTTTCCGCGCACCGCGCGCCTGGCAATCGCCAAAAAAGTATCTAAAACCGGGTATCCTAAAACGACCACGGGAATCAGGAGTGACATGGTAACCGTGCTTTTGGCATTCGCCGCCAGGCTCGTCACCGCCAAGGTCATTCCGATGAACAGGCTGCCGGCATCGCCGAGGAAAATTTTGGCGGGCGCGAAGTTGTAGCGCAGAAAGCCCAGGCAGCTTCCCGCAAGCGCGCACATGACCACCGCCAGCACGTCGTTGGTCGTGTACACGGCGATCACCGCATTGGTCGCGGCAACGAAGAAGGCCACCCCCGCCGCGAGCCCGTCCAGGCCGTCGATCAGATTAAGCGCATTTGTAATGCCGACGATCCAGAGCACCGCGAGGATCGAACCCCAGCCGCCCAGTTCCACTACGCCCAAGAAAGGCACGGAGATCCGGGTAATCGTAATGCCGCAGTACACTACCGCGATCGCAACCGGAATCTGAGCAGCCAACTTCCAGCGTGAACGAAGGCCGAAGCGGTCGTCCAGCATGCCCAGGATCAGCATCGCGAAGCCGCTGAAGCAGATGAGCGCGATTTCCAGCGCGTTGCCGGTCAGTCTGAAGGTGACGTCGTTGCGCCAGAACGCCAGCATCGCCACCGGCAGCCAAGTCCCCAGGAAGAGCGCCAGCCCGCCCCAGCGCGGCTTCACGCGCGCGTGGACTTTGCGCACACCCGGGTCGTCCAGCGCCTTGCATAGCCACGCCAAGCGAATCACCCAAGGTGTCGCCACCAAGGTGATCAGGCAACCCGTCAGGAGCATGCCGATGAAAGTGCGTTGGCCCGAAAACCAATCCATGAAATGCCAACCGAACGCGATGCAAAATCCGACTTGCCTGCACACAGGGATCTTACTCGAATCGCGGTCTTTTTCCTACCCTGTGCGCATAACTCCTTCCGCTCAGCCTTTCCGGGATTTGGCCATCAGCGCTGGAACGGATGCTGCACGATTTGCTCTCCGCAATAGATGCAGATCGAATGCCGTCTGTTGATCGTGCGAGTACACCTTGGACATTGAACCGGCTGAGTCTTCGCGACCTTACCGTCCAATTTGCCGTCTTTCAGGTCGATTTGCGCCACGCGCCTCATGAGGTCATCGTCCGAATAGCCGTGATGCTGCTTCAAGATTTCCCACAGCGCCTCGCTGATCATCAGCAACCGCTCGACGTCATGTTCGAGTCGCGCCAGATCTTCGCTGCGTTTGACCGGCTCACCGGGCTTGGCTCCAAAGTTGGAATTCAAGCCCGACTGCGGATCCGGAAAGGTGGGATGAAACATGGCGCGGCCCTCCAGTGCTGGAGCCATTCTTGCGCGTAACCCGCGCGGGCTCAACCCTGCGCCTTCGATTTACCTGGAATGAGGTCTTTTCTTTTGGCCGGAAGTCCCCGGAGGTCGGCGGTCCGTCCGGTCGAAGCGCGGGCTACCAGTGGTCGGAGACCCGCTCGACGGTCTTTTCGACGGTGTAAGGATCGATGCGCGTCCAGCCGGTCTTATTGCGGCTTGCGGCTTGAGCGGCTTCGATGCGTTTGTAACGCATGGTAATGGTGATCGGGGAGCCGAAGCGGAAGGGCTTCATCTCTTTCGCGCGTTGCGCGGCGCGCTTGGCGCCTTCGTAGATTTCCTTGATCGCGCGCTTGGGGCTTTTGCTGACCGCGCCGTTCCAGCCCAGCCCGATTTTGGTGGTGACCGTTTCAATGCCGGGGAAGAAGGCTTGGGCTTCGGCGACTCCCTTGTCGTCGGTACTCACAAATACGGGCGGCACGCCGAACTCGCCGGCCACGGCCGCATCGATGGCCAGTTCGCCGGCTTCCTTGCCGTTGATCTTGATCCACTGAAACGCCGCGCTGCTGAAACTGTGGCAGATCACGCCGTCGACGGTGTTGTCCATGGGGTGGTAGCCCACGAAAGCGACCCCGGCAAAGCCTTGCTCCAGCCCCGGCCAGCGGTGTTCGAACCCGCCACCCAACGCGATCTCGCAGCGTTCGTCCAGCAGGTCGTAATGGAGATTCAGGCTGCCGCCGTGGTTGTCCCAGACGATGACGCGCGTGGCGCCGGCGTCGAAGAGGCCCCTCGCGCAGGCGTCGGCTTCGCGCGTGGCCTGCAGGCGCGCGAAGTCCAAGTTGCGGCTGTCGTTCAGGCTCCCTCCGGGCGCGCCCACGACGCAAGCCGGTCCTTCGCAGTCGACGCCGATCACGAATTTCATACGCGGTCTCCCTAGGCTGAGCTTGATCGGCATAAGCAGAACGTGATTCGGAAAGGCTGTCAAGCGGCTGGAGCGCAGGCTACTCCTTGCGCGTCAGATCATCCCATTGAATCACCACCCATGACTTCGAGTGCAGATCCAGAATCTTGAACTTAAAGGTGCGATCGATGCCATCGCGCGGAAGGTGTGTGCGCACGATATAGACATGATCTTGCGCCGGCTTCGCGTCTTTGGCCCATGCACTCATCGCTTCGTTAGCGGGTGCGATTTCAATCTCAGCGAGGTCCACCGCGCCCATATCCTTGATCCGGTGCTCCTGCCCGCCGAGCATGTTGGTGCGCAGCACATCCTGCTCAAACATCAGGGTCGTTGTGTTGCCGTAGTTCCGGCTGTTCGCCACGAAATCGAAGTAGCAAAGCTCCGCGTACGGTTCGCTGATCCACTCACCTTTGTAATTGAGTTGCAGGTGGTAGGTAACGGTGATCTCGCGGTTGATCAACGCTACGATCCGGGCGGCACCGGTCGATTTGCGCAGTTCGTCGGCACGCTTCAGGGCCGTCTCGGCCGCGCGCTGGATGGGTTCGGCCATGGCCTGCTCAAGCAGCGCGAACCGCATCGAACTTAAGCGTGCGTGCATGCGCGAATTAGCCGGCTGGGCATTGCGCAGCGCTTCAACCTTGGGCAGGAGGCTTGGACCTCGGAAAAACACGCGCCGCCGCGCCAGTAGATAGGCATCGACCTCTTCTGTCTGCAACGCTTGCAGCTCCAGCTCCTGGAGCACCTCGTCGATGCGCGCCCGGCGCTCCGGCTGGTCTGTTTGCTGGTAGGTAATGTACAAGGCGCGATAGGCGGCTTGGCCGGCGGCAAGCAGGTCTGCTTTTGCCCGTTCGCGCTTTTCGAACTGCGGGTCCTCAAGGGCGGCAATGGGAACGGAAAAGTCATCTTGTGGCGCCGGTTCGGCGGACCATCCAGTGGAGACGAGCAGGAGCCAGATTACGGCAAGCGCGTATCGCATCATATCCTTTCAGTCCCGTGGCCAATGCGGATCGCCCGCAGGGACCAATGAGGGATACTTCACTCTTGAGCCCGAAGCTCGCATACTTTCGGATAAACGACTGCAATTAATTCGCGGGGCGAGTGCAGGTTTGAAAACAATGGTAATGAAACGTAGGCGCGGCCCGTTTCACACCAGCGCTTCACTGCGAGTAGGAACAGTCGACGGCGTCTTCGGCGCTTCGGGCTGCTCGGCACGGAGATACTCATTCCAAGGAATCCAGCGATTCCCCACCAGAAAGCCCCAAGGCCGGCGCTTGCGGCCGCACAGCACCAGTGTCCAGGCGCTTTGGGAATACAGTTCCAGAATGCGGTGATAGTCCTCGGCTTTATGCCGAATCAGCGCACCGGCTCGGCGTTCGAAGATGCCCAGCGGCGTTTCCTCGCGGTAGCCGCCCTTTAGCACCAGCGAAGTGAAGTTCCAGGGATGATCGTGCAGGTGGCGGTCGCCGTCCGCGCGAAAAATACGGTGCAAGTAGAGCCGGAAGCCGGGCAAATAGAGCAACGTGTAGCGGTAAAGGTACGGCTCGCCGTCCGGTGTCGTGATGCGTTCGGTAAAGGGCCACATGGTCTAATGATTCTCGGTCCGGGACCGCAGGCACTTTAGCATTCCCGGCGGGCCAAACCAGTGGGGGTCCACGCATTTTGAAGTTTGGATTTTGAAAGGGTGTCGCACCGGCCGGTTCGCTTGACCCTAGGAACTCGGCTACTACAGTTAAGTTCGTTGCGCCCGGCGCGTTCCGCCGGGCGTTTTTCGTGGCCGGGCACAGGTGCGTTCGGCGGGGCCAGTTTGGAAGGTGGTGTGGCGATGCGGGTCATGAAGTTTGGCGGCACTTCGGTGGGCAAGCCCGAGGCGATGATTCGGTGCGCGGAGCTTGTGGAGCGCGAGATTAAGATCCACGGCGAGAAGCCGGTGGTGGTCGTCTCCGCGTACTCGAAGGTGACGGACTTGCTGCTGGACGCCGCGAAGAAAGCCGTGCGGGGCGATATCGAAGCGCCGTACGCCGCGGTCGCCAAGCGCCACGCCGACCTGCTCAACGGATTGGGCCTCGACGAGCAGATCGGCCAAAAGAATCTCAGCGAACTGCACGACCTGCTGCGCGGGATTCACATGGTCAAAGAGGTGACCCCACGTCTGTACGACTACGTGGCTAGTTTCGGGGAGCGGTTGAGCAGCAAGTGTTTCGCGGCCCTTTTGCGCAAGCGCGGGCACGCCGATGCAGAAGCGATCAATGCGTACGATTTGGGCTACGTGAGCGACGCGAACTTCATGAATGCGCGCCCCTTGCCGGAGACGTATGAGAACATTCCCAAGGCGTTTGAAGCGCATAAAGGCAAACTGGTGGTGATTACCGGTTTCATTGCCAAAGAGAAGAACGGAGACATCACCACCAACGGGCGCTCGGGATCGGACTTTACCGCTGCGATCTTTGGCGCGGGACTGGGCGTGGATGAGATCCAGGTCTGGAAGGATGTACCCGGGGTGATGACCGCAGACCCGACCCTCATCAAGACGGCGAAGCCGCTCTCCCGGCTCTCGTTCGAAGAAGCCAGCGAACTGGCGTACTACGGCGCGGAAGTGCTGCACCCGGCGACCATGGTTCCGGCCATCAAGCGCGGGATTCCCGTGCGCGTGCTGCACACCTTCGACCCCGAAGCGCCCGGCACGCTGATCACCGTTGAAGGCGTGAGCGATCCGGCGCATCCGGTTAAGTCGATCGTTTACAAGGAAGATCAGGTTTTGATCAACGTGCGCAGCGAGCGCATGCTGGGGATGGAAGGCTTCATGGCGCGGCTCTTCGAAGTCTTCGCGCGCAACGGCATTGTAATCGACATGATCTCGACCAGCGAAGTGAGCGTCTCGTTGACCACCGATATCACCGACGAGAAGCGTTTGGCCGCGTTGAACAAAGATCTCAGCGAGTTCTCGAAGGTGGACATTCAGCGCGATAAGTGCATCGTGGCGATTGTAGGCGAAGGCATGAAACACACCGTGGGCTTGGCTTCCCGGGCTTTTAAAGCCGTTGCGGCGGCGGGTGTAAGCCTGCAGATGATTTCCCAAGGCGCCAGCGAGATCAACATTACCTTCCTGATCGATAACGCCCAGATCCCCAATACGATCAAGAGTTTACATCAAGAGTTCTTTGGGCAGTAAGGGCGGCTTGAACGCTTTGGAGCTTGGGGAGTATCTGGACTGGCTCCCATAGACCGCTACAATGATGCACCTAGTGCGCACTTTTGCGAGACTCCCGGCAGTCCGGGCTTGGAGTCGGGCGTCTACTTGAGGGCATGTCTTCGGCTGAACCCTTTGTGGAGTAATCCTTTAACGTGAGTTCCTCCGCCTCCGCGAGCAGCCCTTCGTCCACCTCCTCGCGGCGTAAGGTGGGCGAGATTGCGCTCCAAAAGGGTTACATCAACCGGACACAGCTCAAAGAAGCGCTCAGCGCACAGGGCGAACTCCAAAAGCTGGGCCTCTCCGAGAAGATCGGGCAGATTCTCTACCAAAAGAAGTTCATCACCCAAAACGTCCTCGATGAGATCCTCAAAGAGCAAGACGCGGGCGGCGGGCCGCGGCGAGTTTTGGGCAACTTCGAGATTCACGAGAAGATTGGCCAAGGCGCCATGGGGGTCGTGTTCAAAGCGCGGCAAATCAGCATGGACCGCGTGGTGGCGCTGAAGATCCTGAGTCCCAAGTACGCCAACGACGCGGAATTTATCGAGCGCTTCGTGCGTGAGGCGCGGGCGGCGGGGCAGTTTAACCACGAGCACATCGTCGCGGCGGTCGATGTCGGGTACGTCGAGCCGTATCACTATTTCGCGATGGAGCACGTGCAGGGAATCAACCTGCGCCAGGCGATTCGCGAGCGCGGCAAGCTGCCCGAACGCGAGGCGCTGGAATTGACCCGGCAAGTGGCGCTGGCGCTGGATCACGCGCTCTCGAAGGGGATCATCCACCGCGACATCAAGCCCGATAACGTGATGCTGACCGAACGGGGCATGGCGAAGCTGCTGGACTTGGGCCTCGCCACGGCCGTGGCCGCCGAATCGCAAAGCCGTGCGGATATGGACGCGGTGAACGAAGGCGAGGCCGCCGGGGGCAAAAAGGACGCGGCGGCCAAGCGCGCGGTGGGCACGCCGCATTACATGTCGCCCGAAGCTGCGCGCGGAATAGAAGACCTCGACACGCGAGCGGATATCTATTCGCTGGGCTGCACGCTTTACCATCTGCTGACGGGCTCGACGCCCTTCGACGGCTCGCGCAGCCGCGAGGTGATGCTGCAACACGCCACGCAACGCGTCCCTGACGTGCGCGAACGCGCGCCGGGGCTCAGCGCGCACACGGCGAAGATCGTGGCCAAAATGACGGCTCAGGAACGCGAGGAGCGCTACGCGAATCCGAAGGAGCTCGCGGAAGATCTGGAAGCGGCGGCCGCGGGCCGTGCGCCGCTGCACGCTCAGGGCAAGGCTTCGGGCAAAAGCGGTGCGCACCCCAATTACACCACCGGTCCGCGCAAGCCGATCGCCCCTAACGCCAAGACGACGGGACCGCGCGCGCCGGTACGCGGGCGCGGCACGACCGGTCCGCGCGTGCCGGTGGCGGGGCGCCCGACCACCGGTCCGGCCGCGCCGGTGGCCGGCGATCGAACGGGCGGGATTTCGGTCACCATCGGATCTTCGCGGGGAACGGCAGGCGCTCCGCCTGCTCAGGCCAAGAACAAAGGCGCAGTAGCCGCCGTTGTGGTGATTGCGCTGGTGGGTATTGGACTGGCGGTCGGCTTGGGAATGGGCGGGAAGGACGATGCGCGGCAGGCGCGTCGTGAGCCCGTGCCGCCCGCTCCGGAACCGCAGCCCGCACGCGCTCCGGTCGCCGAACCGATCAAGCCCCTCGGCGCTCCGCAGCCGGCCGAACCCAGCGGCGCGGAATTGGCTCAACGCGCTTTGCAGGCTTACGAACAGCTCAAAAAGGATCGCCCCCACGACTATCCCGCGTTGAACGAAGCGCTCGAGCGTGCGCGGCCGCTGGCGGCAGGTACCCCGACGCTCGAAGCCTTTGGTGCGGCGGAGGCGGCGCTGAAAGCCGATTGGGAGGCACGCATCGCTCGGGCGCTCGATCCGATGCGCGCGGCGGCCGGGGCGGCCGTAGCGAATCGCGATTTTGATGCGGCGCGCAAGGCGTTGGAAGAGGGCGCGTTGGCGGCGGAGTTACGCGTATTCGATTGGCAGGCGCGGTTGCAAACCGCGCGGAAGGAAGCCGGAGCGCGCATGGAAGCCGATGCGGCCAATCTCTGGAAGCGCGCGCAGGCGCTGGCGGCGGGCGGCGGCGAAAAAGAACTGGCCGAAGGGATCGACTTGGCCGCGCAGGCGGCGGCGCTGCCGGCGGATTGGGCGCCCACCTCCCAAACGGCGGCGGCGGCTTTGCCCGAATGGCGCAAGAAGCTCGAAGCGGCGAAAGCCCAGGCGCAGCAAGCCCAGCTTGCGGCGCGGGAAGCCGCGCGCGGGCTGGTGGATGCGCTGGTGAAGGATCTGGAGCCCATGTTGCGCCAGAACCGCTTCGCTCAGGCATTGGAACTTGTGGAGCAGAAGTCGCGCGAGGGCGCCTATCAGCCGGTGCGAGAGGATTTGGCGCGGGAAGCCGCCGACCTTAAAGCGATTCTTGCACTGCGCGACGCGGCGGTGGCGGCGATGAATGCAAAAACCGGAGAGCGTGTGGCGCTGAAGAAGGGCGGCACCACGCTGCAGGGCGTGATCGCCGATTCGGCCGGCCGGCCGGGCGTGACCTTGCGGCTGGAAGGCAAGATGGAGCTGACGGTCTCGGCCGCCCAATTGGAAGCCGCTGACGTGGACGCCTACGCGGCGGCCCCGCACACGGCGGCGGAAGGCGCGGCCATCGGCGCGACGCCGGCCGAAGCGCATCGGCGCCGGGGACTCCTGTTTCTGGCGGCGGGAGATTTCGCCAAGGCCAAAGCTCATTTTATCGCCGCGCGCGACGGCGGCTTGGGCGTAGCCGTTCAGCCGTACCTCGAACGCCTCGTGGCCTACGAACTGGGCGAAGCCGAACTTCTCGCGCAGCGGACGTGGCAAAAGGCCGAGCAGCAATTCCAGGCGCAAGCTTGGAAGGACGCGCGCGGGTCGTATGAAGCATTCCAGAACGAGCACGGCAAGTCCCAGGAATTCGCCAAGCGCGGAGAAGAACTTAAAGCGCGGCTGGCTCACATTGATGGAATTCTGAATCCCAATCGCCCGGGATTGTGGGCCACGTATTTTAAGGGTATGGACCACAAGCCCGAGAACGTGGCGCTGCAGCGCGTGGACCCGCAGATTGTTTTCGCCTGGGGCGGCGGCGGTCCGGCCGACCAAGTGGGCAGCGATCAATTTTCGGCGCGCTGGGAAGGTTTCATAAAAATCGAGAAGGGTGGTTCGTACACTTTCACCGGATACAGCGACGACGGCATTCGCCTCTGGATCGGCGATAAGCTGGTACTCGAATTCTGGCAGGATCGCGCGCGCATGCCCACGCCGGGCAGCATCGACCTCCCGCCCGGACTTTATCCGCTCCGGGTGGACTACTACGAGAACGGCGGCGGCGCCGATTGCGAATTGCGCTGGGCGCTTGCGGGCGGTTTCGACGAGCAAGCGGTGCCCGCCGCGGCCCTGTGGCACCGACCGCCGGCCGGCGTGCCGAAGAACCCGTAGTGCGCCACGGTAAAAGGTACCCGCATGCAGATTCGTTATTGTGAAACCTGCGGCGTGCGCGTGTCCGAGCGCGAACTGGAATCCGGCGAAGCGCTGGAGACCGGCGGCAAGGTGCGCTGTCCGCAATGCAAGCCGCAGCAGGTGGCGGTGGCCGAACGCGGCATGCGCAAATCGCGGTCGAAGATCATCGCGTTGGGTTCGGATCGCGCTAAGTCATCGGAGACGAGCGTAGGCCCCGCGCTGCGCGAATCGCCCGCGGTCCGCCGGCCCTCGACGCCGCCTCATCACGCGTCCCAAGATGCGAATAAAACCGTGGGTCTGACTCTTGCCGCGGGCGGTCTGCTGCTGGCGGGTCTCGCCTTCATGCTGCTACGCGGCGGCGAAGCGCCGGCGCGTCCCGCGCCGCGCGAACCGGCGTTGGCTCAAGAGCCCATTCAGCGCGAGCCTCGGCCTGCTGCGCGTACCGCTCCGGATCCGGTTCGCAGTCAGGAAGTCGTCGCTCCGGCCCCGGCCCAGGCCGAACCCGGGCCACCTTCCGCGTTCGATCGGCTCGTTCGCTTCGAAGGTTTGGATCCGGAAGACGCGAGCGGACGCGTGGTGCGCATCGAAGCCTTTCTGGAGCAAGAGACCGATCCGTTACATCTGGCCCGAGCGCGGCAGTTGCTCGCCGAATGGCAAGCCAAGGTTCCCGCCGCAACCGAACCTGTGACCGTCGAAGCCGGCCGCCCTGCTGCGCCCACCGGAACCGCTGCGACAGACGAGCCCGTTGCGCCGGATCCGGCGCCCGTTACCACGGCAACCCTTGTGCCCGAAACGGATCGGGGCGTACGGACGGAGCCGGCGGCTCCTTCGACTACGACCGAATCCTCGGAATTCAAGAGTTGGGAAGCGGGGGCAGAAGAATGTGCGAGTTACGTCATGGCCTTCCAACAGCACCGCGAGGCGCACGCCTACCGCCAAACGTTGGCAGAAGTATTCGCTCTGGTCCGGCGCATGCGCACGAGCGAAGCGCTGGCGGAACTGGCGCGTCGGGCTCAGACGGCCGGTGCGGGTGAGCAAGCGGAGCGCGCGAAGCGTGACCGTTCGGATTTGGAAGCGTTGAGTGCGCTGCGCCGTCAGGCGCTGGATGCCGCGAAGGCTCTGGTGGGTAAGGAAGTGGAGCTATGGCGCGGATCCTCTCCGATTCGCGGAACGCTGATCAAGTCCGATCCTTTGGAAGGCGTCTCGCTGCGTCTGGCCGACGGTCCCGAACTTACGATGGCGCCCGAGCAGCTTAATGCGCGCGACGTGGAACGCTGGATCGCCCCCGATCCGAATGCCGCCGACGCGACACAGGCGCGGCTCTTTGGGTTGCTGCATCTGGTTTCCGGCGAACTCTCGGCAGCTATGGCCTGGTACGGGCGAATGCCCGACCCCATGAGCTCCAAATATCGAACGCGTGCGGCCTTACTGGATCCGACCGGCGCCGGCTTGCGCTTCGACGCCGCTTGGCTCGCGGCGGACGAGATGCGCGCGGCCGGGAAGTGGCAGGAAGCGTACGAAGCCTATGCGAATCTCGAACGCACGTTTGGCGCGACCGCCGCGTGGTCCGAGTGCTCCAAGAAGATCGAAGAAGCGGCACAGCGCATGAAGTGGCTTTCCAAACCCATCGCGCCTGGCTTGATAGGGAAGTACTACCGGACGAAGGATGCCAAGCCCGAATCGCTCGTGGTCACGCGGATCGATTCGACCATCGACTTCGACTGGGGCGGCAAATCGCCCGCACCCTCAATGCCGGGCGAACAAATCGCGATCGTATGGACTGGGATGGTGCATATTCAAGCCGCCGGGAGCTACGAGTTCGCGTTGACAAGCGACGATGGGAGCCGCTTGTACCTGGACGGTCAAGTGGTGGTCGAGAACTACGCGGATCATCCAGCCAAGCGGGTCGCGGGAACGGCGGTATTGGAGACCGGATGGCATCCGCTGAAGCTGGCCTATTACAACGGTACCAGCTTTTCATGCTGCAAGATGTCCTGGATGCCTCCCGGGGCCGCTCAGGAGGTGCCGGTCCCCGCCGAGGTGCTGGGTCACGATGCTCGTACGGCCTCGCAAGCCGGCGTACAGTCTCCTGCCGCTCCGCCGGCCGTAACCGAACCGCCTGCGCAACCTCCTCCGGATGCGCCGGCCGCGCCGACCGGACTGAAACTCCCTGAAGGTCCGACCGTATATCTCAGCCAGCTTCCCGAATTCGATGTGAAAGTAGGCCACGGCACCTTTGGCAAGAATGGCGCTACCGGTTACGAAAGCGGCCATAAGATTTCGGTGGGCGGGCAGCCTTCGCCACACGGTATCTCGACGCATCCGGGCGCTGAACCTGCCACGGTGTCGTACCGCCTGGATAAGCAGTTCAAATCCTTACAGGGGTATGTGGCGCTCAACGACACCGCCAAACGCTCGAACCGCCCGCTCCTCTTTCGCATCTACGGGGACGACAGGCTGCTGTGGCAATCGAAGTCCGTTCAAGTCCCCAATCGTCCCGAGGCGTTTGCCGTGCCGCTTACCGGTGTCGGTGTATTGCGGCTCGAAGTGGAAGCGCGCGGCGATAGCGGTTATGCGCATGGTGTTTGGATCGAACCCTTATTGCGGCGGTAAGCGCGTCCGTTTTTTGTTACACTCCCGGCATGCCGACTGAAATCGAACGACGTTTTCTTATCGTTCCCCGCCTGCTTCCGCGCAAATTGCCGAAGGCCGACCGGATCGTGCAGGGCTTCTTGAATTTCGCGCCGGTGGTCCGGGTGCGCTTGCGCAGGAGCGGCAAGGACGGGCGCACCCGCGCCTACCTGACCGTGAAAGGCCACGGCTTGCGGGTGCGCGCGGAGTACGAGTACGCGATCCCCGTGGTGCATGCGCGGGCGCTTTTGAAACTGTGCGGCGCGGCGGTGATCGAAAAGGATCGCACGGTCTACGGGCCTTGGGAAATCGACGTCTACCGCGGGCGGCATCGCGGGCTGCAGGTGGTGGAAATCGAACTGCCCCACGCGCGGGCGAAGCTGCCCAATCCGCTGCCGGAGTGGGTCGGGCGGGAGGTGACCGAGGATCCGCGCTATACGAATTCGCATTTGGCGCGGGCGAAAAAGTGGCCGCCGGGCAAGGATTTCTTCGTCTGAAGGCGGCCTACCGTGGCGCGCGCGCAGGCCATCCTCTAAACTGCGCGCTCGTTTAACGCTGGGCGCATCGCATGGACTTCCCGATCGATAAGTTGATCGTCGTGTTGCTTGTCGTCTACACGATCACGCTGCACGAATTGGCCCATGCATGGGCGGCGACTTGGGCCGGCGACCCTACACCTGGAAAGCACTGCCGGCTGACCTGGAATCCGATCGTACAACTGCACCCCGTCTATTCCGTAGCCATGCCCCTGATCACTTATATCCTCAATGGCTGGCCGATCGGTTTCGCGTACTGCCCGATCGATCCCAGCCGCTTTCGCAAGCCGTTGCGCGACCGGGCGCTGGTGGGACTGGCCGGGCCGCTGGTGAACTTTGCCGTATCCCTGCTGTGCGTGGGCCTGATGTGGCTGCCGTTTGTGGTTCGCCCCGATCTTGAAGATGGCGCGAACGCGACGATCCTCTTTGGTTTGGCGTTCTGGAACCTGCTGCTCGGACTTTTCAATATGCTTCCGTTGCCGGGCCTGGACGGCTACGACGTCATCCGGCCCATCTTGCCGTTGGCGATCAGGCATCCTCTGGATCGGTTTCGAACCATGGGCTTCCTGCCCCTGCTCCTGGCACTGATGGTGGGCGGGAGATTGTTGGGTCTGGTGGCGACGCCGGCCATTCAATTTTTCTTGGCCATCCTGCCTGCACACGTGGATGCCTACGAGTTGTTCCATTACTGGTTGGGCAGGGGCTGACCGAAGCCGTACTGCGAGCCACGGGAAGCCTCTTGTTGTACGTCTCGCCAGCGGGATAATTGCTTATCGGTATAGAAACACAGGGTTCGGCGCGGCGGTCCCGCGGCCGGACCGGGGAGCTTGCTACGCTTGGCGGATCGGTCTTCAGGTCCACACGCTCCCGACGCCGACCCGGAACGCACGGCCGATTTGAGCGCCGGCGCGTTGGGTTCGGGCGAGAGCACTTCCGCGCCGCTGAAGGCCTCGGCGGCCGCGGCCAAGACGCCATTGCCCGACCGTCCGGAGCGCATGGAAGTCGCGCCCTCGGCGCCTCCGCGTCCCGCAGCCGGTACGCCGGCTTCTCCGGCCATGGCCGCCTGGAGCGGGCAGGAAGATCAGGCGCCGCCCGATCCGCTCTTGAACACCGTGCTCGGCAAGTGCCAGATCCTGCGCCGCTTGGGCGAGGGCGGGATGGGGCTCGTCTACCACGGCAAGCATCTGACGCTGGATATCGATGTGGCCGTGAAGGTGCTCTCGCCGGCCTTGGCCAAGCGCGACCGCGGCTTCGTCGATCGATTCTTGCGCGAAGCCCGCACCGCCGCGCGGATTCATCATCCCAGCATCGTTCAGGTCCTGGATGTCGATTTCCAGCATGGCTATTACTTTCTGCTGATGGAGTACGTGGACGGCGAGACCGCCGGCGACCGGTTGCGCCGAATGAAGCATCTCACCGAACGCGAAGTCGTGGAGATTGGCCTCGAAGCGGCCTCGGCCCTCGAGTTCGCGCGGCGCAAGCAGATCATTCACCGCGATATCAAACCCGAGAATATCCTGATCTCGACCGAAGGCGAAGTGAAGCTGGCCGACTTGGGATTGGCGAAGCTTTTGGCGGGTGGGGGCGGCGGCAGTGGATTGACGCTGGGCGACCAAGTGCTGGGCACGCCGTTTTACATCTCGCCTGAGCAGGCCACCAACGCGAAGAACGCCGACCATCGCAGCGACCTGTACAGCCTGGGCGCGACGATGTTCCATCTCGCCACGGGGCGCGTGCCCTTCGAAGGGACCAGCGCGTTCGATACGATGATGCGGCACATGAACGAACCGCCGCCCGAACTGCGCGCGTTCCGCGCCGAACTCTCGATGGAAATGGCGTCGGTGGTGCGCCAGCTTCTGCAGAAAGATCCAAGCCGGCGATTCCAGTCGGCGGGACAGTTGCTGCTGGCGCTCCGCCCGATCTACGAGCGGCTGGTGCCGCGCGAGGAGCGCGATGCGCTGCTCGCGGGCAGTGGCGATACGGCGGTGCTGGCCACGAAACGGCCGGGCACCAAGGCGGGCCGGTTGAATCTTTCGAGCGTGACTTTGCTGGGAACGTCGCACGGAGGCGCTCAACTCGAACAATGGGCGCCGCAGGTGGATAGCGGCCCCCCGCGGCCCGCGCCGGCGCTTCCGCCGATGCAGGAACAGCGCGTGCCCGCGCCGGCCCTGGGGTCGGTGCCGCTGGGCCGGCGCGGTTCGGCGATCCGTACGCCCGTGGGCAGTCCCACCCCCGCTCCGGGCTTGGCCTTCGAAGATCGCCGCCAGCCGCCGACCAAATTCTGGCTCGCACTGCTCTTTGTCCCGTTCTTGAACGTGCTGGCGTACATTTGGGTCGGCACCATTGCTAAAAAGCGAGAGTGGTGGTATTGGGGCATGGGCGTTCTCTTCTTCCATTCGGTGTTCATGCTCGTGGCGCACGAAGGCGGGCCCGGCGCGGTGTTCGGGAACCTGGGTTTCCTGATCACCTACGGCGTGGGATTGGCGTACGGCCTGTCGATTCGCCGCGAAGTGGACGCGCGCGCCATGGAGGTCAGCGACGACGATGACGGGCTGTAATGCCTGCTTGGCCGGGAGCGTGGCGTGAGCGACGCCGCCATGCCCGAATCCGGCGCAGAGGCCCCTGCGCCCGCGGGGACGCTCACGCCCGTCGGCGGCCGCGAGGATTTCTCCGCGCGCCTGGAGAGCTTCCAGGGCCCGCTCGACCTGCTGCTGTATCTCATCAAAGAGAACGAAGTCGATATCGTCAACATTCCGATCCATCAGATCCTCGAACAGTTCCTCAAATACCTCGACGCCGCGCTGGAGTGGGACCTGCACCTGGCCGGCGAATTTCTGGTCATGGCTGCGACCTTGATGGAGATCAAGAGCCGCGAGCTGTTGCCGGTGCAGGAGACGGTTGAAGGTGAAGAAATTATCGAAGACCCGCGCAGCGAACTGGTGCGGCAGCTTCTGCGCTACCGGCGGCTGAAGGAACAGGCCCGCGCGCTGGAAGAACAACTGGAGCGCTGGGAGCACAGTCATCCGCGCGGATGCTTCGACGAGATTCCGGAGCTGCCTCCGGAAGAAACACCGGCCGAGGAAATGGAACTCGACTTCGATTTGTACGACTTGCTCACGGCGTTCGAACGCGTGCAGAAGTCGGTGCTGGCGGCCACTCCTCGGCGGGTCGGCTACGAAGGCGAGACGGTGGAGGAAGCGATCGATCGCATCGAGCGCGTGCTGAAAGAGCGCCCGTACTCGAGGTTCGTCGAGTTGGTCGCGCATGCGCGCAGCCGCCCGGATATCGCGACGTGTTTTGTGGCGCTTCTGGAGCTGGTCCGGCGGAGGATGATCCGGCTGGTGCAGGCGGGCGAAGCCGCGGGCATCGAAGTGAAGGTGCAGAGCCCGGAAGAAGCCGAGGCCCTGGCGCGCGAGGAATCGCTGCGGGCCGACGAAGTGCAGACGATCGCCGAGCGCGAGAAGGCCGAGCGCGCGGCGCAATTGGCCGAAGAAGCCGCGGCGCTGGGCGTGTCGGTCGAGGAACTGCCCTGGAAGACGCGCCGCACGCTGCTGGCGAAGAAGAAGTTCGAAGGCGTGGTGCGCCCGGAAGATCTGGAAGAAATCGACGCGGAAGAAGGCGAGATTGGCCGGCGCATCGACGCCATCTTCGCGGCGGTGGACGCGATCACGCAGCGGTTCGAAGGGCAGCGCCCAGGCGAAGAAGGGATCCCGCCGCTGGAGCCGCTGCCCGATGAAAGCGATGCGGCGCCATTGAGCATGGACGACTTGGCGCCTACGCCCGAAGCGGCGCCTCAAGCACAAGATAGCCCGGAATCGCAAGCCGAAACGCCATTGCCCGAGGCCGCAACCACCGATCCGACGGAAAGTGCCGAAACGCCTGCGCAACCTCAGGCCGAATCGGATGCCGAACAGCCGCCGGAAGCGCCTGCCCCCCACTGAACTGCGCGTCGATTCTCGCAGGCTTGCATTCGCCGCCGCGACGGTACCATACATGTCCACGCGGAGATGCGGCTATGCCACGGTTGACCAAGATTTATACGCGCACCGGTGACGATGGGATGACCGGTCTAGGCGGCGGGCAGCGCGTCCCCAAGGACAGTCCGCGCATCGAGGCCTACGGGACAGTGGACGAACTGAACAGCGGCCTGGGTGTCGCGCGCGCGCTGGGGCTGCACGCCCAGTTGGCGCGCTTCCTGCCGCGCATTCAGAACGATCTCTTTCATCTGGGTTCGGACCTCTGCATCCGCGAAGACGATAAGAAGTCCCTGCAGATTCCCCAGATCGAAGACCGGCATATCAAGCAGCTTGAGAAGTTCATCGACGAGCTTCAGAAATCGTTGAAGCCGTTGGATAACTTCATCCTTCCGGCAGGCACGCCGGGTGCGGCTCAATTGCACGTCTGCCGCTGCATCGCGCGCCGCGCCGAACGCTGTGTGCTGGCCCTCGCGCGGATCGAGCAGGTCAGCCGACTCTCCGTCGTCTATCTGAACCGGCTCAGCGATTTGCTATTCGTAATGGCGCGCTTCGAGAACCTGAAAAAGAACGGCGAGGACGTCCTGTGGGATAGCCGCGCTTGAAGGCGGGTCGATGCGCGGTTTCGGATTCCCTGCCGACTATTTCGGCTTCGGCACTTCGAAATTATCCATTAAGTTGAGATCCTCCTTGGCGTACAGGAAGCGCTTGATCCGCGACTGCTTCTCCATGGCGCGGACCCAGACATTCATGCACATGGCGGCGCGGGCCTGCAAGTAGTCGCGTTCGACTCGGCGATGGACTTCGAAGAATTCGGGAATGCGTTCGGGCATGCGGTTGCGCACGCGAATCAGGTGGTAGCCCAAGCGCGTGGGGATGGGGTCGCTGAGCTGTCCGCGTTCGTAATTGGCTTTGGCCAGCGCCGTGTAGAGAGCGCCGCGCCAGTCCTCGTCTTCGGGCGAGAGCACACCCAAGTGGCCCAGTTCGTCCAGGTTCTCCGGATGCGCGAACTTTTCCGACGCCGCGAGCACCGACCAGGACTTCTCGTCTTCGCCGGCCTGCTTGCGCAGTTCCTTGGCCATCTCCAGTCCGGCCACGCGCTGTTCGGTGTCGGCGTTCTCCGGCAGAGGGATCAGGAGATGCTGGACATCGAACTTAAGCGGTTCGCGATAGCGCTCCTTGGATAGCGCATACTCCATTTGCAGCGTCGGATCGTCGAGTTTGATGCTCTGCTTGATCGCCTTCGCGAGAACCAGGCTGGCTTCCAAGGAGCGGTGGTATTGATCGATGGCCTGTCCGTATCGATTGTAGACGTACTCTTCCAGGGTCAGCGGAGTCTGGGGCGGCTTGCGCTTGGCCCGCGCTTCGTTCAGCGCGTCCAGGGAAAGCCGGTCGTCGTTCATTTCCATCTCCGTCTCTTCTTTGTTCACGGTGATGGGTTGTGCGGGAGGCGGTTCCGGCGAGCGCAACGGAATTTGCGAAGTCCCTTCGCGCCGGAAGGCCGGCGTGCCGAGCCATTCCATGCGCATGGGTCCCATGCGTTTGAGCGGTCCCAGCGCCATCTCGCGATTGATCAGGCGTGAAAGCGCCTCGGGGCCGTCGCTGCGCAGCAGTTCCTTCCAGACCTCGCTGCGCCGCACGTCCTTGCCGTTTACCTTTCCGATCACCGGATCGCGATCGGTCTCCGCCCCCTTGCCGGGCTCGGGCGGCCAGAGTATCGCGCGGGTGTTTTCGAGCTGCGCCTCGCGAACCAGTTGATCGACCCAGCGCTCGGCCTTCGCCTGGATTACCCAGTCCACATAGACCTTCTCGACCTCCGCGCGCAAGGCCGCGAAATCTTTGCGCTGCGCGCGCTGGACCTCAAGCATCTTGACGACGTGGTAGCCGTAGCGCGTGCGAATGGGCTCGCTCACCTCCCCCGGCTTCATGTTCTTCACGCCTTCGTAGAATTCTTCCACCAGCGGGCCCTGGCTGGTAAACCAGCCGACTTCGCCGGGTTCGGCCGGCATCGCAGGCAAACCCTGATCCTGGCGCTTCGCGGCGCGCTCTTGCCGCACGGTCAGGCCGCCCGGGCCCTTCTGGTCCAGCGGATCCTGCGTATAGCGTTCCACGGCCTGGGTCCACGTGAGCGTGCCCGCGCGCAGTTCGTCGACGACCTTCTGGGCGCGTTCTTTCGAATGCTGCCATTCCGGTCCGGCATCGACCTGCGGCGCGTCTTGCATGTCGACGCCGTGGTCGCGGCGCCACTTTTCGCGGCGTTTGCGGTCTGCGGCGATGCGCTCGCGGAACCCGACCTCGCCGTTCCCGGCCAGCAGGTCCTGCCGGGTAAGCGGCGTCACCAGCACGTGCGCGGCGCGGAACCGGTCGGGCGGCTGAAACAGCTCCTCGTTGTCGGCATAGAATCGCTGCAAGTCGGCGTCGGTGGGCGCGGTCTGACGGCCGATCATCTTCTTGGCCAGCAGCTTCTGCCGCACTACCTGTTGCTTGTACTCTTCGATCGACATCTGATAGCGAGCTTTGACCAGCGCCGCGAAGGTCTTCTCGCCGGCATCCCACGGCGCGTATTGGACCTCGTTCTGAAGACCTCGATAATCGAGCATCAACTGATCGTTCAGTTCCTGATCGGTGGCGGTGATGCCGATTTTCTCGGCGGCTTGCTCGACCAGGATGCGCCGGATGATACGGTCCAGCGCCATGCTGCCTTCGCTGCCCAACAGCTCCCGGATCAGTTCCCGCCGCGTGATGGCGAAGCCGTCGACTTCCGCGACGACCGCCGGAAGTTCCGAAAGCCCCGGCACCTCGTCGTCGCCTGCCGGCTCTTCCGCGGAGCCTGGATTCCCTGTGACGACCGCCAGGATTACGGCAACCGCAAGCCCGCTCATGAAAGCTAAGCGCATGGTACGTTCCGCCGCGTGATCGAAAAGTTTCCGGCCGCTCGCCCGCTTTGGGCAAACGCCCAACAGACGCTTTACGGCCGCCCGCCTTCAAGACTAAAGTATCCCCGCCGACGGGGATTATAGGCGATGCCCCGGAACATCTAAGGCCAGAAGTGGGCAATCCCGGGCGGTCCGTTAAGATGCCAAGCGGCCTCGGTTGAGTGGGAGAGCAAACCTCGTGCGTGTGCCGGCATTGATGAAGGCGGCTGGGATCTGGCTGGCGTTGCTGGCGGGATGCGCATGGGCCGGCGAGTTCGGGACGCCCAAGGTGGTTTGGCGGCTTGAGCCCGCCAAGATCGAGGCTGCCGCCGGGCAGACCGTGCAGGTCAAGGTGATCGGTAAAGTGCCCCCCAAATGGCACGTGTACTCGACGACCGAAGGCCTGGACGGCTTTACTCCTACCGCGTTCACGGTGGAACCCGCGGCGCTCTTTCGCGTTAACGGCAAAGTCACGCATCCTCCGCCCATCGTCAAGAACGACGAAGACTTGGGCCGTATCGAGATGCTCGACGGCGAAGCGGTGTTTACCGTTCCCCTTCAAGTGGTGCAGGGCTCGGCTGAGGGCGAGCACGCCGCGAGCTTGAAAGTCTCTTCCCAGCTTTGCGACGACAAGACCTGCCTGCTGCCGCGCACGGACACGCTGATGCTCAAAGTGACCGTTAAGGGGACGACCACCGAAGAACCGCTCAAGACGGCGGCGTTCCCGCCGCAGGCCGAAAAGACCTCGGTTTTGGAGCACTCGGAACCGAAGATCGAGGCCGCACCGGCGTTGGGCGGGAAAGCAGCCATCGATGCGGCGCGCCAGGAAGGACTATGGGCCTACTTGGCGTTGGCCTTTGGCACGGGCCTCACTGCCCTCCTGACGCCCTGCGTCTTCCCGATGATCCCGATCACCGTGAGCTTTTTCACGAAGCGCAAACTGGCCACCCGCGCGAAAGCCATCGGCGACGCGGGCATCTACGCTTTGGGCATCGTCGGAACGTTCGTTTTCCTGGGGTTCGTCGTCTCGCTGATCATGGGCGCTTCGGGTGTGACACAGTTCGCGGCCAACCCTTGGGTGAACCTGACGGTCGCGGCGATCTTCATCGCGTTGGCGCTGAACCTGTTCGGTGTCTTCGAGATCGCGCTTCCGGTGGGCCTCTTGAGCAGGCTTGACAAGAAGGCCGGAGAAGGGGAGGGCTTCGCGTCGATCCTGCTGATGGCGTTCGTCTTCTCAATCACCTCGTTTACCTGCACGGTCCCGTTCATCGGCTTCGTGATGGTCAGCGCCACGCAGGGCGAGTGGCTCTGGCCGCTCCTGGGCATGTTCGCTTTCAGCGCGGCGTTCGGGCTCCCGTTCTGCATCCTGGCGCTCTTCCCGGCGATGCTTAAAGCGCTCCCGAAGTCGGGGGGCTGGCTGAACAGCGTAAAGGTGGTGATGGGATTCGTCGAACTGGCGGCGGCGCTGAAGTTCCTGAGCAACGCAGACTTGGTCTGGTCGTGGGGCATCCTGACGCGCGAATTCTTCCTCTGCCTGTGGATCGCCATCGCGGCGCTGACGACCCTGTACTTGCTGGGGCTGTTCAAGTTTTCGCATGATTCCGATCTGCCACATGTCGGCGGTATGCGGATCGTGCTGGCGGTGCTCTTCCTGGGCACGGGGTTCTGGTTGGGTTCCGGGCTGGTGGGGGGCGACTTGGGTGAACTGGACGCCTTCGTTCCACCGCGCGTTTACCCCGGACGCGAAGGCGTTGCGGTCAGCGGCCCGAACAGCGGCGGCGTGCAACCGCGTCTGTCCTGGCACTCCGATCTCGACGCGGCGCTGGCGGAAGCGAAGGCTACGGGCAAGCCTGTATTTGTCGATTTCACGGGCATCACCTGCGTAAATTGCCGGCTGATGCAGGAAAAAGTCTTCCCGCAACCCGCGGTCCGCGCGCTCTTGGAGCAGTTCGTTCGGGCCGAGTTGTATACGGACAAAAAAGAAGAGGCCGAGCTGAGCGCGAAGAACCTCAGGTTGCTGCAGGAACGCTTCAAGGTGGTGGCGCTTCCGTACTACGTGATCCTGACGCCCGACGACCGGGAGGTTGCAACGTTCGGCGGTTTCACGCGCGATATCGAATCGTTCAAAACCTTTCTGAAGCGAGGCCTGGAGCCGCAGCCCGCGGCGACCGCCGCCAAGTAAACTCGGCGAAGCCGCGCGCGATTCGCGGCATCGGAATCGCGCACGGCCGGTCCGCTAAATTTACTTGGACTTGTACTCCACCCAAACGGTGTTCACGTCCGCACCCGCATCGAAAGTCCAACTCGTGTCTTCCGCTCCGGGCTTGCCGGAATAAGTATGGCTAGCGGTCTTCTGTTCGCCTGCTCCGTTCTTATAGGCAAAGGTGACTTCCACATCGCCGGGCTTCGAGACCTCGTAAACCAAGTACGCCTCGGCTTTGCGGTATCCTTTGTTCCCGCTGTTGCCGAAGCGCACCCGGACGGCCGCATCGGTGGGCTCCAGGTCGACCTTGCCGAAGCTGAAGCTCTGGCTCCAGAAGTCACCGGGCTCGTACGGCCGGCGGATGATTTGTTGATCCTTGACGACTGGCTTCCAGGCGCTGCCGCCGTCTGTGCTGTACTCGATTTGATATTTCACGTCTTCGCGTGGCGGATTGCCGCTGGCTACCCAGCCCGCGGCATAGATTCCGACGGCCTTCTCTCCGCGCGGAGCTTTCAGTTCCAGCGTGACCTTCGGCGATCCGAAGGCGCCGTCGACGATCCGCGCCGCCGCTTGGTCGGCGTTCGGCCCGGCCGCGAGGACCGCCCGGCCGCCGGCTTGGTAGGTGATCTTGTTTTCGCCGTTCTTGAGGCGGGGGATCACCGCCACGTTGCATTGGCAGACGGTCCGGATCGTCAAGCCGCTGGCGGCGAGATCCTTCGCGCTCTTTTCGAGTTTCAGCCAATACTGCTGGTGCCCTTTCGCCAAGTCGGTCAGGTCAAGCGTTCCTTCGAGCGAACCGCCATCGGCCCATGTCTTGCCTTGGTCGGTGCTGACCTTGACCGCGAAGCCGCCTTTTCCGCTGAGCACCAGACCGTTCTTGGCGCCGGGTTCGTAAATGCCCCATGCTTGATCGTTCGACGGAGTACATCCGATGATGTAGGGCGACTGGAATTCCAGCGTCACGTGGGCGTCCGATTCGTCGAGGGTGCCTTCCTTGTAGCCGCCGCCGGCGAAATCGGGACTGTAGGTGTAGACGGCATTGGCGAAGCGGACCTGTCCGGCCTTGTACCCGGTGCCGTTCTTCGAGCCATACATCTTTTCAGGCTGATTGACCCAACTGCGGTCGCGCGTCGGGCCAGGGATGCCGCCGATGTTGTAGTTGCGCCCCCAGTACACGAAGGTCTTGCCGTCCTCTAGGCCCGGCGCAAGGTAGCGGCGCAGGGACTCGCCGGCGCGCAGATGAACCATCGGCGGCGCGTTTTCGTAGCCGGCCCGGTACTCGGCGCTCTTGACGGCTTCGTAGACGTACGCGTCTTTCGGATGCAATCCCGCGACCACCCAGCCTCGCTGGCGTTCGGGCTTGAACTTCGGATCGGCCAGCGTCTTCAGGTCGGCGGCGATCTCCTGAATCGAGAGCAGCCGCTTGCCTTCCTTATCAAAGATCACGGTGGAAACGTCGTGGTCCAGCAGCACCCATTTGCCTTCGCCGTATTCGCCACCGGTGAGGAATACCTCGAAGCTGTTGTGCCCCGGTACGCCCACCACCCGGCCGCGGCAGGGGCCGAGCAGATATTCCATCTCGGCGCACCACTGCGCGTGCGTCGTTCCGCACAAGCCGAACCCGTGCGCGAACAGCCCCGACCAGTAATCGCGGGTCTTGTCGGCCTTCTTGAAGCCCTGATCCCAGTAATCCTGGCAGCCGTCTTCGCCATGCGCGTAATACAGGTTGCGCCAGTAGTACGCGGCCAAGGCTTTGTCTTCGTCGGTGCTGACGTCTTTACCGGTGGCGCGCTTGTAGTATTCGGCCTGTGTCTTAAAGAGCCGCTCGAAGGTGCTGAACGCCAATTCGCCCGGATAGTATGGGTGCTCGGTTTTGATCTGCGGATCGCCCGTCGCAGCCAGCAAGGTGGGCGCGAGCAGCGCTATTAAAAGGTAGGAAGCGCGAGTCCATCGACGCATGATTCATTCTCCCGGCGGATGGTGAAAGAGGGCCCTTCGAAGCCTAGTGAACGAGCACACCACGCTCTCATTGATACCCCGTAATGCGGTTTATGTGATATAGACCTTCGACATTATTTTAAGACACAAAGTGCAGGATTCTGAGTGTGGCGCGGTCGTCCAATCAAAAAAAATAACAGGCTTGGTTTACGAATCGTTAACTCACTATCCGTCTTAAGGTTGCATCGGTATCAAGCAAAGTATTCCAACTGCGACCCCAAAGCATAGGGCTTGACGCAGCCGATACGAAGCTGGTACTTGTCCGCGCCGACGTTTGGTGGCCGAGGTCAAAACCTCTGCCCGAATTTTAAGCAGGTTAATGTTAGGCATACTGGGGGAGCGTTCGCCTTGGTGGCAACTCAGAAGAAGCATCTCGTCATCGTCGAGTCGCCGGGCAAGATCCGCACCATTTCCAAGGTGCTGGGCAAGGATTTCGTGGTCAAGGCGTCGGTGGGCCACGTCCGGGATCTGCCGAACAGCAAGAAGGACGACCCCGGTCCGACTCTGGTACGTGGCGTGGGCGAAGATTTTACGCCGCGGTACGTGACGCTGGCCCGCAGCAAGAAGATCATCGAAGATCTGCGCAAGACGGCCAAACAGTCCGACCTCATCTATCTCTGCCCCGACCCCGACCGCGAAGGCGAAGCGATCGCCTGGCATTTGGCTCAAGCGCTCGATCTGGATGACGACAAAACGTTTCGCGTCACGTTCGACGAGATTACGCCGCGCGGGATCAAAGCCGCGTTCACGCAGCCGCGCAAGATCGACATGGACCGCGTCAACGCGCAGCAGGCGCGCCGTGTGCTCGACCGTCTCGTGGGCTACAAGCTCTCGCCTCTGCTGTGGGAAAAGATCGGCCGGGGCCTCTCGGCAGGGCGCGTGCAGTCGGTGGCGGTGAAGCTGATCGTCGAACGCGAGCGCGAGATCGAGGCCTTTAAGGCCGAAGAGTACTGGACGGTGGGCGCGGAGTTTTCGTTCTCGAACCGCACCTTTGACGCGGATTTGCGCGGCGTCGACGGGCGGCAGGTCGTCAGCAGTGCGGACGACCTGGCCAAGTTCCACAAGCAGAACGAAAACCTGAGCGCTTCGGGCATCCTGCGCACTCGCATTTCGAGCGAAAAAGAAGCGCGCGAGCTGGCCAACCTCCTCGAGAAAGCGAAGTACCAGGTCAGCCTGTACGAAGTGAAGGAAGTCTCCGACCGCCCGTACCCGCCATACGCGACCAGCCAGCTTCAGCAGGCCGCGGCGAACCGGCTGGGCTTCGACGCCAAGCGCACGATGCGGATCGCGCAGGAACTGTATCAGGGCATCGAACTGGGCAACGAAGGCGCAGTGGCGCTGATCACCTACATGCGTACCGATTCGTTCCGCATTAGCCAGGACGCCCTGACCGAATGCCGCGACCTGATTGGAAGCAAATTCGGCGAGAAGTACGTGCCCGAGAAGCCCAACTTTTATAAGTCGAGGAAAGGCACGCAGGACGCCCACGAATGTATCCGCCCCACGCACGTGGAAAAGTCGCCCGATGACGTCCGCACCTTCCTGACCACCGACCAGTTCAAGCTTTATAAGCTGATCTGGGAGCGCTTCGTCGCCTGCCAGATGCGCCCGGCTGTCTTCGACGCGGCCACCTGCGACATCGCTGCGCAAGGGGATGCCGCCCGCAACGCCGTCTTCCGCGCCACCGGCCGCGTGCTCAAGTTTGACGGCTGGCTGGCCGTGCACGGTGAGAAAGCCGAAGAGAGCGCGCACCTCGACGCCTCCGCCGCCGACCGCGAGAAGGGCGACGAAACCACAGAAGACGACGCCGAAGAGGGCGACGCCGCCAAAGGCAAGGCCAAGCCCAAGAAGCGCAAGACTCAGGTCCTGCCCGAGATGAAGACCGGGGACGCGCCGAACCTGAAGGATCTCGAACCGGTTCAGCACTTCACCCAGCCGCCGCCGCGCTACACGGAAGCCGGGCTGGTCAAGACGCTGGAACGCGAAGGCGTCGGCCGGCCTAGCACCTACGCGACGATCATTTCCACGATCCAGGAGCGTGGATACGTCGAGAAGTCCGGTACCGGCGGGCGCGGAGCGTTCATGCCCACGCCGCTGGGCGTGCAGGTCAACGACCGGCTCGAGGACCACTTCGCCCATTCGATCATGGACTTGGGTTTCACGCGCAAGATGGAAGAGGAGCTGGATAAGATCGAGGAAGCGCATCTCGACTGGAAGCGTGTACTGACCGAGTTCTACGATCCGTTCACCACCGATCTGACCAAAGCGGCGGTGGAGATGAAGAGCACCAAGGGCCAGGCCGAGAAGACCGACGTGCCGTGCCCCGAATGCGGCACGCCGATGGACAAGCGCTTCAGCCGCTATGGGTATTACCTGCGCTGCAGCAAATCCCCCGACTGCAAAGGCACCCTGCGGCTCGACAAGGACGGGAACGTCAAGAAGAAGGAAGAGCCGCTCTCGACCGGCATCAAGTGCGATCTGTGCGGTTCGCCGGTGGTCAAGACGGTGGGCCGCTTCGGGCCGTACTTGGCCTGCACGCGCTATGCCGAGAAGCAGTGCACCTTCACCATGAAGGTGACCAAAGACGGTCTGCCGCGGCGCAAGTTCGATCCGCTGCCCACCGACGTAAAGTGCGAAAAGTGCCAGGGGCCGATGGTCGTGCGTGTCTCGGCGCGCGGGAAAACCAAGCGCGCGTTCTTGAGCTGTTCACGTTTCCCCAAGTGCCGGGGCACTCAGCCGTTGCCCGAAACGTTGAACGCCTTGGGCGAACAGGCCATCGCGAAGTTCGACGTGCTTCGCGCGAAGGACGAAACCGATACCAAAACGATGCTGGCGACGCTGGCTCAGCTTGAACAGGTAGCCGAACCGGCGGGCGTGGGTGATGCCGGCGCCGAATAACGGCGGCCCTGCCCGTTGAAGTTTGGGAGTTTGACCAGCCGCCCGTTGAGGGCGGCTTTTTTTATTGGCCGTCGTAGACGCGCAGATAGCCGTCTTCGGTGACCAGCACCGCCTGATCGCCGGAGCCCAGAAGCGCGGTCGGCTTTTGCGGCAGGCGTGCCATCCAAAGCGTATGGCCGGTGGCCGCTTCCTTCAGCACGAGGTGGCTGGCGGTGGCGATTGCGATGTAATCCGTACCCACGGCCACGGGCGGCAGCACGGGTTCGGCATCCAAGTTGGTTGTCCAAAGCGTCTGCGCTCGGTCGGGCGCGGCCAGTTCCAGCGTCTGGGCGCCGGTGACCGCCAGAAATCCGTTTTTCAAACTCAGCGGACCGAAGCGCGGCGCAGCGCCCAGTTTGTGCGTGAAGGTCTGTTGCAGCGTCGCGGTGCTCCAGCCCTGCAGCGTGCCCTCGCGGGCCAAGACGACGACGGACTTGGAATCGGCATGCACAGCCGGTCCCCCGCACGGTTCGGGAGGCAAGGAGGCCTGGCGCTCCTCACCGGACTCGTGGGCGATGGCGTAGAGCTTCCCGTCGCCGCGGGCAAAATAGAAATTCAGGTCGTCGTGGTCCAGCCCGCAGCCTGCCGGCGGGGCTCCGCCCGGCAGCGTCTTCGCGGCGAAGCGCGCTCCTCCGTCGACTAAATTAAAGCATTCAAAGCCCGCTACGGTGGTCACGCCCAGGAATGGTCGATTGGGCATCAGCCGATGGGCCATGCTGACGGGGGCCGCAAGCGCAGGCGATTTGAGCTCCAGCACCCGCGAACGGAGGGTGGTCGGATCGATCCGGTAGATCCGGGACGACGCGGCCGAGCCGCACACCAGCGCTTCCAGGTCGCTGCCCTGCACGAAGCGGATATGGCGCAGCGCCTCGGTACTCGCTTCCGGCGTCACTTTTAGCAGCGGCTCTTCGGGCTTGAGTTTACCGTTGAGCAGCCAGACGTCGGGTCCTTGCAGCCAGACCAGCCAGTGCTCACGGCGCGACAGGCCCCCCGTTACGGCTCCCGGCAGCAGTCGAGGCGCCTGTGCGGGCAGGCGGTTCAAAACCACGTCGATTGACGATTCGCGCAGGTTCTTCGCCGCATAGGTGTAGGCTTCGAAGCCTTCCTTCTGCAGGTCTACGCGGACGAGCCCTTGCATCGGCACGATCAGCTCGGTTGGCGTCGGCTGTGCGGTCAGCACCCCATTGAGCGTGATTTTCGCGCCAGCTGGCTGGCTGGTGATTTTCAGACGCAAGGTGGCCTTGGAGGCGGCCTGCGAAAGAGGATGCGTATCGACGAGTTCGCTCTTCTTTTTCATGGCTTCGTCGAGCTGCCCGCGTAGCTCGAGGCGCTGGATTTCCTTCCACAAATTCTCGGCGGAGACTTCGGCTTCCGGAGCGATGCTGGCGTTTACCGTGGAAAGCAGTTCCCGGGCACGCTTGGCCAGGTAGATGTCGGGGTCGAGCTTGAAGAACGCTTCCAATTCCTGCTGCGCGGTCTTGAAGTCGCGCTGAACCATCAACCGGTTCACCTTCTCGAGGGTCTGGCCGACGGTCTTGAGGTGTTCGTCGAGCGCCGTCTGGCGCTGCTGCGCCTCCTGAGCCTGCGCCGAGCCGGGGTGGCCGCTGATCACCGACTGGTAGCGCAGCCGCGCCGAGGTCAAGTCGCCGAGCGTCTCGTCGCGCTTGCCCAGTTCCAGCACCGCCTGGGCCGCGGCGCGGTTCTGGTCGAGCGCGGAGACCTGCGCGCGCAATTTGCAGGCAATCTCTTCGGGCGGTCCTTCGGCCAGCATGGCGCGCATGGCTTCGGCTCGCGCGTCGCCTTCCAGTTTCTCGGCTTCGGCCAGGCGACCGCGGAAGGCCTTCGCCGCCTGCGCTTGGCGCCACTCGTCGAACCGCTTCTGTACGACCGCGAACTCGTCGCGTACCGGTCCTTCCAGTTTGGGCAGCAGATTCGTAAAGCGTTTCAATTCCTTGGCCGCGTCGTCCAGAGCCTTGGGGTCGCCCGCGTCCAGCGCCGACTTGGTCTGGTTGAGGCACTGCGTCAATTCGTCGCCTATGATTTTGAGCACTTCGGAATATTTCTCGGCCGACTTCTTGCGTATGGCCTCGTCGCGCGGAACGACCTGCAGCAGATCGAAGGCTTCGTCGTACGCGCGTTTGGCGATGGCTTCGTCCACGCGCAGCATCCACGCGTCGAACTGGCGGCGCACGTCATCTGGAATTTCGGCCTGCCGGAAATGCTTGTAGTACGTCCAGCCGCCGCCCCCGGCCAGGATCACCAGAAAGACCGAGGCGATGGCCAGCGTCTTCCCGGACCCTTTTTTCTGGATGATCAGAGCGGGGTTGGGCCGGCGGATGACCTCGGAACGTACGCGGACCGAATCGGCGGCCGCCGTCGCACCCGATACCAGGTTGCGCTTGCGTTCCAGGTCTTTCAGCAGCTTTTGCAGAGCCTCTTTGCGCCCGGCATCGCCTTCCAGTTCCAGCGCGCAGCGCGCGATCCGCTCGGCCTCGTCCAGACGGCCGGCATCGTGGTGCGCTTTGGCCGCGTTGAGGTATTCGGCCGGCGGCAAGGGCTGGATCAGTTCGGCGTCCCACAGTTCCACCAGCAGCAGGTTGGTGTTCATCCGGCCTAGGCAGGCCTTCTGCACCATCGACTCGACCGTGCGCAGTTCGTCGGTCAATTGCAGGAGCACCAGCCCTTCCGGCGACAAGCCGTGGCTGTTGGTCAGCATCTCGCGGCCCGAATCGGTCAGCCGCCAAAGGCTGGCCTGGTTGCGGACGCGCTTCTCCAGTTCCTTCCATTCGTCCACGCGCCGGGCGGCTTCCAGCAGCAGCGAGTTAGGGTCGATCTTCAGGCGTAGAAACCCGCCGCCCAGAGCCATCTTGGCGTCCAGGCTGGCGTTGGCCAGGAAGTCGAATTCGGCTTCTTTGAGCAGGAACAGGTCGCAGATCTCTTCTTCGACCTGGAAGCGCAGCGCGGCCTCCAGGTCGTCCATCGTGACCAGACCCAGTTCGACCATCACTTGCCCGAGCAGGTTGCCGGACTCTTTTTGCCGTTTGAGCGCTTCCTGGAGTTGGTCCTGGTTCAGCAGGCCGCGGGCGATCAGCAAGTCGCCGATCAGAATTCGGTTCCCCGCGCCGCTGACGATGGTGACCGCGCCGTCCTGGATTTCGACAAAACGCGTGCCTTCCGGCGTCTGGATCCGCAGCAGACCCGTGGAATGGCCGTGCGACAGCGCCTGAAATACGTCGGCGAGGCTGACCGTGGCCAGGTTGCCTTTTAGACCCATGTAGCCCTGCTTCTCCACACGGCTGCGGCCACGCCAAACGACTCAGCCCGCAAAATCCGAGGTTGCGCCCGCCGAAGCCGGGAGGGGCGACGGAGTACGATTGGGCCCGGTTCCGCTGCGGCCAGCGCCGAACCGACCCCTATGCACTTACCGGTTCATCCAGCTAAAGCCTGAAGGCTAGGATACATGGAACGATTCTCCCATGTCAAGGCGAAGCCCCTGCACGAAGCGCAAATCGCGCTCCAAGCCGGTCCGGACACAAGCCTTGATGCGTTTCGCGGCTGCCGGAGCCCCGTTCCTCTAGACGGCCCTGAAACCGCCGAGCTTTGAATAGGTCTCGACGTGCGACCGCTCCAGGTTAAGAATGTTTTGGGTAGCCTGTCAGAAGACCCAGGTGTTTTTATACAAGTTCGGGATAGATCGAACTCTGCGCGTTTTGGCGCGTCTGATCATTGGTGGTCCGTTCTTCCGGTACCAGGGAGGTTGCATGGAGCCAGGATCCGAAACCCCGAAAGTCCACTTTAAGTGCTCCGAATGCGGCAAGGCGTTGGCCGCTTCGGCGGCCAATGTAGGCCGCAAGGTTCGTTGCCCCGATTGCCAGACGGTCTTGATGGTACCCGCGGCCGGCGGCGAGCAGCAGGCTCCGGCGGTTCGCGCGGCTTCCCAGTCCGGATTTTCACAACCCAAGGTAGCGCCGGCGCCCGGGGCGAGCGGATCGGGGGCGCAGGTGGTTCATCCGTCCGCCAGCGCCATGCGCACTCAGGCTGCCCCGCCGGCTTCGCCGCAGGCGCATGAGGCGGAGGCCGGGCAGGAAGAGGTCCAGGCACCCTCGGCTCTGCCGGCCGGAGAAGTTCGCCGGCCGGGCATCAGCGGAACGCGCCGGCCCGCGGCCAGTTCGCCGCGCCAGCGCGCCACCGGCGAAGGCCGCTTTCAAGAGCGCCGCGCGCCCAAGGCCAGTTCCAAGGTTCCCATCCTCGTCGGCGCCGCGGGCATTGTGCTGGCGATCGGCTTCTTCGTCTTCCTGACGATTTCCAAGCAGATGGAGGTGGCCGCTCAGATTAAGCAGACCGACGGCTTGGTGCAGCAGGCCGCCGCGAAGATGGACGAGGGGGAAATCGAGGAAGCGGCGAAGAAGGCGAAGGCCGCCGAACAACTCGTCAACTCGCTCACCCAGGATGCCGAAGCCGCCAAGCTGACGGCTTGGCGCGAAGCGCTCAAGAAGGTCGCCGATCAGAAGGCGCGTTTCGACGAAATCGACGAGCTGATGGAGCAGTCGAAGGTCAAGCCCGGGCAGATCCGCGAGCAGCTCGAACGCAAGCGTATGCTCCTCGCCGACGAGAGCGGCGCATCGATGGCGTTGCAGCGCAAGATCGACGAAGCGCTGGTGCAGGTATCCGAACTGGAACGCCAAGCGCTGCTGGCCGCGCTGCGCAAGGAGATGGATGAGGCCAATCAGATCTACCGCGGTGGCGAGATCGACGCGGCGATCCAGAAAGCCAACGACATCCGCACCAAGCTCGCGGCGAACGACAAGCTGAAGGACGACGCCCTTGAGCAGCGCATCACGGCGCTGCGCCTGCTGGGCGGGAAATACGAAGAAGCCAAGCGCGTGGCGCAGCGCGCGAAGGGCGATTTCGACGCGGCCTTGCAGAAGCTCGACGAATTCGCCCAGGGGCTCGATGTGGCGAGCGCCGACCATAAGCCGATCCTGGCGCAGTTGACGAAGCTCAAGGCGCAGATCGAAGACGAGAAGAAGAAGTTCAAGCGCCTGAACCCGGAAGACTTGGACAAGCTCAACCGGGCCGCTCAGAACCTCGCGCGGCGCGATCCGGGCATTGCCGTGGGGGCCAAGAATCCGGCTGGCGGCGTAAGCCTTCAATACAACGGCGCGAGCATGACCCTCGGTCTTGAACGCACCGAGGGCAAGGAACAGATGGTCCTGGAGGCGGGCGGCGAGCGTTTCACCGTCGCCGAGGATCTGCTCACCAAGCGCCCCGGCGCGGCCATACGCATGGTCCAGACGCTGGGCGACGCCATGCAAAAGGCGGGCGTCCCGCCGGGCTCGAGCTGGGAAGTGATTTCCGAAGCGCCGTTGGCCAGCGCGAAGCGCAAGGCCGATGACAAGGTCCAGATCTTCTGCGAAGACCGCGTTTACACCGGAACCGGCCACGAACACGCCAAGGCCGACGACGAAGCGACCCGCGCGCTCGAACAAGCCGGCGAAGCGCTGACCAAGGCCGTCGAAAACGACGCGCAGGTTTCGGAAGAACAGCGCCGCGTGGTCGCCTACCTGCTCAACGGCACCTACAAGGAACTGAAGCAGAACGACTACCTTCCCAGCGAATTCTGCCGCCAGGTGGTCTACGACGGATACGTGGAATCGAACATTGCGGGGAGCGAGCAGCGCTATAAGAACGAACTGGCCGCCTACCGCAAGGCGTACGACGAATACGTTCGGATGCGCACGGGTTTCGAGGGCGTCGGCGCCACCGGGGAATCGCTCCTCTTCAAGCTCAACTACGACGATCACCTCGTCTTCCGCCGCCAGTACAAGAATCCCGACCGGACCAGTTTCGCGGTCAAGAATCCGTCCACCGAGGAACGTCCTCTGCTCTTCGTAGTCTCGGAGTACGAAGGGATTCACGAGACCGTGCCCGCCGGGGTCGATCCGGTTAAGGTGAGCATGACGCATCCGGCGCTGGGCGTGGTTGCGACCTTCGACGTCAAGGCCGGCACGCTGGCCTACGATAAGCCGCGCTGGGCGCAGGCGGCGGCGATGACCACGTACCCCAACGCCCCCGATTGGATGGGCCAGCCCGATTGGGCCTTCCCGCCGCACGTGGTCTTCGTCGATGCCGTAGGCCGCTCGCGCGCCATCGGCACCGAGAAGGGGCGCGTCGATCTGCCCAGCTTCTCGAAGATCGTGCAGGCCGACGAACGCAAAAAGGCCCAGGAAGCGTACCTCGACCAGTTGGCCAAGGTCCTCTACACCACCGGCCACCTCCATCTGTACTTCCTGTACT
Organism: Planctomycetota bacterium; assembly: GCA_015075375.1. Taxonomy (GTDB): domain Bacteria; phylum Planctomycetota; class SZUA-567; order H5-PLA8; family H5-PLA8; genus H5-PLA8. The sequence continues at coordinate 2,345,412 of JABTUM010000001.1, read as the reverse complement.
TCCACCAGTACGTCCTCGACAGCCCGCTTGAAGAAGCCACCGGCCTGCTGGGTTGCAGCGCGCACTGCGGCGACATTCACCAGGACGTGTACCAGTCGCTTAACCGCGAGATGGGCGGGCGCTTCCTGGGCGACTGCGACGACTTGGCCGAGATGTATGTGAACCTGACCCGCCGCCAGGGCAAACTCAGCTTCGTCATGGCCGTGCCGGGCCACGCCACGTGCGGATGGGTGGAACCCAAGGCCGCCGGCAACGGCTACGTGATGCAGTTCCTCGACACGGGCCCGCCGCGCTACATCGAAGCCGATACGCTGGACCAGGTCGTCGAACTCGGCTCGCGCACTTACGACCGCGACAAGACCATGCGTTTCGATCCGAAGAGCTTGGGCTATCTTTTCCGCTTTGCCGGCGAACCCACGCGCACGCCGTACTACCTCTCCACGCGCATGTTCACCGACCGCGAGTATGCCGAGGTGATGGAGCGTGTGCAGAGCTACTGGCACTTCCACTTCTACGCGCTGGGCATCCAGACGATGGAAGAACGCATCGCCAAGGGCGATGCCGTACCCGAAAACTGCACGGAGCTGGCCGGGCTCTACGGCCGGGTGCACGAATTCGAAAAAGCCAACGGCTGGACGCGCAAAGCGCTCGAACAACTCAAGGCCGACGAGGTCTTGACCAAGTTCAACGAAGAGTTCCGCATCGCCCTGAACCTGCACGAGGCCAAACAGGACGATAAGTCCTTCGATACGATCAAGAACAGCGTGGAGGAACTGAAGCGATACAAGTTCGGGACCGAAGAGTGGATGCGCACGATCTCGTCGCGCCTCTCGCTCGCCGGGCTCCTCGACAGCATCGGACGGCCGTGGGAAGCCTACGAACTGCTCCAGACCGATGCCAACGTCTTCATGCGCAGCCAGCGCATGCGCCTCGATCACGCCGGCGCGCTGACCAATATCCTCGACGAAATGTACAAGCAGATCCGCAACGGAAAGCAGCTTACCGACCGCGAGAAGCGCCTCACCGACGAGCTCGACAACCTGCTCAACGCTTTCTACCGCTATATGGTCTTCCGCAAGGAAGACGACTTCGGCGACCAGCAGCGCAATTACGCGTACATCGGCCTGTACTACGCGGCCAAGCAGGGGCACGAGAAGCTGCGCGAGGAACTGCTCAAGGACGGCCCTTGGCCCGAAGGGGATCCCGATCCGGCCGGCCGATCGAGGCAACCCAATCCGGAAGAAGACTGGAAGTGGATTCGCGTCTCGATGTGGTCCTACATTTTCGAGATCGGGCAGGCGCTCGATCCGGATAAGGATCCGTCCGAATGGCGCAAGGACGACGCGATCGCGCTCACCAAGGCCATGCTGCGCGGCGCCGAACACGCGCGGAAGCGCGGCTCGCTGGCCTCCGGCGAGTACTACCTGCTTACCGCACGGCTCACGCACGGCTTCCTGACCAAGGACTGGAACGAAGTGAAGGAGGTCTTGCAGGTGACCGAGCAGAAAGACTTCGCCCGGCTGACGGCCACCGTCGCCGAGTCCTTCGGGCAGGCCGCGCGCTTTGTCACGCCGGAAGAATTCGTGGCGCAGTACAAGGTCTTCTGCCAGCATATCAAGGAGCGCCCGCCGTTCTTCAACGCGGTTTACGAAGCCTATCGCAGCGGCGCCTTCGAGCATGCGCGACTGACGGCGAAGATCGCGCTGGAACACTGGAAGCACGACCCGCTGATGCGCGAGAACGGGGAGCGTGAAGTGAAGTTCCTCGAGCAGCTGGTCGAGCAACGCAAGAAAGTAGCCGCGTCTAAGAAGTAGGCGAACCGAAGTGGGCCGAAGTTCCCAGCGGGGCCGCGCCGTGCGGCCCCGTTTTCCTTGGATCCGACAAGTATTCGTAAGATGTTCCCTGTAAATCACTTATAGGTCCGAATTGGTTGGATATATCGGAAAGACGGGCCGGATTTTACTGATGTAGCCTTAAAGGAGTCCGCCGGGCTCGCCCTTCCGCTGGGGCGGCCCATCCGGTAGAACGACATTTCGAACTCAGGAGCCGGACATGAGCGCCTCGCTCTCCGTCGCACTGCCCCGCGCGCGCCAGCGCTTGCTGAACGAGATCGACCGCGTGCTCTGGCGCTTGCGGGTGCAGGAGGCGCTGCGCAGCGGGGTCTTTTCGCTCACCGTCGTCGCGTTTCTGGGCATTCCGCTGATCTTCGTCGATAAGCTCCTCTACCTCAGCGCCATTGGGATCAGCGTCTACATCGTCTGGGCGGCGCTGGCGGCGCTGTGCATTCCGTACGTTCTGCTGCGCTGCTTTTCAAACCGGATCCACGAAGCGCTGGCCGCGACGCTGGCCGACGAACGCCTGGGGCTGCACGCGCGGCTTTGCACGGCGCTGACGCTTCGCGCCGACGAAGCCACGGGTTTCGGCGAGGCTTTTTTTGCCGAAGCTTCCGAACGACTGGCGGCGCTGGATGCCACGCAGGCCGTGCCGTTGAACGCTCCGCGCTTCCTGGCGGTGCTCCCGCTTCCCCTGCTCATCGCCGGGGGCCTCTGGAAGTTCATGCCGCAGAAAGACCTGTTGGGCCTGGTCGAACAACGCGCCGAAGCCGAACGCCGCGACCGCGCCAAGCGCGAGACGGTCGAAGACCTGAAGAAGCAACTCGGCAAGCTCGAGGACTTGCAGGCCAAGGACCAGACCCAGGTCAAGGAAAACAGCGCCGAGTACAAATCCAAGCAGTTGATCCAGCAGGCCAAGGATATCGCCAAGCAGATCGAAGAAGGCGAGAAGTCCGCCGAAGAGGGCATCGTGGCGCTGGCCGAACTGAAGCGCGCCATCGAGGAGCAAAAGGAAGAGATCAAGGAAGGCAAGGACTTCGGCGACCGGCTCAAGAAGCTGGCCGAAAAGGACCTCAGCATGGAGGACGGCGCGCTGACGAAGGAAGTCAGCGAGGCGTTGCAGCAGGGCGACGCGGCGCTTGCGGCGCAGCAGATGCGACGGCTCGGGCGCAAGCTCAAGCAGGACATCCTCGAAAACGAGAAGCTTTCGGCGGAACAGAAGGCCGAGGCCATGAAGCAGTTGCAGCGCGAAATGGAAAAACTCGCCGGCGCGCTGGCCGAGGAGGAAGCGCTGCGCGAAGGGCTTCAGGAAGTCACCCAGCAAAGCATGAAAGCGTCCGACTACGACGCGCTGCAAAAAGAGATCGAGAAGCATCAACAGCAACAGCAGGAAAAGAAGAACCAGGACCAGCAGGACGGCAACCAAGACGGAGGCATGCAGAGCGAGTTGGCGGAGCAGCTGCAGGAATCGCTCGACCAACTGGCCGGCGATATGGAAAAGGCCGGCGACGCCAACGACGAGCAGCTAGCCGACGACGAACAGCAGGCTATGGAAGAGATGGAGAGTCTGGAAGAAGGCGTGGACGAAGCGATGGAGAGCCTGGTGGGTGCGTGCGAGGGCGGCAACTGCCAAGGCGGCGGCGAGAAATCCGGGGCGAGCAGCGGCAAGAGTGCTAGCAAAAGCGGCCAAGGCAAACAGGGCCGCGAAGGCGGCAAGCGAGCCGGCAAGGGCGGCGGCCAAGAAGGTCAGGATGGCCAACAGGGAAACCAAGCCGGGCAGAACGGCGGCCAGGAATCGAATCAGGGCGGCAACAATCAAGGCAACGGGAACGGCGAGAAAGGGCAGGGCGGGCAGCAGCCGTCTTTCAGCGGCCCCAACCAGGGCGGCCAAGGCAGCGGGCGACGCGCGTATCGCGAAGGCGATGCGTGGTTCGAAGAATCCAAAGTGAAAGGAAAACTCCAGGCCGGCGCGATCACCGGACTGTCGCACTTCCGCGGCCAGGGGGCGAAAGGCGAAGTCCCCGAAGCGTACGTCCAGGCGCTCACCACCGCCGAACAAGAGATGGCCAGCAGCCTCGAAATGGACCGTGTACCCGCCGATGCGCAGGAGATGGTCAAAGACTACTTCCTGAACCTCAAGCAGGACGCCGGCATCGTCCGCCCCGTGGCTCCGCCCGCACCCGCACCCGCGGCGACCGGTGGCGAAGAGCTGAAGGAATAACTTCGCCTTCGACCTCGTGAATGCACGCTCCGAGCCAAGCCGCGCGGAGCTTTTTCCGAATAGGCTGCACGGCATGCATGTCGCGCCCAAACTCTTTCTCGTGGCCGTGGCGCTCGTGCTGCTCGCGGCCGCAGGCCTGATGTACGTCGGCTCCAGCGCGCCGGGTTCGCGCGAGCTGGTCGTCTACACCAGCGTCGATCCCGAGTACGCCGAAGCCTTGGCACGGCGCTTCGAAGCCCGCACCGGCTTGGCCGTTGCGCTGCGCACCGACAGCGAAGAGACCAAGACCACAGGCATGCTGAACGTCCTGCGCCAGCGCAAGGACCGGCCCGACGGCGATGTTTTCTGGAACAGCGAACTCTCCGGCACGCTGGTGCTCGCGAAAGAAGGCCTTTTCGAACCTTACGCATCACCGCAAGCGGCGGGCATTCCGGCGGCGTTCAAGGATGCCGGCGCGCTCTGGACGGGCTTCGGCTGCCGCGCGCGCGTGCTCGTCTTCAACACCCGTCGCGTGAAGAAGGAGGATGCGCCCGCTTCGCTGGAGGTGCTGTGCGAACCGGCCTGGCGCGGGCGTTTCTGCATGGCCCGGCCGCTCTTTGGGACCACGCGCAGCCACCTGGTCTCGCTTGTCCTCGCCTTGGGCGAAGAGCGCGGCTTCGAACTGCTCCGTAAGCTCCGCGAAAACGCCAGCGCCGGCGGCACGAAGGAATGGATCATGCCCGGCAACAGCCACGTGCGCGATCGCGTCGCCGACGGAACCTTCGATGCGGGGCTTACCGATACCGACGACGTCTTCGCCGGACAGCGCAACGGGCAGGACGTGGATCTGATCCCGCTTCAGCAGACGGCCGATTGGCCGGGCGTGTACCTGATTCCCAATACCGTCGCGGTGCTGAAAGGGACGCTGCACCAAGAGGCCGCGCGGCGCTTCGTCGATTTCCTGCTCGATCCGGAAACCGAAGCGTGGCTGGCCGAGCAAGGCGCGCGGCAGATCCCCGTCCGCTCGGAAGTGCCCGTGCCCGCCGGCATGCCTTCGTTGAAAGATTTCCAGCCCGCGGCCTTTGACGCCGAGGCGCTGCGCGAGAAATTGGAAAGCTTGAGCGAGCGGATCGACCGGCTCGTGCGCGGCGTGGAGCGGTAAAAGCGCTTTGTTTAGCTTCGCGCGCGCGCGGCGGCTCGGTCGGCCGGCTTCTTGACCGGAAGTTTGGCTCCGGACGAATCTTTCGCCGCGGCTTGTTTGGGCAGCGCCACGCGCAGGACATCTTCGATTGTCGTGGCCAGCGTGAACTTCAGCGCCTTGCGTACGTTGGCCGGAACTTCGCGCAGATCCTGTTCGTTCCCCTTCGGCAGAATCACGCGCTGCAGCCCCGCGCGGTGCGCGGCCAGTACCTTCTCTTTGAGTCCGCCGATGGGCAGCACCAGTCCGCTCAACGCGATCTCGCCGGTCATCGCGACGCCGCGCGTGACGGTCCGGCCGCTCAACGCCGATGCGATCGCGGTGGCCATCGCCACGCCGGCCGAAGGCCCGTCTTTCGGCACCGCGCCGGCCGGCACGTGAATGTGCAGCCCCGGCATCTTGAGCCGTTCGGCGTCGATCCCCGCGGCCTTCGCGTGCGCCTGCACCCAGCTCAACGCCGCCACCGCCGACTCGCGCATCACGTCGCCCAGCGATCCCGTCAGCTTCAATTCTTTGCTCTCGGGCAGCGGCAGCGCTTCGATGTACAGGACTTCGCCCCCCGTCTCGGTCCAGGCCAACCCGGCGACGATGCCCGGCGGCTGCGCGACGCGCGCCTGTTCGGGCAGATAGCGTTCGGCGCCCAGGAGTTTGGGCAGATCGTCCGGCTTCACGATCATGCGCTTGGTCTTGCCTTCCGCGATGCGGCGCGCGGACTTGCGCGCCAAGCGTCCGATCTGGCGCTCCAGTTCGCGCACGCCCGCTTCACGCGTGTAGCGGTCGATGATCCGTTCCAGCGTCTCGTCGGGGAGCTGCATTTGCGAACTCGTCAGCCCGGCCTCCTTCACGCGCCGCGGAACGAGGTAGCGCCTGGCGATGGCCCGCTTTTCGTCGGGCGCATAGCCCGAAAGGCGCAGCAACTCCATGCGGTCCAGCAACGGGCGCGGGATCGTATCCAGCGTATTCGCCGTGGCGATGAAGAAGACCTTGGACAGATCGAACGGCAAGTCGAGGTAGTTGTCGCGGAATGTTCCGTTCTGGGCCGGGTCGAGAATCTCCAGCAGCGCGCTGCTGGGATCGCCTCGGAAATCGCGTCCCAGCTTGTCGATCTCGTCGAGCATCAGCAACGGGTTGCGTACCTTCGCCCGGCGCACGGATTGAATGATCCGGCCGGGCATCGCGCCGATGTACGTGCGCCGGTGCCCGCGCAGTTCGGCTTCGTCGTGCATGCCGCCCAGGCTCAGGCGCTCGAACGTCCGCCCGATCGCCCGCGCGATCGACTGGCCCAGCGAGGTCTTGCCCACGCCGGGAGGTCCTACGAAGCACAGGATCGGCGCGTGCGATTTCGGATTCAGCTTCATCACCGCCAGGAATTCGAGGATGCGGTCCTTTACGTCCTGCAGGCCGAAATGATCCTCGTCCAGGATCCGCCGCGCCTTACGCAGATCGATGGCGTCGGTGGTGGCCTTTTTCCAGGGCAGTTCGAGGATCAATTCGAGGTAGGCGCGGGCGAGCTGGTAGTCGGGCGCGGCGGCCGGCAGCCGCGCGAGCCGCTTCAGTTCCCGGTCGGTCTCCGCGCGCACCTCGTCGGGAAGGTCGGCTTCGGCCAAACGTTGCTTCAGGGCATCGGCATCCGATTCTTCGGCGCTCTTTTCGCCCAATTCGTCTTGAATGGCGCGAAGCTGCTGGCGCAGCATGAACTTGCGCTGCTCCTCGCTCATCTCGTTCGCCGCCTTCTGGGCGATCTTCTGGCGCACCTCCAGCACTTGCAGCTCGTGGCTCAGGTAGCCGTGCACCTGCTGCAACGCATCCAGGCGCGTGGCCGTCTCCAGCAGCGTCTGTTGCTTGGGCAAATCGAGGCTGATCATCGAAGCCACGAAATACGCCAGGCCCAGCGGGTCGCGGTCTTTCTCGAACATCGCGGCGACCTGGGATGTCGCTTGCGGCTGGACGATCTGCAGCGCGCGCTGCGCCTGCTCCAGCACCGAACGGTACAGCGCTTCGACTTCAGGGCCGTCGTCCAGGGGCATCGGGAGCGTGGTGGTGCGCACGATCAGGTACGGCTCGGTCTGCTCAAGCGCCTCCAGCTTTACGCGCTCCAAACCGTGCAGGAGCAGTTCAACCTGATCCGAGCCCTGCTCCATGCGCTTGATGACGGCTTTCGTGCCGACGGCGTAAAGCTGCTCGAGCTTCGGCTTCTCGACTGTATCGTCGCGCTGCGCGACGACCACCAGCGTCTTCTCTTCCGTGTTCGCGGCGGCTTTCACGGCTTCGATGGAGATCGAGCGGCCCACCGTGAAGGGCAGGACCATGTGGGGAAACAGGACCGTGTTCTTCACCGGCAACAGGGGAAGCAGGCCGACGCTTGCGACGACCGGCGCGGGCGCGGGTGCGGGCTTCAGGATGCGGCGAGTCGTCTTGCTCAACGTCGGCCCTCCGAGCGGATCCAGACCAGCAACATGCCCGCGTCGTGTTGCAGTTCGCATTTCGCGCCGCGCACCGGCTCGGGGAATTCCACCGAGCGCTCGAAGCGGCTGTACGAAATCTCCATCTGGATGTGCTGCACGCCGCGCTCCGCCACCAGATCGCGCCGGCAGCCGCTGACCGTCAGCTTGCGCCCTTCGAAGCTGAGTTGCAGATCCTGTTCGCGCACGCCGGCCAGGTCGAACTTCACCAGCCAGCCGTCCGCCGTCCGGTACAGATCGGCGCTGGGCACCCATGCCGCGCGCTGGAAGCTTTCGCGCAACGGCGGCAAGAAGCGCCCGCTCTTCGTTTCGCCCGTGTCGGCCATGTGTCGGTCCCTCGGCCTTACGCTTTCCAGTATCGTTAATCCCGTTGGACTTGCCAGAGCGAGTTAGGCGCCGTACAGGCGTTTGGGTTGGATCCCGTCTTTGGCCATGTTGGCCTGCAGGAAGCGCCGCAGCAGCTGCTCGCGCAGCGCCGCGTGCTCGGCGCGGGACCAGAGGTTGGCCGTCTGCTCCGGATCGGCGCTCAGGTCGTACAGTTCGCCGTACTCCGCATCGCGGTACACAACCAGCTTGTGCGTGCGGGTCACGAACGATTGCTGGTACACGCGCGGCGTAGCGTGGTTCTCGATCAGCGCCCAGTCCCGCGCGCCAGAGCTTTCGCCGCGCAGCACCGGAAGCTGCGAAACGCCCTGCATCCCCACGGCCGCAGGCACGCCGGCGGCGTCGAGGAAGGTCTGCGGGATATCGACGAGGCTGAAAAGCGCCTCCGTGCGGCCCTTGGGTGCGTTAGCCATGCCCGCCGGCCAGTGCGCCACGCACGGCACGCGGTGCACGTCCTCGTACGCCGGCAGGCCCTTGCCCCAGAACCCGTGGTGGCCGAGGTACTCGCCGTGATCCGAGGTGAAGATCAGCAGCGTATTCTCGAGAGCGCCGATCCGCTCGAGCCGTTCGACGATGCGCCCCACGTACACGTCCAGCATGTTGCACATGCCGATGTACGCCTGCGTGTCGCTGCGGGCTTCGACCCATTGATTTCGACGGCAGGCCGGCACCGAGATGCCGTCGAAGAAATCGCGCGCGCCGTCGTGCCACTGGCCGGTCTCGTAGTAGCGCTTATAGAAGGGCGGCCGGTCGTCGAACTCGCCCGGCGTATGCCGATGCAGCCGGACGGCGCTCATGTCCACTGCGCTGAAATACGGATCGGGGCAGACGAACGGGAAATGCGGATCTTCGAAGCTCGTCCAGCAGAACCACGGCTTGCCCGCGACCTGCTGGCGCTCGGCGAAGCCGATCGTCTCTTCCGTGATCCACGCCGTCTTGTGGTAGCGCTCGGGCAGGTTGGACCACAGGCCCGTTTCGATAACGTCTTCTCCGCCAGGGAGTTTGCGGTGCGGCTCCATAGGATGCACGCGATGCACCCGGTCGAAGTTCACGCCTTGCCGCTGCAACCACGCGCGGTAGTGCTCGCCGGGAATCCGCTCGTTCGTATGGCCCCAGCCGACGCGGACGAAATCGAAGCCCAGATACGGTCCGTCGTAGCTGTGCCAGAACGCATCGGGCGGATCGGCTTGTGCGGGATCGGGCGCGTAGCGCCCGGCGGTGTGCTTGGCTTCGATGCCGCGCGAAGCGAAGTGCGTCTTGCCGATCATGGCCGAAGCATAACCATGCGCGGAAAGGAGTTGCGGCAGCGTGGGATCGCGAAACGCGGGCGTTACGCCGATGGTGTGCGCGCCGTTGCGCGAAGGATACTGCCCGGTCAGCATCGCCACGCGGCTGGGCGTGCAGATCGGCGAAGGACAGTACGCGCGGTCGAAGCAGCGCCCGTTAGCGGCCAAGCGGTCCAGCACCGGCGTGCGGTAGCCGGGCTGGCCGTAAAGACTTAGCGTATCCCAGCGCTGCTGGTCGGTGGTGATCAGGAGCAGATTGGGGCGCGTGGACATGCCTTTAATATAGCGCGGTTTCGGGCGGGCGGCGCCCTCTATTCATGCATGAGCAAAGCAAACAATGGAAACGAGTTACGGTTTGGACGCGGCCTGAGCCACGCGTTTGCGGATCGATTCGCGCTCGGCGTCGCTGAGTTTGCCATCGCCGTCGTTGTCGTACTGCTTCAGGAAGTCTTTCATGCGCGGGCCGGCCTTCGCCACCAGCTTGTCGAAGGTCTCGACCAGCTTGGCTTCTTCGCCGGCGTCGAGCTTCCCGTCGCTGTTGGCGTCGAAGCGTTTGACGACGTTATCGGCGAAGGAAACCGCGCCCGAGCCTGGCTTTGCGCCGGTGGCCGTGGTTTCGCCGCCGGCAAAGGCGCCGAGGAACTTGTTCGCCGGCGAACGCAGCAGCGCCGCCGCGTCGCTCTCCTGAACGGGGAGCACCTGCACCCACAAGAGCGCCATTTCGTCGGTGGTTTGCTCGCCCCAAGTCACGCGCTTGGGCGGATGGCTGGGGTTGTTGCGGTTCTCGGCGCTGTTGTCGAAGACGAAGCGCGCTTCGATCTCCGTGCCCTTGGGCAACTTAACCGGGGCGCGGTAGCGGTACGAACCTTGCCAGTTGAAGTCCCAGTCGTCGATCCAGAGCAGCGGTAGCTGCGAGCCGTCGGGCAGGAAGGCGGTGGCGCGGATGTCTTTGGCGAGCAGATGCGCGTGCGGAATGATGCCGACGGCTTCGACGTCCACGGGCACGGTGGCGCGCGCGGCGGCGAGGTAAGCTTTTTCGCCGGCGGGGATTACGAGGCGGCGCGAGACGAGTGTCAGCGCGGCCATGGTGCGTGTGGGCTTTTCTTTGGCGAAGTAGAGGCCCAGCTTGGAGCGTTCGGTCTCGGGCTTTCCGGTGGGATGCAGATGAAGCTGCATCACTACATCGGTGCTGGGTTTAAGGCTTTTGGAAACGCCTTCGGGGAACGGGTAGGGCGTCGCGCCGGGCGTCCATCCGCCCAAGCCGCCGCTGGGAATCACGCCGGGACCGCCAAGGCTGGAGTAGCCCGGGAGCGGGTCCATTTCGTCGCGCTTACGCGCCCAGCCGGAATCGTCGAGGTACAGAATCGCGTGGTGTACGACCGAGCGATTCCCGGGGCGAAACTCGACGGCTTTAACAAACCGCTCTTCCTTTAGGTTCAACGGCACCACGAAGCAGCGATAGATATCGCGCCCTTCGGCGGGGACCGTGTAGCACTCGGGCATCTCGACGATCAGGTCCGGCTCACCCAAGTGCCAGCCGTCGGTGAACTTCGGCGCGGGCGGCAAGTCTTTGGGATCGCCTTCCTTAGAGCCTTCGTCGACCCACTGCTGGAGCATCCCGATTTCGTCGGCGCTGAGGCGGCGTTCGTCGTGGAACTGGCCGTGTCCTTCCACGGGCTTCCACGGCGGCATCAGGCGTGTTTCGGCGACCATGGCGATCTGTACATCTCGTTTGGCCACTTCCTTATACGTCTGCAGCGGAAACGGGGCGACTTCGCCTGGACGGTGGCAGCTTACGCATTGCTGATTCATGATCGGCGCGATGTCTTTCGTGTAGGTGAGCGTGTCCTTCGGGCGCGGAGTGTACGCCGCTTCGGGCGTCGCCGCGTGCAACGCTGCGCAAGTCAGCATCAAGCAAGCGGTTAGAACCAGCACGCGCGTCATGGGCGCTGCTCCTCGGCGGGCGGCTTGAGTTTGGGCAGGAAGCAGCCGATGGCTTTGGTCTCGGAGTGCTTGACCGCCTGGCCGGCCAGCACCGCATCGAGCGCTTCGCGCAAGTCCCGGCGCGTCGGCTCTTTGCGCGGCTTGTCGCCGAAGCTCTCATAGGTGTCGTCGATCCGCCCGCGGTAGCGGCGCGCGCCCGTGGCATCCAACACCGCAGCCTCCGGCGTCACCGTCGCGCCGACGTGTTGGGCGAGTTTCTGTTCTGGATCGAGGAGCACCGGGGCGGCGAGCTTGAATTCGGCGGCGTGCTGCTTCGCGGCTTCCGCGGAGACGTCCGGATCGGCGTGCACGAGAAAGACCGCAACTCCGCGCGCGGCATACGCTTCGGTTATCCGATTCAGTTCGGGCGCGAAGCGATTGGCGATGGGGCAGTCGAGCGCGATGAAGACGAGCACGGTGGCTTTGTGTTCGGCGCACGCGAGCGGGCGCTGTTCGCGGCCGGCGAGATCGGTGTACGCGGGGCCGGCGTCGGAGGCGCCTGCGGCGGCACAGAGCATCAGCCCAAGCAAGCAGGTGAAGTTGCGCATGGTCTTATCGCAGCGAGGGTTACTTGTTGCCTTGGCGGCGGCGCTGTTGCCAATCTTCGCGCGCTTTGGCTTCTTCGGCGGCGCTCAGCTTCCCGTCGCCGTCCGCGTCGTAGCGCTTCAGCGCCGCTTCGCGCATGCGGCCCTCGAACTGCTTCCGTCCCGCTTCGGCCTGGGCGCGTTCGGCTTCGTTCAGTTTCCCGTCGCCGTCGGCATCGAAGCGCTTGAGCAGGTGCTCGTTGAGCTTCTTCATGCCTTCCACGTGGGCCTTCATTTCGCCTTCCATAGCCGCTTGTTCGTCGTCGTCGAGCTTTTCGTTTTTGTTTAAGTCGTACTTCTCCAGCACTTTAGCTTGCAGCTCGGGATCTTTGCGAATGCGCTGGGCGAAGGCCACGCGCAAGCCTTGTTTCTCTTTCTCGCTGAGCTGCCCGTCGCCGTTGGCGTCGAACTCCTTGAGCTTCTCGGCCATCCTGTTCCCGTCGCCCTTCTCACCCCTAACCTTGCCGCCGTCCTGGTTTCCGCTGAGCTGTCCGGTCCGTGCGGCTTCGTCGTACTCTTTCTGCAGCCGCGCCTCCAGTTCGCTCAACGCTTGCGCATCGACCTCGGGCCGAAATTCGGTGCCTTCGGCCGCCATCTCGGCACGCGCGTGAAACGCGCTCAGCAGCAGTCCCAGACTCAGCACTACGATGAAACGATGCATGGTTCGAGTTCCTCCCCCGCCTTACGCAGGAACCTTATAGAACATCTTGGACCATTGATGCAAATTTATAAACCGTTACTTATAAACGATTTGTGAACTAGTGCGTAATCGGCGGCGGTGCCGATTCTTCCCCCATTGTGGGCTTCTTCCACAAGCTAAGCCGTTGCACTTGGGCAGGTTGCGGGAATGAAGCCGCACCGGGGCGCCAAATCGCACCGGTCTGGGTCGCCGCCTCGGAGTGAGGTACACTGGTTCCTGGAGCTTCCAACACCTTTAGGAGTTCGAATCATGGCGGCGAGCAAGCCGGTGGGCTGGGGCATCTTGAGCACGGGCAAACATGCGCGGAAGGTCGCGTTGGCGGTCCAGGCAGCGCATCCGGGCGCGATCGTGGCGGTGGCGAGCCGGGACAAGACCAAGGCCGAAGCGTTCGTGCGCGAGGTAGGTCTCGAAGGCGCAAGCGCTTACGGAAGCTACGAAGCGCTGATCGCCGATCCGAAGGTCGAGGCGATCTTCAACGTGCTGCCCAACGGGATGCATCTGGAGTGGACGCTGAAGGCGGCGCGCGCGGGGAAGCATACGCTTTGCGAGAAGCCGCTGGCTTCTAACGCCAGCGAGGCGCAGGAGATGGCCGACGGCTGCAAGAAGGCCGGTTTGTTGCTGATGGAAGCGTTCATGTACCGCCTGCATCCGCAATCGGCGAAGCTGTTGAGCGAAGTCCAAAGCGGCGCGATCGGCGAGTTGCGCTTTATCCGTTCGGCTTTCTGCTTCATCATGGAAGATCTGGCCAACGTGCGGCTTAGCGCATCGCTGGCGGGCGGCGCCTTGATGGACGTGGGCTGCTACTGCATCAACTTCTCGCGCTTCATGGCTCAAGCCGAACCCCTGGAAGTGGCGGCGGTGGCGGAGTTTGGCGCGCAGAGCAAAGTCGACGAAGTCTTCGCGGGGACGCTTCATTTTCCGCGCGGCATCGTGGCTCAGTTCCACGTGAATTTCCGCGTCTCGGGCGACACGCAGGCCGAAGTGGTGGGTTCGAAAGGCAAGCTGCGCATCGAGCGCCCGTGGTTTCCGGACGTGAAGAGCGCAGCCTTCCAAGTCCAGACCGGTTCGGACGTTCGGACGGTGACGACGGACCACGGCGGGAATACGTACGCGCTGGAGTTCGAACGCTTTGCGGCGGCGATCCGCGGGCAAGGGCCTTTGCCTTTGCCGCCCGAAGATGGCGTGCGCAACATGCGCGTGATCGATGCTTTGTACCGCGCCGCGCGGACGGGGCAGAACGTCAAGCTGGGTTGAGCGCATACCATGATCCTGTATCTCTAGTCTGGACTTCACGTTGAATCCATCTGCCGAGCATCCGCCGCAAACCGATCCGGAGTACCCGCACCAGGCGGTCACCACGCGCTGGGAGAAGCACCGCGGCGCGAGCCTCGGGATCGTCCGGCGCGGGTTGGAAGGGTTGGTGCTGCTGGTCGCGATCCAGTACTTCGACGCGGGCGATACGAGCAAAGCGTGGCTGGCGGCGGCGGGATCGGTGGGCCAGTTGAGTTCGCTGCTGTTTGTGCATCTGATTGCGCGGCTTGGGCTTCCCGTCGCGCGTGCGATGGGGTTGCTCCTGGCGGGCGCGGCCGCCGGGATTGGCGTGGCGGCGAGCGTCGAGGATTTCCGCTTCTATTTCGCGGGCTTATTGTTCGGCGTGCCGCTGGTCTCGGTCTGCGCGCCGCTGGTGACCGCGTTATGGCGCCAGAACATTCCGGATCTCCAGCGCGGGTATCTGTTTAGCAACGTGAGCGAACGCGGAAGTCTGGGCGGGCTGGTGGCCTCGATCGTGTTGGCGCTCTGGATCGGCGACGAACTGGCGCGTTACCGGCCGGTCTTCGCGGTGCTGGCCGGTTGCCTGGGCTTCGCGGCGTATTGCTGCTTCCGTATTCCCAGCAAGCCTTTGGAGAAGCCGACGAAGCACTTCGCGAGCATCCTGGCTTGGCTGTGGAAGGACAAACGCTTTGGGTATGTCTGCGCGACGTGGATGATCATGGGCGTCGCGAATCTGGCGATCTTGCCGCTGCGCGTGGAGTACGTCGCAAGTGCCGAGCTGGGCTTGCATTACGATGCGTGGCTGGTGCTGTGTCTGGTGCAGATCATTCCGGGCATCGCGCGCTTTGTCTCGGCGCATTTCTGGGGGCGGCTCTTCGATTCGACCAACTTCATCGTGCTGCGGATCCTGCTGAATATGTTCTTTGGCTTCAACATGCTGCTGTTTTTCCACGATCAGGTATGGGTGCAAGTGCTGGCGAGTATTTGCTTTGGACTGGGCGAGGGCGGCGGGGAGATTGCCTGGAGCCTGTGGGTGACGAAGTTCGCGCCGCCGGAGCGGACGGCGGAGTACATGAGCGTGCATGTTTTCCTGACGGGGCTGCGCGGGATCGCGGCGCCGCTGGTGGTGTACGCGTTGCTGCAACCGCTTGGTCTGCGGACGATTACGCTGATCTGCTTCGGAATGATCGCGGGTTCGTGCGTGCTGCTGCTGCCGCTTCTGGCGCTGGGGCGGCGGATGCAGGCGGAGGAGCGCGCGAACCGGGCGCGGGCGGAGAACCCGGTCGGCGGCGGTGGCGGAGTTTGAGGCCGGCCGTTCTATTCGCATACCCATTTGGTCGGTTAAAAAGGGTGCACGTGGAGCAAAAGTTTGATTCTGCCATAAAACTGCTATTTTTAGCGCACGCAAAGCGTAGTTTTTGCACCGAGGTTCGTAGCGCTTGGCGGGGCTATGCGCGTGGGGCTGAACAGGTGCGGAGGAGGTCAAAATTCTAAGTTCAGAGTTCAAAGGCGGGATGGGTCAAGACGGCGGAAAAGTGTGGCGGGGGTTAAGGCGAATGGGGAGGTATTCGGGGGCGAGTTTTCTTTCGCCCCTGCCGGGGCTTTCGCGCTTCGCGTTGCTCGGCCCCACGGCTCACGCCGTGGGCTAAACTCTTTCGCCCCTCCGGGGCTTACGCATAATGGCCATCACTCTCCTGAAGTAGGGTGCTAGCAACTTCTGGAACCCCGTGGATTGTCTCAGGCCATAAGCGTAAGCGGCAGGTAAAATGCAATTTGAAGAATTTGTTGAGCAAATTCGAAACGAAAGAAATGTGAAGTGATTGGTTAGAATTGTAGCATCACGTGGCCGTGTGGCTTGCGCTTACGAAACTCGCATAAACGGACCTTGGTGAGTAGAGGTGGCTGTATGCTGCGTGAAAGTTTCGTACCCAGCCTATGCGTCATCGCTTGGATTCTGTCCCTTTCCGGATGCGGGAATGCGAAGCAAACAGACGTTAACGAAGTTGGTTCCGAGAGTGTTGACGAGGACGTGTGGGAAAACGGGAAACCAAAATCTCGACAGATTTTCCTGAAATTCGCTTCTGGGGAATCGGTTCGTCACGGTACCCAAACGGAATGGTTTGAGAATGGTCAGAAGCGACTCGAAACTCAGTATGCGAATGGAAAGCTCGATGGTCCTCTGACGGAATGGTTCATGGATGGTCAAAAGGCAAGAGCTGGAGCATTTCGAGCAGGAAAGGAAACAGGGACCTGGACGGCATGGCAGCCCACGGGAGCAAAGTATTGGGAAGCGGAGTATGTCGAGGGGCGGATACAGGGGAAGAAAACCTATTGGCGTGATGGAAAAGTAAGCGTGGAGGAGATGTACGATAAAGTGGGTGAACTCATTTCGGTTACTCAATGGCATTCCAGTGGTGCGAAAGAGCAGTTCGGAACTTTTAGAGGCGGTAAGAAGCACGGTATTTGGACAGTCTGGAACAAAGACGGGAGTATTCAGCATCAAGGCGAATGGAAAGACGGACTGCCGTGGGAAGGCGAATGCGGCGTTCCATTAGCCGGTGATGCCGGAAGTTGGGCGGGCCTCGTGAAATATGAACGGTACCATTTGGGCCAGCGACAGCCTCCATAGGCTCTGGTGGCTTTGTTGTCCGCCCGAAGGCGAGTTTTTGAAGATTCTGGAATTCCACGGAGCAGGTTGGGGTGGAATCGTATTACGTAGTGCGTATGACCAGGATTTCATGGGTTCACATCTTGAGCTAAATGCTGGCGCTCCTCCGGGGCAAAGGACGCACGGACGCCGGCGCTACGGGACTTTCACGGCCACGAACTGGCCCACGAAGCGGGCGCTGATCTGACCGGCGGCTTCGACTTGGCAGGCCATCGTGAAACTCCCCATCCCGCGCCGGTCGTACATCTTTCGGAAGCGCGCACGGTCTTCCGCCGCCGGAAACTCCGCTCGCGCCGAAAAATCGCAGTCGATCGGATGCAGGAACGACATCTCGCAGTGCCGGATCACCAGTTCGGCGCGCAGCCCTTGCCGGCATAAATCCACATGCAGCGTCGACCACGCGGTGACGGTGGCGAGCGATTCGAGACTTCCGCCGAACGCGGTCTTCTTGTGGTTCAGGTTCGGGAGCAGCGGCGCGCCCAGCCTGATGTGCGTCTCGGCCAGTTCCTGGACGGTCACGCCCATGGCTTTGGTGAGCGGGAGGTTGGCGTGGATGTAGCGTTGGAGTTCTTCGGCGTTCATGCGGGGAGTGTAATGGGAAGCGGGGAGCGGTAAACGATAAACGGTAAGGGCAGGGCTACGGCTCTAGGGATCGCTGCGCGAGTTCTTCAGGCCGCCCCCCATCCGGCCTTCCCCCCGCAGGGGGGAAGGTTTCATAACGGCGCTGCGCGCCTTGAAGGGCTACTTCCCACTTCTCATTGCGCTGCGCGCTGCTACGGCGAACACCATCACTCTGCGCTTCGCGCTGCTACGGCCAACACCATCATGCTGCGCTGTGCGCTGCGCTTTCCAACACCCTGACCGGCACCGTCACTGCCGCCAATCCACGCTCTGCGCTCGGTTCGTCGCGGCACTCTCGTAAATCGCCACACACAGCGCCAACACTTTGCGGGCTTCTTCCCCGCTAATCAGCGGCGTCCGATCTTCCTGAATGGCTTTAGCCAAATCGACAAAATAGGCCGTCCGCTCGTCGGTGCTCCACAACGCGCCGCCCACTTCCAGCGTCGACCATTCCTTGGGCTTGCAGCCCGGCACGTCCTCGCGAGTGGTAAACACGCGCAGCGGATGGGCCATCTCGATCTGGCCTTCGGTGCCGTACAGGCGGTTGCCAAACCCTTCCTTGCCGCGCGCACAACTCATCGCATCGATGCTCCCGATGGCTCCGTTGGTGAAGCGCACCACGGCGGAAATGTTGTCTTCCACTTCCACGGGCGTCGAATGCGTCGCCGCTTCTGCAAAAACGCGCTCGGGCACCAGCCCGGCAATCCACATCACGCGGTCGATATCGTGGCTGAGGTTCATGACCAGCACGCCGCCGCCGGATTTTTCTTTGCTCTGCCGCCAATCGCTCTTGGCCCGCCCCGTATACCCGCCGCTCCAGTAACTCTCCGGCTTATCCGCGGCAATGTGAATCTGGTAGCGGATGATCTTCCCGATGGCCCCGGCTTCGAGCAGCGCCTTGGTCTTAAGCACCATCGGCGAATAGCGCGAAATGTAATTCACCGAAAGCTTCACCTTCGCGTCGCGGCAGACAGCGATCATCTCGTCGGCTTGCGCCAGCGTGCAGGCGATGGGCTTCTCGCAGGCGATATGCTTCCCGGCTCGCGCGGCTTGTATCGCCAGCGGCGCGTGCAGGAAGTGCGGCGTGCTGAGCACCACCGCGTCCACGTCGCTGCGGGCGAGGAGGTCATCGACGTTCGTGAAGTGCGCGACGCCCAGCTTCGCTCCGGTGTCTCGCGCAAGGTCGGCGACGACATCCTGCACGGCGGTGACGGCGCATCCTTCGGCGGCTTGCAGCGCCTTGAGCGACTGCATCGCGATCTCGCCGCAGCCGATCAGACCGAATCGAACGGGGGTGCCGGACATGAATGGATTCTCCTGGGTGTGACGTATCCCATTGGCATAGAGCCAAAGGGGCTTGGGAGCAAGCGCGTGCGGCCTCAACTTGCTTGGGGGGGCGCGGACCGTAGACTGATCTCGCTAACGAACTCAAGCGTGGGAGCGACGGATGGCTTTGGATCTGCAGGCGTACGCGTGGCTGAGCGCTCGCGAGATCGCGGCGGGCGTGCGCGCGAAGACGTATTCGGCCGAAGAGGTCGCCCGCGCCGCGCTGGCTCGCGCGAAGGCGCTGGACCCCACGCTGAAGGTGTTCCTCACGCTGCTGGAAGACGCGGCGCTGACGCAGGCGCGCGCGACCGACGCAAAGATCGCGGCGGGCGGGGATCCGGGGTTGCTGGCCGGTGTGCCGGTGGCGATCAAGGACAACCTGTGTTTGAAGGGCACGCGCACGACTTGCGCTTCGAAGATTCTGGACGGTTACGTGCCGCCCTATACGGCCACGGCGGTGCAGCGGCTGCTGGATGCGGGCGCGACGATTGTCGGCAAGACGAACCTCGACGAGTTCGCGATGGGCAGTTCGACGGAGAACAGCGCCTACGGTACGACGCGCAACCCGTGGGATGTTTCGCGGGTGCCGGGCGGAAGTTCGGGCGGTTCGGCGGTGGCGGTGGCGGCGGGCATCGTGCCGCTGGCGCTGGGCAGCGACACGGGCGGCTCGATCCGGCAGCCGGCGGCGTTGTGCGGCTGCTTGGGCTTGAAGCCGACGTACGGGCGGATTTCGCGCTACGGGCTGGTGGCGTTCGCGAGTTCGCTGGACCAGATCGGCCCGTTCGCTCGGGATGCCGCGGACGCGGCGCTTTTATGCGCTGCGATTTCGGGGCATGACGAGCGCGATGCGACGAGCGCCGCGATGGCGGCGCCGGACGAGCTGCGCGCGCTGAAGGCGCCGGGCGATTTGAAAGGTCTGCGCCTGGGCGTGCCGAAGGAATACTTCGTCAAGGGGACCGATCCGGAGGTCGAGGCCGCGGTGCGGCGGGGGATCGCGGACCTGGAGGCGCTGGGCGCGAAGGCGGTGGAGGTTTCGCTGCCGCACAGTTCGCACGGCATCGCGGTGTACTATCTGATCGCGACGGCGGAGGCGTCGAGCAATCTGGCGCGCTTCGACGGCGTGCATTACGGTCATCGCACGAGCGAGCCGGGCGGGCTGGTGGATCTGTACGCGCGCAGCCGCGGCGAAGGGTTCGGCGCGGAAGTGAAACGCCGCATCATGCTCGGGACGTACGCTCTTTCAGCGGGCTACGCGAGCAAGTACTACCTGAAGGCGCAGCAGGTCCGGGCGCTCTTGAAGCGCGACTTCGACGAAGCCTTCCAGAAGGCGGACGTGATCGTTTGCCCGACGACGCCGACGCCGGCGTTCAAGATTGGCGAGAAAGCGGACGATCCGCTGGCGATGTACCTGTCGGATATCTTCACCGTGACGGTGAACCTGGCGGCGATTCCCGCGTTATCGCTGCCCTGCGGGCAGACCTCGTCGGGCTTGCCCATCGGGATGCAGTTGATGGGGCGCGCGTTCGACGAGGCGGGGCTGCTGCGGACGGCGGCGGCGTACGAGGCGAAGACGGCGCACCACCGGAAGCACCCGGCGCTGTAGCGGTTGTTGAAAAACCTCCCTCACCCTACCCCTCCCAGAGGGAGAGGGAAAACACCACGGCTCTTTCCTCAGGCGTTGCGGCGAGCGGACAAATTGGCGGTGTAAATCCGGCTTGAGCGGCTATAGTGTGCGCTCTTGGCCAAGCGCCGCGCGCGGAGGCCCGCTCGACCAGCCGGGGCAGATGTTCACCGTCCATGAATGCCTCCTCCAGTTCATCCGCTCCGTGTACCTGCGGTGAAGTAGTCTTCGACCTTTCCAAGAAGAAACCGGGGCAGGTGCTGAGCTGTCCGTGGTGCAACCGGCACTACCAGCTCGACGACGCTTTTAAGCTCACGCCCACGTCCGCTCCTGCGAACGCTCCGAAAGCGGGCGCGAGCAGCGGGCGCATGGCGGCGGCGCTGGCGCGCGCGAAGGCGGCGAAATCCGAGGCGAAGATCGCTCCGGCCACGCCCGCCGCGAAGCCCGGCGCGGTTGCACGCAAAGCGGAAGCGGCTCCGGACAAGCCCAAGCCCGCCGCGAAGCCGAAGGCCGAGGGGAGCGCGAAGGCCGAGCCGAACGCGAAGCCGGCCGCCGCGCCGAAAATTCCCGCGAAGGTGGAGCCGAAGCCCGCGCCGAAGGCCGTGTCCAAGCCGGCGGCCCTTGACGACGACGAAGAGAGCGACGATCCGGGCGGCGAGACGCAGCCGGTTTCGACGGCGGATCTGGAGCGGATGAAGGAAGAAGTGGAAGCCGCGACTCCGTCGAAGCGGTCCAAGAAAAAGAAGAAGAAGAAAAAGAAGAAGCCGGCGGCGGACGTATTGGACGGCGCTGGCTCCGATGCCGACGGCGGCGAAACGAAGCCGGTGGAGACGGCGGAGGAAGTGCAGGCGTCGGTGCACGCGGCGATGCTGGACGAGCTGGTGGAGATCGGCGCTCCGAAGCCGGGCGGTCCGAGCGAGTCGAGCTATTCGCTGGAAGGCGACGAGGTCGATTTCGACAACAACACGCGCAAGCTGAAGGCGCGCGAGGCGGCGGCGCTGGCGCAGACGATCGCGCCGAGCCGGCCGCTCGGTGCGGCTCCCGACGCGAGCCGCAAAGGACGCACGACGAAGTACGCCGACGAGCCGCAGCCTCCGCCTCCGTTCAACGTCGAGAAGGCGATGTTCTGGGTTTTCGTCGCGGCGGTTCCGGCGAGCGCCATCGCATTCGGGATTTACCTCGCCTGGAAGGTGTCGATCGGCGACTACCAGTTGAAGAAATACCAGTTCTTCGGCGTGACGATCGACGGCGGGAATCCGTGGGTGTGGGTGGCCGGCGTCCTGGGCGGGGGGCTTTCGTTCTTCCTGGCCTGGGTCGCGTACACATACTTCTTCGTGTTCCGGGGCAAGAAGAACGGCGCGAAGGGGAAGGACGAGAGCACGCGGGCGGCGAAGCCCGGCGCGGCCGCGAAGCCGGCGCCAGCCAAGCGCCGCAAGGACCCGGACGAAGCGGACGACGACGAAGAAGAAGAGGACGACGCGGAGGACGGCAAGAAGCCGCGGCGTTCGCATCGCTTCAAGGCCAGTTCGTGAGCGCGGCGCGCCGGGTGCTGGTGGCGTGCGCGTCGTTCAAGGGCACGCTGAGTTCGGCTCAGGCGGGCCAGGCCCTGGCGCGCGGACTGCGCCGGGCGGGCTTCGCGGCGGACGTGGTGGCGCTGGCCGACGGCGGCGAGGGCCTGGTCGAAGCGCTGCATCGCGCGGTGCCGGGCGCGCGGATGGCAACGGCGCGCGTACGCGGCCCGCTGCTGGAAAAGCGTTCGGCGCGCTTCGCGCTCCTGCCTCCTCCGCGCGGTTCGAAACGTCCCACGGCGGTGCTGGAGATGGCCGCGTCGTCGGGCTTGCCGCTGGTTCCCGAAACGAAGCGCGATCCGAACATCACATCGACCTGGGGCGTGGGCGATCAGATTCGCGCGGCGCTGGATGCCGGGGCGGGGCGGATCTTGCTGGGGATCGGCGGGAGCGCGACGAACGACGGCGGCGCGGGGATGGCGCAGGCGCTGGGCGCGCGGCTGCTCGATGCGGCCGGACGCGAACTGCCCGCGGGCGGCGCGGCGCTGCTGGCGCTCGACCGGATCGATCTGTCCGGCTTCGACGCGCGCTTGAAGCGCGTGCCGGTGACGGTGGCGTGCGACGTGACGAATCCGCTGACGGGGACGCGCGGCGCAAGCGCCGTGTACGGCCCGCAGAAGGGTGCGTCGCCGCGCGACGTGGCGCTGCTGGACCGCGCGCTTTCGCGCTTTGCGAAGATCGCCGCGCGCGATTTGGGGCGCGACGTGCGGCGCATGCGCGGAGCGGGCGCGGCGGGCGGGCTGGGCGCGGGCTGCGTGGCGTTTTTGAACGCGGAGCTGAAGCCGGGGATCGAGCTGGCGCTGGACGCGATCGGCTTCGACCAAAGGCTGCGCGGCGCGGGCCTGGCGCTGACGGGCGAAGGCCGGCTGGACCGGCAGACGCTGATGGGCAAGGCGCCGGCGGGGGTGGCGCGGCGCGCGAAGGCAGCGGGCGTGGCGTGCGTGGCGGTGGGCGGCGCGATCGAAGCCGATGCGCGGGCGGCGCTGGCGCGGCGGTTCGTGGCGCTGGAGAGTCTGATCCGTTTCGCGGGGAGCCGGGAGGCGGCGCTGCGCGACGGGGCGCGGTGGCTGGAGCGGCTGGCCGAGGCGCGCGCGGAGGCGTGGTGGGCGGCGGGCGGCAGGCGTTAGGCGGCAGCTTTCAAACTTCAAACGGCAAACACCCGACCGACCTCTACAGGCAAACGGCCAACAGCGGCGAGGGTTGCGCGGAGGCGATCAGCTTCCGTCCTGTTCAGCTGGCGGCTCACTTGGTTCCGCCGGTATCCCACGGCAACGCATAATCTTGTTCCGTGATTTGAAGCATGCGTTCACAGGGCGCGATCACCAGACCCCTTTCAATCTTCAGATGCGGGTAGGTTTCACGGAAGGCTTTGATCCCACTGACGTCATGCCTCTGGGGGCGGCTGGCGCCTTTAACTTCGATCGGAAAGAAGACTCCGTTGTGCTCCAGCAGTATGTCTACTTCCGCGCCGGCCAACGTTCGCCAATGGTAAAGGTTGGGCTTCGGGGACAGGATGGAGAGTTGCTTACGAATATCGCTCATGACGGCCGTTTCGAAGAGCGGTCCCCAGAGCGGGTGGCCGCCGATCACTGTCGGGTTCGAAATGGCTTGCAGAGCGCATGCCGCACCCGTGTCGGCGATGTACCCTTTGGGCTTACCGCTCAGACGCTTGATGGCATTGCCGTGGAATGCGGAAACTTCGAACCACTGAAAGGTGGCGACTAGAATATCCAGCCAGCGCTTCGCGGTCTGCGGCGTGATGCCCAATTCCCTTCCGAACTGGCTGTGGTTGATCTCCTGCGCGGTGAGCGCCGCGGCGAGGCGCACGAAACGCCCAAAGAGTTGCGTGTCAGATACGTCGGCGAGCAGCCTCACGTCTCGTTCGACGTAGGTGCGCTGATAGGCGGCTTGGAAGTCGGGGACGGCCTTGAGCGGAAGGAATTGGGCTTCCGGCAGCCAGCCGCGCCAGAGCTGTTCGTAGAGCGTCCTTTTCATGGCCAGCCGACGCGGCGCACGCTTTACGAATCGGCCGGGATCGCTCAGCCATGCCGCAAGCCAGCTTTTCGGCCAGCGTGCGCGGGTTGTCTCGGCCAGGCAGAATCCCTCAAGATCGAGAAAGACGGCCCGCCCAGCCAAGCTTTCCGCGAGCGTCTTCAGCACGCCCCATTGCTGGGAGCCGGTCAAAAGGAATTGCCCTGGCTTCCGATTTCTATCGACGCGGCGCTTGATCGCGGCTACGAGTTCCGGCGCGTACTGGATCTCGTCCAGGATCAGCGGAGTCTTACGGTTATCGAGAAACAGTTCCGGATCGCGCCGGGCGTTTTCGACGTCTTCGACGGGATCGAAGACGATCAGGTCGGCCTTTTTCCCAAAGACCTTCCGGAGCAAGGTCGTCTTGCCTACCTGCCGCGCACCGGTAACGACCACCACCGGAAAGGTGCGAGCCAAGTCATGGAGATGATCGGTCTGGATTCGGGAGATATACATACCTTGTATTCTAGTGATACTATCACTAATATACAAGGTATAGAAATCAGTCGGCTTGACTCCGGCGGGACACGCGGCAGCCATTCAGCAGGGACCGGCGCAATCAGCTTCCGAGCAGGCTTTTGAGTTTGGCGGCGGCTTCGGCGCGGGGGACGGGGTGCGTCTGGCGGGTGGCGAGTTCGCGCAAGCCCACGGTTCCGGAAGCGAGTTCGGCCGGTCCGACGAGGGCGACGACGGGGATGGCTTTCTTCTCGGCGAGTTCGAAGATGCGCGGGAGCTTGGCCTGGCCGGGGAAGCAATCGGCGCGCAGGAGCGCGGCGCGGAAGAGCTGCGCGGTTTCGACGGCGGCGCGTTCGGCTTCGGGCGCGGTGGCGGCGACGAGGACATCGGCGGCGCGTTGCGCGGCGCCGAACATCCCGCGTTCTTCCATCAGCGTGTAGATGCGTTCGAAGCCGATGGAGAAGCCGCAGGCGGGGACGGGCTGCCCGCAGAAGGCGCCGACCATCTCGTCGTAGCGCCCGCCGCCGGCGAGGCTAAAGGGGACGCCGGCCGCGGCGATCTCGAAGATCGGCCCGGTGTAGTAGTCCAGCCCGCGCGCGAGGAAGGGATCGAAGACAAGCTTCCCGGCGGGCAGGTCGGGGGTGAGCGCGAGGACCTGGCGGATTTCGGCGGTGAGCGCGGCGGCGGCTTGCGCGTCCAGGGCTTTCCAGTCGGCCACGAGGCGCTTTTCGATTTCGGCCAGGAGCGCGTCGCCGGCCAGCGTGCGCGCGGCGGCGAAGCATTCGAGCAGGCGCGCGGCGGCTTCGGCGGAGACGGCGCGCTCGGTCAGTTCGGTGCGCACGCCTTCGACGCCGATCTTCTCCAGCTTGTCGAGCGCGGTGATGGCGGTTGGGGCCAGGTCGGCGGTAACGCCGGAGCCGAGGACGAGCGCGGTGAGGAGCTTGCGCGAATTGAGGCGGACTTCGAGGTCGGAGAAACCCAGCTCGTTGAGCGCGGTGGTGGTGGCCAGGAGCACGTCGGCTTCGACCATCAGCGAGGAGCTGGCCAAGACGTCGACGTCGCACTGAACGAATTCGCGGAAGCGGCCGTGCTGCGCGCGTTCGGCGCGCCAGACGGGTCCGATGTGGTAGCGCTTGAACGGGGTGGGCAGGTTCGCGCGGTGTTCGGCGAAGAAGCGCGCGAGGGGGACGGTCAGATCGAAGCGCAGGCCCATGTCGGCCAGTTCGTTCTCGTCCTTGATTTTGCCTTCGAGCGCGCGGGCGAGCTTTTCGCCGCGGTTGAGCAGCTTGAACATCAGCTTTTCGTTTTCGCCGCCGCCCTTGCCGAGAAAGACGGCGAGGTTTTCCATGGCCGGGGTTTCGATCGGTTCGTAGCCGAAGCGTTCGTAGACGGCGCGGATGCGGCGCATCAGTTCGCCGCGTTTGCGGCAGGCGTCGGGGAGGAAATCGCGGAAGCCGCTGGGGGCTTTCATCTTGGCCATGGGCACGGCATCCTTAAAACGGCGGCGCAGGGGCATCACGGGAGCGCGAAGCGCGTCAGACTGTATAGGCAGGCCGTGGAAACGTGAAACGGAAATCCCCGTGCGGGGTTTCCCGTTTTGCGTTTGGCGCGGGCTTCGGTAGCGTGCGGCTATGCCTCCGAGCGCACCTCTTCGCGTCCTGGGTCTGGTGGCCATGGACTCGCAGCTCAGCCGCGAGCTCTGGCGCGGGCTGCTCGCGTATGCCGCGACGCGTCCGAACTGGCGAGTCTATTTCCTGCATTACCTGACGCCCTTGGAGAGCCTGGACTGGGAGCCGTCGGGCGTGCTGGCCACGATGGATCCGCCGGAGGTGCGCGCGTGGTTGGAGCGGCGGCGCCTGCCGTGCGTGAACGTCTTCGGTCTTTCGGGGGTGCCCGGTCCGGTGGTGGACGTGGACAACGTGGCGGTGGGCGCGCTGGCGGCGCGCTATTTTCTGGACCGCGGTTTCCGGCAGTTCGGCTATGTCGGTTCGGGCGAGGTGCGCTGGTCGCTGGAGCGCGAGGCGAGTTTTCGTTCGGCGGTGGAAGCGGCCGGCGGCGCGTGCCGCGTGTACCGCCATCGCTGGGGCACCCAGGGCCGTGCCGACGTGGCGTTGGACCGCGAGATGCGCGCATGGCTGGCGGCGCTGCCGCGCCCGGCGGCGGTGCTGGGCGCGGAGGACGTGACGGCTTGGCGCGTGCTGGAGCACGTGCACGAGCTGGGCCTGCGCAGTCCGGAAGACCTCGCGGTGCTGGGCGTGGACGACGACGAGATGTGGTGCGCGTCGGGTCATCCGCCGCTATCGAGCGTCGAGATTCCGGCGCGGCAGATGGGCTGGCGCGCCGCGGAGCTGCTTGACGCCGAAATGCGCGGCGCGCGTTCGGACGCGTGCGAGCGCTTTGCACCGGCGGGGGTGCATACGCGGCAGTCTTCGGACGTGCTCGCGGTGGACGATCCGGCGCTGGCGGCCGCGCTGGCTTACCTGCGCGCGCACGCGGCGCGCGACCTGAGCATCGACGAACTGGCGCGCGCGGCGGCGGTGGCGCGGCGCAGTTTGGAACGGCGCTTCCGCGAGCGCCTGGGGCGCACGCCGTTGGAAGAACTGACGCGCGTGCGGTTGGAACGCGCGCAGGATCTGCTGCGCGGGAGCGACCGGCCGCTGGCCGAGATCGCGCGGCTGTGCGGCTTCGCGCGGCCGGAGCGGCTGAGCGTGGTCTTCCGGCGCGAGCTGAGCCAGACGCCGTCGGCGTACCGGCAGCGCTTCCAGCGCGGCCCGGAACGCTAAGCGAAGACGGGCGGTCGAGCGGCGCGGTTACTCGAAGGCGATGCGGGCGATCCAGACGGTCGTCGGCTGCCCTTCGCGGTAGAGGTCGAACTTCAATTCGGTGGCTTTCGTACGGTCCAGGACCGCGCCGCCTTCGTCGGCGAAGCGCTCGAACGGAATTACCAGATCGTGCCATTCGCCGTCGGTAAAGGCGGCGGGATTATCGAACGGCGCTTTGAAATAGATGTCGGAGCCGATGGCCTTGAGGTACACGTTCGCGGCCAATGGTTTGGACGCGGATTCGATCTTGATCCGCAAGCGCATTTGACTCGCGGCGCTCAGGTCGGTGCCCTTGGCGCTGGGATTCCAGGAGTGCCAGTTGAAGCCCAGCGCGCAGTAGCCGGGCTTGGCGCTGGTGAGCTTCAGTGCCTGGCGATTGGTTCCGTCGGGATGTTCCGCTTTCAGAACCTCGGCGGCGCCCTCTTGCTGCGCGCCCCAAGTCGCGCCGCCGCGGATGCCTTTGCCGTCCCAAACGACGATCCGCGCGTTGGTCGCGGGCGGGAGCGGCGTGTCGGGTTGCGGCTGGGGCTTGGCCGGAGGCGATTCCCTTGGGGCCGGTTCCTTTCGCGCGGGATCCGGCGGCGGCGTTTCCCAGCCGCGCATCGTCACGCGCACGCGCGAAGCGAGCAGGCTCTCGCCATGGGCCTTCAGGAACGCTTCGGCGAGTTCCTTCTTTTGTTCCAAGGCGGCGGCGGGGAGTTCGGCGAGCTTGCGGTTCAACGCCTCGAAGTCGGCCCGTGCACGCGCGTCGGCGTCGTTCGATGCCGCATTTTCCGGCGGCGCATCATTGGACGCGGGTGCGGCCTGGGCCACCGCCTGCGGCCCGGGTACGGGGATGGAGGTACGCTCGGGCAGTGCGGCTGGCGCGGGAGTGGACTCCACAACCGGCACGGGCAGGACCGGAGCGTTCTTCGGAGCCGATGGCGAGTTGCTGGCCTTGGCGAAGTACAGGACCAAGCCCAAGGCGAGCACCGCGCCGCCGGCGACGAAGGTGATCCAGATGCCGGTGGCAGCTTCGGCCGCGGCTTTGTGCTGCGCGCAGTGGGGCACCAGGCGTTCGGTGGAACTGTTGCGCGCGCCGCGTCGGGTCGTCACCGGGACGGTGTTGGGCGGGGCGTGCTGCGGGAGTTCCGGGGCCGGTCCCGCGTTCGTGCCGGGCGGATCTTTCAAGAGCGCGCGGGCCTGTTCTTCCTTGAGCGCGCCGAACTCCATGGTCATGACGCTCTGCGCGCAATCCGCGCAGTAGATGCCTTTCACCTGCTTATCGCGGGCCTGGCCGGCGGCGAGATCCGCATCGGTCAGGCGTTTGCCGCAGGTTTCGCAGAAGAAGAACTTCACGCAGACGCCCTCGCCGCCGAATGCCGCGCACCCATCCTATGCGCCGGAGCACGGCTGTCAGCACGAATATCCGCGCGCCGGCCGCGGAGGCCCGCGTCTGCACGCGATGATTTGCTTGTATTTCCTACCGGCTTTCCGCGCCCTTCATCTTCAGTCCGAAATAGGCGAGCAGCATCGCGCAGGGCGATTGGTAGGTGATATCGTTCTCGGTGAACTCCCACGGGTTCTTGGTCCAGTGCAGTTCGGTGGTGTAGCGCTTCATGCTTCCGTTGACGCCGCCGACGACGGTTCCCGGGAAGGGTCCGACTTTGCCGGGGCCTTCGCCGATGAACTTCGCACTCTCGGGTTTCCCGTCGGCACCGACCCACGCGTGGAACATGACCATGGCCGATTGCTCGGCGCCGTAACGCTTCATGTTGGTGAGGAAGCAGGCGCCGATGGCGTTGCGGCCCAAGAGGTAGTGGACGTATTCTTCCGCGGCTTCGAGGAATTTCGCTTTCTCGTTCGCGCCGGCGCTGAGTTCGGCGGCGAGGATCGCGTGGGAGCCGGTGCGGCCGACGAGCGCGTTGCTGCCCCACCAGTAGCCTTTGACTTTCATGGCGTAACCGTGCCCGGGGCCGGTCCACTGGACGACGGTCCGCGCCGAATCGAGGATCTTCTTCTTCAGGGCATCGACGAACGCCGGATCGGCGCCCGCACTGTGCGCATGGAGCCAGATCGCGGGCCAGACGTCGTGGTGCCCGGCGGGCTCGAAGGCCGGCCATTTCGCCGCTTCTTCGCGCAAGAGCTGTTCCCAGGCCGAGCCTTGCTCGATGCGGAAGAGGCTGGCGGCGTAGAGCGCGCGCATCTGGCCGTAGTCGAGGGCGAACCAGTCGCCGGTGTACTGCCCGTGTCCGGGCTTTTTGGGATCGGCCGGCCAGGGATGGGGCTTGGTCTGGAGGAGATTCCACGAGCGCTTGGCTTCGGCGAGGCACTTCGCCGCGAAGGGCTCGTCCAGCTTGAATTCGTTCCAGACCGCCGCGGCGTAAGCCAGCGCCGCGGCGCGGGCCATGGTGGCGCTGCTGGTGACTTCGGTAAGCTGCACGGGACTCTTGACGCTGTCGGGCGGGCAGCCGCCTTGTTCGTAGACGCGCCCGAAGGCCGCTCCGGTTCCGTCGTGGAGGCGGATCAGGTATTCGGTGCCGTAGCGGATCTCGTCGAGGAAATCGGGGACGCCGTTGCCGGCTTCGGGAATGGTGAGCTGCTTGTCGGTGAGTTGATCTTTCAGGAGCTGCGCGGCCAGAAGCAGATCGTTGTGGAAGCGAACGGTGTTGCCAGTGTACTTGCTGAAGTCGCCGGCGTCCCACCAGCCGCCGCTGACGTCGTAGGTCTGTTCGCCCGCGGGCGTGTCGCCGACGGGTTCGAAATGCCGCGCGCCCTTCCAGACGTAGCGCTGCGCTTCCTTGGACTGCTTCGGGCCGAGGAAAGCCGGACCGTGGGTCCATTCTTCGGCGTAAGGGGCCGGCTTTTCGCAATCGGCGCGCTGCCAGTAGATCGACTTCCACGCCGCGAGGCCGGTGGCTGTGTACACATCGGGCGCGATGTTGAAGGCGCAGGAGCGGACCGCGCCGCCGCCGGCCTGGTATTTCACGTAATAGCGGCCGGGCGTCTGGAAGTCGGTGAGGTCCACGTGGGTGACGAAGTCCCCGGACGCTCCGTCTTTCTGGCCGCCGTTGCAGACCTTGAGGCGCTTAGCGAGTTCGTCCGCGGCCAGGACGGTTTTCCCGCTTTCGGCGTCGCAGAGTTCGAACGCCTGGCCGGCGGGGAGCGCCGCGTCGCTGGCGACGACCAGGAGTTTCCTTGCGCCGGGGCGGAAGCCGATCTGATCGACCCAGACGCGGATTGGGGTCTTCGGCGTGACGAGCGGAGGCGGTTCGGAGGCGGCGAGCAGGTTCCAAGCCAGCACCATGGGAACGACCAGAGCCTTGCGCATATACCGCTTCTCCATTCGGACGATTCTTAGGGCGCGTCCGCGGTCCAGGCGAAGATCGCATCTTCCACCCGTTTGCCGCTCATGCGCCAGACCACGAACGTTTTCGATGCGGACAGGTACGTCCAGCCGGTCATTTTCTTGTAGGGCAGCTTCGGCCCCAGGGGTTGCCAGGACTGTGCGCCGTCTTTGGAAATATACAGCCGCTCGTCACCCAGGCTGCCCAGCGTGCCGTCCGGCAACGCTTGCGGCGGCGAGGTAACGGGTCCGGGAAGTTTCTTCCAAGTCAGGCCCCGGTCCGTGCTTTTCAGCATTCCGTACGTCCAGGTGATCGCCCAATACAGCGTGCCGTCGGGATGAACCAGCGCCGGACCGAAAGGGCCTTCCGAAGCGACCTTGGTCCAACTCGAGCCGCCGTCGGCCGTCCGGTACAAGCCCCAGGCGAGTCCGCGCTTCCAGCCCGCGCAGTTGATCAGGTACGTTTGCCCGTCCAGCACCAGCGGATCGGTGCTGAAATTCGTTTGCTCGGGCAAAGCAAGGCCCAGGCAGTCCCAAGTCACACCGCCGTCCTTCGAACGCATCAGACTGCGGGCTTGCTCGTGCTGTCCCGCCAGGAACGTCTTGCGCTCCGGATCGGTAAAGTCGATCGCGACCAGATCCAGGTGTTGCAGATTACCGAGGCGCCGGAAGGTCTGCCCGTCGTCGCGGGTTTCGAATAACCCCGGACCGTAATTCCCGCTCACCCAGAATCGCTTCGCGTCCCGCGGATCGAATCGAATCGAGTAGGTGCGGTGTCCGATGCTTCCGGCTTCAGGCCCGGCCGCACCCAAGCGCTTCCACGTGCCGCCCGTATCGGTACTCCGCCAAAGCCCCGCCGCGCTGACTCCGGCCAGCAAGGAGGAGCCGTCCGGGGCCGCGGTCACGTAGGTGACGCCCGCATAACCCCAGCGTTCGCCGCCCACCTGCTGGGTGATGTTCCTCCAAGTCTCTTCGGATGGTTCGGCGCCTCGTACCTGCGCACTGGTCAGGAGCAACAGCAGAGGGATAAGCGTTTTGCAGTTCATAGGTTATGCGTCCGAAGAAGGGTTAGCCGAAGCGTCGATGCAACGCTTCATACCCGGCAAGGCATGCTCAAATACGCAATTTATTTGTTATTTTGCGCCACACTCGCGAAGCGAGCGTTCGCCTTGAGTAGAGGATGCGATCCCTGCGCCAAGCGATGCATCACGACCCGACTGGGAGGCAGACGCTTACGGCTTGATGACCGGCAAGCTGGTGCTGCTGGTGCGGACGACCATAGTGGACATTTTCTCGATACTGGCGACGGCGAGCGCTTCGACGGCATCGCCGGTTCCGACGGGTCCGAGGCCTTCGCCGGTCTTGGCCTTCACGTTGACCATATGGCGCGGGAGCTGTAGGGCGTCGGCGATGTTGGCGGCCATTTCCTGCTTGAGACGTCCGAGCTTGGGCTGTTCGAGGTGGACGACGGCATCGACGTTGGTGGGGCGGTAGCCGGTGGTTTTGAGGAGCTCGACGCACTTCTTGAGGAGTTCGATGGAGTTGGCGTCTTTCCACTGCGGATCGGTGTCGGGGAAGTGATGCCCGATGTCGCCCATGCCGGCGGCTCCGAGGACGGCGTCGATGACGGCGTGGGTGAGCGCGTCGGCGTCGGAGTGGCCGACGGCGCCTTTGGGCGATTCGACTTTGACGCCGCCGAGAATGAGCTTCTTCCCGAAGGCCAGGCGATGCCGGTCCGTCCCGAGTCCCACGCGATTCATCGGCCGATTCTCCCGCTTCCGTGCGAAGGTCTACACTTAAGGGATGCGGGGGCAAAAGTCGAGGGTAGGGAAGGGGGGGCTTAGGGGTGCGCGGAGCGTTCAGACCTGCGCGCTTAGAAGCCCAGCTCTTTGGGGCCGGTGCCGAAGTCTTTGCGGTAGGTGCCTTTGCCGCTGCGGCTGAAGCGGGTGAAGCCGGCGGCTTCCATGGAGCTGGCGCTGGGGCCTTTGAGCTTCCCGCCGATGTTGCCGAGCATCGGAGCGTGGATGACGCGCTGGACGGGGGCGCCGCATTTCGGGCAGGCGGCGAGCGGCGCGGCCTTCATGGGCTGCACTTCTTCGAACCCCGCCACGCAATGTTCGCAACCGTGCTCGGCGGCCTCCGGGACGCGCTGGTAGGTGTACGTCGGCACGGGCTGGGCTCCTGTACGTAGCTCCTCCTTCTATTTATGCAGAAACGTTCGGGAGAATCAAGACGCTCGCAATAGCTGGCGTCGCTATGCTCCACGCTTCTAAGGTTGGAGCGGGCTACTTCGCCGCTTCGGGCTCGGGTTGCGCAGCGGCCTCGGCCTTTGGCGTGAGGTGCTTGCGCAGGACGGCCATCTGCGGGCGGTGCACGGTGAACTTTTCGGTGGGCTGAATCGACATGGGATACTTGCCCCAATAGGTGCCCCCGGCCCAATAGGTGCCGCCCATGCCGGCTTCGTCCAAGGCGCGCATGAAGTGTTCCAGCGTCTCTTCGTACCAGCGCGGGTCGCTATCCGGGACGCCGAATTCGCCGATGAATCCGCGGACGTTATTCTTTTTGCACCAGGCGATGAAATCGCCGACGCGCTTCGCGCCGACCATAGCCATGTCCTTGTTCTTCTCCAGTTCTTCGGCATAGGTCTTCTTGTATTGACCGCTCATGTCCTGGTCGAAATAGCAGTGCGCTTCGTACATGAAATTGCTATCGGGATCCTCGACCCAGCTCTCGGGACCGTTGTGCTTTTCCCAATTGCCTGCGTTGGACCAATGGTTTCCCGCGACGAGGATCAGCTTCTTGTCGGCGTTGGCGCGGATCGCTTTGACGACCACGTTGGAGATGACCTTCCAGTCGGCCTCGCCCATCCCGTGCGGTTCGTTCATCAGGCCGTAGCCGTAGACGGCCGGTTCGTCCTTGAAGGCCGACGAGAGGCGGACCCAGAGTTCCGCGAGGTCGGAGGCTTTGACGAGGATCTTGCCGTCGTACGGATGGTCGACGATGCAGCTCTTGGGCTGGCCGTCGACGATCATGCCGCGCCGGCCGTAGTCGTGGAGGTCGATCAGCACCATCGCGCCGTGGGCTTTGGCCCAGGCGATGTTCTGCTTGAGCATCCCGAAGTAGCCGGCGTCGAGTTCGCCGCCGAGTTCGGGCTGCAGGCGGCCCCACTTCACCGGTACGCGGAAGACGTCGAAGCCCTGTTCGGCGAAGTACTTGAACGTCGCTTCGTTGTTGAACGTGTAGTCCTTGTGGAGCGTGCCGCGGCCTTTGCCGAACTCGGGTCCGGCCAAGTTGACGCCGCGGCGATAGGCCGGCTCGGCGGGCGTTTCGGCGCTGAAAGCGGCAACGGCGGCCAGGAAGACCCAAGCCGTCAGCATCAGGTTACGGACGGTCATGCGAGTGCGGCTCCCGGTTGCGGTGATCTATCGAGTAGACGGGTGTGCTAACTGCTTCCGCGTCCCGAACTTCCTACACCGCGGCGGAACGCGCGTGGCGTCCGGCGGGATAATTAGCACGGGACTGGAGTTTGAAAAGAACGGTAAGCCCCATACCGGGCAGCGAGTGCACTCGTGCAAAGCACGTGTGAATTTTCTCGCAACTTCTGCAAAAAATTACAGTTCACAGGTGACTTCCCGGCCTGTACATTCATCCCATCTACAAGTAAGCGCCTTCCTATTTTGGACCGGATACGGCGTTCCCTTATCGAAGCACACGCGCGTTAGCGCACCTGAGCGTTGCGAAGAACGGCCGGTTAGCGGCCAACGTGAGGCTTCTGCGGGGGAGTCGAATCATGGTCAAACACACGTGTAACGAGTGCCATCAGCCGTTGCCGCGCAACTGGCGGCCGGTGGGTACGCGGACGGTTTCGTCGGTCTGCCCGAACTGTGCGGTGAAGCACATGAAGATGAAGAGCGAGCGCCGGCGCAAGGTGGCCGCGACGCTGACGCCCGCGCCGGAAGCGGTGGATGCCGAGCCGGTCGTGGAGTCGCTCGAGATTCAATAAGCCGCCGGCCGTACGCTGCATTCGAGAAGCCGCTGTGAGCGTATGGCTCGCAGCGGCTTTTTTTGTGCTAAAAAAGAGCGTTGCTCGCGGCGTGC
Organism: Planctomycetota bacterium; assembly: GCA_015075375.1. GTDB lineage: Bacteria > Planctomycetota > SZUA-567 > H5-PLA8 > H5-PLA8 > H5-PLA8. The sequence continues at coordinate 2,310,975 of JABTUM010000001.1, read as the reverse complement.
GCAGGGCTAGTCTTTCCGGCGGCGCGCAGGGCGCCTCCCGTCCGCGGAAAGAGCAGAAGCTCGCCTGTGCCTGACCCCAATTGAAGCGACTCCCTTTCAGCCCGGCGCAAGCGGATCACGGGCAGGCACTCGAAAGGAGGTCGCCATGACCACCCCGCCCACGGGGGCGCCACGCCCCTTGCCGGACCGTCCGGACCTGAAGCAGCTCAAGGACCAGGCCAAGGATCTGCTGCGCGCAGGCGCGGCTCCGACCCTAGCCCAGGCTCAGTTTCAACTGGCGCGCGAGTACGGTTTCGCGAGCTGGCCGAAGCTGAAGCGGCACGTCGAATCGCTGCGGCGTTCCGGACAACTGAAGGAAGCCATCGACGCCGAAGATTTCGCGGCGGTGCAGGCGTTGATGACGGAAGACCCCGAACTGCACCGCGCGCCGCTGGGTTACGCGAAGAATGGCCCGCTGACGTGGGTGGCCGAATGCCGGGGCAAGCCCGGGCCCAGCGCGGCGCGGCTGGCCATGGCGCGCTGGATGATCGAACACGGCAGCGACGTGCATCAAGGCGGCGACGGTCCGCTGATGCGCGCGGCGCTGAACGATACGCGTATTCCGATGCTGGAGCTGCTGGTGGCGCACGGCGCGGACGTGAACGCGCGCTGGAACGGCACCTATCCGATCTTGTTGGCAAGTTGCGAGGCGCTGGCGCCGAAGGCGCTGGCGTGGCTGCTCGATCACGGCGCCGACGTGAACGTGGCATCGCCTCAGTACGGCCGGCCGCTGGCGATGCTGTTGGGAACCTACGCGCGGAACGCGCCGGGCAAGCAGGCCTGTCTGGCGGCGCTGTCGGCGCACGGGGTCGAGATGCCCGATACGCCGATGCTGGCTCTGCATCGCGGGCGCGGCGACCTGCTGGAAGCGCACCTGAAGCGCGATCCGGGGCTGCTGGCGCGGCGCTTCAGCGAGGCCGAGATGTCTCCGCCCGAACTGGGCCTCAAACCCGGCGACGGCCTGTGCGTCACGCCGGTGGCGGATACGACGCTGTTGCATGCGGCGGTGGAGTTTCACGACGCGGCGATGACGGCATGGTTGCTGGAACACGGCGCCGATCCGAACGTCCGGGGGGCCGTGGATGCCGTCGGCTTCGGCGGGCACACGCCGCTGTACCACACGGTGGTGACGCTGGGCGCGCATACGCCGGACCTGGCCAAGCTGCTGTTGGCGCATGGGGCCGATCCGAAGCTGCGCGCGTCGGTGCGCAAGGCGCTCCGGGATATGGGCGATCCGGAACTCGAGAAGCCGCGCGAGTGGCGCGAGGTCACGGCGCAGGAATACGCGCGCGCGTTCCACGTGCCGAGATGGGTCAATACTCCGGTGCTGGCGCTGTTGGAGTAGCCCGCAGGAGCGGTTTTAAGGAGGTCGCAAAGCCAGCCGCGCGGAGGCGCCGCGAGCCTCCGCGCAAGCGCCCGTTTGGCGCGGCTCTCAATGCCGAGCGTAGTGCCGCACGATCAGATCGTTCTGCACCCACAGGAGTTTGTTGAAGGCGCGTAACGCTTTGCGCTGCGCGTCCGGAGGCAGGTTCAGGTCCAGGATCGCGTTAACCAAGGCGTCGGAGACGAAGCCCATCAGCGCGTTCATCTGCACCAGCGGCACGTCGATGTTCTTGTTGCCGAAGTCGCGCGTGTGGATTTTGCCGACCAGATCCAGGAACTCGATCATCTTTCCGTCGTAGGGTCCGGTGACCAGGCGCTTCAGGTACGAACCCAGGTGCGCTTTGCGGAAGGCGATCTGGGGATGGTCGAGCGTCAGGGTTTCCAGCGATTCGGGAACGGCGCCTTCGTAGCCGAACTGGCGCGGCACGAAGTGGCGCTTGGTGCAATCGTAGTTGAAAAGCTGAACGTAGATCGCGTCGACCAACCCGGGCACCAGCGGGGCTAAGAGCGGCGCGGCGCCAAGGATCGTCTCGATGTCTTGCGCGTTCAGGCCCATGAATTCGGTGATGTACTGGAAGCGGTAAGGCAGGTCGGTTTCCAGGCGGGCTTCGTCGATGCGCTTCATGGGGTGCGGCCTCCGTTGGGTTGCCTTCAATCTTTTATAACTATACCTTTAACTCCAGATATGTCAAATAAGCCTTCCCGCGTTCCCCGGAACGGGGCCGCCGCGGCCATTTAGGGACGCTGGAATCCACTGGCGCGGGCCGGTGGCGCGCGCCTAGATTAAGCACATGCGCGTATGGGCTCCGGTGTTCTTGCTGCTGGCGATCCTGGGGGTGGCTTTCGGGCCGCTGCTCTTCGGTTCCGCGCCGCCCGCGGCGCGGACGCTGGTGATCCTTTCGCCGCATTGGGACGGGATCAAGCAGGAGTTCCGGCGCGCATTCGAGGCGGACTGGCTGGCGCGGACGGGCGAGACGATCCGTGTGGAGTTTTGGGACGTGGGCGGTACGGGCGAGATCCGGCGCTACGTGACCGAGCGCGCGCGGCAGGCGAATTGGAAAGGCGGCGAAGGGATCGGCGTGGACGTGCTCTTCGGCGGCGGCACCTTCGACTACGAGACGTATTTCACGCGCGAGGACAAGCTGGCCCGGCAAGGCGTCGCCGCTCCGGGCGGGGTGCTGGAGCCGTACGTGCCGGAGGCGGCGAAGGACGGTTCGATTCCCGAGCAGGTGGGCGGGCAGCCGCTGCGCGACAAGGACGGCCGCTGGCACGCGGCGTGTCTCAGCGGCTTCGGGATCGTGAAGAACACCTTGGTGCTCGAACGCGCGAAGTTGCCCGACGTCCGGACCTGGGCCGATCTGGGGCAGCCGGAGTTGTACGGCTGGGTGAGCTGCGGCGATCCGACCAAATCCGGTTCGGTGCATATGGCGTTTGAGGTGGTTTTGCAGGCGTACGGCTGGGAGCAGGGCTGGGCGGCGCTGGCGAAGATGTGCGCGAATACGACTTCGTTCAACGAAGGCGGTGCGAGCGTGCCGCGCGACGTGGCGCTGGGGCAGGCGGCGGCGGGACCGTGCATCGATTTTTACGCCGCGGCTCCGGTACGCCGGCAGGGCGCGACGCATGTGGCGTTCGTCTTTCCCGAAGGGTTGAGCGTGATTACGCCGGACGCCATCGGGTACTTCAAGAACGCGCCGCAGCCCGATCTGGCGCGCGGCTTCGTGGACTTCGTGCTGGGCGAAGCGGGGCAGCGTTTGTGGTATCAGACGCGGGGGAGCGAGGGCGGCCCGCGGGATTTCGACCTGGAGCGGCTGCCGGTGCATCCGGCGTTGTACACGCGCGGGTTGCCGACGCATGCGGTGGCGCGCCCGTTCGAGGAAGGGCAGGCCTTCGCGTACGACGGGAAGAAGGGCGGGCGGCGCTGGAGCATCCTGGAGGACTTTTTGCGCTCCACGATCTGCGATGTGCACGAAGACCTGAAAGCCGCGTGGGCGGCGGCGATCGCCGCGGGGCGCGTGGAGGACCTGGGCGCGGAGCTGGGCCGGCCGCTGCTGAGCGAGGACGAACTTTTACAGGCCGCTCAGAAGGCGACGAACCCCAAGGACCTGAACGCGCTGCGTACGGAGTGGACCGGCTTGGCGCGGCGGCACTACGCCGAAGTGCGTGCGAAAGCGCAGGGGCGTTAGCGCGTTGCGCCCGGCCTGTGCAGAGCCGGGCGGTTTACGTTCGGTCCGTTGCGTTCCGTGCGCGGCTCACTACCTTTAAGGATTCGAATCCGCCGGAGTTCCCGCGTGAGCCTCACCCTCGACAAGTTGACCGTCCGCTACGGCGACGTCACGGCGCTGCATCAAGTCAGTCTGGCCCTCAAGCCCGGCGAGATGTTCTTCCTGCTGGGTCCATCGGGCTGCGGAAAGTCCACCCTGTTGCGGACGGTGGCGGGCTTCATCGAAGACTACGAGGGCGGACTGGCGCTGGAGGGCGGCTCCCTTAAAGGTGTGCCGGCGCACCGGCGCGACTTCGGGATGGTCTTCCAGAACTACGCGCTCTTCCCGCATCTGACGGTGCTGGGGAACGTCGCGTTCGGGCTGGAGGCGCGTGCGGTCGCGGCGGCGGAGATCAGGACGCGCGTGGCCGAGGCGCTGGGTCTGGTGGGCCTGTCGGGCTACGAGACGCGGCGGCCGGGCGAGTTGTCGGGCGGGCAGCAGCAGCGGGTGGCGCTGGCGCGCGCGCTGGTGATCCGTCCGCGGGTGCTGCTGCTGGACGAACCGCTCTCGAACCTGGACGCAAAGCTGCGCTGGGACATGCGCAGCGAGATCAAGCGGATTCACGCGGCGACGAAGCTGACGACGCTGTACGTGACGCACGACCAGAAGGAAGCGCTCTCGATGGCCGACCGGATGGCCATCTTGAAAGACGGCAAGCTGGAGGCGCTGGGCGCGCCGCGCGAGCTGTACGATCATCCGCCGAACCGGTTCTGCGCGCAGTTCCTGGGCGATTGCAACGTGCTGGAGGGGGCGGTGGCGGCGCCGGCGACGGGGAGCGCTCCGGGGCGCGTGCGCACGGCGCTGGGGGAGATTGCGCTGCCGGGCGAGAAGCATTGGCCGGCGGGCTTGCAGGTAGGGAAGGCGGAAGTCTTCTGCCGCCCCGAATCGGTCTGGCTGGGCGCGGCGGGGTCCGAGCCTCCGGCGGGCGCGGTGGTGCTGACGGGCCAGGCGAAAGTGGCCTCCGCGGCTTTCCTGGGCGCCTCGACGCTGTACGAGCTGGCGCTGCCGCACCAGAATGCGGCGATCTGGCACGCGCTGCGGCACGAACAGGACGCGGCGGGCTTCGCCGAAGGCGCCGAGGTGACGGTGGCGGTCGCGCCGCCGGCGTGGAGACTTTGGCAATGAGCGAGGCCGGCGAGCGGGCCAAGCCGCTTCTCGATTGGGATTTCCACACGCATACCGTGTATTCGCGGCACGCGCACCCGGACATGTCGGTGCTGGGCAGCTTGCGCGCGGCCGCGGCGGCGGGGATGAAGCGCTACGTGATCCTCGAGCACGTTCCCGAGATCAGTACGCGCCGCGCCACGATGCAGTTCTGGAAGCACGGGCGGAACGAACGCGACCAGCTCGACGCCATCGCCGCCGACCTGGAGATCCACCGGAGCAACTTCCCGCAGATCCAGATCCTGCGCGGGGTGGAAGTGGACGCCGACCCGTTCAACCTGGACGGTTCGGCGATGCTGGACGATTTTTCCGGGATCGATGTGGTGGTGGGCAGCACGCATGTCTTCCCGGGCGGGGAAGCGTTTTGGTTCGACCGCGTGCGCTTGCCGCCGGACGCGGGCTTGCGGGTGGCGCACCAGTGGCGCGAGTGGGTCGTGCGCTTCATCCGGGCCGGACAGATTCACGTGCTCGCGCATCCCGGCGACCTGCTGGGCGCGCGGCAGCTTATTCCACCGTTCAACGCGCCGGAGATCGCCGGCTTCTTCGATCCCGTCTTCGAGGCGATGGCCGATCAGGGCGTGGCTTTCGAACTGAACGAGCTTTTGCAGCGCAAGATCGGTCCGGCGTATCGCGAGAGCTACCCGGATTTGATCAAGCACGCACGGTCGTTCGGCGTCCAGTTCTCGCTCGGCAGCGACGCGCACCGGACGGACGACGTCGGGCGCTACGAGTGGGTGTACGAATTGATCGCCGCGAGCGGGCTCACAGAGGCCGATTGGTGGAATCCGCCTGCGGCTCCGGCGTGAAATTTTAACTTTCTGCGCGGCTCGATTTTACCTAAATTTTAGGCATCAAATCAAGTCAACCGGTTTGTTTGCACCGGTGCAGGAGCATGCATTCCGGGGGAAAGCGGGTGAATGGCTGTGGAAAAGCGGCTTTGGGGTTGGATGGTGCTCGCGACCCGATTTCATGCTGGAAGCGGCTTGGCGAAAAATACTTGACACTCTTGGTCGCACCCACATAATTCGCGCTGCATTTAGCACTTAACGGAATAGTAGCGACTCGGCAGCCGCACCTTGGGGACGCCCGGGCGGTGTTTTAAGCCGGGTTCATGCCGCGTAGCGCTGCTCGTGCTTTTTCGAAGGCACGAGTCAAGCGGAGGAGCGAAACAGTGAGCATTGTCGCGCGCGTTTTCGTTGTTCTTAACCTCATCCTCTCGATCTGCTTCCTGATCTATGCGATGCAGATTTGGACGGCGAAGACGAAGTGGCAGAAGATGTACGAGCGCGAGCGCGAGATCAATATCGCGCTGAAGGCTTCGCATCAGAAGGAACAGATCGATCTGACGCGCGGGAACGTGCAGAAGGAAGGCGTGATCCGCCTGCGCCTGCAGAAGATCACGGAGCTGCGCCTGGAGATCAACCGGCTGCGCGACGAGATCCTGCAGAAGTCGGGCGAGCTGGCCCGCTTCAAGAGCGAAGCGAACATGCAGCAGGCGCTGAACGAAGAACTGACCCGCGAACTGGGCCGCCGCGCCGACGAACTGCTGAAGCTGAAGGGCGTGCTCCTGAAGCAGCAGCAGGCCGTGCAGGTCGCCCGCGACAACGAGATCAAGGCGCGCAACGAGAAGGCCGAGTTCGAGAACGAGCTGAACAGCACGAAGCAGATGCTCTCGCAGGTGATGCGCGACAAGCGGCAGGTGGAATCGGATCTGGCGGAGCAGACGAACAAGATCCAGGGTCTGCTGGAACGCGGCGTCGATATCCCGAGCCTGCTGGGCATGGATTCGGAAGCCACGCAGCCGTACGTGCCGGACGCCCTGGTGCTGGCCGTCAAGCCTGACCTCGATCTGGTCATGATCAGCGTGGGCGCCGAGCACGGTGTGAAGCCGGGCTTCCGCTTCACGATCAGCCGCGGCCAGGACTACGTGGCCAAGGCGCAGGTCGAGAAGGTCTATAAGGATATGTGCTCGGCTCGCCTGATGCTCAAGAAGGACGAAGTGAAAGTCCACGACGAAGTCCGCAGCCGGGTGATGAGCGGCCAGTAAGACGGCGTGGTAAAGTAGCTTTGGAGCGGGTTGCCGGTCGCTAAAGGAAACAGGATATGCCTCCAGCCGAAGAAAAGCTCCCGGAGAAGATTCCGTTCGACGTCTACGGAATGATGCTGATCCTGGGGTTCCTGGCCACGGCCGGGTCGATCGCGTTCCTGCACGACGAACTGCACACGCACTGGTACGCCGACGTGCAGGTGAACGAGCAGGGCCAGCCGGTGCGCGAATTCGCGGTGCACCTGACCACCTTCAACGACGCTCCGGTGGAACCCGGCCAGAGCCCGGTGGAAGTCCCGATCGTCACCGATACGGACAAGAAGGAATGGGAGATCCTGACGGGCGAAGCGGATATCCCGAGCCACGAAGAATGGCCGGCGTGGGGCGAGCCGATCAAGCATAAGTACGATCCGAGCCCCGATGCGGTGAACCTGGGCGCAGACAAGATTCCCGACGAAGTCTGGCAGCCGGAAGCGGCGAAGTACGTCGACCCGACGCTCGGCCCGGACGAAGGCGGCGGCGCGGCGGCTCCTGCGGCTGGTGGCGCGGAAGCTCCGGCGCCGGCCCCGGCCCCGGCCCCTGCGCCTGATGGTGGTGCGGCGCCAGCACCTGAAGAAAAGAAATAAGCTTCGAACGGTACCTCTTGAAGTACAAACGCGGCGCTCGAAAGAGCGCCGCGTTTTTTGTTTGGGGAAAGTTTTCGGTCTCGTTAAATAGATCGCATGACGTAGTTTAGATGAACAGGGAACGGCAGCCCTAGCCCCCGTTATACGAGGGGGAGAATGGCTGAATGGCAAGGTCGGGAACTAGGGCAACTTCGGGGCAACGATTGCGGGCGCCGTGGGGTTCGGCCGGTCATCCGCAGACCTGAACGTTTACCTTAGCTTAGGGCGCTTGCAGGCCGATACCGATAGGGGCCGGATCGTGTCCGGCCGCAGGCGACGGCGCGTTTTGCCACGGAGCTTCCACGCACTTGGAATCCGTACTGGGCTTCTTTTCCAAGGACCTGGGCATCGACCTGGGCACCGCGAACACGCTGGTCGTGGCGCGGGGCGAGGGGATCGTCATCTCCGAGCCCACGGTGGTGGCGGTGTACAAGGGCACGAACAAGATCGTGGTGAGCGCGCAGGGTCCGGCGGTGGGCGAGCGCGCGCGGCAGATGCTGGGCAAGACGCCGGACAGTATCCAGGCGATCCGCCCGCTGCGGCACGGGGTGATCGCCGATTTCGAGATCTGCCAGGCGATGCTGACGTACTTCATCCAGAAGGCGCACGGCCGGCGCGGGCTGGCTCGGCCGCGGGTGATCATCGCGGTGCCTTCGGGGATCACGACGGTCGAGAAGCGGGCGGTGATCAACAGCGCCGAACGCGCCGGAGCTCGGGAAGTGCGGCTGATCCGCGAACCGATGGCGGCGGCGATCGGCTGCGGGCTTCCGGTGCGCGAGCCGCGCGGCAGCATGATCGTGGACATCGGCGGCGGCACCAGCGAGTGCGCGATCCTCTCGCTCGACGACCTGGTGCTTTCCAACAGTCTGCGCGTGGCTGGCGACGACATGAACCGCGCGATTCAGGACTATCTGCGTCAGGTTTACAACCTCGCTATCGGCGAACACGCGGCCGAACGAATCAAGATCGAAGTGGGCAGCGCATACCGCCTGGAAGAAGAACTGACGCGCGAGGTCCGCGGCAAGGACACGGTGGCCGGACTGCCGCGGTCGGTGCTGCTGCGCAGCGAAGAAGTGCGCGAGGCGCTGATGCCGGTGCTCGAACAGGTGGTGAAGGGCATCCAGGCGACGCTGGAGAAGCTGACGCCGGAACTTCACGACGATCTGTACGAGACGGGGATCACGCTGGCGGGCGGCGGTGCGCTGATCCGCGGCCTCGACCGCCTGATCGCGCGCGAAACGGGGCTGCCCGTGCGCCGCGCCGACGATCCGCTCACCGCCGTCGCCCGCGGCGTGGGCATGGTGCTCGAACAGCTCGAGACGTTCTGGCACGTGCTGGAGCAGACGCACGAGTTTGCGTAGGGCGTAGCCTCCCTCCGGTTTGCTTTTCCTTCCCGCGTGGCGTTAATTGAAGGCTCCCCTGTTCCGCTGAATCGACGGGGGCCGCTCGGCGGCCGGATCGTCCGCGCGCGACAACCCAGGCGTCATGGGGCGACCTCCGCTGTCCGCTCAGGGGCAGGTCTGTCCGTGCCGCGCCGTTTGCCGCCCACTCGGTAGAGTCGGGCCGGCGCCGCCGTGTCTGGACCTCGGGAGAGCTCGCTCATGCCGCAGATTCTCGTCGAAGGGCTCGTCAAAACGTACCGCGTGGCCGAGCGCCGGCCCGGCGTATGGGGCGCGTTGCACGGCTTGGTGCGCCGCGCGTACCGCGAAGTCCGAGCGCTGGACGGGGTCTCGTTCTCGATCGAGGCCGGCGAGATCGTGGGCTACATCGGGCCCAACGGCGCGGGGAAGTCGTCGACGGTGAAGGTGCTGAGCGGGATTCTGACGCCGGACGCGGGGCGGGTGGAGGTGGCCGGGCGCGTGCCGTGGCTCGAGCGCGCGGCGCACGTGGCGGGGATCGGCGTGGTCTTCGGGCAGCGCACGCAACTGTGGTGGGATCTGCCGGTCGTCGAGAGCTTCGAGTTGCTGGGCGCGATTTACCGCGTGCCGGAGGCCGAGCGCCTGCGGCGGCAGGCGGAACTCACCGAGCGTCTGGAACTGGGCGCGCTGCTGGATACGCCGGTGCGGCAGTTGAGCCTGGGGCAGCGCATGCGCTGCGATCTGGCGGCTTCGCTGCTGCACGCGCCGTCGATCCTGTTCCTCGACGAGCCCACCATCGGGCTGGACGCGTCGGCGAAGCTGGCGGTGCGCGATTTCGTCAAGCGCCTCAACCGCGAACGCGGCGTCACGGTGATCCTGACCACGCACGACATGGACGACATCGAAGCGCTCTGTTCGCGCGTGATGCTGATCGACCGCGGGCGGATGCTCCGCGACGGCTCGATGGCGGCGCTGCGCGAGGAAGGGCAGGGCGAACGGCGGCTGGTGGTGGACCTGGAAGACGAACAGACCGAGGTGGCCGACGCCGACGCGCGCGTCGTGGCTCGCGACGGGCACCGCGTGACGCTGCACTACGATCCACGCCGCGTGCCGACGGCGCACCTGATCGCCCGCATCGCCGCCCGTCACGCGCTGCGCGACTTGTTCGTGGAGCATCCGCCGATCGAGGAGTGGATCGCGCGGCTGTACCGGGAGGCGCGCGCATGAACGCATACTACGCGCTGTTCGGAGCGCGCTTCCGGGAGCTGCTTCAGTATCGCGCGGCGGCGATCGCGGGCTTCGTCACGCAGCTCTTCTGGGGCCTGATCCGGATCATGATCTTCGAAGCGTTTTACCGCGTCTTGAGCGCGGCGCAGCCGATGCGCTTCGAGGAGGTGGTGACGTACGTGTGGTTGAGCCAGGCGTTTCTCATGCTGATTCCCTTCCGCATGGACGGGGAAGCGATGCAAAAAGTGCGCGACGGGAGCGTGGTGTACGAACTGGCGCGTCCGTTGGACTTATACGGGCTCTGGTTCGCCCGCGCGCTGGCGCTGCGCTTGGCGCCGACGCTGTTGCGCGCCGTGCCGCTCCTGGCGATCGCGGCCTGCGGGCTGGGCTTGCAGGCGCCGGCTTCGTGGGCTGCGGCCGCGGCAGGCGCGGCTTCGCTGGCCGCGGCTTTCCTGCTGGCCGCGGCGCTCACGGCGCTGGTCACGACCTCGCTCTTCTGGACCGTCAGCGGCGAAGGGGTCGCGCGCCTGCTTCCGCTGACGATCTGGATCTGCAGCGGGATTGTGCTCCCGCTGCCCTTCTTTCCGGAGTGGCTGCAGCGCGTGCTGGAATGGCTCCCGTTTCAGGGGCTGATCGACGTGCCGTTCCGGCTGTACCTCGGGCATCTCCCGCCGGAGGCGGCGCTGGCACAGATCGGAAAGCAGTTGGCGTGGACGGCGGCGTTGGTGCTGCTGGGGCGCGGGCTGTTGAACCGGGGGCTGCGGCGGTTGGAGGTGCAGGGCGGGTAGCGCGCGATTCGTGCGATGAAATCGGGAATCGTTGAACGGCTACTTTCCGCGAAAGGGCAAGGTATGTGTGAATCGCTGGCGCTGTATATGCGGTATGTGGGCGTCTCGCTGCGGGCGCAGATGCAGTACCGGGTCTCGTTCGTCCTCCAAGTGCTGGCGCAGTTGGGCGTGACGTCGATCGAGTTCTTCACGATCGCGGTGCTTTTCGCGCGCTTCGGGGCGCTGGAGGGCTGGTCGCTGCCGCGGGTGGCGATTTTGTACGGGCTGGTGCACGTTTCGTTCGCACTGGCGGAAGCATTGGGCCGGGGCTTCGATGTCTTCCCCGAATTGGTTCGCGGAGGCGGCTTCGACCGCATCCTGCTCCGCCCGCGCGGCGCGGCGTTCCAGGTGCTCGCGGCGGAGTTCCAGGTCATGCGCATCGGCCGGCTGGCTCAGGGTCTCGCCGTGCTGGTGTGGGGCCTCGCCGCGCAGGAGCACGCGTGGGCATGGAGCGACGCGGTTTTGATTGCTTGGGCCATCTTGGGCGGGGTCTGCTTCTTCGGCGCGCTGATGATCTTCAGCGCCACGCTGGCGTTCTGGACGGTCGAAGGCCTGGAGCTGATGAACGTGCTGACGTACGGCGGCGTGGAGACCGCGCAGTTTCCGCTCGATATTTACCGCCCGTGGTTCCGCGCGGTCTTCACCTTCGGCGTGCCGCTGGCGTGCGTGAATTACCTGCCCGCGCAGGCCCTTTTCGGCGCGGCGACGCCGGAGCGCGTGCTCGCCGGCTGGCTGGCTCCGCTGGCCTGCGCGGCGTTTCTGGGGGTAAGCCTTCTGGCGTGGCGCGCGGGCGTGCGGCGGTACGTTTCGACGGGAAGCTGACCGGATGTTGGATTGCGGAGAGGGGTCGGTGCGAGGGCAGGAAGCGGCGCTGCGGAAAATCGGGCCGCGCACTATGCTGGGCGCTTCCGAAAATCGGAGCACGCCACGCATGCCGCGGAAACCATCGCAGCGCTTGCCCCAAGCCGCCGCCGCTCACGCGCGGCTCGACGCGCTGCGCAAAGAGCTGTTGAAGTTCACGACCGAGTTCGTCGCCATCGATACGACCAACCCGCCGGGGCGGAATTATCTGCCTTGCTGCGAGTTCCTCGCCGCAAAGCTGAAAACCCTGGGCCTGAAGCCGCAGATTTTGCGCGTGCCGCCGCACGATCAGGCGCCGCTGGTGCCGGGGCTGGACGATTATCCGCGCTACAACCTTGTCGCGCGCTGGGACGTGGGCGCGAAGCGGACGCTGCTCTTCACGGGGCACTACGACGTCGTGCCGGCCACGTCGGGCTGGAAGACCGACCCGTTCAAAGCGTACGTGAAGCAGGAGAAGCTGTACGGGCGCGGGACGAGCGACATGAAGGGCTGCGACGCGGCGGCGATCTTCGCCGTACAGGCGTTGCAGGAGAGCGGGCAGACGCCGCCTTGGAACGTGGAACTGGCCTTCACCGCCGACGAAGAGACCGGCGGCTACGCGGGGCTGGGCTGGCTGGTGAAGTCCGGCGCGCTGAAGGCCGACCGGGCGGTGCTGCTGGAAGGCGGGAGCGGCGAGAACCTCGGGATCGCGCACCGCGGCGTATTGTGGCTGGAGGTGACCGTGCACGGGAAAGCCGGGCACGCGGCGAATCCGAAGAACGGGATCAACGCACTGGAGAAGGCGCTGCCGCTGATCCGGCGGCTGAAGCGCCTGGAACGCGCGTACGCATCGCGAAGGAGCGCATACCTGGGAGCCAAGCACGCTCGGCGGCCCACGCTGATGATCGGCGGCGTCTGCGGCGGCGGCGGGAAGATTAATACGATCCCCGACGCGTTCACGTTCTCCATCGACCGCCGGCTGATTCCGGAAGACCGCTTGAGCGACGTGAAGCGCGAATTGGCGGAGGCGATCAAGGACGCGCAACGCGAAGATCCGGACTTGAAGGTAAGCGTGAAATATCCGCTCTACGTGGAATCCGGGCATACCGCGCCGGACGAGCCCGTTGTCGCGACGGCGCTCGAGGCGTACCGCGCCGTATCCGGGAAGCGCGCGAAGCTGCGCATGACCGGCGGCTTCACCGACATGCATTTCCTGACGCGGGACGGGAAGATTCCTTCCGTCGGCTACGGCGCTCAAGGCGGCGGCGCACACAGCGACCTGGAGTTCCTGAATCTGGCGAGCCAGGTGCAGACGGCGAAGTTTTACGCGGAGATGGCGGTACGGACGCAAGGTGAACGGTAAACGGTAGAGGGCTTCTTGCCGCCTCACCTTTGACGCACCCGCCGTTCACTCCCAAATCTCCCATCCAAAATCGAACTACACCACGCGCCCCTTCATGCGTCCGACGCGGTCGACCCACTTCGACCATTCGGCGGCTTCGGCGAGGGATCCGGCGTAGGCTTGCAGAAAGATCGCACGGTGGTCGGGCGTGAAACCGTACTCGCCTTTCTTGGGCAGGAACGAGCGCAGGATCTGGTACAGGTTCTTGGCGCGAGCGAGCTTCGAAAGCCGGCGCTGCAACTCGCAGCCCAGCAGGTCGATGATGAAAAATTCGCTGGGGCTGGAGGGCGCGCCCGGCAGCACCAGGACGTGTTCGGCCTTGCAGTCGTCGTGGTAAAGCTTGTGTTCGTGCAACGAGAGGATGAAGCGGCCCAGGGCGAGGAGCAAATCGCGGCGTTCGACTTCCGTATCGAGGCGGTGCCAGCGCTGGATCGCGTTTTCCGATCCGGGAATCGCTTCGGTGGCGAGGAGGCTGAAGGGCGAGAGCGCACCGGCGGCTTCGGCGAGCCAGACCGGACGCGGCGTGCGGATGCCCAGTTCCATGAGCTTCCAGCCCAGATCGAATTCGTGCTGCGCGCGCGAACGGCGCGTGATGCGCAGGTAAGGCCCGTACCACGTCTTGTAGTTGTAACGCTTGACGTAGACTTCGATCGGCGCGCCGTACTGCCCGGCGCTGAGCTTGACCACGCGGCGGCTGCGGCTGACCTTCGCGACGAACTCGGTGGTGGTGTTCAGTTCCAGCGGGCTCTCCCAGGGAATCTGGGTGCCGCGGAAGCGTTTGAACGGCGCGAGGCATTTGATCCTGTAGCCTTCCTTCTCGAAGGCCGTCCAATCGACGGTGCCTTCGGGACGGCGTGTGATCACCCCGGTCTGTCCCCTGCGAAATCCTGAACTCATGATGGCGTCGATCCCGTCCCGGTGGCTCCGGCTTCGGCGTACACTCGTTCGTGCGCGCGCACCCAGGCGGCGTAGCCGTGGTTCGCTTCGGCCCGCGCACGCCCCGCGGCGCCCCATGCCGCTCGGACTTCGGCCGGCAGCGCCAGCAGATCCCGCAACGCGCGGCCCAGCGCCTCGGCATCGCCCGGGGGCACCAGTTTGCCCGAAATCTCCGGCTCGACCAGATCGGGAATCGCGCCCACCGTAGTGCCGACCACCGGGAGCGCGAGCGCCATGTATTCCAGGACCGCTCGCGAAAAGCCTTCGCTCCCCGTCGACGCCAGCACGCCGGCGTCGGCGGCTTCGAGCAATCCGGCGACGGCTCGCGGATCCTGCCGGCCGAGAAAGCGCACGCGATCTTCCAGTTTCGCCGCACGCGCCTGTGCCGCCAATGCTTCCTGGCGCCCGCCGCCGCCGACGAGGAGCAGCACCGCGGAAGGGTGCGCCGCGTGAACGGTCGTCCACGCCCGCAGCAGGACGTCGTGGCCTTTGATGGGCATCAATCGCGCGACGCAGGCGGTGACGAGTGCGTCCGGATCGAGCTTCAGTTCGGCACGGACGGCCTCGCGGCGGCCGGTACGCGCGTAGCGTTCGAGATCCAGTCCGCCGGGGATGAGCGCCACGTGCGCGTCGGGGTACAGCTTCGTGCTCCGCACGTCGGCTTCGACGGCCTTCGAGACGACGATCATGCGCGCGGTGCGCCGCGCGAGCCAGCGGTTGAAGAGATGCGCGCTGAGCGGGCGCGTGAGGTGGCGTGTGCGCACGACGGGGATCTTGCGCTTCAGGCGGCGCTGGGCGAGCGCGGCGAGCCAGTGTTCTTTGCTGCGGTGGGCGTGGACGACGTCGATGCGGTGTTCGCGGATCAGTTCGGCGATGCGCGCCATGTCGGCCCAATCGCGCAACGGGTTCCAGCGGCTCTCGAAGCGGAACGGGAGCGGATCGAGCGCGCGGGCCTGGGCATGCGTGTGCGTTTCGAAACCTTCGCGCAGCCCCAGCCAGACCGAATGCCCGGCGCGGCGGAGGGCTTCGGTCAGGTTGAGCGTATGCGCGGCTTCGCCGACGTATTTGCGGGCGCTGTTGAGTTGAAGGATGCGCAGCGGCATGGGCGGCTATTGTAGAGGGCGCCCTTGGTTTTCTCTACCGTTGGGGCGCAGGGCCGGCTCCAAGCGCTAAAACATCGAGCCCGTAAATTCGAGCAGCAGCGCGAAGGTGTTGTAAAGGCCGTGGAGCACCCACGCGGCGAGCAGGAAGGGATAGGCGAGGGCCAGGTTCGGGCGCGCGCGGCGGGCCCAAAGGTCGCGCCACATGCGCAGGACGCCGAGGTGCGCGAGCAGCGTGCAGCTCACATGCAGCGCCACGCAGACGGTCCAGCGCCAAGCCACCAGATCCGGCGAGGGGTGCGGCACGTACACGTGCAGGTAAAGCAGGTTCTCCAGCGCCGCGAAGGCGAACCCCGACGCCGCGGCGCAGACGAGTATCTGCGCGGGCGACCGGAAGAGATAGGGTTTCTTCTCGACGAGCCAGAGCGCTGTGGCGACTTTGAGCATTTCTTCGGCGAGGGGGCCGAAGATCGTGAGCGCGATCACGCCGCCGGCCGATTCGGGCGGTCCGACGAACGCGCCGACGACCGCGAAGGGTCCGGCCACCAGGGCCGCGCCCAGGGTCACGCACCAGCTTCCGGCGAAGGTGGTTTCCGCGCGCTTGCGCTCCAGCCAGTTGGCGTAGGCGAGCGGATGAGCGGGGTCGGCCGTCCGCATGCCGGCCAGCGCCGGTTCGTCGAAGACGCTGTGCTCGACGGCCTGATCCTCGGACGGAGACGGAACCTCCTGCGCGCGCTGCGCGGCCTCGGTTTCGCTGGGATCGGGAACGAAATCGCGCTTCTGGAAATGCGGTTCGTCGAAGACGGACGGATCGGTGGACGGCACGCGTAGCCCTCGCACCTCGGCGGACGATCAGACCGCGCGCTTGTAGGCCGTGCCGAAGACGGTGGCGGCGGCCATGGCTTGCGCCTGCGGGTTGGTGCCGGTTCCGCTGATGTCCACGCCTTCCAATCGCACGTTGCAGACGGCGTCGTAGCCCATCTGCCGGGCCTGTTCGACCATCCTCATCGTCGCTTCGCGCCGGGCGCGGTCCATGAGCGTCTCGAAGCTGGTGAGTTCGCCGCCGAAAATCTTTTTCAGACTCGCCGCGAAGGTCTTGAAGTAATCGGTAGCGATCACGCATTCGCCGCTGACGAGCACCGCGCCGTGGCGCGGATCGGCGCCCAGCGGGAAGCTGCGCAAGCCCGTCAGGAGCACCTCGCGTGCGGCGGCCTCGCGGGCGTCCAGGTCGCGCATGTGCGCTTGCTCTCTAGCGCGGCCGACGATCCAGCCCAGCACCAGCAGTACGAAGCTGATGCCCAGGCTGATCAGCAAGATGACCAGGTCTGCGTTCATGCTCAGAACCTCGGCGGCGGCGGAACCGCCGGGGCCTCGGGTTCGACCCAGACGGCCGTGCCGTACGCGTAAATCTCGGCCGCGCCCTGCGTGACCGAACTGGTGCTGAAGCGCACGTTCAGGACGGCGTTAGCCTGAAGCTGCTGGGCCTGCGCGAGCATCCGCTCCATGGCTTCGCGGCGGGCTTCGGTAAGCAGTTCGGTGTAGCCGTGCAGTTCGCCGCCGACGAGGTTCTTGAAGCCCGCGGCGATGTCGCGGCCCAGGTGTTTGGCGCGCACCGTGTTGCCTTGCACGATGCCCTTCACCTGCACGATTCGCATTCCGGGCAGGGTTTCGGTATTCACGACGATCATGGCTGGATTCCTCGGCCGCGCGCTGGCGCGTCGGCTGGCCCTCTATGGAGGATAGTTCTAGAAGGCTTTCGAGCGCCCGCAAGCCGGGGAATGGCCCGTTCAGGCATCGGGCCGTTTGCGCCGCAGCGCTTGGGTGAAGGGGGACGGTTCGGGCGCCTGGGCCGCGCGGCCTTTCCAGGCCATCAGGTATAGGGTCAGGACACTCGCAAACGGCAGGGTCAGCGCCGCCACGGCCACGATCCCGGCGACTTGTACGGCCAAGCGCGCGCCGCGGCCTCCGGTCCGCCCTGCCCAGACGCCGAATGCGCCCAAGGCGCTCCACGTGCCCAGCAGCGCCACCGCCAGCAGGTAACTCCCAAAGCCCAGCAGCGCCAGCGGTTCCCCCGCTTCGATCGCTCCACGCCAGCGGAAAGCCTGGGCCTGTACGAGCACGATCGGCGTCGCGAGCCCCGCTCCGGCCGCCAAGCCCCAGAGCAGAAAGATCGAATACTGAAGCCGCGGGACGGGCATGGCGTTTACAACTCCGGCAGGCGGAAGCTGTCTCCAGTATCGGCGATCCACTGCGCCAGGCGATCCTGAAGGCGCTTGCGTTCGGCGCGGAAGACGGTGTTGTGCGCCAGATTCACCAGTTCGTACGGATCTTCGTTGAGATGGAACAGAAGCCAAGGCTGGCCTTCGAGGCAGACGTACTTCCAGCCGTCTTTGGTGACAAGCCCGCGCCAGGGGCGGTCGGTGCTGTTGCCGTGCATGGTGGGCCGGCAGAGCTGCAGATAAGCCGAATCGGGGTCGTGCTTCAATTCGCGCCCGCGGATGTAATGCCCGGAGTAGTCGGTCCCGGCCATCCAGTCGGGCGGATCGATGCCGCAGAGGCCCAGGCTGGTCGGCGCGATATCGACGTGGTTCACCGGGAGCGGGCGGCGGCCGGAATTGAAGCGGTAGCGCGGGCGGACGCCCGAAATCATGAACGGGACGCGGATGCTCTCTTCGTACGGATTCGTCTTCCGGAACATCCCGTGGCTGCCGTGCATGTCGCCGTGATCGCTGAAAAAGATCACGTGGGTGTCGTCGCCCAGCCCCGCAGCTTCCAGCGCGGCCAGGATGCGCCCGAGGTTCCAGTCGAGGTTCTCGATCATCGCGCAGTAGCCGGCGAATTCGCGCCGGGCCTGCTGAACGACGCGCGGGATATCCGGGACGTTGGGCCGAAGCTGGACGCTCGCGGCGCTGTGCCGGCGCATCCATTCTTCCGGCGCGACGTAGGGATCGTGCGGCGGCTGGACCGAAAGGGCCGCAAAGAAGGGCTGCCCTGCGCCCGAACGGCAGCCTTGGGCGCGTTCCTTGAGATGCGCGATGAACAGATCGGTCAGCGCGTCGGTCTCGTAGCCCGGCAGGCGGTGTTGAAACGCGCCGGAGCCCTCGCCGCCGTGGACCCAGCAGTCGAACTGGCTGTTGTTGTTTTCGTAGCCCACCCAGGTATCGAATCCGCCGCGGCGTTCGGGCGGGACGATATGCAGCCCGGCGCGACCGCCGCGCTCCTTGTAGCCGTCGACGTGCCACTTGCCGAAGTACCCGGTGTGGTACCCCGCGGCCTTGAAGGCGTGCGCAACGGTGCGCTGATCGGTGGGCATCGGATCTTCGTGGCCCGGCACGCAACGGTGCGGATACTGGCTGCTCAGGAGCGATCCGCGAAACGGGCAGCACAGCGGCGTCCCGGCGACGGCTTGGGTGGCGACGAGGCCCTCCGAAGCCAGGCGGTCGAAGGTGGGCGTACGCAGATTGGGGTCGCCCATGTGGCCCTGGGATTGGGCGCGGTGCTGGTCGCCGAAGACCCAGATGACGTTGGGGCGTCGCGCGGCGGGTGCATTCATGCGTGGGGCTCCGGGTGGGTGAGGAGCCTTTAGTTTACCGCAATCGGCGGCGCCAAGTCATACGTTACGGCAAGAATGGCATACATGGGAAGGCGGGGTTCGCAAGGCGCCGGTCAGACGATTTCCGTACGGTTTGCTTTCTGCGATGGAGCACGACACGATTCAGGTGCTTGCCGTGATGCATCTGCATCGTGCCCCTGGTTATTGGCAAAACCGGCTTCAATAATCGCGTGGAGACGATAGCAAAAAAAGCGGCCGCACCCGGTAAGGGCGCGGCCGCTGAATGCTTTGCCATCGCGAACGGGGGGTTTACCCCAAGCGCTTATTCACTTCGTCCCAGTTCACCACGTTCCACCAAGCCGCGATGTAGTCGGGGCGGCGATTCTGGTAGTTGAGGTAGTAGGCGTGTTCCCACACGTCCAGGCCCAGCAGCGGCGTATGCCCCTGCATGATCGGGCTGTCCTGGTTGGCGGTGCTGTAGACTTCGACCTTGCCTTCCTTGTTCTTCACCAGCCACGCCCAGCCGCTGCCGAAGCGGGTGGCGCCGGCGGCGGCGAACTTTTCCTTGAAGGCATCGAAGCCGCCGAAGGTGCTCTTAATCGCGTCGCCCACCTTGCCGGTGGCCGGGCCGCCCTTGCCGGGCGCCATGACTTCCCAGAACAGCGAATGGTTGGCGTGCCCGCCGGCGTTGTTGATCACTCCCTGCTTTTTGTCGGCCGGGAGCTTATCGGTGTTCTTCAGGATCTCTTCCACCGACTTGCTGGCGAACTCCGTCCCTTCCAGCAGCTTGTTGGCGTTGGTGATGTACGCCTGGTGGTGCTTGCCGTGGTGGATCTCCATCGTCCGCGCGTCGATGTGCGGCTCCAGCGCGTTGAGGGCGTAGGGCAGCTTGGGCAGTTCGAAAGCCATGACGAGGTACCTCCTAAAAAGGGTTAAGCGCAAAAGACCTCATGAAAGTGCGAAAGCGTACCTTCTGCGTCCACTCTTACCGGTCCTTGGGTCCGGTTCAACTCAAGATTACAGAAACCACTGTAACGCCTTGGCTTGTGAAAGTTTGCAAAGTCAGGGTCAGGGCTTCTGGTAGGCCGCGATCAGATGCGTCGGCCAGAACCAGGGAATCTTGCGCAGCAGCAGCGGCTTGGGCAGCTTCGCGGCGCATTCGTGGAGCAGCTTCGCGTCGAAGTGATGCAGATGGTACTCGCTGTTGTAAACGTGTTCGTCGGGCGAGCCATCGCCGAGCAGGACCGGGCCGAGGCCCAGCTTGCGGGCGATCCGGATGCCCCTCTCGATGGTCACTTCGTACGAAACGCTCAGCACCAGCCGCCCGCCGGGCTTGAGTACGCGGAAGGATTCTTCGAGCACCTTCTCGGGACGCAGGACATGGCTGAGGACCGAGCTGCAGAGCACGCGGTCGAAGGTGGCATCGGCGTAAGGAAGCTGTTCGGCGTCGGCATGGACGATGCGCACCTGGTCGCCCAACCGTTGGCGGGCCCGGCTGACCATTTTCTTGGAGATGTCCAGGCCGTGCCGCGTGCCGGCATCCACCTGAAGGAGCAGATTCCCGGCCCCGCAGCCGACATCGAGCAGCGCGTGCTCGCGGTCGGTCTTCAAAAGCCGCAGCACCGCTCGGACGCGCCGGGATTCCATCCAGCGCACCACCTTGCGGGGATGATCGTGGAAGCGTTCGGGATCGTGGCGAGCGACCATCTGCTCGTTCCAGTCCGCGAATCGTTCGGGCATCGAGATCTGGTCGTGCATGGCTCCGTTTAGATCCGCTCCCGGTGGTTGCATCGAAGGGGGCACAGGGTAACGCAATCGGCTCCGAATGGAAAGCGCGCCGGGAAGGCCCCAGTCTTATTCGGGAACGCTTGACGAGGTGCGCTCGATGCGTGAACATAACTCGAATCATGGCAGGCGGTTTCAGCTAAGCGCAGGCCGCTTGCCCAAGCAGCGTGGAGCGCCGTGGACGCGCCAACCCATTCGGGGTCCGATCCCGCTTTGCAGCCCGAGCCCGCTTCTCCCGGAGATGCGGCGGGTGACGCTGCGCCCGCGCCGAATCCGCACGACGCCGACGATCACGCCGATCCGCTGGGCATCGACGCGGAAGACGGCGGTAAGCCGTCCCCGCTTCCGCGGCCCGCGCGCCCGCAGGAACCCGTGCAGATCACCAGTTCGGCCGTACTCGCCGCCGTGGACGACCTGCCGCTGGCCGAAGAAGTCGAACTGAAGGATATGCCCGACGAGGAACTGATGAAGTTCTGCCAGGAAGGCGACGAGGTGGCTTTCAACGAACTCTTCGTGCGCTACCAGGGTCCGGCGCTTTCCTTCATCTTCCGCATGATCGGCGACCGCGCGCGCACCGAGGCGCTGGGGCAGGAAGCGTTCTTGCGCATTTTCAAAGACGCCAAGAGCTACCAGCATCCGCGCAGCTTCGCGACGTGGTTCTATACGATCGTCCGCAACCTTTGCAAAAACGAGCTGCGCTGGCGTTCGAGGCATCCCACGGTCTCGATCGAAGAGAACGTGGACCGCAGCGGATCGGGCGAAGGCACCGGCCTGCAGATCGGCGACAACCTGCGCGCCAAGACGATGGACCCGCTCGAGAAACTCGTCGGCGACGAACTGGTCACGAAGCTGCGCGACGGCTTGGAAAGCCTGCCCGACGTGGAGCGCGAAATTCTGATCCTGAACCGGTTCCAGGGTCTTAAGTACCGCGAGATCGCGGAGGTGGTGGGGTTGCCGGTGGGCACGGTGCGCAGCCGGATTCACACGGCGCTGGAACGGCTTAGAAAACAGGTGAAAGACTACATTTGAGCCGAGTTAGGCCGGATGAAGCAGCGTCCTCGTCCCAGCGAGGGTGTACATAACCAGGAGGAGGGGTCCTACGGGGCCGCGCCGCGCGGCCGGGAAGCACCCGGCGGGCGGCGGAGCTGAAGCATGAATTGCGAACAGTGCCAAGAAAAGCTGCCGGACTTCCTGCTCGACGAATTGCCTGAGCATCAGGCGATTAGCGTGCAGGAGCATCTGTTGCATTGCGCCGCCTGCATGGCTCGCTACCGCGAGCTGAAAGGCACGGGCAAGGCGATGGAAGCGATTCCCGAATATCGCAACGTCAGCCCCACCGATCAGTTCAAGGAGACGGTGCAGACGGCCGCGCGGGTCGAGTCGCAGAAGATCATCGAGACGCTGCCGGCCGAGCGGCGCGAGCGGTTGCGCAAGCGCCAGGCCGCTCAATTGGCCAAGATGGGCGCGTCCTCCACGCTGGCCACGCACCGCCAAGCTTCCCCGTGGTCGGGTGCGGTGCTGGCGATCCTGGTCATCGGGATCGCGGTGGCGAGCATGATCCTCCTTTACCCGGGCGGACCGACGCGCACGCCGCCGCTCGAACTGGGTAACCTGGACCGAGCGGTGGGCGAAGTGCAGCAGTTTTACGCCAAGGCCGGGCAATCCTGGTCGCAGGTGCAGGCCGGGAAGGTGGTTCAGACCTACGATGAATTCGCCACGCGCGACGACGGATGCGCGCGCTTCGCCTTGAACGGCGGCGGCGCGGTGCTGCTGGGGCCGCTGACCGAAGTCAAATTCCGCCCGCACGAGCCCGAAAAGCAGGAACTGCTGATCCAGCTCACCAAGGGCGATTTAGGGCTCGAACGTCCGCTCAGCGGAGCCGGCGGCGCGGGACAAGGCCCGCGCGAATGGCAGATCGCGACGAAGTCGGCCGCCATCCTTCCGCGCCCCGGCGCTCGCCTGTACATGCAGGTCGAAGACCGGGCCGAAGGCGAAACCGTGACGGTTCGGGCGATCAAAGGACAGCTCACGGTCTCCGTGGACGGAGGCGCGCCGATCGCCGTGGAAGGCGGGCAGGAACTGGCCTGGACCGAAGGCGGGCCTGCGCCGGTTCCGAAGGATGGGTCGATGCAGCCGCCGGCCTGGCGCGTGGACCTGCTGGGCGCCGAAGAACTGGCCCGCTACCTGGCTGCGCCGATCAAGGTGCTGAAGCGGCGGCCCAACGGCCTGGAAGTCGAACTGACCTACGGCTATAAAGCCGCCGGTAGCCTGCGGGATTGGAAGCCCGCTCAAGGCGAACGGCGGCTCGTGGCGCTTTCCAACGGAGGCATCTCGGTCCCGACCGAAGCGCGCTTCGCTCTCGACGCGCCGCTGGATGCGCCGCTCACGATCGAGATGATCGTGCGCAAGGATACGCCCAAGGAAGCGTCCTTTGCCTTCGGCGCGCTGGACGGAGACGACAGCCGCGTCAGCGTCGATCTGGGGCGCGAGGCGCTCCTGCAGATCGTCAAGGGCTCGCAGCGCCTGCGCGCGGCGCACGTGCCGTATCGGAAACTGCCTGCCGAAAACGAGAAGCTGATCCTGACCGTGACGCCCGAAGGCGCCGAGACGAAAGCGATCCTTCAGAGCAACGACCAGAAGACACGCGATCTGGCGCTGGCTCCGGAATTACTCCGCCCGGGCAAGGTCTGGCTCAGCGCGCTCGACGAAGGTCTGGTGCTCGAAGGGCTGACCGTCAAAGGCGTCCTGCCGCGCGCGTGGCTGCTGGAGCGGCTCGCCGAAGAGTAAGAGCCCTTAGCCAAACCATCATCGGTTGTCTGCTTGCGGTGGAGCTTCGCGGGTCTTCATCGGGTTCAGGGGCGGGAGGCTCGTCCCGATCCGGCTTCTTCGCCTGCTTGGTCCCGCTTGACCGGCGCGGCGCAGCCGCCTCGACGCTGGTTTTTGGGAGCGGCACTAAGGACCGCGGTTCGAGGTTCAGTCGGGCGCGACTTCGCCGGTCTTGGCGGTCTCCGCGGCTCCCGCCTTCTTTTCTTTGTAGCCTTCGGGGACCTGGAAGAGATCGCCGGCCAGCTTGCGCCGTTCGATCGATTCGACCTTCACCACCTGAGTCTTCAGCGTGCCGCCGGCGGCCAAGTCCAGTTCGAGCTTCATCGGCAGGCGGCGGAAGACGCTCTTGTTCTCGCGCAGAAACTGCGCCATCTTCGGCCCGATGATCTGGAGCAGATACAACACTTCCGCGTTGTCGTAAGGCACTTCAAGGTCCGGGTGCAGCCAGGTGGCCAGCGGGACATACGCGGGATCGCGTTCGTCGACGATCCGCACCGCCTCGGCTTTGACGCCCAACACCTCCACTTCGGCCTGATCCTTGGGCCGCTCGACCTTGTACGCGCGCTGGTCGTCCAGCAACGCGCGGTACAGGCGCTGGGTCTGTTCGCGCTGCTTGCCCTCGGGGAGCGCCTCCAGATCCTCGCGGACCTTCTGCTTGCGCTTCTCGATCCGCTCTTTGCGGCCGTCGAAGGATTCGGTGAGCTTGTTCAGCTTCTCGTGATCGAGGTTGATGATCTGGCGGGCCTTGAAGTCGATCAGATAGCTTTCGGTGGGCTGCTTGCTGGGACCGGCGTACTCGTCGATGCGCACCGCATCGGCGGTGAGGTAGAGCTTCTGGCGGATGTCCTTCGCTTCAACGCCTTCCTTTTCCTGCCGGACGATGGAATAGTCCTGCTCGACATACATGACCGAGTCTGCCGCGGCGGCGGTCCCCAGCGTCGCCAGCACGAGTGCCGTCAGGATGGAGAACCGTTTGCATGCACCCGCCATTTCAGCTTCCCTTCTCTCGTTTTTGAATCGGATGAAACAAACGAAAGCCACCGAGTAGGACGAATCCTGCATCGTACTCTTCAGAAGACTTAACAGTCTCGGCCATTCGGGCTGCCATTCTTGCACGAATTGTAGCTTCTCGTAACGAAAAAGAGTGCGCAGTTGGAGTGGACGGGCTATAGTGATGTAAGGTATATTTACCATCTTATACCATTAGGTACGTTAATTTTTGGGAAGCGTGTGGAGGAGTGCGCGAATCATGCCCTTCCGCGTGCTGATCGTCGACGACGAACCCGACCTGGCCAGCCTGATGTGCGCGTTCTTGGCGGACATGAATTGCGCGCCTGAAGCTGTGCATGAGGCCGAAGCTGCTTACGCGTGGTGCCGTGAACAAACTCCGGATCTGGTCTTCCTCGATATGCACTTGGGCGATCAGGAAGGCTTGACGGTATTCCGCCAGTTGCGCGCACTGGTGCCTCGTCTACCGGTGGTGGTCATCAGCGGTATGGACGCCGAAGACGAACTGGTCGCCAGCGGTATTCCGCAGCCGCACTTGTTCTTGCAGAAGCCTTTCGGCCCCGTGGAAATCCAGGCCGCGCTTGAACGACTCCTGCCGCCGGCATCCCAAAGCAAGGCTCACGGCGCCGGAAGCTAAGCTCCAGCCTGTGGGATGCTCCTATCCTCGTTCGTGGACACAACGCCAGATGGCGGTCGTTTTCGCCATACCGCAGCGGCCGTAATAGTACGAATTTTCGTTTGTGGCGATTCTGTAACCTCCATCAATAAAAAGACTTAGACGAAGGCCGTAAAGTCTCTGTGCATATCTTGCCGCGCCGCAAGAAGTTATCATGCGCGATTGGTCCGACCCTTGCGTCTACCCCCATAGGCAGGCAGGAAATTTCCGAATCGGCGGAAGCACGGACTTCAAGATCGACTTCGAGAAGCCGCCGATTGGGGAGCCTGGATTGAGATGGGGGATACGCACATGCGCCTGAACGCTTGCAGGATTTGGGAGACGGTACGATTGGTGGAAGGGCGTGAGGCGCAGTTCGCGGATCGGTTCTTTAAGTCCTTGAGCAACGACCGGCCGAGCTTGTTCCGCAAAGTGGCGAACTGGTCGAAGGAAGATCGGCACGATCTGCTGGTGACGTACCTCAATGCGCTGCTGCGGCCGATGGCGACGCCGGGGACGCTGGTGTTGACGGTCAAGGCGATGCGACGGATGGCGGATGAGGCGGGGATGGGCGATGAGGATATGGATGCGTTGCACCGTGCGTTGGAAGGCGCGGTAGGTGAGACCGTCGGGCACCTTATGGATACTGAACATAAGCAGGCTTGGAGTGAGGGTTTGCAGATCATCATGGACCTCTTGAACGCCGAGCAAATGGCGCTGCCGCTGGCTTCATAATCTTCTCATTTTGATTCCCTAACATGGCGCGGGCGGAGCGGGCTGGGGATAGGCCGCTCCGTGGCTGGTTATTTTCCGCACCAACTCTTTTTTCACTCTCAGGTTAGCGCGCGCGGGTTCCGATACCGAACAGGTACGCCAAAGGAGGGGCTGACGAGCCCTAACGTGGCGTCCAACGAACCCGATGCCGAGCGCCCCTTCCAACCCCTCGCGGCTCCTGCCGCTCCTGCTGGCTACGTCGCTGGCGATGCTCCTGGTGCCTCAAGCCCAGGTGCTGACCCTGCGCAGCCACGCGCTTTCGGCTTTGAGCCCCTTGCTGACTTTTTTCCACGACGCGACCCGCGGCTTGAACGCGCCGCCGACGGCTTCGGCGGAAGCACCGGCCTCGGCCACGCCGGCGGGTGTTCCCGATGCGCGGGTGCGGGACCTGGAGATCCGCTGTGCGCGGCTGGCCGACGAGAACGCGCGCTTGCAGGCGATGCTGGCGGCGGCGGGTTTTGGACAGCCGCGAGCGCCGCGCGGCGTGGCGGCGCGAGTGATCGCGCGCGAAGGGCGTTCGGGGAGCACGCTGTGGGGGCTCGATCAGGGCAGCGCCGAGGGCGTGGCCGTTGGCGCGGGCGTGCTGTACGGCGGCATGGCGCTGGGCCGGATCGTCTCGGTGGGACCGCACGCGAGTTGTGTGGCGCCGCTGGCGCACGAAGGCTTGCGCCTGCCGGCGCGATTGGCCGAATGCCAGGCCGAAGGAGTGCTGCAAGGCGGCGCCGACGAGTGGGGCCGGCCGCGCTGCCGCTTGCGCCTGGTCGCGGCCGAACTTCGTGCGCGGGTGGGCGAGGCGGTAGTGACCACCGGGCGTGAGGCCGGTTTTCCGCCGAGTTGCTTCCTGGGGCAGGTGACGGCGCTGCGGCGTTTAAGCGAGATGGAGTGGGAATTGGACGTTCAGCCGGCGTGGCCGGAACGGGCGATCGAGGCGGTGGTGGTGTTCCGGCCCGAGGCGGCGGAGATTCCGTGGCCGGCGGAGCGGAAACGGTAGGTCGCGCTGTGCGCGCTTTTTTTGAGTCACTTCCCCTGCCCCTCCTTGGCAAGGAGGGGAAAACGGCTGGGGCCAAGGCTGAAGGCACGACCTAGGGCTGCCGCGAATCGGCAGCGGTTGGATCCTGGAACGGCGGACACGAGATGCGGGTCTTCGGCGTACTAAGCGCGATCTGGCTGGCGGTGGCGGTGGTACAGCAGACGGTGCTGCCGGTCTTTCTGCCGGCGGCGTGGCGGCCGGACGTGGCGCTGGCGGCGGGGTTGGCTTCGCTGGCGTTTCTGCCGGGGCGGACGGGTTTGCTGTTCGTCTTCGCGCTGGGGGTGCAGTCGGATCTGCTGACCTCTCCGCGCTTGGGCGCGCTGACGGTCTGCTATCTCTTTGCGGCGTGGCTGGTGCGGCTGCCGGAACGCGACCTGATCCGCGGGGGCCCGTGGAGCGCGTGGCTGGCGGCGGCGGCGGGGACGTTCTTCGCGTACGGGGCCTACGCGTTCGTCGGCGCGCTGGCGGGCGAGACGTGGTTCGTGGCCGAAGGGTTCGAGCGCGCGTTTCAGCACACGCTGGCGGCGCTGGGCGCGGGCGGCGTGGCGGCGTTCGCGCTGGCCGAACTGTACGCCTGGACGGGGCTGCTGGGTCCGGGCGCGTTGCAGCGGCGGCGGCCGGACGATTTCGGGCGTCCGTACTTGCGGCAGGCGTGAACTCATTTTGGATTGCGGATTTTGGATTTGGGATTGAACGGCGCGGGGCAGGGCGGCTGGTCGATTGCGGACGGAACGGCGCGGCGCGGGCGCATGGCTTTGAGTGGAAAATAGGCGGGCGGCATGTTTCGGTTTCGGGTCCACGTTCTTAGCGCGCTGCTGATCGCCGCCTTCGGGCTGGTGCTGGGGCGGCTGGCGCAGTTGCAGCTCGTGCGGCACGAGGTCTATCTCGCCGCGCGCGCGCACCAGACGCGGCCGCAGGTCGAGGCGCGGGCGCCGAAGCGCGGATCGATCCTGGACCGCGACGGGCAGGTGCTGGCCGCAGATGTGCCGAGCTTCGATCTGGCCGTGCGCGCCGACAAGCTTCCGTTCGAACGCGTGACGCTGAACGAGATACGCGACGCTCGGCGCCAGGCGCGAAATCCCGACGAGCTGGCGCGGGCGTTCTCTGCTCTGGAAGCGCGGCTGGCGGGCGAAGCTTGGACGCGGTCGCTGGCGGCGCGGATCGGACGCGCGCCGGAAGAACTGGCGCAGGGGCTCTTGCGGGCGCTGGACCGCGTGGCGCGGGGCTGGGAGCGCGCAACGACGCCGGTGCCGTTCGCGAGCGGGATCGACGCGGCGGTCTGGAACGCGCTGCGCGCGGCGCAGGAAGATGCGTTCTTCGCTCAGGCGGCGCAAGGCGTGCCGGCGGCGGCGAGCGTTGCTGCGCCGGTGCGCGAAGAGACGGCGAGCCCGTATTTCGCCGGCTTGAGTTGCCTCACCTCGGTACGCCGGGCGTATCCGCACGGCACGTTTTTGGCGCACGTGCTGGGGACGCTGGGCGAACTGCACCCGGATCAACTCGAACAACTGCGCGCGCGCGGCGTGCTGCTGGACCGGCTGGAAGACCGGGAGCGGATCTGGTCGGAGACGCTGGGCGCATGGCCGGCGGAGCACCGGCGGCAGGCGGCCGGGCTCCTGGGCACGGACCCGGCGACGCTGAGCGTTCCGGCGCTGTTGGCGGTGCTGCGAGGCCTGGACGATCCGGGCCGGCGCGCGGCGCGGGCGCTGGGCCTGGGGGACGCGCTGCGCTGGAGCGACGCGCCGCCGCGGGTGGCGCTGGGCGAGGCCGAGCGGTTCTGGCTGGGCGAGGAGTTGACGCAATCGCTGCGCCGGACGGCGCCGGCGGCGCTTCCCGATACGCGGATCGGCGAGAGCGGGGTGGAGGCGTGGCATAACCAGTTGCTGCGCGGGGAGAGCGGCTTGAGCTTCCGGCTCGACGGGCTGGAAGAATCGCAGCGCGCGCTGCACCGCGACATCGCACCGCGGCAGGGATCGAATCTGCGCCTGACGATCTCTTCGGCGTGGCAGCGCGCGGCCGAAGAGGCGCTGGCTTCGCAAAGTCATCCCGGGGCGGTGGTGGTGCTGGATTGCCGCAGCGGCGAGGTGCTGGCGCTGGCGAGCGGCCCGTCGTTCGATCCGAATCTGTTCGCTCCGCCGCGCGAAGGCGCGCCGCGGCAAGCGGCCTTGAAGGCGCTGCTGGAAGACGCGCGGCTGCCGCTGCTGAACCGCGCGTCTGCGGGTCAGTACCCGCTGGGCAGCGTGATGAAGGCGCTGGTGGCGGCGGCGGCGCTGGAACTGGGGCAACTGGACCCGCACGCCGGACTGTCCTGTCCGGGGCACGTGGACGAAGGCGGGCGGCGCTTTCATTGCGACGGCCGGCGTCCGCACGGGCTGGTCGATCTGGACCAGGCGCTGCGGCGGAGCTGCAACGTGTACTTTTACCGGTTGGGCGCCCAGGTCGGCGCGGAGGCGCTGGGCCGCTTTGCGTACGCGGTGGGGCTGGGCCGGCGGACGGAACTGGATCTTCCGGGCGAAGCGGGAGGCGCGTACCCCGACGCGGCGTGGCGCGCGCGGCATCTGCCGGGGCAGAGCTGGTCGCGCGGGAAGGATTTTCTGACGGCGATCGGCCAAGGCTATGTCTCGGCGACGCCGCTGCAGGCGGCGGCCTTGATGGCGTGCCTCGCCAACGGCGGGCGTCCGGTGACGCCGCGGCTCTGGGCCGACGCGCCCGCGGAAGCACCGGCGGCGCCGGTCTTCTCGGCGCGTACGGCCGCTCTGGTGCGGCAGGGCCTGGACGAGGCGGTGAACGTCGGGACGCCGGGCGCGATGGGGACGGCGTACAAAGCGTTTCATCAGGGCGTCGCGCCGCTGCCGGTGCGCGTGGCGGGCAAGACGGGCACGGCCGACGTGACCGACGAGCAGCCGCCGCACGCGTGGTTCGCAGGGTACGCTCCGGCGCACGCCCTGCAGGTGGCGTTCTGCGTCTTCGTGGAGCACGGCGGGCACGGCGGCGAGGTGGCCGCGCCGCTGGCGTACCGGATGCTGCGGACGGTGTATGGGGGAGGCAGGTAGGGCGATTTTGGATTTTGGATTCTGAACTTCGCACTTCGGCTTGCGAGTACGGCAGGGTGGTTTTGCTGCTTGGCCTCTGCATTTTGAACTTAGAACTTTGAACTCTCTTGGCCTTGGGATGAAGGGTCGATGAATCAGGTCTGGCAGACGACGACGCATCGGGCGGCTCCGGTTTCGGCGCGGTGGCTGGAGCATCTGGTCCGGCTGGACTGGTTCCTGCTGGGCTGCGTGGCGTTGATCGTGGCGCTGGGGACGGCGTTCATCGCGAGCGCCGGGGGCAGCGGAGCGTCGATCGGCTGGGGTTTGCTGCTGCGGCACTGCGCGTACGTGGCGCTGGGTCTGGCGGCGTTCGCGGCGGTGCAGCGGGTGGACTATCTGGTGCTGCTGCGCTGGTCGCCGGTGCTGTACGTGGTGCTGCTGGGGCTGCTGGTGGCGGTCCTGTTCACGCGGCCGATCAACGGGGCGCGGAGCTGGTTCAATCTGTACGTGGTCAACCTGCAGCCGTCGGAACTGATGAAGCCGGTGCTGGTGTTGGCGGTGGCGCATTACCTGATGTACCGCGAGAGCTACAAGCGGCTCTCGGGGCTGCTGATTCCGCTGGGGTTGTTTCTGGTGCCGATGGCGCTGATTCTGCGGCAGCCGGATCTGGGCACGGCGATGGTGCTGGTTCCGATCGCGTTCGCGATGCTGTACGCGGCGGGCGCGAAAAAGACGGATCTGGCGCTGGTGAATCTGGCGGGGATCGCCGGCATGGTAGGCATGTGGTACTGGGTGATGAAACCGTACCAGCAGCGGCGCATCCTGGCCTGGCTGGACCCGGAACAGTACCGGCACCACGAGGCGTGGCAGCTCCTGCAGTCGGAGATCGCGATCGGGAGCGGCGGGCTGTGGGGCACCGGCTGGAGCAGCGCTCATGCCAACGCGCAGCGTTTTCTTCCGGAAAAGCATACGGATTTCATCTTCGCGGTGATCGCCGAAGAGGGCGGCTTTCTAATGGCGGGGCTGCTCTTGCTGCTCTTCCTGCTGCTCGCGCTGGCGGGCCTGCGCATCGCTCGGCGGGTGCGCGAACCGGCCGGACGGCTGATCGCGGTGGGCGTCTCGGTCCTGATCGCGGGGCAAGCGCTGATCAATGCGGGCGTGGCCTTGGGCCTTTTGCCCACGACGGGCCTGACGCTTCCGCTTGTTTCCTACGGCGGGAGTTCGCTGATCAGTTCGTTCCTCTGCCTGGGCCTGCTGGCGAATGTGGGGGCGAAGCAGGAGGTGGTGCTGGCGGGGGAGGATTTCAGGTGAAGCGCAACGGGGGAAGCGTACGCCACACGGCCGCGCCCGGCCGTAGGACGCCTAACTCCTCACCTTTCCCCGTTGGTTCTCGCGCTTTAGCATGACGCCATGACTACCTTCCTCACGCTAACGCTTCATCCCGCGGTGGACCGGATCGTCGAGGTCGAGCGGCTGATCCCGGGCGCGCTGATCGACGGGCGCTTGCTGAAGCGCGTACCGGCGGGGAAGGGCGTGAATACGGCGCGGGTGCTGCGGCGGGTGCTGGGATCGGAGTCGAAGGTGCTGGCGGCGACGTGGCTGGGGACGAACGAAGTATCGCTCGCGGCGCGGATGTTGGCGGGGGAGGGGATCGAGCTGGCGGTGGCGCGGCGGTCGTGTCCGACGCGGATCTGCACGACGTACTTGGAGCGATTGGGCGGGCGCGAGACGCACGTGAAGGAAGCGATGCCGGCGCCGAGCCGTGCGGAATGCGCGGAACTGCTGCATATGGCCTCGCGCCTTCCGGTGGAATTGGGTTGCGCGGCCGTCTGCGGGTCGGCTCCGCCGCAGACCCCCGCGCGGACGCTGCGCGCGGTTCTGGCCGCGCTGCGCGCGCATGCGCGCGTCCTGATCGCCGACACCAACGGCCCGCTGTTGGAATGGGCGGCGCGATCCGGCCTGGACGGGATCAAGGGGAACGCGAAGGAGATCGGGGCGCTCTTGAAGCTGCGCGGGCCGCTCGATCCGTGGAAACGCGCGCATGCGAAGGCGCTGCGCGCCCTGCCGGACCGGCGGAGCGGACCGAGGGCGGTGCTGGTGACGGCGAGTTCGGACGCGGCGTGGCTGGCGACGCGCGAAGGTTTGTGGCGCGCGAAGCCGCCGGTGCTGCCGAAGTCGCGGCGCCGTTCGGCCACCGGGTGCGGCGATGCCGCCACGGCGGGCTGGATGTGGGCCTGTGCGCGGGGCGCGGAGCCGGAGGAAGCGTTGCGCCTGGCCGTGGCCTGCGGGAGCGCCAAGTTCGCGAGCGCCGATCCGGGTTCCGTCGAGCTACGGTTGGTGCGGAAGCTGAGAGCGCAGATTGAGGTCAGTCGAGAACAGTAAACCGTAACGACTCCTTGAGGCGTCGAGCGCAGGGATCGCCGATCCTGTACTGAAGTATCCGTTACCGATTACGATTCATCGTCGTTCGGAGTGCTCATGTCCGGCGTCCCGCCCGTCACGAAAGCCGATCTGGTTCAGGCGCTCAAAGCGGCCGGCATCGTGCCGGGCGACACGCTGATGGTGCACAGTTCGCTCAAGAGTTTCGGATCGTTCGACGGCGGGCCGGAGGCGTTGATCGACGGTCTGCTGGAGGCGGCCGGGCCGGACGGGCACGTGGCGATGCCGACGTTGACGGCGACGTACGTGAACTTGCCGGGCGCGTCGGGGCTGGCGTTCCATAAGGCTCGAACGCCCTCGCGGGTGGGGGCGGTGACGGACGTATTCTGGCGTCGGCCGGAGGCGGTGCGCAGCGGCGGGCTGACGCATTCGGTCGCGTGCATCGGTCCGAACGCGGCGGCGTGGATGGCGGCGCACGGACCGGAGACGACGACGTTCGGCGGCTGGGACGGTCCGTACGCGCAATACGTGCGGGCTGAGGGAAGACCGTCGAAGCTGGTCTTCCTGGGGGTGACGCCGGTCTGCAACACGACGCTGCACGCGGTGGAAGAGTGGCTGGGGCTGCCGTACCTGGCTTCGGCCGAGGCGTTGCAGGAATTGGAAGACGGCCGGCAGGTGGCGGTCCCAGTAACGCACGCTCCGCTGGGCCCGCGGGGTTTTTATAAGATCCACGACCGGCACCATGCGCAGATGGAGGCCACGGGGCGGATCCGGCGGGTCTCCTGCGGTCCGGCGACGGTGGCCGTTATGGACGCTCGAGCCTGCGTGGCCGAGACGATCCGGCAGGAATTAGCCTCCCCCGGCGCTTTATTACGAGATCGGCCGGATTGTGAGTTCTCCACTAAAGGTAGGGCGGCCTGTTTGACGATGCAGGATGAGCTTCGGGCCCGCGCGCAGGAAATCCGCGCGCGAGGCCTGTGCGAATAGCGAATTCTGCAAGCGGATCAGGCGGCCGGACGTGGGGAGCCGGCGCATCCGAAAAGTTACAGGCGGCGCGCCCCCCGCTCCGCCAGCCGATGGGAGGTTGTGCATGTTCGGGATCAAGCAAGTGGCGATGGCGTTGATGGCCGGCGGCGCGTTGCTGACGGCGACGGGCTGCGGGAAGCAGTCCCGCGCGGAACGCGCGCTGAACGAGAAGGACCGGATGATCCGGCAGCTCGAAGAAGACAAGGCGATTACGGCTCAACGCGAAGCGGAAGCGCGCGCGCTGGCCGCTCAAGCGACGGCTCAGAACGAGCTGCTCGGCAAGCAAGTGCACGCCGTGACGGTGCAGAACGTCCAGCAGACGGCGGCGCTGCGGCAGCAGTTGAGCAGCATGCAGACGGACATGGCGGCGCTGCAGAAGAAACTCGAAGCGGCCGGCGGACCGGGCAGCGTCTCGGTGGTGGACGGCGGCAGCAAGGAGCCGGGCGCGATCACGATCCGCGTGGCGAACACGGTGTTGTTCGACGCGGGCCGTGCGACGCTGAAGCCGGGCGCCGAACGGACACTTGCTGAAGTGGCGGCGACGCTGAACGGGCAATACGCGAACCACTACGTCCGCGTCGAAGGGCACACGGACAGCACGCCGATCGTGCGCGAGACGACGAAGAAGATGTTCAACGACAACATGGAGCTGTCGCAGTCGCGCAGCAAGGCGGTCTACGACTGGCTGATCGGCGGCGGCAAGGTCGGTTCGAGCCGGCTCTACACGGCAGGCTACGGCTACAGCCAGCCGGTGGTGTGGCCGGAGAAGAGCGCCGAAGACAAGGCTAAGAACCGGCGCGTGGACATCGTGATTCTGCCGAACAACGTGAAGGTGAACAAGGAACACCTGGCTTCGCGGTAAGGCCATCCTTTCCCGACCGCATCATAAGGAGCGGGCCTATTAAGGCCCGCTTTTTTTTTTGGCCGGACGAGGCGGATGTCTTGGCGGTTGCCGTGCGTAGGCCAACGGCTACCATTTCGCTGCGCTTCATTCTGATTCTCGAGAGGTAAACGGTCATGAAAGGCCAGACGGTCGGAATTGCGGTCACGGTGCTGGTGGTGATCGCGCTGGTGTGGGCGTTTTCGGGACCGGCGCACAGCCCGAGTCCTCCGGGCGCGTTTTCGGCGGCGCTGATCACGCCAGGCGACGTGACGGACGGGGGCTGGTCGCAAAGCGCGTACACGGGCCTGAAGCAGATCGAGAAGGAACTGGGGGCGCGCGTGCAGAACGCGACGGCGCAGGCATCCGGGCTGTCGTCGGCGCTGGACAGCCTGCGCACGTACCTGGGCGAAGGGACGAACGTGGTCTTTCTCCACGCGGGAGAATGGTGGCGCCCGCAGCTCGTGGAATTGGCGGGCAAGCATCCGAAGGCGCAGATCTTCGTGAGCGGGAACGACAAGGACGCGGAAGGGAACGTCGCGGGGCTGCGCTTCGTGCTGGAAGATGCGTGTTACGTGCTGGGGTATCTCGCGGGGAAGCTGACGAAGAGCGGGGTGCTGGGCTGCGTGGGACCGAAGAAGCATCCGGTGATCGAGAGCACGTTCGAGGCGTTTGCGGCGGGTGCGAAGGAAGCGCGTCCGGACGCGGACGTGCGGATCGTCTGGACCGATTCGTGGGACGACGTGGCCAAGGCGAAGGAGCAGACGCTGGCGCTGATCGGGCAGAACGCGGATTTGATCTTCCACAATGCGAACAACGGCGCGCGAGGCGTCTTCGAGGCGGTGCAGGAGCACAAGGACAAGGGCGTGCTGGCCTTCGGGAGCAACGACGACCAGAACGCGCTCTTTCCGGAGACGATCCTCGCCAGCGCGGTGCTGGACATTCCCAAGACGTTCCTCGACGTGGCGGCGCAGGTGAAGGCGGGGAGCTTCGACGGTAAGACGCAGATTTTCGGGTTGCCCGAAGGCTACGTGTGGGTGGCGTTCAACCCGAAGCTGGACGCGAAGATCCCGGCGGAGACGAAGCAGGCGTGCGAGGCGCTGATCGCGAAGATCAAGTCGCGCGCGTTCGAGGTTCCGCGCAAGTCGCTGAAGTAAGCGGCGTTCGTATTACCAGCGCCAAGTCACTTTGCCGAAGACGCCGCGCTGAATGCGCGAGGCGCTGGGCGAGGTGTTGCGGTCCGGGCCGTACTCTTTGTGGCTGGCGTCGAACAAGTTGGTGCCCCAAAGGCTCACTTCCAGGCCGTCGACGGGGGGGCGCCAGGTGAAGCCCAGATCGGCGCGGCAGAAGGCGGAGATGCCGTTTGCGGCGCGCGGCGCGGGCACGTTGTCGTAGTAATACAGCGCGGCATTGAACTCGAACGCATCGCCCAGATCGTAGTGGACGCGCGCCTGCGCCTGATTGGCGGGGCTGCGGCGTTCTTCGTCTTCGTCGCCGGGCGCGCCGCTGACGTGGACATCCAGCCAGGTGTACGAGGCGAGGATGCGCAGGCGTTCGAGGGGCGTCCAGGTGGCCGCCAGTTCGACGCCGTAGGTTTTCGCGGAATAGCCGTTGCCGAACTGGAGCAGGATTTCGGCGGGGATGCCGGGCGGGAAGGGCTGGCCCAGTTCGCTGAGCACTTCGCTTTTCGTGTCGATCAGGAGGCGGTAGCGGTTGT
Organism: Planctomycetota bacterium; assembly: GCA_015075375.1. GTDB lineage: Bacteria > Planctomycetota > SZUA-567 > H5-PLA8 > H5-PLA8 > H5-PLA8. The sequence goes on along the minus strand of JABTUM010000001.1, from coordinate 2,275,064 downwards.
GGAAGGCGGTGAGGTCCAGGCCGAACCATTGGACGGGCCGCGCGCGGTAGCCGAACTCGAAGGCGACGACTTCCTCGGGATCCAGGCGGCGGTTGCCGCGCAGAGTGAGCGAGGTTCCCGGGAGGCCCAGCGTGGCCTGGACGCGTGCGTCGTTGTCGAAGATCGCCGGGACGCGCACGGCGCGGGAGACGGCCGTCCAGAGCACGTGATCGGCGTGCGGCTTGAACATCGTCCGCACGCTGGGTTGCACTTCCAGGTTGGTGAACGGATTGTGCTCCACCTTGGTTCCGACGGAGAGCTCGAACGTGTCAGGCAGGATCTCGATGGTGTCTTGGACGAAGCCGCTGACGGTGTGCGTTGTGCGGCCCGAGGGATCGAAGACGAGGCCCGAGGGGCCGTTGTCGAATTCGGCGTCGACGCGGCGGTAGTTGAGGCCCCATACGAGTGCGTGGCGGCCGACCTTGCGGTTGTGCTGGTAGTCGAAATCGAAGGTGAAGATATCTTCGGTGAACTCGATGTCGTTGTGCGGGCGGTCCTGCCGGTCGAAGCTGGCGTAAATCTGCAGGCGGAATTCGTGATCCGTGCCGAGCTTGCGGCGCCACTTGGCCATGGCGTTCCAGCCGTCGTACTCGTCTTCCCCGTCGCGGACGAAGGCCGTTCCGCTGGGGAAGTCCGAACCACCGTGCAGTTCGCCTTTCTTTAAGCCGTACGCATCGCCTTGCCAGATGACTTGGTCGTTGGCGCTGGCTTCCCAGTCGATCCGCGCGCCGGTCTGTGCGCGGCGCCAGTCGTCGGTGTAATCGCCCAGGTACGCCTCGCCGTGGTCGCGCGCCTGGCACTTGGCGTAAATGCGATAGTGCAGGTCTTTGCCGGCCTTGCCGCCGAAGCGTACGGCCCCGTTCACGCGTTCTTCGGTGCCGCCGACGGCGCTGACGAGCAGGCCTTGGGTATCTTTCGCGGACTTGGTTTCGAAATTGACGATCCCGTTGACCGCGTTGGCGCCCCACAGCGTCGCGCCGGGACCGCGGATCACTTCGACGCGGTCGAGGTCTTCGAGCAGCGTATCCTGTGCGATCCAGTTCACGCCTGCGAAGGTGGGGTTGTAGACGGTGCGCCCGTCGATTTGCACCAACTGGTTGCGGTTGAAGCGCCCGTTAAAACCGCGGGACGAGATGGCCCACAGTCCGGCGTCGATCTGCGCCACATGCAGCCCCGGGACCAGCCGCAACAATTCGGGCAGACTTTGATGCCCCGTCCTGCGTATGTCTTCGGACTGAATCACGTAAATGGCCGCGGGCGAAGTGAAGACGCCCTGGCCCGGCGCTCGCGAGACGGACGTGACTTCGACGTTCATCAGATCTTCGAGACTGAACTCGGTGACGCGCTTTTCCGCGGTCAAATTGGACGATTCAGGTACGTCCAGCGCGAATAGGGCGGTCTGTGTCAAACAGGCCAGGACCATCCCAAGGATCACTCGAGCAGTGGCCATTAGCCTCAACAGTCCATCAATAGCGGCGAACCTTCGCCGCGCCGGCGGCACCCAGCAACCTCTTACGCCTTGCCATACGCTCTTTGATACGTTTGGTGAGTTTGAAGCATCCCGCCGTAAAAATCAAGTTCCCAGGTTCAAAAGCTTCGAACAAAACCTGCTTCGGCCGTCTGCGCAGGGCGCGTTTCGACGGACTTTATCAGGCGCCGGACGCCGGTCCCGATGCCGGCTTTCCGGGTGGCTCCCGGTTCGTTTCGTTCAGCGCCCCGGCGACCAGCGGTATTCGAAGCGCGGGGTGGCTTGTTCGAGGAAGCCGCGCGCGTCGATCTGGACGCCGGTGTTGATCTCGACCTTCGGGCCGCGGGCTTCCCCGGCCAGGACTTCCATCAGCGTAGGGTCGCTGCGGTAGCGCACGACGGAGGCCTGGGTGAGTCCCGCGCGCTGCAGGGTTTCGGCCAGCGCGTCTTCGAGATAGCCGACTTTATCCACGAGGCCCAGGTCCAGCGCCTGTTCGCCGGTGAAGATGCGCCCGTCGGCGACTTTGCGCACGGCGGCCTTGGCTTCCTCGATGCCGGCGGGAATCGGCCCGCGTCCGGCGCGTCCGGCGGCGACGATGGAGACGAAGCGGTCGTACATGGCGTCGACGACGGATTGGATGATGGCGAGTTCCTCGGCGGTCATCTCGCGCCCGCTGCTGAGGATATCCTTGTGGGGTCCGCTCTTGATGGGGCGGTCCTTGATGCCGAGCTTCTGCTCGAAGAGTTCCTGCATGTTCATGTGCCCGATGATTACGCCGATGGAACCGGTGATGCAGGTGGGCGAGGCGACGATGGCGTCGGCAGGGGCGGACACGTAGTAGCCGCCCGAGGCGCACAAATCGCCACAGTGAACGACGATCACCTTTCCGGCTTCCTTGGCCTTCTTGATCTCGTGGCAGATCTCGTCGCTGGCCGTGACGCCTCCGCCGGGCGAATCGACGCTGAGCAGGATGCCCTGCACGTCCGGATCTTCGGCGGCCTGCCGAACCTGCTTGATGACGCTCTGGACGATGGAGGGCCCGCCGCCGAAAAGCCCGCCGCTGGGAACATCCATGATCACGCCGTGCAGGTCGATCAGCGCGATTTTGTCGTCGCCCGAACCTTCGACGACGACTTCACGCAGCTTGCGCTGCCCGCCCGCTTGAGTGCCGCCGGCTCCGGAGAGCACGCCGATGAAACCGACCAGCATCATGCCGCCCAAGCCGAAGACGACGAGCACGATCAGCGCGACCCACCAGCCGGTGTTGGACTTTTTGGGGGGCGGCGGCGGCGGGAAGGCCGGATAACCGGCGTATCCGAGCGGCGGCAAGGGCCCTTGCGGCGGGCGGCCGGCCGGCGGGACGGGCGTCGCCGGGCCGTAGCCGGACGGGACGACTTCGCGGCGGTCGGGCAGCGGGGGCTGGCCGGGCGCGCCGAACTGGGTGGTGTCTTGCGTATCGCTCATGACGGATCCTCTTGCAGGCCGCACGGTTCGAGGCGGCAGTCTAACACGCCCGGCATCCGGCGGCAGGTCGCGTTCGATGCCGCGTGGCGGCTGCTTCCTATAAAATGATACGCGAGGCAGAGGGAGTCTTTTGACAGGCAGGCTGCAAACGGCAAACTTCAAACGCCAAGAACCAAACAAACGTCAAAACGGCAAACGCCAAGCGACGACACGGCCGCCCGAATCGCAGCTTTCCGTTTGCCGTTTCGCATGCAACGGCAGCCGCCCTACGCTCCCAAAAACTGTTTCACGGCGTCGCGTTCTTCTTCCAGTTCTTTCGCGGTGGCCTTGAGCTTCTCTTGGGCGAAGGCGTCGAGCTTCAGGCCCTCGACGATCTTGTAGCCGCCGTTCCCGTCGCAGCGGACGGGATAGCCGAACTGGAGTCCTTCGGGGACGCCGTACTCGCCGCGGCTGGGGACGGCGAGGCTGGTCCAGTCGTCGCCGGGGGTCTTGGCGCGGATGGAGTTGACCATGTCGATCAGCGCGTTGGCGGCGCTTCCGGCGCTGGAGGCTCCGCGGGCTTCGATCACCTTGGCGCCGCGCTGCTGGACGGTGGGGATGAAGGTTTCTCTCAGCCAGGCTTCGTCACCGATGACTTGGTGCGCGGGTTTCCCGCCGATGCGCGCGTTCCAGGCGTCGGGGAACTGGGTGGCGCTGTGGTTGCCCCAGATGGTCATGTTCGTGACGTCCTTCACCGCCACGCCGGCTTTTTTGGCGAGCTGCGCCTTGGCGCGGTTCTCGTCGAGGCGGGTCATGGCGAAGAAGCGTTCGGGCGGGACTTCCGGCGCCGAGAGGCGCGCGATCATGCAGTTGGTGTTGGCGGGGTTGCCGACGACGCAGACGCGGATGTCCTTGGCGGCGTGAGCGGCGATGGCGCGGCCTTGGGGCCCGAAGATTTTGCCGTTGGTCTGGAGCAGGTCCTTGCGTTCCATCCCTTGCTTGCGCGGGAACGCTCCGACGAGCAGCGCCCAGGAACAATCCTTGAAGGCGACGTTGGCGTCGGTGGTGGTGACGATATCGCTCAGGAGCGGGAAGGCGCAGTCGTCGAGTTCCATGACGGTGCCCTGGAGGGCTTTCATGGCCGGCTCGATTTCGAGGAGGCGCAGGACGACGGGCTGGTCGGGTCCGAGAAGCTGACCGGAGGCGATGCGGAAGATGAGCTGGTAGCCGATCTGGCCGCCGGCGCCGGTGATGGTGACGTGGAGGGGCTTCTTGGTGGCGGACATGCGGTGCGTCTCCTTGCGTTGGATGCGTGCGAGTTGTGCTTAATGTAGGCGCCCGCGCCGCGTTGCCAAGGGCAGATGAATCCCAAATCCGAACGCCTCGCGCTCCTTCGGTAAGCGCGTCAGATTTGGGGCTTCGCGTTCGACGTTAAGGAATTGAAAAGTGCGTAGTTCGCGCCCGCGCGCCGCGTAGGCTGTCCTCTGCTTCGCTTCTCGCGCCGCGAAAGGACCGCTCATGTCCGCTCCCGCTTACGAACCCACGCGCTCCGAGGTGCTCGACGACGCCGGCGAGGCGCTCTACGCAGTCCAGACGCACGCGCACGGGCCGGCGGGGAAACTGCCGCTCACCGACGAGATGCTGCGCAACTGGGCCTCGGGCGACCTCTTCGGACTCTCGCAAGACGCGGGGATGGGCTGGGATCCGGCGAAGCTGACGGGCAAAGCGTTCCTGATTCTCTCGACGGCGGGCGGCTTGCGTGGCGAGGACGGGACGCCGATCGCGCTGGGTTATCACACGGGGCATTGGGAAGTGGGCTTGCTGGCGCGCGCCGCGGCCGACGAGTTCAAGCGGCACGGCTCGGTTCCGTTCGCCGGCGCAGTGACCGATCCGTGCGACGGGCGGACTCAAGGCACGCCGGGAATGATGGACAGCCTGCCGTACCGCAACGACGCTTCCATCGTGCTGGGGCGCTTGATCCGTTCGCTGCCGACGCGGCGCGGCGTGCTGGGCGTGGCGACGTGCGACAAGGGCTTGCCGGCGATGATGATGGCGCTGGCCGGCGCGCACGATCTGCCCGTCGTGCTGGTGCCCGGCGGGGTGACGCTCCCGGCGACGGGCGGCGAAGACGCGGGCAAGGTCCAGACGATGGGCGCGCGCTTCGCGCACGGGCTGATCACGCTGGAGCAGGCCGCCGAATTGGGCTGTCGCGCGTGCGCCTCGCCCGGCGGCGGTTGCCAGTTCCTGGGCACGGCGGCGACCTCGCAGGTGGTGGCCGAAGCGCTGGGGCTTACGCTTCCTCATGCGGCGCTGGCGCCGTCGGGGCAGCCGATCTGGCTCGATACGGCGGTGCGTTCGGCCCGGGCGCTGTTGCGGCTCGAAGCGCGCGGCATCACTTCGCACGACCTGATCACCTCCGGCGGCTGGCACAACGCGATGGCGGTGCACGCGGCATTCGGCGGCTCGACGAACCTTTTATTGCATCTGCCCGCGATCGCGCACGCGGCGGGACTGAAGCGCCCGGCGATGGCCGACTGGAGCGCGATCAACCGGCGCATCCCGCGGCTGGTCGATGCGCTGCCCAACGGGCCGGTGGGGCATCCGACGATCCGCGTCTTCATGGCGGGAGGCGTGCCGGAGGTGATGCTGCATCTGCGCCGCGCGGGGCTGCTGGAACTGAACGCGCTGACCGCGTCGGGCGAGAAGCTGGGCACGGTGCTGGACTGGTGGGAGAAGAGCGCGCGGCGGCGGCGCTTGCGCGAGGAACTGTTTGCGCGCGACGGCGTGAAGCCCGAGGACGTGATCCACAGTCCCGAAAGCGCGCGCGCGATGGGGCTGACGAGCACCGTCTCGTTCGTGCACGGTAACCTCGCTCCGGATGGCGCGATCATCAAGAGCACCTCGATCGATCCGAGCGTGGTGGACGCCGACGGCGTCTACCGGCACACGGGTCCGGCGCGGGTTTTCCTGAGCGAGTCCGCGGCGATCGCGGCGATCAAGGACGGGCGGATCCGGTCCGGGGACGTGATGGCGCTGATCTGCCGCGGCCCGCTGGGCAGCGGGATGGAAGAGACGTACCAGGTGACGAGCGCGCTGAAGCATCTTCCGTTCGGGAAGCACGTGGCGCTGATCACCGACGCGCGCTTCAGCGGGGTGAGCACCGGAGCGTGCGTGGGGCACGTGGGGCCGGAGGCGCTGGCGGGCGGCCCGATCGGGAAGCTGCTCGAAGGCGATACGGTTTGCGTGACGGTAGACCGCAACTCGCTCGAGGGGCGCGTGGATTTGGTCGGCGAGGCGGGACGGCGTTTCGAGGCGGACGAAGGCGCGCGGGTGCTGGCGGCGCGCGCACCGCGCCCGGACCTTGCGCCCGAACCGGGATTGCCTCAAGCGACGCGGCTATGGGCGGCGCTGCAGGCGGCCAGCGGCGGGACGTGGGGCGGGTGCGTTTACGACACCGATACCATTGTGGACCTGTTGGCGGCGGGAATGCGCGCGAAGGGGAAATCCTAAGTATCCTTACTCTACCAGCCAAAACTTTTCCCTGTCGGCACGCGGTGCACGGCTTGTGCAAAGTACGGTGAATCAGGTAGGTTGCAGGCATCGCTTGCGTCATCCTTCAGCCGATCCCGGGAGTCTTGTGCCATGCGCATGGTGGACGCTCATATTCATGTAGACACCGACGACGATCGGGTGCTCGCGTTGTGCGACGAGCTGAACCTGAAAGTGCTGAACATCAGCGTGCCTTTGAACAACGAAGGCCGCTGGCGGAGCGTGCGGCAGGCGGCGTACCGCCGGGCCGCGTCCAAGCGGCCTGACGCGTCGGCGTGGGTGACGGGCTTCGACCTGCCGCGCTTCGGCGATCCGAAGTATGCGTCGAGCTGCATCGAACAGCTTGAGGCCGATTTCTCCGCCGGCGCCGTGGGCTGCAAGGCGTGGAAGAACATCGGCATGGAGGAGAAGAAGCCCGACGGGAGCTTCGTGCAGATCGACGACGCGATCTTCACGCCGATTTTCCGCTGGCTGGAAGAGCACGACAAGACGGTGCTGTTGCATATGGCTGAGCCGCTGGCGTGCTGGCGTCCGATTCGCGAAGGCAAGCCGCACGCGGGCTACTACAAGGCCAATCCGCAATGGCACATGTACAACAAGCCCGAGTATCCGGCGCACGAAACGATCATCGCGGCGCGCGACCGGCTGGTGGAGCGGCATCCGAAGCTGCGCGTCGTCGGGGCGCACCTAGCCAGTCTGGAGTGGGACGTCGACGAGATGGCGCGGCGCTTCGAGCGCTATCCCAACTTCGCGGTGGACACGAGCGCGCGGCTGTGGGACCTGATCGAACAGCCGACCGAGAAGGTGCGCGCGTTCTTCCTGAAGTACGTCGACCGGATCCTGCACGGAACGGACGTGATCGTGCGCGGCGATTTCGCCTCGGCCACGCCGGAGCAACAGGCCGGACGGTTGAAGAATCTGCGCGACGAGACCGAGGTGTATCTGCGCTACTATTCGAGCGCCGAGCCGGTGACGTACCAGACGAGCACCGCGCGGGGACTGGGGCTGCCGGAAAAGGTCGTGGAGCAGGTGACGAAGACGAACGCTCGGCGCTGGTATCCGGAGCTGGGGTAGAGCTTACGCTTTGAACGAGCCGACCAGCGGTTTCAGATCGGCGTAGCCTTCGGCTTTCAGCCAGGCGTCCAGTTCGCCCGGCAGGCGATTCAGGAGGTCGGGGTCGAGGTAGTTCGTCGTTCCGACCTGCACGGCGCAGGCCCCGACCATAAAGAATTCCAGCGCGTCTTCCAGCGAGCGGATCCCGCCGATGCCGACGACGGGCACGCCGGGGCAGGCGCGCGCGGCCTGCCAGACGCAGCGCAACGCGACGGGCTTGATCGCCGGACCGCTGAGGCCGCCGGTCACGTTCGCGATACGCGGGCGGCGGGTTTTTACATCCACGGCCATGCCCAGGAGCGTGTTGATCAGGGAGAGCGCTTGCGCGCCGCCTTCGACCGCCGCGCGGGCAATTTCGGCGACGTCGGTCACGTTGGGCGAGAGCTTGGCCAGCAGAAGTTTCTTCGTCGTGGGCTTTAAGGCCTTGAAGAGCCGTTCGCAATCGGCGGCGTCGCTGGCGAAGCGGCAACCGTGCTTCACGTTCGGGCAGGAGATGTTGATTTCGAAGCCGTCGACGGCCTCGATGGGATCGAGGCGCGTGCAGATCTCGGCGTATTCCTCGATGGAGTTCCCGACGACGTTGACGAGTACTTTCGTTGGCAGCTTGGCCAGTTCGGGAACTTTCTTCTCGATGAAGACGTCGAGTCCGCAATTCTCGAGGCCGATGGCGTTGAGCATCCCGGCGGAGGTTTCCCAGATGCGCGGGGTGGGGTTTCCTTCGCGCGGCGCGACGGAGAGCGACTTGGTGACGACGGCGCCGAGGTTCGCGAGGTCCACAATGGGGGCGTATTCGCTGCCGTAGCCGAAGGTTCCGCTGGCGGCCATGAAAGGCGTGGCGAGCGTGAGGTTTCCGAGGCGCGAGGTCAGGTCGGGCATGCGTGCAGCGTAGCCGGGCAGGCGGTCGCGGCGCAAGCGCCGGAGAGCCGGCGGCTTGTGCTTTACCCCTTTTCGTTCCGCGCCTACCATACAGGCGCATTCAACCGATCGAGGGACGCACCCCGTGAGCCATCCGCCGCTTTCCGCCGGGCATCGCCAGCGTTTGGAGGAACTCGAGCGCCGCCGCGCCGTCGCGCGCGCCGGCGGCGGAGCCGAACGCGTGAAAGCTCAGCACGCCAAAGGCAAGCTGACCGCGCGCGAGCGGATCGAAGCGCTGCTCGATCCGGGCTCCTTTCAGGAGCTGGGCATGCTGGTGCAGCACCGCGCGACGGACTTCGGGCTGGCGGACAAAGAATACCCCGGCGACGGCGTGGTCACCGGCTACGGCGCGATCGGCGGCCGGACGGTCTTTGTTTTCAGCCAGGATTTCACGGTGCTGGGCGGTTCGCTGGGCGAAGCGCACGCGGTGAAGATCTGCCGGATTATGGACCAGGCGCTGAAGGTGGGCGCGCCGGTGATTGGCCTGAACGACAGCGGCGGCGCGCGGATTCAGGAAGGGGTCGTGAGCCTTGGCGGGTACGCGGACATTTTCCTGCGCAACACGCTGGCAAGCGGCGTGGTTCCGCAACTCAGCGTGATCCTGGGTCCCTGCGCGGGCGGCGCGGTCTATTCGCCGGCGATCACCGACTTCGTGCTGATGGTCGAAGGCACCAGCTACATGTTCGTGACCGGACCGAACGTGGTGAAGACGGTGACGAATGAAGAGGTGAGCAGCGAGGATTTGGGCGGCGCGATCGCGCACGCTTCGAAGAGCGGGGTGGCGCAGCTTACGGCGCCCAACGATCTGGCGGCGCTGCGCATGACGCGCGAACTGCTGATGTATCTGCCGCAGAACAACCAGGAGCGCCCGCCGCGCGTGGAGACGTCCGATCCGGCGGAGCGGACCGACGCGGCGCTGGACGGACTGGTGCCGGAAGATCCCAAGAAGCCATACGATATCCGGGCTGCGATCAAGAGCGTCGCGGACGACGGGCACTTCTTCGAAGTCGCTCCGCTGTACGCGCCGAACCTGGTGATCGGCTTCATCCGGCTCGACGGAGAGTCGATCGGCGTCGTCGCGAACCAGCCGGCGCATCTGGCCGGATGCCTGGACATCGACGGGAGCCTGAAGGGCGCGCGCTTCGTGCGGACGTGCGATTGCTTCAACATCCCGCTGCTGACCTTCGAGGACGTGCCGGGCTTTTTGCCGGGCGTGCGGCAGGAGCACGGAGGGATCATCAAGCACGGCGCGAAACTGCTGTACGCTTACTGCGAGGCGACGGTGCCGAAGGTGACGGTGATCACGCGCAAAGCGTACGGCGGCGCGTACGACGTGATGAACAGCAAGCACATCCGAGGCGATTTGAATTACGCCTGGCCCACCGCCGAGATGGCGGTGATGGGCCCGAAGGGCGCCGTCGAGATCCTGTACCGCAAGGAGATCGCGGAGGCTAAGGATCCGAAAGCGAAGGCGGCGCAGTTCGAGGCCGAGTATACGCAGAAGTTCGCGAGTCCGTACGTCGCGGCGGCGCGGGGGTACGTCGACGAAGTGATCGAGGCTCGCCTGACGCGCCCGAAGCTGATCGCGGCGTTCCGGATGCTGGCGACCAAGCGCGACAAGAACCCGCCGAAGAAGCACGGGAATATACCGCTGTAGGGCGTGCGAGCCTGATCTTGCCTCCGCGCCCCGCTTCAGGCATCATGCATAACTCATGCAACGCAACTTGAAGACGTGTCTTGGGCTGCTCCTGGCAGTGCTGCTCTCTTCGTGCGGCGCGATCAACCGGGCGCGCGGTCCGGTGCAGACCTCCGCCGCGGGCGCCGAACGCCGCCATGCCGGTCCGGCGTTTGCCTTCACCCATCGCGAAACCTGGCAGGTTACCGAGCAGCCCGGCACCGAGGCCGGGGAGCACTCGGTTCAGATCCAGGGTCCGGGCGGCTTTTTCGTCGAATTGCGTTCGTTGCAGCGGACCGCGCATCAGGAAGGTCTTCCGCACCAGGTCGCCAAAGCTTTAAAGCAGGCGTATCCGAACCTCGAATCGAAGCCGCTGCAGCGCGAGATCGGGAGGCACGACGCCGTGGGCTTGAGCTTCACCTACGTGACTCCGGAGCGCCGCCTGAACGGCTGGGTCGTCTCGCGCCGGCATGGGGATTCCGAGTTGTGCGTGCTTGCGCAATGGCCCGAAGGCGCGGCGCGCCCGCATGCCGAGGCGCTGGAAGACCTGCTCGTCTCGGTGGAATGGCCGCGCGAAGCGCGGCAGACGGCTACCGCTCCATGAGCGCCGCGCGGTCGCTGCCCCGCCGCATCCTCATCGCCAACCGCGGCGAGATCGCCTTGCGCATCGCACGCACCGCTCGCCGGCTGGGGCTCGAGCCGCTGGCCATTTTTTCTTCGGCCGATACGGGCCTGCCGCATCTGCGCTTCTGCACGCACGCGCTGGAACTGCCCGGCGATCCGCGGCAGGTCTACCTCGACGCGAAGGCCGTACTGGCCGCCGCCAAGCGGTTGAAGGCCGATGCGATCCATCCGGGCTACGGCTTCCTGGCCGAGAACAGCGATTTCGCCGAAGCGGCCGAGCGCGCGGGCTTCCGGTTCATCGGACCGGCGCCGGCGCAGTCGCGCGCGCTGGGCGACAAGCTTTCCGGACGCCGCGCCGCTCAGAAGGCCGGCGTGCCCACGGTGCCGGGGACGCTGGAGCCGCTCGACGATCCCGTCGCCGCCGCGAAGATCGCGAAGGAGATCGGCTATCCGGTGCTGGTCAAGGCCAGCGCCGGCGGCGGCGGACGCGGCATGCGCGTCGTCGAGAACGAAGCGGGGCTGGCCGAGGCGCTGGACCGCGCGCGTTCCGAAGCGCAGGCGGCCTTCGGCGACGGGCGCGTCTTCCTCGAGAAGTATTTCAGCCGCGTGCGGCACGTGGAAATCCAGGTGCTGGGCGACGGCAAGGGGCATGCGGTGAGCTTGGGCGAGCGCGAGTGTTCGGTGCAGCGCCGGCACCAGAAGCTGATCGAAGAATCGCCTGCTCCCGCGCTGCCGCCAAAGGCCGCGAAGAAGATGGGGGCGCTGGCCGCGAAGCTGGCCGCGAGCGTGAAGTACCGCGGCGCGGGGACGCTGGAGTTCCTGGTGCCCGCCGGCACGCAGGATTTTTACTTCATCGAGATGAACGCGCGGCTGCAAGTCGAGCATCCCGTCACCGAACTGTGCACGGGGCTGGATTTGGTGGAAGAACAGCTCCGCATTGCCGGCGGCTTGGGCTATTCGTTCGATCCGGAAAAGCTGCGCACGTACGGCCATGCGATCGAAGCGCGGATCATCGCCGAGGACCCGGATGCGGGCTTTCGGCCGGCGCTGGGGACGCTGGGCGTCGTGCAGTGGCCGGCCGGCCCGGGGATTCGCGTCGACGCGTGGGCCGAGACCGGTCTTGAGGTAAGCCCTTACTACGATTCGCTGCTGGGCAAGGTGCTCGCCTGGGGCCAGACGCGCGAAGAGGCAATTCAACGCCTGGCGCTGGCACTGGACGAAACGGTCCTTGCGCCGGTGGCGCATACCGCGCCCTTCTTGCGCCGCCTGATCCTCGAACGTCCATTCCGGTCGGGCGCATACGACACGAGCCTGCTGGCCGGCCGGAAAGCCGATGGGCCGGCCGATTTGCCGAGCGTGGACGCGGCGGTGCTGGCGGCGGCCGAACGGCTCTCGAGCGGCGGCCACGCGAACGTGCTTCCGCGTCCCGTGCCGGGGCGCGGCTTGAGCGGTTGGCAGCAGGCCGATGCGGGGTGGCGCGAAGCATGAGCGAATCGTTCACGCTCCGCGCCGCCGACGGCGACACCTCGCGCTCGCGCGGCCTGGAACTGTCCGCTTCGGGACAGTTGATCGTTTCGGGCGAACGCGGCCGCGGGCAGGCGCTCCGCGTGCTGCGCCGGGACGCCAACGGGCTGCTCGTCGCGTTGTGGGGCGAACGGATCGTGCACGGCTACGTGCTGGGCGCGAACGGCGAACTGGCGCTGTATGTCGACGGGCGCCTCGAGCGCGTGACGCTGAAGAGCGCCGCGGTGGATGCGATGGAGCAGGAAGTCGCGGGCGCCGGCGGCCATTTGGGCGTATTCGAACTGAAGAGCCCGATACCGGGGCTGATCAAGAAGGTGGCGGTGCAGGCGGGCGACGAGGTGGCCGCCGGGCAGACGGTGGTGGTGCTGGAAGCGATGAAGATGGAGAACGAGATTCCCGCGCCGTATGCGGGGACCGTGAAGAGCGTGGACGTGCAGTCGGGGCAGGCGGTGAACGCGGGCGCGTTGCTAGTGAAGATCGAGACGTGAGCGTTTAGCGGAATAGGCTGCATAACCGATCAAGCACGTGTCCCTTGGACCAACCATCGATTCAGTAAGCGCCCTTACGTTTGAAACAGAAATACGTTAGCTGGAGCAGCCATGAACCTGACCTTCACCGACGAGCAGCAGGCCGCGCAGGAAACCGCGCGCGAGCTGGCCGAAAAGAAACTCATGCCGCTCGCCGCCAAACTCGACGCGACCGAGGATTTCCCCGAAGCCGCCGTCGCGGAACTCGCCGAACTGGGTTTGCTGGGCATGATGACGCCCGAAAAGTACGGCGGCGCGGCGCTTGACGCCGTGGGCTACGCGCTCTCGCTGATCGAGATCGCGCGAGCCGACGCGAGCGTGGCGGTGACGCTGAGCGTCAACAATCTGGTCGCGGGCAGCATCGGCGAATGGGGCAGCGAAGCGCAGAAGGAGCGCTATCTGCCGAAGCTCAACACGCCCGCCGGGCTCGGCGCCTTCGCACTCACCGAACCGCACGCGGGCAGCGACGCGAAAGCGATCCGCACGCGCGCCGAACGCAAGGGCGATCATTACGTCCTCGACGGCGAAAAGACGTGGATCACCAACGCCACGCACGCGGGCACGTTCATCGTCATGGCGGTCACCGATCCTGCGGCGCGGGCGCGTTCGATCAGCGCGTTCGTGGTCGAAGGCAAGACCAAAGGCATGACGATCGGAAAAGCCGAACCGAAGATGGGCCAGCGCGCGAGCCACAGTTGCCCGGTCTTCTTCAGCGGCTGTAAAGTGCCCGCCGAAAACATGCTGGGTCCCGAAGGCGCGGGACTGAAGGTGGCGCTGAGCGCGCTGGACAGCGGGCGCATCGGGATCGCCAGCCTGAGCGTGGGGATCATCCAGGCGTGTCTGGACGAAATGGTGAGTTATGCGAAGGAGCGCCAGGCGTTCGGAAAGCCGATCGGCGATTTGCAGGCCATTCAGTGGATGATCGCGGACACGGCGGTGGATCTGGAAGCCGCGAAAGCGCTGACCTTGATGACGGCGTGCAAGAAAGCCGCCGGCGAAGCGGTCAGCGAATTGGCGGCGACGGCGAAGCTTTTCGCCAGCGAGGCGGCCAACCGCGCGGCGTACCGCGCGGTGCAGGTGTTTGGCGGGTACGGCTACAGCCGCGAATACCGGGTCGAACGCCTGTACCGGGACGCCCGGGTGCTGACGCTGTACGAAGGCACCAGCGAGATTCAGCGCCTGGTCATCGCGCGGAGCCGGTTGAAGTAGGGGGTGGTATGTCGGAGTCTTGTCCAGAGATTCCCACTCCTCGACGTAGGTTGTTGCGCACTTGGCTCAAGTGGGCGCGTCCGGTGCGGCAGTTCGCTCCCCGCATTGGACTGGAAACCTTTCTAGAACGGCCCTCGGCACTGGAAGCCGCCCACTGCGGCGAAGTACTCCTTCTTGAAGACAATATAGCGGTCATGCACCGCGACGGCACGGTAACGAACCTAAGTCATACGATTTCGCAATTGTACGGCGTAAAAAATCTGTCGGCATGGGACCAGCTCACTTATGTATTTGATCCAAGCTATTGGAAGCCCACCATTCTAAAGGCCGTTAGTTTCCCTGCAGAATTACCTGCAAAAAAGGCCTTGGAAACACATGCCGCTTACCAAAGTGCTCCGGGAATTGTAGTGCCCAATCTAAGGGTAATTCAGATTCAATTCTCACATCTTCGACCTCAGACCTTGGTGGAATACGAGATTCAGCAGGACTTTTTCCGACCTGAAGAGGCGTTGCCTGCGCTTTGGCGAAATTTTTATCTGCGTACCTCCGCACCCTGCCGCCGCCGCCGAATCACAATCGCAGTGGCCAAGCCTTTCGCAGCGCGGATCGCGCTTCACAACGAAGCAGCCGCTCCGCGTTCGTTTGAGATGGAAGACTACACGGTTCATCAATGGGATTTAAGTAATCAGCCAGGCCAGGAAGAAGACGACTGGTTACCACCACCTCTTTATCATCTTCCTTGGGTGGACATTAGTACGCTTGCATCGTATGGACCGATCACGCGAAAATTCATGATTGAATTGGAACCGCCCAAGAAAATACCGCCATCGATCAAAGAACTTGCGGCAAAGCTTACAGCTGGCGCGACCTCTTCGTGGGCTCGCGCGGAAGCGCTTCACCGTTACGCGACTCGAGATGTACGCTATGGGCGCCATCCAGCCGAGGAGTGGATGTCCGAGCGACGTGAGCCTGGGAAAATGCTCGATGACCTTCGTGGAGACTGCAAGGACAAGTCCTCGCTGCTCGTCGCGCTGCTGCGTGAGGCAGGATTCGAAGCTCAGATTGCCCTGGTGAATTCAAGGCAAGGCGGAAAGACCGAATTCCTTCCTTCCAAGAGATTCGATCATGCCATCGTAAGGGCGCAGGTGGACGGCCGAGAAGCCTGGTCTGACCCAGCAGGAGGGCAATTTGGATTTGGAATCTTGCCAGCCGCAGATCAAGGCGCCAAGGCGCTTCTGTTGGATGAGAAGGGTGGGTGTTTCATTGAAGTACCTGAGATAACACCCGAGCAGAACAGCTTGAGTTATCGATCTGCCGGATGTATTGGAAGGGATTTTTCACTTACCTATCACCTTCATGCTAAGGTCTGCGGAGAACGCGCTGCGGACCTGCGCGAGCAGTGCTTGGATAAACCACCAGAGGTCATACGCCGCTATTTTTTCGGCCGCCTTGCAGGGGGATATACGGGCATTCGAATTGAAGAAATAGGGTGGAGCGGGTTGGACGTTCTGGAGGAGTCGGTTTGTTATTGGGGCCGCGTCGTGTTGGCATCACGCACTCGTCGAGTCGAAGACATTCTACTATTACGCATCCCCTGGATGCACGCAATCTCCTGCAGTGGTCCATTTGCGGCGGATGAGCGTAACCAGCCGCTATGGCTTTCGTCGACTCAACTCACGGAGGAAGAATATCGTATTGAATTGCCTAGGGAGTTGTGCGGATACGGTTTGCCGGTATCCACAGTGGAATCATGCCCATGGGCCGAATACAGCTACCGAGTCGAATTAGAACGAATGGCCTTGGTCTGCCGTCGCTCGCTGAAAATTCTTGGTGGCGTTGTACCGAGTGAACGATTTGGAGAACTTAAAGCCTTCTGGGAGCGTTGCGCGCGAGCGGACGATACTGAGGTGATTCTGATGGGCTGTTCCTCCTTTGCATCTTGATCCATCGGGTGAGGTGCTAAGCACAAATCGAAAATCAGAGATATCGGCAAACGGCAGCGCCATGGCGGTGCTCCTGAAAAGGGTGCGCGTCAGACGTTCGAATCGCCCAGCTTCGGGCGCCATTCGGTCCCGCCGCCGCCCATCTTGTGCCCAAAGGCCTCGAGCCGGCCCAGAGCGTCGAAGCGCGCGAGGAGCGGTTCGCCGGACGGCGAGGCCGCTTCCACCTGCGCCGGATCTTCGGTGTAGGTGTAGCGCTTGTACTTCAAATAGCAGAGGTACGCGCGGCGGTGCGCGACTTCGAAATTCATCAGCACGCGGGTGAAGACATCCGCCACGTGGCCGGGCGAATCGTTGAACTTCGTGCGCACCTTCGGCGCATCCAACAGTACGTAGGCCGCGCCGCCTTCGTAGGGGGCTCGGTAGTACGCGTCGGCACCCGACACGCCCGAACTGACCAGCGCCATCGCCGCGGCGCTGCGTTCTTCCAGGTCCACCAGCCCTTCACGGAATTCCGGAATCTCGTGTTCCTGTCCGAATGCGCGCAGGTTCTGCGCCGAGCGCATCAGCTTGGGGTCCAGCGTCACGTTGGGGTTGCTCCAAACCCACAACCACGAATGTGAGGTCTCGGACTCGCTGCCGAGCACCTGCACGGGAAAACTGTGCTTGGCGTCGAAGTACAGTTCGCCGGCGTCGAGGTTCAGCGCGTAGCGGTCGATGCCGCCGACGAGTTCGAGGAGCGCGAGCTGGCGGTCCAGCGTCGCGCCGATGTGCTTCTCGAGCAGATCCTGGAACGTGTACATGCGCGTGCCATTCGACCAAAGACCGCGGCGGCGGGCAAGTGAAGGCGCTATTCCGGCGGCGCGACGAAACGATTAAGCACGCCGATGGCCGAATCCACGGCGTTCAACAGCGCGCCTTTCAGGCCGCCGGGGTCGGCAACTTCCTGCATCTCGCCGCGCTTTTTCAGATTCTGGCGGATGGTGTGGATCTCCTTCAGCTCCCCGCGGTCCAGCCACAGCCCGTGGCAACTCGCGCAGAAATCGATCTCGACCAGAGTTTGCGGATAATGGAAGGTGCGCAGCGGGTTTTGGCAGCGCGGGCAGGAGCGTTTGGAGCGCTTGGCGCTCAGCGGGGCCTGGAGCTGCTTGATCGCCACACCCGAGACGATCTCCAGCTCTTTGGCGTCGAACCAGACGCCCTCGCAGGTGCGGCAGATGTCGAGCTTGGCCTTTTTGTCGCCGGCCTCGACCTCGCGCAGCGGTGGAATCTTGCAGACGGGACAGCGCATGGCGGCGGCCCTCCGTTAAGAACCCGAGAGCAGGACGCGTTCGACCAGCACCGCGGCGAAAAGCACCAGACTGACCGCGCCGTTAAGCGTGAAGAAGGCCACGTTGACGCGAGAGAGGTCGTCGGGCTTCACGATCGCGTGTTCGTAGATCAACAGGCCGGCCACGATCGTCAAGGCACCGTAGTACCACCCACCCATGCCTGCGTAGACCCCCACGGCAATCAAGAGAGCCATGGCCAGCACATGGAGCGCCGAGGAAAGCTTCAGCGCGGCGGCGATGCCGATGCGTTTGGGCAGCGAATGCAACCGCGCGTCGCCGCGGTCGTGCTCGTAATCCTGGCAGGCGTAAATCAGGTCGAAGCCGGCGACCCAGCAGAGCACGCCCAAGCCCAGCAGGATGGGAAAGAGTTCGAAGGGCAGACCCCACGCGGCGCCGAGGCCGTCGAGCGGCGCGAGATCGCCACGGATCGCCAGATGCGCGCCCAGCGGCGCGAGCCCCAGCGACACGCCGAGCCAGAAATGACACAGGCTGGTGAAGCGCTTGGCGTAGCTGTAGCCCAGCAGGATCGCGAGCACCGGAAGCGCCAGCGCGGCGCAAAGCGGATTCAGGAACCATGCTCCGGCCACGAAGATGGCCGAACAGACCGCGATAAACGCGAGCAGGAATCCCGGCGAGACCGCGCCGGTGACGGTCGGACGCGCTTGCGTTCGCGGATTCTCGGCATCGAAGCGCCGGTCGGCCCAGCGGTTGAACGCCATCGCCGCGCTGCGCCCGGAGACCATGCACAGGACGATCAGCGCAAATGCCTGCAGGCTGGGCCATTCGCCCGCCGCGACAAGCATCGCCACCAGCGCGAAAGGCAGCGCGAAGACGCTGTGCGCGATCTTGATCGAATCGAAAAGAATGGCGAGGCGGGCAAGCATGGCCGGTAGGGAACCTCTCCATCTGCTTGTGAAATCGAAAAGCGGTACGCGTAATGGGTGAAACGTAGCCCACCTTCCCAGGCAGCGCATCTCCTAGGTTTTGCGTTTTGCCTTTTGCCCCTCACCCCAGCGAGGCCCCAACCCGTGCTCGACACTCAAATGATCCAGCACCCGCGCGACGACGAAGTCCACGAGGTCGGCGATCGTCTGCGGCTTGCCGTAAAAGCCCGGCGCGGCGGGCATCACCGTCACGCCCAGCATCGCCAGCTTGGCGAGGTTCTCCAGGTGAATCGCACTCAGCGGCGTCTCGCGCGGGACGAGCACCAGCGGACGCTTCTCCTTCAGCATCACTTCGGCCGCGCGTTCGATCAGATCACCGCCAACCCCGTGGGCCAGCTTGCCCGCGCAGGCCATGCTGCACGGCACGATCGCCATCGCGCCGATGCGAAAACTTCCGCTGGCCGGCGCCGCCGCGACGTTCGCGTGATGATGGTAAACGAGCCGCGCCGCCTTCTTCAACCCCAGCGCGCGCGGATCGAAGCGCTCGAGGTTGACTTTCATATCGTGCTCCACCCGCAGCACCTTCGCCGCCGATTCGCTCAGCGTGAAGTGCACTTCCAGGCGTTCGACCTTGAGCAGTTCTTCCAGCACACGCAGGCCGTATACCGCGCCGCTGGCGCCGGTCATGGCCAGGAGCACGCGCCGAGGGGCGACATCGGTCATCGTGCAAACTCCTGGCGGTTCGGATCGTGGGCAGGATGGGCGAGTGCTGCCGCCCCAAGCGTTTTCATTCCGTCATTTTAGTGCACGAGTGGCTCGGCGGGCAACTCACCAGTCACCCTGTGGGGCTCCCCCACAGCGTACGGATTCCCCACAAGGCTGCTGTTCGCCGCGCGTTTTCATAACATCATAACCGGTAGGTAGTTATGAAATTCATAAGGCGTGGCATGCACTTTGTATAGGTACTCGGCGTGGTTCGGGCGGCTGGGGCTGCCTACCTTCTAAGGAGTCTGCGATGAAGCACCTACCACTGACGGGACTGGCCGGCATGGCGCTGTTCTACTGCCTTGCGGCGAGCGCGCAAGACGGCGGCCGGCCGGAAGGCAAGGGTCCGCGGCCCGATCGCGCGCGTCCCGAAGGCGGTGCGGACCGCGACGCGCGGCGCGACGCACTGTGCAAGAAATTCGATACCGATGGGGACGGGACCCTCAACGAAGCCGAACGCGAAGTGGCCCGCGCGGCGATGAAGGAACGGATGGGCGAAGGCCGCGACGGCCCGCCTCGCCCGAGCAAGGAGATGCTGCTGAAGCGCTTCGACGCGGACGGCGACGGGGAACTGAGCGAAGCCGAACGCGAAGCGCGCGCGGCGATGAAGGAACGGATGGGCGACGGCCGCGACGGCCCGCCGCGCCCGAGCAAAGAGATGCTGCTGAAGCGCTTCGACGCGGACGGCGACGGGGAGCTGAGCGAAGCCGAACGCGAAGCGGCCCGTGCGGCGATGAAGGAACGGATGGGCGAAGGCCGCGACGGCCCGCCGCGCCCAAGCAAAGAGATGCTGCTGAAGCGCTTCGACGCGGATGGCGACGGGGAACTGAGCGAAGCCGAACGCGAGGAAGCGCGGATGGCCTTCCAAAAGCATCGCGGCCCTCGTGGCCCGCGACCGGAAGGGGAAGGCCCTCCCCCCGGCCCGGGCGGCGAACGCCGGCCCCCGCCGGTCGATTTCTAAATGTCTTAGCGGGACGGTTGGAAGCGAATGCGGGCGCGGCCGGAAGCGGCCGCGCCTTGTTGCTTGGACGCGCCGCCCCAGGCGGATAAGCTGCCTACTTCGCGCGCACGGATCGTTCCGCAACGAACCCGGCGCGGCCTGGGGATCGGCCATGGCCGCCAAGAAGCAGCTCGCACTGGTCACGTTCGACATCGACGACACGCTTTACTCGACCACCGATTTCGTCCGGCTCGCGCGGGAGAACTCGCTTAAAGCGATGCTGGCCGCGGGGCTGAAGGTGGACCTCGAACGCGCGCGCATCGAACTGGAAGAGGTGGTTCACGAGTTCACGTCCAACGACGAACGCCACTTCGATCGCCTGCTGCAGCGCCTGCCGCCCGAATGCCTCGAAGACTGCAACCCCGCGGTGGTGATTGCCTCGGGCGTCGCCGCGTACCACGACACGGTTTTCAACCACCTGACGCCTTACGAGGACGTGGTCGAAGGGATCCGGCGGCTGCACCAGCTCAAGTACAACATGGGAGTGATCACGCAGGGCTGGACGGTGAAGCAGGCCGAGAAGCTCGTGCGGCTGCGCGTGCTGCCGTACTTCAACAAGAAGGCGCTGTTCCTCAGCGACCAGCTTGGGATGAGCAAGGCGAACTCCAAGTTTTTCCAGCGCTCCGCGGCGACGTTGGGCCTGCCGAACGAGCGCTGCATGCACGTCGGCGACCGGCCCGACCGGGATATCGAACCGGCGAACAAAGCCGGCTGGCTGACGGTGCTGAATAAGCGCAGCGGACGCTATCACGAGCGCGTGTGCGAGACGCCGCCCGCGTACATCGTTCACAATTTCTGGGATCTGGTGGAAATATTGGAGAAGGAGTTCGAGCCGGCGTAAGGAAGACCTGCCCAGCCCCGATTTTATCTTGCACCGCAACGCCGATGCTCTACCTTCTAACCCCTTCAACGCCTGACGTTGGGCGTACGGCGTCCCTATCGTCTAGCCAGGTCTAGGACACCGGGTTTTCATCCCGGCAACTGGGGTTCGAATCCCCATAGGGACGCCAAATTTTTCGCGCTCACCCGCGCGCCTCCCGCCGCGATCTTTCTGCCGCTTCAACCCCATCGATTGCATCGCACGACGACGGCTCTATTTTGGTGGTCTGTATACGCTCTTGATGGGCTGTGGTAGGAGAATCGGATATGCCGCAAGCACACGAGTCTTGGGACAAGCCCTGGAAGCGCTGGCCCGGGCAGCGTTACGCCGACGCGCCGGCGCCCGGCGCCGACGAGCGCGAACGGATCCAGGCTCGGGAGGCACAGGAACGAGACCGCGCCCGCGCAGCGCGCGCGCGCGATCCGCGTCCCAATATTCTGTTTGTCTTCAGCGATCAGCAGATGGCTCAGGCGCTGAGCTGCGCCGGGAACCGCTGGGTCAACACGCCGCACATGGACCGCTTGGCCGACGAAGGCGTGCGCTTCGCGCAGTGCTACTGCGTTGCGCCGGTTTGCGGGCCTTCGCGCGCGGCCCTGTTCACCGGCCGCTTGCCGCACGAGAACGGAGTTGTCTTCAACGGCGAGTCGCCCAAGCCCGAACTGCCCAACTTCGGGCAAGCCTTCCGCGCAGCCGGCTACGCGACGGTGTACAGCGGCAAGTGGCATCTCCCGAACAGTTACCCGCAGGGCGACGACGCGATTCCAGGCTTCGACCAGATCAATCGGCCCAAGGATCCCCGCAACAAGCACGGGCTCGGCGACGTGAACGATTTCGGCTTCGCGTTCGACGCCGATTTCTTCCTGCGCTACGCGGCGACGCAGATCGGCATCCCGTGGCTTTACACGGTCTCGCTGCATAACCCGCACGACATCTGCCAATTCGCCATGCGCAAGCCGCGCAAGCATCGCAACCTGGACCGGTATCCTCCGCTGCCCGGCAACTTCGAGATCGATCCCGAGGAAGTCGACTTCCTGCGCATCGGCCGCGAATCCAAGAGCACCCACATCGAGATGGCGCCTTCGCGCCCTTGGGACGGCGATCAGTGGCGCGCGTACATCCAGGCATATTACCGTCTCGTCGAGCAGGTGGACCGCGCGCTGGGCTACATCCTCGATGCGCTCGACGAGAGCGGGCAGGCCGAAAATACGCTCGTCGTTTTCGCGTCCGACCACGGCGAAGGCTGCGGCGCGCACCGCTGGCCGTGCAAGCTCGCGCTGTACGAAGAATGCGCGCGCGTCCCGCTGATCCTGCGCTATCCCGGGCGCATACCTGCGGGCCGCGTGGACGACACGAGCCTTACGTCGCTGCTCGATCTGTACCCCACCTTCTGCGATTACGCGGGCTTCGCGCCGCCGCCGGTTCGCGGGAAAAGCCTGAAGCCGGCGATCGACGATCCGCGCGCGGCGTGGCGCGACTTCGTGCCCGCTCAAATTGCCGCGTACCGAGGCGACGAGCACCAGCGCCACGGCCGCATGCTGCGCACTGCGCGCTACAAGTACAACGCGTACGATATCGGTGCGCGGCGCGAGGAACTCTACGACCTGGCGGACGATCCGGGCGAGACGCGCAACCTGGCCCGCGACGGCGCGCATGTTTCCGTGCTGGCCGAACATCGCGCCCGCCTGCGCGCGTGGCTCGCCGAGACCGGCGACGCTTTCGCGGTGCCCGAATAAGGACTTGCGGCGTTCGCGCGCGCACGTTAAAGAAGCGGGCGCAGCGTTCAGGACGCTCCCGGTCCGCGGGAAGGGCAGAGCCCACCTGACCGACGTACAACCGACGATCCTCCTTTCGGCCCAGCCAGCGGACACCGGGCTCCAGCGAAAGGAGGCCATCATGGCCTTGCCGTTACCGTCCCGTCCGTCCGTCGAGCAATTGAAGAAGCAGGCGAAGGAACTCCTGCGCGCGTGGCAATCGCAAGACGCCGCGGCGCTCGAACGCCTGAAGGCGTCGCATCCCGAGTATGCTTCAAAGCCGCTCGCGGACCCGAACGCCTTGGCCCTCGCCGATGCGCAACTGGTCCTCGCGCGCGAGTACGGTCATTCGAGCTGGCCGAAGCTGAAGCACGCGATCGAGAACCTGAACGGGCAGTCCCAGGACGAGGTGGACGCGTTCATGAGCGCCGTGCGCGCCGGGGATCACGCCCAGGTTCGCGCGAGGCTCGAAGCCAACCGCGCGCTGGCCCGCTCCTTCGACCGCCACGCCTTCGACGCCAACCCCGTCACGCTGGCCGCATCGCGCGGTGACTTGAAGCTGGTCGATCTGCTGCTCGAATTCGGCGCGGACATCAACACACCCAGCCGCTGGTGGGCCGGAGGCTTTACGCCGTTGCACGGCGTCTTCTGGCAGGACCGCAAGCAGGAACTGGCCGATGCGCTGATCGCGCGCGGCGCGGTCCTGGACATTCATTCGGCGGCGGGCTTGGGGAAACTCGAGGCCGTGCGCGCGTGGCTCGCAAAAGACCCGGCGCTCGTCAACGCGCGCGCAGGCGACGGGATGGCTCCGTTGCATTACGCGGCCACGCCGGAGATCGCGGCGTTCCTGCTCGAGCGGGGCGCCGAGATCGATCTGCGTGACCTCGACCATGGCGGCACGCCTGCGCAGCATGCGGTCAAGGACCGCCAGGACGTGACGCGTTTCCTGATCCAGCGCGGGGCCAAGGCCGACCTCTTCATGGCCGCGGCCCTGAACGATCCGGCCTTGGCCGAGAAGCTGTACGCCGCCGATCCCGAGTGCCTGAAGGCCCGAATCGGTGTGGGCGAATTCAAGCTCAAGGATTCCGACGGCGGGCACATCTACTGTTACGTGGCCGGCGGCGAGACGCCGTTTCAGGCGGCTGCGGTCTCCAACGCGGAAGCGATGGTCGATTGGCTGGTGCGGCACGGCGCCAACGTGAACGAGCGCGCCGGCTACGACGACGGCACGGCGCTGCACTTCTGCGCCTGGAACGACAGCTTGGAGGGTGCGCGCAAGCTGCTCTCCTTGGGTGCCGAACTCGAATGCCGCAGCGGGAAGATCCACGAGAATACGCCCATGGGCTGGGCCATCGTCAGCGGTTCGGCGCGCGTGGCAAAACTGTTTCTCGAGCGCGGCGTGGTGCTGCACGATTACTATTTCGAAGCAGTGCGCAAGGGTAAGGCGGGTGAGTTCCGGCAGTTCAAGCACGTTCCACTGGAGCGCTACACCGAGATCGAGGCGGCGCTGCTGGCGGCGAAGCAAGCACGAGGTTGAAGGCGGGTGTTCAAGCCGCGGGCGGCCCGGAGGTCAGGGGCCGCTCGCGGAGAACGCTTGCTCGCGTCCGCGCATAACGCCTACCCCGCCGTCGCCGCGGGCCTCTTGCGCGATACGATCACGACTACCGCCAGGACGACGAACACGATCGCGCCGATCGCCGCCACCGCCATTGTATTCAGCTTGGCCACACTGAAGCGCGCGCGCAGAACGCCGCCGCCCTTCTGGCCGCCCACGAAATCCGCGAACGTGCCTTCCCAGACCACCGTATTCTTCTTCTCCACCTTATCCCCGTTGTGGTCCAGCAGCTTGCCCGGGCCCGTCAGCTTCAGCGTCACCTTGCTGTTCATCGTGTCCTTCTGCGCCTTCTCGACCAAATCCGCCGGCGCCGCCAACTTGCGCTCGAAGATCCAATCGTCGTTGACTCTGCGCAGGGAGATGCCGCCGAAAACCTGTTCGACTTCCGCGTGGCCCTTCCAGGCCGAGAATTTATCGAGATGCTCCGCCCGGAAGGTCCCTTCGAACGTGGCGCGGTTGGTGCTCTCGTTGTCCTGCTTCACGAACTTTTCCAGCACCAGTCCCGCGGGTTTCTCGGCCTTCAGCTTCTCGCCGTCCTCCACCGGGTTGTCCCACGACGCCTCGGAAGCCAGCTTGGTCAGGAGCCCCTGCCGGCCGCGCTCGAAGCTGTAGACCAGTGTCCCCGCGCCGTCTTCGTCGAAAGCGATCTCTTCCTGATAGGTGAAACACCCGCACAGGCTCCACAGCGCCGCGAGCGCCAGCGCCGCCTGCATTCGCTTTCGGTACATAAGGGAGGCTCCTTGATTCAGTACAGTCTAGTGGCAGGAGGTAACCTTCGACCCGGCCGATGCGATTGAATGAAACGGGTGCTTTCCGATTGCGGCCGATAATCGGCGCCGCAAGCGTCACCAATACCAGAATACGGTTTAGCGCACCTTTACGGGGCGTCCGTCGCCGATTCCGGCGGGACCGGCGGTGGTCACATCCTGGCTGGCGCGCAGGCGCCCGCTGGCAAAGGACGGATCTTTGGCGTAGTTCAAATTATTCGCGGCTTCGAAGACCACGTAATTCTTGCCCAATTCGTACAACTTGTCGGTCGGGTATGGCTGCAAGGAGATGCTTTGCGAGCGCTCCTTGTCGGACTTCAAGATCGCGGCGTCCATGGCTGCGAGCCGTTCTGCGCGGCGGGCTTGGACATTCTGTTGGACTTCGGCCGTCCACAGCCGCTGCAGCGCGCTGGACGGGATCGGCTCGGGCGCCGGGTGCGGTTCGGTGCGCTGGCAGGTCAGGCGGTGCTGTTCGACGCCCTTGCGCAGTTCGGCGATGAACGGCGACTCGCCGCCTTCGGCCGGCGCGGCTTCTTCGGCGCTCAAAGACAAGGGCGCAAGCAACGCGGCCAACGCAAACGCATGAATCAGGCGCATGAGATTTCCCTCGTTGGGCATCGATAAGCAGAACCAGTATAGCGCGAAATCGAAACGCAACCCAGGAATTTCAGGCCGAATCGGTCAGCCAATACGATTCTGCGATTACTCTTTGAGTTCGACGTCCCAGTAGGCTTCTTCGAGGAATTGCTCCCACGAAGCCTTGCAGCGCGGTCCGATCTTGAGCCCGATGCGCGTGGCCCACTTGGGCTTCACCGGCTTCTTGAGCATGCGCATGCCGGCTTCTTCGGGAGTGCGGCTGCCCTTGCGCGTATTGCAGCGTACGCAGGCCAGGACCACGTTTTCCCAGGTGCTCTTGCCCCCGCGGCTGCGGGGCAGGACGTGATCGATGGTCAGGTCCGTGCGATCGAACTTCCGGGCGCAGAATTGGCAGGTGTTCCCGTCGCGCTCGAAGATGTTGCGACGGCTGAAACGCACGTCCTGGCTGTAGAGGCTGTTGTAAGCCGTGAGTACGATGATCTCGGGGACGCACAGCTCGAAAGTGGCCGAGCGGATCCGCTTGCCCGATTTGGCCTCGTCGCTGGCTTCGACCCAACTGTCGAAATCGTAGGTGGAATAATCCTTCGGATTGACGATGCGGGCATAGCCGCCGTAAACCAGCGTCAGTGCGCGCCGCACGGTGGCCACATTGACGGCCACCCAACTGCGATTGAGGACCAGCACCTTCTCGGAGAGTACACCCACCATAGAGTGGAACTCGCTGCGGGGCCGGGAGTTCTCGCCGCACCGGCCAGCCGGGACCCGGAAATCATCCTGCGGGAGCACGAGTGTGCTGTCAAGCAGACCCGCCGGTTGGCATTCTAGCGCAAGCCGGCCGCGCGCTCATCGAAAATCTACGCCAAGCCGTTACCCTTCCTTGGCTTCCATGAAGACGACGAGAAGCGAGCGTAATGCGCTTGGTGCGGAAAGTGCTCCCAATCTGAATTCCAAGCCGCTGCGGAAAATCAATTGACGGGCGCGGAAAGCTGCCTAAGTTATTAGTTTTGCACAGTTTGGATTCACAGGTCGAAGTCCACGCGGTGCCCTTTGTGGCCCACCGCAGCGGAGGACCGTCTATGCGCTCGCCCGAGTTTCTTTTGGCGATGCTGGTGGCCGGCTTGCTGGCCGGCAGCGGCAAGCTGCATGCGCAGCAATTGATCGAACTGGAAGAGATTCCGGACGAGGCCAAGAAGGATACGGAGTACCTCGACCATCTCGAGAAGAAGAAGGCGATGCGCGAGCGCTTGGCCGAACAGGATGCGCAGTTGCGCAGCTCGTTCGAGGACCGCGTCAAGGCGCTGGAGACCGAGCGCAAGACCAAGCTCGAACCGCAGGCCACCGCCACCGTTGAAGTGGACGGCCAGACCTTGAACGTCACCGAGCCCAACAGCGCGGAGCAGGCGCTGGATCTGAAGAAGCCGGTGCGCGACCACTACGAAGTAAGCCCCGACGATTTCTCGCTGTACGAGCACGACCGCTGGTCGCTGAACAAGAGCGATTTCCAGTTCGACCGCCCGCAGTACATCGTCGCCGACGGACAAGCCGGCCGGACGCGGCGCTGGTTCGTCTTCACCTTCTCGATCACGAACAGCAGCACCAAAGCGCGGCGGATCGCGCCGGTGATCGTGGCGGTTACCAACAACGGCGCGTTCACTCCGGCCGTGGGCGGGTTCATTCCCGAACGCTTAGCCGCGGACAGCACGTACCACCCGCTCGCGCACGGCAAGACGGCGCGCGACGAAATGTGGCTGAAGGAAAACGTCCTGCCCATGGAGTCGCTGAGTAACATCCACAGCCACCGCTTCGGCGCCGAAGGCTTCCAGCCGCTGGCCAACCCGCCCGAACCGATGGCGACCTTCGCTCCCGGACAGACGCGCTGGGGCGTGGCGGTGTGGCCGAGCTTCGACGACGAACTGACCGAACTGAAGCTGGTCGTCCACGGACTCAGCAACGCGCACCGCTACGACCGCAAGCAGCGCCACGCGCTGGTGATCGGCTTCACGCGCAACGACGACGAGTTCCACGTCGAGCGCAGCATGTTTAAGTACGGCAGCAAGGAATTCGAGTACCTCTGGATGTGGGACCAGGATCTGACGGTTCCGCTCCCCTCCGATCCCAACGACGCGCGGATCAAGGAAAAGAAGCTCGCCACGCCTTCCGGCGGCGAGCGCTTCCTCTGGACTTTCCCGTACGAGATCACCAACAGCAGCCCGACGACGCAGAGCATCAAGGTCAAGGAAGTGGCCTTTGCGCTGCGCGGCAGCGAGAACAAAGGCCTCGAAGTGGACGTGGGCGGCCAGAAGGTCCTCGTCGAGGTCAAGGTCGTCGACGACGGGCGCAGCAGCATCTACAAGGCCCAGTTCCTGCGCGAGGCGAACCTCAGCGATCCGGCGAAGGAGATCCACCGCTTCGCGCCTTCGGCCGAGAACCAGAAGTACAAGCTGCCCGGCGGGATGGTATTCACGATCAAGACCGGCGAGAAGATCGAGAGCCGTGCGGTCTTCGATGCGCAGGACGTGGACTGGACCGACCTGCGCCAGCAGGTCGAGGATCAGCTCAGCCTAGCCAAGGACAAGAAGGCGGCCAGCGAAGAGACCTGGAAGCAGGCGACGAAGAAAATCGCCAACGAGCACAACAAGCTGGCGGAGCAGAACCCGGGCATTCTGTACGATCCGCGCCGCAAGCTCACCGACGATACGGTGGTCCTCAAGGACGGCCGCAGCTTTACCGGACTGATCAAGGTCAACAGCGGCGAAGCGCTGCAGATCGAGACGCCTTCCGAAGGGCTGCTGAGCTTCACCAAGGAGCAGGTCGAGACGGTGACGGAAGGCGAGTTCAGCGCCGTGCGCAAGCAGGTGCTGGAAGCGATTCCCGCGGCCGTCGAAGCCGCCAAGCAGAAGAAGCGCGTCACCGCCTACTTCTCCTGCGAAGCGGGCATCAGCACCGGCAGCTACCGCATTGCGCGCTGGTACCGCATCCCGGGCAAGATCGACGAAGAATGGCTGAAGGCCTGGGAAACGCTCGACGCCGGCGAGTAGCCTTCCGGCCGGCGTACTCCGCATCCCCAAACGCGAGCCCGCAACGGCTCGCGTTTTTTATTGGGGCGGCTTCAGGTCGAGGTGGCCGCGGATGAACTCGATCTCTTCCGCCGACGCATCGAGCCAGCGCAGCGCCTCGGCCTGCTCGCGAAAGACCGAACACTCCGGCAGCACCGGTTCCACCATCATTTGGTACATCCGCGCGAGGCCGAAGGAGACATCGGTGGGCGCGGCGATCGTCAGCCGGTACGACTCATGGCGCGGTACATGGTGCAGATCGTGCTCGACCAAGGCCTGCAAGCCCGCTCGAGTCACGGCGGCTTCGGTCACGCCTTCCAGAGAGCAGAATTCGCGCCGCCGGGTCGGCAGCGCCGGATCGTCCAACTGCGCCCGCGCGAGCGCCTTCAGCTCGGCATCGGTCACCATCCCCGAAGCGACGGTGAGCACCAGTTGCGTACGCGGATGTATCGCGTAGGTGAAAGGCATGCGCTCCAAGACTCCGGGCGGCGGCGGAAGACGACTCTGCGGTCACGCCGTGCGTCGTATGAGTAAGCAGCCACTATAAAAGGTTTCCGCCGGACTGTCACGCCGCTCAGTCGGCAGCGGGCGCCGCCGACCAGAGCACCAGCTCGCCTTCGGCGCAGCGTCCCGCGTCCGTTTCGGCATGGACGCGGAAGCGTTGGAACGCGCCATGCACACGGAGGCGTTCGGCATGCAGGATCACGCGCGCACCGGGAAGGACTTCACGGCGCATGCGAAAGCGCGGCACGGCCGCCAGGCGCGAAACCAGACGCGGGCCGGCGGGGACGTTGGAGCGCAAGGCCAGGCCGGCCGTCTGCGCCAGCGCCTCCAGCAGCAGCGTGGCCGGCCAGCGTTCGCGGCCAGCCATCCATCCGGCGGCGGCGGAGACGGCCAAGCGCGCCGAGGCGCGTTCGCCGGGCGTCAGGGATACGATGCGGTCTATGAACAGAAACGGAGGGCGGTGCGGGAGCCACGCGGCCGGATCGGCAGCCTCCGGCGCGCTCATTCGGGATCCTTGACGGCCTCGGGCTTCTGCGCGCCGGCGTCCTTGAGCAACGCGTGTTCGAAGGACTCGGAGGAGAGCTCCGCTTCGACCTTCAGGTCGCCGAAATGCTCGACCAGCCGGTCGCCCGCGCCGGCCGGAGGCACCTTCTCGAGCGAACTGAAAAACGCCGCCCCTTCGGCGACGCGCGCGATCAGGAACTGGTACGGCACGTCGGCGTTGCCCAGCTTCGCGCCGGGCTTCTTGGCCAGCACCACGCGCCACTGAGCCGGCTTGCTGTCCGCTCCCGGCGCTTTGAACAGATGCACGTCGAAGTATTCCTGCAGCGCCGCCAGATCCATCGTGCTCGCGGCCTTGAGCAGCGCGAGGAGCTTCGGCGCGGCGGAGAAATCCTTCACGCGCGTGGGCGGCTGCAGCGAGGGCGCGAACTCGGCCACCTGGACCCCGTTCAGGCGCCAAGCCTTCCACGGGGAACCGTCGGGCTTGTGGAAAATGCGCAGCACCTTGTCCGGGCGCTGCATCAGCATCTCGCCCGTCTCGACCCGTTCGCCCAGGAGTTCGTCGTTCATCACCGCGCGGACTTTGACGCGCACGCTGGGATGCTTGTCGAAGCTGGCTTTCAGCGCCGCTAAAGCCGCCGTGGCCTCGCCGCCCTCGACCTTCGACTCGCCCGCCGCCGGCTGCAAGTCGTCGGCCGCCCAGCCCGCGGCCGTCGCGGCGCACAGCGCAAGCAGCGCCACTCCCCATCCCCACCACCGTCTGCCGCGCATGGCTGTCTCCCGTACCGTTTCGATTGGACGCCCGTTTCCGCGGCCGCATTCAAGTATTCGGCTTAGCAGCCCGTCGAAAAAGGGTGCGGACCGCGTTGCGGAGAGATTTTGAACTGGGCAAGGCGTCGCGCAGCAAGACGCATCGAGACGATGCGGCGAGCGAAGCGCAACGACGCCCAGTTCAAAATATCCCGCAACCCTTCGGGCAGCCTCGTCTTGTGGCCCGGCTCTGCGTTGCGCTTCGGTCGTCGCATCTCTTGATGCGACTCCCCTTCGCACGCCTTGATCCGGACCACCATCCAAGGCTGCGCGGTCGTACCCTTTTTCAACGGGCTGCTGAGCCCGAGGGAGACGGACGTCTGGGTGCTCTTCTGAAGACGTATGTACGCGCCCGCACTCCCATTGAAAAGCGGTCCATGCACCAAGCGCACGGGCGCCTACGGCTCCAGCAAAAACGCATCCCAAGCCGCGGCGATGCGCTTGGTCAGCTCCGCCCGTTCGGCCTCCGGGAAGAAGCTCGCTCGAGCCGCCTGGATGGCCATTTCGCGCAAGGCCACCAGCGGCACGCCGCAGCGCTCGTGCGCCCGGGCGTACTCTTCGGTCAGGTCCACGGCGCTGATGGTCGGATCGTCGCTGTTAACCGTAACCCGCACGCCGGCTTCGTGCAGGGCTTTTAAAGGATGCGCTTCGAACGAAGCGGCGGCGCCGGTCTGAACGTTGCTGGTGGGGCAAATCTCCAAGGTCGCGCCGCGGTCTTTGAGCAGCCGAACCACCGCGGGATCTTCGGCGGCGCGCACGCCGTGTCCGATGCGTACGGCGCCGAAGCGTTCCAGCGCTTCCCGTACGTTGGCCGCGCCCGGTCCGCCGGGATCTTCCCCGGCATGCAAGGTGACTCCGCGTCCGGCGCGGCGCCAGGCTTCGAGGAACTCCGCGACGCCCTCCAGCGGGCAGGCTTCGTCCCCGCAGACATCCACCGCGGTCAACTTGGCTCCCAGCGGGCGCTCCAGCAGCTTGGTTTGCAGTGCGTTAGCCGCTGCGGGCACCTGCCGGTTCAAGGCTACCGTGCAGGAGACGAGGACGCCGCGCCGCGCGGCTTCGGCGAACGCGCCGCGCATGAGCGCCTCCGTCGCGGCTTCCACGGCCTCGAAGGGCGGAAGGGGCAGGTCGGCCAAGCTGTCCATGGGCGGCATATCCCGCGCGCGCCAGGCCCAGAAGAGCGGCGCGAAACGAAGCTCGTACGCGACGATGCCATCGGACGCGGCATCGGCGACGGCTTCGCGCCCGACGCGCTCCAGGTCGGCGATCGTGCCGTAGCGGAAGCGCAGCGCGGCAAAGCGGGCCAGAAAGGTTCGAAATCCGGGCGGCTCGCCCGCCGGAATCACCACCGCCGCTTCGAGCGCCTCGCGGCTGGCATGCAAGCTTGCTTGAGCGGATTGGTGGAATTCCCAGAGCGAATCCAGGCGCAACGCGCCTTCGAGGTGCCGGTGCAATTCGACCTTCGGCAAGGCGCGCAGCCGCGCGCGCAGTTCCCCAGGATTCATGGGAGCTCCCGCTTTCCGGCGCTTAAGGAGGCGAGAAACTCGCGCACTGCGCTTTCGTAGGCCGGCCCGCCGCGCGCGCTCAGATCGTGGTGCCCCACGCCGGGCAATTCGAGGAAGCGCTTGGGGAGGCCTCCGGCGCTGGCGGCCGGCGCGGCTTCGAAGAGTCGCCGGCCGTGCTCGAACGGAACCACGCGATCGTCGGTCCCATGGATCACCAGCAGCGGGCAGGTGACGCGCGGGATGCGTTCGACGGACGGGTAGCGCTCTTGGAGGATCAGGCGCACGGGCACGAACCAGTACAGGTGCGCGGCCACCTCGGTGAGGCTGGTGAAGGGCATTTCCAGCGCCAGCCCTTGGGGCGGGGTGCCCGCGGCGCAGAGTTCCTCGGCGAGGCGCACGGCGACGGCGCAGCCCAAAGATTCGCCCCACAGAATCGTCCGTTCCGGCGGGATGCCGCGCTCACGCACCCAGGCCAGCGCGGCGCGCGCGTCGAGCGCCAAGCCTTCTTCGTGCGGAGCGCCCGCGCTGTCCCCATAGCCGCGGTAGTCGAAGCAGCAGGCATGCAGCCCGCGCCGCGACAGGTTGTACAGCAGTTCGGCGCGGTGCCCGCGATGTCCGCCGTTGCCGTGAAAGAACAGCACCGCCATGCGCTCGCCGTCGCGCATGCTCGCGTCGAAATCGGCTTCCCCGGCACACGCTTCGGGGCGCACGTGCCAGCCGCCCAGCGTCACGCCGTCGGCCGCGAGGACGGTCACGTTGCGCGCGCGGTCGGGCGCAAGTCCGGCGCGCTGGGGATCGACCGCCTCCGCGCGCGTGGGCGCATAGATCAGCTTGCGCTGAAGCGCGAAGAGCGCCGCGCATAAAAGCAGGTAACCGCCTAGGAAATAGAGCACGCTTCGCTTCAGGTAGTAGGCCCAGCCGTAGCGCGCCGTAGCAGCCGGAGCGGGTTCGGGCGGAGACACCACGCGTTCCGCGACGGCACGTTCGGCAAGCGATCCCATCGATTGCGCACCCGGCCCGAAAAATCGCCGCGACTATACTCGCTATTTCAGCCAGCGCCGCAGCAAACCCGTCGAGCGTGGTCCGCGCAGCGGCCGGCCATCCAGCGCGCGCTCCAGATCTTCGGCCAGTTGCGCGCAGGTCGGGTAGCGCTTGGGGGGTTCCTTTTCCAAGCAATGCATGACGACCCGCTCGAGGTTCAAGTCGACGGTGGAATCCAGTTCGCGCGGCGGCTTAGGCGGCAGCGCCATGACCATCTGGCGCGTGCGGGCGGACGTAAGCGCCGCGAAGGGCGGCCGGCCGGTCAGGACTTCGTAGAGCATCGCGCCGATGGCGTAGACGTCGGTGGCCGGCGTGAGCCCTGCTTCCTCGCCGCGCGCCTGCTCGGGACTCATGTACGACGGCGTGCCGACGATGTGCTGGACTTGCGCGTCGGCCGGCGCGCCGCGGCGCCAGGAGAGCCCGAAGTCGAGCACGAACGGTTCGCCCTGCGCCGTGACCACGACGTTGCGCGGCTTCAGGTCGCGGTGGATTAACCCGTTCTCGTGCGCGTGATGCACCGCGCGCGCGACGAGCGCCATCGCGCGCAGCGCGGTGGCTTGATCGATCATGCCCGAGGCCAGGCCTTGGTCGAGCGGGAGGCCCGCCACGAAGCGAAAGGCGATGTAGGCGTAACCGTCGGCGAGGCCGCATTCGTGAACGGTTACGATATTCGGATGGTCCAGCCGCGCGTAGAGCTCCAGTTCGCGCTGCGCGGTGGCGTGGAGGTCCGCGGCGCTTTGGCCGGCCCGGGTGGGGTAGAGGACCTTCAGGGCGACGACGGCTCCGTTGCGCGGATCCGAAGCGCGGTAGACGACCGAACCCGTCCCGCGGCCGACTTCGCGTTCGACCTGGAAAGGTCCGAGGCTGAGCGGCGGAAAGGCCGGCGGCCCGGAGCCGGGATTGGGTTCCGGCGCAGGCACGGGTTCCAGGCGCGAGCCGCTGGCGTTGCTCATGGGTGTATCCAACGCGGTTTGGGGCGTAACTGCAAGCATTAAGCGGAACTTGCACGGGTGCGAAGTAGAAATGGAGTCGACTTAGCGTGTCGGTGCTTATGCCGGCGACTCCGATTCGATCCTTTCAATATGTTTGAGACGGTCCCAAGACCACCAGCGGCTTAGCCGCCAACCGCGCCAAGCCATCCAGGCCGCGATGACCGAGAAGATTAACGCGTAGCCAATCGAGAAGGCGATCAGTGCGGTGCGTGGTCCGGCGCGCTGGGTAACGCGACTGTAGCGCGCGACATCCAGCGCGGTATACAACCCCAAACCTGTGCAAGAAAACAGGTAGACGGCCAGTGCGACGAACTCGGAGCTTTCAAGCCTGTAGCTCAGCCTTTGCATGATTGCCAGCATGAGACCGTAAAGAAATATCGATACCACTAGGTCCTGCATCCAGACCTGCCACTTGGGATCGTTACGCGATTCTCGCCAAGCCCGATATTCGCTTCTGCGGATCACCCAGCGAATGAGAACAAAGATCCAACCTCCAAATCCGAATACGCCAAGTAAAACAAGTAGCACCCTTCCGAATTCGTCAAGTTGCAGCAAAATCGCGGCCATCAGCCACGTCCCTACACCCCAGAGCACGATCAATAAGCAGGAGTTCAAATATCGCTTTACCGGCTCATACTTTCGCATTCTGGATCCTAATTCCAACATGAAGTAGCGATAAACGATGTAACCCCAAAAGAGAATACTTAAGGGAAAAGCCAAACCGAAAAGTAAACCCACCAAGCTGAACACACTCATGTGTGCGCTTCCTGCGTTTCGTCCGACGAGTTGTGGAGATCGACTCGGTTCATAGGAGTGGCTAAATCCTGTGGCGGTTCGCTGCTGTTTGCTTGCGGCTCAAGATTCCCGGCAGAGGCGAGCCAGAGCGCGCGGCGCCAAGCCCACCACGCTACGAAACTGAGCGGGCCGAGCAGCGCGCAGAGGAAGACCATCAGCGCCACGTAGCCCGCGCGCTTGCCGCCTTCCAGGCGTACCGAACTGCGCCGTCCGGCGTCGAGCGCCGCGAAGCAGCCGAAAAACGCCCCCGGAAGCAGGTAAATCGCCCAGCCCAGCACGTAACTTTCGGGCATGTTCCCGCTCTGGGCGAGCGCGGCCAGAATCGCCATCAACGTGCCGTAAGTAAAAAGCCCCGCGTACAGGTCGACCATCGCCGTCTGCAGAGGCGGCGGCGGAAAGCGCGCCGCATAGGCGCGGTAATCGGGGAGCTGTTTGAAGCCTCTTACGAGCAGCACGATGAAGTAGATTGGGCCCGCGATGCAACCCAAGGCGTACGCGAGGAACCCCAGAATGGGAATCATGAGCAAAACAATCGTATAGCCCAAGTAGAGGATCGTACCGATCACCGAGGCGGCCAGTAGCGCGGCGGGCCGATCGTAGTACGAGGTATACGCCAGCTTGACGAGTCGGTTGCGGAAGGCGACGTACGTGAATACCCAAGGACCGAACAGGATGGAAAGCCCAATCAGCAGGCCCAATGCGGCCACGCGGCGTCTCCGCGGAGGTTATTCGAAATCGCGCCGATTGAAGTCGAGATGCCTCTTCCAGCGCGTGTCGTCGGTCTGGGGAAAGTCGCTGCGCTGATGCGCGCCGCGGGATTCCTCGCGCTTCAACGCCGAACGGATCACCAGCTGCGCGCAAGCCAGCATGTTCTGCAATTCCAAACCCTTCACGGTGGCGAACTCTTCGCTGTAGACGTAATTCTGCCAGAAATCGAGCATCTGGAGCGCGTTGGTCATCGTCTCGCCGTCGCGGACGATGCCGGCCGCGCGGCTGTCGAGGCTCTTGAGCGACGCGCGCACGTCGTCGACGTCGATCGGAATCTCTTCGCGCGGCAGGATCGGCGTGACCTTCTTGTCGGGGAACGTCGGCTGCGGTTCCTGAGCCAGCTTCAGCGCCTGTTTGCCGGCTTCGGTGCCCATCACCAGTCCGTCCAATAGCGAGTTGGAAGCGAGGCGGTTGGCGCCGTGGATGCCGCAGGCCGCGACTTCGCCCGCCGCCAGGAGGCGTCCTACGTCGGTGCGCGCTTCCAGATCGGTGCGAATGCCGCCCATCGTGTAATGGCAGGCCGGGCGTACGGGGATGCGGTCCTTGGTCAGGTCGAGGTGGTACTGCTTGAGCGCCTGCCGGATATTGGGAAAGCGTTCGAGCACCATCTTGGGGTCCAGATGCGCGAGGCTCAAAAAGACGTTCGTCGCTCCGGTGCGCTGCATCTCGTCCACGATCGCGCGGCTGACGACGTCGCGCGGCGCCAGCTCTTCGCGTTCGTCGTAGCGCGCCATGAAGCGCTCGCCCTTCGTATTGAGCAGGTGCGCGCCCTCGCCGCGGACGGCTTCGCTGATCAGGAAGCGCCGCGCGCCCGCCACGTACAGCGTGGTGGGATGAAACTGCACGAACTCCATGTCTTCCATCGTCGCGCCGGCGCGAAAGGCCATCGCCATCCCGTCGCCGGTGGTCACGTCCGGGTTCGTCGATTCGCGGTAAATCTGCCCCAGGCCGCCGGTGGCGAGGATCGTCGCCTTCGCTTCGATCTTCAAAAAACGGCCGCTCTTGATTTCCAGCGCCACCAGCCCGTAGCAGACGCCGTCTTTGTGCAGCAGGTCGATGACGAAGTGGTTTTCCAGCAGCGTGATGTTGGGATGGTCGTGCACGCGCTGATGCAGGCTCTTCTCGATCGCGCGGCCGGTGGCGTCGCCGTTGGCGTGCAGAATGCGCCGGTGGCCGTGCCCGCCCTCGAGCGTTAAATGCAGCTCGTCGTTCTTCGAACGGTCGAAAGGCGTGCCCCACTCGATCAGTTTCTGGACCAGCGCGGGGCCTTCAGTGACGAGCTTGCGTACCGCGGCTTCGTCGCACAGGCCGCAGCCTACGGCGAGCGTATCCCGCAAATGCGCCTCGGGCGAATCGTCGGGCGCCACCGCCGCCGCGATCCCGCCTTGCGCGTAAAAGGTATTCGATTCCTGGGAAGAGCTTTTGGTGACGAGCATGACCGAAGCGTTTTCCGCGGCCACCAGCGCGGCCGAAAGCGCCGCGATGCCGGTGCCGCAGATCAGGACGTCCGGACCCAGCGACGGAACGCGCCGCAGGTCCAACTCCAACAAATAGCGCTCCTGCATGAAGCGCGCCCCCCACCCGGTCGCACGTAGCTTGCGTAAAGACTTTTACAGCAACGGGAAGCAGCGGCAAACTGCTTTAAGGCAAGCGCGGAGCGAACTCCTTATGGGCGGCAGTACGTGGGGTCTTGGAGGCATGCTGCTGATGGCTTGGCTGGGTACTTCCGCCGGAGCGGGCGAAGTTCTGCGCGTCGATACGTCGCGGGTCCTGCGGACCTGGACGCGTCCGCCCTTTGGTTTGAACGTCAATTACTTGATGGACCACGGGCGCGGGAAGGTGCCGGCTCGGCCGCTGGCCGTGGCCCTGAAGGAAATGGGGGCGCGTTTCCTGCGCTTTCCCGGCGGGGATAAATCGGATTCGCACCTCTTCGCGCCGCCGCCTTACGAAAAGCCCGAACCGACGCTTGCCCGCATCGGCTCCGAAGAATGGCCTTCCGCGGACCGTCAGTTCACCTTGGACGACCACCGCACTTGGAAGATCCGCCCGCTGGACTTTGACGAGTTCATCGCGCTTTGTCGCGAGGCCGAAGCCGAGCCGGTGATCTGTGTCTGCTTCGACGCGATGTACAAGCCCGCGCAGCACGGTGGGACCGCGCCCACGCGCGAGGAACTGCTCGCGCATGCCGTTGGGTGGGTGAAATACGCCAACGTGACGAAGAAGTACGGCGTCACGTATTGGGAGTTGGGCAACGAGAGTTACCTGGGCAGCCACAACGGTTCGCCTAGCGCTATCCAATACGCACAGGATGCGGCCGCATTCGCGCAGGCAATGAAGGCGGTGGATCCGGCGATTCGCATCGGCCTCAACGGGCCCGAACGCCACGCCAAGCGCGGAGCCCACGATCCGGAAACCGCGCCGCCGTGGTGGAAAGCCGCCTTGGAGTCCGCTGGGCCGCACGTGGACTGGCTGGCTTTGCACGATTACCCGTGCTGGAAGTGGATGGGTTATGCGCACTACACGAAGCTCAAGCCCGATTTCCAAAACGTCCTGCTCGAAGGCGACCGCGCGGTGAAGGCCTACCTGCGGCCCGAACTGCAAGGCCGCATGCGCCTGCTGATGACCGAAGTCAACAGCGCCGACTGGTTCGGGCATCCCAAGAACGACGGCTGGAAACACGTCAACACGCTGGGCCACGCGCTGGTGCTCTTCGACATGCTGGGCGTATATCTGCGCCATGAGACGCTGGACGCGGTGCTGGTCTGGAACACGCGCTGGGTCAAAAACGCGACCGAGAACCAGCTTTGGGATGCGGTGGGTCCGGATAACGAACTGCGGCCCACCGGGCAGGTCCTGGCGCTCTGGAATCGCGCTTTTCTGCCGCAGATCGTGAGCTGCGCGGGCGGCCCCGAAGCCGTGCGCGCGCATGCGTGCTACGATCCGAAGACGCGGCGGCTGAGTGTCTTTCTGATCAACCGGATCGAGCAGGAGCAAGCGTTGCGACTCGAGATCGCCGGTCTTGCGGAAGCACAAGCGGCGCGAACCGTATTTTCAGGCGCCGGCCCGGAGGACGAACGCCCGCAGGCGAAGTCCGCCGCCGCGCTGGCCTGGCAGGCGGGCGGCGCGGACCTGCAACTGCCTCCCGTCTCGCTCACCGTGCTCGAGTTCGCGCCCTGAACCGCCCATGAGCATGCGCCGCCTCGCCAACCCGCCCAACCCTTGGCGCTCGACCCATGTCGAATGGCTGGGCGAACCGCCTTCTGCGGCGCTGGACGTTTACGAAGAACGCGCGCGCAGCATCCTCAGCGAAAACGATTCGCCCGATATCGGCTTCCGCTGGAGCCTCAATCCGTACCGCGGCTGCTTCCACGCCTGCGCCTACTGCTACGCGCGGCCGACGCATCAGTATCTCGATCTGGGCGCGGGGACCGATTTCGAGCGCAAGCTCGTAGTCAAGGTCAACGCGCCCGAATTGCTGCGCCAGGCGTTTCTAAAAAAATCGTGGCAGGGCGAAGTGCTCGTCTTCAGCGGCGTCACAGACTGCTACCAGCCGCTGGAAGCGCATTACGGGATCACGCGGCGCTGCCTGGAAGTCTGCCGCGAGTTTCGCAATCCCGTGAGCATGATCACCAAAGGCGCGCTGATCCGCCGCGACCTGGAACTCCTGGCCGCGCTGGCGCGCGAAGCCCGCTTGCACGTCTGCCTCAGCATCGCGTTCGTGGACGAGGATCTTTCGCGAGCGCTGGAGCCGAACGTGCCGCTGCCGCGCGCGCGGTTCGACGCGCTGCGCGCGCTGAGCGAGGCCGGGATTCCCACGGGCGTCGCCGTCGCTCCGGTCATCCCCGGCGTGAACGATCATCAGATCGCCGAGGTGCTCCAGCGCGCCGCCGAAGCCGGCGCGACGTCGGCGTTCATGACGCTCCTGCGCCTCCCCGCCGAAGTGAAGCCGGTCTTCCTCCAGCGTCTGCATGAAGCGCTGCCGCTGCGCGCGAAGAAGGTCGAACACGCGCTGCTGGAGATGCGCGAGGGGAGGCTGAATCAAAGCGAGTTCGGCGCGCGCATGCGCGGTTCCGGCGAACGCTGGCAGGCCGTCGCGCGGCTCTTCGAGGTCTCCTGTAAGCGGTACGGATTGGGCTGCTACGAAGAGCGCGGCATCGGACGCGAGCGCGGCGTCCACGACGCCGAAGGGACTACCTTTCGACGGCCCAACGAAACGCGGAGCCTCTTCGAGTAGCTGGTACTTGGCCGGAACCTGGCCCGAGGGCGCGAACGCCGGGCGACCGCGAGGCGCTTGATTGCCGGACGAAAGGCTCAAGACTGGACGCATACCTCAACCGGAGATCCACCCATGAGCAGCCCCGAAGTCACCCGCGCGCCCGCCGCTTCGCACACCGAAAGCTGGCGCGCGCAGTTCCACAAAGACGAGACCCTGCAGCGCGTGCGCCCCAAGGCTTTCCACGGTTACCTGCCCAATCCGCATCGCGGAACCACGACCTTCCAGCGCTTCAACGGCGAGGCGCTGTATCCGGGCCTGATGTGGGACGACAGCAAAGGACCGCTCGAGTTCGCGCCGTTCCGAGGCGACCCGCGCAGCCTGCATAACCCGCAGTATCCCGACACGACGCTCTCCTACTGCCGCTGGCTCTGGTCGGTGATCGAGCCCCAGAAAGGCAAGATCCGCTTCGACGTGATCGACGGGGCGCTCGAAGCCGCCCGCGCGCGCGGGCAGACCTTGCAACTGCGCATCCAGCCTTACATCGGCGACGACATGCCCAAGTGGTATTGGGAACTGGGCGGGAAGCTGGACCCCCACAGCGATCCCAAGCGCCGTGAGCCGGACCATAACCACGCGTCGTACCTCAAGCATTGGGGCGAGTTCGTTAAAGCCTTCGGCAAGCGCTACGACGGGCACCCGGTGCTCGAGAGCTTCGATATCGCCTACGGCGGCCCCTGTGGCGAGTGCGGCGGGAACACCACCGCGGCCACCGCGCGCAAGCTGGTCGATGTGTACCGCAAAGCGTTCAAGAAGACGCAGCTCGTCTCGATGCTCGGGACCTTCGGATGCGCCTACGCGAGCAAGTTCAAGGCGATCGGCTGGCGCGCCGACTGCTACGGCGACATGCGCACCGAAGGCAAGGGCATCGTCCCCGATGCCCTATGCTGGAACCACATGCTCGACGCGTACCCGAAAGAAGTCGCGCAGGACGGCGTGAGCGAGATCTGGAAGACCGCGCCCGTCACCATGGAGACGTGCTGGACCGTCGGCTACTGGGAAAGCAAAGGCTGGGACGTGGACTGGATTCTGGAGCAGGGACTCAAGTACCACACCTCGGTCTTCATGCCCAAGTCGAGCTTCATTCCGGACCGCTGGCGCGAGAAGCTCGACGCCTGGGACCGCCGCCTCGGCTACCGCTTCGAATTGAAGCAGACGATTCTGCCGCTCGAAGCCAAACCCGGCGCGCGTGCGGGCTTCAGCCTCTTTGTCGACAACGTCGGCGTCGCGCCGCTGTATCGCGATTACCCGCTCGTCCTGCGCTTCACGCAGGGGCGCGCGTCGGAATTCGTAAAGCTCGATGCGCCTCCGCGCGGCTGGATGCCCGAGATCAACTACGCGGCCGGGAAGTTCACGCTGCCCAGGAAGCTCCAGCGCGGCACCGCGGACGTTGCGATCGGGATTCTGGACGAGAAAGCCAAAGCGCCGCGGGTGCTCTTTGCCAACGACGGCTTGACGCCCGACGGTTGGCTGCCGCTGACGAAGATGGATATCGTGTAGGCCAACGCGCACCCAAATAAACCCTTAAGACAAGCCTTGAGGAGCCTATTGTCATACCATGTAAACATATATGTATCAATCTATTATGATGTAACACAAGGTATTGACTGGATTTCCATGACAATTTCACGGCCCGCATTCGTTGAGCAGTGTACTTGTATATTGGTACGGCCGTTCGGCAAGGCGGAGAGGACCTCAGATGCGTAACGCTTTGATCGTAGCGTTCTTGGCGAGTGTGGCGGCGGCTCAGGGCTCGGATCTGCCGCTCGGCGAACTGGTCCACGACGGCCCGCCGACGCCGGAGCAGATCTCGATGTACCTGCCCGTGACCGGGGCCCTGGATTTCGCGGCCACGGCGAGCGTGCGTTTTAAAGGCGGCGAGGCCAAAGACTGGACGCCGGCGCATCCGCTGCATCGCATTCGCGTGGCGAATGCCGCAAGCGCGCAGCCGGAAGCCTTTGCCGGCGTGATCACGGGCTTGACGCCGGGCGCTTCGTACAACGTCGAGGTCACGGTCAAGCTGGGCGCGGATACGGCCACCAAAACCTTGAACGCCGCCACCCGCGCGCTCCCGCCCGCGGCCGGCGAACCCACGGTCAAGCTCGCGGCCGACGCCACGGTTGCTCAGATTAAAGCGGCCCTGAACGCCGCGAAGCCCGGCGACGTGATCCAGTTCGCGAACGGGACCTACGCCGTCGACGGGTTGCAGATCAAACAGAGCGGGACGCCCGAGAAGCCGATCGTAATCCGCGGCGAGAGCCGCGATGGCGTAGTGCTGAAAGATCCCACCGGCGCGATCTTTCAGATTCTCGAGGCCTCCGACTTCATCATCGAGAACCTGACGCTGGAAGGGGCGAAGACCGATTCGGGCACCAAGGCCGGCTCCCACGGCATCAGCTTCTGGACCGCCCCTTCGCCGCAGAAGCGCGTCA
The DNA here is from genome assembly GCA_015075375.1 of Planctomycetota bacterium. GTDB lineage: Bacteria > Planctomycetota > SZUA-567 > H5-PLA8 > H5-PLA8 > H5-PLA8. The sequence goes on along the minus strand of JABTUM010000001.1, from coordinate 2,232,774 downwards.
CGATCCGCAACGTCACGATGAACGGCGTCGATATGGGCGTCGTCGCCTCGAAGCAGACCGAGCAACTGGTCATTTACGACAATACGCTGAACGGGAACAACGTCTGGGAAGCCGATTTCATCCACACCAACAAGACGTGGAACGACGACGGCATCCGCATCCCCGGCTTGGGCAACGTGGCCTTCAACAACACGCTCTACGGCTTCGGCGATTCGCTGGCCATGGCCGCGCACATCACCAACATCGGCGTGCACTTCTACCGCAACGACATCCGCATGACCGGCGACGACGCCTACGAGGGCGACTACGGCACCCGCAACATCACCTTCTACGACAACCGCGTGCACAACTCGATGACGCTGATCTCGTTCGATCCCGTTTACGGCGGGCCGGCCTTCGCCTTCCGCAACATCGCCATCAACACGGGCCGCAGTCCGTACAAGCTGAACAACAAGAACACCGGCTTCTTCCTCTACAACAACACCGTCGTGCGCACCAACGGCTGGGGCAGCGGCAAGGGCTGGGGCTGGAACCAGTCGAACAACGGGCCGCTCGTCGCGTGGGGCTACCGCAACAACATTCTGATTTACCGCGGCGAAGGCAACATGATGGCGATGGAATCCGGCGGGCAAGATCCCGTGGACTTCACCCACAACGCCTGGTTCCCCGATAAGAGCATTTGGTGGACGGGTTCGGGAGGTTCGTTCAAGACCATGGCCGAAGCGCGCGAGAAGCTCAAGGCCGTCACGCCGGTCTTCGGAGCCACGGGCAAGCGCCACGAAGGCGGCGTGATCACCGAATCCGATCCCTTCGCCGAGGACATCGAGCTGGGCGAGAACAATCTGAAGCAGGTGGTGAAGTTCTACGTTCCCAAGCTCTCCGACGGTTCTGCTCCGCGCGGTAAAGGCATCGCGGTCCCTGGCATCACCGACGGCTTCAGCGGAGACGCACCCGATATGGGAGCCATCATTACCGGCCGGCCGCTGCCGGAGTGGGGCGACCGGAGCGTGAGCGGCAAGCAGTAACGAGGACCGCCTAACTGCTGGCGCGGATAATCAGACCGCCGGGAATCTCCATCGAGCGCGCCGGCTGGTCAGGGTCTTCGATCAACGCCATCAGCCGGCGCACCGCGGCCGAACCCAATTCGCGGCCCGGCGCGCCGAAGGTCGTCAGCGGCACGGCGGCGGTCTGGCTTTGCGAGAGGTTCACGCAGCTCGCGATGGCCAGATCCTGCGGGATGCGCAGGCCCAGGCCTAAAGCGGCTTGCAGCGCGGCGATGGCCGTATCGTCGGTATCGCACCACAGCGCGCGCGGGCGGTCGGCGGCGGGCCGGTTGAGCACGTCCATGGCCGCGCGGAAGGCAGCTCCCTCGAACGATTCACCCCCCGCGTTCCATTCCGGGCGCGTATACAGGCCCAGCGGTTCGAGCCGCCGCTGGATCGCATCCACTTTCGGCCGCGAACCTTCCGGCTGCCCGATCAACTGGACCAGGTGCCCCACTGCGCGGTACTCGCGCTCGGCGAAATGCCGCAGCACCGCCTCCGCGCTGTCCCCGCCGCCGCGCACGATCCGGTCCACGGGCTCGTCGCCGTCGTAGACATGCAGCCAGACCACCGGGCAGCGCATGGCGCGCAGCGCGCGCACATCGGCTGCGTTGTCGCGTCCCTGCGATTCGCGCGTGCCAATCACGATTAGCCCGTCCACCACTCCGCTTTCGAAGAGGTCCGCGCCGTAGACTTCGCCCGGCGCGTCGTAGCGTTTATGCGCCAGCACCAGGTTGCGCTGCACCGCTTGTTGTTCGGACTGGATGCCGGCGAGGAAATCGGCGAGCACCGCGCTGCTGAAAAGCGGTCGGCGAAACGGCACCACCAGGCCGAAGGCGTCGGCGCGGCGCGTACGCAGCCGCCGCGCCAGTGCGTGCGGCCGGTAGCCCAATTCCTGGGCCGCGTCGCGCACGCGCGCGGCCGTCTCCGGCGTCGCCTTGAGTTTGCCGTTGAGGATGTCGCTGGCCGTCGAGAGCGAGACGCCCGCCTTGCGCGCGACATCGATAATGGTGGGGCGGCTCATGCGCGCGAGGATACCGCCCGGACCGTGCGCGGCCAAGCGCGCGTCTTTAAGTCATTTCAAGTCCGCCGCCTGACCCCAAAAAAGCGGGCGGCCCTATGCGGAGCCGCCCGCTTGCATGGCTTCGTATGCGTCCGACGAAGGGTCAGGCCAATTCCTTCTTCAGCGCCTCGACCCGGTCGGTTTTTTCCCACGTAAACTCCGGCAGCGCGCGCGCGAACGGACCGTGCGCCGCGGTCAGCCGGTAGATCGGCCGGCGCAACTGGAGCTGGTCGATGATCGCCTTGGGCTTGAAGTTGAAGTGCTTCTGCACGATCGCGGACAGCTTCGCGTCGGGCAGCTTCCCGGTGCCGCGGGTATCGACCAGCACCGAAACCGGAGCGGCGACGCCGATCGCGTACGCCACCTGGATCATGCACTCGTCGGCCAAGCCGGCGGCAACGACGTTCTTCGCCGCGTAGCGCGAGTACAGCGCCGCGCTGCGGTCCACCTTCGTCGGGTCCTTGCCGCTGAAGGCGCCGCCGCCGTGCGGAATCCAGCCGCCGTACGTATCGACGATGATCTTCCGTCCCGTCAGGCCGCTGTCGCCGTGCGGGCCGCCGATCTCGAAGCGCCCCGTCGGGTTGAAATGGTAGATCGTCTTCGCGTCGAGCAGTTCCGGATTGATCGCGGGCTTGACCACGTGTTCCAACAGGTCCGCCGCGAGCTGCTTCTGTTTGGAATTCATCTCCGGCTTATGCTGTTGGCTGACGACGACCGTGTGCACGCGGATCGGGCGGCGGCCTTCGTACTCGACGGTCACCTGGCACTTTCCGTCCGGGCGCAGGTAATTCAGCTTGCCCGTCGCGCGCATCTCGACGGCCTTCATCGCGATCTGGTGGGAGAGCTGGATCGGGAGCGGCATCAGGTTCGGCGTCTGCGTGCAGGCGTAGCCGAACATGAGGCCCTGGTCGCCGGCGCCCATCTCCTTGCTGCCGCCTTCGTCCACGCCCTGCGCGATGTCGGGGCTCTGGCGGTCGATGCTCACCAGCACCGCACAGCTATCGGCGTCGAAGCGCATCGACGGATCGGTGTAGCCGATCGAGCGCACCACTTCGCGCACCGTGTCGGGAATGTGCACGTACGTGTTCGTCGTGATCTCGCCGGCGATCACCACCATCCCGGTGCTCACCAGCGTTTCGCAAGCCACGCGGGAGTTCGGATCGTCCTTGAGCATCGCGTCGAGGATCGAATCGCTGATCTGGTCGGCGACCTTGTCCGGATGCCCCGGAAAAACCGCTTCGGAAGTAAACAAATACCGCTCGGCCATGCCGCGTATTCCTTTCCCCAGAGGAGAGAAGCGCTGGATCGTCCGACGGCGCCCGAACGGCGCGAGATCGGCGTAAGGCCCGCATAATTTAGCTATTTGAGAGGGCCGGTCAAGTTCCGCCGGAGTCTACTTCGTCGTGGATGTTCGAGGAGGCCATGGCCGGCAAGTCCCCCGCCAGGATTTTCTTGGCGATCCCCTTTACGTCGTACACCGCGCAGGCGCTCGCCACCCCGATCACCACCTGCTCCCACGAAGCCGCCTGCTGCCACAACTCGGCCGGCGGATTCTTAAGCAGCGAGTACTTGATCAGATCCTCCAGTTCCTCGCAGCTCGAAAGCACTTCCTGGATCTGCTCGTGCAGCTCCGGCTCCAGATCGTCGATATCGGTCACCGCCAGCGGGCCGCGCGCGCGCGAGGTCCGCTCGAGGAACAGATTCGCCTCGCGGTACAGCATCGTGAGCCACTTCGAGCGATCCATGCGCCGTCTCCGTTCGGGCGCCAGTATACCGCCGGCGCCGGAGCTTGGGGATTCACGATTCGCGATTTCCGCCGCCGCTGGCTACAATCCATGCCTGTTGCGACGCCGCCCAACTCGAACCAATTAAGGAGCATGCCATGCCTCAGCCTCCCCAATTGCCGAAGATCGATTGGTCCGCGCTTTTTAACGCGGGGCAAACCTGGGACGAGTGGCTCAAGGCCTGCCAGGGTCCGATGCAGGAAGACATGAACGGGCATTTCGCGGCCGCCGAAGTGCCGGGCGAAACGGCCCGCGCGCTGCAGAAGCTTCCGCGCCCCGTGCACGTCGTCGCGATCAGCGAAGATTGGTGCGGCGACGTCCGGCGCAACACGCCGGTGCTCGCCAAAGTCTGCGCGGCCAGCCCGCAGGTGAAGCTGCGTATCATCGACAAAGAGCATCACCCCGAGGTGATGATCCGCTATCTGACCAACGGCGCCGAAGCGATCCCGATCTTCATTTTCTTGAACGACAAGTTCACCGAAATCGGCAACTGGGGCCCGCGCCCGCAGCGCTGCAAGGAGTTTATGGCGCGCGGGAAGGCGTGCGACAACCTCGACGCCGCGCGTGCCAAGATCAAATCGTTCTACGCCGAAGACCGCCACCGCTCGACGGTGCAAGAGATCGTGAACTTGATTCAAACTGCCGCCGCCACCGAAGTTTAAGGAATCCGCACGGCGTTTGGGCTCACGCGTGCACTTTCGCTTTGCGCCGCTTTTGCGATCCACGTAGGCTGCTGGACGGTTCGGGAATCGCGCTTACGACCATGCCCATGGATATGCGCAAACCGGAAGCGGTGCGCAAACACGACGGACGGATCGTAGCCTTCAACCCGCTGCGGTTGATGCGCTCGGTCACGCGCGCCGCCTTGGCGTCCGGAAAGCATACCAACTCCACTGAGGCCAAGGGGTTCGGTGAAGAAATCACGCGCGCGGTTTGTTCGTTCCTGGTCAACGAGTATCCGCCTACGCCCACCACCGGCGACGTGCGTGAATTGACGCAGCGGCTTTTGCGCGAAACCGGGCATGTGGCGGTGGCCGATGCGTATACGGATCACGCGCGGCAGGCTTCTTCGCTCTTGTGGCGGATGCGTTTAATCGACGCGGGGCCGGCGGAAGGCGCGCCTTGGGATCGCCGGCGGCTGATTGAATCGCTTCGTTCGTCGGGCGTGGCCAGCGATCCGGCGGGCGAGATGGCGCGGCACGTCGAGCGGCGCTTGGTGCAACTGGGCGCCGAGCGGATCAACGCGGCTTTGGTGCATGCGCTGGCGCTTTTGGCGCTGCACGAGCGCGGGATGGACGCTCGCCGCTACGCCGCGCGGCGCGTCTCGGCCAATTTCGCGCCGCTGTCGGAGCGTTACGTGCCGGCGGTGGCGGCGGAGTGTCCGCTGCCCGATGCGGGGCCGGCGCTGGAAGCCTTTTGGCTGCAAGCGGTTCACTCCGACGAAGTGAACCAAGCCGTGCGCGGGAACCTGTTGAGCTTGGAGCCGTATCCGGCGTCGCCGGCCGAAGCGCCGCGCCCGGACGCGTGGGCCGATCCGCTGGACGCCGCGGCACGGGAGCGCTGGAGCCTTCAGGCCGGGCGGTTCGAGGCCGATCTGCGCGTCCGCGCGGACGGCGGCGAGCGGATCGGCGCGTTCGCCGAGGCTTTGGCGGCGTTCAGCCGAGCCGAGGGTTATGCGCGCGGGACGGAGGTTCCCGAGTTTCGCGCCGGCGTGACGCTCAGCTTGCGCGGCGCTCCGGAAGTCTTTGCGCGGCCTCAGGTTTCGGCGTTTCCGATCACCCTCAATCTGGGTGGGCTGCTGGTCCGCGAAGCGATTCACGATCCGCAGAAGGCGACGTTGCGCCTGACGCAGCTCGTGACGCTGGCCGCGCAGGCGCATCGCGAGCGCGAGGAATACTTCGGCTTGGCGCCGATGCGCGGGCGCGAATTGCCGCTGGCTCCGGCGGGGCTTTGGAACGCCGCGGCGTGGCTGGCGCGCGAACCCTATATGCAGCACGGACCTGCGCCGGTTCTGCGCGCCGGCGCGGGTGCGTTACTGGCCGCGCTGAACGCCGTCGTGAGCACTTTGCGCCAGGAGACGGGGCTGCAACTGGTGCTGCGCAGTGACGGGCCGCGTGCGGCCGCGGCGGCGCTGTGGCGGCGGGATTGCGCGTTCCTCGAGCAGGACGGCGTAAGCCTCGATCCGGCTTCGGCCTACGAGATCGGCCTCGATCTGCGCCTGACGCCGGGGCTGACGGACCTCGGCGAGCGGCTCGATTTCCTCCGCGCGCACGCGGCGCATTTCGACGAACCGCCGCCGCTGAGCCTCAAGGCGCCGCTGGGACGCGAGCCCGATGCTTCGGCGTGGCGCGAGTTGCTGGAAGCGTTGCGCGCGACCGGACTTCCGCGCGCGCGCTTGCTGCCCGGCGGGAGCGCCCGCGGCGTGCGGCTGCTGGCTCGCCATATCCGCGAGCATCTGCAAGGCTATCCGCTCTTCGAGAATCGAAGCTGATCCGCAACCCGTTTCGGTGCAGCGGGTTGGAATGCTTACTTGGCGCTCAGCCCCTTCACGATCTCGTCCACGTGCGCGCGCGTGATCTTCGCATCCTGCAGGATCGCTTGCGCGAAATGGCGGTCGGCTTCGGCGGATTCGCCGGCGCAGAGGAGAAACACGCCGAGCAGGAGATTCCCTTCGGCGTCGGGATCGCCGAGCGTGGCGGCGGCGAGCTGGCGGTAATCGGGCTCTTTGAGCTGGCTCCATTCCCAGGGCATCGCGGAGCCCTTCAGGTCGAGCGTTAACTTCTTGTCGTCGGCGGCTTTGAGGCGGACGGCTTCGGGCTTGGAACCGAAGAGCGTGAGGAAGACCTTGGGGCGCGCGCCGGCGGCGACGGCGGCGAGCGTGCGGGCTTTGGCTTTGGCGATCCAATCGGCGGGGACCGCCACGGCCTTCGGCGCGGGGGGCGCTTCGGGTTTGGATGCCGGGCGCGAAGCGGACGCGGAAGTGCCGTTCGCGGAAGCGGTTACGGCGGTGCCGGCCGGCGCGGCCGGACGCGCGCCGAATTCGAAGGCGCCCAGATCGGGCGCGCCGTCGCGCGCCAGCCCGTCGTAATCTTCCTTTACGTCCGAGAGCGGTTCGCCTTGGTTGATCGCTTTCACGGCCAGGGGCGTGAGGTGCAAGTCGCCCGAAGCCGGCGCGGCGAAGTAGCCGTCGAGCTTCCCGAAAAGGTTGCGGCGCTGTTCGATGCCCGGGGCGTCCCATAAGGTCCCGTGGACCAAGTTGTTAACGAGTTCGATTTTTTCGAGGCGCGATTCTTTGACCGCCCGGATGCCGCGCCCTTCGGCGGGATCGGTGGTGCGGAAGATCGTGTTGTGCTGGACGCGGATGTTCCGCGCCCAGGCGATCTCGATGCCGGCGTCGGTGGCGGTGACGATGGCGTTGTTGCGCACGGTAAAATCGTCGGCGTGCAACATCCCGGCGGCCTTGGCTTTATCGTCGATCGACGGATTGCCGATGGCGATGCCGCGGTCGCAGCCGCTGATGAAATTGCGCTCGATCGTGCAGCGCTTGCAATCGACCCACAGGAAAATCGCGCCGCGGCCTTCGCCGGAAAGGCCCTTCACGTCACGGAACTCGTTGTCGGCAAAGGTCCAACCGTCGAGGCGCATCATGTCGATGGCGGAGATGTAGTTGCCGTCGAAGAGCCAATCCTTGGGCGGGACGCGGTCGCACGCAAAGCGGCAGTGGCGGACGGAGCCGCCTTTGGCGACGCCGCGGTCGGAGCCGGAACCTTTGATCGCGCGGACGCCGATATTCTTGAAGCGGCAGTTGTAGATGTGGATCTCGGACGGATCGCTTTCGCCGCTGACTTTGATCGCGTAAGTTCTGGATTCCTCGAAGGTTAGGTTGGCAAACGTGATCCCGTGGGCGGTGCTGACGTTAAAGTGCGGGCCGCTGCCGTGGGCGCCGACCCAGCCCGGACCGCGCAGGATGGTTTTGGAAGCGTCGGCGTCGCCGCCGGCGATCACCAGGTTTCGCACGTCGCGGACCAGGATTTCCTCGCCGAACGCATGTAAACCGGGCGCGAGTATGAGGATCTGGTTGGGCGTGCCGAGCACGTTTTTGAGTTCGGCCAGCGAAGCGACGCGCTTGACGGGCCAAGGCGGGAGGTTCAACGGCGGGATGGCGCGCTCGGCGGCGTGCGCGAGGCCTAGCGTTAACATGAGTCCGATCCAGGCCTTACGCATGCCCACGACCTCGCGCTTCACGAGCGGTCTAGACTGCTTACACCTTAACGGATGAAGCGGGGGAAGCTCTCGTTAATTTAGGAACGATCGGCGCGTACGCGGGAGCGTGCGAGGAAGCGCAGGGCCGGGCCTCGAGCGTTCGCCGCGGGTCGCGCCGGGCGCGGGGGAGTTCGCCGCGCGATATAGGGGCTATGCACGCGGCGAAGCGGGGTGCTCTTGTGCGGCAAAACGGCGGACGAGGAATAAGGACTTATACGCGCAAAAACGCGATCTATACCACCTCGCGCACGTCGAGCAAAAATTCGATTGTGCCATAAAACTGCTATAAATAGATGCTGCAAAGCGTATATTTGCACGCAGGTGCTTAGCGCCCGGGCGGCTATGCCCGAGGGGCTGAACGGGTGCAAGCGGTTCGGAGGCCCAAAAAGCGCGGCCTTCCGTGGCCATCGGCGCTCGGCGGCGCAGCGAGGTTACGCGTGTGCGTAGGTGGGTGCGGTTGTTTGGGGTTTTCCAGTTTCGGCGCGCGGGGCGAGTGCCTAGCATGCGTGCGATGGGGGATGGTGGATGTAGAAGGTATGGCTTCAGGGGACCGATGCCAAGCGCGGGTGTGATGCCGTTGGGCGCGGGCTGCGAACGGCCGCAGCGCCCGATCCGAATGGGGCACGCGTTTGAGTTTGGTTTTCCGGTCAGTCCGCGCCAGCAGTCGCTTCTTTTTCGGGAGTAATGGCATGGCGGCATTCATAAAGTTACCCAATGGTCAGATTTGGAAAGGGTCGGGAACGATGTACTATTTAATGCTTGAAAGTATTCAACGTGCCGACCCCCAAGGAAGCTCATTAGGGGAAGCCGTAAACTTCGGTATTGAGTCTGGGACGAAGTTTTGCGATTTGAGTACATGCTCGGATGAGGAATTATTCGAAGTCAATAGAGTGGTTGACTGCCTTCTTAAAGAACTTCATCGTGAGGCCCAGTCTTGGAAAAGGCCAGAGTTTTTGAGTACAGCACAGGAGGAGGTTAGTTCCTTTTTGCGCGTCCTCCGCAAAAACTCTTCGCGTGGCGGAGCAGGGGATGAAGGGACCGTCGAGTAGCCGTAGGGCCGCCCGCGATTTATTATTGGCTGGTTGCCCGGGGCGAGCGCAGGCATTCGGGAGGGTTGATGGGATGTGTAGGATTCCTTCGGCGTATGTTCTTGCGGTGCTGGTACATTTTGCCCTTATCTTATCCATTAGGGCAGAGTCGGACCCGCTTGGAACCGAAGACCTTGCCGCGGAAGATCTGATTACTCGAATGGAAGTCGTTCCGGAGTCGCTACACGAGGCCACGCAGATCATCAAAAAGTATGTGTCCCAGATCGACGCCGTAGGTCGAAACGATAAGCCGACCCAGGAGCAATTGGCGCTCCTTGCGAGTTGGATGAAGAAGCCGAACCTGCTCAAAATGCTGGAACATGCGCAAGCGACCTTGGAAGTTTACAAGGATACCCCCTTGGAGGAAGAACCGCATCGTAAGGAAGATCTCCTTGTCCTCGCGCAAGCGATCAAGAAATTGAACGGTCATGTTAAGTTGTCCGAGGCCGCGGAAGCAAAAACTCACGACGGCCCCGCGCCGCAAGAAGCGGAAGCTCTTATGGGCGGTTTCCGGCGAGCTACCGAAAAGGAGGCCACTGAAATAGCCGCCTTTATTCGGGGGTTAATGGAGATGTTCCAAGCGCAAAAGTACCTTGAGCTCATTCGGACGAAGCTGGTTATAGAGCCTCCATTGCCTGAAGGAATGCATCCGGAGCTTGCCAAAAAGCTGGATTCAGAAGCAAAAGATCACATCGAAATCATGAAATCTCTTCTAGAAAAGCCGAGTAATTGGTACGTATCTGCCGATGGGAAGGCCATTTTAGTTCGTAGTAGATCGGAGTGGACCAAGGTTAGGTATCGACACATTGATTTAGTGCGTTCGGCTGGTGGAGAGTGGAAATGCAAGTCGGTATCGTCCGTGCTTCCGCAAGAGGTTGATCAGGGTGTGCATAAATAGTTCGCTTGCGGGTAAGCGTAGGCATTCGGGGTCGAGGCGAAAGTATGTGGAGCGTATTCCGGCCGCCCGGAGGCGGTATTTCGTTCTACGCCGGGCTCTGGATCGGGTTGGGTTTGGCGCTCTTCTACCTGGGCCTGAGCGCAGGGCGGAACGATTTGCTGGCGATGGGCCTTCCTCTTTTCGTACTCGGCGCAGGCCTTTGGTTGCGCAAAGGCTGGGCGCGATGGCTGTCGTTTTGGATCAGCGCGTTGGGCGTCGTGGCCGGCGTGTTCGTGCTGGGGCTCAAAGGCTGGGATACGCGGAAGGCTTTCAAGATTCTCATGGGCATTCTGTTCATGCACTCGCTCTGGGTTTGGGAGGTTCGCCCCGACGATCCGGAGCCGGAGACGTTTCTGGATGATATGGGCCGTGAGGAAGGGCGTGAGGGGTAGGGGGGAAGCTTTTTTAATCGCAGCCGTTTTCCGCATACCCCATTACTGATCAGACAGAAGTAGATGAGGAATAATCCCAATTGAAGCTTGTCCGCGGAGCCCGCTTTCACCTGATGACTTTAGTGTCGGTTGTTCTGCTCGCAGGTCTCTTGTTGTGGTCTAATGTGCAGCCGTATTCAACGCGACCTGCCTGGCTGCCTCCAGCGCCGGATAACCCTTTCGGGCCGGACGACTTTGGAAGGGGTTGGCCTTTCACATTCCAGACCTATAGCGAGAGCCTTGCATTTGGTGTCCAGTTCGTGACGTGGTCAATTGGCGCACTCTTACTAAATGCCTTGCTTGGAATGGGGCTGCTGATTCTTACGGCTCTTGCAATCGAAAGTATTCTTCGAAGAAGGAAAAGCGGATGCATTCGTGCAAAGCTCTAGGTTTCGGTAACGGGCTGGTGGCGCTGTCTGAAGGAGCAACGTGGATTCGAACGCGTCGCCCCTTCTTGATTTGGTGCCACGGGATGCGGCCGTGGGCAACCCGTGCCCTGCGGCGTTACGCCCGCGCTTTGCATCTGTCCTTCGGCTGTTTTGCTCACAATCGGCGCACGGCACTGGCAGCCTTCGGCTGCGCAGTGGCACCAAGTCGAAAGATGCCACGCGTTCAACTATGCTTTTCTCGTTAGCCGGCGCCACCGGCCCAAACCTTTTAATCCAGGTGATTTTTAGTACAAGAATTTTCGCATGAATACGCTCCACCTTTCTTGGCGATTTGCTTGGACTCCTCTGAGAGGGTATTCCAAATATGATCCGGGATAGATTTGAATTTGGCAATTTGAATCCAAACGCCATTTTGATATACATATAAATCTTCCCAATATATTCTTGGACGGCCCTCCTGAGCATCAAGAACCCAATCAATAGAGCCATTTGCGCGCTCATCAGGACTTAATCCGAAAATAGAAACATTCCCCAAGTTTTCCAACAACCCATCAAGGTATTGAAAGGGATGTCCCTCTGGACAAGTATCCGACCAATCAAAACGCCAGCCAATCATACTTACCCCGAGCTTGTTAGATTCGACTATAAGCTCCGCCTCAACGTAAGCTCGAAGGTCTTTACATTCATTCAGATTCCACATCAATCCGCCTCCTCATTTGCTTTCATCACCGCAATTGGAAAAGTACCTCATTCACACTCCGAAGGAAATGCTGAAGTGATTCGGATATATTGTCGCGAGTGATGATGTGAATAGGTTTCCTCTCATGTGGTATAGCGGGCAAATAGGGACAGATACCATTACTTGATTGCGGGCGCGGTGGCGGAAGGGCGGAGTTGCAGGGCCGGTGAACGGTGAACAGACCGCAACCCCTTCAGGGTTGGACGGCGATGGGGGCCACGTACCCAGGGTAGCGCCTGCGGCGCATGCTCTGGGCTTCGGTGCTCAACGTCTTCGAGGTTGGACGGCGATGGCACCGACTCTGGTTCCCCGTTGTGAAGGGAGAAAAGGGACGAACGGCTGACCTCCCTCATCCCTGCCCTTCTCCCAGAGGGAGAAGAGGACGGCAGGGCACCCCCTCTTGCTCCGCGTTGTAATGGGGGAGAGAACTACAACTTCAACGGCTAGTGCAACATCAACGGCACCCCCTCTAACTCCCCCTTGCAAAGGGGGAGAATACGTCGACGGCATCGCCACTGGCTCCCCGTTGTGAAGGGGGAAAAGGGGCGAAGGGCTAACCTCCCTCATCCCTGCCCTTCTCCCAGAGGGAGAAGGGACGGCGGGTCATTCGGCTCAGCCTCATTCGGTTCTGTCCCATTCGGCGGCGAGCGCGTCGGCACGGCGCCAGGCGGCTTGGCGTTCGGCGCGGATCGCTTCGGGGACTTGGGGTTCGCCGCCGGAACGGGCGATCTGGGCTCGGTAGCGCTGTTCGGTGCGCCAGGCGGCGTCTTCGGCGGCGACGAGATCGGTGGCGAGGCGGTGCTTGCGGCGCGCCGCTTCGGGCAGTTCGGATTCGCGGCCTTGCGCGCGGGCTTCGAGTACGGTCCGTTCCAGTTCGGCGAAGGCCTGCCGGTGTGCGACTTTTCGGGCCACGAAGGCGAGCCGCCAGCGAAACTCTTCGGTGAGCACTTCGGGATGTTCGGTTCCGGCGCGTTCGATCTTGCGCAGGCGGTCGAGTTCTTTTTCGTCGGGGGAGCGTTCGGCGGGAAGCGCGGCGGGAGCGGCGGGGGCCGGTTCGCCGGGCCGCGGGGCGCCGGCGGCGTAGCAGCGTTCGAGGAAGGCGTCGACGTCGGGCCAGTGCTTGCGTTTCCATTCGGCGTTGACGCCGGCGATGCGCATGCGTTCGGGCCATTCGGCGGCCGCGGCGAAGTCGCGCCGTTCGAAGTGGAGTTCGCTGATGCGGCGCGCGAGGCGGACGTACCAGGCCGAATCGCGGTCGGGCCATTCGGCGCGCAGGGCTTCGAGCATGCCGATCGCTTCGCGGACCGCGCCGCCGGCGGCGAGGGCTTCGGCTCGGCGCAGGCGCAGGCTGGGGATGTCGCCGAGCGCTTCGAGCAGGAGCCCCAGTTGATCGGCGGCGGTTTGGCGCAGCCGCGCGGCTTCGTCCGTGCGGCCGGCGGCTTCTTCTTCCTGCGCGGCTTCGAGGGCCAGATCGACCAAGCTTTCGCGGACGCTCAGGAGCGTGCGGCGCCGCGCGATTTCGGCGGCGACGGCGTCGAGCCAGCTTACGCCGCGGAAGCGTTCTTCGTCGCGTTGCGGCGCGACGGTGGCGGCATCGGGGTAGTTGCGGCGGATGCCGGCGAGTTGTTCGAGCGCGCGTTCGTAATCGACGGGATGCTTGTCGTGCGCGGGCCGGAGGCTGGGAACGTCTCCGTTCGCCGCGCCCGCTCGGGTTTCGTACAGCCAATCGATCAACACGGCGTGATCCTGGCGGCAGCGCTTCCAGCGTTCGCGGTCGTCGAAGCGCAGTACGCTTTGCATGGCTTCGAGAAGCGCGGGCCACGCTTCGTCTTCGATGCTTCCGTTGCGGTCCCGGGGATCGTGGAGGGCGAGGAGGCGCTGGGCGTGTGCGGCGGCTTCGCGCGGGCGGCCGGCGGCGTGCAGAAGCGGCAGGAGGCGCGCGGCGGTTTCGAGCGGCGGGGCTTCTTGGGCGGCGAGGTCGGCGGCGAAGAGATCGGCGGCGCGGCCGTGCCAGGCGCGAAGTTCCTCGGGTTCGGCGGCGGAGTCGCCGGCCAAAGCCACGTAGCGCGCGGCGAGGGTGCGGCGCGCGTAGCTCAGATGCGCGGGCTGCGCGGCGAGCTTATCGAGGAGCGCTTCGGCGGCGCCGAGGCGCTGAGCGGCTTCGGGCGCGGGGAAGCCTTCGGTTCCAGCGGAGTAGGCTTGCACGCAGCGCAGCGCCACAAGCGCGGCGTTGGGATCGGCGGCGGGGGCGAGCGCGGTATACGCGGCGGCGGCTTCGAGGACGCGGTCCCAGTCCCGGCCTTGGTGATGCAGCAGCAGACGCTGGAGCGCGATGGCGCGCGCGCGTTCGGCCCGGCGCGCGAGCGCGCGGTCGTCCTGAGCGGCGTGCGCGCGGAGGTGCGATTCGTAGGCTTCCCAGTTCGCGAGGGCCTGTGCTGCGCAGGCGCGTTCGCGTTGGGCTTCGGGCGCGTGCTTGAGCGGCGCATCGGCGGCGAGTTGCGCGGCGAGCGCCCAAGCGGCGCCGGTCTGGTAGAGCGCGGCTTCGCGTTGCGGATCGCCGGCCGCGAGGGACTGGAAACCGAGCGCCGCGGCTTCTGCTTTGAGGAAGGCATCGCGCGCGCGGGCGAGCGCCGCATCGAGCGATTCGGCGGCGCGGGCCGCTTCGTGCAGGCGGCGGGCGTCGTCGAGCAGGATCGCGGAGCGGGCGTAGGCGTTGGGCTGGGCTTGGCCTTCCTGGAGGCGCAGGTAGAGGTGCGGATCGGTTCGCTGCAGGCGGCCGAGGGCGACATTCGCGGCGTTATCGGCGCGGGCGAGCCAGCCTTCCTTTCCGGGTTCGTTTCCGGCGGGGGTGTCCAGGGCGGCGAGCGCGGCGGCGATGCCGGGTTGCGCGTGGAATTTCGGATCGCGCTTGGGATCGGGGAGCCAGCGGTCGCGGCGGCCGGGCGCGAAGAAATCCCGCAGCGCTTGCGCGGCGATATAGGCTTCGAGGGGTTCGTCGAGGCGCAGGTGCGCGTCGCTCATTTCGCTCCAGGCGCGGGGTTCGGCGAACAGGCGTTCGGCGGGGCCGGCGTGCGGCCCGCCGCGGGCGGCGGAGATGGCTTTGCGGTAGAGCGCGACGGCGCGCTCGAAAGATTCGCGTTCGGTGGCGCGCACGGTCCGTGCTTCGGGGGTCTCGGCGGGGCCGAGCTCGCGGGCGCGCTGGGCGGCGGCGTGGCCGTCGAGCCATGCGCCGTGTGCCGCTCCGAGCCAGACGGCGGGCGCGAGGTTCGGTCGCACGCGGCGTTGCGCGGCGAGCGCGGCGATTTCGGCCATGGCTTGGGCGGCGTTGCGCGACCACGGCGGGCCGTCGCGGACGATGGCGTGCAGGTCGCGCAGGGCGCGTTCGAATTCTTCGGCTCCGGCATCGGGCACGTGAGGCCACGCGCGGGCGCGTGCGATGCGCAGAAGTTTGCCCCCGGGCTTGCAGCATTCGTGCTGCATGTACGGGTTGCAGACGTGATCCAGCGAGCCGGTGACGATCTCGACGATCTTCTCGAAGCGCTCGGGCGAGGCCGAGCGTTCGTGCATGGCGACGTAGTCGCGCAGGATGGCCATGCGGATTTCGTGCGCGGCGGCGCGGGCTTCGGCCGGCGCGCCGCCCATCTCGTAGCCCAGCGCTTCGCGCCACGCGGCGGCGGCGGCGTCTTCGTCCTGAAGGAGCGCGTGCGTGCGGCCCTTGGCGTACTGAAACCAGGCGCAGAGATCGTCGAGGAGGCCGAGGTCTTCGGAATCGAGGTGGGCTTGCAGATGCGCGATCAGGGCGCGCGCGGCGGCGGCGCGTTCCGGGCAGGCGGGCATGGCGGCGAGCGCTTCGAGGCGCAGCGTGAGATGGGGGCGTTCGTGCTCCAGGTACGGTTCCAGCGCGGCCTGGATGCGTTGCAGGACGCGCGCGCGTTTGGCGTCGTCCTCGCTTTCGAGATCGGGATCGGCGAAGGCGGCCTTGAGCGGTACGCGGAGGCGTTCGGCGGCGATGCGGTGGGTCTGGGCGAGATCGAGGAGGCGCTGCGCGGCCTGCATGCCCAATTCGCCCGCTCGAGCGGGGTCCGCGGCGGCGGCTTGGGCTTGGGCGCGTGCGAAATCGAGCTGCAGGCTTTCCGTATCGGCTCGAGCGCGGGCGAGATCGGGATGGTTCGCGCCGCCGGCGAGGAAAGCCTGGTAGTGCGCTTCGGCTTCGGCCAGGAGTTCCTGGCGCCGCGCGGGGGTGGCGCGCCGCGCGTCGGTGCGGCAGGCCAAGGCGCGGAGCAACCGCGCGGTGAGCGCGCGGCGCGGATCGCGGGCGGATTCGAGGCGTGCGGCCAGCCGCCGGACGAGACTGGGCGCGTCGAGGTCTTCGGCGTGGGATTCGAGGAGGCGCTGGGCGTAGGTGTAATCGTCCTGCGCGGCGAGCGGCGCGCAGGCGAGCGTAGACAGTGCGAGCAGGAACGCGGCGAGACGGCGTGCGATGGGGCGCATGGCGGCAAGACCCTCCCAGGCCACGGGCGTGCTGGACGCTCGCGGCGGACACGCGACCGCGTTCGCAGCCTATAAAGGGATGCGGCGCGGAAGCCCTGGACGTCGGTTGCCGACCCTGCAGCCGTCCTGGAAGGAGTGGCGCTCGGCGCGCGCGGACGGCGGACGCGCCGAGGTGGCGGACGAAGGCGTGGGCCTTCGGTCCGTGGGGTTAACGCGGGTGCGGCTCGGGGCTGGCAGGAAATTTCGACGGACGGTTCGTGCGGCGGGGCAACCCCTCTGGCTCCGCCTTGTGAAGTGGGAGAGAACGGCAACTTCAACGGCTAGGGCAACGGCAAAGGCACCCCCTCTAACTCCCCCTTGGTAAGGGGGAGAAAAAAGGGCGAAGGGCTGACCTCCCTCATCCCTGCCCTTCTCCCAGAGGGAGAAGGGGAAGGCGACGGCACCCCCTCTAACTCCCCCTTGCAAAGGGGGAGAATACGGCTACGGCGAGAGGTCAGGATCCGCCGGCGCCGTTCTTGTAGGCGGTGATCGTCGCCAGCACGATCATGACGATGAACATAGGGCTGGTGATCAAGGTCACGAGCACGCCAACGTCGGCCACGGTGCTCATGGCTTCGTCCTTATCCTTGTGGTGCCTTTCGATCCGTTTGGTGCGTTCTTCCGGGGCCAGGGCGTTCCAGCGCTTTTCGGCTTCGGCCCAGATGGACGGCTGGAAGTTGTCTTTCAGGTCGTCGTTCTCGTAGTTCTCGTCGGGGACTTCGGTCTGGCGGCCTTGGGCCATGACTTCGAGTTCCACTTCGCCGGCGATATCCGAAATCATGAGCATCTCATCGGGCGTATCGTCCTCTCCGGACCACGACGCCATCTCGTGCTTGACGATGGTGTGCAGACAGAGGTAGCTGAAGCCCAGAGTCAGGAGCGCTGCGACGGCGCCGGGGAGGACGCCGTAGGCGCCTTTCGCGCCCATACGCACGCCGGCTCCGACCAGCGCGCCCATGACGATGACGAAGATGCCGAGCGTCCAGCCGGTGGGGAGCGCGATGGCCAGCCAGATCGCGCTGCCGATGACTCCGCCGATCAGGCCGCCCAGGATCCAGAAATGGACCGGGCGTTCTTCGTCGTCCTCGCGCTTGGCTTTCTTGAAGGCTCCGAGTCCGGAAGCGGCCTCGGGATCGGGGGCCAGCGGCGGCGGTCCGCCGACGGGCGCGCCGTGGGGCTGCGGCGCCGCGGCAGGCCGCTGCGGCGCTTGCGGGCCCGAGGGCGCTTGGGGACCTCCGGCCGGACCGTGGGCCGAAGGCGCGCTGGGAACGAGCTGGAGATCGTCGTCTTCGGGCGGCGGTGACTGAGGGGCGGTGCTCATAGGCGGAACCTCGGGAGGTTTACAAGTCAACTTCAAGGCATGGGAAGTATGGAAATCACATACTCGAACTCCCGTGAGATGCCAGGCACGGCCACGTCGCGGCGGGCGCTCACATAAAGGCCCCGGCGCCGTTGCGATAGGCCGTGGCGGCGGTGAGGCCTAGGATCAGGAGCGCGGTGGGGCTGAGGATGATGCCCAGCAGCAAGCTGATGCCAGCAAAGGCCCTGATCGCTTCTTCGCTGTCACGCTCATGCTCGGCGATCCTCGCCGCTCGATCTTCTTCGCTCATCTCGTTCCAGCGCTTTTCGGCTTCGGCCCAGACGGCGGGCGTGTAGTCGTCCCGCACGATGTCGTTATCAAGCAGGTCGATCGAGACGTCGGTGTCGGTGCCCTCCATTTCGAACTCGAGGTCCACGTCGCTGGCGATGCCGGCAATCATGATCGTTTCGACGGGTTCCGACTCCTCGAAGCGCGCCGTGTACTCCTGTTTGATCAGGATGTAATAGGTGGCCAGTCCGAAGACGAGGGCCATGACGCTGGCGAGGAGTCCGGGGAGCCACCCGGTGAAACCTTTGGCGCCTTCGCGCACGCCGGCTCCGACGAACGCCGCCTGGATGATGAGAAAAACGAAGGCGAGGGTCCAGCCGGTGGGGAGCGCGATGGCGAGCCAGATCGCGTTGCCGATGAGGCCGCCGACGCAGCCGCCGAAGATCCACATGTAGAAGGGACCGGGCTCAAGTTTGGGCTTGGGCTTCGTTTCGAACGCTTGCACGGCCTGCTGCGGTTCGGCGGCGGTTTGGCGCGGCGTGGCGCCGGGCGCCGGGCGGGCGGCGGCGGGTTGCGGCGCGGCTTCGGGGACGGGGGCTCCGGCGGCCGCGGCTTTCTGGCGCTGCGCTTTGGCGCGGAAGGTGTCGAGGCATTCCTCGCAGGCGTGCCCGCCGTTGTGCTGAGGAATGAGCGCCTCGCCGAGCGCTTCCATGACCTGCGGGTCGTCGCGGACGATGGCGCGGGCCTGTTCGGGTTCGAGGGATTTCATGCAGAGCGCGCAGAAGACTTTTTTGCGCGGAGCTTGCGCGGGCGCTTGAGCCGCGGCCGGCCGTACGGCGGCTGCGGCGGGCTGCGAAGTTCGCACCGGCGCGGCCTGGGCGGCGGGTTGAGCGGACGGTCCGCGCGCAGGCGCGGGCTGGGCGCCTACTTCGGTCCCGCAACTGGGGCAGACGGTGCGGTTCTGGCGCAGAATCGTGGCGCAGCGGAGGCAGCGCTTGGCGGCGGCTTGCAGGGTTGGCATGCAAGAATCTCGCAGGGTGGGTGAAGAACCTTCCCGCACGCAGGCGGGAATTTACATGCGGGCATTTATTACTGCAATCCGTAGATCGTCATTCGGTCAAAAGTTCGGCAGATTGATGCACGGGTGATGCACTGGGGAAGCCTGATACCTTCTAATAATCAAACAGGTCGTTGGATTCGGCCCGTCCGTAGGAATTCGTAGAAGCGGAGTAGATCCCTTCGGTGCAGATCGGCTTCGCCTGTTTCGGCAACTTTAGGATCAGCAGGCGCAAACCGCATTCCGCGGGAGCGGTTCCACCGCCTGCGGGGATGACGATGGGCTTTCGCACCACCCATTCCCGGGCTTTGGGCTCCACCCACAGTCCTTCGGCCGTGGTTGCGAAGACGCACACGACCTGTTCTTTCGAGAAGTCCACGTTCCATTCGTCAAGCTTCGGAACGGCCCAATCGAGACCGCGGTTTTCGAGCCACGTTTGGAGGCTCTGGCGCTGGCTATGCACGACATCCGGCTGGACGCGGACGCCGCTCCAGGCCCAAAGCACCTCCACCTTGGAGCAGAGCAGGCGCTCTTCGATCTCGGCGTGGAGTTCGCGCGCGTAGACCTTGAGTTCCGGGTCGTCGCCCTGCCGGGCCAGATTCAACCAGGGCAGCGCGGCGGGTCCGATGGCCTGCAGCGCGGTTTGGGCGCGTTCGCGCGCGCGCGGGCCTTCGTGAGCGAGTTTGCCGATGCACCCCACGATCACGGACTGCTTCACCGCATGCAGCGCCAGGGATTCCTGCGCGTTCGCCGTGGCGGCAATAACCAGGCTCCATGCCAGGAGTACCGCTTGAGCTACCTTTAAGGTGCGCGTCATGGTCTTGCTCCGCCGCGGTTCCGGCAGGAGGTAACTCGGAACGCGGGAACTCGGACGGCGGATTCGGCCGCGCGTTCTCGCAGAAATAGGCTGCACGTGTGAAGGTGGGCGCTCGATTGCAGTTAGTGGAGCTTGACCGGTCCGGGCGGGGACGGGGATTCCTTTTTCTGCTTGACCCACTTGGCTTGCGGGCGTAATGCTTGTCTCCATAACTGTTTAACGCGAAGCTTTACGTAGCGGTGGCTGGCCGTTCAGGCGGCGCCGAAGTGTTTTCGGGCTGAACCTTTATTTGGTTCAACAGCCCGGGAGCGGCAGGCGACTGTCCTGACGGAAACGGCTTTTTCCGAACTCGGCGTGCAGGAGCGGAGCGGTCTCATGGCGCACACTACCGTTTGGGGTCTCGACATCGGCAACTCGGCGGTGAAAGCCGTCAAGGTGGTGAAGGTCGGTGGCGAGGCGGTGATCGTCGATTTCGATATCATCGACATCTACGGCGGGGACGAAGAATCGGACCGTGCGGTGCGCGTGCAGGCGGCGCTGCGGACGCTGACGACGAACCACGAGTTCGCGAAGGATCCGGTGTACCTCTCGCTGCCGGGCGATCTGTGTCTGTTCAAGGAGTTCCAGCTGCCTCCGGGCTCGGAAGCGAAGATCCAGGACCTGGTGCTTTACGAAGCGAAGCAGCAGATTCCGTTCCCGCTCGAGCAGGTCGAGATGGGCTGGGAGCGCTACGACGATCCGAGCGGCACGGGGATCGGCGTGGAATTGATCGCGGTGCGCAAGACGATCGTGCAAGAGATTTTGCAGCTCACCGACCAGTTCAACCTGAACGTGCAGGGCGTATCGGTATCGCCGGTGGCGCTCTTTAACTTCATCCACCACGAGTTTTCTCCGCAGGGCCCGACGCTGATCCTGGACGCCGGCTACAAGGGCACGGACTTCGTCGTGATGCACGGGCGGCACATTTACAGCCGCACGATCCCGATCGCGGGCCGCGAAATCACGCGCGCGCTGGAGAACAAGTTCAAGGTCCCGTTCGAGAAGGCGGAGGACCTGAAGAAGAACATCGAGCAGTCGAAGCAGGCGGAAAAGATCCTGGGCGTGATCGAACCGACGCTGCGGCAGCTTTCGGCGGAAGTGCAGCGCACGATCGGCTTCTACAAGTCGAAGGCGCGGGGCGCGAAGCTTTCGCAGTGCTACCTTTTAGGGCACACGTTCCGGCTGCCGAAGATGGCGGAGAACCTGGCCAAGCAGGTGCGCGAAGCGCCGTGCACGCTGGTGGAAGGCGTGAACAAGATCCAGCTCGACCGTGTGATCAATCCGGGCGTCTTCGCGAACGAGTTCCCGACGATGGCGGTGGCGATCGGGCTGGGGCTGCAGGGCCTGGACCTGGGCGAGTTGAAGGTCAACCTGCTGCCGCAGGAGCGCAAGACCGAGATCGCGGTGAGCGGGAAGCGCAAGTGGGGCGTCCTGAGCGCGGCGGCGATTCTGGTGGCGCTGGGGATGAGCTGGCATCATGCGAGCAAGGAGCGCGACGTCCTGAAGGCGGCCCGCGAAGACGCCGACAAGCAGGCGGCGGACGTGCGGAAGTACGAGGACGAATTAAAGAAGCTGGCGGCGCAGCCGGAGCCGATGGCGGCGTCGGAGGCGCGCTTGCAGCGCCTCGCACGGGTGGGCCGCGACCGCGGGCGGATGCTGCAGATTTACACTCGGCTGATGGACCTGAAGCAGAAGGCCGACGCGAGCAAGCCGCTTTTCGGGATCGACCGCCGAGTGCATCTGACGAATCTGTACGTTTCGCGCCAGCCGTTCACGCTGGGCGGGAAGGAACTGGATCCGATCCGGGAGGAGTACGGCAACAACCGGCTGAAGCAGATCGAGACGTCGACGAACCTGCAGGGCGCGAAGGGCTTCTACGCGGACTTCGCGAAGGCGTCGAACGTGAAGGAGTTGCCGCCCGAGCTGCGCGCGGACGCTCCGATCGTGGTGGTGCTGTCCGGGGAAATCCTGGCCGAAGGGCATTCGACGCTGGACGAATTGAAAGAGACGCTGGAAGCGATGCCGGAAGTATCGGACGTGCGCGCCAACCACTATGCGACGGACAAGTCGCACAACGACTTCTGGCCGCAGTTCGACTGGGACGGTTTGGCGGTATCGGGCCGTCCGGCGCGCCCGGTGGAGAACATCCGCTACACCTCGTTCCACCTGATGTTCCGCTGGAATCCGAAGGACGATCCGGACGTGCTGCCGAAGGTGGCGCAGGCGGCTCCGGCGGGTCCCGCGGCGAAGGGGCCCGCGAAAGCGCCGGCCAAGAAGGCCGCGCCGAAGAAGACGGGCGAGTAATCGGGGCGGACCGGGTCAGGAACGCAACGCACGGGAGGATGACGCGTGGACGGCGTAATGAAGTATCTCTTCTGGGTCGTCTTGGCGGCGGTGCTGGTGGTCGCGCTGGGCGTCTATTTCGTGGTGGTTCCGGGGATTCACGCGGAATCCGCGGAGCTGCGCGCGGCGATCGACACCAAGGCCGGCGAGGTGCGCAAGTACGCCAAGGATTCCAAGAAGATCGTGGGCGGGCAGCACGTCCAGGCCGCTCAGGCCTACCGGAAGCATCTGGAGGAGCAGCAGAAAGAAGTGGTCGAAGCGTGGAAGGGCAAAGGCTTCACGCTTTCGGAAGAGTACCTGAAGGCTCCGACGGACACGCTGCGCTTCGACGGCTGGCTGATCGAGAAGCGCGCCGCCATCATGAAGAAGATCGAGGAAGGCGGGTTCAAGGTTCCGGACGGCTTCGCCAAGACCTACCTTTACGAAGGCTTGAACCTGCCGAGCAACGACGAACCGAAGCGCCAGGAATGGCTGCGCCAGGTGGCGATCGTGGAAGAGCTGGTGAGCGCGCTGAGTTCGGTGAAGGCGGCGGTGACGAAGCTGGAATTCGAACCGGACGAGAAGAAGCCCGAAGCGACCAAGCCGGCGAGCGTGGGCATCCTGTCGCTGGATAAGCTGACGCTGATCCCGGTGGACCAGACGGCGCTGGCTGAGACCGCGACGTACAACGAAGCGCTGAAGCTGGCGGGGACGTCGGGCGCGACGGAGAAGGCGCCTGCGGCGCTCTCTTCGGCGCAGCGGCTTCGCATCCTCTTTACGGCGCCCGCGGTGGCGGTGGCTCCGGCGATTCAGCGCCTGGAGTCGAGCCCGCGCTGGTTCGGGGTGGTGCGGCGGATCGATACGCAGCGGATCACGGCGGCGTTTCCGAGCTTGGACGATTTGAACAATCTGGCTCCGAAGGCCGAAGATACGCCTGCGAAGCTGGCGGCGATGAAGGTGAATACGCACTACCAGGAAGCGGCGATTCAGTGCCTGGTGGACGTGGATCTGCTGGAGTTCGATTGGGCGGCGGCGAAGAAGATGCTGGAGCCGCCCGCTCCGCCTCCGGCGGCGAAGGGTTCCAAGGCGAGCAAGACGGTGAAGAAGACGAACTAAGGGTTTGGGCGGCGTCCGCGGCGTTCGGTGCGGAAGGAGAGAAGAACCGTGCAACTGCTCTTTCAACACGGCGAGAAGATCGTCACGGTGGTGGTGCTGGCGATAGCCGGCTGGATCATCGCCGGCAGCCTGGAGGTGGAGGAGCCTGCCGCGCTTCAGGATCTGGGCAAGGATCTGGCCGAGATCAAGGGCTACCTGTCCAAGCCGCCGGCCGAGGACTTCCCGTGGCACCCGAAGAATCAGGTCGGGTACGCCGAGCGGCTTAAGGCGAATTTCAGCCGTCCCGAAGAGGGGCTGGCGTCGACGCCTGCGTACGCGTACTACCCGCGTCCCAAGCGCCCGTACGTGGACCCGAAGGACAAGCCGCAGGGCGCGGACATCCAGACGCCGATCGTGGACGATTTCGCGATCCTGAAGCCGCCGTCGGAAGTGGCGGCCGAGGCCGACCATAACGGCGTGTACCTGACCTGCCGGATTCCGGCCGCTCACTTGAAGTACATGATCCCGGTGCGGGTGGAGATCTACCGCGGCGCCACGGCGGATAAGGTGGAAGAGCTGGCCCAGACGATCGA
Source organism: Planctomycetota bacterium (assembly GCA_015075375.1). Taxonomy (GTDB): domain Bacteria; phylum Planctomycetota; class SZUA-567; order H5-PLA8; family H5-PLA8; genus H5-PLA8. The sequence goes on along the minus strand of JABTUM010000001.1, from coordinate 2,208,996 downwards.
CCTCAACCCGGAGGAAGACATTCCGGGGTTGGACCTGATCAAGCCGGCCAAGAAGGATGACCCGGCGAAGCCCAAGCCGGAAGACGCACCCAAGCCCGAGGCCGGCGAACCGGCCGGCCCGTCCGACCAGACCTCGCGCAGCACGAAGCGCGCGGAGGACGCTCCGGCGGAGGCGGAAGACGCTCCGGTGGTGGACCAGACCACGCTGGATCCCGCGCGGTTCAAGGATCTGCTGGTCACGCACGACCGCAAGGTAGCTCCGAAGAACGAGTACTTCTACAAAGCGCGGCTGGTGGCGCGGCTGGTGACAACGGGCTCGAACGGGCTGATCACGCTGGGCGACAAGCGCATCCGGGTGAAGGTGGCGAAGGATCAGGAAGAGGTCAAGCCCGCGAAGGAAGGTTCGACGGTGAAGCTGTACGCCAGTTCCTGGACGGATGCGCTCAAGGTGGCGACGCCGCCGAGCTTCAAGCTGCGCTTCGCCGGCATGCAGGGCGATCTGCCCGATATGTCGCTGCCGCCCAGCCGCCGCGGGTCGCCGGCGTACAAGGGGCAGTTCGCGATGCAGGTGTGGGTGTACCCGGCGGAAGAATGGCAGGAGATCACCGTCTGGACGGCGTACGGCGAGGAGTTGAAGGAGACGCTGCGCTACAAGGATAAGACGAGCGGCGAGCAGAAGCTGTGGGAGTTCAAGTCGGGCTTCAAGCTGGCCGAGATCAAGGCGGGCGAGGACCGCGAGATGAAGGTGGTGCGCGTCGCGGTGATGGAAAAGAAGATGGGCCCCGACGGCCAGACGGAGATCGAGGTTCCGAAGCTGGACGCCTTGGGCCGCCCGATCATGGAAGAGAAGCAGGTGGAGCAGCGCAAGCCGACGCTGATTGCGGTGCTCGAGGATATCAAATCGGGCGCGCAGGAAGAGCACGTGCGCCGGGGCGATTTCGAGAAGCGCAAGGATGCGTTCATCATCATGGACCGGCTGCTGAAGGAGCGCGAAGAAGAAGAGCGGCTGCGCAAGCAGAAGGTGAAGGAGATCCTGGAGAAGAAGGGTCAGTAATACATTGCGTATAGCGAGTCGATTGGGGCCCGGCGGGCAACCGCGCGGGCCCTTTCTTTTATAAGCCGGCGGATATGCTACAACGGTTCGCGAAGCGGAGAGCGAGCCATGTCGTCCACGCGCGTACCGGGCAAGGAACTGGCCGAGCATCTGATGGCGCCGTACGCCTCCAGCGAGCGGCCGCTGAACACGCTATTCATGGATGTGCTGGCGCCGGCGCACGGGGGGCCGTGGCCGGCGCTTTTACTTTTCCACGGCTGGCACCAGAACCTGCTGCATACGCGTGGCCGGGCGCGTGCGTTCGCGCAGCGCGGCTTTTGCGTGCTCAATTTGAATCTGCGCGGGCGGGGCGGGACGGCGGGCAGTCCCGACGCCAACGGTTGGGAACTGCGCGACGCGGTGGATGCGCTCAACGCGGCGCGGCACAGCTTTCCGCAGCTTTGCAGCGACGGTTTGCCGCCGCGCGCGTTCGGGGCCTCGGGGGGCGGGGGCAACGTCTACGCGCTGCTGGGCAAATGCCCCGACCTGCTTGCGGCGGCCGTCGTCTGGTGCGGGATCAGCGACTACGCGCGCTGGTTCGCTTGGAACGAGCGCGGGAATTACCGGGACGAGATGGAGCACTGGATCGCGCCGAATCCGCGGGACCACGCGGAGGCGTACCAGAGCCGCGCGGGGTTGACGGTGGCGCCGAACCGGAGTTGCCCGCTGCAGGTGTACCACGGGACGGCCGACGACTGCGTGCCGGTGGAGCACGCGCGCGTGTACGCGGAGTTGCAGAAGACCTTGGGCGGGCACGGGGACGATCCGCTTCCGCCGTTCGAGTTCAAGGAGTTGCCGAAGGTCGGGCACGAGATTCCGGAAACGCCATACCTGGAGCAGGCGGCGGAGTTCCTGCACGCTCATGCCAAGCCGGTGTACGTGCCGCAGCGCGGGCGCTGGGTGGTGGCGGGCTTCTTGAAGACGCATTATTTCGAAGTGACGTGGGACCACGTGGGGCTGGTGGGGAGCGTGGATATCGATCTGCGGCGGCGGCGGCTGTTTCTGGAGAGTTCGTCGAGCGTCGCGGCGCAGGTGCGCCTGGCGGGGCCGGCCAAAGAGGTGGCGCTGCTGGATCCGTATCCGGAAGGCTGCCGAATTCTGTGCGTGCGCGAGGAGCGCGGGTGGACGGTGATCGACTTGCAGTTGAACAAGCAGCCGCTTGGGCTGCGCTGGTAAACCGCGCCTTGCCCGATATCAACCCGCGCGTCATTGGCCGCCGAGCGGCCTGCGCCTAGTCTGCTTGCCGCGGGTTCGTCCCGCTTGACCGGCCACGAACGCGAAACCCCAGGAGCCTGACCCATGCCTGCCAGCACGGCCACGAAGGATTACGTCGTCAAGGATTTGAGCCTCGCCGATTTCGGGCGCAAGGAGATCGACCTCGCCGAGACCGAGATGCCCGGGCTGATGTCGGTGCGCGAGCAGTTCAAGAAGCAGCAGCCGCTGAAGGGGGCGCGGATCGCCGGCAGCCTGCATATGACGATCCAGACGGCGGTGCTGATCGAGACGCTGCGCGACTTGGGCGCGGACATCCGCTGGGCGAGCTGCAATATTTTCAGCACGCAGGACCACGCCGCCGCGGCCATCGCCGCCGCGGGGATTCCGGTCTTCGCGGTCAAGGGCGAGACGCTGGAAGAGTACTGGGACTACACGCACCGCATCCTGCAATGGGGCGACGGCGGCGTGCCGAACATGATTCTGGACGACGGCGGCGACGCGACGCTGCTGGTGCATCTGGGGCTGAAGGCCGAGAAGGACATCAAGGCGCTGGACGGCGAATGCGAGAGCGAAGAGGAAGAGATCCTCAAGGCGAGCATCCGCAAGACGCTGAAGGAACAGCCCGGCTTTTACGCGAAGTGCGCGAAGGCGATCAAGGGCGTGACCGAAGAGACGACGACGGGCGTGCACCGGCTGTACCAGATGGCGGAGAAGGGCGAGCTGCTGTTCCCGGCGTTCAACGTGAACGACAGCGTGACGAAGAGCAAGTTCGACAACATTTACGGCTGCCGGCACAGCCTGCCGGACGGGATCATGCGCGCGACGGATGTGATGATCAGCGGCAAGGTGGTGGTGATTGCCGGCTACGGCGAAGTGGGCAAGGGCTGCTGCCAGGCGATGCGCGGGCAGGGCGCGCGCGTGATCGTGACCGAGATCGATCCGATCTGCGCGCTGCAGGCGGCGATGGAAGGCTATCAGGTGATGAAGATGGCCGACGCCGCGAAGATCGGCGATATCTTCGTCACGACGACGGGCTGCTGCGACGTGATCGCCGAATCGCACATGGACGCGATGAAGGACCGCGCGATCGTCTGCAACATCGGGCATTTCGACAGCGAGATCCAGATCGCGAAGATCAAGAAGCACAACTGGGTGAAGATCAAGGATCAGGTCCACGAAGTGACGTGGCCGAACGGAAAGCGCCTGATCATCCTGGCGGAAGGGCGCCTGGTGAACCTGGGCTGCGCGACGGGGCACCCGAGCTTCGTGATGTCGAACAGCTTCACCAACCAGGTGCTGGCGCAGATCGAGTTGTACGGCAGTCCTTCGAAGTACGAGAAGAAGGTGTACGTGCTGCCGAAGAAGCTCGACGAGGAAGTGGCTCGGCTGCATCTGGGCAAGCTGGGGGTGGAACTGGAAGAGCTGACGGAACGGCAGGCGAAGTACCTCGGGATTCCGGTCAGCGGCCCGTACAAGCCGGAGATGTACCGCTACTAAACCGCGGTTTGCCATTCGTGCGCTTAAAATGGTATGTTGAGGGCTCACGCGACGCGTGAGCCCTTTTCATTTTCAGCGAGGCGGCGGCCATGGACGAATTGCAGGCCAACCGTGCGTATTGGGACGAGCGCGCACACTTGCACGCCACGGTGGCGTCGAATTACCGGGTCGAGGCGTTCAGGCGCGGCGAATACGGCTGGGAGCGCAACGTGCCCGACGATTTGGGCGACGTGCGCGGGCTGAAGCTGCTCCATTTGCAGTGCCACTTCGGAATGGATTCGATGCTGTGGGCGCGGCAAGGGGCCGTGGTGACGGGCGTGGATTTTTCGGAGCAGGCGATCGCGCACGCGCGGGCGCTGAGCGCGGAGGTTGGCGTCGCGGCGGATTTCGTGTGCTGTCCGCTGCACGAATTGCCGGCGCATTTGCAGGGCGAATTCGACCTCGTGCTGAATTATCACGGCGTGCTGCCGTGGCTTCCGGATCTGGGCGCGTGGGCGCGGGTGATCGCGCACTTTCTGAAGCCGGGCGGCTATTTCTATCTCTGCGACACGCATCCGTTCGCGCAGATGCTGGATGTTGCGGAAGACGGCAGCCGGCTCGAGTTTCGCACCACGTACTTTCCGAACGGGAAGCCCGAGCGCTATGTGGTGAACGGGAGCTATTCGCTGACGGATGTGAACACGCGGAACAACGTGGCCTACGAATGGAACCATTCGCTGGGCGAGATCGTGAACGGCCTGCTGGGGGCCGGGTTGCGGCTCGAATATCTGCACGAGTTTCCGTACACTTTTTGGAATGCATACAAGGGCGCGCAAGGCAGCTTGATGAAGCACCGCGAGGCCGACTGGTGGCACTTGAAGGACGGCGACCGCATTCCGTTGATGTTCAGCCTGAAGGCGGTGAAGCCGGGCGGGAGATGAGGTGAACGATGCGCGTGTGTTACAAGCATTTCCGGGCCACATTCAAAACGTGGGAAGATTTGTTTCAGGAAGCGGCCGATTTCGCGACCGAAATCGGACCGGAGCGCGTGATCTCGATCGCTCATTCCGCGGATAAAAGCGAAGGCATCGTCACGGTCTGGTATTGGGCCGGGACGCCTAGCCGCCGTGGCGCCAAACGCTGAGCCCTTTAAGGAGCCGCATTCATGCCGCAATCCATCGATCTTCGGGACGACCGCCTGCGCTGGTACGGCGCCATCGACGTGCAGTTGGGCGACGGATTCGTGCAGCCGTGGCGCGTGCCGTACGCGACGCGGGGGCTCTTCAACGAGACGCTCGTAGGCGCGGCTTCCAAAGGCGCGGGGGTTCGGCTGGCGTTCAAGACCGATGCGCGCGAGATATCCGGCACGTATCAAGCAGAGGGCGGGAAGCTGGACCTGACGGTCGACTACGGTGTTCCCAAGAGCTTCGCGCTGGAAGGGCAGAGCGCGTTTCGCTTCGGCGATCTTCCCTCGGGCGAGAAGACGGTGGAATTGTGGACGCCGCAGGGTTCGGTTTTTCAGCTTAAGTCGCTGGAACTGAGCGACGGGGCCAAGCTGAGTGTGTTCGACGACCGGCGCCCGAAGTGGGTGACGTACGGGAGTTCGATCACGCATTGCGGCGCGGCGAGCAGCCCGGCGTTCACGTGGCCGGCGGTGGCCGCGCGGGGCGCGAACTTCAATCTCACGGGCCTCGGCTTCGGCGGGCAGTGCCATCTGGACAGCATGATGGCGCGGGTGATGCGCGATCGGCCGGCGGATTATTTATCGATGAAAGTAGGCATCAATATATACGGCAGCGGGAGCTTGAATATCCGGAGCTTCCGTCAGGCGATTATCGGCTTCGTGCAGATCGTGCGCGAGAAGCATCCCGATACGCCGTACGTCGTGGCGTCGCCGGTTTACAGCCCGCCGCGCGAGGAGACCAAGAACGCGGTGGGCTTCACGCTGCAGGCGATGCGCGAGGAAGTCCACGCCGCGGTGGAGGCGTTGCGCGCGCACGGCGATAAGCATGTGCATTACGTGAACGGATTGGATCTGTTCGGGCCGGACCTGGCCGGGTTGCTGCCGGACCAGTTGCATCCGAACGCGGAAGGTTACGTGAAGCTGGGCGAGAACTTCCTGACGCACGCGGTGAGGAAGTATTTCGCGAACGCCTGACGCGGCCGGAGCGCTCCGTTGACCGCATTTACCCCGGGCGGGTTGGCGGTATACTGGCGCGCTTTACCGGACTCGGAACGGCGCATGTCTTCTCCCATCGCGATACTCGGCGGCGGCATCGCGGGCCTGGTGCTGGCCCGGCGGCTGCATGAGCGCGGGGTGGCGTTCGAGCTGTTCGAGGCCTCGAACGAGTTCGGCGGGATGGCGCGTACGCTGCGGTATGGCGCGTTCGGCGTCGATACGGGCGCGCACCGCTTCCACGACAAAGATCCGGAGATCACGGCGTGGACGGGGGCGCTGCTGGACGGCGCGTGGCACAAGAGCCATAAGCGTTCGGCGATCCTCAAGTTCGGCCGCTTCATCGAATTTCCGCTCAGTCCGGTGAACGTATTGCGCAACGTCCCGTTCACGCGCGGCATGCGTTACGCGTGGGATTTCGTGTTCCGGTCCCGGGGCGAGCCGGCCAATTTCCGCGACCACGCGCTGACGCGCTTCGGCGGCGCGCTGGCCGAAGATTTCGTGCTGCAGTATTCGCGCAAATTATGGGGCGTGCCGCTGGAGACGCTTTCGCTGGAACTGGGGACGGGGCGGCTCAAGAACCTCAGTCTCGCCACGGTGCTGAAAGAGATGTGCTTCGGCGAGCGCAAGAAGCACGAGCACCTCGACGGGAGCTTTTATTATCCGCGCGGCGGTTACGGCCGGATCACGGATGCGCTGCTGGCGGGGCTGCCGGCCGAGCGCCTGCATGCGAACTGCGCGATTACGGCCTTGGTGCGGGCGGATTCCGGCTACCGCGTGACCACGCCGCAGGGCGAGCGCATGTTCGCGGCGGTGGCCGGCGCGCTGCCGCTGCCGAAGCTCTGCGCGATGGCGGACTGGGTTCCGGAGTCCGCGCGTTCGCTGGCGCGAAAGTTAAAGCACCGCCATCTCGTCAACGTGTTCGTGATGCTTAACCGGCCCGAAGTGAGTCCGCACGCGTCGCTGTACGTGCCAGATTCGGATTGCCTGGTCACGCGCGTGCACGAACCGAAGCAGCGCTGCCCCAGCCTCGCGCCGGCGGATCAGACGTCGCTGCTGGCCGAAGTGCCGCTGGACGACGCGACGGCGGCCCAGACGGCAACGCGGGTGCCGGCGGTGAACCGGTTGCGCGACGAGACGGTGGCGGCGCTGGCACGGCTGGGACTTTACAAGAAGGATGAGGTGCTGGGCGCGGAGGCGCACGTGATCTCGAACGCGTATCCGTGCATCACGCTGGAGAGCCTGGAGCAGCGGCGCGCGGCGGTGGCGGCGCTGGAAGCGCCCGGCGCTTTTTACTGCCTTGGGCGCAGCGCGCGCTTCGAGTACACGCACCTGCATCAGATATTCCGCGAGGCGTTCGAACTGGCCGACCGTTTATGCGAACGAAGGCCCGCGGTTCAGCCCGTCGCGGAAGCCTGAGTCCATTCGTACTCGGGTTCTCGGCTTGCCGCTGCGCACGCGGCCGCGAGAATGCCCGCCATGCCGACACGCAACCTTTCGATCATGTTCACGGACATCAAGGGCTTCACGGCGCGGACCAATCAGGAGACGCGCCAGGGCCTGGTGAACTTGCTGAAGAAGCACGACCGGCTGCTGCTGCCGGTGATCCGCTACTTCGACGGGCACGTGATCAAGACGATCGGCGACGCGTTTCTGGTGCGGTTCGAGAGCGCCACGGACGCGGTGCTGTGCGGGCTGGCGATCCAGGAAGTGCTGCGCCAGTTCAACGCGACGGCGGCGAAGGAAGAAGAGCGGCTGAAGGTTCGCGTGGCGATCAACGCGGGCGACGTGGAATTGAAGGACGGCGATGTGCTGGGCGAGGCGGTGAATATCGCGAGCCGCCTGGAAGGCGCGACCGAGGCCGGCGAGGTTTACTTCACCGAAGCGGTGTATCTGGCGATGAACCGCACGGAAGTGCCTTCCGCGGAAGTGGGCGAGAAGATCTTCCAGGGCATCGCGCAGCCGATTCGCGTGTACCGGGTGGTGCAGGATCCGACCAGCGACCAGGCCCGCCGGCTCGCGCAATGCGTGCGGCTGCTGCCGTCGGGTCCGGTCATCCACGGCTACCGCGAAAAGACGGCGGCGTCTCGCCCGGGCTGGATCTGGGCGTCGGGCGGCGCGCTGGCGGCGCTGGTCGCGGTGGTGGTGTTTTTGCGCTTTGGGCCGCGCGAGCCGGTTCCGGAGCCGCTCTGGGCGCGCCCGGCGAAGCTGCTGGAAGCAGGCGAGTCGCTGGAAGCGCTGAACGCGGTTCACGAAGCGCTGCTGAAGGAACCGGCCGACACCAAGCTGCGCGATATCGCGCTGACGGCCGCGACGCAGTACGCCGACTTTCTGGAGAAGGAGCGTTCGCCCGGGGACGCGCTGGCCTGGCTGCGCGGGCAGCTCGACCAGAAGCGCTATCTCGCTCCGCTGGAAGAGCGGCTGCAACTGCTCGACGCGCGGGTGTCGATGGCCGATGCGATGGAGAATCGCCGGGCCTCGCAGGACGTGACCCTTCATGCGTGGGAGCTGGCGCGGAAGTATCCGAAAAATGCGGCGGTGCCGTACGAGATGGGCCTGCTGCTGCGCAAGCGCTACATCGTGGAAGTGATCGTGCCGCTCTTCGAGGAGGCGCTGGAACGCGGGCTGCCGGCGAACGAGGAGATGTTCAAGGCGTGCACCGAATCGCTTTCGCGCAACGGTCCCGAAGATTCGAACTCGAATCAGGCGCACGATCTGCTGCGCACGCATTTCGCGAAGGAGCGGTTGGCGTGGGCCGAGCGGTCGCTGCGGGAAGGGCAGGGTCTGGAGGTGCTGAACGCGTGGAAGATCGTGCGCGAGGAACGCCACGCGCTCGCGCAGGACGACGGCTATTTGAAGCTCGTCCTGGCCGCGTCGGGACAGGGCGACAAAGAGTCGATCGAGGCGCTGTTGTCGAAAGGCGAGCCCGCGCGGCGGACGCAGGCCGCGGCGGTGCTGAAGGCGGCGCTCGAGGAGAAGCTCATCCCGATGCCCCACGACGCGGCGGTGCAGGACGCGTTGCTGAAGTACGGCCCGCCGCCGGAGGCGCCGAAGGAAGGGATGTAAGGATTTTAGATTTGGGATTGCCGATTTTGGATTGGGGCGCGCGTACCGGCGCGGGGCTGGAATTGCCAGCGGCTCTAAGTTCGTTCAACCCAGCGCTCGGCTGGGATCGACGGTGAGTTTGATCGCGCGCGAGGCGGGATCGTCGAGGTCTTCGAAGGCGCCCTGAAGTTCTTCCAAACCCAGCAGCTTCGAAAAATAGCCGGCCTTGGCGAGTCCCAGGTCGTTGCGTTCGAGCAGCGCGAGCGCGCGCCCGAGGGTGCGGTTGCTGCGGCGGACGCTGGCGATGAGGAGTTCCTTGCGGCGCCAGTGATGCGGATCGACGGGGATCGAATCGACCTCGGGGATGCCGACGACGGCGATGCGCCCGCCGCGTGTGGCGGCGAGGATCGCGGTGTTGAGCGTCTCGGCGGCGCCGGAGCATTCGACGACGACGTCGGCGCCGTAGCCGCCGGTGGCGGCGCGGGCGGCTTCGATCAGGGCTTCGGGCCGCGCATCGACGGCGGCCTGAGCGCCCAAGGCGCGCGCGGCTTTTGCCCGGGCGGCGCGCGGTTCGGAGAGCGCCACGACGCGCGCACCGGAGGCTTGTGCCAGCGCGGCGACGCACAGGCCCACCGGTCCGCCGCCGATCACCGCGACGCTTTCGCCGGCGCGCAGTTTGACCAGATCGAAGGCTTGGAGCGCAATACCGAGGGGTTCGGCGGCGGTGGCGCGCGCGGGATCGACGCGGGGCGCGAGCGGTTCGACGTTCGCTTCGGGCATGACGAGGAAAGGCTGGAGCGCGCCGGCCTCTCCGGGCGCGCCGAGAAAGCGCATGCCGTAGCAGAGGTTCTGGCGCCCGCCTTCGCAAGCGAGGCACGCGCCGCACCAGACGCCGGGCTCGATGGCCACGGCCTGGCCTTCGGCGAAGCCGCGGCGGCAGCCGCGGCCCACGGCCGCGACGAGGCCGGCCGGTTCGTGGCCCAGGCGCTGCGGCAGCTTGACGATCTGGTCGCCGATGCGCCCGCAACGCCAGTAGTGCAGATCGCTGCCGCACAGGCCGACGGCGGTCATGCGCAGGAGCAGTTCGCCTGGTCCGGGCTCGGGGACGGGAACGCTGGCGAGTTCGATGCGGCGCAGGGCGGTCAGGACCGCGGCGGGCATCTTGGCTTTCAGGCGCACTTTCGGCCGGCGTTTGGGAGCGGTCATGCGAAAGGTCTACTCGACGGCGCGCGCTTCCTCAACCGCCGTGGAATCCGGGTCCGAATCGGTCCGCCCGGCGGCACTTGCCTGCCGGAGCCGGGATTGGCCGTTCGCCGGGCCTGCGGATAGAACCTGCGCATCGATCCGGAGCATACGAACCTCCGCCATGCCCACCTTCACCATCGGCCTGCTGATCGGCGCGCGCGTGCGCGGCCTGCGCAACCGCATGCGCCGGCTGGGCGACGAGTCGCTGTTCAAGATTTTCGTGGTGCTGGCGCTGGGAATGCTGTTCTGGGGCGGGATGTTTTACGTTTTCAATCTTGTCTTCGATTTCCTGATCCACCAGTTGTACCCGGTCGGCGAGATGCTGATTCCGCGGTTGCTGAGCATCTTTTTCCTGGTGCTGCTGGTGATGCTGACGTTCAGCAACGCGCTGATCGGGCTGGGCAACATGTTCAATTCGGCGGAGACCGAGTTCCTGCTCTCCAAGCCGGTGCCGCACGACACGGTCTATCTGTACAAGATGCTGGAGTCGCTGCTGTTCTCGAGCTGGGCGTTCTTCGCGCTGGGTATCCCGCTGCTGCTGGCCTATGGGATTCAGGCCGAAGCGCACGCGCCGTTTTATCCGGCGGTGCTTTTGTTTTTCGCGCCGTTCGTGCTGATCCCCGCCTCGCTGGGTTCGCTGCTGGGTCTTGTGCTGACGGCGACGCTGCCGCGGCATCGCGGGAAGGCGCTGGTGTTCCTGGTGGCCGCGGCGGTGGCGGTGGGCACCTGGCTGGTGGCGGATGTGCTGAGCGTGCGGAGCGGATCGGAGATGCGCGCGGAGGTGCATCTGATCCTGGGCAAGCTGGAGTTCGCGCAGCATCCGTTCTCGCCGAACTTCTGGATGAAGGAAGGCCTGCTGGAGCTTGCGGCGCGGGGCTTCGAGGCGAGCGCGCCGGTGGGCATTTGCTTCGCCGCGCTGGCGAGCACCGCGCTTGTGCTGGCCGCGGCGGGCTGGTTTCTGTCGGCGTATCTCTACGGGCGCACCTATTCGCTGGCGGCCGAAGCGCCGCGCGGGCGGCGGGTCGAGCGGCGCTGGGTGCTCGAATGGCTGCTGGAACCGGTGAAGCGGCGCTGGCCGCAGGTCACGGTGATCGTGATCAAGGATATCAAGTCGTTCCTGCGCGATCCGGTGCAATGGTCGCAGGTGCTGATCTTCTTCGGGCTGCTGGCGATCTACATCTCCAACCTGCGCAACTTTTCGTACCCGCTCGACCGGCCTTTCTACCAAAACCTGATCTCGTTCCTGAACCTGGGCGCGACGTGCTTGACGCTGGCGACGATGGTGAGCCGCTTCGTCTTCCCGCTGGTTTCGCTGGAGGGGCAGCGCTTCTGGATCCTGGGCCTTGCGCCGATGGAGCGCCGCCGCATCGTGTGGGCGAAGTTTATTTTCAGCCTGTGCGGCGCGCTGATCGTCACGGAGAGCCTGGTGGTGCTCTCGAATTTCATCCTGCAGAGCGACGATTTCGTCTTCAAGGTTCAAGCGCTGACGGCTGCGTTCATCTGCCTGGGGCTGACGGGTCTGACGGTGGGGATGGGGGCGCTGTTCCCGAACCTGCGCGAGCCCAATCCGTCGAAGATCGTATCCGGCTTCGGCGGCACGCTGACGCTGATCATTTCCATCGCGCTGGTGATGATCACGATCACCGTTCAGGCGCTGGTCTGCCATCAGTACATGGTGCGGGATGTGCCGCTGAATCCGGACAGCGACGAAGCGGCGCAGTTCCGGCTGGTGCTGACGCTGACGCTGATCGGGACGGGCGTCGTGACGGCCTTGTGCGCGTTCATTCCGCTGAGGCTGGGCGCGAAGTCGCTGGAAGAAATGGAGTTTTAGGCGCTGCCCCGAACTCCTTCATCGGTCACGGCATGGTCCGCGCGGCGCATACGCCTTCGAAGCGTTTGGGGACAGAGCCTGGGCAGGCGCGATCGAACTCGCGGCCCGGCGCCATTTCATTTAAGGGAGCTTTCCGCCCAAGGCTTCCACGGCCACGACCCCGAAGCGCGCGGGCGTCTGGTTGGAGGGCGACTGCAGGTTGGCCCAGGACGTATTCTCGACGGGCCGCGACTGGCCTTCGCGCGCGGGGCGGTTCCGGGTGAGGTTGAAGCGCCAAAGCGGGGCTTTTTCGGCGTCCGGGATGCCGTCGAGCGGGAGCGCGGCTTCCAGGGTCCAATAGTCCTTGCCTTCGAAGACCGCAAACTTGGCCTCGATATTCCAAGCCTCGTTTTTGACTTCCGATCCGGCGCCTGAGCCGTCCATGACGCTGCCGGCGATGCTGACGACCCACTGATACTTGGGTTTCGAGGCATCGAGGCCGGGGATGATGAAGATTTCGACGCAGTCGTCCTGCCAGACGCCTTCGTCGCGCTTGCGCGGCGTCTTGACGATCTGCGCCATTTCGGGCTCGCTCATCCGCACCGCGACATAGAGCATTTTCTCGGTGGCCAGCACCCAGAATTCGGTATCGCCGAGCGGGCGGGTCTCACGGCCGTCCGCGAAACGCAGGCGCTGCGGAATGGCGCGCGACCAGGAACGATCGTCAAGCCTGCCGTCGATGCTGGGCACGCTGATGGGCTTGGGAATCTTGAGGCGCGGGAACTGGTCGGCGGGCAGATCGGCCAGCGAGCTTTGTCGTCCCAGCGGCACGGCGGGGCGGCTCTCCGGTTGGCTCGTGGTCTTCGCGGCCGCGGGAGTGGACGAACTCCCGGTGCGTTCGGTTCCGCCGGCCGCGGTCTGTTCCTGGGGCGCTCGCGGCGGCGGCGCATCCTTTTTGAAGAGCAGCGCGTACCCGACAAGGAAGATCCCGAAGAGGAGCAGGACGGCGCCGACGATCATGTAGATCATGGTCGGATCGGTGGCGGCCTTTTCTTCGCCGCCACGGCGGGCCATCGGCGTACCGATGCCTCCGGCGGGCAGCGGGCGAATCTCGCTGCGAACGGGACGCGCGCGCCGCGCGGGCGTGCCTTCGGCGGGCGAAGCGCTGCGGCCGGAACGGACCACGCGCGTGGACGGCGCCGCAGGGGTGCGCCTGCCCAAGCCGGTCTGGCTGGTGGTGCGCCGGCGCATGCGCACGATGTCTTGCTGAGGCGGATCGACCATCGACGGATGGCCGCCGGTTCCCGGCCGCCCCGAGGGCGCCGCGGGCGCGGGAGCCTGTGGCGGAGCCGGAGCTTGGGCCATCTGAGCCACCGCATGTTCGGCCGGCACGCCGGCTTCCTGCGGGCAGCTCGGACACCACATGACCAATTCGCCGCGAAGTTTAACTCGTCCCGTTTCCAGATCGCGCGGACTGACGCGCCTTCCGCAGGTTTCGCAGTATAGAATGCGCATTACACCCAACCCGCAGGGACGGAGGGCCTAAGAGAACAGCGTCTATACGGGCGTCTGGCCCGTCCGAAAAGCTAACCTTAGCAGGATGCACCATGTCGTGCAACGCCGAGGCCATAGGGGGTGATGAAATAGATACACCGGATATACGCACCTGTGCGAGCGCTCGTGCGTTGCACTTTGAAACCGCGTTTCTACCATGGAACCATGAAGAACCTGCTCGATCTGCTGGACCATGCCGCTCACCGTTTCGGCTCCCGAACAAGCGCCGTAAGCGCCTCCGGCGATGCTGAACTGACCTTCGCCGAGCTGCATGCACGGTCCGAACGGGTCGCGGCGGCGTTGGCGCAGCGCTGCGGCGTGCGTCCCGGCCAGCATGTCGCGCTGCTGCTGCCCAATACGGTGGATTTCCTGCCGCTGTACTTCGGGATCTTGCGCGCCGGGGCGGTGGCCGTTCCGGTGAACGCGCGGCTGCGCGCGGAAGAGCTGGAGTTCATCCTCGGCGACAGCGAAGCGCAGGCGCTCTTCCTGCACCCGTCGACGCTGGCCGCCGCGCAGGGCGCGCTGGCGAAGCTGCCGGGCTTGAAGCACCGGATCGCGGTCGGCTTTCGCGCGGAGGCCGATATACCGCCCGGCGCAGAACGATTCGAAACGTGGCTTGAACAACCCGGCGCAGCGCCGCCGCGGCCGGAACCGGAGCGCGACGACGTCGCCGCGATCATCTACACCTCGGGCACCACCGGCCGCCCGAAGGGCGCGATGCTGACGCACGGGAACATCCTGTACAACGTGGCGTCGACGAAGCACAGCCACGGGTTGCGGCCCGAAGATGTCCACTTGCTCGTCGTGCCGCTCTTCCACGTCACAGGGCTGAACACGATCATGCCCACGGCGTTCGAGCAAGGCGCGAAGCTGGTGGTCAGCGCGCAGGCCGATCCCGAGGATCTGCTCGATACGATCGCGCGGCACCGCTGCACGACTTTCTTCGGCGTACCAACCACCTTTTATCTGCTGACCAACCTGCCCGCGCAAGATCCCGGCAAGACCGCCTCGCTGCGCCTGATCTGCTACAGCGGCGCGCCGATGTCGCCGCAGACGATCCTGAAGCTGCGGGAGCGCTTCCCGGGCGTGGAGCTGCACAATTTCTTCGGGCTGACGGAAACGACGTCGGTGAGCAGCGTATTGCCGGACGACCAGGTGCTGACGCGTTCCGATTCGGTGGGCCTGCCGCCGCCGGGGCTGGAACTGCGCATCGTCGACGACGCCGACCGGCCGCTGCCGGCGCGGGCGGTGGGGGAACTGGTCATTCGCGGGCCGAGCGTGCTGAAGGGGTATTTCAAGCGGGATGAAGCCACGGCCGAAGCGCTGCGCGGCGGCTGGTTTCACACCGGCGATACCGCGTACCTGGATGAAGAAGGGTACTTGTTCCTGCAGGGGCGCAAGAAGGAACTGATCATCGTCG
This sequence comes from Planctomycetota bacterium, assembly GCA_015075375.1. Taxonomy (GTDB): domain Bacteria; phylum Planctomycetota; class SZUA-567; order H5-PLA8; family H5-PLA8; genus H5-PLA8. Next base: position 2,193,962 of record JABTUM010000001.1, on the reverse strand, counting down.
CGGGCGAGAACGTGTATCCGATCGAGGTCGAGAACGCGCTGTGCGCGCATCCGGCGGTGCAGGAGGCGGCGGTCTTCGGGAAGCCCGATAAGGCGTTGGGCGAAGTGGTTCACGCCGCGGTGGTACTGCGGCAGGGCCAACAGACGACGGAGAAGGATCTGCGCCGCTATTTGGGCGAGAAGCTGGCCGCGTTCAAGCTGCCGCGGACGGTCCGCATCCTGGAGCGCCTGCCGCGCAACGCGTCGGGGAAGGTGCTGAAGCGCGATCTATCAGCAGCTCATGAAGGCTGAGGCGCGGGCGCGGCGTCGAGCTTCAACGCTTTGCGTGCTTCGCGTTCGAGGCCGCGGTAGGTCCAGCGCCGCCATATCAGCAGCAGCGCAATGAACAGCAGCAGCGGGCAGGGGTAGAGCAGCATGGCGTGCGGGTGATAGGCCCAGAACCAGGAGACGTTGCGGCCGTTGTAGCGTTCGAGTTCGGCGTCGATTTTTGCCGGCGTATCCATACCTGCGACGTAGCGATCGAAGTCGTAGCGCTTGCGCAGGTAATTCAATTCGTACTCGGCGTTCTGGCGGGCCCACTGCGCGCGCTGCTGCTGGGAACTGTTGGCGGGCCACTGGTTCACGGACGGCTTAAGTAATTCGCGCTGGCTGTACAGCGAGCGGCGCCAGCCGTAGTAGCTCTGCTGAATGTCCACGAGCGGTACGATTACCATGGCCGCGAGCAATCCAATCATGACGTGCCCCAGTACGAGGCGCGCCACGAAGCTGCGCAGGCGTACGGCGATCGCTTCGAGGATCACGCCGACCATCCAAGCGAGGCCGGTCGCGCCGAACCAGAGCAGGTAGGCGACTTGCGTGAAGGCTTCACGATTTTGGTGGTTCATGGCTTGGCTGTTGGCCCAGACGACTTGATCGAAGGCGCAGACGATGGGCGCGCCGCTGATGAAGACCAGCAGCGCGGCGAAGCCGGCATGGCCGATGCGGTCCAGGAATCCGCCGCGGGGCTTGGGATGCCCGGCCAGACGCTCGCAGGTTTCGGTCAGCGCCGTGTCGCGGGAGAAGGGATGGTCCAGCAGGGCGAGCCCGCAAACGAACGCGAAAGCCCAGAGCATCGTGAGCGCGGCGACGAGCCAGGTCCAGGCGCCGCCGTAATACGAGGAAACCCCGACGGATCGAACCGGATTGGGAACGATGCCCAGCGCGGCGAAGGCGAAGAGTCCCCAGGCAAGGAGCCAGCCCTTGCGCGAAAGCGCCGAACGCTCGGGATGATCGAGCTTGCGCGCCGAAGCCCAGACCAGCAGCGCCGAAAACGCCAGGTGAAAGAAAGCCAGGAAGAACCACGCCAGGCTCGCCGCACCCATGAAATAGGCCTTGGGCATGCCGACGTAACGGCTGGATGAGTGAAACTCCTGCCAGAAGCACGTATCCAGCGCGCCCCACGGCGAGAGAAAGGTGACAAACTCGATGCCTGAAAGTTCCAGCGCGATCATCGGCAGAAAGTGCAGGAAGAAGCCGACCGTCAGGAGCGCGCCGACCGAGACGAACCCGCGCATGGCCGAAGTGGCGCAGGCCAGCAGCCCGCCGATGGCCGTGATGGTGATCGTCATTCCGACCACCGAAAGCACGACGAGGAAGACCGAACCGAGATCGAGTTCGCCCAGCCAGGCCATGGGGAATCCCAGCACCAGAAGAACCGCGCTGATCGCGTGGGCGGGCCAAGCCGGGGCGAAGAGCTTGCCCAGCACGAGGCTGGTCGTCGGCATCGGCGCCAGCCGGAGAAACTCCAGCGTTCCCGTCACGCGCTCGGTGCAGAAAGAATACGTCGAATGGAGCGGCGCGAGGATCGAAGAGATGATGATCGCGAAGATGGTCAGCTCGAAATAGAGGGTCGAGAATCCGGATTGGATGGTGGCGAACTCGCCCATCTCGTTGAATGGCCAGATTTGCCGGAACGAATACAGCAGCGAGCCCCGTTCGACCGGCATCATGATCGCGTGCGAAGTGAAAAGCAGGATCAGCGCGGCGGCTGAGCCCCAGAAGATCGTGCGGCGCAGAATCTGCGGCGGCGTGTGGCGGTAATAGAAGGGCAGCCCCAGGTAATGCAGGAGGGTGCGGCGTTCGGAGGCCGGGGAGTCCACGGGCACGGAGCGCGGACGTATTTCGGGCACGGCTTCAACGGGAGGCGCGGTCTCGGGTCCGTTCATGCGCCGCCTCCGCCCAGCCGTTCGGCGCCGGCGGCCTTGCGGTACACGCCTTCCAGGTCCATGACTTCGGGCGCGAAGCGCGTGACCGGGATGCCGGCGCCCGCGACCTGCGCCAGGATCGCCGCGGCCGCTTCTTCGCCTCCGGCGATCTCGCATTCGACGGTCTGGTCGCGCCGCGTCACGCCCGTCACGCCCAGCGTATCCTTCAGGATCAGTTCCAATCGCGGGGCGTCTTTCAGGACGCGGAACGTGTAGCGCAGCCCGCCGGCCGCGAGGCCGCTGTAGCGCGCCAGCACGCCGCCGCTGCCCGAGAGGCGTCCGAACTCCTTCACGCGCCCGTCGTCGAGGATCAGGATGTATTCGCAGAAGTCCGCGAGTTCCTTGAGCACGTGGCTGCTGACCACTACCGTCTTGCCCAGGTGCTGCTGGTAGCGCAGGAAGTCGCGCAACTCGGCGCGCGCCACGGGGTCGAGGCCGCTGGCCGGTTCGTCGAGTAACACGACCTGCGGATCGTGCAGGAAGCTTTTGGCCACGCCGAGGCGCTGCTTCATGCCGCGCGAGAGCGCGCCGACTTTTTCCGCGCGCTTATCGCCCAGCCCCAGGCGTTCGAGGAAGTCTTCGATGCGCTCCTGCGCCATGGCGGGATCGAGGTTGTACGCCAGCGCGAAGAACATCAGGTAACGCTCGACGACCATGTCGTCGTAGAACGAGAAGGCTTCCGGCAGGTAGCCGAGCAACTGGCGCACGTCGTCGCGGCGATCGACGACATCCAGCCCGGCGATCCGCGCGTGCCCGCGCGAAGGCAGGAGGAGCGTCGCCAGCATGCGCATGGTCGTGGACTTGCCCGCGCCGTTGGGTCCGACCATGGCGCAGACCGAACCGGAGGGCAGTTCGAAGCAGACGTCGTCCACGGCGACGAAGCTGCCGTAGTACCGCGTCAGATGCTCGCAGACGATCATGGCCGCGCCCTGTCCGCAAAAAATTAGCCGCAACAACGCTTCTTACGGCTCAGGCCGATTTCCTTTCGGCCGCCCGCGCATTCAGGAAAAATGCCAGCCCCATGAAGAAGCAGAGCGTCCCGCCACAGCCGCGTACGAGCGGATGCCCGAAAATCGAGAAGACCGCCGCGCCCACCGCCGCGCCCAGGCTGGCCAAGGCCAGGGCGCGCGCGTCCGGGTCGTCCAGCCGCAGCAGTGCAGAAAAGGCCGAAGCGCCCCACGCCAGGTACACCCACAGCGCCGCCAAGAGCCCGCCCAGCCCTAACTCCACCGCCGTCGTCTCGTACAGCCCGAAGGTGAACGGTTCGTCGGCTTCCTGGTCGAAGGCCGCTTCGTCGTCGGTGTTCGCGCCGGGCTTGGGATAGGCCACGTCGTAAAAGACATTCACGCTGCCTTGGAATTGTCCGGCTCCGACGCCCGTCTTCCAGCGCTCGTCCTTGCTCAGAAGTTTTAACGCGGCCTGGTGGCGCCGGAGGCGCGCGGTGGATTCCTCGCGCAGGCCTTTGGGCGTCTCGACCTTGCGGTAAAAGGTGAGCGAATCCCAGAGGCTCGCGACGTGATCGCGCGGCAGACGGGGCAGGACGACGCCCCAGACCAGAACCAGCGCGCCGACGAGGAGCGCGCCCTTCCAGGCCGGCGTGGTGACAAGCGGCCCGCCGTGAAGCCGGTCGCGGGCGGCGTAGAGCGCCGCGGCCACCGCCAGCACTCCGGCGCTGGCCGCGATGACGCCTCCGGCGCTGAGGCAGACGCACAGCCCCAGCACCGCCAGCGCGCCGGCGGCCACGCGTACTTCGGCGCTGCGGCCCAATGCCGCGTAGGCCGCCGCCGCCGGGACCAGCAGCGCGACCTGCGCCGCAAGCTGCCCGCGGTAGCCGTACCAGCCCGCGACGCGCACGTTCGTCACGCCGCCGGCCAGCGCCAGATCCTTCTCGCCCGGCTTCAACGGCCGGCCTACCGGACCCACGTACTGGTACAGCGCATAGAGCAGGCACAGCCCCAGGCTCGCGCCAAGCACCAGCGCCAGCTTGCGGTAGGTGCGCGTTTCGGTCCCGATGTGCCGAAAGATCCAGACGCCGCAGACGATCAGCAGCGCCGTTTGCAAAAACGCGGCCTTGAACCACGCGCCGCGCCCGCCCTCGGGAAGCCAGAGGAAACTCAAGACGGCCACGCCGGCCCAAACCAAGTTGGGCGCCGGCGGCAGCCAGTCCTTGAGCCGGCCCTTGAAGAGATCCCAAGCGAGGATGAGCAGCCAGAGCGCGAGCAGGGGATCCTGCGGCGAAAAATAGAGCGGCTTTTCGTCCAGCAGATGTTCCTGCAGGCCCTTCGGCAGCAACTGGAAGCCCGCTTGAGGAAGCCAGTGGGCGAGGTAGTAGCCGAGGTTGAAGGAGAGCGGCATGAGGGCGACGGTGACGCAGGCCAGCCAGAGCCGCCAAGCCGGCGTCGCTTTCGCATCGGATTCGAGTGCGCTCATGTCCATTCAAGATAGCAACCGCGCGTCCGGGCGTAAGGTCAAATCGAGTAAACGACCGGGCGGCTCCGCACGCGCGCATTCGTGCTATAGTAGGTTGCGTACTTGCAACCATTGGCTTGCGCTCCCATGGAGGGGAAGGCTCATGCCCGCCGCGAAAATCTCCGCCACGCCCAACGTCCTGGTTCTGATGGTCGATCAGATGCGCGCCGACGCGCTGGGTTGCGCCGGGCATCCGGTGATCCGCACGCCGAACCTGGACCGCATCGCCGCCGAAGGTGCGCGCTTCGCCCAGGCGTATACGCCCGTGCCCGTCTGCATCGCGGCGCGGCACAGCTTCATGACCGGCCAGCGCTGCGCGGTCCACGGACGCTACGAAAACAACGTGCCCGAACCCGAACCGCTCGTGTATACGCTGCCGCAGCTTTTGGGTTCGGCCGGTTACGTCACGCGCGCCATCGGCAAGATGCACTTCCGCCCGGTGCGGAGGCATTTCGGGTTCCAGCGCATGGAATTGATGGAAGAGATTCCCGACTACCGCGAGGACGACGAGTACCTGATGTACCTGAAGGCAAACGGGTTGGGGCATAAGCGCGAGGTTCACGGCGTGCGGAACTTGCTCTATCACCTGCCGCAGGTCTCGGCGATTCCCGAGGAGCATCACGGGAGCGCCTGGGTCGCGGACCGCACCGTGGAGTTTCTCCGCGCGCACCGCGAGCGCCCCTTCTTCTGCTGGTCGAGTTGGATCGCTCCGCACCCGCCGTGGAACCCGCCTGAACCGTGGGCGTCGATGTACGATGCCGCGGCGATTCCGGACCCGTTCAACTACGACCGCGCGCGCGAAACGATCTCGCCGTACCGGCGGCACATGAAAGAGTACGCGAGCATGTACGCCGCGACGCCCGCGTTGCTGCGGCGCGTGCGCGCGCTGTACTACGCCTCGATCAGCTTCATCGACCACGGCATCGGGAAGATCCTGCGCACGCTCGACGAGACCGGCTTGGCGGCCAACACGCTCGTCGTCTTTACGTCCGACCACGGCGAGATGCTGGGCGATCACGGGCAGTGGCAGAAGAGCGTTCCGTTCGAAGCGGCGACGCACATCCCGATGCTGGCGCGGTTGCCCGGCCGGTTCGACGCCGGGTCCGTGCGCGAAGAACCGGTCAGCCTGCTGGACCTCGCGCCTACCTGCCTCGATCTGGCCGAAGCGAAGTACCCGGGGGCTCCGGCGCTGCCGGGCGCTTCGCTGCTGGGCCGCAAGGGCGGCGGATTGGCGCAGGCGCGCGAAGAACTGGTGCTCGAGTACGGCCGCCGCCAAAGCCGCTGGCTTTGCCTGCGCCGCGGAACCTGGAAATACCACTACGCGCTGCGCGACGGCTGGGAGGAGCTCTACGATCTCGCGAGCGATCCGCGCGAAGCCGAGAATCGATTGCTCGGTACGGTCTCTCCGGAGCACCGGGCGCGCGCCGACGCGATGCGGCGCGATCTGGAAGCCTGGGAAGCGCGGCATGGGTTCGCCGATTCGCTCGATGCACAGGGGCGCTTCCTGAACTTCCACGAACCCGCGCCCGATCCGTCCGTGCGCCGCGCGAACGGCCAGTTTCCGCGCTGGGTGGCCCGGCTTTCGCCGGCCGAACGTGCGGAGCTGGAAGCGCCGGGCGAGACGGTGCTGAACGCGATCCGTCACGAGACGACGTTCCGGCTTGAGGAGATCGATCTCGAGAGTTTCAAAGCCGCCGGCGGCAGCCTGGCCGGCACGGTCCGGCAGCACTTGCTGGATCGCCTGTAGCGTTAAAGGAGGGCGCGTCCTTCCTTCAGCGCCGTGGCGCGGTACATGCGCGGGGACTGCTGGAAATACTGCCGAAACGCCTTGGCGAAGCGTTCGGCCGAGGCAAAGCCCACGTCGCGGGCGATCTGCGCGACGGGACGCTCGGTTCCGGCCAGGGCTTCGGCGGCGCGGCGCAGACGGTACTGGCGCATGTACTGCATCGGCGGCTGGCCCAGTTCGGCTACGAAAAGCCGGTGCAGGTGGGTGACCGAAAGCCCGACTTGCTCGGCCAGCGCTTCCAGCGGCAGGTTGGTGCGGTAATTGGCGTGCATGATCACGCGCGCGCGTTCGACGTAGTGGCGCGGGGCGAGCCGTTCGATGGTGGCGGCGCGGCGTTCGTCCAGGACGCGCTGCGGATCGGTGGCGACGCAGCGGCGGGCCAAGTGCACTAAAATCTCCAGCGCCAGCGCGCCGACGCGAATCCGCACGCCGGGACGGCGCACACGAGATTCGGCCTGGTATTGTTCCACGAGGCGAGTGAACTCCGCGTCGCCTTTCACGAGCCCGGGGTACACCTCGGGGATGCCGCCGCCCAGCAGGCTCGCGGCGACCACTTCGTAATCCTGGGCCAGCGGTTCCAGCTTGCGCGGCGCGGCCTCGCGCGGCCCGAGGTTGATCGCCAGGACCACCAGTTCGCCGGTTGGCGTGATCCAGCGATGCGGCTTGTCGGTGCCCAGGACCGCGACATCGCCTTCGGCGAACCGGAAGCTCGCGCGCCGTTCCTGGGCCGTACCGGCTTGGCGTTGGATTTCCAGCGTTCCTTCGCCCTCCAGTCCGACGAGAACTTGTTCGCCCGTATGGGTGTGGAAGCCGGGTACCTCGCGGCTGGCTTGGTGCCCCGTGAAGATGCGGTCGATCACGCCGCCCAGAAGCGCGTCGAAAGCCATTTCGACGCCGGATTGGGGGGCGCGCGGTTCGGCGGCAGGCGGTCGAGCCATGGGGTCCGTCTCCACATGGTAAAAAACGCCAAGTACATGCATGGTATGTTTAGATGAAGTTCATGCCTAGTGTAATAAAAGGCCGCATACGTAGAGGGGTGTCGGCCCCGCCGAGGAGCATGTCACCGGCTTGCTTTGTTCGGCATGTCCCTATACAAACCATTCCTGCTACGTCGGTTAGATCGAAAGCACGCACCCCTCCTCCGGTGCTAGAAGCGGAGTTAACGGCAACCGGCTTATGGAATTGCAAGGCCCCATTAAAAACGATGTCTTGGTCGAACTGTTCCAGCAGTTGGCCGAAGAGGGCGCCACAGGCGTCTTGTCGGTTTCGTCGTCGATGGGCGAAAAGCGCGTCGCGCTGGATCACGGGCAAGTCACGGTACTCTCCGATCGTCTCGCCGAACGCACGCGGTTGGGGGATCTTCTGGTGGTACGGGGCAAGCTCAGCGAAGAGAAGCTTGAAGCGCTGCTGGAAGAGCAGAAGAAGATGGAGCCGCGCCCGAAGCTGGGCGAACTGCTGGTGCTCAAGGAAGTCGTCTCGCAGCAGGATATTGACGCGGCGCTGCGCTTTCAGCTCGAAGAAGAGGTGCTCGATCTTTTCACGTGGCGCGACGGGGAATACGCCTTCGACACGAAGGGCAGTTCGGTCGATCTGATCTCGGTGGCGCAGACGCAAGGCGGCGCCCGCGGCGCCAACATCCACAGCTTGCGCATCGACCTCAAAAAGCTGATCCAGGAATCTTTCGGGCGCACCGACGAGTGGGAAAAGATTCAAAGCCGCCTGCCTACGCCGTACATCTGCTTCGAAGTCACCGAGAAGGGCAACGAGCTGTTCAAGAAGCTGCAGCCCGCGAACCAGCGCATCCTGCGCCTGATCCGCGAAGGCCGCACGCTCGAGACGGTCGTCAAGCTTTCCTGCCAGGGCCGCTTCCAGGTTTGCCAGTCGGTGATCCGCTTTCTGGACGACGCCTGGATCGCGCCGTACCCCAGCGGGAAGCTGCGCTATCTGGCCAGCGAGCACCGCGTGCAAGGGCGCTTCGCCGACGCGCTGAATATTTACCGCCGCCTGCTCGAAACGATCCGCGACGAGAACGAGCGCGCCGACTTGCAGCGCATGCTCGACCAGACCGCCGAAGCGAAGCTGCGCGCCGAGCTGTACCAGGACCAGCGCAAAGACGATCTTGTCAGCCACAAGGGCGCGGCCGAAGCCTACCAGCGCCGCAAGGTGGTGCGGCGCACCGTTCTGTCGGTGGTCGCCGTGGCTCTGTTTCTCTATGCGGCGGTCACGTACATCCTGATGGGCCGCAAGAAAATCTGGCCCGACGAATACCTGGCGGCGGTGGATCTGGCCGCGGCCGCGCACATGGAACAGCGCTACCAGGACGAGATCGCGATCTGGGAAGAGTTCGCGAAAACGCTGAACGATCCCGACGGCGAACTTTCCGAAATGGTGCTGCGCCGCTACGAAGACGCGCGCGCGAGCTTCCGGCGCGAACTCGATTACCGCTTCGACCAGGCTTACCTGCTGGAAGAGACGGGGCGCTTGAGTCAGGCGCTGGCGGCGTACGAAACGCTCGGCCGGGAGCATCCCGAGAGTCATCTCAAGGATCCGCTGGCCCAATCGACCAAGCGGGTGCAGGAGAAGCTCCAGAAGCTTCAGGATGCCCGCAGCGAGGCCGAATGGGCCAAGAAGCTCGCGGAAGGCAAGGCGCGCGAGAGCGAGCGGCGCTACCAGGCGGCCAAGGAAATCTTCGCAACGCTGGAGGGCGCGTCCTCCGCGTCCGAAGCTCAGCGTCAGGAAGCGAAAGACGCGCTCAAGCGCCTGGAGGGAATCGCGCAGACGGTGGAGACGCGGCATCGCGAAGCGCTGGAACTGATTCGGCAGCAGAAGGCCGAGCTGGCGCTGGACAAGTTCGCCGAAGCGCGGGTCGTCTGGCCGGAACTTCCGCTTGCGCAGGATGCGGCCAAGCAAGCCGCGCTGTTGCAGGAACGCCGCAACGCGTTGCGCGAAGGACTGAACCGCGCGCGTCTGGCCGAAGCGCGCGGGGCGGGCGACGAAGCCTTCGATCTGCTTTCCAAGCTTGAGCGCGAGTACGCCGAATTCGCCGAGGCCCGGGGGCTGGGCAACCGGGCCGCCGAGATCGCGGCGCAGATCAAAGAGGCCAAGGATCTGCTCGAGCAGGTGCGCGTGGCCCAGGAAAAGAAGGACCGGCCCGCGGCGCTGTTGCTGTACGAACGGCTCCTCGAAAAGCACCGCGGCTATCTCGCCACGCAGAAAGTCAAACTCCCGGCCCAGGTGGACACCGATCCCACCGGCGCCGAAGTGAAGGTGAACGGGAGAGTGGCGGGGAAGACGCCGCTGGCGTTGGACATTCCGGTGGGCGAGACGACGACCTTGCTGCTCTCGCTGCCCGGCTATGCGCCGCTCGAACGCGTGATCCGCGGCTTGCGCGTGGACGAACTGGATATTCGGGTCAGCCTCAGCCGCGCGGCGCTGCGCCAGCTTAACCTCGGCGCGGCAAGCCAGGCGCCGGCCGTGGTGCTCGACGGCATGCTTTACGTGGCTTCGGGCGGGGAGCTGCTGGCCGTGGATGCCGAAGGCCGCGTGCGCTGGCGCACCGAAGGACTGGTCGACACCAAGGCCACGCGGCGGCCCTCGAGCGACGGTTCAGGCAAGGAAGTGTTCGTCGACGATCCCACTTGGTGGCAGATTCACCAGCCGCCGCAAGCGTGGGATGGCACGAACCTGACGATCGCCACGCGCCAGCGGGAAATCTGGCTGATCGCGCGCGCGGACGGCACGAAAAAGAAACTGCTGGAATTGCCCGTCGAGCCGGTGGGCGGGATGGTGCTGCGCCGCGATACGCTGCTGGCGGGCAAGACGCTGCTCGCCGTGGTCTGCGCCGACGGCATCCTGCGCGTCTACGACGTCGAGAAGCCAGCTCGGCCGCTCTGGCAGCAGAAGATCCAGGACGCCGCGTACCCCGACTGCGAGCCGATCGCGGGCGTGCGCCAGGCCGGCCGCGGCCAGTTGGTCACCGCGGCGCGCGGCGGCGAGATCAGCGCGTGGCGCATCGAGGATGGCCGCAAGGTCTGGACCGTCGACGCCGGCGAACGCCTGGTGGCCGCCAGCCCCGACGAGACGACGGGCGCGAAGCCCGGCGAAATGCTGGGCGCTTACGCCACCGCCAGCGGCGGGCTCCTCGTCGCGAATTTCGAGCGCGGCCAGAAGAACTGGGTGCTCAAGCCCGGCGATCCGCGGGACCGCTTTACCGCCGTTTCGGTCGGTCCGCAGGGCGTTTACGGGCTCACCCGCGTGGGCACGCTGCGCAGCTATCCGCGCGAGTCGCCCGCCATCGAACCGCGTCCCGCGTGGGAGAAGCCGCTGGCCGACCAAGGCACGCCGCCGGTCTTCGACGGCGCGAACGTCTTCCTCGGCACCATCTCCGGCGAAGTCTATGCGCTGGACGGCGAAGGAAAGCTGCGCTGGCGCTTCCGTTGCGGCGGCGAACCCGCCGGCGTCACCGTTCGGGACGGCAAAGTCTACGCCGTCACTAAAGAAGGCCAGCTCATCGTCCTCAGCGCGGAATAAAAGCGGCCGGCATGGGCGATGAAGCGCCGCATGCCGGCCGTTTTTGCCTTCGCCGATTTCCGCAAGTCGAAAGGCGTTAGAAAGCCTCCAGCCCATCGTGGTGGTCTTCCGCTTCCGTTGGCGTGCCGCGCCCGATCAACATCGCCCCGCGCCGCGTGAGCTTCACCTCGAACGCACCTTCGTATAGCGCATGTGCATGCCGCGGACCCACACTGTCGGCGTGCGGCAGGTGGTTGTGCGAAAGCGTAAGGTAGAGCGTGATCGTACCTTCGGAATGGTGCAGCATCTCTTTCAAACCCTCGAGCGTTGTGCGCGATAGGTCGAGCGCGAAGCCGCGGCCTTTCTTGATCAGACGCAGACGCGTGCCCGGCACGGAAAGCTTGAAGCCCGTGGGGGTGGTCGTTTCGTAGGTCCAGCTTTCCGGCGTTTCGTGGCGCGGGGCGGCCGTGTCGTGCTCGTGAGCGGGCGGTTCGGTCGAGAGCACCAGCGTGACGATCCGTGCCTCGTCGTACGGCGCGGCCGAGTCGAATGCCTCCTCGCCTAAATCGAGCAAAAGCGACAAGCGGTCGCGTCCATCGAGATTCATGTTCAGCATGAAATCCAGCCGATTGCGGATGCCGTGCGGGCCGAACGCGCCGGCGCCGCCGCCGCCGTGCCGCGGAGCGACCGGAACGCCGAATGCCGGAACGGCCAGCGCGAGCAGCAAGGCCAGCGACAAGATCAGGGTCTTCTTCATGACAGGTTTCCTTTGTGTGAATTGGGTTTGAAATTTAGAAGCGCACGCGCGTGTTGAACGCGAGCGCCCAGTCTTCTTCCTGGTGGTAACCGTTGAGCTGCTGGTACACGGGCTGCTGGAGCGACGCGCTGAAGATCAGGCGGTCCAGCGGTTGCACGGCCAGGCCGGGAATGACGAAGATCGTCTGCCCGCCGTGGTTGGGGTCTTTCTCGCCGTCTTCCTGGGACTTATTTTCGAAGAGCGCCTGCACGCCGAGGTTGAGCCAGATTTTGGTGCCCCAGCTTTCGGGCGATACGCGGTAGCTGCCCGCCGCGCTGACGCGCAGCACGTCGCCGGGCTTGTAGTCCTGAGTTCCTTCGGTCTTGTGCGTGTACGCCACCGAACCGCTGGCGCCCCAGCGATTCCAACCGCGCGAGACGGCCAGCCCCAGCGTGCCGGCGAAGCCGCCGGTGCCGGGCTGGTGTTCGGCCTCGATTCGAGCCTCGTTCGCACCGCGTTCGTGGACCTGGCCTGTAGGGAACAGCCCTTCTCCGAAGAGCGCCAGATCGACCGGCCAGCCGCTCTCCGTCTGGCGCTTGAAGCGCCAGCGGAAATCGAAGCGCAAGTCGTCGATCCCGTTGCTGGTCTCGTGCGCGCCGGCGAAGAGGGGATCGGTCCCGTTTTGCTGCCGCACGTGACGGTAGCCTTGCGTCAGACCCAACTCGACGTCGCGCGTGACCGCGTAGCCCACTCGGATGCTCGCCGTCCATTCGTCGATCACGGCATGCGTGTGGCGGCCGGCGGTGTCGTTGATCGCGAGCGCGTGGGACGGCTTGATCCGGTCCCAGTTCTTGTAGTGGTACGAAGTGTCCACCGACCAGCGGTAGTCTTCGTGGTGTTCGTGCCCGGCGGTGATGCCCGAGGCGCCGCCGCGCGCCGGGTCGCCGGCCGTGCATTTACAACTGTCGCACGCCAGCGGCGCGCGCAGCGCCCCCAGCGCGATCAGCCCTGCCCAAAGAAACCTGAATGACATGACGGACTTCCCCCATGCGGGAACGTCGCACGAGCGGCTCCACGCGGAGCCGCATGCGGTGCGGTACGTTCGGTGACGGTGCGGTACGCGCCGTCAGCCGCGAGGGGGCGGAGTGGGGATGTCCAGCGTGGGGGCGAGCGGCGGCGTCACGGAAGCTGCGTCCGCGCGCGCGGGTTTGTGCTTCGTATAGTCGAAGCCGTAAGCAACGGCACAAGCTTCGGATTGCGAGAGGACTTCCTGCAACGCCCAGCGCGAACCGGATGCTGAAAGCGCCGGACCGTCTACGGGCGCGCGTTCGGGGGCCAGGCGCAGTTTCGCACAGCACGCATGGGCCGGCGGAGCCTCGGCCTGCACCGGACACGGGCAAAGCGCCTGCCCGCACGGGCCGCCGCGTTTAATCGAGACACCGCCCGGACAACACGCGAGCGCGAAGGCCACGCCGCACAACAGCAGCGCTCCCGTTCGCGACAAGCATGGTTCATTCCGGCGCATCGTGACTTCCAGAGGGGCTAATTGGGACGCTATATACCTGGAGGGCAAGTGGAATGCCAGCTTCGCTTTGCTTCCTTACTCATCCTCCGCTCCCCACCGTTCAAGGGGCACCGGCGTAAAGGCCTGCGGATGGCTGTACGGAATCACGTAGTCCGGCTCGAACAGGAACTGCCAGCCCAGCGTCGTCTGCGGAATCTTGAACACGAAGGTGTTCACCCCCATGCGCGTATCCACGCCGATGCGCAGGAAGTTCGTTTCGAGCGGTGTCGCGCCCGGCTGCTTGAACAGTTCGCGACCGTTGCACCACGCTTGAAGGCAGTCGTCGCCGATGAAGTTCATCGGCAGGTGGTGCGCTTCCGGCGCCCAGACTTCCGTCACGGCGTAAGCGATCTGCGGGTCGCTCGCCGGTTCCTCCGTGTACAGCGGGGTCGGACGCCCGAAGACCTTATTCAGGTCCACCACGCCGAACTCGTTGTAGCAGCCGCCGTCGTTCGATTCGCGCCAGGTCGCGCCGGGCAGGGCCGGCCGTGAGGCCAAGCGATCCAGGTGGTCTTCCGGGACGAGCCGCCGGTTCAAGCCGGCTCCTTCGGGATCCGCGAACGGTCCCAGAAAAGCCCAGTCGAACGGGCGCACGAAATGCAGCTTGCGCGCCTGCACGCAGCCGACGGCCGTGAAGGCCCGGACTTCCAGGGGAATCCAGTAGCCTTGTCCGTGCGGCAGCACCAGGTTCCGCTTCAATAACTCGAACGGGTGGTGCGCATCCAGGCGCACTTCCTGCGAACCCAGGCGCACCCCCTGGCTGTACCATTCGATGCGGCAACTCACCGGCGCGTTGCCGTTTTGGCGCACGAATATGCTCAACTCGTTGCGATGCCTCGGTGACGCGACGAGGCTCTGCGTGGCCAGCGCTTCCATCTCCAGCGCGCCCAGCGCCTGCTGGTGCGGTCCGGTGGACGGCAGGTATTCGAAGTGCGGCGGCGGCGTGAGCGGCATGGAATCGAGATCGATCGCGCCTTCCTGTTGAGCGCCGATCACCGCCACGCGGTCGAACTCCAGCCCGTCCTCGCGCGTCTGCACCAGCAGACGGTGCCGTCCGGCTTCAAGCAGGAACGGACGCTGGGCGCATTCCCACATCCAGCGCCCGTAGACTTTCTGGTTTCCGACCCCGATCTTTTCGGAGCCGTTGATCCGGCAGGCGAGGCTGTTGCCGCAATCGTCGGAATACTTGGCGTGCACCCAGACTTGGTAGACGCCGCGCGCCTCGGTCTCGAAGACGAACTCGCACAGTCCGTTGTCGGGCGTGGAGATGCGGTTGGCGCCTTGGCGGACGCGCAGCGTGTAACCGTCCGGGTAATCGGGATGCGCGACCAATTCCATCGGCCAGACCAGCCGCGCGCAATGCTCGGGGGCAAAGCACCAGTTCTCGGGCAACGGTCCGTCGCGCTCCGCGGGATCGCCGGGGGGCAAGGCGCCGGGGAGCGAAGGCGCGTTGAAACTCGCGGCCGGTCCGAAGCGCCGGCGTTCGAAGCCGCGGCCTCGTTCGTAGCCCCAGTAGTACGCCAGCGTGCAGGTCACGAGAGCCGCGAGCGCGCCGAACGAGAGCACCGCCACCCAGATCCAGAGCCGGTTCGCCGAGGGCACCCGCTCGAGTTGGGGGGGCGCCGGAGGCGCGGCGGGTACGGGATACGGGTCCTCGTTCATGCTCAAAAGATTGCGCACACCCGCCCGTATTGCAACGGCGAGACCGGCCGCGCTTGCGGGGTGAGCTTGCCAACCGGCGGTCCTTCTATAAGGTAGCCACCTGCCGCTTCATCACACGAGGACACGCACGCATGAACATCCATGAACATCAGGCCAAAGAACTGCTCCGCTCGCTGGGCGTCGATGTGCTCCCCGGTGTGGTCGCGTTTACGCCCGCCGAAGCCAAGGCCGCATACGGGACGCTCAAGAGCCCCGTGGTGGTGGTGAAGTCCCAAATTCACGCCGGCGGCCGCGGCAAAGGCAAGGCCGTCGCTCCGGATAAGTTCGACGCGACGAAGTACGACGCGCATACCGGCGCGTACAGCGGCCCGGGCGTCACCAGCGAGAAGGGCGTGCTGCTGTGCAAGAGCGAGGCCGACGTCGAGAAGGCCGCGACGGGGCTTCTGGGCAACGTGCTTGTCACCAAGCAGACCGGCGCGTCGGGCAAAAAGGTGCAGCGCCTGTACGTCGAGGCCGGTTGTCCGCCCGAACAGGAATTCTATGCCGCGGTGCTGCTCGATCGCGCCGCCGGTCTGCCGTTGCTGATGATCAGCCCCGCCGGCGGGATGGATATCGAAGAGGTGGCCGAGACGCATCCCGAGAAGATTCTGAAGCAGCATTTCGATCCCGACCAGGGCTTGTGGCCGTTTCAGGCGCGCCGCGCCGCGTACTTCCTGGGCCTGGAAGGCGAAGCCTTCAAGAGCGGCGCGAAGATTCTCACGGCGCTCTGCCGCGCCTACGTGAAGCTCGATTGCGCGATGCTCGAGATCAACCCGCTCGCGCGCAGCGGCGACCGCGTCTTCTGCATGGACGCCAAGCTCAGCTACGACGACAACGCGCTGTACCGCCAGAAACAGTCCGCCGACCAGCGCGACCTGGCCGAGGAAGACCCCAAGGAAACCGAGGCCAAGAAGTTCGACCTCTCGTACATCGCGCTCGAAGGGAACATCGGCTGCCTCGTCAACGGCGCCGGTCTGGCCATGGGCACCATGGACGCGATCAAGCTCTACGGCGGCCAGCCCGCGAACTTCCTCGACGTGGGCGGCGGCGCGACCAAAGAAAAGGTCGCCGCGGGCTTCAAGATCATCCTCTCCGATCCGGAAGTGAAGGCGATCCTCGTCAACATCTTCGGCGGCATCATGCGCTGCGACGTGATCGCCGAGGGCGTGATCGCCGCGGTGAAGGAAGTGAACCTCAAGGTTCCGCTGGTCGTGCGCCTGGAAGGCAACCAGGTCGATCGCGGCAAGCAGCTCTTGAAAGAGAGCGGCCTGCCGATCCAGACCGCCGACACGCTCGCCGACGCCGCCGAAAAGGTCTGCGCCTCGTTGAAGAAGAAGTAATTCTCGGGGCAAGCACCGGAGCCGCGGGTCTATCGTTCATCGTTGCCCGTGCCGTCAATAGGTTCGGCCCGAGAGCCGTTCGCGATGCTCCTTGCACGCTTGGCCGCCGCGTTTCGCACTTGGCCCGACGCCGCCGGCTGGCGCGATGCGGGGCTGTGCTTACTCGCCTTTGCGGTTCTCGCGTTGCCTCTCGGCTACGCCACGGGGCTGATCCGGTTTCAGCGCGCCGAATGGACCGCTGCGCAGTTGGTTACCTTCATGGGTGTCTCGCTCCTGATTCCATGCCTTTTGGAGGAAACCTTGTTTCGAGTGCTGCTGCTCCCGCATCGCAACGAATCGGTTACGCCGAGCAGCGTCTGGACCTGGAGCGCCGTGGCGCTGGTCCTATTCGTCGCCGCGCATCCGCTGAACGCGTGGCTGCTGCGTCCGGCCGCGCGTCCGGTCTTTTATGCGCCGAGTTTTCTGCTGCTGGCGGCGCTGTTGGGCGCGGCTTGTACGGTGGCGTATCTGCGCAGCGGGTCGGTCTGGCCGCCGCTTGTGATGCACTGGACGGCGGTGGTGCTCTGGAAGTTCGTCCTGGGCGGCCCGGAACCGTTGTTCAGAGCGTGAGCCTTTCCCTTGATCCCTGCACCAGTGCGCCTATTCTTAGGGCACGACTTCTCAGGAGGAGTTCATGGCCATCCTCGTTGACGCATCCACCCGGGTGATCTGCCAGGGCATGACGGGCGCCTTCGGCGGCGCGCATACCAAAGGCTGCTACGCCTACGGCACGAAAATGGCCGGCGGCGTCACCCCGGGCAAAGGCGGGACGTACTTCGAGATCGAAGCCGCGCCGACGGGCGGCGGATTCGACGGTAAGCAGCCGATTCCCGCGGGCAAGCTTCCGGTCTTCAATACGGTGGCCGAGGCCGTCAAGAAAACGGGCGCCGACGCGACGATGATCTTTGTTCCGCCGCCCTTCGCGGGCGACGCGATCCTCGAAGCCGCCGACGCCGGCATCCGGCTGGTCTGCTGCATCACCGAAGGCATTCCGGTGCTGGATATGGTTCGCGTGAAGCAGGCCTTGCAGCGCTACCCGAAGGTGCGGCTGGTCGGCCCCAACTGCCCCGGCGTGATTACGCCGGAGGCCTGCAAGATCGGGATCATGCCGGGCTACATTCACAAAGCCGGCGACATCGGGATTCTTTCGCGCTCCGGGACGCTCACCTACGAAGCCGTCTGGCAGATCACCAAGTCCGGCTTCGGCCAGTCGAGCTGCGTGGGGATCGGCGGCGATCCGGTGAAGGGGACGGATTTCATCGACGTCCTGCAGATGTTCCAGGCCGATCCGGCGACGGCGGGCGTGATCATGATCGGCGAGATCGGGGGCACGGCCGAAGAAGAAGCCGCGGCGTGGATCAAGCAGCACATGACCAAGCCCGTGGCCGGGTTCATCGCCGGTCGCACGGCGCCGCCGGGACGGCGCATGGGGCACGCCGGCGCGATCGTTTCGGGCGGATCGGGCACCGCCGACAGCAAGGTAAAGGCGCTGCGCGAGGCCGGTGTACAAGTAGCTGACAGCCCCGCCGAGATCGGGCGCACGATGTTGAAAGCGTTGGGCCGGGCATAACCGCGGTGCATGGCCACATCGCGATGGAAAGGCCGTCCTGCGATGGGCCGAACCGTGGATGGGAGTGGAATCATGCGTAACCAAGCGAAATGGGCCTGGGTCTTTTTGGGCACCGTGCTGGCGGTTCCGGCCGTAGCGGCGGCGGATGCCGAAGTGGAATTGCGCAATGAATTTGCGGCGGGCTACAACAACGCGCCGCCGGCCGCTCGCCTGGAGGCCGTTCAGAAGCTGAAGGGCGTCTCGGAACAGGCATCGCTGCAGATGCTGTATAAGGTCGCGGCGATGGATCAGGACATCGAGGTGCGCAAGTCGGCGTTCAAGCTTATGTGTGCGTGCCCCGATAAGGACGGGTTCGTGGCGCGGCTGGCGGCGTTGACTTTCAAGAACGAGAAGGATCGCGACGCCAAGAAGGAAATGGCGGCCGAGTTGTCCACGCTGAAGTTCCGCTACGACGCGCTGGAGGCGTTCGCGCATTATATGACCACGCTGCGCTATCCGCCGCTGCCGGACGACAGCAATCGCAACAACCAGAACAATTACGGGATGGGATCCAGCACCACGAACCGCGAGGTGGCGGCGGCCACTCGGAAGTACTTCGAGGAGTTGCTGGTAACCTTTAACGCGGCAGCGGGCTCCACGTTCAAGGCCGCCTACGATACGCCGACGGACATCAAGAAGTGGTGGCCCACGAAGGCGGTTGAGTTCCAGAAGCTCGACCACGAAGCGCGCCAGCAGGTCGCGGCCGCGCCTAAGCTCGAAGCGGGAAAATAAGCATGGCCCCTCCCGCCGCCGAGGTCCTGCGCTGCAAGCGTTGCGGAACCATCTTGCGCGGGGGACGCACCGCGTGCCCAAGCTGCGGGACCGAAGTCGGCGCGACGTCCGAGAGCCCGGCGCCCAAGTCCACCGCGCCGCGCAAAGGCGGATGGGCGCAGGCCACCGAAAGCGCCTCGTTGTGCCCCATGTGTATGGCCACAGTCTCGGCGGAAGACCTGCGCGAATACGAAGACCAGAAAATCTGCGCCAACTGCTACGAATTGATGTCCGCCAAGAAGATGCGCAGCGGAATTTCTCCTCCCCAGTAAGTTCATTGCCCTAAACAGGTTAAGTTAGTTTGTGGAGCTCGTTGCGTATGCCGGCGAGGCTCGCGCGGCGAGTTTCCCATTGGTCTTCGAGACGCTTGCGGCATACTGCTGAACATCGATTTTCAACATTAAACGAGAGAGGTGACCGATGAAGCGCGCGTTCTTGCGGCAGGGTGGGGCGGTGTGGGCGGCGTGCCTTGCGTTGAGCTTGGCCGGCTGCGGCGGGGGCGTTCAGACGTCTTCGACGCCGGCGGGTCCGGGCGGCGGCGGCGGGCTGGGCGGCGGCTCGCAAGTGAATGAAGCCAATCGCTTTAAGGCGCCGGCGAAAGGGTTTTCGATCGTGCTGCCGGAGACCTGGGAGCGCCAGGAGAACGCGCACGGCACGGTCGTATTGGCACTTAGCCAGCAAGCCGACGCCAGCGATACCTTCCGCGAGAACATCAACGTGGTCGTGGAAGACCTGCCCAACGAATACTCGGTTTCCGACTACTACGACGCGAACCAGGTCCAGTTGCGCAAGGTAATGACGGACTTCGTCGAGGTTCAGTTGGGCGATACGATCATTCAGGGGCAGCCGGCCAAACGGCTGGTCTTCACTCATCGCATGGGCGAGCTGAACCTGAAGGTGTTGCAGTACTATTTCTCGAAGGGCAAGCGCGGATTCGTGGTCACCTGCACGGCAGCGCCCGGATCGTACGCGGGCTTCGAAGCGGAGTTCGAACGGTCCGTACATTCGCTAATGCTGGATTAAAGCGGCAGCTTGGCCGTGCAGTCGTGGAGTTAACGGGCGGCCTTCGCGGGCCGCCCGGTTTTTTTAGAACTCGAGGTCTTCGCCGCCGGGGTTGTCCTGGCGTCCGGCGCGGGCGCCCATGCGCTCGATTTCCTGCTGCCGGAAGCGGCGGACTTCGGCCTGCGCGCGGGCGCGGAGTTCTTCGGGCGCGTCGGGGAAGGTGCGCAGGAAGCGCTCCCATTCGCCTACACCCTGCCAGCCGTCGCGGCGGAATCCTTCCTCCAGCTTCACCAGGCGCAGAAACTCGACTCGAATGCGTTCTTGGATGGGGTTGCCGGGCTCTTGCAACTCTTCGACCTGCGCTTCGGCCGCGACCGTTGGGCGTTCCGCGGGGACGGCGATCGGCGCGGAGCGCGCCGGTGCGGCGGGGGCCGGTTCGGCGTTCCAGAAAAAGGCCCAAGTGCCGTAGGTGGCCATGCCCAGGAGGAATACGGCCAGGAGCGTGCCGAAGAATACGCCCGCTCCGCGCGCCAGCGCCGCCCAGGGGATGTTCGCATGCCAGGGTTCGGCCAAGGCAGGCGCGCCGCCGAGTTTGTCGCGGTAAAGCCGCCGCGCCATGCGCTCGAGCTGCTCGGCCACTTTCTCCGCCGACTCGGGGCGCTCGTGCGGGCATTTGGCCATCATGTGCTCGACCAGCGCGACGAACTCGTCGGAGAGGTCCGGGTCGAGCTGTTTCAGCGCGTCGGGCTTTTCGTACAGATGCTTGGCCATCACCGCCGCGGGGATGCCCTTCGCGAAGGGCGGCCGGCCGGTGACCATCACGTACATCGTCACGCCCAGCGAGTACAGATCGCTGCGTGGATCGGTGCAGCAGCCGCGGATGATTTCGGGCGCCATGTAATGCGGCGTGCCGATGGTCTGCGCGTCGAGTTCCTGCGTGAAGCAGGCGGCATCGACCTTGGCCAAGCCCATGCCCACGAGGCGCACGCGCCCGTCGGGTTCGACCAGGATATTCTTCGGTTTCACATTGCGGTGAATGATTCGTTTCGCGTGCAGCGCGCTGAGCGCCCGGGCGACTTGGAGCCCGATCCAGACCGCGCGGCGTTCGCTCACGCGCGTGCGTTCGGCGAGGAGTTCCTGCAGCGTCTGCGCGTGGATGTACTCCAGCGCCGCGAAATGGTACCCGTCCACCGTGCCCGATTCGTACAGCACCGGGACGTTGGGATGCACCACCTGCGCGCCGACGAAAGTCGCGCGGTTGAAGCGTTCGAGAATCATGTTGTGAGCAGGGGGCCATTCCTTGAGCGTCTTCAAGGCCACGACGCGGCCCAGACGATCCTGCTTGGCCTTATAGAGCGTGCTGATGCTGCCGTCGTAAAGGCGGCTCAGGATCGTGTAGGATCCGATGCGCTTCGGAACGTCCGTTTGCGACGCGGCCGGTTCCGGATTCGAATGCGTGGCTTCGCGCTGTTCCATCTGGCCTCCGGGGCGGCAATCGAGCACCCCCCTAGCCCGGACCTATCCTCACCTACAAGGATAGTCCCGCACTAAGACGAAGGCAACAGGGTGGTTAGTCACCCCTCCCTAATTAAATTTTGACCGGCAGGTCGTTCAGCGCGCGGGTTTCGGCACCTGTGCATTCGCCTGGGGCGCGGCCGAGATCTCCAGCAGGTGCCGGATGTCTTCGCCTTGGGGTACAAGGCAGAACGGCGCGATCTGGGGCTGGGCCACCAAGCCGGAGGGGTCGGGCCGATAGACCACTACCACGCCGCGGCTGACGCCCATCGGGCCGGGGTTGTAGTACTTCACCCCCACCTGGTAGGCGCCGGGCAGGAGCTTGCCGGTGCGGATCACCTCCGGCCCCAACCCTTGGGTCTGGTCGCTGTACAGGCTCAGACCTGAAGCGGTCTGCGTGTGCGAGTAGAAGCACTCCTCGCCTTTCGGATCGACCACGTGCAGGTCCACATCGTTGGCATCGGTTTCCCAAGCCAGCGTAACGCGCAGCGCATCCCACTTGTCTAGACTGACTTTGTTACGCTTGGCGCGCTCGGGAACCGTTTTGAACGCGGCCGGATCGGCGGCGATCCAGGCGCGGTAGACGTAGGCCAGTTCTTCGCGCAAGACGCGCGCCGCGTCGCCGTAGCGTCCGTCGAAGGTCTTGCCCAGCGCGGCTTCGAGGACTTCGGCGGCGGCCTCGTGTTTGCCGGCCAGCCAGAGGCTCAGCGCCAAGCCCCGGAAGCCGTTGGCGTGGTCGTCGCGCTCGGCGATGGCGCGGCGGAAGAGCGTTTCGGCGTGGGCGCGTTGTCCGGCGACGAGCAGGAGCCAGCCGGCGCGTTCGAGATACGCGCTGTTGCGCGGCGCGACCTCGGCCACGGAGGTGACCGCGCGCAGGGCCTGTTCGGGCGCGCCTAATTTCGCGCTGGCCGAAGCAAGGTGCTCGAAGACCTGCGGGTTCTCGGGGTCGAGCGGGAGCCATTCGAAGGCGTCGGCCAGGAGCGCGTCCCAGTCGGCGAGCTTGACGCGGGCTTCGGCCAAGCTGTTGCGCGCCATGCGATCCAGCGGATTGGCCTGGACCTTGGCAAGCAAGCCTTTCAGGTCGCCTTCGCCGATCTTGCGCTGCGCCTGTTGGGTCCATGCGGGGGCCACGAGAGCCGGGTTCGAGGCTGCGTCTTGCTCGGCCGGACGCGCGCTTGGCGCGTCGGCGGGCGCCGCCGCCTGCGCGACTTCTCGGGTGCGTTCGGGTGCGTTCGTCGCGGGTGGAGGTGATTGCGCCGGAGTTCCGCCCTGAGGCGCGGCGAAATGGTTTGCGCCGCCGCCGGAGCTTGTACCGCCGGTATCGCGCCCGGGTCCGGCAGGGTCGTGAATGTCCGAATAGCCGCCTTCGGCGTTGCCGATGGACTTGTCCAAATCGGCGAGTTCCCCATCGGCCTCTCCGGCCGAAAGCGCGGTCGGTCGCGCATCGTCGCTCTTGGCTTCCGACCGCGCCAACGCTTCCTGCTCGAGGCGGGCTCCGCCTTGCTTGGCCGCGG
Source organism: Planctomycetota bacterium (assembly GCA_015075375.1). Taxonomy (GTDB): domain Bacteria; phylum Planctomycetota; class SZUA-567; order H5-PLA8; family H5-PLA8; genus H5-PLA8. The sequence goes on along the minus strand of JABTUM010000001.1, from coordinate 2,171,165 downwards.
GCTTGGGCTCGGCGGGCTTGGGCGCCGGACGCAGCGCCAGATCCGCTTCGGTACGGGCCAGAGCTTGAATGCCCATCGGGCCGACGGTCATGATGCCGGCCAGCGCTTTGCGGTCGATCCCGAAGCGCGCGTAATCGTTCTCGGTTTCCAGGACCAGCAGGCTGGTGAGCGAACAGAGCACGCGGTGCTTGACGCTGATCTCGATCCGCTCTTTGCGCAGGGCTTCTTTTTTAGCCGCGTCGGAAGTATCGCGTTCCTGAGCTTCCAAATGGGCGAGACAGGCGCGGTACGCTTCGCGTTCCAGCAGTGGCGCAAAGCCCGGCGCTTCCGCGGGCGCCTGCGTAAACGCTTCGTCCCGCTCGACGCCGCCGCGGGTATCGCGCTTAATGACCCCCAGCTTGGGCGCGGCGCCTGCTTCGAGCTGCGCGAAGACGAGCAGTTCGTCGCCGGGTTGGACGTCGCGGAAGCGCTTGGGGTACAGCCATGCGGTGCCCTCGGAGTAGAACTCGAACGTCGCACCCAACGGCCGGGCGATCTCGCTCAGCGCCTGTTGCAGTTCCTTATCGAGCGCTTCGCCCAACGACGCGACTGCCACGCGGCCGCCCGTCTTCTCGACCAGTGCGTTCAGAAACGTCGCATCCTGCTTTGCGCCCAGCACCAGAACGCTGAGCGATGAGCGTTCGGGCCAGCCTTCGACGGCCTTGAGGACTTCGCCGGCCTCCGTCGCGCCCCAGGTCGCGATGCCGTCGGTGACGAATACGAATTGGGCGGGCGCGGCCTTCGTCTTGGCCAAGTCGCACGCATGCTTCAATGCTCGAGCCAGGTCCGTCGCGCCTAAGGCGTGGCGCTGGCGCAGGCACCACGGGATGCTCTTCGGCGTGCCGTTGTTGCCCTTCGCCGGATCGGTGTAGGTCGTGAGGTGCGCGACGTCGAGGTCGAAGGCATAGGCGTCGAGCGTGTCGTAGCTGCCTTGAACGGCTTTCAGGAGCTTCTCGACTGCCTCCATGCGGCGTTCGTGCGTATCGGCGTTGCTGGCGCTGGTATCGAAGTACCAGACCTGATCGCGCGGCGCAGCCAGCCCTTCTTTCCAGGCCAGACTGGGACGATAGCTGAGCAGTTCGAAATTCCCGGCGCGCAGGGCTTGCGCTTTCGGGCCGCCGTCGGAGCCCTGGAACTCAAGCACCAGATCGCGTTCGGGCTTGTAGTTCGCTTGGCGCTTCGAAAGGATCTGAATTGTGCCGGCCTGTTCGGTCGCCACGGCGAAGCCGTGCGTGCTGCCCGGATGCAAGCCGGAGCCGAAGCCCGCGCGAATCACCGCCGAGAAGCTGAAGTCTTGGATCACCGGCATGCCGGCCATGGGAATGGTGAGCTTGCGCTTGTCGTTCTTGAGAGGCAGGCACTGGGAGTAGCCGAGCAGCAGACGCACGGTGCCCTTCGCGGGAATGGGAAAGACCTTGGCGCTGAAGCGGTTGCCCTGATCCTGCTCCAGCAGCGCCGGATCGCGCAGCGTGTGCAGGATCTGCCGGTATACGGCGCGCGCGCGCTTGGTCTCGACGACCTCGCCTTCCATCAGCTTCCCATCCACTTCCTTGGCAAAGCGGCTTAAGGTCGCGCCCGGCGGCAGAAGGTACTGGAAGCGCCCTTCCATCTGGCGGTCCTGCGGATTGCGGAAGACCATTTCCATCTCGGTCAGCGCCAGCGGACCGTGCACCGCGAGGCGCAGGTCGTAGCGGAGCAGGTCCATTTCCTGCCCGTCGGGGTTGCTCAGCGAGACCGGGGAAGGCGGTGGCGGTTCGGGATTGGCGAAGCTGGGGAAGTAAGGGCTGCTTAACGCGAGCAACGCAAGGACCAGGGCGGCGAGGGAGCATCTGCGCTTCATGAGGGCACTCCTTAGTAAAGGCTCGTTGAATAGGACGCGAGCAGGACGGCCCAGGTTTCGAGGGAATCGTACGATTAGGCGGCGCGATTCGGACCGGCGCTGTTACTCATTACGGGAATTGAGCTTGTGTTGGATGTGCGGGGCATTCCAGCGCGCATGCGCCATGCGGTAGCGGCTCCAGCAGGAGCGCCAGAAGCGCCTTAGAGGAAAGCCCCCGGCACGCAGGCACCGGCCATGCGTGCTATACACCCAACTCACCGCACCCGCGAAAAGGACGCGCTGCAAGGCGTTCCGCCATGCTCGCGCGCAAGGCCCGCGCGATCGGCGCAGCAGCGCCAAGCGTTCGGCCTGGAAGGCGATGTGCGCGACTTCGTCACGCAGAATCCGGGTGCATAAGGCGCGCAGCCAGGACGAGTTCGTCGCCGAGCGGAGGGCTCGATAGTACACCTGCGCGATAACCTCGGCGGTGAGCAGCACGGCGATGGCGCGTTCGAGCCCGCCCGTGTGCCGGAGGGTTCGAAAGCAGCCGTCGGTGGTGCAACGCTTCCAGCGCGCGAGCCCCGCGGCATCCATGAAGCGTCCCAGTTCGGCGCCGTGGCGCTGTTCTTCGGCGATGAAGAGAGCCAGCGCCTGCACGTACGCAGCTTCGCCGCCGCGCGCGACGTAGGCTGCGGCCGCGCGCCGCACGTGGGTCCCGCCGCCGCTTTCGCCCAACTGGAACATGGCGATGGAATCGGCGATGGCGGCGCGCTCGGAGGTGGTCAGAGCAGCGGAACCGTGCAGCGGACTGGAGAGCCACGCGGTGGTGTTGCCTTCGAAATAACCGCACCAGCGCTCGGCAGACCAAGGCCGAGCGTCTGCGGCAAGGCTAGGGTTCCTGGGCGTGGCGGCGCGGGTAGGGACGGTAGCGGGCATGGGCGGCTCCTTGGCTTTGTGGTGCAAAGTAAATCCCGCGCATTAGACTTTGTCAAGAAAAGTATAATTCCATGGCGCTCCCGGCTTGCGTTCGCCCTGCGGCGGGACGGCGGTAGAGTGCTGCGATCTCATCCCGTATAGGAGTTGGCCATGCCGCTGCACGCTCGCCACGAACCGCACTTGTTGAGTTTCCACCGCACGCCGGATGGTCCGGCCCTGGTCACGCAGCACGCGCGTTCGGATGCGCGGCTGTATCTGCATCCGTTGCGCGCGCCGGATTTGAACGGCGAACTGACCGAAGATGCGCCTGGGCATCATCCGTGGCAGCACGGCCTGTACGTGGGCTTGCATCACGTGAACGGACTGGACTACTGGACCGAACAGTGGGCCAAGGAGCAGCGCGGTTTTTTCTATTCGCGCCCGCTGGCCGCTCCGAACGTGACGGGCTCGCGCGCCGAATGGACGGCCATCTGCGATTGGCGCGACGGGGCGGGCGCGGCGGTGCTGACCGAGTCGCAGCACTGGACGCTCGAAGACCGCGGCGAGACGTACGCGCTGGATATGGCATGGTCGCTGACCGCAGCGGTGGAGGTTACGTTCGGGAAGCATCCGTACGGCGGGTTGTTTCTGCGCATGCCGTACCGCAAGGAGAGCGGTGGCGAAGCGTTGAACAGCGCAGGCCGGAAGAATCAGGAAGCCGAAGGGCAGCGCGCGCGCTGGGTGGCGGTGAGTCTGCCGATTCCCGGCCGCGAAACGGGCGGGCGGGAGCGCGGCGACTGGTGCGGCTTGGCGATCCTGGATCATCCGGGCAACGCGGAGCATCCGAATCCGTGGCGCGTGGACGGACAGTTGGGGATCGCGCCAAGCCGCTGCATCGCGGGCGCATGGACGCTTGGCCGTGGCGCGACGGCGATCTCGCGTTACCGGGTGCTGGGATTCTGCGGGGCGACCGATGCGGCGCGGGTAGAGGCGGAGTGGCAGGCGTTCGCGAAGGGTTGAGTTGGCGCGAGGCGTTTAGCGTCTTTCGCGATCGATTCAGACCGGACTTACACACTTCAGAGGCATTACGCCCACAACCGGAACCACGCGGCGGCCTGATGCAAAAACGGGCCGGTGTAGTCGTGCCATTGGTTCTTGAGCAGCGTGTAGCTCTTGGTGCCGGGGAGCTTAGCGAAGAGCGATTCGATGGTATCGGGCGGGCACGTGCCGTCCTGCTCGCCCGCGGTGAGCAGCACGGGCAGGTCGAGGCGGTGGACGTGGCTGAGCGCGTCCACCGTGCCGATGGCGCGCCAGGCGATGGCCGGGGTGGGGGAGTCGGAGAGGCCCTTGCCGATCAGGCCGTACGCGCCTTGGTTGGCCTTGGAATACGCCAGCGGGAAGTTGATCAGGAAGGGTACGTCCGCCGCTACGCAGCGCGCTCCGCGGCCCTTGTAAAGGCTGCCCAGGAGTAGCGCCGTTCCGCCGCCTTGGCTGGTCCCGAAGAAGCTGACGCGGTTCTTGAGCACCTTCTCCTGTTCGAGCGCCCAGCGCACGGCGAGGATCACTTCGGTCAACCAGTGCCGATAGCCTTCGCGCCCGCCGGAGCGCGCGGTCTCGGGCAGCACGGGCCAGTTGCCGTCCTTCTTCTTGGAGTCGTCAGGGCCTTGCGGCGTGGCGTAGCCGAGCGGACTGACGTGCAGGACGTTGAACCCTTGCGCGACCAGTTCGGGATGGGCGCTCATTTCGGCGCCGTAGCCGGGCACGTGGACCAGAAGCGGAGCGGGTCCGGCGGCCGCGGGCTGCCAATAGCCGTGGAACGGCGGAAGCGGTTCGGGGCCTTCGGGGACGAACTTTACGTACACCGCGTTCTTGGCGTGCCGCACGCCGTAGGCGAAGCGGCCCGGGCTATCGGTCAGCACGCCCGCCGTGCAAGCGGTGCGGTCGGCTAAGGCCCATAGATCGTCGCACCACGCGTCGATCTCGCTCGCGCCGGGGTAGTGCTTCATGCCGGGTAATGCGGACATGTGGAGAGCCTTCTTAGACGTGAGTGCAGAAAGCGCGCTTCAGCGTTTGCGGAAGCGGCCGGTGCGTCCGGGTCCGAGCCTGCGGCGCGTCACGGAGGTCTGGCGGCCGGACTGCCGCACTGTGCCTTGGGGTCCGGTGCCGCGCGCCTGGAGCAGTTTCTGCGGCAGCGCGCAGGAGGTCGCTCCGCGGAAGACCGTGTGCACGGGGCGGCCGGTCTCGCGAATGGCATCGAGTTCCTCGGCCAGCGCTTCGGCAGTCGGGTAGCGGTCGTTGGGATCCTTGGCCATCATGCGGCTGATCACGACGCCGTAGACCAGCGGGATCGTGGCGACCTCGTCGCAGGGGCTGGGACAGGTTTCGGTGAGATGCTTGGCCATGATGACCATCGCGCCACCGCCCGTGAAGGGCGTATGCCCCACCAGCATGTGGTAGAAGGTCGCGCCCAAGGCGTAAATGTCGGTCCGCCCGTCGAAGTTGCGGTCGGCGCGGGCCTGTTCGGGCGAGATGTAGTGCGGCGTGCCCACGGCCATGCCGGCGCGGCTGTCGGCTTTGACCTCGGTCTGCCCCATCTTTTTGGCCAGCCCCAGATCGCAGAGCTTGGCCACCTTGCCCGAAGTAAGCATGATGTTATCGGGCTTGATGTCGCGGTGCACCAGCCCCTGGGCGTGCGCGTAGATCAGCGCATCGACCACTTGGCGGATCATATCGAACGCTTCCGCCGGTTCGATCTTCTGGCGCTCGCGGAGCATCTGCTGGCCGGTGGGTCCGTCCACGTACTCCATGGCGAAGTAGGTGTAGCCCTGGTCGACGCCGCAGTCGATGCCGTTGATGATGTGGAGGTGGTTCAGGCGGGCGCTGAGCCGCGCTTCGGAGAGGAAGCGCTCTTGCAGCACGGGGTCGCGCGCGAACTCGGGTTGCAGGATCTTCACCGCCACGAGGCGATCCATGCTGATCTGCTTGGCCAGGAAGACCATCCCGACGGCGCCTTCGCCGAGCTTCTTTTTGAGCTCGAAACCGCCGATGACGACGCGGCGCTTTTCGCCGCCGCCTCCGGCGGCTTCACCCGAAGGGTGTCCAAGTACGTGCGAGCCTTGGCCGAAAGCCATGCGCGGTCGATTCCCAGAGCCTTTGGAAAGCAGGCTCTACTTGCGGCGCATCTTACCTCAAGTCTTGAAACTGCACCATGTACACTACGGTCATTCTGACGGAATTGCCGCCGCGAGCGAGCCGACTCCTGGGATTTGTTCCGTTTCGGTCGCCGCCGGCCGGTGGGCGGTCCCGTGCATGTTTGGTTGACGTTTGGAGCGTTCAACCCCAGAATACAGCAGCCTTAAGCACTATTACGCAGGGGGAGCGGTCCAGCATATGGATCCTACGGAACCCATTGGTTATTTGCTGGGCGCGAAGGCGCGTCCCATGGCGCTGCAACCCGGCGAGCAGCTTACGCTGGGGCGCGAGCCGACCAATCAGATCTTCCTCGAAGACGCCCATGCGAGCCGCTTGCACGCGGTAGTGCAGGTTAACGGTGCGGGTGTGGTTTTCGTCAAGGATCTGGGTTCGACCAACGGAACTTACCTCAACAACGAACGCCTCAAGGCCGACGAGCCGCGCCCGCTGCACAGCGGCGACAGCATCCGCATCGGCGGTCGTATGATCAGTTACGTCGGCAGCGGACCGGGCGTGGAACCGGCGCTTGAGGAAGTCGATGCCGCCGAAAAGCTCGTGACCATGCGCACGCTCGAGGCCGGCTATATTTTCAAGGACGGTAAGGTCATCCCCGATCACGAGCAGCCGCCGCCGCCCGAGGACCGCACGCTGCCGCCCAGCGCCGATCTGGTGGCGACGGAAGAAGGCCTGCCGCCGATGGCGCAACTTTCTCTCGCCGGCAATCTGAACGACCAGAGCCTGCCGCAGGTGCTCCAGTTCCTGCATACGACCGCTCGAACGGGCGAACTGGAAGTGCGCGGCGGAAAGATGAAGGGCACCGTAGGGTTTCAAAAGGGCCAGGCGGTCTTCGGCCATGCCATGGCGCTCTCGGGGGACACCTTCGCGTTCAGCGACCAGCTCGACACCAGCGGCGCGGAGGCCGTCTACCAGCTCTGCCGCTTCAAGGAAGGCACCTTCCACTTCAAACCGCTGGATGAAGTGAAGCGCCCGCGCAACATTACGATCGCGACGATGTCGGTGATCTTCGAAGCCTGCCGCCGCATGGACGAAGCCAGCCGCGGTTGACCGCGCATATCCTGTTCAAAATTTAGGGTTCCGCACGCGCACCCGAGCGGCGGTATTGAAGCGGACTGCGCCCGTACAGGCGCTTGAAGGCGCGCGAGAAGTAAAACGGGTTGGCGTATCCGCAGGCTGCTGCGATCGCGCCGACGCTGTCCGTACCGCCCGCCAGCATTCGCCGCGCCTGCTGCATGCGCTGCCGTTCCATGTACTCGTGCGGCGTCTGCCCCGTTGCGGCTTTGAAGCGACGGTGGAAGTGAATGGGGCTGAGATGCACCGTCTCGGCCAGTTCGGCCAGCGTGGGGTTGCGCGTGAACGCGGTGTCCATGAACTCGAAGGCCGGGCGGAGCGTCTCCCAGGTGCGCGCTTCGCCGGCCGAAGGTTCTGGCGCGGTGGCGAGGAGTTCGGCGAGGGCCGACCAGAGCAACGCGTGCATCCTGAGCTGCAACTCGAGGCTCCGCGCTTCGAAGAACTCCGGGAAGCGCGTCCACGTCTCCCGGAACGAGGCCCAGCGTGCTTCCGGCCAGCTCTTGAAGGTCATCCGGCACAAGCGCGCGTGGATGCGTGGCGAGACGGGACGGAAATGCAGCCAGTAGACTTCGTACCGCACGGAGCAGTGGCGTGTGGTCGGATGCCGCGCGGGAATGAAGTAGACACGCTTTCCGCGCAGCGGCTGGAGCTTGCCGTCGATGGCCATGCCGGCTTCGCCCCGTACGCCCACATAAAATCGATGCTCATCGGTATGCTCGGGTACGTTCGAAGCCCAGCGTGGAGTGCATGTATAAAGTCCTCCCACTCTTATGTTTAAATCCATGGATTCGGCATGCATGGGTGGGCCACTCCTGAGCCGGATGATAAGAAAGTATATAAACTAGCGAACTCCGTTCATGGCGCAAGCCCTGCCCCGGGCGGTAAGTTGAGCGCACGAGACAGGAACCCAGTCAACGCGAGGAGCCGCCATGCAAGCCACCGTCCAAGCCGTTTCCGAAACGAAGCCGCTGGCCGAGATCGAGCGCGTATTGGACTTCGTGCCGTGTGCGAATACAGCGCCGAAGAAACTCACGCCGGATCAGATTGGCCGCTTCAACCGCGACGGCGGGCTTGCGCCGCTGGATGTGTTCAGCAGCTCGGAAATGGAACACCACCGCGCGAACTTCGACCGCATGCTCGAGATCGCTCAGCGCGAAGGCAAGGACAGCTATTCCGTCAACGGCTGGCACACGCGTTATGCGGAGCTGTACGACCTCGTCACCGAGCCGCGCGTGCTGGCGTATGTGCGCGATCTGATCGGCGAAGATTTCCTGTGCTGGGGTTCGCATTACTTCTGCAAGCTGCCCGGAGATACGAAGGCCGTGAGCTGGCACCAGGACGCCGTGTACTGGCCGTTCAGCCACAGCCGCACGGTCACGGTCTGGCTGGCCATCGACGATGCCGATCCGGAGAACGGCTGCATGCAGGTGCTGCCCGGCAGCCATCGGCACGGCCCGATGAAGCATGGTCAGAGCGGGGAAGCCGAGAAGAACGTGCTTTGGCTGACCGCCCAGGGGGTCGACCGCTTCGGCAAGCCGGTGGATACGGTGCTGAAGGCCGGGCAGATCGGAATTCATTCTGACATGCTGCTGCACAGCAGCCCGCCCAATCCGTCGGCCCGCAGGCGCTGCGGCCTGACCATGCGCTACTGTCCGCCCAGCGTGAAGCCGTACAACGGATGGGGCGGCCGCGGGATCCTCTGCAGCGGCGAGGATCGATACGGATACTGGAAGTACCCGCCGCGCCCGCAGGAGTAAGCCGCCTCGGCTTTACGCCTGCGCAGGTTGCGCTTACCGTTCTCGCGTATGGGCGCTCCGCATCCCGTTCCCCGAGTCACGCCGATCTGCGCGGTGCTATACGGCCGCGAGGAAGACTACGCGCTCGCGCTCGCGCGCCTGGTCGAACGCTGGGGCGCGGCGGATCTGGAAAGCGAGCCCTTTGCTTTCACGGCCACCGAATACTACGCCGGCGAGATGGGTCCTGGCCTTAAGCGGCGCTTCGTATCTTTTCTTAAATCCTTCGATCCTGCGGATCTGGCCGACCGCAAGTTGGAATCGAATGCGCTGGAGGTGGCGCTGGCCGAAGCGATCGCCGTATCGGATCAAGCTCACGGTCGCGCGCCGCGCCGCCGGCCCGTAAATCTCGACCCGGGATATCTCACCGGCGCCAAGCTGGTGCTCGCTTCGACCAAAGACTTCGCCCACCGGATCTACTTAAAGGATGGCATCTTCGCCGAGGTGACGCTGCGCTTTCGCGGCGGGCGCTGGGAAGCGCACGAGTTCACCTTTCCGGACTTCCGTGCGGCGACCTATCACGCCTTCTTGAACCGTATGCGGGACAAGCACTTACGCGGCTAATGCGGAAGCCGCAGAAATCCCACGAATAAACCGTCGATTCGATACGTTTACGTACTATAAAGCGGATGGTGGATACGGGAGGCGGGGCGCATGGAATCGCAGAGCATCTCGAAGCGCTGGGTGGTTTCGGGCGGAGCGGCGCTGGCGCTGCTGGTGGCCGGCGGCGTGCTGCTCAACGGCATGCTAGGCGAACGCGTGGCGCGGCGGCAGGCCGAAGAGCAGGCCGCGACGCTGCGGATCCAGGTGAACCAGCAGGACGCGAAGCTCGGTGAGGCCGCGCGCCAGGAGCAGCAAACTTCGCAAAGGCTGGAGAAGTTCGAGACCGAGTTGCATGCGTTGAGCGCCGCGCTGCGCGATCAATCGGTACGCCACCGCAACATTCTCGACGAAGTGGTGAGCGAGAAGTCGAATCTGATGCAGCGCATCGAGACGCTGGAAGGCGAACTGGCCGCCGCGCGCACGCAGGCGACGATATTGCAGGCCGAACTGGCCGGTACGTCGGAAGATCGCGAGAAGCTCGCAGCGCGCCTGGCCGTCGAGCGCGAGACCGCCGCCGCTCAGGCTGCGCGCCTGCGCGACGAGTCCGACCGCGCGCAGCGCCAAATCAAGGAAGCCGAACTTGAACTTAAGCGTGCGCAGACGAAGGCCGTCGAACTGGAAACCGATCTGGCCAAGACCGCGAACCTGGCCAAAAACATCGATTCGGCCAACCGCCGGCTTTCTGGCGAACTGGGCCAGACGCAAGCCCAGCGCGACGCCGCGGCGTGGCAGGCCGCGCAGACCGGCTCGGCGTTGAACGACGCCCAGCGCCACATCGATCGGCACCACCGCACCGAAGCGCAACTGCTGCAGCAGAACCAGGCGCTTTCGAATCAAGTCTTCGTACTGCAGCAGGAAGTCGAACGGCTGAAGCGCTTGCTCGCGAATCAGGCTCCGCGCCCTACGCCTACGCCCGTGCCGCAACCCGCGCCCGGCGGCGGCGGCCGCCCCGGCGTTCCGGTGGGCGGGCGCTCGCTTACGGACGTGGCGCGGCAGTAGCCCTCGCCGGGAAGGCGATCACGCCTCGCGCCAGTCGATAACCACGCCCGTGTAGCGGTCCTTTTCGTGCTGCAAGCCGCGGTATGCCGCGGGCACGTCGTTCGGTTTGACGACGTGGCTGAGCAGCGGGCGGACGATGAGTTTGCCGTCGCGCAAGAGCCCGAAGATCGTCGCGAAGGCCCAAGCGACGTCCTGTTTCATGCCCCTGGCCGGAACGGCTGGCAAGCGCCACATATGCGCGCCGCGGACGACCAGCCCTTTGCGGTGAATTTCCAGAAGCATCGGCGTCAGATCGGCCTGGTGCGGCGCGCGCGGAGTGCCCAGCAGGACCACTTGCCCGAAGGGCGCGCACGCGGCGACCGCTTGCTGGATCACGGCGCTGTGTCCGACGGCATCCACGCAGACCGCCGCGCCTTCCTCGCCGGCGTAGCGCTTCACCGCGGCGACCTGTTCGGCAGGAGGCGCTTCGACGGCATCGGCGAGGCCGCAGGCGCGCGCTTGGGCGCAGCGCGCCGGAACCGGGTCCAGCGCCAGCACGTTCGCACCGCGCAAGGCGTACAACTGCGCGGCCAGATTGCCCACCAGCCCCAAGCCGAAAACGGCGACGCGGTCGCCGAGATCCAATTGCGTTACGTTTGGCGCGGTCATCGCGATCTGCGCCATACAGCCCACGACGCCGTCCACCGGATCGAGCCCTTCGGGAACGGGATAGAGCCGCCCCCACTGGTGGTCCTGCCCGTGCTTGAACCGATTGACGCTGGCGTGGTTTCCGGCGTAGAAGACGCGCTGCCCGACCGTGAAGTCGGTGACGCCCGCGCCTCGCGCCTCGATCCGGCCGATGCAACCGTAGCCGGGACGCAGCGGGAAACTCGTGGCCTGCTCGAGCCCGCTCAGCCGCGCCAGTTCCGTACCGGCGCTGACGATGCTGGTTTCGTTGCGGACGAGGACTTCCACCGGCTCCAGCGGCGTATCCGGCAGCGTTTCGCGTTCGACGCTGACGCGGCTTTTTTCGGGAAACAGGATGTACGTCGCTTGCATGGGGGCGGCTCCGAGTTTTGAAGCGGTCCCCATGCTACCCTGGACGTTTGCGCCCGTCAGGAGAGTTGGCGCAGGGAGCTATTCCGACTCCAGCGCCCCGGCGTCGCGCTTGCCCTGCGGCTTGCGTCCCGCGAAATCGCGCAGGAACGGCCCGTCGAATTCCCAGGCGTGGAGTTCCTCGATCGTCGTGCGCGCGTCGGCCAGCGTGCCCAGCGCAATGCGCATAAAGTCGAGTGCGCCCGCCAGGCAGCGTCCTTCGGGGGTGCCGCCTACGAAGAGGTCGCCCTCGTTGGCCAGCGAGACGTCCGCGCCGAAGCCTTCGGCTTGCGCGTGGCGCTTGCCGTCGAGATACAACGTGAGCTTGCGGGTCGTGCGGTCGGCCTCGGCGATGAGGTGACGCCACGCGCCGTCGTTGACCTTCACGGTGCTCGCGACGGACTTCGTCTCGCCGCCTCCGGAAAGCGCGAAGACCGCAAGCCCTTGCGCGTTGACGCTTAACGAATAGCCCGAGCCCTTTAGCTTTTCGATCAGCACGCCGCCGGCCTGGCCGGGTTCGATTTTGAAGTAAACTTCGATCAGGAAATTCGAGGTATGCACCTGCGGATTCTTAAGATCCGCGCCCGAGAACGTGCGCTTCTCGTTCACCTTCTGGTTGTCCTTGGTGACCTTGGCCTCGTATTCGAACGGTTTGGCCAGCTGCGCTTGAGGCAGCACGGCGTAGCGGTCTTTCCCGTTCAATACCAGCGCACCGGCGGTCCAGTCTTCCAGGGCTCCGGCGACGTAGGCGTCGGGCGCAAGGTTCTTCACGCTGAGCGGATAAGTGGGCCGCTCGGAGTAGGTTTGCCGATCCGCGTAGTACTTGGTCATGTACCAATGTTCGTCGAGGACGGTCGCGGGATCGCCGCCGGCCGGATAGAAGTTCCATTCGGCCACCTCGGCGTACAGCGCCCAAGGCACAAAGACGCGCACGCCTTTTTCGGCCGCCGGCGAACTGCTGGTGGGACGGAAATCGTGCTTGGCCGGATCGCGAAGCACCGCGGTCGAGACCACCTCGCCCACGTCGGCGAGCAGGACCTTGCGTTCCTGCAAGGCGGCCTTGAACGCATCGAAGGTTTCGAGCCAGCGCCCAGAGGGCTCGAAGACGCCGAAGCGGTTGGGCGCGATGTCGTGCATGACGTTCCGCGCGTACGCGACCGACTCGAAGGCGTAGTGTTCTTTCTGCGGGCCGGCGTCGCGGGCGTTGCCTTCTTCGGGGGTTTTGGACGGCTGGGAATGCCAGAAGAGCCATTCGCCGATGCCGTCCCAGACGTTGCCCAGCCACTTGACGCGTCCGGCGTGGGGCGCCTGCCGGCGCGAACCTTTCACGAAATTATAGACGGTATTGTTGAAGAAAATGTTCTGGTAGCTGTGGATTTCCTGGAACGCGCAAGTATTGCCCAGTCGGCTGAGCGGGTCTTTCGACTTGCCCCAAGCGATGTTGTTGAAGTGATAATTCTTATACGCGCCGTCGAGGTAATAGGCGTGGCCGAAGCGCGCGTTTGCGGGATTGTCGGGATGGTTCTTGTGGCCGTAATGCCAGTATCCACCCGGATTGCCCGAAATGTTGTTGTAGACGTATGCGGGCCCGCCTTGCCAGGTTTCGATTCCGCCGAAGTCGTTGGTGTTGAGCAGCGGGTCGATCACCTTGTTGTGGTGGACCAGCATGCGTGAGAGAGGCACGTCGCGAAGCGCGCCGCTGCGTTTGGCGCCGAAGAGGTTGATCCCGCCGGCGTAGATGCGTTCGAGCACGTTTCCGGCGACCTCGAGCGTCCGCGCGTTCGTCACCGTAAGCCCGAAGCCCTGGTCGAAGCGCGTGGGACGCAGGCCGACTTCGCGCATCCGGTTGCGCAGCACCTTTACATCGAAAAGAAGTCCGGAAACCGGTTCGGTCTCGCCCCATGCGGACCCTTCGTCGATGTAGATTCCGCCGCGATCCGTGTAGCGAATGTCGTTGTCGGTCACCCGTACGTCGTCGATGTCTTCGCCCAGCGCCCCGCCCGCGGAAATACGAATGGGATGATGGACGTGCTCGAACAGGCAGTTCGAGACGCGCAGATCCTGACCTTTGCCCGAAAGCCGCACGCACGCGGGGTCCAGCGCTTTGCCTTGGCTGTACGGCACTCCGTCGAGGTCCCAGTGGATGTTGCCGAAGCGGAAGGTCAATCCGGTCACGTGCAGGTGGCTGATGTTCGAGCCGTCGATCAAACTAAAGGACCGGCCGGCTTCGAAACGCAGCGACTTGGGGTCGGCGTCGCCGGGCACGCGCACGTGGAGCCGCCCGCCCGCACCCTTCTTCTCGAACCAGAATTCGCCCTCCGGATCGTCGAGGTAATGCGGCTTGTCTTCGAGGAAGTAACGGTTGTAGCGGATGATCTTGTAGCTGCCCGCCGCGCCGCCCCAGCGCCCGCCGAAGGCCAAGCCCTTCTGTTTGGTATCCACGGCTTCCACGCGCACCGGGTACGGCGTGCCCATCACCCATCCGTTCTCGGTCCAGAGAATCGCCTTCTCGTAGTACGCGGCGGGCTGGGTGAGATGCGCGGTGTCGATGCCGAGGTGGAGCTTGCGTCCGTTGACTTCCGTGAAAATGTCGAAATGCAAGGGCGCATCCTTGTAGTCCCAGTGCCACCACTCGCTCTTGATGTCGTCGGGATCGCTGACCTTCCAGTTCGGCGTGCGAGCCAGCGGGATGCGCGCGATCTTGCCGGCGCCGTCCACCGCCCAGAGCGTGCGCGGAACGAAATCGAGATCGGCGTACCAGACCTTCACGCGCTCGGGGATGTCCGCGTGCTCGGCGCCCTGTTTCCAGCCGGCGACGACGCTCGAGCCGCAGATCACCGCTTCGCCTTCGCCCCATTTCGGATCGCTGGTGAGGCGGATCGGCTGCCCCGGCTGGCCGGATTCCTTCACGGCGAGCGCGCCGCGATAAACCACGCCACGCTTGAAGACGTATGTGTGAATGCCGGTGCAAGCCGCGGCTTGGCCCTGCGCGGCGGCGTCCCACGGATGATGCTTCCACGGCGCTTCGCGGGTGCCGGGGTTCTCGTCTTTGCCGCTTTCGAAATCGATGTAACGCTGCGAGGCTCCGGGCTCGAAGACGAACGCTTGCGGCGTCCAGGCCAGGTCGCCGTTGGGAGCGGGCGTGGCATGCGGGGTCTGCCAACTGTAGGGCTCGCCCGCAAACACGCTCCAGGCGCAGCCGACCGCCAGGGCGCAGACGATGAGGGTTTTCATGCGCGCTTCTCCTTGGAATGCTTACGTGGAAGACCGCAGCAGTAATACCGGCGCAAGGCGCTCGAGGCCCGCCTCGTCGCGTCCGCTTTGCAGCCACTGATGGATGCGTTCGAACGCGCGCGTACCGAGTCGTTCGACCGGCTGCGCGACGCTCGAAAGCGCCGGGCGCGCCCATTCGCCCAGCGGCAGGCCGTCGATGCCCAGCACCGCGACCTCTTCGGGCACGCGCTTGCCCATGCGCAGCAGCGCGTCCATTCCCCAGAGCGCAACCAGATCCGCGAAACCGTAGAACGCATCGAACCCGCCGGCGTCCTGTTCCAGTTGGCGCAGGATCTCGACGATATGCTCCGCACGCGAGAACCAAGGCCGCAGGATGCGCCGTTCGTCCGGTTCGACGCCCGCTTCGGCGTGCGCGCGCCGAAAGCCTTCCAGGCGCAGGTCAAAGCCCCGGTAGCTGCCTTCCGGGTACGTGAACGCGACGATCCTGCGGCGGCCGCATTCGAGCAGATGCTTCGCGCCCAGCCGGCCGGCTTCGGTTTGATCGGTCGTGACGCAGTGTTCCGGATCGGCCGCGTCGGTCTCGTCGACGAAGAGCAGCGGGCGGTTGCGCTGACGGAAGCTGTCAATCAATTCCGGATGCGCCGAACCGGCAACGACCAGCGCGTCGAGTTCCGTGGCGGTGAAGCTCGCCGGAAGATGCTCGCCCCAGCGCCCGGCCATCCCGAAGCTGACCAGCACCGGATGCGCGTGGCTGGCTTGCACGAACGCACGAAAGATCGCTTCGAGCACCGGATTGACCTCTTGAGGCTGCATCGTCTGCATCAAGAAGCCGATCTTGAGGGTTGCGCCGCGGCCGTTCTGACCCACCACGTAGGTGCCGCGCGGACCGCGGCGTTCGAGCAGGCCTTCTTGCACCAGCGAACTGGTGATCTTGTTGATCGTGACCCGGCTGAGCGCGTATTCGCGGCAGAGGGTCCGTTCGGGAGGAACCTGGCTGCCGCCGGGTAGCTCACCGGTCAGGATCCGCCGGCGCATGTGGTTTAGCGCCTGCTCGGCCTTGGTGATGGTCTCGAATCGCTGCATGAACGCTCCGGGCGACTCATTTAAAGCATTTATACGTATCAGGTTATGGCTCAGATAGGCCATTCGCTTTAATGGCCTAGCCATAAGACCATACACCGCCTCTAAAGCTTGAGCGTGCTTAATTCCGGTCCGAAAGCGGGAACTTCGAGCGGCTTAAACGGCGCCCAGCGCCATCCTTAAAGGAGGCTAGCAAGCCGGGCGGATACAATCCCTTCAACAGGACCGCCGGCGGCGGCGACTGCATAAGGACGGAGTGGATGGGCGTGGCGCTTTCGGATGCCGAATTGGTTCGCCAAACGCGAACCGGAGACCGCGAGGCCTTCGGGAAGCTCGTGGAGCGCCATCGCCGCACGATCTACGCCTTGTGTCTGCAACGCGGGTTCCAGCCGGCGGAGTCCGAGGACTTGGCGCAGGAAACGTTCATCCGCGCGTACCGGAACCTCGATGCGCTGCAGGACGCGACGGCCTTCGCGCGCTGGTTGTACGGAATCGTGGGCCACGTGTGCGCCGACGGCGCGCGGACGCGGCGGCGGCGCTTGGCGCGCGAAGAGCCGGGGCTGGATCAGGCGCCGGAGCCCGAGGCGACGCTGGAGTTCCGGGCGCATCCGGGCTTCGACGAAGAACTGGGTGAAGTGGCGGCGGCCATGCACGGATTGACCGAGGAGCATCGGATCGTGGTCGCGCTGCGCTACCTGGAAGGTCTGAGCCCCAAGGAGATTGCTTCGCGCCTGGGTGAGCCGCGCGGGACGATTCGCAGCCGCTTGCATCACGCGCTGCGGCATCTGCAATCCGCCTTGGGCGGCGCTCGTACCGGGGAGGCGCGCGAATCGTGAGTACGCTTCCGCCCGAACCCCGCCCGCCGGACGCGCCGCTTTTGAATTGCGACGAAGCGCGCCGTTTGTTCGAAACCTTGCTGGAAGAGGGATCGCTGACCGACAGCGAGCAGCGCCTGCTGCAGCTTCACCTGAAGCCGTGCCCCGCGTGCCGCGGCGAGTTCGAACGGCTGCGCGCGCTGGAGGCGCGCATGCGCCGGGTGCTGAGCGGGTTGGATACGGCGCCCGAGTTTTCGGCGAAGGTTGTGGCGGCGCTGCCGGTGGCGGGCGAGCCCGATGCGCCGGCGTGGCTGGAGGCACGCGCGTCCCGGCCGCGGCTGGCCGATTTGGCCGAAGCCGCCGGCGCAGGCCGCTCGCGCCGTGTCGGACTCTGGCTGCGCCGCGTGCGTGTGTACGCCGTCTTTCTCTTCGTGGCGCTGACGATCGGCGCCGGTCTGCTGGGCGCTTATCTGCGCCACGGCATCCTGGGCGATCCGGCCGATGCGGGCTGCATTGCCGTGGACGTTCAGGGCGCCGGAACGGTGCGCCACCGCGAACGCGACGAAACGCTGCGCACCGGCGGAGTGCTCCAGCCGGGCGATCTGATCACCGCTCAAGTGGGTTCGGCCGATCCGCGGCTGACCGTGCGGCTGCAGAGCGCGATGCGCACCCTCGCGGACGTGCATCTCAAACCCGGCGCGCAGCTCCTGGTCCGCAACCGCCATCATTTCGAGCTGACCCAAGGCGAAGCGTACTTCGAGGTGCGCAAGGATCGCCCCGGCGCGGCGGACGAATCCTTCGTGGTCGAGACGCCGCTGGGGCAGGTGGAAGTCGTGGGCACGGTCTTTGGCGTACAGGTGCCCGCGCGCGAACCTCAGGCGGTGACGGTGGTGGTGGACGAAGGCACGGTCCGGTTGCGCCCGCTGAGCGGTTCTCCGTCGCTGCTGCTGGCCGCGCACGAAGCCGATCTCGTGCAAGGAGGGGTCTCCAGCGTGCGGCCCATCGGCGCCACGCAACTGGCTTGGGTGCGCGCGGGCGTGCGCGTCTCCGGCACGCCGGTCGCGCAACACCCCGCGCCGCAAGATCCCGCGCCGTCGGATGTCCGGCCTGCGGCTTTGCCACCGCTGGACTGGTCGCGTCCCGTCGCGGGGCTCGATCTGCGCGGGCTTTCGTGCGCGGAAGCTTTCGCGCGCTTAGCGCGGAGTCTGGAGTCGCCGCCGGCGCTGCTGGAATTGGCCGCGGCGGCCGAGGGCCTCGGGCCGGCCGAGCGCCGTTCGACGCTTGCGATCCACGATACGCTCGCGCTTTCGGCCGCGGTGCGCTGGCTGGCCCGGGATTTCGGTTTGCGTTTCGACGAAGCCAGCCGCCGGTTGCGTGCCGCCGAACCCGCCGAGTTGCCCGGACCGACGGCTTCCGGCGTCTGGTCTCCTGAACTGCTCGAACGCGCCGGAGCGCCGTTGCCGCTTGCGGCCCAACCGGCCGGGCCGCGTACGCTGGAGAAACTCTGCGCCGAACTCTCCGAACGCTCCGGTGTGAACCTCTGGATCGATACCCGCGATGCGCCGGAAGGAGCGCGGGAGTGGCCGGCTTCGCCCGACGACCGCCCCAGCCTCGTGGCGGCATTGAATGCGGCGTTGCGAGCCGCCGGCTTGGAGGTCTGCGTCTACGACGGCCTGCTGTACGTGGCGGCGCCGGAGCGCGTGGAAGCGTTGACGAACGTGGAGCGATTCGCCGTTGTCGATGCGTGGCTGCCACAGGATGCGCCGGATGCCTGGACGCGCGATTTCGAAGCTTGGGCGCGCGCGATCGGGGAGTCGCGTGCGGGCTGGAATCTGAATGGGCAGGCTCTCTTCGCGGATGCCCGCGTGGAACGGGAAGGCGCGCGGCTGCATTTCTCGGGCGGCTTGCGCGCGGAGCGTGCGATGGACCGCGCGCTCGCCGCGCTGCGGCAGCCCGCGGCCGCGCCCGCGGCGCTCGCCGAGGAACTCTACTCGCTCCGCGAAGCCGGGCACGTGCGCGACTTGCAGGCGCTGGCCGCCCGCGCCGCCGAAGCGGAGATCGAAATCGCGGTTCCGGAAGGGAAGGGCGCCTTCCCGCAACAAGCGTTCTTCTGCAAATCGCTACCGCTCAGCCGCGTCCTTGAATGGGGCGCACGCCTGCACGGGATGGGGTTGCGCCGCGAAGGCCGCCGCATCGTGGTGGACGAATCGAAGGCCTGTTACGGTCCGGCGCGCATGCAGGTGCTCGACCTCTCGGCACTCGCCCGGCTTGCGCCGAACCAATCGGACCTTTTGCCCCACGCCTTGGCCGGGCAGATCCGGATGTGGTTCCCCGAACTCTTTCGCGACGCGGACTTCTATGGGTTCCGTGAACGGCTCGTTTTTCAGGGCGATGCGGAACGCCTGGCCGCCGCGATGCGCGTGATGCGCGAACTGGAGCACGCATTGCGCGCGGCTCCCGATCCGAACGCGTTCGACCTCAAGGGCTGGCAGCCCGAGTGGCGGCGGGAACTGGACGCCAGCCTCAAGCTGCCGTTCCGCAGCGAAACCGGGGGGATGCCGGCGGGCGCCACCTTCCGTCAATGGCTGCGCAGCGGACGTTTCGCGGCGTTGCACGCCAGCGTGCTGGTCGATCCGGCTTCGATGGAGCGGCTGGCCGCGAAGCAGATGCCTGAGTTGGCCACGCGCGAAAAGTCGCTTGGCGAAGTGCTGCACGAGTTGGCTGGAGCCGCCGGTCTGCGAGTCGTCGTCGAAGACGAGGCGATCTGGCTGCGGCCTTGAGTGACTATCCCCGGGTATGCCGATTGCGGTAGAGTGTTCGGAACCGGTCGATGCGGGCCGGTGTGTGGAGTGCCGCGCCATGCGCGTTGGAATATCCGGCAGCCGAATCCTACTCGCTGTCTTGGCGCTGCTGGCTGGCGTCGGCGGCGCGCGCGCGTCCGAGCCCGCCGCATTGATCGAACCCGCGCCGGGGCCGAAGGTCGAGTTGGAGTTGATCCACCCGCCCAGTGCAAAAATGACGGGTTACCTGCTGGCCTTCGATCCGCAAACGGTCAAGTTGCAGCCCTTGGATTCTAACGAACCGGCCTCGGTTGCGGCCGACAGCATCAAGCGCATGCGCTGGCTCGTGCCCGAAACACCGGCCGAACGCCCGGACGGCCCGCCTGTCGACGGCACGGACCGGCCGTTCGTGCGGCGTCCTCCGATGGGCGGCGGAAGAGACCTGATCGGAACCCGGATGCAGAATCGTCCCCTGATCAAAGGGTTTCTGGAGTCCGCCGGAGCGTTGATGCTGACCACCGCCGAACGCAAGCGCGTGCGGGAGCTGTCGCATAAGAGCCGCGAGGATACGCTGACGCTCGAGGAGCGAAACGAGCTGAAGGATCTGACCGGTAAGTTTGGCCACCTGCTGGTGGCGCGCGGCGAAGTGGAACGCGCCGAGACGCCGGAGCAGATGGAGGAACTGCAGCAGCGCTATCGCCGCGCGCTGGCCGCGGCCACGGAAGAAGGACCCGCCAAGGAGCACCTGTTGGCCTTGATGATCGCCTACCAAGCCGACGAACGCCTGCGCCCGGAGGCGATCGGTCCGTTGCTGCATGAAGACGTGGCGCGTGTCAAACAGCCTCGCTTACGCGCCGAACTGGAATAGATCCTGCGGGAAGCGAAAGCCTTGAACGATCAAATGCGCCGCGATTTCGAGGACCGCAAGCCCCCGCCGCCCGATGCGCAGCCCGATCAGAACGTCGAACGCCGGCCGCCGCTCCGGCCGCGCCCGTAGTGCCCTAAAGGCTCATAGCTTACAAATTGGAAAGCAGCGCGGCGTGCTCGATATGGCCGCGGATCGATTCGCGAAAGCGCTGCGGATCGAGGTCGACCACGTTGAAGTACAAGGCCAGCGGCGAACCCAGGAGTTCCACGGGCGCCGGTTCGGCCGAGAATCCCGCGAGCGCGAGGAGCCGATCGGCGAGCACCACCGCGCCGAGGCAGCGCAGCAGCTTGGCGCGCGTTTCGTCGTCGCAGTCGCGGAAGCGCAACGTGGCGTAGGGTGCCAGGTCGCGCAGGTCGTGGCACGGCGCCTGATGCGCTGTAATCGCGAGATGTACTTCGTTGGGCAGCTTCCACTGGGTCAGCAGCGCCAAACCGGTGCGCAGGTGAACGCGTTCCACGAGGTCCAGGAGGAACGATTGGCGCACGTGGGCCAGTTTCGCCGCGGCACGCTGCACGAACAGCAGCGCCGGAACCTGTCCGATGTCGTGCAGCAAGCCCGGCAAAAACGCCGCCACCGGCCCGCCGTCGCACTGCCGCGCCAAGGCATCGGAGACCACCGCGCATTCCACCGCGTGGGTCCAGATTCGGAATCCAAGCAGCTTCAAACGCGGATCGCCGAACAGGGTCGTATGCAACCCGACGCACACGACCAGATCGCGGAGCTGATTCAGTCCCAGGCGGGTGATCGCTTCCGGTATGGTCGTGATGCGCATGTTGGGCGAGAAGATCGCCGAGTTGGCCAACTTCAAGACTTTGGCGGTGACCACCGGATCGGTCGTCACCAGCCGGCAAACCTTGTAAAGCTGTACGTCGGGCTCCTGGAGCAGTTGGAGCAGTTCCGCGGCGACCGAGGGCAGCATGGGCAGTTCGAAATCCGGCGAACTCATGATCTCGTCGCAGCGTTCGACCGTGCGCATGACTTCGTATTCGAGTTTCAGTTCATCGCCGCTTTCGGCGCGCAGGTAATAGCGCGGTGTCTGGAAGGTGCCGACATCGGAAGGCAAGGGCATGCTGAACGCCATGGCGATTTCCTTATCAGTCCTTGCGCGGCCGGCGCGGCAGCGGGATCCGGTCAGGGTGAGACGGACCCGTGTGCCGAGCCGGCCGCCGGGAAGATCCGGTACCTGCAAAGGCCTCATCGGCAGTCGGCCGTGCCGCGAGAGGTCGAATCGGAAGAATTTCGTATCTGCGGCGGCGTATGACTCTTGTGGGTTTGCAGAAGCATCGCGTGCGGACCGCCCGGCGAGTATAACTCCCGTTTCGGACCTGGAGGCCACGCGTGTCCCGCTCCCTTTACGCCGTCCTGCATCGCCGGTTCGCGCCGAACGACCGAGCGCTTTCGCGGCGCGAGATGCTTAAGCTCAGCCTTGCCTCGGGCGCCGCGCTGCTCCTGAGCGCCGGACGCTGCCTGGCCGACGAGCGTAGTGCGCCGCGTGTAGCGGTGATCGGGGCCGGCTTCGCGGGTCTGGCCGCGGCGCACGAACTGGCCGCCGCCGGGTACCGCGTGACGGTGCTGGAAGCGCGCAACCGCTTGGGCGGACGAGTGCTCTCGTTTTCCGATCTCGTGCCTAAGCGCAACATCGAAGGCGGCGCCGAACTGATCGGCTCCAACCATCCCGCCTGGGTCGCCTACGCCGAACGCTTCGGCCTTAAATTTCTCGATGTGACCGAAGACGCCGAAGCCGAGGCGCCGATCGTGCTGGACGGCAAGCGTCTGAGCGCGCGGGATACGGAAGCTCTGTGGGAAGAGCTGGACGCGGTGCTGCCGCGCATGAACGCCGACGCCGCGCGCGTGGACGGCTATCAACCGTGGAAGGCGTCCGGCGCGAAGAAGCTCGACCGACGCACCACCGCCGACTGGATCGCCGCGCAAGAGGCCTCGCCCACTTGCAAAGCCGCGCTGAGCGCGCAGCTCGCTTCGGACAACGGGGTGCTCCCCGCATGGCAAAGCTATCTGGGCAATCTGGCTCAAGTGAGCGGCGGCGGTCTGGAGAGATACTGGACCGAATCGGAAGTCTACCGCTGCGCGGGCGGCAACCAGCAACTCGCGGCGAAGCTTGCCGAAGCCCTGGGGGCTCCGCGCCTGCGCCTGAACGCGCCGGTTCGAGCGGTGAAGATCGAAACCCAACGTGCCGTCGTGACCGGCGCCGACGGCTCGGCGCTGGAATTCGACCGCGTCGTGCTGGCCGTCCCGCCCAGCGTCTGGACCAAGATCGCTTTCGATCCGCCGTTGCCGGGTGAACTGCGCCCGCAGATGGGTTGCAACGTGAAGTACCTCGCTTCGGTCAAAAGCCGCTTCTGGGAGGCTGCAAAGCTCTCGCAGTACAGTCTCTCCGACGGTCCCGCGACGATGACCTGGGACGCCACTGACAACCAGAAGGAAGGCGAAGCCGGCGCGTGCCTGACGACGTTTTCCGGCGGACCCGCGGCCGAGACCTGCCGCCAATGGACGCCGGCGGAACGCGACGAACAGTACCTCAAAGCGCTCGAAGCGCGCTATCCGGGCCTGCGCGAGCAGTTCGTCGGAAGCCGCTTCATGGATTGGCCGGGCGATCCGTGGACGGGAGCGAGCTACTCGTTTCCCGCGCCGGGGCAGATCACGGCGATGGGCAAGACGCTGTACGAGGGCCTTGAGCGCCTGCACTTTGCAGGCGAGCATACGTGCTATGCGTTCGTGGGCTACATGGAAGGCGCACTGCATTCCGGCGCGGCGCTGGCGAAAAGGATCGCGAAAAAAGATGGGCAGCTCAAGCAGGATTGAAAACGTGCCGTGCCGAATTGGTTACCGGGCCAGGACTCGAACCTGGAATGGAGGTACCAAAAACCTCTGTGTTACCGATTACACCACCCGGTAAAGGGTACGGCCAAGGCAGGACGCGCGGCGTGCGCGGCATCCGTATTGATACGCGCTGAAGGCCGAATTATCAAGCCGCGCTACTTCTTCTCCAGCACCTCCACGCCTTTCGAGCCGGCCACGTAGCAAATGCTGGCCATGCCGATGAAGAGTCCGTGGTCGACCACACCTGCCAAAGCCTTGATCTGAGCGGCTAGCTTGCGCGCGTCGGGGATCGGGCCGGTGGCGCAATCCAGGATGTAGTGCTGTTCGTCGGTGATGAAGGGCTGCCCGTTGGTCTCGCGGCGGTCGGGCTTGACGCCCAGCGCTTCCAGGCGCGAGAAGGTGCTCTTCCAGCCGAAACGGACGACCTCCACCGGCACGCGGAATTTCGTTCCCAGCTTCTCGACTTTCTTGGTTTCGTCGGCGATGACGATGAAGCGCGCGGCCGCGGCTTCGACCAACCGCTCGCGAAGCAGCGCTCCGCCCGCGCCTTTCACCAGATCCAACGTGCCCAGTTCGATCTCGTCGGCGCCGTCGACGGCCACGTCGAGCTTGGGCTTCTCCTCCAGCGTGGCGAGCGGAATGCCTAGGCCTTTGGCCTGCGCGGCCGTCCGTTCGCTCGTCGGTACGCCCGTGATCTTGAGGCCCTCTTCTTTAAGCCGGCGACCCAGTTCGTCGACGAGGTACTTCGAGGTAGACCCGGTGCCGAGGCCGACGATCATGCCCGATTGGATGTGTGCGGCGGCCTGCTTGGCGGCTTGCGCTTTGAGCGCTTCGAGGTCCATCGTCTGCTCCTTAAATAATGGGCGATTCGGAAGCGCGAGTCTATTCCAAGCGCATGCTGATGCACGGGCCTTTTGGCGAAGGGTGGATGCACCTCGGGGACCACAGAAAACAACTCGCATGTAAATCCGAGCGCCGCGCTCCGGGCCTCCGTGCGCTCCGGACCTCCGTCGCGAGTCTCATCCGTCACCGCAGCCCGTACCACGGATCGGCTGCGAAATCGTTCTGGAAGATCTTGCGGTCCTCGGGATCGGCGATCTTGTCGCCCAATATCTGCGCCTGCACGAAATGCGCGCGCGCCTCGTCCTTCAGGCCGGCGGCGGCCAGCGCTCGGGCGAGTCCTTCCTGCGCGTAGGCGAGATCGAAGTCCTTCAGTTCGGCCTTATGCGCCTCGGTAAACTCCATGCAGCGCCGCGCGTGGTACAGCGCCGCCTCGGGATGCTCCAGGACCGCGTAGACGCGCGCGACGAGCCACTCCCCGCGCTGCTGCTGCACGCCGCCCCCGGCGCGGCTCCAGTGAAAGCACGATCCGTGCGCCGCGTGGATCATCAGGCGATCCTGGTCCTCGGTGCGGTCGTGTAGGTCGAGCAACTTCCAAGTCTGTTTGTTCAGCTCGATCGCGCACTGCTTGTGCAGCGCTTCGGACAACGCTGTCTGTTCGCTCACGGCTAGCCTCCGCGATTCCCGGCTCTCAGCTTACCGCGCCTTAATCCAAGGCAAGCGCAAGCGGGGGCCAGAGTTTGTCTAGATCAAGTTGTATAACGCAGGAAGATGCGGCTTGGAAAATTAATGCCTTTGGCATAGCGCATACAACTTGAGGTGGCTATTTCTATAGCAATGATGACTCTCTCAGCTAAAGGCCGATGGCGCTTCTCGCTAGGGGGTCTATTGCTGCTTGTGTTATTTGGCGCGAGTTCAGTCACGCTCTACCTCCAATGGGATCCTTGGCAGGTAGAACGAAGTTGGAAGGCACTAGAGCGGGCAACTGGAGGTCTACAATTTTCTCAGGATGGGCGGCTCTTGCTGACATCCTATGACGGTGAAGATGGGATAACTAAGATTTGGAATGTGAGAACAGGTGAGTGCTTATCCGAAATACATCATGAAGATGAGAATCACGGAACATTCATGATATCACCTGATGGACAAAGTGTAATGGTAGCTTTGGAACGGCAGATGGTTTACAGGTATTACGATGCATTCACAGGAAAGCCCAAGCTGGATATTCCTATCGATTCACGGTTAGCACGCGTATCAAGAGATGGCATAGCCAAGTTATGCATCGAATCTATTGCCACAGATATGGTTGAGGGAAAAAGTGAGTCCAAAACGGGGAATGAAGTGGAGGAAACGCATCCGGATTCCATGAAAAAGGAGCGTGCCCTTACTCTCAGGAGTACGTCAACCGGTAAGATCCTAGCCTCCTTTACTGCAATCGATTCTAGATTTTCTCCCTACGGACGATATCTTCTCGCAGTTCAAAAGGGTAATCAGGGAGGAGTTTGGGACTACCAATCTGGAATTTTGAAGCATTCTCTAAAAGGATTACCTCCCACCGCGTCGGCGATTCAGTTTTCGGAAGGCAATCACTGGATTTGGATATTTGCAGACCAGCAGTTGATTGGCTATTGGGATTTTTTGGAGGAAAGGCCAATTATCCTTTCTATGGCCGAAGACGGCATTTTTTTTGTTCCGATAACTTCCCACGATGGTCGGATTGCCGCGATCAAAACGTCAAAGGCCTGTCATGTATACGACCTTCAAGCAGGTACGAGATTGGGCATCTGCGACTTGAGCGGCAAGAGCTACTTAGGTCCAGACCGAACCTTCGTAGTGGCCGACGGCTCGCGCATACTAATAGAGCGATTGAACGAGATTCTTATATATGATACGGCAGGAAGTCATATTCATAGTCTAATATTTAAGGAGGATTCATTACACGCATTTGAGGCCTCACCAACTTCCAACGAAGTTGCGGTTATGACTGGCTCGGGAACCATACACATCTATTTACGGAGTCGCCCCGAGTCTTGGTGGGGGGTAGCGTACCTTCCCACTTTTTGGACCACAGTAGTTCTGGCGATCTTGCTTTTGGGCAGAGTGTTTCTCGCAAAAGAAGGTTAACACGACGTATGAGCTAAAGGTTGATTATTGTAGTCCACATGTGTCTGGGAACGGCCCTTCCTCACGCCGGCAGCAACTGGTGCTTGCGGCCCCAATCCTTCACGGAGGCATCCGGCAGCTTGTCGAGCTTGTGGTAATTGGGGTGGTGTGACTTCTTGTACGGATCGTTGCGCGCGGCATTGTAGCAGCAGATCAGGCTCCAGCGCGGATTCTCGCTCTTGTTCTGATCGCTGCGGTGCAGCAGGTTTCCGTGGAAGAAAAGCGCCGTGCCGGGCTCGAGTTCGCAATAGACGAGTTCCATGCGCTTCAGGGCGGCCTCGACGCGTTCCATGTCCGCGCCGGTCTGGTCGCCGGACTTGCCGTGCTCGATCCGGCCCATCTGGTGGCTGCCCTTGATCACCTGCAAGCAGCCGTTCTCTTTCGTCGCGCGGTCCACCGCGATCAGACAGCTCGCCATATGCGGGAACAGGCAGCCGTTGTTGTACCAATAGCCGTAATCCTGGTGCCATTCCCACGCGCCGCCGACGCGCGGTTCTTTAAGCATCATCTTGTGGTGGTAATGGTAAACCTCGCCCCCGAGCAACTGTTCCATTGGATTCACGATCCGCTCGGTGCGCGAGATGGTTCCGTACAGGTCGTCGCCGGCTTCGTTCCAGAGCGCCAGCTTGCTGATGCCGCCTTGAGCGTCCTTGCGCCCGGTCGCCTTGGCGCTCACCGCCGGATCGTTCTTGGCGAAGTTCAGCAGCAGGTCCATCTCTTCGCGGTCGAAGAGCTGCGGGACGATCAAATAGCCGTCCTGTTCGAAAGCCGCTACTTCCGCGGTGCCGAGTCGATTGGCCATGAGTGGAATTCTCCTCGAGTAAAGATTTGCGTTACGTGTTTCGCCATGACTTATACCAAACTTATATGACATGAGCCTGCCTTTGGCAAGCGAGAGCCCCCAATTAAGTTACGAATCCTTGGCTCACCGTGTGCATCTATGGATTCATGCCGGTAGACGAACGAACATGGAAAATGAGCTTAGCTGCTTTAGCGGAACAAGTTAGCGAAGTGAGGCTCATTTACGCACGAGGTGATGCTTGCGACACTCAGCGGCCTATGTTGGCACACCCAACAGAGCAGTGTTGGGTCGAGCAACGCTCCACACCATGCGGTCCGAACCGAACCGCAACAGGAATGATGCGAATGCACGGCGCGGCAAGGTCGTCCAAGCGAGCAGCAACGCGCGGATGCAACCGGGCCGGCCGTAAGAAGTCCAACCTATGGGTTGGATTGAGCGGGAGGCGCGAGTACGATGGACGGGTCCGAAGCACGGGCAGGCGAAAGGCAGGCGGTAATGGATAGCACTCCGCATTTGATCGGCGGTTGCCGGATCGTCGAGAAGCTCGGGCAGGGCGGCATGGGCGCCGTGTACCTGGCCAAGCATCAGACGCTCGGGCGCGAGGTGGCGCTGAAACTGCTGCCGAAGGAGTTCACCGCGACGCCGGAGTACGTGATGCGCTTCCTGCGCGAAGCGCGCGCGGCGGCGCAGCTCAAGCATCCGCATATCGTCCAGGTCTACGATGCCGGCGAACAGGGCGGGCAATACTACATCAGCATGGAGTACGTGAACGGGCGGACGCTGGCGGCCTACCTGAAGGAACACGGCCCGCTGCCCGAAGCGAAGGCGCTGCAATGGCTTCGCCAGGCGGCGGAAGGATTGGCCGCCGCGCACAAGCAGGGCCTCGTGCATCGCGACATCAAGCCGGAGAACTTGCTGCTCGATAAGGAGGGGGTGCTCAAGGTCGCGGACTTCGGCCTGGTTACGGCATCCGAAAGCGAATCCGAGAGCGCTCTGACGCGCAGCGGCGCGATGCTGGGGACGCCGCTCTACATGAGCCCCGAGCAGTGCGAAGGGCATAAAGCAGGGCTGCACAGCGATCTGTACTCGCTGGGCGCGGCCTTCTTCCGCCTGCTGACCGGGACGGCGCCGTTCATGGCGCCGACGCCGGTGGGCATTCTGTACAAGCACCGCTACGAAGCGCCGCCGCATCCGCGCACGATCATGCCCAGCATCAGCGAAGCGACGTGCAACCTGATCCTGCGCCTGATGGCCAAGAATCCGGCCGAGCGGCCGCAGAGCGCGGACGAAGTGGTGATGCTCGTCGATGCGATCACGCAGCACGATGCGCCCACGCTGCGGCCATCGCCTTCGGTGCAGTCGCCGGCCGTAACGCCGCTGCCGCCTTCGGCGCAACCGAGCGGGCACCTCGCGGCGGCGTCCGCGCATACGCCGACGCTGATGCCTGTTCCGGGCCAGACGCCGTATCCGCCGGGTTTGATGTACGGGCAGACGCAGGTGCCGACCTCGATGAGCACCATGGCGATGCAGCCGCGCAGCAATGCGCTGGCGTGGGTGGCCGTGATCCTGCTCACGCTGGGCTTGGCGGGAGGCGGAGCCTTTTTCCTGTACCAGCGGCATCACGAACAGCGCGTGGTCCGGTTCAAGCAGGATTACCGCGAGGCGCTGGCGGCCAACGAGTTCCAGGAAGCGATCGCGGTGGCCAATGCCGGCGGCGCGGCGTACCCGGAGTTGGACGAATTCCCCCGCTTGCGCGACCGCGCGGAAGCGAGCTGGGTGCACTTCGAAGTCAACAAGCTTCGCACCAAGGGCGATACCGCCGTGAAGCTGGAGAAGTACGACGAAGCGGTGGCGGCGTACGCCGAAGCGATCAAGCGGCTGGAAGAAAAGCAGGCGCTGCCTGGGATCGATCCGGATCCCACGTTGAAGGACGTGCTGGCCCATGCCGAGCGGCGCCGCGATTATCGCCTGGCCCTGAAGGAAGGGGCGGTGGCGGAAAGTTCGGATGACTGGGCCGCGGCGCTGGAGGCGTTCACAAAGGCTCAAGGTTTGGCCGAGAGCAGCGATACGGCGCCCGCTCAGGCTTTGGCGCGCGTGAACTACAAGAAGCACGTGGCCGCCGCCGAAGAGAAGGAAAAGGCCAAGGATTGGCCCGGCGCGCTCGCTTCGTATCAGGCCGCGGCGAAGCTGGAAATCGGCGACGTCTCCGTGCACGAAACCCGGCTGACGCGCCGGATCCGCTTCGAGGATCTCCTGGCTCAGGCCAAAACCGCGCAGGATGCCGAGCGGCTGCGTGACGCAGCCGACCGTTTCACCGAAGCCGCCGCGTACGCCGACACCGAAGAGAATGCCACGGGGTTGCGCAAGCAGGCTCAGGACCTGCTGACCGAAGCCAGCTTCCGGCAGGCGTTTGCGGACGGGGAAAAAGCGCTCGCCAAGCGCGATTGGGAAGCCGCGCAGACGTCTTTCCGCAATGCACAGCAGATTCGCCCGGAATCGGAACTGGTCAATACGAAGCTCAGGGCCGCCGCCTTGGGCGAAGTGATGGAAACCGCGGCCAGCGCCGAACGCAGCGGCGACTGGGCCGCCGCGCGCCGTGCGTACAGCGAGGCCGCCAAGATCGATCCGTCCAATCCCGAGTTGGCCCGCAAGGCGAAAGAGTATCAGGCGAAGATCGAAGAGTTGAGCGCGGCGCGTCAGAGCGCCGAGACGGCCGAAGGCCGGCGCGATTGGCCCGCGGCGCTGAAGGCGTGGCAGAACCTGTCGCGCCTGGTTCCGGCCGAACAGCAGCAGATCAAGCCGCGCATCGACAACGCGCGCTTCGAGCTGGCCTTGGCCGACGCGCAGGCGCTGTACGCGCAGGGTAAGCGAGCCGAAGCGCGCGACGCCGCGCGCGCGGCGATCCCGATCTTCCCCAGCGGCGAGCCGCGCGCTCAAGCCCTGATCGGGCGCATCGACGCCGAACTGGCCGCCGCTCAGAAGGCGCAGGAAGTCGGCGCCACGATCGACCATGCGGTCAAACTCGTGCAGGACGGGAACGTCTCCGCAGCGCTGGGCGTGCTTTCGGCGGGCGTGCGCGAATATCCGAACAACGAAGAGGTCCGCGTACTTTACGAGACGCTCGAAGGCGTGAACAAGATCGAGAGCAAGTACGATCTGCTGGAGGAGGCACGGCAGCAGGGTCAGAGCGCCGTGGAGTCGGCTCTGAAAGAGGACGACGAGAAGGCGTTCAAGGCGATGCTGGCCGAGTTGGGCCGCTGGAAGACGAATATCGCCAACGATGCCGGAGTGCCACGGCGCGCGTGGCTGCAGCGGGATTTCAAATCCATCAGCGCTTCGGTCGATCCGCTGCGCCGAAGTTCGTCGGAGCTGAGCGGCTACCTCACGACGCTGGCCGGCGATTTCCGCGGACGGGCAGCGCGTGAAGCGACACCCAAGTTCGGCCTGACGCCGGGCGTGGGCGGCGGATCGCGGAGCCTCTTCGGCGGCGTCGGCGCGACGATTCCGGTGGGCGCCAATCGCCGCAAGGCCGGGGTCTTCGAGGCCACGGCCTCCGTGCTGGAAGGCGCCGCGACCCGGGCTCGAGAAGCCGTGCTGCGAAGGTAGGCTCGCCGCGCACCTTGCGCAATTTTTTCTCGATCCCTGCCCTCGATCTCAAGAAGCCTTGGGGTCGGGGAGCGTCCCAACCGATAGAGAGTAAGGCATAACTCCAGCCCGGACTTGCCCTGCACCGGTGCAAGCCCTAAAACGGAACGCTATGAAGCGTCAAAGTAACCTTAAGGTAGCGGTCTGCGGGCTCCTGAGCTTGGCTGCGGTTTCGTGCTTCGCGGCGGACCTGGAAAGCGACCTGGATCTGTGGGTCAGCGGCGGGAAGTGGCCGCGATCGGACCGGGCGGAGGAATCGACGCCCAGCCGGCAGTACGCGCGTGCCAAGCAGTTCGAACTGGTGGGCGACGCGCGGCAGGCGGCGATCGCTTGGGAGCGGCTGGCGTTCAGCTATCCAGAGTCGGACGAAGCGGAAGAAGCGCTCATTTTTTCGGCCAAGAACCATCTGGCCGCCGGCAGCTTTACCAAGTGCCGCGCGATGATCGAAGAACTTCGGCGCCGCTACGCGAACCCGACCTACCTCGACGCGATGGGGCAGGTGGAGGCCGAACTGGGCCGGGGCTATCTGGAAGGCAAGGGCGAAGGCGGGACGTTCGCGCTGGCCAGCCGCGTACGCAAGGCGCGGCGCATCTTCCAGCATATTTTGGACGAGGATTCCGAAGGGCGCTGGGCGGACGACGCGCTGCTGGGCTTGGGCCAGTGCGACGAGGCGGACGGGCGCTTCGATACGGCCATCGAGAAATACAAGAAGCTGCTCGACAAGTACCCGCGCTCCGAGTTGCGCGCGGAGACCGAAGGCCGTATCGCGATCTGCATCAACCGGCGCGAGCCGCGGCCGCAGTACACCGAATCGGACACGATGGAAGCGTTGAACCGGATTCAGGCAGCCTATAAGGAAGCCGAGTTCGGACCGACCAACCTGGACAAAGTGGCGCTGCAGGAAAACGAGCGCGTGCTGCGCGACCGTCAGGCCGAGAAACGCTTCGAGCAGGCCCAGTTCTACCAGACCAACCGGCGCTTCCGGGCCGCCGAGGTGTACTACGAGCTGATCGTCAAGCGTTACCCGGACAGCCCTTGGTCGGCCAAAGCCTCCGAAGAGCTGCAGAAGATGCGCCAACGCTAGGAATGAGCATGCGAAGCCGATGGTTGCCGCGCTGCGCGGCCTTTTTCATACTGCTGGCCGCCGCGGGCTGCTACACGACGCGCCCCAACCTGCCCAAGCATGCGCAGAGCATCGCGGTGCCGGTCTTTGGCAACAAGACGCACTACCACGACTACACGCGCAAAGTGGAGGTCGAACTCTCGGAAGGCGTGCGCCGGGCGTTTCTAAGCAACGGGCGCCTCAAAGTGGTTCCGCGCGACGAGGCCGACCTGATCCTGGAAGGTGTGGTCCTGAAGTTCGAACGCCAGACGCTGCGCAGCGACCGCTTGGGCGAAGCCGTGGAGAGCCAGGTGCGGATTCTGTGCCGCGTCTCGCTTTACGACGTTCGCGAAGCCAAGTACATGTTCAAGGACTTTGCCGTCACCAACGACCAGGGCCGGCCGGATTCGGGCGCGTATAATTTGCGCCGGGGCGAAATGGAGCAGTTCGGGCGCGACGAAGCGCTGGAGCACCTTGCGCGCAATATCGCGGACAAGGTGCTCGACCGGTGGTAGCCCGCGCCGGGAATCGGCTCGAAATACCGGGCCGGCTTACGGTAAAATAACCCCATCGCCGGCGTGTGTCCCCGCGCGGCACCAGGGAGCTGCGGATGTTCGAAGACGACGACCACAAAGACGGCCGTGGACCCGGCCAGGAACCGCGGCGCCGCAACGACGACGATTCGGGCGACGACGGGAGCCGCAACAACAAAGGCGCGGGCTTCAAGTCCAGCCGCCTGCTGTTTCTGATCATCTTCGTGGGCGTGCTGATCGTGCTCGTGGCCAGCGCCGGCCAGCAGTTCACGAACCGCACCGAAGAACTGAGCAACTGGACCGAGTTCCGCCGCCGCGTCGAGAACAACGAAGTCGGCACGCTGCGCCGCACCGGGCGGGATTTTTACGGCACCTACAGCAACTCCGTGCCGAATAAGGAAAAGTACGACAAGTTCAAGGTCGTCGGCCCGGATCCCTTTACCGATTCGGACGCCGAGTGGCTCAACTTGGCCGCGCAGAAGTTCAACATCAAGATCGAGCACGTCCCGCCATCGCAGATTCCGGCGCTCTTGTTCAGCCTGATTCCGTGGGTGCTGATCGTCCTGATCGTTTACTTCCTCGTCTTCCGCCAGCTTCGCGGTCCGGGCGGCCCTGGCGGCGTGCTCGCGTTCGGGAAGTCCAAGCACCAGCTCATCACGAAGGATAAGTCGAAGAAGACCTTCAAGGATGTCGCGGGCATCGACGAAGCGAAGGAAGAAGTGCAGGAACTCGTCGGCTTTCTGAAGAACCCCAAGAAGTTCCAGCGCCTGGGCGGCCGCATCCCCAAGGGCGTGCTCCTGATCGGCCCGCCCGGCACGGGTAAGACGCTGCTCGCGAAGGCCATTGCCGGCGAGGCCGATGTGCCGTTCTTCAGCATCAGCGGTTCGGACTTCGTCGAGATGTTCGTCGGCGTTGGCGCCAGCCGCGTGCGCGACTTGTTCCAGCAAGCCAAGGAAAACAGCCCCTGCATCATCTTCCTGGACGAAATCGACGCCGTGGGCCGGCGCCGCGGGACGGGTTTGGGCGGCGGTCACGACGAACGCGAACAGACGCTTAACGAGATCCTCGTGCAGATGGACGGTTTCGACAGCGACGAGAAGATCATCGTCATGGCGGCGACCAACCGCCCGGACGTGCTCGACCCGGCGCTCCTGCGCCCCGGCCGCTTCGACCGGCACGTCTACGTCGACCTGCCGGATATCCGCGGCCGCGAACAGATTCTTTCGGTGCACAGCAAGAAGGTGAAGCTCGCCGCGAACGCCGACTTGGGCAAACTGGCCAAGGCCACTCCGATGTTCAGCGGTGCGGACCTCGAGAACCTGATCAACGAAGCGGCGCTGATCGCCGTGACGAAGGACAAGGAAGCGATCGAGCAGGAAGATCTGGAAGAAGCGCGCGACAAGGTCGTCTGGGGCCGCGAGAAGCGCAGCCGCGTGATGGACGAGGCCGACCGCTGGGTGACGTCGTACCACGAAGCCGGCCACGCGCTGCTGGGCATGTACCTGCCCAACGTGGACAAGCCGCATAAGGTCACGATCATGCCGCGCGGCCCGAGCTTGGGCGCGACGCATTTCCTGCCCGAGAAGGACATCTACAACCGCACGCGCAAAGAGCTGATGGGACAGATCATGGTCGCCTTTGGCGGACGCATCGCCGAAGAAATGTTCGTTGGCGACTACTCCACCGGCGCGAAAGCCGACATCGAGATGGCCACCAACATCGCGCGCAAGATGGTCTGCGAATGGGGCATGTCCGATAAGCTTGGGCCGGTGAAGTACCAGGAAGACGAAGAGAACGTGTTCCTGGGCCGCGAACTGGGCCGCGCGCCGCTTTACAGCGCCGGGACCGGCGAACTGATCGACCAGGAAGTCCGCAGCCTGATCGATTCCTCGTACCAGGATGCGCAGAAGATTCTGGAAGCGCACCGTGAGGACATCGAACTGCTCGCCAAGGGGCTGATGGAGTACGAGGTCATCAGCGGCGAAGAGCTGGAGTTCATGCTGAAGGAACGCAAACTCCCCGAATCGCGCAAACCGTCGCAGGCCGTGGAGGCTCGGCCGCTGCCCAAGCATGCGAAGGCGGCCGAACAGGTCCGCCGCAGCGACGGCGATACGCTGGGTGGATCGCTGCCTTCTCCGACGCCGGCCTGACCCGTTGGGTTCGGATCGAAGTCATGCTATAGTGGAAGGGTGGCCGGTTACCGGCCACCCTTTCGCATTTCTGGAGCCGGGCCATGCGGGGCTTAGTGCCAAAGTTGAAGGATCTGTTCACGGTGTTGGACCATATCTCCGCGTGAAAACCGTCTGCATGTCTACCCCGCCCGCCATGCTCCTTCCCGGAATCCGCAAAAAGCTCGCCTTCGACCGCCCGCTCGTCCTCGGCATCCTCAATGTCACGCCCGACAGCTTCAGCGACGGCGGACGGTTCCTCGCCGTCGAAGCGGCCGTGCTCCGGGCCGAAGAGATGCGCGCCGAAGGCGCCGACGCGCTGGACCTTGGCGCCGAATCCACCCGTCCCGGAGCGCGCGCGGTACCCGCCAAGCTCCAGAAGCAGCGCCTGCTGCCGGTGATCCAAGCGCTGCGGAAGCTGCGCGCCTTTGCCCGCGTACCGCTCAGCGTCGATACGCAGTCGGCCGAAGTCGCGCGCGCGTGTCTGGCCGAAGGCGCCGATCTCGTCAACGACATCAGCGCCCTGCGGCACGATCGGCAGATGGCCAAGGTTTGCGCCAAGGCCCGAGCGCCCGTGATCCTGATGCACATGCAAGGCACCCCGCGGACGATGCAGCGCGATCCTAAGTACAAGGATGTGGTGGAGGATCTCGACCTCTTCTTCCGCAAGCGGCTCCATGCCGCGTTCGAAGCCGGAATTCCGCCCACGCACGTGCTGCTCGATCCGGGTTTCGGATTCGGGAAGACGCTGGATCACAACTGCGAACTGCTGCGGAGGCTCGGCGAGTTCAAGGCGCTGGGCCGGCCGCTTGTGGTGGGTGTCTCGCGCAAGAGTTTCCTGGGTAAGCTGACGGGTATCGACGATCCGGCGCAGCGCGTGACGGCCTCGGTCGCGGCGGCGGCCATTGCGGTGGCGCGCGGTGCGAGCGTCTTGCGCGTTCACGACGTGGCCGCGCATGTCCAAGCGTTAAAGGTGGCAAGGGCGGTGACCTGAGCGCGGTGGGCTGCGTTGAGTTAATGGGTGCACCTTGTGGCCTTTGGGGCTCCAAGGAGGCTCCATAGACAAAAACCGCGCCGCCTCCTACTCTTTGGTGCTCTTCGCCTTAGCGGCACGGTCGGCACGCAGCTCGGAGCCTCGTTTCGCGCATGACGCAGTGGTTGGAACGCTTGCAGGGACTCTGGCGCAGCGGCTTGTCTGCCGCCGTCGAGATCTTTCTGCTCTTCCTCGTTATCTACCTGCTGTTGCGCTTCTTGCGCGGAAGCCGCGGCGCGGCGGTATTGCGCGGCATCTTTCTGCTCATCTTTGTCTCGTTCGGGATCGTCTTCATCTTCGCCAGCTTGTTCGAACTGGAACACATCACCTATACGTTCGAGAAGATCGCGGCGCTCTTTTTCATCGCGCTCCTGATCATCTTCCAGCCTGAACTGCGGCGCGGCTTGCTGCGGTTGGGTTTGAGTCCCGGGTTTGGGAGCGTCGTGCAGGCTTCCTCTCCGACGATCGACGAGATCGTGCAGGCGGCGACGCACATGAGCCAGCGCAGCATGGGCGCGCTGATCGCCATCCAGCGCGAGATTCCGCTCACGGCCTTCATCGAAGCCGGGACGCCGATGAACGCCGAGATCACCAGCGAGCTGCTGCAAACGATATTCTATCCGGGCTCGGCGCTGCATGACGGGGCGGTGATCATACAAGGCACGCGGATCGCCGCGGCCGGCTGCCTGCTGCCGCTGACGGAGAATCCAGAACTGAGCAAGACGCTGGGCACGCGCCACCGCGCGGGGCTGGGGCTTTCGGAAGAGAGCGACGCGGTGACGGTGGTGGTAAGCGAAGAGACGGGGCGCATCTCGCTGGGCGTGGACGGGAAACTCAAGCAGGGCCTGTCCCCCGACGAATTGCGCAAGGAACTGACGCGCCTGTGCCTCGAAGCCGTGGAAGGAGGCACCTGACCATGGCCCCCAGTCAGAAATCCGTGCTTCGATTCCTGCGCGCCGTCTTCTGGGAAGACTGGCTGTTGAAGATCTTCTGCCTGATCCTCGCGACGCTGTATTGGTTTTACATCGACGGCGAACTGACCGACGAACGCGAGCTTTCGGTGACCATCCCCGTGTCCGAACTGCAGCCGCCCGAGGGCGCGCGGTTCCCGGCGCAGATGCGCTGGCCGCAACTCCACGTGCGCATCCGCGGACCGCGCCGGAAGCTTCAGTACCTCACGCACGAGAACGTTCGCGTCCATCTGAAGGAAGCCTTCTCGCGTCTTGGCACGGGGGATCAGGTCGTGACGCTTACGCCCGATCTCTTCGAAGTGGAAGGCGCCGATGGGCTGGGGGTGGTCAGCGTGCGCCCGGACGAGCTGCCCGTGCGGCTCTCCAAGATTGTGCGCAAAACGCTGCCCGTGAAGCCCGACTGGCGCGGCAAGCAACCGCCCGACTACGAAGTTGAGACACGCGTCGAGCCCATGGAGGTGACGGTCGAGGCGCTGCAGGATCTCGAGACCGCCGCGTTCGTACTCACCGAGCCGATCGAACTAAGCGGCAAGACGAAGGACTTCACCGTCGAGGTCGGCATCGCGCAGGAAGTGCAGGCCGGCGAGCAGTCGATACCGGTCTGGTCCGCGCAGAAGATCAAAATCGAAGTGCTGTTTCGCGCCTCGCAGATCACCAAGGAACTGGCCGATGTTCCGGTCGCGTATCTTGCGCCTCCGGGCGCGGCGATGACCGGTACGCCCAAAAGCGTCACGGTGGTCGCGCGCGGCCGGCCCGACGATCTGGCCGAGCTGACTAAGTCGCAGGTGCGCATCTACGCCGAGTGGCCGGCGGAATGGGATTTACGCCGCCCGCCCGGAGAGGTGTATCCGGAACAGTCGGTGCAGGTCAAAGTGGTGGGCCCGCCGCGTGTGACCGTGCTGGGCCCCGGCGGCGGCGCGCTGCCGACGGTTAAGGTCCGCGGCATGCTGACCGGAAGCTTGGGCGATAAGTGAGCGGAGTTCGAACGATGGTGGAATTAGGCGTCAACGTCGATCACGTGGCCACGGTGCGGCAGGCGCGCCGCACCTATGAGCCCGATCCGGTTTGGGCAGCCGTGCAGTGCGAACTTGCCGGGGCCGATCAGATCACCGTTCACCTGCGCGAAGACCGCCGCCACATCCAGGATCGCGACGTAGAGGTACTCGTCAAGACCGTCCAGACACGCGTGAACCTGGAGATGGCCGTGAGCGCTCCGATCCTGCGCTTCGCCCTGCGCGTGCGCCCCGCCTGCGCGTGCCTGGTGCCCGAAAAGCGCCAGGAAGTCACGACCGAAGGCGGCTTGGATATCGTGCGCGGCTTTGCGCGCATCAAGCAGGTCACCGGGCGCCTGAAGGCTCGCGGGATCGCGGTAAGCCATTTCATCGACGCCGATCCGAAGCAGATCGAAGCCGCCGCGAAGGCCGGCGCCGACAGCGTGGAACTCCACACGGGCACGTACGCCAACGCCCGCTCCGAACGCGCGCGCGCGCGGGAATTCAAGAAGCTTGCTTCTGGCGGCGCGCTGGCCACCGAACTGGGTCTGCGCCTGCATGCCGGGCACGGTTTGAATTACCTGAACGTGGGTCCGGTCGCCGCTCTTCCGAAGATGCGGGAACTGAACATCGGGCACGCGCTCGTGGCGCGCGCCATCTTTTGCGGGCTGCCCGAGGCCGTCCGCGAGATGAAGCGCCTGATCGACCGCGCGGCGCCTTGATCTTTGCCCGATTTGGCATGCCGGAATCGTAAAAAAGGGTATCTTCTCCCGCATGGCCGACTCCATACCGGATGTAGAAGCACGCGGCAAAGCCTTCGCCGATACCTTCGGCCGGGTGCGCGCGGAGATCGGCAAAACCATCGTTGGAAACGACGAGATCGTCGAAGGCGTCCTTGTCGCGCTGCTGGCCGGCGGCCACGTCCTGCTCGAAGGCCTTCCGGGTTTGGGTAAAACCAAGCTCGTTCAGACGGTTGCCGGCGCGCTGGATCTCGATTTTCGCCGCATTCAGTTCACGCCCGATCTGATGCCCGCCGATATCGTCGGGACGACGATCCTCAACGAGGACGAGGCCGGCAAGCGGAGTTTCGAATTCCAGCGCGGGCCGGTCTTCGCCAACGTCGTCCTGACCGACGAAATCAACCGCGCGACGCCCAAGACGCAATCGGCGCTCCTGGAAGCGATGCAGGAAGGCCGGGTCACCGTGGCGGGCACCACGCATCCGTTGCCGCAGCCGTTCTTCGTCCTCGCCACGCAGAACCCGATCGAGCTGGAAGGCACCTACCCGCTTCCCGAAGCGCAACTCGACCGCTTCATGCTTAAGCTCCTCGTGCCCGGCGGCGATCTGGCCGGACTCGTGACGATCCTGGAGCGTACCACCGGCGAGCGCGAGGCGCCGCCCGCTCGCATGGCGACGCAGGCGCAGTTGCTCGAGATGCGTGAACTGGCCCGGCGGGTTCCCGCGGCCAAGCCCGTCACCGAATACGCGGCGCGGTTGGTGCTGGCGACGCAGCCCGGCCAGCCCGAGGCGACGGAGGCCGTCAAGAGTTACGTGAAGTTCGGGGCTTCGCCGCGCGGCGCGCAGGCGCTGCTGCTTTGCGGTAAAGTCCTGGCCCTTGCGCGCGGGCGCTTTCACGTCGCGATCGAGGACCTGCGCGCGCTCGCCAAGCCCGTCCTACGCCACCGCCTGATCCTGAACTTCGACGGCGAGGCCGCGGGAATCCGGGCCGACCAGGTGCTCGACGAAGTGCTCGCGCGGCTCAAGCCGTAATGTTTGCGGAGCCCCGCATGTCCGCACGATCCCCACGTACTCGAACGTCCCGCCCGCCGTCCGGCTATGCGCTCGTGTACGGCCGCGAAGACATTCAAGCCCGCGTCGCCGAACTGGGCGCCCGGATCGCGGCGCGTTTGAAAGCGCGCGAACGCCCCGTGGCCGTCGTCGTGCTGCAAGGCGGCTTCATCTTCGCGGCCGATCTGTTGCGACGGCTGCCGCCCGATCTGGGCCTCGAGATCGCGTTCCTGCGCTGCGAGAGTTACGGGACCGATACGCGCAGCCGCGGGCGCGTGGTGCTCTTGCAAGACCTTGACGCTACGCTGGATCTGCGCGGCCGAACGGTACTCCTGATCGACGATATCCTCGACACGGGCTTGACGCTGCGTTACCTCGTCGCGCACCTGAAGCAGCGCGGAGCCGCCCGCGTGAAGACCTGTGTCCTGCTGCAGCGCCGCGCACGCAAAGGCTCGATGCGCGCCGATTTCGTTGGGTTCGAGGCCGGAAACGAGTTCTTCGTCGGTTACGGGATGGACCACGCGGGCAAGCACCGCAACGTGCCGGACCTGTGGGCGCTCCTGCCGCGCGGGGGCAAGCGCCGATGACCGCGCCGGCCGAACCCGCGAAGTGGTTGCAGTCCGTGCAGCAGGCCGTGCGCAAGGACGCGGGCCGTAAACTCACGCCGGCCTTGAAGCGCTGGCGCAACACGCTCAGTGCCGACGAGACGCCGCTGGACCTCGAGCCGGCCGTGGCGCGTTTCCTCTTGCGCTTCGGGGTGCTGGACGCCGGCGACGATAGCGCCGCGCAGCGGGAGGCGTATGTCCGGCACGTGCGCGCCTGTGCGCGGGGCACGGGCGATGCGCCCGGCGTGATCGGCGCGTGGCTGGGCGCATTCGCGCGCGGCGAGTACGGCGTGCTCCCCGACGGGGTCTGCGGAGCCGAGCCGCAATGCGCGCGCTGCACGCTCTGCGAAAGCTGCCGCTACACCGCCGCGGGCGCACGCGAGGAGCGCGTTTCGACCGAAGACCTCGCCCGCAAGCTGTTGGACGCCGGAG
Organism: Planctomycetota bacterium; assembly: GCA_015075375.1. Classification (GTDB taxonomy): domain Bacteria; phylum Planctomycetota; class SZUA-567; order H5-PLA8; family H5-PLA8; genus H5-PLA8. The sequence goes on along the minus strand of JABTUM010000001.1, from coordinate 2,130,893 downwards.
CCGCGCCGGCCACCGCCGAAGCCGTGGACCTGCTTGCGCTGCTCTGCGGCGAAGCACGCTCGGGCGCCGCGCTGCGCGCGCGCTTGGCCGCGGTTCTGCGTGAAACCGGCGGCCTGCGCGGGCTCCTGCACGCCGCGCCCGCCGATCTGCGCAAAGCGGGTCTCAACGAAGCCGCCGCCGCCCGCATGCGCGCCGCCGCGGCGCTTTTCCGGCTCTGGGCCGACGAACAGGCCCCGCGCGGGCAATCGTTCGCCAGCGGCCAGGACTTTTACGAGCACTACCGGTTGCGCGTGCGTGACCTCAAGAAAGAACGCTTCTTCGTCGCATGCCTCGATCAGAAGCATCGCCTGATCGGCGAAGACCAGGTGAGCGAAGGCAGCCTGACCGAAACGCTGGTGCATCCGCGCGAAGTATTCGGACCCGCATTGCGCCTGGGCGCCGCCGCCATCGCGGTGGTGCACAATCATCCCAGCGGCGATCCGAAACCCAGCCGCGCCGACCGCGCGCTCACGAAGCGCCTCCAGGAAGCCGCGGAACTGATCGGCATCCGGCTGCTGGATCACGTCATCGTGGGTGACGGAGCATTTACCAGCTTCGTCGAAGAAGGATTGCTGTAAAGTACGCGCAAAAAAGGACGGGCAGCCTTTAAAAGGCTGCCCGTCGTATAGGCAGGGGCTTCGGTGCAGATTTAGGGCGTATAGCTGTAAACGTTCGCCTCCCACGGCGCCCACTCGTCCGTGAACTTCGCTCCGTCGCCTAGTTCCTTGCCGGTCCGTTCGTTCTTGAGTCCTTTCACCGGTTTCGCGAACAAGAGCTCCAGCTTCGACTTTCCGCCGCCCAAATCGCTGTCCGACGAACCGAAGCCGTCGATCGTCGCTTTGCGGTTCACGTTCTGGATCACGCAAAGGGTGATGCGGTCGCCGTTTTTCCAGAAGATCGGCTCGACCATCTGGCCGGGCTTGTCGTTTACTTCGAACTTCAGGCGCGCGGTCACGCCGGCGTCCTTAAACAGCCCCTCGACGAACGGCAGCCAATCCGGCGCCTGGTTGCCCGTGCGCTTGAGGAGGTATCCGATGGGCGAGAGGTTCAGGTAAACCGCCTTGCCTTTCTTGATCACCACGGGGATCTCGCCGGCCTTGGCGACGACTTCGCCGTCGGTGGCCGTCAGGCCCGGTTCGTACACCGCCATCTCCTTAAAGAGCGGCCCGCGGACCCAGTTCGCGTCTTCCAGCCCTTTGTAGCCCTTCTCGCAATCGACTTCGGTGAGCGTCTGGCCGTTCAGGATGCCCTTGGACAGATTGCGCTGGATGCCGAACAGATCGTCCAGCGCACCTTTCGCGCGCGCCTTGCCGTGTTCGTCGAAGTACCCGCAGAGCTGGTCGCCGATCACCGTGCCGCCCGCCGCCGCGAACTTCTTGATCGCTTCGGCCTCGGCGTCGCTGAGGCAGAGAGTCCGGTTGAGGAGCAGCACTTTGAAGCCGGCCTTCTCGAGTTCGCCGGCCTTGAGCTGCTCCTGGTGGACGAAGTGCCCTTGAATGCCCAGGTCTTCCAGCGACTTGACCCAGGCGATGCGCGCCAGACCGCTGGTGCTGTGCCCGTTGTCCATCGAACTGCTGCGGTTAACCCACGTGCCGCCGTGCGTCGCCGCGTCCAGCGCCCAAGCGACCTGAATGCTGGGGTGCGAATAGTAAATCGCGACCGGATCGTGCACGAACGTGCCGTTCACGATCGGCTTGCTCAGTTCGCTCTGCACTTCCTTGAAGGTTTCCGCGTTGGCTTTGATGTAGTCGGCCACCTGCCCGTTCACGAACCAGCCGTCCGGCCAGCAGATCACGCCACGGTTCCCGTGAACCATGTAGTACCACAGCATCCACGCGTCCTTCTTGGGATCCTTGCTCGAGAAGAAGGTCTGCATGTGCGGGCGCTTCTGGCCCCAGAAGCTGCGCAGAATCTCGTTGCTCGCGCCGATGTCGTACGCTTCCATCCACTGCAGCGCTTTGCAGTTCTTGCTGTAGTCGTACCCGCCGTACGCGCACGGGTTGCCCAAGCCCACCACGCCGGCAGGCGTCTTGGGATCCAGCGTGTTGGCGTAGCGCGTGAAATCGGCCATCGCTTCCGCGAAATGCGTGTCCATCGCGCTGCGCCAGTCGCACCAGACGCTCAGGTTGATCTTGTCGATCGCGCCCGGCTGCAGACCCTTGCGAACGCCTTCGTACGGCAGCGGCTGAACTTCGTCGAAGCTCGAATGCTTCTTCCCGTATTGCGCGTTCAGCTTCTCGATGTCGTTTCCGTACAGTTCCTTCAGGAACGCGCGGTACTTCGCCAGAGCCAGCGGGTGCGCGTCCGCTTCGACGGGCGAACCGAAATTCCCGATACTCACTTCGTCGTCGAACGCGTAGGCCAGCACCGAACTCCCGCGCGCGGCTTCGATGTTTTTCTTGATGTGCCCTTTCGCTTCGGCCACCACCTTCGGATCGGCCAAGCTGTTCGGGCGCACCATGAGGCCCTTCGTCTTCTTCTGCTCCGCCGACATCGTGCTGCGCACCTTATCGGCCAGATGAAGGTAGCCCTTGCTCGCCGTGTGATCGACATAGAACGGCCACTTGGTCTCGTTCGCGAAGGCCTGCTTCACCGCGTTGCTGCGGTCGATGTGGAACCCGCGAATGTTCACCGACTCGTACAGCGCCTTGTCGGTCTCCACGTTGGTCTTGAACTGCCAGACCAGGATCGTGTACTTGTCCCACGACTCCGGGATAGGCACATCGGGCACATTTTCAAGCCCGCTCGCCACGCCGGATAATCCCAAAAAGATCCCCAGGCATGCGATTAACCCAAGTCCGTTATGACTGTTACGTGAACGCACCACGAGCACCTCCCTCCCGAACCCTGTACATCAAGTGGTTGGATGTCTATACGTCTAAGGCGGAATACACCGCCCACTTCCTGAAATCGCCGTCATTCCTACGCCTTTAGAGCGCGGATCTTCAAGCCTGCCTTAAAGGATGTACCGCGTCAGGTCTTCGTTCTCGAGAATCGGCTTGAGCCGCGCATCGACCATCGCGGCATCGACCTTGAAGGTCTGCCCGTCCATCTCGGCGGCGGAGAAACTGACCTCTTCCAGCAGCTTCTCGATCACCGTATGCAGCCGCCGCGCCCCGATATTCTGGCTCTCGCGGTTGGCCCGAGCCGCGTAGCCGGCGATGGCCACGAGCGCATCTTCGGTGAACTCCAGCTTCAGACCTTCGGTGGCCAGCAGCGCCTGGTACTGCTTGGTGATTGCGTTCTGCGGCGCGGTGAGGATGCGCTTGAAGTCGGCCTCGGTCAGGTCGTTCAACTCCACGCGGATCGGCAGGCGGCCTTGCAGTTCGGGCAGCAGGTCGCTGGGCTTGGCCATGTGGAACGCGCCGGCGCAGATGAACAGGATATGGTCGGTCTTCACCAGGCCCCAGCGTGTGGTGACGCTGGCGCCTTCGATAATCGGGAGCATGTCGCGCTGCACGCCCTCGCGCGAAACGTCGGGCCCCTGCGCCCGCCCGCTCCCGGCCACCTTGTCGATCTCGTCGATGAAGACGATGCCCAGATTCTCGGCCGTCTCGATCGCCTGGCGCTGAATCGCTTCGTGGTCGATCAGCTTCTCCGCCTCTTCGGCCTCCAGCAGTCGGCGCGCGTCGGCGACGCTTACTTTGCGTTTCTTGGCGCGCTTGGGCATCATCCGCGTCAGCGCGTCCTGCAGGTCCATGCTCATCTCTTCGCCCATCGCCGGCGCAAAGATTCCGGCCATGTTCTCCTGGCCGCTCACCTCGATCTCCACTTCGCGAGCGTCCAGTTCGCCGGCGCGCAGCTTCGTGCGCAGTTTCTCGCGCGTCTTCTTATGCATCTCGGCGCTCTTGGCCGCGGCCTCGCCGCCGCCGGACTCGGACGTTTCCCACGCCGAAGGGCTGGGCAGCAGCGCCTCCAGCAGCCGTTCTTCGGCGGCCTCGGCGGCTTTCCCGCGCACCTCTTCGCGCGCGCGCGTCTGGCCCATGTTGATCGCCGCTTTGACCAAGTCGCGGATCATGCTTTCCACGTCGCGCCCGTGGTAACCGACTTCGGTGTAGCGCGTGGCTTCCACCTTCACGAAAGGCGCGCCGGCCAATCCGGCCAAACGCCGAGCGATCTCTGTCTTGCCCACGCCCGTCGGCCCGATCATCAGGATGTTCTTCGGCGCGACTTCCTCGCGCATGGCCGGATCGAGCTGCCGGCGGCGCCAGCGGTTGCGCAGCGCGATCGCCACCGCACGCTTGGCGGCATCCTGCCCGACGATATAGCGGTCCAGTTCGGCCACGATCTCGCGCGGCGGCATCGCGGCGGGGTCGCGGGCCTTCAGGATCCCCAGCGTAGTTTCCAACATGATGCCCCCAGACATGCGATGCGAATGGCGGAACGGCCGGCGTTACGCGAGTTCTTCGACCACGATCCGGTCGTTGGTGTAGATGCACAGCTCCGCGGCTTCGCCCAGCGCCGCGGTGACGATCTCTTTCGGCCCCAGGGCCGTATGCTTTGCCAGCGCGCGCGCGGCGGAAAGCGCGTACGGACCGCCCGAACCGATCGCCACGATCCCGTCGTCGGGTTCCAGCACATCCCCGTTTCCGGTGATCAGGATCAGGCTCTCGCGGTCGGCAACCACCAACATGGCTTCCAGCCGCCGCAACATCCGGTCGGTCCGCCAGAGTTTGGCCAGTTCGACGGCCGCGCGCTTGAGATTTCCTTTGTACTCTTCGAGCTTGCCCTCGAAGCGTTCCAACAGCGCGAAGGCGTCGGCCGTGGAGCCCGCGAAGCCGATCAGCACGTCACCTTTTAGCCGGCGCACCTTGGCGGCGCTGGCTTTGAGCACCGTCGGGCCGTGCGTGACCTGCCCGTCCCCGCCGACGGCCACGCGCCCGTTGCGCCGCACGCCGACGACGGTGGTGCCGCGAAATCCGGTGAATGAAGTTTCGGCGCTCATGGCGGCCTTTCGATACGGAGGCGAATCGAACCGACGGCAGAGCGCAGCATACGAAACGCCGCGCCTCAAGCAAGCGTACGCGGGAATATGAAATATAGAAGAATGGGGAACCCGAGTGGCGAGTAAGGTCATTCATCGGGCTGTTGGAGCTTGTAAAACACGATGCGCTCGCGCGCTTCGTCGGACCTGAAACTCAAGTCTCCAATACGGCAGATCCAGAACAGGGCCGTCTGGGTATTCAGTTCGGATCCCCGGAGCGTGACAGGGGGAATTGATCCATCTTTATCTTTCAACTCAAACCCAATTCCGGACAACTCGGCTATCTCGCGCATGCAAGCTTCCAGGGGCAGATCCACGAAGTCGAAGCTGATATTCAATTTGAAGCGGTCCGCGAACGTGAGCCAGTCGGGCTTAAAAGTCTCGCCCGCCTTAAGCGCACACAGATGCTCCAGGCGCAGCCGGGGTTGACCGGAGCAGAGCTGGGTAATCTGATCGAAGTACGTAATTCGGTGATAGCGCTCCTTGCGCCAAACCCTTTGCAGTTCGGACTTCAATAGGTATAGGTCTCTCAATCTGTTGGCCAAGGCATCGCGCTTTACGTTCAGGGCTTCCCGTTGTGGTGCGCAAGACGCGCGTCGCTCAGCCAGCATGATTCGCAGGTTGGCCAATTGAAGGTGCAAGGCTTGAATTCGAGCGGCCCCGTCACCTGATTCCTTCAGGAATGCCAGTTCATCATTCAAGTCTTGGATATCGCGAACGAGCGCAGCTTCCGAGCGCTCCATATCTTCTAGTTTTCTCGACACTTGATGCACTTCTTCTTCCACATTGCTCGTCAGTCCGGAGTAGAGCTTCTCGCCTTCCTGCCAATTGCGCTCCAACTTATTAAAAGCCTCTCGTTGCACGGCTACCCGCGTCTTCAGAATGGGTAAAAGAGCTCGTTTGAGCGCAATCAGGATTCGGACTTGTACCTCGGGATCCCTCGTGTCTCGATAGCACGAGACCACCTCGTCCCAATGGGCTGCGGCCTTTTCTGTAAGTTCGTCGCCGGCGCGGTCGCGAGTATCGAAGTTCGAACTCGCCAGTTGCAGTACGAGTTTTAGAACCGGACTCGGCGCTTCTTCGTTCGGTAGGCAAGAAGTCGCGGCAAGTCCGCAGAACGCAACCCATCGAAGCATCTTCATCGCGTACACTCCGGACGCCGGAACCAACTCGGCTCGCGAGCCGATGTTCATAGGACGGATGGAGATTTGGCGGCGGGAAGGACAATTCACCTATCAAACAGGTGCATTGAGGCTTTGATTAGGTCCCCTTCACCGCGGAAAGTAGTGCTCGACGGCGGTGCGGAATTCCAAGCTGGTGCGAGCCAGGTTCACGAAGCGGCGGAAGTCCCGCGCGCCGCTGCGGCCGTGCGCGTAATTACAGGCATACCGGCGCATCAGCACGACCCCGCGCGATTCGCCGAAGCGCGCCACGATCTCGTCGTGATGCCGCAGCAGCAGCACGCGCTGTTCTTCCGGCGACGGCTCGGGCGGGATGGGTTCCCCGCGCAGCGCCGCGGCCGCTTCGCGGTACAGCCACGGGCGCGTCAGGGCCGCGCGCGCGATCATCGCGCCGTCCACCCCGTAGCGCGTGAAAGCCGCCAGCACCTTCGCGGCGCTGTCCAGGTCGCCGTTTCCGATGATGGGCAGCTTGCCCGCGCGCGCCTTGATCGCGCCGATCGTCTCCCAATCGGCGGTGCCGCTGAAGAAATCTTCGGCCACGCGTCCGTGCACCGTCAGCGCCGCCGCGCCGGCGTCTTCCACGGCCTTGGCTACGTCGAAGGCGGTGATGCAATCGCGCGTGCAGCCCAGGCGGATCTTGGCCGTCACCGGCACCGGCGCGCAGGCTTGCACGACGCGTTCGATGAGCTGGCGCATCCGCGCCGGCTCGCCCAGCAGGTAACTGCCCGAATGCGCCGCGGTGATCTTGCGCACCGGGCAGCCGAAATTGAGGTCCACCACGCTGACGCGGAAATCGAAGGCCAGCGCGCGCCCGACCTCGGCCAGCAGATCCGGATCGTTGTCCCACATCTGCACGGCCAACGGCCGGGGTTCCTCGCGCACGCCGAAAAGGCGCTCCGGGCTGCCCTTGATCCCACCCACCTGCCGCACGAAGCCCTCGGCCGAAATCATCTCGGTGGCCAGGAGCCCCGCGCCGCCGAACTCGCGCACGATCTGCCGGAACGTGTAATTCGTGAACCCCGCCATGGGAGCCTGCAAGATCGGCGGATCGATCTTGAGCGGCCCGATGAAGAGCGGGCGGATGCTTGCGCGCGGCGGAGCTTCCAGATTCAACATGGCTTCAGAATAGCGCGTGAGCCGGGCGAATCCAAGCGAGGGGTGAGAAGATGCGACGAGCGGAGGAGACGGGTGGAGCCCTAGCGTCTGCTACATGCGGGTTATTGTAGCGTGCATACTGAAGAAGAATGTGGTCACTGCATGTCCTAACAAGCAAGCGACGACCGATACAACCAGTCCCGACCAAGGCAATTCGGGCACGCTACCGTCTGCCTTTGGTTCAAGTTCTTCACCCCAAAGAAAGCAGGCAAATCCATACCCCACAATCAGCCAAACCAAGCTCATGCCAATCACCGGCAACGGGCTATAAGGCAAAAGACTAATTTCAGAACTCACATCCATAGCCGTGATCATCTGCGCAAACTGTCTGGAAATGGAGACTTCGAATAGCGCGTCCGCACTAAAGCCGAAGACATAGGCTATCAATCTCGCAAGTCCAACACGCCTAAGGTGAGACCTAGGAATGAAGAAAAGGAGGCTCAAGACTAGCAGGAAAAAGGGAACCCCATGTGATAGCACCAGCGCGTTCCATGCTTGGGCTGTAAGGTCCTCAGGCCCCAAGCGCTCAGCAAGGATCAGCAGGTCCATCCAAACGCCGCCATTTTCCATGCGCAAAAGCTTCATGGCTTCCGCCGCGATTACCACTCTACCATATTAGGCAGCCCTTCCTGCCGTTCTCCGCGCCCTCTGCGACTCCGCGGTGAATCCAACCCAGCTCTAACACGGAATCTTTGAATTCCGTCCTCTTCCTGCTACCTTAATAAGTAGCGGGGAGGGGCCGCCTGCACGTGGGCACCCAAAAGGAGTTCGCCATGAACATGCGCATCGGATGGCTCGGCGTGGTCGTTTTGGCGCTGCTGGCTTCGGCCGCGCGAGCGGACCTTGTGTACCTCAAGAACGGCGGCTTGCTCGAAGGCAAGGTCGTGCGTAAGGGCGAGTGGCTCCATATCGAACAGGCCGACGGGACGGTGATCGTCGAGGTCTCGAAGGTCGAGCAGATCGTGAAGCAGGAGACCGATCTGGAAGTCTTCGACAAGCGCTTTGCGAAGATCGACGAGGACGCCGAGGGCGCGGCCTCGCTGTATTCCGAATTGGGCCGCTGGGCCGACGGGCGGCGCTTGAAGTCCCGCGCCGAGAAGGCGCACCGCAAGGCCATCGCGCTGAGCCCCGACCTGGAAATCTCGCGCACCGCGCTGGGGCACGTGAAGGTGAACGGGTCCTGGATGACGTACGACGAAGCGCAGCAGGCGCGCGGGCTGGTGCGGCACAAAGATGCCTGGGTGACGCCCGAAGCCAAGATCGACCTGACCCGCCTCGAAGCCGAGACCGAACTGGAAGCGAAGCGGCTGGAAGTCGAAAAGGTCCGCCTGGAACGCGCCAAGACCGAAGCGGATACGGCGCGGATCGTCGCCGAGACCGAACGCGACCGGCTGGAACGCGATCGCTACGACCGCACCTACGGCGACTACTATTCGGGCTGGCCGGTGGTGATCGTGGGCGGCCGCGGATACCGCCCGCCGCCTCCGCCGCGCGATCCGGCCGAAGAGGCCGCGCGCGACGCCCAACGCGCCAGCGCCTACCGGAACTTCCCGCAGACGACCCAATCCGTGCCGGGAATGCCGGGCAAGCGGACGGTGGTTTCGGGGACGGGTCCGATCGCGCCGTAAAGCTGCGGCCGAGTGGCGCGGCGACGCGCCGGCGGTATCTTTCGGTGTCATGCCAGCGGCCCTCTTCGCGAGGGCCGCTCCTTTTTAATGATCGGCGCGGGGACATGAGCATGACCGTCGGCGGTTCGAATGCGCCCGAGTCCGCCGCGCCGAGCGCTCCGCGCATGGGTCCTTGGACGCTCAGCGGGCCGTTTGCGCTCTCGCCGATGGCCGATTTCACCTGCTGGCCGCTGCGCCTCCTGGCGCAGGAATTCGGCGCGGCGTTCTCGTGCACCGAGATGGTCAAAGCCAAGTTCGTGGCGCAGCGGCACGCCGATACCCTGAACAGCCTGGCGCGGCATCCCGGCGAGCGGCTGGTGGGCGGGCAGATCTGCGGCGGCGATCCCGATGAACTGGCGCGCGCGGCGGGCATCGTCGCGCACGAACTGGGCTTTCCGTTCGTTGATTTCAACATCGCCTGCCCGATCCGCCGCGTGGTCAGCGAAGGCGCGGGCGGCGGACTCCTGGCCGATCCGCCGCGCGTCGAGCGGCTCGTCCGCATCCTGGTCGAAGCGGCCGCTCCGGCGCCCGTAACCGTCAAGATGCGCAGCGGGCTCGACGAACAGAACATCACCGCCGTGGAGGTGGCTCAGGCCGCCGAAGCCGGCGGCGCGATCGCCGTCGCGTTGCATCCGCGGACGGTGCGCCAAGGCTACGGCGGGCGCGCGGACCACGAAGTCGTCAAAGCCGTGAAGGCGGCGGTAGAGGTTCCGGTCATCGGCGGAGGGGACATGCGCAGCGCCGCCGACGCCGTGCGCTTGCTGCGCGAGACGGGCTGCGACGTGGCCTATTTCGGGCGCGCGGCCACCGGACAACCGTGGATCTTCCGGCACGCCATGGCGCTCTGGCGCGGTGAGGAAGCCAGCCCGGAGACGGAAGCGGGCGCCTGGCTGAACGTATTCCAGCGGCATGTGGAAGGCCTGTTGGAGCACTGGGACGAGCGTACGGCGATCCTGCACACCCGGCGCTTGGCGCGCGAGTACGCCGCCGCATGTCCCGGCGGCCCGGAAAGCTCGGCGGCGCGGCGCTTCTACGAGCGCCACAAGCAGGTTGAATCACGCGCCCAGTGGGAGGATGCCATGGCGGCCACGGCGCAGGACGTATCCGGTGCGGGCGACTTGCAGCAGCCGACCGTATAACGAGCGGATGCGCCGGCCTCTAAATGCAAGCGGGCGGCCCGAAGGCCGCCCGCTTTACGGTTTCAAGCACGGCTTTGGAACTTACCAGCCGACCTGGAAGTTCAGGACGAGGTTGTCGTTGCGAACTTCGCGCAACTGCCGGGTGGGCGGGCCGACGCCGGAGTCCTGGTCGTCGTCTTCCACGACCCAGTTGTAGTTGAACTGGATCTTCGCGTTGTGACCCTTGATGTAGTAGTTGACGCCCGCCGTGATCACCTGCGTCTTGAAGACGTCGATCTGGCGGGTCGGATTCGGGATGTCCGGGTAGAAGAGGTTCTCCATCACGTCGTAGCGGAAGACGAATTCCATGGGCTTGACCCAGCCGCCCACATCGTCCGCCCACAGGCTCTCGCTCAGCTTGTAGCCCATGCTCACGTTCCAGCCGTCCACCGTGAACGCGGCCGGATCCTGGACCGTCAACCCGCCGCCCACGTTATAAGCCAGTTCGTTCGGCGCGAAGCGGTCGCGGTACTTGCCCCATTCGCCGCGCACCCACCAGCCGCGGACCGGGCTTTCCGTGCCCGCCGCCCAGTGCAACCAACCGTACTGCAGGCTGTGCCACGTCTCGCGGCGCGCCAGACCGTCGGAAGGATTCAGGGTGCCGTGCGCGAAGGCCGTCCCGTCTTCGCCGCCCAAGCCGCCCAAGTAGCTGTAGCCGATTTCGATGCTGCCCCACTTCTCGTCGTTCCAGAGCGGGCGGACGAGGATGGTGCCGACGAAGTCGAGCTGATCGTTATCGTTCGCGCGGTTCTGGCGCTGCTGGAAAGCCGTGCCCGCGCCGTTGAACCCGCCGACCCAGTACTGCAAGCGCTCATCCCACCACGAACCGTGCGCCTGGATGCCCAGGTCGCGCAGGTCGGCGAGCTGCGTGATCATCGCGCGCTCGACGAAATCGAGGTCCTTGCTGTCGCGCGTGCCTTCTTCACCCAAGCGGCGCTTGAACTGACCGACCGTGAAATCGTGGTGCGGGATCACGCCGTGGTAGTTGATGTAAGCGTCCTGCAGCGCGCGGTTGGCCGCGCCGCCGCCGGTGCGCACGTCGCCGTTGCGGACGTGGCCCAACTGGAACTCCGTGCCGTCGCCGCCCGGAGCCGCGACGCCCGGATTCGTGAAGGCCACGCCGTCGCCGCTGATCACGCCGCCGGGCGAGTTGCTCGCACCCGTGGCCAGATTCCCAGGGAAGCTCGGGAAGCTCGTCGCTTCGCGCGCCGGATCAATGCTGATGTACGCGCTGATGTTCTCGGTGATGTCCATGTTGAAGCGCAATTCGCTGCGGCGCACGCGGAACGAATCGTTGTCGTTCGCTTCGTTGCTGCCCCAGCCCGCTCCGCCCGGAACCGCCGCCAACTGCCGCGTATCCACCCAGCCGATGTTGTCGTTCTGAATGCTGTAGAACCAAACCTGGAGCAAGCCGCCGATGGTCAACCGTCCGGCCCGGGTGCTCACGCGAGCGTTAGGGCCGTACTTGTTGTCCAGCGCCTCGTCCACCACCGGGCTCGACGGGCCGATCGGCGTCGTGGACTCAAGCTGGCGCTTCAGATCGTCCAGCTCCTTCTTCATCTGTTCGTATTCGGCCTTGGTAACCTCTTCGCCGCTGGCACCCGCCCACGATGCACCGGTGCTTACCGCCAGCAAAATCGCCAAGGACCACAACCAACCCATGCGAGGCATGGAGTTCCTCCTGAGTTTACAATTACGCCCACTGCATGACTTGAACCGCACACCACCGGTCAAACAGCACCGGAAGGAAGCTGCTACGTATTAAGGTAGTCACAGGACCACATGAGCGTAGCGGCTTCAGGCTTATCGTCAAGTCTTAAGCAGGACCAATCCCTTTTTGATGGAGTGCCCTAAGTGCTTAGAGTATCTCAAGTTAGATACGGTGTTCATTAGGATTGAGATGCGCAATACGGGAGCGCCCAATGCGGGTAAAAGCTGTGCCGATCATTTTTGGACTATATTAGGAGTATGGTCTTGACTGGACCTCAGGATCGGGGGAGAGGTCTTCATTCAACGTGGTGCCCAGGAGAGGAGTTGAACCTCCACGGCCTTGCGGCCACTGGCACCTGAAGCCAGCGCGTCTGCCAATTCCGCCACCTGGGCACTTTAAAGAGCAGGCAAACTCAAAATGTGGAGAACCAAGATACCGAAGCCGGCTTGGGGCTCAAGTGCAAGCCGCGGAAAAACGCACGAACCGGGCAGCGGGTTTTCCATTGGTCCGCCTACTTTTCCAAGTGGCTGCTAGAATAGCTCCCCAGACGGGCCGTGCTTCGGAAGCTTTAATATAAGGTAGAGCGCGTTTATGGGACGAAGCTTTCAAGAGCAACTGAGTCCGCCCGATCCGATGCTCGTGGTCGGGTTAATCTCGGGGACGAGTTGTGATGGGGTCGATGCGGCGTTGTGTGAGATCACGGGCAGCGGGCGCGGCAGCCTGCGGATCAAGCTGATTGCTTTCGTGACGGAGCCGTATTCGGCGCGGATGCAAGATCGCATTCTGGCGGTCAGCCGCGGGGAAGCTCAAACCGAGGACGTTTGCCGGTTGAACTTTCGAGTGGGCTCGACCTTCGCGCGGGCGGCTGCGGCGGTGATCGAGAAGGCGGGCATGCAGCCGCAGGACGTGCATCTGGTCGGCAGCCACGGTCAGACGGTGGCGCATCTGCCGCCGCGGATGGATCCGGGCATCCTGGCGACGGGTGTGACCGAGCGTATCGGGAGCACGCTGCAGATCGGCGAGCCGGCGATGATCGCGGAGCAGTTGGGCGTGCCGGTGGTTTTCAATTTCCGAGCGCGGGACATGGCCGCCGGCGGACAGGGTGCGCCGCTGGTGCCGTACGTCGATTACCTGCTGCTGACCCACGACGAGCGTGCGCGGCTGGCGGTGAACATCGGCGGCATCTCGAACTTCACCTTCCTTCCGCCGAACGGCAATCCCGAGGACGTGCTGGCCTTCGATACCGGGCCTGGCAACATGCTGATCGACGCGATGATCCAGCTCATGACGGTGGGCAAGCAGTTGTACGACAAGGACGGCGCTCTGGCCGCTCAGGGGCAGGTGGACGGGTACATCCTGTCGCACCTGCTGAAGCATCCGTTCCTGCAGCGCAAGCCTCCGAAATCTACGGGGCGCGAAGAGTTCGGCGTGAAGTACGCGCGCGAATTGTACGAGTGGGGCATCAAGCGATCGGTGCGCCCGACGGACATCCTGCGCACCGTCACCGACTTCACGGCGATTTCGCTGCATCTCGCGTACGTGAACTGGATCAAGTCCAAGCATGCGGTGGGCGAGATCGTGCTGTCGGGCGGGGGCGCGTTGAATCCGGTGCTTATGGCCCGGCTGCGCCATGAGTTCGGTTCCGTCGCGATCCATCTTTCGGACGACTACGGGATGCCCGTGAAAGCCAAGGAGGCGATGGCCTTCGCGCTGCTGGCGCGGGAGGCCATCCAGGGCCGGCCGGGCAACCTGCCTTCGGCGACCGGCGCCGACGGTCCGCGCGTCCTGGGCCAGGTTTGCTTCGCCTAGTGCGGCTGGGAGATCGCCTCCGTGGCCTCATCCTTTTCTTTTAACCCGCTGCGCTGGCTGCTGATCGGCGCCTTGGTGCTGCTGGGCATTACGCTCTTCAGCACCAGCGTCTACTACGGGTTGGGGCATTACTACGGCCGCGAAGACTGGACTTTTACCAAATGCCTGTTCATGGTGGTGATCACCCTCAGCACCATCGGCTACGGCGACATCCTTAACCTGGAGCACGCCGAACTGGCGGTCTGGTTCACGATGCTGCTGGCCTTGATTGGCGTGGCCGTGCCGACGTTCGTACTCTCGAATATCATGGCGCTGTTGTTCGAAGGGATGTTGAGCGACGTGCTGCGGCGGCGGCACATGGAGAAGAAGATGGCGCACATGCACGAGCATCTGATCGTTTGCGGGGCGGGTACCACGGGGAAGCACGTGATCGAGGAACTGCTCAAGACGCAGCGGCCCTTCGTGGTCATCGACCGTAACGGGGAGGAACTTGCCAGCCTCGCCGCGGAATTGGGATCCTTCCTTTATGAGGTCGGCGACGCCACGGACGACGAAGTTCTGCAAAAGGCGGGGATTGTGAACGCGAGCGGCCTGATCTCGGTCTTGACCGACGACAAGGAGAATCTGTTTCTGGTGCTTTCTGCGCGCCGTTTGAACCCGAAGCTGAAAATCGTGAGCAAGGTGATCGATCCCATGGCCGCGCCGAAGATGCGTTCGGCCGGCGCGGACCGCTGCATCAATCCCACCGAGATCGGCGGGATGCGCATGGTCAGCGAACTGGTCCGGCCGACGGTGGTCGGTTTCCTGGACCAGATGCTGCGCGACCGCGTGAACAACTACCGCCTGGAGGAATTGACGGTTGGGGACGGGAGCGCAATGCTTGACCGCACGCTGGGTACGTCGGGTCTGCACGACCGGGGCATTCTGGTGCTGGCGGCGCGGAAAAGCGTCGATGACGGCTTCGTCTACAACCCGAAGGCGGACTTCAAGCTCCACGCCGGCTGCATTGTCGTGGCCTTGGGCCGCACCGAAGACCTGATCGCGCTGCGGACCGATTTCGCTTCCAAGGTCTGAAAGGCCGTCGGCTTGAATCGATTTTGAAGTCGGATACCGTTTGCGCCGTCCTGCCGCCACAAGTGCCACCGGTCATTAAGGACGCACTTCTCCATGTATGGGCTGTTTTTCGCACTGATCTTGCTGACTCTGGTCGCCGCTGGCTTGGCTTGGATCCTGCAGCGCTTCAAGCGGTCCCCGATCCTCGTTTATCTCGCGCTTGGCATCTTCGCGGCGCCGATCAAGTGCGCGCTCCTGGCGCGGGAGGCCATCCTGGGGCGGCCGGGCAATCTGCCTTCGGCCACCGGCGCCGACGGACCGCGCGTACTGGGCCAGATCTGCTTCGCGTGAAGATAGTGCGACAGTACGATTGAAAATCGACCGGCCTTGCGGGTACAACGCTGCGGACCGAATTCCGGTAACTTCCTGGCCGCTTTCGGTCTTCGGCTGTTCAAGAGCGTCACGACTCACGGTACTTCATGCGCGATCCCTTCGTCCTTGTCACCGTAATGACTCTGAGCGCGGCGCTCCTGGTCTGGCTGCTGCAGCGCTGGCGCCTCTCGCCCATCATCGGATACCTCGCGTTGGGCGTATTGGTCTCACCCTTTAAGGAGTCCATGGGCCTGGAGGGCAATGGCGCCGACGCGTTAGCCAACCTGGGCGTCATTTTGCTGATGTTCTTTATTGGACTGGAATTTCGGTTGTCCGATGCGCGGGCGATGCTGATGGTTTGCGTGGTGGGCGGCGGGTTGCAGGTGCTGGTTACGGCCGGATTCTCGGGCCTCTTGATGCTGCCCATGGGCGTGGGTTTTGTCGAAGCGGCGGTGCTGGGCTTTATGGTGGCCATGAGTTCCACCGCTCTGGTGATGAAAACCTTCGAGGACCGGCGGGAAGCCGATTCGCAGCGCGCTCGTGTTTTCCTGACCGTTTCGCTCTTTCAGGATATTGCCGCGATCTTCGTGGTGGCGCTCTTGCCGCTATGCCAGGGATTTTTCAAGAGCCATCCGGATGGGGGAGCCACGGAGGCCGCACCCGGTGGCGCTTCGCTGGTGACCCAACTGGCGGTGCTGTTCGTGGGCTTGCCGATTCTGTTCACGATGTTCCGCTTCCTGTTGCCGTGGATCTTCGAGAAGGCGGCGCTGGTGCGGGTGCCGGAGGCGTTCTCGCTGCTATCGCTGGGCGGATGCCTGAGCGTCGCGCTGGCGGCACAGTTCGCGGGCGCCTCCATGGCGCTGGGCGCGTTTCTCGGCGGACTGGTGCTCGCCCAGACGCCTTTCACGACCCAGATTCTGGCGGATCTCGGGACGCTGCGAAACCTCGCACTCGGTTTCTTCTTCGTATCGGTGGGCATGCTGGTGGATTTAAGCTACGTGGTTAACCATGCGCATTGGCTGGTCCTGGCCCTGATAATCATTCTCGCTTTGAAATTCGGTGTGGCCATCGTGGCGCTTTTGGCGGCCCGCGTGCCGATCGCCATCGCGGCGGGGGTGGCACTTCCCCTGTCTCAAGTAGGAGAGTTTTCTTTCGTGCTGGCTCAGCAGGCCGATGCGCTGGGCATGCTTTCCGAACGGCTGCAAAAATTTATCCTGGCCCTATCGCTGCTCTCCATGCTCCTGGCCCCCGTGTTGGCGGCATGGAGCGGGCGGTTTTCGATCTATGTGAACGCGGCGGCCCAGCGTTGGGGGTCGAGCAAGCCTCAAGCGCCAGGGCGTCGGCGCAGCGGCGTGCCGACCCCACCCGAGGGCGTGCCGATTCAGGCCGCTCCTACGACCGCTACACCTGCCGCTGCTACCGCGCCTGCTGTGTCCGGGGCGGCACCCGTAGTTTCGGTGCTACCGGCCGAAGAACTGGCGGCGCTACGCGCCGTCGTGGTCGGATACGGTCCGGTGGGCAAGACGTTGACGCGCATCTTGCAGGATTTCGGCATCCAGCCCACGGTGGTCGACCTGAACCTGGAGACGATTCGGCGTCTGAATACGCTCAACATCGCGGCCGTATACGGGGACGCCGGAAGGCGGGAGGTGCTGGAGGCCGCGGGCATCCGGCAAGCGGCTTACCTGTTGGTGACCTTGCCCGATCTGCCGGGCCGGCTGCCCGTGGTGGCGACGGCCCGGTTGATGAACAGTGACGTGAGAATTTTCACGCGAGCGCGCTATCTGGCCGAACGGACCATGCTGGACGGCGCGGGCGCCAGCGGCGTCAGCTTCGAAGAAACCGAAGTAGCCGTTGGCTTGGCGCGCTTCCTTTTGCATGATATCGGGGCGCAGGATTCGGAGATCGAACGCGAAGCGCGCAGAATTCGCGGGGAGATTGCGTTGCGCACGGGCTTTACGATGGTTATGCCCCAATCGCCCCGGCGCTTGCCGAGCAGCGCGGCACGCTCGGGTACAGGCGGTCCTGCCGCCGCTCCGCCGGCCCAGGCCGACGAACCGGAACCGAAGGAGAAGCCGTGACCCCCATCGACCTGCGCAGCGACACTGTCACTCGCCCCGATGCGGCCATGCGCCGCGCCATGGCCGAGGCCGAGGTCGGCGACGACGTCTTCGGCGACGATCCGACCGTGATCCGGCTGCAGGAACGCGCCGCCGAACTGGTGGGCAAGCCCGCGGCGCTCTTCGTGCCCAGCGGTTGCATGGCCAACCTGATCGGTGTAATGGCCCAGGCGCCGGCAGGGAGCGAGATTCTGGTTGGCGCGCGCAGCCACATCAACAGCGCGGAATCGGCGGCGTATGCGCGGCTGGCGCAGGTGAACAAATGCGCGCTTCCCGAAGACGACCGCGGTCGGCTGGATCCGGCGCAAGTTCGTGCGAGCATCCACCTCGGCGCCGAGATTTCCGGGGGCAACAGCCACCACGCGACGACGACGTTGCTGGCGCTGGAGAACACGCACAACTATTGCGGCGGGACCGCGCTGAGCGTCGCGGACTTGCGCGCGCCCATCGCTGCGGCGCGCGAGCGGGCGCCGTGGATTAAGGTGCACCTCGACGGCGCGCGGATCTTCAATGCCGCCGCCGTATTGAACGTGCCCGCGCGCGAAATCGCCGCGCTGGCCGATTCGGTGAGTTTCTGTCTCTCGAAGAGCCTGGGCGCGCCGGCGGGGTCGCTGATCTGCGGCTCTCATGACTTGGTCGCGCGCGGCGTGGGCTTGCGCAAGATGCTCGGCGGCGGGATGCGCCAGGCGGGCATTTTGGCGGCGGCGGGGCTGGAAGCGCTGAAGACGCCCAATCTCGAACGGCTCGCCGACGATCACGCGAACGCGCGCCGGCTCGCGGAGGGACTCGCCGAATTGCCCGGCATCGTTGCCGATCCGGCCGGCGTGCAGACGAACATTCTGTTCATCGAATACCGCGGGCGCAAAGGCGACACGGCGTGGCTGGGGCGGGCACTGACCGAACGCGGAGTGTGGTGTCTGGCGCTGGGCGAGCGCTTGCGCATGGTCACGCACCGCGACGTGACGCGAGCGCAGATTGACGCCGCCTTGAAGCTGGCGGCGGGCATTTTGAAGGACTGATCAGCGCCTGCGCCGGCCGCCTTGGTTGGGGCCTTGGCCCTGCGGGCGAGGGGGCGTATCGTAGGCGCAGGTGAGCGTGACTTCGGCTTCGACTTCCTGTTCGGCTCCGTTTTCTTTCCGCGCGACTTTGACGGTAAGCGTGTCTCCCGCAAGCATCGGTCCGCCGCGCCTGCGCGTGCGCTCCTGCATCCATTGGATGAGCGCGACGATATTCGGGACCGGGTTGCCTTCGATGGATAGGAAGCGGTCACCGGGTTTCAATCCGGCTTTAGCGGCCGCCAGATTCGGAAAGATTTTCTCGACTTCGAAGGGCTGATTGAAAGGCTGCTGTTTGTTCCACAGGCCGAAGTCGCCCGGGCGAAAAGCTTCCAGCGTGGTTTTCAGTTTCACGGTTTCCGTGCCGCGCCGGACGGTGAGGTCCAACTCCGCGCCGGCCGGATAGGTGCCCAACACCCCCAGGAAGCGGTTGTAATTCAGCAGGCTCTGGTCGCCCACATGCGTGATGCGGTCGCCGACCTTGAAGCCGGCTTTCTCGGCGGGGCTGCCGATGACCACCTCCTTCACTTCGGCGCCGTTCTGGATGCCGTCGGCCTCCTCGGGGTCGCCGACCAATCCGCGCAGAATGCCGTGGTAGACGTGCCCGCCTTTCGCTTGCTCGAAGTGCGGGAGGAAACGCTTGATCTGATTGGCGGGAATGGCCATGCCGATGCCGGTGTTGGCTTTGGCGCCGAAGCGCGTGGCGATGCGCCCGTTGATCCCGGCCAGCTTGCCGTCGAGCGTCAGGAGCGGACCGCCGCTGTTCCCGGGATTGATCGGTGCGTCGGTCTGGATCGAGTCGCTGTAGCCGTCCATGAAGCGGTGCAGCGCGGAAATGATGCCCAGCGTGAGAGTCGGGTCGCCGTCGGCGCCGGCCGTGGCGAAGGGGTTGCCCACCGCGATTACCTGCTGTCCCACCACCAGCGCATCGCTGTCGGCGAATTCCACGTATGCAAGGCCCTGGGCATTGCGCAGCTTCAGGACGGCGATATCGCCGTGCCGGTCGGTGCCCAGCAAGTCGGCCTGGTAGTCCTGCGTGCCGACGCGGACGGTCCAGCGCTTCTTTTCGCCGGCGACATGGTCGTTGGTGAGCATCAGGCCGTCGGGGCCGATCAGGACGCCCGATCCGCCTCCGATGAAGACGTACGCCGGGACGATTCGCGCCGCGCTGTCCACGACGGCTTTTTCGATCGCCTTGGCGTTGCGGACCAGATCGCCGCCGGCCTGTGCGCCGAAAAGCGCCGGCGCGCAGAGCACGGCCCAGATCAGTCCCGCGGCGCCGGCTTGAACGGATCGGTTCTTCCTATCCATCTCGTTACTCCCGTTCGCCCACGGTTACGTCGAAGGCCAGCTTTTCCTCGCCGCGGAGGAGGTGCACCTTCACCTGCTGTCCGATCTTGCAGTCCTTGATCATAGCGATCAGTTCCAGGAAGCTTGCTACCGGTTTGCCGTTGAACTCCACAATCACGTCGCCCACCCGGATGCCCGCCGCCTGGGCGGGTCCGCCTTCGAGAGACTGTTCCACGCGCGCGCCTTTCACGTTCGGCACATCGCGGTCGAGGCCTACGCCCAAGAAGGGCAAGCGCGGGCGGTCCACCGGCTTGCCTTCCTTAAGCATGGGCAGCGCCTGCGCGATGGTCTCGGCGTTAAGCATGAAGCCGACGCCGCAGTTCTGGCGCCAAGGAGTGCCGGGATTGAGTTTGCAGGCCATGCCAACGAACGATCCGTCGAGGTCGATCACGGCGCCGCCCAGGTTGCCGTAGTTCATCAGCGCAGCGATCTGGCAGGATGTGTTGCGTGAGCGGCCGGCGGCAGAGACCCAGCCGCTGTTGAGCGTAAGGCCACCCGGCGGTTCGCTGCGTCCCAGGATCGCCACGGCGCGGCCCTGCGCCAGCTTGGCGGCCGAAGCCAGCTTGGCGCTAGGGTACGTGGCGCCGGCTTCGCCTAGAAGCTGTAAGACCGCCAGATCGTAGCCCGCGTCGAAGCCCAGCAGCTTGGCCTCGAGGCGTTTCCCGCTGGCAAAATAGACGAACGTTTTCAGTTTCGGCGCGGGCCGTTTGTCCTGCGGGGGACGGGGCTGGAATGGCAACGAGGTGGTGACTACGGTGCCCGATGCTTCGACCACGAAACCGCTGAAGACGGCGGGCTGCTGGGGGGTGAGTTCGGCCAGTGCGCGAATGTTGCCTTGCTGGGCAATCGGATCGCGCGGCTTGTCGGCTTCCCGATCGCGGCTGGCCGGCCATTCGGCGGCCTTGGATTCGTCCATGACGACCACCGTCACCACGGCCGGTTCGGCCTGGACCGAGAGTTCCTTGAATGCCGCGTGCAGGGCCCAAACGCGCTGGAGGTCTCCGGTGAGCCGGGGCGGCTCGGCGAGCTTCACCTTCTGCAATTCGGGAATCGCCTGGATCATGCGCCGCGTGGGGATCGCCAGCCCCAGCCAGCGCGTACGGCTGAACGCGAGGCTCATGATTCCGATCAGGTTGCCTTCGGCATCGGTGAGCGGCCCGCCGTCGCTGCCGGGATTGACCGCGGCGTCGGTCTCGATCACCGGCCCGACGTAGCGGCTCTGGTCGTCCACGCTGGAGACCTGGTACCTGCCGCTTATCGTGCCCGTACTGAGGCTCACTTGGCCATCGTTTTTAATCGTGAAATGCGGGTTGCCCCAACTGTAGACGGGCGAGCCGACCTCGTAGCGGTCGCTGTCGGCCAGACGCATGTGCGTCAAGTCGCGGGCCTCTACCTTAAGCAGCACGCCTTCGGAATCGAGATCGGAGGCCTGGAGTTGGGCGTTGCGCACGTGGCCATCGGTAAAATACACCTTCAAGTCGGTCGCGTCCTTGGGGATGACGGTGATGCTGGTTAGAATCAACCCATCGCCCGTAATGACCGCTCCCGTCCCGTAATAGGTGCCCTGCTGCTGCCCGCCGTTGGGCAAGCGGATGGATCCCTTACATTCCAAGCCGACCACCGCCGGGCCGAAGCTGCGGTAAATCCGCGTATGTTGGCTTTCGCCGTGTTTGAGCGCCTCGGGAACGGGCTGGGTGACTAAGGTGGGCTGAGCGGCCGGCGCGATGCCTCCAAGCGTTCCCAGCGCCAGCAAGACCAAAACGAGCGGTATTCGCATGCGGGAACTCCACGGAGGCTTAACCTGTACGAAGTAACGTATCGGAAGGGCACATCTGGCGCGAACTTCCCCGGCTCGCGGCCCCTGCAAGTTGGAGTGTTCAAACCTCCGGCTTGCTGCCTTGGAGGGACGATTCAGGCGTAAAGAAAAGGAAAGAAAATGCTCCGAGCTTCAAAATGGGCGCAAAGCGAGTCTCTGCTTTCGAGTTGTCGGGCGCGGACGGCATACGGCCTCATAGTACGTGCACTCACGATGTTAACCACCTAGCGGATGTAGGGGTTAGCGCTATTTGGAGGAACGGTTAGGCACCCCCGCAGGCTTGACGCTGGCGCTTCGCGCGCGCTACGATGCTTGTGCAGGGCTGCCGCTTCGAAGCCGATGCACGCGAGGATACCCCCATGAGTAACGCTCCGACCGTTCGATCCGCCGGCGCCGCTCCCGCCGCGACGCTGCATAACCCGCTGGGATTGCGGGGCGTCGATCACATCGAGTTCCTCGTCGACGACGCCGAACGGTGGGCGAACTACTACATTCAGCATTACGGCATGTACCACCGCGGCTACGGCGACACCCAATCGGGCCTGAAGGGGCGCAAGGCGTTCGTGGTGGGCCAAGGGCGGGTGACGTTCCTATTCGCTCAGGCCGAGGGCACGGGTCCGGAAGCCGAGGCGATCCGCGAGTTCGTCGGCAAGCACGGGAACGGCGTGAAGGATGTGGCGTTCCGCGTGCACGACACGGAACAAGCGCTGAAGGCCGCGTCGAGCAAAGGCGCGAAGATCGTCCGCCCGCTGGACGAGCACGAGATTTTCATCGGCGGGACGATTGCCGCGTACGGCGACGTGGTGCACAGCTTCATCCAGCGCAAGAAGCACGCGACGTTCGCGCCCGGTTACGTGAACATCGCCGGCGGCGCCGAAGACGGCGAGATCCATTTCGCGATGATCGACCATATCGTCGCCAACGTGGAGCACATGGAAGAGTGGTGCGCCTATTACCGCGACATCTTCGGCTTCGACCAACTCGCGCATTTCGATATCAACACCGGGCGCAGCGCGCTGATGAGCAAGGTGATGACCGACGAGGACGGGTACGTGAAGCTGCCGATCAACGAGCCGTCTTCCAAGAATTCGCAGATCCAGGAGTTCCTCGACGAATTCAAGGGGCCTGGTGTGCAGCATATCGCGCTCCTGACGCCGAACGTGATCGCCACGACGCGCGCGATGCGCGAATCGGGCGTCGAGTTCCTGGAAGTGCCGGACACGTACTACGACGAGCATTTCGACGAGCGCGTGGGGGAGATCAAGGAAGACAAGCAGACGCTGCGAGACTTGGGCGTGCTGGTGGACCGCGACCGCCCCGACGGCTATCTGCTCCAGATTTTCACGCAGCCGGTCTTCGACCGACCGACGTTGTTCCACGAGATCATCCAGCGCCGCGGAAACAGCGCGGGCTTCGGCGAAGGCAACTTCCGCGCGCTATTCGAAGCCATCGAGCGCGAGCAGGCGAAACGGGGAACGCTGTAAATATTTTGGATTTCGGATTGGACTGCGAAAGTTCGAGCTGAGGAGTGTGGTCTTGGTTCAAGAGCCCGACGCATTGCCGATTATCCAAAATTCGAAATCCCCGGTCCCAAATCGAGGTACCCGATGTCCCGTTACATGAAACTCGGCACCGTGCCCCCCAAGCGGCACATCAAGCTCCCCCGCGAGAAGAACGTCTCGTATAAGGGCGAGGGGCTTCACTACGAGCATGTCATCACCACCGTCGGCTTCGACCGGGCGTACTCGATCTGTTATCACCTGCGGCCGCCGACGCGCGTTACGAAGGTGGAGCCCGCCGGTCAGGTGAAGATCGAGGCCGCGCCGGACCTGCCCTTGCGGCACGTGCACGTCAAATCAGGGCCGCTGGCGCGGCAAGGCGATCCGGTCTCGGGGCGGGTGCCTCTCTTCTTTAACGCCGATGTGATCAACTACCGTTGCCGGCCCGCACAGGCGCAGAGCGAATTGTTCCGCAACGCCACCGCCGACGAGATCATCTTCGTCGCCGAGGGCGGCGGGCAGTTCGAGAGCGTCTTCGGACGCCAGCCTTACCGCGCGGGGGATTACATCGTGGTCCCGCGCACGGTCACGTACCGCCTGGTGCCCGACGACCCCCGGCGCGAGGATTATCTGATCCTCGAGTGCACCGGCGACGTGCGTCTGCCCGCGCGCTACCTGAATCCCGACGGGCAGCTCAAGATGGGCGCGCCTTACGCCGAGCGCGATTTTCACGGGCCCGAGGAATTGCTCACGCTGGACCAGGAGCGCGAGACGCCGGTGCTGGTCAAGGACGGTGCTCGCCTGACGCGCTACACCATGGCGCATCACCCGTTCGACGTCGCGGGCTGGGACGGCTTTCTGTATCCGTATACCTTCAACGTGGACGATTTCGAACCGATTACCGGGACGGTGCACCAACCGCCGCCGGTGCACCAGACGTTCGAGATTCCCGGATTCGTGGTCTGCACGTTTGCGCCACGGTTTTTGGATCACCATCCCGAGGCGATCAAAGTTCCTTACGCGCACAGCAACGTCGAAGCCGACGAGGTGCTCTTTTACGTGCGCGGGCATTTCGGTTCGCGCAAGGGGGTCGAGCAGTATTCGCTGACGCTGCATCCGCGCGGCATTCCGCATGGGCCGCACCCCGGGACGATCCTGGCCAGCATGGCCGCCGAACGGACCGACGAACTGGCCGTAATGTTCGACACCGAGCGCGCGCTGCACGTGACGCCGCAGGCGTTGGGTATGGAAGACGCGGCGTATCCGTTCAGTTGGCTGGGCTGACGAGCGGGCGAGGGTGAACGCGACGAAGATTCCAACGGCCCCAGGGCGAACTTGAGCCTGCGTTCACGCTCCTGCCGCCGCATCGTTTCCTCAAAGGCTTACGACTCATGCTGCTCGATCCGACCGCCATGCCGCCGCACCAATTTTATCCGTACATGATCGCCTCGATCAATCCGCGCCCGATCGCGTGGGTCAGCACGCTCTCACCGGGCGGCGTCACGAACCTCGCGCCGTTCAGCTTCTTCAACGGCATTACGAGCAACCCCCCGGCGCTGCTCTTTTGTCCATCGAACAAGCGCGACGGCACCAAAAAAGATTCGTTGCGAAACGCCGAAGCGCGCGGGGAGTTCGTGGTCAACGTGGTCAATTACGACCTGGCCGAACGCATGAACGCGACAAGCGCCGAGTACGCGTACGAAGTGAGCGAGTTCGAGCGGTGCGGATTGACGCCCGCGCCATCGACGAAGATCGCGACGCCGCGCGTGGCCGAGGCTCCGGTGGCGTACGAGTGCCGCGTGCTGGAGATCGTGCGTGTGGGCGAGGGCCCAAGCGCCGGAAATGTGGTTATCGGCCGAATCGAGATGCTGCACGTGGCCGAGACGGTGCTGGATGCGGAAGGCCGGATCGATCCGGCGAAGCTCGATACGATCGGGCGCATGGGCGGCGAAGGCTACGCGCGCACCCGGGAGCGATTCGATCTGACGCGCCCGCCGAAGCCGCAGGCGTAAGCGACCGGGCAGCCGGTTGCTCCGCGGCCCCGCCACCGCGTACAATACGGTTGTCGGATAGCCGGCCCGGAGGTCTGCCATGACCGCCATCGGACTGACCACTACACAGGCCCCGTTCATCGAAGAAGTCCGCGGGCGCGGCGAAATCTATATCCGCCAGCCGTACGAACTGTACAGCGAGGAGAACCAGGAGACCTGGCGGCGTCTCTACGCGCGCATTCGCCCGCGCTGGGAGAAGTTCGCGCATCCGAAGTTCATGGAAGGCGTGCAGAACCTCGCGCTCGATCCGCACAACGTCCCGCACCTCGATGACATCAACAAGTTCCTTCAGCCGTTGAGCAATTTCCGCGCGAAAGCCGTGAGCGGCTACGTGCCGGCGTACGTCTTTTTCGAATGCCTGAAGAACCGCGAATTTCCAACCACCATCACCATCCGCGCGGGGGACTCGCTGGACTACCTGCCCGAGCCCGACATCTTCCATGACGTCGCCGGGCACGTGCCGATGCACACCGACCGTCGTTTCGCCGATGTGCTGGTGCGTTTCGGCGAAGTCGCCGAACTGGTGGCCGAGATGGCGCAAGGGATCAAGGACGAGCACGAGCGGATGCGACGGCTCGACAGCATCTTAAAGGGCATGGCGCGCTTCTTCTGGTTCACCGTCGAGTTCGGACTGATGAATACACCTCAGGGCGTTCGCGTATACGGCAGCGGATTGTTGAGCAGCTACGGCGAGATCGCGCACGTATTGGAATCGCCCGAGGTTCAGCGTTACCCGTTCCAACTCGAATGGGTCGTGAATCAATACTTCGAGATCCATCACTATCAGCCGCTGGTGTACATCGTGGACGGATTCGAGCACCTGTACGACGAGGTGGCCCGGCTGGAGGCGTGGATCAAGGACGGCAAGCTCGACAACCTGAGCCCCGGCGAACCGAGTGTAAGCGAGGCCGACCTCAGCAGCTTCCTGGAAGCCAAAAAAGATCACCCAGTGGGCGCGTAGAAAATAGCCGCGCTTGCCGCTCGATCGAACGGACAAGCGCGGGGAGACCGGAGCTACTTGTCCCCGGATTTCTCTGCTTGGTCGTTGTCTTTGTCGTCGCCGTCCTCCTCCTCCACCTCGAGCACTTTGCCTTCGGCGCTGACTTCCACCTCGTAGGTCTTTTCGCCGGCCTTGCCCTTCAGTTCGTAAATAACCTTATCGCCTTTGGTCTCCTTTTCGGCCTTGGAGAAGACGATGTCCTTCACGGCCGCTTGAGCGGCTTTCAGAACGGCTTCCGGTACATCCTTCAGCTCGATCTTTTCTTCCTTCCCGTCGTCGTCCTCTTCTTCGGCACGCAAGCTCGTCGCCGTCAGACCAATCACCAGGGCCAGGCCCGCCAACAGGCTCCAGTACGTGTGCTTCATGGGATGCTCCTTTCCGCGTCTACCGCGGCATGGGTGGGAAACGCACTTCACGTTAAAAGTCGTCTGGAGGCGCAGGCGGCGGCTTAGCCGGGCTCTTCTCGTCGTCGTCGTCGTCCTCGTCCTCTTCTTCGATCTTCAACACTTTGGCCTCGGCCGAGACGACGATCTCGTAGCGCTTGCCGCCGGCCGTGCCTTCCAGTTCGTACCGCACGCCTCCCGCGCGCACTTCCCGTTCGAAGCGCTCCAGCACGAATCCTTCGAGCGCCTGGACGGCTGCGGCTTCGATACCCGGCGGAAGTCCGTCGCCCGGTTGGGCGCGCGCTTCGGCTTGCGGGCCGGGCGCGGGCGCAGCGGGCGCTTCAGCGGCAGGCTGAGCCGATTTCTCGGCCGCCGCTAATGGATCGACCCCGGGCTGCCCGGAGGGAGCAGGTTGAGCGCCTTCCTTATCGACCGTCGCCACGGGCGCCACAGGCGCTTGTCCGTGATCCTTGGGCGGATCGTTCCAGAGCAAGCCGGCCGCAAGTCCGCCGCAAACGAGCACGAGCGCGGCTGCGGCCACCTGAAATCCCCACGTGCTGCCGGAAAGCCCTGCCTCCGTAAGGACGCGCGCCGCATGTGCGGGGGCTTGGGCGGCGGCGGCGACCTCCACGCACGGCCGGCCCGGCAGGGACGCATCGAGGGCCGCGCACAGGGTGCTCGGCGCGGCCGAGACGGAGGAGGACTGAAACAAGCCCGCGAGCAGCAGTAACGAGAGCGCCACGCCTCGTTTGCGCAGGAAGCCGTGCAGATCGTTCAGTGCGCGCGCAAAGCGGTCGCGTGCGGTTTCACGCGGTATTTCGAGCACCGCCGCGGCGTCGGCCAAGGTCAGGCCTTCCTGGCAGCAGAGCGTAACGAGGGCCTGTTGCTGAGGATCCAGACTTCCGAAGGCTTCGCGCAGCAGCCGCTGCAACTCGGCTTGCTCGGCCAGCGCCGCGGGAGTAGCGCCTGCGTGCTGCATGACGTTTCGCATGTCCGCCTCCCGTTGGCTTCTGGTTTGTCGCGCGCGGGCCAGATCCAAGGCACACTGCACCACCGCTCGATACACGGAGGCCTGGAATGCACGCGCGTGCTCGAATCCCTGCCGGCGCGAAAGCAACTTCAGGAACGCTTGCTGAACGGCGTCCTCGGCGTCCGGCCCTGCGCCGAGCAACCGGGCGGAGGTGGCGTAGGCGCGGTCGCGCTGCCATTTCAGCAGTTCGCCCAAGGCCGCGGCATCCTGGTTGGACCGCCAGCGGTCCAACCGTTCGGAGATCCAGGCTTGGCGTTCAGGTTCGGTCATGGGTCGCTCTGGGCTGCCTTACACGCGTATGCAGCCTCGCGGGCGGCGGGGAAAAATCCAGAATGTTGCCTGCAAGGTCTCCCGAATGGACGCTTGTCCGGTATTCCATATAGGGAGCTGTTTGGATCGCCGATCCAGTATTGGCAGCGAAAGACTCTGGACGTTGCGAGTTGCGGCAGGACAATAAGGGGCTGGACCCATTATGGACCCGAGGATGGCCCCGTTGAGTTCGCCGCAGACGGAGTCGCCGAAATCGGAAGCGACCCGCGAGTTCGAATACCGCACGCGTTGCCGGGTGATCCGCAAGATCGCCGACGGCGGCATGGGCAGCGTATATCTGGGCGAACAGCTCGGCGACGCCGGTTTCACCAAGACCGTCGCGCTTAAGGTCATCAAGTCCGACCGTCTGCAAGACGGCATGGCGCTGCAGATGTTCCTCGACGAAGCGCGGCTTACCGCCGACCTTGTGCATACCAACATTGCGCAGGTCCATAACCTGGGGATGTACAAAGGCCGCTACTTCATCGTCATGGAGTATCTGCACGCCAAGACGCTTTCCGAGTACCTCGCGCACTTTCTCCGGATCGACCGCCTTCCGCCCACCGACATGTCGGCGTTCATTATCAGCCGCGTGGCACGCGGACTGCATTATGCGCACACCAAGCGCGATCGCTTCGGAAAGCCGCTGAATATCGTGCATCGTGACGTGACGCCGTCCAACGTGATGATCGATTTCCGCGGCGCGGTGAAGCTGACCGACTTCGGCATCGCCAAGGCGCTTAAGATGCCCAAGCCCGACGAAAAGCGCGTGATTATGGGCAAGTATCCGTATATGGCGCCGGAGCAGGCCGCCGCGCGCACCACCGACGCGCGCACCGACATCTTCGCGCTGGGTTTGGTGCTTTATGAGCAACTCACCGGCACCCGGGTCTATACGCCGCGCACGCGCCGCACGTTGATCGAGCAGATGACCAAGTACAAGATCAAGGATCCGCGCAAGATCGTCCCCGATCTGCCGGACGAACTGGTCGAGATCAACATGAAAGCGCTGGAGAAGGATCCGGATCAGCGCTGGCAAAGCGCCCGCGAGTTCGGCGACCGCCTCGAATCCTTCATGTATTCGAAGGGCTACGGTCCGACCAACGAAAAACTCGCCGACCACGTCAAGGAACTCTGGCCGCACGTCGACGTGGATAAGTTCGAGTAATACCTGCCGCGGCGGGCAGCGGCTTTCACCGCAGAGACCAGAGGGAACGGCGAGGCGGGACTCGCACGCGCGCGCGATCTGCGCCTGGGGAGCCGGTGGCGCCTACGCGAATGCCTTGAACACGGCAGGGCCGTTCTCGGCGGTATTCGTGATCCCTGTGGTGAACAAGACCGGACTACGCGCCGACGGCTTCGAGAACCTCTTCGCGGTATTTGCCGTAGGAGCGAATCTTGCGGTAGCGCCGTTCGAGCAGTTCGTCGAGCGGGAGGCGCTCCAGGTCGTCGAGGTTGTTCAAGATCGCCTGCTTGAGCATCTCGGCGGCCCGCTCTCGTTCGCGGTGCGCGCCGCCCAGCGGTTCGGGGACGATTTCGTCCATGATCCCCAGCGCCTTCAATTCGGGAGCGGTAATCTTCAGCGCGGCGGCGGCTTCTTCCTTCTTGCTCGCGTCCTTCCAGATAATGGAGGCGCAGCCTTCGGGCGAGATGACGCTGAAGTAGGCGTACTCCTGAATCAGCATCCGGTCGCCGACGCCGATCCCCAGCGCTCCGCCGCTTCCACCTTCGCCGATTACGGCGCAGACGATCGGCACCTTCAGGCCCGACATGATCATCAGGTTGTAGGCAATGGCCTGCGATTGTCCGCGTTCCTCGGCTTCGACGGCCGGTGCGGCCCCCTTGGTGTCGATCAGGCAGACGATGGGAATGCGGTACTTCTCGGCCAGGCGCATCTTCCAGAGCGCTTTGCGGTAACCTTCAGGTTGCGGGCTGCCGAAGTTGCATGCGCTGCGTTCGTAGACGTCGCGGCCCTTGTGCTGTCCGATCAGCATGACCTTTTTCGAACCGATGGTCGCGAAGCCGGTCACGATCGCACGGTCGTCGCCGAAGGCGCGGTCGCCGTGCAGTTCGACGAAGTCCGAGCAAAGCCGCTCGATGTAATCCATCGTTTGCGGGCGGTTCTGATGCCGCGCGACCTGGATGCGCTGCCAGCTTGTCAGGTTCGCGTAGATTTGTTCTAAAAGCTTGTCGCGCTTGACGTTGGCGCTCTCAATCTCCAGCAGCATGTCGACCTTGTGGGTCTTCTGGAAATCAGTAAGGTCACGAATCCGGGCTTCGATCTCGCGCAGGCTCTCCTCGAAGGGAAGATACTGTTGCGCGGAGGAGGACGCTCGTTGTGCCATGGGAATAAGGACGCTCGCCGCCTGTTCGAAGGAGGGCGCTGCTCCGATTCTCGCGCGCCAGCCGTTCGTAATCCCGGCACCTTATAATGGGCTCCTGGCGGCAGCAAGGGGATTCTCGATGCGGGTTGACGGCGCGCGGGTCATCGCATAACCCAATGGACCAGATGACTGCCCGCCCATCTTCTCTCGGCCTGATCCTGCTCATGGGCATCCAGGCCGCCGGTAAGACCACTTTCCGCCAGAACGCCTTTTCGTTCCCGCATACATTGATCAGTCTGGACGAAATCGGCACCGGAAAGGAAGCGCGCGCGAAGGAAGCCCAACTTCTGGGCGAAGCGATTGCCGCGAGCCGCACGATCGTGGTCGACAATACCAACCCTACTCGAGTGGACCGCGCGCGTTACATCGAGCCGGCCAAAGCCAGCGGCTACCGCATCGTCGGGTATTACTTTGCCAGTGACCTGAAGGACTGCATCGCTCGAAACGCCGAACGCCCGGCGGCGCAGCGCGTCCCTGAGGTAGCGATTCGAGCCACCATTAAAAAACTTGAACGGCCGGCTTGGGAGGAAGGCTACGACGAGCTTTACTACGTTCGGATCGATCGTAAAGGTGGATTTGCGATCCAACCGTATCGGGAGTAATAGTAATAGGTGCGCATGGCGCATTCTTTTCAAGGTCCGTGCGCCAAACCGAGAGTTAAGGAACCTTCCCGGCCATGAAAGTTCACATTAAGTATTGTGGTATGTGAGATTACAAGCCTAACGCCGTCAGTTTGGCGGCGGAACTTAAGTCGAATTTCGGGGCGAGCTCTGAGCTTGAAGAAAGCAAAGGCGGCATCTTTGACGTCACGGTGGATGGCAAACTGGTTTTCTCGAAGCACAGCGAAGGACGCTTTCCAAAGCCTGGAGAGGTGACCCAACGACTGCAAGCCAAGCCTTAAAGGGGATCGTGATGGGTGGATTTTTGAATCCTTCTGGCCGACGTCACGAGTGAACCTCGCCCTTCCTGCACGTGCACTTCCGTTGGTAACCTTCTCACTAGAATTATGCAGTCGACGTTTGTGAAACATGTCATAATGGCGAGTGAATCACGCTATGCACGTGGCTGAGGCCTGGAGGTCGCACCAGGGTGTTTGGTCGTCAGCGTAGTCTTGTGGGTCTGGATATCGGCTCCTCGTCCGTGAAAGCGGTCGAGTTGACGCGCGTGGGCCAACGCCTGGTGGTCACGGGCATGGGCACGGCTGCGATCGAATCGCCCGAGGCGGTGGGCGAGGCGATTCAACAGTTGCTGCGCGAGACCGGGATTCGCGCCAAGCGTTGCGTGACGGCCGTATCGGGCCGCAGCGTGATCATCCGCCAAGTACCGATGGTACAGGTTCCGGACAGCGAACTGCGCCAAGCCATCGAGTACGAAGCCGATAAATACATTCCCTTCGACGTCAACGAAGTCGCCATCGACGCCCAGCGCCTGGAAGACGGAACCGCCGAAGGCGGGCAGATGAAGGTGCTGCTGGTGGCCGTGAAAAAGCAGCTCATTGACGAGCACATCGCGCTTTTGCAGTCGGTGGGCCTGACGCCGGTCATCATTGATGTCGACTGCTTTGCCTTGGGCAATGCATTCGAACTGCGCAATCTTTCGCTGGGCATCGACGATCAGGAAGTCCGCGCACTGGTGGACATCGGCGCGAGCAAGACCAACATCAACATCATGCGCGGGAATACGAGCTTCTTTCAGCGCGAAATCTACGTGGCGGGCAACGACCTTACGGAAGCCGTGGCCAAGCGCTTCGGCGAAGATCCGCGCGACGTCGAAAAGATGAAACTCGATCCGGGTGGCGCGCTGGAGAGCATGCAGGACGCGATGCTCCCGGTGCTCGAGGATATCGGCAGCGAAATCCGGCTCTCGTTTGATTACTTCGAAAACCAGTACGACACGCCGGTTAAGGAAGTCTACCTGTCCGGCGGGTCGGTGATCTTCCCCGGCATGGACACCATGCTGAGCCAGGTTTTCGGCCTGCCGACGCGGCTGTGGGATCCGATCGAAGGCCTGGAAGTCGGCAGCTTCGGCGGGGCGATGAGCAGCAGTAATTCGGAGATGACGGTCTCGCTGGGTCTGGCCGCGCGCATCCTGGGCACCATGGGCCTGACGACGCGCTCGATCCAATCCGCCGGTCCGGCGCCGGTTCAAGCCGAACCGGGCGCGCCGGCGGCCGTGCAACGCCGCACGCAGATCGGGCTTCCGGCCGCGCTGTCGCCCGTAGAGAACCGTAAGCATTGGTCCAAGAGCTTGTTGCTGGGCATTTTGGGCGCGCTGGTCGTGGCCGTGGGCTGCGGCTTTGCGAATGCCACCGGGTACAAATACTGGTGGGTGATCGCGGAAGGCTTGGGCATTGGGCTGGTGGCCGGCGCGGGTATCTGGAGCGGCGTGAAAGCGATTCGGCCTTACGCGGGCCGCGGACAGGTCGTGGGCGCCTGCTTACTGGCGACGGTTTTGGCCTGCGGCGGCTTGCTGGGCCTGCGGATGGTTCAAGGCCACACGATTATCGAACGGACCACGCCGCCGCCCAGCGTCCCGGAACGCCCCGAGATCAAGTTCTCCGATCTCCCGGCGGACATGCGTAACCTCCAACTTCGCAATCGGCCCAAGCCGGCTTTCGATAGCGACGATATTTCCGGCGTGGTTCGTATCTTCACGCATTGGGTGGTCGCCTGCGCAACCTCGCTGATCTTTGTCGCGATCATGCTGATGAAGTTGATGCGCAATGCGGGGCCCAGGTACTCGACCGGGACGGCTTCGCAGGCCTACGACTGAGTAGGTTAAATTTCGTAACACATTCAATTTATTGACTTTATAAAATGCACATTGGGTCTTGATTGTGACCCCCTTTGAGGCATAATAAGGCTTGGTGGCAGGTCCGAGTGAGTGACGGGGGATGCGTCATGAGGCGTCGAGCGGCAGGCGGGTTTACACTGATTGAATTGATGATCGTGATCACGTTGATCTCGATTATCGCATCTATTGCCATTCCCAGTCTGTTGCGCGCTCGGATGACGGCAAACGAGGTAGCTTGCATCGGCGGGCTCAAGGCGATCGCGACCAACCAGCAGATCTTCCGGCGGCAGGATCACCAATTCGATTACTCGGCCTTGGGGCTGACGGATAAGCGTGGCGTGCAGGAGTATGCGCCGCGGTACTGGATGATGCAGGAAGTCGACGGCATGAATCTGGTCGAAATTTCTCTGGCGCGGGCCAATATTGCCTATGCGGGGAGCATGGGTGATCCTTCGCCAGCTTCGGGCTATTTCTACGTGGATGTGATCCAGACGACCAGCGACGGCACAAACTACGTGAACCTGGACAGCACGATTCGCTTTGCGGTGTACGCGGCTCCGGCTCAGTACAATCTTTCGGGGCGCAATTCCTTCTACATTGACGACCGCGGGACGATCTACCAGAAAGATACGGGCACCAGCGACCTGTTGATTCAGATGCATACCAATCCGGACAGCGAGAATTTCGTGCACGTGGAATAGCGCACATTCGGGCGTTTGGGCTGGATGAACGCGGCTGCAGCTTTTGCAGCCGCGTTTTCTTTTGCGCGAATCAGCCAATCCCTTTTCGATCTGTATGCACCAAATGGGGCTGCCAAGTTGAAGCGCGAATAGCTAACCGAACAAGGTCTTAATTTGGGGGTTGTTAAGCCAAAGTAGGTGCGCAAAGTGCGGGGTTGCCTCTTTTCATAAGGGCATGCGCTCAACTATAATGGCCAAACAGCCGATGGCGAATGTGGCGGGTTAGGTTCGGACCTTTTGCCTGGACCGGAAAGTTTTGGGTCTTGACGAAAGTCCTTGAGAAGGCTACGCCTTCAGGGCTTCGTACGACTCAAAGCCGTCTGCCGTCCTTGGGGGGAGAAGGAACGTGGGCCTGTTTGGCCGGCGCAAGAGCTTGGTGGGCCTGGACGTGGGCTCATCGAGCGTGAAGGCCGTGGAGCTGACCCGTTCGGGCCAGAGCCTGACGGTTACAGGCGTGGGCTCGGCGGCGTTGGAAGCTCCCGAGGCCGCCGGCGATGCGATTCAAGAAGCGCTGCGCGAGGCGGGCATTCGGACGCGGCGTTGCGTTTCGGCGGTATCGGGACGCAGCGTGATTATCCGGCAGGTGCCGATGGTTTCGATGCCGGATAGCGAGTTGCGCCAAGCGGTGGAATACGAGGCGGATAAGTACATTCCGTTCGACGTGGCCGAGGTGCAGTTGGACGCGCAGCGGCTGCCCAACGGAGCGGGCGCTCAGGCGGCCGGCGACGGCCAGATGCGCGTGCTGCTGGTGGCGGTGAAGCGGGCGATGGTGGAAGAGCACGTGGCGCTGCTCCATTCGGTGGGGCTCTCGCCGCTGGCGATCGATGTGGACGTCTTCGCGCTGGGCAACGCGTTCGAGTTGCGCAATCTGGCGCTGGGTATCGACGACCAGGAGGTTCGTACGTTGGTCGATATCGGTGCGAGCAAGACGAACATCAACATCATGCGCGGCAATACGAGCTTTTTTCAGCGCGAGATTTACGTCGCGGGGAACGATTTGACCGAGGCTGTGGCCAAGCGCTTTGGCGAGGATCCGCGCGACGTCGAGAAGATGAAGCTCGATCCGGGCGGGGCGCTGGAGAGCATGCAGGACGCGATGCTCCCGGTGCTCGAGGACATCGGCAGCGAAATACGGCTGAGCTTCGACTACTACGAGAACCAGTACGAACAGCAGGTCAAAGAGGTCTTCATCTCCGGGGGGGCGGTTTACTTCCCGGGGGTGGACACGATGCTGACGCAGGTATTCGGGATGCCCACGCGGTTGTGGGACCCGACGGAAGGCCTGCAGATCGCGGGTGGCGAGACCCTTGAATTGGGCGGATCGCATTCGAACCTGGCCGTAGCCATGGGGCTGGCCAGCCGACTGCGCAGTGTGTAACGCCGGGGCCGGAACGCACGCATGATAGAAATCAATCTGCTCCCGCCGGAACTCCGGCAGTCCGAAGGCACGCCGTTGCCGCGCCTGATGGGCATTATCGTAGGCGTCGTGCTGGCGGTGATCGGCGGCGTGTTCGTCTCCAACTACTACTTCGTCGAGATTCCCAAAGCCAACCAGCAGATCGATCAGCTTAAGAAGGACAAGCAGACGCTCCTGGCTCAGGTGGAAGAGGTCAAGAAGCTCGAAGGCGAGATCGCTTCGATCAAAGAGAAGGTGGCGGGGCTGGAGAATCTGCGCAACAGCCGCATTCTTTGGGCGCGGTTGCTGGATACGTTCTCGCAGTCGGTGCCCAGCAACGTGACGATCCGGCAGATCAGTTTTGCGCCCGATGCCGCGCCGCAATTCGGCATACCGGAAGGCCCGCGCTACCGCATGAATTTCACGGGACTGGCCGCGGGCGAAAGCGACCAGGAATGCGCGAACCGGCACCGCGAGTTTTACACGAGTTTGAAGAAGACGTTCCGGGTTCCGGATCCCGACGAGTTGTCGAAGCAGTTGGCCGCGCAGCAGGCGGCCGGTCCGGAGGCAAACCAGGTGGGGAGCCGCAAGCTTCCGCCGGGGTACAACGAGTTCTTGCGCATGCGCTACTACGAACCGGTCGCGCTTTCGTTGCAGCCGATTCCGATGCCCCGGTTGGCGGTGGCGGCCGAGACGGTGGTGGTGCCTCCGCGCGGATTGAACTTCAGTTTCTCGATGGGCTTTGCTCTGCCGCCGCCGCAAGGCGCCGGCCAGTAGACTCAGATTGGGCACGCGCCCGCGCGTCGGTTCGCGCGCCGCGCTCCGGAGGTTGATGCCGCATGGCCATGTCCGACTGGTCCGAACGGACGCGCCTGCTGATCACGATCGGCGTTGCCGTCGTTATCAACGCCGGCGTGT
The DNA here is from genome assembly GCA_015075375.1 of Planctomycetota bacterium. Classification (GTDB taxonomy): domain Bacteria; phylum Planctomycetota; class SZUA-567; order H5-PLA8; family H5-PLA8; genus H5-PLA8. The sequence goes on along the minus strand of JABTUM010000001.1, from coordinate 2,094,900 downwards.
GGGGCCTTGTTTACAAGGCTCACGGCGATTGGACCAAAAAAGAAAACGAGCGCAAGAATCTGGTCAAGGAAGTGGACGGCCTTAAGGTCGAAGCGAACAAGAAGACCGACCTGGTGACCGAACTGAAGCGCTTGAGCCAGCAGAAGGAAGAACTCGAAAACCGACTGCCGAAGACGCACGAACGCGACCGCTTCTTTACCGACTTGGTGCAACTGGCCGAACAAAAAGGCATTCGGTACTTGGGCTACGTGCCGCGCTACGACGTGCCGGTCAGCGTGCCGGGCTTGAATCCGCAGAACTTCAAGAAGGACGTCTACAGCACCAACTACGAGGCGGATTTCAAATCGATCTGCGAGTTCATCAACTACTTCGAAGAATTCTACCCGCGTTTCATTCAGATCGAGAATTTGAGCATCAATGCGAATGCCGGCGGGATGAACATCACCGGCGCCAAGCATAACGTGAGTTTCGATGTGGTGACGTACTACTACATCCCGACGCCGGGCCAGTAAGGGCTTCGCGGAATGGGGCCGTTCGCATGAGGAAGCATGGGATGGACGTAACCTTGAACCGGGCACGTGCAGGACGCTGGCTGGCCGCCGGGATGCTGGCGTTATGTGCCGGCGCCGGTGCGCAGGATGTCGATCCGACCGAGGCCATTCCCACGGCGGTGAAAGAAGAGCAATTCAAGTTCGATATCAAAGGCCGCCGGGATCCCTTCACCTTTGCCAAGGTCGATACGGTGGTCAAGCCGGTGCCGACGCCGGGGGAGACGCCGGGCGTAGCCGATGCGAACGAGTTGAACAAGATCCGCGAAGCGGCCAAGCGGAGTTTCGATCAGGCCGAGCAAGCCTTGATGAGCGCCAATTCCCGCAACGCCATGGCTTTGGCCGACCAGGGGTTGGAAGCGATCAATAAGGCCAAGGTGCCGCTGACGGAATGGCCGGAACTGCAAGAACTGCAGGAGAAGCTTTTCCGGCTGCGCCTTGCGGCGGAGCGGCTCTTTAACCGCGAAGAGGCGGAGGTTGCCTTCAAGAACCTGAATATCACGGTAACCGGTGTGGTGGCTAAGGATAGAAGTTCGCGCGCGATCGTGAACAGCCATGTGGTGGGCCGTGGCGACTTGGTCGAGACGGGCGACGAATCGAGCGTGGTGATTGTGGATCAAATCCTTCCGGGCAAAGTAATTGTGAGATTCCGCGGGTTCCGGATGAAGTTGGATGTGGCTCAGTAGTTCCGGTCCTGCATGGGGTTGCGTGAAGTAGCTAGATGACAAGTCGAGAAAGCGTGTTATAAGGATGACCGCTTTCCGTGGAAAGGCTAGGCTGCGCCAGGATTTGGACAGCCTAAACAGGCCGGTAAAGGTACGCGCATGATTGCGCGTTCCGAAGGTCGTGAAGGGCGCATCCCCCCACAGCGCCCTACCGGCAGGCAGGCCCTTGAGTATGAGGAGGAGGGGGTGTTGAACACGCACGCCGTAGGTGAGCCGAATCGAGATGTCCGCGCGTCCCGCCCGCAGGCCGGGGCCGTACGCGGCATGGGTATTCTGGCGCTGTTGGCGTGGGCCTGGGTCAGTCCTCTTCCTGCGCAGGACGGCGGAGAGGGCGAACAAGCGCCCAAGAGTATTCGCGTCGAGCGGCTCTTCGACGAGAAGAAATCGGATGCAGTTGGTCAGGCCGCCGGCGAGGGCCTGATTTCGCTGCATGTGCGCGACAGGCCGTTGAAGGTGGTGCTGGACTACTTGAGCGCCGTGAGCGGCCTGAACGTCCGCGCGTTGACCGAGGAAGCCGAACGCCTTCCCGTGACGGTGGATTTGGACAACGTCACCTACCGCACGGTGCTGGATTACATCGCCAAGAAATACTCCCTGCAGGTGGACGATTCGCAGCTCAACCAGCGCTTAGTCACGATCTCGATTCCCGAACGCGTTTCGATGGTCTTCAATCGCGCGGACATCCGCGACGTGATCAGCACCATCGCGATTCAGGCCAACGCGAACATCGTCGTCGGCCCCGAGATCAACGGCGAGATCTCGATGCGGCTGGAGAACGTTCCGTGGCAGGACGCGCTGAACATCGTGGTCAAGACGCTGGACTTCGTGGTGGTCCAGGAAGTCAACGACACGATCCGCATCACGACGCGCGATAAGCTCAAAACGCAGCTCGATCACCGCATCTTCCGCCTGGCCTACCTGACGCCGGAAGGCGCGAAATACACGGCGACGCTCAATACCGACTTTGCGCGGCGCGAAGGCGGCGAGGCTTCGACGCAGGCTTTCGGATCGACGCTGATCGACCTGCTGGCGCAGATGCGCACGCCGGAAGGCAAGATCTCCTTCGTGAAGCGCTCGAACGCGATGATCGTGCAGGATACGCCCAATTCGCTGGACTCGATGCAGGCGGTGATCAACAAGCTGGACGTGGCTCCCAAGCAGATTCACGTCGGCGTGAAGATCGTGGCGATCAACGACGACGACCAGGAACGCCTGGGCGTGCAGTGGTCGTCGGGCCTGCAATTCCAGATGCAGCCGCTGTCCAGTTGGCCGTCGGCGTTTCCGTTCGATGTGAAGAGCGGGCTGACGCGCTCGCTGCTGGGCGATTTGGCTGTCGGTGCGGGTTCGCGTCTGGTGGTCGATCAGACGACCAATACGGCAATTCCGGCCGCGGACATTTTCACGCTTCGCAAGGCGGTGGGCACCGGCGGCGCGGGCACCGCATTCTCCGGCCTTACTTCGATCGTGCTCGGTTCGATGGGCTTCGGTTCGACCAGCGCCTTCTTCGAAGCGCTCAAGACGAAGACCAACGGCCGCGTGGTCCAGGCGCCGCAGCTCATGACGCTGGACAACGAAGAAGCGACGATTCAGGTGGGCACGCTCTTCCGCTACGCGGAATCGTTCGTGGCGAATACGGAAGGCGGCGGCAACGTATCGGGCTTCCGCGAAGCGAACGGTTCGCCGATCAAGCTGGGCATTCAGCTCTTGATCATCCCGCACGTGACGGGCCCGGAAAACAACGTGCTGATGACGGTGATCCCCAAGACGGAAGACCTGATCCTCGAAGACGGCGGCCAACCGAAGACGATCCGCGGTCCGAGCGGCGAAGAACTGGTGTTGCCGGATACGGTGCAGCGGATCGTGGTCAGCAAGATGCTGCTTCGCAATGGCGAGACGGGCGTGATCGGCGGCCTGCGCACCGACCGGGATAACCGGGCGGAAACGCGGGTGCCGGTGTTGAGCGAGATTCCGATCATCGGGCGGTTGTTCAAGCACCGCACGCGCGGCGTATCGGGCGAAAGCCTGATGGTCTTCGTGACGCCGACGATCGTGGATGTGGACCGCCAGGAAGACTTCAAGTCCCAGATCGACCGGCTGCGCAGCAAGATGTCGAAGCCGTTTGCGCCGTTGGGCGACGAAGAGTTGGGCGAGGAAGCTCCGAAGTAGGTTTATTCGGAACTGGCGCCGAGTCAGGATTTCAGAGGGACGGGGCGTTCCCGTCCCCGCAGTTTCGCAGAGAGGCCGGCTGGCAGGCCGCGTGCGCGGCTGGACCGCGAGAGACCACCGGGCGGGCATCGCGTGCCAGGGCATGCGTGGACGCCGCCTTTACCTTCGCGGACAGACGTTCGATGACCGGACCGCCGTCCGACTCCCAAACAGATTCGATCGTCGCGTCCGGCGGCCGTGAGTCCTCGCGGCCTTCCGACCGGCTCGGGCCCACGGCGATCCGGCAAAAGGTCGAGCTCCGCTTCGAAAAAGGCGAGGCCGTCCGCTTCATATCCCATCATGACCTCATGCGCGCCTTCCAGCGCGCGGTCCGCCGGGCACAACTGCCGGTGCGTTTGACCGAGGGGTTCAATCCCCGGCCTCGCATCGTGTTTCCCGTCGCGCTTGAGGTCGGGATCGCCTCCCTCGATGAAGCCGCAGAACTCGAATTGCACCAATGGATTCCGACTCAGGATTTGAAGGAACGCTTGGCGGCGGCACTTCCGCCGGGTCTGGCTCTGCACACGGTTCGGGAGATGGATCCGGTTCGCCGGGGCCAGCGTCCGGTTCGGGTGGTGTACCGGATGGAGCTGGGGGAGGCGGAGCTCACGGTTCCTCCGGAGCGGCTGGAATGGCTGGCTCGGGCGGCGACGCTGCCGTACCTGCGGGTGCGGCTGGAGCGGGGCCGGCGCAAGGGCCGCCCGCAACCTCCGAAGACCGTGGATCTTCGAACGGTCATCGGCGCCGTCGCGGCCGCGGAAGGCGGCGCGGTCGACGTCGAGATTCTGCCCACCCCGGTGCTGACGGCGCGTCCGCTGGAAGTGCTCAGCCTGCTGCTGGAACGCCCGAAGGATCAACTGGCGGGGATTCGGATCACGAAGCTCTCGATGACGCTGGAGCCGACGGGGAACCCGAGTCCGGAGACGGAAACGGAGTCGGAAACCGAGACGGAGACGCCCACGGAACCGGAGTAGACCAGGTTACGGACGGCGGGCCATCCGAGGGCGAAGCCCCTGGCGAAGGCGGCGATCCGTCCGGCCGGGACGCCGGTTCGCGGGGCCGCGGCGGCCGCCGGCGCCGACGCCCTTCTCGAGGTTACGAAGCCACGCCCGGCGCGGTGACGCCTTCCCGTCCGCCTGCAGGCGTCCACAAAATCCTTCTGCTCAACGCCCATTCCGCCGGCGAGATTCGCGTCGCGGTGGTGGAAGACGGCGAGCTGACCGAAATTTTCATCGAGCGCCAAAGCAACCGCAGCCAGAGCGGCAACATCTACAAGGCGCGCATCGTCAACATCGAGCCTTCGCTGCAGGCGGCCTTCGTCGAGATCGGCGGTGAGCGCAACGGCTTCCTGCACGTTTCCGATTGTCTGGCGCCCGACCGCGTGCTGGCGGAGTTGCCGCCGCCTGGTGCGCCGCGTAAGCCGAGCCACGCCGCGCCTGCCGAGGAAGTTCCGGCGCCGCTCCAGCCGGCGTCCGAGGCATTGGCCGTACCCGAAGCGCTGGACGACGGCGAACCTGCGGACGACGAGGTGATGCCCAACGTGGCTCCGGATGGGACGCCGCTGGATGGGGAAGCGGTGGCGGCGAACGTTGCAGAGATCGAGCGATCACGCGGGCAAGCGCCGCCGGCGCGAACGCGGCACGGCCGAGGTCGTTCGGGGCGCGCCAGCGCCGCATCAACAGGCTCCGATGCTGGCGCCCGGTCCGCGCGATGGCGAGGCGGTTCCGGAGGACGAGCCGCAGGAGGCGCCGGACGACGAAGCCGGCGAGCCCGCCGCTTATGCCGAACCGATGGACGAAGGCGCCGAACCGGCGCCGGCGCAGGAGCCAGAAGCGCCCGCGGAAGCCGCCGCGGAATCGGAACCCACACCGGCGGTCGAGATGCCGCCCGAAGGCTGGGGGACGCAGACGCCGCTCGAGGCGACCGAACCCGTGACTGGCGCGGAGAACCCGCACGCCGTGGCGGAAGCGGGCGACACCACGGCTGCGCCAGCGGCGACGGAGGCCGCGGCTCCGGCGGTCGGAGCGGCGGCGGAGGATGCGCGTCGGCGTGAGCGTTCGGAACGCGGCGGCCGCGAAGGCCGGGAGGGCCGCGAAGGGCGCGAGCCGAAGCGATACAAGATCGAGGAGCTGCTCAAGCGCGGCCAGGAGATCCTGGTGCAGGTGGCTAAGGAAGGGCTGGGCCAGAAGGGTCCGGCGCTGACGAGTTACCTTTCCATTCCGGGCCGCTATCTGGTGCTGATGCCTGCGGTTGCGCGGGTGGGCGTATCGAAGCGGATCGGCGACGAGCACGCGCGCCGGGCGCTTAAGGAAGCCCTGGCGGACTTACAGCCGCCCGAAGGGATGGGGCTGATTGTCCGGACCGCGGGCCTGGGGCACGGCAAGGAAGACCTGAAGAAGGACTTGGATTACCTGCTGCAGACGTGGGACACGATCTCGAAGAAGGCGCGCGCGGGCCGGGCGCCGGCGCTGGTCTATGAAGAAGGCGACGTGATCACACGCGTCTTCCGCGACATTTACACCGACGATGTGGCCGAGGTGGTGGTGGACGATCCGGTTTCGCTGGAGCGCGCGCGCGCGTTCCTGCGCGAGATCGCTCCGCAGGCGGAAGTGAAGCTGCGGCTGCATCAGGAGCGAACGCCGCTCTTCCACCGCTACGGAATCGAACCTCAGATCCAGCGGCTGTTCCACCGCAAGGTGGGGCTCGAGAGCGGCGGTTCGATCGTGATCGAACAGACCGAAGCGCTGACGGCAATCGACGTGAACAGCGGCCGTTTCCGCGAGAAGCGCAATCAGGAAGATACGATTCTTTCGATCAATCTGGAAGCGGCGCGTGAAGTGGCGCGGCAGCTTCGCTTGCGCGACATCGGCGGGCTGGTGATGATCGACTTCATCGACATGGAGAGCATGGACCACCGCCGCAAGGTGGAGCAGGAGCTGAAGCGGCACCTTGCGCGGGACCGGGCGCGGATCAACGTGCTGCCGATTTCGCCGCTGGGGGTGGTGGAAATGACCCGGCAGCGGGTGCGGCACAGCCTGCGCAAAGCTCTGTTCATTCGGTGCCCTTACTGTTACGGTTCTGGGTCGCTAAAAGCGCCGGAAAGCCTGGTGCTGGAGCTGATGCGGGAACTGAAGCACCAATGCGCGGACCCTCAAGTGAGCCGGGTGCGCGTGTCCTTGAATCCTGAGGCGGCTTTTGACATTCTAAACCAGTTCCGCCGGGAGTTGTCCCGGTACGAAGAGGAGCGGGGGGTTAAGGTGGAGTTCCATGGGGACCCGAGCCTGCCGTTCAGTCAGTGGCGCCTGGAGGTCGCGAAGAGCGACGGGCCGTGGGTGTCGAAGAAGCTGAGTGAGGTAGACGACTATGTACGCAATAATTAAGGACCGCGGGCACCAGTACAAGGTGCGCGAGGGCGACCGCCTGCGCGTGCTGGAACTGCCCGGCGAAAAGGGCGCGTCGGTGACCTTCGGCGAGGTCCTGCTGGTGGGCCAGGACGGCAATGTGAAGGTGGGGACGCCGACGGTGAAGGGCGCAAAGGTCACGGCGGTGTTGGAAGGCCACGCGCGGGGCGAGAAGACGGTTTCCAACCGCCGGCTTTTCATTCACGAGCACAAGGTTCGGCGCGGACACCGCACGGACTACAGCGTCGTGAAGATCGCGAAGATCGAAGGCTGACGCACGTCCTTCGATAGCGGGGCCGTCGTCTTGACCAGCCGCAGCAAGCGCCGTACACCGGAATGGGGCGGTTCAGGGAACGCGGGACATGGCCGAGTTGATCGTTAACACGCCCGAAGGCACGGTCCAGCGTTACCGCCTGGGACCGGTCACGATCCTCGGCCGCCATCCCGACTGCGACATTGTGTTAACGGACCCGATGTCGTCGCGGCGGCATGCGAAGATCGAACTGGGCCCCAACGGCCAGTACTTCGTCGAAGACAACCATTCGGCCAACGGCACGGCGCTGAACAACGACTTCCTGCGCACGCGCCTGCCGTATCGTGACGGGGATACGCTGCAGATCGGCAGTACGCTGCTGACGCTGCGGCTGAATCCGATGCAGGTTCCGCGCACGCTGCCCGGCCCGCAGCATCTTTCCGACGCCAGCCTCTCCATCGTCCGCGTGCGCGAAGACGTCAGCGAGGCGGCGCCGAGCATCGATTACTCGATGGCAGCCGGCAAGGGCGCGGTCACCGCCGAGGAAGAATCCTCAAGCGACCTGATCCAGCTTAAGCGCGTGACGCAGCGCCTGAAGCTGCTCCTCGACATCGGGCAGGCGCTGGCTTCGTCGCTGGAGCCGCGCAAGGTGCTGATGACCTGCCTGGACAAGCTCTTCGAAGTCTTCCCGCAGGCCGAGCGCGGGTTCATCCTGCTGTACGGCCCCGATGGGGAGATTCCGCAAAGCATCGCGGCCGAAGGGCTGGAAAGCGATGCGCTCACCACGCGCCAGGGTCCGGTGAGCGTGCAGAAGGTCCGCAATCCGGTGCCTGGGCAGGAGCACGAGGTGGCCGTCTCGCGGACGATCGTCAACCGCGTGCGCGAGCTGCGGCAATCGATCCTGGTCAGCGACGCGACGAGCGATGCGGCCTACAACCCCGCCATGTCGATGGCGCGCCTTGAGATTCACTCGGTGATGTGCTCGCCGCTCATCGCCAGCGACGACGACCTGGGCATTCTTTATCTCGATACCAAGGACGCGGCGCGCCGCTTCGGTCCCGACGACGTGAACCTGATCAACGCGGTCACGGGGCAGCTCGCGATCGTGATCAAGAACGCCGAACTGGCGCGCCAAGCGGCCTCCGAAGCCGCGAGCCGCCAGAACTTGCAGCGCTTCCTGAGCCCGCATCTGGTTGACCGGATCATCAAGAAGGAACTGACCGTCGAACTGGGCGGGTCGTTGAAGCACGGAACGGTCTTCTTCTCCGATATCGTCGGATTCACGCGCATGGCGGCACAGATGCGCCCGGGCGACGTCGTGGCGCTGTTGAACCGCTATTTCCGCGTCATGCAGGAAATCATCTTTGCCCGCGGCGGGACGGTGGACAAGACCGGCGGCGACGCGATCATGGCCTTCTGGGGCGTGCTGGTCAGCGCAGAATTCGCCACGGCGAACAGCGTGACCGCGGCCATCGAGATGCAAAACGCGATGTTCGTCTTCAACCGCGAACTGGCGCTGGACGAGAACATCGTCAAGCCGCCCGAACCGCTGGGCCACGGCATCGGCTTGAACACCGGGGATTTCATCGCCGGCAACATCGGCAGCGAGCGCAAGATCGAGTTCACGGTCATCGGGAATGCGGTCAATCTGGCGCAGCGCGTCGAATCGATCGCCGGGCGCGGGCAGGTCTTTGTGGGCGCGGGCACCTACGAAGAGATTCGCGACCGTGCGATTGTCTTCCGATTGCCCGATTGTCCGGTCAAGAACGTGGCGAAGCCGATCCCGATTTATTCGCTGCGCGGGATCATTCCACCGTCGGCTACCGGGAGCGGGACGACGGCGGGGACGCCGCACAACGTCACCTCACGCGTCGAGCCGGGGTCGCAGTCCATCCTGTTCACGCTGCCTTGCAAGCTGGTCCAAGACGGGCGCAAGCCGGTAAACGCCGTGGTGGTGCGGATGGTCTGCAACCGGTCCGAACGGCGCGCGCGCCTGCAGGTCCAGGCCGAGACGCCCATTCCGCCGGGTTCGAAGCTGCGGCTGCTCTGGGACTTGCAGGAAAAGCCCAAGCTCTCGCCGCTCAACGTGGAAGTCGAGCGAAGCTGGACGCCCAAAGCGCCGGGTTCGGTGCCGCCTCCCGAGCAGGATGTGGGCGACGGGAGCACCTCGCTGATCGAGATTCAGTCCGAGGAAGGTTCGCTGCTGCTCGTGGCGTCCGATGTCGCCGACGACGTGATGGAACTTCGCCCCGGCGTGGAGATTCCGTCCGACCTGCGCAGCTACGAAGAGATCATTCGCGCCTGAGCCGAGGGCTCAGACCTTCCGCAGCGCCGCCGCCAGATCGCCGATCAAGTCCCGCGCGCTTTCCAGCCCGATCGAGATGCGCACGCCGCCCGGATCGATGCCTTCCTTGAGCTGTTTGGCCAGCGGCACGCTGCTGTGCGTCATGCTGCTGGGATGTTCGACCAGCGTGCGTACCTGGCCCAGCGAGACGGCCAGCGTGATGGTGTAGGCTTCGCGCGCGAGCCGGTCGATCAGCTTTTCGGCTTTCTTCCGCGCGGCGGCGGGCGCGCCTTTCAGGACGAAGTAGAGCATCGAGCCGGGCGCGAAGCGCCCGTCGTAGTCGAGCATCTGGCGGCGCGCGAGTTCGTGCTGCGGAAAACTGGATAGGCCCGGGTAGCGGACGCGGTCGATCTTGGCGTGCTCTTCCAGAAAGCGTGCGACCTCCAGCGCCGTGGCCTCCTGGTGCCGGACGCGCAGCGCGAGGGTGGGGAGGCCGTAGACCAGGATAGGCCACGCGGCTTTGGGCGAAAGCACGCCGCCGAAGTCCTTGCGGTAGCTCAGCAGCGGTCCGCGAAATACCCGCGCGCCGATGACCGCGCCGCCCATGTCGGTCCCGAAGCCGCAGATGTTTTTGGTCAGGCTGTGGATCGAGAGATCGGCGCCGTGGTCGAGCGGGCGCTGGCAGAAGGGTGTCGCGAAGGTGTTGTCGACCAGGATGCGGATGCGTTCGCGTCCTTTGCGCCGGCGGTTCAGCGTGTCCACGGCCTGCCGTACGGCGCGGATGTCGATCAGCTTCAAGTTCGGGTTGGCCGGGCTTTCGAAGTAGACCGCGCGCGTCTTAGGCGTCACCGCCCGCGCGAGCCGCTCGGGATGGGACAGATCGACAAAGGTGGTGCGGATGCCGTACTTGGGGAGCCACTCGGTGAGCAGGCTGTACGTGCTGCCGTAGAGGACCTGGTCGGCGACGATGTGTTCGCCGCCCTGCACCGTGACACCGAAGCCCGCTGCGATGGCCGCCATGCCAGTCGCGAAGGTGACGGCGATCTCGCCGCGTTCGCTCTCGGCCAGCGCTTCTTCGAGCATGTCGCGGGTCGGCTCGGCAAGCCGGTCGTATATGTAGATGGGCGCCTTGCGGCGCTTGTCCGGGTCTTCCTCGTGTGCGAACTCCGCGAAGCCCCGCGCGCCCCGCGCCGCGTCTTCCAAACGATACGCCGTCGAAGAAGATTGCGGCGGAACCACGTGGTGGCGGTAGTCCCAGTGATCGTCGCGCGCGCGACCGTGAATCAGGCGGCTGTACAGCGAAGGCCCTGCGGCGAACGGCGACTTACGCGGCATGGGAGCGCTACCTCCGGAAAAGGGACGGCATGCACCGCCGTGAACGCGAAGCATGCGGAGAAGGACGAAATGATAGGTCTTTTGCGCGGACGATGGAACGCAGAATAACGCGGCGGCGGCAAACGGCGCCTTGGTGCTACTCGTCGGGCGGAGGCGGCAGCGGCGCGGGGACGGTCCCGCCGCCCGGCCGGGCATGCAGCAGCAGCGTCAGCGGGTCGATGCCCCTGCGCTTGAGGCGCAGGTAGGCTTCCATCAGCGCTTCGATCGATTCGGCGGGAGCGCGGATTTCAAGGCCGGCGCATTGGCCGCCGGTTTCGAGCCGCACCCGCACCGCCGCGTCCGAAAGCCGGCGCGTGATCGCTTCGAAATCCAGCGTGTCCGGCGGAACCCACGCTTCGAGCAGCATCGCCGCGGTGGCCAGCAGGTTTACGCGCGTCCAGAGGTCCACCCCTTCGGCGAGTGCGGCAAGCTCGTCCTTCAAGACGGCATGCCCGGCGAGGCTCTGTACCGGATCGCCGGCGCTCAGGTCGAGCAGTTCGCGCGCCGTGCCGAGCGCGTCGACGCCGGCCACGGCCAGCACGCCGGCTTCGGTGCGCACGATCTGAATCGTCAGCGGCCATCCGGTCGCCCGCGCCAAGGCCGCGCGCAGGCCCTCAGGGAGCGGCAGGCCCGGCGCGAAGTCCAAGGCGAAGCCGGCGATGCTGCGCGCGCCGTGGGTTTCGGCCGGTAAGGCGTTCAGGACCAGCGGAGCGGGCGCGTTTTTGGGCAAGTTCAGCGCCGAGCGCAAGCTTTCGCCGCCTGCGGCGGTTACGGCCTGCAGGTACGCCTCCAGCGCTTTCGCCGCCGCGTCGGGGTTCTGGGTATCCAGCGCCATCGCGATGCGAAGTTTGCCGCCCGGCGCGGGCAGCAGGCTCACGGAGGCGGCGCGTTCGGCGGCATGCGCCAGTTGCGCCATGGCTTGCCGCCAGACGGCCAGCGCTTTGCGCGCTTCGGGGCTTTCGAGCTTCAGCGCGAGGCGGAAGGCTTCCCGCACGGCCAAGTCCAGAAAGGCCAGATCGTGATTCGGCAATTGGGCGAAGAAAGGCGTCCCCGCCGGGAGGAGCTTAGCCAGATCGGCGCCCATCTTGGGCGCGCGGGCGTCCCAGAAATCCGCCAGCGCCGTACCCGCGTGCGCGTGCAGCCGCCCGCCCAAGCAGGCGGTCGTCCCATCGAAGCGCAGGCGCAGCGTCAGCGCGCCCAATTGCTCCCACGTGGGCAGCGCGTGCTTCGAAATTTCGGACAAGGCCGGCGCGGCTTCGGGCAGCAACGCTTGCGACATGAAGGATGCGAAGGCAAGGTACTGTCCCAGTACGGGACCGTAGGTCTTGCGCAGCGCATCGAGATCGGCGTCCAGCGCCACTTCGTCCGTGGCATCGTCCGGCGGCGCCGCCGCTTCGTGGCGGATCAGCGCGTCCAGCAACTCCGCATTCGGGGCCAACCAGGCGCGTCCTGCGCCCAAGCGCACGACAAAGGTGCGATCTTTCTGGCCGACGCCTTGCATGATCGAAAAGCCGAGCTTTTCATCGTCGCCTTCGGCCCCGTACGCTTCCTTAAGGGCCGCGCGAAAACGCGCCGCGTCGGCGACGGGCAAGCTAAGGGCCACGTCGAATGTCCGCCCTGCGCGCGCCGGGTCGATCCAGTAGACCGCCGCAGGCTGATCCTGAGCGATCCCGTCGCCGGGATGGATCGAGACCGGGAACAAGGCGCTGGACAGGAAGAGCTTTCCCAGCGCGCCGCTGTTGCCCACGATGGTGCTGCAATAGGCCGCGAAGCCGTCGAGGGGCTGGCCGAGGTTCGGAAACCGGAGCGCCGCGAAGGCGAACGCGGGTACGCGCGCTGCCGCCGGATGCGGCGAAGGCCGTGGCGGCACGTCCTGCGCGCACACGGCGCACGCGCAAAGGATCAGGCTTGCCATCCACCTCTTGAAGAAAGAATTCATCGCTGCGTGCGGTCCTCGAACGTGAGACCGACGCTTGGCGCGGCGGCCTTCTTCAGGACGATTGTCAGGCCCCGGACGATCCGTGCAAGTCGGGTCGCAAAAGGTCCGTGACGCTCCGGTCGCATCGGCTAGCCTGCTTGCTTCGTTGCCAGTCATGCACCATTAAGGAGCCGATCGATGATCCAGGTAGCGCTCGTGGGCGGGACGCACATTCATACGCCCGGTTTCGTGAAACGCTTGAACGCCCGGACCGACGTGAAGGTCGCGGCCGTCTGGGATCCCAATGCCGATACCGCACAGCGCCGCGCGAAGGACCTGAACGCTCCGGTCGTCGCCGATTTGAGTGCGATTCTTGCCGACGTGAACATTCGCGGGGTGGTCGTTTGCAGCGAGACCAACCGGCACGAGGAACTGGTCGTGGCCGCGGCCAAGGCCAAGAAGCACCTATTCGTGGAGAAACCTCTGGGCTTCGCGGCGGCCGATGCGTATCGGATGGCCAAGGCCATCGAAGACGCGGGCGTGATCTTCCAGACCGGGTACTTCAACCGCGGCAACGCGCAGCATCTGTTCATCCGTGAGCAAATCCAAGCCGGCGCGTTCGGCAAGATCACGCGCGCTCGGGGGAGCAACTGCCACACCGGTTCGCTGGGCGGCTGGTTCGATACGGAGTGGCGCTGGATGGCCGATCCGAAGATCGCCGGCTGCGGCGCGTTCGGGGACCTGGGCACACACAGCCTCGACCTGTTGATGTGGCTCTTGGGCGAGCCGGAGTCGGTCGCCGCGCACATCGGCGTCGCCACTGGGCGTTACGGCGACTGCGACGAATACGGCGAAGCGCTGCTGCGCTTTCCCGGCGGCCTCGTCGCGACGCTCGCCGCCGGCTGGGTCGATCACGCCAACCCCGTTCCGCTATTGATCAGCGGCACCGAGGGCCACGCGCACATCCACAACGGTCAGCTTTTCTTCAAGAGCACCAAAGTCGAAGGCGCGGACGGGAAAGAACCGTGGACGAAACTCCCTGAAGCCTGGCCGCACGCGTTCGAACTGTATTTGGATGCGCTGCACGGGAAAGACGTGTCGCTTGTGGGCGTCCGCGAAGCCGCCGCGCGCAACGCCGCTATGGAAGCCTGCTACCGCGCGTCGAAGGAAGGTACGTGGGTCAATCCGATAAAGGGATAGGTCTGTTCACCTCGGAGCCGCAGAGCGCGCGGAGAACGGCCTTACTCTTTTTCATTGAGAATATGAGTATGCATACGCCCAAGTGGCCCAGCGAGGAAGATCTCTGTTACATCCTCAAGATGCTTGAATCCAGGCTGATTGATTATCGCTTCACCGAACCTTGGGCCGACGCACTGATCGCGACGGTGGAGGTTCCGCCGCCGTGGCTTTGCGATCTGGCGAGCCGGACTCATCTGGATGACCTGGTAAATGCGGTGCAATATCATCTGACCTATTGGACAAATGTGAATGGCGGCTCTCGAAAGCTAGGGGATTTTTACATTGGATGCTTGTTTCAGCGGCATAAGCGTGGCGACTTCGATTGGAAGTTTTTTATTCGTGAAGCGGCCCAATACGCTGAGGGAAACTGGGTGACATGGCATTTTGAGTGGTATTATCAGATCTTACAAAGGCTGGAAAAGTCCAATCGTGAGAAAGCTCTGGAAGAGAGTCAAAGGCTGAAATTCGAAGCCGATGGAGTCATGGGTCCAGCAATAGCACTCGCCGAAGAACAATACCGGCCCTTCCGCATCGCGCGCTACGGCGCCTGAGCTGTGCCCCGAATTTCGCCGTTCTCTGCGTGCTCCGCGACTCTGCGGTGCATACGACCTAAAAATGCCGCTCGATGTACTCCAAAGCGCCTTCCAGGTTCGGCAGGATTTTCGTGCAGAAGCGAACCATCCACGGCGAGCAATCCTTGAAGTCGAAGGGCGAGAAGCCGATCACGAACTTGCCCAGATCGTGGCTGGCGTAGAAGACTTCCATCGAGGTTCCGACGCTGGCCTTGCTGTAGTTGACCAGAATGATGTCCGCTTCGCGCACGTCGGCGAGGTCGAACTCGACGATCTCGTTGGCGCTGTCGAGTTCGTTGTCGCGGAAGTTCCGGCGCATCGGGTCGAGCAGGATAAAGCGCCCGGCCAGCCGCTCTTTGCTCCGGGTACGCCAATCCTTCTGTTCCTTGTTCGCGGCGTCCATGATCGGGCCGCAGAGGTAAATTTTTTTGGTGCTCATGCATTGCCTTTCTTTTCGGGCGCGCGCGGCCGGACGACCTTCTTGAGCGCCCGGGCGATATCCCGCGCCAAGCCTTCCACATCTTCCGCGAAGCTGGGCCGGTACACGAAGGCCGCGCAGGCCCGGGAGAGCATGATGTTCAGGCCCAGTTCCTGGTTCTGCCGGAAATCGGTGCGCACTCCTACGACCGGGATTCCTTTGGCGAACGCGTAGCCGACCTCGAAGGCCGTCCCGCTGTCGGCGTCAGGGCCGTCGAGCCACGCGATCATCGCGTCGGCCGCGTCGATGCCGCCCACGCAGTCGCGGAAGATGATCCCGTAGGCCTGCGCGTCGTTGAATTTGCCTTCGTGCTTGAAGTCCTGGGGCAGCACGATTTTCGCCTGCGGGCATTCGCGCATGATGGCCTTCGCGAGCGCGCGGTTGGCGCGGCGTTCGAGCAGCGTGAAAAGCGGCGCGGCGAAATAGACGGTGAAGCGCCCTGAAGGTGCGGGCTCGGGGGGCGGGGTCTTGGCGGTGTTCGTGCGTGCCATGTTAACGAGGGGTGTATCGCTTTCCGCGAAGGGCGGCAAGATCAGGGGCGGCGGCTTTAATCCCCTGCGCCGCCGCGAACCGCAGGCACGGCTTCTGGCGGCGGGGGAACGGAGAGGAGCCCCAGCGCTCGCGCCGCCGGGCGCAGCGCCGCGCACATCACGGCCGAGGCCGCGCAGAGGGCCGCCAGTAAGCCGAAGACTTGCGCATACGCTTCGGGCCGGCGCCCGCCGGCATCGGCCAGCGCGCCCGCCAGGATCGGGCCGCCCGATCCGATCGCAATGCCGCTGGTGATCATCACGCCGAAGACCAGCCCACGCAGCCGCAGCGGCGCACGGTCGGCCACCAGCGCTTCCAGCGTCGGGACGTTGGCCTGCATCGCCGCGCCCAGAAGCATGTAGGGCAGCCACAGCCAGCCCGGCGGGACGCGCGGCATCAGCACCAGCGCGCCGGCCATGGCCAGCATAGTGACGCCCAGGACCAGTTCGCGGTGCATCCGGTCGCTCAGTTTGCCCACCACCGGCTGGATGATCAGCCCGGGCAGGAAGAGCAGCGCCAGCAGCAGTCCCGCGTCGGGCGCTTGCGCGCCAAAGGTCTTGTCGAGGAACTGCCGCGTGCTGGCCGTGGTGCCCCAACTGCCCATCTCGCGTCCGGCCATCACGACCACCACCAGCGCGACGAAGAGCCATAACGGGCGCATGCTGGCCCCCGCGGCATCCAGCGGCCGCAGCGGGACCAGGCCTTCCTCGTGGTCGCAGGACCGCGCCGGAAGTCCGATCCACGCGATGGCGCCGCAGAGCATCCCCACGCAGCCGGAAGCGAAGGCGACCTGCTGCCAGTGCCAGCCGGCGTGGTGGACCAGCGCGGAAGCGCTCCAAGGGGCCGCCACGAACGCGACCGAAGCGCCGATGCCCGCGATGCCGAGCGCCTGGCCTTTCTCGTGCGGATAGGTGGTCGTCAGCAGCAAGTTCGCCAGCGGGTGATACAAGCCGCCCGCCGCGGCGCCGAGTCCGTGCAGCGCGATGAGCCAGCCGAAATCGCCGGGGCCAAGCAGCGACATCGCCGCCATGCACGCGCCTTGCACGAGCGGGCCGCCGGCCAGCATTCCGCGCGGAGCGAAGCGGGAAGCGAGGATGCCCGCGACCAGATTGCTGGCCGCGTAAAGGATGAGGAAGACGGTGTGCAGGAGCCCGATCTGCTTATCCTGCGTAAGCCCGAAGAACGTCATGATCTCGGGATTGAGCGGCTGCAGGAGCACCCAATGCAGGTGAGTGGCTCCGTGCAGCATGCTGACAATGGCGAGCGTGGCGTGGCGGCGGGAGGCGGTCATGCGGAGGGACCACGCTGGGCGTTCAGGGCATCCGCCACGGCGCGGAAAGCTTTGACGTGTTCGGGCGTCGTGCCGCAGCAGCCGCCGACGACCTGCGCGCCGGCCGCGATCAGGTCGGGCAAAAGCGCCGCCATATGCGCGGGCTTATCGCCGTAAACCAGTTTCCCGTTCACGGTCTGCGGCAGTCCGGCGTTGGCTTGCACCAGCAACGGCTTGCGGGTCAGCGGCCGCATCTGCCGGACCACGTGGATCATGTCGGCCAAGCCCGTGCCGCAGTTGGTGCCCGCGGCGTCGGCGGCGCATTCGTTCAGCGCCTGCGCGGCCTCGGCGACGGTCACGCCCGTGTAGGTCCGGTAGCCGTCCGGGCCGGGGTTGAAGGTCATCGTAGCGAAGCAGTAGAGTTCGAGATCCTTCGCCGCTTGCGCCGCCACGCGCATCTCTTCGGGGTCGGACATCGTCTCGACCATGACCGCATCGACGCCGCCGGCTTTCAGCGCTTCGAGCTGCTCGCGAAAGGCCTCGTACATCTGGCGGCGGCTGGCCAGCCCGCGCGGCTCGATCAATTCGCCCGTGGGTCCGACGCTCGCCGCGACCCACTTTCCGTGCGCGTCGGCGACCTCGCGCGCGATCGCCGCTCCGGCCCGGTTGTACGCCGCGACCTTGCCGTGATGTTCGAGCGCGCGCAGGCGGAAGCGGTTTCCGCCGAAGGTGTTGGTCATGAGCAGGTCGGCGCCGGCTTCGGCGTAAGCGCGCGTGAGCTTGCGGATTTCGTCCGGCCGGTCGACGTTCCAGGCTTCGGGGCAATCGCCGGTGTCGAGCCCGAGTTTCTGGAGTTCGGTGCCCCACGCGCCGTCGGCCAGCAGGATGCGCCCGCCGGCCATCGCTTCGCGAAACTCCTCCCGGCGGCCCATGTCGTACCCTCTACGTTGCGATGCCCAAGTGTCTGCGGCGCTGCCATTCGGGCACGTACTTCGCCGCGAAGAACGCGATCGCACCCAGCAGCGGCAGCAGGACGACAATCAGGCGCCAGGCATGACTGCGCGGGCGCAGCCAATGCGCCTCGAAGCCCATCCAGACCCAAAATGCGAGCGCCGCCAGCATCCCGATCGCCAGAAGCGCCACATCGCCCAGGAGCCCCAGGCGCTGCCTTTTGCCGAGCGTGTCGAACCAGGGCGAATCGGCCAGCCGGAAGCGCCCGTCTTCCAGGCGCGTGACGATGAAGGTGTCGTTGTGGTGGTACGTGTGCGTCAACTTCGTGTTCCGGTCTTCGTAGCCGATCCGCATGCGCACCCAGACGATCCAGGTCGATTCGTTCGGGCAATCTTCCACCACGGGTTGATCCAGAAATTCGAGACTCAAGTAGCGGCACGCCGCGAACTCGCGTTCCAGGGTCTCGCGAATGCGCTCCTGGCGTTCCATATCCGTGTCGTGCCGCGGCGCGAACATCTTCAGCGCCGCTTCCGCGTTGCCTGCCTGGAAGGCTTCGGCCAGCGCAGCCAGGCATTGCTGCAAGTCGCCGCGCTCGGTGGCCGTCAGGCAGGGCAGGCGCTCCGGACTTTCCTGCGCGCCCAACGCCGCGGCCAACAGCAGGCTCGCCCATGCGGCCAGCCCGCGGCGGACCGGGAATTTGGCGCGCCCCACGTTCAGCGATCCTTCAGGAAGATCTCGCGGATGTCCCGCAGGGTGTACCCGCTCGCGCAGAGCTTCCGGATCAACTGGACGCGCGCGACGGCTTCTTCGCCGAAGAGGCGCTGCCCGCCTTTGGTGAGTTCCGAGGGACGCAGGAGGCCCATCTGGACGTACAGGTGCAACGCCTGGCGGGTCAGACCCGTCCGGCGCGCCAATTCGCCGGCCTTGACGCAGCCGCTGGTCCTGGCGGGCGCTGCTCCAGGGGCCGGCCAATCCACCGTCTTCGCCACGGCCGCTCCTTCTTGATCAGCCTCCATGCCGCCTCATGGTACGTCCCCGCCGCAGGCGGTCAAGCCGGTGGCCAGCATTGAGTTATCGAAGGGTGGCCGGGCCTCGGGCCGCTCACCCGGCAAGCCGCATTTTCAGTCTCGAACCGGCACTTGCAAGCCTGCGGCCTTGCTGTAGAAAAGCGCTCCCTGGATGGGTGGCCTAAAGCAGCCGGTCCAGGCTGAGCACGGCAAAACGCGGGCCCGTAGCTCAATTGGTTAGAGTATCGGACTGTCGATCCGAGGGTTGCGGGTTCGAGTCCCGTCGGGCCCGCCAAAATTGTGGGACCCTGCAACCGAGTCGGATGGATGGGCCGGTAGAATTCGATACGCAGGCATGACAGCCACCCCAGCGGGTGGCTGTTTTTATTTAAGCCCGCTGCCTTTGCCGGCTTTGGGTCCGCCGCTCTTGGGAGGCGGACTGCCTGAGCCGCGGCCGGTGCCCGCCGGTGCGCCGCCACCTGCGCCACTGCCGCGTCCCGTTCCGCCTGTTCCGGACCCGGCGCCCGTGCGGCCGCTGCCCGCACCCGGGGGTGTTCCGCCACTTGGCCCGCGTCCGGTGCCGTTTCCGGACCCGGCGCCCGTGCCGCTGCCGCCTGCGCCGGGGGGAGTACCGTTTCCTGAGCCCCCCGTTTTGCTCGCACCTGAACCGCCGCCGTTGCCTGTGCCGCCGCTTGCGCCCGGGGGATTGGCGTTGCCGCTTCCTCCGGTCTTCCCGGTGCCGGTGCTGCTTCCGCTGGGCTTGCCCGGGCTAGGACCCGCGCCTGTACCGCTGCCGTCGGAATCCGTTCCCGAGCCGTCTGGCGCCGGAACCGCACCCGCGGCTTCGCCGGTAGAGCTTTCTCGTGCGCCACTGCCGGAATCCGTGGCACTGGGAGGCGGCTGCGTAACGATCCCGCTACCTTTCAGGGTTTGGAAGAGATACGGGCTGCCGGGCGTCGATTGGAAGGGCGAGACGCAGCCGTGGTTGGCGACGACCACCTCCTTTGCTCCCAAGTTCGAAATTTCCGCGCGGCCTTCGTCTACCAGCACGACCACACGCCGATTGGTTGCGTCGCGCCGAACACGAGCCGCGGCACTCTTCGCCGCGACTTGCGGGCCTGAATCGACCTGCAGCTTCCAAGCCTCCGCCTGCGCCGGACCGGCCACGCGGAAGGCCAGCGAGCCCGCCTCCAGCACCGCGGCGCCATGCGCGTCGAAGCGCAGGGCCGAATCGGGGTCCAGCCAGATCGACGTGCCGTTTTCGAGCGCGAGTTCCGCACCGGCCTGCTCCGCGGCCGTCGCCGCGCCGCCCTCGGACTTCAGAACGAGCGTATTGCCCGTGGACAGCGCTTGTCGCTCGACGAGATCGCGCTCGCCATCCGCGGAGCGCAATTTCGCGCTGACGCCGGCCACGCGCACGACGTGAGCCAGCACGCGTTCCGCTTCGCGAGCGGGTTTTGCCCCTAGGGCATTAGGAAGTTCCGCAGGCGCGGGTCGCGGCGATTCGCCTCCAGGTTCCACCGGTTCGGGCTCAAAGGGTTCGGCAGGTGCTGGATCCGCCTGAGCGAGCGCATCCGGCTCGAATTCGGGATGCGGCTGTTCCGGCAAGGGCTCGAATTTTCCGGGCGTCGCGGATTCGGATTCGGCCGCAGGCGCTGCGCGTGCGAAATCGGACGGGCGGTATTGGTCCGCGGGCTCGGCGGGCTTGGATGTGGCGGCGGCGCTCGTGCCCGGGCGGCCGCTTCCGGACGAGCCGCCCAACAGGACGACCAAGCTTACCAAGGCGGCGGCGCCCAAAACCGGTAACCACAAGGCCACGCCAGGAGCCGGTTCGGTCCGGCGCCCGCGCAGGCTGACACGCGACCGCCGCGACGCCATCCGGCGCTGGGAAACGCCACGCGCCTGTTTCGCCACGATGCGCGCGAAACGCTCCGTATCGGAACCGTCTTGCGCCAATTTTACGCCGCGCATGACCGCAGTCACGAACGCATCGCGCTCGATCCGTTGGTTCATGGCCCCGCCGAGCGCGCGCTCCATGCGCACCTGCTCCAGGAAGCGCTTGGCGCGCTCCGGGCTCGCCGCCAACAGTTCCGAAAACGCGCGGTCTTCCGCCTCGGTGAGCACGCCGTCGAAGAAGCGCGCCATGAGCGTTTCGAACTCGGGAGCGCGGTAAGCGGACGCGGAGGCGATCATGAGAGCTGCGTCCCTTGGCGCCGCTGCTCGATGCAGTCGCGAAGTTTGTCACGCAGGCGGACGAGCGTCTGGCGGACCGAATCGGCCGATCCGCCCAACTCGTCGGCAATCTGATCCGAAGTGCAACCTTCCGCGTAACGCATCGAAACCATTTTCCTTAAGTGTTCCGGCAACTGCTCCAGACAGGCGTTCAAAGCGCCGGTGCGCGCCAACAGATCGCCCGGCTGCTCTGTCTCCGCGATCGACTCCTGCTGCGCCAGCCACGCCACCGTGTAGCGCTGCTTGAAGCCCCGTTCCCGCTGGATCCGCCGCCACTCATTTAAGAGGTGGTTGCGGGCAATCGACTCCAGCCAAGCCCAAAAGTTCGAGTGGGGGCGCAATTCGGACATGCGACGCCAAGCCGTGAGAAACACCTGCTGGCTCAGGTCGTCGGCCCACTCAGGATCGGCGGCGCGCAACAAGCACATGGCGCGTACCGCGGGCCCGAAGCGCACCACCAATGCTTCGAAGGCGCGCACGTCCCCCAGGCGGGCAGACTCGACCAAATCGGGCAAGTCCGAGACTTCCGCCATGTCATTCCCTACCTAGGCATGTCGCCTGTTGGCCGGCCGTGACACCGAATCGCTAAGAACTGGAAAGATGGCGTAAGTCGCGCAATCACCTCGCGCACCACACTTACGACCTCATGAGCGCATTGTTTGGAGAATTTGTTGTCACACGTGCCGCACTGCGAACATGCCTGGACACGCGATTTAAGGACCTCTCGGGGGATGACACATGAAGGAAGGCAAAACGGAACGGACTCAGGAGGGCGCACCTGTGCAGCAGGGAGAAGTTCGCCGAACTGCGGCATGGGCGGCCTTGGCCGCCTTGGTTTTCTGCCTAGGTCTGAGCTTCCTGGCCTTCCTGAACGGTCGGGAACGGCTTGAGCAAACTCCGGCCTTGTTGCCGGCCCCCGTCCAGGTTCAACAGCCGACCTTGGTGGCCGGAAGCGACGAACGGGCGCCGGTTCCGGTTGTGGATGCCTCCGACGAGCAGGTTCTGGCCGAATTTACGGCTTGGACCGAACGCTACCTGGAAGCCGCCGAGGAATCTCGCCCGGCTTTGGCGGAAGAAGGCTCGCGCTTGGCCGCGCGACGCCGCGCCATCATGGCGCGATTGATTCCTGCGGCGCCTGAACGGGCGCTGGAGCATGCGGTTCCTGCGTTCAAGGCTAAGCAGCTTCCCGAAGCCGTGCGCGGCCAAATGGAACGCTGGATCGACGCCAAAGGCGATTTCTCCGTCGTAGCAGCCTTGGTCGATCCGGACAGCGGCGAAGCACCGATCCGGCGCTTCGTGGATGTGGATGGGCAGCGCTACCAAGCGCACGTTTACGGCCGCCGCCTCACCCAGACGACGCGTTCGGGCATCCCGATTCACGGTGTGGTGCTGGACAAGCAGATGGCTTTGAGCGCCAGTCCCTTGCGCGTGCTGGCGATGGGCGAAGTTCCCGATCCGAAGCTTCCGGTCGCCAACGAGGATACGCGCTGCCCGATCTCGAAAATCGCATCGCGCGAAGTAGCCGTCGATGCCGGCGGCGTCATCTACTACCTTTGCAGTGGCGGGCACATTCTCCCGCTCGAAGAGCAGCTTATTGCGCAGGAAGGCGGCACGGGCAGCAGCGGTGGGGAAGTCATCGCGCAGTCGGCCTGGACCACCGGCGAAAAGACCGTACTGATCATCAACATCAAGTTCTCGGATACGACGACCAACTACCACAGCGCCACGACGTTGACGAACATGATGAACGGTTGCGCCGCCTTCGTTCAAGAGAACTCGTACGGCGCGACGACCATGACGTCCACCTTTACGCCCTTGCTGACGCTGCCCAATCCGGAGTCCTACTACATCACGAACGGCGACAGCGTGCTGTACAGCCACGCGCGCACCGAAGCTTCCAACGCCGGATATAACTATACGAACTACACGCTGGATGCCGTCTGCTGGAAGGGCGGTCCGGGAAGCTACGGTGGGCAGGCATACGTCGGCGCACGCGGCTGCTGGCTCAAGAGCGCCACGGCCGGCGTTGCGGCGCACGAGTTCGGGCACAACTTCGGCCTCTGGCATGCCAACTACTGGACGGCCACCGGCGACAGCGTCATCGGCCCCGGCAGCAACAACGAATACGGCGACAGCTTCGACACGATGGGTTCGGCCAACGCCGGCGCCTACCATTTCAACGCCTACGAGAAGAACCGGCTCGATTGGCTCCCCACCACCAACGTGACCACGATCACCGCCAGCGGCACCTACCGCATCACCTCGTTTGACCACGCGAACTTGGTCTCGGGGACGCCCTACGCGTTAAAGATCCGCAAGGACGCCGACCGGGATTACTGGCTGAACTTCCGCCAGAAATTCACGTCCAATCGCTGGCTGATGAGCGGCGTGGACCTGCACTGGGATCCTTGGGCGAGCAGCAATGCCGGCAGCCAGTTGCTCGACACCACGCCTGGCACGTCCAGCGGCAAGAGCGACTCGGCAGTAGTGATCGGACGCACCTTCTCCGACACAAGCGCGGGCGTGCACATTACCCCCATTCGCAAAGGCGGCACCGCGCCCGAATCGATCGATGTCGTCGTCAACATCGGCACCTTCTCGGGCAACAGCGCCCCGTCGCTGAACCTTTCGGCGAGCGCCACCGCGGTGGGCACCGGCGTGGCGGTTAACTTCACGGCCAGCGCCTCCGACGCCAACGGCGACACGCTCGCATACTTCTGGGACTTCGGCGACACCACCTTCGGCGCCAACGCCGCGACGGCCAGCAAGAGCTGGACGACGGCCAAGGAATACGTGGTCCGCTGCACGGTCAGCGACATGAAGGGCGGCGTGGCAAGCGACTACGTGGTCGTCACGGTCGGCGCCCCGGGTACTTACCGGATCGCCGGACGCATTACTCATGGCGGCGCGCCGGTGGAAGGCGTTCGCGTGCATAATGGCCTGGGAACGACGGATGCCAATTACCGCACCGTCTGGACCGACAGCGACGGCAACTTCGAACTCGCCGGCTTGCCCGCCGGATCCTTTAACGTCAGCGCAGTCAAATACGGTTACACCTTCACCGCTTCGGGTTTCGCGAATCCCGTCGTAGTCGGACCCAGCGCCACGGGCGTCAACTTTACCGGATCGATTCCCACCTATTCCATCGCGGGAACGGTGACCGCCGCCGGCGTGGCGGTTTCTGGCGTCACGGTCAGCGACGGTACGCGCTCGGTGCTCACGGCCTCCAACGGCACCTATACCATTGCCAACGTGCCCAACGGCACTTATACGCTCACCGCCACCAAGTCGGGTCTGAACTACAATCCCAGCGGCTGGAGCAACCCCGTTACGATCGCGGGCGCTAATCTCACGGCGCGCAACTTCGTGGCTCCGGTCTACAGCATCAGCGGCGAAATCACCGGCGTGACGGCTTCCGTCACGATCAGCGACGGAACTCGCAGCACGACCTCCTACCAATCCGGCAGCGGGAAAAACAAGCGCTGGGTCTACACGCTCTCCAACGTCCCGCAGGGAAGTTACACGCTCACGGCGACGCTCACCGGCTACACCCTCGTCCCCAGCGGCTGGACGAATCCGCTGTCCGTCTCCGGCAATCGCAGCGGGATCAACTTCGCGGCGGGCGGCGGCACGACCTCCTATGCCATCTCGGGTGAAATCCTGGGCGTGGCGCAGGCCGTCACCGTCAGCGACGGTACGCGCAGCACGACCAGCAAACTCACCGGCAAGGGCAAGAATCAGAAGTGGACCTATACCCTAAGCGGGGTGCCGGCCGGTACCTACACGCTGACCGCCAGCCTCGCCGGTTACACTTTCACGCCCGCCAACTTCACCAATCCGGTTACGGTGAGTGCGAATCTGACGAGCCGGAATTTCCAGGGCTCCGTGGCCGGGAATCTGGCCAATACGCCGCCTGAAATCATCAGCAGCCCATGGGCCTCACCGGCGCGGATCAAGGTGGCGGGATCGACATTCCTAGGAGTGGCTGCTGAAGATGTGGACGAAGCGCCTGACGAGATGATTTACATCTGGACCAAGGTCAGCGGCCCTGGCGTGGTGACCTTCTCGGACAATTGCACGCCCGAAGCCGAACAGCCTGAAGCCACCTTCTCCAGGCCCGGCACCTACGTGCTGCGCGTCACCGTTCATGACGGTGACGATGCGGATACCGACACGGTGAAGGTGATTGTGAAACGCTGATGCGCCAGACCCCTCGGCCCGCGGGGCCGAGGGGTCTGCAGCGTTGCACGCATTACCGACCTTCTTTTCGCATCCCCTCAGGGCAGGTTCGCGCCGCTGACGAGAAACGGATGGCCGGGGAAGGCCATTCCGCCGCCGCATTCGAACTCGTCCTTGCCTTCGGGGCCCAGCCCGTACTCCTGCTTAACGCCGTTCGTGTGCAGGTCGGCCTTGCCGTAGCGGTAGTTAACCACCAAGCGGCTTTTGAAGTCCGCAACGGTAATCACCGGCACGCTCGATCCGTTGTTGTCGGCATCGTCCACGCAGACGGGATCGACGAGCCGCGCATCGCGCAGGCGCTTGGTAACGCTTCCGCCGTCGCCGTCAATCTTGATCCATTGGATTTCACGCGAGCCGCGGCTGACCAGCAGAAACTCGTCCCGCACGTGCCGGCCGTTCTTGAAGGCGAGCTGCACCGGATTCTGGCCCACTTCGAACGCCCCGACGGCCCGAATTTCCTGAGGCGCCACCGGGCCTTCGGCGCCCAGTCCGGCGATGCGGTAGACGAAGCAGCGCCCGTCCACCGTCGTCATCGCGACCCAACCGTCTTTCCCGGCTTCGAGCCGCGCCATCACCGCGGTGGGCGGGTACTTGTAGGGAATCTTCTCGACCTTCACCAGCTTGGGCATCTGCTTCGGCTCGTGCTCGAACGAATAGGGCCAAGCGTCCGGCGCCGGCCCTTGCTTGCGCGTCTTTTCGTAGCGATCCTGAGTTGTGAAGTACATCTCGCGGTAGTAAGCGAAGAGCGGCTCCAGGTCCACGAAGGCGATCTTTTTTTCGTAGCGGCTCACCACCGCGACGTAGCCGGCCGTCTGCGTCACGGTTTTGTTGTCGCCGTCCCAGAACTTCTGCCGCCACTTGGGATCTTCGAGCTTCACCTTTTCGCCGGCATGGTACGTCATCCAGCTTCCGTCCATGTCGTTGATGAAGCGCATTTGACCGTGATTCCCGCAAGCGATAAGTGCCGAGGGCGCGGCCATGCCCGGCAAGTCGACGTAGCCCAGCAGTTTCATGAAGTGATAACCGCCCAGGTTGAAGAGGCCCGGGTGCGAATAGTGCCAGTCCCACAGCGCCATGAGCCCCGTCTTATGCATGCCCCCCAAGGCGATCACGGCCAGTTGCCCTTTCAGCTCATTAACGTCCCAGACCGCGACGACCGCGAACTCGCTGCGATTGGTAATGCTGATGGCCACCGGAACCTTATGCGCAGGAAGCTGCACAAACGGGTGCGTGTCGTGGCTGGTGAAGTTCCCCGTCGCTCCGATCACACCGTTGCGGAAGACGACGAGCGCGTCGCAATTCCACATGCAGTGGCTGCGGGTCATCGCGACGGGCTGGTAGCCGTCGCCGGCCGGCCAGCGCGCGATGCCGGGGTCCGGGCGCGCGCGTTCCAGCCAACTGTGTTCGGGCTTGAACGAGATGCAGTTGTGCCCCGCCGAGAGAAAGTGCATGCGGTCGAGGCCCGGCTTGGCCAGGTCGTCGGGCAAATAGCCCGTCTGTCCGAAGGTCGAGAAATAGCGCCCGGGATCTTTCATGGGCTCGCCCAGGTGGTAGTCCGAGCCCTTTCCGTTTTTGCCGTGCGGGTTGACCAGGATCGGGCGCAGGTAGACGTCGGGGAACTTTTCATCGCGTTTACCGCTCTGAAAGAAAGCATAGTCCGGCCCCAGCTTTCGGTTCAGACTGGAGACGTCGTAGGCCAGCGCTTCCTTCCGATAGGCCGCGGCATTGACCTTCCCGTTGGAGTCCACGACTCCGCTCCACCAGTCGGCCAGCGGATCGGAGCGCCCGCGTGTGGAGCCGGACTGAGCCGTCTGCTCCGGCGCGACGGCCCCGGGAGACGCTTCGGTTTCGGGCGCGGCCGGCCTATCGGCGTCCCAGGCGGCTTTGACTTCCTTGGCGGCGGAAGCGTCGGTGCTCCAAAGTTTCTGGAGCAGCGATTCGTAGGGCTTGGTCTTATGCAGGCCCACCGCTTGAGCGAAGCAGAGGTATTGAATCTGGGCCGAACTGGGCATCGATTCGGCCAGCCCGTACAGCATCTGGCAGAACTCGGCATCGCCGATCAGCGCCCAGGACAGGTCGAACTTGCCTCCGCGCGCCTCGACGAGGAGTTTCTCTGCGTCGCCTTTCAGGAGCGTGCCGCGGCTGAGCTTTCCGGGCTCTAAGGGGAGCAGCAGCGACAGGCGTTTGTCTTGCTCGAGTCGTTCGAGGAGATAGTTCTGAAGCGCCGCGCGCTCGGAATGGTCCGGCGCGCCCGCGCGCGCCGCTTCGGCGGCGCCCAACCCCAAGGCCGGCAGGAGCAGCACGACGAGCGTTCGATAATGTACTCGCGTTCGCTGCGTCATCGGCGGTTACTCCGGGTGCGCATCAAGGAGCGGCGACGGCATCCATCCGGGCGAGGGACTTGCGCGCCCACGCGGCCGTACACCATTCGGTATCGAGCTTGGCCTGATCGAGGGCTGTCCGTACGGCTTCGCCGGTCAGATGCCCCAATGCGCCCGAGGCCGCGGCGCGAACCGGGTAATCCTCTTCCTGATTGATCGCGGTCCGGCAGAGCCACGCGCCGGCGTGGCGCTGCACGGCTTCGGCGGCGCCGCCCGCGGCGATGGCGGCGAGCGCATGGCAGGCGGCCTGCTTCACGCGGTAGCGGCACTTCTGAATGGTCAGGCCCAGCGGGTTCGGGGAGGCCGTTTCCTGGTTCCCGTAGCGGTCGGTGCATTCGTGCCGGGCGATCAGATCCACGATCGGCGCAATCGAGGTCGATTTGGCGCGCAGGCTCAAGGCATGCAGCGCCGCCTGTTGGAGTTCCCAGCGTTCGTCGTGAAGCGCCACGTGGAGGGCCTCGAGCGGCGCATCGGGTGCGAAAAGACCGTCGACGCGCAGGAAAAAGTCCAGCGTGCTGGTGGGATTCATGCGTCTATCGCTCCGGCGTGGACGGGATTGCGGGCGCGTTCGCGGGTGCGCGGCAGCAGCTTGTGCGCCGCCTTGAACTTCGCGCCGTCGGTGGTGGTCAGGAGGACATAGCCGTCTTCGTAACGCGCGCTCGCAATGCGCGGGGCCGCGCGGTCTTCGACGCAGACGGCCGGAGCCCCGTCGGCCACGCAGGTCAAACCGTCCTTGCGTGCGCCGCCCATGAAGTATTCGATCCGCAGCGCGACGTGAACCTCCGAACGGCCTTGGGACTCGAGCGGCGCGGGGACGAAGGTGGGCAGCAGGTCCGCTCCGGAAGGCGCGAAAGCGATGGGGACTTCGCGGCCGTCGATCCAAAGCTTCGTGGCCTGTCCGATGCCGCGGGGCAGGCGCAGCCACCAGCGTTGCGAAGCAGGTACCGGGATACGGCGGTCGAAGCCCCAGACGGCCGTGGCGGGAACGTCGGCCTGCAGGAGCGGCGGGAGTCCGGGCTGTAGCGGATAGGATCGATCGGCGTGAGCGGCAAGTGCCGTCCCGTCGGCATCGGCCGGAACCGGGCGAGCGCGCCAGCCCGTGTCCAACTCCAGGCTTACGGCCCGATCGCGCGAAGGCCAGACGAGCCAGAGCCAGCGCGCTTCGCTGGCGGCTCGGCCGAGCGCGAAATCCACGAGGTCGCTGCATTCGTCGGGCGCTTTGGGATATCCGTCGAGGCGCCGGACCGCGGCATGTGCCGAACCCAGCAGGTTGCGCATCTGCAAGACGACGCCTTCGGGCGTCGTCACGTCCACGCCGTCGGGTGCGGGTTGCGCACCGGGCCGGAAGAACCAGCGACTGGTGAATTCGTGCGCCTCTTCGAAGGCGGCGTAATCTTCGACCAGCCAGAATCGGTTTTCGATCAGGCGCGTGGAGCGGCGGACACAGAGCGCGTCGGGGTAGACGCTGCGGTAAAGGCCGGTCACGTCGCCGGTCAGCACCGCGCGCTCTGCGTTGAAATCGGCGAGGTACGAGCGCTCGTAGCCGTCCCTCGGGCGCAGCGCTTCGTTCCCGTCGAGCAGGATCGCGTTGTGTCCGCCCCCGCAGCCTTTGGAAACGTCCAGCGTCTGGTGTTCGCCGGGCCCGAAGATGCGGGTATGCGTCGCGCCCGGAAACTTCAACGGTTGCTTGCCCGGCGCGAACGAGCCGTCGGCCGAGACGGGGATACCGTCGACCGCGAATATCAGACTGTTGGGGTTGACGTGGCCGCGAATCGGCAGCGCGCTGGTGGGATCCCACATCTGCATGGCGTAGCGGCTGCCGTCGGGCGAAACCAGGCAGCCTCCGTCGTCCCAGCTTACCCACGACGCGTGCCGGACAGGCCGGCGTAACTCGTCCGATTCGGGCCAGTGAATCAGCGTCCAGAGCGGTTCGTCCAAGCCCCAGCCGGCGTTGTCGAGTATCACCCGGGACCAGTTGGCGGTGTGTTCCAAAAGGTCCAGGCAAGCCGGATCGCCGGTGCGGTGCGCGAAGTACGCCAAAGGCCAGCGGATGCTGAACTGGTAGCCGTAATCGTCCCACGGCAGCACCGTTCCTCCGGGCATCCAGAGCCGCTTGGTCATGCGCAGAATGTCGAAGGCGCTAGTGCCCTGCGGCGGAAGCGGCCGCGCGAAATGGTCCTCGCCCGTGAGGTGTTCCAAGGCTTCGACGATCAGGGGGACCGCGAAGGAAACGATCTGCGTCTGGTAGGTGCTGCCTTCGCCCGAGTACCCGCCGGGCGGCATGCCGCCGATCATGGCGCCCAGGCGCGGCGCGGATTCGGCGCGCAGGAAGCGCGCCAGATGCCCGCCGCCCGGCGCATCGGCCAGCAGCGTGCCGACGAGATACGAGGAGAGCACCAGCGCGGCAGCCTGATTGTCTACGCATTCCGGATAGGGCTTGCAGAGCAGAACCGAATGCCCGTCACGGTACTGCTGCAAGAGAAAACGACCCGCCAGCGCGTGCGCTTCGGCCTCATCGTAAGCGCCGTTGCGGCGCAGGAGATCAAACCAGAGCGCCCACCGCGCCAAGGGGAAAGAGAAGCACCAGATGTTGTTCAGGTACCACGCCGCGCCGACCGTTTCGTAGGTCGCGAGGCCTTGCTGGATCGCGCGCTTGGCATGGGCGGTGAGATCGGCGTCTTCTTCGACCAGCGCCACCAAGGGAAGGAGCCAAGGATGCGCCTGCGGGTGCGCGCGCGAGACCCGCTTCAAGTACTTCCAGACGCGCCCCATGCGGCTGCCGCGTTCTTCGGCGCGCGCGAGCTTCGTGCGGAGCGCAGGGAGGTTAACCAAGTACTGGGAAAGAGGTAAGGCCATAGGGGAGCATTCCTTATTTACTTTACTAATTTGTATTACACCGCAAAATATAGGACTGTGCGAAAATTCATCGTCTCCACGGTTAGATTCATTAAAGCTTTTATATACTATGGTTATGTGAATTCATAGAATGCCGAGCTTGAAAGCGTACAGCCTCGATTTTTGGGAGTCTTCCTGACGATTAAATATATAAATACATTAATAATATAGTATTACAAGATTTATCGGCAATTGGTTAAGACCCTCGTCGAGGATCCTTGGAATAATCTAGGGAAGTCCTATGACAATCAATTTATATATGGTGTACGTATGATGAAATACAAGTCTCCCACCTCAAGGTGCGTCAAAGAAGTCGGGTTCAAGCGAAGGGTCGGGTAGAGTGGGTATCGGAGAGTCGGGATGAAGCGAACGCGAGTTGTCTGGCTGATTGGGAGCTTCTGCGTGGGCATGGCCGCGGCAGCGGCCACGGCGGGCACGGCCGAATCCTCTAAAGAAACCGTCAACCTCGCGCCGATGGCGATTCCGCAGGCCGAGCGATGTCCGCTGGGCAGCGATCCGGTGGCTCTTGCGCGCGGCCGCGGCCCTTGGTTCAACGCTCAGCCCGACGAAGACAAAAAGGTTCATCGCGGTCCGGTCAGCAGCGCCAGCCCCAGTTGGTACATCTTGACCTGGCCCGGTCCGCAGCAAATCCGGCGCGCGCGCGTGACGACCAACGGAACCGAGGTGAGTTTCCTCGTACTTCGCGCGGAGGCGCTCGAGTCGCCCGCTTTGGCGCCGGCCAAAGCTTGGCGGCGGCTCCCGCCCGAAGCGATCGCGAAGAAGTCCGAGCGGGAAGGAGTCACGTACACGCTGGATCTGCCCGAGGCGGTTTCGGCGCGCGCGTTCAAGATCGCGGTGCTGGAAGTCGCGCCGAAAAACGGTCAGGTGGCTTGGCTGCGCGATCTGAGCGTCTGGGGCGCGCCGCCCGCGGAGCCCATCGTGCCGCCCGAAGTACTGCCGCCGGTACGCATCGCGGCGACGGTGCCCGTGGCCGGCGAAGCCGCGTTGGTGCTTGAGGATGCCCAAGGCCGGCGCGTCAAGAATCTGTTTGCCCAAGTGCCCCGTGAGGCCGGCCCGGTCGAAGAACGCTGGAACTTGAAAGACGAGCAGGGCCAGTACGTCGCACCCGGAACGTACCGCTGGAAGATGGTCAGCGGACCCAAACCCGAACTCGTTTATCAGGTGACGCCGTACCCGAACGTGGAGGCGCATTCGCCCGACAGCACCCCGTGGTGGCGCGGTCCCGCAGATGGGTGGCTCTCCAATCACGGCAATCAGTGCGCGATCGCAATGGTGGGCGAGAAGCTCTACATCGGCGCGGGCGGCACCGAAGGCGGGCATGCGCTGATCGAGTGCGACGCGCAGGGACGCAAGCTGTGGGGATCGCCCCAAGCCGTCAACGTGCTGTTCAGCAACGGAAAGACGCTCTTCTTCAAGTCC
Source organism: Planctomycetota bacterium (assembly GCA_015075375.1). Taxonomy (GTDB): domain Bacteria; phylum Planctomycetota; class SZUA-567; order H5-PLA8; family H5-PLA8; genus H5-PLA8. Next base: position 2,062,960 of record JABTUM010000001.1, on the reverse strand, counting down.
GGCAACGAGATCAGCCGCTTCGACGCTCAGTCGCGGAAATCCACGCGGCTCTTCAATCTGTACCCCGATCCGGAGCGGCGCGGCCGGGTGGTCGGGCTGGCCGCCAAGGACGAGAAGATTTACGTAGGCTATTACAGTCCGCTGAACTACCTTGATGTCGCCACCTCCGAGTCGTTTGTCGATCTCGACGCCAGCCTGCCTAAGCTTCAGGCGGGTATTCCTCGCACGGACAATTACGGAATCCCTATCTCGCCTCGGCGCGATTTCCTGAGCTATTTCCGGTTGAAGGGTGGATTCGTCGGTGGCGATCCACGCAATACGTTGTTCCTGCAATCGACGGAAGGGCGGCGCTCGAAGCAGTACATCGTCCTTTCCTTTAAGGAAGAAGTGCCGCTGGGCAGCTTGGTGTTCCCGACCCAGGTTCGGCCGGGCGGCCTGGACGTACGGTTGGCGGTTTTGAAGCCCGGCGCGTCGTATCCGCCCAAGCCGCACCTCGATGCGGACTGGATCCAGGTTCCGGCCAAGCTGGACGAGGCCTGGATGTGCGTGCCGCTGCCCGAAGGCACACTCACGCGCGCGCTGCGGATTACGTTTGCGAAGCCGGGCGGCGAGATGGACGACGCGCTGTTGGACGAAGAAGACCATACCACGGGGGCTCAGACGGCCGGCTTGTCGCTCTTAAACGAAGGAGCCGCAGGCGCTCAAGACGCCAAATGGCGCGGGCAGATCGAAGGCATGCGCCTGCTGCGCATGCGCCATCGCAGCCTGTCCGGCGCCAAGGTGAGCGTGAACTCGGGTACGTATGACGCGAAGAGCGGGGTATGGGACGCGCAGCGCAAGACCCCGCTTTCGTCCGAAGAACCCGGGATCATGCAGTTGGTGTGGGAACAGCCACAGCGCGTGCGCGGGCTGGCGATCAAGGAAATCGACGGCGAGCGGACCGAGGTGGACGTCTGGACGGGCGCCGGTGAACCCACCTTGGATGCCCCGGAAGGCTGGGAGCAAGCCGGCGCGTACCTTCAGCCGCGGCGCAACCATTATCAACCCGACAGCGGGAACAATGCGCACGCGCTGTACCTGGACGGCGTGCTCGATTTCGGCCGAGATTACGAAACGCGCGCGATTCGGCTGCGCGTGGTCAAGCAATGGGGCGAAAAGGGCGGCCGGCCCGAAGGCGTGCGCCACGACCGGGGCGGTACGCAGATCGAGCCCGCGCGCTGCCGGGTCTACGGCGTGGCCGCGCTGCAGCACTTGGGCGGCGAGCCGCCGGTAAATCCGATCGTGACGCAGCGGCTGGCCGTTCACGACGCGCTGGACGGCAAACTGCTCTCGGAACACGCTTCGCCGCTGAACGGCGGCCTGGCCTTCCGGCCGACAGACGGCGCGCTGTTCGGGCGCGTGGGTACCAAAGTCGTGCACGTGGAAGAAGGCTCGCTGCAGACGACGGATTTCGTCACCGATCTGGCGTCCGCCAAGCGCGCGGGACCGTTCGGCTTCGATCCGCAGGGGCGGCTGTACGTCTTCGACTGCGCCGACGACCGGCGCAACGTCCGGGTCTACGGTCCGGACGGCAAATTCTTGAATGAAATCGGGAAGCGCGGGCGCATGAAAGCAGGGCCGTACGATCCGGAAATCATGGAAGAGGTCTGCGCGCTGACCGCCGACGGGCAGGGCAACTTATTCGCGGTCTACCCACACGAGAATCCGCGCCGCATCATGCACTTCAAGCAGGATGGGACGTTCGTGCAGGACTTTCTGGGCAATACGAATTACGGCGGCGGCGGCATGCTGGACCCGTACGACAAGAGCCGGCTCTACTTCGCGGACATGCGCTTTCATATCGACTGGGAGACGGGCAAGACGCGCCTCGACAGCCTGATGTCCGACCGGTACGAAGAGGCTTCGGTGTGGGGCTCGGGCTTCCGGCATAACTCGGAACCGATCGTAGTGGACGGCCGGCGCTACATCGTCTCAGCTCCGCTGAGCCACAGCTCAAACCAGAATATGGCGGTAGTTTGTCTTTACGACGAAGCGGCGAAACGCCTGCGCCTGTGTGCGGCGGTCGGTACGGCCGGCGCATTTCCCTATTTGGCCAAGCCCGAGTTCCTCAAGGCATTGGGTGGGAAGCCGTTGGGCGGATTCCAGTTCGTCTGGACCGACCGCAACGGCGACGGCATGCCGCAGGTGCCCGAGGTCGCTTTCGAGCCGTTGCCCGGCAAGGATAACCGCGTCGCGCTGGGGCGTTTCGATGCGAAATTGGGGCTCTGGGCAAACACCAGCTCCGGCTCGAAGCGCTACGAACCCAAAGGCTTTCTGGCCGATGGGACGCCCGAGTTCGAAGCCAAGCCGATGCCGTTCGGGGCCGACTTCCAGCTTCCCGACGGAAATCATTTTCGCTTCGGGCATGGAGTCAACGAAGTGCTGGACTCTGCCGGCAAGCGGATCTGGTCATACCCGGCCCAACTCGGCATGGACGGACTCAAGGTGTATCCGTGGGCGCCGGGCAAGGTGGATTTGCAGTACGGCCTTTCCGGCACGGCCCGGAAGGTGGGCGAGTTGGGCGATATCTTCGTAATCCATGCCAACAACGGCCAGATGAATCTGTGGACCGCGGACGGCTTGCTGGCCGGGCACCTCACGCTGCACCAGCGCGATCCGCGCGCCAAGGGATTCCCCGCGGAACACGCGCGCGGGACGGTGCTGGAAAACTTGAGCTTGGGGCAGGAGCACTTTCACCATCATTTTTGCCAGACGGCCGACGGGAAGTGCTACATCGTCGCGGGGCATGCCAGTACCAGCGTCATGGAGGTGAGCGGCCTGGACTTGTTCCGCCGAGCGTCGGGCGAGCTGGAAGTGACGGCGGAGATGATCCGGCAGACGCGCGAATGGGAGGCGTCGATCGGGCGGCAGCAGGTGTTCGCCAAGGCGCAGTTGCTTCCATGCCGCATGGGTATGCCCAGTCTGGACGGTGAGTTTGGCGAAAAAGAGTGGCCCGACTTGGCGTCGATCGACGACTTCGCCAGCTTCGGAGCGCGCTACAACGCCAAGTTGCTCTACCTGGCTTGGGAGGTGAAGGATCGCGGGCCGTTCCAGAACGGGGGCGAGGATTTCCGCAGACTGTTCAAGACCGGTGCGGCCGTGGACGTGAAGCTCGGCGCCGACCCGCTCGCGCCGCCGGACCGCAAGCAACCGGTCGCGGGCGATCTGCGCCTGCTGATCGCGCGCTTCAAAGGTAAGCCGGTGGCGGTGCTTTATCGAGCCGTGGCGCCGGGCGCTCCGGCCGATGCGCGCTGGGAGACCAGCACGCCGGCCGGAGGTACAGCCGTGTTCGAGCAGGTAACGGTGCTTAAGGCGGCGCAGATCGCGCTGCGCGATCAAGACGGCAAGTACACGATCGAAGCTTCCGTTCCGCTCGCCGATCTGGGCCTGAAACCCGAAGCCGCGGCGACGCTCAAGATGGATTGGAGCGTGATGATGACCGACGACGGGCATTCGACACGCAACCGGCAATCGTGGGCCGACCTTTTGGCCACGGGCGTGGCGGACGAACCGACTGAGGCGCGCCTGGATCCGTCGCTGTGGGGGCACCTGCGCTTCAGCGGCAGCAAGCAGGAAGGGCCGCAATCGCCCGGGATTCCCGGCGCGGGGGGCAAAACCAGCGCCGCGGATTCGCTGCTGGAAGAGATGGAGTAGCGCGCCGGGTCGAGCCGAAGCGCAGCCGAATCCTCGCGCCTCGAACTTTGCCGAACCGGAGACGATCAGGCGTGGACCCGAACCGCCGGCCAAGGCGGAGAGGTGAACAGCGGCTCGGCCAGTTCTTCTTCGAACCAGGCGTCCAGCAGGTAGCGGTCTGGCGCGCTTTCCTTGCGCCGGTGCGCGTCGATGTAGGCCATACCCAGCCGCAGGATTTCGCGCGAATCCCAACCCAGGCGCTTGGCCGGCAGGAGCAGCGGCGCTTGAACCGGAAAGTTGGCGTGCGCGATCACGTCCAGGTCTTCGCCCACGCGCACGCCGCTGTCGCGCAGCCCGTAGAGCGCCTGCTCGGTGAGGTTGTCGTCTTTGATCAGGAGCGCGTCGGGACGTTCGCTTGGCGGCAGGCTCATCAGGAGCATCACGACATTCTGAGCCCAGTGCGCGTCGTTGAGCGGCACGGCCAGCGTCCAGGCTGGGCGCGTCTCGAGGCCGCGCTTTTGAGCGGCGACGGTCCAGGCCAGATCCAGGCGGTCGGACATCGGCTGCCCAAGCACCGCGAGGCGCTTGCGCCCTCGCCGGAGGAAGTAATCGAACGCCTTATCCTGGTACGCCTGGTTATTGAACTGAAACGCCGCCATGTCCGAGCGAAAGGGTTCGCCCGTGAACGCCATCCGCGGCACCCCGGGGAAATCGAGCACCGGGGTATTGACGAAGATGTACGGATGGCAGGCAAAGATCAGCCCTGCGACGGTCTGGCTGGTCACGGCCTCTTCGAGCGCCTGGTACTCGGCGCTTCCGCTGAGCCGGGGGTCCACGTCGTAGAAAAGCTTCATCTGCTTTCCCGAGCGCGTTTGCAAATCCTGGGCAACGTGAACGAGCGTCTGCCACCAGCGGTTCCACGCGCCGCCCGCCGCGGGCCGCGACGCGAAGACCAACCCGTAGCGATGCAAATGCGGGGGCGCATCGGAAACGAAGGTGCCCCTGCGCCCGTGCGCCTCGACGAATCCTTCGGCGCTGAGCTGATCGAGTGCGCGCTGGATCGTGACGCTGCTGCTTCCAAAGCGCTGTTCGAGTTCCAGCCGCGTAGGCAATCGCGCTCCAGGCGCAAGCGAGCTGGAAACGATCTGGTCGCGGATGAGCTGAGCGATCTCGGACTGTTTCATGTGGCCGTGACACCGATTAGCGGGCCTTTGCTTCACTGAATGGAAAAGTATACACCCGTATCTGTACTTTAATTAGATAAAACAATAGATAAAGTTAAGTATTCCTATCTTGTTGGTAAGCTTCGGTTTGAATGGATCCCTTGTATCCTCGAACGAATATCCTGGTGATTGTGCGCTTGTGCAAAGCGCACGTGTTCTGGGGTATTAGGAGGCGGGCCGCTTAGAGCCCGAAGCTTTACCATAGGTTCCCTAGTTGGTTTGCTTTAATACTTTAACAAATCACTCAACGGCATGAAGTGTTGGTGTATAGGGAAAAGGCCGATGCGGAGTACCCGAGTCTGCCTAGGATGAAGGAGGAATCCGGAATGCCTGCGATCCTTACTAAGGAGACCGATGTGGATCCCATTGCTGTGGCCGCCCAGGCGCGTGAGCGCCTTCTCGCTGAGATCCGCAAAGTGATCGTGGGGCAGCAGGATTTGGTCGATCAGGTGTTGGTGGCGCTGTTTGCCGGCGGGCACGTGTTGCTGGTGGGTGTGCCGGGTCTTGCGAAAACGCTGCTGGTCAGTTCGTTGGCCAAGGCGCTGACGATGCACTTCAAGCGCATTCAGTTCACGCCGGACATGATGCCCTCGGACATCACGGGCACCGAGATTCTCGAAGAGGACATGCAGACGGGTCAGAAGCGCTTCGTCTTCGTGCAAGGCCCCGTGTTTACGAACCTGCTCCTGGCCGACGAGATTAACCGCACTCCGCCCAAAACCCAGGCGGCACTCTTGGAAGCGATGCAGGAGAAGCGCGTCACGGTGGGTAAGAAAACCTACGACCTCGATCAACCCTTTATGGTGATGGCAACGCAGAACCCGATCGAGCAGGAAGGCACCTATCCGCTTCCCGAAGCGCAGATGGACCGTTTCATGTTCAACCTGCTGGTGGAGTATCCGCAGGAGTCCGAATTGAAGGAGATCATCCGCAACACGACGGCCGGGGAACAGCAGGAGCCACAGCCCGTGCTGGACGGCAAGGAAATCCTGAGCCTGCGCAAAGTCGTGCGCGCGGTTCCGATCAGCGATCACGTGCTGGATTACATCGTGAAGCTGGTTTCGGCGACGCATCCGAACAAGGAGGGTGCGCCGGCGATCACGAAGAAGTACCTCGATTGGGGCGCCGGTCCGCGCGCTGGCCAGTATCTGGCGCTGGGCGCCAAGAGCCGCGCGCTGCTGCGCGGAAGCCCGCAGGCGACCGTGGAAGACGTACGCGCCGTGGCGCCTGCCGTGCTGCGGCACCGCATCTCGGCCAACTTCACCGCGCAAGCCGAGGGATACGACAACGAACGGCTGGTGAAGGAACTGCTCGCCGCCGTTCGCGAAACCGCCTAGATCCATCGGCCGCACCTGCCGTATCGCCTTCCAGCCGCAGGGATGAACCGCGACGATGAACGCCATCGCTCAAGCCCGCTACCTCGACCCGAAGCTGCTGCGCTCGATCGAGTCCATCGAGCTGAAAGCGCGGCTGCTGGTGGAGGGGATGTACGCCTCGCGGCACCGCAGCCCCAACTACGGTTTCAGCGTCGAATTCGTGGACCATCGCGAATACGTGGCGGGCGACGAACCGCGGACGATCGACTGGCGCATGCTCGGGCGCACCGGGAAGTATTTCGTGAAGCGTTTCGAGATGGAATCCAACATGAATGTCGTATGCCTGTTGGATATCAGCCGTTCGATGGGCTATCAACCGGTCGATCCCGGCCGCTTCAGTAAAATCGAGTTCGGTTCGTACCTGAGCGCGGCGCTTACCTATCTGGTTTCGCACCAGCAGGATTCGGCGGGACTTTTTACCTTCAACGACCGCATCCGCACCTTCCTGCCGCCACGGCAGGGCAAGCGCCACCTGTTCGCCATTCTCAAGACACTCGACCAATTGAATGCCCAAGGCGAAACGGGCCTCTCTTACGCGCTGAAGCAGACCGCGCAGCGTATGCCGCGCCGGAGCATCCTGATCCTGATCAGCGACTGCTACGGGGAGGTGGAGGACATCGTGGACGGCCTGCGGCATGTCGCCGCGCGCAATCACGAGGTGGTTCTGTTTCATGTGGCCGACCGCGACGAAGTGGAGTTTCCGTTCGAGGAGATGAATACCTTTCGCGACGCGGAGACCGGCGCGACGATGACCTGCGACGCGATGCGCCAGAAGCGTTCGTACCTCGACCGCTTCGGGCGCTTTCGCAAGGACCTGCGCGAAGCCTGCGCGGCGTGGGGCGCGGATTACCGCTTCTTCACGACCACCGACCCGCTGGAAATCGCGTTGCGCGATTATCTGAACTTCCGCCGGGAGCGCGCGCGATGAGCCTGCTCTATCCCGCCATGCTGCTGGGCGTGCTGGGACTGGCGGCGCCCATTGCGATCCACCTGATCAATCGAGCGCGCTTTCCCGTGCGCGAGTTTCCGTCGCTGCGCTTCTTGACCGATACGCGCCAAACCAACGTTTTCGCGCCGCGTCTGATCGACCGCTTTCAACTGCTGCTGAGGTTGCTGGCGATGCTGCTGCTGGTGCTGGCGATGGCACGCTTCGCGTGGCCCGGAAGCGAACCGGCTCCACGGAACCTGATCCTGGTGCTCGACGCTTCGGCGAGCATGCAGCGGCATGTCACGGCAAATGGAACGATCCAGGCGGAACGCTACTTCGACCGGGCAAAAGCGCTCGGCGCCGAATTGCTGGCTTCCGAACATGCCGCGAGCCGATGCGGAATCGTTCTCGCCGGCGCCGAAGCCCAGACCATTCTGCCGCTCACACTAGGCGCGGCCGCGGCGCGCGAGGCGCTGGCGCGGGCGGAACCCATCGACGGCGAAGGCTGCGGACTGACGGCGGGTCTAAGCAAGGCGATCGAACTGGCGGCGGGGCGGCGCGAAGGCTGTACGCAGATCGTGTTGCTGTCCGATTACCGGGCCAGCGCGCTCTATCCGCGCAAGCAGGCCGACCTGGAACGCATCGCCGCCGCGGCGGAAGCGCACGGCGCCAGCCTTCGTGTCGCGCTGCTGGATGTCGCGCACGGAGACCGTGCGGGGAATGTCGCCGTCGAATATGCCCGCCTGCGCAAACCCGAGGTTAACGTAGGCGACGATGCGCATCTGCTGGCGCATGTGGTGAACCACGGACCGGAAGCCGCGGACGTCAAAGTGCAGTTGATGCTAGGCGCTCGAAAAGCCGCGCATACGAAAGCTTTGAACCTCGCGGCGGGGGGCGAAGCCTTCGTCGAATTGACGCAACCGATCAACATGAGTCTGCGCACGATCGCCGAACTTCAGATCGACTTGGACGCGTACGCGCTGGACGACGCGTTTCGAGTTCCCTTAAAGGTGGCCGATCTGCGCCGGGTGCTGATTGTGATGGGCGAAAGCGATGCGGTCGGACCGCAGATTCAAGCGCTTCCGGGACAGCCCGCCGATACGGGCGAGGCGGCCGCCGGTTCCGAAGTCGATGGCGGGCGCATTCTGCAATACGTGCTTAATCCCGGCCGCGAATTGGGGCTCGCCGAAGGCACCGGCATTCATACGAAGCGGATCCTGGCGCCCGAACTGCGCGCGGAGGTGCTGAGCAAGTACGACATCGTCGTGCTGTACGATGTTTCGTCGTTGCCGGCCGAAAACCTCGCGGATCTGCGGACCTATGTGAACGAAGGCCACGCGCTTCTGATCGTCTGCTCGAAGCACTGCTCGGCGCCAGTCTTCAATCGGACCCTGGCCGCGGGTACGCCCTCCGCGCCGCCGTTGGCGCCGGCCCAAGTGGGGAATGAGATTGCGCTCGAACCGGCGGCTTCGTTCCGGATGGAAGGCCAGCGCCACGCGCTTTGGCGGCCCTTCGTCGATGGAGAAGGCGGCGATTTGAGCATGGTTCGGCTGGGTCGCATCCGGGAGGTGCGCGCCATGGCCGAAGGAACGCAATCCATCCTGTTCAGCACGCAAGGGCACCCGCTGATGCTCGAATCGACACTGGGGGCGGGGCGCGTCCTGCAGTGGATGGTTGGGCTGGAACTGGATCGCGGCAACCTTGCGTTGATCCGCCCGTTTCCGGCGTTCATGTGGCGCGTGATGGATTACCTGACACAGCGGCATGAAGCGCGTCCGGCGGATGTTGTTCCGGCGATGCAGCCCGCGGTGCTCGATGCTTCGGAACGTGCGTTCGCGTTTCTCGAGGAGTTGGAACTGGGACCGGCGGTGCCGGCGGGATCGGAAGAGCCGGCCGGACCGGCCGAACGCCTGCCGCTGGATGCACAGGGTCGTGTACTGCTCCCGCCGCAACGCCAAGGCATCTATGAATTGCGTAAGCCGACGGCCGGCGGCGCCACGCGAGGCGGATACGGCCGGCTGGTGACCGCTTTCGTTCCCCCCGCCGAGAGCAGTTTGAAGAAGGCCGGTCCGCAGGAGTTCTCGCAGGCTGCCGGCATTCCGATCGAGGTTCTTCCGCCGAATGCAGGCGCGAGCTTGGTCTATACGGGCGCCGAAGCCTGGCCGTGGCTTGCGGCCTTGGCGCTGTTGGCGTACGCGGCCGAAGCGGTCTCCGCGTGCGTAGTGAACATTCGCCGCAGCCGCGAGCGTGCAGGGGAGGAAGCCTGATGGGCTGGCTGTACGACCTCCTCGGCCTGGACCGGCCGCATGCCGTCGAACGGCTGGCGAACTGGGACTGGTACGCCGCGGCGCCGTGGCCCGCGTGGGCGTGGGTGGCTGCGGGCCTGGCGTTCCTGGCGCTGGCCGGTTTGAGCTGGCTTCCGGCGAATACGATGCCGACCCGGTTGCGCGTGTACACTTCACTGCTGCGTCTCGCGGGCTGCGCAATGATTCTGGCCCTGCTGGTGCAGTTGGAAGCGCGCGTCTCCTATGTACATTCCGCGCCGCCGCGCCTTGCGGTGCTTCTGGACGTTTCCGATTCCATGCAAGTCGCCGATGAGGCTGGTTCCACGCGCCGAGCGGCGGCGGAGCGCATGCGCACGGAGTTGGCCGAGCGGCTGGCCGGCCGGGTGGAGATCGCACCGTACTGTTTCGGGCGCGAGCTTGCCGCGAACGACGAAGCCCCGGATCTCCGAGAGCAGACGCGCTTGTTCGAGGCCCTCGAGGAGATGTTGGCCCGGGAGCAGGATGTACAGGGTGTTGTGGTACTTACCGACGGGCGCGATACCACGCGGAACACCGGTGGTTTCGTGGCTCCTAAGTTCGCGGCGCGCGGCCTTCCGGTCTACCCCGTCTGCTTGGGGAGCACGGAAGAAGTGCCCGTCCCGCGACTGAAGGATATGCTCACCGTCCCGTTCGTGCGGCTGGGCGATACGCTAACGCTGGCGGCGCGGCTGGAAGGCGGCCGAAAGGAGGAGCAGCAAGTTCGATTCAAGCTCTTCGAAGCCGGCAAGGAAGAACCGCTCGAGATTCGTGGGCCGCTGCGCTTGGGCGAAACCCCGTTGGACGTCACCTTCGCACTGGTTCCGACTCGAGCGGGTCTGGCGACATACCGGATCGAGGCCGAAGGGCTGAAGGAAACGGCCGCCGAGCGGTTGCTGGTGAGCGTTCATCGCGTTCAGGTGCTCGACGAGAAAATCAAGGTGCTCTACCTCGACATCCCGCGCGACGAACGCAAGATTCTGGGGCACTGGCTGGCGCGCGACCCGGTGGTGGACCTGGCCATGCTGACGATGCTCCCCAGCGGCGGGTGGTACGCGCAGGGCGCCTTGAAGCACAAGGATGTCAGTGCCGGGTTGCCCGCCGAAGAAGCCGACTTGTATGCGTACGACGTGATCGTCCTGGGCGACATACCGCGTTCGTACTTCCGTCAAAACGGGGACTTGGCCGAAACCAAAATGCGCTGGTTGGCCGACTTCGTGCGCCGGCGCGGGGGCGGATTGATCACGTTGGGCGGGCGCAGCGTCTACGAGGCCGGTGGCTACGAAGATTCGCCGCTGGCGCAGATACTGCCCTTTGCGTTGCAGACGACGCCCAAGGCTCAGGAACCCAAAGAATTCCAACTGGTTGCCACGCCCCTGGGCTTGAGTCATCCGCTCATGCGGCTGGAGGGGGATCCCGAAGCGAATCGCGAAGCGTGGGACGACCTGCCGCCGCTCGAAGGCTGCAACCGCGTGGGTGGAGTCAAGCCCGGGGCGATGCTCCTGGCCACACGGCCGCTATCGAACGAGACGCTTCCGCTCATGGCCGCCCAACATGCCGGCAAAGGCCAGGTTTTTTCGATGGCCGTCGATACGACCTGGAATTGGGAGATGCAGCGCCCGGAGCAAGGGAAGGATTATTACCGCATCTTTTGGGGCAACGCGGTGCGCGCGCTTGCGCCCGATCCGCGGGTGCGCCCCGGCCGGCCGCAGATTCAAGCCACGCGCGACTCGGCAGCGGTAGGCGAGACGCTCGCGCTGAGCACGCGGCTGGTTGACAAGCTCTACCTGCCCGTGCGTCAGGCCGATCTGCGTGTGGAGGTCAAGAGCCCCACGGGACGCGTGTGGACCATCTTTCCCGCGGACGGCCGCGAAGCGCCGGGCTTGTACGAGTACGACGTGCGGCTCGACGAACCCGGCGCATGGGAAGTCCGCAGCGTCTACGACGGGCAGGAGGCCGTGAAGATGGTGCATGCCGGCGGCTCGGGGCAGGAGTTCGACGACACGTCGGCAGACCGCGAGACGCTGGAACGCTTTGCGCTTGCGACCGGGGGCGAGGTGCTGGATCCGGCGCGCGCGGTCGAAGAACTGCTTGCCAAGCTGGACGGGAAAGCGCAGGTCACCGAGCGGACGCAAGCGGTTGCGATCTGGAACCTGCCACTGGTCTTGTTCCTGCTGCTAGGGATCGTGACATTGGACTGCTGGTTGCGTAAACGGAGCGGGATGGCATGAGCGCGGCGACGACCGTTCAAGCCTATGAGCGCTTGAAGGATGCGCTCGGCCGCTTCGGGCGCTTCCGGTTGCGCTGGCGCCGGCTGCACGGGCTGGGCCGCTTTATCCTCAGCGTGCCGGGCATGCTGCTGGGCTGGGTGCTGCTGGATGCGGCGGCCGACCTGCCGGCGTGGCCGCTCCTGATCACGTTCTTCTTCACCGCAGGCTGGAGCGCGTGGAAGTCGGTCGCGCTGCTCGCACCACTGTTCCGGATGCGCATGGATCTGGAGTCCGAGGCACGAGCGGCCGAGCGGCTTCACGGATCGCTGGACAACCGGCTGATCGGTTCGCTGCAATTGGGCCGGGATTTGGCGGCCGGAGCCGGGCATCCCGATACGCGGCGGTTTGTGGAGCGGCTGGTCGATCAGGCCGCGGCGGGGCTGGAGAGCCTACGTCTCGAAAGTCTGCTCGATCTGCGAGACGCGCGGCGCGCGTTGGGCCTGGCGCTGGCGGTGGTGCTCGCTTGGGCCGCACTGGCCTTTGGCGCGCCGCAGGTGCTCCAGCAACGCATGGTTCGCCTGCATGATGCGTATGCCGTGGCGTGGGAGGCGCTCTTTCCCGTGGAGTTGGAAGTGCTGCCCGGCGATATCGCGGTGGTGCGTGGTTCCGCGGTGCAGCTCGAGTTGCACGTTCGAGGCGCCATGCGCCGGGATGCCGAGATCACGCTGGAGGATGCGGCCAGCGGCGAACGGCAAACCCATGCGCTGACGCTGGTGGATGGGCGTGCGACGTTCGTCGTCGAGAACGCGCAGGCGGCGTTCCGATACGTTTTCGGATACGGCGAACGGAAGGCTTCGAGTTTTGAAGTCAAAGTAGGCGATCTCCCGGTGGTTCAGGCGATCCACTTCGAGATCACGCCTCCGCCGTACACCAGCGCCCCGAATTACACGCTCACCGGGCTCGTGCCGAAACTCGCGGGACTTCCCGGCACGGAGGTTCTGGTGAGCTTCAAGGCGAACACCAACCTTCACGGAGAGCGGTCGCAGGTCGCCTGGCAGGACGGCACGCGCCAAGCGCTGCAGATCAGCGGACGGTTCGGGCATTTCACGTTTCGGCTGCAGGAGCCCGGACGCGTGGCGATCCACCTGACCGGCGAGTACGGCAAGGGATTCGAGATGCCCCATCCGGTCGCGTTCGATATCGAACTGCTTTCGGACCGGCCGCCCAGCGCGCGCATCGAGCTGAAGCAGAAGAAAATCCTGCTGTTGGCGGACCAAGCCGCGGCTTTCGGATTCGGCTGGAAAGCCGAAGACGATTTCGGCGTCACCGAAGTGCGATTGAGCTACAAAATCGATACGGTTGACGAGTTCCTGGACCGAAAGTCCCGCGAAGGTTCGGCGACGCGGGTGATCGATCCGGTGCGCGACCGCGTGCAAGGCATCTTCAAGGATATCTTCAAGGAACTGCAACCGCCGCTGGAGCCCGGCGATCGCGTGCGGTTGGAGCTGTTCGCGACGGACAATAACACCGAGACGGGACCCGGCGTGGGGCGCTCGGAGCAGATCGAACTCGTGGTGGTGCGCCCCGATCTTTCGGGCTTCGTGGACAAGGGCTTTGCGCTCGGCGGGCTGGACGGCGCGCTGGGACTGGAGAAGCTGCAGCGGCTGGAGCGCGCGAAAGACTTGCTGGTCACGCCACCCAAGAATGTGCGCAACGAACCCGAGATGAAAGTGGTGCGAGCCGAATTGAAGGCCGAAGGCAGCGCGGCGGCGCCGCCGGCGCGCCACGAGGATGCGACCAGCCGTTACTTCGATGCGCTTTCGCGCGCCGGTCAGAAATGAATCCGGAGAACGCCATGCGGGCTTACCGCGGGTTATTTCGCTTGGGTTTGGCGATCGTGCTAGTGAGCGGAACCAGCTCGATGTTGCGCGCCGGGGAATCCGCCGCCGAGCCGCCGCATTTCCTGCTTGCGAACTTCACCGAACCGTTGGCCTTTCAGCAGGGCGGCGGCATTCAGGCCGACGAGCAGGACCCCAAGGTGGGGCTCGCAGCGGGCCGGCTCAAGTATCGCTTCGAACCGAAGCAGCCGCATGCGAACTTCCAGTTTCAAGACGGACGCATTTCGTTCAAGCAAGGCGGAACGCTTAAAGTTTGGATCAAAGGAAACGGCAGCGGGCATGGCCTCGAACTTCGATTCCAAAGCGGCCGACCCAAGGATGGCGGCTTTCAGGATAGGAAGAATCTTCCGTCGCTGGGCGTGAAGCTGGACTTCACCGGCTGGCGTGAGTTTTCGGTGACGCTTTCGGATCTCGATGACGGACACCTGGGCTGGTGGGCGGGAGTGGGATTGGGAGCGGCGAAGGCCAAGGACGGCGAGCCGCCGGTGCTTGAGGGCGAGGTGGGCTTGGACGATCTGCGTCTTTATCCGCGCACCCATAAACCCCGCGTAACGCTGGCCACGGCTCTGTTGGGACCGCGTGTGCGCGGACTTGAAAATGAGTTCAAGGTGGCCGTAGACGTGCGGAATTTTTCGAAGAGTGCGGCGCAGGTTCAGCTCAGATTGAAGGTGCTGGACCGCAACGAGGCACAGGTCGCGAGCCAGCAATTCAGCGTTCAAGTTCCCGCGGGTCCGCTGGCGGAACACGTTTGTGTGCTGCGTGCGGAACAGCCGGGCGCATACCTGCCGCCCTTCCGACTGACGGGCGACGTTCTCTCGCCGGACTTCGAGGAGATCGAGCGGCGCCTCGACGAGCCGCTGGTGGTCGGAAACACGAAATGGCTGCTTGACGACTTCTCCGACGTGGAAGGGCGCTGGTTGACGTCAGGCGTGAGCCAGCCCGCATTCAAAAATACCCGCGGCTGGATCGAACAAGTGCTGATGGAGCGGCAGCGCGTCCACCGCGAGGTACAGACGGTCACGAAGCTATCGCGCGTCGAGATTCCGGCGGGCGCCGAAGGCGCGCCGGCTCAGGCTCGTTACGCGATGGCGATCGATTTTGACGGCGAGGCTGTCGCATACACCGGCGTGGATCGTTACCTGCCGGGCAATGCCTATCGGCTGGGACTTTGGGTTCACGGCGACGGCAGCGGCGCGAAGCTTTCCGTTCTGATCCTGGACCACACCAACAGCATCGGACCGTACAACCAGATTTGGCAGCGCATGGTGAACGGAGAGATGGAACTCGCCAAGCTTGACTTCACAGGCTGGAAGTATGTGGAGGTGGTGCTTCCGGGCAACGGCTTGGGCGGTAATTCGCCCGAGGGATCGACGGGCGGCGTCGATTACCCGCTCGAGTGGGCGGCGCTGCGCGTGGACGGTCAGGGTTCCATGAAAGGGCGCGTGCTGATCGGGCCGGCGTATGTGACGACGCAACTCGCGCAGGCCGATTGTCTGCGTGCCTTCCTGGGCTACGACGCGCCCGCACATGCGTTCTCGCCCGCAGCGAATGCGTGGGCAACTGTGCATAAC
Organism: Planctomycetota bacterium; assembly: GCA_015075375.1. Taxonomy (GTDB): domain Bacteria; phylum Planctomycetota; class SZUA-567; order H5-PLA8; family H5-PLA8; genus H5-PLA8. The sequence continues at coordinate 2,047,782 of JABTUM010000001.1, read as the reverse complement.
GGTTGGACGACCGGCTCACGGAATGTCCAGATTGGGTGGTCGGTGCGCGACGGAGCTGGTGAAGAATTGGGCGTGGGGCGATACACCGTTACCTTAGCCGCCGGCGCGTCCGATTCGCGCGCGATCGATTTGAAATCGATCGCGAGCAAATGGGGGCAAGCGCCTGGTCCGCTGCAGCTGGTGTTGCAAGTGCACGACACGGCTGACGCCTCGGTTCAAGCCAAGCGCGTGCTGGTCCTCGCAAAACCCGATAGCGAAGCGCGTGTCGCGGATTTTGAGGAGGACCGTCCCTACTTCGGCTCGGAACCGTTGGCTTCGTCGAGCGAACAAGCTAAGCAAGGCAAGCGTGCGCTGGTCTTGAGCTTTGACGAAAAAAAGAAACCACTTGAAGTCCACATCGACCGCGCGCTTCCCGGAAAGCCCTGTCGGGCCACCCTTTGGGTGCATGGCGACGGCTCCGGCGGCTGGCTTTATGCGCTGCAAGGGTTCGAACCGGGGGCGACGCGATTCCAACTGGAAGCGAGTTTCTTGCTCGCTCGCGCGGTGGATTCGAACTGGCAGAACGCGCACCGTGTCGACTGGACCGGCTGGAAGCAGGTGTCCTTCGATCTGCCTCTCTTGGGCGAGGCGGACGACCGGGCACTAGAAAATGCCGCGTTCCTGCCGCTGTTCCCCGTCGGCTTGCATCTGGGCTTCGATCCGCGCGGTTCTGAAGAGTCATCCGGCCGGATTTTCATCGATGACGTTCGCGTTCAGACGCATCTTCCGCCCGGCGAACGGCTCTCGTTGCAACTCGATGCCGGCGCGGTAAGCGGATTTTCACCGGACGGACGGCTGGAATTGAGTGTCGACAACCTGGATCGATCGGCTCCGGCGGAGGCGAGGGTGAAGGCTGAGTGGTTCGACAGTTTGGGTGTGACCGTCGGTTCGCAGGATGCGCAGTTGACGCTGGCGCCGGGCGAGTCCCGGCAGGTGACGCTGGCCGAGTCCTTGGGGCCGGGCGCTTATGCCGCGCATGCCGTGTTGCTGCGGGGTGAAACCAAGCTCGGTGAAGCGTCCCAGCGTTTCGTGGTGGGGGATCTGAAGAGTGCCCTTGGAGACGATCCGGGCGCCGCCTTGAAGGATTTGTACGCTCTACGTAAAGCGCTGAATGAACGCTTCGAACGAGTCGAGGAAGACTGGGATTGGGTCGAGCACTATAAAGGAAATTTCCAACTGCAGAGCTATTTGCAAAAGGTTGGGCGCGCAACAGGCCGCGGACTGGATCCGTACGGCTTGTTGGGATTCAGCGCGTATTGGGCGGCGGGGGCGGGGTTCGAGCAGGCCGAAGCGGGAGCCTTCTCGCGCCGCAAGCGCTTCATCGGCGGTGCGGTGAATATCTTCATGGCGCCCGAACGCCAGGAGGATTGGGACCACTACGTATGCGAAACGTTGCGCGGAATGGGCGCCGGCCTCCCCGGCTGGCTGATCTGGAACGGTCCGGATAATCCGGGGCCGCTGCATGTGCCTCCGCCACGATTTGCCGAAATGCTGGGGTCGGCGATCCGCTGGCGCGACGAATATGCGCCTGCAACCAAACTGTATATCGGCGGCATGCGCTTACCGACGGCGTTGGCGTATCTTCAAGGTTTGGAGGAATCGGGCGTATTGAAAGCGCTCGATGGGATCGAATTGCGCGTGGACATGGGCGGGCTCTCGGCTGAAGACGCGTACCTCACGCAGCCTCTCGCGCACTTACAGGCCATGCTGGATCGGCAGGGCCCGCGGCCCAAGCAGATCTTGATCGGAGATTTGAATTGGGATCAGGACGAAAGCGCGAGCGGAGCCGATGCGTTTCGGCAGGCCGCATGTCTGAGCCGCGCGCTGCTGCTGCTGCATCCGTTGGGCACTCGAACGACGTTGGATCTGACCGGCGTACAGGGCCGCGAGGGAACTTCCCTCATGGAACGCACACGCTACAGCGCTCCCCCGCTCAAACTGACGTCCTCTGCGTATCGCCTGAAGCCGTCCTGGTGGGCGGTGTGCGGCTTGCGGGAACGCTTGAAGCGGTGGCAGTTCGTGCGCGAGCTGACCTTTGAAGAAGCATTGCCCGGCCGGACCCGAGGTATGCTGTTCAAGGATCCTCAAGGCGCGGCGGTGGCGGCGATCTGGCGTATCGACGGCGGCGGAACGATCGATTTTGGCGCCGCAGGGTTGGAGGGGGCTGAAGCGGAAGGCTTATTCGGTGAACGGCGCGCCTTGGGTCCCCTTGGCCTTGCGATCGGCAGCGCGCCTGCGTATTTCCGCTTCAAGGGGTCGGCTGCGGAGGTCAATGCCGAGCTGGATCGAAGCGCCATTCTGGAACCAGGCGAAAAAGCTCCGCTCCTGCGCGCCTTGTTGGAGGTGCGTCCCGTGTCCGATGCTCCCGCTTATGCGCAGCAGGGCGGGCAACCGTACCGCAAGCGTGTCGAAACGCTGGGTAAGGTTACGGTGGATGCGCAGGGCCTTGCGTTTGGCGCCGGAGGCACAGAGACGCTGACGGTGGATGTTCCTGCGGGGCAAGCGCTGTTGGTGCGCAAGACCTTTGTTCTGGAAGGCAGCGGCCATCGGATGGAAGTGAGCGCGAACGAGAAGCCGGTCGGCGAATGGGACTTAAAGGCGTCGGACGCGCAACTTTCGGGCGGACTGCGCGAAGTTGCGTTCCTGGTTCCGGCCGATGCCTTGGGTGGTTCGCCGAAGGCTAAGTTGAGTTTTAAATACCTTGAGGCCGGTAACAGCGTGGGGTGGCGCGTGGCCGCGACTGCGGCAAACGTGCTTCCACTGACGGCGATAGGACCGCTGCACGGCGATCAAAGCGTCCCAATGCCGATACGCTGGGGCCGGAACGCAGCGGGTGGATCGTTGAGGGTCGATACCGATGCGTTCGACACGGGATTGGGTGTCTGGGCGCGAAGCTTGGTGGAGTACCCGCTGGAGGGGCGCTTCGTTCGGTTTACCGGCAGAGCCGGTGTCGATGCGGTGACGGGCGGTCGCGGCAGCGTGCAGTTCGAGATTTACCTGGACGGCAAGCGCGTCTGGGCCTCGGGCCGAATGACCGGCCTCGACAAGGCCAAAGCGTTCTCGGTTGATTGTTCAGCGGCTCGCCGGTTGCGCTTGGTGGTAGAAGATTCCGGAGACGGTAACGCACTCGATGCGGCGAACTGGTGCGAGACGATGTTGCAGCGGCAGGAGTAGGCCACATGAAAAATCGATCGAACCTCCCGGCTTTGGCGCTGCTTTCCGCGCTGTTGGGCGGCATAGCCATGGCGGAGGATGTCGCGCTGGCGACGCCGATCCCGTTTGCCGATGAAGCCGTGACCGTCGACGGCAAGCTCGGCGAGGCCGTCTGGAAATCCGCCGCGCCAATCCGCTGCGATCATCTAAATACAACGGGAGTTCTGGATACCGCGGCGCACTTGACCGTTCGCTTGGCTTGGGACCGCCAGTATCTGTACCTCGGTTACGAGACGTACGACAAGCAACTCGTTGCCGCCGGCAGCGGAAAGCGCGAAGGCCCGGCGGAGCGCCCGCGCGACGGCGCCAGCATCTGGGGTGGGAAGCCCAACCCGGATGTGGTGGAGTTCTTTTTGACGCTGGGCGACCGGCGCTGCTTTTGGGAACTGCACCACAACGCGCTGAATCAGTTTAACGATGTGTACTGCGTATTGGCCGACGATGACTGGGCCGTAACTAAAGCTCAGCGCGCGCAGTTCGGCATCCTCTTCTTCGAAGACGAATGGCTGCGGGACCAAGGCGCTCACACGGTACAGATGTCCGTACAGCTGAAGCCCAAGACCGACGGCCAGCCGTCCACCGTGAATGCGCCGGGGGACGAAGACAGCGGCTATACCGGCGAATGCCGCATCCCATGGGGCAGCATCGATACTCCGAAGGAAAGGTTCAAGAAACCGCCAAAGGGGCAGGACGGCGAGGCCGCCTGGCACTTGGAGGGGCACACGCTGCAACTGTTGGCGGTGGTTCAGGACAGCGACCAGAAAGAACGGTATTTCCACAATGCCCCTCGCTCGCTGCATCCGTGGATGCATAAGGGCATCGCACATTGGCCTCGGTTCGAGTTGCAAGCGCCGGGCCCGAAGGAAGGCGCACAGTTGCCCGTGGCGCCCGATGCGCCGGACGCCGCGGAACTGAAAGCGAGCATGGGCGAACTGTTTGCCAAGGCCGAGCGCGGTGAATCGGTTGCGCAGGAGATTCAGGAACTGGCTCGCGTTGGTATGGCGGCCTTGGAAGCCGCGTTGCCCTACGCCGATCAGAATAGGGCCACGCGCGGTGAGACGCTGATTAAGCTCGCTGCGGCGCTCGGGTTGTTCCGGCAGTCGCATGCCGAGTTGCTGCGCATGTACGATCCGGTGGCGCATCGCTGGTTCTATGAGCCCGCGGGCCGCAATGCCCAAGCTCGCTTGGGTGCGCTGCTGGATTTACCAACTTGGCCCGCCGATACGCCACGGGCGATGGCGCTGGCGGCGCCGCTGCCCTCGTTGGAATGGCTGCACGCGCAAGCTCAAGCACCCGAGCCGCGCGCCAAACCGCTCCGCGCCATGCTTGAAACCTGGGGCGGGCTGGTCGAGTACAAGCACGAGCGGCAATACCGCGCCGAATTGCAGGCGGTGGGCGTCGCACTGGCGGGCAGCGCCGGAGTGGTGCGCGATCCCGAGATGCTCGCCACGCTGTTGCGGTTTGTGGGGGACGTTAAAGCGCAAGGCGCGCTGGAGTTTGCGGTCCTTCAGGCCGCCCATGCCGACGGGCATGTGCGGGCGATGGCCTTGAATGCGCTGGGTCGTCTGGGCGGCGAACGTGCGCTCGCGGCCCTATCGGAGCGCGCGGGGATTGAGACGGATCCCGCCGCACAGGACGAGCTGGCACTGGCGCTTCAAGGGTGGCCGGAAGCTCCCGAAGCCGGGATGGCCGCGCTGAAACTGTACGAACGCGCCGCCTCGGCGCAGGTGAAGCGTACCATGCTGTACGTAGCGGCGCGAACGTCCTGGGCGCAACGCGTCGCGCTGATCGAAAAAGCGCTGGGCAACTCCGGCGAGAACCTCGCCGGACCGGCGCTGCAAGCGCTTGCGGCCCGACCGGTTCCGGAACTGCGCGCGAAAGTCTTGGCGCTGCTGCGCGACTACCCCGATGAGTCCCCGCCGCCCACGCTGATCGATGCGCTGGCCGAGTATCGTGCGGCCGAAGCCGCGCCTGTGTTGGTCCGCGCGCTCAAGGCCGAAGAGAATGTAGCGTTGCGGATTAAGCTGGTCCTTGCGCTGGAGAAGGTGGGGGGACCGGATTGCTCGAAAGCGCTTGCCGAACTCCTTGAGGCGGTCGATCAGCCGCTCCTGGCGGAATACCTGATCGGGATTTCGGGGCGCATGCCCCTCAATGAGGCTACGCCTACCTTGCTTGATTTGGCGCGCGACCGGACCGCACCCTTGAAAGTCCGCGTGCAGTGCCTTTGGGCGCTCGGCCGAATTCCCGATCCGCGCGTCCTGCCGGTGCTCGTAGAACTCGAGCGCGATTTTACCGCCTCGTTCGGCGACCTGGGACAGACGGAGCTTTCGAGTTCGCATTACGAGCAGCGGCACCAGGCGTGGCTTTACCTGAAGCTTGCGCTCGCGCAGCATGGCCACGAGCCGACCCTGGCTGAGCTGGAATCCATTTACGACTCTGGAACGCCGTTCGTGAAGCTGGCACTGCTAATGGGACTCGCTTCGATCAAGCGCGATCACGCGATTGTAGCGAAGGGCTTGCAGTCGAGCGAGTTCGCGGTGGTCTATGCGGCGCTACACGCAGCGTTGGCCGGGGCGCCCCAAGTTCATGCCGAAGCGATACGAAAGTTTCGCGATGCCCCCTTCGTGAAAGCGCTTGTCGACAGCGGAATCGACATACGCGACTTTGCTCCGCTGCTGGAACGAGCAGTTGCTCACACCGACCGGCCGGAGGAGCGGCGATGACACGAGCCTGCATCGCCTTCGGATTGGGCGTACTTCTGGTGCTGGCTTGGCCATTAAGCCCCTGGGCGCACGAGTCCCCGGTCGATCACGTGACACGTACGGTGCGCATGTGGATCGCCGATGGAAATCTTGAGCTGACTTACGAGATGCAACTTAGTGAGCGCGCGGCGCTGATGGAACTTCACGGGATGGACCGAAGCGGGAACGGTGTGATCGAGCCTGATGAACGGAAGGCATGGTTCGAAGCCCAAGCCAAGCGGTTGGCAGGGCAACTTAAGGGCGAACTGGCCGGAGCGGCGTTGGAGTTCGCGCCGGTGGGCGAAGTGGCCTTGAAGCCCGAATTCAGGCAACTCTACCGCTTCCGCGCCAAGACCCGACCGCTGGCTTCTGGTACCCATAAGGGCCGGTTGCTGGATCATTTTTCCCGCAGCTATCCGGGCGTATACCGCTGGCAACCTTCCCAGCCTCATTCCGGTGCCGACCTGCGTGTGCTCGAAGAGCCCAAAGTAGACGGCGAAGACGGGCACCCGGGAATGGTAGTGCTTGCTTTTGAAGTGGTGGTGCGTGGAGCCCCATAACCAATGCGCGTCACGAATCTAAACTTTAAGGTAGGAGTGGGTCATTACCCTACACTCTTCTTAGTTTGGCAGTATTTTATGCAAATGGTTACATATTAAAAAGTTAGTGTAAATTTGGATAAACAATGTACTCATTTGGTGTACTTAATAAAGTGAATGGGTTGGGGTGCGAGGAGCCAAGGTCATGCAGCGTAAAGGCTTAGCCCTAGCATGGGTGGCCCTGGTGGTGGGCTTAGGGGGGCTGTCGCCCCAAGTCCGCGCTCTGAGTTGGGCGGAGCGAGCGGGAAAACGAAACAGCACCGAGATTTCTGCCCAGGACGCTCGGCAGAAGAACGCCGAAGAACAGCCCGACCGGCGCAATAAGATTTGCATGCGCATCATTCGCCCCGCGCGCAAGAACGTGGACTGGGATACGGACCCGACCGCCATCCCTTATTTGCTGTACCAGTTCAACAAGCGCACGCAGTTGCCGGTGCATGTCGAACCGAAGGGGCTCGACGTAAGCAGCGACGAGCTATTCAAGCACACGCTGGTGTATTTGACCGCGCATGTGGCCTGGAACTTCAACGACAAGGAAGCGGAGAACATGGCGCGCTTTCTCAAGCGCGGGGGCACCTTACTGCTCGACGATTGCTACAACCGCGGGAGTCCTTTCGCGACCTGCGTGCGCCCCGAAGTCTCGAAGCTGATTCCGGGTGCTGATTCCGCCGTGGTGCTCGACAGCGATCCCAAAGTGGCCGATGTGTTCAAGATGACGTATCAGAACATTACGCCCGGTTCCCGGCCGCTGACCGGAAGCTATTGGCAATACTTCGATCTGGACGGACGCCCGGCGGTTTTCTTTTCGCCCAACGACGACGGATGCGCTTGGGAAGTTTCGACGCCGCCGACGGCTTCGAATCCCATTGGTGAAGGCATCGGGCACGGCGGCGACAACCGCGCGCGCGAAAATTCCTACCAGCTAACCGCCAACTGGTTGCTCTTCGTTTACACGCATTAGTCGATCCGTTGGAGCGTAAGGAATGCGGAACGTCACGACGGTCCCGCGTGCATTAGGACCCGCTTTGCTGCTCGCGTGTCTGAGCAGCGGCCTGCACGCACTCGATGTGGAAATCCGGATGGTTCCGCACGACCGCGTTGAGCAGACCGTCGATGCGCTCGAACAGACCGTGGTTCAGCGCGTTCGCGGCATCAACGATCGCGGGGACGTGGATGCCAAAGCCGTCGTCTGCTGGGCCAAGAATGTCACTTTGAATGGCGAGACGCTGTTCGAGAAACGCATCGACGGCAAGCTGTACGATCGCCGCCCGCGCGCGCGCAAGGATCTGAAGCCCGGCCAATATGTATTCCAGCCCGGGGGTGCGTCGTTCACCGTCGAGAAAGACGGGTCGATCAAATCCAATAGCACGGAGCTGATCGTCCGCGACCGCTTGATTCTGCTGAAAGCTTATCCGTTACGCATCGACGCACGGTGGGGCAATCCTGGCGATCCGGACGCTCCGGATTGGGACCGCATAGTCACCCTTCCGCGGCTCACGATTGCCGATGCGTCCCTCGTCGATCCGCTCGAAGCGCCCGTGCCGCCCCAGAAGGATCCTGCCGCGCGCGCGAAAGCGGAATCTGAACGCAAGCGCAACGCGGATATGAAAGTGGCGGGATTCGAAGTGTTGCCGGAGCACGGTACGTTTTCCGAGCTGACCTTGTGGTTGCCTGCCCATACCAGCGGTGCGGGCTATGCCGTTTATCCGTTGGGCTACCGCTTCAAGCTAACCCCTGCAGGTCTTGCGGACCTTACGTTGGGCGGAAAGCCAGCCGAAGGATTGGATGCGCAAGCATTTGCGTTACGCCTGACGGCTTGGTCGATTCGTGTCTCGCTGGACGATGACTGCAAAGCCGCGATCGATGGCGTGAACAGCTTTCAGGAACGGCCCGGAGAATCGGAGCAGATCGGGTTTCTATATCCCCATATCCGGCCCTTTACGCTGCATGTGAATCCTGAAGGCCCAAACGCAGACCTCGGATTCGATGTGAAAGAGTGGCCGCACAAGGTGGTGCAGGTGGATCGCTCTACGCCCGGCCGCGCGAAGCAACGCGGACTGCTGGCCGAATGGCAGATCCTGCTTGCGCAACCTGAGACCAAGCTGCTGACGCGGCTGAGAATGCTATTGCCAAAAGATGCGCCTGAGGATGGCGAGGGCCCCAAGCCCATCGCCGAATTGCGTCCGATGCACGGAGACGACTGGCAAACGGTGCCGGTCGAATCGCGGGAAGGCGGCGTGTACGCGCTCGCGCTTCCCGACGGGCCGAACGGAATTTACGTGCTGCGAGTCGGGTTTGCGCCGGGTAAGGACGCCGCGCCGTTGATGACGGAACAGCATGTGGCTATGGCTCGGGAGCTTCCTTATTCCGCAGGCGTATTCACTCAACGCGGGCGCACGGGCTTCCGCCGCGGCGAAGCGTTTTGGCTGGCGCTGGGCATCAAGGTAAACGGTCCGGCGCTTCCGGCGGCGACGCCCGTCGAAGTAGCGCTGGTGGATTCCGGAGCGCGCCGATTGGTGCTGCATGCCTCGACGCTGGCGAAGCAGATCGAAAAGCAGGAAACGATTCTGCTGAACGTGACGAGCACGCAGAGTCTGGCGCTGGCTCCGGGCGTCTACCGAATCGAAGCGAAAGTGGGCGGGTTGGAAACGGTTCCGCAGACTATTCGGATGGTATCGGGCGAGCCCGCCAGCCATTTCGCCGCGCATGTAAACGGAAAGTATTGCGATCTGGGCAGCGTATACGCGCAACTGATCCAGCAGACCAACCCGGTGCAAGAGGCCGAAGCGCTGGCGGACGATCTTGTTTCCGCCGGCAGCAACGTCTTCACCGCATTTACGTACGACATGAGCCAGCGCCATCGGCGCAAATCCAACTTGATCGAAGAACTGGCTCGGCAGGTGCCCAGTCTGGGACCGTGGGAGTCTTTTTACCAACCCAGCGGCCGGGACACGTTTTTGGATGCGGCCACTAAGCGCGGCCTGCGCGTGTACCACAACACGATCGCGTATGTTGACGACCTGCTGCCGCGCGGGCAAAAGGCGCGCGACGGATGCGTGAGGTTCGCGGCGCTCGAAACCGCTTCGATGCGCCATTCGCCGGCCTTCGAAGGATTGTGCCTGTACGACGAACTCTACGACATCGCCAACCCCGGTACGCCCAGCACCGAGTACATGCTCAAACTGGAGGAGTTGGAGTTTCGCGAGAAACACGAAGGCATGGCCAGCGACGAAAGCATGCGCGCGCTGGAGCGCTGGTACCGTGGGTTGCCCGGCCGGCGCAACGCCAAGGATCTGGAGAAGTACAAGCTTTGGCCGCAGTTTCAGGACGACGAATGGCGCATGCTTTCCGAGCAGATGGCGCGCGCCGCGAAGACCGTGATGCCCCGCGCGCTTAACTTCACCCAGCACCGCATGTTCGGAGGCAATGGGGACAACATCGGCATGTTGGGCGGCGCGCCGAAAATATTCGAACCGCTCGATATCGCCGTAAACGTGGGCTACAAGGATGGCGGCGCGGGCGACCGTCCCGTCTGGGGGCCTATGGGCGCGGACGTCATGCGCATTCGCGGCGACATCCCAGTCTGGTCGCAGATCGCCGACTACCACATTCCCGGCGATCTAGGCGCCTGCAAGCTGCGCAATACCTTTTTGACGCTTTCGCAACAGGTGGAAGGCATCACCTTCTTTAATCAGGGCTTCGCCCGAGGCGGCAGAGGTTCCGCGCAGAATCAGGGCGATTCGCGAGAAGGGCACCGGGACATCGCCAAGCATTTACTGGAGCCGTACGGCGATTTTTTTCTGAAGCTAAAGCGCGGCTACAAAAAGGTTGCCGTGTATTACAGCCGCGAAGCGCATTACCTCGGACCCAAAAAATCCACCAAGCTTGCCGCGACGTGCGAAGGCCTGTGGGTCGCGTGTCTGCGCGCAGGGTTTCCCGCCGACTACCTGTACGACCATCAGATACTGGCTGACGAAGGGATGGCGTACGAGGTGATCTTTGTTCCGGGCTACACGCTCGAAGATGAAGTGCCCGAATCGATTCTAAAGAGCCTGCGCCGGCTCCAGTCGGCGGGAAAGGTGCTGGCGGTAGAACAGACCAGCAAGCTTCCGCTCGAAGGCCTCGTTCGACTTGCTTCGGACCTCGACGAGTACGACGACAAGATGGGAGGCGCGTTTCCCAAGTTCATCGATTTCGAGACGGAGATGGTCGTGGACCAGTCAGAGGCGACGACCAAGCTGGTGAAAGAGTTCCTAGCCAAGCACATTCCTCCTGCCGCCGAGCACGAGATGCTCTTCGGCCCCGACTGGCTGCGCGGCGGTGCAGGCGAGTACCTGATCCTCGCCAATTTCCGCTTCACCGGATTCTCCGGCCTGCACAAAACGTTCTACCAGGCGCCGGCGATCGAGAAGCTGCGCATCCCGAAGCGCTCGCCCGTTTGTTTCGATGTTCTCGAGAACAAGCGCATCGAGGTGCCAGCCGACGGCGATTGGATGACCCTGCAAGCCGACATGCGCGAATACCCCGGGAAGATCTTCGCGTTTCTTCCCGCCGAGCCCGTGCAATTGCGTTTGGAGGCGTCGGCGCAGGTCGACGGAGGCTCTACCCTGACCTATCGGCTGACCGTACTGGATGCACAAGGCAATCCGATTGATGCCGCGTTTCCTTTCGAGATCGTGATTTCCGACGGCGCAGGTCATGAATTGGAGCGCCTCTATCGTGCCGGCATCGGCGAGTACCTAGGAGCGTTCGGAGCGCCCGTGAACGCGGGGGGCGGGAAGCTCGCGATTCGAGTTCGAGAATTGATCGGTGGCTTGCAGGCGCAGTCGACCGTCGACGTTCAGGATAAGCGCTTGCCTCCCAGCGCCGTCGTGAGCGACGAGGTGTTGGTCACGAACGCGGAATTGGCGCAGCGTTTCTTATCGGACAAATCACCGGTGGTGATCGCGCTGCCCGAAGACCAGACGTGGACACGCCAGCAAGCCGAACGCTTGAAAGCCTGGTTCGAGCGTTCCGGACGAGAAGCGCGGATCGAGCCGGAAGGCGGCCTGGGCAGCGGTCCGCAAACGATTCCGCAGGCAACCTCGGACCTCGTGGATCCCTTGCGGATGTGGCGCGGTTCGCTGGTGTACCCGATACGCATGGTGGATACGCCGGTGGTGGTGCTGGGCAACGCGTACGCCAGCCCCCTGGTGCGAAGCTTGGTGGAACGCGGCGCGTTGGCGCATCCCATCAGCACGCATTTCCCGGGCCGCGGACGAGCCATGATCGCGTGCGTTCACCGCGGATTCTCGAATGCACATGACACGCTCGCACTGCTTGCGAACGACGCCGAAGGGCTTGAGCGAGCGGTGGCGCTGCTCGAGAAAAACGCGCCGCTGGCCGAAACATGGCCGTCGCGCCCAACCTTCGCAGGAGCGACGCCCGACCCCAAGGCGCTCGGCACGAAGGTTGCATCAGCGGACCGTGAACCGTCCAGTCTGCGGGAACGCCTGGGCCTAATCCATTTTGTACGCTCCTTGGACGAAGACCCCGCCACAGGACGCGTGCTGGTGGGCACGGAAGGCTATGCGACCAACCTGTACTGTCTGTCTCGCGGGGGCGAGGTGCTATGGAAAACCTTTCTTCCGGAGCACGACGTGTACTACGCGCGCTGGTACGACGAAGGCAAGCGAGTGGTTGCATCTACCGCGAACCCGGGCCTGGTCTTTCTGCTCAACGGCGAAGACGGCCGCGTGTTCCGCAAGTTTTCAGGCACTTTGTGGCCGCGTTATCACGAAGAGGAGGGACCGGTAAGCACGCACCTTACCATCCTGGACAACCCGAAGGTGCGCCAGCTTCTGATCAAGGGCCTCGCGGGACTGTTGGCGGTTTCTTATGAGGGCGAACGGCAATGGTACATAGACCGCTCGGACGCCATCGCGGCATACCCGAAAGAAGCCGATCAACGGGGAGCCGCGCAATTCCCCAGCACGCTTCATCTGGGCAATGTTGTGGTTTCGCCGGACGGCGAAAAAATTGCCTTGGGACAATCACGCAACGCCGGCACCACCAAGATGGGCGTTTACATTTACACGGTATGGAGATTCGAGCCTGAAATTTTCAATGCGCGCACGGGCGAACGCATCGCGCAGTTGGCCGACGAACGCGCGGAGAATATCGAATCCGGCCACTTCTCGCTGGCTTGGAACGCCGGCGAGGAATGGCCTCGCATCGTCACCGGCGGCCAGTGGACGCCTTGGCCTTTAGACGGAAAGCTCGGCACGCTTACTCCCAGCCCTGGCCTGACTCTTGCCGACGGCAGCGCGATGGAGTTCAGCCTGTACGAAGTCATGCGACGCGCGCCCAACGGGCAACCTATGTGGACCCACCGCGATGCGCGCGTCTGGATGCCGAGCCTCGATCGCATGGACGCCAAGTCCGGCCGGGTATACCGCTGCGATCGAGACGGCGCGGTCATGGCGCTCGATCTCGAGTCCGGAAAGCCGGCTTGGGAAGCGCGCATGCCGTTCAGCGCGCGGCTGCTCCCATTGGCCGAAGGGCTTCTCGCCGGCGCCATCAACGGGGATGTCGTTAAGTTCGACGCTGCGGGCAAGCAAGTTTGGCGCGTCCGACTGCGCGATCTGGTCGAGTATCCCGACCGGCCCTATGCGCAGTTCGTCGCGCAAGCTCTGCGCCGCGATCGCGACAGCACCGAGGAGTTCTTTCCGCTCAGCGTCGACCGGCCCGGCGATTACGACGCCCTGTTACGAATGGGCGTCGAGCAGCTCGATCAGCCGGGTTTCGAAAGGAGCGGAGGCTGGCAGGCCGAGGGTAGTGCGCCGGCCTTTGTAGAGCCCGGTTTAGACGGCAAGCGAGCCTTGCGGCTGCTCCCCGGAACGCCGGTTACCCAGAAGCTGCCGCGGAAGGCGATTCCCTCGGCGACTTACCTGCTTGAGTTTCGTTACAAGCTGAGTTCGCCGCAAGCTGCGCTCGTGGCCGGCGGCGCACTGTCAGGTGAGAAGGAGACATTTACCGTTTCGCGCTTCGGTGGCGTTACCGGCGAATGGCTGTTCGGCCGCTTGGCGGTCAAGACGTATGCCGAGACCAAAGGCTTGACGATAGGTCTGGAAGCCGTAGGCGGCGAGGTACTGGTCGACGCGGTCAGCCTGCGCGCGGTTCGCTTTCCATCTTCGAATCTCCTGGCCGATGCCGAGCTTCATGCGGTGGAGCCCACGTACGTGAGGGACATTCGGGTGCAGTACAACCGTATCGCCCCCGAGCTTTCCAAGCGTCTGGCTTCACGCAACCACATGGTGGTCTTTGCTCCGGGGACCACGACCGGCACGCAGAAATTCGTCGAAGAACAGGCCTTCCTGCACAACGGACGGCTCGACGATATCGGTCCGATCTGGACCTATCCGCCGCGCGCGATGGGCTTCAGCGCCGTCCTCGCCAAGCCTGCATTCATATCGCATATCGTCCTGTACCTGAACAACGCGAATCCCGAAAACGCGTACCGGCACCTTTGCATTCTTGCCAATGATTTGGAAGCGCAGCCTCCGGTGCCCAAAACGATCGCGCTGGTGAAGGGCAACAACCGGCGCTTCGTGGTGGTGCGCCTGCCGAAGCCGATGCTCACCGATGCGATCAAGATTCTTCCGGGCAAACATCCAGGACGCCATGAAAGCCTTACTGAAGTGGAACTCTACGGCCCGCTGGACGGCGAAGACGCGCCGCTCGCCGGAGCCACGGATCCGTTGGCTTTTCCCATGCTCCTGGCCAATCCACGAAGGGTGCCCGATTCGTTTCCCGAGGACGTGACGGGAGCGTATGCCGAGCAGAATACCAACCGCATCGGCGCCACGCCGGCCTTTCAGGTCGGCGCGACGTACGTGGATCGAGTATTCACCTTCGGTGAAGCCGGAGGCGCCATTCGCTCGATCGCCGACCGGCGCGCGGAAAGCGCTGCCGAGGAAAAGAAAAACAAGCGCAAGAGCGATGCCTTCGTCCATGGACCTGCTTGGGGGCTGGCTTCCATCACGCCCACCTCCACGCCCGCACGCTATGCGCGGCGCCTCTTTGTGGGTTCGGCCGACGGAAAACTTCACGCGGTCGCCGACAACGGAACCTACCTGTGGGGCTTCAAGACCGGCGGGCGCGTGTACAGTTCGCCCGCGCCGGTAGGGGACGATCTCTACTTCGGGTCCGATGACGGAACGCTTTACAAAGTGGACGTGCATTCGGGAACCGTACTTTGGGAGTTTCCGACGGGCGGAAAAATTCGCGGCGGACCGGCAGTCGCCGGCGGATTGGTGGTCTTCGCCAGCGGGAAAGGCGAGTTGATCGCCGTTCGCGCCGAAGAAGGCCAAGCCGCATGGCGCGCGCCCATTGCGCCGCATACACGGGCGACGCCCGCAATCTTTCAGGATCGTATCTATATTGGCGACGAGAAGGGTGTCGCGCACGCGTTCGATCTCCACACCGGACGCGAGTTGTGGAAGCGTAACCTAAGTGGGTACCACTCGATCGGACCCGTTGTCACTCCGCAAGGCATCTGTTTCGCCAGCGAGCAAGGCGAAGCCGCGTGGTTGGATGCGGACGGAGGGGTGCGCTGGAAGGCCCCCTTGCCGGGCCGGCTGCTCGGACAACCGATCGCGACGCGCACTCAACTGCTGTTTCCCACTTCGGCCGGTCCGGCGGTCTTGCGGCAGGCCGACGGAAATGCGGACGATCGTTTCAAGCCGCCGGAATTCAACGCTCCGATCAACGCCATTCTTGCTTACGATCGGACGCTCTTCATGCAGAAAGTTTACGTTCACGAGGATCAGAACTTCGGCGCGCAGGTATTTCTGGAATACCACGGCGGCCCGGTCATCTGGGCGCCGGCGTCCGAACCCGAACCGCAACCTTAAGTCCGCACTAGGATAACGCATTGCGAAGCCACTCGAGGCTTCCGCGCATCGCGCCTAAGGGATCGGAGGTGGTGGGATCGTGCTCCACAATCAGTTCACGTAAGTGCGGCAGGTTCGCGATCGCATCGAGTTGCGCGTGCAGGTTGACCTCGCCGGCCCCCAGCGCGACCGAGCGTCCGCGCGCAAAGTCGCGCAAATGCACGAAGCCGATCCGCGGGCCGTATCGCGCAAGCAGCGCCGGTACGTCGGCGCCCGCCGCCCAAGCCCAACCTGCGTCGAAGCAGAAGCTTACGGCATTCGAATCCGTGGCCTCCATCAGCACATCGAAAGCCGTACGCGAACCGTCCAGCGGAGTGAACTCGAACTCGTGGTTATGGTAGTGCACGCGCAAGCCTTCGGCGCTGAGCCTGGAGCCGGTCTCGTTCAATACGTTTGCGGTGGCGAGATAGTCGCTCAATCTGCGCGAGTTCCAGGATAGCGGACCCGAGACGCAGAGATCGTGCGAGCCGTTGGTCTTCGCGAACCGGGTCAGGTCGGCCGGCGCTTGCAGGGCCGAGGTGCTGGCGTGCACGCCCGCCAGCCGCAGACCGTGCCGCTTGGCCAGTTCGCCCAAGCCGTCCGGCTTCGCGAAGCCCTCGATGCATTCGTATCCGTACGCACGAAGCTCCGGAAGGATTCGCCGGTCCAACGCCTCCGCGTTTCCGCCGTCGGAACCGAAAACGTACAACTCCAAGCCCATTCGGTCGATTCGAAGCGGCATCAGGGTTGCTCCGTATAACCGGGCCCGGCCACGAAGCGCCCCGGGAGGGCTCCAGTCACGGTTCCCTGCGAGACCACGCGGACCCCGTTCACCCAGACTTCGTGCACGCCTACCGAAGCTCGGTGCGTCTCCTCGAACGTCGCTCGGTCGGCGACGGTTTCCGGATCGAACAGCGTCACGTCGGCGAACGCGCCCGGGCGGAGGTAGCCGCGGTCGGTAAGGCTCAGCCGCGCGGCCACCGCGCCGGTCATCTTGCGCACCGCATCCTCGATCGTCAGCACGCCCTGATCCCGCGCGTAATGCCCCAGCACGCGCGTGAACGTTCCGTACGCGCGCGGATGCGTCGGGTTGCGCGTTTCGGATCCCGAAGGATCGTGCCCGCCGGCGTCGCTGGCGATCTTGATCCAGGGTTGCTGCAACTGGAGCCGCAGATTTTTCTCGCTCATGCTGAAATACATGGTGAAGATGCTTTGTTCTTCAGCGGCGAGCAGATCCAGCAGCGCGTCGATCCAATCTTGCTTGCGCAGCGCCGCGATTGCCGCCAGGCGCTTCCCCGCATAGCCGCGGTGCTCGGGACGCGTGAAGCCCACGGGCAGGATGCCTTCGGCGCGCGCGCCCAGTTCGGAGCCGTCGCCGTAGGTCTGGAGCATCTCCGCGCGGATCGTCGCGCGCACCGACGGATCGCGCAGGTTGTCGTACAGTTTATCGTCGGCGTGCGCCCAGCTTGGCACCATGGCGTTCAATCCGGTGCCGCTTGCGATGTACGGGTACATGCATGCCGTCACGTCCTGGCCGGTCGAGCGCGCGGCCTCGATGCGCGCAATGGCCTGCGGCATCAGGTGCCAGTTCTTTTTGCCGGCCGCTTTCAGATGGTAGACTTCGACCGGAATGCCCGCACGACGGCCGATCGCGAGCGCTTCGTCCAGGCCTTCCAGCAGCTTGTCGCTTTCCGAGCGCATATGCGTGATGTAAACGCCGCCGTGCCGTGCGGCCACGGCGGAGACTTCCACGATCTCGTCCTGATCGACGTATGTATCGGGCGGATAGATCAGCGCGTAGCTGACCCCGAATGCGCCGTCGCGCATCGTCTCGGCCATCAGCTGCCGCTGGCGCTCCAGTTCCGTTTCGCTCGCGCGGCCCATGCGCATGCCGCAAGCCAGACTGCGCAGCGTCCCGGCAGCCATAAACGACCCGACGTTCGGTCCCACGCCCCGGCCGACCAGATCGTCGAACCAGTGCCGGAAGCGCGTCCAATGCTTCGCGCGATCTTTCCAGTCGCCCGGCAGCGCATTGCACTTCCCGCCGTGCGGCGCGGGCACCCACGTTTCGCCCATGATCTCCGTGGTCACGCCCTGCAGCAGCTTCGAGACGCAGCGTCCATCCGCCATCAAAGATGTGATCGAGTGGCTCTGCAGGTCGATGAAGCCCGGCGCCACGACGCGGTCCTGCGCATCGAGGATCTCCCGTGCGTTCGACGGCGAAAGCAAGCCCATGGGCATGACCGCGGCGATCCGATCGCCTGCCAGCGCGACATCGCCGCGGAACCACGGACTGCCGGTCCCGTCGATGACGCGCGCGCCGCGAATCAGCCAATCGAAGGTGAGGGTGCCCATGCTCAGACGCTCCAGGCCAGGAAGAGCGTTCAGCATACCCAAGAGATGGAATCGTGGCGAACGCCGGACGCGCCTGATGCTTCAGGCTTTGCGCTTGGGCAGGCGACCGCTGAGCCGCAGGCCCAGGAAGCCGCCGCCCACCAAAACCGCCGCGCCGTGAAACCATTGCTGCGTATAGAGTGCGAATCCACATACCCCCAGCGCACAGAAAATGATGAAGATCCCAACGGCTCGGGTGAACGGAGGCGTTGAAGCCGGGAAGCGGTTGTCTGGGGACGGCGGCGCGGTTGAAGGTTTGACCGACCGCTTGTCGGTACGAGGCGCGGAGGCCGGCGATGGATTTTCGGTTGTTTCACCCATCGTGCATGTCCAAGTGCTCGAAATAGAACGAACCGACGAAAGGCTAACGATTCGTATGCACCTGCCTTGCGTGCCGCTTTCGTAGATTCGTTTCCGCCTTCCATTATTAGGCGCTAGTGCCTCTTCCGGCCGCAGGCTCGTTCAAAATTAGCTTAACCTTTTGAGGATCAATGCTTGGGTGAAGCGTTCGGAGCTTGCAGCGCGTGCCCTTCAAACCTAAAAGGAAGAGCGAGCCTTGGCGACGACATCGAGTCCGAAACCTTCCGTGGGCGGGAGCGGCATGAATTCCATTCTAAAGAAGACGCTGGTGGCGCTTACGGGTCTGGCGCTGATCGGCTTCCTGGTCACGCACTTGGCAGGCAACCTGTTCCTGTTCGGCGGGAGCACCGCGTTCGACGGCTATGCCGCGCGCTTGGAAGCGATGGGTCCGCTTTTGATCGTCGCGGAGATCGGGCTCGCGGCCATTTTTGTCGCGCACGTGGTTATGGCGATCAAGCTGACCGTCGAAAACAAAGCCGCGCGGGGTCCCCAAGGCTATGCCGTCAACGATAATCAGTCCGAAGCGCCCAGCCGATTCATGATCGTCAGCGGTGTCCTCGTGGCGCTCTTCGTGATCCTGCATGTGAAGGGCTTCAAGTTCGGTCCACGCGAAGAGTTCGGCGGCAGTCTGTACGCTCTGGTGATGAACGAGTTTGCCAACCCTGGCGTGGCGATCTTTTACATCTTCTCGATGCTGATTCTCGGCACGCACCTGACGCACGGATTCTGGAGTCTCTTCCAGACGCTGGGGCTGATCAAGCCGGAGAAGCGCCGCAAGGTGAAGCAGATCTGCACGGTTTTAGGCTGGGGTATTGCCTTGGGCTTCCTGGTGCTTCCGCTCTTCGGTCTGCTGAGCGGTAAGAAGCGCACGCCCCTTCCGGACGGCGTGAAGGAGCTGATTCAGAAGACGGAAGCGGTTCGCTAGCCGGTTCGATTTTACGCAAGGAAATGCGCGCACCATGCAACTCGACTCCAAAATCCCCCCGGGCCCGATCCAGCAGAAGTGGGATCAGCACCGCTTCAACATGAAGCTGGTCAACCCGGCGAATAAGCGCAAATACACCATCCTCGTGGTCGGCACCGGGCTGGCCGGCGCCAGTGCCGCGGCGACGCTCGCGGAGCTGGGTTACAACGTCCACACCTTCTGCTACCAGGACAGTCCGCGCCGCGCGCACAGCATCGCCGCGCAGGGCGGGATCAATGCGGCCAAAAACTACCAGAACGACGGCGACAGCGTCTGGCGCCTCTTTTACGACACGGTGAAGGGCGGCGAATGGCGCGGGCGCGAGGCCAACATCCACCGCCTCGCCGAGATCAGCGTGAACATCATCGACCAGTGCGTCGCGCAGGGCGTGCCGTTTGCCCGCGAGTACGGCGGACTGCTGGCCAACCGCTCTTTCGGCGGCGCGCTCGTCAGCCGCACCTTCTACGCGCGCGGCCAGACGGGACAGCAACTGTTGCTCGGCGCGTACCAGGCGTTGATGCGCCAGGTTGCCGCGGGCAAGGTGAAGAGTCACACGCGCCACGAGATGCTCGACGTAGTCGTCGCCGACGGGCACGCACGCGGCATCATCACCCGCGACATGGTCAGCGGTAAAGTCGAACGCTGGTTGGGCGACGCGGTGCTGCTCTGCACCGGCGGTTACGGCAATCTGTTCTACCTCTCGACCAACGCCAAGGGCTGCAACGTCTCCGCGATCTGGCGCGCGTACAAGCGCGGCGCCTGCATGGCCAACCCCTGTTACACGCAGATTCACCCGACCTGCATCCCCGTCAGCGGCGACTACCAGTCCAAGTTGACGTTGATGTCCGAATCGCTGCGCAACGACGGCCGCGTCTGGGTGCCCAAGCAAGCCGGCGACAAACGTCCGGCGAATCAGATTCCCGATGCCGAGCGCGATTACTACCTCGAACGGAAGTATCCGACCTACGGCAACTTGGCGCCCCGCGACATCTCCAGCCGAGCCGCCAAAGAGCAGTGCGATGCCGGCCGCGGCGTCGGTCCCGGTGGGCGTGGCGTGTACCTCGACTTCCGCGATGCGCTCAAGACCCAAGGCCGCAAGAAGCTCGAAGAGAAGTACAAGGAACTCTTCGAGATGTACCACAACATCACCAACGAAGACGGCTACGAACAGCCCATGCGCATCTACCCCGCCGTGCACTACACGATGGGCGGGCTGTGGGTCGATTACCACTTGCAGAGCACCATTCCGGGCTGCTTCGTGCTGGGGGAAGCCAACTTCAGCGACCACGGCGCAAACCGCCTGGGCGCCAGCGCCCTCATGCAGGGCCTCGCGGACGGGTACTTCATTATCCCTTACACGCTCGGCCATTACCTCACGAGCGCCAAGCCCGGGAAGATCGACACCGAGCACGCCGCCTTCAAGGACGCCGAAAGCAACGTCGTCGGCATGAACAAGAAGCTGCTCTCGATCAAAGGCAAGCGCACTGTGGACAGCTTCCACAAGGAGCTGGGCCTGCTGATGTGGGAACACTGCGGCATGGCGCGCAACGAGAAGGGTCTTAACGAGCTGCTCCAGAAAGTACCCGCGCTGCGGGAGGAGTTTTGGCAGAACGTCAACGTGCCGGGCAGTGACGCCGATCTGAACCAGGCGCTTGAGCGGGCCGGCCGTGTGGCCGACTTCCTGGAGTTCGGCGAACTGACCGCGCGCGACGCGCTCGAGCGGCGCGAGTCGTGCGGCGGGCATTTCCGCGAAGAGTTCCAGACCCCCGAAGGAGAATGCCAGCGCGACGACGAGAATTTCTGCCATGTCGCGGCATGGGAGTACCAAGGCGAGGGGCAGAAGCCCCTGCGCAACATTGAAAAGCTCGAGTTCGAGCACGTTCCGTTAAGCGTGCGCAGTTACAAGTAAAGCCATCGGCTCGCGCAGCGGCGCGGTCCGGGAGAGAACGCGATGAACTTCACCTTGAACGTGTGGCGCCAGAAGAACGGGCAAAGCTCCGGCCAGTTCGTGACCTATCAGGCCAAGGACATTTCGCCGGACGCTTCGTTCCTCGAGATGCTGGATGTGGTCAATAACGAGATGGAAGCGAAGGGCGAAGAGCCCATCGCGTTCGACCACGATTGCCGCGAAGGCATCTGCGGGACTTGCGGCATCGCCATCAACGGCCGCCCGCACGGCCCGCGCAACGCGGTCACCACCTGCCAACTCTACATGCGCAACTTCCGCGACGGTGACACGTTGACGCTCGAACCATGGCGCGCCCAGGCCTTCCCGGTCGTGCGCGATCTGGTGGTCGACCGCAGTGCCTTCGACAAGATCATTCAGGCCGGTGGCTTTATCAGCATCAACACCGGCAACGCGCCCGATGCCAATGGGCTGCCGGTCCCGAAGGACGATGCCGAACGGGCGATGGACGCCGCCGCGTGCATTGGCTGCGGCGCCTGCGTGGCCGCGTGCAAGAACGCCAGCGCCATGCTCTTTGTCAGCGCAAAGGTCAGCCACCTCGCGCTGCTGCCCCAGGGCCAGCCCGAAAGCCGCAAGCGCGTGAAATCCATGGTCCAGACCATGGACGAAGCCGGGTTCGGAAACTGCACCAATACCGGCGCCTGCGAGGCCGAGTGTCCGAAATCCATCAGCCTCGACAACATCGCTCGGCTCAATCGGGAATTTCTCCTCTCCAAGCTGTTTGGTTGATCCGCCGAACCGGTCCAACGGCGGCGCGACCCGCCGCCGGAACCCTTCCGCAAGACGGTTGTACACCTTCACTTAGCGCGCTATCCTGATGAAACCGGCTTTCGCCGCAGCGGCCTGCCGGGGGAGCGGCTTACGCGCGCATGAGCAAAGAAGAGCGGCTCAGGACCAACGTCCGCCTACGGGTGGGCGATGGCATCGTGCTGCTGCGTTACGGAGGGGTTCCCTCCGTAGCTTGTAACTTGTTGGATATGAGCGAAGGCGGTTGCCGCTGCCTCGCGCCGCTGCACGCCTTGGATGCCGCCGTCGCCGACGCCTGGAAGCGCGTGCTTGGGCCGCAGCGTCCGCTGAACATCGAACTCACCTGTCCGCCCCATCTCAGGAATGTGCCGTTGGAAGTCGAGATCCGCCGTTTGGATCCCACCGCCGGCGGCGGCATGGAACTGGGCTTGCAGTTCCGCAACGTTTCGCGCGAGCAGCGCGAGTTGCTTCAGAAGGTGATGCTCTTTTTCGCCACCGACAAGGTTCGCGATGCGTTCGGCACTAGCAAGGTGATCGATTCGGCGGCCTATCTGGTGGGGGCCAGCACCAAAGGTTCGACGACCACGACGCGCGTCGAACGCGGGGACCGCGCGCGTCCGGATGTGCCGCCCGCACCGGTCAGCGGCACGCGTACGCCGGCCGTTCCTTCCGCCAGCGCCAGCCGCCACGCCGCGCCGGCCGGATATCCAGCCTTGGAAGAATTGAGCCCGACCGAAGCGGCGGCGGAATTGCAATCGCTGCAGGCGCGCGAGGTAGCTCCGGAACCGCCCCACGCTCCGGAGGCGGCGCCCGAGGTCCAAGCGGCCTATGGCACGGCCGGAGAATCGCCGCTCGCGCCACCGCCTCCTCCGCCGTTGGCCGAAGAAGAAGGCGAACCGCGCGCCGCCGATCCCTTTCGCGGCAAGCGCGTCGGAGAAATCCTGGTCCACATGGGCAAACTCGGCGACGACGAAATCGCTGCCGCCGTCGAGCGCTCGCGTTTTTCGGGCGAACGCTTAGGCCGCTACCTGCTTCGAGAAGGGTTGATCCAGCCCGACGAACTCTGCCGTGCGCTGGCCTTGCAGTCCGGATTGCCGATGACCGACCTGCAGGGAGCGGAAATTCCAGAGTCCTTGGCGCATGTCTTTCCGTTCCCGATGATGCAGCGGCATGAGTTCGTGCCCTTCGACGAATCGCGCCGCGTACTCTGCATCGCCGTAGCCAATCCGCTGCCCGCCGACGTGCTCGAAGAGATGGAACGCATCGCGCAGCGGCATATCGAGATATTCCTCGCTCAGGAAGATCTGGTGTTGCTCGCGATCGATCAACTGCGCCCCAAAGAAAAGCGCAACGAACGCCGCCACATGCGCTATCGCTGCGAGTTCCCGGTGCGTTACCAATTCTGTAATCGCTTGGGCCGGGTCGTCGCCGACGCCGAATGCCAGGGCCGCACGGTGGACATCAGTGAAGGAGGATTCTCGATCGAAGGCCCCGATCCGGGCTTGGGCTCCCCCGAAGACCTGCGCCGCCGCGGGTTATGCGTGAGCATGACGGTGTTGATCGAACCGCAGCCGGTGAAATGCCTGTGCAGCTTACGCTTCGTCAAAACCAACGAACCCGATTCGCCCGGCGCTTGGGTGTTGGGCTTGCAGATTCTGGAACTTGCCGAAGCGGATAAACGCCGCTTAAAGGAAGCTTGCATCCAAGCCGGCATGCGTAAGCCGGGCGAAAGCGGACCGAAACACGAACTGCCCTGAATCCTGCATGGCGCGCCGCAAGGTGCAAGCATCTGCGAATGCATCGCGATTTGAAGAGAAGGCTGTTGCATTTCCGCGCCCTTCATGGCAGGAATAGCATACTCAAAATTCGTAGCTCTCACTCGTGCTTATGGAGCAGCATCGATTTTCAGGGTGCCCCATTCTTAATCATTAACCCTCGAAAATGGCCTCCTATTGCAGGGTGGTAAGCTCGAAAACTAAAGGAGAGCAGTGGATGAAAAGGAAATTTCAGGCCCTTTTTTCGGCCTTAGCCTTGCTCGGAGCGTTGCTTTTTTGTACGGGTGCCGACCACCGCGAAGCGCCTGCCATTTTGCTCGATCCTGCGGCGGATATTAACGATATCTACGCCTGGATGGATCCCAACGTGCCCGGGAACGTCGTCCTGGCGATGACAGTCAATCCGTTCACGGCGCCCGGCAACAGCGCGCCATTTGCCACCGATGTCATGTACCAGTTCAAGATCGACAACAACGGCGATCTGAAGGAAGACGTAGTCGTGCAGTTCCTGTTCCAGGGTAACCCGGGGGTGCAGACGTTTACGTTGCTTGGGCCGGGCAAGCCGCGGCGCACCGGTACGACGAACATGCCGTTGAGCGGTCGGGGACTGCTGATCCATTCCGGTCCGGCCAACGCCACGGTTACGCCCGCCACGCCGGGAGCGGACGGATTCCAGATGTTCTGTGGCATGCGCGACGATCCCTTCTTCTTCGATTCGGCTTTTTTCAACAGTGTCGTGAACGGTACGGTGCTCGGCCGCGCGCCCGGTGTTGACTTCTTCGGCGGGCACAACGTGTCGACCATGGTCGTGACCTTGCCTGCCGACCTCCTGACCAATGGGGGTTCGGACACCGATCTGGTGATCTGGGGCACGACGAACCGTCAGCGCTCGACCAGCCGCTTCGCGGACCGCGATTCGCGCAGCAGCGGACCGTACGTTCAGATCGATCGCATGGGCCGGCCGGCCATCGCGACGGCGTTGATCCCGTCCGCTCGCCGCAACGAATTCAACCGCGGCACGCCGGACAAGGACTTCACCCAGTTTGGTCCGGCTGTGAATGCTTCGCTCCTGGTCTTTAACGGAGGCGATACCACCCATGCCGACAATACCACGGCCTTCCTGATGCCCGACGTTTTGAACCTGAATACCACGGCTTCCCCTTCGGGCTTCCCGGATGGACGCCGGCCGGAAGATGACGTCATCGACGTGGTGCTGTCTGTCGCAACCAACGGTGGCTTGACCACCGATGACGTGGATGCAAATGACTTCCCGTTCCTGTTGGTGTTCCCGTACTTTGGCGCGCCGATCCCCGGCACGGCGGACCTCCCGCCGCGTCAGTAAAACGACGCAAGTGAATGGAAGTTGTGGAGCGGGGCGGGTGCGCAACACTCGCCCCGCGCCGTATCCGGACAACAGGTGGAACATGAAAATGCGGATGGTTCGATGGTTGCTTTTGAGCTTGGCGGGCGCGGGCGTTACGCTTTCGGGCGCCGAAGATCCGCTTGAGAACCAGCTTGTGCATTGGGCTCAACGCGTGGACCGCGATCCCGTGGACTGGCGCGCATCGGCCATCTTGGCCGGCCTTTATATTAAAGCCGGTAAGGAACGCGGCGACGACGCGTGCTTCGAGAAAGCCGAAGCAGCGGCCAAGCAGGCGCTCGAACGGAATCCTAAGGCTTACGACGTGTTGCTGGGGTTGGCCGGCGCGTTGTCTGCCCAGCACAAGTTCCAGGCAGCCGCGCAGGCGGCCGAACGCGCCATCGAGGTGGATCCCGCCCGCCCCGATGCCTACGGCGTTCGAGCGGCGTCGCTGATGGAATACGGCAACCTCGAAGGCGCGTCCGCGGTCTACGCACAGTTCAAGGCCAAGGGTGCGCACCCGTTCGAATGGGCGACCCACCAGGCCAACTTCGCTTTTGCGATCGGCGATTCCAACAAGGCCCTCAAATTTCTCGATAAGGCGCTGGACGTAGCCGACGACCAAGCGCTTCCCAAGGATGCGTACGTGTGGTGTTTCGTGAGGCAGGCCGAACTGTTGCGAATGTGCGGCAAGTACGACGAGGCTCAGGCGGAGCTGAAGCGGGCCTTGGAGATTCGCCCCGACGAGTTCGCGGGGCTGGTGCAGCGTGCGCGCTTGAACCTCGCTTCCGGAGCGGCCGCGCAGGCCGTGGCCGACGCGCTGGCGATCGTCGCGCGTATGCCGCATCCCGAACTGCTCGAACTCCTGGCCGAAGCCCACGAAGCCTCTGGCCAGAAAGAAGAGGCGCAGGCCGCGTGGGCGCGCGCCAAAGAGGCGTACGCCGAGGCTGCGGCTTCCGATAATGCTCACGATTACCGCAACCTCGCGCACTACCTGGCCGGTCCGGGTGGAAATCCCGAGCAAGCCGTTGCCTTCGCGCGCAAGGATCTTGAATTGCGCCGCGATGCGTACGCATTCGATGCGCTTGCGTGGGCCTTGCACAAGGCTGGAAAATCCGCCGAAGGCGCGGAAGGCCTGCGCCCGTTCCTGGATCGCTTGCCCGAGGATCCCGAACTCTTCGCACGCGCGGGCCAGGTGCTGCTCGCAGCCGGCGACCGTGAGGCGGGCCGCAAGCTCCTCAAGCGGGCGTTGGACCTGCATCCGCGGCACCCGCAGCGCGCGGAACTCGAAGCCTTATTGAAGTAGCTCGGTCCGGAGCCATCCACGGCTTGGCCGAGCGCGCCCGCCGCATCCCGGGTACCATACGGCTATTGGAGCGCGCGGTCGGCGCGCTCGCGGCGGAACCGGTCATGGGCGCGTCGCATCCTTCCAATGCCGAGCGGCTCGAGATGGGCGAAGACGGCGAACCCGTCTGGGTTCGGCCGCACGGCCTGAAGACGAAGTTCGATTTTCCCCGCGCGCGCCGGGGCGGGCCGGAATGCTACGAGTTCGAGATCGGGCAACTTCGTCCCGGCGCGCCGAGGCGGCTGGATAAATACCTCCAACTCCGCTTTCGCGGGTATTCACGCAGCTTCCTGCAGCAGATGATCAAAGACGGCAAGGTGCTGATCGACGGGCAGCCGGTGAAGTCGAGCCGGCACGTCGCGCATGGCGAGCGCGTCACCATCGTGCTGGATCAGCCCAGCAAGCACGATCCTGAAGAGATTCCGTTCGAGGTGCTGTACGAAGACGAATTCGTCATCGCGCTGGTTAAGCCAGCGGGCGTGGTCGTGCACCCGGCGCGCGGCAACGCGAAGGGCACGCTCTACAACGGCCTGCTGCATTACTTTCGCGAACAGCTCGAAGCCGACCCGTCCTTCCACCTGGGGACCGTCCACCGCCTCGACGAGCCCACCAGCGGCGTGATGATCTACGCGCTCGACAAGAAAGCGCACGCCGACCTGACCCGCCAGTTCGAGAATCGCCTGCTCAAGAAGACGTACCTCTGTTTGGTGCAAGGCGTTCCGGAATGGGACGCGACCGAGATCGATGCGGCCATCGGCGTGGACCCGGCGGACAAGCACGTCATGTCCATCGACGGCATCGATGCACGCGAGGCTCAGACGCGTTACGTACGGGTGGCCGTCTCGAAGTGCGGCGGGTTTTCCGCTCTGCGCGCGCATCCGCGTACCGGGCGCAGCCATCAGATTCGCATTCACGCCAAGACGCTCGGGTTTCCCCTCGTCGGCGACATCGCGTACGGCGGCGTGGAATCGCACCCGGCCTTCGGCGACGTGCGTCCGCGCGTCTGCCTACACGCCGAAGCCCTGGAGCTGGCGCATCCGATTCACGCCCATCCGCTGACGCTTACCGCACCGCCGCCGGAAGATCTCGCCGCTTTGTTCGAGCACCTCGGCATTGTATTGCCGGCGTGGACCCCGAACCGGATCGCACCGTAAGCAGGGAGAAGTCCGCATGTCCGTTCGCGCATTGGCACGCAGAGCAGGCTTGGAAGGATTCGTGACGTGGTTCGCGCAGCCCGCAGGAGTCTTCGGCACGGCGCTCGACGCAGCCGGAGTACTCGCTGCCGTGCCGGTGGACCTGGGTCTCGATTTCTCCCTGCAGCCGCGTAAGCTCCGCGCGGTCGACGGCTGCTGCCGCATCGCGTGTGTCCTGCATAGCGGCATAGCTCAGAAAGTTACCTTGGAACTGGGCACCTTTCGCGGCGCGCGTTGGGTGTGCGGAACGCAAACGGGAGCGACGCGCCCGCCAGACCAGTCGCTGGTTCCCGAATCCGCGCGCTGGCCTCTGAATCTGTCTGCGGGCGCAAACGTGCTGGATATCGAGTTCGAAGTCGCCGCCGCCAGCGCTTTCGCGTGTGTGCGACTGGCGGACCTCCAAGCGCCGGTGGTCGCTGGCATTCCGGAGCCTAGTCCTGAGGATGCCGACCCAGGCGCGACGCCGGAGTACCGCGTGCTAAATCGGCCGGGTGCGCGTGAGTTCGCGCGCGGGCAAGACGCCGCGCGGTGGGCCGAAGGATTGCGCGCGTACTGGGAAGGGTTGCTGCAACTTGAGGCCTGTCGGCCACCTCATGTCACGGTACTCGAAACGCACGAGGCCGACGGACTGCAGCGCTACGAGCTTTCTGTGGGTATGCCCGGCGGCGTGGCGGCGGAAGCGACGTTGCTTGTACCTCAGGGCCTGACGCGATCGGCGCCCGGCATGCTGGCGCTGCACGGACACGGGCCGGGGCGCGGGCGCGTGACCGGCGCGCTGCCGTCCGACGGCCATCGCGATTACGGCGTGCTGCTGGCACGCCGCGGGTACGTAGTGCTGGCGCCGGATATCCGGAACTTCGGCACGCGCCGCGATCCGCTCGTACAGGCCGAACGCTATAAGCGCGATCCGTGCGACGTTCAGTTTCTGCGCGGGCTTTCCGCCGGGCGCTGGCCGGCTCAGACCGAAGCCCTCGAGTGGCGCGCGTGGCTGGACCTGCTTGCCGGGCGTCCCGAAGTCGACGGCGCACGGCTGGGTGTGCTGGGCCTTTCGCTGGGCGGTCGCACCAGCGGCCTCTGCGCGGCGCTCGACCGCCGCATCCAGGCGGCCGTCGTCAGCGGAGCGCTGAACTTGCTGCGCGAGCGCGTGCTGTTCGGGCAAGGTTGCGTGAAGTACCTGCTTCCGGGGCTTCTGGCCGAAGCCGACCTGCCTGACTTGTACGCACTGGCGGCGCCGCGCGCGCTATTCCTGGAATTGGGCGCCGACGACGGAACCTCGCCGGAAGTCTTTGCCTTGGAAGCCTGGCGGCGGGTCGAGGCCGTGTACGAGGCCGCTGGGGCTCGCGAGCGCTTAGGCTTGCACATTTTCGACGGCGGGCACTTTTTCGAAGGTTCCCGCAGCTTGCCTTGGCTGGACGCGCAGTTGCATCCGTGAGCAAGCCGCGCAGAATGGCCATCCTGCTTGAACCGGGAGGGCCAGCACCAGCGAGGCCTTGGACGCGGATCGGCACAGCGGAGAGATCTCGTGAAGCTTGGCATCATCGGTTTTCCGGCCTCGGGTAAGACCAGCCTCTTCAACGCCGTCACCGGCGGCGCACAGCCCGTGGGGCAGTACAGCAACCAGCCCGGGCAGCATCTTGGGATCATGACCGTCCCCGATGCGCGGCTGTGGAAGCTCCGCGACATGTACAAGCCCAAGAGTTTCAAGCCGGCCGTCGTCGACTGCCTCGATTTCACCGGCCTGATCAGCGGCTCCGGCGGCGGCGGGAAGGAAATCAAAGGCGAACTCCTCGGCAAGCTTCGTGAAGTCGACGCGATCGTTCAGATCGTACGCGCCTTCGAGAGCGACGACGTGCCGCACGTGCTCGAAAGCGTCGATCCGTTGCGCGACTTCGGCGAAATCGACAGCGAACTGCTCTTCGCCGACTTGGCCCAGACCACCACGCGGGTCGAGAAGCTCCGCGTGCAGGCCACCAAGCCGACCAAGACCCAGGAGCAGGATAAGAAGGAACTCGCCACGCTGGAGAAGGTGCTCGCGCTGCTCGAAGACGGCAAGCCCGTGCGCCAGTTCAAGCCGGCCAACGAGGACGAACAGAAGCACGTCGACGCGTTCCAGTTCCTGACCGACAAGGAGCAAGTCGTCGTCTTCAACGTGGGCGAAGGCGATTTGGGCCCCGGCGGCAAAGGCGAAGAACTCGAAGCGAAGCACCCCGGTTCGGTGGCACTGTGCGCCAAGCTGGAGATGGAGATCGGCCAGTTGCCGGAGGCCGAGCGCGCCGTCTTTCTGGCGGACATGGGCATTAAGGAAGCGGCTTCGGCGAAGCTTGCCCGGCAGGCCTTTGCGGCATTGGGCTCGATCGCTTTCTTTACGGTTGGGGAAGACGAGGTCCGGGCCTGGACGATTCAACGCGGTGACACCGCGGTGGTGGCCGCCGGAAAGATTCATACCGATCTTTCCAAGGGCTTCATTCGAGCCGAAGTGTTCTCGTACGAGGAGTTGATTGCTGCGGGCGACGAGAAGGCCGTTAAAGCGGCGGGAAAGTTCAGGCTCGAAGGCAAGGAATACGTGGTCCAGGACGCCGACATCGTCCACGTCCGGGCCAATACCCGGTGAGTTCGTCGAGCCGGCCGGCTAGTCGTTACGCGAGCGCCCGCCCGCCTTGTCTTCGCGGCTCTGCAGGTAGCAGCGCTGGCAGAAGACGGGGCGGCTGGGATCGGGCTTGAACGGAACGCTCGTCTCGACGCCGCACGACGCACAGATCACACGGAACATCTCGCGCTTGGCATCCATGCCCGCGCTGGAATGCCGGCCGGAATCCTTCTCCGACTTGCGCTTATCGCGGCAGTCCTTGCATCGCCGCGGCGGATTGAACCCGCGCTGCTCGTAGTAGCGCTGCTCGCCTGCGGTAAATAGGAAGTCTTTTCCGCAATCCGTGCAGTGGATGAGTTTGTCGTCGGGGCTGCGTTCTTGCTGGGTGGCTTCCATAAGTGTTCACCTTCATGCCATCATAGTGGGCGCACCCGATGGTGCGCGGATGCCGGTTACAGTATACGTGATCGCCCCCGTGTGGGAGCAAGCCCCAGCTTGCGATATTTTGGCGCCCTCGCTCGCGCGTCGAGCGCCCTTTCCCTTTGGACCAGCGAAAGTCTATTGAGCTTCCTGCGGCGGTGCGGCTTCGCTGGGCGTGCCGCCCGGCGCCGAACCTCCGCCTTTGCCGCGCCGTCCGCGTCTACGCCGGCGGCGCTTCTGCTCGCCGTCCGCTCCGCCCATGCCACCGCTCGCGCTGGGACCCGCGTCGGTCGTGCTGGCCGAGACGTCCGGCGCCGCAGCCTGCGCGGGCGCCGCTTGCTCGCGCGGACCGTGGTCTCGCCGTCCGCCGCCGTGGCCGCCGCGACCTCGTCCGCCGCCCCCGCCGCTACGCCCACCGCCTCCTCGACCGCCCCCTCCGCTGCCGCGCCGGCCAAACCGGCCTCCGCCGCCTCCGCCGCCGCGGTCGTTGTCTTCGATATAATCGTCCTGACCCACTTCGCTGTCTTGGTCTTCGGTCCTGAACTCGGGCGGGATATCGGCGGGCGGCTTGGGCCAGAAAATGCTTTCCAGCGTGGGGAAACTGACCGGCGTCAGCTCGCGGTTGATCAGAATTTCGATCTCGGTCAGGAAGCGCGCTTCCTCGCGATTGACGAGCGTAAACGCCTTGCCGCTCTTACCGATGCGCCCCGTGCGCCCGATGCGGTGAACGTAATCCTCGATTTTGAACGGTACGTTGTAGTTGATGATGTGCGAGATGTCCGTCACGTCGATGCCGCGGCTGGCCACATCCGTGGCGACGAGCAGCAGCACCTTGCCGCTGCGGAAGCCGGCCATGATTTTCTCGCGCTTCTTCTGCACCAGATCGCCGTGAATCTCGCGCGCCGCGATGCCGATGGCCTTCAGCCGCGCCGCGAGCTTCTTCGCGGCGTGCTTGGTGTTGCAGAAGATGATCGCCAGCGCCGGCCGCTCGACGTCCAGCAGCTTCAGCAGCGCGGCCCATTTCTGCTCGTCTTCCACCGCCACGTAGAACTGTTCGATCTGGTCCACCGTGAGCCGTTCGGGGTCCACGCCGATGTGGATCGGATCGCGCATGAAGCGCCGGCCCAGCTTCTGGATCTCGTCAGGGAAGGTGGCCGAGAGCAGCAGGGTCTGCCGTTCCACCGGACAATGGCGCAGGATGTATTCGATGTCCTTGCGGAAGCCCAAGTCGAGCATCCGGTCGGCCTCGTCGAGCACCGCGAACTTTACGCCGCCCAGGTCCAGCCGCCGCGCGCGCATGTGGTCCATCACGCGGCCCGGTGTGCCGACCACCAGGTCAACGCCGCGCTGCAGGGCCGCGATCTGCGGGTCGTAGCTGCTTCCGCCGTAGAGCGTCACCGAGCTTAAGCCGAGATTGGTCCCGAGGCTCTGGACGTGATCCTGAATCTGCATCGCCAGTTCGCGCGTCGGCGCGAGAATCAGCGCGCCGGGGTTGCCTTGGCCGGGCTTCAGGCGGTCGAAGATAGGTAACAGGAACGAAGCGGTCTTGCCCGTGCCCGTCTGGGCTTGTCCGAGTACGTCCCGCCCATCCAGGGCCAGCGGGATCACCTTGGCCTGGATCGGTGTCGGCTTCTCGTACCCGGCTTCGCGCAGATTTCGCAGGAGCGGTTCGGAGAGGTTCAGGTCGTCGAATCGGGCCGCGAGTACTTCGGCGGCCGGGGCCGCGGCTTCTTCGGCGGCGGCGGTGGGTTCCATGGGGTTCAGTACGCCTTCTCCTTCAGCAACCGGGCGAGGAACTTCAGCAGGTCGGTTTCGGTCACAATGCCGATGACCTTCCGGCTTCCGGGTTCCAGCACCGGTAAGCAGCCGATCTTCTTCTCGGCCATCAATTGAGCCTTTTCCGGCACCGGATCTTCCGGGTAGGTCACCAGCACGTCCTGGATCATAACCGTCCGCACCTTGGTTAGCGCGGGCAAGTACATGCCGGGCGGATGTTTCTCGGGACCTTCGGATTCCACCATCGAGAGCCGCAAGTCGCGGTCGGTGATCAATCCCACGAGCTGCCCGTTTTCCACCACGGGCAAATGCCGAATTCGCTGCTGCCGCATCATGACCAAGGCACGATCCAGGCCCGCTTCGGGACTGATCGTCTTCGCGGGCGCGCGCATGATTTCGCTGATCTTCATGCCTGCATCCTTCATCGACCCGGAGGCGTGCCGGGCAACTCCAGCCAGCCCGGAATGCGCTTATCCAGCGGGCGCGGCGGTTCGATGGTCGGCGGGCGAACCGGTAAATCCAGGTCGTTGGGCCCTTGGGGGCCTGCCGGACCGGGCGCTTCCTCCTCCTCTTCTACTACGTTTACCGGCTCATGGGGAGGGCGCTTTCCGCCGGGAGGCGGATTTGGCGGTGGGGCGAGCGGGTTGGGTTGCGCCGGTTCAGGGGCCTGCACAGGTGCCTGAGCCTGCTTGGGAGGCGCTTCTTCGGCTTTTCCAGCGGCTCGGCCCAGGGTTTCTACTTTGCTCAAGTAGGCCAAATAACCTTCGTAAAGCAGCGTAGTCTCCCGCGGCCAGAAGCGCATAGGGCACGCATGCAGCGCCCGGCGGGTCCAGGACAAGGCCGCCGCTGTTTCTCCGCGCCGCGCGCAATTCTTGGCCAGATCGGCGGCGATGCTTGAGCCCAGCGCCGCATGCGCGCTGTATTCCCGGTAGAGCTTCTCGCCATCCACGATCTGGACGAATATCGGTTGTTCGCGCAAAGCGTCGAGCGCTTGGCGGCCTGCCTTTTCACGCTCCTCTGGGGTGTGGATCGTGGCGATCGTGCCCTCGATGCGCAGGCTCCGAATGCCGATCTCGCCGCGCGCGATCAACTCGATCCGCCAGCCGGTTTCCGTGGAAGCAGGCAGCACGCCCAGAACCTGGTCTTCCACGCCCCAACTGGCAAATCCCACATGCAGCCGCAGCCAGAGCCGCTGGCGAATACCTGGCATGAAGGCGGCATGCCGCTCCGGGCGGTCTCCGGCATTACCGCGCGAGAGCGTCGCGCGCGCATCCGTTCCGTTCTGTTCGGCTTGCAGAATCCAGGGGGCTCCGCCTTCAAGTCCAGTGGCCGAGAGTGAAACCGCGCCGAACCCTTGTGGCGGGTTTTGCACCTCCAGCACCAGCAGCGCCGGAGCCGTTAGCGTCCAGGCGGGAAATCCTTTACCCGGCGCGGCGAAGCGGATGCACTGGCTTTCGGGATTCAGCACCGGCTGCTGGCCTTGCCAGGACCACCCGGCTTCCGGCGCCAGAAGCTGCTCGGCGCTAAGGTCCAGCCGGTCACGATTCCGCGAAAGCAGGACATGCCGCCCGCCGAAGAGGCTGCCGCGTTCCCGCGCTGCCGCGCAGTATTCCAAAAGAGTCTGTGCGCGCTGCCGCAGGGCAGCGTCTTCGGCCCGGCGCAGCGACTCCAGGGCCTCCACGACGGCGAGTTGCGCATCTTCGTAGTGACCGTCCGCGGCCAACCGCTCGGCCTCCGTCATGCCGTCGCGTCCGGCCGAACGCGAGGCCGGCCGTTCCGACTCCATTAGCTTCGACAGCAGCTCCTGGGACTGAGCATCGTAGGCGGACCGGTTCGAAATTTGCAGGCGGGCGCTGGAGGCCCATTCATCTTCCAGATCGTAGGCCAGCCGCGGCAGGGTCAGGTTTTCCATCCAGCCGCGGTCCGCCGTGACCAGATCAAGCAATCGGCGCATCTCGCGGCGGCTGATTTTTTCGAGGTCCAGTTTCGCGACGCCGCCTCGTGCGAGCGAAAAAACCAGATGCGTCTCGTCCATGTCCAGCACACGGGCGGTTTCGATGGGCTGGGTCATGAATTCGGTGGCATCGATGATGTTCTTGTGTTCGAAGAGCGTGCGCGAAAGCGCGGCAAACAGGTCGCGTACCAGTTTGAGCCTGAGAATTTCGGCTTCGTAGGCCAGGCGCTCGTGGGGCTGGTTCGCTTGGGCGAGCAGGCCTTCCGCGGCGGCTAGCGCGGCGGGCAGGCGATGCGTCCGCGACAGGAGCCGCACGCTCTCCAGTCCCCGCCGCACATCGTCCCGAATGCGCTCGAATTTCCGCTCACGTTCGTCCCGCACGCCGGTGGCTTGCGTCAATTCCGCTTGCAGGTCCACCAGCGCCAGCTTGCGCACGTCGCCGGGAGGCGCACCGTCGAGGCGCAGTTCTTCTTCCCATTGCTGGCATTCGCGAGCGGCCAAGCCCAGCAAGCCTTCGCGGATCCAGCCTTTGAGCAATTCGCG
This sequence comes from Planctomycetota bacterium, assembly GCA_015075375.1. Lineage (GTDB taxonomy): Bacteria > Planctomycetota > SZUA-567 > H5-PLA8 > H5-PLA8 > H5-PLA8. The sequence continues at coordinate 2,012,894 of JABTUM010000001.1, read as the reverse complement.
CCGGGCCGCCAAATCGGCATTGAGCGCTTCGCGGACTTCCTCCAACGCGCTCTGCAGCGCCGAGCCGATCTCTTTCCCGCCGCGGAGCAAGGGAGGCAAGTCCTCCAGCAACTGAGCCGCGCGCCCGAAATGCCCGGCGCGCCACAAGACCTGGCCGCTTGCGCGGCGGCGTTCGAGTTCCGCCCGCGCTTCTGCGTCCCGCGCCTCTCCGAGGCGGAGCTTGAGTTTGTCGAAACGTTCCCGGTCGGCTGCGCTCGCTTGAGCCAGCGCGCCTTGCAAGGTTTCCGCCCGCGCCAGCAGCGCATGCCATTGGGTCGGATCCTGGTCCAGCCTCCTTTCCATTTCTCGCAGCACCGACCAGTCCGCGGTCAGCAGCGGTGTGGCCGGAGGGGCTGGCGAATTCGCCGGAGCGGGAGGCTGGACCTCGGCGACGGCGGGTGGCTTGGCTTCGGCCGGTTCGTCGGCCCGATCGCGAGCCGGCGCCGGGAAATAGGCTTGCTCGGGCAGAGGCGCCGGACTTCCGCCGGGCCGCCCGCCCGTCAGGATCGCCAGCATCGCCAGCACCGCCGCGGCCGCCAGACCGATTAACCACGGCCGCCGTTTCAGCCGCGCCAACTCGTCCGGGCCCGGCAGCGGCTGTCCTTTCAGGGCTCGCGGCGCGTCGTCGAAGACGAAGACGCGTCCGGCCTCCAGATCCTTTCGCAACGTCCGCGCCGTGCGGCGCACCTCTTCCGCCGTCTGTGGGCGATCCGCCGGATTCTTAGCCATCAGCCGCAGGATCAGCTTCGCGTACGGCGGCGGCAGCAACGGCTCGCTGCGGTCCGGCCGCGCCGGCTCGTCGTTGATCACCTTCATCAGGATTTCCCAAGGCGAGTCGCCGTCGAAGGGAACTTTCCCGGTGACCATGTGGTACAGCGTGGAACCCAGAGAAAAGAGATCGCTGCGCGCGTCGACGTTTCCCGCCGCTTTGGCCTGTTCGGGGCTCATGTAATGCGGCGTGCCCATCGTGTTGCCGTCCTGGGTGTCGGTGTCCTGGAGGTTCCCCTCCAACACCTTCGCGAGTCCCAGGTCGCAGAGCTTCACTTGCCCCTGCGGGGTGAGCATGATGTTGTCGGGCTTGATGTCGCGGTGCACGATCTTGTGCTGATGCGCGCAGTCCAGCGCCATCGCCACTTGCTCGATGATGTACAGCGCCTGTAGAAACGGCACGCGCCCTTCACGCCGGATCATCTGCTTGACCGTGCGTCCTTCGACATACTCCATGGAGATGTAGTAGCGTCCGTCGTCTTCGCCGACGTCGTGGACGCGCACCAGATTGCCGTGATTGAGGATGCCTGCCGCGCGCGCTTCGCGAATGAAGCGCCGGATATACTTGGCGTTGCGCGCCAGATCGGGCGGCAGCAGCTTCAGCGCCACGATGCGGTCCATCGCCACTTGGCGGGCCTTGTAGACCTTGCCCATTCCGCCGCTGCCGATCCACTCCAGGATCTCGAATCCGCCGATCTTTTCCGGCACGTCACCGAACCGCGAGCGCGCCACCGCCGGCTGCGGCGTCCCGCGCACCGCAGGCGTCAGGCGCGTTCGCGATTCACGCCGCGAACTGACTTCCTGGCGGAATTTCGTATCCCCCGTTTGTGCGATCGATTCCCAAAGGTCGTTGCATTCGTCCTCGGTGATCAGCCCTTCTTCCTGCATGATCTGTTCAAGGGTTACGGCTTCGCCCAATTCGGCGCGGTGGGCATGAATCTGGTGGCAGCGCCGGAGTTGGCTGGGCTTAATGAGTTGGCGGATCAGCGCGAGTTTGACGAACTTGGCTTCGAGCGGATGCAGGTCCGTGGTAGGCATAGCGTTCACGGACCTCCTTTCCGGATCGGCCTCGAGGGGAACAGCCAACTTGCAACCATATCCCACACAAAGGGTTAAGGCAACACGACCCATCTCTCGATAAAGCGTCGCATTCCTTAGACGCTCAGTGCGGGTGCGCGGTGACTCCTATCCGGCCCGCGTCGGAAAGGACGTTTCACTGCGGCACCTTGCGGCCATTGAGTTTAGCGTGTGGAGAGGAAAGAGGTTCACAAGTGCGCCCGGCTCTCAAGGCATCCAGCCTGCCGAATCGGCGCGCGTTCGTGTAAGTTGATGGCGCAGAAGCGCTCATGCCTCGGAGAACCGCATGCGTATCGCTACTTCGCTCAACGTGTTCGGCAACCGCTTCCCCGCTGCGTCGCACCTGGGTCGTCTGGCGGCCGCCGGATTCGACGGGATCGACTTTAACTTCGCGGATCTGCTCACGCAGCTCGACTGGCACCACGAGCGTACGGCCGATGCGTTCGTCGATCAGTTAGGCCGCGCCGCCGGCGACGCGGACCTCGCCTGGGTCCAGGCTCACGGACCGATGTTCCAGATGTTCGGCGCGGAAGATCCGCATCCGCAGCGCCGCGCGCTGTGCGAGCCGGCTTTGCGCGCGTGCGGACGGCTGGGCGTGCCTTGGATGGTCCTGCACCCCGATGTCTTTCCCGGCGCGTACGACGCGGCGCATCGAAAGGAAGTGCTGAAGCGCAACGTCGAGTTTTTCCGCGGGCTGCTACCGTCGTGCGAGCGCTACGGAGTGGGCTTGGCGCTCGAGAATATCTTCGACAGCGCCGCCGAGAAACGCGGCTGTCCGCGGTACTTCGCCGCGGTGCCGGACGAACTCTGCGAACTGATCGACACGCTCAAGCACCCCCTCGTCGGCGCCTGCTGGGACACCGGCCACGCGCGCTTAATGCAACTCGACCAGCGCGCCGCACTTCGGGCGCTCGGCGCGCGGCTGAAAGTCACTCACTTCCACGAGAACGACGGCTTGGGCGACGACCACCAGTTTCCGTTTTCGTTCGGCAAGCAGGGCGTCGACTGGAACGCCGTGCTCGAAGGCTTGAAAGAAGCGGGCTTCGCGGGCGCCTGGACCTTCGAACTGGGCAAGCCGTTCCAGAGCGTTCCCGAACCACTCTTCGATACCATGCTGAAGTACGTGGCCGCGCAGGGGCGCTATTTTACGAAGCTTCTGGCGGGGTAGGGGATTCGTGCCGTGCGCGCCGAGGGCTACTTCAAGTCGGCCGGGTCGAAGACGTAGCGCAGCACCAAGCCGTACCCGAAGGAGCCTACGTAACCGGCCTTGGTATTCGGCGGCGTCGGCGCGTCGTGGCCTTTCGGCAAGGCCTCGACGGTCGCGGGATGCCAGGATCCGGTGGGACGCGGATCGCTGTTCCATAAGCCGATCTCGCTATGCGCCGTGAAGATGTGCGGAGTCAGGACGGTGCCCGCGTGCGCGCTGCCGTCCTGGAGCGCGACATCCAGCAGCACCGGACCTCCGGGCTGTCCGGCTGGCGGGAACTGCCGCACCGAGACGATCGCTCCGGCCGGCATCGTGAACTGAAACTCCTGCGGCTTGTAATTCTTGGGAATATCCCCGCGTGCGCGGGTGGTGTTGACGAATAGCGCGGCAGGATGCTGGCAGGCGACGGTGAGGGTCAGCTTGTGCATGCCCAGATCGCGGGATTGATTGCGCAAGCGGCGGACGCGGTGGTCTTCGTCCAGCAAAGCCTTGAAGTGTCCGGGCTCAGCTTGCGCAAAGACCTTGACGGGCCCCACCGAGATCGCGCCGCCGCCCACGAGCAAGGCGGGATAGACACGCCCTGTCGGCGAAGGCGGCAATGCCACCGCCTGCACGCCGCCGGCGCCGTGAATCCAGGCGCGCTCGGGTGCGAATTGCACGGCCATCCGAGCGAGCCCCGCTTCGGGAGCGTGCTTGATCTTCAACTCGCGGTCCACCTCGTTGAGCCAAAGATGAATCGAACCGTTGGGTAGGTACCAACAGGAGGCGATGGGCGCCGCGCCGCGCAGATCTGGGAACAACGCCCAGCCGTACTCGGCACGCTCGTGAACTTTGACCTCCGCTTCGAGCTTTTCGACCTGCTTGAGCGGCAGGTTCAGCAAGAGCCCCGGCGGCGTGCCGCCGGCGGCGGTAAGCGTCCATGCGCCTACCTTCCAATTCAGATTGGTGCCCGGCAGCAGCAACCACTCTTTGAGGTTGTTGGGTTCGAACGTGAGCTGGTCGTAGTGCCAGAGCCAACGGTCCCCCGGCGGCTCGGAGAGCGGGTAGAACGGCGCGGCAAAGAATGCCGACCAGGGCTTTTCTTCGCGTCCGACGCGCCGCCAAGCGCTTTCGACGAGACTGCGATGGCCGCGGTACCATTCGGTGTCCGCATAGCGGCCGAACGGTTCGAGGTTCTTGCGCGCGGCATCGAGTTTCTCGTTCTTGAAGTCGCGGCTGATCTTGTCGAAGGCGAGGAGCGCTTCGTTTTCCTTGGCCGGGTTGGGTGGATCGGCCGGTTTGGGCTCTGGAGTCGGAAAGGCGGGCCACTTGAGCGCGGTTGCCGGGTCGGCGGGCGGCGCATCGGTAGGATCCTGGGGCACCGGCTTGGGAGGCGCGGGCTCGGGGATGCGAGGATCGGGCACGACCGGCGGCGTATCCGGCGTGATCGTGACTTGAATCGGTGTTTCGAGGGTCTTTGCGGCCGGTTCGGGAGGGACGGGCGGCGTGGACGATTGCGGCGTATCGGGGCCGGCGCCGCCTTGGCTTAAGACCACGGCCAAGCCCGCGCCGAGCAGCAGGATCGCCACCGCGACCCATGGCAAGGCCGAGCGCTTGGGAGGTGCGGCCGGTTCCTTGGGCAAGCTGGGAGTGCGCGCCGGTACCGTTTCGGGCCGGGCAACGGGTTCGGGGCGCGGTTCCTGAGGTTTGACGGCCGGTTCCGGTTCCGGCTCCGGCTCCGCGACCCGCGCCTTCGCCGCCGGCTCGGGCGTGGGCGCGGTCTGCGGCGGAACCTCCAGCGGTTCGCCTTTCGCTCGTTCGGTGCGGTCGCCGGGCAATACGGGTTGCACACCCTTTACCGTCTCGATGGCCGCTTGCGAATCGTGCGCCGAAGTACCGGGCATCGGCGCCTTGGCGGCCGCGCCGCTGGTAAGCCGTACGCCGATGATGCGGTCGTCACCGTGTTTGCGTCCCGGGCCGATCGGAGATAGCCGCTTGGTGGTGCGCGCGTGGACGGCTTCCTGCGGTCCGGTAGTGGGCTTGCGAACGCGTTCGCCCGTCCGGGAACCGGCGGCGCCGTCGAAGGCCGCGGGCACGAAGCGGATCGAACTGGGTGCGGTGAAACTCAGTGCGTGGACCGGCGCCTTGCCTTCCAGCAGCGCCTGGAGATCGGCCTCGAGTTCGTCCGGAATCTGGTAGCGATCGGCAGGATCCTTGGCCATGGCCTTGGCGATGACCCATTCGAGCGCCGCGGGCAGATCGTCGGCGAGGTCGCGCGGCGCGGGCGCCACCTCGGTCACATGCATGACCATCACCGAGGTGGGGTTGGGCGAATCGAAAGGCACATTGCCCGTGGCCATGTGGTAAAGCGAAGCGCCGAGGCCGTAGACGTCGGAACGCGTATCGATGTCCGTCTTGCCTTTGGCCTGTTCGGGCGAAATGTAGTGGGGCGTCCCGACGGCTTGGCCGCTCTCGGTCAATCCCGCCGCGCCGGCTTCGTGAACCTCTTTGGCCAGACCCAGGTCGCAGAGCTTGGCCGTGCCGTCGGCGGTTAACATGATGTTGTCGGGCTTGATGTCGCGGTGGACGACGTGCTGGCTCTTCCAGGCGTAGGCCAGCGCGTTGGCGATCTGGCGCGCGATCCGGACGGCCTCGCGCCATTCGAGCTTGCCCAGCCGCTTGATCTCGCTCTTCACCGTCGGCCCGTCGATGTACTCCATGGCGAAGTACGTGACGCCCTTGTAGTCGCCGACATCGATGCCGTGCACGATATGCAAGTGGTCCAGCCGCCCGCTCGCTCGCGCCTCGCGGACAAAGCGCTCTTTAAAGGCCGGATCGCGCCCCAGCTTCGGGGGCAGGATCTTCAGCGCGACGATGCGGTCCATGGAGATCTGGCGGGCCTTGTACACGGCCCCCATTGCGCCGTGGCCCAGCCGGGAAATGATCTCGTATCCGGCGACGATCTTGCGCGCTCCGCGCTCGGCGAGATCCTGGCAGGTCTTAAGCTGGTCGTCGCTGAGCACGCCTTTTTTGACCAGTACGGCGGAGAGTTCGTCGGGTACGCCGAGTTCGGCAAGCTTTTTCTGTGCCGCCAGCGCTTCGTCAACTTGGGCTTGCGTAAGCCAGCCCATCTCGATGCCAACCTCGACGAAGCTGCGCTTAGCGTTGGGCTGTTGGGAAGTAGACGACATCCACCCGCCCCCGGCTGAGAACCCGGCTCCCGCACGTGTGCCGCACGGGAGCACAACCCGTGACGGGACAACACGTTACTAATTACCCCAGGAGGCCGGTTCCGTGGCAGTCAAAGCACTCAAGGTGCGCTGGATTTTACCTTCTCTTGGAGCTGCACATCCTTTTGGCGCACCTTGGCTTCCATGTCGCGCTTGAACTCGGACAGGCGGCTCTGCATGTCTTCATCGGCAACGCCGATGATCTGGGCGGCCAAGACCGCCGCGTTATAGGCTCCGAATTCGCCGATGGCCACGGTGGCGACCGGAATGCCCGGGGGCATCTGGACGGTGGCGTATAAGGCGTCGACCCCGTTGAGCGGGGTGCTGTTGATGGGCACGCCGATCACGGGAAGGGTCGTGTGCGCGGCCAACACGCCGGCCAGATGCGCCGCGCCGCCCGCCGCGGCGATGATCGCCTGGATGCCACGGCCGCGGGCTTCGCGCGAGAGTTTTACGGCCTCTTCGGGCGTACGATGGGCCGAACAGACCCGCACTTCCCAAGGCAGGCCGAACTTGGTCAGCACGTCGAGGCAGGTTCGCATGGTGGGCAGGTCGCTGTCGGAACCCATTACCACGATGACACGGGGCGCTGCGGACATGAAATCCAACTCCTTTATGAATCGATCCTAGTCGTCGAAGACGTAGACCCGGCCATCGGCGCAAAAGAAAAAGGCTCGCGTTCCGATCGCCACGGGACTGCACACCATGCGCGCGCCATCGGGCGCGCGGTAATCCCATTTCTGTTCGTAACCTTGGCCGTCGTACTTCAAAGCGTAAAAATGACCGCGTTCAGTGCCGTAGTAGACGTAATCGCCCACCACCGCCGGCGTGGTTGTGATACCTCCGTCGATCTGTTCGCCGGTGTACGCGAAGCGCAGGCGCTGCGTATCCAGATCGATGGCAAACAGCCCGTCGGGAAGCGATGCGCCCACGAAGAGCATCTGGCGTTGCACGATCGGATCGGCGTATACGCTGCCGGGGATGGATTCGGTGTTCAGTTCCCCGCCGCCCTTGAGGTCGAAGAAGAAGACGCTGCCCTCGCGGCCGCAGGCGACGAGCAGATTGCGGATCAGCAGGGGGCCGCCTGCGATGGCCTGTCCGCGCGTGGTCCAGACGCGCTGGCGCGTGCCGTCACGCAGCGACAATCCGTACAGATTGCCGTCGGCACAGCCTACGACGAGCAGCTCTTCCTGGCGGATCAGCAGCGGACCGCAGGTGATGGCCTTCGGCAGCTCTTCGCTGCCGCGTGACCAGAGCGGAATATCCTGCTCCGCGCGGTACCCTTCCAGGCGCCGGTCGCGCGGGATGAGGAAGAAAAGCTGATCTCCGGCCAAAGGTAGATGCTGGATGCGCGCGGGCGTCTCCAGCACCGAGCGGTCTTTCGATTTTCCGAAAAGCGCCGGCGTCTCGTTGCCCGGTTCCACCGCGACGCGGTCGCCGGCCTTGGTGGAGTAGAGCAGCAACTTCTTGCCGCCCACGGTTTGCACGACGACGTTGCCGAAAACTTCCTTATCCAGTCCGCCGCCGCCGGGAAGCTTGAATTCCCAAGCGGCGGTTAGGCCCTTGGGCCCGGGGGTGAGTTGCAGGAGTCCGCCTTCCACAGTACCGACCCAGATGTCTTTGCCGTCATAGACGGCGCCGCCCGAAGGCTTCACGGGCAGACGCGCCACGAAGGCCGGCTCGCGCTGCAAGCTGACCGTCGCTTCGACGTCCATTTCGCGAACCAGACGAAACTCGGTCTTGTATCCCTCTTTGCGGAACTCGAATCGCTTCGCTTCGGCGCGGTCGTAGCGAAAGACGTTCTCGGCCCCTTTGCTCGCCGGCCCCAGGAACGTGCCGTCCTTGTACACCAGCACACGATCCACGTTCTTGAGGATCACCAGGACCGGCAGCTCAAGCTTCTCCTTGGATAACTCGGGCACCTTGCCGAAACGCTCGAAGAAAGCCAGCTTGAAGCGGTACTCTTCCTGGACTCCGTTGAAGGACTCGCGCGGCGGCTTCTTCATGCGCGCGATACCGGCTTTGTAATCGGCCGCTTTGGCCTCGGCCTTTTCCTTCAATTCGGCCGCTTCTGTGCGCACTTCCTCGGGAGCAAACTGGTTGCTCAGCACCTCGTCGAACTTCGCGATCGCGGCGAATAGATCGTCGGCTTTCCAGAGCGCGCGGCCTTGATCGAGCACTTCCTTGCTATTCTTTTGCTCGCTGGCCGCCATGACGTCGTGCTTTTGCACCGCCGCGTTGCGCGCGTTCTCGAGCTTATTAAGTAACGCGCGCGCTTCGTCGTTGACCCGCGTGACGGGGGCGAACTTGTCCTTCATCTCGCTGGAAGCGATGCGGCGAATGGCTTCTTCGTATTTGTCGGCGGCGTCTTTGAACCGCTCTTGGGTCTCGAACTCGGCCGCCGTGCTCTGGAGCAACTTGGCCTGTTCCCGCGTGCGCTGCCACGTGGTGTATAAATTGAATTCGCGCAGGCCCAGCGCGCCGCCGATCGCCAGAACGGCCAGCACCGAGACGGTGACGATCAGCGTGCGCTTCGTCCGCGCACGCCGGTCTTCCTGCGTGAGCATGACATTGGCCAGTTTCTTCTTCAGGTGCGCCAGGCCGGGCATGACCTGAATCGCGCGGCGGTAGCATTCGGCGGCTTCCCGCGACTGGCCCTGCCGGGCCAGCATATCGCCCAGCACCTCGCATTCGCGTGCCGCGGCCGCCTTATCCCCTTCGTCGACCAGGATCTGGACGAGTTCGCGCCGGATGTCGTGCGCGGTCGGCTCGATTTCGAGGGCCTGCTGAGCCACGCGGCGGGCCGAGGCGAAATTCTGAGCGCGCTGATGCGCTTGAATCACCTCCTGGAATTGCACCATGGCTTCGCGCAACTGCCCCCGGCGCGCGTAGATCGTGCCTAGGCGTTCGCGCGAAGGAAGGTGGTGCGGCAGCACCTGCAGGATCTTACGGTACAGATCGACGGCCCCGTCTTCGTTGCCGGCCTTCTGTTCCCCGTCGGCCAGGACGCTGTAATGGATGGCGGCTTTTTCGGCCTGTTCGGAAGCCGCCAGTACGTCCGCCAATTCGCGGCGCACGTCGCCGGTGTCGTCGCCCAACGCGAGGCGGCGCTCGAGGTTCTTGCACAAGCGGCCCTTGTCGCCGGCCTCCCGCAGTTCGGGCGTGGCCGCCTGCAACTCGTCCAGCTTCGCGGGCCGGACCAGCGAGGATTGCAGGAATCCGGCCAGCGTCGAAAGCACCTCGAAGCGAAAAAGGAAGGAGTCGGCGATCAGGTCGTCCACGTCGCGCTTGCCGTCCACCAGCGTAATGACGCGGCGTTCAATGGCGTCCGTTTCCAGCGCCCCGCTCTCCAGCGCTTCGCGAACATCCTTATCGACGACGTAGATCTCTTTGAAGGACGGGATCTGCTCGCGCAGGCGTTCGACTTCGTCCACCCGACGCGCGGCTTCCATGATCAGACTGGATATCGGCAAGGAAGGGCTGCCGAGTCCCCGGTCCACGAAAAGCTGCGGATTGGCCGGCCCTTCGGTGAACTCGAAGTTCGCCTTTTCCCACCCGAAGAGTTCGTACAACTCTTCGCCGATCTGGTGTTTAAGGACGGCTTCCAGGCGGTCTCGGTCGAGGAAGCCCAGTTCGAGCATGCACTCGCCGAGGGGCTTGCGCCGCTCTTTCTGAGCCGCCAGCGCCTCTTCCACCTGCTCGGGGCTGGAAATGCTGCGTCCGACCAGCATCTCGCCCAAAACCAAGGGAATCTGGGTGCCGCGGGAAAGATTTTTGACTTGGCCGGCGTCGAAGAAGATATGCCGTTCTTTACCGTCCGGCGCTACGATGCGCAGCGTGCCGGTCTGCTGGTTCATGGCAAGGTTCTGGAAGACGTCGGCCAGACTGAAGCTTTCGACGCTTCCTTGGAAGCCCATGTTGAACCCGCCGCCTGGCAACCCGCGGCAACGTAACGCCTAACCCCCTAGCCGCGTTGGTCCTGCAAACTAAGATATCGTCGGCATATGCGCAAGGGGAGGCAGATTGGGGGCAGTGCTCCCTGCTGGAGCTTCCCGCCCCCGCCACGATCGTCCGTTGAAGCCTTCGAATCAGGCCTTTTCGTCAGAACCGAAGAAGTCGTCGAGCGCTTTCTCTGCGGCTTTTTCGTACTCGGCGCCGACCCCGTCGTTCTTGTCTTTATGCTTATCGATGGCCTTTAGCAAAGTATCGGAAAGCTTGGTCGTCAACTCTTCGGCGTATAACCGAACCATGCCCAACGTGGTGCGGTCGTCGAAGATGATCACGACCAGCGCGCGCTCGGCCACCAACCCAATGTGGATGTTCTCGTTCTTGCCTTGGTGGAAGAGCACCGAGAACTCCGTCTCGCCCAGCAGCTTGGCGACTTCGCGCGTGGACGCGAAGGAGCCGGCCACGAGGGCGGCAATGGAATCGGTGTTGAAGGACTTCGTGAAGCCCTTTTTGGTGACGAGGTGACCTTCCTTGTCGATCAAGAGCGCGCACTTGGCTTGGGAACGCTCTAGAAAATCGCCCAGGAGCTTATTGATATCCTCTACATCTTCTTCGTAGAAGACCAGCCGGGCCTGCCGCATTTTTTCGCTAAACGCCATCGGAAACCTCCCAAGCCCCACGTGTAACGGGACTCCGCGTACTCATTTCGCTGCGGGCAGGCGCAGTATAGCGCTTGCTTGCGCCGCGGTCCATGGGTCAGGACCCACTCCCTTTAAAGACAAAGAACAATGCGGCGGCCACTCCCGCCAAAGCCAGCACGGCCAAGACGATGACGACGGTTTTCGACCCCCCGCCGCCGGCCGGCGCCGCCGGTACGGCGGCCTCCACGGGTTCTTCCGCAGGTGCGTTCCGGCGTGCTTCTTCTTCGGCGCGCTTGCGTTTGGCAATTTCGGCGGCCACCGGGTTAAGGGCTGGGGCGGAAGCCGGTGCCGGCGTGGCCGGAGCTTCGACTGCCGCTTCCGGCGCGTTGGCGACTTCTGGCGCCGGAGCGGCGGCTGGAGCCTGAGGTTTGGGAAGCACCGCTCCGGATGGCGGATCCTTTTTGGGCAGCACCACCGGCTGAGGGGCCGGAGTCGGAAATTTGGGCTTGGGCAGCGACGCGGCGGATGCGGGCGTGGGCGTCGCGGGCTTTGCGGCCGGCTGCGGCTGTGGGGTCGGCGCCTTGGGGCTGGGCGGCGGCGGAGCGGCGGCGGGCTTGGGGGGCGGCGGGGGAGCCTTCGCACCCGGTGGCGGGGGCGGAGGCGGGGGCGGAGCGGCGGCCGACTTAGCCGAAGGCCGAGCTGCACCTCCGCCACGGCGGCTGCCGTCTTCCGAATATCCCTGTTCGCGATTCAACTTCTTGATCACGAACTGGGAGATCGCTTTAAGCGTCTGGAATACCCCGTCGCCGTTCACCGCCACGGCCGGTACGGCGGGCCAGTTGGCGCGGTTAAGCTTCGCGTTCATTTCTTCGATGGGTACGGGATTCTCGAGATCCCGCTTGTTGAACTGCAGCACCACCGGCAACTCGTTGATGTCGAGCCCGTTCTCGCGCAGGTTCACGGCAAGGTTGTTCAGCGACTCGATATTCTCTTCCATCATGTCCGGATTGGAGTCGGCCACGAAAACGATCCCGTCCGCGCCTTGCAACACCAGCTTGCGCGTGGCGTCGTAGTACACTTGGCCGGGGACCGTGTAGAGCGAGAACTTGGTCCGCATGCCCGCGACTTGGCCCAAATCGAGCGGCAAGAAGTCGAAGTACAAGGTGCGGTCGGTCTCCGTGGCAATGGAGACCAAGTCGCCGGTGCTGTTCGGCGGCGCTTTGGCGTGGACGACTTGCAAGTTCGTGGTCTTCCCACAACGGCCGGGACCGTAGAACACAATCTTGCAGTTGACCTCACGCGTCGCGAAATTGATTTGGACCATGAGTCATCCTAGTCGCTTTCGACCGGTCCGCAGGTCTTTAGAATGGAGCAGTGCACATAGGGCAAACTATAAGATGCTCGTTTTCTGTCAAGCACTGTCCTGGTCATTACTGGGCTCCCGGAGAACTTTTTGTGGTCACGCCCTCTGACCCTCCCCTCGGCGGTGGCGGCTTTGCAGTAGCTCACGTCACGATCTCGGTTTATACGAATGAAGCGAGGCCGTGACGAACGCCGGTCTGAAACGGTTTCCTGGTACGCCGCAAGAACCGCCATACAAGGAGCATCTCGTGGCCGACGAAAGCCTGGAAGTTCAGCTCAAAATCATGATCGTAGACCGCTTGATGCTTAAAGCGCAGCCTGCGGATATCGGTGACGCGGACGACCTGATGGAGAAGTGGGGACTCGAGTCGGTGCAGTTGATGGAAATTGTGATCGGGTTGGAAGAGGTCTTCGGGATCGCGCTGGAAGACGAAGAGTTCAGCCTCAAGAAATTCCGCACCGTGGCGAATATCGCCGAAGTGGTTAAAGCCAAGCAGCAGTAGCGCCGGATTGAATCGAAGGCGCGACGAAGCGTCCGCCAAGCCGGTGGACGCTTTTCAATAACGGGCCGATTTCAGGAGCTTTACGCATGTTTCGACGCCTTGTGATGCTGGTGGCCGTGGCGGCCCTGGCGTGTGGGCTTTATGCGGAGGAAAAGACCGTGGCGGCATCGCCTCTCAGCTTCACTTTGAAGGCCAACGACGGCAGCGATCACGCGCTGAGCCAGTACAAGGGTAAGGTGGTGCTGCTCGTCAATGTCGCCTCGCGCTGCGGCCTGACGCCGCAATACACGCAGCTCCAGGCCCTTTATGAGAAGTACAAGGACCGCGGGCTGGTGGTGGTCGGGATACCCTGCAACGATTTTGGCGCGCAGGAGCCCGGGACGAACGAAGAGATCAAGAAATTCTGCTCGACCAAGTTCAATGTAACGTTCCCTCTGATGTCCAAAGTGCACGTGCAAGGCGCCGAAATCGACCCGCTGTACCAGTACCTGACTGTGGACGGACCCAAGCCGGGGAAGATCACTTGGAACTTCGAGAAGTTCCTGGTGGCTCGCGACGGCTCATTGGCGGAACGGTTCGCTCCGCGCACCAAGCCCGATGCGGAGGACGTGGTTAAAGCCATCGAGACCGAACTGGATAAGAAGTAGGGCGCGGGCAGCTATCGACCCGCGGCGGCGGCTCGTGCGGCATCCTGGACGGCGCGTAGCGGCACCCCGTGCCGTTCGGCGAGCTTGCGGCAGTCTTCGAACTCGGGGTGCGCGCTCACCGCCGCTCCTTGCCACCGGCCAAGCTTGACGCGCACTTCGCCCCACGCGGTGGCAACCGTGATCGTTTCCCGTTCCAGGACCGCGCGGGACTTGAGTTCGTAGCGCACGCCGAAGGTGGTCGTCTCGCGGAAGAGCACGTTCAGCAGGTCGGCTTGGCGATCGGGCGCGGCGAGTACGGTCAGCAGCGTGCCGGGGCGGCCTTTCTTCATCTGCACGGGCACGAAGAAAACATCCAGCGCGCCGGCCGCGAAGAGCTTTTCGGCGGCATAGCCCAGCGTTTCCCCGGAAACGTCGTCGAGATTGGCTTGCAGTTCGACGATCGTTGCCGGCGCGGCGGCGGATGCCGTCTCGCTTGAAGCCCGCGTCCCCAACACCGCTCGAAGCACGTTCGGAATCGGAATCTTCGGGTCGTTGCGTGCGCCTGCGCCGTAGCCGATCCGCTCCACCTGCATATTCGGCAGAGGGCCGCGGTGTTCTGGTTTCACGAGCGCTTGGATCAGCGCCGCCCCGGTGGGCGTGGTGAGTTCCTTGTCCACGCCGGCGTGGCGCAACGGCAGACCTTTGGCCAGTTCCAGCGTCGCGAAGGCCGGCACGGGCAGCTTCCCGTGCGCGCATTGGACGTATCCGCCCAGCGCGCCATCGCCGCCCAACGCCAGCGGACCGCAGTACACCTCGTCCACGCCCAGCGCTTCCAGTCCGATGCAGACGCCGACGAAATCGACGATGCTGTCCAACCCGCCCACCTCGTGGAATTGAACCTCATCCACCGTTTGCCCGTGCATACGGCCTTCGACCTCGGCCAGCAGTTCGAACGCGCGGAGGCTTTGCGCCTTCACACGCGGCGAGAGCGCCGCGGCGTCAATCAGCTTGCGAATCTCTTTGAACGGCCGGTGAACATGTGCGGGATCGTCGTGGTGATGATGCGCGTCATGGCCGTGACCGTGGTGCTCGTGATGCGTGTGAGTATGCGCAGGCTCGTGGCTGTGCGTATGACCATGATTGTGGCTGTGGCCATGATCGTGCGCATGACCGTGGGCATGGCCATGGCTGTGCGCAGGTTCGGGCTTCGGTTCGTGCGAATGTGCGGCGGGATCGTGGCTCACGATCACTTCGAACTGGGTGGCGGCCATGACGCCGCGCAGCGTCTTCGAGGACTTCAGCTCGTAACCGCCCACGCCGAGCTTGGCGAGTTCGCGCTTGAGGTGGGCCAGATCGAGGCCCAAGTCGAGCAGGCTGGCGAGGAACATATCGCCGCTGATGCCGCTGAACGGATCAAGGTAGAGGATGCGCTTGGCCATGCCACGATGTTACCCGGCAAGACCGCGGGGCGCCAAGCCGGACCCTGAGCGCGGTGGAGTTCCACCCGTTCGACGGAGCGTCCTGTTGGGATCTGGCCCGCATGGCGGTCTTGGCGGCTTAGCGGTTGCCCGCCGCGCCTCAGATCGCGTACTCCCCATGCCCCATGATCTCGCGCACCTTCGAGCCGATGTCCGGCGCGCGCATGAAGGTTTCGCCGATCAGGACCGCATGGACGCCGGCTTCGATCAGCCGATGCGTGTCTTCGGCGGTCCTGATGCCCGACTCGCTGACGACGAGAAGCCCGTTGCGGTCGGACGGGAGTTCGCGAACGAGTCTGAAGGTGGTTTCGAGCTTCGTTTCGAGCGTCTTCAGGTTGCGGTTGTTGATGCCCAGAATCTTGGCGCCGCTTTGGAGCGCGCGGACCAGTTCGGCCTCGTCGTGGACTTCGACCAGCGCGTCGAGCCCTTCGGCGGAGGCGGCTTCGCGGAAGCCTTTGAGCTGGGCGTCGTCGAGGCAGGCGGCGATGAGCAGGACCGCGTCGGCTCCGGCGCGCGCGGCTTCGACGATCTGGTACTCGTCGATCACGAAGTCCTTGCGCAGGAGCGGCAGGCCTACCGTGGCGCGGACCTGCGCCAAGTAGTCGAGCGAGCCCTGGAAGTATTTTTGATCGGTGAGCACCGATAGCGCGGAGGCGTGTGCTTCCTGGTAGATCCGCGCGATGCTCTGAGGGTCGAAGTCTTCGCGCAGCAGTCCGCCCGAAGGGCTGGCTTTCTTGATCTCGGCGATAAGCCGCAGGCCCGGTCCACGCAATGCATCGGCAAAACCGCGAGGCGTGCCGCGCTGGCCGGTTTGTTCGCGCAGGTCGGCCAGCGGCACCCGGCTTCGCGCTTCGGCCACCTCGGTATGCTTATGGGCGACGATCTCGGCGAGCACGTCTTCGCCGGCCTTGGGCCAGCGCGCGCCGCTGGACTTCCGTTCTTCCACTTTACGCTCCCATTCGCGGAGTTCATCCTGCAACGCCACGAGGCGTTCGACGATTGGGTCGGGCAGGTCGGTCTGGTCGAGCGATTTGGCGGGTAGGCGCTTGCCGCCGGTGGCGACGATGCGCCCCGGGATGCCGACGACCGTGGATTCGGCGGGCACGGCTTTCACGACGACGCTGCCGGCGCCGATCTTGGCATCGGCGCCGATGACGATATTGCCCAGCACCTTGGATCCGGCGCTGAGCAGAACCCCGTCCTCCACCGTGGGATGGCGCTTGCCGTGTTCCTTGCCGGTGCCGCCCAAGGTGACCTGATGGAGGATGGTGACGCCGTCGCCCACGATGGCCGTTTCACCGATCACGACGCCGTGCGCATGGTCAATGAAGATTGCTTGGCCCAGCTGCGCGCCGGGATGAATGTCCGTGCCGGTCAGGAAACGCGCGCCGAAGTTGGCCAGCCGCGCGGGGGTGCGCAATCCGATGCGGTACAGCGGATGAGCGATCACCTTATGCAGCGTCAGCGCCCACCAACCGGGATAGAAAAGCGCCGCGATCCACCCTTCCACCGCCGGGTCGCGTTCTCGGATGCATCGCAAGTCCGCCAGCACGCTGCCGACCAGGGACGGCTTAACCAGGACGGCTAGGAAGGCGACGAGAAGCGCGAAACCCAGCTTGAGAAGGGCCATCGCGGCAACGAAGAGCAGAAAGCCGTGCAAGATGCGTTCGAGGAGTTCCATGGCGTCGATATTCCTTGGGAGCTGTTTTGCGCGTCAGGCGCGGGCCGCCGTTCGGCCCGCAAGGGGGGACCATCAATGCGCGCAACAACAGCCCGGCATCGACCGCCAGGAGCCGGCCCGTGCGCCGGTAACCGCGAGGATCGCGGCGCGGCGAGGAAGACGAGAAAGAACCACGGCGTGCATAGTGCTAGGGGACGCTCCTAAACAAAGGCGAGTACCATTGTAAGGAAGGAAGGGGGAACGGTCAAGAGCGCAGCCAGGGGGCAGGTGGTCACACCAAGGCGGTTAGGTACGTCCTGGATTCTACGACGCGCGAGCGGCGTCCCGGGAGGTGCTTGTGCTACTGAGGCGATGGGCCGTGGTGTGGGTGTTGTGCTTAACGCCACTTGCCAGGGGCGGCGAGGCATCCTCCGGCGACGCGCAGCCAGGGCGATGGCTGCCGCTGGGCGTGTACGATTTCCTGAACGCTTCGGAAGGACTTGTCCTGCGCGCGCATGAAGATCTGGACGACGAGTACGGAACAGGCGCCTGGAAACTGTACCTGATCGATCTGAATAAGAAGACGGTCCGCACGATAGGTCCGCTCGCCAAGCCCTTCGTCGAAGTGGTAGACCCGGCCTTGGGGCGGGTGAATTTTCGGTTGCTCGGCGCAAGCATGAACGCGGACGGGAGCAAGGTATATCTGGAAAGCCGGCAGCGCTTGCCTAAAGGGAAGTCCCCGGCCCAGGTTCTCCAGATGCGGGAGATTTACGAACGAGATTTGAAGTCAGGGACGGAGCGTATGGTGGGGCAACTGTCCGGTTGGCATTTGTACGCGAACTGGGGATGGGGCGGATGGGGCCATTTGGCTTGGGGACACGACGCGGTCAACGAGCGTTGGTGGTCGATTCAGCAACCGGCAGGTCAGCGCGCCGCCACGGAACTGCAAGTGCTGGACGGAAGAACCGGGCGCATAGGCCGCATCCCGCTCTCCCCGCAGTACGACATTCAGCTAGGGAGCGGTATGACCACGCTTTCGGACGGAACGCTTGCGATCGCGAGTAACCATCATCTGTACTGTTTTGACGCTACGGGGAAAATCTCCAAGCCCCTAGCCTTGCCTCCGGACTCTACGCCGAGTCTCTGTCCCTTGCCCACTGGGCGCGGGTTGGTCGCGCTTTGTTACGGTAAGCGCCTGTCCGAAGACCGGCTGGAAGCTACGTTGTGGACCAAATCCGATGCGACCACTGGCGTCTGGAAGAAGGTCGCATCCGTGGTCCATCATTCGATTTACTGGCACCACTTTCGATTGGCCGGCGTGGATCTCTCGGGCACACAAGCGTACCTGGCATCGGGACTTCTAGGCGCCACCGCGGACGATCCACATACTTACTATGGATACCATGGCTACGGCCAGAATAAGTATCAGGTCGTGTCGGTAAATCTGGAGACGGGGAAACTCGAGACCGCGTTCAGGAGTTTGGAGGTCGATCGCATCTTCTTCTCCCAAGCCCCCGCAGCTCAGGCCCCTGCCGGAGCGGGGCCTGTCCCGCCGCGCGCGCAGGAACCTCAAACCGATCCCGGCGAGCTGCGAATCGGCGCCGCAGGGGAATGACCTACGGGTAGGGCGATCCGATTCCGTTTGACCGGCGGACCTTTTTGGACGATTATTCCTATTGGGTAATGGCGCATCGCCGTTCATCGCCACACGCAAAGGGGTTCCCGCATGGCCGCACAGGATGCCAAACCGAAGCCGCCGGGAGGACCGGAAAAGCCTCCGCCGCCCATGATGTTGGTGATCGGCTTGGTCTTGCTAGTTGGCGGGATGCTTTGGATGGCCTACGGCATTATCACCGAACCGCCCGATCCGGACGCCGGAAAGCCCAGGAAGCACGGCGGGCACTAACTCAAGGTTGTTCCATGTAAGCGATATTCGCCGCGCGCCCGGGACGCATCCCGTGGCGCGCGGTTTCATTTGCGCACCAAGCGGCGCGGCCCCCGGCGCTTCAGGTAGGCCTGCAGGCAACTTCGTCTGGCCCGAGTTGCGGATAGGAGCGGTGAAAGCGCAACAGGCACGCGCGGTCGAGGAAGAGGAGGCGTCAGGGGAATTTTGCGCAGCGCCACATGGGTTTGAGCGAGGCGTGAAAGTTCCACCGAGCGTGCGCCGGGTTCAACTGGAGTGCGCGGAGCGGCGCTTGAGGCCATGCGCGTGACGCGGTGCATGCTGCGAAACAGCAGCCCAATGAACAGGATATTGGCCGCGGCGAGCGCGGCAAAAGCACTAAGCGCGGATAGCATTATACGTATCGGTCCCGGCGAACCGGCTTGCGATAGCGCGGCCAGGATGCCCATGCCGCAAAGGCCCAGCGGCAGGCAGATCGCCAGCATCAGCCACCCCCCAAGGATGTTGCGAGCGAGTTCGTGCAGACCGGTCTCCCGTGAAAGACTGGCGCTCAGCGCGGCGACCACGATGGGCAGGCCGAGGATATAGACCGCTATACCCAGGTATTCCATGCAAAGGGTCGCCGCGAATGCCGCGAGGACGACGGCCAGCAGCGTGCGGCCCATGTCGCCGATGGCCGATCCCAACAACAGTCCGTTGCCTGCGCCGTACACGGCCAGCGCCGCCACGGCGGCGACGAGTTCGGGATCGCGTCCTTGGCTGCGGTCGTTGAGCCAGAGCACGGCGAGCGCCGCGCTGCCGGAGGCGCAAGCCGTGGCCGCGGCCCAGACGCGCCAAGGCCACCAGGAGTAAGCTTCCGGAAACATGCGAGCCATACTATCCCAAGGTTCTTCAAATCGAATAAGCAGCTTCGGTTATGGCTTTCGCTCGAGAATGCCTGGACTCGGTGGAACTCGGGGTGGCTCAGACGGTGTATAACCAGGAAACGAAGTTCTAAATCCACGTTACTTGTTACATAAGGATAAACGATGCGCTCCTCTTATTGCCGCGCCGGATGGCTGGGTGCGCTGCTGGTCTGCGCTGGTCTGGTTGAGGCGGCCGCGGAATCCGGAGCCGAAACCGTACCGCGCATCGAAGAGCCGCCGGCTTTGGACGGAAACCTGGACGAGCCTTGCTGGAAGCAGTCGTTGCTGCTTTCGAACTTCACGCACCCCAAGTCGGCCGAAACACCCGGTAAAGCCATCGAGGCGCGGTTGTGCCATGACGGCCGGCATCTGTATGTCGGCGTACGTTGCGCCGAACCCGAGCCGCAGAAAATGCGCGCGGAGCAGAAACTGCGCGGCGAGCAGGTTTGGACCGACGACTGTCTCGAACTTTGGGTGCGTACGACCGGCAACGCCCTGGATTGCGATCAGTTCATTGTGAACGGCATCGGGACACAGGAAGAACATCGCAAGCGCGGAGGCAAAGGCGAGAAGTTCGAACCCGGCTGGGACGTGAAGGTGCAAGTGGGAGGCGATCGTTTCACGGCTGAGTTCAAGATTCCCGCGGCGGATGTGGGACTGGATGCGTTTCGAGACGGTGACCTGCTTGAGTTGAAGATCGGACGCGAGGACCGCACCGCGGAGCCGATCAAGCTCTCGGTCTGGCCGCCGGGCGCGCCGTATGCGGGAGTCGAGGGCTTTGGACGAGTGTACGTGAGCACGCCGAATGCGGTGCCCGATCCTGCGTTGGCGTCGCGCGAAGGCTGGAATTTCACGAAGGGCGACGAGGGATTGTTTACAAGCGTGGAAGACGCCGGAGCACCGGCCGTCAAGATCGCGGCCCCTGGCCGTTACACCACGTTTCAGCGAACGTTGAAGCTGCGCCCCCACCGCCTTTACCGGTTGGCGGCAGAAGGCCGCGGCGAAGGCTCATTCTACGCGCGCGTGCGCGTCGACGATCCCGCGCAGAAGGGCAAGCCCATCGATCTGCGATTTTCGAAAAGCGAGACGTATCAGGCACGCCAAGCGACCTTCACCACCGGGGCCAGCGGTGAAGCGTTATTGATCGTCGGCGTGACCGAAGAGTCCGGGCGGAGTACCTGCTTCCTGCGCCACTTGGAGGTGGTACGCGAAGTGGGGTTGGCCGCGTCGGGACCGGCTATTTCCGTATCGCCGGGCGACGAACCTCTGCGGGTGACCAAGCTGCGGCCCGCCGATTGCCGCTCGGTGCGCGGCTTCATCGTCAATCCCATCGACGGCTCCCTGCACAGCGGGCGCTGGGACGGCGGGAACTGGGAATACAACCAGCCTTCCGCCGGCAGCGGCGTGGGCTATGCCTGGAACCGTAACGACGGTTTGCATCTGACGCTGGCGGACCGCGAAGGTTTTAACGCAGTGG
The DNA here is from genome assembly GCA_015075375.1 of Planctomycetota bacterium. Lineage (GTDB taxonomy): Bacteria > Planctomycetota > SZUA-567 > H5-PLA8 > H5-PLA8 > H5-PLA8. The sequence goes on along the minus strand of JABTUM010000001.1, from coordinate 1,992,091 downwards.
TGGTGCGCGGGGGCGTTAAAGCGAAGCTCTTCCGCGATGTGCCCGGTTACGACACGCCAGAAGGCGGGACGCTGGTGCACGAATTTCCCGGCCAGACCGAGAATAGCCGCGCCTGGTTCGATGCGCCGGTCCAAACCGGAAAAGTCAGCTTCTTCGAAGTGGGCGACGGAAAGATCGCGGATCTTTCGTTTTTTCGGGTGTCGAAAGGCGCGGGCACACTGCCTGCCCCGAAGGCGGGTGCGGCCAACTGGAAAACCGAGCAAGCGGCGGCCGAACTTCGCCCGGCGCTTGAGAAGCGCTTCGGCGCGGAAGACCGGGCGGTTTACGCGTGCTCCGCACCAGGCGCTCCGGAAACGGGCTCGCTGGAAGCGCCGTCCGGACGCTGGGTTCATTTGATCACCGAACCGCTGGAGGCGGAGACGCCGCTCGCGGCCTTGGGGCTCGACGCCGAGGTTCGCGGCGAGGTTAGGCCGCTGGCGTTTACGCTGCGTGTTCAGGATCCGATCAATCCGCGGCTGGAGCTGCACGGCGCGGACTACGCGCTGGCCGAGTCCGGCCGGCTGCGGTTGATTCTCGACTTTCCGGATCAGATCGTTCCGGCGGGGCGGCGGCTCTGGATTTCGCTGCGCTTCGACGCGCCGGCCAAACTGACCCGCGTAAAGCTCGAACGGTACGTCGTGGAGCGTGCGGCGGCGCAGGCGGAAGCGCTCGAATACCGCAAGACACTGCTCAAAGGTTTCTACGCCAACATGAGCGAGGCGCGGCCTTGGAATTCGTTCCATAGCCGGGAACAAATGGACAAATGGCATGCGGATCCGAAGAACGCGTCGATGAGCCCGTGGGTCAAAGAGATCTTCGATACGATCGACCGGTGCCGCGCCATCGACGCCGAGGGCAAGGACCCAGTTGTGCGCCAGTATTACGAATGGTGCTGGCGGAATATCCTGCGCAAAGAGAACGCTACGCCCGCGTTCGAAACGAAGTACGACCGGATCGAAGGCGTGCCGGATTGGGCGGTGCTGTCGCGGCAGGCGTGGATGCAATCGCGCGAAGTCGCCGCATGGTGGATCGACGAACGCATGACGCCGAACGGAGAGTTTGGCGGGGAAGTCGGCGACGATACGGACCTGATGCAGAATTTCGCGGGCTTCCCGATGTTCGAGCGCGACGGGGTGGGCGGACGGGTGCTCGACGCGGGGGCGCGATTGGCCGAACAGGCCGAGCGCGCGAATCTGGAGGAAGGGCTGAACCGGAATACCACCGACCCGTTGCACGCATACGAGGAAGGGATCAACCACGAAGCGCTGATGCTATGGTGGAATTACGGCGATCCGGTTTACTTCAACCGCTGTCTGGTCGCCGCGCGGAGCACCGAAAAGCTGACGGTGGTTAATGCCGCCGGGCACCGGCACTTCAAGTCGCAGGAATGCGGTTCGGCCGATCTGCGTATGGACCGCAAGCCTGATACGGACGGGCATGCGCATCCGTTGATGTGGCATCCGGCACTGGAGGTCTGCTGGTACAACCGTCATCCCACCGTGTTGAAGTGGCTGGACGAATGGGCCGTTAGTTGGCTCGCTCACCAGCAGCCCGGCGCTTACGCGACGGGCGTGGATGTCGCGAGCGATCGCGTGACGGCATCGGAAACGTACCCGTTTGCCGGCGGCTACGGCGGCCAGGCCAGCGCGCATACGTTTCTGGCGCAAATCACCGGAGACAAGAAGTACATCGCGCCTTTTAACGAGTTCCTCAACGCGCAAGGACGCTCGCAAGGCGACGTCAGGCGCATGTTGCCCGAATTGTTGCAAGATGGCCTGCTGGAATTGAAACCTGAAACGGAAGCGAAGCTTGTGGAGGAAAACCGCGCCAGTACGTACTTATTCTATCGCACCGGCGATAAGAAGCATCTGATCGAGACGCTCAAGAACGACGTCACGGAGTTGCAGCGGTACAGGCATATTTATACGACGAGCGAATGCTTCACCGACCGCGTCTTTCTGTACGCGCTGACGATGCCGTCGATTCTGTACTGCGGCGGGCATGCGACGCGGAACAAGTTCAATCATTCTTATGCCGTGAGCTGGGACGGTTTCGGGACCGACTACGCAGCGCTGGTGCTGAAGGCGTCGCCGAACGAACTGAAGGTTCTGTTGTGTAACGTAAGCGACCGGGCGCTGAAGGGCCGCGGAACGGTCTGGCGGTTGGCGCACGCTCGGTACTCGCTTCAGTTTGGACCCGACGCCAACGAAGACGATGCGGCCGACGAGGTGAATCGAAAGGAGACCGTGGTGCTGGGCAAGGGTCACTCCTTCGAGGTGGCGTTGCCGAAGAAGGGCGTGTATGTGCTGCACCTGCAGGCCGAACAGGGGCAGTCGCTGGGCGCGCTTGAAACACGCGCGGACTTGGCGCTCAGCCCGCTGGCCCTGAAGATCGATGGCGCGAAGTTGCGCGGTCAGGTCTTCAACATGGGCGTGGCAGACGCGCCCGAAGCGGTGGTGGCTCTGGTGGACGCACAAGGGGCCGTGCAACAGAAACAAGCGATGGGAAAGCTGGCGGGGGTGGGCGACCTGCAACCCAAAGCGCTTGACTTCGAGTTTGTGCTGCCGGCCGAGCATGCGGGATGGCGCGTCGTGGCCGATCCCGATGGGAAGCTGGAGGAGATTTACGAAGGTAACAACCGGGTTGCCGTTCCTTAGCCTGCAACGACTTCACAAAAAACAGGGATGCATTCGCCCGGACTGAACACATAATAGGCCAGCAGGCCGAGGCCGGGCGCGATGGGCATTTACGACCGCGACTATTCGAGGGAAGAACCCGCCGGCGGGTTGCGCGGGGCGCTTGCGCTTTGGGGCTCCACGCAAGTTCTGATCGCGTTGAACGCGGTGGTGTTCATTCTCTGGTTGGCCGCGCACGACAGCGAGCAAATGTCCGCTTTCATGGAGCGGCATTTTTTGGTCAGCCGCGACGGGGTGCTGAACGATTTTTATTTCCACACGTTAATTACTTGCGCGTTTTCGCAGATGGACCTCTGGCACATTCTCTTCAACATGTACGCCCTTTGGCTGTTCGGCAGGGAATTAGAGACGATCTACGGCCCGCGCAATCTGATAGTCCTCTATGTGCTCTGCGGTATTGCGGGAAGCTTGGGGCATATCGCCTGGACGACGGCGCCGGCATTAGGGGCGTCCGGGGCGACTGTGGGCATCACGATTCTGGCCGCGATCTATAATCCCAGCCAACCGGTAAATATCTTTTTTATTAGCATGACGCTACGAACGTTCGCAATCGTGATCGTGCTGATGGATCTGGTCGGGACGCTCCAAGGCGGAGACCATGTTGCGCACACGGCGCATCTAAGTGGCGCCCTGATGGCCCTTGTGTTTTTAAAGCTCGACTTACGCGTCTTCAAGGACACGCCGACGGGTAAACTCGGGCTGTGGGAGCGATTCAAAAGATTCTTCCGGCGCAAGCCAAAGCTGCGAGTCGTCAAGCCCGACCCGTTTGCCGATGTACGGATTCCGGACGCGCTGGAGGCCGAGCCCAGCATCGATTCCAGCACCGCCGCGCGCGTGGACGCCTTGCTGGCCAAGATCAAGCGCGAAGGCATGAACGCGCTTACCGAAGAAGAGCGCGCCTTTCTACGCACCAGCAGCGAGAAGTATCGCCGTTAAGGTTAGGTTTGCATTCCCGGCCATTCGCACTCGCGCTTGATTCCGCTCGATTTTCGGGTGTCATGGGGCGCTTCATGGCCGAACCACGTTCGAATGCCGCCGTTTCGGGCCGCACCGCCGGCCTGGGTACCGCTCGCCCCACCCGGAAGCCGCGCGATCCGCAGCTTGATCGGGCCGTTTACGCAATAGCCCGGCTGGCGATTCTTTGCTTCCGCGCGCTTCCGGCGGCTTGGGCTCCCGCAGTCGGCCGAGCTTTGGGCCGCTTGGGCTGGCGGGCCTCACGGCGCTACCGCAACCAGGTGCTGCGGCACATGGACATCGCGTTTCGCGACGAATACCCGCGTGCTCAAAAGGAAGCCTGGTGCCTGAAGTACTTCGAACACACCGGGCTTTCGCTGGTCGAGTTCGCGCGCATGGGCGCCATCACGCAGGAGACCGTCGATGAGGTCGCGGACCTCAGCGAATTGAAGGAAGTCGATACGCTGTTGGCGCAGGGCCATGGCAAAGGCGTTCTTTTTGTGCCCGCGCACCACGGCAATTGGGAACTGTCCGGCCATCTGGTGGGCCTAAAAGGACTTCCGATCCAGTCCGTGGCCCGGCCGCTGGACAATCCGCTGCTCGACGAAATGGTCCGCGAGATGCGCGAACAAGGCGGGAACCGCATCATCGAAAAGTGGAACGTGCTTTGGTATCTGAAGAAGCTGCTGGACCAAGGGCATCTGGTCACCATGTCGATCGACCAGAACGGTGGCGTGGCGGGCTGTTTCATTCCGGTCTTTGGCACGCCGGCCAGCACCGTAACCAGCCCGGCGGATTTGCAGCTCGCGACCAAGGCTCCGCTGGTGGTGGGGACGCTCAACCGACAGTCCGACGGCGTGCGGCATCGCTTCCACCTTTGGGATGTGATTCCGTTCGAGCGCACGGGAACTCACGAAGAGGACAAGGTTCGCATCCTTTCGCGAATTCATCGCGCGTACGAAAAGGCCATCCGCGCGTACCCCGAGCAGTGGCTGTGGGTGCATAAGCGCTGGAAGACGCGCCCACCGGGCGAAGAACCGGGGCCGGATGGCCTGCCGCCGGCGGTGCGCGCAAAGCCGGAGTAGCCGCAAAGGCCGGATTTCTCGACGGAACGGCCCGCGCTGCTTTTTCGATTTCCTTAGCCGCCCGGCTTCTGCAAACTGGAAACGAATTTTTTGGCCGCCGGTCCATCTTTGGAGTCTGCCCATGTCCGACGCTCTCGGCTTTCCGCCCACGCTCGAATGGTGCGGCACGCATTTGCGGTTGCTCGACCAGACGAAGCTGCCCGGCGAGGAGACGTACTTGGAGATCCGGTCGGTCGCGGACTTATGCGACGCCATTCGGCGCCTGGTGGTGCGCGGCGCTCCGGCCTTGGGCTGTGCAGGCGCGTACGGCGTGATTCTGTGCTACCGGGAAGCGTGCCGATGCCGGGGGCTGCCAAGCGATACGTTTGCGTACCTGACGGGCATGCTTGCCGACGCTCGTCCGACGGCGGTGAATTTGCGCTGGGCGGTCGAACGCGTCCGCGGCGTGTTGGAACCATTCAATGCGCATCCTGCCGAAACTCGCGAGAGCGCACTTGAAGCGGAGGCGCGTGCGATTCACGAAGAAGATAAGGCGATGTGCGCCGCCATCGGCCGGCACGGCGCGGAACTGCTGCCGAAGGATCGCGCGACGCTGATGACGCACTGCAACGCGGGGGCTCTGGCGACGGGCGGTTCCGGTACGGCGCTGGCGGTGATGTATGCCGCACAGGCGGCCGGCGTGAAGCTTCACGTGTACGCCGACGAAACGCGCCCGCTGCTGCAGGGCGCGCGATTGACGGCTTGGGAGCTTTCGCGCGCCGGCATCGACGTAACCGTGATCTGCGACAACATGGCCGCCAGCGTGATGCGCGAGAGAAAGCCCGATGCGGTGGTTGTCGGCGCCGACCGCATCGCTGCCAACGGCGACGCCGCCAACAAGATCGGCACGTACGGGCTCGCGATTCTGGCCAAGCACCACGGGGTTCCGTTTTATATCGCCGCGCCCAGCAGCACCTTCGATCTGTCTCTATCCAGCGGCGCGGAGATCCCCATCGAACAGCGCGCTCGCGACGAGATTGCCAAGCCTTACGGACGGGCGAGCGTGCCCGAAGGGGCACAGGTCTACAATCCCGCGTTCGATGTGACGCCGGCCGAGTTGATCGCCGGGCTGATCACCGAACGTGGGGTGTTGATGCCGCCGTACGAACCTAGCATTCGGGCGGTGCTTGGAGCTGGAAGCAAATCGAATCCGAAGTAGTGCTCGTGCACGCGATAGGAATTCCAGGCTCGGGCTATTGGGCCGGGTGCCTGTTCAAGCCGGGTCTGGCTCTTCGATCTATTTGATTCTTGAGCAGTGAATCTAGGGGATAGCTCAGTTTCCCTATGGCATGCACTACGCTGCACGGGCTAAGTTTTCGTATGCCTTCGCGCCCATCGCCGCGCGGGGCCGGATTGAGTGCCCCCGCCATGTCCGCTCCACGCAAAGTTCTCAGCGATGCCGAAATCGAACATTTCATCACGTACGGCTTCGTCCACCTCAAAGCATGCTTCCCGCGTTCCGAAGGACAAGCTTTGGTGGCCTCCGCCTTCGAGCGCATGCAGATAGACCCGCACGATCCGCGCACGTGGAAGGAATCCAAGCCCAAGTGCGAGGCCACGACCGTGCTGGACGCATCGGAGTTCGCGCCCAAAGCGTACGGCGCGATCTGCGACCTCGTGGGCGGCGAAGAACGCTTGCAGCGCCCGGTGATGTGGAACGACGGCTTCATCGTCAATCTGAACTGGAAAGCCGACCGGTGGGCTCCGCCGTCGCCGGCCAGTGAAGGCTGGCACATCGACGGCGGCTTTTTCCGCCATTTCCTAGATAGCCCCGAGCAAGCCGTGCTGACGCTTGTGATCTGGTCCGACATCGGTCCGCGCATGGGCGGTACGTTTTTTGCCCCCGATTCGATCGCTCCCGTTTCGCGTTATTTATCCGCGCATCCGGAAGGCATCGATACGCATATGCCCTCTCATGAACTGATTCGCGAGTGCACCGATTTCCGCGAAGCCACGGGGGAGGTCGGCGACGTGATCCTGTTGCATCCGTTCATGTTGCATTCGCCCGCGCCCAATCCCAGCGGTGTGGCGAGGGTAATCTCCAATCCAGTCGAGCATCTGGTCGCCCCAATGTGCTTCGACCGGCCCGATGCCGCCGACTACAGCCCTACCGAAAGGGCCGTACTTCGCGCGCTGAAGGCCGAACGCCATTCCTTTCAGCCGACTCGCGAACGCCGCCGTACTCCGAGCCGCAAGCCCGAACAATTTAAATTGCTGGAAGAAAGCCGTGCGCGCCGGGCCCGGGCTTCGTAGGCCGGCTGAGGCTAGATCGGTTCTTGGAAGGTGCGCTTATGCGGGCCTGCGCCCGAGGGGCGCGGGCCGTTCGCAGAGGGTGGAAGCGCAGCATCGGAAACTTCAAGCCGTTACGCACATCCTTCCCTTGCCGCCGTAACGCCGCGACCTATCTTTAGCCGTAGCCATGAACGTCCCCAACATGCTTACGCTCTTCCGATTGGCCAGCGCGCCCATCTTCCTGGCGCTGTTCATCGGCTCGGGCGAACGTGGATTTTTGAGCGCTTGGCTTTCGCCTCAGGCGGGGCTGTGGGCCTGCCTGGCCGTCATCGTGCTCAGCGAGGTCAGCGACATTCTCGACGGGATCATCGCGCGCCGATACAACCTCGTCTCCAACTTCGGCAAGATTCTGGACCCGTATGCCGACAGCACGTTTCGCCTGAGCGTCTTCTTCAGCTTCGCCAGCCAAGCCCACGGCAAATGGATTCCGCTGTGGATGGTGATGATCCTTTTTTATCGCGATCTGCTGGTGACGGTGATCCGCAACTTCGGGATCGAGCAAGGGCAGTTCGTCTCCGCGCGCGCGAGTGGGAAGATCAAAGCCGTGGCGCAAGGCGGCGTGGCCATCGCGGTCTTGATCATTGCCGCAGTTAAAGGCGAAGAGTGGGTGGCGTACGAATCGAATCACGGCGAATACGTTTCGGCGATGGCGCATTCCTTGATGTGGCTCGTAACCGCCTTCACGCTCTGGTCGGCCGTTGATTACGCTTGGGGTAACAAACATCTCTTTGGCATCGGTTCCGCGCCGATCGATCGTTCCAAACCCGACTAGTCAACTTCGTGTTAAAAATGAACAGATCTAGACGAGCCGTGTTCGATTTCGAGCTGAGTGAGTAAAAATAAACAACCTGCTCTGCTCCAATCAGCGCAGCCTTGCTATAACATCCCCTAGAGCACCATGTTACGGTTGGCCAAGTGTGGCTTTCCATTTGATACCCTACCTTTCAAGGCGTGTTGGCGAACCATGGCTCGAAAACGCCCCAAGCAGCCACCGACCCTTGGACACGGACGGCACGAACGCGTGAGCAAGACGTTGCCCAGTGCTTCCAGCACCGAACCGGCCTTGGCCGTCAAAGGCCGAGGGCGACTGGCTTCGTTGACGGGCGTAAGCGAAGCCTTGGGCGCGGACTTGGCGCCTAAGAAGGCGCTCCAGATGATTCTGGAGGCCGCGCATCGCACTACGCGCGCAAGCTCCGCCAGCTTGATGCTGATTCAGCCCGGCACCGATATTTTGCAGGTCAAGGTCGCGGAGGGCTTCCACAGCGATTCGATCTTCAAGACGCGCCTGCGCGTCGGCCAAGGCGTTACCGGTTGGGTCGCCGAAACCGGGGTACCGCTTCGAATCGGGAACGTCTCGAAGGACACCCGTTACGTCCGCGTGCAAAAGGGCCTGCGCAGTGAAATGGCGGTGCCGCTCAAGTTGCGCGGTCAAGTGATCGGCGTCATCTCGGTGGACTCGACGCGGCTGAACCATTTTTCCGCCGAGGACGAGGAACTGCTGGTTTCCCTGGCCGCGCATTCGGCTCGGCTGATCGAATCGACGCGGCGGCTGGTTCTGGCCAGGCGGCGGACCAAGGAATTGCAGTTCCTGACGCGGGCCGGCCACGAACTGGCCGCGTCGTTGAATCAGCAGCAGGTGTTGGAGACGCTCGCATCGATGACGGCCGAGCAGTTGCGCGCTCCGCTGGCCGCGGTTTTCCTCCTCAATAAGGAAGGCACCAGCCTGGAATTAGGCGCCGCGGCGGGCCGTTTGGCGAACGAGCGCGATTGGCCGGAATTTCCGGTCGCGGACTCGTTGCTGTCGCGCGGGTTCGAGAGTCCTGCCGAGGTTCTGGACATCCCCGATCTGTCTCTCGAAGCCTCCGGCGATGCGGCGCGCTCGGCCTTCCTGACCGCCGGTTTTGCGGCGGCCGCGGTGGTGCCGCTGAGCGCTCAGCAAAAGCCCATGGGCGTGCTGCTGGTCTTGCGGCGCAAGCAGAGGGCGCTGGGCAGCGAGAAGCGCCGGGTGCTCGCGGGACTGGCCGCCACCGGAAGCCTGGCGCTAGAGAATGCCTGCGTACACCGCCGCATGCTCGAAACCGAAGAGCAACTGCGCAAGAGCGAGAAGTCGAGCCTGCTGGTGGAACTCGCTGGCGCGCTCTCGCACGAGATTCGCAACCCGCTGACCAGCCTTAAAATTCTATTCGAATCCCTGACCGGTTCGCAGAGCTGGACTGAAGACCAGCTCGAAGACCAGCAGATGATGCGCCGCCAGATCGAACGGCTTGAACAGATCGTGGAGAGCTACCTGGAAAGCTCCCGTGCCCATGCCACGATCCGCGAGCCCAAGCCGCTGGATCTCAACGCGGTAATCGACGAGTCGCTGCTGCTGCTGGCCACTTCGGCGCACGAAGGAACGCGCCTGATGTGCGAACTCGCCGACGGCGAGTTGCCCGCCACCGGCGATCCGATGCAACTTTCGCAGGCCGTATACAATCTGGTGCTCAACGCGTTGCAGGCGGTCGCTCAGCTCAACCCCAACGGCCGCGGGCGCGTCGAGATTCGAAGCGGCCGGGTCGATCGCAACGGCGTGCCGGACGAATCGCGCATCTTCTTCGAGGTCGCCGACGACGGACCGGGACTGGCGCCGGAAGTCCAGGCTCATCTTTTCGAGCCCTTTGTCACGACGAAGCGCGAAGGGGTCGGCCTCGGGCTTTCCATCGTTAAACGGATCGTCCTCGCCCACGGCGGCGAGTTGACCGTGGAATCTCCACGCAAGGATATAGGCCGGGGCGTACGCTTTCGCGTCACGCTGCCCGGGAGGGAACGTGCCTTGGCGTAAGAGGGGCCGGAAGGCAACGGGAGCCGCAACATGCAGAAGATACTCATCATTGACGACGACGAGGGCGTTTGTTACTCCCTCGCGCGTTTGCTCGCCAGCGACGACCGCCGAGTGACGGCGGTGCAGAACGTCGAAGCTGGATTCGAAGCGCTGCGCGGCGAGGATCCTGAGCTGGTGCTCCTTGATGTACGCGTCGGCAAAGCCGACGGGCTCGATATCCTGCAAGCCATCCGCAAAGAGCGCCCGTTGCAGCTTGTCGTCATCATGACCGCGCACGGCACCACCGAGACGGCCATCGAAGCGATGAAGCGGGGCGCCTACGATTACCTGCTCAAACCCTTCGACAGCAAAACCCTCAAGGCGACCGTCGAGAAGGCGATGGCCACCGCGCGGCTTAACCGGCGCGTGACGACCGATTCGCCGGAAGATTCGCGCAAAGCGCCTCCCAGCGCCGACCGCATCATCGGGCGCAGCACCGCCATGCAGCGCGTATACAAACTCATCGGGCAGGTTGCCACGCGCGACGTCCCCGTGCTCATTCGCGGCGAATCCGGCACCGGTAAGGAACTCGTGGCCCGCGCGCTCTGGCAGCACTCGGCGCGCAACGCCAAACAGTTTCTCGCCGTCAACTGCGCGGCGCTGACCGAAACGCTGCTCGAAAGCGAGTTGTTCGGGCACGAGAAAGGCGCGTTCACTGGCGCGGATACGCGCAAGCTCGGCAAGTTCGAACAGGCCGATAACGGCACGCTCTACCTGGATGAAGTGGGTGACATGAGCTTGGCCACGCAGGCCAAGATTCTGCGCGTGCTGCAGGACGGCACGTTCTACCGCGTGGGCGGGCACGAGACCATCAACGTCAACGTCCGCATCATCGCAGCCACGCACCAGGATCTGGAACTGCGCATCAAGGACGGGCGCTTCCGCGAGGATCTCTACTACCGCCTGCGCGTTGTCGAAATCATGCTCCCGTCGCTGCGCGAGCGGCGCGAGGACATACCCGAGCTGGTCCGGTACATGATCGCGCGGCACCGCGAAATCCTGATGAGCGAAGCGACCGAAGCCAGCGCCAAGGCCATGGACAAGCTCACCAGCTACGACTGGCCCGGTAACGTCCGCCAGCTTGAGAACGTCATTCGGCGCGGTCTGGTGCTTTGCAACGGGCCGTCCATCACCATCGAAGACCTCGATTTCGGCCCCGACGGTCCGCGCACCGAGTCCGGAGCGCCGCGCCAAGCGGCCGAAGAGGACATGGAGGCGCTGATCGACCGCTTGCTCGCCAGCGGAAAGGACAGCCTGATCGAAGAGATGGAGCGCCTGCTGATCGCCCGCGCTTTGGAAAAGATGAATGGGAACCAGGTCCGCACGGCCAAGCTATTAGGCATCACGCGTAATACGCTGCGCAGCCGCCTGGAAAAATTCGGGCTCAAGCCGAAAGTGAACGTAGTGTAGCCCTTCCCGAGAGGCTTTTGATCTAAAGCGTGCCTTGCAATAACGATCGTTTGCGTTTGGCCAGCTACCCGGTTTGGCCTGCCGGGGAGTTCTTCGAAGCCTGAACGGCTGGATAGCGCCGCTTGAACCACTGGTTCCCCCGGCGACGATCTCGGCGCTCGAATCGCCACTCGCCAGCTTTCGCTTCGTTCACTATCATGCCTGCCGCGCAAAAACCATAACGGAGAACCGCCCGACGTGGCTTACCTCACCTTTCATTCCGCCGGAGAATCCCACGGACGTGGCTGTTTCGCGTTTCTCGAAGGGTTGCCGTACGGCGTCCCCGTCGATCTCGGCTTCATCAATGCGCAGCTCGCGCGGCGGCAGCTTGGGTACGGGCGCGGCGGGCGGATGAAGATTGAGAAGGACCAAGCCGAAGTTTTGAGCGGCGTGCGCAAGGGCGTCACCATGGGTGCGCCGGTGCTGCTGGCGGTTTTCAACAAAGACTTTCGGCTCGAGACCGCTCCAGAGCTGTTCTGTCCGCGTCCCGGGCACGCCGATCTGGCAGGGCATTTGAAGTTCGATGCGCCGATCCGCGATATCCTCGAACGCGCCAGCGCCCGCGAAACTGCCGCACGGGTCGCGGCCGGAGCGCTCTCCCGGTTGTTGCTCGCGCAGTTTGGCATCGAGATTCGAAGCCACGTAGTCGCGCTGGGGCCGGTCGAAGTGCCCGCAGGCTTCAGCCCGGCTTGGGAGCAACTCGGGCAGGCCGACACCAGCGAAGTCCGCTGTCTGGACGCGGCGTGCGAAGGGGCCATGAAGGCCGCCATCGATGAAGCCAAGAAGGAAGGCAATACGCTCGGCGGCATCTTCGAAATCGTGGTGCAAGGCCTGCCGGTGGGGCTGGGTGATCACACCCAATGGGACCGTAAGCTCGACGGGCGCATCGCGCAGGGCATGATGTCGATTCAGGCGATCAAGGGCGTCGAGATTGGCCTCGGATTCCGCGCGGCGCGTCTCGGCGGGCGGGAGGTTCACGACGCCATTCAGTACGATGCCGCGGTCGCGGGCGGGCGCGATCCGGCCGCCGCGTTCCGCCGTCCCACGAACGGAGCCGGCGGGTTGGAGGGCGGGATCACCAACGGCGCGCCGCTGGTGGTTCGCGCCGCCATGAAGCCCATCAGCACGCTGATGAAGCCGCTCATGAGCGTCGATTTGCAGACCGGCGAGCCGTACAAGGCCGATATCGAGCGCAGCGATTTCTGTGCACTGCCGGCCGCCAGCGTCGTAGGCGAGAATTTCCTCGCGTTCGTGCTCGCCCAGGCGCTCTGCGAAAAGTTCGGCGGCGATTCCCTGCGCGAGATGAAAGCGAACCACGCCGCGTATCTCGAACACCTCAATCGTCCGCGCGGCGGCGGGAAGCCCCAAGGCGGAGCCAGCGACGCCAGCGAGTAAGAGGTTATTCGTTACGCGAGGGTGGCGGCCGGTTACCCAGGCGTTTTGTTACGCTCGCCGCGCAAGGCGCGCAGAGTATGAAGGTTCGGCTTACGCCCACCTCCTCGGCCAATCGTTCAGCATCGGCTTCGGGTTGCGCCTCCATCGCGCGCACCAAGGCCGCCAGTTCGCGTTTCAGGTCGCGCTCCAAATCTTTGGGGCCGATCTCCATTGGATCGTACGCTTGCTTCAATTCGAGGCGCACGACGAAGCGTGAGGCCGGGTCCCGCAAGGCCGCGCCGCAGAGGTCGCACGTGTAGGCGCATTTCATTCCGTGCCGGTCCTTTCGCCCTTGGCTCAGCGCGCGCACGCGGCTACCTTGGTGCGCATGAACGATCTCGCGCGCGTGACTATCTTCTCCGACGGCGGCTCCAAACCCAATCCCGGTCCCGGCGGGTGGGCGGCCATCCTTAAGTATCCCGACAAAGCAGCCGAAAAGGAACTCTCCGGTTACGAAGCGGAGACCACCAACAATCGCATGGAGTTGACGGCCGTGACGCGCGCGCTTCAGCAGCTTAAACGGCCTTGCGCCGTCACGGTTGTGACCGACAGCGAGTACTTAGCCAATGCGTTCAGGCAAGGGTGGCTGGCCAAATGGAAGCGCAACGGTTGGAAGACCGCCAGCAAAGAGCCGGTTAAAAATCAAGACCTATGGGTCGCGCTCGATGCGCTTATGTCGCAGCACCAGGTTACGTGGCAGTGGGTCCGCGGACACAGCGGGCACCCGGAAAACGAGCGCTGCGACGAACTCGCCACGCGCGCCCGCGAATCCCGCGGCGCAGACGTGGAGACGTAGCGACTGGAGCCAGCGATGGATCTTCCCGCGCTCCTTGATGCGCTCGCGCGGCCCGGGGCTTATCCGCATCCCGTCGATCGCGTCGAACTCTGCCAAACCCACATCAGTGCGGTTTTTCTGGCCGGACCGTTCGCCTACAAAATCAAGAAACCCGTCAACTTCGGCTTTCTGGATTTCTCGACGCTCGAGCGACGGCGGCACTTCTGCCACGAAGAAGTCCGCCTAAACCGCCGGCTCGCGCCGGAGGTGTACCTCGGCGTCGTGCCGGTGGCGCTCGATTCCGCGGGCTTACCGGCTTTCGAGGCACCGGGCGAACCCGTGGAGTTTGCCGTCAAAATGCGCCGGCTCGAACCGGCGCTCACGCTTGAATCGCGGCTCGAGTGCGGAACCCTCGCGGCCGCGGAAGTGCGCCAACTCGGTTCTCGTTTGGCTGCCTTTCACGCACATGCCGAACGAAGTCCGGACACGGCCGCCGGAGGCGCCTTCGCGGCCGTCGCCGCCAATACGCGCGAGAACTTTACGCAGCTAGAGCCCGCGATTGGACGCACCCTTCGCCGGTCCGTTTTCGAACGCCTCCGAGCGCGCACCGAAACCGAATTGGAACGCCTGCGGCCGATGATTGAAGCACGCGCCGCGCGCGGCGTGCCCTGCGATACTCACGGCGACTTGCATCTCGATCACGTGTACCTCGATTCGACCCGCTCGCCGCCCGCCGATCTGACCATCGTGGACTGCATCGAGTTCAATACGCGCTTCCGTTACGCCGATCCCGTCGCAGACCTGGCTTTTCTAGTCATGGACTTCGAATTCCACGGGCGGCCCGATTTAGCGAGCGATCTTTCCGATGCGTATTTCGCTTCGGGAGGCGATGCGGAAGGTCGCGCCCTGCTTCCGTTTTACCTCTCCTATCGCGCGGTAGTGCGCGGAAAGGTCGAAGGTTTTGCGCTCGAAGAGGTAGAAGTGCCTGAAGCTGAGAAGGCGCGCGATCTCGCCCGGGCTCGCGCGCATTTCCTCCTTGCGTTAGGTACGCTCGAACCGCCCGCCGGACGCCCCGCGCTGGTGCTGACGGCCGGACTTCCGGGCACCGGAAAGTCGGTGCTGGCGCGGATGCTCGCCGAGCGCGCCGGGTTCGAACGCGTTGCCAGCGATGACGTACGTAAAGAACTCGCCGGTCTCACGCCTATGCAGCGTGGCGGCCCGGACCTGTATACGCCTGGTATGAGCGACCGGACGTACGCCGAAGTCTTGGAGCGTGTGCGAACGGGTCTGCTCGAAGGCAGGCGCATGCTCGCCGATGCGACCTTCATTCGGGACGTGCGCCGCGAGGCTTTTCTAACCGCCGCTCGTGAGCTATGCGTTCCTGTGCGGATCCTGATTTGTACCGCACCCGACTCGATCATATTGCCGCGGCTGGCCGCGCGCACCGGCGACTCCAGTGACGCCGACGCCGCCGTTTACCGTCAGCTCGAATCTCAGTGGCAACCCAGTGGCCCGCGCACCTTGAAGGAAACGCGTATCTTGGATGCGTCCGATACGCCGGACGCTACCTATGCGCAAGCGGAACAGGTGCTGCGCGAAGCGGGATTAATCTGATCCAACGTCTGCCGCCGCTTTTATACGAGACCACTGGCGCACTCGCTTTTGCGTTATTGCCGAGTCTTCCGCCGTAAGGCGAACTCTTGAAGCAGCGCCGTGGCCTGGCTGCGCAGCACTCCTCCTTCGGCCGGCAACGCCGGTAGCGCACCCGCCGCTCGAAACAAGTTCAGCGCCGAGCCCGCGCCGCCAAGCGCTTCCCGGCTGGCGCCGAAGACAAGTTGCTTCACCTCCGGGTGCAAGCGCACCGCGCCCGCGCACATCAGGCACGGCTCGCGGGTGACGACCAGGACCAGGCCGTCCAGGCCGACAGCTTGGAGCGCGCCGTCCAGTTCGTCGGGGGGCAGGCCCGCGGCCTCGAACTCGGCTTTCATTTGTTCGGCTTGCGCCAGACCGGATAGCGCCAACATCGTGGCGTGCGCCGTCGGGTCGTTCAAGGCCCGGCGTTGATCGTGCGCGCGGGCGACGATCCGGCCGGTGGCGGCCTCGACGAGCACCGCGCCGACGGGTTCTTCGCCGGCTTCCAGCGCAGCCTGAGCTTGCAGCAATGCCGCGCGCATCCAGCGTTCGCTGTCGGAAGGGAAGGGCATGGACGCTCAGTGCTCCTCGTATTCTTCTTCTTTGGATGGCAAATCCCCTTGGCACTCACGAATTAACTCAAGCAGGAGTTGCCTGAATGCTTCCAATTCTTCGATTGGAATACGCTGTCCAAAGGGGATTTGTCGCTCTCTGGTGCTGGCAACCAATAGTGGGCGGTCAATTAATGGATCATGCTGAGTGATGATTTTTATCGGTATTTCGAGCGGCAAACGATCAAAGGTACGCCCTTGCCAGGATCCGCCTCGATCGAAGCGAAGCCATGAAGCGCTTAATCGAATGCGTTCGCGCGCAGAAAGCGTCGCGTATATGGAAAAGGCCAATGCGGAACCTGTAGAGATGATAAACATAAAGCCGAATACAAGGCGCCTCATGATTACTTCGTCTCTCAAAATTGAAATCCAAACACCAGGAACGAACAGCAGGCAGATTCCGGCCAAACAAAGCAATCCAAAGCAAATCGCACCTGCTATCTGCACCCAAGTTAAGGCTTGGAAGGGCATTACAAAGATGATTTCGTCAGGAGCGGAAACCCATTGTATCTTGCCTGAAGTAGCAGCCATGTAGGCCCTTGTCTTTTCCTTTAACTTGGGAAGTAGTTCTTGTTCGAGAGCATCCATGTTTACTTTCATGTGGATCCTCGTGCTTGCTTCTAGGTGAAGTCACTAGAGAATACCAAAAATTTCTAGAGCAGACAGTCTTGATAGGCTGCTAGTCCATGAGTCGCCACCTTACCGACCACCTTGGCCCCCTCGCCGTCGCGCTTCTGCTCGTGGTCTTCTTCGCCTTCGGGCTCGTTTACCCGCTCGGCCACGGGATGCTCCAGGCCGTACGCGAACCCGAAGTCTCTGCGGCCCTGCACAAAGGCGAGTCGCTGGCCGCCTTCGCCGGACGCATGGGCGCCGACGAAGCGGATCTCCGCGCTCGCAACGCGATAGCCGCCGGGAGCGAACCGGCGCCCGAATCGAAGCTGGTCGTCACACCCGCGCGCTGGACGCTCGACCACGTATTCGGCCTCTTTCACGCCGATGCCGCGCCGTGGCGCTGGATGCTCAACAGCTTGCTTCTGGCGGTGATCGTGACCGCATGCTGCATTGCCATCAGTTTCCCGCTCGCGTACTGGCAGGTCCGCACGCGCTTTCCCATGCAGGCGTTGCTGGGCGGGCTGCTGCTCATTCCGTTGATTCTGCCTCCGTTCGTCGGCGCCATCGGTCTGCGTCGGCTGCTTTCACGCTACGGCTCGGTGAACCTGCTGCTCATGCAACTCGGGCTGGTGGACGAGACTTCGCCCATCGATTTTCTGGGCGAGCATCGCATGCTCGGCTGCGTAATCGTCATGGTGTTGCATTTCTATCCGTTGATTTATCTCAACCTCTGCGCCGCGATCGGAAACATCGATCCGTCTCTGCTGGAAAGCGCGCGGAACTTGGGCCTCGCTCCGCTGGGGGTCTTCCGGCGCGTTGTCCTGCCGCTGGCCGTTCCGGGGCTGATTGCCGGGGGCAGTCTGGTCTTCGTCGGAGCTTTCACGGATCTGGGCACGCCGCTGGTTTTCAGCTATCAGGAGGTCGTCGCACAGCAAATCTTCGGACTGGCCAACGAACAGTCCGCGAATCCGGCTGCGCCGGCGCTGGTGGCGGTGGTCACGCTGCTGGTTGTCGCGCTCTTTGCGATTACACGCTGGTCGTTGGGAAAGTACGGTACGGGCGGGGGAGGCTCCAAGGGAGCGGCGCGCGGACAGGTTACGAAGCTGGTCGGCGCCGCGGCGGCGCTCGCCATCGGCGCGCACCTGTTCGTGATCGGCCTCGCCTTGGTTCCGCATGCGGCGGTGGTTCTCAGCGGGGTCGCGGGCAAATGGTTTCTCACCGTGCTTCCCGAATCGTGGACCCTCGGGCACATGCAGGAAGCGCTGGCTCATCCGCTCAGCCAATTGGGCGTGCGCAACAGTCTGCTCTATGCGTTGGGCAGCACCTTGGTGGACGTGCTGCTGGGGCTCGCTTGCGCTTGGGTAATCGTACGCCGCGGCGGCTGGGCCGGACGCGCGCTCGACGCCTTGACCCTCGCTCCGCTGGCGATTCCCGGCATTGTGCTCGCTTTCGGGTTCGTCGGGGTCTACGCCAAGTGGTACACGGGCTCCGAGGCGGCGCTATCGGTGGGTTGGTTCCTCGTGTTA
This sequence comes from Planctomycetota bacterium, assembly GCA_015075375.1. Taxonomy (GTDB): domain Bacteria; phylum Planctomycetota; class SZUA-567; order H5-PLA8; family H5-PLA8; genus H5-PLA8. The sequence continues at coordinate 1,974,087 of JABTUM010000001.1, read as the reverse complement.
AGCTATGCGGTGCGGCGGCTGCCCTACACCACGCGCGCGTGCGCGGCGGGGTTGGAGCAGACGCCCAAGGCCCTCGAAGAGGCCTCGGGGAGTCTGGGTAGTTCGCCCGTGCGGACGCTGCGGAAGATTACGGTGCCGCTCATCGCCGCCAATGTGGCGGCGGGCGCGATCCTGGCCTTTTCGTTCGCGTTGCTGGAAGTCGCCGACAGCCTGATCCTGGCGCAGCGGCCGGCCGACTATCCGCTCACGAAGGCGATTTACGCGCTCTTCGGACGCGTGGGCGACGGGGACCAGTTGGCTTCGGCGCTGGGGCTCTTCGCGCTGGGATTCATGGCGCTGGCGCTGCTTTCGGCCAGCGCGTTTTTGGGCCGTAAATGGGGAGAGTTGTTCCGCGGATGAAAATCGCTTCGCGCCTGCTGAAGGAGAATCCCTCGGTCCTGCTCGTCGCCGAGCCGCTCCGCGCCGGCGGGCTCACGGGCTTCGCGAGGACGCTCTTTCGCGGCATTTCTCAGGCCGGGTTGCGCCCGTACATGGCCGCGGCCGGTCCGGCGCCGGTGGGATTCTTCGCCTCCGAAGAAGAGGCGCGGATCGAATGCTTCCCCGGCATGCTCGGAGGCCTGACGCGCCCCTTCGTCTTTGGGCGGCTGGCCGAATGGGCGGCCGAAATCCAGCCCGCGCTGATCCACGGGCTGTCGGCGTTCACCCAGCCTGTCTGCGCGCGTTTGGCCGAACGCCTGAATGTTCCTTACGTGCTGAGCATCCCGCACTTCCAGGCCCGCGGGGATATCCGCGTCGACGACCGCCTCAATAAGGTCATGGTCTGCAACGAGTCGCTGCGGGAGAACCTTGTTAACGACGCGCGGGTGCCCAAAGAACTGGTCCGCGTGGTCCCGTTGGGGATCGAGATTCCGGAAGAAGTTCCCCCTCAGGCCAAAGGCGACGGCCAATGGGCGATGCTGGCGACCTTCGCGCCGCTTACGCCAGGGCAAGACCTTGCCACCTTTATTCGAGCCGCACAAAAGGTGCATGAAGTCCGCTGTGGCGCGTGTCAGTTCCTGATTGTCGGCGAAGGACCGGAAGAATCGAGCCTGCGCAAGCTGGCCCGCGAACTAAAGCTCGAACGACATCTTACCTTCGCGCATGCAGGGGTACCGTACGAACCGATCCTGCGCGATCTGGATGTGTACGTGCAGACGCCGCGGCAGGAGGCATTCGGCCTGGGTGCGTTGGCGGCGATGGCCTGGGCGCGGCCGGTGGTCGCGACCAGCGTCGGCGGTTTGATCGGACTCGTGCAGGACGGCCAAAGCGGCTATCTCGTCCCGCCCGGTCAGCCCGATGCGGTGGCCGCCAAAATTCTCGACCTGCTCGGCGACGCCAAACTCCGCGCGCGCATGGGCCAGCGGGGGCGCGATCAGGCGCAGGCCAAGTACGACCTCGAGCCGATGATCGACCGCACACTGCAGCAGTATGCCGAGGCCCAGGGCTTTGTTACGGCCTCACCCAGTGGTTCGGGCATCACCCGCCTTTTTAGTAAGGGCTGATCCGGCCTGGCTTTCCGATGAAAAAGGGTGCGCTCCGAAATTCTCCGGAATTTGCTTGGGTCTGGGGCTGAGTCGGTGTATTGAGTGTACTAGTGCACTTGATCGAAGGAGGTTGAACATGGTTAAACTCTTCGCAACGGCCATCCTGGCCCTTTGTGGATTGTTCTGGTTTGCGGCGCAAGTCCATGCAGCGGAAGGGGCTACGGCTGTTTTTGCGGCCAGTACTACCTATAGCTTAAACCCCGATGGCACGGTGCTGGAAGTAGCCGGCAACGACTTCGGCGATCTGCGCAAGCAAAACGGGCATTGGGACGGCGCGAGCAAGACCGTCAAGCTCTACGGGGCGCGCAACGAAGATGCGGCGGTTCAGATCCTGATCCCACGCGCCGGCCCGGGCTACACGGCCGTTCTCAGCGAACTCAAAGGCCCGGGCACGATTGCGGTCGACCGCGCGAGCTTCTTTGCGCGAGGGTGGGCCAAGACAACGACCGGCTTCGTCCACGACCTCATCATCCCGCTCGACGGCTCGGTGAAGGGCATCAAGACCTTCGACATACCGCAAGCTTGGGACGGCTTTCCGAAACCGGCTAACACGGTGGGCAGCTTGCTGGTGGAAGTCTGGATCCCGAACGACGCGAAACCCGGCCAGTACACGGGCACGCTGGAGATCAAGGCCGGTACGGAATCGGTCGAGAAGCTGAATGTGGCGTTGACGGTCTTCGATCTGGCGCTGCCCGACCAGCCGACCTTCGCGCTGGATTTGCTCACCTACGGAATGCCCAGCGAAGCGTTGAAGTTGGGGGGATACCTGAACGGGCAAGGCGTCGGCAAGCCGGCGCAGCCAATGTCCGAGAAGGGCAAACAGGTCGACCACCAAGCCTATAAGCTTGCCGCCGACAACCGCGCCTTCATCAACGTGCTGCCGTACAGCAGCCAGCGCGGCAATCCGCGTTACGCGTACCCGGTCAAAGGTCAGGGCGCCGCGGCCGAGATCATGAGCTTTAAGGAGTACGACGATCTGTTCGGTCCGATTCTGGACGGGAAGTGCAGCAAGTTCGGTGCTCCGCCTGCGCACTTCACGCTTGCCTTTAACGTGAACTATCCGCACGTCTGCGACGGCGAAGTGAAAAACCAGTTCAACTGGATTCCTTTTAAGGACACGATCCCCGAAGGACCGAATCAGAATCCCAAGCTCAAGGAGTTCGAGGAGACGAACAAGGCCATTGCCGAAGCCACGGCCAAGCATTTCGCCGAGAAGGGTTGGACCAAGACGCGCTTCGAGATTTACCATAATCAGAAGGCCAATCCCGAACGCAATCGGCTCCCGTGGAAGCTCGACGAACCCACGGACGGCAGCCACTACAAAGCCCTTCGCTACATGCTGAATGTCGGCAAATGGGCCTTTGCCTCCGCCGCGGAACAGGGCGTGAAAGTTGTCACCCGGATCGACATCGGCCACTTCCACTGCGATAAAATGTGCTCGCCGGAAGGCAAGATCGTCTCCTGCTACAAAGCGAAACAGTACGATACGCATCACGCGCAAGAGACGCTGACCGAAGCCGTGGACCATTGGGTCATAGGCAGCACGCACGCGGCCGGCGCGCAGCAGATGATCAAAGCGTACGAAGGCCCCGGCAAGAAGATGATGTCGTACGGTACGGCCGTCGGCGGATTGAGCACGCACCTTGGCGGCTTTCGCGGATCGACCTACCGCCTCGCTCGCATGGGCATGTGCGGTTTGATCCTGTACCGCCTCGGCCCCTGCGATCCGAACAACTGGAACGTGGCCGACGACGATGCGACCCTGTACAGTGGCGTTTCGGCCGGATACGAGGGGCTGATCGCTTCGCACCGCCTGAAACTCTGGCGCGATGCGGTGAACGATTACGACTACATGGTCCAGGCGCGAGCCAAGAATGCCGCGGCCGTCGACGCGCTGCTCGACAAAATGGTCCGCGTGGCCATCAGCAGCGACGAGAAGTACCGCACCCAGACCGGAAGCCGGGACTTTTACGTAAACAATAACGTAGAAGACTTCCTGAGAGCCAAACTCCAGCTCGCCGCCCTGATCTCCGGGCAGTCGCCGCCGGAAGGCATCGAGCTGGAACCTTTCAGCAAGAAGTTCACGCCCATCGTCGCCAAGGACGGGATCGTCGGATACGACTAGGTCGTCGCGAGTTCTCCTAAGGGCCGTTCACGGAAGAGCGAACCTGCGGGTTCGCTCTTCTTTTTTGGCTCGGCGGCAGGGCTGTTTACCGATTGCTTTGCCGCTCGATCGGCTATATTTCTCCTTCGGCTTTTTTTACCCATGTCCGGTCCGCCTTGCCGGAACGAATGGATTTGGTTACCCGGGAGTTCGCACGCCCATGCAGTTGCGCCTCCTTCTCCTGGCAGCCTTAGCGCTCGCGATTGGGTCGCACGCATATGCGGGCGAACCGCCGCTCGATCCGAACGATCGCGTGGTGGGGGTGCTGGAAGACGGCAAGACCTATCGTCGCGTGAACGGTCAGCCCATCGACGGCGGCGAAGTGGGCGACGTGTTGCTGGAAGACGGCGATCAATGGCCACGCGCGGTGGAGGATTTCACACGCCGCGAGCTGGTGCGGGCCGAAATGGAGCGAACGGGGATCGCCGTCAACGAGCAGGAAGTCTCCGATGGCGTCCTGCGCATCGCTCGGATTTACGCGGTTCAGGTGGGCGTCGATCCGGCGAAACTGACCGGGCAGAACCTGGCGGGCACGCTGGGCGTGGATCTCGATTTTCTCCGCGAGGAAGTCCGGACCACCTTGGGCCTCAAGAAGGTGCTGGTGGACCAGAAAAAGCTCGCGCCGGAGGTGCCGCTGGAGGATCCCGGTGCGAAATCGGTGATGGAAGAGTATCTCAAGCTCTTGGTGGCGAAGTACGAGGTGGTGGTCGACGCCAAGCAACTGCATCCCGGCGAAGCGGTGCGCATCGAACAGCGCGGCTATTCGCGCCCCGAAGTACGGCGCTTCGCTCTTAACCAGCGCGGGCCGCTGAAAGCCAGCGAGTTGCGCCAAGCGCTCGATATCGTCATGCTTCAGCGCCTCGCCCGGGAGGCCTTGAAGGCGCAGGGCAAGGAAGAGCTGAACGACGACGACCGCCGCTTCCATTTTTGGTATCGGGTGCGGCAGATCGAATACGAGCAAGGCGTTCCGGACGGCCGGCGCATCCTGGAACACGACATTCACAACAGCGGGATGAGCACCCAGCAGTTTCTCAAAGACCGGCGCGTGTACTTCGACGCCGTGGTGACTTATCTGGCCAAGAAGGCCATCGGCTACACGGATTTGGAAGCCGAGTGGAAGGCGCACCCAGAAAAGTACCGCCGCAAGGAAACGAACCTCGCGCACATCTTTCTGCGCGTCTACGACCCGCAGGGGCGCGCCTATTCGCCGGACTGGCTCACGCCCGGGCATACCCGCGTCAACGAGCACGTGAAGCGCGTGCGCGAAGAACGCTTCGAAGAATCCCGCGCCCGGATGGAAAGCCTGGTCGGCCTGGCGCACGCCGACTTTTTCAAGACCGCGCAAGAACACAGCGACGATGAGCATACGCGCAAGGTATTCGGAAAGTTGGGGCGCGTTTCGGCCACCGCGATTCCCGCTCCTCCGCTCGATAAGGACTCCGTGGAAGCCGCCCTGAAACTCAAGCCCGGCGAAGTTTCCGGGCCCATTCGAAGCGCCTACGGCTGGCATCTTTTCAAATGCCTGGAGGAGCAGGAAACCAGCTTCGACGAGGAACTGGTCAAGGAGCACATTTACGTGGAACTGTTGAAGACTAAGCGTCAGGAAATCTCGGAAGCCCTGCGCAAGCAGGCCACCGTCGAAGACCTCTTTTGACCGCCCGCTCCGCCGGGTACAGCACCGCGAGGATCCCATGCCAGATTCCGAAGACATGCTCCGCGAAATTTTTCAGCGTCAGTCGCAGCTCAACGACGAGATCTTCAAGAAGCAGGATCTCCGTGACCGCGACGGAAAAGTGCTGACGATGGCCGCCATCCGAGAGGGACTGGAACGCGAGGAACTGGGGCCCAATGGGCTGGTCAACCAGTGGCTGCGCAATTACCTCACCGCGCTCAAGGCCGAGGCCGACGAAGTCGAGCAGGATCTGCTTTGGAAATGGTGGAGCAAGGATCGTATCGATTTGCAGAATATCCGCGTTGAAATCGTCGATCTGATGCACTTTCTTACCAGCCTTGCTCTCGTCTCGGGCCTTTCACCTGAGGACTTCCACCGGCTGTATACGAAGAAGCACGAGGTCAACCGCAATCGCCAGGAACAGGGCTACTCGAAGGACACCAAGAACGAAGCCGACAACAAGAGCGTACGCTGACACGGCGAAAGGGATCGACCATGCGCGGGACGACGATCGCGGCGATGCTGTTGGCTTGCATGGGAACGTGCGCCGCTTACGAAGGATCCGATTGGCCGAGTTGGCGCGGACTCAAGCGCGACAGCACTTCGCCGGAAAAGGGCTGGAAGACCGACTGGTCCGGCGGCGGCCCGAAGCAGCTTTGGAGCAAACAGATCGGCAAAGGCTGCTCGGCATTCGCCGTGGCCGGCGGACGCGCGTTCGTGCTGGGCAACGAGAAGGGGTCCACCGACGTAGTGTACGCGTTCGACGCGAAGACCGGACAGGAAGTCTGGCGTCATGAGTACCCGTGCCCGCTCGATCCCAAGTATTATTTTGGAGGCCCCAGCGCTTCGCCGGTGGTGGATGGCGACAAAGTTTACACGCTCAGTAAGGATGCGCAGCTCTTCTGCCTCAACGCGGCGGACGGCAAGGTAGTCTGGCAGCGCGATATGGCCAAGGAGAAGGGGCTCAAGCGCCCCGAATGGGGTTACGCCGGTTCGCCGTACATCAAAGGTCAGGCGTTGTTGCTGAACTTGGGCACGGCGGGCCTCTGCGTCGATAAATCGACCGGGAAAGATATCTGGTTCTCCGGCGCCGACGCGAGCGGATACGCCACGCCGGTCATCTTCACACACAATAAGCAGGAGTTCATCGCGCTCTTCGCGGCCAAAGGGCTCGCGATCGTCAACCCCGAACGCGGCGGCGTGCTCAGCCAGTTCGAATGGAAGACGCAATACGACGTCAACGCCGCCGATCCCATCGTATCGGGCGATACGATTTTCATTAGCAGCGACTACGGCACAGGATGCGCGCTGGTGCGCATCGGAGCGCAGGGGCTTCAAGAAGTTTGGCGCAATAAGGCGATGCAGAATCACATGAGTCCCTGTGTGTTTCACGAGGGGCACCTGTACGGCGGTTCGGGCAACGGGGATGCGGCCGATCTGGTTTGCATCGAGCTGGCGACCGGCGCGGAAAAATGGCGCCGCCCGCGGACCAACGGGCAGGGCATTTTGGCTGAAGGGAAGCTGCTGCACATCACTCAGCGCGGCGAGCTTCTGTTGCTCGAAGCCAGCCCGGCCGCCTATAAGGAACTGGGCCGCGTGCAGGTCTTTGGCGGAACGTGCTTCACGATGCCGGTGCTGAGCCACGGACTCGTGTATTGCCGCAACGGCGACGGAAACGCGGTCTGCGTGGACTTGAGGCCCTGACGCGGCGGTTACTTTTTGGGTGTTCGCCGCAGCTCTAGCAGCATGGCGTCCGCGATTCTGCGCCCCGCATCGCGGTAACGCGCGCGAGTAAAGACTTCGCCGCCCGAGTAGCCCACGTAACTGACTTCGAACGTCACGCCGTACATATCCTCGAAGGAGTTGAAATATCCGGTCGCCGTCGGCGTTTCCCAGCGGCTGGTGTAGCGGGCAACACGCAGGAAATCGGGCGCTGCGTACTCGCCCAAGGCGCTTCGAAAGGCGCCCAGCCAGTGCGTCTGCTCGCGAAGCCGCGCATCGTTCAGGTTCTCGGGCTTTACCGCGAAGGTGTAGGTACCGGTGTGTTCCGACAATCCGGGCGCGTGGAAATCGCCCCCCAGCCGCGGAACGCAGCGCCCGCGCCAACGCCCGATATCGCGCTGCAGCGCCAGTGTTTCGTGCCGCATCGGCGGGCGGCCCCAGGCGCGATTGAGGTCGTACGGAAAGTTGTCCTTCCCGTAGTCGCCCTGCACGACGCCATCCACGTTGGCGAGCGGCACACACCAGACGGTCACGTCGTCCGCGCGGATTTCCGCCAGCCGCCGCATTACGCCATCGAGCACCCAACCGGCCGAGGTCTCGCCGCTATGCTGCCGCGCCAGCAAGTACGCGCCGGGCTTGCGCGCGGCCTGCGGATCGGCCGAGCCGTAATCGTTGCTCAATCGCACCATCGGGCGACCGCTCTGGGAGACGCCGAAATCGTCGGCCCGCCAGTAACCGCCGCAGTCGGTCAACAGTTGGGCGACTTCCTGGGGACCGTACGGATAGCAGACCGCGACGTCCAGCGTGCGCGCGGGCGCGGGCAGCTCCCATACCGCGTGGATCTGGCCGTCGGGCGCCTGGACGGGTTCGCCGGGCTGAAGTCGCTGCCAACCGCCTTCTTCTCCGCCCGCGCTGTCGTCGATCCGGACCACCGGCCGAATATGAGGGATATGACCGGCCCCCAGCAGGTTGCCCGCGTGCTTCAGCACCAGCCGCAAGCGCTCTGGCCGCGCACCTGCCAGTTCGATCCTAAAGCAGAACCAGCACGCTTCCGGCCCGCCGTGAGGATCGGCGGTAAAGGCAACCTCGGGACACTTGGCGTCTTCGCGGACCTCGGTTAGCGCGGCGTTTCCGAAGGGCACGTCGGTGCGGACGCGGATAGGCATCAGTTGAATCTCCTGGGCTTAAGGTGCGGATAAAAGTTCGCGCACACGCCGTTCGATCTCATCGCGTACGGCGCGAAATTCGTCGTCAGGCAGATGCTTCGGATCGCGAAGCGCCCAGTCGTGGCGAGCCTTGGCCGGCACATGCGGACAGGCGTCGCCGCAGCCCATGGTGATCACGTGGTCAAACGCGAGGTTCGCCACGCGGTCCAGGCCTTCGGATGCGTGCGTCGAAAGGTCGATGCCCTTCTCGCGCATGAACTGAATGGCGCGTGGATTCACCACGCCTGAAGGGCGTGACCCGGCGCTGTACACCTCGACCGCGTCTGTGCCGATCGCTTTCGCGAATCCTTCGGCCATCTGGCTGCGGCAACTGTTTTCCACACACACGAACAAAATACGCTTCAAGGGCGGCGCCTTCCTCGAAATCGAGAACTCACACATAGCCCAACTCGTGGCGCTCGCAACGCCCGTTCTGCATTCGACAGCCCGAGGCCTGCCGCGAGGATCGCGGCATGAGCGCTCCGAAACGTTCCGTGCGTTCCCGCCCGTTCAATTTCATGCGCGCCGCCACGGCGGTGGTCTTTGTGCTGGTGCTCACCGCGAGCCTGGTTCGCGGCCTTCGTCCGCCGCCGCGTGAAGGTACGGTCAGCGGCATCGCCGACGGCGATACGGTGCGGGTGTACCTGGAAGGCCGGCATCAGCGTGTGCGCATGCACGGGATCGACTGTCCGGAACTCGATCAGCCCTACGGCGAGGACGCCAAGCGCTTCACGCTCGAGCGCATGCAAGGCCGCGAGGTTCGGCTCGAGATCATGGATCGCGACCGCCATGACCGCCTCGTGGCGACGGTCTTTTACCGCGAAGGGGGCCCGGGTACACCCGAACGTTGTCTCAATGCGGAGCTGGTGGAAGCAGGCTGGGCATGGGCGTATCGCGCCTACAGCGATGCGTACGTCTCCGCGGAAGCGCAAGCCCGCGCGGAGCCGCGCGGCCTATGGAAGGCAAAAGACCCCGTTCCGCCGTGGGAGCACCGCAAGGCCGCTGAGCCGTAAGCGCTACTTCGAGGCGCCCGTGGGAGTGCCTGCAAGGGCCTCCCGGGCGGCGGGCAGCGCGCGTTCGACCCACGCCGTATATTGTGCACCCGACGGATGCAGACCGTCGTTCGCTCCCAGTTCAGGCTTGGATCGTACCTCGCGGCTCAGCGCGGTGATTTCAATCCAGCGCGCGCCGGCTTGATCGGTCTCTTCCTTCTTGATGGCGTTGAAGCGGTCGATCTCCCGCGAGACTTTGGCCGGGTCGTAGCGTGCGCCGAACGGCATCGCGCCCCAGTCGGGAATCGAGAGCACCAGAACGCGCGAGGCTTCGTGTCCGCGGGAGAACTCGATGGCGCGTGCGAGCAGTGCGCGGAACTGAGTTCTAAACTCGGCTTCGGACCGCCCTCGAAACTGGTTGTTCACTCCGATCAGAAGCGTCACGATCTCATAGGGGCCTTGCGGCCGCGCGCGGTCGATTCCGGCGTTAAGTTCGTCGGTGGTCCATCCGGTTCGTGCGATAATCTCCGGCGTCTCGGTCATGATGCCGGCTTCGCGAAGCTGGGCCGCAAGCTGTACCGGCCAGCGCTCCGACTCTGCGACCGACTCGCCGATGGTGTAGCTGTCGCCCAGCGCGAGGATGCGAACCGGAGCGGCCGGCGCCGGCTGAGCCCGGTCGGGATGGGGAATCTGCGGTGCGGGAGGCGCGGACTCAAGCGGTCGCTCCAATGGCGACCCGCAGCCGGCCAGCAGCATCAAGAGGAACGCGCCGCCGCGGCGCATACGCATCAGCTGCCCGTCCGCTCGGCGTCCGCAAAAATGCGTTCGGCCAGCTCTGTGGCCGCCAGTCCTTCGGCGGCGCCCACGCTGGGTTCGCGGTCGCGTTCGACGCATTCGAGGAAATGGCGGTCCTCTTCTTCGTACATGTCGTTCTTGTGGAAGGTGTGCACGCTGACCGCCCCGTCTTGCCCGATGACGTGAAAGCCGTCCTGCGTCTGCGGATCGAAATCCGCCGGACGGTGCGCTTCAGGAATGCCGAAATGCAGCGCGCCTTTCGCGCCCAGCACGTCCTGCGTGTTGATGCCTCGGCTGCCTTTGGGCAGGCCCCAAGACCAGTTTAACGACGTGCGGTCCCCGCGCTCGAAGACGATGTCCGCGACGCCCGTGTCCCACGCCGACGTGGGCGCCAGTCGCACAAGGCTCGATTTGACCGAGACGGCCTTTCCGAAGGTCCAAAGATTGAAGTCGTGGTTGTGCACGCAACCGTCGATGAACGGGCCGCCGCCCAGATTCTGATCCATGAACCAGCGACCGGGGCCGCTGCCGGCAAACATCTGCCGCCACACGACCGGCCGCCCGAGCACGCTGTCTTCGGCCAGGATTTTGCGCAGCGTGCCCCAATGCGCGTCGAAGCGGCGGCAGAAGGCGAGCATCAGCTTGATCTTCGCCTTCTTCGCGGCGGTGTCGATGGCGCGGCATTCATCGGACTTGAGCGCCATGGGCTTTTCGAGCATCACGTGCACGCCGGCCGCCGCGCAATCGAGCGCCACGGGGTGATGCAAGAAGGTCGGCAGGCAAACCCACGCGACATCGGGCCGCGCTTTCTCGAGCAGGTCCTTATGGTTCTCGAATACGAGCGTGCCCGGATACTCGGCCTTGAAGCGATCGCGCGCTTCGGGAAACTCGTCGCTTACCGCGAAAAGCGTATGCCCGAGCTTCTTGGTCAGCACGTGGGCGTGATGGCGCCCCATGCCGCCCAAGCCCAGCATGGCGATCTTTGGCATCGTAATGGCTCCTCAAGAAGGGTACTTGGCTGGAGGCGGACGTCAGGGTTGCGCGGGCGCGTCGGAATTGGATTTAGCCGCAGGCGATTCCGATTTTGACTCCTCGGAGGGCGCCGCGGCATCGGAAGCCGAAGTCTTACCGGCTTGGAAAAGGGCCGCGTTAGGGTCGGGCCGGCCGGTATGAGCATTCAGGCCCCAAAATTCGCCGTCGAACTCGAATTGCAGGAATGCGGACTGGCCTTCCATTCGAAAACGCGCCACCTGGAGCTTCTTTTCGCCCTGCGCGATTTCCAGCTCTTCCAGATGATCCTGCTGCAAAAACTGTTTGAACAGGTTGATCTGCCCGGCCAAGCGTTGAGGATTCTCGGTGACGCCCTTGATCACGGCCTCCACATCGCCGTTCTTCGCGGCGATGGAGCGATCGCGGCTCTCGGGAGTCAGCAGGAATGCGATAAAGTAATCGGCGCGGGAGGTTTCCATCGCCTTGACGCAACTGGCCAGCGCGTCGCGCGGAGTATCTTGCGCAAACTGGGCCGCATCGCGATGAATGACCTTGGGCGGCGGAGCCGACGGCACGGGCGCGGCGGGCTGCCCGCAGGCACTCAGCGCCAACGCCAGCAAAAGGGCCGCCGCCAGGCCGGGCATCACGCGCATGGAACCGCTCTCCAAGGGTATCGTCACGAAATCGCGCAGCAGCGCTTCAGCTCGGCTACGTTGCGCTTCATCAACTGCGGGCGCTGTTCGGCCGGACGCTTCGGAAGCGACTCGTCTTCCACGCACAGCGCGCCGCGGTAGCCCGCGCCCTGCAGAATCCGGGCGACCCGCGCGTGATCGATGTTGCCTTCGTCCAGCGGGCAGCAGTACTGCCCGTACTCCCAGCCGATCGCCCGCTGCTTGTTGCGCTCGTCCGCAGGGTAGTTGATGTTCTTGATGTGCGTATGCCGGACGCGAGCGGCGAAGCGGGACATGATCTCGTACACGCGCTCCAGCGGATGCCCGTACCAGTAAAAGTTGGCCGTGTCGAGCGTCAGGCCCAACCGCGGCGAACCGACTCCGTCGAAGATGCGGTCGAGGAATGCGGGATCGTTGGTGATGTGCCCGTGGTTCTCGACGCCCAAGCCCACGCCAGTCGATTCGGTCGCCGCGAGGATGCGTTTCACGCCTTCAATGCAGCGCGCCTCGAAGAGGGTGCGGTCGTAGTCCTTCTGGTGCGGCACCAGATCGATGCGCACCGCCGGCGCGCCCAGCGCGTGCGCGGCCTCCACGGCCGAGACGCCCCACTTCACTTCCGTCTCCATATCGCCGGAGAAATCGTTGGCCATCAGGAGCGCGCAGACGCTCGCCCCGTGCGCGTCGAACGCCGCGCGCGCTTCGCGCCGGCCCGCGGGCGAGGAAAGGTCGAAGGGCTGCCCGCCGCGCCCCAGGAAGCCCGGCGTCTGCGCCTCGCGGTTGAAATTCAATTCGACCGCACTGAGTCCCAGAAAGTGCAGGGCCGCCCAGGGGTCGCTTTGTCCCACATGAGCCAGCATGGCGTCGCGAGTGGCGGGATACATGGAAGGTCTCCGCGAAGGGAACGAGCCATCACCTTAGCGCGCGGGCGGGGGCTCGCTACTTCACTTTGCCGGCCAGTTCGGCGGCCAATTCGTCCAGCGCCGTGACGTGCGGCGTCGCGCCGTACACGGGGCTCCCGCCTTGCGGATCGAGCGCGAAGCGTTTGATCCAGTCGCCGTCGGCGGTCCAGCGCTCGTAGAGGTCGAAGCTTTCCAAATGATGCAGCCGTACGATATCGGCCCAGCGCTGCCGGTACGGTTCGGCTTGGGCGGCGCGCCCCGGCTCGGGCATGACGCCCAGCATCAGGATGCGCTCCGCGCCCGCGCGCCGCAGGCGGTCCACCAGCACGTCGAGCCCGCGTTCGAAATCGTGCAGCGCCGTCTGCCGAGCCGCGTCGCCGCCGCCGATGGAAACCACCACGAGCGCGCTGGCCTTGCCGCCGTTCGCGCGCAGCCAGGACTCGGCTCCGGCCAGCAGTCGGTACACGAACAAGCCGCGGTGCGGGCCCGGTAGCAGGTGGAACTGCCAGGTTCGGTCGGGCGACGCCTTGGCCAGCCGCGAAGCCAGCCCCAGGCTCGCGTCGGCTTTGGTTTCGGCGGGAGCTTCAACGAGCGGATCGCCTAGAAACAACGCCGCGCCGTCGCTTGCACCGGGCCGGCCGCCAATCAAGGGTGGACGGAAGCGCCGGTAATCGGCTTCGCGCTCGCGCGGCACCAGTACGAGCACGCGCTCGGCCGGCCTGTTGGCTTGACCGGCCGGGATAGCCAGACCGTCGAGCGTCGAAACGAGGTCGGCCGGCCAGGTTTGGCGGCTGTGCAGCAGTCTCAGGGTGACGCTCTCGACCGGCATCCCGCCCACCGACAAGCGTGCTTCCAGGCGCGTCAAGCCGTCCTGTGCGGCCGCTTCCAGGCGTTCGGCGGGAAGCGGCACACGAACCTTGCGCCGCCCCGCGCCCAAGGGCGTCGCTTCGGCTTCGCTCAGCACTTCCGCATGCCCGGCCGCATCAACCAGCCGCCAAGTCACGCGATACTGTCCGTACGGCCGCGGAGATGGCAATGGTGGGCCTTCTTCCACGCGTTCCTTGTCGAGGATCACCGGGACGGGTTCGAGCTGCGTCTCCAGATGAAGCTGTCCGGTCTCGTCGGGATGCAAAAACGCCGGCGCGGCTTTCAGGCTCAGGGCGCCGGTCAGGTCGATCACGTTGCGACCGCCGTTGCTGGCAAGCGGGAATCGAACCGTGCGTGCGCCGTCTGGAATAGCGGCGCCGTTCTCGGCGCGCAGTTCGAAACGGGCCTCGCTTCCGGCCGGAAGCCATACGCAGCCGTCCGCGAGCGGCCATTCGGCCGGTTCCGCGCCCGCGGCCGAGACGGCCACCCGCGTCGCGCCGGCTCCTAGGCCTCGGGCGTGGTACAGCATCCATTCCTGTTCCAGCTTCGGTCCGCGGTGTCTCCCACCCCGGAACTGCGCCACACGCTCAATATGAACGAACGGCAGCGCATGCCCGGCGACGTTCTCGACGCGCCCCACCACGGCCGGCAGTCCGCGCGGAAACGCCTGCGGCGGGATGACCCCGAAATCTTTCTCGAACGGGGGACGCCAGCACAGACGAATGCCGGGCTCCGCGCCGGCCTGGATGTGATAAACCACGACGCGGTGCACGCCCGCGCGCAGTTCCATTTCCCCGCGCACCGTGAAGGGTTCGCGCCGCGCGTCGGGTTGTCCCGCGAGGCAGACTTCGTAGCCGTCGATCACCAGCATGCCCGTGCCGGGCGTCTCGAGAGCGAAGCCGTACGTTCCGTCCACCGGCGCGCGCAGGAATCCTTCGTACAGCGCCGCGTAGCGCGGACCGGAGCGCTTCAGGTGCTCTTTGGGCGGTTCGATATCGTCGACGGTCAGGCAAGCCGTCGGCTCGCCCCGTCCGCCTTGCTCGCCCAGCGCTTTAAAGGAAGCGGCGGTCAGCGGCGCGTCGGGTTTGGGCAGGGATTCGCCGCCCACGGTGCGTACCAGCCGCCGCACCATCAGCGCATGTGTGCGAAAGGTGGTGGGACTGGCGCGCGGGGCCTGGCCTTCAGGCGCGCCGGAGTAGATCGCATAGCGGCGCTGCCCCGAGCGCGTGGGAAAAGCCAGCTCGACTTCGCTTCCGCCTTTAACCTGCCGCGCGAGCACGGGCTGCACTTCTCCCTTTTCGTCCAACACCAGGACCGTCTCGACGCGCGCGCTCGGTTCGTCCTCTCCGTCTTCGGCCGCGGCCTGTATCTCGAAGGTTCGCAGCGGGAGGTACACCGTGGCCACATGAGGCGTATTCTGGAGATTGATCGTTCCGGCCAGCGGCGGCCCGTCGACGCGCACGAAATAGCGCAGCGTATACGCGGCCTCGGCCCACGGCTTGAGCGCTTCGGGAACGTCGAACCCTTCTTCCGCGGGCTCATCGGCCGGGGGATCGGGTGGCGGAGTGCCTTGAGCGCGGACCGCGCTGTGAACGAGGATCGCGGCCGCGAACACTACGGATGCATAAACCACACGCTTGAGGGGCACCGGCCGTCTCCGCCGCCGAATCGTTCGCGTCTCGTACTACGGGCTGGGCTTGAAAAAGACGCCTTCGCCCGTGTTCCCTGGAGGAGCGGGGGGCGGACCCGGCGGCCGAGGCGGCGCCGCGCCCGAGTGATCCAGCCCGTGAATCGTCTTCTCCCAGTACCACGGATTCCAGCACAGTTGCCACGCGCCTTTTACCGCGCCCACCGAGATCAGCACCCAATAGAACGGCATCAGCAGCGCCATCGGCGCCAAGTCCCACAGCCCGCGTTTATGGCACGAGTACAACCCCAGCAGTACGAACGCAAAATTGGCGAGGAAGAGCCCGATCACCACCGGATAAAGGATTTGCGACCAGAAGCTCCACTCGTCGATCGCGCCGAATATTTCGGTCGCTTCCTGCGTCGAGAGCTTCCCCTGCACCAGCCACTGCCACGAGGTATTCCAGATCGTGTAACCTTCGTAGCGGTCCTCCGTCACGTTCTCGAAGTACAGGCGCCAATCGCTCAGCACTTCCCGCGGCGGCTTGCGGTCCAGAAATTCGAAGCGGTATGCATCGGTGAACGCGGGCAACGTATCGGCGATCGGCTTGCGCAGCAGGTACACGCCGCTCATCAGCCAGAAGACCACATTCAGGATCAGCATCGCCGAGAGTCCGCCGACGGTGAGCCGAAACGTGAGTGCGCCGTAGGCGTTCAAGCGTCCTTCGCGGTAGGTCTTGCGTTTCGCGTAACGTTCGAGGACCGCCCAAAGCCCCAAGCCCGCGGCGACGGCGGCCAGCAGTCCGCACGCGCCCTGTGCGAGCGTGCTCCACTCGAGTTGCTTGGCGTAGTAAGGGCTGGCCGGGTCGAGCCCGCTGCCGATCTTTCGGGCCAGGTACACGAAGCACGCCGCCAGTACGAAGAATGGCCAAAGGCTGTCGCGAGTGTGGACCAGATGGGTCTGGAAGTAGCCCTTGATCCAGCGGCTGCGCTGTCGCACCCAATTACCGACATGGCTGTTGGCTTCCTCCCATGTGGTGCTGTCCAGCACCTCGGTGCGGTAGCCCTGCCGCGCCATGCGAATGCCCAGATCGCAGTCTTCGGTCACGTTGAACGGATCCCAGCCGCCCAGCTTTTTCAGCGTCTCGGTGTGGAAGTGATTGCTCGTGCCGCCCAACGGAATGGGAATGCGGAACGCGTGCAGCCCCGGCAGGAAGAGGTCGAACCACGTCGTGTATTCGAGCGTGAAGAACCGCGTTAGCATGTTCTGCCGCGCGTTAAAGTAATTGAGTTTGGCTTGCAGGCAGACGACTTGCGCCTTGCCCTGGGCTTTGAGTTTGTTAAATGCCGCGATGCTCTTCTTGAGCTGGTCGCCTTCCGGACGATCTTCGGCGTCAAAGATCACCAGGTATTCGCCCTTGGCCCGGTCGAGTCCCCAATTGCACGCGCGCGGTTTAGTCCGCGGTTGTCCTTTGGGGACTTTGGGGCAGACGATCACTTCTACGCAAGGCGGTAGTTCGCCCAGCACCTCCTCGACCTTCTTGCGCGTCTCGGGGTCGTCCTCTTCGAGCAGCAGTTTCACGTCCAGCTTTTCGATCGGATAGTCCAGCGTCGTGACGGTTCGCGCGATCTTCTGCGCGACCTCGGGCTCTTTGTACATCGGCACCAGAATGGTGTAGACGGGAAGCTCATCGTTCTTCAAGGCCGCGATGTCGTCAGGTCTGATACGGTGTTCGTCGGGGAAGCCGATCCAGCCCTTGAAGAGCGCCAGCTTCACGCTCAGCAAGCGGAAGACGATGATCAAGCCGTAGAATGCGCAGAGTACGAACGTGAGTACCGTGTAGCAGACCTTGTAATCCCACAGGAAGAAAATCAGGATCGCGGCGGCCGAGAGGAAATAGAACGCCAGTTGGCGCACGGTGAGCGGCACGAAGAGCGGTCCGATGCGGTAGCACTGCGCCGCGCAGACTTCGTCATGCTCGCGCATGAACTGCTGCGTGTACTTATCGGAGAAATCCTCGGGTCGGATGGCCAAGCCTCCCGATGTGCAGACGGTTCAAATGGTAAGCAGGCACCAAGTGCCTACTACAAGGATACCCATCAAACCTTTCGTGTCGAATAAAGGTCAACGGGAGGTTCTACAAGCACGACGCGCATAGGTTGTTTGTTCGGTACGAGAAAGGGTAGACTATTTTCGCGTAGACAGCCGAGTCCGCTGCGTCGCACGCGGAACGGGGGAACCGAGTCGTAGGGGTGAATCCCAGCGCCGTTGGGCTGGAAAGGGCACCTGGAAGCCCTAACCCGTCAGCTAACCTCGTAGGCTTTTCTGGGGCGCGACCCACCAGGCCCCCCCGATCGATTGATCGCGAAGGCGACTTCCGCCAGCCCAATCTTGAGTTCCGTCCGCCCGCATTTACGGCGCGGCGGCATGACTATACGCGCCGATTTTTCGGCGGGTGCGGCTGGCGTACTCTTTCTTCGAAGCGACTACGCGCATCTGGGTACGCCTTCCTAATGCAGAACGCTGTGCGTGCCTTCTTGGATTTTGTCTTTTCCTGGCGTCCGTCTACCTTGGTCTTGGCCGAGTACGTCTCGTATGTGCTCTTGGGCTGGATCGCGCTGAGCCCCTTGGGCAAGCTGATCGTCTGCGGGCCGATGTTCGCGGGGCGCGCCGGACCGCAAGCGTTCGCCGCGGCGCTCTTCCTGCCGTGCCGGATCCTGCGCGCGGACGCCAATTCGGACGTGGCGTTCTGAATCGGAACTAAAGGGAGCTTTTCATGAAACTCGGATTTCGAACCAAACTCTGGCTGGGCTACGGCGGCTTGATTGCCTTGGTGCTGGCCGCCGGCGCCATCGGGCTCTCCGTGGTCAAGTCCGGCCGGAGCGCCGTGGAAGCGATTCTGCACGAGAACGCAGACTCCGTCGACGCGTGCCAGAAGCTGATCGCTTCCTCCGAGCATCTGCTCGTGGAGGCGCTTACCCGCCCCGAAGGAGCGGAGGCGGTGCTTGATGCAAGCGAAACGTCCGTCTGCGAGCAAGCGCTGCGCTTCCAGCAATCCAACATCACGCTCGAAGGCGAAGCCGAGCGAACCCGGCATCTGGCCGGAGCCTGGACGCGGTTCGAGCGCGCCCTCCATGCGGAAGCATCCCAGCCGGAACCGCGAGCCGAACTACTGGCGGCCTTCAACGACCTGCGCGGCGCGGCACATACCATCACGCGCATGAACCTCGACAATATGGTCTCCCTGCATGGAGACGTAACGCGCGTGGCGCACGCCACCGAGACGCGCCTGCTGGTCTTGTTGATCGCCGCAATGGCCTTCGGGATCTGGTTCATGATCCTGACGGGCGATGCGGTACTGAAACCCGTCCGCGCGCTTACACGGCTGGTCGAACAGGTGGCGCAAGGCAACCTGGACGTGCCCGCCGCATCGGCCGGCCCCGACGATATCGGCCGCCTGGCGGCGACGTTCAATGGGCTGGTGGCCTCGCTGCGGCAATTCCGCAAGCTCGGTTGGGCGGGGGTGAGCTGGGTGCATCGGGCGTTGAGCGATACGCTCGATCTGCTGCCTGAGCCGGTCGCGATTGTGGATCAGGCGGGAAACGTGGTGCTCGCGAATCTGGCCGCGCAACGCGTGCTGGGCCTGCAAGCCGAAGGCGAGATCGACCGCACTCGCCAAGGCGCGTGGCTGCGCCGGGTGCTCGCGTACGCCGCGACGCCCGGAAAGGACATGGCAACCTTGGCCGCGGAAGGCGTGATGGACTTGGCGGTGAACGGAAAGACGCAGAGCTTTCGCCCGGTTCTGCATGCCGTGCGCGACCACGAAGCGCGGCTGGAGGGGCTCGTGCTGGTGCTCGAACGAAGCTAAGCCCGCGGGTGGTATTCGAACAACTTCAGCGTCTCGAAGCTGTTGTTGATTTCGGCGAGGAAGC
The DNA here is from genome assembly GCA_015075375.1 of Planctomycetota bacterium. Taxonomy (GTDB): domain Bacteria; phylum Planctomycetota; class SZUA-567; order H5-PLA8; family H5-PLA8; genus H5-PLA8. The sequence continues at coordinate 1,954,968 of JABTUM010000001.1, read as the reverse complement.
TCGCGAGTTCCTTGGTCACGAGCGGCTGGCCCGTCACCATTGCTTCGCCCATGAAGACCTGCCGGTCGCCCAGCCGCGCGCCCGTGTAGAAGCGGTGAATCCCGCGGCGCAGGCGCAGGTCGTACATATGCAGGTCCAGCTTCAAGGGCGTCTGCGCCTGTGTGGCCGGGCCGCCTTGCACAAACAGGCGCGGGTCGAAAACCGTGTGCTGCCGCGCGTAAAGCTGCTGCGTGAGACCGCTCAGTTCCTCGATCCGCGCTTCGCGCGCGCTCGGTTCGAGCTGCCGGTACTTGACCTCTTTGTCGACGTAGCGGGCGATGGCCTGGCGCCGTTCGGCTTCGTCGCCGCGCCCTTCGTGATACGCCTTCACTTCCGCCTGGTAGCCTTCGTGCAGCGCCATGTGGTAGATGATCTCGGTCAGCACGCGCGGAATCTTCGCCTGCCAAGCCAGCGGTCCGATGCGCCGGTCGAAGCCCACGATCCGCGCGTATCGCCGCCGGTCTTCTTCGCTGATCGAAGCCGGATGCGAGATGCCCGGAAAACCCGGCTTCTGGTCGCGTAGCTTCTCCAGGCGCTCGAACTCCGGCGCGACGATCTTTTCGTACACGCGTTCGGGGTTGGTGCCTGCGGGATAAACCAAGGCTTCCAGTTTTAACAGCTTGACCTGTTCGCCTTCCAAGGCCGGGCCATGGGCTTCGAGCAACAGGTGCCGCGCCTGGCCCAATTCCGGATCGAGCGGGCTCTCGCCGCGCAGCTCGAACGCTTCAATCTTCACCTCGACCTTTCCCGTCGTCGGCACGAGCAGCGGATACGTAAAGGTGGTGGTGACCGAAACGGTCAATTCTTCCGGACCGACAAAACGTTCGTAGCAGAGTGCCGAGAGCACGATGCCGGGCATCACGACGATCTCGGGGTACTGCAGCAGCTTGGCGCCCAGGCGGTACGCGCGTTCTTCGGGGCCGGCTTGCGCCAGTTCGGCGTTGTCGCCCACCAGCGCCGCGCTGCTGGCGAGGCCCAGCATCCATTGCACCGCGTGATCGGGCTTGTGGTGCACCGGATTCGCGTCGTGGTTGAACAGCAGGCTGGTGATGACCTGATCGCCGAACGAGAGCGGCACCGAAACGGCGCCGAGCGGAACGCGCTGAATGCGGGCGGTGCCTTTTTTGAGCGTTTCGGTCACGCGGGCGGTTCCTCGGACAGGAGCATGCGCATGATAGTGAAAGCGGGCAGCCTCGGCAAACGGGCTTTTGGCGCGGGATTGCACACATGTAAAGCGGCCCATGCATGCGATTTCGGTCACGCCTCGGCGAACGTTCGCGTCAAAGCAGCAAAGAGCGCGAACGTGACGGCGCTCTTGCGAAAATTAAAGGAGAATTTCGATGAATAAACAGGAACCGCGCTTCTGGAAGATGGTCGCCTTGGCTTCACTGATGCTGGCCGGATGGGCCGTCATGCGCACCGCGGGAACTCCCGCGCATGCCGACAACGGCGGCGCCACCACCGCCGGCCTCATCGCGCTCGTAGGCAACAACCCGTCCAACGAGCACGTCTTTCTGATCGACACGAACAACAGCACCATCTCGATGTACGAAGCCAAAAACAACACCGGCCTCAACTTGGTTGCCGGACGCGCCTACGATCAAGACGCCATGCTGATCCGGCAAACTGCAGGCCGCGAACTGCCCTACCGCAGCGACAACAAAGGCTACACACCCGTCGAAGTGGCCAAAATGCTGAACGAAATCGCCGCGCAACCGAAGAAGAGCAAGTAATAGGCAGGCCGAGGGGTAGATGCGTGCTACGTGAAATCGGCAATTCGATGTCACCCGTCTTCACGTATTATGCATCACGATTTCGAGCCTGCCATCTGCACATCGCCAAGCCCCTTCCTTATTAGTGCATCTCCGTCTCGCAGGTGCCAATACCCTTGCGGAGATAATGGAAATGGACGTTCGGATGATCGGCCAGCAACGACATGGGGCAACTGCTGTCGGGTAGGCGTTTGGAAATCATGAACGCGCTGAGCCGCTGTCCGAACGGGTTGTCGTGGTTCCCGGCGTGCCAGATGCTGACACGTTCGGCCTTCCAGGTTTCGACCGGGCCCACCGTCGCCGCTTGCTTGGGCACCAGCGCCACCTGTCCGCCGCCGCTGGTTCGAGCGTTCTGAATAATCGTCATCGGATGCAGATCGACGACGCGCGTCTTGAGCTTCCGGTATTCGGCCGGCGCGGGCGGTTTATCTTTGTACTTCCCGGTCCTCGGCAGTGGGTCGTTGAAGGCCCAATGCTTCACCTCGCCCTGTCCGCCCTGCATCACCACGCAGCGCACCTGGTCGTACGTGCGGCTGTACGCATTCAGATCGCCGGTCGGGAAGTGCAAGTGGCTGTCGGGCATGCGCAGCTTCTTATCGATCTTGTTGAAGCACATTTCCTTATCGGCTTTGGCGAACGAGAGCGGGTGGTCCATCGGCACGGGCTTGCCTTTCGCGTCCACCCACTCGTCCATGCCCCAGAAATGCGCGTCGTGGAGCTTCACGCCCAGCGCATTGACGATCCGCGCGACCAGCGGGAGCTGTTCGGTCGGACCGATCGGCCCGCAGATCCCCGCCGGGTTATCCGGCGTCGATTGCTTCCACGCTTCGATGTATTCCAGCGCTTCCGCGAGATAAAAGTCCTCGATCGTGTCGTAGAAATGAACCTGAAAGCCCGGGCGCGAGAGCTGCCCCAGGTCCTTGGGCGTCAGCTTCGCCACGTCGGCGAGCAGCTTCGGATCCAGCGTCGTGTAATCCCACCAACCCGGAGCTACCTTGCTTACCGCCCGCGCCATGCCCGTCTCCTTGAAGAGGTATCGCGGGCGTCTCGCCCGCAGGTGTGCCGTACTGTCGTTGCCGTTCCACGCATCCAGTCTTGGCCGTTCTCCGTGTGCTCTGCGTGCTCCGTGGTGAAAGACCCTTCCGCTACCCCAACTCCGCCTCGTACTCCGGATCGACCCAGCAGGCCTCGCCGAGCCAGTCGGCCAGCGGATCCCAGCCTTCCGGACCGAAGCCCAGGTGACTGTGCCGCCGCCACGCTTCGGCGTACTTGAAGCGCCCGGACTGCTTGCCCATCTCGGCGCTCATCTCTTCCATCACCGTCAGGTACGCGTCCATGCCTTGGCTCACGTCGAGCCATTCCTTCTGGGTGCGGTGGCAGGCCAGCATCGCGCGCTTCTGGGCCAGCACCGGGCCGATATCCACGAACTGCCCGCTGCGAATCGAACGGCGCAGTCCGTCGCGCAGCCCGTGCGGGAGCGCGTGGTACAGCGTGATCGGTTGTTCGGTGGGCGCCTGCGGCGGCACCGTCGCGAAATTCTTCATCCCGCGCGAGAACGCGGCGGTCACCGCCAGCCGGCAGACGTTCTGGTGGTCTTCCATGTAGTCCTGCGGGCTGTGCGTGAGCACGATATCCGGGCGCACTTCGCGGATCACCGCGGCCGCGCGTGCGAGCAGTTCCGGCGTGTAGAAGACCGCCAGATCGTCGCAGAGCGCGTCGTGGTAACCCGCGCCGATCAGGTTCGCCGCGTCCAGCGCTTCCTGGCGGCGCAGCCGGATAATCTCTTCCTTCGAGTACGTCGCCGTGCCGCAGCAGCCGTTGGCCAGGTTCCACAAATGCACCTGGCAGCCGACTTCCTGCAGGCGCAGGAGCGTTCCGGCCATCATGAATTCGATGTCGTCCGGATGCGCGACGGCTGCGAGCACCACGCGGGGCTTGTTAGGAACGGCGCTTACCATGGCGATCCTCGAGCCGCGATGCGTTTATACGGGAGTGGTTCCAGTAATTTCCTGATCTACTTCCACGCGCCGCCGATGCAAGAAGCTTTGGACGATTCGCGCCGCGACTCCGCAACCGTGGGATGATTTTCGGCCCGCTTTTGAGTAGCCTTTGGGAAGGGAGGGAACCCGGCGCGTGCCGATTTCGGCGAGCTTTTCCGAAGGATCGGTTCATCCGCCCGGTTCGCCGCTGGATGCCAGCGGCGGTCGACGTCGCCGTCCCTTGCTTTTCCTGGCGCTGGCCTTCGGCGCGGGCATCGTCCTCGACGCCGCCCTGCAGCCGGCGTTCTCCGCATTAGGTGGATGGTCGCTGGCCGCCGGCATCGTTTGCGCCGCGCTCCTTGCGCTGGGTCCGCGCCGCGGAATTTCCCTATTCTGTGCCGGCCTGCTTGCCTCTTGCGCCGCCGGCGCCATGCGCCACGGGCTGGCCGTGAGGATTCCGCCCGCCGCCGATATCTCGCGCCGCACTCCCGAAACCGCTTCCCTCGCCTGGCTTCAAGGCACGCTCGTCGAATGCGCGCCGCTCAGCGGTGGGAGGCCCGGCATGCGTGCAGTCCTGGAACTCGAAGCCTTGGGGCCGTCGCCCGAAGCCCTGAGTCTCGCCTGCGGACGCGTGCAGCTTGCCTGGAACACCCCCGATGATCCCGCCTTGGCCGCCCGCAGCGCCGAATGGGGTGAAGGGGATGCCATTCGGGTCCTCGCCAGCCTGGAAGCGCCCCACGGCGGTTCGCTTCCTGCCGGCTTCGACCCCGCGCGCGATCTGGGTCTGCAAGGCATCGCCAGGGTAGGCACGCCGGCCTTGGAAAAACTCGAAGTGGTCGGCGCGGCAGCCTGGTGGCGCGTGGACCTGCGGTTGCGGCGCTGGGGCGGCGTGCTGGCCGCGCGCAACGTCGAGCAACTTGGCGCCGAGCGCGCGGGGTTGCTCAACGCACTGGTCTTGGGCCGCCGCGAAGGATTGGCCTTCGAAGACCGCGAAGCCTTCCAGCGCTCCGGCGCCGCGCACTTGCTCGCCATCAGCGGCTTGCACGTCCACTTTCTCGCGGTGCTGTTGATGGTGCTCCTGCCGCGCTTGGGCGTAAGCCGCCGCCGCGCGCTGATCGCCGCGATCGCCTGCGCCTTCCTTTATGTCGCGTTGACCGGCGGGCGCGCCAGCGCAGTGCGCGCCGCAGTGATGATCGGCTTATACGGCGGCGCCTGGCTCGGCCGGCGTGCCGCCGATCCGCTCTCGATTCTTGCCGCCGCCGCCTTGGCGATCCTGGCCGCCGATCCCGTTCAACTTTTCGCGCCGGGCTTTCAGCTTTCCTTTCTCGCCGTCTTGGGCATCGTGACGTTGAACCCTACCTTCGAAGCCGCGTGGCGTGCGGGCTGGCGCCGCTCGCCCGAACCCCAAACCTGGACGCCCGAGCCCGAACCCGGTGCATTCGATATCGTGCGGCTCCGTCTGCGCCAAGGCTGCTTCGTTTCGCTCGCCGCGTGGACCGCCACCGCTCCGGCCGTCGCGTGGCATTTGGGAGCATTCAACGTGCTCTCGGTCATCACCAATATGCTCGCGGTACCGCTGACCGCTGCGGCGTTTGTCGGCGGCGCGCTCGCCACGCTGCTCGGTGGGTTCGGTGCATGGCTCACGACACTCCCGCTCACCGTGCTGCTGGGCTTCAACCGGCTGGTCGGGGAACTGCCCTTTGCGAGCTTTTACGTTCCGCCACCGGGTGCAGGGGTCTGCGTGGCCTGTGCGGCCCTGCTGGCGGCGCTCTGGCTCGAACGCGGCCGCCGCGCAACGCTCCCGGCGCTGGGTGTACTCCTGCCGGTCATGCTCTTGGCCGTCGCTTTTGCCGGCGCGTTCTTCGACCGCCCCGAACGTCCGCGCCTGACGGTCCTCGATCTGCCCCTCGGACGGGCGGCGTGGCTGGAGACGCCCGGTGGCGAAGCCGCGCTTCTCGACGCCGGCGGACCCGGCGACGGCCGCCGCATCGCCGAAGCCTTGCGCCGCCAAGGCGTGCGCGCCTTGGCCCTTTTGGTGGTGAGCGCGGACGAACCCGACGCGCTGGGCGGCGCCGCGGAGCTGCTCGCGCGCATGTCCGTGCGCCGCGTCGTTCTGCCGCGTTCGGCCACGCCCAGCCTGGACCTGCGTGCCCTCGAAACCGAACTCGCGCGCAGAGGCATTCCGTACGGACCGCCCGATTTCGAAACCGAGCTGCGCGGACCCGGCGACGTCGAATGGCGCTTCATCACCGACGCGCCCGACGCGGGCCTGCCCAAAGCCGGAAGCGAAAGCCTGGCCGTGCATCTGACGCTCGCCGGCGCGCCGGTCCTGGTCGCGTCCATGCACAGCGAAGCGGCGCTGCAGCGCATCCTGGCTCGCGCGCCCGAAGGCCTGCGCGCCGAGGTTGTGGTGCTGAGTCCCGCCCCAGGCGGGCGCTGGCCCGCAAGCACCGCCGCGCTGCTTGATCGCACCGGCGCCCGCGTCGTCGTGGCCGCGAGAGGTAACTGGAGCGACGCGGACGGCGCCGGCCTGGACCTCGACGCCCTCGCCATGCAGCGCGGATTGCGGCTGCTGCGCACCTCCCGCGATGGCACTCTGCGCCTTGGCAGTGAAAGCCTGGCCGGTTGGCAGGCCTATCGGGATGGGAAATGGGAACCCGTTGCGTTTCCGTAAAACCGCAATCGAATGGCAAGCGTGGTGAATTTAGTATTACAAAATAAAAGGTAAAAAGGAACGAATCGAGCCCGAGGCTATCCAAGAAAGTACGGCGCAAAGCGCAATTTTACGATCAACACCCAAGCGCAATTCCGCATTCTGATGCATGCCTGCCATGTATATTTTTGAAAGTTGAACGTATCATTTCCTTATCTGTTCCACTTTCCTTCCATGATCCGCGCTTGCATCCGGGCGCTCAATGCCCGCACGACCTCCGGCCGAGCGGCGGCGATATTGCGCCGTTCCTGTGGGTCTTCCTCCAAGTCGTACAGCTCCGTAATGTCGCTGATGTTATGGACCAGCTTGAAGCGGTCGGTGCGCAGCAGCCTGAAGTTTTCGAGCGCGCTCAAGCAATCCTCGCGATGCTCAGTCCGCTCGCCGCGCAGGATCGGCGCGAAGCTCCGCGCGTCTATGTCCGCTTGAGTCGGCAGGCCCGCCAGATCGCAGACCGTCGCGTTCACGTCGATCAACTCCACCAGCGCGTCGCTGGTTCGTCCGCCTGAAATGCCCGGCCCGGCGGCGATCAGCGGCACGCGCAGCGCCGCTTCGTACGGCACGCTCTTGGCATACTTGCCGTGATCGCCCAGCATCTCGCCGTGGTCGCTGCTGAAGATCACGTACGTGTTTTCGGTCCAGCCGCGCGCGTCCAGCACGGCGAGGATCTCGCCCACTGCGTCGTCGATCGCTTCAATGGCCGCTGCGTATTGGCGCCGGGTTTCAAGAATCTTTTCCGGTGCGATCGGCTTCGCGCGCCTTCCGAACCAAGCCGGCTTGCCCTCGGCGGAAAAGGGGATCGCCTCTGGCATCGCCGCGTTACGGTAGCGCTCGGCGTATGCGGTCGGCGGATCGTACGGATCGTGCGGGCCGACGAAGCTCACGAACAGGTGCCACGGGAAGTCCCCGGGAATTGTCCGCAGCCATTCCGCGCTGCGCCGCCCGATGTACGCGTCTTCAAACGCTTCCGCGGGCAGCACCGAATCCCACGCCGACGTCGGCCAGCCTTCTTCCGCGCGCTTCCGGTAGTCCTTATGGAAACGCTCGTACAAGCCCTGTTCCTGCAGCCAGAAGCCGTACGGGCCTTGCGGCGACGAGTGGTTGCCCGCATGCATCTTGCCTTCGCACTCGATCGGATGCGTGAAGCCCCACATGTACGCGGCCGGGCGGTTGCCGTGCCGGCCGTTGTAGGAGTCGGGCTTGGCCAGATCCAGCTTTCCCGCGCAGCCGACGTAGTATCCGGCGTCGCGCAAGCGCTGGTAGAAGGTGGTCGTGCGGTGCGGAAGATACGAGTTGTTGCCCAGCGCGCCCAAGCGGTGCGGCTGCACGCCCGCCGAAAGCGCGATCCGAGCCGGAACGCAGACCGGCGCGTTTGTGCAGCAATGCGTAAAGCGCACCCCGCGCGCGGCCAGTTTGTCCAGGTTCGGCGTCCGCACCCACTCCGCGCCCGCGCTGCCCAGCCAGTCGAAACGGTGCTGGTCGTCCAGAATCACCAGGATGTTCGGGGCGCGCGCGGGTTGGTTCATTCGGATCGTCTCCTGGGGTTCTGAAACGCGTGCTTCAATCGGCGCTCTTCCAAGCCGCCCATGCCAGGCACAGCCAGCCGGCCAGGTACGCCGTCCCGCCCAGCGGCGTGACCGCTCCCAGCCATTTCAGGCCGCTTAAGCAGAGGACGTACAAGCTGCCCGAAAAGAACAGCGTGCCCGCGATGAACAGCCAGCCCGCCCACGGCGCGATGCCGCCCGGCCAGCGCGCGCACGCCCATGCCACCGCGAAGAGCGCCAAGGCGTGATACATCTGGTACCGCGCCGCCGTCTCCCAATGCCCCAGCATCTTCGCCGCCTGCTCGGGCTCGTAGCGCGTCTCGAAAAAGCCCTTGAGCCCGTGCGCGCCAAATGCGCCGGTCGCCACCGAAGCGCACGCCAGCAAAGCACCGATGATGACGAAAAGTCGATCCATGAGCCTGCGCCGCCTCGATCCGAAGAAGAGCGCGCAGTTTAGCATAAGAATGGCAGGAAAAGAAACCGCGCCAGACTCGGTCTCCCAAGCCCGGCGCGGCGCCAGACCGTATTACGATTCACGCGTCCCGCTTTTCGGCCTCCTGCTCCAGCAAACCCAGGTGCGAACGCAGCGAACCCGGATCGATCGCTTCGCCCTGGCGCTGGTAGCGGAAATCGAAGCTCAGCCGCAGCCGGTCGGCCGTGTGGTTGTCCAGCGCGCCGTGAATCGTGTGGCTGTGGAACAGCACGAAATCTCCGGCGCGGTAATCCGTGGTCAGCCAGCGGTTGGGCCAGCCGGCGGTGGGAATCCCATGGTTGCCCGCGCCGATGGCCGGGATGTGCGGGAGGAACCCCTGAACGTGCGAACCTTCCAGCAGCGCCAGCCCGCCCAGTTCGTTCGGGCAATCGCCGCAGGGAATCCACGCCGTATAGGTTTGCGGCGTTCCGCGGATGTAGAAGAAGTCCTGGTGCGGCTGCGTCGTGTTCTCGTAGTGCCGCGGAAACGAGACCCGTGCGATCGTGCGCCGGTGCGATTGCACCGGACCGTCCAGCACCGTTTCGCAGATGCGCAGGATCTCCGGCGAGACCGCGAAGCCATTGAACGAATTGAGTTTCAGCAGCTCGCGGTACAGTTTGTTGTAAGCGGGATGATCGGGGAACGGGATCCCGCTGTAGACCCCGTCCTGCAAGTCGCTGCCCGGCTTGATCCAACCGTGCGCGCGGCAGAGCTTCAAAATATCCAGCCGCGCGTCCAGCAGCCGCTCCCGGTCCAGCGCGCCGCGGAAGAACAGGTAGCCGCTCTCGGCCAGGCGCGCGCGCAACGCGGGCGGATCTTTCAACAGAGCGTTCGACGCTTCGTACTCGCCGGTGGGCCGAATGCGTTCGGCCAGGCGCGGGGCGGGTGCGGCGGTGGCGGTCATCGGTTAGCTCCTCGAGTCTCGGTACGTTCCGATTGAACCTCTTTGGGCTTCGATCCGCCATGGCGCGGACGGCAATCTTTTGTACTATTCGTCAATGCCTGTGCCGCGCGCCGAGACCCCGTTCGACCCCCTGAGCACGCCGCCGCGGGTGCTTCTGGCCAATTTCTACCCCTTCGCCCCCGGCGAATTCGCTCCGCCGCGCTGGAGCCGCAGCAATCTGTTTCTCCCCTGCACCGCCGGGCGCGGGATCGTTCAGGTCGGCACGCGCCGCTTCGCGTTGAGCGCCGGGCAGGTCTTGCACGTGCCGTGGGCCACCGTGCTGCAGTACGAAGCCGATGCGCGCGAGCCCTTCGTGCTCATCGGTGTGCACTTGGCGTATGCGCCGTGGGAGGACCAAGCCGGCCCGCGTCCGCACCACGCGTACCGGAATATCCCCATGCGCGACGAAGCCTTCGAGCGCTCGCCCGCGCGGCAGCCGTACGCCGAGCCCTTTGTCGTATCCGTCCCGCCGGACTCGAACCTCCTCGAATACGCCGCCGCCGTCGCCACGGCCTACGAGCGCGGTCTCGACGAACGCGACGCGCCCGACCGCGACGCGCGCCTGCGCGCGGCGGCGCTGACTTTCTTGCTCGAATTCCGCGCCTGCCTGCGGCGCACCGCGGCGGGCGCGCCGCACCTGCAGGCCGGACGAGTCCGCGAGATCATCTCGTTCATGGAGCTGTCGTATGCGCGAACGCATACGCGCGCCGGACTGGCCGAACGCGCCGGGGTCAGCGAATCGACGCTCGCCGCCGCCTTCCGCGCCGTCACCGGCCGCTCGCCCATCGATTACCTGATCGACGTGCGCCTCGCCCACGCCCGCCGCCTGCTCGCTTCCAGCCGCCTGCGCGTCGGCGAAATCGCACGCGCCGTCGGCATGCCCGACGTGTACCACTTTTCGAAGCTCTTCAAGAAGCGCCTGGGCCGCTCGCCGCTGGCCTACCGCCGCCGCCGCGCGCTATGATGCGCGGGGTTCGAACGAGACCGTGCCATGAACCGACCCGAACGAAGGCTGGTTTATCTGCTGCGCGCGCTCAGCGCCGTGACGCTCGCGGCCTTGCCCTTCGCCTTCCTGCCGCGCGGATGGTTGGCCGAGCTCCACGCCGCCATGGGCCTCGGCGCGTTTCCCGAAGGCCCCGTTCCCGAATACCTGGCGCGCTCGCTTTCGCTTTTCTACGCTCTGTTGGGCGGACTGCTCGGGCTGCTCAGCACCGACGTGCGCCGCTACGCGCCGGTGATCGCGTATCTGGCTTGGGCGGGCATCGGCTTTGCCGCCGTGATCGCCGGGATCGATTGGCTCGTGGGGCTTCCGCTCTGGTGGATCCTGGGCGAGGGACCGGTGGTGGCCCTGTGGTGTTTGGGATTGTTGTGGTGCCAGCGTCGGATTCGGCCGGATGGATCTGTGAGCCTATTGGGCTGAAAGCATGTTTTGATGTAAGGCAACCCCTTCGCTTCCTCCGCGCCCACCGAAGTGAACCCTTTAGCCTTGGCACTGTTCACGCCAAGTCCACATAAGCCACCGCGCCCGCTCGCCACGCGTCCGTCAAGCCCAACTCCGCCGCCGACCACGCTTTCCCGCCCCCGCGCAGTACCGCTTCCGTCCCGGCGGCCACCGGAACCGCAAAGAGCGCCAAACCGCTCGGATGCCGGCCTTTCGGCGCCCAGATTCGGCCTGCCTCCAGGCGCAGATCTTCCGCGCCGTGCCGGACGATCCAGAGCGCGTGCTTCGCATGGGCTTCCGGCGCGTGCTCGGGAACCTCGCCCCAGGCTTCGCCGCGCAGCGCCGCACGCAGCAGCGCCCAGACCGGATCGTCCGGCGGAATCGGACGCCCCGAACGGTCGGCTTGCAGGTGCTGCAAGAGCCCGCGGTGCGAACTGTGCGCGTAATCGGGGAGCACCCGGAAGGGTCGTTCGCGCAACCGGCCGGCCGGCGCGCCGGGCCGCGCGAACCACGGATTCGGCTGGCTGCACGACAGCGGTACGATCCCGTCGCTCTCGCGGCCGCCGACGATCGGAGCCAGCCAGTTCGAACGCCGCAGCACGCTCGTCAGGGCATACACAGGCGGGAGCAGCGCTTCGTGCGCGCGCTCGGTCCACGCCAGGTCCCAGAGCCAGGGCTGCGGAGCGAGCATCGCCTGAGCCAGCCCCGCGCCGGGGACCAGCCCCCAGCGCACCATTGCACGCGCGGCGCGCTTGAGGTACACGCCGTGCCGCGGAGCGCCGCATTCGATCAGCAGGCGCACCGGTGGCGCAAGGCGGCGGTCGAGGTAGTGGCGGCGCATCCAGACCCGCGCCACCAGCGTCCCCATGCTGTGCGCAAGCACCGTGAGAGGTGCACCGTTCCACGCCGCCTCCGCCCGAAGCGTCTGCTCCAGCCGGTCCGCCAGTTGCTCTAACGTGATCCGTCGGCCCTGCGTCGGGTAGGGCAGGAAGCTGGGAAGCACCACGTGCTCAATAGAATTGAGCAAGGTGGGCAATGCGGCGAAGGTGTGCGCGCCTCCCAGCCAGCCGTGCAGGAGCAGGACCGGAGTCGTGCGGGACGATTCGGGAGGCAGTTCCAAATCTCCAAAGGGGGTTGGTGCAGCACCAGGGCAGGTATCGGCGTCCTGCCTTCAGCCCAGAATCGTATAACGCGTGCTAGGATCAGTTCACACAAGAATAGGGTAGACTGTATCCGGGTGGGATCGGGCCTATGAAGTTTTACTTTTGCGAAACCTGCGGCAAGCGCGTCACCGAAAACGACTTGGCCAGCGGCCAAGCCCGCGACAAGAAAATGCGTGGGATGTACTGCGAAGCCTGCGCCGGCAGCGTGCTGACCCTAGAGACCGATGCGCTCACCGAAGATCAAGCGCGCGAAGTACTTAAAGAAGAACTTCCGGGCCCCACGCCGCACCTGCCGGCATCCGGCATTCAGGCGCGGCCGTCCAGCACCGCCTTGCGGCCCGCCAAAAAACAGTCCGGTCCGATTCACGAAACCGGCATCGTACCCGTCCCGGGTTCCGGCCGGATCTCCGGCCGCCGTCCCGCCGGGCGGCTCAGCACCGGGCGGAATATGCGCCCCGGCACCCCGGCCGAAGGCTCGCTGCGCCAGACCCCGGTCGCCATGGCCGTGTTGATAGCAGGCGGACTGGCGGCCTTGGTGGGGGGCGGATGGTTTTTCATGGGCGGCCGGGGAAATTCGGCCCCGCCGGTCGCGCGACTCCAGTCCTCCGAACCCGCAACCTCGGCCACCGAAACGGCATTCGCCCCGCCCTCTAGGCCGGTCGATGCCGCGAAAGCGGCCGAACCCAAGGGCGAACGCTTCGGAGGCGGTGGCGCTCCGGCCGCGAACGCTGCGCCGGGCGCGCCTGCGTCGCACGCCTTGGACGCAGAGAAGGCTGCGTTCGACGCCTTCGAAACGCGCTGGAAAGAACTGGGCGACGACCGGAAAGACGAGCGCATCGCGCTGGCCCGCGAGTACCTCGACAAGCACGGTTCGAGTTTCGAAGCGGCGCGCGCGCGCGTGATGCTCCAGCGCCTCACCGAACCGCCCGCGTCCCAAGCGCCGCAGACCGCCTCCAAGCACGATGCCACTCCCACCGCCGTGCGGCCCGCCGCCGAGCGCTTCACGTTGGAGCAACTGGTTTCCAAGGCCCTTGCCGCCGAAAAACGCAATGCGCCGGACGAGGCGCTGGCCTTCTACGACCGCGCGCTCAAGCTCGACTCGCAGAATCACGTCGTCCGCTCCAACATGGCCAACATCAAGCGCATGCAAGGCGACCTGGAAGGCGGCTTGAAGGACGTCGAGGTCGCGCTCCAACGCAGCCCCGATTTCGGCAACGCCTGGGCCGTCAAGGCCGTGATCCTGGGCGGACTGGGACGCGATGCGGAATTCAAGCAAGCGCGGGAACGGGCCGTCAGCCTCATGTCCGACCGACCCGAGATGGGCGCTTCCATCGACTCCGAAGTGCAGCGCACGGTTCTCCTGCGCGCCGGTAAGCAGTTCGAGAACGCGGATCCGCAGACTGCGGAGCAGTTCATGCAGCGCGCCCAGTTCCGGCTGTCCCAGAAACGCTGGACCGAGGCGATTGCGGATTTCGAGCAGGCGGTCGAACGCGATGCCGAACTGGCCGCCAAGGGCGTCTACCATGCCATGGCCCAGGCCGCCGAACGGATCCCCGACTACCCCAAGAAGATCAATTACATGCGCCGTTGGTATCAGGCCGCTCCGGATAACGCCGAAGCCGCCAACGGCTACGCCTGGGAACTGCTCACCTGCAAGGACGAGGCGTTGCGCGATCCGCGCGGCGCTCTGGACCCCGCGCGCAAGGCCGCCGAACTGAGCGCCCACAAGAATCCCGCGATTCTCGATACCTACGCCTTGGCGCTCTTCCGTTCGGGGAGCCTCAAGGAAGCGGTGGATACGCAGAAAAAGGCCATCGACCTCCTGCCGGCCGAAACCACCGCCGAGGCCAGGAAAGAGTACGCGAGCCGCCTCAAGGAATTCGAAGCCGCCCTGCGCCTGGGCAACATCGGCGAAGCCCCCGTCGAGATGCGCTGAACGCTCGAAGCGACGTGGCCGCCGCCCGGACATGCATTACCATCTCCTCTTGCTATGGATCTGCCACGGATTGAACTTTCGGGCTCGCTCCGGCACATGGGCGAATCCTTCGGCGAAGCCTGCCGCGAAGAGGCACGCGCGCTGTACGAAATCCGCATCGGCTGGGCGCAGCGTTTTGCCGCCGAGCGCGGGCGCAGCTTCAGCCGCGAGCGGATTCTTGAGACCGCGCGCCAGTGCCTCCCCGCCACCGCAAGTTACGACCCGGAAGGGTACGAGGAATTTTGCGGCATCGCCCGCGGCGCGGGCGTGTCTCCCGAGCAAGCCTACGTGCTGATGGGCCTGACCGACTTGCGCGACGTACTGGCTTGGGGACCGCTGCCCGACGGTATGGGCTGCAGCAGTTTCGCCGTCGCCCCCGCGCGCGGCGAGAACGGGAAACTCCTGCTGGGACAGACCTGGGATCTGCAGACCGACAACATGCCGTTCGTGCGGCTGGTCCGGCGCCGGCCCGACCGCGGACCCGCGACGCTGGCCGTGACCTTGACCGGTTGTCTGACCCTGATCGGCATGAACGAAGCGGGCATCGCCGTCGGCAACACCAATATTCAAACCCGCGATGTCCGGCTGGGTGTGCAGTATCTGACTGTCCTGCACCGGGCGATCCGGGCGGCCAGCACGGACGAAGCCATCGAGGCGATCGTTTCGGCGCCCCGCGCCGGCGCGCATTACTACTACGTCGGCGGGCCCGACGGGCGTTTCGTGGGCTTGGAATGCAGCGCACGCCAAGCGGCGCGATTCGAACCCGGCGCTCGGGATTTCGTGCACTGCAACCACGCGCTCGACGCCGCCATCGCCGCGCTACACCCCGACCCGAACCAGCCCTCCACGCTCTTCCGCCAGAATCGGTTGACCGAACTCCTGGCGCAGCATGCCGGCCCCGTCGGCGTCGCCGACCTGAAGCGCATGCTTTCCGACCGCACCGGCGGAGCGAACTGCCTGTGCCGGTACGAGACCGGCGACGTGAGCACCAACGCGTGCGTGATCATGAACCCCCAGACGCGTACGCTCCACGCTTGCCGCGGGCAGCCCGATCGCGGAGTCTGGCGTACCGAACAGGTCGATTAGCGCTGCGTCGTTCGCGTCACAGCGAAATGCGCGTCCCCAGCACCTTCAGAAACGCCGCCAGCCACGCCGGATGCGCAGGCCAAGCCGGCGCGGTCACCAGGTTCCCGTCGGTGTACGCGCCGTCGATCGGAATTTCCATATAGGTGCCGCCCGCCAGCGTGACGTCCGGGCCCACCGCCGGGTACGCCGTGCAGCGCCGCCCTTTCAGCACGCCGGCGGCCGCCAGGATTTGCAGCGCATGGCAGATCGCCGCGATCGGTTTGCCGGCATCGGCGAAATGCTTCACGATCTCGCGCACGCGGGGATTCAGGCGCAGGTACTCCGGCGCGCGCCCGCCGGGCAGCAGCAGCGCGTCGTACGCTTCGGGCTGGATTTCTTCGAAGCTCGCGTTGAGCGTGAAGTTGTGGCCGGGGCGTTCGAGGTACGTCTGGTCGCCTTCGAAGTCGTGCACGGCCGTCTTGACCGTCTCGCCCGCGCGCTTGCCGGGGCAGACGGCGTGCACGGTATGCCCCACCGCCAGCAAGGCCTGGAACGGGACCATGATCTCGTAGTCTTCGACGAAGTCTCCGGCCAGCAGCAGGATCTTCTTGGCGGGCATGAGCGAACCTCCTGGGGTTGCGAAGCGCCCGGAAACATACTCGAAACCGCTGCGAGACGGGAAGGGCCAGATGCTCGCACGGTAGGATCGCGGGTCATTGGAGCGGGGCGAATCGGGCAGGATGGATTCGGACCAGAACGATCCGAGGAGATGCGAGTCCGCGAACCTCTTTTTCGGCCAGGCCGGGTTGGGCCTTCGGCCACGTTCGGAAAGGCCTCGAATCCTCAAAGCTTAGTCGAAGCAGCGCAGCACCGGTTCCCGCACCCGCGAACGGCGCAGCGGACGCGCCCCCAGCGCCTTTAGCGCCGCGTTGACGTGCTTCACGATTTGCCGCGGCGTGGCCCCCGACGACAGCAGCCGGTCGTAGATCATCGCGTCCGCCAAGTTGGCGTACGTATCCTGCACCTCGGTGCGATACGCGATCACCGCCGCCAGCCCCGTCGCGTCCACCAACCGCTGCAGCGTCTCGCTCAGGCTGCCGATCTCGCAACTGCTGAAGAGCACCACCTTGCCCGCCAGGCCCTCGAAGAGATCGAAGTTCTCTTCCAGCCGGATATCTTCGAAGGTCAGCGAGAAGGTGCCTTCCCGGTGCCCGTGTCCGCAGAAGTGAATCATGCGCACGTTCGGCAGCCGCCCCTCGTGTCGCAAGAAGCGGCGCAGGTCCTCGCGCGTATGCACGCGCTCGTAGAGCAACCGAGCGTCGTAGCCGGCGAGCAGTTCCTGAATGAACGAACCCTGCCCCCGCGACGACCGCAAGCTCCGGTCCAGCCGCGCTTCGAGCATCAGGAAGATTTCGTTGTCGGGATAGCCCAGCGCCCGCGCATGCACCAACCGCCGCTCGCCCAGGTCGGTGACGACCCGGCGCATCCAACGGTCCACTTGAGTCACCCTGGCGCCCACGCGCTTGCGGCGCCGGCGCAAAATGACTCGTTCTCCGATCTGAAACGTTCGCGTTCGCATGGCGGGGCGTGCTCCTTCGACTCCTTATTGCTCACGGGGGCTCCAAGCGGCCCCTCTTCCCGCCCGTGCTTAACCAAATAATAGGCCATGTCAATTAAAAGCACAATGTGATCTGGCGGAATTTTGAGTCTTAATTCGCGCGACCTTACGATGATATAAAGCGTTTAATAATAACAATTTAAATTGATATGTACGCATGCGAAAAGAACCATATATAGACCTAATTAACAGCTTGAGTGTTATACAGGACTCAACGAAGCCATATTGTAAACCCAAGCTCAGTCTGAGAAGATGCCCAAGCCTGATGTGGACGTTCCTTTGGACACACGTGCATGAGCTCTCGGACCGACCCTGCCACGCTGGCGCTCCAGGCCGGTCTGACCGCTGCCGTCGGGGCGTTGGCCCTCGTGAGTGTGCTTCTGATCACCGCCGCTCGGCTTCCGACCGAGCACCCCGTACGGCCGCCCGAAGCGTCCGTTGCCTCTACGAAGGAGCCGCCTGTGTCCCACGCCGCGCCCAAGGATCGTCCCGCCAATCGGCTCGCGCACGAGACCAGCCCGTATCTGCTCCAGCACGCGCACAACCCCGTGGACTGGTACCCTTGGGGCCCGGAGGCCTTCGCCAAGGCGCGCGCCGAAGACAAGCCCATCTTCCTTTCCGTCGGATACAGCGCCTGCCATTGGTGCCATGTGATGGAGCGCGAATGCTTCGAGCGCGACGAAGTCGCGGCGCTGCTGAACGAACGCTACGTCTGCGTGAAGGTGGACCGCGAAGAGCGTCCCGACGTGGACGACATCTACATGCGTTACGTCCATCTGACCCAAGGCCGCGGCGGCTGGCCCATGTCGGTGGTGATGCGCCCCGACGGAGTCCCGTTCTTCGGCGGTACGTACTTTCCGCGCGATGCGTTCCTGCAGCTCATGGGCCGCTTGCACGAGGCCTGGACGAAGCAGCGCGCGCAGGTGGATGAAGTCAGCGCCAAGGTCGCCGCGCTGCTGCGCGAGGAAGCACAGTCCGATTTCAGCCGCACCCAGCGCCCGCTCGGCGCGGAGACCGCCCGCCGCGGCGTCGCGCTCCTGCATGAGCACTTCGACGCGCGCGAAGGCGGGCTCCAGGCGCGCATGAAGTTTCCGCCGCATCCGCTTCTCGAACTGCTCATCGACCTCGAAGCGCGCAAGGCCGGCGTACCCCACGCACGCGAGATGGCCGTTCTGACCCTCGACAAGATGCAGCTCGGCGGGATCCACGACCACATCGGCGGCGGCTTCCACCGTTACGCCACCGACCCCCATTGGTTCCTCCCGCACTTCGAGAAGATGCTCTACGACAACGCCCAGCTCGCCGCGAACTACAGCCGCGCCGCCGCGGTCTTCGGCGACGAAGACTACGCCCGCACCGCCCGCGGCATCTTCGAATGGCTCCTGCGCGAACTCCACTCTCCCGAAGGGCTCTTCTACTCCGCCTACGACGCCGACAGCGAAGGTGAGGAAGGCAAGTTTTACCTCTGGGACCAGCGCGAACTCGAGACGCTCTTGGGCGCCGATGCCGCGCGCTTCTCGGCGCTTTATCAGACCCGGCCCGGCGGGAACTGCCAGGAAGAAGCCACCGGCCAGCCCACGGGCCTGAACATCCCGCACCTGCTCGAACCGCTCGCGGCCGCCGCCAAGCGCCTTGGCGTGCCGGAGGCCCAACTGCGCGCGCAGGTCGACGCCTGGAAGCGCACGCTCCTCGAGGCCCGCGTCAAGCGCGTCTGGCCGGGACTGGACGATAAGGTCCTGACGAGTTGGAACGCGCTCGCCATCGGCGCCTTTGCCCGTGGCGGGCGCTTCCTTAAAGAAGAACGCTACACGCAGGCCGCCGTATGCGCCGCCGAAGGGCTCCTTGCGAAGCTCAAGACCCCCGAAGGCCGCTGGCTGGCCACCTACAACCGCGGGCAGGCCAAGCTTCCGGCCTACCTCGACGATCACGCCTACCTCGCCCGCGCGTGCCTGGATCTCCACGAGACCACCGGCGAAGGGCGCTGGCTGAACGAAGCCCGCTCGCTCGTCGAACTCCTCGATAAGCACTTCTGGGATGACCAAGGCGGCGGGTACTTTTTCGTGGCCGACGACCACGAAGAACTGCTCGTGCGCATGAAGAATCCGTCCGACAACGCCACGCCCTCGGGCAACGGCTACGCCGCGCAGGTGCTCGTACGCATGAGTGTGGTTACCGGCGAAGCCCATTACCTGGCGCGCGCGGGCAAGGTGCTCGCCGCTTTTGCGGGTCTGATTGACGAACGTCCCTTCGCCGCCGAGTCGCTGCTGCTGGCTTTGGAGCAGTATCTGGCCGCGGGCGGCACCTTTGAGGCCGCTCAAAAACCGGCGCTCCGCCGCACCGCGCAAGCCGGGCCGGTCCTGGCCGCGCTCTTCACGGGCTTCGACAAGTGGCCCGTGGGCAAGCGCCTCCCTATCGCCGTAAAGCTTCAGGTGGATCAAGGATGGCACATCCAGGCCGCGCAACCCAATCCGGCGAACCTCTCGCCCACCAAGCTGCGGCTCGAAGCGCCCGCCGGCGCCAAGTTGGTAGAGGTGAGCTACCCCGAAGCGCAGCAGCTAAAGGTAGACGCCAAACTGGGCTGGGGCGACACGCTCCAGGTCTACAGCGGCGAAGTGCTCCTGCGCGCAACCTTGGAATGGATCGCGCCGCCGACGGAAGGCCCCTTGGAGCTGATCTTGGAGGTGGATGTGCAGGCGTGCAACGAGCGCGCTTGTGAGCGTCCGGCGACCCTCCGCTTGGGCCTGGCGAGCGAAATTATTGCGAATCCGGCGGGTGCGAGTGCTCAATTTCCAACCATTTTCGGTAAATGAATGGGTTTTACCACGCTTCGTATAAAGGGTTGATTTCGTGAAGGTTGGGTGAAGGATAGCCGATCCCGATGGGGCTGACTGGGTTGCGAAACGCTAAAAAATATCATTGGGCCTCGATTGAAGCCCTTTTGGTATGGACAGCCAAGCGGGGGGACGCTACCATTCGGCGTCCAATCAAGGTTGCACCAGAGCAGGACCAGGGTCTGAGCGCGGTTGCGCAGCGGATTCTGAAACGTAGATAAGCGTAGACGCATCTCAGCATGCGTTGACCGGAGGGGGCAAACGTACATGAAGCGTGCCATCGTTTGGGTGCTCAGCCTCGGCGTTTTGGCGGGCCTTTGTGCGCCGTCGGTACAAGCGGCCTCCAAAGAGGAATTCCAGAAGCTCAAGGACGACCTGAGGAAGCTTCGCGAGCAGATCGAGACGCAGCGGCCGGTCGGTAGCGGTCCGGTGGGTCAGGCTGCCGCGACCGTCGGCGACAAGTACGGCGAGGGCGGCTTCGGTCCGAACGAATCCGTCATCACCCGCCAAGGCAACCTGAAGATCGGCGGCCTGGTGCAGGTGTGGTACTACAGCATCCAGAACGACCAGCGCGGCTGGGTCGATCCGGACGCTTCGGGCGGCGCTACGCCGGCCGGCTTCGGCTCCAACGAAGTGAGCGACAACGACGGCTTCCGCGTGCGCCGCGCGCAGTTGCGCTTCACGATGGATGTCCACGAGAACGTGACGGCTTACGTTCAGTTCGACAACTCCCGCGAAGCCTCGTCCTTCCCGAACCTGCCGCAGAACCAGAGCCAGGTGAAGGCCGGCGACGGCACGGCGTTCTACAACGC
The DNA here is from genome assembly GCA_015075375.1 of Planctomycetota bacterium. Classification (GTDB taxonomy): domain Bacteria; phylum Planctomycetota; class SZUA-567; order H5-PLA8; family H5-PLA8; genus H5-PLA8. The sequence goes on along the minus strand of JABTUM010000001.1, from coordinate 1,934,604 downwards.
GGGCGTGGGTCCGACCGGAGCCGCGAACGGTAACTTCAACAACGCCGTCGTGCAGAGCGGCGCGGGCAGCCCGAACTTCACGCTGCAGGACGCTTACATTAATGTGCACGGCATCCTGCCGCACCACGACATGACGACCGGTCAGTTCCGCCGCCACTTGGGCGAAGAAGGCGTCCGCGATTCGGGCCAGCTCGATTTCGTCGAACGCGCGATGATCACGCAGCTTGCCAACAACCGCGACCTGGGCAGCCAGATTCACGGCTTCTGGTGGGACGACCGCCTGCAGTACTGGGTCGGTGCGTTCAACGGCGCGGGCACGGCTTTCCAGGCGCATGCCAACCGCGGCGACGACAACGACAACAAGGACTGGGTGGCCTCGATCCTGATCCGCCCGCTCTGGAACAACGAGACTTGGGGCAGCATCGAACTGGGCTACAGCATCATGTACGGCATCGGCGGCGAAAGCGGCGGGCGCGATGCGGAAAACCTGACCGGCTCCCATGCCGGCGGTCCGGTCGACGGCCTGCGCCGCACGAACACCGTTCATAGCCTGCAGTACGCCTACTTGAGCTGGAAGGCCGGCGAAGAGAGCCCGGTATCCGGCTGGTGGATTCGCGGCGAGTGGGGTCAGTACCGCGACCGCTTCGCCCCCAACGGCGAAGTCGCCAGCAGCACCGCGTTCGCCAACGGCATCGCGTCGCCCGCCGAGTTCAACATCGACGGCTGGTACGTCTCCACGGGCTACAAGATGTCCGATAGCATCTGGGCCGACGACCTCGACGGGTGGGGCGCGCACATCCTGAAGCCGATGGAGTTCACGTTCCGCTACGACGTGATGGATAACTTGTTCTTCCAGGATATGGACAATCCGGACCGCGAACTGGATGTCTTCAAGACGCAGGTCTTCACGGCCGGCATCAACTACTACATCAAGGACCACAACGCGAAGATCCAGGTCAACTACAACTGGGTCCTCGAAGCCGGCGAAGATCAGATCAACGAGCGCCAGCTCCGCGAAGTCCGCAACAACAACCTGGTCGTCAACTTCCAGGTGGCTTGGTAACTTTCAGTCCGACAGCTTGAAGAAACGGGCGGCCCGCAAGGCCGCCCGTTTTCATTCCTGACACGCAGCAGGGGACTTGCACCGGGGCATTCTTGTGGTAAGGTGTCGCGCCGCTCGAGTAGACGGGCGCCGAATCTAGGGAGTGAGCAGTCATGGCACACAAGCAAGGGCAGGGCAGTTCCAAAAACGGACGCGACAGCAATCCGAAGTACCGTGGCGTAAAGGTGTACGGCGGGCAGACGGCCAAGGCCGGGAACATCATCGTGCGCCAGGTCGGGACCAAGTTCAAGCCGGGGCGCAACGTGGGCATGGGCCGCGATTTCACGCTCTTCGCGCTGGCCGACGGCATCGTGACCTTCGACCGCACGGCCCAGCGCCGCGTGCACGTCCTGCCGGCCGTCGCCGCGCAGGCCGCTTCGGGCGACTAACTCGCAGGCTTTGAGTCGCATCGCTTTTCCAACCCCGGCTTCGGCCGGGGTTTTTTTATGGGCCGACGCGCGGGCACGGAGGTCATCCCGTCCTTAGCGGGTGGGGCGGCTGGGCGGTGGCTTACCCTTACGCGCGCTCCCAAGCCAGCATGGCCTTCTTGCGCAGCGGGCCCCAGCGATAACCGCCGCAGACGCCCATCTGTGCCAGCACGCGGTGGCAGGGAATCAGATACGCCACCCGGTTGCGGGCCAGCGCCTGGCCTACGGCGCGCGCCGCCGCGGGTTGCCCCATCTGACCGGCCAGATCGCGATACGTGGCCGTACGGCCCGCGGGGATGCGCAGGAGCGCCTGCCAGACGCGCGCCTGGAAGTTGGTGCCCGCCGCGAAGACGCGCAACGGCTCGTTCGAGGGCTCGCGCGCGAAGATACGCTCGATCAGCGTCCCGGTTTCCTTTGGCGCAGGGACCAGCCGCGCGCGCGGCCAGGCCGCCTGCAACGCCTCCCGTTCCGCGGCTTCGCGTCCGGGCTCGACGAAGCTCAGGTGGCAGACGCCGCGCTCGGTGACGCCCAGCAGGGCCGGGCCGAATGGCGTCGGATGCAGGCCGTGGCGGATCTCCAATCCCGCGCCCCCGGCTTTGAACTCGCCCGGCGTGACGGCCTCCAGCGTCACGAACAGATCGTGCAAGCGACCGGGGCCGCTCAGTCCCGCGTCCCAGGCCGCGTCCAGCAGGCTGGCCTGTGCGTCCAGGCGCGTCTTGGCCAGTTCAAGCGTCACGATCTGGAGGAAACGCTTGGGCGAGATGCCGGCCCAGCGCCGGAAAAGACGTTGGAAGTGAAAGGGGCTCAAATGGAGGTGCTGGGCGGCCTCGGCCAGCGCGGGCTGCCGGGTCGCGTTCGCTTCGAGGAAGTGCAGCGCGCGTTCGATGCGCGCGTAATCGGCGGCGGCCTGTTCCATGTCCGGCACGATACCGCCGCAGCCCGCCCTCGAACCACCCGATTCTTGCGGACTTCCCGCTTTACTTGCCCGCGCGCCGGTGGCGGTAAACCCAGGTGTTTGGGCCGCGGCTGATCACCAGAACGTTGCGCGCTTCGTCGAAGTAGCCGATGGTCCGGCCGCCTTCGGGGCAGGCCGGGCCGGCGGGTTTGTTTGCCGTCCACTTCTTCGCATCGGGATCGTAGGACCAGACGGTATCGAGCACTTTGCTCTCGAAGAGCAGCGCCTGCTTCGAGACCGTATCGAAGTACATCACGCTGCGCGCGTCGTGGCCGAACGGCGCATCGGCGCTCTCTTTGCCCGGGTCCAGCACCTTCGTCCACCTATGCGTGGTGAGGTCGTAGTGGTGGGTCGAGCGGGTGTGCGACTGGGCGATCACGATTTTTCGGCTGGGGTCGTAGCAGGTGAGCGACTCGTTGTCGGGCGCTTCCTTGTCGGGCTTGGCGAGCTGCGTCCACGTGTTCTTGCCGTGGTCGTAGAGCCATGCGCCCGCGGCATTCCAACTGCCGCTGAGGTAAAGAGCTCCGCCCAAGTCAGGGATGTACTCCATCTGCTTGGCGAAGTCGATGCGAGGGTAAGGCCCGGGCGAGAGGACCAGCTTCCACTGCTTCTCCGCCGGATAAAAGGCCCACATCGGCGGGCCGCGGTAGATCCCTTCTTTGCTTCCGGTCGTCTTTTCAATGTACGCACCGGACGAGGATCCGATGGGCACGTTCATCCACAGCCCGGCTTTCATCTGCGGGTGGTAGCAGAAGGCCCACCACGTATGCCCGTAATGCGTGGGCCCGCCGCGCTGAGTCTGGACGAATTTCACCTTTTCGCTCGTGCCCGGGATCTCGCCCTCCTTGATCTCCATCACGCCGACTGCGTTGTGCGGGTCGGGGGCGAAGAGCAGCGCCCAAGTGTTCGAGAGCAGGTCGTACTCCCACGCGTCGTTAACGCGGTGCGGGCTGCCGTGATTCGCGCCGCAGAAGAGCGCGCGCCGGCGTTCGGGCATCCAGACGGCTTTGTTCGTGTAGTCGCGCCCGTTGGGCCCGCGTGTATTCATGTAATGCTCTTTGCAGAGTTGGTTGATCGGCCCGACGACCTTAAGCGGAGCCAGCACCGCGGAGCTTCGATCGCCCAAAGCCTCCAGCGTCGCGACGATCTGCGGATCGGGCGGCAGGGCAGGGTCCAACGCGGTCTGCGCCGGCGCAGCGGAAGGGGTTGCTTGGGCCTGTGCGAATCCGCAGAACGTGGCCAGGATCAGGGCGATTCCGAATCGAGTCATGCTTTGCTTCCTCCGTGCCTGCTTCTCCTCCATACCCCGGCGCGTATGTCATTAATTTCAGCCCGTGAACTTAGATGGATGTATTATGTTTTTATAAAACTATTGTTATCATTAGTTTATGATATAGTTTTATACGAATTCAAAAAATAGAGTGTCATTAAAGTCATTAATTCGGGATCAGCGTTAATGAACGCCTTCGCCAGCCAAGTGCAGGCTACCAAAGAGCGCATGCGGGGGCTGGTCTTCCGGGGCGAGTTGCCGGAAGGCACCGTCGTCCGTGAAGACGATTTGCGCCGCGAGTTGGGCGAATCGGTCCGGGTGGTCCGCCAAGCGCTGCGGGAACTGGCGCGCGAAGGGTTCCTGATTCGCAAGCCGCGCGTGGGGACCGTCGTGGGCGGCGCGGCCAGCGCCGGACGCCTGCTTCCGCGCATGCGGTCGGTTGGCATCCTGACCGGGTATCGCGAGAGCGCGCTGAAGTCGGACCCGTTCATCGCCCGGGTGGCCTACGGCATCGAGCAGTCGCTGCTGGCGCCGCGCCAGGTCACGATCTTCGCGCAAACTCCTAGCAGCAAGGGCGGCGTGGACGATCCGCCGCGCCTGGAGCCCGACGAGACCAAGCGCCGCGTGCAGGGCGTGATCGCGCTGGAGGCCAATCATACGCCGTCGCTGAACCAGTTGGTTGCCGCGGGGCTGCCGGTAGTGGCCGTCGATTACTACGATCCGGCCGGAGCGTTCGATGTCTCGGCCATCGACCATCAAGGCGCGGGATACGCGGCGGCGGCGCACCTGCTGCGCCTCGGCCACCGCCGCATCGCCTTCGCCGGCGAAGGTCCGCGCGCGGGCAGCAGCGATCCCACTTGGCAGGACCGCCTGATGGGCTACCTGCGCGCCATGGCCGAATCGGGCCACCTGTACGCACAGCCGCTGGTCTTCGACATCCGCTTTCGCACGCACCGGCATATCCCGGCCGCGCTGCCCGACTGGCACCGCGCGCACACGCCGAGCGCCTACGTGCTCTGTTCCAGCCGTTCCGCGCCCTTCGTACTCGAAGCGCTCGGCGCGCTGGGCCTGCGCTGTCCGCACGACGTCAGCCTCGCCTGCGCCGACGGGACGCTCGTCGAAGCCCCCGGCGGCCTGCGGCTTTCGCGCCTGCGCGTCGATTACGAAGATCTGGGGGAAAACGCGGTCCGCCTGCTCAACGCCCGGCTGGCCTGCAAAGACGCGCCGCCCGTGCGCGCGATCCTGCCGGTCGATTTCGAGGTGGGGGACAGTTCGCGGGCGGTCTGAAGGGTGAAGAAAAAAAGCCCGCGCCGATGCGATCGGCGCGGGCTTAAACGCTTCAGCGGATGGAATAACGGCCTTAGCGGCGGACGCCTTCCTTTTCGCCGTCGCCGACGATTTCCTTGTACTTGCTGCGCGGCACGGGCTCGTAGCCGAACGGCTCCATGCTGTAGCTCGCTCGCCCGCTGGACAAGCTGCGGCAGGCGTTGGAGTAGCTGAACATTTCGGCCAGCGGACACTTGGCGCGGACGACCTTGAGGTGGCCGCGGTCGCCCAGTTCGGTGATCACCGCGCGGCGGCTCTGCAAGTCGCCGATGATGCTGCCCATGTATTCCTCGGGCGTCACGACTTCGACGTTCATGATCGGCTCGAGCAGGATCGCGCCGGCTTTGCGCGCCGCTTCCTTGTAGCCGATGCTGCCGGCCATTTCGAACGCGAGGTCCGAGCTGTCCACCTCGTGGTATTTGCCGTCGAGCAGCGTGATCTTGATGTTGATGGTCGGGTAGCCGCCGATGATGCCGGTGAAGGCCGCGCCGCGCGCCCCGCGTTCGACGGACGGGATGAATTCGCGCGGAATCGAACCGCCGACGATCTCGGACTCGAAGAGCACGCGATCCGGCTCGTCGTTCGGGAACGGTTCAAGCTTCAGGTAACAGACGCCGTACTGGCCGCGGCCGCCCGACTGCTGCACGAACTTGCCTTCGGCCTCGGCTTCGGCGGTGAGCGTCTCGCGGTAGCTGACGCGCGGCGAACCGACGTTGGCGTCGACGCCGTGCTCGCGCATCAGCTTCGACTTGATGATTTCCAGGTGCAGCTCGCCCATGCCCGAAATGATGAGCTGGCCGGTCTCGTTGTTGAACTTATGCGTGAAGGTCGGGTCTTCCTTGGCCAGCTTGGACAGGCCGATGGCCAGCTTGTCCTTGTCGCTGTTCGTCTTCGGCTCGATGGCCATCGAGATGACCGTATCGGGGAACTTGGGCGGTTCCAGCAGCACCGGCTTGTCTTCGCTGCAGATGGTGTCGCCGGTATAGGTGAATTTGAGCCCGCCGGCGGCGACGATGTCGCCCGCCACGGCCTTTTCGAGCGGCTCGCGCGCATCGGCATGCATCAGGAAGAGCCGGTCCACGCGCTCTTTCTTGTCCTGTGTCGCATTGAAGAGCTTGTCGCCCTTGTTCAGCGTGCCGGAGTAAATGCGCAGGAAGGTCAGGTCGCCGAACTTGTCGTAAATCGTCTTGAAGGCCAGCGCGGTGAGCGGCTGGTCGGGGTAGGGCTTGCGTTCGATTTCCTTCGAATGGTCTTCCGGATCCAGGCCGATCGTGGGCTTGGCTTCCAGCGGCGAGGGCAGATACGCCACCACGGCGTCAAGCAGGCGCTGCACGCCGATGTAGTGGTACGCGCTGCCGCAGAGGACCGGGACGGCCTTGCCGGCGCAGACGACGCGCCGCAGCGCGGCCGCGAGCTGGTCGTTGTCGGGCTTCTCTTCGGCGAGGAACATCTCGCCCATCTTCTCGTCGTCGTCGGCCAGGAGCGTGAAGAGTTCGTCGCGGCGCATGTTGGCCTCTTCGAGGAACTCGGGCGCGATGTCCATCTCCTCGACCTTCTGGCCCTTCGAGTCCTTGTCGAAGACGAACTGGCGCATCTGGACGAGGTTGATCACGCCGGTAAAGCTGTGCTCTTTGCCGATGGGCATCTGAATGGGCAGGGCCTTGCCGCCCAGGCGCGTCTTGATCTGCTCGACGACGTTCCACATGTCCGCGCCGACGCGGTCCATCTTGTTGATGAAGCACAGCCGCGGGACGTTGTAACGGTCGGCCTGGCGCCACACCGTTTCGGACTGCGCTTCGACGCCGTCCACGCCGCTGAAGACGACGACCGCGCCGTCGAGCACGCGCAGCGAGCGCTGCACTTCGGCCGTGAAGTCGATGTGGCCGGGCGTGTCGATGATGTTGATGTTGTAGCCCTTCCAGTGACAGCTCACCGCGGCCGACGTGATCGTGATGCCGCGCGCGCGCTCTTCGGGCATGTAGTCGGTGGTCGTGGTCCCTTCGTGGACCTCGCCCATCTTGTGCTGCTTGCCCGTGTAGTACAGGACGCGCTCGGTCAGCGTCGTCTTGCCCGCGTCGATGTGCGCGATGATGCCGATGTTGCGCAGCAGCAGGATCGCCTGCTCGGCCTTCGAAAGCTCGGGCGCCGAAGTCGTCTGGGTGGCCGCCATGGTTAACGTGCTCCTGTTGCGAGTTCCTGAATCACGGGATCGACACCGATGCGGCGCGTTTCGAATCCTTCCCCGCGGGCATTCACGAACATGCCCACGGGCGCCCTGGCGAACCGGCCAGGGGCCGTTGCCCGCTGCTTCTCGTCCTCGACTCGGGATACGGCTGCCGCTCGTGCGGTGACCTAGATCCGGGAATGGGATGCGTGAAGGAAGGGGCTGGCGAGGAAACTTATGCGCTCATCGTAGGTTCCAAACCTCCCACGCCGGACGGTCCCGGTGCCGTCCAAGCAAGGCCAAAAAATATACCGACGCCTAACTTAAAGGCAACCCTAATCTTGCCGCGGCGGAACTCAAAAAAAACGCCCTCGCAGGGCGAGGGCGGTCGATTCGGTTCGCGAGGACGGCTTAGAACGCGAAGTGCGAGAAGGCCTTGTTCGCTTCGGCCATCTTGTGCGTATTTTCGCGCTTGGTGATGGCCGCGCCTTCCTTCTTCTGAGCGTCCATGAACTCGCCGGCCAGCCGCTCGGCCATCGGGCGGCCCTTCTTGCCGCGGGTGGCTTCGAGAATCCAGCGGATCGCCAGGCTCTGCGCGCGCTTGCGGCTCACTTCGATCGGGACCTGCCACGTCGCGCCGCCGACGCGCCGCGACTTGACCTCGACCATAGGCTTCACGTTGTCCAGCGCCGCGTGGAAGACTTCCAGCGGGCTCCCGTTCGTGCGCTTCTGGACGATGTCCATCGCCTCGTAGAAGAGGTTCTGGCTCTTCCCGCGCTGGCCGCTGTACATCATGCAATTGATGAACTTGGTCACCAGCAGGTCGTTGAAGCGCGGATCGGGCTTCAGGCCGCGGCCCGTGACCCGGATGTGCTCCGGCAGCGCCGGAACTTCTTTCCGCTCTTCGCGTTTCTTCCTCATGAAAGCCATCTTGTATGCTGCTCCCTACGGTATGGTCCTGGGTTTCGGTCCGGCTTAGCCCGCCTTCGGGCGCTTGGTGCCGTACTTCGAACGACTCTGCTTGCGGTCCTGGACGCCCTGGCAGTCATAAACGCCGCGGACGATGTGGTAGCGCACGCCGGGCAAGTCGCGCACGCGGCCGCCGCGCACCAGTACGATGGAGTGTTCCTGCAGATTGTGGCCTTCGCCGGGAATGTAAACCGTCACTTCTTTCCCGTTGCTCAGCCGCACGCGCGCGATTTTCCGCAGCGCCGAGTTCGGCTTCTTGGGCGTCATCGTGCGGACCGCGAGGCAAACGCCCTTCTTAAAGGGATTCGACTCCAGCACCGGGCTCTTCGACTTCGTGCGCTGAACCCTGCGCGCCGAGCGCACCAGTTGATTGATCGTTGGCATGTATTGCTTCCAGGAAAAAAGGCTCCCACGTCCCGCACCGGGACGCTCGTAAGGCCACCGGCGCGTTAAACGCTGCACCGGTGAAGGGGCATTTCATACCTCAATCGGCAAGCAGTTCAAGTCTATATTGCAAGGCGATCCCGCGGCGTTGCACAGGTAGGTGAAACGGAAACGAAGAAGACGCTGGCCGTGGCATCCCTGTTGCCGATGTGTAGATACGCAGAGCGTTCCGCTTGGCGTTCAAGCGGAAGGGTTGCACTATGCGTCGTTGCACGGCGCATGAGTGCTACTTGCGGAGCGAACTGCGGCAGTATAGCGTTGCCGTTTGTGACAAAGCATGCACATGGTGTAATGTGTCTGCGGCAAACGGCGAGGGGTTGAACTCGTGAACGATCCGAAACCGCGTCCTGGCTCTGGGCGATCCGCGAATCGCAGGCACTTGTGCCGCTTCGTCGATGGCCGCATGGAAGTGCAGGGCGTCATCTTGCGCATGGACCTGGGACTGTTCTGTCGGACGATGGATGAAATGGCTACCTGTCCGCAAAAGCGGGTGGTCTTCGATTTCACCCGCTGCCCGTACCTCAGTTCCCTGTTCATCGGCCACCTGGTGGATGGCGTGATTCGCGCCCGCGAGACCGGTAAGGACGTCGAGATTCTGCTGAGTCCCGAGCTGGGCAAGTTCTTCGACGGGGCGCAGCTTTTCCATCTGCTGACGTACCAGGTGGTCGACGCGCCGGGAGCGCCTGCGTAAGCGGTGCGATCCGGGCGCAGGCGAACGGGGGCGGGTGTTGAACGAACCGGCCAAGGCGCTCCGGACCTCGGAATCATCCGCGGCGCTGGCCGCGGTCTTGGCCCGTACGCTGCCGCGTCTGGCGCAATTGGCGGGCTCCCGTGAAGTGCCCGTGCCGACCGTGGATGCCCACGCGCTGGGCGAACAGCTCGATACGCTTCTCGCGCGCTGCGAACGCCGCTACATGACCGTTCCCGATGCCGGCCCAGTCACCGCCACCGGGCGCTTCGAGGGCTTGAAGGCGCGTTTTCTGCGCAGCGTTTCGCACGAATTGCGCACGCCGCTGGCTTCCATCGAAGGCTTCGCGATGGCGCTGCTGCGCGACGTCGAGGGCGGGGCGGGCGAGATGCCGGCCGAGATGCGCCGGCGCTTCATCGAGATCATCTACAAAGAATCGCGCCGGCTCAGCGAACTGATCGAAGACGTGCTGGACTTGAACGAGATCGAAGAGCATCCGCTCAACGAAGACCGCCAGGCGCTGCCGGCGGAGGCGCTCTTTGCGGCGGTGCGCGCGACCTTCGGCAAGCGCTACGGCGCGGAGGTCACTCAGCAGATCCAAGTGGTCCTGCGTCCCGCCGCGCCGGGGCCGCAGGTGTACGCCAACGAAGAAGCGCTGAAGGACATTCTGCGGCACCTGCTGGACAACGCGGCGAAATTCGGAGGCGGTCATCCGATCGAATTGGGCGCGGAAGCGTTGCCCGGAAGCGGCGGCGTGCCGCAGACGCGGGTGTGGGTGCGCGACCAGGGTCCGGGCATTCCGGCGCAGGAGCACGTCCGCATCTTCAACAAGTTTTACCGCCTCGACAGCGACGTCCACACGCTGCCCGGCACCGGATTGGGTCTGGCGATCGTCAAGACGCTGGTCGAACAAAACGACGGCCGCGTGCGCGTCGAATCGAGCCCCGGGCAGGGCGCCACGTTCAGCCTCGAATTCCCCAGCGGGCCACCGGCCGCCTAAGGGCGGTCGAATTCTTCCAACTTATTAAAAGGGTTTGCGCGATTGCCTCATTTCCTTTCTGGAAATGGAGGGACCGCATTGAACGCAGGCCTGTTCTTCCGTCGATCGCAGGGTACGCCGCTTCGCCGTCGCCGCGTGTCCGACGCGGCGCGGCCGCGGCCGCGCCGGCGCTGGCGGCTCGCGATCTTCGCCACCGTGTTTGGCCTGCTCTGGGTTTTCCCCGGCGCGCGGCACGCCATGGTGGAACGAGCCGTCCAACGGATTTCGCTGGGGCAGGAAGCGCAGTTTGGCCGCAATGCTTTCTTGAGTTTGCGTCCGAGTTTGCGCCTGATCGACGACCCCGTGACGCGGGCGGAGATCGCGAAGCTTTCCGCGGCCGTTCAAGCCGGGATTCCGGAACAGGACCGCTTGCATCCCTTGCGCGTTTTCGTATCCGCCGATCCCACCGCGAATGCATTCGCTCTGCCGGGCGGGTACGTGGTGCTGAACGCCGGATTGTTGCTGGAGTCCGAAAGCCCGGAAGAGATTGCCGGAGTTCTGGCGCACGAGTTCGCCCATGTGACGCGCCGCCACAGCACACACCGCGTCATCGAGACGCTGGGTTTGCGCCTGCTCTACTGCGCCTGCTTCGGCGATTCGGACTCTACGTTGGATGAACTCGGCGGCGGCCTGATGCTGATCGCCGGCGAACTGGAATTCAGCCGGGCGCACGAGCGCGAGGCGGATGCCGTGGCGCTCGAGACGCTGGCCCGCGCGGAGATCGATCCGCGGGGCTTGATGGCCTTTTTCGCGCGCCACGACCACGACGAGGACGGCGTCTTCAGCGGCGGCGAGATCGCGATGACCTTCCTGAGCAGCCATCCCTCGCACCCCGAACGCATCGCGATGATTCGTGCAGCGGTCCAGGAAGAGCGCCCAGCCTACCGCACGCTGGAGGTGGACTGGGCCGCCTTTAAGGCGCGCCTGGCCGGCCTGCCCGAGCTTGCCGGTTCCGAACTGGAACTGGAGCGCGCGCCGGCTCCGGAAGCCGGCGGCAAATGACCGCCGGACCTGCCGGAACCCGCACTTCCGCACTCAAGCCCCGCCGCGATCTGGCCGAAACCATCCCCGTAGCTTCCACTCGTCTTTCTGGCTGGGGGGGAACCCGGCCGGAGCGCGGCAACCGTGGCTTTTCAGACGGTCCCCGCTTTATCTCGAGGCATCCTGCTGGCCGCCTTAGGCGCGGTCTGCGCGTACGGCGCGGACGGTCCCGGCCCCCTCGCGGAGTTTGCCCGGCGGCAAAGCGACGTCTGCGCGCGCATCGCGCCGGCGGTGACGGCCATCGAATGCCAGGCCGGGCCGCGCCGCGAACGTTACTACGGCGCCGGCGTGCTGGTGGCTCCCGAAGGCCTGGTCCTCACCGCCGCCACCGTCGTCCCGCCGCATGCCGAAGCGATATCCGTGATCCTGAAAGACGGCCGGCGCTTCCGCGCCGAATGGGCGGGTTCGGACGCCGCGACCGAGGCGGTGGTGCTGCGCATCGCCGATCCGGGCGGCGCGGCGCTTCCTTTCTTGAAGCCCGGGCGGCCCGAAGCGGTCGCCATCGGCGCGCGCGTCTACGCGGCGGGCAATCCGCATCGAACCTTGGAGCGCGACGGCGAAGTCTACTTCCGCGCATTGACGCTCTCAGGGCGATACCGCGTGGCCAGCGACGACGAACGCAGCCGCTACGCGGGGCCGGCGCTGGAACTGGACCAGGTGGTCAACTTCGGGAGCGACGGCGGCGTGCTGGCCGATGCCGACGGGCGGCTGCTGGGGCTGTTGAGCCTCGCCTACGCGCGCGAACGCGGGCTGGGGCTGGCGATCCCGCTCGACCGCATCCGCGCGGCGCTGCCGGACGCGCTTGCGCCCATGAAACGCTACGAGGCCTTAGACGAACCCGCGCGGAGCGCATCGAACGATCCGAACGCCGTATTGGAACGCGCGCTGGACGCGGCCGCGCAGCGCGCGGCGCCCGCGCTGGCGTGCATTCTGCTGCCGGGACGCACGGGGACGCCGGCGCTCCAGGCGCAGACCGAGCCGGCCGCGCCGCGGCCGGTGAGCCAGCCGTACGAGATGCCGGCGCCGGCGGCGCGCGGGCCCGGCGAGGACGGCGCGGTGCTGACGGGCGTGCTGGTCGAACCGCGCGGAACGCTGCTGACGGCGGCCTCCGCGCTGCCCGAAGAGGCCGAACGCTTCGAGGTGCGGCTGGCCGACGGGCGTGTGCGTTCCGCGCGACGCGCCGGGCGGCACCGGGGCCTCGATCTGGCGGTGTTGCTGCTGGAGTTGCGGGACGACGAGCCGGTTTCCTCGCTGGTCTTAAGCGCCGCGGGTCCGCCGGAGGCGGGCCGCTTCGTGGCGGTTCTGGGCGCGGCCTCCGACGCCGAAGCGCCGCCGACGCGCGTGCGCGGGATCGTGAGCGCTTCGCGCCGGATGGAAGGGCAGGCGCTGCAACTCGACGCGCGCTTGAACCACGGGAACGCAGGGGGCGCGGTGCTGGCTTTGGACGGGCGGCTGGTGGGAATCGTCGCGCACCTGGGCATGAAGAAGGTCTGGGCGCCGAATTCGGGCGTGGGCTTCTGCGCGCCGGCGGAGCGGATCGCAGCCGAACTGGAGGGCCTGCGCGCGGGGCGCGACGTGGCCGCGGCCACGCAGGCATACCTGGGCGTTTCGCCCGCGGTGGGCGAGACGCTTTACGAAGGCGTGCGGCTGGCCGGCGTGCAACCGGCTTCGCCGGCCTGGGAAGCGGGGCTGCGCGCGGGCGATACGATCACGGCGCTGGACGGCGAGAGCGTGCGGAGCTGGCCTTCGCTGGTGGCGCGCTTGAAGCGCTGCGCGCCGGGCGCGGCGGTGGCGGTGCGCTTCCTGCGCGAGGGGCGTTTGATGCGCGCGGCGGTGACGATGGGCGCCGCCGAGTGATCCGATCGCGTCCGCGGCTCCCGCACCGCACCGTGCTGCTGTTGCTGTGCGCTCTGGCGCCGGCCGCCGCGCGCGCGCAGGACGATTCGTCCGCCGCGCGGCTGGAGGCGGAACTGTCCGCTTCGATCCGCCAGGCGCAGGCGGCCTTCGTCTTCGTCGGCGGCGGCTCGGGCGTCTGCATTTCGGCCAACGGTTACGTCCTGACCAACCACCACGTGGTGGCGCGCAAAGCGGACTGGACGGTGCGCGTCTACGGGCGCGAACGGCTGTACCGCGCGCGCGTGGAAGGCCGCGATCCCGTGGGCGACGTGGCGCTGCTGAAGCTCGAGGACGCGCGCGATCTGCCGTGGCTTCCGCTGGCCGATCTGTCCCGCGCGCGCGTCGGCGATCCGGTGCTGGCCTTCGGCGATCCGTTCAAGCTCGGCGATTTGGACGGCGCGCCCAGCGTGAGCCTCGGCACGTTATGCGCGCGGCACCGCTACCAAGGCGATCCGAACAATCCGTTTTTGGATACCTTTTACGCCGATGCGCTGCAGACCGACGCGGCGGTGAACCCCGGGAACAGCGGCGGCCCGCTGGTGAGCCTTTCGGGCGAACTGCTGGGGCTGACCGGGCAAATCATGGCGCGCTTCAACGGCCGCGCGAATTCGGGCGTGGCGTACGCGGTTCCCGCGGATCAGTTGGCGCGGTTCCTGCCCAAACTCAAGAATGCCGGAGGCGGCTCGGTGTACCACGGCACGTTGCCGGCGGGCCTGCGGCTGGTGTTGGAGCCCGATGCGCACACCCCCGGAGGCGCCGTGGTGGAAGCGGTGGATCCCGGCAGCGCCGCGGAAGCCTACGGCATTCGCGCGCGAGACCGCATCGAGACGGCGGACGGCGAGCGCGTGGCGACGCCGTGGCGGCTCCTGAGCATGCTCCAATCCCGGCCCGAAGGCACGCGGGTGGCGCTGGGCATCCGGCGCGGCGAGACGCTTTGGACGTTGAACCTGTCGCTGCCGCGGCTGGAGCCGAGCGCGCCGCCGGGCGAGGCGCGCGCGCTGGGCCTCAAGATGGAATTGCCCGAACCGGGCAGCGCGGGGCTGCCGGTGAGCGACGTACGGCCGGGCAGTCCGGCGGCGCGGGCGGGGTTGCGTGCGGGAGACCGGCTGCACTGGATCGGGAGCTGGCATGCGGTGCGCGACTGGCCGCAGGCGCGGGTCGCGCTGGCCCAGCGTCCGTCCACGCAACGCCTGACGCTGCGGTTCGCGCGCGGAAGCGAGACGGACCTGCTGGTCGCCGAGGCTCTGCTGCCGTGAACGGCCGCGGAGCGTTTGCCCGGTATTCTTGAATCCCCGGCGCGAGCGGGTATAGAGAGACGCGAGCGGACCGGTTCGAGCAGGCCGGCCGCCGGTGGAGAGCGACCTTGGCTACCGTTCCGGCCGAAACATCGGGGAATACCTCCGATTTCGACACGCTGATCAAGGAACTGAACCACCGCATTTGGGAAGTGCGCCGCGACGCCTGCGAAGAGCTGGGCTTGCGCGCCGATACGCGCGCGGTGCCGCACCTGCAGCGGATGCTCAACGACGGCGTGGGGGCCGTGCGCTACGCGGCCGTTGAATCGCTGGGCAAGCTGGGGGACCGCAGTTCCATTCCCGCGCTGCTCAAGCTCCTCAAAAACACCCATTTCGGTTCCTATGGGCCGGTGATCGAGAGCCTGGCGAACCTGAAGGCGCGCGAAGCGGTCCCGTCCTTCATCGAGCTGCTGCGCGATCCCGACGCGCGCGTGCGCGGGTTGGCCGCCAACGCGCTGATGGTCATGACTCGCCAGGTGATCGCCTTCAAAGCCAAGGGCTCCGAGGAAGAGCGCGAGCAGGGCATTCAGCTCTGGGAGCAATGGTGGGCGAAGAACAAGGACGCCTGGACGCCTTAGCCGCGGTCCGGTTTTAGGACGCACTCTAAATGCACACGGCCCGGAGGAATCCGGGCCGTGTCGCTTGCCTGCACCTTTCGCCAAGCCTTACAAGCCGGGCACGATCGCCTTGCCGGGATCGGCGGCGTCACTGGCTTTGTTGGGGCCGGATTCGCTGGCGCGGCCGCCGTCCGAGAAATCGACGTTGACCATGGCCTTGACGGCCTTGGCCGCGCGGTTGTTGTTATCCATGTCGGTGACGGCGACGAGTTGGAGCGACTGTCCGCCTGGGACTTGGTGCGACTCGGCCGTCAAGCCGCTGCCGTCGGGCTGGGTGAGCGGATCGGCGGCGTTGGGGTCCATCTTGGCGTATTCGTAGATCCCGTGCGCTTCGCCCAAGTCGCCGTTGCCGCCGTCCTTCAGCATCACGGTGATGCGGCCGATGCGTTTGCCGGCTTCGCCCTTGTTGTAAAGCTGAAAGTAGACGAAGACGAACTTGTCCTTCACGCGGATGCGGTCCACCGAGAGTGGCGGCGCTTTGTCGCCCCAATCGCGGAACGGACCTTCGGACTTCGGTTTGGCCTTCGGCTTATCGCCCTCTTCGCCTTCCGCTCCACCGCCCGCGGCCGCGACGCCCGGAGCCTCGTCGGCATCGGCGCCGTCTTCGGTCTTGACGTCCTTCTTGACCATCAGCGCGGCCATCGCCTTCTGCTGTTCTTCGGCCTTCTTGCGTTCGGCTTCCTTCTTCTCGCGTTCGGCGACCAGCGGATCGACCGCCGCCGTCACGGCCGTGGTCTTGATGCCTTCCTTCTTGCGCAGTTCGGCCAAGCGCTTCTCTTCTTCTTCCTTGCGCTTGGCTTCTTCCTTGATCGCCTTCTGCTTCTCCTTCTCGATTTCCATCTTCGAGAGTTCCTGGGCGATACGCGTCTCCAGGTCTTCCAGCGCCGGCTTTTCGCGCTGCAGCGCCTTGCGCCGGCCCTGCTGCGCGGCGTCCAGGCCTTCCCTCAGCGCCGCCAGCGCCGTATCGAAGTCGCCCTGCGAGCGCCACGTCTGAGCGCGCGTGAGGGACTCTTCGGCCGCCGCGATTTCCTTTTTCGCTCCCGGCTTCGCGGGCGCTCCGCCGCCGCCCCCTCCGCAACCGCCCAAGCCCAAGATGGTGCACGTGAGCAGCGAAAGAACCGCTCCGCGCTTCCAAGCCTTTCGAAGGTCAAGGTTTACGCTCATGATGAACCCCCAAGACAGAGTGCGAACAAAACCCGAATGTGGGTACACAGAACATCTTACGCTGGGTTTAACGGGCGGCGCGGGCCTTCCGTTCATCATTCGTAAACTATTTTGTACTCAAGCTTACCCCGGTATTCGCCGCGTTTGACGGTGTGGACCTGCTTGACGCGGAAGAGTTTTTCCGCGGCCATCGCGCGCAGAATTTCGACCTGCGTCTCCGAGCGCTGCGCGGTCCACCATACGTTAGGGTCGTCGGACTCGGCGGGGTCTTCCTGCGCATCGGCGGGAACCAGATTGGAGGCGTTGTTGGGGTTGTTGCCGGTCGTGCGCGGGCGCTGCGGATTCTGGGCCTGTGTGAGGGCTTGCTGCGCCTGCTTTTCCTGGAGGTAGGTCGAGCCTTCGCGCAGCCAGCCGCCCAGTCCGTAGCTGGTCTCGTGGACGCTGGCCCAGACCTTGCTTTTGACCAGTTGGCCGTTTTCGTACGCAGCGGTCTGGTTGAAGCGCCCCTGCCACGCGTCGCGGACCTTGGCTTCGTCGCTGCCCAGCACCTTGGCGATACGGACGATCACATCTTTCCCCAAGCCGCCCTCCGCGTCGGTGACGTACTGCCTCAATTCGTCGTACGTCTTGGCCACCGTGTGGTGGGCCTCGCTGAGATCGATATCCTGCGTCGAGACGATCTCGGCCCGGGGGATCTCGACCGTCGTGCCGTCGAGCTGCTGGATCGTGACTTTCTCGGTTCCGTCACCGCCCAGCGTGCCGCGGAAGACGTGGCCGTGCTTGGTGGTGACTTGTTTGCCGGGCACCGAAGGCACGGGCCGGCCTTTGTCGTCCACGCGGGTGCGTTCGGCCACCTTGGCCTGGATCAGCTCGCTGAAGTAGGTGTAGTACAGCAGCACCACCTGCTTCTGATAGTTTTCGGCACGGAGTTTCTCGGCCTTGGGCTGAAGCGCGTCGCACTTGGTGTAGTACTCGCTGTTGGGAAAGTTCTGCTTGAGGCGTTCGATCTTTTCGACAGCCGCTGCGTAAAGCTGGCGGTCCATGTCGGTGAGGATGCCGCGATAGAGCGCTTCGGCCTGCTGGTCGGCGAATTTCGCGGCCTGTTCGGCGCGAAATTCGGCGCTGCGTTCCACGAGGCGCGGATCGATGGATTCGGCCATGTTGAGGTGGTCGAGCGCCTGTTCGTGGAGCTTCATCTGGCCGCACCAGCGGGCGAAGTCGAGGTGGTCCTTCGCCGCGTTTTTGGCCGGCGGGCGTTCGAGCATGCGGCGGTCGTAGAGTTCGCGCGCGCTGTAGACGTCGGAGGCGTCCAGTTCCACGGCTTCCTCGCCTACTATGCCGGGCGCGGGGACCTGCATGAGCTGGCTGGGGGTCTTGAGCGCGCGGAAACCGGGCCGGGCGCGGTCGGGCAGTTCGAGGCCTTCGATCGAGCGCCCCGTGTTCAGCTTGAAGCGCACGCCGGCCACCTTCTCGCCCGAACGCGGGCGCTCGACGGGGCCTTCTTCGGGGAGTCCGTACAGCTTGCGAATGCGCCGCGCTTCGTCGGGCGCAAGGCTGCTCCAGCGCAGCGTCAGGATGTCGCCGGTCTCTTTGAGCTTGAAGCGAAAGGCGGCGTCGGTGGGCGGCTGCAGGAGCGAACCGCTGTAGGGTTCGCCGGCGACGACCACCGTTTCGTCGGGCACTTCGGACGCGCCGGGAGGCGCGGCTTCTCCGGCGGCCAGCGGTGCGGCGCTCACGAGTATCCAACCGAGTGCGAGTGCCGGCAGGTAAGTACGAATCGCGTGCATCCAGCCGCCTTTACTCGTAGAAGACGCGGAACAGATACTGCAACCCGCGGCAGGTCGGGCAGCGGTAGATCTTGAGCGAGCCGAAGCCGTCCCAGGTTTCGATGTAGCCCTTGGTCGCGCACTGCGAGCAGCGGTCGCCGGCGACCTGCTTGACGCGGAAGATCTTTTCGGAGGCCAGCGCGCGGAGCACGTTGAACTTCACTTGGGTGCTTTGGCCGGTCCACCAGATTTCCGGATCGTCGGAGTCGTCGGGGTTCACGGCTTCGGGCTCGAGGACGAGATTCGAACCGCCGGCGTTGTTGCCTTGGTTCTGGTTGCGCCCGCCGGGCCGGCGGCCCTGTCCTTGGCCTTGCCCCTGACCCTGATTGGCCTGCACGGGCTGGACGCCGTCGCGCAGCCAGGCGCCTTTGCCGTAAGGAGCTTCGTGGAGCGAGGTCCAGACCTTGCTCTTTTCGAGTTGCCCGTCCTTGTATTCGGCAACCTGGTTGAAGCGGCCTTGCCAGGCGTCGCGGACCTTGGCCTCGTCGACGTGTAGGCGCAGCGCGACGCGGGCGATCAGGTCCTTGCCGATGCCGCCCTGCGCGTCGGTGACGTACTGCTTCAACTCGGCGAAGGTGGGCGAGATCTCGCGGAACGATTTGCTCATGTCGATGTCTTGCTTGGTCATCACGTCCTTGCCGGGGATGTCGATGGTCATGTCGCCCTGGCGCAGGGTGAGTTTCTCGGCGGAATCGCTGACGAGTTGGCCGCGGAAAATATGCCCCTGCCGCGTGGTGACCTGCTTGCCGGGAATCGACGGTACGGGCCGGCCCTTGTCGTCCACCCGCGTGCGCTTGACCAGCCGCTCCTGGATCAGCTCCTGGAACAGATGGTAGTACATGAAGATGACTTGCTTCTGGAAGTCGGTCTGGCTGTCGGCCTCGACCTTGGGCTGGAGACTGTCGACCTTCGTGTAGTACTCGCTGTTGGGGAAGTTGTCCTTGAGGCGGGTGATCTTTTCGAGCGCGCTGGCATTATCTCCAGCGTTGAGGCTGGTGATGATCTGGAGGTACAGCTTCTCGGCCTGCTGGTCGGCGAACTTGGCGACGAGCTCCTCGCGGAATTCCTGGGTGCGTTCCTCGACGCGCGGGTCGACGGCCTTGGCCATTTCGAGATGGTCGATGCCGCGGTCGTAGAGGCCCATGTTGGCGCATTGGCGGGCGTAGTCGAGGTGGTCCTTGGCTTGGTCCTTCGCCGGGGGGCGCTCCAACAGCATGCGGTCGTAGACTTCTTCGGCCGAGAAGACGTCGCTCTCACGCTTCTGGATCTTTTCTTCGGATTCCACGTCGCTCTTGGGAAGCTGCAGTACCTGCGAGGAAGTCTTGAGGCAGCGGTAACCGGGGAGCGCGCGGTCGGGCATCTCCAGCCCTTCGACGCTCTTGCCGCTCTTCAATTTGAAGCGCACGCATTCGATCTCTTTGCCGAATTGGAGGCGGCCGTCTTCGACTTCGATGCTGAGGAGCTTCTGCACGCGGCGGCGCTCGCTCTGGTCCAGACTGCTCCAGCGGAAGCGCAGCACGTCGCCGGTCTCGGTGAGTCGGAACTTGAATCCGGCGTCATCGGCGGGAAGCAGCAGCGATCCGGTGTACGGTTCGCCCCCGACGACGATGGTCACATCCTTTACTTCGGTCGCGGCCGCGGGTTCGGCATCCTGGGCCCGCGCGACGCCCGGCCCGCTCAGCACCGCCGCCATGACCGCTCCGGCGAGCAGTTCGAATCGCAGGCGCTTCCGGCCCGTGTACGCGTAACCCATCGAATGGCCCCTCTCCCCCTCGCGCCCGCCGCGGAGCGCGTTGTCGTACCGCATGTCCTTTGGACGCCTCAACCCGAATCGCAGGCCGCGCGAAATCGCGCCGTTTCGAGTCCCACGTATGACGCGGAACCACCGGCGATGCTGCCTGATCGTGCAGGCGCGTTCCGTAAACCAGCCTACCGGCACCGCGCACTCGGCTCAACTCTAGAGTTGGACGCGAGTTACAGGAGCCGTGTTGAGCCGCGTTCCAGCCGGAAATCGATCCCGGTGCAAAACGCGGGCTCCGGTTAAAATGCGGACGCTTCGAAGCGGGACCTTATTGAGCGGTCCTTATAGTAGATCCGGGATTCCAGGCGGCCTTGCATGTACGAAACGCGTAACCTGATCTTGGGCGCTCTGGGCCTGCTGGTGGCTGCGGCGCTGGCGGGACCGGCGTTCTTTCGCGCTCGCGCAGAGGAAGCCCAGCCGGCTACACCGGAGCCCCAATTACCGCTGCCTGCGGTGGTTTCGGCGGCCCCCACGCCTCAAGCGCGTTTCGTACCCGCCGACGATCTGAATCTGCGCCCGCCGTCCACGCCTGAAGACTCCGAGTCGGGTGAGCAACTGATCTACGATATTCTCTGGAACGGGCTGCCTGCCGGTAAGGCGCGTATGCAGGTCAAGCGTTATGAGCCCTTCCCGGCGCCGGACGGACCCTTGAGCTGGAACGTGAAGCTGGAAATTCGCTCCAGCCGCGCGCTCTCGGCCTTCTACCGCGTGCGCACCAAATCGTCCTCGGTCATCGATGGGAAGGGCGGCTTCAGCCGGTCGTTTCATCTGGAGCGGAAAGAAGGCGAGTATCGCTACAACGCTCACCGTGACGGCTTCTGGGCCGAAGAACGGATCGAGTTCGATTACACGTTGGGTGAGAAAAAGGCCGAGTACCGCTGGAAGCGCCACAATCTCACCTGGGCCAAGACCGACCTTCCGCTCACCGACAACGTGCTCGACCCGCTGGCGGCGCTTTACTACCTGCGTTCGAAAGCGGTGGTGCTGGAGGCCGATAAGCCCGAAGGCGTCACCGTTCTGCCCATTTGCACCGACAAGCAGATCTGGAACATCCGGCCCCGATTGCTGCGCAAGGAGAAACTCAGCGTGGCGGGAGTCGGTCTGGCGGAGTCCTGCCTGATGATCAAGCTGGAGACGCAGGCCGGAAACGAGTTCGTGCCCGGCTGCGGCTTCAACGGCTTGTTCGAACGGCGTGGCGAAATGACCTTGTGGCTGCACGAAGCGACGCGCGTATTGGTGAAGGCGGAGGTGGAACTTCCGATTGGACCCTGCGAGGTGCGTTTGGTGGAACACCGCGACGCGCCGTTCCCGGTTCAGCAGCCTTAAGGACACTTTCGCACCGCTTTTGCACACCACTAACTATATATTTTATAATGGATTACGAGATTTCCACGCATTTATCCACAGGCGTTGGATAAAGCGTGGATAACCCTGAATGCCTGTTTTGGGTCGATTGCACGGTGCATGAAAGCCGGATTTGCGGTTGACCTAGCCGCTATGCGCTCAATCATTTAGGGGCTTCACTCGGAACCTTTACAGTCTGCTTGGGCCGGCAATGCCGTTCCTCAACCCGTGGGTGACGGGTGGGCGGCGAGCTTGCGGCCTTGCTTTGGCACGGAGCACCTTCATGTCCGACGCGTATACCCCCAAACCGGAGCATAAGTTCACGTTCGGACTCTGGACCACCGCCAACCCCGGCCGCGATCCGTTCGGCGAGCCGACGCGCCCAGCGCTGGATCCGGTCGAGAACATCCGCAAGATGGCGGAGATCGGCGCGTACGGATTCAACTTCCACGACAACGATCTGATTCCCTTCGGTTCGAGCGCGAAGGAACGCGACCGGATTGTGAAGGACGCCAAGAAGGTGATGAAGGACACGGGCATCGTCTGCTCGATGGCGACCACGAACCTCTTTGGACATCCGGTCTTCAAGGACGGCGCGTTTACCAGCAACGACACGCGCGTGCGGGCGTACGCGATCCAGAAGACGATGCACGCCATCGACCTGGGCGTCGAGATGGGCGCGAAGATCTATGTCTTCTGGGGCGGGCGCGAAGGCGCCGAGGTCGACTTGGCAAAAGATCCGGTCGAGTCCATGAAGCGGATGCGCGAGGCCATGAACTTCCTCACGCATTACGTAAAGGACCAGGGCTACGACCTCAAGTTCGCGCTGGAGGCCAAGCCCAACGAGCCGCGCGGCGATATTTACCTCGCCACCACCGGCAACATGCTGGCCTTCATCGAAACGCTGGACCACAAGGAAATGGTCGGCGTGAACCCCGAGTACGCGCACGAAACGATGGCGGGGCTGAACTTCAGCCACCACGTCGCGCAGGCGATCGAGTGCGGGAAGCTCTTCCACGTCGACTTGAACGGCCAGAAGATGGGCCGCTTCGACCAGGATCTGCGTTTCGGCAGCGAAGACCTGAAGGGCAACCTGTTGCTCGTCCGGCTGCTCGAGAACCGCAGCTACACCGGTCCGCGGCATTTCGACGCGCACGCCTACCGCACCGAGGATTCCGACGGGGTCTGGGACTTCGCACGCGGCTGCATGCGCACTTACCTGATCTTGAAGGAAAAGGCTCGGCAGATCGACGACGATGTCGAGATCCGGGCGTTGCTCAAGGAAATCCGCAACGACGACGAGCAGTACCAGTCGCTGATCGAGGCGCACGATGCGGACGGGTTCGAGAAGCTCAAGCGCGCCAAGCTCAATCCCGATGAATTGGCCAAGCGGCCGCTGCGCTACGAACGCCTCGACCAGTTGCTCCAGGAGATCATCCTGGGCGTGCGCGGGTAACGTCCCGTACCGAAGGTTGTAGCCATCCGAATGCACCGGTCGTCCAACGGCGAGCGGTGTACTTCCTTTCGTGCATCAGTATCGGCGCCGCTTCGGGAAGGGAGCCCTTTTGTGCTGAACGTTCGGACCGTCCTCGTCCTCCTGGCTTGCTCTTTCGGCGGCTGCTTGGTGCATGGCGGCGAAGAGACGCCGGCGCCCAAACTCCCCGAACTGAAGGAAGGCCAAGCTTGGAAGCTGGTCTGGAGCGACGAGTTCGACGGCGAGCAACTCGACGCCGCGAAATGGGAGACGCCGGAGTACAAACGCCACGACGCTCAGTGGACCAAACGCGCGGCGGTTCTGGAAGGCAAGGGCCACCTTGCCATGAGAACCTTTAAGGAAGGCGAGACCTACTTCAACGGTTGCGTGCGGAGCAAAGGACGCTTCGAACACGCCTTCGGGTATTACGTCGCGCGCATGAAGCTTCAGAAGAAGGCCGGGCACTGGACGGCGTTCTGGCTCTTCAATAGCGCGGTAGGCAAGGTGGGCAACGACGGTCGCGACGGCTCCGAGATCGACATCATGGAGAAGCCGAAGCTCGACGAGAAGATTCATCACGCGATTCACTGGGACGGTTACGGCAAGGATCACAAGTCGAAGGGCACCAGCGTCGCCGCGCCGGGGGTGTTGGACGGATGGCACGAGTTCGCGGTGCTCTGGCTACCCGACGAGTACATCTTCTACGTAGACGGGAAGGAGACTTGGCGCTCCAAGGATGGCGGCGTCTGCCAGGTGCCGCTCTACCTGAAATTTAGCGACGAGATTCAGTTCAAGGGCTGGGCCGGGGATATCCGCAAGGAAGAGCTGCCCGACGAGTTCCTCGTCGATTACGTGCGCGTCTTCGACCTGGTCGATGCCGCGACCGAGAAGCCCGTGTATCCGGTGCCCGCGAGTTCGATTCCCAAGCCGCCCGAGGCGGAAGGGGTCAAGAGTCCCGCCGCGCCGGAAGCGGCGAAGACGCCTTAGCGCCGCGAGCGTATCGTTTTCGGTTCAAGCGAATCCAGAGGTTCCCATGCTGCTTCAACCCGGCCAGAAACTCGTGATGATCGGCGATTCCATCACCGACTGCGGGCGCGCGCGCCCCGTCGGCGAAGGATTGGGCGAAGCCACCGGCAAGGGCTACGTGGCGCTCGTCGATGCGCTGCTGGGCAGCACGTACCCGGGCCACCGCATCCGCGTAGCGAACGTCGGCATCAGCGGGCATACCGTCCGCGACTTGAAAGCGCGCTGGCAGACGGACGTGCTGGACCTGAAGCCCGATTGGCTCTCGATCATGATCGGGATCAACGACGTCTGGCGGCAGTTCGATCTGCCGCGCCAGCCCGACCGCGGCGTGCCTCTGGAAGAATACGAGGCGACGCTGGACGAACTCTGCGCGAGGACCAAGCCGGTCTTGAAGGGCCTGGTCCTGCTGACGCCGTTCTACATCGAGTCCAACGCCGCCGATGCGATGCGCGCGCGCATGGATGCCTACGGAACGGCCGTCAAAAAGCTGGCCGCCAAGCACGGGGCGCTCTGCGTCGACGTGCAGGCCGCGTTCAACGCGGTGTTGAAGCACGAGCACTCATCCGCGCTGGCTTGGGACCGCGTGCATCCGGGCCTGACGGGGCACGCCGTGATCGCGCGCGCTTTCCTCCAGGCCGTGGAATACCGCTGGACGGGCGCATAGCGCCCGGCGAGCGCTTCTTCACCTACCCATTGCACTCCAGGCCGGCGAGTTCGTCTGCGCTGAGCCGGAGATCGGCCGCGGCCAGGGAGTCGCGGAGCTGTTCGATGTTTTTGGGGCCGACGATGGCGAAGAAGGGGAAGGGCTGCTCAAGAAGGCTGGCGAGCGCCACTTGATTGGCCGAGACGCCGCGCCGGACGGCCAGTTCGGTCGCCGCGGCCAAGCGCTTATAGTTGCGGGGCGAACCGTACTTTCTGAGCACGCCCGGCTTTTGCGCTTCGGGCGGCAGCCCCGGCCCGTAGCGCCCGCTGAAGAATCCGTTGGCTTGGGAGCTGTACGCGACCTGCGTGAATCCCGTGCGGCGGTGAAACGCCTCGGTCTCCGCATCGACGTAGCGCGTGAGGCTCTTGGGATCGAAAGCCGGCTGGGGCCAGGCGAGCGCCCAGCCGATTTGGCTGGCGCAAAAGCCGGTCAGGCCGTTCGAAGCGGCGTAGCGGTTGGCCTCTTCGATCCGCGCGGGCGCCCAATTGCTGCAACCCAGCGCGCGGAGCTTGCCGGCGCGGAGATGCTCGTTCAGCCAGCCCAGGATTTCGCCGACGGGCACGGCCGGATCGTCGCGGTGCAGCCAGTACAGATCGATGTACGGCGACTGGAGCCGGTCGAGGCTTTCCTCCAAATCCTTTGCGAGGCAATCGGCGCGCATGCGGCTGGCGCCGGACTTCATGTCGATGTGCGCGCCTTTGGTGCCGACGACGATGCGCTCGCGCGCGCCGGTTCGTTTGAGCCACTTGCCGATGGTGCGTTCGCTGGCGCCCGCTCCATTGGGCAGCCACGCGGCGTAGACGTGCGCGGTATCGAGGAAGTTTCCGCCGCCTGCGGCGAAGGCATCCAGTAGCGCGAACGCCTCGGGCTCGGGTAGCTGCGAGCCGAATACTCCGGTGCCCAGCACGAGCTGCGAAGGGGTGGGCTTAAGGCCTGCGAGGTCGCGATAGCGCACGGGAAACTCCTTACAGCAACCGGGGAATCAGTTCTTCCTCGAGCACGTTTCCGTCGGCGGTGCGGCTGACCTTATAGGCGCGCGCCTCGGGTTTGCGGGCGACCACTTCTTTCAGATGCGGCCCTTCGTAGCGTGCGGCCACGTCGTCGGCCAGCGCGAGCCCCGCGGCCAGTTTGCCCTCTTGAATCAGGCTGTGGTACAGCGTCCGGCGCGGGCCCTCGAAGGCGTAGTGCGGGCAGTGGCTGCCGGGGAGGAAGCCCAGCCCGTCGTAGATCGGCTTGAGAATCCGGCCGAACGAATCGGTGGTGCCGCCTTCGAACCAGCATAGCGAACCTGCGCTGCCGCCGGCCAGGACCACGCCCTGCTGCCAAGCTTCATGAAAGATTTCATGCAGTCCGTGCGCGCGCCAGATGGCGAGCAGGTTCGCGGTGTTGCCTCCGGCGACCCAGATCACATCCTGATCGAGCACGAACGCGCGCAAGTCTTCGATCTGGCGGCTGAAGAGCGTCAGATGCGACGGGCGGCAATTGACGCGGCTCATCGCGACGTAAAAGCGCAGGATAGCTCCGTCGTTATCGGCTTGGGCCGTGGGTACGTAGCAGACGCGCGGGCGCGTCTGGTCGGCGAGGCCGAGGACGTACTGCTCCAGTTTGGGCGGATCGGTATCGGCGGCCCAGCCGCCTCCGCCGAGAGCCACGATGCAGGGCTTGCGCAGGTCGCTCACGGTTTGACTCCCAAGGCGCGCGCGGCGTAGCTGGCTTGGCCGGCGTGATACGCAAAGTGGGCGGGCAGACGCGCCAACAGTTCGGCCTGCGCATCGTCGAGCGCATCGGGTTGCACGGCCGCGTAGGCGCGCCGGGCGACTTCGATTCCGGCGCGGAGGTTGGCGAGGACGGTTTCCTTGGCCACGCCGCGCGCCGCGAACTCGCCCGGGCGGTCGCGGACGTAACCGTCTTTCAGCAGCCCCGCGCCCAGAAAGTGGCGCAGGTTCCCGGCCAGATGCAGCGCCAGATTGCCGATGGGATTCGAACCGCCGGGACCGGGCGCCCAGAGTTGCTCCGGCGTAAGCGCTTCGAGAAGCTTGATCAGGCGATCGCCTTCGGTCGCGATCTGCGCGCCGAGTTTCTGCAGCAGCAAGGTGCTGGCCATGGCACATTCTCCTGTGGAGCCGATGACGATGGGATAGCCGATGAGCCCGCGCGCGTAAAGCGAGAGCGCCGCCAGTTGCCGAAACCGATGCCTGCCTCTAGCCTGATCCGGCTTCGACGATCTCCATCTGCCGGGTATCCCAGGCGCGCGATCATGTGGCGTTATGCTCTGACGATTTTCCTGAGCGCGTTCCTGCTCTTTCAGGTGCAGCCGCTGATCGGAAAGTACATCCTACCGTGGTTCGGCGGAGGGCCGGCGGTCTGGACGACCTGCATGCTCTTCTTTCAGCTATTGTTGCTGGCCGGGTACGCCTACGCGCATTTGCTCTGCGCGCGGCTGACCCCGCGCCGGCAAGCGCTGCTGCATTTGCTGGTGCTGACCGCGGCGGCTTTCTGGCTGCCGATCGTGCCGTCGGAAAGCTGGAAGCCGACGGCGGGCCAGGCGCCGGAAGGGCAGATTCTGCTGCTGCTGCTGGCAACGCTGGGATTGCCGTACTTCGCGCTCTCGGCGACCGCGCCGCTGGTGCAGCGCTGGTTCAGCCTCGCGCATCCTGCGGCGAGTCCGTACCGGCTCTACGCGCTTTCGAACGCCGGGTCGCTGCTGGCGCTGCTGAGTTACCCGCTGGCCGTCGAACCGCATCTGCGGCTGCGCGATCAGGCTTGGGTCTGGTCGCTGGGCTTCGGTGCGTACGCGCTGGGCGCGGCGGCCTGCGCGTGGTCGGTCTACAAGCTTGAATCGACAAGCGCCTCCGCGGCCGCGGAAAGCGATGCGCCGCGGCCCGGCTACCGCACGGTGCTGCTGTGGCTGGGGCTCGCGGGGTTTCCGTCCCTGCTGCTGCTGGCGGTGACGAACCAGATCACGCAGGAAGTCGCGCCGGTGCCGTTCCTGTGGGTGCTGCCGCTGTGTCTGTACCTGCTGACGTTCGTGATCGCGTTCGACCGCCCGAGTTGGTATCTGCGCGGTCCCAGCGCGGGACTTCTGCTGGCCGCCGTTCTGGTCACCTGTTACGCGCTCTCCCAAGGCGTGAATCTCGCGTTGCCGTGGCAGGTCGCGTCGTACAGCGCGCTGCTGTTTTTCGGCGCGTTATGCTGCCACGGCGAACTGGTACGTTCGCGCCCGCCCGCGCGGCATTTGACGCTCTTTTACCTCGCGGTCTCCGCGGGCGGCGCGATGGGCGGGGCGTTCGTGGCGCTGGCCGCGCCGCGCTTGTTTCACTCCTACACGGAATTATCCATCGGCGTGCTGGGCTGCGCGATCCTTACGTTTCTGGCCTGCCTGCGCGAATGGCGCCCGCCCGGAGCGAAGCGCCCGGCGTTGTGGATCGTCTGGTCGCCGCCGCTGCTGTTCTGCGGGCCGCTGGCGGCCATCCTGGTGCTGAATACGCGGGAGCATGCGTCGGTCGTCGAGTCCACGCGGAATTTCTACGGCGTGCTGAAAGTGCTTCAGGAGTCCGACGAGAACGGAGCCTACCTTTCGCTGCGCCACGGCCGGATCAATCACGGCATGCAATACCAGGGCGAACTGCTGCGCGAGCAGCCGACGACGTACTACGTGGAGCACGCCGGCGCGGGACTGACCCTAAAGCGGCATCCCAAGCGCCAGGCGCTGGGCGGCGGCGGCGGATCGCTGCGTTTCGCAGTGATCGGCCTGGGCACGGGGACGCTGGCGACGTACGGCCAGCCCGGCGACACGCTGCGCTTTTACGAGATCAATCCCGAAGTAATCCGCCTCGCGCAAGCGCGCTTCACGTACTGCGCCGATACGAAGGCCGAGGTGGAATTCGTGTTGGGCGATGCGCGCGTGATGATGGAACAGGAACTCCTCGAAGGCCGCCCGCAGCGTCTGGACGCGCTCGCCGTCGATGCTTTCACCAGCGACGCGATACCCATGCATCTGCTGACGCAGGAATGCTTCGATCTGTACTGGAAGCACCTGGAGCCCGACGGCGTGCTGGCGGTCCACGTCTCGAACCGCTACCTGGATCTCAAGCCGCTCGTTTTCACCATGGCGCACGCTCGCGGCTTCAAGTGCGTCTACGTCGATTACGACGAAGTGGACGCGCCGGGCGCGGACGAGTCGAGCTGGATGCTGGTGACGCGTAACCGCGCGTTTCTGGAGCTCGAAGAGATCGCGGTGCACGCTCGAAAGCTGACGGAAGCAAGCAAGCCGCTCGTCTGGACCGACGATTACGGCAGCCTGCTGCACGTGCTCAAGAAGTGACGCTTACCAGTTGTTGAAGCCGCCGTCGGGGCGCTGCATGAGCGGCGCCTGCCAGGGCTTGAACGGATGATCTTTCAGCGCATCTTCGCGTATGTCGACGCCCAGTCCGGGGACATCGGGCACCGCGTAATGCGGGGCCTTGAACGCGAGCTTGAAATCGAATAGGTCGGGCGCGTGGTCGGGTCCGGGGCCGTATTCGAGCACCATGAAATTCGGAACCGCCACGGCCAGATGCACGCACGCGGCGGCGCTGATGGGCCCCAGCGGGTTGTGCGGGATCACGTCGATGTAATGCGTCTCGGCCATCGCGGCGACTTTCTTCGCTTCGGTCAGGCCGCCGACGTTGCACAGGTCGATACGTGCGTAGTCAATCGCGTTTTGTTCGATCAGGTTCTGGAACTCCCATTTGCTGCTGCATTCTTCGCCGGAGGCAATGGGCACGGACGTGCGCGAGCGAAACGCGGCGTAATTGGCGGCGCTGGGGCTGCGCAGCGGATCTTCCACGAAAAAGGGCCGGTACGGTTCGATCAGCTTGCAGGCCTGCGCGGCGGCGGGCGGATTGAAGCGCGTATGAAAGTCGACGCAGAGGCGGACGTCTTCGCCGAGCAGTTCGCGCGCCTGGCGGAAGAGGTCGCCCACGCCGCGGACCTCGGTGTCCGGATCGAAGACGCCGGACGACTGGTGCGCCGGACCCACGGCCAGACGCAGGTAGCGCCAGCCGGCGGCGACGAGATCCTTCGCGTTCTTGAGCCCGCAGCCGAGGTAGCACTCGATCCGGTCGCGGCTGCGCCCGCCGAGCAACTGCCAGCACGGGACGTTGAGGTGTTTGCCGAGAATGTCCCAGAGCGCCAGGTCCACGGCGCTGATCGCGCCCCCCATGACGGTGCCGCCTTCGAAGAACCCGCCGCGGAACATGAGCTGCCAGAGGTGGTCGATCCGCCGCGGGTCCGCGCCAACCAGGAGCGGCGCGAAGGACTCGACGACGCCGGCCATAGCCCGTTCGCGCCCCGTGATGCCGCCCTCGCCCCAGCCGTGGATGCCGGCATCGGTCTCGACCTTGACGAGCAGCATGGTGCGGTGGCCGTAGGTGATGGGGAAGGGTTGGACAGAGGTGATTTTCATGCGTGGGGCTCCAAGGCCTTGAACTCAGCCCTTCTTCTCCCGGTCCAGCGAACGGTACTGCAGCGCCTCGCTCACGTGAGCGGCGCCGATCTGCTCCACGGCTTCCAGGTCCGCGATGGTGCGGGAGACTTTCAGGATGCGGGCGTAGGCGCGCGCGCTGAAGCCGAGCGAATCCACGGCATTTTTGAGCAGCGCCTTGGCTTCCTTGTCGGGCTTGCAGATTTCCTGGACCTGCTTCTCGCTCATGCTTGCGTTGCAGTGCGCATCGCTGCCCCTCAGCCGTTCGAGCTGCAGCTTGCGCGCCGCGACGACCGACGCGCGAATCTCGGCGCTGGTCGGTCCGGCGCGTTCGCTGGAGAGTTCCTCGTACGGCACGTGCGGGACTTCTATATGCAGGTCGATGCGGTCCAGCACCGGCCCGCTGATGCGCCCGAAGTAGCGCTGGATCTGCATCGGGTTGCACGAGCAGGCGCGCTTGGGATCGCCGTGGTGCCCGCAAGGGCACGGATTCATGGCGGCGATCAGCATGATGTTCGCCGGGAAGCGCGCGCGCCCGGCCACGCGCGAGACGGTAATCACGCGGTCTTCGAGCGGCTGGCGCAGCGCTTCCAGCGCTTTGCGGTCGAATTCGGGAAGCTCGTCCAGGAAGAGCACGCCGTGGTGCGCGAGGCTGATCTCGCCGGGCTGCGGGTCCACGCCGCCGCCGACGAGCGCCGGGTAGCTGAGCGTGTGGTGCGGATCGCGCACGGGACGGCGGCGCACGAGCGGCTCGTGCGCCTTGAGTTTGCCCGCCACCGACCAGATCTTCGTCGTCTCCAGCGCTTCGGGGAGCGTCAGCGGCGGGAGCACCGTCGGGACGCGCTTGGCGAGCATCGACTTCCCGCTGCCCGGAGGGCCGATCATCAGGATGTTGTGCCCGCCGGCGGCGGCGACGGTGAGCGCGCGCTTGGCGCTTTCTTGGCCTTTCACGTCGGCCAGATCGAATCCGAAGTCGAGCGTCTCCCGGTCGAAGAGCGCCTGAATGTCCACGCGCACGGGCTGCAGATCGTGGTTTCCGTTTAGGAAGCCGACGGCCTCGCCGAGCGTCGCGGGCGCGAAGACCTCGATGCCTTCGACTACCGCGGCTTCTTCGGCGTTCTCGGGCGGGCAGAGCACGCCGCGCTTGCCTTGCGCGCGCGCGAGCAGCGCGTACAGGAGCGCGCCGCGGACCGGGCGCAGCCGGCCGTCGAGCGCCAGTTCGCCCACCATCAGGTAAGGCGTGAGGCGTTCGGGTTCGAGCTGTTCGGCGGCGGCCATGAGCCCCAGCGCCATGGGCAGGTCGTACAGCGGGCCTTCCTTGCGCATATCGGCCGGCGCGAGGTTGACGGTGACGCGCTTGTTGATCGGCCACGTGAAGCCGGTATGCGCGAGCGCCGCACGAACGCGGTGGAGCGATTCCTTCACCGCCGCATCGGGGAGTCCGACGATGTGTTCGCGCGGCATGCCCGGCGCGACATCGACCTCGACCTCGACGGGAGCCGCCTCCACGCCTTGCGCGGCGGCACTGAGCACTTGAGCAAGCATGCGGGAAAGCCTAGCGGGGGCGAAAGAGGTTGCAACGAGCGAGGGACGGTGCACGCGTGATTCCAATCCCAAGCTTCGGATTCGCGTGAACCTGGCGAGGGCTACGCCGTTTGAGGCTGGCGTACTTGGATACCGGAATCAGGAGTTATACCCATGTCGACGCCCACGCCTCCCCGCAAAGATCTTTCCGCGCGCTTGCGCCGCATCCTGCCGCCTTGGCTTCGCACGGCGCCGTGGTGGTCGATCTCGATGCTCTTGCATGCCCTGCTGCTGCTGGCGCTTACGTTGGTGGCGGTGCTGGGCCCGCAGCGCATTTTCGATTGGGGCGGCGGGGAGCCCGTCACGATGCGGCCTTCTGCAGCCAATCCCGTCTCGCCGTATCGGAACGCTCGGGATGTCTTCAAGAATCCCGTACCCATAGACGCCATGTCCTTGCCCGTCGACACACCCATCGTGATGCACGAAGAAGCGACCCTGAACGCGGCAGTAAGCGATTACCTGGAAACGGCGCGTGGAAGCTCCGATGTCGCGATGGGCGGTGTGTCTCCGCCGGCGTTGGGAATCGGCGGCGGTGGCGGGAGCGCGTTTGGCCACCGCATTGGCGGCGGTCAACGGCGGATGTCCATGCGGAGCGGGGGAGGCCGAGCCGTTGAGGACATGCCGAAGCGATACGGCGGGCAACCGTATCGTTATCTTCCGTTTTATTGGAAGGATGGAAGAGCCGTCGGCGCGCTGGGCGAGGAGACGAGCCAAGAGACGGATGGGACCAAGCCGCCGCACGAGGAAGCGGAAGAGGTCATTGCGGCCGAAGAGTACGGCAAGTACCAGGAGCAAGCGTTCAAGCGTACGAGCGAACTGGACACCTTAAGCACCTTCGCGGTCGATGTCGATACGGCCAGCTATTCCAATGCTCGGCGCATGCTTAACGAAGGCCGCCTCCCGCCTGCCGACGCGGTGCGCATCGAAGAGTTCGTTAACTACTTTGGCTACAACTACGCGCAGCCCAAAGGCGAGCGGCCGTTCGCCGTCCACGCCGAAGTCGCGGACTGCCCTTGGAACGCCAACCATCGCTTGGCCCTGATCGGTCTAAAGGGGAAGGAACTCGAATGGGAAAAGCGCCCCGCGGCGAATCTGGTCTTCCTCGTGGACGTCAGCGGCAGCATGTCAAGCGAGAACAGGCTCCCGCTGGTCAAGAAGGCGCTGCGCATGCTGGTGGATAAACTCGACAGCCGCGACCGCATCGCCATCGTGGTTTATGCCGGCGCCTCGGGCCTGGCGCTCGAAAGCACGCCGGTCTCGAACAAGGAAAACATCGTCCGGGCCATCGAGAACATGCATGCCGGCGGCGGGACCAACGGCGCCGCGGGCATCCAACTGGCCTATCGCACCGCGCATGCGAACTTGCTCTCCGACGGCTTGAACCGCGTGATCCTCTGCACCGACGGGGACTTCAACGTGGGCGTCTCGGACAACGAGGCGCTGGTGGAACTGGTCCGGCAAGAAGCGCAGCAGAACGTCTTCCTCACCGTGCTGGGGTTTGGAATGGGCAACTACAAGGACGGGCGATTGGAGGCGCTGGCCGACAAGGGCAACGGGAATTACGCCTACATCGACCACGAGCGCGAAGCGCGAAAGGTGCTCGTCAATCAGGTCTGCGGGACGCTGGTGACGATCGCGAAGGACGTGAAAATCCAGGTGGAGTTCAATCCCGCGACGGTGGCCGAGTACCGGCTGATCGGCTACGAGAATCGTCTGCTGAAGACCGAAGAATTCCGCGACGACAAGAAGGATGCCGGCGAGATCGGAGCGGGGCACTGCGTGACGGCGCTGTACGAGATCGTGCCCGCCGAGAGCGATACGCCTTCCCCCGAAGGCGCGGCCGCGATGGCCGACGAACTCTTCACGGTCTACCTGCGCTGGAAGCAGCCCAAGGCCGATTGGGCCAGCGAGTTCAACGTACCGGTGCGGGACGACGGGGCGCGAGACTGGCGCGCGGCCAGCGAGAACTTCCGCTGGGCGGCGGCGGTGACGATGTTCGGCCTGGAACTGCGCGCCTCGCAGTACAAGGGCGCTACCGATTGGGCGCTCATAAAGGAAGTGGCCGCCACCGCCTCATCGGACGACGGATTGGGCTACCGGCGCGAGTTTCTCAATCTGGTGCAGATCGCTCAAAAGGCAGCAACGCGCTGAGTTCGCGGTTCCGAAACAGCACTTACTAATTTTGGTGGCCCGAGTGCACCTCGGGCTGCCTTTTTTGCACGTGCAGCACGTGCGAAAGCGTTGTACGCGTCGACCTTAGGCAGAGGAGGCGTTAAGAGGTATCATCACGTACGTACTTTCCACGTCGCCTTAATCGGAGCCTCATACACAACCGGTACAGGGTATGCAATAAGGACAGCAGGGCTTCAGGGAGACCGCATCGTGAATACGCTCGTTTCTGAGTTGGTGAAGCGCAAGGGAGTCGAGCGCTGGAGCATCGCGCCGGACGAGACGGTGATCCAGGCTTTGCGCGAGATGGCTTCGCGCGACTGCGGCGCCTTGGTGGTGGCCGAAGAGAACGACCGCGTAGTGGGTATTTTTTCGGAACGCGACTACGCGCGCAAGATCGTGCTGCTGGGACGCCACAGCGACGAGACGCTGGTGGGCGAGATCATGACCACGCCGGTCATCTGCGCGGAAGAACATTGGACGGTGGAAGAAAGTCTGCGCACGATGATGGAGCATCGCATCCGGCATCTTCCGGTGGTGAAAGATAACATTCTGCTGGGTGTCTTATCGCTGCGCGATGTGGCGGCTGCGGTGGTCGAGCCTGTGGCCGCCGATTCTTCGATTTAGCCGTACGAAATTCTACGGCGCGCAAATCGCGCGATACCCTGCATTTCCGATAAATCTTAAAGTTCTACGACGCTCCGGCGCCACTAATTCGTGAAGGCTCGCCTCCGCTCGGCGTCCTTCCGGAAAGGGCCTGGAGACACGCTATGCGTACGGTTTCCGCTATTCTAAGCCGCAAAGGGCCGCAGGTGCTGGCGATCGGACCCGATGCGACGGTATTGGACGCCATCCGTAAGATGGCCGAGTACAACGTGGGCGCGCTGGTCGTGACGGCTCAGGAGCGCCTGGTGGGTATCATTTCGGAACGCGACTACGCCCGGAAGGTCATCCTGCGCGGGCGCTCTTCGGCGCATACCACGGTTCGCGAGATCATGACGCAGGAGGTCGTGACGGCGGAACCGGAATGGGACATGAAGCGCTGCATGCGCGTCATGACCGACCGGCGCTTCCGGCACTTGCCTGTGCAGTCGCAGGGCCGGCTGCTGGGGTTGGTCTCGATGGGCGACGTAGTGAAGGCGATCATCGACGAACAGACCTTCATCATCCAGCAACTCGAACAGTATATGCAGGTTCAGGTGCACTGACGGCCTGGTCCGGCGTTGGGAACGCATGGCCGCGGGGGACGGTACGCCTCCGCGGCCATACGCCGTTTCAGGGCTTGGCGGCGCCGTTCTTCTTGGCAATCTCCTCGTCGAGGAACTTGACCATCTCGTCGCAGTCGCGGCGGGTGAGGCGGCTGCGAATCTGATTGGGCAGTTCGAAGCGGCGCTGTCGGAAAATCTGGAAGTAGAAGCACGCCTGCAGGATCGCGGCCGGCTCCTTGCGCCGCACCGGGCCTTCGTTGTCGAAGGCCCAGTCGAACAGAATCTCGCGCATGGCGCGGTCTTCGGTCATCGAAGCGTTGTCGGACATCTTGGTCTTGACGCGCCGGTCGAGCTTCTTCTGCATCTTGGCTTCTTCGGGACGGGTCGCAAAGGCGTCCAGATAGCGCCGGCTCGCCGCCTGCAATTCTTCCATGGGCAGGACTTCTTCTTCGGCGAGCGCCCAACCGGGCGCAAGCAAGCTCAGCGCTAGCGCCGCGCACCAGGCGCGACGGTTCAAGTCCGTTCGGGTCGGCATGGGGGCATCTCCAGGTACTGCGCTTGTTACCGTCTTACGAAAGCCTTGGGCAACCGCAAGCGCCGCTTTGACGGATTTGATCAGTGCTTATTCGCCCGGCGCCAGCGCGAAGAAGCGTGTCTCGGTCTTCAGGCGGCCTTCGGCGTCGGTGCGGTAAACGGCGTCCATGCGGTACAGCTTGCGCCCGGTCCATTGGCGCAAAATGAATTCCGAGGGGTCGAACTCGTGCTTGCCCACGGCCACCGGCGAAGGCGAGAGTTCGGCGAAGAGCGGCCCGACTTGCAGGGTCACGCCGCCGCCTTCGGGCCGCTGATGCCGTTCGGTGAACGGAAAGAGGGTCCACATGGGGAGCAGCACCCGCGCGTTGGGCTTCGAGGTGACGAAGACGTCGGTGATGACCATGCGCGCCGGCACGCCTTGCTCGGGCTTGCCCGCCCATCGCTCCAGGCTGCGCGTCCAGTTCTTGAGTCCTGCTTCGGGCGGGTACGCGGCGGTGAGATCCAGCACCAAGCGCGGAATCTCGGCCTCGGGCGTCCACGCGAGCACCTTGCCTGCGGCTTCGCGTCCCGGGCGCTGTTCGATCTCGTCGATCAGCGGGCAGTTGTGCCCGCGGCTGCTTGCGGAAACGTAGGTGTAGCGTTTGGGCCCGAAGAAATCGGTCTTGTAGTGCGGCGCGCCCAAGTCCGGGACGACGATCTCATCGCCGAGCGTGATCTGGTAATGCCCGAGATCGTTGTGGTTATGCCGTTCGGCGTTGTGCCCGCCGGTCAGGGCCGCGATCATCTCGCCGCGCGGCGTGGGCGTGCGCAGGATGGCAACCTGCTGGTCGTCCAGAAACTGCGGGGCGCCGGATCCGCCGGTCATGCTACCGGCGTCGTCGAGTTGCGGCGTCTCGAGGACGCGCAGGTACTGGCCCAGGTGCCCTTTGCCGAAACTGGGGTACGCCCGGCCCCACGCGGGTAGCCAGGTGTCGCCGGTGGCCGCCGCCAGCCACGGCACGAAACTCAGATCGGCCCGGCAGACCGCTCCGGCGTCGTTGCCGCTGAAGAACGTGTTGCCGAAGAAATGCGCGCGGCGCGGATCGTCGGCGATGCGCTTGACGCGCGGTAGGTTGACCCGGCGTTCGAACTCCGCCTGGTCCAGCCGGCTCCAGCCCAGGCACGAAAAGCCGACTCCGTAATTCCAGTAGCCGATGCCTTCGTCGCATTCGCCGTGCGGCGTGAAGCCTTGTTCGACGAAAAGCGCCAGTGCCTCCAGGGCGCGTTCGCGTGCTTGCGGGCGCGGAAGGCCCTGCTGCGCCAGGGATTCGCACGCCGCGAGGATGCTGCCGGCGCAGACGCCGCACCAGTTGTTCAGACCGCCGCCGCGATGATCCCACCAGACCGAGACGCCGTTCGCATACGGTCCGAGTACGCGTGCGTCGATTTCGCGGACGATCGATTGGGCCAGGGTCCCGGATTGCGCGTCGACCCAGGGTTTCAGGATTTCAAGCAGTTCGGCAAACGCGGCGGCGAGTTCGCACGCGGCCAGGTCCAGAGTCGGCTCGCCGGACGCGGGAAGATCCTTTTCCGGCAGGTGTGCCGAGACGGCCCAGGTGGGATGGGTCAAATACGCCCACAACCAATCCAAAAGCTTCTCGTCGGGCGGTCCGTCTTCGAGCCCGAGAGCACAGCGGCGCAGCGCCAGGGCGCTCAAGAAGCGGCGCTCGGTCCAGACTTTGTCCAGCCGGTTACGGTCGTTGCTGCGGCGCGCGGCGAGGAAGTCGCTGGCTTCGGGGTGCGGCGGCCGGGCCGGCGCGGACTCGGCATCGCGTTCGATTTCTGCCCAGACAGGGGCAAAACGCGGTTCGGCGCGTTTCGCGTTCCAATAAGCGCGGTCGGTGATCGAATGCGGATGGAAGCGGTAGTACGGGAGTGGGGCCGGCATGGCGCGAAGCTCCTGGGTGCTTTCCGGCGGTTGGCTCATCCGCTTGCCGCGGATAGGTTTGGTTCCGTTCCTTTCAAGGTTTCTGGAACATTCGGGAATTGCAACTGAAAGGCTGGACACGCGTTCGGTATCGAATGAGGCGCCCGGTTGACGCGTCCATGCCGAGGGAAGGAGACGTGAATCCATGAGCGTTGCCGCCTTTATTCACCTGATCGGTTCCATGGGCGTCTTTCCGTCGCGGGCTTTCATTCCGGCCTGGGTGACGGCCATGCTCCTGCGCTTCGGGC
This sequence comes from Planctomycetota bacterium, assembly GCA_015075375.1. Classification (GTDB taxonomy): domain Bacteria; phylum Planctomycetota; class SZUA-567; order H5-PLA8; family H5-PLA8; genus H5-PLA8. Next base: position 1,896,859 of record JABTUM010000001.1, on the reverse strand, counting down.
ACGACATCCCGGCGATCAAGAATTCCGGGCTGCTCGACTTGTGCACCCAAAGCCCCACGTGGTTCACCCACGACGCGACGCTGGTGGTGCTGGGCATCCTCGCGCTGCTGGAATTGATCTCCACCAAAAACGCCGAAGTGCGCGCGTTCATGAACGACTTGGACCAGTTCATCAAACCGGCGATGGCGACGATTACGGCCTTGGGCGTGCTGAGCAGCGCCGACGCGGCGATCGCGCACGAGATCACGCAGCAGGGCTTCGGCGATCTGCCCCTCGCGTTGATGGTGGGCGCGGGCGTCTGGTTCCTGACCACCATCCGCGGCGCGATCGTCAGCGTGCTGCTCGACGCCGACGAGACCGACGAACTGGGCTTGCAGAAGGTCATCGCGTGGATCGAGGACCTGTGGAGCGCCTTCGGCATTCTGCTGCTGGTGCTGTACCCGCTGGTGATGCTGGGGATCGCGGCGCTGATCGCCGGCGGATTCTGGGCCATGCGGAAATACCTCGCACACCGCGAGGAACAGTCCAAGAAGCCGTGCGCGAGCTGCGGGGAAGCGACGTACCTTAGCGCGCTGGCTTGCCCCAAGTGCGCGGCGAAGCCCGCACATACGCACGCGGTCGGCTTCTTCGGTAACACGCTCGACTATCCGGCGAAGGATCTGGCCGCTCATCCGTACGAACTGGCCGAAAAGAAGCGCTGTCCGAACTGCGCGGCGCACCTGGAGGAGCGCGATCCCACGCAAAGCTGCCCTGCCTGCGGGAAGCGCATCCTTTCCGATCCGGCCTTCGCGCAGGAGTACCAGCGGCGCATCGGCGAGCGCCTGCCGACGGTGCTGGGTATCTCGTTCGCCCTGAGCCTGGTGCCGATCGTGGGGCTGATACCGGGGCTGATTTACTACCGCATCCGGCTGGTCGCGCCGTACCGGCGGTACGTCTCGCGGAGCATGGGCTGCCTGCTTCGGGTGGGGGTGCGGTTGCTGATTCTGGCACTGATCCTGCTGCAAGTTGTGCCGCTGTTGGGCGCGTTGATGCTGCCGCTGATGGCGATGCTGGAGTTTTCGCTCTACAAGAGCGTCTTCGAGAGCGCGCTGAAGCATGCTCCGGGGGAGGCGGCAAAGGCCGCCGGCGCGGTCTAACCGCGCTTCATCCGGCACTCGTTGACGAGAAAATTGAGGAGCCGCTGCCGGGTGCCGGGATCTTCGACTCCGGAGAAGAGCCAGCGGCCCCAGCGGTAGCGGATCGTGGCGCGCTCGAGCGCCAATTCCCCGACGAAGTGCTTGATCTTGATGGCGTGGGGTTCGAGCAGGCCTTCGACGCGTACTTCGCCCGGTCCGCGTACGGTGACCTTGGCCTGCGAGAAAATCAGCATCAGTTCGCCGCGACCGGCTGCGGCGGGGCGTCAATCAGTTCGTAGAAGAAATTGCGCTGGCGCAGGGTCAGGCCCAGTTCGGCGCTCATGCGGCGCATCTGTTCGATTTGAACGTGATGTACCGTCCCGGCCTGGCTGACGACGTTCTCCTCCATCATCAGCCCGCCCCAATCGTTGCAGCCGAAGAGGAAACTCATCTGCCCCACCTTCGCGCCCTGCGTCACCCAGCTCGCCTGGATGTTCCGGATGTTGTCGAGGTACAGCCGCGCGACGGCCACCATGCGCAGGTACTCTGCGGCGCCGGCTTTGCGAATCTTACCTTCCAGCAGCGTGTGGTCGGGCTGCATGGTCCAGACGATGAAGGCCGTCCACGGGCCGGCGTCGAGCCCGCCGCATTGATCCTGCACCTGCCGCACGCGTTCGAGGTGTTCGATCCGTTCGGCGAGCGTCTCGTAGTGCCCGATGACCATGCTCACGCTGCCCTTCAAGCCTTCGGCGTGGGCCTGCACGTACACATCGAGCCATTCGTTGGTCATTGCCTTCTTGGGCGCGACGAGTTGGCGCACGCGGTCGACGAGGATCTCGCCGCCGCCGCCGGGGATCGATTGCAAACCCGCGGCCTTGAAGCGCCGGATCACTTCACGCACCGGCAGCTTCCATAAGCGGCTGAAGAAATGAATCTCGCTGGGGCTGAACGCATGGCGGTGGACCTTCGGGAATTTCGCACGCAGATCGCCGAGCAGTTCCTCGTACCACGCCAGGTCCAGGCGTGGATGGTGCCCGCCTTGCATCAGGATCTGCGTTCCGCCGATGGCGACGAGTTCCTCGATCTTGGCGTACAGTTCCTCGCGCGGGATCACGTACGCTTCCGGATCGCCGGGGCGGCGGTAGAAGGCGCAGAAATCGCAATCGGCGACGCAGACGTTCGTGTAGTTGATGTTCCGGTCGATCACGAAGGTGGCGACGGGATCGGGGTGCAGGCGGTTCTTGGCGGCCAGCGCGGCGGCGCCCAGTTCGTTCAGTTCGGCGCCTTCCAGCAGCGCCAAGCCCTGCTCGGGCGTGAGGCGTTCGCCGGCGGCGGCGCGTTCCAGGATGCGGGCGATCTCGGGCGTGCTCATGGCTTCCTATTGTGTTCCGAGCGGCCCCGGACGGCAAGCGCGGGGAAGGGGAGTCTGAACACGTGCAGCTTTTGATCCTTCAAGTTTGGGCATCTGCTCTTGCGGCGAATAAAGGAAGCGCTTAAGCCACGAGGGACCGAAGTCGCGCGCAGTTGCTATCGAATCGCCGGCGAGGGCCACGCATGACGGACGGCGCACCGCAGAACGATCCGCTGCGCCAGGCGATCGAGCTGCTGAACGAGCACCGTTTCGATCAAGCCCTCGGCTGGTTGCAGAAACTTGACCAATCCTTGTTGAGTCCCAAAGACCAGGGCCGCGCGCTGGCGCTCGAGATCGTCTGCCTCGCGCATCAGGATCTGGAAGACGACGCGCGACGGCTGCTGACACGCGCGCAGCGCCGCCACGGCGACGATACGGCCCTGCAACTGGCGCTGGGCATCCAGCTTTCCGAACTGGGCGCGTACGAATGGGCCGAAAAGGTCCTGCGCCGCTTGGGCGAGAAGCTCCCTGCCGATCCGCTGCCGCTTTACAACCTGGGCCTGGTGCTCGAACGCGACGCGCGCTTCGACGAAGCGGTGAACATGTACGCGGAAGCCATCGCCAAGGACGGCAACGCCGATTACCCGCCGTTCCGCGCGCGCCGCGGGCATGTCCTCGCTCGGCTGGGCAAACTCAACGAGGCTGTGGCGGCCTACCGGGAGTACCTCGCGCTGGTGCCCGAGGACGCGCACGAATGGATCGCGCTGGCGATCGTGCATTCCGATGCCGGGCACTACGAACAGGCCGGCGAAGCGTATCGCAAAGCCCACGCGCTCGATCCGGATTCCATCTCGCTGCACTTTAACTGGGCGACGACGGCCTCGCGGCAACGCGACCGGACGCAGACGGCTGCGTGTCTGACGGCGCTGGAGCGCCTCGCGCCGGACGACTGGCGCAGCGAACTGGCCCGCGCATACCTGGCCGAACAGGAAGGCGCGGCGTGGCAAGGCTGGGAAGCCTGCCAGCGCGCGGTCGAACGCGCGGCCGAGCTTTCCGAGGCCGCCGAGCACGACGAGAGCGCCGCCGATCCCGCGCCCGCCGCGGCCTGCGCGGCCCTGTGGTACGCTGTGCGCAACCGTCTCGCCGATCACGCCAAACCGTTCGTGGAGCAGTTGTTCGAGCATCAGCTTTTCGACGAGAACATCCTCGGCGCACTGCGCGCTCTGGAGGGCACGCGCTGCCCCAAGGCCCGCGACTTCCACGTCCTGCTGGAGGGTGAACTGCCGCCCGAGATGGACGAAGAGCAGCGCAACGATCCGTTCGAACGCGCCGACGTGGAGTCCGATGCCTGCCGCTTTTTTCGGAGCTACCGCGTCTGGGCCGAGGATTCCGATCAGGCCGGCCGTTTCGCCCTGGAATTCGAGCGCCGCTGCGGCGGTCGCGCGCTGGAAGTCGGCGCCGTCGAGCAGCAGGAAGAGACGCGCGAAGCCCACCTCGGGGTGGCTTGGTGCAGCGAAGCCTGGATTTACGAGGAAGGCGACGACGAGGAAGACGAAGACGCGGAAGAGGATGAAGAGGAAGGTCCGAACGACGACGAATTAGAGGCCGAGGCCGAGGCGGAAGAAGAGGAAGACCAAGAGGACGAGGAAGGTTAGCGGATCGAGCTCAGGCGCCGGCGCGGCGTTCGGAAGGCGAATTGTCCTGATTGAGCCCTGCCAGCGCTTCGGTTTCGGTCGAGAAGCTGCGTACGATCTTGGGCACGCCGAGAATCTCGAAGACATCGCGCGGCAGTCCGTTCAGCGCGCAGAACGCCGCCCGCCCGCCCGCGCGCCGAACTTCGTCGGCCAGCGCGCAGACCATGCCCACCGCTTCGCTGCAAACGTAGGTCACATCGCGGAAGTTCAGGATCACGCGCAATTCACGCGAAGGGCTGAGCGCCTTGAGGGTCTCCCGAAGCTGTTTGAGACCCTTATGGCGGTCCAACTCGCCCGAGAGGTCGAGAACCAGGATCTCGTTGGACGTTTTGCGGATACTGAATCCCACGGCGGCACCTCTGAAGCCAAACATACCGACCCCTCATTCGTATCCCAAGCACGTGGGGACTCAACTGGTTTTCGTTTTATTCGTTTCGAAAACGCATCGAAGCGTGCCAACCGGTCAATTAATTCAAGCCTCGCGGGGTCTGGCACCTCATGCGCGAGCGTGCTAGACTGAAAAGGTATCGTGAAGCGGCAGGAACGTTCCCGAGGAATGCGCGTGGCTCGTGTATCGTCGTCCGGCGGACGGGAATCGCGCCGTATCGAGCCGCGCAAGCCGCTCCCCGGCCCCCAGGATTCCCCCGAAGCGCACGCTAAGCATGAAGCACTGTGCACGAATTGCGGCAAGTGCTGCTACAAAAAGATCATCGTGGGCCGAACGGTCTTTATCACTCCTTTTCCGTGCGAGTTTCTCGATACCGAAACCAACCGGTGCACGGTTTACGAAGAACGCTTCGAGAAGAACCCCGACTGCCTGGCGATCCGCGAGGGATTACAGCACAGCGCGTTTCCGACCGACTGTCCTTACGTCGAAGAGTATGCGCCGGCGGAATACCGTCCGGCGATCGACAGTTGGGACTGGGAAGGCGAGTGGGCCGATTTCGACAATTTGGCGGAACTGCTGGAAGTAAGCGACGAGATGCGGGAACGCATTCGCGCGCGCGGTCCCTGGGCCAAGCCGCTGTGGGTGGAAGCGAACGAACGGATCCGGCGCGAACGCGAAGCTTCGGGCGACGGCCGGCCGCTGCCGCCCGTCGCGCCGCCGCAGGTCGTCGATCTGCGCGAACCGCCGCGCGCCGAACCCGCACCGCGGCTCAGTGCTTTCCTGCGCGGGCGCGAACCGAAGGATCTCGAGTGAAGCCATGAGTCGCACGACGCGTACTTCAACCCGCATGCTTCGCCCGCACCGCACTTCCCTGCGCCTGGTGGCCATTACGCCCAACGCGCCGCTGCAGGAACAGGCGCGGGCTCAAGCCGAAGAGATCGAAAAGCTGTACTTGCTGCTGGAGTCCGCGCGCGATCTGGGCGGCGAGGTGAATCTGGAGACGCTGGTGCCCAAGATCGTCGCGCGCACCAGCCGCATCATGCGCTGCGAGCGTTCGTCGGTCTTTCTGCTCGACCGCGAGCGGCAAGAACTCTACACGCTGGTCGCGGAAGGGCTGGAAGCGAAGGAGGTCCGCTTTCCGGCCAGCAAGGGCTTGGCCGGGCATGTCGCACGCACCGGCGAGACGCTCAACGTCGCCGATGCGTACGAAGATGCGCGCTTCAATCCCGAAGTGGACCGGCAGACGGGATACCGCACGCGCTCGGTGCTCGCGATGCCGCTGCGCGACCGCAAAGGCGGCGTGCTGGGCGTGGTGCAGTGCCTCAATAAGTCCGTGCCGGGCGGCGCGGCCGCGTTCGGGCAGGAAGACGAGAATTTCCTGAGCGCGCTGGCGAACCTGCTGGCCAGCTACCTCGAAAGTGCGCAGCTTTACGCGCAGATGGACCGGCTCTTCGCGGCCTTCGTATCGGCGATGAGCCGGAGCATCGACGACCGCGATCCGTGCACCAGCGGGCACAGCCGGCGCGTGACGCTTTACGCGCTGAACCTTGCCAAGGCCGTGCACGAATCGGACGAGACGCCCTTCCGCGCGATTCGTTATACGCGCGAGCGCATGCGCCAATTGCGCTACGCGGGGTTGCTCCACGATGTCGGCAAGATCGGCGTGCGCGAATACGTGCTCTGCAAGGCCGATAAGCTCCCGCCGCAGGGCTTGGATCTGATCCGTGCGCGTTACGAGAACCTGGCGCTGCAACGCAAGGCCGAGGTGTTCGAACGGGCGGCGCGCACCCAGGGCGATCCCGACGCGATGCTGCGCGAAGCGTACGAACCGCTGGCGGCCGCGCTGGCGGCGGCGCGGAAGCTGGTGGAAGCCAAGAACCGGCCGGCTCCGGTGAACGACGAGGAACTGGCGGCGCTTCAGGCGTTGCATGCCCAAGGCTGGCTGACGGCCGAAGAACTGGAAGTACTCTCGATTCGCCGCGGCAACCTGACGGCGGCGGAATGGGAAGACATCAAAGCGCACGTGACCAAGAGCTACGAAATCCTGCTGCGTATCCCGTGGCCGCGCGAACTCTCGGAGGTGCCGGAAGTCGCTTACACGCACCACGAAAAGCGGGACGGTTCGGGCTACCCGCGCGCGTTAAAGGGCGACGCGATTCACTTCGACGGTCAGGTGCTTTGCGTGGCCGACATTTACGATGCGCTGACCGCAAGCGACCGCCCATACAAGAAAGCCATCCCCCACGAAATCGCGCTGAAGATTCTCATGGAAGAAGAAGCGGGGCGCTTCAAGCTGTTGCCCGAGCTTGTGGAACTATTTTTTGAGAAACATTGCTTTGAAATCAACGACGTGCAACTCAAAGAGCTACAAACCTAGCCTGTCGGAAATCAATGGACCGACCGATTTTGAGACACCTCCCATAGTGCAAGAATCACTACAGGGTGGCCAACAGGGGGTGCCTTGGGGCGTTCATTAGGGTACTGAATTGGAATTCGCCCAACTTGGACTTAAGAGCAGTACCTTAAAGGGCATTTCTTCGCATTTTACTCCTTTGGTAAGCCAGGAAATGCCGATAACACCCCTAATCCCATTTGCGTTGGCACACAGAGTGCGACTTGTAATTGCTGGCTCGAAGAAACAAAATGTAGCTGCCGAATAGACTTTCGCTTGCTTCGTTCAGAACCTGATTAGGCTGTTGGGTGCTGAAGTAGAAAACGAAGTACCGCAAAAGGAAGGATGCGCAGTGCCGAGTGGCGCTGTGCTCGGGGAGCATACACTGTTGTTCCAAAATGGTTGGGCGGGGACATCCGTAAGGATGAGAGCCCAGGAGGAGGCGGTTGACATGCGATTCATGACGCGTAAGTCGTTGGCGGTTTTCAGCGTGCTGGCTTTGGTGCTGGCGTGCGGGGTACAGGCGGCGGATGCCACTCCGAACGAAGTACCGTTCGAAGAAGGCAAGGGTCCGCCTCCGGCGAAGCCCGGCGACGGGTGGTGTCTGGTGACGATCCCGGCGAAGTACAAGACGGTGACCGAGCAGGTCACGGTCCAGCCGGCGACGCACTACACGCAGGTGGCTCCGGCCAAGTACGAGACGAAGGAAGAGACGATCCAGGTCGCCCCGGAGAAGAAGGTGGCTTCGGTGGTGCCGGCGAAGTTCAAGACCGAGAAGGTGAAGGTCAAGGTGCGCGACGAGTACGAGACGTACGAAGTGATCCCGGCGCAGTGGGACTGGGCGGACGAGCAGGTGGTCGTGCGCGCCGAAAGCCAGACGCTGGAAGTCGTTCCGGCCTCGTACAAGACGGTGACGGAGCAGGTTGAGATCAGCCCGGCGAAGAAGTACTGGAAGACGGGTAAGGACAACAACTGCTACTGCTTCTGCGAAACGCCTGCGAAGTTCGTCACGGTCGCCAAGGAAGTTCTGGAAGCGGACGTGCAGACGCGCAATATCCCGGTCCCGGCGCTGACGAAGGCGATCAAGGTGCGCAAGCTGGTGAAGCCGGCCGAAGTCAAGAAGGTCACGGTTCCGGCCGAGTTCATCGAGATCGACCGCGAGATCGTGGATGCGCCCGCTGCCGTGACGCAGAGCACGCTGCCGGCGAAGTTCGAAACGCTGCGCAAGGAAGTCCAGACGGCTGCCGAAGTGGCCACCAAGGTCGAGATTCCGGCCAAGACGGAAACGGTCACCAAGCAGGTCCTGGAAACCCCGGCCAAGCTGGTTTGGCGCCTGGTCAAGTGCGACTGCGGTCAGGAACGCTACAAGGAAGTTCCGGGCACGGGCCTGGACAGCCTGCTGAAGGCCAAGTAAGCCATTCGGCCTGTATCCGATTCGTAAACACCGGCCGGCGCTTCGCCGGCCGGTGTCATTCGCAAACCTCTGTTTTGGTGCCTATAAGGGAAAGGAATCTGGCATGCGCAAGCGATTCACGATTCTGAGCCTGTGCCTTGGGTTGGCCTTGCTGGCAGGGCAGGCGTATTCGGCCGACCGGGAAGTTCCCGCGGTACGCGTCGAGGCGCGAACCGAACTGGCCACGATTCAATCCGGCGAAGCGCGTTACCGCGATCTGCCCAAAGGCGTAGTGCTGGAAGAAGGCGCCTTCGGGGTGGAAGCGGTGAAGACGATTACCTACGACAAGAAGGAGAACGTTTTCACGATCAACGGAACGGCCACCTACAAGCCGCCCGTCGACCGGCGCGAGTTCACGCGCGTCTTCAAGGCGCTGCAGAAGGACGACCGGCTGGGCGTGACGCTGGTGCAGGGCGAAGCGCGGACGTACGGGAAGATCACCTCCAGCACCAACATCGCCGAGGACATGATCGCGACGGACCGGCTGATCGGCGGGGTGATTTTCGGGCTCGAGCATCTGCTGGAAGGCATCAAGCTGCCGGGCGGCTACAAGCCCCAGACGACGGACAAGCGCGATACGCCGATCGTGCTTTTCACCACGTTCAAAGGCTTCCGCTTCGAGAAGAAAGAAAACGCCTACCGCTGCATCGACTGCACCATGGATATCCAGATGGTGCCGATCAAGCAGGGCGCACGCAGCGCGTTGGGCGGGCATGTGGCCGATCCCGCGGCGGTGGTGAGCTTCACGCCGGCGCCGACGGACAAGGCGAACTTCGACCACCTGCGCTCGATGCAGGCCGATTACTTCAAGATGCGCCAGTTCTCGGGGACGCTGAAGTGGGGCGAAGTGGCGGCTTTCGCGCGGACGATCCGCGATTCGGGAATCGACCAGGAAGCATTCCTGAAGCAGATCGACTGATCCGGTTGGACGCACACGTCGTTCGAACCCGGGCCGCAAGGCCCGGGTTTTTTTATGCGCCGCGGCGTCCGCGCGGCGGAATTGTCTCCATAGGGCGCCGTCCCTTGGCCGATAACGCTAAACGGGGGATAGACCCGGGAGAGTGCCATGCCGCGGCGAATCAAGGTCTTCCAATTCATGGGCTGGGCGCTTTTGTTCGGTGCGCTGCTTCCGGCCGCGACCGCGCAGGCGGCATCGCGCGACGAGATGCTCAAAGCCGCCGTGCGCATCCGCTACGAGCGCATGGAAGGCGGCGCGGTGATTACCGGCCACGGGACAGCCTTCGGCACGGACCTCACGGCCTACGGCTATCCGGGCCGCCGCTACCTGCTCAGCGCCGCGCATAACGTGCTCGACGACCGGGACCAGCCGTTCGAAACGCTCAAGATCGAAGTCGTCGACGGGCCGCGCACCTACTGGCTGCGCTGCCGCGTCGTCTGCTTCGACGAAAGTCTGGATCTGTGCATCGTGGAAGCCGGCGACGACCTGCCGGTGCTGGTCCGCCTGGCCGACCACGACGCGCGCCCGGGCGACCGCGTAACGCTGGCCGGTTCGCCCAAAGGCACGCCGGTGGCGTTGTACGAAGGCTCGCTGACCAAGCGCTTTGCCCAAGGCTCGGTGCGCAGTTCGGCGCGCCTGCCCTTCGATCACGGCTGCAGCGGCGGCCCGCTCTTCGACGCCTCGTCGGGCGACGTGGTCGGCGTCGCGGTCGCGGGCATCCCGAAAGACGGCGATCTGGACCACAACCTGGGGCTTTTCGTGCCGCTGATGGGCGTGCGCGGGTTCTTGGAAGACCACCGCCGCGGCTCGGCCGTTCCCGCGCCGGCCGCGGCGCCGGCCGTGGCGCATTCGAGCCCCGTACCCGCCGCCGTTCCGGCTCCGGTTGCGGCGCCAGCACCCGCGCCTCAGATCCAAACGGCCGCCGCCCTGACGAGCGTCCCGGCGCTGCCGGGCCAACCGCTGCAGCCGGTTGCCGAAGCGGTTCCGGTGGAGGTTGCGATGCATCCGCGCGCCGCGGAGCCCAGCCCCAACCAGGCTCCGCGTTGGGTTCTGCCCTCCGAGAAAGTTCAACCCGTGGTCCGCGAAGCGGAGATCGTTCGCATGCCGGCCGCGGCCGTGCGCATGGCCGAAGTGCGCAAGCCGGCGGAATCGGTGAGTCCGCTGGAGTTCGCCACGCCGGCCCAGGCGGCGCCCGCGACGGTAACGCAAGCCGCCAACGCCGAAGTGCGGCAACCGCCCGCTTCGGAGTCCGCACCGGCCGCCATCGCTCCGGCCGTCCAGGCCGAGTTGCCTCGGACGGTGCCCACGGTGTACGAGGTTCAGCCCGGGGATAATCTGACCAAGATCGCCAAGCGCCACCGTCTGGGCTTGAGCGAACTGCTGGCCGCCAACACGCTGGACGATCCGAACCTGATCCGCGTCGGACAGCGCCTGCTGATCCCTGCCACGCCATAAGCCGAACTGTTACGCCAGCAGGGAACGGCCGGGCGAAGGCGCCCGGCCGTTTTCTTTGGGCGGCTTATTCCGAACCGGGCGCGGGCGGAGCGTCGGCGGAGGACGGCAGTTCGCCGGGCGGAGCGTGGGGCGCGGGCGGCGCGGGAAAGAGCAGGGAAGCGGCGACGGCGACGACGAGCACGCCGGCCACCGTGGCCAGCGACCAGCCGGTCGGGATCTTAAAGGCCCACGCAACCTGGGCGTGGTGAAGTTCGGCCAGGAGCATCTTCAGGCCGATGTAGACGAGGATGATCGAGAGCGCCGCTTTCAGGAAGCGCAGGGAACTCATCGCGCCGGCCAGGAGGAAGTAGAGCGCGCGCAGCCCCAGGATCGCGAAGATGTTGGATGTGTAAATCACGAACAGGTCATGCGAGATGCCCAGACAGGCGGGGATGCTGTCCAAGGCGAAGGCCAAGTCGGTGGCTTCGACGACGACGAGGACCAGGAACAGCGGGGTTGCGAGCCGCTTGCCTTGCTCGATCACGAAGAAATGTTCGCCGGACATCTTCTCGGTCATGGGGATGTACTTGCGCGTGAGCCGGAAGGCCCAGGACTGGCTGGGATCGTGGTTTTCGTCGTCGTGGAAGAAGAGTTTGAGGCCGGTGAAGGCGAGGAAGGCGGCGAAGAAGTAGAGGATCCAGCGGAAGTGTTCGATGAGCTGCACACCGACGCCGATCATGATGGCGCGCATCATGAGCGCGCCCAGGATGCCCCAGAAGAGCACGCGATGCTGGTAGACGGTGGGTATGCCGAAGTAGCGGAAGATGACCAGGAAGATGAAGATGTTATCGACGGAGAGCGATTTTTCGACGAGGTAGGCGGCGCCGTACTCGAGCGCCGCATCGTGCCCGCGCACGTAGTACACGCCCACGCCGAAGACGCCGGCAAGTCCGATCCAGACCGCCGACCAGACGGCTGCCTGGGTCAGCCCGCGCGTCTGCGCTTTGCGGCTGAAGGAGAACAAATCGACGGCCAGCATGCCCAGCACGAGCACACCGAAGACGATCCAAGCCCACAACGGCGTATCGGGGCGAGGCGGGTGGACGACATTCGCCTCGGCGGCAAGCCAGACCCACATGGCAAACTCCCTGCGCGAGCAGAGGGATCAATGGACGGTTAGAACGGCGGCGGAAGGTTAGCGTTGAGCTTGGTGGAACGGCTTAACGGCGGCGCCCGGATCGAGGCCCGGCAGGGTTAGCTCGAGGCGCTGAGGGCGGCGGATGGACCGGCTGCTCACGTGCATTTTTGTACCGGAGGTTTGTACTAAAACAAGCTCTAACCCTTGAGCCTTGCGCAGGATCGGAGAAATCTGGCTTGGCTTGAACCGGCGCCGCGCATAATCTACGGCTTCACAAAGGGCGTATCCACCGGCAGTGCAAGGCATCGAGACGAAACTGCAACCCCATGCCGCTTACGTTTTTGCGCGAGAGTATGAAGGACTTTAAAACCACCGGTGCGATCGCGCCGAGCAGCCGCTTTCTGGCTCGGGCCATGGCGCGCGCTTTACCGAAGCCGGCGACGATCCGGCGCGGCTTCCGGGTCCTGGAAGTCGGCCCAGGAACCGGAGCGTTCACTAAGGCGGTGGTGCGGCACCTAAAAGGGCAGGGGCGGCTGGATCTGTACGAGATCAGCCCGCGCTTCGCCGCGCATTTGGAAGAACGCATCGCGAACGACCGCTGCTACGAAGCGATGCGGCGCAGGATCCGGGTGTTTCAGAGCGATGTCCGGGAACTGCCCGCGAAACCGAGCTACAACGCGATCCTGTCCGGCCTGCCGCTCAATAATTTCACGCCCGAAGAAGTGGAAGGGTTCTTCGAGCACTTCCGCGCGCTGCTGCGGCCGGGCGGCACGCTGACCTATTTCGAGTATCTGGCGATTCGGGAGCTGCAGGCGCCGTTTCGCAGCCGCGAGTCGCGCAAGCGCCTGAAGGGCGTGCGCGAGGTCGTGAGCGGGTTTATCAAACGCTACGAGTTCCAATCCCGCATCGTGCCGCTGAACGTGCCGCCGGCGGTGGTTCACTACCTGCGCTTCGATGCGTAAGCGCCTTCGTGGCGCTCGGCCGACCGACAAAATGTGTAACTACCCGGTCATCGCACATGAGCCCATGCAAATTGATACAGGGCGTATGACAATCTCCGTCAGATTCGTTCAAGTGAATGATATATGCCGCCTTCTTGAATCTGGGATAATGCCAAGAACAGACATCTAGTTATATTGTAAATACTTACTGTATAAGTAAATAATATACATACCGAATCCCATCGAAAAGAATATGCTCAATGTGGCGTTGGGGTTGCCTTACCCACCTTTGTAAGTCGACGGGCGAGTGCCGCTGATGCTCGCCCGCTTCCTCTGCGCCCTAGGGGGGTGATAACCCGCACCCCCCGATTCTCCCGCAGGGGGCCCCTTTACCCCGAGGGGCCCCCTCATTTTTTTATGAAGCAGCCGGCACGATCTCCGGCCGCGCTTCGCCGGCCGCTTCCAGCCTTCGCAAGAGCGCCGCGCGCAGGTCGCCACGCACGCTCGCCAGTGCCGGATCCTGAATCAAATTGCGCTGCTCGTACGGGTCCTTGGCCAGATCGTAGAGGAATTGTTCCTCGTAGCGCTTGGCGCCACCGGCCCCGTCTTCGGCGTCCTTGGGCGCGCCGACGCTGTATTTCCACTGCTTGGTGCGGATCGCGCGGCCGATGTGGCTTTCGCTGATCTGGACGAAGACTTCCTGCGGCCACGCCGGGGCCGCTTGCCCGCCGCGCGCGGCCTGGACGAGCGGGAGGACGCTGCGCCCTTGGTAACTCTTGGGCACTTCGATCCCGGCCGCATCGAGGAGCGTGGCGGGCCAGTCGAGCAGGCCGACGAGTTCGCGGACGGTCACTCCGCCTTCGAAGCCCGGCCCTTCGATGACCGAGGGCACGCGGATCGACGCTTCGTGGCAACTGCGCTTGTACTCGCCGTTGCGCAGGCGGAAATGGCTGCCGTGGTCGCTGCAATAGAGGACGATGGTGTTTTCGGCGAGGCCGAGGTTTCGCAAGGCCGCGCGCAGGCGTCCTAGGTTGTCGTCGAGGCTGGCGCAGCAGCCCAGGTAGTCGGGCCATTCCTTTTCCCAGTCGCCTTTGCCATGGTGGTTGCGCAGGTCGTTGGGCACCCAGGCGTTTTTGAAGCGTTCGCGCGAGCCCTCGGGGCCGTAGTAGCGGTTCATGTGGTTCTGGTGGTGCGGTTCGATGTAGCTGTTGAAGAGGAAGAAAGGCTGCTGGTGGCGCGCGCTGTCGCGGAGGTATTCGAGCATCACGTCGGTCTGCGCGTCGACGCGGTAGCCGCCGCGGCGGACTTCGACGCCGTTGGCGTCCTGCACGCGGAAGGCGTAGGGCTCGCTGAAGAATTCGAGGATGTTCGCGCCGTACCAATCCTGGTATCCGGCGCGCGCGTGCGGCGGAACCGGGGCGGTCCACCAGCGCTGGTTCATGGCGTCCTTGCCTTCTTCGAAGAGATGCCACTTGCCGATGTACCCGGTGCGGTAGCCGTTCGCGGCAAAGAGGCGCGCCAGGGTGTGCGGTTCGTCGTCGCGCAGGGCGATCCCGTTGCGCCAGCAGCCGGTGCCTTGGGGTCCGGCGGCGTAGCGCCCGGTCTGGAAGCAGCTACGCGCCGGTCCGCAGACGGGCTGGACGGTGAAGCTGTATTCCAGTTTGGTCCCGCTGGCGGCCATGGCGTCGAGGTGCGGGGTGATGTTGGCGAGGCCGCCGTAGCAGCCGGCCGTGTCGTAGCGCTGCTGGTCGGAAAAGAAGACGATGACGTTGGGGCGTTGGGCGGGCATGGACGTGCTCCTCGGATGGATTACGAATCGACGCGGACCTACCTTACAGTTGCCGTTGAACCTGAACCCATAACGCAGGTAAAAAATGCTCGCTCACGTCCGCTCGCGCGCCTCCGCCTCACGGCGCTGGCGGTCGCGGTTCACGAAAAACCACTCGGCCGTTTCGCTCCCGTAAAGCTGCGTCAGGAACAGGCGGTCGCGTTCGTCCTGCGACTTCTCGGGGTTCAAGCGGTCGATGGCCGCGCGCGTGGCGTTCCAACAGAAGCAGGTAAGCTGCAGGGCCAGCTTGAGGCGCTGCGCGGGCGTGGCGTTGCGGATCAGTTCGGCCTGGAGCGCTTCGGCCCAAGGCTCGGTGTCTCGCGAGAGCGGCGTCACGGCGGCCTCCGTTAGCGGGACGCCAAGTATAGCCCGCGGGCCGCCGCGGCGCACGGAACGGTTCGCCCCTCGGCTTGTGCCGGCCCGCCGGGGCGCGTACCTTGGGGGCGGCTCGAACGGCGAGGACGGCAACGATGGCGCAAGAAACGAGTACGCTGGATGCGGCGGGCGTGCAGCCCGATGCGCGCGGATACTTTGGCGGCGCGGACGGCTTCGGCGGGCGCTACATTCCCGAAACGCTGATGCCGGCGTGCGAGGAACTGGAGCGCGCATACGCGGCGGCGCGGAACGATCCGGCGTTTCAGCGCGAACTGGACGAACTGCTGCGCGAGTACGTGGGCCGGCCGAATCCGTTGACGCTGGCCGCGCGGATGACCGCCGAACTGGGCGGCGCGCGCGTGTACCTCAAACGCGAGGACCTCAACCACACCGGAGCGCACAAGATCAACAACACGCTCGGCCAAGCGCTATTGACCAAGCGCATGGGCAAGCGGCGCGTGATCGCCGAAACGGGCGCGGGGCAGCACGGCGTCGCGACGGCGACGGCGGCGGCGCTGTTCGGCCTCGAGTGCTGCGTCTACATGGGCGCCGAGGACGTGCGGCGGCAGGCGCTGAATGTATTTCGCATGGAACTGCTGGGCGCGAAGGTGGTGCCCGTCACGACCGGCCAGCGGACGCTGAAGGACGCCTGCAACGAAGCGATGCGCGATTGGATGTCGAGCGTGCGCGAGACGCATTACATCATCGGGAGCGTGATGGGGCCGCACCCGTTCCCGATGCTGGTGCGCGATTTTCAGGCGGTGATCGGGCGTGAAGTGAAAGAACAGTGCCAGCAGAAAGAAGGGCGCCTGCCCGATGCGGTCGTGGCCTGCGTGGGCGGCGGGAGCAACGCGATGGGCATCTTCCATCCGTTCCTGGGCGATGCTTCGGTGCGGCTGGTGGGCGTCGAAGCCGCCGGCGAAGGGGTCTCCACCGACCGGCACGCGGCGACGCTGGCCAAGGGCGGGCCGGGGGTGCTCCACGGCATGAAGACGGTGGTCCTGCAGGATGCGGACGGGCAGACGGCGAACGTGCATTCGGTCAGCGCGGGGCTGGACTACCCGGGCGTGGGTCCGGAGCACGCGTACCTGCACGCGACGAAGCGCGCGGACTACGTGAGCGTCACCGACGGCGAGGCGCTGGATGCGTTCAAGTACCTCGCGCGGCTGGAAGGGATCATTCCGGCGCTGGAGAGCGCACACGCGATCGCGTACGTCCGGAAGCTTGCGCCGAAGATGAAGCGCGACGAGATCCTGGTGGTGAATGTGTCGGGGCGCGGGGACAAGGATTGCGAGGAGGCGCGGCGGCTGCTGGGGATGGGAGGATGAGCGCGGGGCTGGCGGGCGGGCCGTACGTCGTGCTGCTCGGCGGACCCAACGGAGCCGGAAAGACGACACTCGCACCGAGCCTGTTGCGCGACCGATTGGGCATTCGCACCTTCGTAAATGCCGATACGATCGCGCTTGGTCTATCGGGATTTAGCCCGCAACGAACCGCGCTGGTAGCCGGAAAAATAATGCTGCGTGAGTTGCGCAGGCTCGCCGCGGCTCGTGAAAGCTTC
The DNA here is from genome assembly GCA_015075375.1 of Planctomycetota bacterium. Classification (GTDB taxonomy): domain Bacteria; phylum Planctomycetota; class SZUA-567; order H5-PLA8; family H5-PLA8; genus H5-PLA8. The sequence continues at coordinate 1,880,231 of JABTUM010000001.1, read as the reverse complement.
ACGTTCGAAACCACTCTGGCCAGCCGCTCGTTCGTTCCATGGATCAAGACGCTCAAGCAGGATGGCTACTCCTTTATCTTGGTGTACGTCTGGTTGAACTCGCCCGAGCTTTCGTTATCGCGGGTGGAAGATCGAGTGCGGCGAGGAGGCCACCACGTGCCGGAGTCGGCCGTCAGGCGGCGCTACGTGACGGGCTTGCGGAACTTCTTCAACCTCTACGCACCTATTGCGAATTACTGGCGCTTCTACGATAATTCCTCCCGGCACGGGTATCGGCTGGTGGCGTCCAATGAGCGCGTCTTAGATCCGGTCCTTTGGCGAACGATTCAAGAGCGGCACGATGATTCAAGATAAGAAAGCTCCGACCATCCGCCAGCTTTTCGAAGAGGGCGCGGCCATCGACGCGGCGCTCAAGCGCGCGGCGCGGCAGGTGCTGCTCGAACACAAGCTGCTCGGGCAGCCGATCTGCGTCTGGGAGGACGGGAAGGTCGTCTGGATTCCAGCCGAAGAGATCGTCGTGCCGGACGAACCCGAGACGCAGGAAGCGCCGCACGCCTGACCGGCTTCAAACTTCCCTATTCTCGAAAGGACTGCCATGCGCGCTGGGCGCGTCGTAGCGACGATGCTGGTGCTGTGCGCCGGAGCCGCGCAGGCGGCGACCGAATACGCGATCCAACTCCACCGGCCCGTGAAGGCCGGTCATCGCCGCCACGCGGTGCTGGTTCATTCCGAGAAGCTCAAGATTCAGCTCCAGCCGCCCGGCGAGGCCGCTCAGGGCGAGGAAGAGAACCGTAAGCTGGTCTTTGCCGCGGTGCAAAAAGTGACCGCGGTGGACGGCGTGGGCCGGCCGCTGGGGTACGAATGCGTCGTCGAAAAGTGCGAAGCGACCGACTCGAAAGGCAAGCGCGCGATCCTCGAGAAGGGGACGGTGCTGGCCGTGAGCCGCGAGGAAGGACGCGAGGTGTATCGCATCGACGGGAAACCCGCGCCGCAGGAGACGGTGGAAGCGCTGGAGCTGTTCTTCGAACTGGGCGGCACGGGACCGACCGAAGACCAGCTTTTCGGATCGCCCAATCCGCAGTTCCTGGGTTCGGAGTGGCCGGCTAATTCGGAGGCCGCGGCGAAGCGCCTTTCCGGCTTCGGCGGATCGCTCAAGCCCGAAGATCTGAAGGGCACGGTCACGCTGGCCGGCTTGAAAGCCGAGGGGCCGATGGAGTGCCTGGAAGTCAAGGCCACGCTGGAGACCGCGAGCTTCGTTCCTCCGGGCTGCCCTCCGAATGTGAAGCCCGAACGCTCGGCGTTATCCGTGAAGTACACGGCGCTGTATCCCAAGAACGCCGCTTTCGGCAAGCCCAAGGACGCGCTGAACATGACCTTCAGCTTCAGCGGACATCTGGAAGCCGACGGGAAGATGGTGAGCATGACCGTGTCCGGCGAGATCGTGCTGGAAGGGCGTTATACGGAATTGCCCGAGCAGGATTTGGAGCCGGAAGCCGAACCCGGGCAAGAGTAGGCCGGTGCAGGAAGCCGGCGCTTCTGATATAGATAAGCGCAATGATTGGGCGATCGGGCGGACGGAGCCGGTTCTTGCGGCGCGCGACCCTTGGGGCGCTGCTGTCGTTAGGTGTGGCCGTCCTGGGTGCATGCGCGGCAGGTGAAGCGCCCGCGACGGTGCTCGATGCGATACCCGAAGCCTGGCATCTTACGCCCCCGCCTCCGCTTCCCGAAAAGGGCAACGGCTTCGGCATCCTGAAAGCGTTTTCGTTCAAGTCCGACGCGGAAGGCTGGAGCGCCTCGCCGGGCGTCGAACTGAGCGTGTCCGAACCGGGCGTGCTGCGAATCAAAGGCGCCGAACGCAAGAACCTCTGGACGTTTGCCTCGCTGCCGAGCGTGGACGTGCCGCCGGGGCGCTTCGTGCTGTTGCGCTTCGAGTACCGCATCGAATCCGCCGACGCCGAGACGTACTCGCCGCACGTCTGGCTTGGGCAATACGGTTTCGAGACCAAGGACGGCAAGCAGGAGAGGGTTCGAAGGGCGACGTGCCGGACACCGGATTTGCCGCTCTTTCCGCTGGGCGAATGGCGCGCGATGGACCTGGAGGTTCCGCCGAATGCCAAGGCCGCGAAGCTGGAAGCGTCGCTGAGCAAAGGGGTGAGAGAACCGCGCAGCGTGGATCTTTCGATCCGCAACGTCTCGCTGCTGCTGACCCCGCGCCCGGCCTCCGAGTGGCGCATCAAGTCCACGCCGGCGCCGGATGCGCTCAAGCGCGACGCGCGCAAGCACCCGCGTCTCTTTTTCGATTCGGCGCAGTGGAACGCTCTGCGATTCGGCGCGCAGGACAGTCTGAAAGTGGCTTCGGACCACGTCCTCAGCCGCGTGCACGGCATGATCAGTTCCGGTCCGCGGGACTACGCGAAGTTCATGGCCGACCCGCAGTACCAGAAGGATACGCACCAAAATTGGCAGGTAGCGACCGGCGACGCCATTCCCACCCTGGCGGTCGCGTACGCGTTGAAGGGCGATAAGAAAGCGCTCGACTCGGCGGTGGCGCATATCCATGCGTCGTGCGCGTATCCCCAGTGGGGCCTAGAAGAGTACAACGGAATCGACTGGGCGGCGGCGCGGCAGTTGCAGGGTCTGGCGCTCGGCTACGACTGGCTTTTCGACAAGCTCGACGAGAAGACGCGCGCCCGGATCCGTACGACCGTGCGGCAGCGCGCGGGAATCGTCGCGCGGCGGTTGGCGATACGCGACATACCAGGCGTGGACGACCCGCTGAGCATACGGCGCACCTTCTTGTGCGGCGCGCTTTTTCAATGCGCGCTGGCGTTCAGGGAAGACGAACCCGAAGCCCCCGGCTGGTTGTATCTGGCGCACGAGCTGTTGCTTGAAACGCTCGCCGCATTAGGCCCCGACGGCGGGCATCCGCACGGCGCTTACGCTTGGCAGACCGCTGCCGAGCAGTTGATGCGTTGGGCGGAGCTGGCGCACGTGCATCTGGGTATCGATGTCTTCTCGCATCCGTGGTTCGCCGCGTCGAGGCGGTTCGGCATGCATACTCTTTTGCCCGGCGCGCTGCGCAATCAGCGCCCCCATGCCGTCGGATTCGCCGGGAACGATACGGCCTGCGACAGCGGACCGGACCACGTACTGCGCGCGCTGGCCAAGCGCTTCTCCGATCCCGCGGGGCTCGAACACGAACGCGCGCAGTGGCTGGCGACCGAACTCGCCAAGGCTTACACCTGCCAGGACCATTCGGTGTATCTGAATTTCCCCTGGTCGGGCTTGCAGGTGCGCGAACGCCCGCCGGACCGCGATCCGCCGCTGCCGACGCTGGTCCACTTTGCCGATCTGGACTGGGTGGTCGCGCGCAGCGAGTGGACGGCCGACGCGACGGTGCTGTCCGTGCGCGCGGGCCCGCCGCTGGGCCATCGGGCCTTCGGGCTGCGCCGCGATTTCGGCCTGGGGCAGAACGAGCCCGATTGCGGCGCGCCGCTGCTGTACGGCTTCGGCGAGAATGCGCTGCGCATTCCCGACGACCGGCGCGACCGGAAAAGCGCCGACTCGAACGTCATGCTTTTCGGCGGCATGGGGCAGCTTGGCGAAAATGTGGGGCGCCTTAATTACCAGCCGTGGCAGCACGCGCCGCGCGCGCCGCGCATCGAACGCGCCGTCTCCAAACCCGAAGCCGATCTGATCGTCATGGACTTGGCCCCGGCCTATCCCGCCCAGGCCGGACTGACCAAGTACCGCCGCAGCATCCTGTATTTGAAGCCCGATATCGCCGTGGTGCTGGACGAGGCGTCGCTTGCGCAGCCCCTGGACCTGCAATGGAACTGGCATACGCAGGGCTATCTGATCGAACAGGACGGGCGCTGGAGTTCGGAGGGCGAACGCGCGGGCCTGGACCTCGCGGTGCTGGAGCCTGCCAATGCGGCCGTGGAGGCGCTCGCAGATGCCCGCCTCGACGGGCCGAGTGCGGTTCAGGCCGGCCGCAAGCGCCTGATCTCGATCAAGACGGCCGCGCCGGCCGCCGAAGGACTGGGGCTGATCGTCTTTCGCGTGCGGCCCGTTTCGCCGTGGGATTTCCCGCCGCCGTTCGGCTTGCGCCGGCAAGGCAACGAGCTGGAACTGGAGAGCGAAAAGCGGCGCTGGAAGGTGACCTTGGCGCCCGGGGCCGACGAGCCGCTCTCGGCGCGGAGCGTGAAGTAAGATGAATGCGCCCGCCTCCGCGCCGGCCGCTGCGCGCCGCTTTTCGCTGGCGCGCTGGGCGCTGGCGCTGGCCTTGGGCGGCCTGCTGGGGTACGTCGGGATCGCCAAGCTGGCCGATCCGCACGGCTTCGCGATGGAACTCGCCGGCTACCGGCTGCTGCCCGCACAAGCCAATCAGACGCTGGCGGTGATTCTGCCCTGGCTCGAGTTGCTCTGCGGGGCGGCGCTGGTCCTGGGTCTCTGGGTCCGCGCCGCCGCGATGGTCAGCGGCGCACTGATGCTGATCTTTGCCGCCGCCGTCGTCACGGCGCTTGCCCGCGGGCTGGATATTTCCTGCGGATGCTTCGGGACCGCTCATGCGGCGCGCATCGGACTGCAAACCTTGGCGTTGCAGGTAGGTTGTCTGGCGGCGGCGTGGGGTGTGTGGCGGCTGGCGGGCCGCGAAGAATCCGAGCGTTCCGGCACCGCGCTCCCGGCCTGACCGGCATGCCGAACGCAGGCGGCGGGTTAAATTTCCGCGCCTTCCAGGCCGTCGGTGCTGCCGAAGCCGCGGGCGCGCAGAAGCATCGCGCGTTCGCTGAAGACGCGCGCTTTGGCGTACTGCTGTTCGCTTTCCAGATGCAGCGCGATGTCGTCCAGTTCGTCGGGCTCCTTGAAGAAGCCGGGCGGAACCTTGTCGAGGAACTCGATGGCCTTGCGGTCGTTCTGCATCTCGCGATAGGTGCGGTAGAGGTGGTAGTGCGCCAGATGCTGAATCTCGCCGTTGCCGTCCTGCGCGACGGATTGCAGGTTATCGATGGCCAGATTGTAGCGCTTGGTTTCCATGTACGTGCGCGCGAGCCCCAGCTTGGCTTCCAGGCTGGCCGGATCGAGCTGTTTGGCCTGATCGAAGTAGGACTGGCTTTCGGCGTAGCGCCCTTCCATCAGCTTGACTTCGCCCAGCAGAATCAGCGGTTCGATGGACTGGCGTTCGAGTTCGCGCGCGCGGCGGAAGAGGTACTCGGCTTCCTCGATATCTTCCAGGTGCGCGGCGAAGAGCCGCCCCAAGGCCAGGAACGCGCCGGAGTCGAAGGGGAAGCGCCGGACCAGTTCGGCGGCCAGCGTGCGCGCCTGCTCTTCCTTGCCGGAGAGAAGGCGCAGGTAGAAGAGGTTCAGCAGCGGAGCGTTTTGGCCGGGTTCAAGTTCGTGGGCGCGCTCGAAGAGATTGGAGGCGGCGGCCAGTTGCCCGGCGGAGGTCGCGGCGATGCCGTCCATCAGAAGCATCTCGAAGCGGTCGAACTCGGGTTTGACGGTCTTCCACTGGTCGCGCCAGAAGCCGATCCGCGCCGGGCATTTGCGGCCCTTGTGTCCGGTCAGGCGTTTGAGAATCGCGGCGAGGTGCAGGGCGAGTTCGTCGCCGAAGACTTCCCAGAAGCCCAGCAGGTCTTCGACGAAGCTCTCCTTGCTGGCCTTCAAGTCGCGCGCTCGGCGGCAGCACTCGACGACGGCGGGAAGCTGTTCGGCCGTGGGATAGCGCAACAGACCCATTTCGACGCAGCCGTGATAGTGCAGGTCGGCGAAGAGCCCCGGGATCTCGGCGTTGTTCAGGCGCAGGTGCGGGCGGGTGAGCAGCGCAAAGAACGCAGCCATGCGCCGGACCGTTTCGGTCTCCTCGGAGAGCAGCCCGTCGGCGCGGAGGCGGTTGAGCAGATCGAGCGCCTCCTGGTAGCACTCGCGCTGCAAGAGCCGCGTGGCGGCGATGAGCGCGCCGCCGCCGCGCAGGAGCGCCGGCTTGATCCGCGCCAGCCAGACGCCGAAGCGTTCCTTCGCGCCGAGGATGTACATGCGCCCGGTCAGGAACTCCAGAATATCCTCGGCATGCGCATGGAACGGATGCTCGGGCTGGTCCAGGGCCGGGATGAGCATCTCGATCAGTTCGAAGTAGCCGCGCGCAAAGGTGTCGAGTTCCTTGGAAGGGATTTCGGCCAATTCGCGGGCCAGCATCTGGCGGCGCAGCGGGACGCGGCGCGGGCCGTGGCTGAAGAAGAGTGCGTGGATTTGCGGAAAGGGCTCGCGGTAATTCGAAAGCACGCGGCGCTCGCGGCGCAGCCATTGCGCGCCGGCCATGGCTTTCAGCCAGCGCGCCACCCGCTGCACGTCCGGCGTCGTTTGCTCGGGAAGTTGGGCCAGAATTTCCAGCGCGCGTTCTTCCTGTTCGCGATGCATCGCCAGCGCGGCCTGGTACAGCACCATGCGCTCGCGGCCCAACCCGGTGATCAGCGATTTCACGCGCGATTGAAATCGGAAGTACGAAAGCAGGACGCGCGCGCCGTGGCCGAAGAGAACCACGAGCATCAAAAGCGCCGCGCCGGACCAGAAAATGTATTGGTAGGCCGAGGTGAGCGGTTCGTTCCACAGGCGGTCGTGAACGAAGAGGCCCGTCATCGCCAAACCCAGCGCGAGCCCGAACTTTAAGGCTATGCGATAGGTGCGTGGCAGGTTCATCGCGCGAACTCTCGGGCGCCGCTCGAACGTCCTGAGCAGCACGTTGCCTGGAGGCGTCTGAAGACCTTGCGTGGCGGTCGTGCACCACGTCTAACATTAACCACTTTGACGTGTTGGAGCAGGCAAGTCAACGCTTGGCTGGCCCGAATCGAGCGCGGACATAGCACCTGTGCAAAGTATCTACTGAGAGGCGCGCCTTTTTCGTTTCACAGGCCGCGAAGCGGGTATATCTACGATAGCTTAAGGGAGTTAGGATTCGGCTGGCGGGCAGGTTCCCCTGCGCTTACCATGCACCATGTGTAGGCGGGGGAGCTATTTCGTACCTTGAGACGGCCGGTGCGCACGGCGCTTGCATTAGCATGGCGTCTTGGCGTGTATGGATCGAGGGATTGGACGTGGCGGCACGGCCTTGCGATTTCTGTGGAACGCCCATCACGGACGAAATGCTCGCGCGCGGGCAGGCGCGCGAAATTATGAAAGAGTATTTCTGCCTGCCCTGCATCGAAAAAAATAACCTGAACGAAGAAGAGGAAGAAGCCGCGCCGGCGCCGGCGCCGAAAGCGCCTCCTGCGCGTCCGTCTTCCAGCGGGCGTCCGGCGCCGGGCGTTCGGCCGGCTTCGGGTATGCGGCCTTCGCCCGGTACGAGCCGCACGCGCCCTCCGACGGGCCCGGTCCGGCAAGGCCCTTCGGGGCGCGCGCCCGCCGCGCGAAGCACGCCGGTGAATTCGCCTGCGGCGCGGAGTACGCCGGTGAATTCGCCGGCCGCTCGGAGCACGCCGCTGAACTCGCGCGCCGTGCGCCGCGGCAGCGGTCCGGCACGGGCGGGGAGCCCCGGGCAAGGGGTGCGCCCGCAGAGCGGCGGGGTGCGGGTGCCGCCGCCGCAAGCGCAGCCTGAAGAAGAGGACAACGTTCCCGATCAAGGCAGCGGAACCACGTTTGCGACCAGTTCGGCGCGGCGGCGGTCGAGCGGCACGGTCTCCATGCCCGCTGGCGCGCCCGCGCCGCGCAGCGCGCGGAATACCGGCCGCGGGCGGCCGACCAGCCAAGGCCGCATACCCGCGGCAGCGCCGCCGCGTTCGGGATTGCTGTACGCCGGCATCGGCGGAGGGGTGGTTTTGCTGGGTGTGCTGGGCTACCTGATCTTTGGCGGCAAGGATCGCTCCGCGCCGACCGCCAAGAGCGGCAAGAGCACCGCCACCGAGACGACGCCGAGCGGCGGAACCGAACACAAGACGACCGCGAGCGCCGCGAAGACGACCGCGAGTCCGCCCGCCGATCCCGCGCCGACGCCGCCGGCCAAGCTGCTCCGGCCCGCGGCCACCGCCGCTCCCGCTTCCGAACGCCTGGGGCTTTTGGGGCGCTACTACGCGAATCGCAAGTTCGACGGCGAGCCGGCGCTGGTGCAGCGCGATCCGAACATCGAGTTCGACTGGAAGCTGGATCGCCCGGCCGAAGAGCTGCCCACCAACGAGTTCGGGATCGAGTGGACGGGGCTGCTGAAAGCCCCCGCGACGGGCCTGTATACGCTGGGCGTCAAGGCCGACGAAGGCGCGCGGGTGTGGATCGGCGGCGAACTGGCCATCGAGGCCTGGGATTCGGGGACCGGCGGGACGGTTCACGAAGGCAAGGCCGAACTGGAAAAGGACAAGCTCTACGCGCTGAAGGTGCGTTGCCACGACGACACCGGCGCGGCGAACTGCACGCTTTATTGGACTCCTCCGGGCGGCGCGCGCGAAGTGCTGCCGGGGGCGCAGCTTCAACTGGGGGACGACGGGTTGAACGTCCTTAAAGAGCCCGTTGCGCCGGCGGCCGATTTGCTGCCGCAGCCATCCGACGACGAGCTAGCCGTATTACTGATGAGCGACGACGACCTCGACGCGGAGATGCGCGAACAACGCCGCACGTGGCGGCTGGAACGCGGCAAAGCCGCCGCGGGCGGAACCGAGATCCTGCTGGGCACGTTCGAGAACGGCATCGAGATCACCAATTGGAGTTTCCGCCCGCGCAAGGACGTGCTCGCATGGCTGGGCAAGCAGGGGGTGACCGAAGGCGGAAACGCGCTGCGGCTCTCGTTCGAGCCGCGCAGCATGGCGTATCCGGCGAGCGATTTTTACCTCAGCCTGGGCGCCGACCAGAAGTGGGATTGGACGGGCGCACTGCAGGTGCGGGTGGACTGCTTCAACGCCGACCCCGCGCAGCCGCTCGAGTTGGCCGTCGTGCTGCGCAGCGGGGACATCGGCACGGACACGTCGGGCAAGCGCGCGGAATTTCCGTTCAGCGTGGCGCCCAAGAGCGCGCAGTCGCTCGTCTGCGATCTGGCGGGCAAGGAGATTGACCTGAGCGAAGTGCGCTGGATCGGCGTGCGCGTCAACCGCAAGGACAACCGCGCGACGGTGCTGTACCTCGACGGCTTGCGCGTGCTCGGGGCGTTCAAGGGGGAGTGATTCACGGTTTCCGGCTTTTGTGGATGTCCCCTCCGTCTTTGTACTTCTCCAGCGCTTCTTCCATATCGATCCCGGCGAGGTTGGCCAGCGAAAGCAGCCAAGCGAAGACATCGGCGAATTCCCCGGCCTGCGCCGCGCGGTCCTCCTCACGCAGCGCGGTGGCCAGTTCGCCCACTTCCTCGACAAAGTACATGAAGGTGCCGTCCAGGCCGCGGGCGCTGTCTTTCTCGAGGTAGACCTTGCGGATCAGATCCTGAAAGCTGCGGATGTCCATGCGCGTATCCTTTACGAAGGAGTGACCGGGATTAGCTGCGTTGGAATTGTATTCCAAACGCCAACCTGTACGCTTGTTTTTGGGCCGGGCAGAAGGCGGCGGCGGTATTCGAACGTTTCGGAAGCGTATCATGGCTTGCTATCGGGTGGTCATTCCCTACGGCACGGCGTTGGAGAAGAACACCGGGCGCATTCTGCGCTTCGTGGCCCAACTGGGCTGCGACAGCGCTCAGGAAGCGCGCCAGGAGGCCGTGCGCGGGTTCGCCGATCTGGCGGTCGCGAGCGGGACGCACCAAAGCGTCGAACTGCACGAAGAGGATGTGCTCTTCGAGGAGACCGAGCAGCGCGTGGATGTGAAGCTGGAGATGCGCGCACTCGAAATCAAGCCCTCGCTTTTCGCCATGGACTTGCACGGACCGCTCGACAGCCTGACGGCGCTGCGGCTGGACAAAGAGGTATACCGCTTGCAGCGCTACGGCGCGAAGAACCTCATTTTAGATCTCAGCCAAGTCCGCCCGCTCGGCACCGCCGGCTTGGGTTTGCTGCTGAACCTCAACGACCGCCTGAGCCTGAAGCTTGTCCATGTGCCGGTCGAAGCGCGCAAGATGATGGAGACGCTGGGTCTCGAAGCGACGCTGCGGATTTTCGGAACCTACGAAGAAGCGCTCGCGGCGAACGGGTAGGACGTTGCGCACACGCAACTCGACCGCTTGGGCGGCCGCATATTCTGGTTCACATGTTCCGCATCACTTTTTCGTGCCTGCACCCTTCCGATAGACCTGTTGGCCCCAGTCCAGATCCTCGGGCAAATAGAAGCAGCCCATCCCCCGCCAGCGGCCGCCTTGCTTGACGTGCCGGATCATCGCTTTCTGGAGGCTGCTGTTCTGCGGCGCGCGGTCGGGGTCGGCGACGGGGCCGTCGAAGACGCGCTCGAAGTGCTGTTCGTCGTTGGCGCCGGGGAGCGGAAGCAGATGGTACTCGCGCAGGAAGCGGACGATGTTCGATTCCGGCGCCAGGTGCGCCTCGAACTGCGCGTCGAGCAGCCACGAGCTGCAGCAGAAGCCGCGGACGCGGTATTCCGGAAAGTGGCGCGGGAAGAAATCGCACGCTTGGCGCATGGAATCGCCGCAGGCGGCGTGGTCCATCGGTCCGCTGGCGGCGATGTGAATGCCCAGTGCGTGATCGCCCCAGCCGAATTCCTTGCGGTATTCCTCGACCGGCAGTTCGACCGGTTCGCGCACGGCAAAGCCGGCCGGATCGATGCGGTTGGCGCGGATAAGGCGGCCGTCGCATTCGAAGCGGCTGGTCCAGAAATCTTCGGCTTCCGTGCGGTCGGCGTTCCAGTACTGCCCGTCGGCGCGAAAGCGCTGCCCGTCTTCGGCCAAGGCGACGACGCGCCCCGTCGGCGTATGCCGGAAGACATGCACGTGAAAGCGGCAGGGATGGAAATTGAATTGCAGCCGCCCGAGCTTGAAGAGATCGCAGGTGAAATGATGGCGCAACCAGCCGAATTGCCTGCAGCCCCAATGCCCGGTCTGGCGTTTGTACTCGCGCGTCCACAGTTCCAGATCGGAGAGCGTGTCGAGCGTGACGGTCTCGGGAATGCCGCGCGCGGCGTGGCGCTGGCGGACGATGCGGTGCCCGGACAAAAGCACCAGACCCTGGAACATGCGCGCGCCGTCTCCGAGGGATTCGGGCAGAACGCCCCAGCGTCCGCTGGCCTGGAGCGTTTCGGCGGGTGCGTGAAAGAGCAGGTCGTGCCCGTGCCAAGCCAAGCGCCGCGCGGCCGAGTTCTGCACCAGCCATGCCCGCCCGAGCTGGAAAGCATCCGCCGCGTCGGCCGGCATCTTCAAGGCCGCGCAGGCTTCGGCGACCCACGCTTCGGTGAGCCACGGGATCTCGCGCCGCGCCGGGTAGGTCGCCTGGCTGGAGGCCCACGACGCTTTCCAGGGCTCGAACTCCGTTCCCAAGCCCAGCGCCTCGAAGACCTCGGCGGGATTCGCAAATTCGGGATGCGCCATGCAACGGCCTCCGCAGCGATCGTGGCTTAAAAATCCGGGCTGGGCGTCAGCCTTGCAGCGCCGCTTTGGTCATTTCGATGCACATCCGCACGTCCTCGCGCCCGTCTTCCGGCGTCGTGCGCGGTTTCGCTCCGGTGCGCACGCAATGCGCGAAATGCTGCAACTCGCGGCGGAACGCTTCGTCGAGGCTGGGCATCACGAACGATTCCTTGAAGCCCTGCCCTGCGGGGCCATCGGGCAGATCGGGCGCGTCGGGGCGGTCGGCTTTGCCCGGACCGTCGGGTTCCCACAGCTCCACCACCGTCGGCGCGAAGGGTACGTAGGGGCTCGGGAATTTGACGTGGATCACTTCGCTGTCGGCGTAGATCGAAAGAACTTCGTCGAACTTCTTGAGCTTGAGGTTGGCGTACTCGAATACGCCGGTGATCTGGTCGCCGTAGTCGAGCAGCGCGTGGAAGGTGCGCCCGCCGCGCCCGTACAGGGCCGACTTGACGCGCTTGGGGCTGCCGAACATGCCGCGCAGAATGGTCAGGTCGTGCGTGCACAGGCCCAGGAGCGTCCCGTACATGTGCCCGGCCACCGGCTCGCTGCGTCCTTCCAGCGCCTGGCTCATGCGTTTGCGCATGACCTCCCGCGCGTCGTTGCCGGGCGGGATGTCCTTAAAGACCGCCGTGCGGTGAATGTCGCCGGTGAACGCGCCGTTCGGTCCGACGAAGTCGTGCGCGCGGACGTGGAACACGTCGCTACGCTTGGCCACGCGCGCCTGCGCGTATTCGTAGGCCGGGTCGAAGCGCTTCATGTACGCCATCATCAGCGTTTTGCCGCTCTTGGCCGCGGCTTCGAGCATGCGGTCGCATTCCTGCAGGCTGTGGGCCATGGGCTTCTCGACCAGGACGTGGCAGCCGGCGTTCAGCGCCGTGACGCTCGCGTCGGAGTGCAGCACGTCGCAGACGAGCACGGCGTCGAGGCCCGCTCGCTCGACCATCGCTTCGGTCGAAGCGTAGCGCTGCGCGGGTTCTACGTGCCAGCGCTCTCCGCAGTAGGCCAGCACGCCGGGCGAGACGTCGCAGAGCGCCGTGAGTTGGAAGAGCTCGTCCAACTGGCGCAGGTGGGGCAGGTGCATGATCTGGGCAATCTGCCCGCAGCCGACGATGCCGATGCGGATGGGACGGGGTGCTGAACTCATGGGCGCATGCTCCGAGCCAAGGTTGCCACCACGTTAGCTCCTGTGCGGCGGCTCACAAGCGCACGCGATAAGCACGGCCGTTCCTGTGCCGTGCCTGGAAACGTGCAGAGCGCATTAAGATCGCAACCGTAAGCGGGTCTTGAACCTATAATTTCAATTCAAAATGGAAAGCGAGCGAAAATATCTTGAGTTGCACGGGTGCGTAATCGATTATCCGAACATGGAGCCGGAAAGACGGTTTCCGGCTGGGTTAGTAGACACCTAGGTCAGTCCGCAAGTCGGTGCGTACCGGTCTAAACGGTGGCCGGCAACCCCGACTTCCGACCCGCTCCGGGGGAGGTCAGGATGACTAAGGGAGGCCGCAGCACGAAAGGAGGTGGTCCAGTGACAGGCAGTAGTAACCTCTACGGTGACCGGAGGAGGCTGTCCTTGTAGGACGGACCTTTCGGTAGTACCTGGCCGCATCCTTTCGTTCGTGGCCTCCCTTTATCCATCAGGGTCACGATCTTAGGGCGCTCTGGAGAGCGACGTTTAATCGAAGGAGTGTCCCGACGCGGCGAACAGCCGCAGTCGGCCAGCCCCGGGGGGAACCGTCGGGGCTGACGAGCCAACTGCGAGGACAGTCCGGTGTACTCACCGGCCCGGCCGTCGGAGTGATTCCGCCGGCCGGGCTTTTTTTTTAACTACCTGCTTTGGAAGTTACGGAAGCCCCGACCTCTTCGCGCCTTCTAAAACCCCGCCGCCCGCGCTTTCAATTCCTCATACAACTCCCGCACACGGGGCATTTCGTGGCCGGCGGCGCGGGCAGTTTCGAGCGGGCGTTCGTACAGGTAATGCAGTTCCGGCGGGCGGCGCAGATCGAAATCCACTTTCAGGCTGGGCTCGTAGTGCGGCAGGCCGCGGGTGATTTCGAGCATCTTCGCGGCGTAATCGTCTTCTACGGGCGCGCCGCAGGCGCGCGCGGCGGCGCAGACTTCGAGCAAGAGCGGTTCGACCTCGGCCGCGTGGTGCGCCATGAGCTCCGTGGTGTCCAGGCCGTGGCGCGCGCAGAGGCCGTTGAAGGGGATGTTCCACACAAGCTTGCGCCAGCGCGCTTCGTACAGGTTCGGAGCGATCTGTACGCCGAGTCCGGCCGCGCGGAAGGCCGCGGCGACGGGTTCCAACCACGCGCGGGCCGACGGCCCGTGCGCGCCCAGGCTGAGGTGCCCGTACCCGACATGCCGAACCGTCACGGGGCTCGTCGAGACCGCGCCGAGGTAGCAAAGACCGCCGATGAGCGGCGTATCGGGCAGGATACGCGCGAGATCTTCTTCCACGCCCAGCCCGTTCTGCATGCACAACAGCGCCGCGCCCGGGCGAAGCAGCGGACCCAGCACCTCGGGAAGCCGCGCGTTGCCGACCGATTTGGTGCAGACGCAGAGTACGTCGCATGGCGGCATCTGGGCGGCGTTCGAATAGACTTCGGCCGGGTTGATGCGGATGGTTTCGTCCGCGGTTTGGAGCGCGAGGCCTTCCCGCCGCGCTTGCTCGTAATTCGAGCGCAGCAGGAATCGAACGGACTGCCCGGCGGCGGCGAGTTTGACGCCGTAGAAGCCGCCCAAGGCGCCGCCGCCCACGATCGTGAACGATAAGTTCATGGAGAAAAAAGGTACTCACGCTTCGGCGAGATTGCGACCGCGCAATTCGAATGCGTGCGGAGGTCCGCGTAGAGCGGGCGGCTAACTGCCGCCGCGGAAGACCATCAGAAAGACCACGATCACCAAGCCCACCATCAGCAGACCCGAAATCACGAAGCTGTAGACCATGAACTTGCGCGTGCGCTTCAGTTCGTCCTGCAGGACCTCGACTTCGCTCTTGGCGCGCATGGCGAGCTTCTGCTCGATCTTGAAGGCGCGGATGATGGTGGACTTCCCGACTTCGAGTCGGTCGGTGGAGGGATCCTGGCCCATCTTGACGAGTTCGAGATCGTCGAAGAGTTCGTTGGTGTTCTGGTAGCGGTCGTTGGGGTCCTTAGCCATCATGCGTTCGAGGACGTGGACGATGGCTTCGGGGATGTTGGTGTTGATGGTGCGCGGGTCGGGCAGGTCGGATTTGATGTGCTGGCGCATCACCGAACTGCCCGAGCCTTCGTACGGGGGCCTGCCGGTGAGCATGTGGTACAAGCTCGCGCCGAGGCTGTACTGGTCGCTGCGCCAATCGATGTTTTCGACGCCCATGGCCTGTTCGGGCGAGATGTAATCCGGCGTGCCGAGCACTTCGCCTTCGGTGCTGATGACGTGGTCGAGCTTGGACTTCACGAAGCCGAAGTCTCCCAGCTTGACCACGCTGCCGCGATTCATCATCACGTTGCTGGGCTTGATGTCGCGGTGGACGATGTCGAACTTTTTGATGTAGGTCAGCGCGCGGAGCACCTGGACGGTGATGTTGATCGCGCGCGAGACGTCCATCGGCCCTTCGCGCTCGATGATGTCCTCGACCGTCTCGCCGTCGATGTACTCCATCGAGAAGTAGTACAGGCCGCGGTCGCGCCCGACGTCGTAGACCTGGATCAGGTTCTGGTGGCTGAGTCGGCCGGCGAGGCGCGCTTCGAGCAGGAAGCGCTTCTTGAACTCTTCGTCGCTCAGCCACTTCTTGTGCAGGACCTTCAGGGCCACATCGCGGGACATCGAGATCTGGCGCGCTTTGTAGACCGTGCCCAGCCCACCGTCACCGATCTTGCCCAGGATCTCGTAATTGCCGATCCGGACGGGCTCGCCCTTCTGTTCGTCGCGCTGGATGCGGTCGAGCGCGGTGCGCACGGCGCGGATGCGTTCTTCGGTCATGAAGCCCAGTTCGAGCATCAGCTCTTCCATGGGCGTGACGTCGTTGCCATCCTTGCGCTGAGTTTCCTGGTGGCGCAGACACGCCTGCACCTGGTCCTCGGTGGCCAGGGCATTCTCGACGGCAACTTGTTCGAAAGACTTGGGGGCCTTCCGTGCCACTATCCGTTCCTCAAGACCTGTTCGTACAGCTTCACGATCTGCTCCTGCTCCCGCGTCTCGATGGACCCCGCGCGCAAGCGCCGCAGTTCCTCGATCGCTTCCCAGGCCCGGCGGCCCTGCCGGACCAGCGCACAAGCCAACAGCGCTCCGGTTCGCCCGCGTCCCGCGCCGCAGTGCACCACGACGGCCCGGCGCTCGCGTTCCATCTCGTCCAGAAACTTGATCGCGCGCTTCACCTGGCCCAGCGTCGGCGGCGAAAAGTCGACCACCGGCAAATGCAGGTACCGGAAGCCGCCCGCTTCCACTTCCGCGCCTTCGAGCGGGGTCTCCGTCAACGAAACGATCGCGCCGATGCCCTGCGCCTTGAGGAACTCGAGATCCTCGCGCAGCGTGGCGCTCGTGCCCGGCCGTTCCATCCCGGCCAGCCGCCCTTCCAGCACGAACCCGAAGTTATGCGGCATGTGCGTTTCGCCAAGGATGGACCGGTATGCTAACGCCTTTTCGGAAGCTGCCGAACGCTACTTTAACAATCGGCGCATCACCTTTCCCGTCGGGCCTTTGGGCAGTTCGGGGCGGAATTGGATCTCCCGCGGCACTTTATAGGGAGCCAAATCCTTCCGGCAGTGGGCCAGCAGTTCGTCGGCCGTGACCTGCTGGCCTTCGTGCAAGGCCACGAAGGCCTTGACCGTCTCGCCACGCCGTTCGTGCCGTTCGCCCAGCACGCCGGCTTCCGCGACCGCCGGGTGCTTCAGGAGCGCGTTCTCGACTTCGGCCGGGAAGACCATCTCGCCGGCCACCTTGATCATCTCGCGCAGCCTGCCGGTGATGGTCAGGTAGCCTGCGGCGTCCAGCATGCCCATGTCGCCGGTGCGGAACCAACCGTCGGCGGTGAGCACCTGGCTGGTCTCTTCGGGCTTGTTGCGGTAGCCGCGCATCACGTGCGGTCCGCGCGTCCAGATTTCGCCCACTTCCCCGGTCGCGAGATCCTTCACGCTGGCTGGATCGACGATCTTGACCTCGATGCCGGGAATCGGAAGGCCCACCGTGCCTTGCTTGTGCTTGCTGGGCACGTTGAACGCGATCACCGGGCTCGTTTCGGTCAGCCCGTAACCTTCCAGCAGCGGAATCCCGAAGACCTGCTCGAACTGCACCGCCGTATCATGCGGCAGCGGCTCGCCGCCGGCGACCGCGAGCTTCAAGTCGAGCGGGACGGGCTTGCGCTGCTGGAGCTTCGTCAGCACGCGGAACATCGACGGCACCATCACCAGCGTGTTGCAGCGTGCATCGCTCGCTGCCTTGAGGCAGGCCTCCGGCTCGAAGCGCGGGATGCAGAATAGCGACCCCCCGGCGCCGATCGGCACCGCCATCGTCGCGGTGATCGCGAAGGTGTGGAACGTCGGGAGGCACGCCAGCACGCGGTATTCGGGTTTGAAGTCCAGCGCCTGGATATCGGAGACCGTGTTCGAGCACAGGTTGCGGTGGGTGAGTTCGACGCCCTTGGGCCGGCCGGTCGTCCCGCTGGTGTACAGCAGCGTGGCCAGGTCGTCGGGCTGCGGTCGCGGCGCGGGCTTCGGCGCGGCCGGCGGCGGGAACTCTTCCAGCGTCAGGATTTTGGCCGGCAGGCCTTCGAGCTTCTTCGCGAAGAGCTTGATCGTCACGACCGTATCGGCGCCGGAATCCTGCAGGATGTAGGCCAGGTCTTCGCCGCCCAGGAGCATGTTCAGCGGCAGCACGGCCTTGCCCGCGTACAAGCCCGCGTAAAACGCGGTGACGAAGGCCGGCGTCATGGGCAGGAAGAGCGCGATCACCGGCTTGTTCGTCGCCGCGGCAAACGCCACGCCCAGCTTCTGGGCGCCGCCTTGCAACTCGGCGTACGTCAGCGTCCGATCGGCGCTCAGCACCGCGCTCTCGGACGGGCGGGTCTTCGCGGAAGCTTCCAGGAGATCCAGCAGCGTTTTCGGTTCGCTCATCGTCAATCCAGTTCGATCTCGAATTCGTGATTGAATGCTTCTTCGAAGTCGTACACGTTCGCGAAGTCCTCGCGGCGGTCGGAGTCCTGCTTGATCATCAGTTCTTCTTCGACCATGTTGAAGACGAGCGCGCCGATATCGGCCGTTTCGGTCAGGCCCCACTGATTGAGCACGGTTTTGGCCATCAGGCCGAAGCGTTCGCGGGCCAAATCGCGCAGGCCCATGGCCAGATCGCGCCCCGTCACGTGCCCGCGCTTGCCGCGCTTGCGGACCGTATAATCGAGGGCCTCGCGGACGAAGTTGTACGCTTCCCGCTTGTACCGCGGCTCGCGTTTGAGCAGCGTCGCGAGCTTCTCTTCTTCGCTGCGTTCTTCGGCCATACTTCCGTGCAACTCCCCCGTGCCGCATCCCCAAACATGCTCCGCGGCGAGATGCTAAGATTCACCACCTTCCCGCTTGTACGCCTCGAACGCAAGCACAAGCCGTGGGGACGAGCAGCCCCTTATGCAGACCGTGCTGCCCGAGCCTCGGCTGGTGGTACTCCGCATCGTGCGACCGACCGCCGGGGTCGTGCTGTCGCTGAAGGTTACGACTACCGGGCCGTCCAAGTCCTGCGTTTCGGGTTTGCGCGATGGCATGCGTGCAACCGGCCTGGGCTTGGTTTTGCCGAATCAATAAAGCTCGAGTTAACCATAAGGGCGGCCCTTTTCTATGGTGTAAACTCAAGCAGATGGAGATGGATCGATTAAGTTAATCAGATCACCCTGTCCCTTTTCTGGAGCTTTGACGCGCATGAAGCCAGCCCATGAACGCACGAACGCCCGCTGCGCCGCCTCGGCGCTCCCGCTGTTCTTGATGCTCCTGGCCACCTCCGTGGCGGCGAGCGAGCGGGTGATCGAGGTGCTGGCGGATTTCGAGTCGAGCGAGCCGCGCAAGACCCCAGGCGCCGATACGCTCAAGAAAGTCGAGCTTTCGGACCAGACCGAGTTCGGCAAGACCTGCCTCAAGGTCACGCTGCTCAAGGGCTTCGACTGGAACAAAGCTTCGTGGAACGGCGGCCCGGCGAGCCATATCGGATTGGGCACGCTTTCGGGTCCGCACCTTCCGCCCGAAGCCGACGCGGTGCGGATCAAAGTCAAGGTGCTCGGAGGCCGCGCGATCCTTAGCGTAGGCAGTCCCGTGAATCAGCTCGGCTGCTCCGATGTGCTCTGCGATCCCCAACTGGTCGAGGCCGGTGAGAAGAGTTCGTGGCAGACGGTGGATATCTCGCTGAACGCGCCGCTCATGCGCAATTTCAGGCGGCCCAACTTCACGAAGGATCTGCCCGTCATTTACTACACGCGCTGGGTACAGGAGCCGATGAGCTTGATCCTCATTTCGATGCCCGACGACCGGATGCGGGACGAAGACACGGTGCTGCTGATCGATCAGGTGGAACTCATTGCCAAGGGGGACGGCAAACCATTCCCGAAGTTCGCGGCCGACCGGGTCAAGCCCGTCTCGATCGTCGCCGATTTCTCGAAGCCAGAAGACCGCGCCAAAGTATGCACATTCGCTCACGGTTATTCGATTTCCAAAGCGTTCGAAGCCGGCTACCGGCGCAAGGACGGTCCGGTGACCGTGCAACCCATGCCCGACCACATCCGCAAGTCTTCGCCGTTCATCGAAGAGGAAGGCTTTCACTACCCTGCGCCGCGTTACTCGGCGGTCGAAGGCCAGGACGGCCGGCAAGCCCTGCGCGCGGAATGTCTGTGGGCCGAAGAAGGGCAGATCGTTACGGTGAAGACCGCGGGCGACCCTCAGGCGAACGCATTCAGAGTGGCGTTGAAGCCGCATTTCCCCAACGGCATCGGCGGACCGCATTTCAAGTTTCAGTACGAGGGCAAGCCCGCGCACGTCGTCGACTTCGTGGTCTTCGTTGCGCCCAAGGGCTCGGATTTTCCCTGGAACGATTTTTCGGCCACCGACGAACTTAAAAAGGCCTTCGCGGAAGGCGGGTATACGGGTCCGGCCGGCAAGTACGATTACATGATCTCGGCAGGGATCAATAAGGCCGTCAACAAGCCCCGCGTGGAAGAGGCCGGTCCGTTCGGCTTCTACTTCGCGCGGCGGTTCTTTACCGCCAAGGAATGGTCCGAGGCCATCGTCCCCTTTGCCGATTTCGTCTGCATCTATGGGCAAGGCGCCTGTAAAGATTTGCAGGCCAAACAACTCCCGCTCGACCCCGCGCAGATCGCCGCCATCGGCTTCATCGCGCCCTACGGCTCCAATCACGGCACCATCGATGCGCAAATCATCGAGCAGGTCGCGGTGCCGGGTACGGGACGGGAGTTGCAGTCCTACTGGCAGGTTCCTGATCTGTCCCAGATTCGAATCTTTCCCATCCCCCGCCTCAAAGCCTACGGCGGAAATGTGTTCATGACGTTCGGCGCCGAGGTTCCCGCGTATCTGCTGGGCGGCAAGCCCTGACGTCCCGCGCGGCCTTTCGCGCGGCCGCATGCGCGCTACGATGCGCGGATGAACGAACAGCCTCCGGCCACCGGCCACGGCGCGGACGATGCGGGCCTGGAACCCACCGAGGCCGAATTCGAAGCGGCGCTGCGCGCGGCGGAAGACGAAGCCTTCGGCGCGCAGATCGTCGAGGCGATGCGCGCGCAGGACACGCAGCGCCAAGGTTGGGGACGCGCGCTCCTCGTACTGGGATTCACCGCGCTGCTGTTCGTCGCCACGGGGTTGCTCAGCGTGGCCCCCGAAGAACTCGCGGCGCTCGTGGGCGTCATCTTCTTCCACGAACTTGGCCATTACTTGGGCATGCTCGCCTTCGGGTACTCGAACGTGCGCATGTTCTTTATTCCGTTCCTGGGCGCGGCGGTCACGGGGCGCAAACCCCATGTGGAGGGCTGGAAGGCGGCGCTGGTGAGTCTGCTGGGTCCGCTGCCGGGCATCGTGCTTGGCGCGGGCTTGGCGGTGTGGGAGTTCTACGAGCCGCAGCCGCTGGTCCGGCAGGCCGCGTTCTTTCTACTGGCGCTGAACGCCTTCAATCTGCTGCCGATCTTCCCACTCGACGGCGGCCAGTTCTGGCTGCATGTGCTTTTCGTGCGCAGCCCCCGTTCGGAAGCGCTGTTCAAGGCGCTCACCGGAGCCGCGCTGGCTTGGGCCGGGTACGCCGTTGGCGCTTACTTGATCGCCGCCATCGGCGTCTTCGTCGCGCTATCTGCCCGCCGCGCGTACCGCTTGGGTGTGCTGGCTCAAGACCTGCAGAGCGTGCGCGGTGCGGCGGAAGAATATCCGCGCCCGGCGCAAGCGGCGGCGCTGGCGCGGGCCTTTCTCGCCGCCTTTGAAGGCCATCCGCTGCGCGCGCCGAAGGATCTGGCCGTGCAAGTCCGCGGACTTTGGGAACGCCTGCACGCGCGCCCGCCGGGCCTGACGGCCGGTCTGGCCTTGGGTGGCGCGTACGCGGCGACGCTGATGCTGAGTCTTGCCGCGGGCGCCTTTTTCGTGCTCGGCGGGGTTTACGGCTGGCGTGCGGAGATGGACGCGGGGCGCGAAGCGTATGTGGCCGGGCGGTATGAGGAATCGCGCGCAGCGTTCGAATTCGCGGCGCGCCTCGCCGAACGCATGCCCGCCGAACCGATCGCACGCGCCGACGCGCAACGCGGACTGGGCAAGGCGCTGCTCAAGCTGGGACGCTACGCCGAGGCCGAAGTTCACCTGCGCGATGCCTTGAAAGCGTTCGAGCAGGAGGCCGCCGGCGAGGCACCGTTGCTGCGCATGTTGTACGCGGAACTGGCGGAGGCCATCGGCGCGCAAGGCCGCACGGAAGAAGCATCGGAGTGGTGGGCCAAAGCGGGGGTCGAAGAGCCGTAAAGCCATGCGGCGGGTGAATCTACGTTCGTCTCAGAGCGAGTTTCGCCTGCGCTTCGAAGCGACCTTCAGCGGCTCCCGGTGAGACGCCGATGCGTCCCGAGTCTTAAAAGCCCCAATCGGCACTCCAACGTGCACGCCTACTTCGGCCAATTCTTGAGTTCATCCGCGGCCATGCGGTCGTAGTCGGGCCGGATCTCTTTGCGCTTGTTACAGTCGTAGAGCCGCCGCGCGACGGCCTGTTCCAGTTCGTCCACGGCCGCATTTCGCTGCGCGGAAGGCACGTCTTCAAGCGCGCGCAGCGAGCGGTCGAAATACTTGCCGGCGATGCGCACGTAAATCTGGACCTGCTGCTGCGAAGCACTGGGGTCGGCCTTGGCATAGGCGCGCGATCCGGTCTGGTAATCGAGGCGCGCCAGTTCGAGCTTCGAAGGGGGCGCCGCGGGTTTACCGGGCGGCGCTTCGGGCGGCTTGGGCGGCGGCGCGCTGGCGATCTGCTTCGACTCGTCCACCAGTTGAGTGATCTCTTCTTTCGTTTCGGGCGGCTTGCCCTTCAGCTTTTCGCGCAGGCTGTCGAGCGTGTAGGTGAAGTATTCGCCGATTTTGCTCGCCGCTTCTTCCACCACGGGTTTGGCGGCTTGCGCGGCCTTGTCCATGTCGGCGGTCAATTCGCCGGCGGCTTTTTCGAGCCCCTTGCTGTCGCTGATGTCGACGGGCTTGCCGATGTAATAGCGATAGCCCAGCCACCCCGCGAGCGCGACGAAGACGAGGCCGATCAGCTTGAACAAGAAGCCGGTCTTTTTGGGCGGCGCGGCTTGCTTGCGGCCTTCGGCGGTCTGCTCGCGGGCCTGATCGTCCTTTTGCGCGTATTCGCTGGGACCGCGCGGGCGTTTAGGGGTGTCGGTCATACGGACCTCCCGGGCCGGCGGCGCGCATCGGCGTCCGGCGAACGGTCATGGGCTGCGGCGCGTGCGCGCCGTTCAATCCCCAAATCGAAAATCGGCAATCCGAAATGGACTAGGTATAGACCCGGTAATCGATCTCGCCGAAGATATTGTCCTTCCACTCCAGTTCGCCGATCCACATCTCTTCCAGCCGGTTCTCGACGAGCTGCAAGTACAGCCCGTTGAAGCGGTGCAGGTGGTCCTTGGTGCGCTTCTCGGCGTAGGCGACCATGGTGCCGGTGGTGATGATAAACGCCCAGTCGCTGGCCTGCGCCAGGAGCAGTTCGCGCGCCGCCTGCTTGAGCGCGCGTTCCTGGAGCGGATTCGGGTGCGGGAAGCGCCGCGCCAGTTCCTGCATGCGCACTTCGGCGGCGTGCAGGTGCCGGTAGATCCAGTCGTTACCGGCGTTGAGCCAGACTTCGTAGTAGCCCTTGTCGCCCCAACTGCTGGCGCAAGGCTGGAGTTGCTGGTGGCGCGGATGCTCGTCGAGGAAGCGGCCGGGCGTGCTGAGTACGATGTCGGACTGGTCGTAGACGGTCTTGCGCATCAGGTAGTCGAGAAACATCGGCCCTTCGAACCACCAGTGCCCGAAAAGTTCCGCGTCGTAGGGGCTTACGATCACCGGCGGCGCGCCGAGCACGTCCTTCAACCATTTGGCCTGTTGCTGGCGGTTGTACATGAAGTTGCCGGCGTGGCTGTCGGAGCGTTCGCGGGCCACCGACGGCTTGTAGGGTTCCTTCGCGCCCAGTTCGACGCGTCCGGTGATGCGGTGGTACTTGATCCCGATGTTGCGCCGCACGCCGTCGTTATGCAGGAAAGGCCGGACGTACTCGTATTCCCCGTCGTAGCCCATGTCGCGGTAAAACTCGCGGTAGTTCGGATCGCCCGGATAGCCTTCGTCGCGGGACCAGACCTGCCGGCTGGACTCGACATCGCGCGCGAATGCCGCGACACCGTGCGGAGTGAAGACCGGCCGGAACGGGCCGTAGCGCGGGCGCGGCGTGCCGAAGGCCACGCCGTGCGTATCCATGAAATAGTATTCGATGCCCGCCTCGCGCAGGAAGCGGTCGATCCCCGGCGCGTAGGCGCATTCGGGCAGCCAGATCCCGCGCGGCGAGCGCCCGAAATGCTTACGGTAGTTCGCCGCGGCGACCTGAATCTGCGCGCGCACGCCGCTTTCGGTGACCATCAGCGGCAGGAAGCCGTGCGTCGCGCCGCAGGTCATCACTTCGACGAGCCCTACATCCTGGTAGTGCCGGAAGCCTTGGACGATATTCTTGCCCCAGCGGTGTTCGAAGGTTTCGCGGCATTCGTTCAAGTGCCGCTGGTACATCTCCGCGGCTTCCTGGTAAGGCGTCCCGTGGGTGCGCTCCAGCTCCTTGACGATGAACTCCTGCTGCTTGGCCAGATGCCGCAGGAAGCGGTCCTGCAGGAGCGGATCGGCGAGCATCTCGCACAAAGGCGGCGTCAGGCTCATCGTGAAGCAGGCTTTGACGCCGTCGCGCTCGAAGCCGCCGAGCATGTTCAGGATCGGCAGGTACGTTTCGCCGATGGCCTCGTACAGCCAGTCTTCTTCGAGAAAGTCCTCGTACTCCGGATGGCGCACGAACGGCAAGTGCGCGTGGAGGACCATCATCAGGTAGCCTTGCGGGTCAGCCATCGGGGGCGATTCCTTCGCACGGATGAACGGAAATCGTAAGCGAAACGGACATCATGCCGAGCCCTCGCGCAAGGGCGGCGGCGGCGGCGCCATGCCGGAGAAGAGCGCCCCGGCGCGCGGATGTTCCATGCGCTGGAACTGCATCACCTGCTCGCTGCCCGACGACCCCGGCGCCGCTTCGGGCTGCAAATCCAGGCCGCCGGCGGTCAAGAGCGCTTCGAGGTCGCGCTTGCGCACCATCCAGCGCTCGTCCGATAGCGGACTGACCGTGCCGGAGGGTGTCTGCACTTCGGCGCTGGCGCAGAGCGCCGTGAAGTTGCCGTCGGGCGTGTAAAACCCCAGTTCGATGCGGTAGCGTCCTTCCGGAGCCACGCGCAGATACCAGTTTCCGGCGTCGCGGTCGATGTCCACCACGCGCGGCGTGAACCGCGGCGTCGCGTGCACGCGCAAGGCCCAGCGCGCATCGTCGACCACATGCTGGCTGTATTGAAATCGCACGCGCTCCAGCGCCCCGCCGCTGAGTTCCCAGTACACGTAAAGCCATTGGGGATCGCGCACCAGCGCCACCACCCGGTCCATCCCGTACTGCTCGGGAATCGGCAGGCCGCGGTCTACGAAACCATCCGGCTCCGGCCACGGGGGCGGGGCGGGCGGCGGAGCGGCTTCGAGGTCGACCACCGGCTGCGCGCGTTCGGCGGCTTCCAGGTCCGGCACCGGATGCTCCGCCAGCGACGGCAGGCCCGCAAGCACCAACGAGCGCTCGGCGGCATCGCGCTGTTCGTCGCGCGTGGGCGGGCGTATGCGCTTCGGCGGACCCGACGGACCGCCCGCGGCCGCTCCAGCCGGCACGGCGCCGCGCTTGGCCGTTTTTTCCGGCTTTTCGGAACGAGACGATCGCGAACGGGAGGAGGCCATGGCAACCCTGGGCCCAAATCGGGAAATCCAGCCTTCGATGGATACGTGATCTTGTGGCAATCGGCAAGTTGGTTTGAGGTCGAATGACAAAGGTTAAGCACTGGCCGGGGAACGAAATACCGAAAGGTGGTGATTCGTGAACAGCGTCTGGCGGATAGTAAGCACGAGGCGGTGAATTGTGAACATCCGCCGCTCGCTTCAAGCGATCCTCGCCATCACAGCCAGTAGCGGAACTGGTACATCAGGCTTTCCCAAAGCAGCGTCTTCAGCGGGCGCGCTTCGTGATCCGCGAGCGTCAGCTCGCGGCAGCGCGCCATATCGGTCTGGGTCTGATCGCGCAGCGCGCGCACGAACGGAGCGTCCGTCGTCACCGCCACGGCTTCCAATTGGTGAAAGAGGCTGCGGTGGTCGATGTTGTAGCTCCCCACCAGCGCCCAGGCGTCGTCGATGGCGGCCGTCTTCGCGTGGAGCATGCTGCCCGGCCACTCGAAGAGCCGCACGCCGTGGTCGAGCAGTTCGCTGTACAGTGCGCGTCCGGCCGACGCCGCGATCTCCACGTCGCTATGTTGCGCCACGACTACGCCCACGGCTACCCCGCGCTTGGCCGCCGCGTACAACGCGCGCCGGATGCCCCGGTCGGGGATGAAGTACGCATTCTCGATCAGGATGTACCGCTCCGCGCGCTTGATCGCGTACAAGTACGCGCCGCGGATACGGTGCCGGTTGCGGAAAAGCGTATTGCCCAGCACCAGGACGGGCACGCGCGCCGCGGAGGGATCGGCCGCCGGCCGCCACAGCACGCGCGCCGAACGTTCGAGGGGTTTCCCTTCGGGTTCCGAGTCCGGCCAGTGCCGGGCCTTCGCCCACGCACCGTCGAAGAGCCGTGTCAGCTCGCGCGCCACCCGTTCTCCGTCGATCCGGACATGCGTATCGCGCCACCCCGCGCCGCCCTCCTCGCGCGGCACATAATCGTCGGAGATATTCAAGCCGCCCGTGAAGGACGCGCGACCGTCCACCACCAGGACTTTGCGGTGATCGCGCTTGTTCCAAGCCCACAGCGGCCGGCTGAAGGTCAGCGGGTGATAGACGGCCACCTGGACGCCCGCGTCCAACAGCGCGCGGATATACCGGTCCGGCAGTCCCAGCGACCCCACCGCATCGTACAGCAGGCGCACGCGTACTCCGTTGCGAGCCGAACGGCGCAGCGCGTCCGCGAAGCGTTCGCCGGTGCGGTCGGCGCGGAGAATATAGGTCTCCAAGTCCACGCTGCTCTGCGCCGCTTCGATCGCCGCCAGCATTTCGGGATACGCCTGCGCGCCGTCGACCAGCAGTTCGATCTGCTCGGCATGCAGGAAGCGGTCCGGGCGATCCACGTACGCGGCGCTCGGTTTGGAAACCGGCCGCTCGGGAATGGCGAACGGCGCGCGCGATTCGGCCCAGGCCGGCAGCGGATGACGCTTCCGCCAAGCTCGGACGCCCACCAGAATCAACGGGTACGCAAGCAGCGCGAAGGCCGCGCCGGCCACGGAGGCGCCGAGCAAGAGGGGCGCATAAACCTGCGCAATCTGGACCTCGTCGGATGAAAATAGGTAGACCGTTGAGGTCCAAGGCGCCGACCAGGACCACGCATCGAATGCATGTTGCAAGCCTGCCGCGAGTTCCCCGGCGTCCGGCTGTTCGCCCGGCAAGAGCCAGCAACCCAGGTAGTACTCACCTATTGCCAGCGGGATCATCGTCCCCGCATTGACCACGAACTGGGGCAGTATGGCGACGGCCCGATTCCCCTGTAAGAGCCATGCCATCACGAGGCTTAGAGGAATTTGAAGGCCTGGAAAAGGGTACGCCGCCGCGAAGCAGCCAGCCGAGAACCCCCGCGCCAAGCGAGTGGCCGGGTCGTCGTGCTGGAAGATCTTTTGCAGGACCAGTTTAAAGGTGGTCCGAGCACGGCGGAGCACCATGGCGACAGGCTTCCCGGGTAGGCCATTGGGATACGGGGAAGATCATAACCCAAGCTATAGACAAGACATCACCCATTTTCTAGGCTTCATGGCGGCGCGTTTGAATTAGATAAAGTTTAAAATAGTATAAACAATGCAGAATCAGAACCCAACTGACCTGAATTCCCGAAAGATGAGGCCTTGACGGTGCTGAAAAGAGGGCTATGAACTGTTTTTAAACGTATTTGTACTGAGCCCAGGCGAAAAAGGATCTCCCATGGCCGACACCGAAATCCGCGCCTACTGCTTCCTCGATACCATGCAGCCGCAGTTCGCCAGTTTTCAGGCCACCATCGCGCAGGGCTTCTTGCCGGTGGCGGGGCAATCGGCGCTCTTTATCGAGGTCGCGCCGGGCATGCAAATCCAGAAGATCACAGATATTGCATGCAAGGCTACGGCGGTGATGCCGGGAATGCAGATCGTCGAACGCGCCTTCGGGATGCTGGAAGTCCATCACGCCGACCAAGGTGAGGTTCGCCAGGCCGGCGAAGCGATCCTGGAATCGGTGGGCGTCAAGTTGAGTTCGGTTACTAAGCCTAAAGTCAGTACCAGCAGCATCATACGGAAGATCACCGATTACCATACGATGCTCATCAATCGGACACGCCACGGCGGCATGTTGCTGGGCGGGCAGACGCTCTACATCCTGGAAGTTGAGCCGGCTGCTTACATCCACTTGGCTGCGAACGAAGCCGAGAAAGCCAGTAACATCAACCTGTTAGAGCTACGCGGCTACGGTGCGTTCGGGCGCCTGTTCTTGGGCGGTGAGGAAGCTGACGTCGTCGTGGCGGCTGAGGCGGCGGAGTCGGCCATTAAGAGCATCGGAGCCTGAGTCTTAGAGCGATTGTAAACGATTTTAAACCGAGTGCTTTGGCGCGGAGGACGGAACGATGGCGGATGCCTTGGGCATGATTGAAACGCGCGGCTTTGCCGCGATGGTGGAAGCCTGCGATGCGATGGTTAAAGCCGCGAAGGTGGAACTTGTGGGCTACGAAAAGATTGGCGGAGGCTACGTAACCGCCATCGTGCGCGGCGATGTGGCGGCGGTCAAGGCGGCCACGGAAGCCGGGGCGCGCGCGGCCGAACGGGTGGGCGAAGTCGTGAGCGTGCACATCATTCCGCGCCCGCACGGCAACGTCGATGCGGCGCTTCCGCTGGGACGGGAAGCCGAACTGGCCGGCGCAAAGAAGTAAGTAAACGATTTTATACGTTTAGTGTTCAAGCGCTCGGACGGCTCCGAGCGCTTTCCTGCATCCCCTTGAAGGATAGGGGCCTTCATGGACGAGCAACGCGTCGCCCAGATCGTGGAGCGTGTAGTGGCGCGGCTGCGGCAGCAGGGCGTAGGCTCCGCCCACACGCCTGCGCGCCTGTCGTCCAACAGCCGGCCGCAGGCGGCGACGACCTGCTATCGCGATCCCAAGTCCAGCCGGTTATCCGAAGCCAAGCCCGCTAAGCCGGTTACGAATGCCCCCGGCCCCACGACTTGGTCGCGTACGGCCAGCGGGGAAGGCGTCTACGAGGACGTCGAGGCCGCATGCGAGGCCGCTCAAAGAGCGTATGAAGAGTTCCGTAAGCTCGGCTTCGGGATCCGCGCCAAGCTGATCGAGGCCATTCGCGCGGCGGCGCTGGCCCATCTGGAGCGGTGGTCTCAAGAAGCCGTGGCGGAGACGGGTCTGGGCCGCGTGGACGATAAGATCCAGAAAAACCGGCTCGTCACGCTGCGCACGCCGGGGCCCGAATGGCTCGGCCGCCCGGAGGCGTTTACGGGAACCGACGGGATGACCATGACCGAACGCGCGCCATTCGGCGTGATCGGGAGCATCATTCCTTGCACCAACAGCACCGAGACGGTGATCAACAACGGCATTTCGATGCTTAGCGCCGGCAATGCGGTGGTCTTCGGTCCGCACCCGCTGGCCAAAAACG
This sequence comes from Planctomycetota bacterium, assembly GCA_015075375.1. Classification (GTDB taxonomy): domain Bacteria; phylum Planctomycetota; class SZUA-567; order H5-PLA8; family H5-PLA8; genus H5-PLA8. The sequence goes on along the minus strand of JABTUM010000001.1, from coordinate 1,851,354 downwards.
TGAGCGCCGATTCCGTCCGGGTGCTCAACCGGGCGATCCAGGCCGCCGGGGGCCCGCGCGAACTGCTCTGCATTCTGCGGGAGCCGTCCGTGGAAGCCGCTCAAGCGATCATGCAGCATCCGCGCGTGCGGCTGGTCATGGTGACCGGCGGCGGCGCCGTCGTCGAGGCGGCGATGAAGAGCGGGAAGCGTGCTATCTGTGCGGGCCCCGGCAATCCGCCTGCGGTGGTCGACGAGACCGCCGATCTCGAGCGTGCCGGCCGCGACCTCGTGCGCGGAGCCAGTCTGGACAACAACATCGTTTGCACCGACGAAAAGGTGGTCGTGGCCGTGGCGTCCGCAGCCGACCGCTTGAAGCAGGCCATGCTTGCCCATGGGGCCGTCGAAGTTCCGGCACGCGAGGCCGACCGCTTGGCGGAGCTGGTCTTGGCCGAAGCCGGCGGTCCGCGCACGGGCAAGCACGGCGCGCCGAACCGCAAGCTGGTGGGGAAGAACGCCGGGGTGATCCTGAAGGAGATGGGACTTTCCGCGACCGATCAAACGCGTTTGGCGCTCGTGGAAGTCCCCGAAGACCATCCGCTGGCCTGGACCGAGCAGCTAATGCCCGTGCTGCCGCTGGTTCGGGTTCGAGACGCCGAGAGCGCCATTTCGTACGCGGTGGCCGTGGAAGACAATCGCCGGCATACCGCATCGATTCATTCGACGAATATGAATCGTGTCACCGAATTCGCGCGCGCAATGAATTGTTCGATCTGCGTCGCCAATGCTCCGAATTTCAGCGGGTTGGGATTGGGCGGCGAAGGCTATACGTCCTTCAGCATCGCGACGCCGACCGGCGAGGGCATGACGACTTGCCGCAGTTTCACCCGTGAGCGGCGCTTGGCGCTTTGCCAGGGCCACCTGAGCATCGTCTAGCGGATTGCCATGGCCGATGATATCCCGTGGACCGAGCGCGAATTACGCAAGCAGATGGTGCGCGCGTGCCACGCGCTGGCGTCGCGCGGGCTCGTCGCCGCGACGGACGGGAACGTCACCGCGAAGCTGGGACCGGACCGCATCTTGGTCACGCCCTCTTCCCTCTCGAAGGGCGAAGTCACGGAACTGTCGATCCTGGTCTGTGACCTCGACGGCCGGCTCATTCGGGGCCGTTCGGGTTCCAAGGTAAGCAGCGAGGTCCATCTGCATTTGGCCGCGTACCGCACCCGTCCCGAAATCGGCGCGGTTGTGCATGCGCATCCGCCGGTCGCCACCGCGTTTACATTTTCGGGGCGGGAGCATTTGCTGCGCGATCCGATCATTCCGGAAGTCGTGGCGCAGATCGGCCCGATCGAGACGTGCCCGTACGTGACGCCGGGGACGCGGGCGCTGGGTGAGACGGCGGCTCCGTTTTTCAAGTCCTGCGATGTGGTTCTGCTGGCGCAGCACGGAGCCGTAGCCCTGGGCTCCACGCCTTGGCGCGCGTACCTGCGCATGGAGAAACTCGAACAGGCTGCGACGATCCTGAAGACTTCCGCGGAACTGGCCGGTTCGGCCGAAGCGGTCCGGCGACTTACGCCGGCACAGACAAAGGATCTGATCGTGAATTACGGCGATCCCAAGCTGCTGGGGCGCTACGGGCTGGACGCGAAGCGCGAAACCGAGTCCGAACTGGTCGAACGGGTCGCGGCGGCGGTTTTGAAACGGTTGGGTGCCTAGCCGCCCGTTGAAAAAGGGTACGACCGCGCAGCCTTGGATTGTGGTCCGGATCAAGGCGCGCGGAGGGGAGTCGCATCAAGAGATGCGACGACCGCAGCGCAACGCAGAGCCGGGCCACAAGACGAGGCTGCCCGAAGGGTTGAGGGATCATTCGAACTGGGCGTCGTTGCGCTTCGCTCGCCGCATCTCTCGATGCGGCTCCTTGCGCGACGCCTTGCCCAGTCCGAATGCTCCTCGCAACGCGGTCAGCACCCTTTTTCAACGGGCTGCTAAGCGATGACCGAAACGCCCGAAGTCCTGACCATTCAGCAGGCCGCCGAGTACCTGCAGCTGCATCCGCAGGTCGTGTACCGGCACGTCCGGGCGGGAACCTTGCCGGCCAGCCGGATCGGGCGTACGATTCGCTTCAAGAAGAGCGTGCTCGACGAGTTTCTGGAAAAGACCGGTTGGGAAGCGGTTCAGGCGTTTATGCGCTTTCAGGAGCAGCACGCGCAAAGCACCGATCCCGCCGCGATCCGGCGGCGCCGCTTCTCCATGGAAGTCGACTGAATTACAGGCTAGGAACTCGGGTATGGGCTACGTGCGACCGCATTACCGCGCCGGAAGCTTTTATCCGGGCTCCGTGCCGGAGTGCGCGAAGCTGCTCGAAGCGTGCCGGCGCGAAGAAGCCGAGTTGCCCGCCGAGATCCTTGGCAAAGCGGTCTACGGAGGCATCGTGCCGCACGCCGGTTGGATCTACAGCGGCCCCACGGCGCTCTTGGTTTGGGATGCGCTTCAGCAGAGCGCCACGCCGCCGGAGACGGTCCTGATCTTCGCGACGGCGCACCGTTCGGACGTCGACGTTCCCTCGCTGCAACGGGAGGGCGCGTGGAAGATCCCCGGCGCCGAAGTGGCGATCGATGCCGAGTTGGCCGCGGCCTGCCTGGGTGAAGCCGGGCCTGAACGGCTGATCGACCGCCCCGAAGCGCACGCGGGAGATCACGCGATCGAAGTCCAGCTTCCGATGTTTCGCCAAGCGCTGCCCGAAGCGCGGTTCGTTCCGGTGGCGGTTCCGCACGATTGCGACGGCGAGGCCTTGGGTTTGGCCGCCGCGCGCGCCGTGGCGCAACTCAAGCGCAGCGCGGTCGCGTTGGCCAGCACCGATTTGACGCACTACGGACCGAACTATTACGGCTTCGCACCGCAAGGCGTGGGCGCCGCCGCACACGCTTGGTCGAAGGACGTGAACGACCGCGCGTTTCTGGATCGCGCGCTGGCGCTGGACGCCCGCGGCGCGGTGGAGGCCGGCGAATCGGACGCCAGCGCCTGCGGCCCCCAGGCCGCGGCGGCGGCCATTGCCTTCGCCCGGGCACGCGGAGCGAGCCGGGGCGTACTGTTGGAGCACAAGACGAGCTACGAGCGGCGCCCCAGCGTCGGCGCGCCCAGCGACTTCGTGGGCTATGCGGCGGTGGTATTTCTGTAAGCCGCGAATCGCGCGTGGCGCGAGGCGGAGCGTGCATTAGGTTGGTCGCCTGCTTGCGAGGCGGCGATTTTTCCGGAGGCGGCTCATGTTTCTCGGACGCGTGATCGGGAACGTTCAGGCGACGCGGAAGGACGATCGCCTGGGCGGCGTGAAGCTGCTGATCGTGCAGCCCGCGCCGCTGGAGGATAAAGATACGCATCTTCCGGTGGTGGCCGCCGACCGGATCGGCGCGGGAATCGGAGAAGACGTGATCGTGGCCTTCGGACGCGCGGCGCGCCTGGCCATGGGCGACGAGAACCTGCCGATCGAAGCGGCGATTCTCGCGATCGTCGACGGCACGGAAGTACGTTCCGACGCCAAACTCAAACGTGGATTGGGAAACGAAAAGGAGCGGTAAACCTCAAGCGGAGTGAGACGCGAAGCGAAAGGCGGCCCGCTTCGCGCCACGTACCGCATGCGGCGTACCGGTGCGATCTATGCGGGTCTTGACCGAGAACGAAGTGCGCGAGTTGGCGCGGCGCTTGGCGCCCGGGGATGGGTTTCGCATTCCGGAAGACGCGCTTTTGACGCCGTTGGCGCGCGATTTTCTGCGTGAGCGCGGGGTGGAAATTGTCGAGCATATGCCCGCGGCGCGTGGCGGAAGCGGGCGGGCGGGCGGCGCGAAGGACGACGACGCGGCGCTGGTGGAAGCCGTCGCGGCCGAGGTCTCTCGCACGCTGCAATCCGAAGGCGGTTCGTCCGCGGGCACCAAGCCCGCTCCGGCAGCTTTGCCTGCGGCGCCGCCGAGCGGCGGCAAGGGCGCCGTGACGTCCGCGCAGCGCGCGGTGGTTTGGGGCATCGGAGCCGACCGTCCGGGCATTTTGGCCGCCGTCGCCGAATTGCTGGGCGAAAAGAAGATCAATATCCTCGAGATCAGCCAGACGATCCTCAGCGGGGTCTTCGCTATGGTGATGGTGGTGGACGTGACGAACGCGAGCTGTTCGTTCGGGGAACTGAAGCAGGCGTTGGAGCAGATCGGGCGCGACAGCGGTCTCACGCTCTCGGCGCAGCGCGACGAAATCTTTCAGTACATGCATCGGGTGTAGAGGGGAGCCGGGCACGGCAAACCGCAAGCGGCAAGAACCCAACAGGCTTCAAATCTCAAACTTCGAACCATGGCGTATTCGGGCGGCCGCTACTCGTCATCCTTAAAGCCGAATAGATCCGTCCATTCCTTCAATTCGTGATCGGCGAGGCCGGCGTATTTGCGCGGGTCTTCGCCTTGGAAGGGATCGCGCTTGGCGTCGCGGGCGCTTTCGCGCACGCGCTTGAGGAAGGCCGAGCAGCCGAGCGTATGCCCGCGCGCTTTCTTGACTTCGCGGACGACGAACTTGTCGTCGCTGACGACGGTCAATTGTCCGGGGCGCTGGGCGCATTCGACCAGATCGACGATGACGCGGTCGGCTTCGTCGCGGGGATTGGCGTAAATCAGGACCACGCGTCCGCCGGCTTCGCGCTGCTCGCGGGCCAGGTGCGCGCCCTTCTCGCTGCCGTCGAAAACGGCGACGATCGGGTCGAGGCGCTCGCGCCGGACAAAGCCTTCCAGGAGATCGACCAACTGGGCGCGCGCGGCCTGGAACCCTTGGCCGTCGAGGGTCCGATACAGGTCGTCGGAGTGGAAGATCAGGTTGCAGGCGTCCAGCACGTATTTCATTTCGGGAGCATACGGTTCGCGCATGGGAGCCGCAAGGGTTCGCCTCTGGAGATGTCAGACGCCGCGCATCTGGCATACTTGGGTGCGCACTCGGAGAGACGAACCATGGCAACGGTCTCGGTGGCACTGGTGGGTATCGGCGGATACGGCGGCACGTACCTCAAGGAACTGCTCGACCATGCCGGCGGGCGCGATATCCGGTTCGTGGGCGCGATCGATCCGAATCCGCGGGGCTGCACGCGCCTGAGCGATCTGGAGGTGCTCGGCGTGCCGCGCTTCGCCTCGCTGCAGGAATTCTACGCTCAGGGCGCGCGTGCCGACGTGGTCGCGATCGCGGCGGGGATTCACCTGCATGTACCGCTCTCGAAACTGGCGCTGGAACACGGTTCGCATGTGCTGGTCGAAAAGCCGCTTTGCGCGGCGGTGCAGGACGGATTCGAGCTGATCGCTGCGCGGGATAAGTCCGGCAAGCAGGTGGCGGTGGGGTATCAGTGGTCGTACAGCGAGGCGATCCAGAATCTGAAGCGCGATATCCGGAGCGGCCGCTTCGGCGCGCCACAGCGCTTCAAAGCGCTGGCGCTGTGGCCGCGCGGGCACGATTACTACGCGCGCAACACTTGGGCCGGCGCACAGAAGTCGCCCGAGGGCGCGTGGGTGCTCGACAGTCCCGCGAACAACGCCAATGCGCATCAGGTCCACAACCTGTTTTACTGTCTTGGGTCGCGGGCCGATTCCAGCGCGTACCCGGTCACGGCGGAGGCGGAACTGTACCGCGCGAATGCGATCACGAACTTCGATACGTGTGCGGCGCGCTGGAAGACGGAAGCCGGCGTGGAGGTGCTGTTTTATGCCTCGCACGCGGTGCGCGAGCAGTTGGGGCCGATCTTCGAATACGAGTTCGAGGACGGGACCGTCACCTACGGCTACGACGGCGCGGGTTTGCGGGCGTCCTTCGCCGACGGGAGCGTGCACGATTACGGGCAGCCCGACGGCGGATCGGGGCGGAAGCTGTGGCACACGGTGGAACTTGCCCGCGGGGGGCCGCCGGCCTTGTGTCCGCCCGAAGCGGCGCTGGCGCAGACGCTGGCCATCGACGGGATGCAGGAGTCGGCACGCGAGATCGCGGGGTTTCCCGCGGATGCCGTGAAGCTGGAGGAATCGAAAGGCAAGCTGACTTGGGCAGCAGGCGTGGCCGAAGCGTGGACGGAAGCATACCGCCAAGGCCGCCTGCCCGGCGAACTGGGCGTGCCGTGGGCGCGGCCGGGCCGGCGCGTAGACCTTTCGAATTACCGGCGATTTCCGGCGCTTTGAGCCCCGATTCGGGGATTCACGCGCCATCGGAAGGCGCGTATACTGAAGCGCGATCGCATTTCCTAATCTATGGAGCTTGCTTACGTTATGCGTACGCATGTCCTTATTGGCATGGCGCTGCTGGCGCTGGCCGGCTGCCAGACTCCCGAACGGCGCGCGGTGCGCCAGCAAGTCGAGGAGTTGAAGGCTTCGAACGCGGCGTTGAAGGCGCAGGTCGATTCCAGCGTGACGCAGTCCAAGATGCAGGCGGCCGATGCACGGCGCCAGGACTTGACGCTCCTGCAGGCGCTTTCGGCGGAACAGGCCGAGCTTAGGGCGAAGGTGGCGGACCTGGAGAAAAAAGCGGGCGCCGTCCAGCCGGCTCCGGCCGAGGCCGCGCCTGGAACCCAGGCGCCGGGTACGCAAACTCCGGCCGATCCGGAACTGCAGAAGAAGCTTCTGGATGCGGTGCAGGACGCGCAGAGCCGCATGCAGAAGCTGGAAGACCAACTCGCCACGGCTCAGGCGCAAGCCGAGGCCGCGCAACAGGCGCAGACGGCGACGCAACGGCAGCAGGTGACAGCGCCTACGACGGCGGCGAGCGCGGGCAACTGGAACGGCAAAGCGCTGCCGCTGACGAAGTTCGTCGGCGCGGACGGCAAGCTGTCCGATCTGGGTGCGTACACCGGCAAGAACCCCGTGGTCCTGGTCTTCATGAAAGGCTACTACAGCGGCGGCGTCTGCGTGTACTGCACGCGGCAGACGACGCAACTCGCGCAGTCGATCGAGCAGTTCAAGGCTGCTGGCGCGGAGGTCTTCGTCGTCTTCCCGGGTCCGGAAAAGTACATCGAGACGTTCGTGGAGAGCGTCCGGCGTTACCAGCAGGTGAACGATCCGAAGTACCGCCTGCCGTTCCAGGTGCTGCTGGACGTGGACGCGAACGCCTCGAAGGTGCTGGGCATCGCAGGCGATCTGGCGCACCCGACTTCGTTCGTGCTCGATAAGCAGGGCGTGGTGCGCTACCAGTACGTGGGGCGCACGATTCACGACCGGCCCAGCGCCGAAGCGCTGCTGAAGGAAGTCGCGAAGCTGGGCGAGGCGGGCAAATGAGCGACGGGCCGCGTTCCGATCCGCCTCCGGCGGACCCGGAGCAGACGCTGCATCTGCCGCCGGGTTCGAGCCATCCCGCGCAACCGGCGGCACCGGCGGAGCAGAGCCAGCGCCGCGTCGACACGGCCTTGGCCAGCCTCCCGGGGCTCACCATCGAAGGCAAACTGGGCGAAGGCGGCATGGGCGCGGTGTACCGCGCGCGCCAGAAAAGTTTGAATCGTTCGGTGGCCGTGAAGGTGTTGCCGGCGCATATGGTCCAGGACCGCAGCTTCCTGGCGCGGCTGGAACGCGAAGGCAAGCTGCTGGCGCAGATTCATCATCCCAATGTGATCGCATGCTTCGACATGGGCGAGCACGAAGGCATGCGCTACGTCGTGATGGAATTTGTCGACGGCATGAGCCTCGCGAGCCTGATCGAAGAGCGCGGGCGGTTGCCGCTGCGCGAAGCGCTGTATGTGATCAAGCAGGCGGTGCAGGGTCTGGATCACGCGCACGCGAAGGGCGTGATTCATCGCGACGTGAAGCCCGACAACCTGCTGCTGGCGAAGCAGGTGAACACGGGCACGACGGTCGTCGGGCCGCTGCCGTATACGGTGAAGATCGCGGACTTGGGGCTAGCGCACAGCGTCGCGGAGAGCGATCAGACGCAGATCACGCAGCAGGGCAGCATCATGGGCAGCCCGCATTACATGTCGCCCGAGCAGACGTTGGGCGAGCGCGATCTGGATTTTCGGACCGACCTGTTCGCGCTGGGCTGCGTGCTGTACCAGATGCTTTCGGGCGAGCGCCCGTACGCGGCGACCACGGTGGGCGCGGTGCTGGCGAAGAAACTGACCGAGCAGATGCCCGATCCGCGCGAACGCGTGCCTGAGCTGCCGCCGGGGGTGAGCTTGCTTTTGCAGCGGATGACGGCGCGCGACAAAGCCGATCGTTATGCGTCGTACGGGGCGCTGCTGCAGGATCTGGAAGCAGTGGAGCACGGCGGGATGCCGGCGGCTGCGGTGCTGCCTGAGGATAAGGCGTGTCTGAAGCTGTCCGCGAGCACCAGCGTGGCGCTGCCCGGCGGATCCGTCGCGGCGCGTGCGGCGGCGGGGTCCTCCGGCACGCCCGGCCGGGGCATGGTCTTCGGCATCGCCACCATCGGCGGCGCGCTGACCCTGGCGGTGCTGGTGTACTTTTTTTATCTGCAGGCGCAGACGTCCGGCGCCGAGGTCGATTCAGGTCGCGGTTCCCCGACGCCTGTTCCGCCGGCCGTTCCCGGCCCGAAGCCCGCGCCAAGCACGCCGGCCGTGGCCAACGCGCCGCCCGCTCAGGCGGAGGTGCTGCGCTTGATCCAGAATCGTTCGGCCGAGGGCTGGACGTATACGGGCTTTCATCCAAACCTGCCTTACAACGGGGAACTGGATGCGCTCTCGTTCGATCCGGCCGCGGACTGGCAGCATGCGGAGCGATCGATTCCGAAAACGCTGGCGATGCTGGAGGCCGAGATGACGATTCCGGCCAGCGCGGCAGCTTGCGAGATGCAGTTTCAGTTCGAACCCGGCGGCGGATGGGTGGCGCTGGGCGTCCGTTACCCGGAAGGCGCGCGTCCGACGGCCTATCTGGTCCGGCGCGACGAAAAGCTGGCGCAGGCCGGCGCGCTACTGGCGGAAGTGAAGGACATCGACCTGGACGCGTGGGTGCGTCTGCGCGTGGACTTCACGGATTGGAATCGGGCGGACTTTTACATCGGGGGCACGAAGGTCGGCTCCAGCACCTTGGAAGGCGCGAAGGACGCGCCGCGCACGCTGCGGCTTTCGGTTCAGGACGGCGGCGGGCAAATTCGCAATGTGCTGTTGATGCCGCTGCCGAGGGAACGTGCGCCATGAACGTGCGCCTCGTGCCGCTCCTCGGACTGCTTCTGGCGCTCGCGACCGCCGTTGACGCCGCGGAACCGGAGAAGAAGACGTATGTCGAAAAGGAAGATCTGCTTTACGCGCCGTTTTCGGATGCCGCGCGCGCGGTGAAGGACCGGCCGCTGGGCGGTGGCTGGAGTTTCACGCTGGGCGGCTCGTCCCAGGTGCGCGGACAGGCGCTGGACAACCGGCGCGATTTCACCTTTGGCCGCAACGACGAAGACGCCTCGCTGCTGGAGCGGGTGCGGCTGAGCGCAGGGTTTGAGCACGGCGACTTGTCTAAGGCCCATGTCGAGGTTCAGGACGCGTGGGAGTTCTGGCGTGACCATCTGCCCGGTCCCAACGCCAACGAGAACGCGCTCGATGTCTACCAGGGCTATATCGAATTCGGCTTGCTGAAGGACATCGCCGACATGCCGGCGCTGCGCATCCGCCTGGGCCGGCAGGAACTCAGCTTCGGAACCGAGTTGCTGTTCGGCGACCGGGACTGGTTCAACACGGGGCAGAGCTTCGATTTGGCGCGCGTCATCTGGCGGCCGGAGGCGTTCGAGATCGATTTCTTCGCCGGGCGGCCGGTCGAGCAGGATCACCTGAATCTGGATCAGGCCTCCAGCCACACGAATATCGGCGGGATCAACCTGAAGTTCCTAGACGCGCCGGCGCGGCACCGCATGGAGGCGTACGCGTACTACAAGGGCGACGAGAAGACGCGTTTCGACGGCGAGCACGGATCGCACGGTCCGGCGCATCTGCTCACCGTGGGCGGCTTGGTCAGCGCCCCGTTCTTCAGGCGCTGGGATTACCGCGTGGAGGCGATGGGGCAATTCGGTTCGCGCGGCGGCGACAAGGTGCTGGCGTGGTTGGAGACGGCGGAATTGGGCTACACGATTCCGATCGGCTGGCGCAGCGTGCGGCTGGCGGTGAAGCAATCGCTGATCAGCGGGGACCACGATCCGGGGGACGGCGAGCAGGAAACGTTCGATCCGCTGTTCGCCGATCCGTTCGAGCACTTGGGCAAAATCCTGGCCGTCGACGGCCGTAACATCAATCAGTTCGGGGCCAAACTGCATGCGCGCGTATGGCGCGGCGGGCTGATCGAACTGGATTATTTCCGCTTCCGGCTATTGGAAGAGCGCGACGCGCTGTACCAGAGCGTAAACGGCCGGCCGCTGCGGCGCGACCCGACCGGGCGCGCGGGCAGCGACGTGGGACAGGAATTGGATCTACAAGTGACGCACCGCTTCCACGAGAACCTCTCGGTGAGCGGCGGTGTGTTTCTGTTCCAGCCGGGGCGATTATTCGAGAAGTCCGGCAACCGCGGCGACGACACGGCGCGGAATATCTTCCTGATGGTGCGGGTGGGGTTTTAGCATTGCAGCGAGCGCAGGCCGGCAAACGGCGCGCGCTACTTATCGCACCGGTCGCACACGCCAAACAAGAGCAGTTCGTGCGATTCGACTTTAAAGCCCTTCGGCGCGGCGTTGGCTAGGTTGCCGGGGCAGCCGGCGATGTCGTAAACCTTCCCGCAGCTCCGGCAATGAAAGTGGTGGTGGTGCTTCAGGTCGGCGCGTTCGTAGCGCGCGGGCTCGCCGGGCATCTCGACTTTGCTCAGGAAGCCTTCGGCCAGGAGTTCCTTGATCGCACGGTAGACGGTGGCGATGCCGAGATTCGGGACGGAGCCGGCCGCAGCGTCGAGGATCTCCTGCGGGCCCAGCGGCCGGGCGGTGTGCAGCATCACTTCCTTGATGGCGTCGCGTTGCTTGGTTTTACGTTCCACGCATGAAGATCCCGCTGGTTCAGCGCGCATTGTGGGCCTCGCGCGCGTAACGGTCAATGCGGAAACGGTGCGACTGAGCGGGTACTATAAGGATGGGAGGATGAAGCCATGGCCGCTCGTCCCATTCGTGTCGGGCTGTTGGGGTTCGGAGGAGTAGCCGAAAAGCGCCACCTCCCGGCGTTGCGGGCGTTGGGCGAACGCTTCCGGATTGCCGCCGTCGCGCGCGGCGACGCGAACAAGCTCGCCGAAGCCAAACTTGCGGCGGGCGTGCACCGCGGCTACGCCGACTGGCGCGAACTGGCGGCCGATCCCGAGATCGATGCGGTGCTGGTGGCGAGTCCCAATGCGCTGCACGCCGATCAGGCGGTCGCGGCGCTGGCAGCAGGCAAGCATGTGCTCTGCGAAAAGCCGCCGGCGATGAACGCGGCGGAAGCCGCTCGGATGGCCGAGGCCGCGCGCAAGCATCGCCGCGTGCTGCGTTATAACTTTCTGCTCCGCGAGGCCGGCGAATCACGCCTGGCGCAGGACGCGCTCAAGGCCGGCAGGCTGGGGACGGTGTACCACCTCCGCGCGCAGTGGTTCCGGCGGCGCGGCTACCCGACGGTCGGAAGCTGGTTCACGACGCGAGCGCTCTCGGGCGGCGGCGTCTTGGCGGATCTGGGCAGCCACGTGCTCGATCGCGCCCTGTGGCTGCTGGGCTATCCGGCGGTGGAAGCGGTGAGCGCCGTGACGCACGCGCGGCTGGCGGGGAGCGCCGTCGCGCACGAACTACCCACGGGGCGTAAAAGCGGCATGACCGGCGTCTGCGACGTCGAAGACCTGGCCGTCTGCCTGTTGCGCTTGGCCGGGGGCGTGAGTTTGACGCTGGAGTGCAGCTTCGCGATCAACCGCCCGGAAGAACCGTTTTCTACGGAACTGCTGGGCGACCGCGCGGGCCTGCGCCTGGCGTTTGGGAAGCCGGTGGTGATGTACGGCGAGGCCGGCGGTGCGGTGACGGACACCGTTTTGCATCCCGATGCGCCCGAGACGGGTACGGCCGGACTGTATGAGCGCTCTTGGGCGGCCTTCGCGCGGGCGATCGAGGCCGATGAAGCGAATTTCGAGCATGGCACGCAAGGCGTGGCGCTGATGCAGGTGCTGGAAGCGGCGTATCGTTCGGCGCAGAGCGGTGCGGAAGTTCGCCTATAGGCGGATGATGCGCGCCAGCAGGTCGCTGTCCCAGACCCAATAGAAGAAGGTCGAGCCCAGGACCGCATGCGAGAGCGCGATGGGCAGCACGTAGCGGTCGCGGTGGTAGCTGTAGCTCCAGACAACCCCGCCGATCATGGTGACCATCGCCACCGGCCAATTGGGCAGGTGGACCGCACCGTAGAGGATTCCGTTGATCAGGGCCAGCGTGAAGGGTGAGGCGAAAGGCAGGAGCGCCCGCAGGCGACCCAGCAGGTAGAACTGAAAGAGGTTTTGCTGCAGGAGCGCCCAAGGCACGTACAGCAGCAGCGTGACCCAGAAATTCAACCGGAAGAGCCGCCACGCCACCGCGTACAGCGTTCCGTTTTCCTGATAGGCGTCCCAAGCTCCGTAAAGCAGGAAGACGGCGACGGCAGGAATGGTGGTGACGAGCATCAGGAAGGTGCAGCGCGGAATGCGCTCGAAGGCCGGCTGCGCGGGCGGGCCCCAGATTTCTTCGTTGGCCTTGCGTGCGTAGAGGCCGATCAGGCCCAAGCCCACGAGCGCCATGCCGATGTCGACGCCGATGGCGCGGTGCGGCACGAGCAGCAGGTACGCCCCGGTGAGCCCGCACAGGAGCAAGAGCTCCAACGCGAGGCGGCGTCGAACCGCTCCGGTCGGGTGGGGCATTCCATTCGGATAGAAGCCCACGCTTTTTTCCACGCGTTCCTGTTCTCGATGCACTCGCTAAGCAGCCGGATTATGCCGCGCCGCGGGGCTACGTAAAGAGAGCTACTCCGGTCCACCTGTAAGTTTTTGCGCAAAAACCCACTTCATGCGCGGGCCGCTGAGGCGCCGCAGCAGCCCTACCTGGCCGCTGTGGTAGGTCCAGTGCCAGAGCTGATGGTACAGCACGCCGCGCACGGTCAGGGGCAGCTTGTCGCTGGGTCGCTCGACGTCGATCTCGGCCAGCGGCGCGACGAGGGGCTTGGTGAAGGTCTCGCGCACGCGGCGGCAGAGTTCGATCAATTCGGCCGGGGTGCGGCGGCTGTTGGGGAGTTCTCCGCTGCCGTCCTGCCCGCCGGGGCGCAGCGCCGCGGCCAGTTCGTCCGGCACCGCCGTACCGGTTCCCCGGGCGATCCAATACGCTTCGCCGAAGGCCAAGTGCAGGGCCAGCATGGCGATGGAATTGGTGCCTTCGGGCGGCACGAAGTGAAGGCTCTCCTGCGGCAAGTCCTCGAACATATCGAAGAGGCGCAGGCTGGCCTCGTCCAAGGCCGCTACGGCGAGGCCGGCATCGCGGTTCGCGAATCCGGCGGGCGGTGCGAAATCGTAGCGGCGCGGGCGGCTGGGACGGGCATCGGCGGCGGCGGACATGGTCGAGTCTCCGGTTTCTCGCTCAGACCTATTCGATCCGGGGGAGCATTCCAAGCGGCAGTCGCGGGGCCGGACGATGCGGGTAGCATGTCCGTGTATCTTGACTTCAGGAATCCCAAACGCCGGGAGGCCTCTATGCGGTCGCAATCCAAGTGGCGCTGGGCGCTGGTTTTCGTGCTGTGCGGCGGCTTGAGTTTCACGCAGCCGACTCGCGCGCAGGGCGAAGGCGGCGATACCGTCGCTGCGGCGGTGCGGGAGCTGCTCCAGACCGCGCGCCAGCGCATGCAGGCCGGAAATCTGGCGGAGGCCCGGTTGCTGTACGAAAAGGCGCTGCAGTTGGAGCCTGGGAATCCAGAAGCGCAGCGCGTTCTGGCCAATCTGCAAGCCGCTCGGGATCTCGCGCCGCCGGCCGCCGAAGAGGGCCGCCTGGCGCTGCTGGCCGAGGCGCTGCGACAGCCGCTCGATCTGGGCGAACTCAACGAGACCGTTCCAGGCGAGGAGGCGCGCAAGAAATACCGCATGGCGCAACTCGCGATCCAGGACCGCGACGCCGTGCTGGCCGATCGCTTCCTGGCCGAAGCCTTCGCGATGGCCCCGGCGTACGGCGCCTTGCGCATCGAGTATGCCCAGTATCTGGCCGAGCAGGGTTTGGGACGGCGAGCGCAGGCGCTGCTCAAGGATTTCGCCGGACCGGTGGAACTCCAGGCTCGCGCCGAGTATCTCGCCGCGAAGATTCAGATCGCCGAAGCCCTGAACGGCACTTATTCGGAACTCACCAAGAAGGTGCTTCCGGCCGGCAAGCCCGTCGAAGCCGCGCGTGCGGCGGGGACCCTGACCATCGAGGCCGGCGAAGTGGTATGGCTGCAGCAGGTCAATGGACGAGCCGTGAAGCAGGTGTTTACCTTCCCCGTTCAATCCTTGAAGGCAGGTGAAGAGAGTTACGTGCTGCCGCTGACTTGGCGCGCGATCGAATCGGATCTAAAGGAGTACGGTGCCGATAAGCGCGAGCCCACGCTGACGGCGAAGCGCACGCCCAAGGGCTGGTGGTTGCAGCTCAAGGTGAGCGATACGCAGGGGAATGGCGGTGAAGTGGTCTTCGAACCGCAGGCCGAGCCGGTGAAGCAGCCTTGAGCGTTCGGGGGTGGCCGGTTTGAAGGCCGGCTACAGCCGCCCGCCAAACTTAAGGAAGAGAACGATGGTAACCACCACCGCGATCACCACTGCCGAGCAGATCTTCGCGACGATGGACTGATCTTCCGTTCCGAATTCACGATGGATACCGCGCAACAGCTTGCGGTTCTCGGATTCGTATTCCACCGGCCGCGGAATCCTTCTCCTGCGTTTTCGCGGGCGGTCTTCGGGCGGCGTGGACATAGCGGGTACTCCATTCGATAAGCCCTGTCTACTTCCGCGCGCCGCGTTCGAGCATCCAACCGATGGTGAAGACGGCGCTGCCGATGCCCAGGAACAGATATTCATGCGCCACGTTGGGCTCGCCGGAAGGCGTAACGCCGGTGCCGGCCAGCAGCGCCCAGGCGACCAGGATCATGCCGGCGAGTTCGAGCACTTTGCCGGCGAAATAGCGTAGCGTCACGCGACGTTCCCCTGGATAGCTCGTTTAGGACCGCATGAAGTATAATCGCGGCGCGCCCGGCGGAAACCTCCCTTTAATCGAAAGCGGGCGCGGCGAAAGGATGCGCTGTGGCGTTGGAAGCGGTGAAGTTCGAGCCTTCGATGGACAGCTTCGTGGGCGCGGCGCTGGGCGTCATGCGCGCGCTAGGGGAGGAGTTCGAGCCCGATGAGGTCTGGGGGCTCTCGGGGTTGGCGTTCCGGACGCAGGTGCATCGCACGCTGGCGCCGGACGGACTCTTTCCGCGTCAATGGGACCGTACGTACACGAAAGTCATGGAGCGGCTGGGCTACGGGGCGATGGCCGGCTTGCGCGATTTCTTCTACACCGAAGACGATATCAGCTACCTGCGCAGCGGCTGGCGGCGCAACATCGGACTGCATCTGGAGCAGGGCCTTCCGGCGATCGCCTACGGGCTGCACGGGCCGGCCTTTGGGATCATCCACGGGTTGGACGAAAGCGGGCAGCGCTATCTGGTCAGCACGCGCTTCGACGGGCATCTCGATGAGCCCGTGCATTTCAACGAATTAGGCATTCAGGATCCGCCGCGCGTCTTCGTCCTGATTCCGACGGGTCCGCTGCCGGGGTACGACCGCAAGCAATCGGCGCGTGCGGTTTTGGGCGAAGCGGCGGGACTCCTGGCCGGACGCGAACCCGAAGAGGCGGCCGAAGCGGCCGCGCCGCCGCCCGATTTGGCGCTGGGGCTGGATGCGTTCGAAGCGTGGGCGGAGGCGCTGGATGCGCGGAGCGTCATCCCGCCGTGGGGCGCAGCGTACACGGCGGCGTACTATATGGAAGCGCGCGGGCAGGCGGCGGCCTTCTTGCGCCGGTCGGCACGGAGTTGGACCGACGCGAAGGAGGCCTTGGAAAGCGCGGCGGGGCGCTTGGAAGCTCAAGGGCAGGCGCTGGAGGAGTTGGCGAAGCTCTTCCCGTTGCGCGAGCCGCAGGCGCTGGAAGACGCCGGTCGCCGGCGCGCGGCGCGGGAATGCCTGAACCGTGCGCGTGCGGCCCAAGCCGTGGCGCAGAAGCATCTGCAAGCGCTGCCGGGCTGAACGCGCCAAGGTCTTGCCGGGCAAAGGCTTGACGAAGGCCGGCCCGTGGCGGAAGTTGTAGCGGTGACCGATGCCGGATGCGGGCGGTTTGGTGGACGATATTCGATACCTCCGAATGCAGGGCCTGGAGCGCAGGTATGGGATCGGGACGTTCGCGGCGCGATGGGTGGGTGCTGGCGCTGGGCGCGCTGATTGTCGCGGCCGGTGTGGGTCTGGCGCTATGGAACGACACGCCGCCGGACGAGAATCCAGTCGAAGGTACGCAGCCCGGAACGACCGCTCGGCCGAACCCCGTGCCAGGTTCTCAAGGTCAAAGTCCCGAAGTCTCCGCGCCTACCGGACCGCGGCTGGTCAAACTGTTGGGCGAAGTGGCGCAGGGCGGGCTCTTCGCACCTAGCGGGCAGGTGGCCCCGTTTGTGATCGGGCATATGGTCGAGTTGGACGTCGAGGCCGTGGGCGTCGATCGTTTCCGCTGGACCTGCAACGGGAAGCCGCTGTTGGACGAGGGCGCCGAATGGTCCGCGCGGTCGAAGCGGATCGTCGAGTTCACCGAAGCGATTCCGCATCATTTCAAAGTCGAAGCGCGCGATGAAGCGAGTGGTAAGACGGCGGAGCCGATCGAGAAAGAGGTGGCCGTTAAGGTGTTGGAGATCGTCAGCTTCGAGGTGGTCCCAGACCTTTTCACCGACCGCTGCCTGATCGGCGACACCGTATTTCTGGAAGCGACGATGGCCGAGCCGATCTCGCCGGTCACGTACGAATACCGCTTCTCGGTGAACGGACAGGTGATCCTCAACGATACCGACGGCGTGGAATGGTCGGAATGGGGCAATGCCACGTACGAGTTTGCGGAGGGCGGAAGCTACCTCTTTAAGGTGGAGGTCCGACGGCAGGGCATGAAAGCCGCCGAGGCTTCGAAGCTCCTGGCCGCTCCGCTGGTGGCCGGTGCAGCGGTGATCGAAGAATTCCAGCTCGACCCGCCCCAGGCCGCGGCGGGTATGGCGGTCAACCTCGTCGGCATCTTGAACTCGACCACCGATGAGCCCGAAGTACGGATCGGAATCCAGGATTTGCAGGGCGTGGAGCAGGCGACGGGGTTTACCTGGCTGCCGGACACGCAGACGGGGCAGATCTGGAGTTTGGCGGGCCTGCGCACCTGGACGCCGGCTCGCGCCGGGGACTATCGGATTCGGATCGAGATTCGTCCCAAAAAGGATCAGCCGGCGAGCGATTTTAGGGAAGTGTTGTATGTGGTGCGCGGCAATCAGGCCGATTTTTAAAGAAAACGCCCTAACCACCCAAATTCTAAACTGAGAAGCCAGCGGAAGCTGCGTCGGAATCCGTGATCGCGCGGTGGCGCGGCGTCCGCAAGGAACATGGTGCGTTGCGGGGGTTTCAGCCGGCCGGTCAAGCACCTTGTTAAGTGCTTCCGCAGGTTGAGGTTTGAGCACTTTTTTAGACTTGCCTGAAGGGCGCGGGCTCATAGATTGAAAGGTAGCTTCATCCAACCTTCAGGTTGAGTTCGCCGCGCAGCCGGGCGTATTAGGCTTGCGTGTACGTGTTGGGGGCCGGCGCGGTCGCGTGCCGGGTTCGAGTTTTGGCACCGAATGGAAGAGGTGGCGTGTAACGATGCGAGCCAAGCTGAAGGGATTCGCGAGCTGGCGTGCGCTGGGACTTGGCGCGGTACTGGCGGCGCTGGGCTTTACGTACGTCGCGGGCAACGCCGGGGTTACGCAGCGCCAGGTCATTTTGCCCATTCCCAGTACGCCGGGTGTCGGCAGCGTGGGCAGCCAGAACGGCCGGCTTAACTTCAACAACGTGATCGTGCTGGATGAGGCGAGCGAGAACGGCGACGACTACGACTTGGGCGAGCTGGTACTCACGGAAGAATTCGAAAAGGTACTGACGGCGGGCGGCGGGCTGAAGCCGTACACGTTCAGCGGCGGTCCGGCGTTCGCTCCGGGGAGCGCTTCCGGCGCGCTGTTAGATCGTTCGGGCGTGCTGCGCGGTACGGTGGTCAGTCAGGTCGACGTGCTTCCGTTTACGGACCCCAACCTGCCCGGCATCACAGGCATCCTGGCCTTCACGGGTACGGTGGCCGACGTCACGGGTGTGGCGCCCATTACGGGCGACTTTTTTATCTACACGAGCACTCCTGGCGCGCGCGGCTTCCGGTTGGCCAACCCGATTAACCTGGACCTTCTGACGTCCATGCGCCGCTTGGATCCGACCGGCGTGAACCCCGACGTCCTGCACCTGATTTCCAGCGGCGAAGTGGGGCTTTCGTACGCCGAAAAGCTGGAGACGATCAACGAAGTGGTCACGATCACGGGCGATCCGAACCTGGATGCCCCGTTTGCGGACCCCTTGCGCGACCGGCCCATCGACGGTCAGGTCACGTTCCTGCCCGACAACGGCAACCATCCGTTCACGACCAAGCTGGTGACGGACGACCCGGTGTTGCGCATTTACGATGCGCCGGACGGCACGGAGATCGCGGCCTTCGATACGCTGGAAGAAGCCGGGCTTTCGATGTCCTACGACGGCTGGATTCACGGCGTGCCGCTCTTCAGCGGCTGGTACGTGGTCGATACGCTGGTGTTTGACGGTAAGGTGCTCAGCGGCGGCGCCAACAAGTACAGGAACGACTCGGTTCTGAATCCGGACCCCACCGACCGCGTGGTGCGCGTGGGCTTCAGCGTCGCGGCGAACAACCGGAACGGGCTGCCGACCGAATCGGCGAGCTTGGGCCAGACGGCGACGGACTTGGTGATTCAGCGCCTTCAGGTGCGCACTTCCAACGGCGCGTTCCCCGGCAAGGACTCGCTGACGTTCCAAGGACGCTTCAACCAGAACGGCCAGTTCGAAGTGGCTCTGCGCAACCAGCAGAACCTGCACATCCGCTTCGGCTCGTTCCACTGGACCTTCCCGATCGAGCTGAACGGTAACTCGGCCAAAACGGTCTACGTCAGCGATGGCCTAAACCAAGGCACCACGATCGCCGTGGAGATTAATACGAAGGTTGGGACTATCCGCGGTTCGGTCTCGAAGACGACGCTCAATTTCCAAGACGATGCGTTGACGGTGAACCCCGACAACCGCAAGCGCATTCCGTTCGGTATCGGCGTGGGCAACCTATGGCAGGCCGGCGAATGCCTGGAGATGCAGATCCGAGCGGTGGGGTTGAACACGCTGCTGCAATACAAGTACGGCAACCCCGGCTTGGCGGCGGGCGTGCCGATTCCGTTTAACCGTACGCTGGGCGGTGTCTTCCTGCCGCTGACCGTGGGCGGAAAGCCGGGCAATGACGTCAGCTTTGCGCCGGGCCATAAGTGGAAGGTCAGTTTCTTGATGTCTCCGAGGGTGCTGATCGACGATCCGGCTGCGGTGCTTGTGCCCAACGGCGTTCTGCTGCCCGATTCGACCGATATCACGACCGCCTCCAATACTCCGGGCTTGAACGCGGTTCAAAGCGTGGCGGTGCGCATTGGCACGTGGCAGTCGACGTGGGGCACCGGCAATCCGCTCTTCGAAACGATGATCTGCAAGCCGGCCGGTCCGAGCACCCTGCCGACGCTGCGCTGCACGGACCGTTTCCTGCGCGCGGGCGTGCAGAGTTTCTCGCTGAGCGACAAGAGCTACAGCGGTTCGGTCTCCACGTATCCGGTGGCCGGTCCGGACGGTGCGCCCAAGTCGGGCATCCCGTTGGCGACCGCGGGCGGGGCGGATGTCGCGTTCCCATTCTCGGTTATCATCAATCGCCCGGCTGCCGCGGGCGACGTTCCGGTGACCAGCGGATTCGATGCCTTTGGCGAAGAGGGTGCGGTGTTGCGTCCGAACAACACTTCGTATCAGAACACGCCCTAAGCGTTCGCAGATGCGATTACGTCGTTCCCGCGTCCCGGCCCCGAAAAGGCCGGGACGCGCTGTTTTAGCCCGGCAGGTGGTTGCGCATACGCCGTCCCGCCCGCTACAATCCGCGCGCTTGATTCGTTACGCCTAAACCGAAGTCACTCAAGGGGGTGTTCTGCATGTCGGAGATCGTTTCTGTACGCGCGCGCGAGATTCTGGATTCGCGCGGAAATCCCACGGTGGAAGTTGACGTGCTGCTGGAGACCGGCGTGCGCGGGCGCGCGGCGGTGCCGTCGGGCGCGTCGACGGGTGCGCACGAGGCGGTGGAGTTGCGCGACGGCGACGAGAAGCGCTATCTCGGCAAGGGCGTCAGCCGCGCGGTACGCAACGTCAACGAGACGCTGGGTCCCGAACTGACCGGGCTGGATGCGACCGATCAGCGCGGCGTAGACCGCACGCTCTGCGAAGTCGACGGTTCGGCGAATAAGGGCAAGCTGGGCGCGAATGCCATCCTGGGCATCTCCTTGGCGGTGGCGAAGGCCGCGGCGGCGGACGCCGACCTTCCGTTGTACCGCTATCTGGGCGGGGCCAACGCGGGCACGCTGCCGGTGCCGATGATGAACATCATCAACGGCGGGCAGCACGCGGACAACAACGTCGATATTCAGGAGTTCATGATTCTGCCGGTGGGCGCCGAACGGTTCTCCGAAGCGCTGCGGATGGGCGCGGAAGTCTTCCACAACCTGAAGAAGGTGCTCAAAAAGAAGGGGCTGAACACGGGCGTCGGCGACGAGGGCGGTTTCGCGCCGGACCTGAAGAGCAACGAGGACGCGCTGAAGGTGATCGTGGAAGCGATCCAGGCGGCGGGCTACGAGCCCGGGACGCAGATCGCGCTGGGCCTGGATTGCGCGGCCACCGAGTATTACGACAGCAAGAAGAAGCTGTACACGCTGGAAGGCGAAGCCAAGGGCGGCGAAAAGAACGCCGACGCGGTGGTCGAATGGCTGAGCGACTGGTGCGAGCGCTATCCGATTCTGACGATCGAGGACGGCTGCAGCGAGGACGACTGGGACGGTTGGTCGAAGCTTACGAAGGCGCTCTCCGGCAAGGTGCAGCTCGTGGGCGACGACCTGTTCGTGACAAACGTGGAGCGCCTTTCGCGCGGCATCCAGCAAGGCATCGGAAACTCGATTCTGGTGAAGGTGAACCAGATCGGCACGCTGACGGAGACGCTGGAAGCTATCGAGATGGCGAAGCGCGCGCGGTACACGGCGGTGATCAGCCATCGTTCGGGCGAGACGGAAGACACGACGATCTCCGACATCGCGGTGGCGACGAACGCGGGGCAGATCAAGACGGGCTCGCTGTGCCGCACGGACCGGGTCTGCAAGTACAACCAACTGCTGCGCATCGAGGAAGAACTGGGCGAGACGGGCCGTTACCCGGGCCGCTCTGCCTTCTACAACCTGGGCTGATACGTTCCGCCGGTGCTGGCGGCGCCATCGAAGAACGTGAACGGCGGGCTCCGCACGGGGCGCCGCCGTTCGCTTTTGGAAACGCTCGGAGGTCCGCGTCGTTGGAAGACTGGTCGATCGCCCAATCCATGGATCTGTACGCCCTGAAGCATTGGGGGCGCGAATTCTTTTCGGTGAACGACCGCGGCAACGTGGTCGCGCATCCGACGGGCCGGCCCGAAGTGGGCATCGACCTGAAGGCGCTGGCCGACGAACTCGAAGCGCGCGGCATCGCCGCTCCGTTGTTGATCCGCTTCCCCGACATTCTGCAGCGGCGCATGGAAACGCTGAACGGCTGCTTCAGCCGGGCGATCCGCGAACAAGGCTTCAAGGGCCAGTACCGCGGCGTCTATCCGATCAAGGTCAACCAGGAACGCACGGTGGTCGAGGCCATCGTCAAGCACGGCCAGAAGTACCACTTCGGGCTCGAAGCCGGTTCGAAGCCCGAACTGATGGCGACGCTTTCGTACGCCGAGCAGGTTGAAGGGCTGTTCATCTGCAACGGCTATAAGGACGACGAGTACATCGAGCTGGCTTTGTTCGGCAACAAGCTGGGCAAGGAAGTCGTGATCGTCCTGGAAAAGCTGAGCGAACTGGATCAGGTGCTGGAGATCGCGCAGCGCAATCAGGTGCGCCCGATCCTGGGCCTGCGCAGCAAGCTCAAGGCGCGCGGCACGGGGCGCTGGGAATCCACCAGCGGCGACAAGTCCAAGTTCGGCCTCACCTCCGCCGAAATGCTGAAGGTCATCGAGAAGCTCCGCGAGCGCGGGATGCTCGACTGCTTGCAGCTCCTGCATTTCCACATCGGCAGCCAAATCAGCAACATCCAGAACATGAAGAACGCGCTGAAGGAAGCGGCCCGGTTTTACGTGGAGCTGCGCAAGCTAGGCGCGGGCCTGCGCTATCTCGATGTGGGCGGCGGACTGGCCGTCGATTACGACGGCAGCCAGATGAACATCGAAGGGAGCATGAACTACACGATCCAGGAGTACGCCAACGACGTGGTCTTCCACGTAATGGAAGTCTGCGACGAGGGCGAGGTGGAGCATCCGGTGCTGGTGAGCGAGTCGGGGCGCGCGCTGACGGCGCACCACAGCATGGTGCTGTGCAATATCCTGGGCGTAGGGGAAGTGGACGAGAGCAACGGGAGCAACGGGCACGAAGCGGACGCCTTGCCCGAGGACGCGCCCAACTGCCTCTCCAACCTGCTGCACATCAGCGAGAACGTGGCCGGCAAGAACCTGCGCGAGATGTATCACGACGCGGTGCAGATGCGCGACGAAGCGGTGACGCTCTTCAACCTGGGCTTTTTGAACCTCGAGCAGCGCGCGCAGGCCGAGAAGCTGTTTTGGAAGATCTGTCGCAAGGTCAACGAGCTGATCCGGGAGTTGGATTCGGTGCCCGAGGATCTGCGCGGGCTGCGCCTGGAAATGGCGAGCATTTACTACTGCAACTTCTCGGTCTTCCAGTCGCTCCCCGACCATTGGGCGATCAACCATGTCTTCCCGATCATGCCGATCCACCGTCTGAAGGAGCGCCCCGCGCGGCTGGCGATCATCGCGGACATCACCTGCGACAGCGACGGCAAGATCGACGCGTTCATCGATCCCGACGAAGACCATAAGCTGCTGCATCTCCATCCGCTCACCGACCAGCAGTACTACATCGGGATGTTCCTGGTCGGCGCGTACCAGGAGATCCTGGGCGACTTACACAACCTGTTCGGCGACACCAACGCGGTGCTGGTGACGATCGACAACGACGGCGGATACCGCATCGAGCAGGTGGAGCAGGGCGATACGGTGGAGGACGTGCTGCAGTACGTGAGTTACGACAAGAAGGATCTGATCGACCGTCTGCGTTCGGCCGTCGAAGCGGCGGTGCGCGCGGGCCGGATCAGCCTGGAAGAGACGAAGCGTTACGTGCGCATGTATCAGGAAGGCATGGACGGCTATACGTACTTGGAGCGCTGATGCGTAGCGAACGAATGCCCGGATGCAGCCGTACCTTCTCGCTTGTGGCGCTGGATGCGGCCACGGGGCAGATGGGAATCGCCACGGCCTCGCGGTATCTGGCGGTTGGCGCGGTGGTGCCGTTCCTGCGCCCCGGCGTGGGCGCGGTGGCGACGCAGCACCATCACGAGCCGCGCATGGCGGTGGAGATTCTCGACGAGATGGAAGCGGGCGTCGAACCGCGCGACGCGGCGGAGCGCGCGCTGAAGTTCTTCGGCGACGCCGACCGGCGCCAACTCGCGGTGCTGATGGCCGCGCCGCAGGAGGGGCAGCAGGGGCATTTCGCCGTCACGGGCAAGGAGTGCCAGGGCTACGCGGGGCAGATCGTCACGCCGGATTTAATCGTCGTCGGCAATACGCTGGCCGGCGAAGAAGTCCTGGCCGAGGCCGAGCACGGTTTCCGGCACAGCAAGAGCACGCATCTGGGTGAACGGCTGCTCGAAGGCCTCCTGGCGGCCGACCGCGCCGGGGGCGACAAGCGCGGCAAACAAGCCGCGGCGGTGAAGGTGGTGAGCACGCAGGCGAACCAGCTACCGGTGGTCGATCTGCGCGTGGACGACCATCCGGACGCGCCGAGCGAACTGCACCGTATCTATATTCTGGATTGCCAGCGCCGGCAGGGGTAGGGCGAGCGGTTACCTCTTTTCATCGATCAACTTTTTAAGCCGAGCGGCTTCACTGTAGTCTTCGCGAGAGATTGCGCGTTGTAGCTGCGCATTCAAATCGAGCGACGGTTTCACGCTCGAGCCTAGTGCCAAGAGTCCGTCCGGTCCGAGTGAAACGGCGGGTGGGTTCGTCCAACGCAGGTATCGGTGAGAGTCCTTGAAAAAGCGGCGAGTGCGGCAGTCCATGTGCCGCATCCACCGAACGCGAGTGTCACCTTGAACGAATGCCGCGATGGCCAGCGTGTGGCAAACCAGCGCAGTGGGTAAATACCCCATGCGTCGATTGGGTTCTCCCTCGACGTTGATATCTTGTTCGGCGGTCTGCATCAGAAAGAGTCCGAAGCCAAAGAAAACCGCGGCCAAGTCGGTGAGTTTTTCGTAGTCCGGCCACAAGCGGTCGATATCCGTCTCGCGGTGCAATTTTACGTGGGAAAGCTCATGCGCGATGGTGGCGACCAGAGGCACGAACGACTTGAGCAGCTCTTTATCCACCAGGACGGCCTGATCGTAACTATCTTCGTAGAGACCCGCCGAGTGGTTCGAAGCAAAGCTTACGCTTCCCGTGAGGAGGTCAAATTCCGTCGCCTGCTTGCGCTGGGCTTCGAAAAGTTTGAAGGCGATGTGCGCTTCGTTCAGCTTTAAATGCCGGCAGACCCAAGAGAACAGACTGCGCGCGGCTTTAGGGCTGCGGTCGAACGGTACACCCAACGCATCGACCGTGGGCAGCAGGGGCGGGATTCGAATCAGGTACTCGGATCCGTAGCGTTCGAGCAGCCAATTGAGACGTCGTACGAGCCATTCCTGGTCGGCCTGCTCGATGGGTCGGCCGGGCTGGAGGAATCGAAACACCGCGTACCTCCTCGTGCCGAAGCGACGATCAGGTTACACGTTGGTTCAGGTGAATGCGACAGAAACTTGAGGCGGCCGCTCCCTACCGGCTCTCGGCTCGCAGCGAACCGTACAGCTTGACCAGATGCTTGCGGTCTTCGCCCACCAGCGTGCTGATGCGCGCGCCGATCCAGCACAGCGGCGCGTCGCGGAATCCGCCCTGCGGCGCGCCGTCTTCCGAAGGCGGAACGGGGGCGATGCGCATGGGCTCGAAGCGCAGCACCAGCGGCTCCACGTCGGTCCCGTGAAACAGTTGCGCCGCTAAGTACACGCGCGGCGTCTCGCCCGCTTCGTACGCGGCGAGCAGTCCGGCGGGCGCCGGACCGGAAAGCAAAATGCCCGTCTCGCTGACGTTCGCCACCGCGCCTTCGAAGGTACGCGGATCGAGCTGTTGAAGGGCCGAACCGTAGAAGCGGTAGCGCGCCAGCACCGCGGAAGGAACGCGCGGCTTGCTCCGCCGAGGCGCTCCGCCTTCCAACACTTCCTGAATCTGGGCCAGATCGGCCAGATACACCTTGAGCTTGTAGCGGCTCAGGCCTTCCAGGTGATTTTTCTCGGCCATGGTTAACGGATGGTTGACGGCCACGCGGAGCGTCCGCCCGCTGACGTCGAAGGGCACCAGCCCGCGCTTGGCGCAGTCGCCTTTGGGCAGCAGCTTCAGCGCTTCGGCGTTCACCCCGCTTAGGTCCAGGTCGACGAAGGGCAGGCCCAGGTGTTCGGCGAGGGCCTCGGCGAGCTGGCGGCTGGAGACGAGCCCGGCTTTGACCAAGCCCGACCCCAAGCGCACGCCGCTGCGGTTGGCCGAAAGAAATTCGTCCAGATCGGCTTTTTCGAGCGCCTTGTGCTTGAGAAGCACGCGGCCCAGTGGCTGGCGCTGGCGGCGCACGGGCGTGGCATCGTTGAGCAGCCGTGCGCGCAATTCGGTGAGGCTCTGGCGCGCGCGCTGCAGATTCGCTTCGACGTACTTCTTGTGGAGCAGCTTCTGTTCCTGCGCGTCCTTGGCTTCGAAGTGGCATGCGACCTCGATGCGCCCGTCGCGGAGCGGATCGACGCGCACGACCGTGGCGCTGACGGCTTTAGGCTGTTCGGCGGAGCGCATGGTCACGGCGATCAGGATCGGCTGGCCGGCTTGCGGGACGCCCACCGGAAAGCCGTCGGCGCCCGTCGTCGCGGGATCGTGGATGTAGCGCAGCCCCGTCTCGCTCAAGTCGACGAGTTCCCCCGCCGCAACGAGGCGGTCGTGCGCGGAGACCCAGACGCGGCCGCGAGCGGAGGCGCGGTCCTCGTGGCGCAGATTCTTCGACGCGCGCACCGGCGAAGCGCGGCGGGACGAACGGCTGGACGGTCGGGGTTCCAAGATGCGTCTCCTGATGTGTGTCCGGCTAAGTTTAACTTTATCGGCCGGATTGCGCCCGCGAGAAACCGAGGTTTCGGGCCACACGCCGAAGTCACGAGCAGCCCACGCGAGCACGCCGGAGCGAATGTGCGCTCCGCCATCGGGAAGCCTGGGTTATGCTGGCGCCGCGCTTCCCAACAGGAGATTGCGGAGATGAACGCTCCCGCTTTTCATGCCGTACCCATCGCCGAACGTCGCGACGAGACGCCGGATCTGGTCCATATCGTCCTGAACGACCTGCCCGCCGAACTGCGCTCGGCGTACACCACGCCTGGGCAGTACGTTCAGATTCAGGAAGGGGAGGGGAAGCCCGGGTTCTTCGCGCTGGCCAACGGTCCCGCTCGTGGGCGCTTCGAGTTCCTGATTAAACGCGGCGCGCCGCTGGCCGATGCGCTGGCGGCCAAGCGCGCCGGGGAGGCGCTGCGGATTTCGGCGCCCGCCGGGAAAGGCTTTCCGCTCCACGAAGCCGCCGGGCGCGATCTTGTGCTGCTGGGCGTCGGTTCGGGCCTGGCTCCGCTGCGCGCGGTGGTTCACGCGGTGATCGACGGCGCGCTCAAGCCGAAGTCGGTGCGCTTCGTGTACGGCGCTCGGAGTGCGGAGCACCTGCCGTTGCGCGCCGAAGCGGAGGGGTGGTCCCGGCAAGGCGTCGCGTTCGAGGCCACGTGCAGCCGGCCCGCCGCGGGATCGTGGGCCGGTCCGTGCGGCCGGGTGCAGACGCTGCTGGAGCAAGCCGCGCCGCTTCCGGCCGACGGCTGCGTCTTCGCGTGCGGGATGAAGGAAATGGTGCTCGACGCCAAGCGCATCCTGGCGGCGCGGGGGCTTCCGGAAAGCCGCGTCTTCCTGAACTTCTAATCCGCCGCGCCGAAGCCTTCGGCGAGATAACGTTCGGCGAGGCGGCAGAAGAGTTCGACGCCGACCGGGATCGCGCCGTCGGAGAAGTCGAAGGCCGGATGGTGCAGCCCGGGGTAGGGTTGGCGCGTGGCCACGCCGACGCGGATGAACGCCCCGGGAACCTTGCGCAGGAAGTACGCGAAGTCTTCGCCGCCCATGCTCGGCAGCGGCAATTCATGGACGCGTTCAGCTCCGAAGGCGCCGCGCGCGGTATCGAGCGCGAAGGCGGAAGCCGCCAGATCGTTCACCACCACCGGGTAGCCGTCGCGAATCGTCACGTCGGCGCGCCCGCCGCCGGCGAGGCAGGTGTGTTCGACGGTGCGCTTCACCGCTTCGTGAACTTTGCGGCGAATATCGTCCTTGAGGGTGCGGATCGTGCCGCGCAGTTCGACGGACTGCGGGATCACGTTGCTGGCTTCGCCCCCGTGTATCGCACCGATGGTCACGACGGCGGATTCGACCGGATTGACTTCGCGGCTGACGACGCCCTGCAAGGCTTCGATCACGCGCGCGGCCAGCACGATGGGGTCCACCGCGAGATGCGGAGCGGCGCCGTGTCCGCCGACGCCGTGCACGACGATATGCAGGCCATCGCTGGCCGCCTGCGCGGGGCCGGGGCGCACCGCAACGTGTCCCACGGGCATGCTGGGAAAGCCGTGCAGCGCGAACGCGGCAGAGCAGGCCGGATTGTCGAGCGCGCCTTCTTCGACGAGGTAGCGCCCGCCGCCCCCGCCTTCTTCGGCGGGCTGGAAGCAGAAGACCACCGTTCCGTTGAGGCGTTCGGGATGGCGCGCGAGGACCTTCGCCGCGCCCAAAAGCATCGTCGTGTGCCCGTCGTGGCCGCAGGCGTGCATGCGTCCGGGGACGGTGGACGCGTAGTTGAGGCCGGTTTCCTCCACGATCGGCAGGGCATCCATGTCGCCGCGCAGCGCTACGGCTTTGGCCTCGCGGCTGTTCGCGCCGGGGCCTTTGCCGCGCAGGACGGCCACAATGCCGGTGCCCTTGGCCATGCCCGATCGAATCTCGAGGCCCAGGTTTTGCAACTCACGGAGCACCAACTTGCTGGTCTCGAACTCCTGGAACGCCAGTTCGGGGTGCGCATGCAGATGGTGGCGGATTTCGACGAGCTTCGGCAGTTCGGCCTGAATGGCGTCGGGCCAGAGACGGGCGGTGTCGGGCATGGCAGGCTCCTTACGTGTGCGCGGCGATAGTCGGGTCGATACCAGCGTACATCGTATCCGGCTTGTGTGGGTGGGCAATGCACCGTGTGCCCGGATTGACAAAGCAGCCCGGTGCGGGGTAATGTAAATTTTACATTCATGGTGAAAGGATTACAGATGCGCCGCACGCCGGGTCCGTCGATAGAAGCCGTCGCCCTATCGGCCGGGGTCTCGGTGGCGACCGTCAGCCGGGCGTTTCACGAATCCTCGAAGCTGGCGAGCGAGACGCGCCGGCGGGTGCTCGAGGTGGCCCAGGGCTTGGGCTATTACCCGCGCGTGGTGCCCAATAAACGGAACAAAGTGGCGGTGGTGCTGGGGGCTCGGACGCACCTGGGGCGCGATCCGTATCTGGCGCAGGTGGTGGGTGCGTTGCTGGAGGGCCTGCACGAGCGCCGCTTGCGAACGATCGTGCAGTTGGCGAGTTCATCGGCCGATTTGACGGCGGCAGTGGAGGAAGGGTTCTTCGACGCGCTGGTGGTACTGGGCGGGCCGCAGAACGCGGCGGCGTGGAACCTGCCATATCCAGGGGGGCGGGGCGTGCGCGAACTGGCCGCGCGGCTTCCGGTGGTGGTGGTGAATCACGATCTGGGCGCGCCGACGCATACGGTAGCGAGCGACCATGCGCAGGGCGGGCGGCTGGCGGCGGAATACCTGCTGGCGCGCGGGCACCGCAAGGTCGCCTATGTCGCGCCTGGGGTGCGTTCGGCGGTGCTGGATGCGCGCCGCGACGGGGCGCTGGAGGCTCTGCGCAAGGCCGGTGTCACGCAGCCGGAAGCCTTGTGCTTCGATGCTGAAGATCTGCCGCTCGTCGAGGCCTTGTCGCGGGTCAAGCATCGCGGTGCGACGGCCATGATCCTGGGCCGCCAGCAGCTTACGCTGCCGGCGCTGCGCGCCTTGCATCTGCTGAATCTTCGCGTGCCCGACGACCTCTCGGTGGTCGGTTTCGAAGGCCCGGGCATCTCGGCGTATACGAACCCGCCGCTGACGACGGTACGCCAGCCGATCGAAGAACTGGGCGCGCGCGCGGCGGCGCTGACCGCCGAACTGCTGGCCCGTGAAGGCCGGCCGCGGCGGCGGGCGAGCGAGACGTTGACCAACGAATTGCTGGAACGCGAATCGGTGCGGGCGCTTGAGCCCGGGGGGAGGCATAAAACATGAGCGATCAACCGAATGTCATCGTCCTGGTGGCCGATACGTTCCGGCCGGACCATTTGGGGATCAACGGGCATCCGTATTGCCGAACGCCGGAACTGGACGCCTTCGTGCGGCGCGGCGCCACGTTCGACCAAGCGATGGTCTCGAGTTTTCCGACGATTCCGATGCGCACCGATTGGTTCACGGGACGATTCGGGCATCCGCGGCACGGCTGGAAGCCGCTGGACCCGCAGGCCTTTACATTGCCCAAAGCGCTCGCACTGGGCGGATACACCACGCAACTCCTGGCCAGCACAACGCACCTGCTGCGCAACGATTTCTGGAAGCCGTTCCATCATTTCGATTTTTCGCGCGGTCTGGAAGGCGACGCGCCGTTCGCGCGCGGCAACGAGCCGGTGCGCAAGCTGCACGCCAACCGCCGCAAGACGCGCATGGAGTTCGGACGGACCGACGACAAGCCGGCGCTATGCGACATTGCCGCTCACGTGGGCCACCGCGTCCGATACGAAGACGAGCATCATTCGTCGGAACTGGCGACGCGCGCCTGCCGCTTCATCGAAGACAACTGGAAGGCCGGGCCGTTCTTCCTTTGGGTGGACAGCTTCGACCCGCACGAGCCCTGGTTCCCGCCGGAGCACCTTTGGCGCGCGTACGATCCGGATTATTCCGGCGAGCCGATGTGCCATCCCAATTACTCGAAGGCAAGCCATTACGAAGCGCACGAATTGAAGAACATGCAGGCACGCTACGCGGCCACCTGCACGCTCGTTTCGAAGCAGTTCGGGCGCATCCTGCGCACGGTCGAGGACGCGGGGCTCTTCGAGAACACGATCGTGGTTTTCATGTCCGACCACGGCATGAGTCTCGGCGAGCGCGGCGTGACGGGTAAAACGATCATCCAGCCCGACGAGCTAGATCACTTGGCGTTCCATCCGGAGATCGGACGGCTGTGCTGGACGATGCACGTGCCGGAGCGGCTGGGATGCAAAGCCGCGCATCCTGGTGCGCGCTTCGCGCAGCCGATCCAGGCGCCGGATTTGTTGCCCACCGTGCTGGACCTGTGCGGCCTCAAGCCGCCGTCGAGCGTGGACCTGGAAGGGTGCAGCCTGGTTCCGCTCTTGAAGGGCCAGACCGATGCGCCGCCGCGGGCTATTTCGGTCACGGCGGGAACGGGCCGGATTTCAAGCGCCGACGGCACCACCTTCTGCCGCCGCCCGACGGTTACCGACGGGCGATGGACGCTGCATCTGTCCGAGCCGCCCAAGCCCGCGCCGGCGAAGCTGTACGATACCGCCGCCGATCCGCTCCAAGCTCGCGATGTGCTGCGCGAACACCGCAGCGAAGCCGTGCGCCTGCACCGCGGCATGCTGGAATTTCTGCGCGGGAAGGTTGCCGAGCCGGCTACTTTGGAGCGGCTCTCAGCGGCGAATATAGGTCTGGAATAGAGGGCCGTTACAGGATGTCGATGCTGCAGACTTGCTCCAGGTTGATCCAGCGCCGCGAACTGTGCTGTTCGATCAGGATCCACGAACCGCCCAGCCGGGTGAGGAGCTTACCGGTGAGCTGGTTGCCGCCCGTGAACGTGAACGTGTAGGTGTTGAGGATCAGCAGTTTGCGCAGAATCAGGAGCTTTTCGGGCAGTTCTTCGTCGATGCGCGCAAGCGGTTGTCCGGCGCGCTCGTAGGCGAGTTGATGGATCTCCTCTTCTTCCTTTTCTTTTGCCGCACGGATGGCCGCGGCGGCGGCTGTGGTCTCGCCGCCGATCGCGGGCAGGCGCGGCGAACTGCCGCTGGAGGCCGACGGCGCCGAAACCGGCACACGCGTTAGGGGTTCAACGGGCTTGATGTGGACCTTCGGCCGGTAGCCTTCGCTCGCTTCTTTGCTTTCGGCGGGCGTCAGGGACTTCTCGGAGTCGCCTTTCCGCACGCTGATCGAGTCGTCCAGTTGCTGGCTGGAGAGGCCCTTCAGCGTTCCGGGCAAGGGCGTGACGGTGCGCGTGGAACCCGCCGAGCTTTGCGTCGCTTCCATCGATTTCGCGGAGGCCTTGGCCTCCTGAACGACCGCCGGAATCGGGTTGGGCTTCGGGCAGGCTTCGATTTCCACCCAGCTTTGCGCGCCGAGCATGTTCAGTGTTTGGGCCACGGCCAGAGAAGACCGGATTCTCAGCTTACGTCCTTTGGCCTGAATATCCTGCGCGCTGACCAAGAGGGCTTTCGCGGCCGAGCTGGAGAAGTACTTCACATTGGAGAGATCGACGATGGGCGGGCTACCCGACAGACTCTTTAGATACCCGTCCAAGACGCCGCCTAACTCCTGCTGGCTGGAACGGTCCACGGTGCCGGTGACCCACAAGATGTTGTCGACCGTTTCGGCGCTGATTGAAGCCATCCGCCTGCCCCCACGTACTAGTGCTCGCGATAACTTGCAGGTGCCTCCGTAGGCACCGATTCGGACCGCATTTCCAGACTGCAGGCCAATTCTTTCATCATAACGAACAAAGTTCGGAATTCTGTGGCCCTAATGCTTAATTTAAGGTCCGGCCCAGGACCTTGGCCAGAGGACGAAGCGATTCTACGAGTTGCTCAAATCCCTTGAAGTCTAAGGTTTGAGCCCCATCGGACAATGCATGATCGGGGTCTGGTGTGACTTCGATCATCAATCCGTCGGCCCCGCAGGCCAGAGCCGCCTTGGCCATGGGTTCGACAAAATGCCGCCGCCCGATGGCGTGGCTGGGATCGACAAAAATGGGTAGGTGGCTCAAGCGTTGCACACTGGGCACAATGGAGAGATCCAGCGTGTTGCGCGTATGGTCGGCAAAGGTCCGCACGCCGCGCTCGCAGAGGATCACGTTGTAGTTCCCGCCGTGCAGGACGTACTCGGCAGCAAGGAGCAATTCCTCCAGCGTGGCCGACATGCCGCGCTTGAGGAAGACCGGCTTGGGCGCTTTGCCTACCTTCTTGAGCAGCGAAAAATTCTGCATGTTGCGCGCACCGATCTGGAGCACGTCGGCCGCGGCGCTGACGGCTTCCACGGTGCTGGTGTCCATCACTTCGGTGATCGTGGCCAGCCCGTGCTTGGCGCCGGTCTCTTTCAGGATTTCGAGCCCTTCCATCTCCAGTCCCTGGAAGCTGTAGGGGCTGCTGCGCGGTTTGAAGGCTCCGCCGCGCAGGATGTTCACGCCCTGATCTTTCACAAAGCGCGCGACCTGGTCCATCTGCTTGCGCGATTCGACGCTGCACGGTCCGGCGATGATCGTGAACGTTTTGCCGCCGCCCACCTTCGCGCTCTGAAGGTCGATGACGGTGCCTTCGGGTTTCATCTCGCGCAAGACGAGTTTGTACCCCTTGGTGACCGGTATGCAGCGTTCCACACCGGGCAGGGACTCGAACGGGAGCGGATTGACGGGGCCCTTGTTGCCGGTGATTCCGATGGCGGTGCGTCCCGCGCCGGGCATCGGATGCGGTTGGAAGCCCATGGCGCGGACTTCGGCGCAGACTTTTTCGATTTGCTTGGGCTTGGCGTCGGGCTTCAGAACGATGAGCATGGGCACTCCACGGGGGCGTCAATGCACTTCAGCGATCCAAGAAATCCGTTCCGCCACGGGACGGAGGGCGAAGTCTAAAACGTGCGCTGCGAAACGTGAAGGTCAGGCTCGCCGGCCAGCCTGTCCCGCCCGCTTTCGCCGGGGTTACATTTCCTCCGGAGCGCCGAGGCCCAGCAGGGCCAGACCGCGCGCCAAGACCGTGCGCACGGCATCCACGAGCGCCAACCGCGCGTCGCGCAGCGCCTCGGATTCGGCCTTGAGCACCTGATGCGAGTTGTAGAAATCGTTGAACAACCGCGAGGTCTGCACGAGCCACGTGGCCAGCATCGAAGGTTCGTACTCGCGCGCGGCATCGCGCACGACGCGCGGAAATTCGTCCAAGGCTTTGACGACCTGCACCTCGGCGGGGGCAGCGAGCAAGGCAAGCTGTGCGTTCGGGGGAATGCTTGCGCCGTGCTTGCGCAAAATGCTGCACGCCCGCGCGTGCGTATATTGCACGTACGGCCCGGTATCGCCGTCGGGATTGGTGGCTTCCTTCCAGTCGAAGACGATATTGCTGTTGCGTCGCCGCGCCTGAATCCAGAAGACGATCGCGCCGACGCCGACGGCCTCGGCGACGGCCGCCTTGCGCTCGGACGGGAGCGTGGGGTTCTTCTCGTCCACGATCCCGCGCACGATGCCGACCATGCGGTCGAGCAGTTCGCTCAGCGGGATCATACGCCCGCCGCGGGTGGTCATCGGCAGCGTCGCATCGCCTTCCTTGATTTGCATCAGTCCGTAAGAGACATGGCGGCAGTCTTTCGCCCACGGGTAGCCGCATTTCTCCAGAGCCTTGAAGAGCCCGGAGAAGTGGAAGCCTTGGCGCACGTCGACGACGTACAGGTTCTGCGCGAAATCGTAGGTCTGCTTGCGGTAAATCGCCGCGGCCAGATCGCGCGTCTCGTACTTCGTGGCCCCGTCGCTCTTGACCACGATGAACGGCGGCGCCTTCTTTTTGGCGCCGGGTTCGGCCAGTTCGATCACCCACGCGCCTTCGCTTTGAACCAGTACGCCTTTCTGCTTCAGCTCCGCGATCATCGGCTTCAGGAAGGGCTCGAAGAAGCCTTCGCCGTCGGTGGACTCGAACTTCACGCCGAGGCGGTCGTAGGATAGCTGCAAGACCTCCAGCGTCCGGACGCGCATGCGTTCCCAGAGCGCGCGCAACTCGGCGTCGCCGTCCTCGAGCTGCTTGAAGAGTTCCCTTGCGCGCCGGTCGGTCTCGGCGACTTGGGGTTCCAGGGCGGCGATGGCGGTTTCGAGTTCCTTGCGGCAATCGGGTTGCAGCGCGACGTTCTTATCGAGGAGCTTTTCTTTCAGTTCGGCCAGCTCTTTAGCCGGAGCGTTGATGCCGACGTACAGGTCGACCAGATAATCGATGCCGCGTGCGGCAAGCTGCTTTTCGCGTTCCTGGGGATCGGCGCGCTGCCAAGCCAGAAATTGGTAGCCGCATTGCGTTCCCCAGTCGCCCAAATGGTTAACGCCGACGACGCGGTAGCCCAGCGCACGGTAAATGCGCACGAGGCTCGCGCCGAGGACGGTCGTCATCAGGTGCCCGGTGTGGAAGGGCTTGGCGATGTTGGGCGAACTGTAGTCGACGACGACGGTTTGCCCCGCGCCTTCGGCTCCGCC
This sequence comes from Planctomycetota bacterium, assembly GCA_015075375.1. Lineage (GTDB taxonomy): Bacteria > Planctomycetota > SZUA-567 > H5-PLA8 > H5-PLA8 > H5-PLA8. Next base: position 1,816,402 of record JABTUM010000001.1, on the reverse strand, counting down.
GCCGTACGCCGCTCCCGCGGCGGCGATGCGGGGCAAAATCGCGGCGCAGAGCGCGCCGCCGTTGACGCGCACATTAAGGAAGGCGCCGGCGGGCTCCAGTGCCGCCACGATATCCTTTAAGGCCGGATCGAGGGCCAGTTCGGCGGCCAGATCGATCGCCACCTGGTCGGGCTTGGCGCCCCGCGCTTTGGCCAGCGCGTGGCACGGGATCGCGTAATCGCCCATGTCCGGCTTCGGCGGCGGGCGCAACAGGCCGGCGACCTGCTCCTGGGGCAGCTTGGCGGCGGCGGCGAGCCGGGCGATCAGGGCCTTCAGCAGCGGATTCGGTTCGGTGGCGATGCTCATAGGGTTAACAGAGTAGGGTCCGCGCGCCGAGATTCAACCGAAGGGCGGGCTTGGCAGCGCGCGGGCGCCTGATACGTTGCTGATATGCCAACGGGAGCTTCCGCTATGCGCCGCGCCTTCTCTGAGTGTCTGGGCACCTTTTGCCTTGTCTTTGCCGGATGCGGGGCGATCGTGATCGACGGGGTCACGGGCGGGGCGGTGGGGCATTTGGGCATCGCATTGACCTTCGGGCTGGTGGTGATGGCGATGATCTACGCGTTGGGCGATGTCTCGGGCGCGCACTTGAATCCGGCGGTGACGCTGGCTTTTGCGGCGGCCGGACGGCTGCCTTGGCGCGAGGTGGCGCCTTACGCGCTGGGCCAGATCGCCGGCGCGTTCGCGGCCACGGGGTTGCTGGCGGCGCTCTTTCCGGCGCATGCGACGCTGGGCGCGACGATTCCCTTTCAAGGTCTGGTCGCGCAAGCGTTCTTCCTAGAAGTGGTCCTTTCCGCGATTCTGATGTTCACGATCCTGAATGTCTCGACGGGCGCGCAGGAGAAGGGCGCCATGGCCGGTGTGGCAGTAGGCGGCGTGATCGCTTTGGAGGCGCTCTTCGCCGGACCGTTGTGCGGCGCGTCGATGAATCCCGCGCGTTCGCTGGCGCCGGCGCTGCTCTCGGGCGAAACGGCCTCGCTGTGGGTGTACCTGATCGCTCCGGTGTTGGGCACGCTCCTAGCGGTACCGTGCTGCCGGGGCGTGCATGCCGGCGCGTGCTGCCGCCTGAACGGAAACGGCACGTGCGCGCCGTAGCCTCCCTTCGCATGCGTGGCGTTCGGCTCCTGGCGGCCGCGGTGCTGCTTGCGGATCTGGTTGCGCTGGGCGCCGGCGAAACCACGCCGGAGATCACCGCCGCCGAACGGGCCGAACTCCAAGCCTGCTTCGAGAAGCTGGCTGAGGCGTACCGCGAAGACCGCCCGGTGCTCTCGTTTTTCGATTTCGACCGCATGTTGGCCGAACGCAAGGCGGCCGAAAAGGAAGCCACCGAAGACGACGCGTGGGAGCGCGCGGGGCTCGTGATTGGGATCTGCATCGCCGCGACGCAAAACGCCGAGCAGTACGGCTGGGAGCATCTGCGGCTGGAGCGCGTACAGGCGCTTCCCGGCGGGCGCGCGGTCGTGTACCTCAATGCTTGGGACCACCGGCCGGCCGCGCGCCTGACCCGCTGGTGGTTGCATCAAGCGCCCCAAGGCTGGCGCATTTACGACTTCGAAGACCGCGAGCGGCCGATCCGCCTGACCGAAATGCTGGCGGCGATCCAACAAGCACCGCCCGACCGGCGCGATGCGATCGACGCCGTTCTGACCGCTCAGGTGGAAGCGGACGGCGAACGCTTCGAGGATGCGCGCAACCGTCTGAAGGATGTGAAGGCGAAGATGCTGCCGCGCACCTTCGAAGCGCTGCATGCCTACGTGCACGCCCAGGCGCTGTACGGCCTGGACGAAGCGGAGGCTGCCATGGAAGCGCTGCAGCCGGCCGTTCGGCTGCGTCCCGACTGGCCGCGCCTGTGGCTCCTCCACGCCCAGTTGTGTACCGACTTGAACCGTCCGCACGAGGCCGCACAGCACGCGCGCACGTACCTGGCGGCCGTGGGACCGCACCCGAAAGGTTGCTACGAGTTGGGGTATGCGCTCGCAGCCCAAGGGTTGGTTCGCGAAGCCGCCGAGGCGTACCGTGAAGGCTTGCGGGCAATGCCCGACGACGCGGACAATCTGTTCGGATTGGCGCGGGTGCTTCCTCCGGAGGCGTTGGCCGAGCTGGGCGAATGGCTGTGCCGCATGGAGAAGCCAGAATTGCGCTACGAAGGCTTATGCGAAGCGCTGCTCAGGGATGATGCTTTGGAAGCGCTGGATGCGCTGGCGCCGGTATTTCGGAAGCTGCGCCCCGAACATCCCGACGGTGCATACTACGAAGCCCAAGTATTGCTGAAGCGCGAACGATTCGAGCCGGCCGCCAAGCTCCTCCGCGAGGCTTGGCCGCGTGTGGCCGACGAGACGCAGCGCACCTATTTTGTGGATGCCTGGCTCGAAGCGATGGCTGGCCAGGAGAAGCATCTGGAAGCCTATGCCGGCGCGCCGGACGAATACCAGGCGTTCGCCTGGCTGGCCGGCGATCTGGTGGATCGCGAGAATGCCGCGGTCTTGCATCAACTGGTTAAATCCCACGCGCTGCGCGACGCCGACGATACTTGGCTGCCGTATTACGAAGGCGAGGCGTATGTCCTTGAAGACCGCTTCGCCGAAGCCGATGCGGCCTATGCGCGCGGGATGGAGATAGAGCTCGATGACAAGGAGCGCCAGACTTATCTGGAAGCGCGTGTCTATGCGCGTTTCCAAAGCGGCAAAGGACTAACGGCTTATACGGACTTGGGACGCAGCGAGAAAGTATTCGACCAACTGGCACGGTTGTGCATCCGCGAACATGGCGAAGAACTGCTGGGCAAGCTGATTGCCGAGCGGCGCAAGGATGCACCGGGTGAACCGGCGCTCGCGCGCTGGGAGGCCGAGCACGCGTTTTTGCTCAAGGATTACCCGAGGGTACTGGGCGCGTTGAATGCCCAGGCCGAGGCGTTGGCCGCCGATGAAAGGTGGACGCTGCGGTGCGAGGAACTCAGGATCCTGAGCCTCCTGCGCATGAAGCGCCTCGACGCGGCGCTCGCCGAAGCCAAAGCCAGCACCGCGCGCTACGGCGATCCGTATTACGAGGCGATCGTGCAGGCCGTCGGCGGTAATGTGGAGGCCGCCGCCGCGGCGATCGCGTCGTGTGTGGAGCGCGGCTACGACGCAGGCGAGTTCTTCGAGCACGCCGACGCGGGCCCGGCGCTGAGCGGCGAGAAGTTCGCCGCGCTGCGTCGATTTTATTTCGCGGACGAGGAGTGAGCGGCAGGTATGCGCATCCAAACCGAAGAGGCATCGATAGTGACCAGCCGCGGTTCGATCTTGCGATTCAGGAAAAACTCATCCACCGCTTTTCGGCAGCCTTCCCAGAAGTGGTAATCGTCGAGTTGCAAAATGCCGCCGGGCTCCATGCGGTCGTAGAGCGTATCAAGGCAAAAGCGGACGGATTGATACCAATCGCAGTCGAGATGCAGCAAGGCGACGCGTTGCGGCGCGCGGAATGGAAGGGTGTCTTGAAAAAGGCCTTTGACGATCTGAATCTCGCCTGGACCGCGCAAGCCGGTAACCAGCTCGCGCACTTGGACCTCGTCGCCTTTGCAAGCGCCCACGTACTTGCGCGCGGCTTCGTAGTCGGGGTCGCGCTTGGGATCGGGCTCCGGCATGCCTTCGAAATTGTCGTAGAGCCACATGCGCTTGTCGCTGCCGGCATCGCGTAACGCGCGAGCCAATAGGCCAGCACTCCCGCCGCGCGCGACCCCGCATTCGACAATGTCCCCCTCGATGCCCTCCCGCACCACTTCCCTTGTGCCCGAATACAGGCGTGCCAGCGCACGCAGACCCATCAGCGCGTGAGGCTCCACGGACGCGAACGCGCGCTCGAAATCGGTGAGCGGGAAGCGCTTCATCCGCCAGCGGTTCATTCGTTTCAGGGCCGAGATCACGGACGAACTCCGGTTGTTGAAGGCATCCGACTTGCGATTTCGGCACTATATCCAATAATACCGCTACGTCTTGCGTGACGTTTCAGGTATTTGACCCAGGGGCCGTGGCGGCCACTCATGCCGGAAGCGATTTCAATTCGCGAATTCCGCGCCTTTCTGGCCGATTTCGAGCGCAATGCCGATCTTACCGCACTTGGTTCCGACGATTTGAAAAGCTGCGCGTACTGGCGTCGCTTCGAGGCGCCGCGCTGGACCGAAACGCTGAACCTCCTGCTGCGCGATGAACCCAAGCGCATTTTGAATTTTGGGCCGTATCACGGAGTCTGCGACCTCTTCCTGAAGCAGAAGCGAGGACTCGAGGTAGTCGGATTGGATCATCCGGAGGTGGCCGCGCGATTGGAAGGCTATTGGCGCGCCAACGGGCTGGAAGTACAGCCCTGCGATCTGGCCTGCGATGCACTGCCCGTCCCGCTCGCCGCCTTCGACGCCGTCCTTGCCAGCGAGTTGATCGAACACGTCCGTGCGCGTCCGCGTACGGTGCTGAGGAAGGCATTCGATGCGTTGAAGCCGGGCGGCACGTTGGTCGTCACCACGCCCAATATCGCGCGGCTGAGCAATCTCCTGCATCTGTTCGAAGGCAAGAATATCTCGCAGCCGCTGGCCGATCCCGGAGCGGGCGGGCACGTCACCGATCACTGGCATCACATCCGCGAGTACACGGCGCGGGAGATGCGCGAAGAGACCGCCGCCGCGGGCTTCGCCGAGATCGAGACGATCATGAGCGCGTGCTGGGACCGTCCGGGGGCAAGCGGCGAACGCAGCAGCTTCCGTGAGGCGCTGAAAGCCCTATGGCTGCCGCTGTCTTACTTGCTCCCGCGCTTGCGCTCCTGCATCATGATTCGAGCGCGCAAACCGCAAGCTTGAACCATCCTTTAAGGAGCTTTCGCCATGAGCGAGCCCGCGGCACGCCCCAGCATCGGCATCGGCGCCATCGTGGCCCACCCCCTGTTCGGGCAAGGGCGCGTCAGCGGTTACGACGGGTCGAGCTACGTCGTCGTCTTTAAGGGCGGCGAAACCAAGCATGTGGCGTTCACTTTCGAAGGCATGAAGCCCGAAGGCAGCGCCGGCGATCCGGAACTCGACCGCATCAAGGAAGCCGTGCGCCAGGTTCTGGGCGAGCAGGGCTGGCTCGACGCCGGTTTGGAACTCGGACGGCGCTGGACCGGCGGCACCATCCGCCTGATTCCGGGCAAGGACGACACCCAGCCGAAGGATATTCCCATCGAGCAGTTCTTCGGCAAACTGATCGGTATTCGCGAGAAGCTGCGGGTGCTGGAGCAGAAGCTGAACAATCACCCCCAGCTCTCGGCGGAAGATAAAGCCGAGTTGCAAGGGTACATCACGCGCAGCTACGGCAGCTTGACCAGCTTTAACGTCCTCTTCGCCGACAAGGGCGGGCAGTTCAAAGGCACCGGCGGGCGTGAAGGCTGATTTTCCAATCTTTTTGTTCTCTTAAACGAATTCTGCCGATCCCGGTATCAGAGTGTCCGGCTTGCGGAGGATTCGGGACGATGCTGCGTGTAGTGCTGGTCACGGCGCCCGCCCAGAAGGCCGAAGAACTGGCTCGCCGGCTCTTGGACGAGCGTCTGATCGCCTGCGCGAACCTCCTGCCCGCCGTCCACTCCTTGTATTGGTGGGGCGACGAGATTCAGTCTGATACCGAGACGCTGATGCTGCTGAAAACGCGCAAAGGCAGCGTCAAGCGGCTGTTCAAGCGTCTGAAGCGCCTGCATCCGTATGACGTTCCCGAAATGATCGCGCTGCAGGTGGAGGCCGTCTTCCAGCCGTACGACCGCTGGGTGGCCCGCGAGACCAAGAAGGGCAAGCCCAACCGCGACTTGCACAAAGCCGCGCGTAAGAAAAAGGGGTGAGCGAGCTTCGTTCCAGCCGCCACCGGGCGTCGCGTTCCAGACCTTCAAATCTGCTTCAAAATTGACTGCGCTTGAGCCCCCCGGCGTGCCGATTCCTACCATTAAAGCGGGAACCCCCTCACGCGAGTCGCCACGACCGCGCCCCGCTGTTGAGGGAACCTCCGCTCAATCGAAGCGAAAACGGCGCCCGCGGCCTTTGGCCTGCCGGGCGTGTGCGGGGAGGAGCGGTACGATGAAGCGGGATGCGCGGATCGGGTTGGCCGTGGTGCTGGTGCTGGGACTGATGGTGACGCTGCTCGTCGCCCGGGCTTTGCATAACCGCGCCGGGCAGGTTGAGACGGAGATGACGCAGGAGCGGACCGATGCGCCGCGCACGGCCGAGATCCAGATCACCGGCCTGACCGAGATGGAATTGGGCACGCCGCCCGAAGGCCTGCCGCCGGCGCCGAACGACCCGCGCATGCAGGCGCTGCAGCAGTTCAGCCAGGCGCACCCTGCCGTGCCGCCGGGGCCGATGGCCGAAGTGGTCGATCTGCCCGAAGAGCCGGCTCCGTATTCTCCGGCCGCACTGGAACCGCCGGTCGTCGCGCACCAGACCGCTCCGCGCCATCAGACCGTGGCTCAGAATCAGACGGTGCTGACTCAAGGCGCGCCGCTTCAACCCGCGCCGCTGGCCGGAAGCGCCGTTCCGATTCAGCCGCTCCCCGAACTGGGCGCGCTGGCCGAAGCGCAGGTTCCCGCGGTGCCCGAACGGCTCTACGTGATCGAGGCCGGCGATAATCCCTGGAAGATCGCGGTCAAGGTCTTCGGCGACGGGAAGCACGCGCAGGCCATCGTCGACGCCAATCCAGGTCTGGATCCTCAGCGCATGAAGATCGGACAAGAGCTGAAACTCCCGAATATCGCGCCGCGCGGGCCGGTCGCCGCGGCCGCTCCGGCGCCGATCCAGGCGCAGGCGCCCGCCGGTGAAGTACGCATGGCCGCGGCCGTCTACACGATCCAGGCCGGCGATACGCTCAGCGACATCGCCCGCGAGCACTTCGGGAGCGGCGGTCCGAAGAATGTGGCCAAGATTTTGGATGCCAACCCCGGAGTCGACGCCCGCAAGCTCAAGGTTGGCATGACGCTTAAACTGCCCGCTCAGTAACCCAACGCTGCTCCTGACCGGCGCCGGCTTACCCCCGGCGCCACCCACCCAAGACGGCCCCCGGAAACGGGGGCCGCTCTCCTTTACGGCGCCCCGCACCGTCCAGTTGCCGAGCCTCCGATTTCTGATACAAGAGAAGACGGCTGTTCAAGAAACGGAGCCTTTCGATGCGCATCATTCCGATCACCAAGATGTCCGGCACGGGCAACGACTTCGTGATGGTGGACAACCGCCAGGGCCTGTTGAAGGAGGCGGAAATATCCAAGTTCGTTGCGGCGGTTTGCCCGCGGCGTATCAGCGCAGGAGCGGACGGGGCGATTCTGGTCGAGCCCGCGACGCAGCCGGGGCACGACTTTCGCATGCGTTACTACAATGCCGACGGCGGCGAGGCCGAGATGTGCGGCAACGGGAGCCGCTGCATCGCCGTCTTCGCTTACAAACTCGGCGCAGCGGGACGCGAACAGAAGATCCAAACGGTCGCCGGGACGCTTCACGCCAGCGTGCCCGAAGACGGCCGCTCGGCAAAGGTGCGCCTTTCCCAGCCCAGCACGCTGGAAGTGAAGGAAAACGTGGATGTCCTGGGCGCCAAGCGCGACCTGTACTGCATGAACACGGGCGTCCCGCATGCGGTCGAGTACTGCCAGGACGTGAGCAAGATCGAGATCAAGCCCCGCGGCGCGGCGATCCGCTACCACGAGGTTTTCAAGCCCAAGGGCACCAACGCGAACTTCGTCCAGCTTTTGGGCAACAACGAGATCCGGCTGCGCACGTACGAGCGCGGGGTCGAAGACGAGACGCTCGCCTGCGGCACCGGCGCGACGGCCTGCGCGATCGTCACGGGCCTGGTGCACGGGTACGCCAGCCCCGTACGCGTGCACATCGCCAGCGGCGACGTGCTCACCATTCACTTCGAATTGAAGGACAAGACCAGCGCGCCGCCGCTGCTCGAAGGCGCGGTCACGACGGTCTACAAGGGCGAGTTTTACTGGGAGTAGGCTTTCGGCACGCAACGCTTAAGGAGCGACCCATGGGATTCCAGTTCACCGGCTTCGCCGACGAGGCCACGAAAAACCTGAAGGGCCAGATCGAGGTCCTTAAGAAGGTCGGCTGGTCGGCCATCGAGACGCGCCTCGTCGAAGGCAAGAATTTCTGCGATCTCACCGACGCAGAGTTCGAAGCCGCGTGGGATACGCTCCAGTCGGCCGGGATCAAGATCGTCGGCTACGGCAGCCAGATCGCGAACTGGGGCCGCCCGATCACCACCGATTTCGACGTCGACATCAACGAACTGGAACGCAACATCAAGCGCATGCGCAAGACGGGGACCAAGTTCATCCGCGTGATGAGCTACCCCAACGCGAAGGAGCCGTGGCCGGAAGCGCAGTGGAAGGCCGAAGTCATCCGCCGCCTGAAGGAACTTTCCGCCCGCGCCCGTGCCGCCGATATCGTGCTCGTGCACGAGAACTGCAACGGCTACGGCGGCCTGGGCCCCAAGCAGACCCTGGAACTGATCGAAGCGATCGACAATCCGGCCTTCAAGCTCGTCTTCGATACCGGCAACAACACCGGGCACGACAACGAACTCGAGTCCACTTGGCGCTTCTACGAAGCGGTCAAGGACCACATCGTCCACGTGCACATTAAGTCGTACAAGAAAGGCGCCGACGGCAAGTTCGCGACCTGTTTCCCGGACGAAGACGCCAACCAGCTCAAGATTTTGAAGGACCTGAAGAAGCGCGGCTACAACGGCTACATCAGCATCGAGCCGCACCTGAAGGCCGCGGTGCACGCCGGGAAGGACGTGGACGATGTCGAAGCCGCCACGGCCGTCTGGATCGACTACGCCAAGCGCATCGAGCAGCTCGCCGCGAAGGCGTAGCGAGCCGCAGTATGGGGTATTGCCAACCGGGAGCCTGGCACAGGCTCCCGGTTTTGCTTTCTAAACGGCCCCATCCGGACGATCCCAGTCTGTAACTCTGGCCCGAGGTCCGGTATCATGCCCGCCATGACGACGCCCGACGAGACCCCGCCGCTCTGGCGCCTGCTGTGGGATAAGCTCCTCCGCGACCGCATTACCCTGCGCGCCGGTGCGCTCTCGTTCACGACGCTCGCTTCGCTCCTGCCGCTCTCGGCCATCGTCCTGGCGGTGCTTTCCGGGCCGGCCTTCGAATCCCAGCGCGAGCGCGTCCTCGACCAAGTGGCTTCCGCTGCCGTCCCTGATTCCCAATCGGCCTACGACGAAGTGCTGCTGATGGAGGGCGCAGAGACCACGCGCGAGAACACGATCGCCAACCTTAAGGCCGAATTCCGCGGCGCGATCGACATGCTGGGCGGGAATCTGGGCAAGATCGGCATTTTCTCCTTCATGGTCCTGCTTTTCATCGCGCTGCAGCTTTTCGGGACCGTCGAGGGCACCTTCAACGAGATCTGGAACGTGAGCCAGGGCCGCGGCCTTTTCATGAAGCTGGCGATCACCTCAGCCATGCTGTTCTGGGGGCCGGTGGTGGTCGGCTGCGCGGTGGCGGCGACGGCCAAACTGCCGGACTTTCCGATTGTTCGGTTCTTCCTGCCGATGGTGCTGACGGCTCTCGCGTTCACCGCATTTTATATGATCATGCCGCACGCGCGCGTACGCATCCAGGCGGCGCTGGCCGGAGGCGCGTCCGCGGCGTTGCTGTGGGAGTTAAGCAAGGTCGGGTTCCTCGTCTACATGAAGCAGGCGGTGAGCACGAGCGCACTGTACGGCAGCTTGAGCCTGGTGCCTGTGGTCTTCGCGTGGGTGTATCTGAGCTGGCTGGTGGTGCTGACGGGCGCGGAAGTGGCGTACCTGTTCCAGCATCGCGTGGCGTTGCGCGAAGCATGGCGCGTGCGCCGCCGCGCCGAAACCCTCGCCGCGCAAGGCGCCGCGCAAGCGCCCGAATACGCCCGCCTGCCCGCACTGGCGCTGGCCGCTGCGCGCGAAGTGGCGCGGCGCTACCGGGACGGTTCTTCGCCCGGCGGTATTGCCAAGAGCGCGCTCGCTGCGGCTTTGCACGTCGAACCCGGTCCGCTCGAACAGGCGCTCGAACGCCTGACCGGCGGCGGTATTCTGGCCCGCGTCAACGGAGCGAACGAAGAGACGTCCGCCGATCCGCGATATTTGCCCGCCAGCGATCCGGCCCGGCTGACGCTGGCGCAGTTGCTCCGCGCAGCGCGCGGGTCCGAAGCGGGGATCGAATCGAACGAAGCGCTCGGACCGGCCGCCGAACTGATCGCGCGCGCGCGCCGGGACGGCGAGCAGGCGCTGGCCGCTCAATCCTTCGGCGATTGGCTGGGCGAAGCTCCCGCTCCGGCGGCCCAGGCCGCTCCCTCGAGCAACCCTGCGTGACGCGTGCCGCCCGAAGTCTCGCGAGCCTCGCGCTCTGCGCCGTACTGGCCGGTTGCGGCGGCGGCGGGGACGGCCCGCCCGATCCCAAGATTCTGGCGCAGTTGATCGGCTCGTGGGAAGGCGAAGGCCCGGAACAGGCCGGCGTGCGCGCGAAGGTGCGCGTCGAATTCCGCGCCGACGGGACCGTGAAGCAGGTCCTCGAAAGCGCGGCCGGCAGTACCGAGACGACCCTGAAATACCTCTTCAACACCGCGCACGTACCCTACCGTTTGGATTTCATCGGCAAGCGCCACACGATGGAGCAGGTGCTGCTGATCGGGATTGTGGAGTTTCCCGATCCCGACACGCTGCGCCTGCGCAGCGTGCCCATGGGCGTGCCGCGCGCGGAGACCTTTGACGAAAAGAAGACCGCGGTGCTCAAACGCGTGAAAGCGGCGGACTGACTCAGGGCTCTACGACGACGCGCAGCTTCGCCAGGACCGGTTCACCGCGCAAGCCCCGCCCGTGTACGGAGACCGTAAAGATGCCCGGGCGAGCATACGCGTGCTCAACTTGGGACTCGATGGTCGTGCGCGCGCTACCGTCGCCGAATTCGATTTCGGGCACTTCGGCCAAACCGCTGAGCCGGTTCCAGAATAGCACGCTTGTGCCAGGTCGGATGGCACGGGCCGGCGCATAGTGCAGCCAACCACGTGGAATATCGTGCGCTTCGGAACGTGCGGGATCGTAGACCGTCACATGAATGCTGTCACGATCCTCCGCGCCCGAAGCCGAACGTATGACCAATTCTTCGGCGTAATACCCTGGGCGCTCGTATCGAACTTCCGCTTGCGCGCCGGAAACGGTTTGACCGTCGTGCAGGCGCCAGGTGTAAGACGCGATCCGCTCGCCCGGTCGCGCCAGCGAGCGCGAACCGTCCAGAGCGATGGGCCGACCGGGAACCGTGAAAGCGAACCCGCCCGCGATGGGTAGTAGCTCGTCGGGAAAGGAGCGGAAGTATGCCGCGGCCATGAATGGAAACGGGCTGAACTTCGTCCCCTCCGCGTGGAAGCCCAGATGCAAATGAGGATCGTGCGTTTGGCACGTACGCCCCGCCCATGTCTGCCCAGTTCGGCCCAGCGTCTCTCCACGTGCGACCTCTGTGCCGGCGGTAAGCCTGGGCGGAATTCCCTCTAAATCCATATGCGCACAGCGGATCTCGACGCCCTCGCTCGTCCGAACGGACAATCCATTCGACTGGCCATCACCCAAAGGCAGCGGTGAAACCGCCACCCGTCCGGCCTCCGCCGCCACTACGGGCACGCGATTCGGGATGGCTCCGTAATCTTCGCCCCGGTGGTAGTACAAGCTGTTGAAGGGCACCAGCGAGAGCCATGTATTCATGTACGTTGAAGAACGCCAGCGGTACTCGCGCAACGGAAACACGAGGTCTTCCGGCCCCCAGGGCATGTCCGCGGCCAGCACCGAGAGACGAACGTCGGTATGCAGATCCTCGATTTTGCTGTAGCGGCAATCGGCCGCCCAATTGCGCGTCAATTCCGCGTACAGGCGCACGCCGTGGACCACGGCGGGCATCTCGTAAGGGCGCATGCGCAGCACGGCCCGCTCGCCGGACACATCCAAGGTGACGCGCGCCTCGCGCAGCGACTCCCGACTCGGGTTTTCCGCGCACCAGAAATCTGGCTCGTAGTGTTCTTCGACGCCTAGCACACGGATCGTTCGCGTTCCACCGGCGACGTGCGCCTCGAAGCTCGAACCGATATTCACATCGAACCGCTGTGGCCACATGCGTTTCAAGGCCTCCTGGCCATGCCGGCCGCCGGTCGCGCGCCGTACAGCCCCTTCGCTCGGATGTAATGCTCCACGTCCTTGCGCAAAAGCCCCCGGATCGGCTCTCCCGCGCGCAAGCACTTCCGGATCAGCGTGGATGAGACGTCCACCTTCTCGACCGAGACGACTCCGCGCTGCAAACGCTTGACGGCTTCGGCGCCGAACGCTTCGCGCAGGCGGTCCCACAGCGCCTCGTCGAGCGGCTGTTCGCGGCGCGCGGCGATGGCGAAGTCGGCCAGCGCCACCAGATCCTTGGCTTGGTACCAGGTCGGGAGTTCGGCCACGCTGTCCGCTCCAATGATGAAGCGAATCTCAGCGTCCTTGCCGTACGCTTCGCGCAGCAACCGCGCGGTCTCGACGGTGTAGCTCACCCCGCCTCGGGTCAGTTCCAGGTCGCTGGCCTCCAGCCCGCGCATGGCGCGCACCGCCAGCCGGCACATCTCCAGGCGGTCTTCGGCCGAGGCCAGATCGGGATCGTTCTGCTTGTGCGGCGGCGTGGCGGCGGGAAGGAGAAAAACCTTCTCGAGTTTCAATTCGGCCTGGACCTGCTGCGCGATCGAGAGGTGCCCGACGTGGATTGGGTTGAACGAGCCGCCCAGGATGCCGAAGCGCGTCACGTTCCCCAGCGGCAGTTGCGATTGGCCCATGGCGTCCCCTGCACTAGAATGTACGCGCCGAGCTTAACGGAGGCGCGAAGGCGCTCAAGGACCATGGCCGCAAAGAACCGCAAGAAAGAGACCGAGGATACCGAAGAGCGCGCCACGCGGCTGGCCTACATCGGCACTCTTGCCTCGGGCTTGGCCCACGAAATTCGCAGCCCGCTCAATTCGATCAAGCTGAACCTCGATCTGCTCAAGGAGTCCGTCGGCGAAGTGCGCAGCGAAGCGCGCGAGCGCTTCGAGACGCGGCTCGACTTGATCGCCAAAGAAGTCGACGGCTTGCAGGATCTGCTCACCGAGTTTCTGAAATTCGCGCGCCCGCCGCGCATGCAGCCGCTGGCGACGGACATCAACCATCTGGCGCAGCAAGTACTGGAACTGGTCGAGCCCGAATGCCGGCAGGCGCATATCGAACTGGTCCGCGACTTTCAGGAAGACCTCTATCCGGTGGCCGTGGATCAGGCCCAATTTGGGCGCGGAGTGCTCCTGAACCTGCTCACCAACGCGCGCGAGCAGATCGGCGAACACGGCACGATCACCGTCCGCACGCGCGACCGGGACGACGCCATCGAGGTGCAGGTCGAGGACAACGGCGGCGGCGTGCAACCGGGCCTGGAAGAGAAGATTTTTCAGGCCTTCGAATCCACCAAAGCCCACGGGACCGGCTTGGGCCTGCCCATCGCCCGGCGCATCGTGATGGAGCACGGCGGCGAACTGCTGCTGCAAAACCACCCTGGCCAAGGCGCCATTTTCATCGTGCGCTTGCCCAAGAGTAAGATTCTGCCGCTGGCGCCGGAAGGCGGGGCGACCAGGCGTTAGGAGTTCGCCGCGATTGCCAGATGCGCCCGCCCCGTTACCATAACCGCATGGCCGAACCTGAGATCGCCACCAAGCACCGCAGCGTGCTTCTGATCGAAGACCACGAGACGACGCGCATCACGCTCGCCGGGGTCGTCGAACAGGAAGGCTGCAAAGTCACGTCCGTGGCCAGCGCCGGCGCGGCGCGCGAGAAACTCCGCGACGAAGAGTTCGATCTCGTCGTCACCGACCTGCGCCTGCCCGACGGCGACGGGATGGAACTGCTCAAAGAGGCCAAACGCCTCAGCCCCGGCACGCCGGTGATCCTCGTCACCGGGCACGGCAGCGAAGAGACGGCCGTGAAGGCGATGAAGCAGGGCGCGTTCAACTACCTCGCCAAACCCATCGATTTGCACCGGCTGCGGGCCGAACTCGAAAGTGCCCTGCGCTGGCGCGCCTCGCAGATTCAGACCGCCGAGCTGCAGCAGGAACTGCTCACCCGCCGGCGCGGAGACAGCGAATTGATCGGCGTCTCCCAGCCGATCCAGGCCATCCGCGAAAAGATTCGCCAGATCGGGCCGACGCATGCCACCGTGATGCTGACCGGCGAGACCGGCGTGGGCAAGGAGGTCGTCGCCGGCGCGATCCAGGCTGCCAGCGACCGCGCGGGCAAGCCCTTCGTCAAAGTCAACGTCGCCGCGCTGCCGCGCGAACTGTTGGAGAGCGAACTATTCGGGCACGAACGCGGCGCCTTCACCAGCGCCGTGCGCGCGCGCAAAGGCCGCTTCGAACTCGCCGACGGCGGAACGCTTTTCCTCGATGAGATCGCGGAGTGCCCGCCTGAAGTCCAGGTGAAGCTCTTGCGCGTGCTGCAGGAACACGAGTTCGAGCGCGTCGGCGGCAGCGAGACGCTGCGGACCGACGTGCGCCTGATCTGCGCGACCAACAAGGATCTGAAGAAGGAGATGGCCGAAGGGCGTTTCCGCGAGGACCTGTATTACCGCATCAACGTGATCCAGATTCCCATCCCGCCGCTGCGCGACCGGGTCAAGGATCTGGACCTGCTGGTGCCGCATTTTATGAAGCAGATCGCGCAGCGCGAAGGCGCCAAGCAAGCCAAATCGGTGGGCCACGAAGCGATGGAAGCCATGCGCCGCTACCGCTGGCCCGGCAACGTTCGCGAACTGCGTCACGCCGTCGAGCACGCGTATCTGCTCAGCCCCGGTTTGGAGATCGGCCCCGAATCGCTGCCGGACGAAGTCCTGCAAGCCGGCGGGCGGCCCGGGGGCAAGTCCGAAGCCGCCTCATCGACGGCCGGCGTCCACGGAGACGCGCTTACCGTGGTGCTTGACCTGCCCATGGAAGAAGTAGAGCGCCAGTTCATCCTGGCCGTATACGAGAAGGCAAAGCGCAACAAAACCCAGGCCGCCAAGATGCTGGGCATCGGATTGAAGACGCTTTACCGCAAGTTGAGCAAGTACGGGGTCGAAAGCGGCGAGGACGAACCGGCGGAGTAGTTAGGGCCGTTTGGAATGCCGAAACGCATGCCGGCATGTCCTAAGCTCCGGACGCTGTCTTGAAGCTTGGACCGGCCGGGCGACGTTGCGCAGGTGCTTACTTGGCGAGCAGCCAGAACAAGCCGGCCGCCGAGGAAGCCGTCAGAAGCGCGCCCACCAGCAGCATCTCCAGGCGCAGCACCGGCATCGAGGTGTATCCGCGGGGCGTATGCATGGTCTTCGAGCCTCCTCAGGCGATCCAGCTTCGGTCCGGCCATTTCGCGCGGTCCCTTCGACCGCGCTTACGCCAAGCCTGAAGCGCAACCCCCGTGCCGCGCGGCTCGAAGTCGCGGCGTTCTTGCAACCCCAGTCTCTTCAACAGGTAGCAGTTCCCGAGGCGGATGGGCTGGGCGCGCGGTCTGTCCCGGCTTCCGGACGTGCTCGCACCTACGCATCCATCCTCTAAAGTAGGTGTCTGC
Organism: Planctomycetota bacterium; assembly: GCA_015075375.1. Lineage (GTDB taxonomy): Bacteria > Planctomycetota > SZUA-567 > H5-PLA8 > H5-PLA8 > H5-PLA8. Next base: position 1,800,755 of record JABTUM010000001.1, on the reverse strand, counting down.
GGGTTGCGAAGGTGTTTACTTTCCGGGTCCGCCCAATCGAAGGAGTGCTTGGTTCATGGCCGCGCTGCGCCGCATCTTGCTGACCAACGACGACGGGCTCTCCTCGCCGGGCCTGACGACGCTCGCCCAAGTGCTCCTGGAGGCCGGGGGCTACGACGTCCGCATCGCCGCGCCCGAACGTGAGCAATCCGGCGTCGGGCATTGCATCACGCTTCACGAACCCCTTTACGCCGAACCGATGACGCTCGACGGTCCTCTCTCCGGCATCCCGACTTGGCGCGTGCGCGGCACGCCAGCCGATTGCGTCAAGATAGCGATCACCAATCTCTTCCCGGGATTCGAGCCCGAAATGGCCGTCTCCGGCATCAACCGCGGGCCCAACGTGGGCATGAACGTCTTTTACTCCGGCACGGTGGGCGGAGCGCTCGAAGCCTGCATTAACGAGATCCCGGCGCTCGCGGTCTCGCTTGACGTGCCCACCACCGGCCTCTGGCATTTCCGGTTAGCCGCCGAACAAACCCTCCCGCTCATCGCCGCGGCGCTCGAAAACGGGCTCCCGCCCTGGTCTGCGCTGAACGTGAACCTGCCTAACCGGCCGCAAGCTCAGCAGAAGGGCGTGCGCCTCACGCGCCAAGGCGTGAGCTGCTTCAAGGAGTATTACGTCGAAGAGAAGTGCGATCCGCCGCACCGGCGCTTCCGGCTGGAGGGCGAAATGATCTTCCGCGACCGGGATCTGGACGTCGACGCCGTGGCGCTGCGCGAAGGCTGGATATCCGTCACGCCCTTGGGGTTGAGTTTGCCCAATCCCTCCGCGCTGGCGCATGTGAAAGATTGGGCGGTCTTCAAACCGGCCTAGCCTTTCCATTCTGCAAGCAGGCGGTCCTACTTTCCGGCGTTTAGCGTGGGCGTTGCCTTGCGCCGCGGATGCTTGGAGAAGAAGCGCCACATCCGCTCGTTCACGCCCGCGACGTGCGCCCACAGATGTCCCCAGCGTTCCACTTCAACGTATTCGACCGGATGCCCGGCCTTCTGGTACGCATCCCGCGCGCGCCGGCCTTCGTCCACCTTGACGAGCCCGTCCTGCGCGCCGTGGACGATCAGCACGCCGTATTGCGAGGCCGGCGTTAGATTCTTGAAATCCACCGTGCCCAAGCCGCCGCTGTGGGTGGCGATGGCCGCGATCTTCTCGCTGCGCAGTGCGCCCAACAGGTGGCAGAAGTACGCGCCGTTCGACATGCCCGTCAGAAACACGCGGTCTTGGTCCACCGCGTACTCCGTGGTGAGCTTCGCGTAAAGCGCGTCGAAGAACGCCAGGTCGTCCTTCGCCAGCACCTCCAGCAGCGGCCACGCGCGGAGCCGACCGTTGGGGTAAACCAGGATGAACCCGCGCTGCGCCGCCGCGACATCCAGGAGCGTATAGATCGGCATCAGGTCTTTGCTGTCGCCTAAGCCATGGAAGGCAAAGACCAGGGGCACAGGTTTGCTCAGGTCCACCGAGGCAGGCACCACCAGCCGGTATTCGCGCTCGACCCCATTAACCTTCAGCGTTTCGTTCGGCAAGACGCCGGTCTTCGGCCGCGCATTGGCGGCGCTGGCGGGATACGCCGGTGTGGAGGGTGCGGGAGGCGAGGTCGTGGCGCTATCTATGCCGCTCCCGCCCGCGCAACCCGCGCACAGCGCCACCAGGATTCCGATCGTCAGATCCCTTGAGAGCGTGCTGCGCTTTGAAGTCTGACCCGTGTGCCGCTCAGATTCTGGCATCTCGATTGCACCTTACGCACCAAGGGGATCAAAATTGGCCGGAGCGCGCGATTTTGTGGTTTCCGCCCACGCTCGTTGCTGGATTGCTCCACAGCGCGGCGGAATTCAATACGGAGGTACCATCATGCGCCTGTTCGCCCCCGTTCTTGGGTGCCTAATGGCAATCGCCATGCCGCTCGCGGCCGCCGAACCGGAGAACGTGGAGCAACTCAAGGCCGCAGCCCTAGCCATGGAAAAAGAAGGCCGCTGGAAGCAGGTAGCTTGGGAAGTCGACGCCGCCACAGCGGTTCGAAAATCCCAAGCCAGCGGGAAGCCACTTTTTGTGGTGCTCATCGTGGGGCACTTGGCGCGCCCCAACGCCAGCGAATGCTGACTGGGCGGGCGCATACTCCGCGGGCGGTCGCTCTCGGATACCCGAATCATTCAGCGCCTGAACGCCGATTTCGTTCCGCTGGAGCTGAACATCACCGATTCCGGCTTTCCGGCCGAGTTGCCGGGCTTGGCAAACTGGAAGCGCGCCTTCGAGTCCAACACCCGGCATAAGTTCGGCTTTGCCACGGCCGTAGTGCTCGACCCCAAGGGCCTAGAGCCCTTAGGTACGTCCGGCAGCGGTTACTTGGCGGATTGGGAAATCGCCACGAACTATCACGCCGACAAATTTTTCGCCTTCCTCAATGCAAGCTTCGCACGCGCCTGCCGTCTGGCGGCTTTACAGGCCGAGACCGAGATGAGCACCTTGGAGCGGAACCTGAAGCTCGCCGCGCTACGAAACGAGGTACTCCTGCAGATTCGCGCCGTGAATGTTGGATCTCCGAACGGTTCGCGCTGAACGCGTAGGGCTGGCATCGACCTTGCACTGCTTAGCCGGTATGCGGAGCGGGTGGGGGAACTTGCCCCACGCCAACCGCCTGACGGGGCGAACGAACCCTTCTCCGGAAGGGACTTGGAGGAATAACCATGAAGTGCGCGCGTACCGTTCGGAGCCTCCCGAAGCTGTGGGGAATTCCGGCGTTCCTGGTCTGCGTAGGTCTGGCGGGGCCGTTGGCCGCGGAAGAGGTGAAGGCGCCGCCCGAAAGCGCCGAAGAGATACCGCCCATCGAGCCCGTTCAGGTGGTGACTTCGGGCGAGCGAACCGTTGTCGAAAACGAGGACGGCAGCAAAACCGTGACCTCCACCGCCACGCGCACCCACACAGCGACCGGCGCGGAGCGCAGCGTCGAGAACACGGTGACGGTCACCCCCTCCGAATCAGGTTCCACCTATACGCGCGACACCACCTACACCGGCGCGAACGGGGGCGCAGCAAGCAGCCACACCGACGGCAACGTGACCCGCAACGGAGACGGTTCGGGATCGTTCAGTGCCTCCACCAGCGGCAGCGGCACGCGCCCCAACGGCCAGTCCGCAAGCTGGAACACCGAACGCAGCGGCGCTTGGGCGCCCAACAGCCAAGGCGGCAAAGACGCTTCCATGACCGCCACCACCACGACGGGTAGCGGCTTCAGCACCACCGTCAACCGCACCGCTCAATCCTTTCAGGTCGACGAGGACACCAAGGGCTTCCACGCCGAATCCGACCGGACCAACAGTCTCGGAGGTAGCACCCAGCGCGTGACCGACGGCAGCGTGACCAAAACCGAAAACGGCCGCGAATGGGAAAGCACGACGACCGGCACGCATACCAACCGCAACGGCGAGACGGCGAGTTGGTCTGCCGAACGCGACGGCTCCGTGACCAAGAACGAGGACGGTTCGCTGACGCTTTCCAAAACGCAGACGGTCACCAACGCCAAGGGCGAGACGGTGAGCATCGAGAAGTCCGGTACGCTGGTCAAGACCGAGACCGGACACGCCTGGGAAGGCACGGGCAGTGCCACGTACACCGGCGCCGAAGGGCAGCAGAAATCCTGGACGGGCACGGGCAGCGGCAGCACCACCCGCAACGGCGATGGAACGGGCTCGGCGCAATCGACCCGGACCGTCACCAACGAACAGGGCCAATCGCGCACGGTCGATCGTACCGGGACGTCAGCGCCCGCGGAAAGCGGCGCCGGCCGCACCTGGGAAGGCACGAAGTCGGTCACGCGCTCGGGCGCTGAAAAAGCTCCGCCGGCCGAAACCTCGGCCACCGCGCGTTCCGCGCAAGCCGCGTCCACCGACCGTTTGGCGGGCCGTGAAGGCTGGGCCGCGCGCCGCGAGGCGGCCGCCTCCAGCCCTGCGACGGGCATTGCCAACGATTCGGCGCGCCGTGCCGAAGCCACTCAGCGGTTGGACGCTTGGAAAGCTCAGCGCGGCGAAGGTAACGCGGCCGGGGCGGGCGCCGGAAACTGGCGCGAACGGCTCCAGGGCGCCGGCCAAAACGCCGACGGACTGCGCGAACGCGCCGAACGGGACCGTGCGGAGCGCGAACGGGCCGAGCGCCAGCGCTCCCCGCAACGCCGCGGCCGCCGCTGAATCAAAGTCGGCTCCTCGCTGTGCTCCGGCCGTGTTCGGGTTCTGCCCGGCACGGCCGGAGTTTTTATTGGAGCCAGGACTCACGAGGAGGCGTACGCAGCTACGGTGCGGGGGGCGGCTGCGGGGTTTCGGCGGCGGGCTTTTTCCGGACTTCTTCGGGCAAGTCTTCGTCGCTCACGCCTTGCGCGCGGGCGGCTTCGGCGGCGCGTTGGGCGGGGCCGCTCTCGCCCAAGATGAGCCAAGCCTGCGCCGCCCATACAAACGGCTCGCCCGCGTCGGGATCGAAGGCCAGGGACGTGTGCGCGGCGGCTCGGGAGCGTAAGGCGCGTTCGCGCGCTTCCTCCGTGCGGCCAAGCGAGAACAGGATGCCGGCGAGTTTGCCTTCAAGCGTGGCGCGGTCGAGCCAGCGCGCAGGGTTGGACGGTTCGTACGCAAGCAGGCGTTCCAGCGTCTCGGCGGCGCGCTCGAAATTCGGCAGTCCGCCCAGGCGCTGGAGCAGCGTGACGCGCTGGGCGAGCACCACCGGATCGTTCGGCGCGAGGCGCTCGGCCATGCCGAGGGCGAAACCGGCCTCCTGTCGGTCTTCCTGCTCGACCATGAGTTCGGCGCGGAGCATCCAGACGCGCGCCCATTCGGGGCGATCGGCGGCGTCGGGCAGATGGCGCAGGGTATCGAGTTCCTGCCGCGCGGCGACCCAGAGCTTGGCATCGAGGAGTGCGCGCACGGCCGCTTCGGCGGCGCGGTGGCGCGGCGCGCCGCGCTCGAGCGCGCGTTTCGCGAAGTCCAGTGCGGCATCGGTCCGGCCCTGGACGCGTGCGAAGGCGCTGCGGGCGAGCGCCACCTCATAACTCTCTGGCGCGAGCGCTTCGGCGGCGGCCAGATCGGCCGCGGCGGGCTCGCGCTCGCCGCGCTCGCAGGCCTGGACCGCGCGCGTAGCGTAGGCGAGGGCGAGTTTATCGGCGCGTTCCTGCGGCAGCGCTCCCAACTTTTGGCGTTCGCGCTCCAGAATCGTAATGGCATGGTCAGGTGCCGCGCGGATATCCAGCGCTTGGGTCGGCTGCTTCGCGACCTGCCGCATGGCGCGGAGGCGCTGGTAGATCGTCCAATATTGGTTGGGGGCCAGCTTGGCCGCGGCTTCCAGAATGGCGGCGCGGTCCCCGGTAAAATCCTGGCCGTAATCGACGAGCATGCGCGCATTCACCGCGCAGTCGATCCCCACCCATTCGCCATCGGCGTAATCGGGAGGCATCTCTCCAGTGCCAAGCATCCGAGCGGGATGCACGCGCCAGCCTGCGATGGGGAATTGCGAGCTGCCGGCGTGCATCGTGCGCGGCGCCGCGAACTCCAGCAGCAGGTTATCGTCGGTATGCAGCGGCGCGGGCGCCAGAACCTGCTCGAGGCGCGCGCGGTCGGCCATGAAGCAGGCAAAAAACTCGTCGGCGCCGTGGAAGCCGACTTTGCGCAGGTATGCCTGCGCGCCGGGATCGCGGGATCGCGGGATCCATTGCGCCAATTCCGCGTGTAGCGGAGTTTCGCTGCCCACCAGAAGATAATCCTGGCCGGGCAGGACGCACCAGACCTGCGTATGCGGGAAGACTTCCATGAAGGTGCGCACCACGCTGGCGAACTCGCGCTCGCCCAAGCCGTAGCGGTGCAGCCATTGGGCCATGATCCCCTTCGGCTTCAGCGCGCGGCGGCAAAGTTCGAACGACTCCCGCGTGAAGAGGTTCCCGATTCCGGCGATCCAGGGATTCGACGGTTCGCTGGCAATGACGTCGTAGCGGCGCGAGGTGAGCTGCAGGTGGCTGCGGCCGTCCTCGAGGATGACGTCGAGCTTGGGTTCGTCGAGGCGGCCGTCGATCTTGTAGCGCAACTTGCTGTACGGCTCGAATGCTTGGGCCGCTTCGATCACTTCCGGCGCCAGTTCCACCAAATCGACGCGACGGACGGCCTCCGGCGCGAGCGCCGCTCCGAGACTGACCCCCGAGCCCATGCCGATGACGAGAATCTCTTCGGGTACGCCGTCGTGCAGGAGCATCGGGACCATGGTGAGCCCCACTTGGGTGCTCATGTCTCCGTGGCTGCTGGCGTCGGGCTTACCGCCGATGGCCATGGTCAGCCCGTCGGGCGTCTCGTAGACGGCGACGGTGGCGGACGCGCCTTCGCGGTAGAAAAGCAGGCGGTCGCCGGTAAGTCCGGGGAGCGCGTCGAGGAAGCGGCCTTCCCGCGCGGCTTCGACCTTATCGGGCTGGCGCAGCAGGAACGCGCCGGCGCTCATGCGCCGCGGATCCCAGCGCGGGGCGAAGATCAGGAGCAGCGTCGCGCCGAGCAGCACGCCGGAGACGAGTTGCTTGCGCCGGTCGGCGTAACTCGGTGCGTGCAGGAAGAGTGCCGCGCCCGGCAACGCGTACAGCAGCGCGGCCAGCTTCAGGGTGCCTTCCAGTTGCAGCAGCGGAAGTAACACAAATCCGCCGGCCAGACTTCCGAGGATCGAACCGAGCGTGTTGAGCGCATAAAGCCCGCCGACGGTTCGTCCCGCGTCGCGCCCGGCATGGCGGACGATTTGGAGCGTGAGCGGGAGCGTGGAGCCCATCAGGAAGGTGGGCAGGATGAGCAGCAGCGTGACGCCCAGCGCTTCGGCGGCCAGGAGCGCCGCGAAGCCCCACTGGCTGCCCACGGCCATCAGCCAGAAGAACAGGATTGGCGCGAAGCCCAGGATCGGTACCAGCGTCATGGCTTGGAGGCCGATCAGGAGCAGCACCCGCGAGAGTTCGGCAATGGGATCGTCCAGGCGCGCAGCGCGGCGCGCGCCCCAGGTTCCGCCAAGCGCCAGTCCCAGGATGAAGAGGGCTACGATCAGGCTGAAGGCATAGGTGCTGCTGCCCAGGCAAAGCGTCAGCGCGCGCGTCCAGGCGATCTGCGTGGCCATGGCCGCGAAGCCGGTGAGTCCGAAGGTAAGCGCCGCGAAGCGGACGGCGCGGGGCGAAGGCGGTTCGGCCGGCGCTGGAGCGGCCGGATCGGGCGCAGGCTCGGGCGTTTCATCCGCCGGGGCGGATTCCCGGCGTCCCAGCATCAAGGAAGCGACGCCCAAGGCCAGGTTGATGGCGACGGCCAAGTGGTTGGTGGAGGATAGCCCGAGGATCGGGAGCAAAAAGAATCCGGCGCCGGCCGCGCCCATCACAGCGCCGAAGGTGTTGACGGCGTAGAGCGTTCCGGCGGTGCGCGCGAGGCCGGCGGGCGAACGGACGAGAAACTGGGATAGGATCGGCAGCGTCGCGCCCATGCAGGTGGTGGGAATCATCAGGAGCAAAAAGCAGATCGCGAAGCGGGCGACGGTAAGCGCAGTCCCGCCGGTCTCGCCGTAAAGCCGGGTGTAGAGGGGGATAGCGGCCTCGAAGAGCCACGGGAGCGCCAGGCAATACGCGCCGATCAGGATTTCGAGCATGCCGTACAGCGCCAGGAGGCGCCGGAATTTGACGAGATAGCGCCCCGCGAGGAAGCTGCCTAGCGCGAGTCCGGCCATGAAGGCGCTGAGCACCGCCGCGAGGCTGTGTACCGAATGCCCTAACACCAACCCCAACTGGCGCGACCAGAGGACTTCGTAAATCAGCCCGCAAGCGCCGGAGAGGAGGAAAAGAAGCCAGACGATCCAGGTCATGAGGGGCGCGTTGACCCTTGCGGTGCCGGTACGAAAGTTCGTATGCTAATCGAGACGCGGCGGGAGCGTCTACCACCGTACGCTTCCCGGTCCGCCCACCCCGTTCTTTCCATACTAAGAGGATGCAAGCAGACGGATTCGGACAGCCACATTACCATTCTTCGAAGCCCCGGGGCCGAACATGTTCAAAGTAGACGATTTTTTGAAGGAAGCGACGCAACACTCCTTGGAGGCCTTCCAGAAGCAGCGGCGTGTGCTTTCGTTCCAGCAGTGGCTGGACCTCTTCTTGAAGGATCCGGCGACGCAGGGACGGAACGCGGCTCAGTATCTGGTGGACTGCCTGGACTATTACGGGCACTACGAAGTGGATTCCATTGGCGGGAAGGCGCGGCGCTACAAGCTCTTCGACGCGCCCTTCGACGCCGGCCGCACCCGCATGATCGGGCACGAGGCCGCACAGCACGACGTCTACGATCTCTTCCACCGCTTCGCCGCCACGGGCAAAGCCGACCGTCTGGTGCTAAGCCACGGCCCGAACGGGAGCGGCAAAAGCACGCTGATCGACCTCCTGGTGCGCGGGCAGGAAGCCTACAGCCGCACCGACGAAGGTTCGATCTTCACCTTTAATTGGATTTTCACCGAGCGGCTGGAAGGCAGCGGTCAGATGGGCTTCAGCGCCCGCGACGAACTGCCCAAGGACAGCCTCGCGTTCATCGACGAGAACTTGATCAGTTGCAAAATCGTCAGCGAGCTGCGCGAAAGCCCGCTTTTCCTCATCCCACAGCCCGAGCGCAACCGGCTGCTGGACAGACTCCTGGCCGAAGGCGAGCGCAGTCCCAAGCGCGTGGAGCGGCTGAAGGGGAGTTACCTGCGCGAAGGCGATCTTTCGGCCAAGAGCAAGGCGATCTTCGAGGCGCTCCTGAACGCCTACCGCGGCGACTGGCTGAAGGTGATCAAGCACGTCCAGGTGGAGCGCTATTTCGTGAGCAAGCGCTTCCGCGTGGCTTCTTCGGTGATCGAGCCGCAGCAGAATGTGGACGCGGCGGCGCGGCCGATGAGCTTCGAGGCCGGCGCGGTGCTGCCCCCGGCCCTGCAGGGGTTGCAACTCCTGGAGCTTTCCGGCGAACTGATCGACGCGAGCGGCGGGATCGTGGAATACAGCGATGTCCTGAAGCGGCCGCTGGAGCTGAACAAGTACCTCCTGAACACCTGCGAGCGGGGTTCGATTTCGCTGCACGGCGTCGTCGCGCACCTCAACACCGTCCTGATGGGCACCTGCAACGAGAAATACCTGAGCGCCTTCAAGGCGAACCCCGACTTCACGAGCTTCAAGGGCCGCATCGAACTGGTGCGGATGGGGTACCTGCTGGAGTGGCGCAAGGAGCGCGAGGTCTACCGGGACTTCATAGAGGAACTGCGCGGCGAGCGGCATGTCGCGCCGCACACGCTCGACGCGGCGGCTCTTTGGGCGGTGATGACGCGGCTGCGCAAGCCCGACCCCGAACGCTACTCGGAGGAAGCGCAGGCCGTCGTGAAGAAACTGACGCCGCTGGAAAAAGCGCGGCTGTACGGCGAAGGCACGGCCCCCGAACGGTTAAACACCGACCAGAAGCGCGCACTGCTCTCCGTGGTCGTGCGCATGCGCGACGAACACAACGAGGATGCGGCGGAGTTCGAGAATTTCGTCTGCAGCGCCTACGAAGGCCGCCGCGGAGCCAGCGCGCGAGAGATGCGTTCGCTCCTGGCCGACGCCGCGGGCAACCACGACAAACCGTGCCTCTCCCCGCTGGCCGTATTCAACGAGATGCGCAACCTCATGAAGGACCGCAGCGTTTACGACTTCCTGCGCTTGGAGCCGGAGGACGGCTACAGCGATCCGGAGAGCCACATCGGCGAAGTCGAGGACGAGTACTTCCGCTGGATCATGGTCGAAGCCTACGATTCGATGGAGCTGATCGAAGAACAGGAATTTACCCGCCGCGTCGAAGACTACTTCCGCCACGTCCGCGGGTACGTCTCGGGCGAGAAGATCGAGAATGTGCGGACGGGCCAATACGAACCGGCCAGCACCAGCGTGATGGAAGGCCTCGAGAAGCTGATGGACCTGAAGGAGTCGGCGGACAATTTTCGGCGCAACGTGATGACCAAGATCGCCGCGTGGTCGCTGGAGCATCCCAACGTGAAGCTCAGCTACCCCGAGATTTTCCCCGACCTGGTTCACAACCTGCGCGCCAGTTACTACAAGAACAAGCAGAAGGATCTCGAAACCCTGGCGCAGTACATCCTGACGTCCGGCACGGAGGACGCGGCGCTGGTGCCGCAAGCGCAGCGCCCGCGCGTCGAGAAAGCGCTCGGCACGATGCGCGAGAAGTACGGCTACTGCGACGCCTGCGCTAAAGAGGCGCTTTCGTTCATGCTGCGGCGGCTGAACGAGAAAGCCTGATGCGCGCGGCGTGTGCGGTTTTGGCGCTCGCGCTGCTGTCCGGCTGCGGCGAACGGGACGCCGAGCCCGCGGCGGCGCCGGCGTTTCAGGAACCGGAACTCGTGGCCGTACCGGTACCCGGAAAGCCGGATCGTTCCGAGCGCCACTTCGTCTGCGCGCGACTCAAGGGAAAGATCAAGCTCGACGGGAAGCTCGACGAGCGCGCCTGGCGCGAAGCGCGGCCGTTGGAATTCGTGCAGCATTGGGCCAAGGCCAAGCCGGCGCGCGAGGGCCGCGCTTGGATGCTGTGGGACGATGCTTACCTGTATCTGGCGGGCGAGTTTGCCGACCGCGATCTGCGTGCAAGCGTTTCGACGCACGACGGCGACGTCTACTTGAACGATGTCTTCGAACTGTTCGTGCGCCCCGACCGCGGCCAGGACGACCACTTCGAGCTGCTCTTTGCCGCCAACCGCGCGACGATGGATCTGCGCGTGCTCGGGCGCGACCGCAAAGCCAAGACCGACCGTGGCTGGGAGTCCCGCCTGGAAGGCGCCGCCGGCCTGCGCGGAACCTTGAACGATGCGACCGACGAAGACGGCGGCTGGAGCGCCGAAGTGCGCGTCCCGTGGAGCGCGTTCGCGCAGACGGCTCCCGCCCCGAGCGCGGGGAGCGTCTGGTACTTCGCGCTGGGGCGCTACGATTACTCGGCGCGCGATAAGCCCAGCCCGGAGATCAGTTGCACCGCTCCGATGCTCGCGCTGAACTTTCATGCGTTCGACGAGTACGACGGCTTGCGCTTCGAGAAGTAATTGAAGCCGTTCCGGCTACGCGCGGCCAGCCGGAATGCCGGCGCCGCGAGCGGCGGCTTCGATCATGCGCCCGGCGATAAAGCGCCCCACCAAATCCCCGCGGACGTACAGGCGCGTGGCGAACAGGGCTTCACGCAGCGCCAGCAGGATGTTCTCGCAGCCTTCCGCGCCGAACAGCGCGGCAAGCTTCTCGGCGAGCGGCGCCTGATCGCGCTGCAACAGCGCTTCCTCGCCCGCTCCGGAGGCGCGGACGAGCGCATCGCGGAAGTTCAGCTCGCACAGTTCCAGCAGCCGCGTGAAGACAAAACGCTTCCAGCCCGCGGCTGTCTTCTGCGCCTCTTCGGCTTCGCGCGCGTTCTCCGCATCGTCCTCATCTTCCACGACGGCGGTCTCGCTGCCGCGGCCGGATTCCTTCTCGGCCTCGAAGTAGCGTGTCCCTTCGGCTTCGGCCAGCGCCCACAGCGCGAGCCCGAAGCGCACGCCCGTCTGCGGCGTGAAGTCGCCCAGCGCCTTGGCGAGCCCCATGCGCCAGCGGCCCAGGTCGCCGGAGAGAATTTCCTTCGCGCGGCCCAGGCTGCCGTCGGCCAATGCCGCCGCCAGTTCCGCCGACGCGGCGCTCGGAGAAAGCGCGCTCAACCCGGCCAGGACCTCGGACTTGGCCAAGCGCCGGAAAGTCACAGGCTGGCAGCGCGAGACGATCGTCTCCAGCAGCGCCTCGGGGTGGCTGGTGGTCAGGATCACCACCGCGCCGGCCGGCGGCTCTTCGAGCGATTTCAGGAAGCTGTTGGCGGCTTCGGCCTGCCCGCGGCAGAGACGCTGCGCTTCGGGGACGATCGCGACGCGGCGCGGTCCGCTGTGCGGCGTGCGGTGAAGTTGTTCGGCCAAGCGCTTGGCGGCGTCGAGCGGGATGATCGGTTCCTGGTCGCCGACGAGCTTCTCGCCGCCGGTGAGCGTCTTGATCGGGACGAGCAGATCGGGATGTTCGACGGGCTGTCCCGGCGGCGCGGACAGCCAGCGGCACGACTTGCACGTCCCGCAGGCTTCGTCCGGTGCGGGCGGCTGGTGGCAGAGCAATACACGGGCGAGGACGCGCGCCGCCGTGCGCTTGCCCACACCGGAGGGACCCGTGAAAAGGTAAGCGTGTGCGAGCCGGCCGTTGCGCAGCACCGTGCGCAGGAACTTCTGGGCGGGCGCTTGCCCAAGCAATTCATCCCAGCTCACGGCAAGAGCCGCTCCACGTGCTTCCACAATCGCGCCCGGACTTCTTCGATCGGGCCGGCGGCATCCACGAGCTTGTACTTGCCGCGCCCGCGCTCGGCATGTCGCTTGTACGCACCGCTCACGTCGCGCAGGAAGCGCGCGCCTTTCGATTCCATGCGGTCGGCCTCGCGTTCGGCGCGGCGCCCGACGCAGACCGTCGTCGCGGCCCACAGCACGAGGTACAGATCGGGCTTCAAGCCCCCGGTGGAAAGCTCCGAAAGCTGCTGGATCGCGCGCGCGCTCACGTGTCCGGCATCGCCCTGATAGACGAGCGTCGAGAGCGTGAAGCGGTCGCAGACGACCCAGGTGCCGCGGGCCAGCGCGGGGCGGATCACTTCCGCCACCAATTGCGCGCGCGCCGCCTGGAATAGAAACGCCTCGGCAACGGCCGTGAGCTTCTCCTGGCGCTTTTCCAGCAGCAGCGAACGGATGATCTCGCCGGCCGTCGTGCCGCCGGGCTCGCGCAACGAAAGCGTGTGGACGCCGCGCATGTCGAGTTGTTCGACCAGAAGCTGGACCTGCGTCGACTTGCCCACGCCGTCTGGGCCGTCGACGACGATAAAGCGGCCGGCTTTAGACTTGGCGCGCGCGGCGGACACTGGGGCTCCTTGAGCGAACGGCCGAACCACGGGGAAACGGGCTTCCGGAGCGGTGTTTATAAAGGAGAGCGGGCTAGTCCGCGAATTCCAGTTCGACGAGCTTGTCGCCGGCCTTGACCTTGGCGCCTTCTTCGACCAGCAGGCGTTTGACCGTGCCCGCGCGCGGGGCGGGCAGATTGAAGGCGGCTTTGTCCGTGACCAGTTCGGCCAGGTCGTCGCCTTCTTCGACCCGTTCGCCGGGCGCGACGTACCAGAAATTCAACAGCGTTTCGGTCTGCTTCTGCTCGCCGAGCGGCGGGACTTCGACGGTAGTGAGCATGCGAGCGGCGTCCGCAGGTGCACGATCATGGGCTCGGCCGGCCCATCTGTTTCAATAAGCTACCCGGCGGTCGGTTTTTTCTCAAGACGGGGCGGAAAGAAGATTCCGCCGTGCGGCAGCGGGTGGGGGAGTTACTTTTTCTGCATGCGGTCCAGGAGCGTGCTCAAGCTGAGCACCCCTTTGCGTTCATGCACCGAACAAGAAGCGTCGGTAAAAGCCTCTTTGGCCACAACCTTCCCGCCGCTGACTTGCTCGAAGTGCAATTTATCAATAGACGTGCAGCCGCCATTGGGTTTGGTACGGTAAAAGGCGATCAATGCGTCGAGTTGGCGCAGGTCTTCAGCCGCCAACGCTAAATCGCCCAAGGTTACACGGCTGGCCTCCACAAATTTGCGCTCCGCTTCCGACCATTCCAGGTTCAATCGCGCGGCCATAACGCGGGGCGCTGCGCCGGCCGTGAACGTGAACTCATAGCTGGCGGAATGGAAACAGCCCGTCGTGTCGTAACGAACCCTCAATGTATCGGCGCCGGGCAACGCCGCAAACCCGGCGACGCGCGCGGGTTCTTCCGCACGCGCGGTAAAAGCGACCAGGAGCAGAAGGGCGAGAGCCAAGCGCGGCATGTGCGATCCTCCACCTGCGGCCGTAGGCGCCGCAGTACCTTAGTAGACTATAATCAGGGCTATATCGTTACGAGCTTTTCAGGGTTTCCATACGCAAGCGAACGAGAAAATCGTCGAGCGCGTCGAAATTCTGTACCGAATCGGGCAGAGCGGAAGCATCGGCGGTCGGTTGCAACTGGGCTTCCAATGTTCGGGCTGCGTCGACAAGCGAGTCGCGCTCTAAGGGGCTCAGGCGGCCACATTCACCGCCCTCAAGCTTGCGTGCCACCAAGTCAGCGATGAAAGGCAGCTTGAATATGCTTTCATTCAGAGTTGTAAGATTGGCTTCGACCTCACCGCTCCGCAACAGGTGCAACCCGGTCATGGCGACACGAAACAGGTAAAGCACTGCTTTGGCCGTGGGCGCTTGGTCCTTCAGAACCAGCTTTTCCTGGGTGCGAAAGAAGCCCAGGTAGTGATGAACCACATGGCGCGTGATTGCGCCACGAGCCAGCGCTCGAAGTTCCTGCAGCCGCCCGTCATCGTGAACCACGAGCGGCGAGAATATCTGCTCAAGCACGTAGCCGTTCTTCTTGGTGAGCAGCCCTAGATACTTGGCCAGATCGTGGGTCACGCAGTCGACTTCGATGCCCTCGATTTCGCCGCCGTGAGATTCGTAGGTCTCCTGGACCGGTTTCAATCCCGCGAGTTCGCGCATAGGTAGCACGTGCGATCCGCGCAGGTCGATGTCCGAATCGTGTGAAGGAAAACCGTAGAGATGCGCACCGGAAATAGTCACGAACAGAAACTGGTTGGGCTGGCGGCCGGGCAGTGTGCCGGACCGGAGTGCTTGGCGGCCGAGGTCGACAGCTCGGTCATTGATCAATTGGAGGTTCATGATCCGCAGCCTGGTCCGGAGCCCGTTGCGAGGAAGGCCCATTACTTTTAATTATTCAGCCCGGCTTTTGCGAGCCTCGATTAGAAAGCGATCCACGGCTTCCACGTCTGGGCGGTCGGGAAGCGCCGTTACGTTGTAGGCATCCTGAAAGCGAGCATCAAGTTCCAGCGCGCGCGCAAAAATGACGTCGAAGGGGATCTGTTCGCGCTTGATGCGCAGCAACTCGTCGCGGTAAGGTCCGACATCTACCAGGATGCCTTGCCCTTGCAGCGCGGTGATGCCGGAATACAGCAGCCGGATCAGATGCATGGCATGCTTTGGGCGGTGGGCACGTCCCTTTTCGAGTTCGCGCTTCATTTTTCGGAATTGGCTGAGCACGTAGCCGGAGTAGGTCTGGTAGAGGTACTTGGAAAGAAAACTCGGTGCTAATGCGCGCAGGCGCTGCCCCCAGACATCGGCATGCAAGATGCATGACTCGGGTACGTAGAGGACCTCCAGCACGTTGGGATTGGCCTTTAGCGCGAGGCGGAGAAACTTTTCGAGCTCCCACCAGCAGACATCGTCTCCGTCGGTCTGTTCGTTGTGGTCCAGCCAGCGCCCGTCGGGCATGCGTTTGAACTCTATCTGTTCGGGTAGTGGCTGCAGCGACCAGTGCCAATCCGCTGGCGGCAAGTAGACGCCGCGCTCGTCCTCATCGGACTGTTCGTCGGCAAGGCCGAACGCGCGGGAGCCCACGAGCACCTTGTAGAAGACGTGTGGCTCGAATGCGGCAAGCTCTCGTTTGGGCACGTGATCTTCCGGTGCGTCGGAGCGCCGCACGGTCAACTCGTGGCGCTTGGCGGATACCGTGTGTCCGTCTGCGAACCGCACGAGGTACGGGTACTCGTTGGTGAGCGGCGGATCGGTGACTTCTCCCACGCTTCCGGACTTTTTGTAGAGCGGACTACCATCCGCGTGCTTGTGCGCACCCGAGACCTGAAGATCCTTCGTCAGCACGACCTGCGAGCCTTTGGGAATGATGAAAGTGGGGGAAAGCTGTGAGCGGTCCATGGGCTGTCCCGAATCCACCTACGTAGGCTAATTCACTCGCCCCACCGGTAACACACCAACTCCCGGTCGTTTCGCACCAGCAGGTGCTTACCCGCCAGCGCCGGATAGTTCCAGGTCTTGCTCGTCAGCGCGGGAATACGTTGCAGTACGCGGTACGCGCCCGGATCGGCGGCGACGAGCACCACCTCGCCGCGCTCCGACTGCACGATCAGCGCGTCGCCCGCTCCGATCACTTGCCCGTGCCCGAAGTTCTCGTCTTTCCAGGTTCGCTTGCCGTCGGCCAGCGCGATGCACGCCAGCCGGCCTTCGTCGAGTCCGTACGCGTGAGCACCCTTTACGAGCGCGTTGGTGAATTTCGTCTTCATGTCCAGACTGTGCCAGACTTGAGCGACGCTCCACGGCTGCCCCTCGGCGGCGGGCGGCGTGACCTTGAGCATCTTCGCGCCGAGGCCGTACCCTACGGTGATCAGGACGCGCTCGGCATCGACGAACTGGGGGCTGGCGACCTTCGCGGGCGCGCCGGGCCATGCGAAGCGCCAGAGTTCTGCGCCCCCGGCCGGATCGTGCGCGGCCACGCTGTCGGCGTAGACGACGACCAGTTGCTCGCGCCCGCCCAGCGTGCCGAGGGCCGGTGTGCTGTAGCTCGATTTGTCGTTCCCCGCGCGCCAGGCCGGTTCGCCGGTCAGCGCGTGAAACGCGGCCGTCGTGGTCTCGGGCTTTCCGCCGAGCGTGACGACGACCAGATCGTGGATGACCAGCGGGGAACCGCTCTTGCCCCACTGCAAGTTCGGCTGGCCGGATTCGCCCAGCGTATCGCGCGTCCAGCGCGTGGTTCCCGTTTGCGCATCCAGCGCGTGGAGCAGGCCGGTGGCGCCGAGCGCGTAGACGAAGCCGCCTGATACGGTAGGCGTGGCGCGCGGGCCGTCGCCGCCCATCTCTTCGCTGAAGCGCGCGGCGGCTTCGTGCACCCAGCGCACGTCGCCGTTCTTAAGATCGCGGCAGACGACGAGTTCCTTCTCGCCGCGCTGCTCTTGGGTATAGACGAGCCCCCCGGCGACGGCGCACCCCGACCAGCCCGCGCCGCAGGCTACGCGCCAGGCTTCGCGCGGCGGCTGCTTCGCCCAATCCGGGGGAAGGTCCGACACGTCGGCCCAGCCGTCGCCGCGCGGTCCCAGAAAGCGCGGCCAGTCGGTGGCGGCGATCTTCGCCCCTTCCGGAGCGGGAGCGGCCTCGGCCGCCGGCGCCGCCGCAGGCTTAAGGTCCGGCAGCGCGTAATCGCGCGGCGGCGTCCAGCGCCAGCCGAGGATCGGAAGAATGTCGCCGTAATAGCCTTCGACACGCACGCAAAGCGCGAGGCCCGCGATGAGCGCGACGGCGGCCAACGAACCTCCCAGCCGTACGCGCCCCGGCAGGCGGCTCACGAACGCGAACCATAAGCCCACCGCGCCCGCCAGCAGCACCAACGTTATCAGCGTCAGGCCCGTGGTCAGGCCCTTCAATTCGAATTCCGGATTCAAGCGCACGAATGCGAGCGCCGCCGCGCCCAGAGCCAGCAGGGCGGCGAGCAGCATCCAGCGCGGGCGGGGCGGATCGGACGTCATGGCGGCTCCTCGTCGTTACGCGGCCCCAGTAGACCGTGAACGCGGAAGGAGAGCAACGGCAAGCGCCGCCGCCGGGCGGAACGCGCTCAGGAAGCCGGTGCTTCGCGGCGCGCGCGCCACGCCTTGACCACGGCGGCGGCCTCGTACGCTTCGAATCCGCCGCACTCCTGCGCGAAGGGTTTGGCGTTCAGCTCGCTCACCAGCCGGTTCAAGTCCTCGACACCCGCGCGTACCGCGGCTTCGTCGGGCAGGGCGAGCAACCCTTGAAAGCGCTGGCTCAGCGTCTTGCGCAGCGCCATCTCTTTGGTCAGCGCGCTTAGCCCTTCGCGCCGGATCGTCTTCTTGACCCACCACAGTTCGTCGTACGGCTGGTCGAGGTCCGGAATGGGCTCACCCATGCCGGGGAGCTTGTCGAACTCACCTGCTTCTATCGCGCGCTGGATGCGCTGCTCGGCGATGTACGCGACGACGCGTTCGGAGATGAGCGGCTGGGACACGGCGGTCGCCTCCCGTGGTGCGAAGGGAGCCAAATTACGCTCTGCCTGGATCGTGCGCAAGATTCAGGCCAAGGCGCGCGGGGCCGCGCGCAGGCGCATCCGCATCGATCCGCTACAGGAGATACACGCCGGCCGTACCTGCTTGCGCCGCCAGCATCAGTACGTACATGTGCGTCCAGGCCGGATGATTCCGCTCGCGGCCCAGCGCATCGGGATCGCGCAGCAGTCGCGAACCGATCCAGCCGCCGTAAGCCGACAAGCCGAGTCCCAGCGCGGCCAGCGCGCCCAGCGGCGCGTGCAGCACTCCCGCCGCGCCCAGCACGGGCAGCGCCAGCCACGGGAGGGCTAAGCACGCCGCGGCCAGACGCGCCGCCGAACGGAAGCCCCACGCCACCGGCAGCGAGCGCACCCCGTCCGCGGCATCGGCTTCCGCGTCCGAAAAGTCCTTCGTCGTCACCGCGCCGAACGTGAAGACGAAGAATACGCTTCCCAGCGCCCAAGGCTCGGGATCGAAGGGACTCAACGCCGGGAAGAGCACCGCCCACCCGGCTACCTTTAAGAGCAACCCGCGCGCGAGCGCGATGGCGAAGTTCGCGGCCAGTCCCCAGCGTTTCAGGCGCACGGGCGGCAGGCTGTACAGGGTGGTCAGGATCGCGGCCAGCAGCGCGCAGTAGAGGAACTCCGGGTTCCGCGAGCCCGGAGGGCGCGCGAAGAGTCCCCACGTCATGCTCGCCAGCAGCGCCGCGAACGCGCAGCTCCACGCCGCGCCGCGTGAAAGCTCGCCCGACGGCAGCGGCCGTTCGGGCTTCGCACGCCGGTCGATCTCCACGTCGCAGAGCTGGTTCAAGACGTTGCTGTAGATATTGAGCGCGATGGCCGCGAGCGCGCCGACGGCGAGCACGTGGCTCCATTCGCGCGGCGGATCGTCGCGCAAACCCAGCGCGTTCAGGCCGGTCGTGACCGTCTCGAAGCTCGAACCGTCCGCGCGCATCCGCGCGCCGATGGCCGCCAGCGCGCCGGTCACGACGCCCACCGCGGGAGGCAGGCAGGTAAAGGGGCGCGCCAGCCGCCACCACGCACGCGCGCTTCGCATAAAGGACATGCGGGGGTTATGGCGAGTCGCCGGGGTAGCCGCAAGGAGAGATACGTCCGCGGCCCTTGAGAGGCCTCATTTAAGGATGGACCTGCCGCCCGGCCTGGCGAGAATGAATGGAGCCGTATCGGAAGGCCGGAGCACGGGCCATGCCGCAAACGCTGAACGAACCGGAGGCCGGACCGGCGCCCGTTTCGGGCCGTGGCGTCCCGTGGGTCCTGTCCCTGACGCTTCTGCTCGTGATGCCTTCCGGAACGATCTTTCTACGCGCCCACGAATGGTTCGGCCGGACGGGCGCGGAGATCCTCTGCTTGTTGCTGTGGTGCGGCCTGATCCTCCTTTTCGCTCGCGTCGCCGCGGTGGGGCTGGGTACGGTGGGCGGCATTGAAGAGCGCGAGATGTACTGCTGGATGTTGTGGGGATTGGCCATCCTGCATGCGGGCTGGGCGATCTATGCCGGATCGCTGCTGAGTGGAACCGTGGCGTGGTCCGAGGCGAAGCGGACGCTGCTGAACGTGAGCGGCGGATGGTGCTTGGCGGCGGTCCCGGTGGGCGTATACGCAGCATTGCGCATGCGCGAAGCTCAAGACCGGGCAGAATTGAAGGAATCGGCTTCCTGAGCGTTAGGTTAGCACCTTGAGCAAGCGGGCGAAGTGGAGAGTGACGATGCGCGTGGGAACGGGGATCTTACTGCTGGGCGGTGCGCTGGCGGCAGGAGCGCTGCGGGCGGAAGCCGAAAAGCCCGCGGCCGCGCCGGTCTCGATCTGGCAACGCACCGCGACCATCGAGATCGAACAGACCTACATTCTCGCGGCGCTGGCCGCGTTTTCTTCCTCGACCAAGGCCGAAGTCTACATCGATCCGCGCATTCACCGCCTGCCCGAAGCGAAACGTCTGGTCAGCCTCAAAGGCCAAGGCCAGCCGCTGCGCAGTGTCCTGGAATCGCTTGTCAAGCAAGCGGGGCTGATCCTGGAAATGCGCGGCGAGAAGGCGCATGTCTCGCACGCGTCGCTTCCGTACCGCGAACTGCTGGGAGTGTTCGAAGTCAGCGACTTGGCGGCCGGCGACAGCCGCCCCAAGACGGCCGAAGAGTTGTACCTCAGCGCCGAGGAGCGCTACGGCTGCTGCCCGCACATGCTCGACAAACAGAAAGCCGCGGACGCCGAAGCGCGGGCGATCGTGAGCCGCCTGCAGCGCGCGGTCGCGCCGGGCAGTTGGAGCGAGAAGCAGGCGAGCGCCGAGGTGCTGCGCGGACAATTGGCGGTCACGCACCGCCCCGAGGTGCTGGCGCAGATCCGCCCGTGGCTGGACCGCGAACGCGCGAACCGCGCCGACCCGCTCGCCCAGATGCCGGGCTCGAAAGCCAAGACCAAGAAAAAGCACGAAGACGACTGACGCCAAGCTTCCAATCTGGACCTTCCGGGTGGTGATTTTTATACGATGTGCAGACCTAGGTGTTCAGGATTGGTAGCCCATAATTGAACTTAGTGATTAAATTCATACACCCTTCTGTTGAGTCCTGAGCCTTCGGGCGTAAGCTCGCCGCTGCAACATGTGACAGCAGCGAGGCTTTCTAGATTG
This sequence comes from Planctomycetota bacterium, assembly GCA_015075375.1. GTDB lineage: Bacteria > Planctomycetota > SZUA-567 > H5-PLA8 > H5-PLA8 > H5-PLA8. The sequence continues at coordinate 1,780,148 of JABTUM010000001.1, read as the reverse complement.
TGTGAAGAACCGTCCGCAGGCTGCGGATTGGCCTCACGCTTGATAGTGGTTCCATGCCGTTCTGTAGGGCTTGGAACAGCCTGTAGCGACCGCCGTTAAACCCAGTCGAGGATGCCCAGCCATGAAGTTGATCGAAGCGATTATTCAGCCGTCGCGCCTGGAGGCCGTGAAGGAGGCCCTCAGCGAGGTGGAAGTCGTGCGCTTGACGGTTTGCGACGTGCAGGGCTTCGGGCGCCAGAAGGGGCGCACGGAAATCTACCGCGGGCATGAGTACACGGTGAATTTGCTGCGCAAGGTGAAGCTGGAGATCGCGGTGAACGACGATTTCGTCGAGCCGACGATCCAGGCGATCATCCGCGGCGGGCGCTCCGGTGAAGAAGGTCAAATCGGAGATGGCAAGATCTTCGTGTTGCCGTTAGAGGACTGCATTCGCATTCGCACGGGCGAGCGCGGTCCGGAAGCGATCTGACGCTTCCGCGGCCGATCGTGGTCATGCGCCGGCGCCGGATTGGGTCCGCGTGCCGGCGGCGTTCGGGGGGACGCCGGGTCCTCCTTGCGCCTCGATGAAACCACACTTAAGGGTGCCCGCCGGTTTGCCGGCGGGGGAGCAGTCGGGATAGGAGCGTAGCGATGGCGATTAAGACGGCGAAGGACGTCCTGGAGCTGGCCAAGGCCAAGGGCGCGAATACGGTGGACTTCCGCTTCATGGACTTCATCGGGACCTGGCAGCATTTCTCGACGCCGATCCGTGAGCTGACGGAAGAAGTCTTCGCCGATGGTTTGGGCTTCGACGGTTCGTCCATCCGCGGCTGGCAGGGCATCCACGAGTCCGACATGCTCGTGATTCCCGTACCGGATACGGCCTTCATCGATCCCTTCTTCAAGGATCCGACCGTCGTCCTGATCTGCAACATTCAGGATCCGATCACGCGCGCCGACTACAGCCGCGATCCGCGCAACATCGCGCTCAAGGCCGAGAAGTACCTGGCCAGCACCGGCATCGCCGACACCGTCTACGTCGGGCCGGAAGCCGAGTTCTTCATCTTCGACAACATTCGCATCTTCGGGCAGACCAACGCGGCCGGCTACGAGATCGAGTCCGAAGAAGGCCACTGGACCAGCTCCCGCGCGTCCAGCGAATCCCGCCCCAACCTTGGCCACGACATCCGCCCCAAGGAAGGCTACTTCCCCGTTCCGCCCATCGACCAGCAGCAGGACATCCGCAACGAGATGTCGCTGACGATGGAAGAAATCGGGCTCAAGATCGAGCGCCAGCACCACGAAGTCGCCACCGCCGGACAGGCCGAAATCGACTTCGTCTTCGATACGCTCGTCAAGACCGCCGACAACCTGATGAAGTACAAGTACGTCGTCAAGAACGTGGCCAAGAAGCACGGCAAGTGCGCGACCTTCATGCCCAAGCCGCTCTTTGGCGACAACGGCAGCGGCATGCACACCCACATGTCCTTCTGGAAGGGCGGCAAGAACGCCTTCGCCGGAAGCGGCTACGCGGGGCTCTCGGAGATGGCGCTGCACGCCATGGGCGGCATCCTCAAGCACGCTCGCGCGCTGACGGCCTTCACCAACCCCACGACCAACAGCTACAAGCGCCTCACGCCCGGCTACGAAGCGCCGATCAACTTGGCGTACAGCGCCCGTAACCGCTCGGCTTGTCTGCGCATCCCGATGTTTAGCAACAACCCGAAGGCCAAGCGCTTCGAGTTCCGCTGTCCGGATCCGACCTGCAATCCGTACTTGGCCTTCTCGGCGCTCCTGATGGCCGCCGTCGACGGCATCCAGAACAAGATCGATCCGGGCCGGCCGCTCGACAAGGACATCTACGACCTGCCGCCGGACGAACTGGCCAAGGTTCCCAACACGCCGGGCAGCCTCGACGAAGCCCTGGAGGCGCTGGAGGAAGATCACGAGTTCCTGCTCAAGGGCGAGGTCTTCACCAACGACGTGGTCGATACGTGGATCAACTACAAGCGCAAGAAGGAGTCGGACCAGGTTCGCCTGCGCCCGCATCCGCACGAGTTCTACCTGTACTTCGACATGTAATTCCGCGGGAAAGTCCTGCGAAATTCTGAGCGGCGGCCTGGCATACCCAGGCCGCCGTTTTCTTTACTCCTTGAATGGTAAGGACCTGCCGCACGTCCAGGCATTGGGATGGCTGGCGGCCGGATCGCGAATTTCCTTCGAAAGAACAGGTGCGGTTCTGTAACCTAATAGGTGCTGGATTTACCTGACTCCTTTTCCTGGAAGTACGAGCGAGGCTGGAGAGCGACGCATGTCGATGCGCATGAAGGCAATTTGGACTCTTGGACTGGTTCTGGCGCTGGGCGCTGGAGTGCCGGTGGAGGCCGCGGAAGGCGCGACGCCCGAACAGGTTGCACAGTGGATCAAAGACCTGGGCGACGAGAACTTCGACGTGCGCACCGCCGCACAGGAAAGCCTGGTCAAATCCGGCTCGCCGGCCATCGAACCGCTCAAGGCCGCCCAGACCGCGAGCCAGGATATCGAAGTCAAGAACGCCATCGGCCAAGTGCTGCTGCGGCTCAAGTGGGCCGCGGTGCCCGGCGAGGCCCAGTACTTGGATCTCTTCCCGGCCGATACGGTGATGGTCGCCGGACTTTCCAATGCTTCGGCCTCGTGGAGCCGCTTGAAGGATTCGGCCTTCGGTAAAGTGCTTCAGGGCGAGGCCTTCAAGCCGCTGATGGGTCTGGCGGATAAAGAGATGAAAGCCGCGCCGGGTTGGCCGCTGATCGAGAAGTGGCTGGCGCGCTTCAACGGTTCGGCCGCCGCGGGTCTGTGGGCGTTCAACCCGATGGACCCCGCCAAGATGGGCGCCGCGCTGGTGGTGCAGCTTCCGGCCGAAGAGCCGGAGAAGGTGCTGCGCGAACTCCTCGCCGATACGGGGCTCGACCAGGGCTTGCAGGCCGATACCTCACGCGGGCTGCCGATGTGGGCCGCGCCCGGCGGGAACGGCGCCCTCGCGCTGGCCGGCCGGCATATGATCTTCGCGTCCAATCCCGACAGCGCCATGCGCATCGCCGACGGCCTCATCGCGCCCGCCGAACAGCGCCTCACGACCAGCCCCGCCTACTCCAAGCTGCGGCCGCATCTGGGCGAAGGCGCCGACTTCACCTTCGTCATGAACATGGCCGAGTACCAGAAGATGCTGGGCGGCATGATGGCCATGATGGGCGGCGGAAACCTGCTCGAAAAACTCGGCTACGACGCGCTCGAGTACGTCGCGCTCGCCAGCCACATCCGCGGCCCGATGATCGAGGACCGCATGGTGGTGAGCATCGCCGATAAAGAGACGAGCCTGACCAAGATCATGAACATGGGCTGGAAGAGCACCACGCCGCTCAAGGACATCTTTGCGGTCGTTCCGGCCGACGCGGTCCTGGTCGGGAACAGCTACGTGGACGGCGCGGGCCTGCTGGAATACTTCGTCGGCTACATGAAGGGCATCGCCGAGATGCAGGCGCAGATGGGCCAGCCGATGGAGTTGAACCCCGACGAGATGATTCCGAAGGCCGAAGCCATCATGGGGCTCAAGATGGCCGACGTGGCCGGCGCCGTGCAGGGCGATCTCGTCTACTGGGCCAAGCTGCACCCCGGCTTGATCCCGCCGGATATCGGCATGGCGCTGACCTGCGCGACCCCCGAGAAGTCCGCCGAACTGGCCGCGACCTTCGAGAAGGTCGTCAACGCGGCGATCAAATCGGCCGAAGGGAAGGAAGCCCCGGCGATCGAAAAGCAGACCAAGGAAGGCGCCACGATCTGGATCGAGTCTGAAGACAGCCCGCTGCTGGAAGATCCGCAGCGCAAGGCCATTCCTTACCGGCTGTGCTGGACGGTTTCGGGCAACCGCGTGCTCTTCGGCTCTTCGGCGCTCGCGCTGCAGAACCGGCTCAAGGGCATCGCGGCCGCCGAACCGGCTTACGATCCGGCCAAGCTCGTGGGCGAATTGCCGCCGGGGCAGCTTGCGCCGAAGGTGGTGATGTCGTTGGATCTTAAGCAGATCCTCGACCTGGGCGTCAAGCAGGGGCTTCCGATGGCGGCGATGTTCATGCCCGCCGAGCAGGCGGAACTGCAGCAGGCGCTGCTGGGCCTGACGCAGCAGCCGGAACTCTTCAAGGACCTGCCTCCGGTCACCGGATTGGGCTTTGCGCCGCAGGCCGGCGTGCAAGTCACGGTGGTCCGCTCGCCCGTCGGCATGGTGCCGGCCTACGGCGGCCTGATGGCCGGCGTCATGGGGTACTTCATGATGGCTCGGGGCGAAGCGGCCGGCATGGGCGGCGGCGGTGGAGTCGTGGGCCCGGCGCCCGGCGGCTTCTAAACCCGGCCAGCCATCGAACGCGAACCGAAACGGGCGCCCTTGCGGCGCCCGTTTCTTTTTTCAATCCTCGAACTCCGCCACGTCCCAGTCGATCAGCCGCTCGCGCGCAGGCTCCAAATCGAGCCGCCCCATCTCCGCCGCGCTCAGCGACCACTCGAAGACGTCCAGATTCGCGGCGAGGTGCTCGCGCGAGCCGGCCTTCGGGATGGCGGCGATCCCCTTCTGCAGCAGCCAGCGCAGCGCCGTCTGCGCGGCCGATTTTCCGTGCGCCCGCCCGATCTCGCTCAGCAGCGCGTCGTCGTGCCAGCGTCCCTTGCCCAGCGGGCAGTACGCCGTCACCGCGATCCCGCGCTCGGCGCAGAACGCGCGCAGCGCTTCCTGATTCAGATGCACGTGATACTCGACCTGATTGCACACGATCGGGCACGCGTTCAGCGCCAGCGCTTCCCGCAGGCGCTTGACGGTGAAGTTGCTCACGCCGGCGTGGCGGATCTTGCCGGCGTCGAGCAGTTCGGCGAAGGCCCCCAGCGTTTCGGCGAGCGGCACCGCGTTATTCGGCCAGTGAATCAGGTACAGATCAAGGTACGCGCAACGCAGGTCGCGCAGGGCTTCGTCGCAGCTCTTCAGCACGTCCTTGCGCTTCAGGCTGTCGCGCCAGACCTTGGTGGTGACGAACAGCTGCTCGCGCGGAACTTTCGTCTCGCCCAGCGCCGCGCCGACGGCGGTGTGATTCCCGTACATCGCCGCGGTGTCGAAATGGCGGTAGCCCAGATCGAGCGCCTCGCTCACCGCGCGCGTGCACGCGGCGTCGCGGAGTTGGTACGTGCCCATGCCCAGCATCGGCATTCCGGCGCCGGAGGAAAGGGTGGCGTGGAGCATGGCGGCCTCCATGGGCGGCTAGCGAAGCGAGAAGCGCACGCGAGTCTCGGATGCAACCGTAAAGCCTCCGGGCAATCGCGCGGCGTGTCGCGATAGCAATCGGTGCATTCATCGACGAGAAACCGCACTCAGGCGCGACCCAGCGCCAACGCGTCGATCTCGGTAAACTCGAGGGCCTTACTGGCGTAAAGCAGGCACGCCTGGATGTCCGCCCGTTTGAGTCCCCTATACTCGCGGATCAAATCCTCGGCCGTGGCTCCATGCGCCAACTGATTGAGCACGCTTTCCACGGTTAATCGAGTGCCGCGAATGACGGGCTTGCCTGCCATAACTCCCGGCTTCAGCGCGATTCGCTTGAGCAGCTTCTTTTCGTCCATAACCGAACCTCCACCCAAGCACGCAATCGATCATACGTGCGCGCATGAGCCCCTTCAACCCCTCACCATCCCGGCGGCAAGCTCACGTAGGCCTGATAGTTCGACTTGTTCTGACCGTCCGAGCGCTGCGGGCGGTACACGTTCTTCGCGCGCGCGCCCTTCAGCGGCGCATCCGACGGCACATACACGGCCAGGCTCTCGCGGTCCCACGCGATCAGCGCGTCGCGCCCGTCCGAACCGAACGCGCCGCACGTATCGAAGCAGGCATGCGGCCCGGAACTCGGCGCTTCGACACAAAGGTCGCCGTGCCCATTCAGCAGCCCCGCGCCCGGCTGCATGCTGTAAAGCAGCAGCTCTTCGGAGCGTCCGGTCCAATTCACCGGCGCGGCCAGCCCGCCGGCCACGGGCAGTTCTTTCGACCAGAGATTCTTCCCCGTCGCGTCGTGGAGGCTGAAGATCCCCGGATTGCCCCAGAACGTGACCGTCGCGAACTGCAAGCCCGGCAGATCGGCGCGGAACTTCGCCACGCCCAGGCGCTGGCAATGCCCTTCCAGCCGCGTGTGAAATTCCGCGTTCAAGCCCAGCATCAGCAGGCCGTCTTCGCCGCCGCACAGCACGATACGCTTGTGCTTCCCGCCCGGCGCCAGCGGGTCCACGATCGCGATGGCGTCCTGGTGGTCTTGCAGATGCAGCGACCACTTGCGCGAGCCGTCGTGGTCCAGCAGCGAGTACCCGGCCATCAGTTCGTCGTGCCCGTCGCCGTCCAGATCGCCAATCCACGGGAAGTGCCCGTGCACGCCGCGATGCCGCAGGATCGCCGCGTTGTCGGAGAACGGGTCGAGCACCACCAGATGGTGGTAATCGTCCTTGAGCAGAATCTCGCGAGCCTTCGGCCGGCCTTGCAGGTTCGTGACGGCCAGTTGAGCGACGTTCATGTACAGCGTCTCGTCGCCCCACGCGCTCCCCCAACTGCTCGAGACTTCCTTGAAGTCCCGCGGCACCGGTACCGTCTCCGGCGTCCCGGCGCTCCACAGGATTTTGCCCGTCCGCCCGTGCCGGATCTGCGCGTCGAAGCCGAAGACGCAGACGATCTCGAGCTTCCCGTCGCCGTCGATGTCGCAGACCTGGAACGGCAGATCTCCGTTCGCGATCGGCGCGTCCGTGTCGGGCACGCCGGCCTGCCAGAGCAGCTTGCCGTCCAGATCGAGCACGCTCAGGCACGTCAGGCGCGTCAGGTCGAAGCGGTCGGCCACCGTCCGCGAGCCTTGGGCCAGGATGATTTCGGGCTTTCCGTCGCCGTTGATGTCCGCGATGCGCAGGTTGCGCCCGTTGACCAGCCCGTGCAGCGGGATCGTCCGCTCCAGGCGCATCGACGGAAACTTGCCGATCCGCCGCGTCGCCTGCACGCTCGCTCGTTCGCGTTCGCGCTTCAACCGCGCGAGTTCCGCGTCGCTCGTCCGCACCTGCACCGGACCGAAGCGCGCGGGTACGTCGGCCAGTATCCCGATGCCGCCGCGGCGGTAACCGTCCACCGCCGCCTGCACCACCGTCTCGCCGGCGCGTCCGATCAGCCGCCCGCCCTGCACCGAGAACGAGAAACTCAGCGCAGCGCCGGTTTCGTGCGCCAGCGGCGCGGCCGCCAGCACGTCGAAGACGTTCTCGCGGCGGCGCAGCAGCTTGAGTTGCCCGTCGCGATCGAGCACCAGCGCCAGGTACGTGCGGCTGTCGGTGTACCGCGCGATCAGCCCGCACAGGCCGCCGGCGGGGCTGCCCGATGCGCCGGCTTCCAGCGGCAGCGGCGTGACCTCGGCGTGGAACTCGTAATCGCCCCAATCGCAAAGGCCCGCTACCAGCAGGCGATTGTCGTAATGCGCGCTCGCCCCCAGCGTCTCGATCGCCCGCCCGCCGCCCTGCGGGACCACCTGGAAGCAGCGCCCTTCCTTGCTCCACGACCAGTGATTCGTCGGCACCCGCCACGCGCCCGTCGGGCCCGGCAGCGGCAGTGCGTGGTACTCGCCCAGCGGCGAGTTCTGCATCGGAAAGAGCCCCAGGTTCAAGCCCTGGTAAGCATCCTCGAAGAGCGTGGCGGTGAAAGCCGGAGCCTTCGGCGCGGTACGTTGAGCGGCAAGCATTCCGCCAGTTTGCGGAACCCCTGCGCGATTTCAAATGCCGGAATGTTCACGGCCGGTTGCCAGCGGCCAGTTCACGAACCTGGTCTGCTAAGCGGTCTCGCCCAAGTCTTTTGCTAGGGTCGGAGAAGTTTCCCCTCCTTGGCGAGGAGGGGCAGGGGAGGTGAACTCAGCAGACAGCGCGCGGCGCGAACCCAAGCGAATGAAACTTGAGCGAGACCGCTTAGGAACTCGCTCTAAGGTTTGCGGTGCGTCGCTCGCCCGGTGATCCCGCGGATGTTCTTGAAGATGAGGTTGAACGTCGCGCGGTAGGTCGCGTCGTCGGTATCGATGGCGACTTCGAAGGGGAAGTCCGTGAGCGGATCGTCCGGATCGCTGCTCTCGGTAAATCCGTCCATGCCGATCGTCTCGAAGACCTCCACGGCCGAGCTGCCATCTGGCGCGAACATATCTTCGGGCACGCCCCACTTGACAACAATCCAACCTTTTCGCGCGTACTGGATCTTAAACTGCTTGTTACGGTCGTTGGGCACGACGCGTTGGCCGACCTTGTTGATGATGAAGGTTTCAAACTTCTCTCCAAGCTTATCTTCAGGGTCGACCTCAGTTTTATCGCTAAAATAGTACAGGTCGAACGACTTGCCCTCAAACTTGGGGGGCACAGCCTTTACTGCGTTACGGTACTCCTGCCGCGAGAGTGCCAGATCGTCGGAGACGAGCGTGAACGTGAAGCTGCCGGTGCGGCGGATGTAATTCACACTGCCCGAGAACTTCTGCACGAAAGCATCGCGGATGCGCTTCTCCACAGTAATGTCCACGGGTGACGCGGTTCCGGTTTGTCCAACAATGTCCGTCACGGTCAGTTCCACCGTGTACATCCCAAGCGTTTCGTATAAGTGGGTGGTGTTTAGATCGCTTTCTAGAGACACCGTCGAATCACCGAAATCCCAGAAGTAGGTCTCGACGATTCCAGTCACGTCAATCGCGGAGAAAAATACGTTAAGCGGCACCTCACCCGTTAATGGTGCAGCGGCGATTGTGACTTCAGGCGGGTCTAGCACGATAACTGTTCGCATCGCCTGCGTACTGAATTGTGTCGGTGCCGAGTTGTCGGTGATAGTGACTTCCGCTACGAAAGTATCAGCACCACCTGGGTAATCGAACCCGATGGGATGCGTGAAGCTTTGCGTCATGACATCTGTGGAAGTATCGTCTGGAGTTCCATCCCCATCGAAATCCCAGTCAATAATGAATGGAGGCGTACCGCCCACGATGTTCACAGTAAAATCTACATGTCCGCCTACTACGGGCAGGTAGGTGATTCCGTTGACTGTTTTTCCTGGGGTGTCAGGGGCCGTCACTAGAGTCGCGGCGATGGCCTCTCCTTTGCAGACGACAACGGCGTAGGCTTGATCGTCGTCTGGGGCATCTCCTACTGGCACGTTGAAGCCACGCACGCGGATGGTGTAGCTCCCGCTGGCCGGGTTATTTATAACAACCTGCTCAACGTTGTCTTGGCGATTGGCAGCAGTCGCAGTGGCCAGAGGATCGCTTTGTTCGCCTGTTGGGCTTGAGCCAAACCCTGAAGCGTTGGCATTGAGCGAGAAGGGGAAGACCGTCACCGAGGCCGGTGTCACGACCTCTAGATCCAAGTCATTTGTGATGGCTTTTGCGGCCATAGGCTCGCCGGCAGGGTCCATCCAGACGAGCATTACCCTGAGCGGCTCGGTGGTTGGAACGGAGACAATAAACTCATCTTCCTCGCCAGTTCCAACACGACCTTCAAAGATTAGGGGGTCGAGTGGGGTGTTAAAGTGCTGAGAAACCACGTGTACTGCCTTCTCGATATTCGTAATGCCATAGCCATATCGTGCGTCTGGACCAGTTCGGCCGATATCTGTGCAGCTATTAAGTATCAGGGCTTTTGCTAGTGCCGCACTGGGCTCCAGGCCGGGACTCTCGTTAAGGAAATGTTCGAACAGTAGGGCTTGCATCCCAGTAACTGCAGGTGCAGCGAATGACGTTCCGTTGCTGGTGGTGAAATCCTCAACTCGGTACAGGAGTGTGACAGAGGTACCCGGCGCGACGCAGTCGGGTTTGATGCGGCTGTCGAGCATCGGGCCGAAGTCCACGAAGGTGGCGATTCCGCTCGCTACTGCGGCCAGCGGATCGTCGTCCCCGCAGTGCGCCGTGTCGTTGCTGGCGCTGACGCAGATTCCGTTCTTCATCCCACTGAAATAGTCAATCTGCTTGAAACGCACAGGCAAGACCTCTGCGCTGGCGAACATCGCCACCAGCCCTTCGCCCTCCGCGCCGTCGCGCAGCGCTTGGTCCCAGTCGGCGCTGATCGGGTCATACGAGCCATCGCCTTCGCCGGTCGGGCCGTATGAGTGGTTGCTAATTCGAATGGCTGAAGAGTCGGCGTCAAGAATATCTGCAGTTGAAAAAGCATCCGTATTTTGAGGCGAAATATCGTAACCGAACATCATTACGCCAGGCGCTACGCCTTTGGCACCGGGAATTTCAATTCCTTGTCCACCTATTTGTCCTGCAACTTGGGTTGAATGCTGATATGGAGGCGGAACGAAAGGCGAATCATCTACAGGGGCATCTGAAAGGGGTTCGTTATCGAAAAAATTTGGTTCAATGTCTAAGTGGTATTCCAGAAACCCAGATATTTCAGTTCCAACCTTATATACTTCACGAACCATCACCTCAATGCCTGCACCGGTTAAACCCAGACCGTCGCGCACATCAGTGACATTAGTATTTTCGTCCGTGGTCGCGTCGCGCTTGCCGACGGGCGGCTCGGCGTAGAGTACGAACTTGGCTTGCGGAAGCTGCGCCATCGCCAGCGCGCTTTCGGGCGGGCCGATCACTTCAAAAAGCGGACCCAGCACGCTCGTGCGCCACGGCCGCACCTGGCCGCCCGAGGCTTGCGCGGCCGCTTGCAGATCTTCCAGCGCCGTACCGGGATACGTGAGCAGCCGGTAGCGCACCTGGCCTTCGGCGGCTTGCGCGTGTTCCGGCCGCGCATCGGCGAAGACGCTGAAGTGCAGCTTGTCCCGCGCATCGGAACTCGCCAGCGCGCGCACGAAGCCCAGCGCCTTGGCCTTCTCGAACGCCGCGCGCGTGCCGCGCGCCGGCCAAGCCGATCCCGTCACGTAGCGGAAAAGTTCCACGCCGGCGGCTTGGAGCTGTTCTTTCTGTTCGGGCGTGGGGTTCTTTTCGAACTGGAGATAGACGAGGTGCTCGCCTTCGGGCGGGACGATCTCTTCCAGCGGCGCCTTCGGATCGGGCAGCAGCGCGCGGGATTGAAGCTGGATCACGAAGCGGTTATCGGTTCCGGCGTCTTCGGCAAAGCGTTGAGCGCGAACGGGATCGAAGAAGCCGTCGCCGCCGACATCGGCGCTGTTCCAGGCTCCGCCCCAGCGCGGATAGGCGTCCAACGGATGCACGGGTGGCGCGGGTTCGGCGGCGGGCGGCTCGCCGGCTACGACGGGTTCCGTGGCGGGCGCTTCGGGGCGGGCGGGCGGCCCAGCCCAAAAGGCCACCGCCAGCAGCACGGCCAACGCCGCCGCAATCGCATAACGCCAAGCAGACCAACGCATAAGGCAACCCCACCCAAGCACGAACTGGCGACTGTACCGGAACTCTAAAGGGGTTCAACCCGAATTGAGGCGCTTCCGGTCAATCGAAACGGCCCCGCAGCCGGCGATTCAACCGGGGAACGGACGCGCTAAGCGCTTGAAGATTAAAGGAATTCCAGAAGGGCCGGCGAGGGAAGCGCAGGAGGTCATAACAATAAAAAAGGCCGGAGATCTTGCGATCTCCGGCCTCACCGTGCGCGACCACACGAAGTAGTGGGGGGGATAGTACCTCGCGCAACCGGCACGATCTAAAGTAACATCTTGCCCTTATTGGGCCTGCATTTAGTTTTCAGGTTCTGGAGACAGGGCCATTCATACCCTCGTTTCATAACAGGTCAATTCGTAAAAATAAAAAATTAGGGTGTTATCGAAAGCGTACGCTGCGAGGAGTGTTATGGATGTTCGGGTGCATAAAAAAGCGCCGCTGGGGAGAGCGGCGCCGTACGACAGGGAGGAAAGGGATTAAGGCCTATTTCGAAAGTTCGATCAGCGACTTCTGCCACGACCACTGCCCGGCTTCGGGACCGTTACCTGCTTCGCGGCGCGCGAAATCGAGTTCCACCAACTCGCCGGCGCCGAGCTTCTCGAGCGCGTTCAGGAGCTTGATCACCTCGCACGGCGAACTCTGTTCGAACTTCAGATCGTTGAGCCCCAGGATCCGGTCGCCGCGGTGCAAGCCGGCCTGATCGGCGGGGCTGCCCGGATAGACATCCCAAACTTCGATCCCTTGGGGCGACTTGGCCGCCGCTTCGGCTTCGCGCTGGATTCGGAAGACCGCGCCGAGCAGGCAGACCGCTTCGCCGCTGGGCCGCGCCTTCGCGCATTCGCCCACGCCCACGTAGCGCTGGCGTTCGAACTCGCGTTCGAGCATGCGCATGAACTCGTCGGGGCCAGGCAGCGCGCTGGGATCGACGGTCTGGTTGACCATCTGCGGGCCGCGCGGAACCATCAGGGTCACCGGCATCGCGGGCGTCGTCGCCAGCGGCACGTTCGCCAGCGGCCTGACGGGCCGGCTGCTTTCGAAGCGCTTGGGCATCGGCCCGGGGTTCGCCGAGGTGGCGCCCGCTTGGACGACGGCGGGCTCTTGGGAGCCGCCGTTCTGGCTGTCGGCGACGAAAAGCGTCGCCACGAGCGCCAAGGCCGCGGCGGCGGCCGCGGTGGCGAAGACCGGCATCCAGCCGCGCGGCCGAGCCGGAACGGCCGCGGCTGGCGCATCGGCCAGACGCAGCACCGGGCGCACGCCCGCTTCGGCGGCCATGCGCTGGCGCACTCGAGCACCCATCGTTTCGAACGCCTGCGCCGGCAGTTCGCCGACGCTGAATTCGGCATACAGCGCGCCCACTTCGGACAGGCTCTCCAGTTCCGAGCGGCATTCCGCGCAGCGCTCGAGGTGATCCATATACGCCGCGTACGCTTCGGGCGCGCTGAGCGGCCCTTCGGGCGGATGACTCGATCCGCTTCGCAGATCCAGCAGATCGCTCAGCGCCGCTTGCACTTCCGCGCAAGCCGGCGCCGCCGAGTTCGAACAGTCGGGCATCGTCACGTCCTTCATCTCCTACTCCCTACCCGTTGATTCGACGCCGCCGGTTGTGTGTCCTTCGCTCTTCCGTCCCCAACGGTTGAGCGAACCCGAACGCCGTCCGCGGCGCGCTACCCCGTGTATCCGCGCCGCCTTAGCTTCTCCTGCAACTTCTTGCGCGCGTAGCTCAGCCGCGACCAGACGGTGCCTTCCGGCACGCCCAGCCGTTCGGCGATTTCCGCGTGGCCCAGCCCTTCTACTTCTTTCATGATAAAGACTTCGCGATGCTTGTCGTCCAAACTCGCCAGCGCTTCCTGCAGCGACTGCCGCAGCGTATCGCGTTCGACCGCGCCCAGCGGTTCTTCGCGCGCCTTGCTTTCCAGCGTGCGCAATTCTTCCAACGTCCCCAGCGCCGCGTCTTTACGGCTGCTGCGGCGGTAGTGGTCGTGCACCAGATTCAAAACCACGCGGTAGAACCAGGTCTTGAACGCGCCGAGGCCTTCCATCTCGTGGACGTGCTTGTAAAGCTTGACCAGCGCTTCCTGTGCAACATCTTCGGCGAGATTGGTATCGGCGACGGAACGAAGCGCCAGGTGATAGGCCATGCGCCCGGCCAGCGGAGCGAGTTCGTCGAATGCGGCGTCGTCGCCGGCGCGAAAGCGTTCGACCAGGCCGAGCAATTTCTTATCGAGCGCTTCCCGGGCGGAAAGCTTCGCGCCGGCCGGAGTGGCCGAATCGGCCGCGGCCGCCGAGCGTTGCGAATCGCTGGACAAGGGGGCTCCTAAATCCCGATGCGCCAAGACGTTCTTCGAGCGCCGCCCAGAAGCGCGCTGTCCGATCGCCGTGGCCCAGGATAAGGGGCCGCTTAAGGAGCCTTCAAGCGTCATTCCTGCGTTCCGTCCGAGCCGTGCACGCGTGCCGTCCCCGTTGCGGCTGTCCCCCGAAAACCGGGGCTCGAGCGGGTTTCTACTCCGTGGCAGAGACGCCGCGCCGGCGCGCGCCCTTTAAGGAATGTGCGGAAAGTCGGTGACCGTACTGTAAGTGCTTATTTACAAACAAGATGAGGTTGATTAAAGATCGCGGAGCGGAGGTCGAGTCGCCCGAGCGGCGGGGCCGGAAACGGGTCGCGCGACGCCGGAACGGGGCATTTGGGAACTCGTCGCGCCGGCGGGGGCGGCGTTCGGCCGGTTTGAAAGGGGCAAATGTTCCACGTGGAACAGTCCGGCCGGTCGGTTATATAAGGTATATATTAGGATGCCGCGTTGGAGGCGCCGGGAAGCTATTTAGGGCCTGGCCTGAAGCATGAACGCCGTGGCGTGGGGTGCTCACGTGCGGCCGAATGTCGAGCCTGTTTTAAGGACTTATAGGAGCAAAAACGCGATCTATACCACCTCGCGCACGTCGAGCAAAAATTCGATTCTGCTATAAAACTGCTATAAATAGCTACCGCAAAGCGTATATGCACGCGTGCAGGTGCATGCCGCGTGGGGCGCTATGCACGAGGTGCCGGAGGCATCGAAGGGATGCTAAGGGGGTCGCGGAGCAAAGGCGGCATCGGCGGGATACTAAGCGGGCTTGCCTGGGTTTCATTCGTTTGGGTGGCGCTGCGCGCCGGCTGTTGGGTTCACCTCCCTTACTCCTCCTTGGCAAGGAGGGGAAGGGCTCGGCCGGTCCAAGGAAAAGGAATTGGGTGAGATCGCTTCGAGCGGGTTGCGGCAGAAGCGCGGAACTCCATCCGGTGTGCGGCGCGGGAAAAAGATTCGATCGTTCTTGACGTGTGACCATTTAGTCACATAATGGCGCGGATGAAGCGGGACGATCGCGTCTTTAAGGCTCTGGCGGACCCGACGCGGCGTTTCCTTTTGGATGCGCTGCGCAAGCGCGACGGACGGACGCTGACGGAACTGGCGTCGCAGTTGGAGATGACGCGCTTCGGCGTGATGAAGCATCTGCGCATTCTGGAGGCCGCGCGGCTGGTGGTGACGCGGCGCGAGGGCCGCACGAAGCGGCATTTCCTCAACGCCGTCCCGATCCGGCTGATCCACGACCGCTGGATCGACAAGTACACGGAGCCCTGGGCGTCGGCGCTCAGCGCATTGAAGCAGAACCTGGAGCGGACCATGGAAAAGGTATTCGAGATTTACATCAAGACGACGCCGGAGCGGCTGTGGGCGGCGATCACCGATCCGGAACGGCGCAAGCGGTTCTCGTTCGGCGTGGGCGTGTACAGCGACTGGAAGGCGGGATCGGCGTACACGGGCCGCACGACGGAGCTGACGCGCAGTCCGGGCGTGGATATCTTCGCTGGGGAGAACTTGGAGGTCGATCCGCCGCGCAAGCTGGTGCAGAGTTTCCGTGCGCTGTGGAGCGAGGAGATTACGGGCGAAGGGACGTCGCGGGTGACGTGGGAGATCGAGCCGGTGGGCGATTCGTGCCGCTTGAGGGTGACTCACGACCAACTGCGCGAGGGTGCGAACAGCCAGCTTTACGGCGGCTGGCCGATGCTGCTTTCCGGTTTGAAGACGTACCTGGAGACGGGGGAGACGCTGACGACGCCGGCGTCGTTGATGTATCTGGCGGAGCAGGGGTGAGGGGGGGGCAGACACGCGGTGTGCGCTGCCGAGGAGTTGATTATGCTAACTTGGAATCAGGTCTTTAACGATCTAAATTTGTGCCCCAGAGCGGCTCATTACTTAAACCAAGTGGAGTCGTCCTTATTCACTCGTATTGATATCGTTGACACCGTTGCACGGGTAGCGACAAGCGAATGCCTTCGGCCTTGGACCCAGAAGGATGGTTTTTCGGAAGACGACGTCACTTGCTATGGCACGCTAACCGCTCTTGCGACCTATTGGCAAATGAACCTAAAGGAGAAGCGCACTCCTAGCCTTCAATTGGCGTATATTTATTCGCACCCCATTTGGTGGAAAATTAGCTTTCTTCAGCGCTTTATTCATGCAGGGTCGGTTGCCCGTATTCCTGAGTCCAAGAAGCTGATGACCTACCTTTTAGAGAATGGTGTTGCCTACAGTGCGCTTCCATTTTCGGCTTCGTTTCATTTCGATCATGAGTTTTGGGGTGACCCTTCCGACTATTTCAATGCCGTGGAAGTTCCTGCATTAGAACTGGAGGGCAGATTTTTTATCGCCTTAGTATTTTGGCGCAGTCGTAACGAGAGCTTTGTGAGTAAAGTCGTTGAAGCTCTTTCCCAAGACCCTCACCCCGATGTTCGGATGAAGATTCACGATGGACTTAAAAGATTTAAGGAAAGGACGGGTCGCAAGTTGGATTAACGAGAGCCCATGGCGGATGGCGCGGGTAACTCATCCAACCGATCGTGAACGCGTTGCTCCTTCTGGATTTGGTGCCACGGGATGCGGACGTTCGCAACCGGTGCGTTTAGGTTGTCCCTTCAGGACAAACGGGTTTTAGGGGCCGGGTACCCAGGGCGGCGGCGCTCGGGGCGCGCCTTGCCCTGGGCTAACCAAGGTTGTGCCTTTGGCACAAGGGTGGATGACGGACTTGTTCGGTCAGGGCTTTGACGCGGCGGGCGGGAAGGGGAATCATTTCGCATAGGGGGCGGCGGAGCCCCGACTGTTGGAGCCGGGTGTGCCGCGCCAGCGTAGCCGGCTGCCATGAAGTTGTAGACGCCTGCGGCGCGCTCATCACGAGGTGATGGGGGGCACCCGAATTTATTTTTCGAGGGCCGGGCGGAAAGCATGAAATGTTTTTCCGCTGCCCATTCCGATAAAGCAATCGTGCACCGCGTCGTAGCACAAGGGCATCCACCCCGTGGCGGGAATCGCATTGGCGGACTTGATTTCTTTCCATTCGTTTCGCTTGGGATCGTAGCAGAAGACGCCGGACGGCTGTTCGACGCCCTCCTTTTTGGGCATGACGGCGGCCGTCACAAACAGGTCTCGCTGGGTGTCGTGGGCCAAGGCGCCCCTGCATAGCGCCGTGGGGCAGTCGGCGAGCGCACTCACCGTTTCGGTCCTTGGGTCAAAGGCATACAGACCGTTGAATCCGCCCGCCCTTGTCGTCCATGCTCCGTAGGCGCCGCCGCCTACGAGCAGCATGCGCTTGCGTGGTCCGTCGTAGAAGACCGACATACCCATGTGCGCGCGGGGAAGGTTGTTCTTCGCGGGCCGCCACTGGCCGGAAGCCAGATCCAAAATCCAGATCTTGCCATGTCCGGCATAGACGATCGCCTTCGTGTCGGGGCAATAGCCCATGCCGTCTTCCAGATGGTTGGCGGGATGTTGCTGGGAATCGACTTTCTTCCAGACTTTCTGCTCGAGGCCGAACCGCCAGGTGTCGTTCACCTCTTTGTGACCTACCACTTTCTCGTCCCGCACCGCGGTCTGATTGGCTCCGTTGCAGATGAAGATCTCCTTGAGATCCGGAACCCATTCGAAGGCATGGTAAACATGCCGGTCGCACGGCGTGGGTTCCTGCGCGTTTTCGGGCAGCGGCTTGGTGGCGTATCCGCCGCCGGGTTTGGGTTCTTTGACCCAGTTGGCAATCTTGATGGGTATCAGTTTCGCGGAGTCCGGTTCGAAGCTGTAGAGGCAGTTGCCGTAAATGGTGTCGCCGCCGTGCTTCTTGTCGACCCAGCGGTCGTAAAACAGCACGCGCTTTCCATCCGCGTCGAAGACGAGCTTGTTCCATCCTGCCTGCACCCACGTTCCGCGGTCGTCGCTCCCGTCGGGCTGCACCAGCACGGGCTTGATGGGAACCCAGGTATTAGGCGGCAGCGCCTGCCAGTCCACGGCGTACACGTCACTCCGCGCGCCCAGAGCCCACACGAGCAGCAGCGTTGCCAGAGGCCGTATGTTCATTTCGGTTTCCCCTTTGCGGTTCCTATCGCATGCCCGTCGAGACCGCGGTTGGCTGCTTCGCTCCGAGCGACATGGCCACGCCCAGGCGCATGGCCGCGCGCTCGGGCTGCCGGAGTTTCCAAAGCAGCAGGTTCGCGGCTGCGTGTCCGACTTCCAAGCCGTCGATCAGGATGGGCCAGGCGCTGCCGGCAACCGGCGTATCGGTGGCGCCCGCGGCCAGGATTTTTTTTCCGCGCTTCGCCCACTCGCGACAGAGCGCCTCGGCCTGCCGATGATCGTGACAGACGAATCCATCCGGCTGTCGATCCGGCGGCAACGCCAGCAGTCGTTCCGCGAACTGGGCTTCCCGATGGTAGAACTCGAAATGCGCGTGCGAATCCGGGGCTTCGAGCCCGCATTCCGTCATCGCCGAATGCCATGCGCCGAGACGCAGATAGCTGTCGGGATCGACCTGATGCTTGCCGGCCTGAAAGGCACGGACGGCCTCCGGGGTCATCTCGGGTGACGGGGCCGGCACCACCAATTTCGCGCCCAGGAAATGAATTTTCTTGAGCCCTTGCGCCGCCATTTTGAAGATCGCTTCGCGATAGGCGGCCTGCCCGTCGACGAAGACCGAGTCGGCTTGAGGGGCGATGCGGTTGCTGGGAAAGTCGACGATCACGGTCGGGAGTTTGAGCGCCAGCAGCTCCTGCAGCCATTCCTCACGGATGATGCTGAGCGTGATCAGCGCATCGAATCGCGCAGCCTTGACGGCTTGCAGATCCGGGTAGCGGGTGCGGCTGAGCAGCGATTCGCCGAGCACTTCCACGGTCGCCGCGCATTCCGCCGAAGTCCACGTCACCCGCGTCGGTTCGCGTTCACTCGTTTTCGACCAGACGGGCAGGACCGCATCGATTCCCCAGGTCTCGAGGATTCCACGCGTGATCGCGCCCTGAAAGCTGGTGTACAGTCGCTCGGGCAGAATGGACCGGTTCCAGAGCAAGCCGATGCGCAGCGTCTTTCCGGGCAGCAACGGCGGCCGCTGGCGGTCGGCGACGTAGGTCCCGTCGCCGCGGCGGCGGACGATGATGCCCTCGCGCGCCAGTTCGCCGAGCGCGCGTACGACGGTCTGCTTTCCGACCCGCAAGGCCTTGCTCAGTTGCGAACCGGTCGGCAGCAGCATGCCGGTGGAGTACTGGCCGTTCTCGATCCGCCGCCGAATCACGTTCAATACCCGCTCATGCTTGAGCGAAGCCGACCTGGCTGGCGCGCGGGTCTTGTCCATACCGCATGAATACTCCAAAAGACCGGTCTTTTAAAATATAATTACGATTATTTTACGATTCACGGCGCGATGCCGTGGGTGTGGGCCGTTCGCGGACGAGGGTCTAAATCTATTCGAGATGAGGACTTACAATCGAATCTGAGGCGATTGCGGCGCTTTGGGCTGCTGGCGCGGGCTGGTTCCCGTATCCGGTTAGGGGCGCAGACGCGCGGCGCGCTACCGTTCTTCGGCGA
The DNA here is from genome assembly GCA_015075375.1 of Planctomycetota bacterium. Taxonomy (GTDB): domain Bacteria; phylum Planctomycetota; class SZUA-567; order H5-PLA8; family H5-PLA8; genus H5-PLA8. Next base: position 1,760,905 of record JABTUM010000001.1, on the reverse strand, counting down.
TGGAGACGGTGTACAGTTCGGCGTGGCCGGTTTCGGCCGAGGCGTAGAGCAGGTTGGCGCCGTCGCGGCTGAGGACGGCGTGCGGGTGCGTGCCGGCGTGGCTTTGGTCAAACGCCTGGCGGAATCGGACCAGGTAATCGTATCGTTTGCGCCGGATGTTGACGGCGTATACGCCGGCTTCGTCCCAATCGAAGACCAGATGGCCTTGGGGATGCATGACGGGATGCGAGCCCAGAGGTTCGTCGATGACGAGCCTGGTTTTCCCGGTGGCCACGTCAATGAGCATCAGGCGCGGATCGCTCTTTTGGCCGTCCGCCTGGCGCGTCAGCCAATCGCGGTGAATGACGGCCTTGCCGTCCGGCGTCCAGCCGTGGTGGCCGCCGAAGTAGCTGAGCCATCGAACCTGGCTGCCGTCCCCGCGGATCAGGTACAGACTGCGGTGGAGGGCGGGCTTCGAGTTCACCCACATGGCCGCGAGCACGTATTCTCCGTCGGGCGACCACTTCGTATTGCCGACGGTCATTTCCGATGCGTCGAAGCGGTCGCGGTTGGGCGTCGCCTCGTATAGCTGCGTTTTGGTTGCGATGAGGGTGGAACTCGAGCCGTCGGTGGCGGTGACGTAGATGCCCGCTTCGGGGTGGCGCGGAGAGGTCCGGTTGTAGGCGATGACGAAGGCGCGGCCGTGGCAATCGAGGCTCTGCATGTCGGCCTCTACGTGTTCCACCTTGCCGGTTTCGAGATCGACCGAGCCGATTTGCCCGCCTTCCTGCCCCGCCGAGCTGCGGTAGAAAATCCGGTTCTGGCGCGGATGCCAGAGCGTGAAGGCGCCGGTGTGCGTGAAATAGGGCACGGGTTCGACGACGGTCCGGATCGCTCCGGTGGCGCAGTCCATGACGCAGACCTGCGCGTTCGAGCAGGCGAAGCCGTCGCGCTCGGGAACCTTCACCTCGGCGGACCGCGCCGAAGCGAAGGCGATGTACCGGCCGTCGTAACTCCAGGGGCAGTGATCGTAGTAGGCGTGGCGGCTTTCCCAGAGGGCGTTGTTCGTCCACTGGACCACGTTCCGTCCGGTGGCCGCATCCCGAAACGTCGTCCGCTCGACTCCTCGATCGCGGGGTGTGGTCATGCGTGGTGGAATCTCCGGGTGTGCGCAGGCCGAAAGCATACTGGATTTGCGGCGGAAATGCTCGGCGGGCGAGACGTCCGCGCTGCGGGGGCAGAGCACGTCATCTGTCTTCCTGTTGGTAAGGGAGAGGAAAAAGCACGGCACCCCCTCTAACTCCCCCTTGGTAAGGGGGAGAAATAAGGGCAGGGCGGTCTGACCGCGTCTTGGGAAGGAGGCGAATTCAGGCGGCGATCAGGCTTGGGATTTGGCGGCGTCGGCGCGGCGCCAAAGGTACCAGGCGGCGACGGAGCGGTGGGGGCTCCAGGCGGCGGTGTGTTCGGCGAAGGCGGGCTTCTTGGGCAGATCGGGCAGGTCGAGGAGTAATTTCAGTCCGGTTTTGACGCCGTAATCATCGGCGGGCATCACGTCGAGGCGGCCGAGCGTAAAGATGAGGAGCATTTCGACGGTCCAGACGCCGACGCCTTTGAGTTCGACGAGGCGTTGGATCAGTTCGGCGTCGGAGAGGCGTTCGGCTTCGGCGCGGGCGGGGACTTGGCCTTTGATCGCGGCGGCGGCGATGCCTTGGATCGCGGCGGCTTTGGCGGCGGAGAAGCCCATGCGGCGAAGCTTATCGAGCTTGGCGCGGGCGAGCTGTTTGGGTTCGGGGAAGCCGTCGCCGCGGAAGCCGGCCTGCAGGCGTCCGAGGATCGTCTGCGCGGCGCGTCCGTGGAGCTGCTGGTGCGCGATGGCGCGGACGAGGGATTCGTAGGGGCTTTGCTCCCAGCGGATTTCGAGGGTGCAGGGTCCGCAGGTTTCGATCCAGGCGCGCAGCGGGGCGGAGCGTTCGGCGAGTGCGCGCGCGCTTTGGGCCAGCCGGCGGCGGAAGAGGCGGCGCTTGTTGGCGATCTCGGCGGCGGGATCGGGCATGCGCGGGGCTACTCGAAGGACATGCTGGCGTAGGTGACGGCGGACTTGGTGGCTGCTTCGAAGTTCTGGGCGTAGTGGAGCAGTTTGCCCTGCTTGAGCTGGCCTTCGCCGAGGGTGAGCAAGGCGAGCATGGCCATGACGGCGTCGACGTTGCGCGAGTTCTGGGTGCGCAGGATTTCCTGGAAGAAGCCGGAGGCGTCGAGGCGTTCGAGGAAGCCGAGCATCCTGCGGTCGGCTCGCGCGACGGGCTTGAGGAGCTTTTCGTCCATGGAGGTGGAATGCCCGAACTTGGGTCCGACGTGGCTGAGATCGACGCTGGCGATGACGCACCAGCGGCGCTTGCAGTGCGCGAGTTCCTCGCCCAGCGTTTCGACGAAGCGCTTGAAGCGGTCGTCGCCGCAGGGATTTTTTTCGGCTTCGACGAAGGGTTCGGCGGAGCCGCAGAGGATGGGAACGATCTCGAAGTCGCGGCCGGCGCGTTCGTGGAGGAGCGTCTGGAGGAGCGTGGTCTGGAATTCGATGGAGTGTTCGGACTTGTGGGCGAATTCGGCCATGGCTTCTTCGAGGCCGGCTTTCTTCTGGAGGCGTCCGGCGAGGCCGCGTTCGGTCTTCACTTCGCCGAAGGGCGTGCAGAAATGCTTGCGCGAGACGTAGAAGGTTCCTTCGGCGAGGGCCTGATGCGCGACGCCGAGGACGACGAAGAGATCGGCCTGGCTTTTCTCGAGGAGTTCCTTGTAGCCGTGCGCATAGGCGGCTCCGCCGACGCGCAAGTCGATGTGCGGGAGCATGAGCGCGCGGAGGCTGTGGGCCGCGGCGGGCTGGGCGGGCGGGAGGGCGCCGGGGCCGCCGGGGAGCGTGAAGAAGCCTTCGACGGTTTTGCGCAGTTCGGCGGGTTCTTCGGGATAGGCCTGTCCGGCGTGGGCTTCGGGGCGGACCTTGGCCTTCAGGTAGCCGACGAGCTGGGCCTTGATGGTCTTCTCGAAGTGCGGGCTGTTGAGGAAGAGCGCCTGATCGAGTTCGCGCTTGAGCGCGTGGACTTGTTCGACGGGGACTTCCTGCCCGTACATTTGTTCGAAGAGTTCGGCGATCTCGGCGGCGTTGCGGCGCCCGTCGAAGAGCTGGACGAGGGCGTAGGCGGCGGGGCTGAGCACGGCCGGCTGGGGCGCGAGGTGTTCGGAATCCTGGAGCACGACGACCATCTCGTCCTCGCCGCCGCCGGTGGCGCCGCCCTTGACCTGAACGGGTTCGGCTTGGACGGAGCGCAGCGCGGGGACGGGTGCGGAGGAGGCATCCGCTTCGTCGGGCGGCTGGGGCAGGGTATCGGGCGTTTCTTCGGCGTCCGGGTCGTGCATGGAGACTCGAGTTCTGTTCCGGCGCGGCGGAGTTGCGGTACGTGCCGCTCGACGAGGAGCGTAACACAGCGCGGGGGCGCGCGCCATGCCTCATCCGTTTCAGGTTATCGCGAGCGCCGGCGCGAGGGTCAGCTTTCGTTTTCGGAGGCTTCGAGATCTTCCTCGGTGGCGAGTCCGTAGCGGGCCATCTTGCGGTGCAGGGTGGAGCGGTGGAGTCCCAAGCGGCGGGCGGATTCGGAGATGTTTCCGTCGGTGAGGGCGAGGGCGCGCAGGATGATTTTCTTCTCTTCGTCTTCCATGGTCATGATTTCGCCGTCGTCGCGAGCTTCGGCGGGGGCGGCTTTGGGCGCGGCGGTTTGGGCGCTTGAAGCGGCGGCGGCCGAGACGGCGGCGAGTATGGAAGGGGTGGACATGCGCGAGGGCGTGAGCGGCCGCGGGGGCGCTCCGGCGGCGGCGCTGGCGTACATCCCGCCTTCGGCGGCGCGGGGTTCGGGCGCGGGCGCGGCGGCGCCGGAGGCGGCGAGGGCGACGCGGCGGACGAGTTCGGGCGGCAGGCTGGCGACCTGGATCATGCCGCTGTCCTCGAAGACGACGGCACGTTCGATGGCGTTGCGCAGTTCGCGGGCGTTGCCGGGCCATTCGTAGCGCTTGAGGACTTCGAGGGCGTCGGGCGCGAATTCGGTGGCGCGGGTGTGGCCTTCGCGGTGCGCGAGGGCGAGGAAGTGCTGTGCGAGCGGCGCGATATCCTCGGGGCGTTCGCGCAGCGCCGGAATTTCGAGGACCAGGATGGCGAGGCGGTAATAGAGGTCGGTGCGGAACTTGGCCTCCTTGATGCGGCGGGTCAGGTTCTGGTTGGTGGCGCTGAGGACGCGGACGTTGACCTTGATGGTCTTGTCGCTGCCGACGCGGCGGACTTCGCGCTGTTCGAGGGCGCGCAGGAGCCGTACCTGCATGTCGGGGCGCATCTCGCCGATCTCGTCGAGGAAGAGGGTGCCGCCTTCGGCCTGTTCGAAGCAGCCGATGCGGCGCGCGACGGCGCCGGTGAACGCGCCCTTCTCGTGGCCGAAGAGTTCGCTTTCGAGGAGGCCTTCGGGGATCGCGCCGCAGTTGATGGCGACGAACGGCCCCTTGCGCCGCGCCGAGTTGTAATGGACGGCTCGGGCGAGGACTTCCTTGCCGGTGCCGGATTCGCCGAGGATGAGCACGTCGGAATCGGAGGCCGCGGCGCGCTTGGCCTGATCGACGACGCGGCGCATACGCTCGGAGACCCCGACGATCTGTTCGAAGTCGTGGCGCTGGATCAGCGCGCCTTCCAACTGCTTCAACTGCTTCTTGAGTTCGTGGTACTCGATGGCGTTGCGCAGGATCGCGTAGAGCCGTTCGAACTCGAAGGGCTTGGTGAGAAAGTCGTACGCGCCGCGCTTCATGCACTCGACGGCCATTTCGACGGAGCCGGCGGCGGTGATCATGACGACCGGCAGTTCGGGATGGATGCGATGGATCTCGTCGAGAATCTGGCGCCCGTCTTTACCGGGGAGCATCACGTCGAGCAGGACGACGGAAGGTTCGAGTTCCTGGAGGCGGCGCAGGCCTTCTTCGCCGCTGGTGACCACGGCGGGCTCGTAGCCCTCGCGCTGAAGCTGGTAGCGCAGCAGCAGGCCGTAGCTGGCATCGTCTTCGATAGCCAAGATCCGTCGCATCGGACCCTTGGCCGGTTCGGCTGCGGTATCGCTCATGGAGTCAGCCATTCATTTCCTATAAATAGCAGCGGCATTCCTGCTACCTTTTTATAGTCCGCACGGGGCCCCTCGTCCACTGGGCATTCGGGTGCAGTTGGGGCCGCCGATTGGACGATACGGAGGGAACGATCCGGGGGAGTCCCGCCATGCCCGCCACTCACCAGCCCGTGCGCGCCTCCGCGGCCAGCCTCGCCGCCGAACGGGCGACCTTTCTGGAGCACCTCGCCGTCGAGCGCGGCCTTTCGGCGCATACGGTCACGTCCTACGGGCGGGATCTGGAACAATTCGCGAAGTACCTCGACGAGCAGGGGATCGGTTCCGCCGCCGAGATTGACGCTTCGCACATCGGCGCCTTCATGTCCTTGCAGCGATCACAGCGCGGTCACCGGGAGTCGTCCGTGGCTCGTGCGCTGGCGGCGGTGCGCGTCTTCCTGCGCTTCCTGGTTCACGAAGGCCAGCTCTCCGCCGATCCGTCGGCCACCGTCGATGCGCCGCGCACGTGGCGCCGGTTGCCCCATGTGCTTAGCGCCGATCGCGCCGACGCGCTGGTCCGGGCGCCGCATGAAGAAACGAGCAGTAGCGCAAAGCGTTGGCGGCTTCCGTGCCGCGACCGTGCGATCCTGGAACTGCTGTACGCTTCGGGCCTGCGCGTCAGCGAACTGTGCGGGCTGTGCGAAGAGGATCTGGACGCCTCGCAGGGCGTGGTGCGCGTGACGGGGAAGGGGAGCAAGACGCGCGTGGTGCCGGTGGGGCACAGCGCGCTGGCGGCGCTGCGGCGCTACACGGTTTCGGTCCGCCCGAAGCAGCGCGGCACGCGGGACGGCGGCCGGCTGTTTTTGAGCAAAGGCGGCCGGCCGCTGGACCGTCAGGCGGTCTGGTCGCTGCTGCGCAAGTACGCAAGGCGTATCGGCCTGACGGGGAAAGTCAGCCCGCACACGATGCGGCACAGCTTCGCGACGCACCTGCTGGAAGGCGGCGCCAATCTGCGCGCCGTTCAGGAACTGCTCGGGCACGCCAACATCGCGACCACGGAACTGTATACGCACGTCGATGCCCAACGGCTGCTGAGCGTGCACGAACGATTTCATCCGCGGGCGTGAGCGGGGTGGCGCGGGCTACGGCGGCGGATGGTGGAACGGTTTAGGTCTTGCGGCGTGCGCTTACTTGGCGGCGGGCGCGGCGGCGTTGGGCTTCTCGGCGCCGCCGAAGATCGGGAAGAGGTAGCCCAGCAGGAGCCCCACGGCCAAGGCCGCGGCCAGCACGCCGGCCCACATGATCCAGCGCGGCCGCGCCGCTCCGGATTTCGGACTTTCCGAAGCGGCTTCGCTTTCCGCAGGCTCGGTGGCCGCTTTGCTCATGGCGTATCCTTCTTCATCGTCGTCTTCTTTTTCTTCTTCACTTCGGGTTTCCCCGCCGCGCTGCGCCGGCTGCGCGCGGCTTCGACTTCGGCCCAGTAGCGGCGTTCCTCCGCGCTTTGCGGCCGGAACGGCCGGAGCAGAAACGGCGCGATCGGCGTGGGCTGGCCCTGCTTGTCCAGCGAGACGAACGTGACCAGCGCGCGGAAGATCTTAACCGGATCGCGGGTCCGTTCGAAGGACGTATAGGTCGTCAGCGAGGTGTGTCCGACGTGGACGAGTTGCGCGCGGACTTTCAAGAGCGAGCCGTCGCGGACCTGGTGGCGGAATTCGACGCGGTCGATGCCCTTCGTGACTAGGCTGGCCTCGGGCTTGAGGTGCGCCATCGCTCCGATGTAGCTGTGTTCGTCGAGCCATTCCAAGAGCTTGCCGCCGTAGAGGAAGCCGTGGTGGTTGAGGTGCTCGGGGCGCACGAGGATCATCGATTCGACGGCCATTCAGTTCATCCCGCCGTCAAGAACCAGGATTTGCCCGGTGGTGTACGCGGCCTCGGGGCGGCACAGGAAAGCGGCCTGCGCGGCGACTTCCTCGGGCCGCGCGTAGCGTCCGAGCGGTATGGCCGCGGCATGCGCGGCCTTGCGCGCCGCGTCGTGATGCGCCGTCATCGCGGTCTCGACGTAGCCGGGCGCGACGACGTTGGCCGTCGCGCCCCAGCGCGCGCATTCCAGCGCGAGGCTTTTGGCCAGTCCGTGCAGCGCGCCCTTGCCGGCGGCGTACGCGACGCCGTTGCCCAAGCCCACCACGCCGGCGAGGCTGCCGACGAAGACCAAGCGGCCGGTCCCGTGCGGCGCCTTGCGCAGATGGCGCAGCAGCGCCTTCGAGAGCGCCCAAGCGCTCAGCGCGTGCAGTTCCAGCAGCCGCGACCATTCTTCGGGCTTGGTGAACAGGAGGGGTTTTTCGAGCATCGCGCCGGCGGCGTGGATGAGCGCGCGCGGCGGCCCGCACGATTCGGCCACCGTATCGACGAGTTGCTGCGCCGCGCCGGGTTGGGCGAGGTCGGCCGCGAAGGCTTGAGCCCCGGGGAGTCCGGCGGCCAGCGCCTGGGCTTCTGCGGCGCGTTCGCGGTACTGCAGCGCCACGCGCCAGCCGTCTTGGGCCAATGCGCGGGCGCACGCCGCGCCGATGCCGCGCGAGCCGCCCGTGACCAACGCTATCGCCTCGGAATCCGGCATGACTCCAGAATAGCGCGCCGCGCCGCGCGCGCCATGCCTTCGCGAAGTTCGCGGGGCGGACGTGTAAAGGCCGCGCGCGCAGACCGGTTCGCGGCGGGGCGGGAGTGACAGGTTGCGGATGCGCGTGCGCCATGTCCGGATGCGGCGCAAGCGGCGGGCCGTTCAGGCGGGGGCGGGTGGAGGAGCGCCGTTCGAGGCGGCGGGCGCGGATCTCGGCGCGGGGGCGGCGAGTTCTTCGCGGATGCGCGCGAGGTTCTGCCGGATGGCGTCCTCGGACGCTCCGACTTCGTGCAGCAGGCTCTGCGCCAGCGAGACGGCCACCTCGGCTTCTTCGTACGCGACGATGGTCGCGCCGAATTCGTCGAGCATCGCGCGTTCGCCCAGGTAGTGCGCGCGGACGAAGACGCGGATCTTAGGATTGATCGCGCGCGCGGCGGCGAGGACGGGAACGCGCCCGGTCAGATCGGGCAGCGTGACGAGCAGGTAGCTGGCGTCCTGGACGCCGGCGGCCTTGAGGATTTCGGAGCGGCTGGCGTCGCCGTAGACGGCGGCGAGTCCGGAGTCGTTGAGTTTCCGCACGGTATCGACGTTCAGGTCCACGACGGTGGGGCGGATGCCGAAGTCGGTGAGGATGCGGGTGAGCGTGCGTCCGACGGGACCGTAGCCGATGACGATGGCTCCGACGGTGCCGAGTTCGACGGCGGGACGGATGCCGCTGGCGGCGGCCTGCTCGTTGCGGTTGCGCAGATTCAAGACGCGCCAGAGCGCGGGACGCGCGCGCAGGAAGCGCTCGACGCCGCCGATGCGCCGGAAGAGGACCGGGTTGAGCGTGATCGAGATCAGGGCGCACGCGACGAGCAGGCTGCGGCCTTCGTCGGGGACGAGCCCCAAGGCGTGGCCCAGTTCGCCGACGATGAACGAGAACTCTCCGATCTGCGCGAGGCTGACGGCGGCGGTGAGCGCGGTCTTCACGGGATGCCCGAGGACGAGAACGATCAAAAGCGCGGCGGCGGATTTTCCGATCAGGATCACGGCGAGCATCGCGGCGACCATGCCGGGATTTTCCCAGAGGAAGCGCGGATCGAAGAGCATGCCCACGGAGACGAAGAAGAGCACCGCGAACGCGTCGCGCATCGGCAGCGCGTCGGCGGCGGCCTGGTGGTGGACCTTCGACTGGCTGACGACCATGCCGGCCAGGAACGCGCCCAGCGCCATGGAGGCTCCGAAGAAGACGGCCGACGCGGTGGCGATGCCCAGGGCCAAGGCGAGGACGGCGAGGGTGAACAGTTCGCCCGAGCGCAGGCGCGCGATGCGTTCGAGGAACCAGGGGATCGCCAGGCCGCCGCCCAGGAGCACGAGGAGGGTCAGCGCGGTCAGGCGCACGAGCGCCCAGCCCAGCGCTCCGGCGGCGGACATTTCCTCGCCCGTCGCGCCGGCCGCTCCGGCAAAAGCCGGCAGCAGCACGAGGATCAGGACCGTGAACAGGTCTTCGACGACCAGCCAGCCGACGGCGATGCGCCCCGCGCCGGTCAGCAGCACGTGGTTATCGGCCAGCACGCGCAGCAGCACGACGGTGCTGGCGACGGAGATCGCGAGGCCCATGACGATGCCCGCGCCCAGCGGCATGCCGAAGGCAAGGCCCACGGCGCAGCCCAGCACGGTCGCCACGGCGCTTTGCCCGATCGCGCCCGGCAAGGCGACGCCTTTCACCGCGAGCAGATCCTTCCAGTGAAAGTGCATGCCGACGCCGAACATCATCAGGATCACGCCTATTTCGGCGAGTTGCGCGGCGAGATGGCTGTCGGCGATGAAGCCTGGCGTGTGCGGGCCCAAGGCGACGCCGGCGAGCAAGTATCCGAGGATGGGCGAGAGGCCCAGGCGATGCGTGAGCAGTCCGAAGGCGAGCGCGACGGCCAGCCCGGTGGCGATGGTGACGATGAGATCGATGTTGTGCATAAGCGCCCTTATAGCGTGCGCGGAGCGACTCGACCAAGCCGCTCCGCGCACTTTTTTCGCTATTCTGCCTGACTGGCTTTGACGGTTTGCACCCCCGGCATGCCGCGCGTCGCCGCGTAGCGCTTCCGGGATTTATCGGTCGCTTTTTCGAGCAAATTGCGCGCCGCCCCCGGAAACCGGCGGCTGACGAGTTCCCAGGCGGAGCGTTCGTCGGGCGCATCCAGCATCGCGTTGAAGTAGCGGATCCCGCCGTCGCCGGAATTGGGATGGACGAGGTATTCGAAAGCGGCCTTCGGCAGGGGCTGGGGCGCTGCCGCGCACCAAGCCACGTAGTAGGTAACCATGTTCGCGAACTCCGGAATGGAAGACGTGAGAACGACGCATGGCGGCGCCACGGGCGTCCATGCGTGAACGTCGAATACCGGCCAGGAGAAAAACGGGATGGGTTACAGCGAGGCGAATCCGGGAGGTGCGCGCGCCAGGCGCTCTCCACGGGCGAACTCGGACCGCCGCGGCGCCGCCGCGAGCAGTGCGGTGCAGCCTTCGCCGGCGGCGCCGGGCCGAATCGCGGTTCCGGGGACTTCCGCGAAGAAGGAGCCGGATTCGGATTTCCAGGATTTGGCGGACGGGTCCGCGGGTAAACAGACGGCGCAGGAGGATCCTGCTTTTACCAGGGGCTTGGTATCGAAGGCCGGCTGAGGCTGTGGCAGCAGGCCCGGAATCGGACATCCGGCCGCCAGCGCGGCAAGAAAAAATAGGCGCAAGAGATCGGATCGCCGCATGCGGAACCTCTACCCACCTTACCTGTACCAAACGGAAGCAGACGCGTAAAGAAAGATTGGATCGAATCGAACGATCGGGCAAAAAGTCCGGCGGTTCGCGCGCCGATACGCTCGGCCGCTCGTCGTGCGTGCGTGCATCGGGTAGGCTGGAGCTTCGATCGCGGTCTCGAATGGACAGGAGCGGCGACCTATATGGCCCAGCCCAACGTGCTCGTGCTGATGGTGGATGGCTTGCAGGGCCGTTTTTTCGATCCGGGGCATCCGTGCCGGATGCCGCACCTGCGCGCGCTGGCCGCAGGCGGCGTGCGCGTGGCGCGGGCGTATTCGATCAATCCGATCAGTTCGCCGTCTCGGGCGAGCATGCTGACGGGCCTCTTGCCGCACAACCACGGCGTGCTGGACGTGATCCACAGCGTCGCCGACGACCAGTCGTGCCTGCGCCGCGAGAAGCCGCACTGGGCGCAGCGCTTCGCGGCGGCCGGTTACCGCACCGGTTACTTCGGCAAGTGGCACGTCGACCGCCCGGAAGACCTGGAGGCGTACGGCTGGCAGGTGAACGGGAGCACCGACGGCGAATACTACCGCAATCGCAACCGCGTTTCGGACGGCGGCGGGGACGAGTTCGCGTTGCGTAAGACGCTGGACGTCCCGCGCGGCTACAAGGCGAGCATGCTGTACGGGGTCGCGCACGAGCCGGCGGAGGCGCGCACGCCGGGCCGGACGGTGGCCGCGGCCGAGGGGTTCCTCGAGGAGTCGCTAAAGAGCGGCAAGCCGTGGTGCTGCTTCGTCAGCCTGCCCGAGCCGAACGAGCCGCCGATCTGCGGGAAGGACGTCTTCGATGCGTACGAACTCGGCGCTGCGCGGCTGCCGGAGCACGCCGACGACGATCTGGCCGGGCGGCCGGGGTTGTACCGCAAAGCGTCGGGGCTGTGGCAGGCGCTGAGCGAGCGCGAGCGGCGCGAGATGCTGGTGGGGCAGTACGCGAGCATGACGGAGATCGACCGGCTGTACGGGCGGCTCCTTGCCCGGCTCGACGCGAGCGGGCAGCGCGAACGCACGATCGTCGTCTTCACCAGCGATCACGGAAACCTGCTCGGCGCGCACGGCTTGATCGCGCACAACGTCTCGGCCTTCGAGGAGAATTACCACATCCCGATGATCTTCAGCGGCCCGGGCCTCGCGCGCGGGGCGCTGGCGCACGGACTGGTGACGCTCCCCGATCTCGGCCCCACGCTGCTCGACCTGGCCGGGCTGCCGGCGCTGGGCGCACCCGATTCGCGCTCGTTCGCGGCGCTCTTGAAGGATCCGGACGGCGAAGCGCGGAACTTCCAGACGGCCTACGCCGAGTACTTCGGCGCGCGTTACACGCTCACCCAGCGCGTCTGGTGGAACGGAAACTGGAAATTCGTCTTCAACGGCTTCGACGAGGACGAGCTGTACGATCTGGCGAACGATCCGCAGGAACGCCGCAATTTGGCGCGCGATCCGCTGCATCGCGGCAAAGCCGACGAGATGATGGCGCAGGTATGGAAGCGCGTGCGCGATACGGGCGACCAGACGCTTTGGGAATCGCACTGGCCGGGCGTGCGCTGGGCGCACGTGGGGCCGCTCGCGGCGGAGGCGTAGCGCGGGCGGATTTCCCCGCGAAGCGCGCGAAGAACGGAAGGGCCGGCCGCAAGGAACGGCCGGCCGGGTCCGGCGGCCCAGGATGGCCCAGGCAGCGATAGACGAAGGCCGTTCGCTCAAGGTTCGGTGCACCGCGCATGGATAAAAGCGTCTGCGTGATCGGCGATCTGCACGGTCACTTGCAACTCGCGCTGGGGCTGGCGGCGGTCTGGCATCGGAGCGTTCCGTTCGACGCGGTTTTCCTCTGCGGAGATCTGGGACTCTTCACGCAGATCGACGGGCTCGACGAAGCCACGCGGCAGCGCGCCGAGGCGAACCCTTGCGAATTGGAGTACTTTACGCAGTGGCATCGTCCGGCGGCTTCGCCGTGGCTGGCGGCGATTTTCAAGCCGCTTGAGGAAGGCGGCCTGGGTTTGACCTGTCCGGTCGTGGCGATTCACGGCGACCGCGACGCATTCGAGTTGATCGCGCCGCACGCGGACGTTCCGCCGCCGCGCGACCCGGTGCTCGTGCAGGAACTCCCGGTACTCGACCCGGGCGGCTACCTGCGCTACCTGCCCAGCGGCTGGCGCTTGCGGCTGGCCTCTGGGCCGGTGGTCGGCGCGCTGGGCGGTATCGAGCGGCGCAAACGCCACGCTTCGCGCGCCTGGCATCCGCAGGCCTTCTTCGACGCGGAGCGCATCCGCGCGTTCGTCGAGGGCGGCCCGGTCGATCTGCTGCTCACGCATCAAGGCCCGGCGGTCCATCAGGGCCCGCAGCACGGCTCGGCGCTGCTCGATGCGCTGGCCGTGGAACCCCTCGCACGCGTTTGGTGTTACAGCCACTGCCACGGGCTCGGAAACATCCGCCCCGACTTGGGCGTCAGCGTCAAACGCGACCTGCCGATCCTGATCAAGCAGGTATTGGCGCCCGGATTTTCGATGAAAAACAACAGCCGGGGGCAACCTGGAGCGGAAGGCTGGTGCCTGGTCCACTTGGGCGAATGCCCTTACGCGGAACGACGCTTGCCGCGGGGCTGGCAGGAATTTCAGCGTAAATACTGGCGCGTATTGCCCGACGGACGGCTGGTCGCGCCGCCGCTGATTCCGTTCGTTCCCGCGTCGGAATGATCAGCCCCAGGCGATTTTCCGGTGCGCGGCGCAGCGGCAGCGCGCCTGCGTGGGATCGGGGCACGCGGCGATCAGGTCGAGCAGTGCCGCCGCTTCGTTCGCTTCGATCGGTCCGGCGGACTCGCTCTCGGGGCCGGTGAAGCGTTCGCGGGCCAGCGCGCGCCAGTGCGATCCGCAGCCTGCGCAGCGCCCCAGCTTCATCTCGTAAGTATCGCCCATGACTTCGAAGGCCAGGCGCGCCGCCGGCCGCGCGGTATCGAGCGTCCGCCCGCAGGAACAGGCCGGCCCCGCGGCAGAGGCGGAAGCCGGAGCTTCCGGCGCCTGCGCGCGCAGCGCCGCGATCTTGGCATCGATGCGGCGGAGGTTCTCCCGGGAGGCCAGCCCTTCGCCGGAGCCGGTGGCCATGGAGCCTTCTTTCTGGTTGCTGACGCGGGCGAGTTCCAGCAGGCGAACGGCCGCGGCGGGGCGGCCAGGCCCGATCGCGTCGGCCATGGCTTCGCAGCCATGCCACCAGTATTCCGTGCGCGCGTCGCCCAGCAGGGATTCAGGCGCATGCGTATCCAAGAGCGCCAGGACGGCATTCACGGCCGCATCGTCGCGCCGTTGAGCCCAAGCTTGCGCGGCGGCATGCGCCGTTCGAATCCGATCCTCGCTCATGCGCGCTGTCTCCGCGGGTTTTGCGCCGAGTGCGGCGGGGGGCTCGGGGCTTCGGGACGCGCCGGGGAATCGAAGCGCCGGCTACTTTTTCTTGCGTTTGGCTTCGGCGTCCTTCGCCCACTGCTTCGCTTTGACGTACGCGGCCGCGCGTTCCCAAGTGAAGGCTTCGAGCACGCGGTTGATGGAGTCGCGGTGTTCTTCGGCAAACGCGGTCACGATGCCGGGCAGGGGTTCGCGGGAGGGCGCGTAGAACGAGAGCCAGAGCGCGCCTTCCTGCAGGACGGCCGGATCGCCGCTCATGGCGCGGAAGGCGAGGATGGTGAGCCGGTCGTTGAGGTAGCGCCCGAGATCGTCGGGGAGGCTTTCGCGGCGGCGCTGCTGGGCCCAGCTTGCGTACTTCTTTTGCATCGCTTCGAATTCGGCCTGCCATTGTTCTTCGCTGAGCCGGGTTCGGGCGATGGCCTTCGCCACGCGCGGGGCGTCGCGGGGGCCTTCGAGCTTCAATTCGGGGGTGGGGGAGGGCGCTTCGGGCGCGGGCGGTTCGGCGGCCGGGCAGACGGGCGCCAGGAGCAGCGCGAAGCTCGCGGCGCAGATCCAGCCCGGAGACGTTCGATGGATCGAGCGCATGAGGCGCCTCGCTTTCACCCGCCTCCACGGTATCGGCAGGAAGCGGGCGGGTCTAGAGCGGGTGGGGGGTGGGAGATTGGTTGACATCGAGAGCAAAGCAAGCATACTTGTCAGCAGATTACACCCCCTGTTGCTTCGGCACAGGGCGCGGGGTCACCGAAAGGTGGCCCCTGCTTATTTTACGGACTAAACATGGTTACCAATGTTTACATCGATGCCTTTAACTTGTATTTCGGGTCCCTTAAGAAGACTCCCTATAAGTGGTTGGATTTGGTGGCCATGAGCCGCTTGCTGTTGAAGCCGTACCATAAGATAAACAAGGTAAAAGTATTTGCGGCACTTGTTAAGCCAAGGCCGAATGACCTCACACAGCCCCAACGGCAGATGGCTTATTTTCGGGCGCTGCGAACGCTTCCAGAAATAGAGATTATAGAAGGACACTATTTATCCCACGAAGTGCGCATGCCTCTCGCGGGATGCGCACCGGGTCAACAAAAATTTGCCACAGTAATTAAAACTGAAGAAAAGGGCTCAGACGTAAATTTAGCAACTCACCTTCTGTTTGACGCGTTCAGGAATGACTACGAGTGCGCGGTTCTCGTTTCGAACGATTCGGATTTGCAGGAACCATTACGCATCGTTCGGCAGGAGTTACAGAAGCGCGTCGGAGTATTGAACCCGCATAAACATCCCAGCCGAATGCTGACTCAGCATGCGCATTTCGTTAAGACCATTCGTACGGGAGTCCTGGCACACTCTCAGTTGCCGCCTATTCTCTACGACGCTCACGGTACGATTCACAAGCCGCCGACTTGGTAGGTCGCTCCCCAGGTGCAGATCCGGCACAAGCGCGCCCCCCTGCTTGACGCGTTTCGCGCGGCGTGCTATTCCCTGCTGCAGTTCCAACTCTTTTCAGCGAGGCGCGCGACGCTCATGCGGTGTCCGTTCTGCCGTGTCGATCAGGATAAAGTCGTCGACAGCCGCGCCAGCGAGGACGGCCAGACGATCCGCCGCCGCCGCGAATGCCTATCGTGCAACCGCCGCTTCACCACCTACGAACGGATCGAAGAAAATCCGCTGCGCGTGATCAAGAAGGACGGCCGCCGCGTCCCGTACGACCGCGATAAGCTGCGCCGCGGCATCGAACGCGCGTGCTGGAACCTGCCGATCAGTGCCGAGCAGGTCGATCAGGTGGTGACGTGCGTCGAGAGCGAGGCGTTCGAGCAGTTCGACCGCGAGGTGCCCAGCCAGTTCCTGGGCGAGCTGGTGATGCGCGAGTTGCGCAAGCTGCACCAGGTCGCGTACGTGCGCTTCGCGAGCGTGTACAAGGAATTCAAGGACGCCAGCGAGTTCATGGACGTGCTCGAAGAGTTCCTCAAGGGGCGCAAGCTGGGGCCGAGCAACGGGGCGCCGCCCAAGGCGGAATGACGCCGCGCGCCGCCTGAAGGGCCTTGGGTTCCGGACGCCGCTCGATTAAGGTAGTTCGCATGCCGCCGCGCCCGCCCACCTTCCTGATCACCGCCGGACCCACGGTCGAGGATATCGATCCGGTCCGCTTCATCTCCAATCGCGCGACGGGGAAACTGGGATTCTTGACCGCTCAGGCCGCGCTGGCCGGCGGGCACCGCGTGATCCTGATCCACGGGCCGGTGCCGGAGGAGGTCGAGCGCTCGCTGCCCGCGCGCACGGCGGGGCTGATGAAGGTCGCCGTCCGCTCGGCCGACGAGATGCACCGCCGCGTGCAGCGGCATCTCAAGGACGTGCAGGTGGTGGTGATGTCCGCCGCGGTGGCCGACTTCACGGTCGAAGCGCCGTCGAACGCGAAGTTGAAGAAGCGCGAGGCCGGTCTGTCCCTGCGCCTGAAGCCGACGCACGACATTTTAGCCGAACTGGGCGAGCAGAAGCGGACGCAGCGCAAGGATCTGGTCCTGATCGGCTTCGCGCTCGAGACGGGCCGCGGTTCGACCGAACAAGCCCGCGCGGCCGAACGGCTGCGCGAAGCGTATCGCAAGCTGACGACCAAGAACCTCGACGCGCTGGTCCTCGACACGCCCGACGCGATGGGCGCCGACGCGGCCGAGTTCCGCATCCTGCGCGCCGCTCACGACGAAGGCAACCAGCAGCGTCTGACCAAGCGCCTGCTGGCGCGCCGGCTGATCAAATTGGGCCGGGAACTTTGGGCGGAGCGGCAGCCTACGGCCTCCTTTTAATAAGGTGGGCGGCGGCGTTTCGGCCGTTTGGACGCCTGTTCGACCTCTGAACAACCCCGCTTTTGTCTATGCAAAGCTATTAATAGCAGTGGGTTATGGTGTTTTTGGCACCCCCAAAAAAATATTACGTAGACGTAGAATATCCTGAATAGGGCTCTGCCCTTGGCGTCGATATAGCTGAAGAGGGAAGCGGGCGGCAGGGGCCGCCGAGCACGAAGCGGGGAACGGGAATAAGGAGTGAGGGATATGCGCAGCCAACTGATGATGACGATGGGCTTGGCTCTGGCGGTGGTGGTCTTCGGGGCGACGCCGAGTTCGGCGCAGGCGCGGGACGGCGGATTCGTGAGCGTAAACTTGGGCGGCAGCGGACATTACCATCACGAAACGTACCGGGCGCCGGGGCACTACGAATACCGAGTCGAGCGCGTGCTGGTGCAGCCGGCGCATACGGACCGCGTCTGGGTGCCGCCGGTGGTCGAACACCGCCACGACCGGTTTGGACGCCATTACGATGTGGTGGTCCGCCCGGGGTACTACCGTGAGATCTGCCACCCGGCGCGCTACGAAGATCGCCGCGTGCGGGTCTGGGTGCCGGCGCCGATCCATCACCGCGAGGTTTACCATCACGACCGCCCGCGGCTGAACTTGAACGCCTTCTTCAGGTTCTGATGCCTGCCGGTGAGGCCTCCGAACGCCCGCGCCCTGCGAGATCATCGCAGGGCGCGCGCATTTCAGGGCTTAGGTAGAGGGCGATTGGAATGCTTGGCCGGCCGTCGGGAACTACTGGCCCTTCGGCATTTCGCCGACGTTCTCGTAATGGTTCTGCTTGGAATAGACTTCGGCCGAACCGCGCCGGCTTCCGCAGCCAGTCATGGAACCGAGGCCGACCAGCAACGCCAGGATCATCAACAGCTTACGCATGCCCGTACTCCCATTCTTGAGCCACCTTCGAACATACTCGCCGCAGGGGCCACTGTCCAGTATGGCATCGACGCACGGGAGCATCCGATCCATCGAATTTATCCGCCTGCTTGCCGCGGGACGGCGCGTCCATACAATCGTCGCAGGCTGAAGTCCCAGTCCCCGCAAGGAGTTCCACGTGAGCGACCCCGCATCCGCCGCACCGTCCGATCCGCCCGCCCCTGCGGAACCGGTTACGCCAGCCGAGCCCGCGCCCGAAGCGGCGCCCGCGGCGGCTCCGGCCGAGGCCGGTCCGCGCATCGCGCTGCTGGGCGAAGCATGGGTGGTGGCCGGGGTGGCCCAGGCGCTGCTCGACCGCGATTTCCGGGTCCGCGTGCTGGCGCCCGACGAGCCCACCGCGGAGGCGATGAAGGGCGTGAAGGCCTCGGCCGACGCGCTGGAAGTGCTGCGCGGATCGCCGGAGCGTTCGGAAGATTTGCATAAGCTCTGCCAGGATGCACGGGGCGTGGCGCTGCTGGCGCCGATCGAGCTGAACGGGCGGCGCTGGCGGCGCGAGCGGCATCTGGACGAGCTGAAGGCGCTGATCGCGGCGGGCGAGGCGTGCAAGGTCGAGCGGATCGTGTACCTCTCGACGGTGGCCGCGGACTCGAAGTCGCGCGTGCCGGTGCTGCGAGAAGCGGTGCAGGCGGAAGGGCTGACCAAGGACGCGCATATCGCCGACTTCGTGCTGCGCGCCGCGCCGCTGATGGGCCCGGGCGACGGCCTGGTCGGCCCGGCGCTGCACGCCGCCCGGCAAGGCAGCCCGTTCATGCTGGTCTGGGGTTACGGCGATACGGCGCTGCAGCCGCTGCATATCGAGGATCTGGGGCGCTGCATCGCGCGCTGCTTCACGCGTTCGCTCGACGATCTGCGCCCCGGCGTTTACGCCGTGGCGGGCCAGGAAGCGATGTCGCACCTGGAGCTGTTGGACCGCGTGATCGAAGCCGAGCGGCGCTTCAAGGTGAAGGTGCACCTGCCGCTGTTCATGCTGCGGCTGGCGCAATGGGCCGGCGGCGGGGTCGGGACGCCCTTCGGCGAACGCGTCGCGCTGCTGACGGCGCCGTTCTACGCCGAACGCAACGACGCGCCGAAGATGCTGGGTCCGCACGCGCAGCTCAAGAGCCTGGCGCAGACGCGGCAGGAACTGGCCCCGACGGCATAAGAATTCCGCGGCGGATCGATCGCGTATGCAACGATTTTAGATGGAGCGTGAGGCGTGGCGCTCGGCGCGAAGCCGAGCCGGAGTGGGCGCGAAGTCGACCGGGCGTGAAAGCGCAGCGCCGGCGTGAAGCGTACGAACCCTCGGAACCGCAGCCAGAATCGTTAAGCCGAAAGCGGCAACGGCCGAACCACGGGCTTCAGGACGCGCGGCGGTACC
This sequence comes from Planctomycetota bacterium, assembly GCA_015075375.1. Lineage (GTDB taxonomy): Bacteria > Planctomycetota > SZUA-567 > H5-PLA8 > H5-PLA8 > H5-PLA8. The sequence goes on along the minus strand of JABTUM010000001.1, from coordinate 1,741,890 downwards.
TTCACCAAGCCACAGCGCAGACAGGTGAAGTTCGATTCCTTCACCTCGTGCCGCGTCGTGCACTTGCATGCGTTGCAGTACCGGTTCTCGTACGGATGGCGTTTTCGCACGGCGACCTCCTTTCCCCCTCACTCCTCCTCTGTAGCAAGCACCAGACCAGCCCTTACATGGCGCAGAACCCCTTCATCCGGCGTTTACTTTAATATCATCTTTCCACCGGAAGTCAATTAAACAAAACAGAAATCGCTTTAGATCGATATTTTTTTAGGCAATTCATAATTTATACGATTGTAAAATAGGCGTATGAGGCTCATAACACCTTCTCCATGCCCCCTGATTGATTAAGATCAGGGTGTTATCCACTAGACATAGGGCTCGATAAGAACCAAAACCCCTATGCACCATTGCTGAATCACCCTATCAACGCGCTACAGCACCATGCGCGTTCACTATTCTTATCGTCCACCGACCGAATGGTATTCAAGATTCCGGCCGAATTTCGAACGGGTGACCATTCTTGGCCACACTTCCTAAGTAGGAGTTGGTCAGAACCAGGCAGGATTGGCCGCATGCGGCACTCTTTTCCGTACGAGTCTTCCGACCAAGCAGCGGCAAGACTTGGGCGTGGAGCAGCGTCTAACTGGGCGTACGCGCGAACGGTTCCGGCGCTTGGTGAAGCTTCCGGTGCGGATGCGCTCGCGCCCGCGTTTGGGCGATACAAAGAGGTTGAAACCCCGCTTCCGGGAGCACCGGGTGGCGAGAGGCGCGATAGAGTGATGGCGGCGGCAACGGAAGGCCGGGTGAGGCGTACCAAGTAGGCGGGAGCCGTTCTGGCTTTTAGGCGGGAGACGGGTCGCTTGGCGCAGGCGCAGGAACCGAACGCGGACGAAGGCACGGCCGGCGGATCGAGCTACGATCCCGCCGCGGATACCGTGCCGCCCGCGCCGGGTTCTTCGGCGCGGCCTTCCGATTCGAACCCCGACGAGGGTCCGGCCAAGGGGAGCACGATCCTGCGTCCGACGGGCCTGCGGTCGGGCTCGGCGCACGAACCCACGCCTTTGGACAGCACGAGCGGGACGCAGGAGGTGCTGCTCTTCAAGGACGCCAAGACGCCGGCGCGCGAAGCTCCGCAGGAAGGCAGCCGCCGCGGATCGAAGACCGGTCCGGGTGCGGGCAAGATATTCGGCAACTACGAGATCGTCGAAGAGATCAGCCGCGGCAGCTTCGGCGTGGTGTATCGCGCGCGGCAGCGCGGGCTGGACCGCGTTGTGGCGCTGAAGGTGCTGCTGGCCGGGACGCACGCATCGCCCGAGGCGGTGGCGCGCTTTCAGCGCGAGGCGAAGGCGGCGGCGAAGCTGAAGCACGCGGCGATCGTGCCGATCTACGAGATCGGCGAGGAGGGCGGGCACCACTACTTCGCGATGGAGTTCGTGGAAGGCTCGCCGCTTTCGCGGCTGATCGCGGACAAGCAGGTCTCGATTCCGATGGCGCTGCAAATCGCGGAGACGCTGGCCGACGCGATGCGGGTGGCGCACCAGGCGGGCGTGATCCACCGCGACATCAAGCCGTCGAACATCATCGTCGATCCGGCGGGGACGCCGCACGTGACCGACTTCGGCCTGGCCAAGCAGGTCGATCTGGACACGCAGTACACGCAGTCGGGGACGACGCTGGGGACGCCGGCGTACATGCCGCCGGAGCAGGCGCGCGGCGAAGTGGAGAAGATCGACGCGCGCAGCGACGGGTACGCGCTGGGGGCGGTGCTGTACGAGATGCTCACGGGACGTCCGCCTTTCGCGGGCCGGTCGCTGCTGGAGGTGGTGGTGGCGGTGATCAACGAGCCGGTGCGCCCGCCGCGGCAGCTCAACCCGAAGATTCACCGCGATATCCAGACGATCGTGATGAAGTGCCTGGAGAAGGACCCGCGCAACCGTTACGCCTCGTCGGAGGAACTGCGCGACGACATCCAGCGCTTCCGCAGCGGGGAAGCGATCCGCGCGCGGCCGGTGGGGATGTTCCGCTCGCTGGGCCGCCTGGTGAAGCAAAATTCGTGGTTCCTCACCGCGGTGGCGACGGTGCTGATCGCGGTGGGCGTCTCGACGTGGGAGATTCAGCGCGCGCGGCAGGCGCAGCAGCAGGGCGAGGAGCAGCTCGAGATATTGAAGAGCCGCCTGGAGACCAAGCCGCCGACGTGGAAGCCGATCTGGTGGTTCCCCATCGCGGACGGCGACGAACTGGACCGCGAGGACGCCGAGCAGTACGCGCAAGGGTTCCAGCACCCGCGCGTGCAGATGCTGGAGAAGACCGAGAGCGGCACGCGCACGGTCTACCCGCCGCAGAACCTGGTCAGCCCGGCCGCGCGGACGATCATCGGGGACTTCCGCGCCAAGCTGCGCCTGAAGTTCGATCCGGAAGGGCTGGAGCATCCGCTGCGCGTGGGGCTCTTCAGCACCGACAGCCAGATCCCGTTCCTGCTGGAGATCCAGTCGGGCCGGCTGGCGATCGTCGCGCCGGTGGATGTGCATCTGCGGGCGAATCAGCCGGGCGTGGCGGCGACGCTGCAGGCGAAGGCCGAACGGATCGGCCCGCCGCTGAGCGCCGGCATCTACGAAGTCAACATCGCGCGGGAAGGGCTGGAACTGAGCTTCGAGCTGGTCTGGCCGGGCGAGAAGCACAAGCAGACGCTCTGGATCTGGGATCTGGGTCTGGCGCACTGGAAGTTCAAGAACGCGCTGCTCACGATTCGCGACATGCCCAAGGATTTCGAGGTGCTGGAAGCGGTGGTGCAGCGCAAGGTGTACCCGCAGCAGCTCGACTCGCTGACGCACACGCTGGACAAGTTCTACAAGGGCGATCACAACGAGGCCGAAGGCGACCTCAAGATGATCTACGAGACGGTGCGCGAGATGGAAGCGCCGGAGCCGCGCGAGCTGACCGACGCGGCGCTTGCGCTGTACTACCTCGGGCTGGTCCAGGAACTCTGGCACGAAGGCGGGCGCGCGGCGGACCACTATTACGCCAATGCGCTGGACTTGCTGCGGCGCTGTCCGGCGGGCGACGAGACGGCGCGGATCGAAGGTCAGGTGCGCCTGCGCCGGTTGATCCGCGCGACGCGGGAAGGGAGCTGGGTGAACGCCGAGCCCGAGCTGGCGCGGCTGCCGGAGCTGGCCAAGGCGCTGGCGCGGCACGCGCCGCGCGCGCGCGGGCTGGGGGAGCCGTTCGGCTGGGAAATGCAGCCGCTGGTCGGCGCGGTGCTGGCCGGCGAAGAAAAGAAGGAGACGGCCGACCTGGCGCTGGGGCTGTTCAAGCTGATGGGCTTGGAGCCGGGCTCGCGGCGGCTGGGCGCACTGGCCGGAAAGCTGGGCCTGCAACTGGCCGCGGCCGACCGCGTGAAGGACCTGGTGGCGCTGCATCAGTCGTTCCCCGCCGGTGCGCTGCGCCCGGCGTTCCTGGGCATCGTGCACCGCCTGACGCTGCAAGGGCGGCATCCGGAAGCTTTCGAGACGCTGCAATACGCGGCACTGAACTTCCGCGACGAGACGGACAACAAGCCGCTCGAACAGGCCGGCGCCGAACTGCTCGCCAACGCCTTGCGCGACGCGCGCTTCGATACGGCGCGCGGCACGCTCGATCTGCTCCCGCGCCCGCTTTTGGTGGACCGTCTCGGCGTGGTGCTGGCCGAGCGCGCGGCCGAACTGGTCCAGCACGAGCGCGAGCCGCTGCTGCGGATCCTGACGGTGGCGCGCGGCGTGGTCACGCCGCTGCAGCCCGAAGGGCAGAAGCTGGCGGCGGGCGTGCGCGCGTACGGGCTGGCGCTGGTGGACGGGGGCCGGCCGGTGGAAGTACGCACGCTGCACCAGGCCTGGAGCGACGCGGGGCTGGCGGTGGTCTTCGCCAAGGCCGTGCAGACGCTGGCGGCCAGCGAAGCGCCCGACGCTTTCGACGCGGCGCTGGGCCTGTTGACGTACTGCCGGACGCAGGTGGCGGCGGAGCACGCCGACGTTTCGCGTGCGGCCTACGCGCTGGCGGCCAAGGCGGCCGCGTACGCCGGCGAGCGGCATCCGCAGTTGCTCAAGGTCCAGCAGGCCTATCCGACGGCGGAACTGGGCACGCTGGCGGCGAAGGTTTCGGAGGAACTGCTTAGGAAGGAACAGTATCAGCCCGCGCTGGTCTTCTGCGCGAAGGCGTGGTGGCTCTTCCCGGCGCAGCGCGCGGCGCTGCGGCTGCGGGCGGTGCTGGCGATGGAAACGATGCCGTCGGCGGAACGCGAGAAGGCCGTGGTGGCGATGGACGAAGGCGTCATCGAGCAGTTGGCGCTGGAGTCGGCGGACGGGCGCGCGTGGCGGCTGCACCGCGCGGACCTGCTGCTGGCGGGCGGCTTCGTCGAACGCGCGGCGACGGCGTGGCGCGACCTGCGCGCGCACCCCGAGGCCGATCCGGATCTGCGCTCGCGCGCGGCTCTGCGCCTGGGCGCGCTGGACGTACTGGGACGCAACGGGAACCCCACCGATCTGGGCCTGGCGCTGGAGAACAGCGCCGACCTGCCCGAAGAGGCGCACGTCGCCGGGCGCTATCTGGCGGGCAGCTACAGTCCGCAGGAGCTGGACGAGGAGATTCGCCGCGTGGGCGGACCTTCGGTCTTCAACGAGACCGAGTGGGAGATGCTGAAGGTGATGCGGCTGGTGGGCGACCAGCAGTTGCCGGGCGCGGCCGCGGCCTTCGAGGCCGCCGCAGGAAAAGCCAAGGAAGCGCGCCAGTGGCCCTACGCGCTGTTCCGCCTGCAGCAGATGCCGGTGGAGCCGGGTTCGAAGGGCGCGCTCGAACAGTAAGCGCCGCCTGCCGCCGCGGGGAGGAGCCGTTTCGAAGGACAGGAGAAGAGGCGGCTGACGCGGGCTGGATTTTGCGCCGATTCGCTTTTCATTTCGGACTTTTAATTTCTAATTTTGATTGTTCCTGGCTCGTGCCGGCCCGGCCCGTTCTGCAGGGCGTCCTGAGGAGTCCGCATGTCTCGCCGCACGCTGGTCTGGCTGGTGCTCTGCGCATTCCTGATGGCGCTGGCGTTGCGCGGCGAAGCGTGGTTCAACCGCGCGGAGGCGCTGGGGCTCGCGCAGGAGCAGGACGCGTACCGCGAACTGCGGCGGTTGATCGACGACCGCTACGTCGACGAAGTGGACCGCAAGAAGCTCTTCTACGGCGCGCTGGAAGGGATGGCTTCGGCGCTGGACCGGCATACGGTCTTCTGGCCGCCGGAGCGGTACGAGTCGGAGAAGAGTTCGACGAGCGGGCATTTCGGCGGTCTGGGCATCGAGATCGTCGACGACGAGGAGCACGGGCTGACGATCGTCACGCCGCTGGCCGATACGCCGGCCTTCAAGGCGGGGCTGCTGCCGCAGGACCGCATCCTGGCCATCGACGGGACGAGCACCGAGAACATGGATCTGGCCGATGCGAGCCGGCTGTTGCGCGGGCCGCCAAAGAGCACGGTGGTCTTGAGCATCGGGCGCGAAGGGGTGGAGCAGCCGGTCGATTTCAAGGTCGTGCGCGACATCATCAAAGTGCAGTCGGTGCAGGAGTGGGGCTTGCTGGGAGCGCCGGAAGCCTTCGCTGCGCGCGTGCCGGCGGAAGCGTCGAAGATCGGCTACGTTCAGTTGATCCAGTTCCAGGAAGAGTCGGCGGCGGACCTCGATGCGGCGATCCGGCGCATGGAGGCGCAGGGGATGCAGGCGCTGATCCTCGATTTGCGCCAGAATCCGGGCGGGCTGCTTACCAGCGCCATCGACGTCTGCGATCTGTTCCTGGCCGATGGGAAGCTGGTCAGCACGCGCGCGCGTGCCGACCGCGACGGCGCGACGGAAGAGGAGGTTTTTTTCGCGCGCGGCGAAGGCACGCACCCGGCTTATCCGCTCGCGGTGCTGATCGACGGGCGCAGCGCGTCGGCATCGGAGATCGTCGCGGGCTGCATGAAAGACCGCGGCCGGGCGGTGCTGGTGGGCGAGAAGTCGTTCGGCAAGGGCTCGGTGCAGACGATCGTGCCGGTGGAACTGGGCGCGCTGGGCGAAGGCGCGTTGAAGCTGACGACGGGGAAGTATTACACGCCGTCCGGCGAAAGCATCGACGGGAAAGGCATCAAGCCGGATTATGAGGAGAAGTTCGGGGACGAAGAATTGCGCGGGCTGCTGCTGGGGCGGCGCAAGCGGCGGCTGGAGAATAACGATCCGCGGCGCAACGGCGGCGAAGCGCCGGCGGTGCCGGCCCTGCCGCCGGGCGCCGAAGCGCCGGCCGAAAAGCCGTTTCACGATACGCAGCTCGAAAAGGCCGTAACGGTGCTGCTCGAACAGATGAAGCCGAAGTAACCGCGCATACGAAAGAGTTCGCTCATGCTGGTGCTGGGTCTGGAAAGTTCCTGCGACGAGACGGGCGCCGCGGTCGTCGAAGACGGGCGGACGATCCGGAGCAACGTGGTCGCGACGCAGCACGATCTGCATCGCCCCTTCGGCGGCGTGGTTCCGGAAGTCGCCGCGCGCGCGCACGCCGAGCGGATCACCGCGCTGGCCGACGAGGCGCTCGCGCAGGCCGGCTGCTCGCCGCGGGACCTCGACGCGGTGGCCGTCGTCAACCGGCCGGGCCTGGTGGGCGCGCTGCTGGTGGGCGTGGCCGCGGCCAAGGGCCTGGCGCTGGCCTGGAACAAGCCGCTCCTGGGCATCGATCACATCGAAGCGCACGTCTACGCCGCGCATCTGGCGGGGTTCGAGGTGTACCCGCACGTTTCGCTGATCGTGAGCGGCGGGCATACGTGCCTGTATCGCGTGGACGCGCCGGGGAGTCTGGAACTGGCGGGGCAGACGCGCGACGACGCGGCGGGCGAAGCGTTCGACAAGGTGGCGAAGCTGCTGGGACTTCCGTTTCCCGGCGGGCCGGCGCTGGCGCGCTGCGCGAGCGCCGGGAACGCGCACGCGATCGAGTTTCCGCGCTGCGGCCCCAACGAGAAGCCCGGCGATACGCTCGACTTCAGCTTCTCCGGACTCAAGACGGCCGTGTACTACAAACTCCACGGCGGCGCGCGCGGCAAGGGTAAGGAGCCGGTGGCGCTGAGCGAGGCACAGCGCGCGGACATGGCGGCTTCGTTCCAGGAAGCGGCGTGCGAAATATTGGTCGAGAAGACGCTGAGCGCGTGCGCGCGGTTGAAGTTGGACGCGGCGGCCGTAGGCGGCGGCGTGGCGTGCAACAAACGCCTGCGCGAGATTTTTCAAACGCGCGCGGAGGCCGCGCAGCCGAAGCTGCGCGTCTTTTTTCCGCCGCCTGCGCTGTGCACGGACAACGCCGCGATGACCGCGGGGCTGGCTTATCACCGGCTGGCGCGCGGCGAAGCGGACGGCTGGGAGCTGGATGTCGATCCGACGCCGAAGCGGCGAAAAGTAAGAGGTAAATAGTAAAACGTCCGCCGCTTGCGGCCTGCGCGGGAGCGGTGCGCTACTTTGTTCCCAGCGCCTTAGCGAGTTCTTGCGCTGCTTTCCCCGCGGGCGAATCCTTTACGGCGAGCGCGTCCAGCGGCGCGCGACCGGCTTGTTCTGTGCAGGCTTGCAGTGCGGCGACGACTTCTTTCACCACGGCTTCGGGATGCTTGGCGAGTTCTTCGTCGAGCTGTTCGCGCTCGCGGACGGTCAGCGCTTCGCCGGGGCCGTGCAGGGCCGCGCCGAGTTTGGCGAGCGGTTCGTCCTTCCAGACGCGCGAGCGCGCTTCGCAGGCGAAATCCTTGAGGAAGAAATCGAGGGCGCTGAAATTCCAGCGCACGGTCCCGTCTTCCAGCTTGTGCCCGTTGGGGCCGACGAAGGCCCATTCGCCGGGGAGCTGAAGGCGCACGAGGAAAAAGTACTCGATCGACGCGAAGTTGGCTTCGATGTGCCCGCCCAGCATGCGGGCGAGCGTTTTCTCTCGCGCGGATTTTTCGGCTGCCGGAGGCTTGAGGTAGTAGTCCTCCAGCTCGGCGGCGAGGCGCTTGGCGAGGGCTTCGAATTTCGCTTCCAGCGCGGCCTCAAGGTCCGCCGCGAGTTTGCCCAAACGCTTGGCGGCTCCGCTTTCGGGATCCTTCCCGTGCGCTTCCTTGGCCGCGGTCTGCGCGGCGCGCAACGCGAGCGGGCCGAGCTTGAGCAACTCCTGATGGGCCAGTTCCTGTTCGTCCACATCGCCGCCGACGAGCTTTTCCAGGGCGAGGCGAATGGCTGCGCCGTCGCGTTCGAGCTTTGGGTCGGGCTTCAGGCGGGTGCGGTTGAGGCAATGCCGCGCCAGCAGGCGCATCACGTCGCGCGGATCGGTTTCGAAGAGCTGATTCGCGTTCTTGATCGGGAAGCCGCCCATGGCCAGGCGGAAGGCGACGATGCCCAGCGTCGACATGATGCCGCTCTTCGGCAGGCGTTCGGCGGAATCGGCGACGAGCTTCTGGAGATCCTTCTCCAGGTACTTCTTCATGGCTTCCAGTTCGTGAGTCGCGGCCAGTTCCCGTTCGGCTTCCCGGTACATCCAAAGCTGGAAGCGGTCGTATTCGGCCAGCAGCGTCTCCTGGAATTCTTCGGCCGTATTCGCGTCGCGGTACGTTTCGAGGTAGCGGTAGGAAGTGCAGACGAAATGATCGCGGACCTCGAGCCGCACTTCGGCGCCGGCGGTCCGTTCCAGCGCCGGAACTTCGCGCCGGTAGCCCGACGGGACGGCCTGCCCCGGTGCCCACTTGGCATTCGCTTTCAGGGCGGTGGCGCCGGTGTCCTCGACGGTCCAATCCGGAGCGGCGGGGAGGGCGAAACGCTTGGTGGGATAGGTCTCGGCTTCCTTGGTGCGTTCGAGGTCGCGCAGCTGCAGGTGGACCGTACGGGAGCCCGAGCCGTCGGCCTGGACAACGGTGGCGATCTGGGTGTCCATCGCACAACCGGCGGCGATGACGGCCGGGAGCGCCAGCAGCACGTGCGCGATGCGGCTTTGGAACAGGGTTAAGCGAGTGCGCATACAGTACCAAGGACGGCTTTCGAGCGGTGCGCTTCACGAGCAATGTTTATCGAAAGCAAAAGGCACCCTAACGGAGTGCCCGCGAGTGGCAACGCGGTTTGCCCAAGAACCCGCGTAAGGCCAAAAAAAAAAGCCCCTCCCGGTCGGGAGGGGCTTTTCAGGCCGGAAGGCCGTAAGGCTTAGGCGTCTTTGCAGTCCGAGTCTTCGTCCACGCCGATGGTACCGTCCACATCGTAGATGTCGGTATCGTCGGGCGTGCCGTTGGCATCCAGGTCGCGTTCGGGCGTAGTCAGCCATTCGACGTGCCCGTCGCCCTGGAGGAAGTTCTCACCCAATCCGACGCTGTTGCTGGTGCCGTGGTTGGAGGAGTTACCTACGCCGCCTGTGTCGAGCGTGCCGTGGTCGGCCGCAACACCGGCCATCCCGTGACTCTGGGTATGGCGGTCGTCGTAGCCGTACGCGGAGTTGGCATTTGTCGCGGTGCTGACCGTGCCGTCGGTCGTATCCGTGAACCCGGAGATATCCTTCGGGTTCGACGGGCACTGGAAGACACGCGCATCCTGGACGTAGCCCTTAAAGAGCTGCCCCATGGATGAGATCCGGTCGCCACCGTTGTTCGGGAAGCGGCCCATGTGCGCGCCTACGTCGGCGTACATGTTGCAGGCCTTGCCGATCTGCGAAAGGTTGCTGGCGCACTGCGCGCGGCGAGCCTGTTCCTTCGCGCGAGCAAGCACCGGCAACAACAACCCGGCCAGAATCCCGATGATCGCGATCACGACCAGCAGTTCGACCAGGGTAAAGCCCCGTGCGGTCCTGTCCCTCATGGCTTTGCTCCTTCGCCTTTGTCAGGCCTGGGGGCTTACCCAGGCAACCGTTTTGCCTAATCAGCTTGGCGGAAAGGGAGAAGGTTTCGCCGCTGAAGGCCTTACCGTCAAATGGCTTTTTGCCATCTCCCCTAAGCTTCGCGCCAATTACGTCCCAAACCTCTGGGTAGTTCGGCCTGTCACTCGAAAAATCTTAGACTGGAACCCAAATATTCATCTAAACAAAATTGGGCTGCCGGCCTCTTTGAGTGTGGATTCCTGTTAGGTCGTTTCCCAAGAAGTGAAAACTGCACGCACCTTGAGAAGATTTCTGGCGAAAGGTGCGTCGAACCCAACGAGGTAAACACATCTCCCGTTGGAGGTTCCTCGAACTTAATGGCGGAATCTGGCTTTGAAGGCGCACCTGGAGTTCGCTGAACTGCTTACGTATAAAGAAGTTGTGACTTAAATGCGCTTATTTCGGTTAATCGGGTAGGTTAACGGTGTGAGGTCGCGGCTTGTGGGTGGCGCTTTCGCGGAATTGAATCGAGTCTTTCGGCAAAGGGAATACCCATGCGTGGAGTAGCGGCCTTAGGGATTGTTTTGGCTCTCGTAGTCATGGTGGTGGTGTTGGGTCGAGGTAAACAGACTCCACCGCCCGGTGTTCCGGCAACTCCGGGAGGTCCCTCGGCGGTCCAGCCTCAGCCCACTGGACAGGGCGGCATCGTGGTTCAGTCGGCGGTGAAGGTCGTGGTGGAATGCGAGAACTACGAGTCGATCGAAGATAAGGAACCGAAATCCGGCCACGTGGTGATGAAGAAGGGCCAAGCCAGCATGGGCGAGACCATCGGCTACCTGGAGATCCCGGAAGGCTGGATCAAGACCTGCGGGATGGAAGAGGACAAAGGGCATCCCGGAACTCTGCCGGGGAAGGCGACCTATTCGATCGACTTACCGCGCGAAGACACGTATTACGTATTCCTGCGGGCGAAGTGGTACGATAGCTGTGGGAACAGCGTCTATTTTCGGGTCGACGAGGGCGACTGGTACCCGATCGACGATACGGAAGGCAAGATCGACGAGGCGACGTACAAGTGGGCGTGGCATCCGCTGCGGGAAGCGGGCGATCCGCGCGAGCTTAAGTTGAGTGCGGGCAAACATACGCTTACACTGGCCATCAAAGAGGACGGTCCGCTGCTGGATAAGCTGCTGATTGCGACCGACGCGACGCCGCCTGCTCAGGACAGCGTGCGGCCCTGAACCACCTGGACGATAGGGAAGCTCATGAAGCCCAAATCCTCCAAGAAAAAAGCGCGAGCCACCCTGTTGGGGCTGGGCTTTGACCATAAGGATGGGCACACCCGGATCACGCGCGGGAAGAATTTCCAACTCGTGGGCGGCAGTCAGGAAACGCACGAGCGCATGCAAGAGAAGGCGATCAAGATCAACGAAGAGTTGAAGAAGCGCGGTAAGGCCTTGGAAGAGGTCGGGCGGGATGAATTCGTCGAGATTTGCGAGAAGACTTAAGTTTTTTATTTTGAATGAATTACATGCATTTTAGTGGCTGCTGGCCGGACCTTCCCACTCACTTTCTGGATTGAGATTGAAATTTGCCCGCTGCGGCAGAAATAGTGGTGTAATTCTAATACGATTGATGTAATACGATTTAGTTCGCATGGGGCGCAGGTCGATTCGAAAGGGCTGTCTTATGAAACATGGGCTTTCTCCTGCGGGCTGCAGCGCGGCGTTCTTTCTGCTGGCCTTCCTCCTGTTCGGCTGGGGTTCCTCCTTAGAGGTTCACGCCGAAACGATCTATGTGGACGGGCAGCTCGCCGAAGCCAGTACCGCGGCTTACGACCCGGCTTCGCGCAAAGCCGGCAGCGGATCGGCTCGCGCGTTCAAGACCTTCGCAGGCGCGTGTGCGGTGGCGGAAGCAGGGGCCACGGTCCTGATTCGAGGGGGCACGTACGCGGAGGCGCTGGTGCCGAAGCAGTCGGGCGCGGCGGGGAAGCCGATCACGTTCAAGGCTTATGAAAAGGAAGCGGCGATCATCAGCGGCGAGGGCCTCGCGCCGGCGGTGGAACTCTCCGGCAAGGCCTACATTACGATCGAGGGACTCCAGGTTGTGAAGGTGAAGCGCTGGCTGCATGCGGTGAAGTCGAACCACCTGATTTTGAAGGATAACCTTTTCCGGCAGGCGCTGGATGCGGGCGGGAGCGCCAAGACGGGGCTCTTCTTTCAGGAAGCGCACCACAACCGCATCGTCGGGAACACCATCGACGACACGACGCAGGATAATCTGGCGCTGATCAAGTCGAACCACAATCTGATCGAGGGCAATATCTTCCTGAAGGCCAAGCACGTGCTTTGGACGGTCAAGGGCGGCTGCTACAACGTGATCCGCTGCAACTACCTCCACAACGCGATCCAGAAGATCGGCGAGGTCTACGATTGCCAGCACGTCGGGTTCGACCACGAGTTCACCGAGCTGAACTGCACGAAGCGGAACCTGATCGAATACAACGTCTTCGCATTTACGGCCTCGAGCGGGGACCACTCGCCGTACGCGGGCATCCAGTACGCGGGGCAGGACGGCATCGTCCGGCACAACATCTTCTACGACACGATCGGGCCGGCGCTGGATCTGACGATGTATCCGGACGAAGCGCGGCACAACACGGGGAATCGCGTCGCGCACAACACCTTCCACAAGAGCCGCTTCGCGGGGCTGTGTCTTTCGGGCAAGCGCGACGATCCGAAGTACGTCTTCGATAACAACGCGATCAAGAACAACGTCTTCACCGAGAACCGCTTCCAGCGCAACGACAAGCGCTGGGCGTGGTACCAGGAACTGGACGGGAAGCCGGTGCAGGTGTTCGTCGGCGCGCTGGGCGGGTTCGTCTTCGAACGGAATCTGGTCTTCGGCGGCGCCGAAGGCCAGACGTACCTGATCGTAACGGGCAAGCGCGACGGCAAGAACAATCCGGCGCCGCAAGGGTTGGCTTCCTGGCAGACTTCTCGCCCGGAACTTTTCCGCGAGAACCTCGAAGCCGATCCGAAGTTGAAAGCCCCCGATGCGCACGATTACCGCCCGCAGGCCGGGAGTCCCTGCGTGGACGGCGGAGCGTGCCTGACGTCGGCGAAGGGCGCGGGCGAAGGCACGGAACTGAGCGTCGCCGACGCGCGCTGGTTCAGCGACGGGATGGGCGTCGAAGGCCTGGCCGGCGATACGATTCAGCTGGCCGGGGAGGCGGCGACTTACCGCGTGACAAAGGTGGATATCGAGAAGAACGTGCTGACCTTGGAGAAGCCGGCGAAGCGGAAGGACGGCCAGGGCGTGAGCTACGCGTTCGCCGGGAAGGCGCCGGACCTAGGCGCGTACGAGTCGGGCTTGCCGGAGCCCCCGGCCGCTCCGGCGGCGCCCGCGGCGGGCCGCTAAGCGCCATGAACGAACCGACTCCTCTTCCGCGCGCTTCCTCCCGGCCGCAGCGGGTCACGATGAGCGAGGTGGCCCGCGAGGCGGGTGTCTCCCAAGCGGCCGTCTCGCTGGTGCTCAACGACAAGAAGGGCATGATCGGCGCAGAAGCGCGTCAGCGCGTCCTGGATGCTGCGGCGAAGCTGGGCTACCGGCGCAACCTGCACGCCGGGACGCTGCGCACGGGCCGCACCTACTGCCTGGGCCTGCTGGGGCACATGGGCGGCTTCGCGCTGGACAATTACGTCTTCACTGGGGTCGCGCGCGGCGCGGAGGACGAACTGGCCGAGACGGGGAGTCCCTTCGCGCTGCTCACCTTTGCGGCGAGCTGGGAACGCGGGCAGGCCAAGTCGCTGGACTTGATCGAGCGCGGACTGGTGGACGGGGTGGTCTGCGTGGTGGCGGCCGGCGCGCTGGAATCGTTCGAGCGCGAGCGGCTGGCATGGTTCCGCGAGCGGGGGGTGCGCTGCGTGGCGGTGCATTCGCTGGGCGCACGCGCGCTCGATTATCCGTACGTGGGCTTCGACAGCCGCGCGGGCGGGCGGCTGGCGGCGGAGCACTTCGCGCGGCTGGGCTACGCTTCGATCGGCTTGTACCTCAACAGCCCGGGCGGGCCCCAAAGCAACGAAATTCGCGAAGGCTTCGAGGCGGGCCTGCGCGCGCAGGGGCGCGAACTGGAAAGCCGCTGGGTCTTCGAGGACCGCAACCCCGACCGCAAGCCGGCGTTCGACGCCGGGTATGCGTGGGCGCGGCAAGTGGCGCCCACGGCGCTGCCGCGCGCGTTGCTGGTGACGCTGGACGCGTGCGCGCACGGCATCTGGAAAGCGTTTCGGGAGCGCGGACTGCGCGTGCCCGAGGACATCGCGCTGCTGGGTTACGACGACGACGCTCCGGCGCGGTACGGTCTGCCCGATTTGAGCAGCGTGAAGCATCCGTTCCGCGAAAAAGGCCGCGCCGCCGCGCGGATGCTCGCGGCGTTGGTGGAAGACGCCTGGCCGTCCGACCAACCTACTCGCACCATTCTGGCGCCGACGCTGGCGCTGCGCCGCTCCTGCGGCGGGGGGAACCGATCATGAGCACCGCAAGCATCGGAAGCGAAGTCGCCGCAGCCCTGCGCGTCTACGTGGTCCGGCACGGCATAGTAGGACGTCCGGGTGAGCGGAAGGTTCCCGATCCGCGCTGGGCGCGCGAGGACCCGCGCCTGCTGCCGGTGGGGCGGCGCATGGCCGAGGCCGTGGGCCGGCGGCTGGCCGCGGAAGCGCTGGACTATCCGCTGCGCATCGTCGCTTCGCCGCTGTGGCGCACGTCGGAGACGGCGCAATTGATCGCCGAGGCACTGGAGACGCGATTTTGCGTGGAGCCGGGCATGATGGAGATCTGCCTGCCGCCGATGCACGCGGCGTTTCGGGGCTTAACGCCGCAGGAGGCGGGGCTGGTCTTCGACCGGCTGGAAAACCCCGAGGCGTTGCTGGGTTCGTGGTGGCCGGCCGCACCCGAGACGCGCGAAAGTTGCCGCGCCCGGGTGGCGGCGACGCTGGACCGGCTGCTGCCGCGCTGGCAGGCCGAAGGCGTGCGCGGCGTGGTGCTGGTGGGCCATGGGGCGAGCACCGACGCGGCCGTGGCGCATCTGGCGGGCTTGGAAGACTGTCCTGGCGGGCACGATCTGTGCGGGGTCTCGCAGCTTGACCTGTTCGGTTATGCCCCACCCGCGCGGTTGGGCGCCGTGAACTGCCAGAAGCATCTTGCCCACCTGGTTTAAGGAGTCGCGGCCATGAGCACAGCGGACCGGACCGTGCGCGTCGTATCGATTTCCAAAGAAGGACTGGAAGCGGATACGCGCGAGCAGGCCGTGGCGGCCTTTCTGGGGCGGTTGGATCAGGCCGCTTCGTACCGGCCGGACATCGTCTGCCTGCCGGAAAATACGCCGGGGCGCGAGGCGCAGGACGTACCGGGGCCGGCGACGGAACCGTTCGCCGCTTGGGCGCGCGAACACGGCTGCTGGCTGATCCTGCCGCTGATCGCGCGGGAAAACGGAGCACTCTACAACACCGCGCTGCTCTTCGACCGCGACGGTAAGCTTGCCGGCCGCTACCGCAAGATTCATCCGACGGAGACGGAGCTCGAACGCGGCATCCGCCCGGGCGCGCCGGAAGGGGGCGTCTTCCGGACCGACTTTGGGACCATCGGCGTACGGATCTGCTTCGACGTGAACTGGTGGGAGGACTGGTCGAGCCTGAAAGCGCAGGGCGCGCAGCTCGTCTTTTTCTCCTCGGCCTATTCGGCGAACAGGATCCTGAGCGCGCTGGCGTTGCGCAACCGGTTCTACGTCGTCTCCAGCACGCGCAGCCGGCTCTGCCGTGCGTACGACATCACAGGCGACGAGCTGGATCGTTCGGGCATCTACCGGCCGTGGGTGCAGACGACGCTGAACCTGGGCAAGCGGCTCTTCGAGACCGACTATCAGCTTCCCAGGCTGCGCGAACTGGCCGCGAAGTACGGCGACCGCGTGGAGGTGAAGTGGTTCCACGAGGAGGACTGGTTCACGCTGGCCTCGTACGATCCGGAGCGCTCGACCGAAGACCTGATGCGCGAGTACGGGCTGACGGCGATCGACGAGTACCACGCGCGCTGCTCGAAGGCGCAGGCCGCCGCTCCGGCGGCGGGAGCCTGAGGCGCGGGGGTTCAGTGGCGCTTGCCGGAGCGCGGTATACAATCCTCCGCTTTGGCGCCCCAAGGAATCCGCCTCGTGAGTTCCGAGTCCCGCATCGCATCGACCTTTGCCGCCTTGAAGACCGCCGCGTTCATGCCCTTCTTCACGATCGGCGATCCGGATGTGGAGACGACGGCGGCGCTGGTGAAGGAAGCGGCGCGCCGCGGCGCGGACTTGATCGAGCTGGGCGTCCCGTTCAGCGATCCGATCGCGGACGGCCCGACGATCCAGGCCAGCTACTACCGCGCGCTGGACCGGGGCTTCAAGGTCGCGCAGGTTTTCGACCTGGCGAAGAAACTGCGCGCGAACGGCGTGACGATCCCGCTGGTCTGCATGGTCAGCCATTCGCTGGTCTTCAAGCGCGGCACGGGAAGCTTTTTTCGCTCGGCGCGCGAAGCCGGGTACGACGGGATGATCGTGCCGGACTTGCCCGCGGGCTACGAAGGTGACGCCACGGTTCAGGCGCGCGCGCACGGGCTGGAGCACATTTTCCTGTGTGCGCCGACGACGACGCCGGAGCGCCGCGCGCAGATTTGCTCGAAGAGCGGCGGATTCATCTACTACATTTCGGTGGCCGGGATCACCGGCGCGCGCGACGCGCTGCCGCCGGACCTGGAAGCCAACGTGAAGGACTTGAAGAGCCGCACGAAGACGCCGGTCTGTGTCGGCTTCGGCATCGGCCAGCCTGCTCAGGCCGCGGCGGTGAGCAAGTTGGCCGACGGCGTGATCGTGGGCAGCGCGCTGGTGAAGCTCGCGGCGGAGCTGCACGCGGCCGGGAAATCGCGCGAAGCGGTGGTTGCGGAAGTCGGCGCGCAGATCGAGGCGCTGGCGCGGGCGACGCACGGGAAGTGAATACGTTCTAAGCGGTCTGACTTACGTTTCTTGCCATACGGGGCGCGCTTCGCGCGGCTGTTTTAATTCACCTCCCCTGCCCCTCCTTGCCAAGGAGGGGAAACTTCTCCGTCCATGGCAAAAGACAATGGTGAGACCGCTTAGCTTTTGGCTGGCGCCGCGCCGCCCATCACCAGCGGTTTGCCCGTCACTTCGGCCACCTTCGAGGCCAGCACATCCATATCCTTGATGCGCCCGCGGTAGACGCTCAGAAATTCCCCGCCGTCCAGGACCAAGCGGCATTCCTTCGGCGGCTTGCCGCCCAGAATCTGCGTGGGGAGTTCGGCGCATTCGATCCGTTCGATGCGGTCGAAGAGGTAAACGCGGGGCTTGCGGAAGGGGCGTCGGAAGTACAGTGCGCGGCGGCGCGCGTCGAAGACGAGGCGTTCTTCGTCGAAGAAGAGTTCGCCGCCGACGACGCTGAGGATCCAACCCGGCGCGCTCCACCACCACGTGGGCATGAGATTCTGCAAGAGGTAATAGAGGAAGAAGGCGAGCCAGCCGAGCCCCAGGGCGAAGACGAGGAGTCCGAAGAGTTCGAAGGCGAGGTGGTGCCGGACGGTGAGGAGATGCGGCGGCCGGAAGTCGAAGCTGGGCATCGTTAACGCGAGGGCGCGGCGGGCGCGATGGAAGCGGGCGCGGGTTTGCCCGCGGGCGGCTTGGGCGGCGCGGGAACCTGGGTCTCGCGGGGCGCGTCGAGCGGCTCGTCCTGGAGTTCCTTCGGGAGCTGCACCGGATCGCCGCCGAGTTCCAGGAATCGGTTGTAGTGATTCTTCGCGCGCGCCTGATCGTCCAGGTAGAAGTCGTACAGGACGGCCACGTTGTAATGCACGTGGCGGGCGTTGGGCGCGAGTTCGAGCGCGCGGGCGTAAGATTTCTCGGCTTTGTCGTACTTCTTCCACTTGCGGTACACGACGCCCAAGCCGGTGTGCGCCGAAACGTTCTCGGGCTCCACGCGCAGCACGGCCTCGAACTGTTCGAGCGCCTGGGCGAGCCGGTTGTCTTCGGTGTACAGGTTGGCGAGGTTCAAGCGCGAGGCGACGTCTTTCTCGTTGAGCTGAATCAGTTCCTTGTAGAGGTCGATGGCTTCGTCGCGTTCGGCGGAGTTTTCGGAATGCTGCAAAAGCGAGGCGAGGCGCTTGCGGGCCTGGACGTCCTTGCGCTGGATCTCGATGACTTTGCGGTACGCGGCGATGGCTTTGTCGCGGTTGTTGAGCTTCAGGTGAAGGAAGGCGGCGTTGCGCCAGCCTTCTTCGTCGCCGCTGGCGCCCAAGGATTCGTACTTCGCGATGGCGGCCGTGTCGTCGCCGATGGCTTTGTATACCGCGGCCAGACCCTTCTGGGCTTCGAGATCGTTGGGGGCAAGTTTGATCAGGCGCTGCCAGCAGTACATGCCGCGCATGGGCTTCTTCATTTCGTCGTACAGGCGACCGGCCTGGCGCAACGCTTCGCGATTGGAGGGGTTGTACTCCAGGAGCGATTCGTACATCCCGGCGGCCTGGTTGTACTGCCCGAGCAGCTTGGCGAGCTTGGCCAGTTCCATGGCGGTGGCTTCGTCGCGCGGGTTCTGGGCGATGATGGCCTGGTACTCGCGCACGGCGTCTTCGCGGCGGTTCAGGTCGCGCAGCGTGTTCGCGTAGATGCGCCGCGCGTCCGCGTCGTCGGGCTTGAGCTTGAGGTACGCTTCGAAGGCTTTGACGGCTTCTTCCTTGCGGTCGATGCGCAGCAGCGTCTTGGACAGTTCGAGGTGCACGCGCGCGTCGTCGGGCTTGAGCTGCAGGGCCTTGCGGTAGGCGGTGACGGCTTCTTCGGGCCGCTTCTGCGCGGCGTAGATATCGGCCAGCGAGGCCTGCGCGCGCGGATCGGAGGCGTTCAGTTCCAGCGCCCAGCGGACGTGTTCTTCGGCGCCGGTCAGGTTGCGCGACTGCGCGTAAAGTTCGCCGAGGCGGCGGTGGACTTCGGTGTCGTTGCTGCGCGCCTTGAGGACGTGCTTGAACTGGACCACCGCTCGGCCCTGGAAGCCGGGTAGGTCGGAGTACAGGAAGCCCAGGCGGCGGCGTGCGTCGAGGTCGTCGGGCCGGCGGTTGACGAGTTCCTGGTAAGCCAGGGCGGACTGGCGGTTGATTCCGGCTTTGTCGTAGGCCTCGGCCAGCTTGCGCAGGCTGCCCACGTCGTTGGCGTCCAGGCGCACGAGGCGTTCGTAGATCCCGATGCTCTGCGCGACGTCGCCGCTGGCTTCGGCCACGCGGGCGGCTTCCAGTTGCAGCGTGCGGTCGGAGTGATCCAGTTCGGCGGCTTGCAGGCGCATCTCGGCGGCCTTCTGGGGCTGCCCTGCTTTCTGCTGGAGCTGCGAAAGGCGCTTCGGGATTTCGGCCAGATCGGGATGGCTGACGCGCAGGGTTTCGAGCGTGGTAATCGCGCCGGCCGTATCGCCCAAGCCTTCCATCAGGCGGGCCTTGAGGACCTGTACGTCGGGCTTGGCGGTGGCCGAGGTTTCGGCGGGGAGCAGCGCCGCGAGGGCTTCGCGCAGGCGGCCCTGGGCTTTAAGCGCCAAGGCCAAGTCGTAGTGCGCTTCGGCCGTGGTGGTGTCTTCGGGGCGGTCTTCGCCGGCCCAGTACAGCAGCGAATCGGGCAGGATGCTGTCGAGGATCGCGCCGTGCGTCACGCGCGCGGTGGCATGCGGCGAGACGGCGGGCAGATTGGCGATGGCCTGGCGGCAGACCTTTTCGGCGTCGGCGTAGCGCCGCCGCGAATAGTAGAGCTTGGCCTTGTCGAGGTAGCAGGCGGTGAACTCGGGGTCCAGTTGCAGCGCGCGGTCGTAGGCTTCGAGGGATTCGCGGACCTGCCCCAGCCCGGCGTGAGCCTGGCCTTTGTGGTGCTGGATCTTGGCGTCTTCGGGGCTGAGCTTTTCGGCGCGTTCGAGGAGCGCGATGGAATCCTTGAAATTCTCTTCCTCGATCAGGATCACGGCCATGTTGTGATGCGCTTCGGAGAGCGTGGGGTCGAGCTGGGTGGCTTTGAAGTACAGTTCCTTGGCCAGTTCGTAGTTGCCCTTGACCTGGAAGAGTTCACCCAGCGAGTAGTACGCGACGGCGTCGTTGGGGTCGACGCGCGTCCATTGGCTGAACTCGCGGACCTTCTGGTAGTAGGCGACTTCGGCGCGGGTGAGCTTGCGGCCGCCGACATCGACGTACTTCGACGGCGGCACGATCGGCAGCGCCGTGCGCAGCGTATCGCCGCAGCCGGCCTGCAGCAGCAGAGCCAAGGCCGCGGCCAGGACCGCGAAGCGTTCGATCGTGCGGCGCATCAAGCTTCTCGCGTGCTCCTCAGCGGCCGTACGCATCGGCGTCGGACGAGTAGGGGAAGTGGGGCACCGTGTTCCATCCGATCGCACCCGGCGGCGCTTCGCGCTTTACGTTCACGCGTTCGAGCAGGTAGCGGACGAAGGTGTTGCTGTTCTGCGAAGGCTTGAAGGACGGGCCGCCCAGGCCGACATTCTCTTTTCCGCGTCCCCCGGTGCCCGGCTCGCCGCGGCGTTTGTCCAAGCGGCCGTATTTGCGCGCTTCGGCTTCGATGACCCGGTAATCGCAGCTCACGGGCTCGTCCAGGACCACTTCCAGGCCTTCCGGATCGCTGCGGCCGGGAAGTACGAAGACGCCGTAGACGGTCACGCCCGATCCGGTGAACTCGCCCTGCCCGACGCGGTACCGCGCGTCGTGATGTTCGAAGCCGCGGATCTCGGTGTGCCACCAGCGTCCATGCTCGTCCATCCAGTCGATCGCGCAATGCGTGGCCTTGGGCGCGTTCTCGTCCAGCCAGCGGTTCCACATGGAGAAGGGATAGACCGGCAGCGGCGGGACGATCCAGCGCCCGCGCGTGACGACCTCGGTGCGCATGCAGACGAGCCGGACGTCCCCCGGCTTGCCGGCGGTGGGCAGCGTGGCGACGGTGTGCTCGCGCTTGGCGGCCTGCAGCGCGGCGTTGGCCATTTGCTGCGCGGCCGGCGGCGGAGCGGGTTCGCTGGGCGGCGTGGCTTGGGGAGCGGCTACGGGCGCCCGAACCGGCTCGGGTTGGCCGGCGGCGAAGGCAATCTCTCGGGTGGCGGTGGCATTGAGCTGCGGTTCGTCGGGCAAAGCTTCGCGGTCTGCTGCCCCGCGCACGGGTGCATTCAGCAGCACACAAGCCCCACCCAGAAGCAGTATCAAGCGCGCAAGTTGAGCGCGGGGCATCCCGTCGTTCCCCCCTGCCGCACAAGTTCCCGGCAGCCTGCCTCGGTATCGGCTACTCGCGCGGGGGTCTTTGCTAACTACGGCCCGCATTTCTTACCTCAAATTGGAGCGCCCTACAATCTTCAAACTCAAATCCGGTAGAACTTTAGAGCATCCTGGGTAGGCTCCATGTGCAGCTTATGTAAAGGATGCGGAGGCGTCCAATCGGCTTAGGGAGATTTTTATTCGAGGCTAATTCCTCAAGCCCTGTAACGGGGCCGGGATACGACCGCCGCGCCGGATAAAAGGCGCGCAGCCGAAGCGGTTGACGGCCATTACCGGTCCCGATCCGAGCAACCCCCCAAAATCGACCGTATCTCCGGCCTTCTTGCCCGGAGCAGGGATCAGGCGGCAAGCCGTGGTCTTGTGATTCATCACCCCGATGGCCGACTCGTCGGCGATGATCGCGGCCAGCGTTTCGGCGCTGGTGTCGCCGGGAACGATGACCATATCGAGCCCCACGCAGCAGACGGCGGTCATGGCTTCGAGCTTCTCGATGGTCAAGGCGCCTTCGGCGGCGGCGGCGGCCATCGCGCCGTCCTCGCTGACCGGGATAAACGCGCCGCTGAGGCCGCCGGTATGGCTGGTGGCCATCGCGCCGCCGCGTTTGACGGCATCCGTAAGGAGCATCAGCGCCGCGGTGGTGCCGGGCGCGCCGGTGCGTTCGAGTCCCAGGCCTTCGATGATCTCGCCGATGGAGTCGCCGGGGGCGGGCGTCGGCGCGAGCGAGAGGTCGATGATGTTGAACGGTACGCCCAGCCGTTCGCTGACCTTGCGCCCGACGAGTTCGCCCATGCGCGTGATCTTGTAGGCGGTGCGGCGGATCTCGTCGGCGACGGTCTGCAGGTCGACGCCGGGCAGTCCTTTGACGACGGCGTTGACGACGCCGGGGCCGCTGATCCCGACGCTGAGGCCGCTTTCGCCTTCGCCGATGCCGTGGAAGGCGCCGGCCATGAACGGGTTGTCGTCCACCGCGTTGGCGAAGGCGCAGAACTTGGCGCAGCCGACGCCGCCGCGGTCGGCGGTCCGTGCGGCCAGCGCTTTGAGCATCTCGCCCAAGCGCAGGCACGCATCCATGTTGATCCCCGCCCGCGTCGAGGCCACCGCGACCGAACCGCAGAGCCGTTCGGTGATCGCCAGCGCCTCGGGGAGCGAATCGATCAGCGCGTGGTCGTGCGTGGTGAAGCCCTTCTGGACCAGCGCGCTGTAGCCGCCCAGGAAGTCGATCCCGATCTCGTGCGCGGCCTTGTCGAGCGCGAGGGCGACGGGGAGCGGGTCGGCGAGGCCCAGTTCGGCCACCGGCGTGACGGCCACGCGCTTGTTGACGATGGGAATCCCGTACTCGGCTTCGATCTCCCGCGCCGCCGGGACCAGCCGCGACCCGATCTTGGAGACTTTGTCGTAGACCTTGTGCGCAACTTCTCGCGGCGTCCCGCCGGTGCAATCGAGCAGCGAGAGGCCCAGCGTGGTGGTGCGGATGTCGAGATGCTGCATCCCGATCATGCGGATGGTTTCGAAGATCTCTTCAAAGGCGATGGACATGACGGGGCTCCGGGCAAACGCTGCTTAGAGGCGAAGCACCGTTTCTAGCGCCAAAGCGGCGGGAGCGAAAGCGTCAGGCGGGCTGAAAGAGGAACAGCAACGTACTCCAGCCAAGTACCAGTACGACCAAGCCGGAGAGGGATACGCGCGGGAAGAGCCCCAGCTCGGGGTGGAACTCGCGATAGACCTGCCACGCGATCCAAGTTCCGCAGGTGGCGCCGGTGACAGCGAAGAGGGTGAAGACGCGAAGGAGGCGCAAGCCATCGTGATGGTTCAAGAGATCCACGACCAGGTAGCCTGGAAAATTGGCGAATGCCGCGAGGGCACCCGCCGCGAAACCAGCCTGCATGAAGTAGCGTTCTGACTTCCACACCTGCCAAGCTCGACCTTCTTGGCGCATCAGGAGGCGAAACAAGCCGATCAGGATGCCGGACAAGATGAGTGCACCGGGACCGCATCCGATACTGGCCACTGAGATGAGCCAGACCAGTTCACTGAAATCCCAGCGTCCTTCATCGGGACGCTCGGGGGCTTCCAAAAACGCACCGGTTAAGCCTGAATGCCCGGAAAACCAGAAGGTGAGCAAGCAAGGCACCAGAATGCCCAAGAGCAACGCACCTAGCACCGCGGTGCCGGCAAATCGCCTGGGCGGCTGATCCCATTCGGGCGTAGGCACCGAAGCCGGTAGCATCTCAGGCCCGCTCCTGGACTATTCAGGGCTATACAGCATTCGTGCGCAGGGCTTTCGAGGCCGTCCGCTTGACGCCGCCCAATTGATGCGGATAGCCTCACCCGCCGTTGCTTCCGGTCCGTTGCCGCTTTTATAAGGAATCGCCATGGCCGCCGGGGATGCCGAACTTCAGGGCTTGCGCGAGGCGCTCAAGGTTTCGCCCGAGAACGTCCCGTTGCGCCTGCATCTGGTCGAAACGCTGCTGCGTTTCGGGCGCTACGAAGAGGCCGAGGTTGAAGCCAAGGAGGCCTTGCAGCGCGCGCCGGATCACGAAGGCGCGAAGCTGGCGCTGGCGCGCGCGTTCCAGCAGCAGGGCAAGGCCTCGCAGGCGCTGGTGCTGGTCGAGGATCTGATCCGCCGCGCGCAGCGTCCGGCTCCGGCGTACCTGCTGCATGCGCGGATGCTCTTCGCGCAGGGCGAAGTCGAGCGCGCGGTGAAGGAATACCACAAGGCTCTCGACGCCGATCCGGAAGCCGCCGACACGGAACTGGAAGCGCGGCTGGGCATCCGGCGCGGCAAAGCCGGCGGCGCGAACGACGACGACGAGGTCGTGGACGGGAAGCTGCGCCAGCACGCCGAACCCGACGAGGCGAAGGGCTCGTTCGAACTGGAGCGCCCCAAGGTCGGCTTCGCCGACGTGGGCGGGATGAACGAGCTGAAAGAAGAGATCAAGCTCAAGATCGTCCACCCGCTGACGCATCCGGAAATTTACAAGGCTTACGGAAAGCCCATCGGCGGCGGGATCTTGATGTACGGGCCGCCGGGTTGCGGCAAGACGCTGCTGGCGCGGGCCACGGCCGGCGAAGTGCAGGCGCGTTTTCTGGCCATCGGCATCAACGACGTGCTGGACATGTGGATCGGGGCCAGCGAGCGGAACCTGCACGCGATCTTCGAGCAGGCGCGCGCGCACAAGCCCTGCGTGCTCTTCTTCGACGAGGTGGACGCGCTGGGCGCCAGCCGCAGCGACCTGCGCCACAGCGCCGGGCGCAACCAGATCAACCAGTTCCTCGCCGAATTGGACGGCGTGAAAGGGCACAACGACGGCGTCTTGATCCTCGCCGCGACCAACGCGCCGTGGCATCTCGACAGCGCCTTCCGCCGCCCGGGACGCTTCGATCGCGTGCTCTTCGTTCCGCCGCCCGACGCGCCCGCGCGCGCCGGCGTCCTGCGCATCCTGCTTAAAGGAAAGCCCGTCGAGAATCCGGATTTCGATTACCTGGCGAAGAAAACCGACGGCTTCAGCGGCGCGGATCTGAAAGCCGTCGTCGATCTCGCCATTGAAGAGAAGCTGCGCCAAGCGATGAAAGAGGGCGTTCCCAAGCCGCTCACCGATAAGGATCTGCTCGCGGCGGCGAAGAAGGTGAAGCCCAGCACGAAGGAGTGGTTCGCGACGGCGCGGAACTACGCGCTCTACTCGAATCAGGGCGGCGTGTACGACGATATTTTGAAGTATTTGAATCTATAGGCATCCATGTCCGCCCACTTCGAACGCGCGCACTTGCTCCTGCAGCAGCACCGGCCCGAGATGGCCGAGGCTGAGCTGCGATTGGCGCTGGCCGAAGACCCCGATGCTCCGGAGGCGCACGCGCTGCTGGCGCTATGCTTATCGGAACTCGAGCGTCATACCGAGGCCACGGAGGAAGCGCAGCGCGCGGTGAGCCTCGCGCCGGACGACTCGTTCTCGCATTACGTTCACGCCGCCGTGCTTTCCGGGCGGGACGATTACGCCGCCGCCGGCGCGGCGATCGCCGAAGCCATCCGCCTGCTTCCCGAAGAACCCGATTACTGGGGCCTGCTGGGCGGCGTGCGCTTGAGCCAGAAGCGCTGGCAGGATGCGCTCGACGCCGCCGAGAGCGGGCTGCGCCACGACGCGGAGCACGAAAAGTGCCTGAACGTCCGGGCCATCGCGCTGGTGAAGCTGGGCCGGCAGGCCGAGGCCGGGCGCGTGCTGGACGTCGCCCTGCGCCAGAATCCCGACAACACGCTCACCCATGCGAACCAGGGCTGGGCGCTGCTGGAGGCCGGCGAACCGCAAAAGGCGATGGAGCATTTCCGCGAAGCGCTGCGGCTCGAGCCGAACAACGAATGGGCCCGCCAAGGCATCGTCGAGGCGCTGAAGGCGCGGCATTTCATATACCGCTGGATGCTCAAGTATTTCCTGTTCATGGGCAAGCTGAGCGACAAAGCGGCGTGGGCGGTGATCATCGGTCTGTACTTGGGCAACCGGGTCATCGCGAGTTTGAGCAAGTCGCATCCGGCCTGGGCGCCGTACTTGCAGCCGATCCTGTACCTGTACCTCGGCTTCTGCCTGCTCACGTGGTTGGCGTACCCGCTTTTTAATCTGCTGCTGCGCTTCAACCGCTTCGGCCGGCTGGCGCTGAATCGGGACCAGATCCGGATGTCGAATGCGCTGGCGGTGCTGCTGCTGGGGTTGGCGGGAGCGCTGGTCTGGCTGGGCTTCTCATCGAACCCGGTGGAATCGGTGTGTGCGCAAGAGACTGCTTGGTTCTTCGGCCTGTTGATGCTGCCCGTGACAGGCGTATTCCACTGCGAGCCGGGTTGGCCGCGAAGGTTGATGACCTTCATCGCCGCGATTCTGATCGGTTGTGGCGGAACGAAACTCGGGTTGCTGTTTTTCGCCACGTCTACACCGGAGAACCTGACGCTATTCAAGACGCTGCATATCGTTTTTATGTGGGGCTGCGTCCTTTCGCCTTGGTATCTCAACTTCCTCGCGATGGTGACGCCGAAGAAGCGGTAGCGCGTTTCAGGGCGCTTCGGGGTTCGGATCGCCCAAGGGCAGCGGCTTGGGGCCGGGCGCGCCGGCTTTCAGCCAAGCTTCCAGCAACGCGATCTGTTCGGGCGTCAGCGCCGGATGCCCGAACGGCATGCCGGGCTTGATGCGTCCTTCGCGCGGCTGTTCGAGGTCGGTCAGCGGATCCTCGAAGGGTTTAATCCCGTCGCGCTTATTCTCTTCGATGCGCAGTTGCACGCGGGCCAGGATCGGCGCGGGGCTGCCGTCGGCGGCGGACTTGAGTATATCCAGGCGCGTTCCGTCGGGCTGCAAGCTGCCGCGCTTGAGGCCCGCGAAGCTGGTCAGGTCGAGCCGCCGCGCGCGGTACCCGTAGGCGCCCACGTTGCCCGCGCCGCCTTCGGCGTCGCTCATGTGGCAGTGCACGCACGTGTCTTGGAAAATCGCGTGGTTCACTTCTTCCCAGGCCGGCGCGCGTTCGAGCGGCTTCTCCGCTTCGGCCCGCGGCGCGGCGGCGGCGCCGGCGTCGCCGTGAAAGATGAACTGGACCAGCGCATCGATCTGGGCTTCGTCGAGTTCGAACTTCGGCATGCGCGTCTTCGGATCGACTTTTTGCGGATCGCGAATCCAGTCGGCGGCGGTGCGTGCGGTAAGGCGGTGGCGGGCGAAGCGCAGGTTCGGCGCTTCGGCGCGTCCTTCGTCCCAGTTCCAGCTCGCCTGATCGTCGCCGAAGCGTACGTTGCCGTATTGGTGGCAGGCGTAGCACTTGAATTGTTCGAAGAGCTCGCGGCCCTTGGCGGCGAGCGCCGGATCGTGCGCCGGCGCGGCCGGTTCGCCGGCGTCCGGCGGGCGGTGCCCCGAAGCCGAGGCGATGGCGCGCAGATAGCGTGTGAGCGTCTCGGATTGCGCGGTGCTGAGGTTCATCTGCGGCATGCTCTCTTCGAGGTGCGGACGCACGTCGTACGGGTTATCGAGAAACGCGGCGATCCAGCTGGCCTGCACGCGCGCGCCCACCGCGGCGAGGCTGGGGGCGCGCAGCGTATGCCGGATGCGCGCGCAGTTGCGGTAGAAATGCGTGTGCCGCTCCAATAGCCGGTCGTGCCGCTCGGGCTCGCGCTCGAATTGCTTGAGCAGCAGGTGGCATTCGACGCAGGTGGTGTGCGCCGATTTCAGCTCGGGCTCGATTTCCTTATGGCAATCGAGGCACGAATACTCGCGCGCCAGATCGCGTCCGTCGGCCAGTGCGTCGGCGAGCGTCTGGGCTTCGCCGCGTTCGGCGGCCAGCGCCGCCAGCGCGGGATCGGCATCCCGCGAAGCGTACAGCAGGCCGCGCGCCGCGGTGTAGGTCTCGGCGTCGAGGTCCTGCGCTTCCAGCAGTTCTTTCAGCGGCGGCGCGGCTTCGGCCGGTTTTCCCGAACCCAGCAGAGCATACGCGCGGTTGTAGAGCGCCCGCCCGCGCCGCGCGCTTTTGGGGTGCTTCGCGATGAATTCCGCCCAGCGCGCGGCGGAGGCTTCGAGCGCCCCCGCATGCAGCGCCGCTTGCGCGCGCGCGTAACCGATCGCTTCGCCGTAGATGGAAAGCGTGTCGGCCCGCGCGGCGAGTTCGAATTGCGCCTCCGCGTCCGCTCCGCGACCGGCCTCGGCCAGCGCTTGCGCGAGCCGCAGCCGCAAGGTCGCGACGCTGCGGGCTTCTTCCACCTTCGGAGAGGCCAGGAGCTGCTCCAGGTATCCCACGGCCAGTTCGAAGCGCTTGCGCTCGGCCGCGAGGCTCGCCGCGGCGTCGAGGGCCTCAAAGCGCGCTTCGCCGGGTGCGCCGGCTTGATCGGCCAGTTGCGCGTCGAGTTCGGCTGCGCGGCGGACGCGGGCTTGGGCTTGCGCGGCCAGCTTCTGCAGATCGTCCTTCAGCCGCATGGGCGGGCGGTAGCCGTGCAGCACGCCGCCCAAGCCGCCCTCGGGATCCAGCACCACCAGCGCCGGGATCTCGCTGACGCCGTAACGCCGCGCCGTCTCGGGCTGCTCGACGAGGTCCACGTACCGCGCCGCCGCATGCTCCTTCAAGTAGGCCAGCACTTCGGGATCCGCGAAGGCGATGCGCTCCAGCAGTTCGCAGCCGAAATCCCGCGGGGAACGGACGTAAAGCAGGCGAAAGGTCTTGGGCGCGGCGGCCTTCCAAACGGCCTCGTCTTGCAGCCAGACGACCTCGCCTTCGGGCGCGGCGATGCCGGCTTCGCCGGCCGGATGACGCGGCGGGATACGGTCCTGCCGAGGTTGGGGCGCGGCCTCGGGTTCCAGCGCGAGCAAGGCGAGCGCCGCCCCAAGCAGGATCGCCGCCAGCGCCAGCCGCCGCATCGCTTTCGAACCGTCGAACATGCCCAGGCGCTCCCCGCTTCTCCGACTCAGACCAGACGCACGCGCGCAACCATATTGAGCCCAAATCCGCTCAATCGGTGTCCGGCCGGCCGTTTCACTGGTGCATCAATAATAGGAAATCCTGGCGTGCGCACCACTCGAATGCACATACTATAGCGTCGTCCGAGGTCAGGCTGCTACATACGCCTCCGGAGCCAAGATTCGGTGCCCGCCACGTCAACCCCCAACGCTCGTCGCCTGCCGCTTATCCTGCTGGGTCTGCTGTGCCTGAGCCTCGTCAGCGGCGCGGCGCGGGCGGATCTGGTGCACCTCAAGAACGGGCGGGTGCTGCAGGGCGAGGTCGTCAAAGAGGACAAGGAATATCTGGTACTGCGCGTGCCGTACGGCGAGGTGAAGCTGCGCAAGGATCAGATCGAGTACGTCGAGCGCCAGTCGGCTCAGGAATACGGCCTGGATGTCGGGCAGTCGCTTTTGCAGCGGCAGCGCTACGTCGAGGCGGTGGCGGCCTTCGAGCAGGCGGTACAGGCGAAGCCGGACAATCGGGTGGCGCAGGCGGCGCTGGCCAACGCGGTGCGCTCGCACGCCGTTCACTTGCACAAATACCGGCGGCTGGACGAGGCGCGCAAAGCGTACCAGCGGCTGCTGCAACTGCTGCCGGGCGATGCGGCGGCCGAGGCGGCGCTGAAAACGCTAGCCGCCGAACTGGCGCGGCTGGACGAACTGGTCAAAGCCGGACACAAGGCGCTGCTGCAGGAAGACTGGGACGGCGCGATCGAGGCGCTGCGGCAGGCGCAGGCGTATTCGCCCGACGCCGCGGAGACGGT
Source organism: Planctomycetota bacterium (assembly GCA_015075375.1). Classification (GTDB taxonomy): domain Bacteria; phylum Planctomycetota; class SZUA-567; order H5-PLA8; family H5-PLA8; genus H5-PLA8. The sequence continues at coordinate 1,712,531 of JABTUM010000001.1, read as the reverse complement.
GGGGCCGCTATTGGGGGCCGCGCACGGCGCGCGCGCGCGCGGACTGTACCTCAAGAACGATTACGCCGGCGCGACGCGCGAACTGGAGCAGGCCTTCGTCCACGACGCGACGCTGGCCAACAAGCTGGAGAATCTTTACGCGGCTTCGGCGCTCTCGGTGGTGCTGGCGCAGTTTTCGTCCGGCGAGATACCGGCCGCCCGCGCGGGGCTGGACCGGATTCTGGCCTTTGCGCCGGCCAATCCGCACGCGCTGTACATCTCCGGAAGGCTGGAGCAAGTCACGCGGGATTTCAAAGCGGCGGCGCAGAGCTTCGCCAAAGCCCTGCGCGTCAAGACGACCGCTTCGAGCGCCGAAGGCGCCGCATTGTTGCGCGCGGATCTCGAGAAGAAGCTGGGTATTCCCGACGGCGGCGCGAGCATCCGTTTCGACATCGATGCGCACGATCTGGCCGGCTACACGCAAGCCGCGGCCGGCGATTTCAAAACTCTGGAGAGTGCGCATTTCTCGATCCACCACCACAACGAGGTGCTGGCCGAAGCGACCGCCGAAGTATTGGAGCATCACCGCAACCGCATCACCGAGTTGACGGGGTTGACGGCCGATTGGACCCAGAAGCCCAAGGTCTTCCTGCACCGCAGCAAAGAAGAGTACATGGCCGCGACTCAGAAACCCGAATGGACCGGCGGGATCGCGCGCTTCGCCCACCAGCACGACGGCGCGATCGTGCGCATGCAGATTCATTCGTGGCAGGCGTCGCCGCGGCTGCTCAAGTCGGTGCTGCCGCACGAACTGATGCACCTGATCGTCAACTCGAACCTCAAGAGCTTCGACCTGCTGCCGGTGGCGATCCACGAAGGGTTTTCGGTGACGATGGAGCCCGAGTATCGGCACCGCTATTACTTGGGCTTTCTGCGCACGCGGCTGCAAAGCCAGAGCTACATTCCGCTTGAGGAACTGCTGCAACTCAAGGATTACCCCGGCGATCCGGATTTCTTTTACGCCGAGGGCTATGCGCTGGTCCGCTACGTGACCGAACGCTTCGGCTGGGAGAAGGCGCTCCGCTTGATCACCAACGCACATCGTGAGGGCGGGGTGGAGGCCGAGCTGCTCGAACTGACCGGCAGCGCGTCTATCTCCGATCTTGAAAAGAAGTTCCAAGCGTGGCTGAAAGAGTCGCTGTAGTCGCGAAAAGCCCTCTTGTCAGCCTTGGTGACAAGAGCTATCCTACGCGCCTGCCAGGAATTGCCATAACTTAAGGAAGCACCGGCGTTACGCACGGGAGGCCATGTCATGGGCGTTCGAGTCAAAGCCACCTGCAGCGAGTGCCTGACCACGCATTGGTCGGAGCTGTACTTGGGGCAGGAAGACATCAAGTGTCCGGCTTGCGGGCACGCGATGAAGGCGCTGCCCGAAGGCGAATACAACGAGATCGAGTTGACGCTCAAGAAGCAGAAGCTGAACAACATCATCGCGCTGGTCAGCTTTGGGCTCGCGTTCCTCTGCTTCTTCCTGTGGATCTTCAAGCAGGAGCACCAGTATTCGATCTTCCCGCACCCCACGCAGGAAGATTTCTGGTACGTCAACGGCTTCCCGGCCGTGACGATCGTGGGTTTGCTGGTGGGCCTGGTCTTCGCGATTCTGGGCTCGCGGCACCGCTTCATCCTCGAGTTCTAAACACGAGCCGTTTCCATTACTTACCAACCCTGCTTCGGCAGGGTTTTTTTATGCGCGACGCGCACCGAAAAGACTTCGACGGCCGCGCTTAAAACCGTGGGATGGAACCCATGACGACGGAGCGGCGAACGATGGGCGTGGAGCACACGGAAGGCGTGGTGATCCACGCGGCCGCCGCGCCGCGCGAAAGGCCGCGGCTATTCTCGTTCTTCAGTTTCTCCCTGCGCTTTTACTTGGGCGTGGTGCTCTTGGCCGCCGTGGCCGGAATGCTGGGGCACCTCGCGTTGGAGTTCGCGGGGCGGATCGTGCGCGACCAGCAGATCCGGTACGGCGACGCACGGACGCGGGAAGAGGTGCGGCGGTTCGAAAGCTCGCACAATCTGCGGCTGGCCGAGGCGCAGCCCAACGAATACGCCAAGGTGGTGGCGGAGTGGTACGCGGATCAGAACACCTACTATACGCTTTCCATCGACTCCGTTGAACTCGTGATGCGCGGAGCACGTACGGTCGATGCGGCGACGTTCGAAGGCCAGATCGCCCGGCTGGATGACTACCGGGGCAAAGGCGACCGCGTGCGGGCGTACGAAGTACCCGGTCCGAAAGGCACGGCGCGGTATCTCTTTCTGATTCAAAACGATGTCGTGGTCTTCAGCGCCTGCAAGGAGCCCGGCGATACGTCCTGGGTCGGCAGGCGCGCCAGCGCGGAGAATCGCTTCGTGGCCGAGGCGCCGGAATGGATCAGCGGCGCGGCGCTGGCGATCTCGATGCTTCTGGTGCTCTTCCTGGCCGGCGGCTTCGTAGTCGCGCTGGGCACGTTTCGCTGGCTGCTCGCGCTCTGGTCGTATTACGCCTGAGCCAGCGCTTCCAGCAATGGCCGGCCCTGCACATCCAGTTCCCCGTCGAATGGAGCGGCGTCGAAGGCCTCGAAGTAGCGGTCGTAAACCGTTTCGCGTTCGTGCGCCAACGGCGTGGCGCAGTAGCACGTCTCCGTCCAATACGCAAAGCCGTCTGTGGCCAGCACGGCGCGCCGCATGCTGGCCACGATCTCCTCGCCGTCCGGACGCTGCCGCGCGACGGTTCCGTCGTGCAGGATGCGCAGAAACTCCGCCGCCCGGGCTCCGATGGGTTTGGCTTTGACGCGATAGTGCATGGGCGCTCCCTATCTGTTCTGTGTCTCTTTCGCGTTCAGTCGGCGGCGTGGTGGTCGGCCTCGTCCTCGTACAACTTCTCGCCGCGATAGAGACGCAAGGCGATCGTGGCCGTGTGGTGCGGCGCGCGGGCCGTCGGACAGAAGGCCGCCAGATCGCGCACCACGCCGACGAGAATATGTTCCACCTGCGGGCCGCTCCCGCCCCACTCGCGGCACTGCGTGAAGCCGTCTTCCAAGACCTGGAGCGTATGAAAATCGAGGTTCTCGCGCACGGTGGCCAGCGCCAGCGTGTCGAAGAGCGCCTCCAGCGGATGCCCCAGCCGCACGTAGCGGGCGGCGTAGCGCGCCGCGGAGTTTACGTTGGCGCGCTGGTCGAGCGATTCGAGGAGTCCTTTACGCAGGGCTTCGGCGTCGCAGGGGAGCTGGTCGAACCCGTCGGGGCGTTCGCCGGGCAGCGCGGCGGCGGGGACGTTCAGGAAGCGGTCGTGGTACACGGCCAGCGCGGCCTGGAAGAGTCCGCGCACGACGTCGGGCGTCGGCGCACGCTTGATCGTCTGATGCACCGCGTTGGCGTAGTTGAAGGTGTGCTGAGGGTTGAACCAGTCTCCGACCTCGTTGTTGGCGCTGAATCGCGCAAGGCGCAAGGCCGCGGCGTAGCAGACCTGCTTGGCCAACTCGGCGGGCGGAGCGCCGGCCTTCAGGGCGTCCTTGAGCGCATTCAAGAGCCGCAGCGGATCTTCGCCCAGTAGCGTCGCCGTGAAGTCCGCGGGGACTTTCCAATCCACCGCACGCGGAGCGGCCAACAGCTCGGGCAGCTCGCGCTCCAGCGTGCGCAGCGGCGGAATCAGCTCGATGGGGTGATACCACTCGGCTTCTTCCTCGGCGCCGCGCGATTGCACGATGGTCCGCGCCAGGAGCGGGAGGACTTCGCCGGCGTGCTCCCAGCCGATCAGGTCCAGCAGTTCGAAGTGTTTGTTGATCGCGTCGAGCGTGTGGCCCTGCGCGCTGTAGATGCGGTCGGTCTCGACGCCGACGAGCAGATCGGTGAGCTGAGCGGGAGAATAACCTTGGCGGATGGCGGTTCGCACGACGCGTTCGGCGCCGTCGCGATGCCGGGCGCGCGACCACTGCCGCATCCAGTTCTTGAGCGTCGCGAAGGAATAATCCGCGCCTTCGAGCGGCTCGCGCAGCGTCTGGATCGGCCCGTTGGCCGAGGTCGCAACCACACGCGCCGCGCGCAGCAGCGCGAAGTAGGCCGTTTCTTCGTTCAACACCGGGAAGAGCCGTCCGGCGATGGCCAGTTCGACCAGCCCCGTGCGGTTCTCGAAGCGGCAGGCGAAGCGCGTGATTTCGCGCAGGATCTCCGTCACACCCATACCGTGGCGCAGGAGGCCCAGCAGGCTCTTGCCCTGGATCAGCGAAATGTTTTGCTGCAGGCCTTTCTCCAAGCGGCGCAGATGGTGCTCCGTGTCTTCGCGGTGTTCGGGATCGGCGGAGATGAACACGTCGCCGTCGCGGACGATCGCGCGGTAGCGCGGGACGTCGTCGGCCCAGAGGTCGAAGGTGCAGCCGCTGCACAGATCGAAGCGCGCTTGGTGCCAATGGCAGGTGAGGATGCCGTCTTTCACGCTGCCGCGGCTGAGCGGGAAGCCTAGGTGCGGGCAGCGGTTGTCCACGGCCGAAACTTCGCCGTCGTGGCAGTAGACGGCCACCGGCCGGTCGCGCCCTTGGACGACCTTCACGCCGGCGCTCCTGAGTTCCTCCAGCGTGGAAACGCGAATCAGATCGTGCGCCGAGGCGGGCTTGACGGCGGCGGGTTGCGTGGACATGGCGATAACCTCCGGGTGCCGTTGCATTCAACGTGCGTCTGGAATGGCGAGCAGGAACGCGGGATACCCCGCGCTCCCGCCGAATCGTTTATAGCGCGTAATCGTTGCGCAGCGCCGGTTCCTCGGAGAAATACTGGACGAATTCCCACTCGACGCCGTCGGGGTCGTGAAAGTAGACGCGCTGGCGGTGCGGATGCGGCTCGGGCTTGAAACCTTCGCGGAATCCGGCCTGCAAGAGCCGCGCCTTCACGCCTTCGGCGTCGTCGACGACGAAGCCCAGGTGATTGAAACCCGCGGAATCGTACGGTTCGCCGCGGTGCGGGCCGGTGGCTTCGTTGAGCGCCAGGTAATGCTCGGGCGTGCCGATGTGAATCCAGCGCCGGCCCAGGTGCACGCCGCCGCCACGCACTTTGAAGTGAGGGAAGGCCGCAGTCAGGAAGTGGACGGTCTCGTCGATGCTCTTCACGGTCAGGTTGGCGTGTTCGAGGTAGCAGTGCATGGCAACTCCTTCTCTATGGGGTGTGCCCTACGCCGCGGCCGGTTGGGGGTTCGAGTGAACCACGCCTCCGCGGGTCAAGACCTGTTCGTTCAGCTTCCCGATGCGCGCGCGCAGGTCGGGGTTGGAGACGGTATCGCCGGCGAAGTCGGAGCCGGTGGCGAAGACATAGTCGGGCGCGATCCAGACCGAGAACTCCCACATCAGCGAGTTGGCGAAGGCGTAGATCGCCATGAATGACTTTTCGCCGCCCGAGGCGCAGAGAAAGCCCACGGTCTTGCGGTAAAACTTGCAGCCCAAGTTGGCGAGGTTCCGCGCGGCCGAGTTCACGTCGCCGTTGTAGATCGGCACGGCCATGAGGATGTGTGTGGCGCGCTTGAAGGCTTCGCGGACCTTCACGACGCCCGGATGCGAATCGTGCTCGCCGCCGCCGGTTGCGAAGGGCAAGTCCAGTTCGCGCAGGTCGACCAGTTCGGCCGCGATGCCCTGGGCGCGGAGTTGACCGTACGCTTCCCGCGCCAGCACCGCCGAGCGGGATCCGGCGTTCAGGCTCGTGGCCACGACCAGGACTTGAGCGTTGTCGAAAGGCGTGTGCATCGGTTGCTCCCGAGGTTCGAAGTGCGGATTAAACCGGGGTTTGGACCCCGGTCAGTTCGAGATTCGGCGCGGCGGCGGCGCGGCCGTTGGGGTCGCGCAGAATCAGTTGGCGCCCCGCACGGTCGGCTTCGCAGTCCACGGCGTAGTCGGCCAGCCGTTCGCGGCAGGCTTCGAGGTGTTCGACTTTCCAGCCCATGTGTTCGAAGCGCGGCGCGCGCACGGCGACGCCGGATGCGGAACGATGCAGCGAGAGGACCGCGTCGGCCCCGGCCAGGATGATTCCGCACGCGTCCGCCGGCAGCGGTCCTTCGGGATCGGCCGCGATGCGCCGCGTACCCGCTCCGTGCGGCACCACCACACGCCGCAGCGTGAAGCCCAGCAGATCGCGGTAGAACGCCAGCGACGCGCGCAGATCGGCGACGCCGAAGCGGACGTGATCGATCTGCCGGAAGAGCGCCCAACCGCGCTCCGAACGCTCGCGCCATGTTTCCGCATCGCGGTATTCCACCAGCGCCAGACCGTTGCCGTCGGGATCCTGAAAGCTCAGCCGCCGAGTCTCGGCATCCTCGTGCTTGTGCGCGCTCAAGTCGCCGTGCCGTTCCAGCGCCTGGCGGTACGGCGTCAGGCTCTCCACGGCCCACGACATCCCGCGGAAGCCTGCCCGCGGGTCGGCCGGCAACGCAGCCGGTTGCTGAGCTTGGCTAAAGGTGAGGCTCGACGAACCGCTGCGCATCCGCACCCAAGCCCCGGGTTGGCGCGTGGCGCCGGCCCGCTCGGGGATAAAGCCCAGCAGCTCGCGGTAAAAGTGCTGCACACTTTCGAGTTCGGCGACGGTGAAGTGGAGGCTGTCGAGGGTGGGCGAGTGCATTGGTCGATTCCCGCGCCTTAGTAATGAACTCAAGAAACCTCTTTCGAGAGACTTTGTCAATATAGTTACTTAAAAAGTTTTATATTATAAAACATAGATAACTTTGCTTTAGGCCTTTCCAAGAGGTATTCTAAGCCTGAAACGAGGTGGAGAACCGCACGATGCCCGATTCCATGTCCCCTCAAGCCGAAGAACCGGAAGCCGCACCCATGAACGAAGGTGGGACGCGGCAGGCGCTTCTGGAACTGCTCAAACGCAAAGGCGAACTGGACGTCGCGGCGATGGCCGAGGCGCTGGGGATCAGCAACGTGGCGGTGCGGCAGCATCTTTCGCTGCTCGAACAGGCCGGCCAAGTCACTGCGCGTCAGGTGCGGCGCCCGGTGGGCCGTCCGGCGCGGCTGTTTCGGCTGACGGAAGAAGCCGAGGCCGAATTTCCGCAGAGCAGCGACACGGTCGCGCTGGACCTGCTGGCGCGGCTCGAAAAGCTGATGGGCGCGGAAGTGCTGGAGCAACTATTCGAAGCGCGCATGAAGGACTTGCTCAAAGCGTATGGCGAGCGCCTGAAAGGCGCGGTCACGCTGCCCGAGAAGCTGAAAGTGCTGGCGCAGATTCGCGACGAAGAAGGATACCTCGCGGCGGCGGCCGAAGCGCCCGAGGCCGAAGCGCAGGGCGGGGTGATGCTGGTAGAGCACCACTGCCCGATCTTTGCGATCGCCAAGCAGCATCCTTCGGTCTGCCGTTACGAGAAGGAGCTTTTCCGCCGCGTGCTGGGCGTGAAAGACCTGAAGCGCACGGAGCACATTCGTATGGGCGGGAAGGCCTGTGTGTATCAGGTTCCGCCGGAAGGCGTCTCGGCATCCAAGTGATGGCCCCACGGTAGTTTTTGAACGCATGGGCCACTCGTTTGCACTTCTACCCCCAAGAGGCCGGATGCTCCGTTATTTCCATGGCGGCGCCGGGAGCTCGGACAGACCGGCACACCGAATCCTGGAATGCGGACGGTCGATCTCGGGGGTCAACCATGAATACGACTCGAATGATCTTGCTCTCGTCCAAGGAATCTCGAGAGAAGGACGAGCACGATACGCATAAACGCGTAGCCCCGGTCCGGCGCTCGGATCCGCGTGCCCTGTCTTCCCAAACCGTCGAGGTGCTGGCTCAAGGCCAGATTCTTTTGGTGGGCGATGACCGGTTTCAGCGCTTCTTTCAGCGGTCGCTGCCAAACTTGGCGCATTTGTTGGCTGGAACGGACAGCGCCTCCAACGCGCTGGAACGCGCTCAATCGGAGCGGTTGGACCTGATCATTCTGCAGGCCGGAAACGAACCTGCTGCCGCACTGGCGTTATGCGAAAAACTCAAGCGCAGTCCGCACCTGCCATATGTTCCCGTCATGATCATGCTTCCGCGGCCTTCGACGAGCTTGCAATGCGAAGGCTACCGTCACGGGGCCAATGAGGTCCTCAGTGCGCCCTGCGATCCTCAACTGCTGGAGTTTCGCGTGGCGGCACTCTTGAAATATCGCTATGCGGTCTCGGAACTGGAAGGCGCTCGCCTCGAGATGGAAGCCCGGGTCGAATCGCGAACGCACGAACTGCAGCGTACGGTCGCGGCTCTGCGCAACGAAGTACAGGAACGCCGCCGCGCCGAGGAGGAACTGAAACAGACCGAAGTTCAGTTGCTCCATGCCCAGAAGATGGAAGCGCTGGGCCAATTGGCCGGTGGGGTGGCTCATGACTTCAACAACCTCCTGATGGCGGTGTTGGGCTACTGCGACCTGGCGGTGCACGAACTGAGCGCCAGTCATCCGGTCGCGGCGTACTTGGAGACGATCAAGAAGTCCGGCCTGCGTGCGCAAGCCTTGACCCGGCAATTGCTGGCTTTCGGCCGGCGCCAGGTGCTCAAGCCCGAAACGCTGAGCCTTAACCGGTCTGTGCACGAAGCTGACCGGCTGGTGCGGCGCATGTTGCGAGAAGATGTCGAGGTGACGCTCGATCTCCAGGAACCGATCGCGCCGGTGCGCGCGGACCCCGTCCAGATCGTTCAGGTGCTGATGAACCTGGCGGCCAATGCGCGGGATGCGATGCCGCTGGGCGGAAAACTGGTGATCGCGACGCGCGAAGTCGCGGTCGACGCGGCCTTCGCGGCCATGCGCCCCCCGATGCGCACCGGCCGCTACGTGTGCTTGTCTGTCTCGGACACCGGCTGCGGGATGACGCCCGACGTGCTGCGCAAGGTCTTCGATCCGTTCTTCACTACCAAGCCGCGCGACCAGGGCACCGGGCTGGGGTTGGCGACGGTTTACGGGATCGTGAAGCAAAGCCAAGGTTATATCTGGGCGTTCAGCGAGCCGGGGCAGGGGAGCCGCTTCGAGATTTATTTGCCCGCTACCGGCGGCAGCGCGGCCATTTCATCGCCCGCATTGCCGGCCGTGGCGCGCGCCAAGGGTACCGAAACGATCCTGGTCGTCGAGGATGAAGCGGCGGTTCGTGAACTGGTCCGCATGGCGCTGGTGCGCAACGGCTACCGCGTGATCTGCGCGAGCGACGGCGAAGAAGCGCGGCAACTGGCCGAGGACCGGCCCGAGACGATTCACCTGCTGCTGAGCGATGTGGTGATGCCCCGGCTGGGAGGGTACGAACTGGCGCGGCGGCTGCGCGCAGCGCGCCCTGGTTTGCGCGTCTTGTTCATGTCCGGCTACAACGAAGCGTCGGTTCGACATCACGGTATGGTGGTGCCCGACACGCACTTCATCGAGAAGCCGTTCGAGCCGGGGGTGCTCGCCGAACGCATTCGCTCCATCCTCGACGCCGAGGTCTGACCCGCTGCGAGTGGACGCCCCGGCCGCTTTGGCGCTATGATGCGCCGAAGAGCCTCCTTGAAAAACCAAGGGCGGCAGGGAGTGCGACATGGGCGCGGCGCGCTGGCTGTTGATCGGACGCGGACACTTGGGCTCGTTTCTGAAGACACGCTTCAGCGTGCCCGAGGCGCTGCACTGGACGCGCGATCTGGACGAATTGGACGAAGCGACGCTGCGCAAGCTCTCGCCCACCGCCGTCGTGAACACCGCGGGCAAGACCGAGCTGAGCTGGTGCGAAGCGAACGCGGCCGAGACCTTCCGCTGCAACGCCGCCGCGCCGCTGAACCTTTACCGCCGCATCAAGGCCGCCGCGGGCGAAGCGATCCCGTTTATCCATGTTTCCAGCGGCTGCGTCTGGGACGGGCCGTACCGCGCCGACGGCAAACCCTTCGGGCCGGAAGACCCGCCCTCGCCGGCGTGCTTCTATTCGTGGACGAAGGCCGCGGGCGACGCGATGCTGCTGCGCGAAGCCGCCGGCGGGAAGCTGGCGATCCTGCGGCCGCGGCAGGTTTACAGCCCGCTTGCCGCCGAACGCAACACGCTCTCGAAGCTGCGGCGCTACCCCAAACTGATCGATACGCCCAACAGCATGACCAGCGCCGAGACGATCGCGCGGACCGTCGATAAGCTGACCGAGCCCGCCGGCGCCGCGGCCTTCGGGCGCATCCTGTGCGTCTACGAGCGCGGGACGACGACGCCGTTCGAGGTCGGGATGTTTCTGGCCCGCGCGGGCCTGCGCGCCGAGCCGGAGCTGATCGACAAGTCGGCGCTGGACCGGACGCTGAAGCCCAAGCGCGTGGACACGGTGCTGAGCGACCCGTTTTTCGAGGCGCTGGTCCAGCCGCCCAAGGTTCAGGACGAACTGCGCCGCGTGATCAACCATTTCCGCGAAGCGCAGCGATAACGGTTACTTGCTGGGTGGCGCGGCGCGGGATTCGATCAGTTTTTTCGCTTCGTCGAGGATCTGTTGCCGCGCGGCGGATTTGAGGCGGTCGAGTTGTGCGGAGTAGTGCCGCCGCAGCGCTTCGCGCGCGCCGGGGTTTTCTTTGTTCTGCTCGTCCATCTGCTTCATGCGCTCCAGCATCTGGTCGTACGAGACGAGCTGGGTTTTCATGAGCCGCGGCAAGTCGCCGTTCTTGTCCTGAACTTCCGCGGTTTTGGCCAGCTTTTGCGGTATCTCGGGACGCGCTTCGTACTCGTTCAAGAGCAACTCGACGGCCGGTTGAACGGCGGACCACTCCGCGGCGTTCAGATCCGTCCAGGCCTGCGCCAGGCGCTGTTCGAGCGTCAAGTCCTCGATCATCTTGCGGGCGCGTTCGCGCAGCTCCGCGTCGTCGGTCTTCGCTACGCCGGCTTCCAGAGCGGGTACGGCCGCCACGCCCGCGGCGCGGAGGTGCTCCTCGGCCTGCTGGCGCTTTTCGTACTCTTCGGCGCTCAGGTCCGCGACCCATAACTCCAACTGCTTGGGATCGGGAGCGTCGGCGGCACGGAGAGTATCCGCGAGCAGCAAGCAGGCGATCATGCAGAAGCTGATGCGCATCGTCGATTCTCCAGGCCGGGGGGCCGTATTTTTGAATTGTCCACCCCGGTAGGCTCGTCGTACCAATATAACCGGAGCGCGGGAGCCGTGCATACCCAGGGAGGATACGAAGTGCGGGGAAGGCAAAGCAGACGCGCGGCGGTGGCACTGGGGCTCGCCCTGGTGTTGCTGGCGGCGGCTCCGGAGACGGGTCGTGCCGACGGATTGCACTGCAAGGTGCTCGACGGCGTCGACCTGGAGGCCGCGTGGCGGCGCTTTGTGGCCGAGATCTGGCCGGGTCAAACGGTCGCCCCGCGCGTCAGCAAGCACGAGAATCCGCGCGTGCGTTCGGCAATCCAGGAGTTGCTGGCGGTATTGCAGTTCGTCGATCCATACAACTACGCGGACGATTCGCCGGCCTGGATGGGAACCGAGACCGGCCGCGACCAGGGCCGCACGCAGGCGCGCGCGATCCTGCTTGAATTGGGCCGCGGCGCGGCGGACCTGGTTGCCGATGCGCTGGTCCAGGAGCTGCGTTTTCCAACGGCCAAGGGGCCGCCCGATAAGTTCGTGCCCGCGTTCCGCGAGGCACAGCGGAAACTCAAGGCCGCGCAGGAGTCCATCGAAGCACAGCGCATGCAGGACGAAGCGTATCGCACCGTGCGCGCCGAGTTCGAGAAGCTGCGCCCGGTGCTCAATACGATCAAGGCACTGGATAAGGAAGAGCAGGACTGGCGGCGCTTCAAGATCCGCTACCGCAACGACGCCGTGCAACTCGCCAAGGTCGATGCGCAACTGGAAGCCGTGGCCAAACGCAAGGCCGACCTGGGCGATGCGGCCGATCTGGGGCTGAAGCTGAAGTTTTACGAGGAGCAGATGCGGGAGCGCATCGCCGCGCTGGATGCCGAGCCGGCCATGACGGCATTGAAGGCTCCGCTGGAGGCGGCGCGCAAGGAGCTGCAGGACGCGCAGAAAAGCAGCTTTGGGTTGGGGCAGGGCGGGGACGTGACCGGCGGCGATCCGGCGATGGTAACCACTGAGGATTACCTCGCGCAGTTGCAGGGCACGCTGGTGGAGATGGGTCCCGAAGCGCTGCCGGCGGTGCTGCGCTTCAAGAGCAATCCGAATCCCGATGTTCGCGAGCGGATCTCACAGATCCTGAAAGCTTGGGAAGTTCCCGCGCAGGCCAAGACTTGGGCGCTGGCCGCAGCCGACGGGCATACGCCGGTGGCGCTCAAGGCGCAGGCTCATCTGCGCGACACGCTGAAGCTCAAGGCCGTCGAGCCGCTGCTGGCGGCGTTAAAGGACGCTCCGGAGGCCGAGCATCCGGCGTACTTCGCCGCGCTGAAGCTCGTCTCGAGCGCCACCGTCGAGAACGATCTCGCGAAGTGGGAAGCCTGGTGGGCGCTGACGAAGAAGGAGACTTCGGGCCAAGTGCCGGTGGTGGAAGAAGAGAAGTAAGGCCCGTTCGAGCTACTTTCGAGCCGGGAGCTTGAGCGCCTCGCGGCGGATCAGGTCCATGGCCAGCATCGTCGAGCGCGCGCGGATCACGTTGCGTTCGTTTCCGGCCATCATCTTCTGTTCGGCGGTGACGCCGTTCGCGGTGGCCAGTCCGATCCAGACCAATCCCACGGGCTTCTCGGGTGTGCCGCCGTCGGGCCCGGCGATCCCGGTGACGCTCACGGCAAGGTCCGCGTTCGCGCGGCGGCGGATGCCTTCGGCCAATTCCTTGGCCGTCTGTTCGCTGACCGCGCCGTACGCAGCCATCGTCTCGGCCTTCACGCCGCACGACCGCATCTTCGCTTCGTTGCTGTAGGCCACGCTGCCCTCCAGCAAGGTTGCGCTGACGCCGGGGATCCCGCCCAGCGCCGCGCTGATCTGCCCGGCCGTGCAGCTCTCGGCCACCGCCAGCGTAAGGCCCCGCGAGACGAGCGCCTGCACGGTGGCTTCGGCCAACGAATCGTCGTCGCGCCCGAAGTAGAACGCGCCCAGCGCTTCCTGAACCTGCGCGACGGTGGGCGCCATCAGCTCACGCGCCGCTTCTTCCGACGCCGCGCGCCCTACCACGCGCACGCTCACGATGCTCTGGGCCACGCGCGTACCCACGTCCGGATTGCGGCCGGGCTGCATCAGCGCTTTGATCCGGTCGCCGACGAGCGATTCGCCCAAGCCCACCGAATGGAGGTACGTTTTCAGGATCACGTCGCGCGCCGGGTACGTCTCGCGCATGTATGCCGCGACGTAGGTTTCGAAGAGTCCCTTCATCTCGCGTGGCACGCCGGGCATCAGGAAAATCTGGCGCTCGCCCGAAGGCACGCGCAGGCCCGGCGCGGTGCCCCAATGGTTGCGCAGGATGATCGAACCTTGCGGAATGTTCGCTTGCTTGCGGTTGCCGCCGCCGAGCTGATCCTTCGGGCGCTTGAGCCGCTCGGCCATCTGGTCCATCACTTCTTCGCGCCATTCCAGCGCCACGCCCAGCGCTTCGGCCACCGCTTGCAGGGTCAGGTCGTCGTCGGTCGGACCCAGACCGCCGGTGGCGAGGACCAGATCGCTGCGCGAGAGCGCCAGCTTGAAGGCCGCCACGATATCGGAGAGTTCGTCGCCGACCGTCTGCTTGTGCGAGACGCTGACACCCAGCGCGCGCAGCTCCTGAGCCAGCCAGGCCGCGTTGGTATCGACGATATCGCCGAAGAGAATCTCGTCGCCGATGGAGAGCAGCTCCGCTTTGGGTGAGCTGGTGGTCGTGGACATGGATGCTCCTTAGGGGTGCGGGCCGTACGGCACCGGATCGGTCCGGCCGGCTTCGGCGAATCCTTTGAGCCGCAGATGGCACGAATCGCAGCGCCCGCAGGCGAAGACGCGCTTGCCGCGCGTGACCGGCGCGTAGCACGAAGTCGTCAGCGCGTAATCGACGCCCAAGCGCGTACCCAGCCGCACGATCTGCGCCTTCGTCTTGCGAATCAGCGGCGTGTGAATCTTGAAGCGCGCGGTCTTCTCGACCCCCGCCTTCGTCGCCAGATCCGCGAGGCGGCGAAACGCGCGCACAAACTCGGGCCGGCAATCGGGATAGCCGCTGTAATCCAGCACGTTCACGCCCAGCACCAGATCCTGCGCGCCCAGCGTCTCGGCCAGGCCCAGCGCGAGCGAGAGAAACACCGTGTTGCGCGCCGGCACGTAGGTAATCGGAATCCCGGTCGAGATTGCTTTCGCACTACGGTTCTTGGGCACCTTGAGGTTCAGGTCGGTCAGCGCCGAGCCGCCGATGCGCGAGAGCTCGACGCCGATCTCCAGGTGCTTCTCGAGTTTCAGACTCCGTGCGATGCGCCGGGCGGCGGCGAGTTCCGCCGCGTGGCGCTGCCCGTAACGCACGGTCAGCGCCGCGACGCGAAAGCCGCGCGCTTGGGCCCACGCGGCGGCGGTGGCGCTGTCGAGGCCGCCGGAGAGCAGCACGACGGCCCACGGCGCGGATCGCTTGGAGGTCTTCTGAGGCATTCGAAAAGCCTAGCGCGCCGCGTCCCGCGCGCGAGTGCCGCTCAACGAGCCATGCGCCGGGCGAATGCGGCGAGCGTCGCCGCCGGTTCGGGCAGCAAGCGGCGTGGATCGGCCGTCTCGGGATCCCAGAAGCCGTGCTGTTCGCCCGGGCCGCGGTAGCTGAAAAGTTCGGCCGGCACGCCCGCCTCGATCCAGGCTTTCGAGATCCGCAGCGATTGTTCAGGCACCACCAATTGATCGTTCACGCTGTGGATGCACAGCAGCGGCGGGGCTTGGCTCGTCACGAGGCCGATGGGCGAGGCCGCGCGCAACGCTTCGGCGGTCACGGCCTGCTCGTTCGGAACGCCCAGGAACTTCGCGAAGCGCTGCAAGCCCTTCGATTCGCCCGAGAGCACCAGATCGGCCGGGCCCGCCATGCAGACGATCGCGCGGACTTGGGCGGGCGGGAGGCGCAAGCCCATCATCAGCGCCAGATGCCCGCCCGCCGACGCGCCGGCGATCAGGATCTTGGAGCGGTTCAGCGGCGCCATGCTGGGATGGCCGCCGTTGAGCAGGTAGCGCGCCGCGCGCAGGCAGTCGTCGCCGCAAGCCGGCCACGGCGCTTGGTCGAGCAGGCGGTAGTTGACGTTGAACGCCCCGTAGCCTTGTTCGCACAGCAGTTCGGCGATCCCCGCCAGACCGCTCTTGTCCATCGCGTTCCAGCCGCCGCCGTGGATCACCAGCGCAGCCGGCGCGCCTTCGGGTTGAGCGGGCAGATACAGGTCGCCCAAGCCGCGAAAGCCGTGCTCGGGCGCATAGGAGATACCGTCGATGCGGCGCATGGGAACTCCTGAACGGGGTGGCCGGACCTGCGCATGACCGGCCTCCAGTATATCATGTGCGGCGCTTGGCATTCGACCGATACGCACCCGACCGAAAGGAACCGCTCCGCCATGTCCGCATCCCGCCGCCCGCCCAACGTGATCGTGATTTTCATGGACGATATGGGCTACGGCGACATGAGCTGCTACGGTTCGCGCGCGATCCGCACTCCGGTGATGGACGCGATCGCCGCGCGCGGCGTGCGCTTCACGCAGATGTACAGCGCCGCGCCGGTCTGCACGCCCAGCCGCGCGGCGCTCTTGACCGGACGCTACGCGCAGCGCATGGGCCTGCCGAAGGTGCTCTTCCCGAAGGACGAGCACGGCTTGCCGGATCGCGAAACCACGCTGGGCGGCTATCTGAAGCAGGCCGGTTACGCGACGCTGGCCTGCGGCAAGTGGCACCTGGGCTGCCGCCCGGAGCATTATCCCACGCGCCACGGCTTCGACCGATTTTTCGGACTGCTCTACAGCAACGACATGAAGCCGCTGCATCTGTACCGCGACGAGGAAATCGTCTCCGAAACCGTGGATCAGAAATGGCTGACCCGGCAGTACACCGACGAAGCGATCGCGTTCGCCGAGGCGAACCGCGCTCAACCGTTCTGCGTGTACCTCGCGCACACGATGCCGCACATTCCGCTGCATGTGGAACCCGCGTTCCGCGGGCGGTCGCGTGCGGGCACCTACGGCGACACCATCGAATGCATCGACCACCATCTTGGCCGGCTGCTGCAGAAGCTCGAAGAGTTGAAGCTCACCGAAGAGACGCTGGTGGTGGTGACGAGCGACAACGGGCCGTGGTTCGAGGGCGGCGCGGGCGCGTTCCGCGGGCGGAAATTCGACGTCTTTGAAGGCGGCGTACGGATGCCCTGCGTGGCGCAATGGCCCGGAACCGTGCCGGCGGGGCGCGTCTTCGACGGCGTCGCGAGTCTGATGGACTGGACGCCCACCTGCTGCGCGCTGGCGGGCGTGAAGCCTCACGCGCCCGACGGGAAGGATCTGAGCGCGGCGCTGCTTGGCGGCGAACTTCCGGAGCGCGAGGCGCTTTACTATTACCAAGGCAACGCGCTTAACGCGATCCGTGTGGGCAAGTGGAAGCTGCATATCGCCAAGGGCTTCGAAGGCAAAGACCGCGCCGAGATGCCGCAGCTCTTCGATATGGAACTGGACCCCGAAGAGAGCTACAACCTGAAGGATAACTTTCCCGAGGTGCTGGAGCGCCTGCGCGGAATGATCGAACGCTTCGACGCCGAAGTGAAGGCCGAGTTTCCGCCGTGCACCTGACTGGAAGGCCGGGCAGAGCGATGCCGCAACTGATCGTCAACGAGATCTTTCACTCGATCCAGGGCGAGAGCACCTGGGCGGGCGTGCCGATGGTCTTCGTGCGGCTTACCGGCTGCCCGCTGCGCTGTACCTGGTGCGATACGACGTACTCGTTTCACGAGGGGCGCGCGCGCAGCTTCGACGAGGTGCTCGCCGAGGTGGCCGCGTACGGATGCAGGACGGTCGAAGTCACCGGCGGCGAGCCGCTTGCCCAACAGGCGTGCTATTCGTTCCTCGCCGCGCTGGCCGACGCCGGGTACACGGTGCTGCTGGAGACCGCCGGCAGCCACGACCTTTCGCCGGTCGATCCGCGCGTGCATGCGATCATGGACCTCAAGTGCCCCGGAAGCGGCGAAGAGCGGCACAACCGTTGGTCGAATCTCGAGCATTTGAAGCCCGAGCGTGACGAGCTGAAGTTCGTGATCGCCGATCGCGCCGATTACGAATGGGCCAAAGCGAAGGTGGCCGAACACGAGTTGGGTAAGCGCGTGAAAGCCATCCTGTTCAGCCCGGTTTTCGGGAAGCTGGAGTACGAAACGCTCTCGCGCTGGATGCTCGACGATCGCCTGCCGCCGCCGGTGCGCTTTCAGGTTCAGATGCACAAGCACATCTGGCATCCGTCGACCCGAGGGGTCTAGCGTCCGCACCAAGTGCACCTTCCTGTCTGTCGTTTTGACAAGCCTGCGTCAGAAAGCTAGGTTGGCGTCGCTACCTTATAGATGCCTCGCGATCGCACTCCAATCGTAACCCATTGGAAATACGCAGCTTAAAGACTGCTCAAAGCGGAACAGGGCTGGACTCTCCTTTGCTTTTCCCATTCCCAGTAATTCGTCTGCGAGCGGAGTTTAGAGCTCGCATTCCAGTTAGGAGCACATCATGGGTAAAATCGTTGGCATTGACTTGGGCACCACGAACAGCGTCGTGGCGATCCACGAAGGCAAAGAAACCAAGGTGATCGTAAACGCCGAGGGCAGCCGGTTGACCCCATCGGTGGTGGCGTTCACGGACGACGGCCGCTTGGTGGGCCGTCCGGCGAAGAGCCAGGCGGTGACGAACCCGAAGCGCACGGTCTTCTCGATCAAGCGCTTCATGGGGCGGCGGCATAAGGAAGTGCAGAGCGAAGAGAAGCTGGTTCCGTACAAGATCGTCGGCGGCTCGGACGAGCTGGTGCAGGTCGGGGTGGACGACAAGACGTACTACCCGCCGCAGATCAGCGCGATGGTGCTGCAGGAACTGAAGAAGGCGGCCGAGGCGTATCTGGGGCAGCCGGTCACGGAAGCCGTGATCACGGTTCCGGCGTACTTCAACGATTCGCAGCGCCAGGCGACGAAGGAAGCGGGCAAGATCGCCGGGCTGGAAGTGAAGCGCATCATCAACGAGCCGACCGCGGCGGCGCTGGCGTACGGTTTGGATAAGAAGAAGGACGAGAAGATCGCGGTCTTCGACCTGGGCGGCGGCACGTTCGACATCTCGATCCTGGAGGTTTCGGAAGGGCTCGTCGAGGTGAAGGCGACGAACGGCGACACGCACCTGGGCGGCGACGACTGGGACCAGAAGCTGATCGACTACGTGGCCGACGATTTCAAGAAGCAGTACGGGATCGACCTGCGCGGCGACGCGATGGCGCTGCAGCGGCTGAAAGAAGGCTGCGAGAAGGCCAAGTGCGATCTTTCGTCGCTGGCGCAGACGACGGTGAACCTGCCGTACATCACGGCCGACGCGAGCGGGCCGAAGCATCTCCAGGTCACCATCACGCGGGCGAAGTTCGAGTCGTTGTGCGAGGATCTGTTCGAACGCCTGCGCGGACCGGTGAAGCAGGCGCTGCAGGACGCGTCGATGCAGGCTTCCGAGATCGACGAAGTGGTCCTCGTCGGCGGCAGCACGCGCATGCCGAAGGTGCAGGAGATCTGCAAGGTGCTCTTCGGCGGCAAGGAGCCGAACAAGAGCGTCAATCCCGACGAGGTGGTCGCGGTCGGCGCGGCGATTCAGGGCGCGGTGCTCTCCAACGACGTGAAGGACATCCTGCTGCTGGACGTTTCGCCGCTCTCGCTGGGCGTGGAGACGCTGGGCGGGGTGATGACGGTGCTGATCCCGCGCAACACGACGATCCCGACCAGCCGCGCGGAGACGTTCACGACGGCGGCGGATAACCAGCCGGCGGTGGACATCAAGGTTCTGCAGGGCGAGCGGAAGCTGTCGAAAGACAACCGCATGCTGGGGCATTTCCAGCTCGCGGGCATCGCGCCGGCGCCGCGCGGCATTCCGCAGGTCGAGGTCACCTTCGACATCGACGCCGACGGCATCCTGAACGTCTCGGCCAAGGACAAGGGCACGGGCAAGGAGCAGAAGATCGAGATCAAGGCCAGCTCGGGCCTGGACAAGTCCGAAGTCGAGAAGATGGTCAAGGAAGCGGCGTCGCACGAGGCCGAGGACAAAGTGCACGGCGAGTTCATCGAAGCGCGCAACCGCGCCGACCAGCTCTGCTACCAGACCGAGAAGTTCATTACGGACAACGAAGGGAAGGTGCAGGCGGCGACGCGCGACAGCGTGCTGGAGGCGGTGAAGAAGGTGCGCGCGGTGCTGGAAGAGAAGGAAGAGAACAAGGAGAAGCTCGACGCGGCGGTGAAGGAATTGGAAGCGACGAGCCAGAAGCTGGGCGAGGAAGTGTACAAGGCCGCGGCGGCCGAAGCGCCGAAGGGCGAGGCCGATCCGCAGCCCGAACCGGCCGGCAAGGGCGCCGCGAAGGAGGCCGAAGGCGACGTGATCGACGCGGACTTCAAGGTGGTCGACGACGGGAAGAAGTAAGAGCCTCGGATAAAATTAGCGTCGAAGCACCGCCGCAAGCAGACGCCCGATGATGGCTTCGTGTGTGGCTTTAAGCCGGCGGCCGTAAATCGAAAGCCCCCAAGCGGCGGGACGCGGAAGCGTTCCGCCGCTTCTTTTTTGAGCCGGTGCGATTCGGGCGGACGGTACAATGGCTTTTCTTCGCGAGGAACCGCACCCGTGTCCGAATCCGAGTCCGCCGGCGCCGCCACCGTGGAAGTCGATCTGGATCCTGCCGCGCCGGACTTGGAGGCGGCGCTGCGCGAGCACGTTTCGCGCGCGCGCAAGCGGGGGTTACTCCCTTTTTTGTACGTGCATTGGGACGGCTGCCCGCCGTGCCGCCGGATCGCTCAGCACGCCGAAGTGCCGCTGATGCGCGATGCGTTTGGCGGCGTGTACCTGATCCGGGCCGAGCACGAGGCGTGGGAAGCGCGGCTGGTCCAGACGCCTTTCGCGTACGACAACCTCCCGGTCTACTTCCGGCTCGACGAAAAAGCGCGCCACGCGGGGATGCTCGACGGAACCGCCTGGGACCGCGACGTGCCGGAGGAGATGGCTCCGCCGCTGAAGGCGTTTTTCCGCGGCAAGACGCCGGGGCGCGGCCCGCTGGACGAGGGGGAGCGCGCGCGGGTGCTGCAGCGGACGCTGCGCGACACGGGCGGCCCGGCGCCGACGGGGAAGAACCCGCTGCTGCCTTCGGATTTGAACACGACGCGCCCCGGCATGCGCGCGGTACCGAAGCCCGCCTCAAGCAAGCGCGGTTGTTTGGGATTCCTGTTTTTCTGGGTGTAAGCCGAGCGAAATCCGCGAGGCGGGCGAGGGGAGTCCAGTCCTGCCTTGGAGCGGGCGAAGGGATTCGAACCCTCGACCTTCGGCTTGGGAAGCCAACGCTCTACCGCTGAGCTACGCCCGCGCTCCAGGCATCTCAATATGCCGGGACGGACGGCGACTGGCAAGCGACTCCGTGGGATTCGGAAGGCTTGAAAAGCAAGCGGGCGGCCTTTCGGCCGCCCGCGTTTGCCCGCTTCCTTCTGACTTGGTTAGTCCTGGCCGAAGAAGTGATCCAGTTCCTCTTCGCGCAGGATCTTCAACCCCATCTGCTTCATGGCATCGTAGAACGGCACGGCAGCCTCCGGCGCGTCCTGGCCGGGGTAGTACAGCCGCCCCGACTTCTTATCGAGCTTGGCGTCCGTCAGGCCGGCGCCCACGACGACGTAATCCACGCCTGCGTCGAGCGCATCGGCAATCGCGCCGCCGTGCTCCTTGATGTACAGGCCCGTCTCGCGGACCGACCGGCGCTTCGTTTCGCCCACCACGAAGAAGATGTATTGCCCGGGCTGAATCGCTTTACCCTTGGCCAGCTCGTTCTTGCGCTGGCGCTTGATGAAGTACGCTTCCAGTTCCTCTTCGGTCAGCACGCGCGAACCGAACTTGCGGCCTTCCTTCAGCGCCGCCAGCGTGATGCGCTTGGCCGCCACTTCGGGCGAGACATCCTGCTTTTCCTTCAGCGGCTCCAGTTCTCGTTCCAGCAGGTCTTCGCGGCCGGTGGTCGTCGTGGTGACGATGAAGTCCACGTCCGGCGACATGCCGTCCACGGCTTTGCAGCGGTTGCGTTCGCACAGGCGCTTGAGGAACTCGCGCCGGTACGGCCGGATCGTCTCGGCCAAGTACAGCGTCAGCGAACCGAGGTTGATTTCCTTGAGGCTCATCAACTCTTCGGTGCTCTTGCGCTGCCATTCGCGTTCCGTCTCGATGCGCACGAACTCGGTGTTCGATATCCAGTCGCCCTCGATGATCGGGTCGAAGCCCTTGCCCAGCGCCAGCGGCGGCTGCGTCGGCGCGGCACGCTCTTCCAGGATCCGCGTTACTTCTTCGGGTCCCAGTTCGCGCTTGATCTGTTCCAGCCGGATCTCGTCGACCAGATCCTTCTTGCTCTTCATCTTTTCGAGCGGCATCGGCTCGGACTCTTCAGGGCCCGTGGCGCTCAACGGCGAATAGCGCATCTTCGGATCTGCGGCTTCGTAACCCGTCTGGGGATCCCACTTCGGCCGGCCCACCGTCGGGAGCACCACCGCTTCGCTGCTCGCCGCGTGAATCTCGGTCAGCATCAACTCGCCCTTCAAGACCGGGGTGGTGTGCTTGCCCGAGAAGATCTGGAAGCGCATGCCCTTCTGCGCGCCTTGCTGATAGCCCAAATCCACCGTCACCAAGGCCAGCGACGGCGTCGAGTGAATGATCCGGCCGTCCACTTCCTGCTCGCTGGTGCGCTCCAACTCGCGCGTCACGTGGTTGATCTTGTCGAGCAGATCCTCGCCTTCGTAGCGAATCCCGCCCAGTTCGTCTTCCCACTTGTGATGTTCTTCCACGAACTGCTTGCGCTGGGTCTCTTCGGTGGTCAGTTCCTGAGCCAGCGTGACCTTCGCGTCGTCCACGCGCTTGATCGCGTCGACCTGCACCTTGACGAAGGCGTCCATCGCTTCGCGAATCTGTCCGTTCTTCTTCGTCCACTCTTCGTAGATCTTCGTCCATTCCCCGCCCGAAGCCTTCCATTCGGTCTCGATCTCGGGCAGCTTGGCGCGGTAGGCCGGTTCGACGGCGAGCTGGTCGACCCACACTTCCGCGTACTTCTGGTCGGCTTCCTTTTGCACGGCCTGGAGGCGGCCCGAAAGGTCGGCGTCCGGCGTCTCCGGGTTGTTCAACTGCTTGCGCAGGCCGTCGCGCTTCTTCTTGGCGAGCGTCGTATCCGCGCCGATCTGCGTCATGGTCTTCTTCTTGATGTCCACTTCGAGACGATAGTGGAACCACATCCCCAGGGTCGTCAGCGCCCCGGCGAGGAAGATGAGCATGAAGATGAAGATGACCGTTTGTTTGGTTGACATGGTCGCGCTTCTTTCCCCGTTACCCGTCGAATGTCCCGGCTCGCCCAGTTACCCGCATGGTCCGCGTAAACGCGCGGCTTAACGCTGATCCAGGAAACGGAACAGTTCCCACTCGTAGATCACCGGCAGCCCCAGCGTCACGGCGCGCGCGAACTGCTCCGCGTCGTCGTCTTTCGCGTTCTTCTGCGCGATGATGTAGTTGACGCCCAAGTCGACGTTCTCGACCACCTTCCCGCCGTAGAATTCGATCGTGCGCTGGATATGCGGCCAGGTGTAGTGGATCGCGCCTTTTTGCACGCCCTGCACGATCGCCTTGCTGCCGCTGATGTAGTAGGTGAACTTCTTGCCCGGCGCGTAGAAGGGGTTCTGGATGAAATCGCCTTCAACGATGGGATCCAGCTTGTTCATGCCCAGCATGGCTTCCTTGGGGCGCGCCGAAAGCGGCAGCAGCGGGCTGCCGGTGCGGCCCGATTCGTGGTACGGGCTGTACTTGTACTCCGGCTCCGGCGCGACGTAATCCGAAAGCGGATCGCGCGGCAAATCGACCTTCTTCTCCACCACCATGCATTCCGACACGCTCGGCAGCGCCTTGCGCACTTCCAGGAACGCCTTGTGGACCTTCTGATTGCCCGGGCGGATCGTGAAGCACTCGAAGCGGAAGCCGTTCTGAACCCCGTGTACCGTGCCCAAGCTTACGACGATCGTATTGTTCACCGGATCCGACAGGATGACCTTGCCGTCGATCTCCGTCATCACCGTCGCGCGCTCCACCTCGCGCTGCGTCAGCGCGTCGAGCTGGCGCTTGTATTCGTCGACTTCGGTCTGCTCCAGATTCTTCTGCATCCGGAACGTCTTCTGCCCCTGCTCGTGCTTCTTGCGTTCTTCGACCGCGCGATTCACGGCGTTCTCGCGAGCCGTTTCCATCTCGCGGACCTGCGCATCCGCGCGTTCGCGCGTATCGTTCTCGTCGCGCCGGATCGAAGCGCGCGTCTCGTCCTTCTTCTCGGCCACCTTCACGCCGAGTTCGGTCGCGGCGCCGCGGCTCAAACGCCCCGAGTTCACGATGGCCTGCCGGCCCTTCAGCGCGGAATCGTAATCTTCCGCCAAGCGCGTGAAGCGGTCGCGGCGGTTCAACTGGGTCTGAATCTCCACCTTCTTCTGCTCGATCTCGATTTGTACTTTGCGGATCTCGTCTTCCACCGCGAGATGGTCCTCGCGCTGGCGCTTGATCTCGGCCTCCAGCTTGGTGCTCTCGCCCTGCAACCCCTCCGGGTCGTCGCCCATCAGTTCGTTGTACGCCTGATGCGCGAAGAGACCGAATACGGCGGTCAGCAGAATCAGGAAAATCAACGCGATCAGCGGGCCGTTATCTTGCATCGGCAAGCCTCCAAGCAGCCCCACGAAAGCACGTGGGCGCTTCGCACCAAAATCATGGTAAATTAAGACTTAGCGATCCTAGGTCGCCCTCTCGGAAGTGTCAAGGCAGCAAACATTTTTCGCACCAGTGCATTGATCGAGCCTCTACCTTCTATATGGACGATGGATGTTGCTGCCGATTTGGGACGGCATCTTTCCGCCTAAGCACTTCTTGCCTTGCCTAACGGCATCCTGCACAATGTGAACTTCTGGAATTGTGGGTTCGTTCCAAAATATCGAGAACTCGGCGCGCTCTTCAGACGGCTTGGTGAGTGAATGCCCGAGGGGACCGGACATGCCGACCACGGACCTGATGATCGAGCAGTTGATCCGGCACCGCGCCGATCCGGCCGGTGTGCCGCTCGATCAGTTCTGGCTGTTGGTCGAACGTTTCCGGGCCGACTTGGTGAACCAGGGCTTTGCCGTTCTGGGCAACCTCCAGGACGCCGAGGACGTGGCGCAGGAGTCCTTGTGCCGCGCGTATCGGGATCTGAACCGGCTTCAGGATCCGCTGAAGCTTGGGATTTGGATCCGCCAGATCAATCGCTGCAACGCGCTGGATTTGCGGCGGCGGCGGGTACGCGAGAAGTCGGCCAAGGAACAGACGCAGGATCCGGGCGCCGCCACGGGCGGTTTCGACCGGGTCGACATGCGCGAGGTCGTTGCGCGCGCCGTCGACAGCCTGCCCGAAGACCTGCGCACCGTCGTCGTCTTCCGCTACTGGGAGCACCTCCCCTATCAGGATATCGCCGACAAGCTCGGCATCCCCTTGGGCACCGTGAAGAGCCAGTTGTCGAGGGCCGACCATCTGCTGGAGCAGCGCCTGAGTTCGATCATCACCAGCGCCGCGCCCGCCGATGCCGTCAAGGCCCGCGCCCAGGAAAGCCACACTAAAGGAGCCGAAGCATGAGCGGGAACGCCCAGATGGAATTGGCCCTGTTTCAGGAAAAGCTGCGCGACTTCGTCGAAGGCAACCTCTCGGCCACCGAAGCGCAGTACATGAAGCATCTGGTCAAGTCGAACCCGCATTGCCGCGCGGCCTACGACCGCCGCCAGCAGCTTGTCGGCCTGATGGACCGCACGATCGGCACGCTGCAGATCAATCCCGGCTTCGACGAACGCGCTTCGCAGCGCCTCTCCGACATCGACCAGCAGATGGAACGCCTCAGCACGCCCGGCCGCGGGCAGGAAGTCCTCGCGCCCGAAGACGTTTCCGTCGATCAGGTTCCGCTGCCGTGGGCCGAGGGCGAAGCGCCCGAAGGCGAAGGGGAACTCGTAGGCGCCGAAGCGGGCGAAGGGGACGGAACCTCGCGTCTGGCCGGCGCGCTGGGCGCCGCGCCGTGGTGGGTCATCAGCGGAGCCTTCCACGCGCTCCTGCTGATGCTGATTACCTTGATCGGCATGGCCGTGCTCCGCGCCAAGGTCAACGACACGGTGATCGTGACCGACTTGGCCCGAGCGCCGGAACAGGAAGAAGAGAAGGAAGAGCAGAAACCCCGCGACATCTTCAAGCAGGTCAAAGTGGAAGCGCCGACCGAGCAGGTCAGCGACCAAGTCGTCGTCGTCCACGAAGAAGTCGAAGTGGCCGACCACGTCGAGACGGCCGACGAGATGCAAGACGCCACGGCCACGGGCGACGAAAACGCGATCAGCGACGTGCAGCTGGGCGGCGTCGGTTCGGTCGCCGCACTGGGCATGGGCGG
The DNA here is from genome assembly GCA_015075375.1 of Planctomycetota bacterium. Classification (GTDB taxonomy): domain Bacteria; phylum Planctomycetota; class SZUA-567; order H5-PLA8; family H5-PLA8; genus H5-PLA8. The sequence goes on along the minus strand of JABTUM010000001.1, from coordinate 1,687,041 downwards.
CGGCGGCGGCGGCGCGTTCGGGCACCGCATGGGCGGCGGCCGGCGCAAGCTATCTATCATCAACGGCGGCGGTCGCGATACCGAGTCGGCCGTCGATAAAGGCTTGGAATGGCTCGCGCGCAACCAGGAAGCCGACGGCCGTTGGGACAACGCGCGCCACGGCGGCAAGCACACCGGCATGCAGGGCGACGTCGCGATGACCGGCTTCGCGCTCCTGGCCTTCCTCGGCGCCGGGCACACGGAAAAGGTCGGCAAGTACAAGGATAACGTTCGCCGGGGCGTGGACTGGCTGATCGAGAACATGGGTAAAGAGCAGGGCAACCGGGCGCACGAAGGCCGCTGGGTCGCCAGCAACTACACCCAGGGCATCGCGACCATGGCGCTGTGCGAAGCCGCCGGTATGGGCCGCATCCCGCGCACCAAAGACGCCGCGCAGAAGGCCGTCAAGGGCGTCGAGTTCGGGCAGATTCAGATCGACGGCGAGTCCGACCGCCTGGCCTGGGACTACGGCCCCGGCGGCAAGACCAACGACTCTTCGGTGATGGCCTGGAACGTCATGGCGCTCAAGTCCGGCAAGGTCGCGGGCCTGATGGTCGATCCCGCGGCTTTCGAAGGTACGATCAACTGGCTCAACATCGGTCAGGATCTGGGCGCCTTCAAGGCCACCGATCCGGTACCGGATTACGATTGGGAAGGCGGGCGCATGGCCTACCGCGGCAGCCCGGGCGCCGTCGAAAAGGGCAAGGGCTCCTACGCCGTGATGGCCGCCTGTGCGCTGTGCCGTATGCACATCGCCGGCGCGACGCTCGATCAGGTCGGCGTTGCCGGACCGCTCAATATCATGAAGAACAAGCTGGTGCCCAAGAAATATCCCTTCAACCTGTACTTCGGCTACTACGCCACGCTCGGCATGTTCCAGGCCGGCGGCGAACACTGGAAGCTTTGGAACGACGGGATGAAAGGTGCGCTGCTGCCGGGCCAGCGCGTGGGCGGGGCCGAGGACGGAAGCTGGGATCCGGTAGGCGCCGGCACGGACGACAGCCGCGTCATGAGCACCGCGCTCGCCGTGATGTGCCTGGAAGTCTACTACCGCTACATGCCGCTCTATAAGAAGTAAGCGTACAGCCAAGCCTTGGCAGACGGGCCGCGGACGGCATCGAGCTTCCGCGGCCCGTTTTGTTTGTGGAGCCGGTGACGCCGTGTGTGAGCTACTTTCGCACGCGTGCTGCGCCGGTGCGCATCTCATTGCACCTGTTTCTTTTAAGTTAAGTGTGTTTTGCCTTTACTCTCGGCCGCCCCACCCTAAAAGCAAAACTAGAATCAGGCTAGATTCAAGTAAGCCGCAGACCTATCAAGCCGTGCGAACCGATACCTTCCGTTTGACCGTAAGGAGAATTACATGTCCGCCGATCGCAAGTTGAACTGGCTGTACAAACACGCGCCGCTGGTGCTGGCGTATTTGGCGCTGGAATCCGGTTTCGCTTCCGCAGCTACGCCCACCGTAGACACCATTGTCGATGAAGCCGATGGAGGCGCGGGCGGCTCGGGCACCAGCCTGCGCGACGCGATCATCCAGGCCAACGGCGACTTCGCGGACGACACGATCACGCTTCCGGCCGGGACGTACACGCTGACGCTGGCCGGTACGGGCGAGAACAACGCCGCCTACGGCGACCTGGACGTGATCGGATACGGGAACCTGCTCATTGAAGGCGGCGGCGTCGGCACGACTTTCATTGACGGGAACGACCTGGACCGCGTTTTCCACCTCACGAATGCTTCCGGTGGGACCGTGACGTTGCGCAACCTGACGATCCGTAACGGGAACGCGGTGGACCATCCGGGCGGGGGCAGCGCCGACGCGGCCGGCGGCGGAATCTACAACAACGGCGCGGCGCTTACGCTCGACAACGTGGCCGTCTACGGCAACGACGCACTGGCGGACAACGGCGCCGACGGCGCCGACGGCGTCTTCGCGAACGGTCAGGCCGGTTATGGGGGCGGGAATGCTTTCGGGGGAGGCGTTTATTCCTACAGCAGCGGCTCGGTCACGCTCCTGAACGGCTCCGATATTCAGTTTAACAACGTCTTGGCCGGCGACGGCGGAGATGGCGGCGACGCCTTCTTGTACGGGGGTGGTTTGGGGTATGCCGGCGGTTCCGGTGGCTTTGGCGGCTTTGCTTTCGGCGGCGGACTCTATGCAATCTCCAATTCGGTCACCGTTTACGCGGGCAGCATCGTGGAGAATAACCTCGCGCGTGGCGGATATGGCGGTGCGGGCGGGAACGGAGCTACCGGTCCAGACACGGGCGGCGCGGCGGGCAGCGGCGGTTCGGGCGGCACGGCGCAAGGCGGCGGCATCTGGGTCAACGGCGGAACGCTTGCCCTTACGGGGGCTACGCTTCAAGGCAACGACGCCCGCGGCGGCCAAGGCGGCGGCGGCGGAGTCGGAGGGGATCTAACGGGAGCTATTGGACGCGGCGCGAATGGCGGAACGGGCGGGATCGGCGGCACGGCACAAGGCGGCGGCCTTTATACGGCGGCCACTACCGCCAACGTGACCACCACCTTGGTCTTCGACAACACGGCTTTGGGCGGAAACGGCAGCTTGGGAGGTAACGGCGGCGGCGGAACGGGTGGTGGTGGGACCACGGGCGGCAACGGCGGAGCGGGCGGCACGGGCGGCCACGCCCAAGGCGGCGGCGTCTACCACTACGGCGGAACGTTCACGATTGCCCAGTCCACAATCCAAACCAATTACGCCATCGGCTCGTCCGGCGGTAACGGCGGAGCGGGCGGAACCGTTACAACGAATGGAGGAGATGGCGGTGCGGGCGGAGCCGGCGGTCAGGGGCAAGGCGCGGGTCTATACCTGAATTACGCAGGCAATATCACCGATTGCACGCTCAGCACCAACTTTTGCTACGGCGGTAACGGCGGAGTGGGAGGTAGTGGTGGTGCTCCAGGCGGCGCCGGCGGCGCCGGCGGTGTGGGCGGAAACGTGATGGGCGGCGGGCTGTACGTTAACTTTATCGCCAATCTCGTTAACTCCACCGTCTCAGGTAACGTGGCCAGCTCGTACGGCGGCGGGGCCGGCGGGAACGGCTCGGGAGATGGCGGCGGCGTCTTTGTCGCCAACTCGATCAACATCCGCAACTCCACCATCGCCAGCAATACGGCCGCGCACTACGGCGGCGGCTTGCGCGCCAGTTCCAGCGGCGTCTTCTCGGCCATCAGCACGATCCTGGCCGATAACACCGCCGGCAGCCATCCGGACTTCTCCAACAACGGCGCGACGCTGGGCACGTGTACTGAGAACCTGATCGAAGACGCGAACGGCCACGCCATCACCGATGCAACCAATGGCAACATCGTTGGAGCCGATCCGGGTCTCTCGGCCTTGGCCGACAACGGCGGGCCGACCTTTACCCACGCCTTGGGCTACGGATCCATCGCGATCGACGCCGGCTCCAATCCTGTGCCCGTCACCAACGACCAGCGCGGAACGGGGTTCCCGCGCGAAGTCAACGGCGTGGCCGACATCGGAGCGTTCGAGTCGCAGGACACGTCCGTGCCGGCCGGGAACCTCGACGTGCGCAGCTTGCGCATCACCAGTGTCTTCCGCACGGACGGCAAGGATCAGATCCACTTCGTCGTGCGCTTCGATAACCCCGGCGCCGTGCCGCCGCTCCGCACGCGCTATCCCTTCGAAGGGCTCGCCGTGGCCTTCGACATCGGCGAAGGCGCGCAATTCAACTTCGTGCTCGACGCCCGCGGCCGAGCCGGGAGGCAGTGCAAAGCCACCTACCTCAAGCGCACCAACCAGATCCAGCTCGAATTGCATACGGGTGTGGGCGACTTCAAGAACTTCTTTACCGACGACGGCCTCATCAATGCTCGCATCCTCGATCAGTTCTTTAACATCCCGGTCATGTTCCAGTTCGATACCACCACCGGCGAAGGTGAAGTGCCCGTCAAGTACCGCTGCATTAACCCGGCTTCAGGACACGCCGTTGGCAAGGGCTTGATCGGACCGGTCTGATTCATGGTTCGACTCCAGCAGCCTTGCGGCGCGCTCGCGCCGCAAGGCTGCACGTCTCTGTTTTAGGCGTCCTTAGCGTCTTGACTTGCTAATAATCCATTCAATATCCATCCTTATTTGCGGCTAATACGCATAATTTGGGTTGAGGTATTAGCGACCTCTGTTTCGCGGTGTATCGAACCTGGTACGCCCGAGGAGTTCGCCATGCCCATTGCATTGCGCGGCGCCCTACTCTTGGCGCTTTGGGGCTCGCTTAGCGCCATTCCGAGCGGCATCCATGCGGAAGAGCCCGAATCCAAGGTGGCAGAGACGGTGAAACAAGCCCCCTCCATAACGCGCTTCGGCATCACCTGGCATTTCGATCGGGAAGCGCGCTGCGGCGTCTTCGTCAACGGCGATCCGTGGGTGCTCGGCCCGGTCAAGGTCGTCTCGGTAACACCTGCACCCGGCCCGGCGGCGAAGGAGGCCCGCACCAAGGTCGAAAAGAACCGCTTCGGGGATGCTTCGCTGCAGGACGACAACCGCATGCGCAACGGTTCGATGGTCCTGCTGCAAGCCTCCAACAAGCAAGGCTTCGATTCGCGTGCGCGCAACTACAGTCCCGAACTGAGCGTCGCGTTTCCTTACACGCTGGAGCCGCAGCGTTCGCTCATTTCCACCAAGAGCGTCGATACGTTTCCCAATCCGAACTTCCTGAAAGGGCACGGCGAGAAATCGAGCAGCATGCTGGAGACCGCCGCGGTGCTGACGTGTCTGGCCGAACCGCCGCCGGCCGATGCCTTCAGGCCGTGCTACGGCGGAGTGGACAAGCCGCTTTACCGCGCGGGCGCGCTCAAGCGCGAGCGGTTGCTTCAACTGAAGCCCGTCGCTTCGGCGCCGCCGCTGGAAGAATACGTCGGCTACTTTTCGCGCCCCTGGATCGAATACGGCGCCACCTGGATGCAGCAGGCCACGGCTCCGAACCTGAACCGGCCCAATTACGGGCGCGAATTCGCCCGCGTGGTCAGCATGGGCGCGCTGCACCTGTTGCTGGATCATTCCGCGCAAGAAAAGGAGCCCTTGCTCGTCGGTTTGGTCCAGGTGGGCATCGACTTGCACGGCATGACCAAAATCGGCCTCAACTATACGGCCGACGGCGGGCACTACAGCGGGCGCAAGTTCCCCATCGTCTTCGCGGGCTGGATGCTGGACGAGCCGGAGATGCTTACCGTCGCGGATCGCGTGAACTTCCAGGAAGACCAGCAGACGTATTACGGCCGCAGCTTCTTCGGCCAGACGGCCCTGTTCCAAATGGTCACGCATCACGGCCCGCGGCAGCCGTACGAAGAGAAGGATCCGCAAACCTGGGACGAAATGGATAAGCGCTCGGAAGGCTACCGCGTCTGCTGCAACGCCAACGCCTGGATCGGCGAAGCGCTTGCCGCGCGGCTGCTGGGGATGGCGCCCGCCTGGAAGCACGACGCGTTTTTCGATTACTGCGACCGCTGGATGAGTCCTGAAGACGCCGAGATCGCCAAGAAAAGGCCCGGCAAGAACGATTTCCAAGGCCGCGCGTGGGACGGATTCGTGACCGACATGTGGAAAGCCTATCGCGCCAACGGCCCCGAACTCAAGCGCGAAGGCCCGTGCCGCAAATGGGTCTGGGAAGGCGCCAAGGGCCAGTGGGCGGACAACCCGCGTCCGAAATAGCCTGCCGTCCGGCCCGATCGATCCCGACTCTGGTTCAACCGCGCTGCCCAACGTAAATCTGCTATGCTGGCTCCACATCGCCTGAACCGATCCATACCCTTACGTGGAGCTGTCATGCCCGACTACCGACCGCTGTACCATTTCGCGCCGCCCACCGGATGGCTGAACGATCCCAACGGCCTCGTCTATCATGCCGGCGAGTACCACCTCTTCTACCAGTGGTGCCCGGACGTGAACGTCGACGGGATGCGCATGTACTGGGGCCATGCCGTCAGCCGCGACTTGGCGCGCTGGGAACACCTGCCCGCGGTGTTGGAACCCGATGCGCTGGGATCGATCTGGTCGGGCTGCGCGGTGGACGACGCGAAGAATACGTCGGGCTTTTTCGGAGCGGGCGGCGGCTTGGTGGCGGCCTTCACGCACCATGCCGCGTCGGGCGCGGAACGCCAGAGCCTCGCGCACAGTTCCGACCGCGGCCGGACCTGGACGAAATTCGCGGGCAATCCGGTGCTGGGCGACGAAGCGACGCGCAATTTTCGCGACCCCAAGGTCTTCTGGCACGAGCAAACCGGGCGCTGGATCATGATCGTCGGAGTGCCCCACAAACTGTACGCATCGGCGAATCTGCGCGATTGGACGTTCCTGAGCGCGCCCGGATTCTCCAGCGAGTGCCCGGACCTCTTTCCGCTCGAAGTGGAAGGGCGTGGCGAGCGAAAGTGGCTGCTCAGCCTGGGCGGTTACCGCTACGCCGTGGGCCGCTTCGACGGGACGTCCTTCGCGGCGGAAGGCGGCCCGCATATGGTGGATAATGGGCCGGATTTTTACGCCACGCAGAGTTGGGAACACGCGCCGGACGGCCGGCGCGTTTGGATCGGCTGGCTGAACCATTGGCGCTACGCGCGCGAAGTGCCCGACTTCGGCGCACGCGGCGTAATGAGCATCCCGCGTGAACTTTCGCTTCAGCCGAGCGACGAGCGAGGGCTGAGGCTGATCCAGCGTCCGGTGCGCGAAATGGAGTCTTTACGCGTGGAAACGCTGTCGCCGGCGGATGCCGAGGCGACTTCCGGGCGCGCGATTTACCGAGGCGATGCCTACGAAGTGGAGGCTACGTTGCTGCCCGAAGAATGGGACCGCTGCGGCTTCAGGCTTCGCGCGTCCGGCGCGCAGGAGACGCGGGTGGGCTACGACGGCGTGGCCGGCGGCCTGTTCTTCGACCGGGAACGCTCCGGCGGTACGCTTACCCGCGGCTATTACGGCGTCCTGGGCCGGAAGAAGCGCTACACGCTGCGCGTCTTCGTCGACCGCGGATCGGTGGAAGCCTTCTTCGACGACGGGGCGACGGTCTTTTCGGCCCAGATTTTTCCGGACGCCGAGGCGCTGGATCTGACCTGGTTCAGCGAGAACGGAAAGTCCGGAGCCGAGGGCGTGCGCGTCCATGCGCTGCGCTGATCTTTCCCGCGGCTTCATAATTTCGGATCGATTTCGAATCCTGCCTCAAAATTTCTTGAAGATGGCGGCGCCGAGCGTAGGGTTTTGACCCGGCACGGGCCACCCAAGGCGTTCGAGCGATCAAGCGGCGTGCGCGCGCCGCGCGGCCTGCGCCGGAAGAATCGGCGAGGCTAGTCCGTAGCGCTTCAGGAAGGACGGCGGAAAAGATGACCTTCAACGGCAAGATCCTGGTGATCGGCCTGGGCGGCGTTTCGCGGTGCACGCTGCCGCTGTTGTTCAAGCACCTCCCGACGCCGCCCAAGAACTACACGGTCCTCGATTTCGCCGGAGACGAAGAACAGGTTCGGCGCGTGCGGGAGTTTGGCGCGGCGTTTGTACAGGGCCGCGTGACGCGCGAAAACATGGGTGAGATCCTGGGCACGTACGTCGGCGCCGGCGATTTGGTCATCGATCTGGCCTGGAACATCGGCTGCAACGATATCGTGCAGTGGTGCCACGACCACGGCGTGCTGTACATGAATACCTCCGTCGAACTGTGGGATCCGTACGAAGGCGCCGCCGATAAGCCGCCGACCGAGCGGACGCTGTACGTCCGGCATATGTCTATGCGCAAGATGATGGCCGGCTGGAAAGATCCGAAGGGACCGACCGCGGTGCTGGATCACGGCGCCAATCCGGGGTTGGTGCAGCACTTCACCAAGCAGGCGTTGCAAGAGATCGGCACGAAGTGGATCGCCGAGCATAAAAAGGACGCCCGGTACGAGCGGATCGATGCGGCGCTGAAGGGCCGCGCCTGGAACCGCCTGGCGCACGAACTGGGTGTGAAGACGATTCACATCAGCGAGCGCGACACGCAGATTTCGCACAAGCCCAAGCGCGAGAACGAATTCATCAACACGTGGTCCATCGAAGGCTTCTACGAAGAAGGCACTGCGCCGGCCGAAATGGGGTGGGGCACGCACGAAAAGACCCTCCCGCCGGGCTCGCACGTTCACCGCGAAGGCCCGCGCAACCAGATCTGCCTCGAGCAGTTCGGGATCAACACGTGGGTGCGCAGTTGGGTTCCCTGCGGCGAGATCACCGGCATGGTGGTGCGCCACGGCGAGGCGTTCTCGATCAGCGAATACCTGACGGTAGAGCAGGACGGCGTGGCGATTTACCGCCCCACGGTCCATTACGCGTACTGCCCCTGCGACGGAGCGATCAACAGCCTGCACGAACTGCGCATGCGCAACTACGAGATGCAGCCCATGCAGCGGCTGCTGAACGACGACATCGTCGAAGGGCGCGATGAGTTGGGCTGCCTGCTGATGGGCCACGACTACAAGAGCTGGTGGATCGGCTCGCTGCTGGACATTCACGAGACGCGCAAGCTCGCGCCGGGGCAGAACGCCACCACGCTGCAGGTCGCCGCTTCGATCCTGGGCGCCGTGAAGTGGATGATCCGAAATCCGCGCGAAGGCGTAAAGCTGCCTGACGCGCTGCCGCACGAGGAGATTCTGGCCGACGCGAAGCCGTACCTCGGCCCGTTCTACTCGAAGCCGGTGGACTGGACGCCGCTCGACCACTGGAAGGGGTTGGCCGCGCACGGTCCCCGGCCCGCCGACGAGGATTGCTGGCAGTTCTCGACCTTCGTGGCGCGGAGTTTGTAACCGGGCGTCAGATCACCATCACTTTGGCCGGCTTGATACCGTTAAACGTCAGCGCGCTGGCGCAACTGTACGCGCCGATGTTCGGCACGTAGACCACATCGCCGACATCCAGCTCGGGCAGTTCTTCGCTTAGCGAGATGGTGTCGAACGAGTCGCACGTCGGGCCGCCCAGGATGCTGAAAAACTTCTGCGTCTTCTTCAAAGTACGGAACTCGTATTTGCAGTGGTCGAAGACGATGCCCGAAAAGTCGCCGTAGACGCCGTCGTCGAGGTAATAGTAGTTCTTGTTGTTTCGGATCGAGCGCCCGACGACGCGCGTGATCAGCATCCCGGCGGGACCGCACAGCGCGCGCCCGGGCTCGGCGATGATCTCGACCTCCTGCGGGAAGAGCCGATTCAGCTCACGGCGCATTTGGTTGGCGAAGCTCTCCAGGCTGCACGTATCGTGCTTGAAGTGCCGGATCGGGAAGCCGCCGCCGATATCCAGCGTCTTGAACGGAAGCCCGCGTTCTTTGCATTCGCGCATGATCCCCGCGGAGACCTCCAGTGCGCGCTGGTAGTTCTCGAAATTGGTGCACTGCGAACCCACGTGGAAGCTCACCCCTTCGGGCTTGAGCCCCAGCGCGCGTGCCTTGGCGAGCATCGGAACGATCTGCTCTTGGTCAGCGCCGAACTTGAGCGAGAGTTCCACGATGCTGCCCAGATTGCTCACTTTCAATCGCGCCAAGACGCGGCAGCCCGGCGCGTACTTGGCGATCTTGTACAGTTCGGGTTCGTTGTCGAAGGTCGCGAAGTTGACCTTGGCCTTGCGCGCGTACTGCAGCGCTTCCGGACGCTTGATCGTGTTCGCGAAAATGATCCGCGAAGGCTTGACGCCTTGCGCGAGGACGTGGCGCATCTCGCCTTCGCTGGCGACGTCGTAGCAGCCGCCCAGGTCGCGGAACGTCTTGATGATGTCCGGATGCGGGTTGGCCTTGATCGCGTAGTACAGTTCGACGCGCGGGAGCAGACGCTTGAAGCGCTGGTACTCGGTAATCAGCGCGGCCTTATCGATCACCAGCAGCGGGCTCCCGTGCAGCCGGATCAGCGCGCGGATGCGCTTGGGCAACCCCAGTTTCATCACCGAGGCCGGCGTCTTGTGCACCGCCGAGACCACCCACTGCGCGGGATCCAGCGTCGCCTGGTCGCCGGGCGTAGAGCAGCGCATGATCGAATCGTCGCGAGTCGCCGCCGCGGGGCGGGCCTTTTTTGCAGTGGCCATGAATGCTCCGAAGTCCGGTCCGTGAATGCGGAAAAAGGTGCCGAGCGGCGTGAGACTAACGCTCCGGCTGATTTTCGCAATGCAGCGAGCGCCCGAAAACGATTTTCTCCCGTCTCGATGTGTGCGAAACGTAAAGATCGAAGGGAAAGTTCTCCATTTCCGCTAGGGCCTTGACAAGCGCGCCCGAGTGGTGCTATTATAGCACCATGCCCAGGACGCCCGCACAACCCAATCAGAGCCTGATGCACGGGCTGGCGGTGCTCCAGGCGCTGCTGGCCCGCGGCGGCGCCGTAGGGAGCCGCGAACTGGCGCGCGAATTGGAGATGGAGCACACCCGCGTAAACCGCCTGCTCGGCACGCTGGGCCATCTGGGCGTGGTACGGCGAACGGCCGAAGGCAAGTACGGTCCGGGCGCCGGGATTCATGTGCTGGCCGCCCAAGCGCTGCGCGGATCGGGACTGCTGGCCGCGGCGATGCCGCACCTGGCGGCTCTACGCGATCGCCAGACGACGGTGGCGCTGGGCGTGCTGTGGCGGGCGCAGGTCTGTTACCTGCTCCATGCGCGGCCCGGCCGGAGTCTGGAAGAAAGCATCGGCGCGCATGACCTGATTCCGGCGGAGCGCAGCAGCCTGGGCTTGGCGCTGCAGGCTTGGGGCGAAGAACGCGGGCCGCGCGGCACGGACCGTTCCGCTCTGCGCGCGGCCGGTTATGCGCGGCTGGATTTCCCCAATGGCGAAGTCTCGCTCGCAGTACCCATCGGTTCCCCGGCCGTCGCGGCCTTGGGACTCTCGCGCCAGTCGCCCGACGTTCCGGCACTGGTCGCTAGGCTGCAGGCATCGGCCGAAGCCATCGACGCCGATTTGCGCAAACACGATCTGACCGCGAAAGGATAAATGCATGTCGCCCGAAGAACTGTACGCCTTCGACCTGAACGGATACCTGGTGGTAGAGAACGCCGTCGATCCTCCACTGCTTGCCGAAGCACAGGCGCGCGCGGCAATCTGGGAAGAGCGTGCGAAGCTGACGCGGCCGGGGCAAGCCCCGGAGCCGGGCGAAACGCCGCGCCGCGCGTACCGATTCGACCGGATCGTCAACGACGAAGAAACTTTTCTGCAGGTGGCGCTCTCGCCGCAGGTCTTGGCGCGGATCGTGGGCCTCGTGGTGCTGCCGCGCCTGAAGAGCACCTGGCTTGACTTCAAGGCGCAAGGCGGCGGAATCGGCTTCCACAGCAACCATACGCCTTACAATCCGGTTGAAGCGTACATCTTCCAACAGCGCGTCTGCGCCAGTCTGGTCACCGTATGCTACGCGCTCAACGACGTGCCGCTCGAAGGCGGCGCGCTGGAAGTGGTCCCGGGCAGCCATAAAGCGAATTTACCGATGCCCGCCGACGAACGCGCGGTGGAACCGCTGCGCCGGCGCCTTCCGCTCAAGGCCGGCAGTGCGCTGATTTTCAGCCACGATATGAACCACGGTTCGACCAACCGGCTGCCGTACGTGCGGCGCTGCCTCTTCGCGAGCTTCGCCACGGGCAGTTCGGCGCATACGCAGGGCGACAACGATCTGTACGACGCGGCCTTCGCGCGCATGCCGGAAGGAAGCTGGCTGAAGTATTTCCTGCGCCGCCCCAAAGGCGACCGTGACAGCTACCCTATGCCGAAGCGCACGGTGGCGGAAGAATTCGGACTCGAACCCGCGCAGGTCTGCGAGGTCTCTGCATGAGCCGCATCGCAACCATCGAGGCCTTTGCGCTGGAAGCGCGGTTCGCGGATTACTTCGGCGGCACGCAGCACGTGCCGCCGGCATTCAGCCAGCCCGCGGCGCATTTTCGAGCGCTGCCGCGCCTCGGGCAGGCCAGCACGCTGGTCCGCGTGCGCGACACCGAGGGCCACGAAGGGTGGGGCGAGAGCTGGGGCCTGCCGCTCCCGCAGGCGTCGGCGCTTCTGGTCGAAAAACTTCTCGCGCCTGTTCTGAAAGGCGCCGCCACGGAACCCGTGGACGCGTGCGCGGAGTTGCTTTGGACCTGTGCGCGGCAGTACGGGCACGACAAGGGGTTCTTGCCCGAAGCGATCAGCGGGATCGAACTCGCGCTTTGGGATCTGGCCGGCCGTCGCGCCGGAAAGCCGGTGGCGCAGATGCTCAATCCGCAGGCGCGCGAACGGATCGCGTGCTACGCCAGTCCGGTCCCGTTTCTGGATCGGCCCGAGCAGAGCGCCGCGGCGGCGCGCGCCTTCGCGGAGCAAGGGCACCGCGGCGTGAAGCTTAAAGTCGGGCGCGGAGTGGAAACCGACCGCACGCACGCGGCGGCGGTCCGTGCAGCGCTGGGACCGCAAGCCGAATTGATGCTCGATGCCAACGGCGCGTACGGCGTCGAATCCGCCCTTCAGCTTGCGCGGGCCGTCGAGCCGCTGCGGATCGCGTGGCTTGAAGAACCCGTCGCTCCGGACGATCTGGATGCGCTCGTTCGCGTGAAGCGCAACAGTCCGGTCCCCCTGGCGGCGGGTGAGCACGAATTCTGCCCCGCCGGGTTGCGCGCGCTTGTCGAGCGCGGCGCCGTGGACGTGCTGACGCCCAACGTGAGCCGATGCGGCGGGATCGGGGCCGTGCGGTCCGCCGCAGCCTGCGCGCGCGAGCACGGCGTGCGCCTGGCGCTGCACGGAGTCGGCGCGGGGATCACCCTCGCCGCTTCGCTGCATGTTCTCGCCGCGTTGCCGGTCGAAGGACTCTTCGAAGCCAACCGGTTCCTGAATCCGCTTCGCGAATCCTTGACCCAACCCGTCTTGAGCGCGCGGGACGGAGCGTTCGATCTGCCCGCCGGGCCGGGCTGGGGCGTCACGCCCCATCCCGAGGCGCTCCGGCGCTTCGCGGTTTCGGCATGAGCGCCCTCGAGTCGCGCGTGCTCGCGCGGACGGTGCGCCGCCGCCTGCGGGTGCGCTATCTACTGAGCCGGCCCACGGGCAAAGCGCCTGCCGATGCCTGGCCGCTGCTGATCTACCTGCACGGCGCGGGCGCCAAAGGCAACCGTATAGATCTGGTGGCGCGCGAACCGCTCCTGCAGCTTGCCGCTACGGGCCACGCAGCGAAGTGGCTGATCGCTTGCCCGCAATGCCCCGCCGAACGCAGCGGCTTCTGCGTTGAGGATCTGGATCGCTGGCTCGACGATCTGCTGGCCACACTGCCCGCCGATCCGCGCTGCGTATGCTTGACGGGGCAGAGCATGGGCGGGCGCGGCGCATACGAATGGGCCTACGAGCGCGCCTCACGCTTTGCGGCCTTGCTCCCGGTGTGCGCTTTCGGCTTGCCGGCGCTCGCTCCGCGCTTGCGCGGCTTGCCGGTATGGAGCTTTCACGGCGCGCGGGACGAAGTGGTGCCCGTGGCCCGGGCCGAAGAGATGCACGCGGCGTTGCGAGCGGCGGGCGTTGCGGCGCGTTTCAACCGGCTGGCGCGGGGCGCACACGCCATTGGCCGGCAGGTTTACGCGCGTAAGGAGGTGTGGAAATGGCTCTCGCTCAAAACCACGGCGGGCGGATCAACTGCGGGCCTTCCTGGCCGCGCTGCTCGCGCGCTCGGGCTTCGCGCGCGCGCATGATCGGATCGTCCAGCGTGTAAATCACCTCGCCCGTCCCGTAGCGGCTGATGAGTTGCAAGAGCCGGCCGTCGGGGCCGAGCAGCATTGTGCAAGGCAAGAGCGTGCTCACCGAACTGGCGAGGTACAGCGTCGGGCCGTCGGGCTCGGCGAGGATCTCGCCGCTTTCGGGGTCCGGCAGCGGCGGCTCGGCCTGGATCGCGAACTGCAGCACGCCGGCTTGATGGCGGCGCACCGTATACAGCGCGACCTTCTGATATTTAATCTCGCCGGCTTCGCCCGCTTTGGGCGCCGGCGGCCGGGGCAGGCGCGAAGCCAGCAATGCCAGTTGCTCGATGCGGTGGTGGTCGAACACGAACACTCCCGAATCGATCGGGCGCTCGACGTCCTGATCCTGCATGCGCTCCTGCTGCTCCTCTTGTTTTTCTTCTTCGTCGTCGCTGAGCGGCACGGGGCGCAGCCAGCAAGCGTCGTGCTCCGCCGAGGCCGGCGACAACGGGGTGCCATTCGGATGCACGGTTTCCGGGTGCATCGCCGAACTCCCGGCCGCGGCTCCGTGCAGATGCCGGAAGAGATGCGTGCGCACGCGCCCTTCGCCGAAGAGCGCTTCGACAACGTAATCGGCTTGGCTTTCGACGGCTTCCTCGCCTTGAGCCTTGTAGAAGACCGGAAAGCCGTGCTCGTCGTAGCGCGTCAGCGCCTTTTCGCGGCGCAAACTCCCGCCGGTCTCGACGCGCACCTCGGCTTCGGCGCGCAACCCCGCCGGGCCCCATTTGTCGGCTTCCTGTGCGTGAAACGTCGCATGCACGCGCCCCAGGCGTTGCCCGCGCGCATCCACGCGCCAGAAGTATTCCTTGCCCAGTTCGTACGGCAGTGGAGCCTGCGGCAGTTCGGGGGCGCGAATCTCGAGCGCCTGGAGCGACTCCAGCTCTTCGGGCTCCACGCGCTCGGTCACCAGTCCCTCGGTCTCTTCGTCGACGCCTTCCTCGAAGTCCATGCGGCGGAGCATGATGCCGCTCGCCATATCGAACCACATGCGCTGGCGCGAAAAGACGCCTTCGCGCGACTTGGTGCTGGCCGTCTTGACGTCGTAGCGCGCGCATTGGTGCGTCTGGCCGCCGTGCGAGATCTGCTCCAGCCCCTTGAAGACCGCCTCCAGCAGCACGAAGCCCGAAACCTCGGGCACGAAAAACGACCAGCGCGCGGTATCGCCCGGCTTGACCGTCGCCGGCTGCCAGAGGTGAATGAACTCGATCTCCACCGGCAGGATGCTCATCTTGGTCGGCAGCGCGATCTCGTTGCGGTCGGCGAGCTGCTCGCCGCGGTACACCTCCACCATGACGCCGCGCTTGAAGAGGTGCCCCACCATGCGCTGCGGAATCCCGCCGCTGGTGATCGTGATGTCGTACGCCAGCGTGCGCGGGTCGCTGGGATGCAGGAACGACTTGCTGCTGATCACCGAGTGCGCGCGCTCGCCCAGATTGTTCACCACCGATTCGGTGATCTGGTCGACGCGGAAGACCACCGGAGGCGGCTCTTGGCCATGTATCTGCAAATAGGCGACGACTTCGCGCCAGCCGGGCATCTGCTGGATCGGGACCGGCACCTTGTCGTAGCGTAGGAGCGACTGGAACGGGGTCGGCCCGCGGCGCGTCAGGAAGCTGGCGATGATCCGCGGACTTGGACCGCCGTCGCGCGCCAGTTCTTCCGGCGTGTACTGCTTGGGCAGCGGATTCGCGGGCTTGGGATACGGAAGCTCTGCCGGCTCCGGTTCAGGATCGGCCGGCGGCGTCGCGGGCGACGAAAGGGCATACAGACCGGCGGCCAGCAAGCCAGCCGACAGGAGCACCAACGCGCTCACCCAAACCGTGCGCACAGAAGCCATCCCTTTTTCCCAAAGTGCAACGCGAAGCGACCCCTATTAGACGCGCTTCCCGGGCTTCCTTCTAGTGCGAAGCGGGAATAGCGGCTCAGGATGGCGATGCGATAGCTAGAAGACGGTATGGGCGCGTGAGTTGGGACCAGGGAACGCGGGGGCAAGGCTGAACGAGGCTCACGCCGGACCGTGACCCCGGTGGGCTGGAAGGCCCAGTCCCCGGTCCGGCGAAAGCCGCGTCGCCCAAGGTACCTTTAGAGTCCGGCGCAGAGCACGCCGGTCTCGGTCGGCTTCAGGTGGCTGCGCAGATGCAGCGACACCAGGCGCAGAAACTCGCGCACTTCTTCTTCAGAGGGATCGCAGGCCAGCGGGAGGCAATGCCGCACCTCCATGCTCGGATGCGCCAGCTCGAACTCGATCCGTTCGATCAGCTCCAGCAGTTCGTCGATCGACTTCTGCATCAGCAGAAAGCGCGTGACGCGCTTGGCGTCCTTACGCGGACGCAACGAATAGATGATCGGGAACATGACGGTGCTGAAGGTCTTGAAATCGCCCAGGTGCATGGGTGGCTCCTCCCATCGATATCACTTTGTGCATTTCTGATTCCTCACGGGTTACCGAAAGGCTACCGGAATTGCCTAAGCCTGCCCTAAAGCCATAACTTTAATCAGTGTGGGTGTTTACGAACCTCCTTCTAGCGGCTACCTTGGGCGAGCCATGCAGGCGATACGCTTTCACCGTTCCGTCCCGCGCTGGCTGTTGGTGCACAGCTTGGGGACCCGCGTGCCGTGGCTCGCGACGAGTGCCCTTTCGTGCATCAAGCTTGAAGAGACCGAACCGCCCAAGCTTCCGAGTGGCGAATGGGTGCGCGTGCGGCCGATCCTAAGCGGAATCTGCGGCAGCGATCTGGCCACCATCGCCTGTCAGACCAGTCCCTATTTCGCGCCTTTTGTAAGCACCCCGTTCGTGCTGGGCCATGAGATCGTGGGGGTGATCGAGGAGATCGGACCCCAGACGCCTGAAGCCTGGAAGAAAGGGCAGCGCGTGGTCCTGGAACCCGCGCTGAGTTGCGTCGTCCGCGGCGTCAAGCCGCTCTGTGCCTCGTGCCTGCAAGGCCGCTACGCGGCCTGCGTAAACTTGCTCAAGGGTGCGCTCGGCGCGGGCTTCCAGACGGGCTTCTGCGCGAACACCGGGGGCGGCTGGAGCCACGGGCTCGTCGCGCATCCGGCGCAGTTGCATGCGGTCCCCGAGAAGCTCAGCGATACCGGCGCCGTCCTCGCCGAACCGTTCGCCTGTGCGCTCCACGCGGCTTTGCTCGCGCCGCGCGATCCAAAGGCCAGCTTGCTCCTGATCGGCTGCGGGACCATCGGGTTGCTGACCATCGCGGCGTACCGTGCCGTCGGCGGCGAAGGGAAAGTCCGAGCCTTGGCCCGATATCGGGTGCAGGGCGATATGGCCGAGCACCTGGGAGCGGACGAGGTTTATGTCGAATCCGATACGCGCCGGCAATACCGCTGGGTTCTCGAACGCTTCGGAGGTTCGCTGCATCCGTCCGATCTGGGCAAGCCCGTGGCTTTGGGCGGCGCTCCGGTGGTTCTCGACTGCGTCGGCTCGGCCCAGAGCATCGACGATGCGTTGCGTCTCGCCGCTCCCGGCGGGCTGGTGCTGCTGGTGGGCATGCCGGGCACGCCCGGAGGCGTGGACCTGACTCCGCTCTGGCACAAGGAACTGCGCGTCCACGGCGCGTACGCCTACGGCTGGGAGTTGCCGCCGGATACGCTGGCCGGGATCGGCGCGGTGGCCGCCGGAGCCAGCCATAAGGTCAACCTCGCGCACATGGACAAGCGCGGGCGCGTCAAATCGATGGACCTCGCGCTCCAGATCCTTGCCGCGGACGACGCCGACGTCCTTTCGAGCCTGGTCCGGCGTAAATACCCGCTTGCCCAATACAGCCGCGCGTTGGACGAAGCTTTTCACGCCGGTTCGCGCGGGGCGTTCAAGGTGGTCTTCGAGATCGGCAAGTAACGGCCTCGCGCACCTTGTGCGAAGCCATCCGCCGAATTGTGTCGTCCCGGCGCTGCCGACGCGTTAGGATAAACAAGTTCGGATCTTCGGTCGAAAGTTCCTGACGCGCCGTGACGATTGGCGCGTCTAATTCATGCAACCTTTTCGAAGCACGAGGACGACGGCGATGCGCGGGTATTGGATCGCTCTGGGCATGCTGGCGGCGTGGCCCGCGCTGGCGTCGGACTTGGCGCCGGACGGCGTCGAGGACGCGCTGGCGCCGGAACCGCTGGTGGCGCCCAACGCCGAACCCGCGCCCGTTGTACCGACCACCGAACGGCCCAAGCTGCGCCCCATCGAAGACGATCCGGCGGCCGCGCCAGCTCCCCTGACCATGACCGGCCCCGAGCAGCCGCGCGAACGCCCGAACGAACTCGATCCGTTGCCTCCGGTCCAAACCCCCGGCGCCGCACTTCCCGCCGACTTGACCGCCGACCTGCCGGGCTCCACCGCGCCGCAAAAGCGCGGACCGTTCTGGGTCGAACTGGAAGACCTGCGCCCCGAAGGCACCATCACCACTGGCGAATTGCAGGCTTACCAGGTGATTGCCGACCTCAAGAAGACCGTGTACCAGATCGCCGAAGACCTCGACGGGGGCGGCAAGGAACGCACTCGGCTGATCCATCAAAGCGAGATGATCGGGAAGCAAGTCAACATTCTTGCAGACCTGTGGCAGAACGACGCCAACTTCCGCGACGCCTGCATGAGCACCAAGCGCTCGGCACTGGTGCTGGAAGAGGAATTGCGCAACGAACCGCGCAAGTGGAGCCACGTGCGCTGGGCGTTCAAGGCCGTGCAGTCGGAAGTCAAGGCCCTGCGCGAGCGGACGGTCGAGCAGATTAAAGGCACGGCGCGTCCGATCACCATCGTGACCAAGGACGGGCGCGAGATCGTGGTCGAGGCTCCGCAGGATCCCGATTTGCTGCGCCAGAAGGACCTCGAACGCCGCCGCGAGGACGCCGAGCGCCAAAAGGAACTGCTGATCAACCAGCAGACGCAGCGTCCGCGCGATCCCACCGGCATGGAAGTTAACAAGTAGGCCGCGCGTGCGCCTGGGCGCCATCAGCGACGAACTCCACGACCGCCTGGAGCCGGCTCTGGCCGCCGCTTCGGAGTGGGGCGTGCGCGAGATCGAACTCAACCACCTCGACGGAAACGTGAGCGTCGCCGAAGCCTCCGACGCGGCCCTCGCGCAGGCCGAAACGCTCCTGAACGCCGGACGGTTCAAGGTCTGCTGCGTCAGCACCATGGCGTTCAAAACACTGCTCTTGGACGGCGTGCGGGAGCATCCGCGCGAAGCGCCCGAGTACGCGCGGCATCTGCAGTGGGTGCGCCGTGGTTGCGAAGTGGCGCGGCGATTCGGCGCACCTTACGTGCGCATCTTCGCGTTTCGCAAGAGCGGGATGGTGGGAGCCGGCAACCCCTCCCCGCGTCTTCCGCGCGGCGGTGGGATTCCGGCGGAGGTGCTTAAGCTTATCGTCGCCGGACTGCGCGAAGCTGCCGAAATCGCCGAAGCCGCCGGCGTCGATCTGGTCGTCGAGAACGTCCGCTCCTGCTGGGGCAACTCGTGCTGGAACTCCGCCGAGATCCTCCGCGCGGCCGGACACCCGCGCCTGAAAGCCGTCTGGGACCCCGGCAACGATTTTGTCGCCGGCGGCGAGCCCTACCCCGAAGGCTATGCGGCGCTGCGCCCTTGGATCGCGCACGTTCACGCAAAAAACGCCGAACTGGCCGAAGCAGCGACGGGGCTCACCCGCTGGCAACGCGTCGGGCAAGGCGCGCTGGATTACCGCGTGCTGCTCAAGCGTCTCCGCGACGACGGCTACGCGGGCGTGGTGGCGCTCGAGACGCATTGGCGCGGCGATGGACTCGACCGGCTGGAGAGTTCGCGGCGCTCGTTCGAAGATTTGAAAGCTTGCTTTGATGCGGCTCAAGCATGACCGGCTTGGGGCCGCGGAAGCGGATCACGATTTTGAGGGAGGTTCTGAATATGTTACGCGCGAGGGTTGGATGCGTGGTGCTCTGGGCGCTGCTCTGCGGCGCCGTACTTGCAGAAGAAGCCACGCCCAAAGTGCTGGACGATGCCGGACGGCAAAAGGCCGCGGCGTTGCTCAAGGACCTCGGCCACGACGATTTCGCGACGCGCGAGGACGCCGAGAAGGGGCTCCGCGCGCTGGGTCTTCCGGCGCTCCCGCTGCTGAAGGACACACTGGCCAAGACCGACGATACCGAAGTGCGCCTGCGGATTGAACGCTTGGTCAACGACTTGGCATTGGAGGCCGAGACCGATCCGGACAAGCTGGCCGCCTTGGCGCGCAAGGAAGCCTTGGCCAAGCGCTACGAGAAGGCTCAGGCGCTCTACGAAAAAGCCGCCGCCGAATATCGCAAGCAGGCCGAAAGAGCCGCCGATGAGCAGGTCAAGAAGGATCTGGCCGCCAAGGGCGACCAGGCCGCCGCACGCCAGAAGCGCGCCGCGGCCTACGCCGGCGGGAAGCGGGACGACGAAAACGTCCAGGTCATGGGCGGCGGCGGTAACGTGCGCATTCGCGTGATTGCCGGGGCGGGCGGCCGGGTGGCGGTGGCCGAATCCGACGACGAGGCCGACGGCGACTGGTAAGCCTCGAGCAACCCATTGCCGAAAGCGCCGCCAGCCCCTATCCTGATCGGCCATGGCAGCGGCGAAAAACATTCCGCCTTCGGGCGCTCAAGGTTCCGGCTCGCCGGATGCCCTGCGCAAACTCCTCGCCGAACGCGCCGTTCTCACCGCATTTCTGCTCACTATGGTTCGCGACCTTGCGCTGGCCGAACAGATTTTCCAAGATCTGTGCGTGGCCGTCACCGAAGGCCGCGAACGCTGCGACGACCCTGGCGCCTTTGGACGCTGGGCGCGCGATCTGGCGCGCCGCCGTGCTTTCGCGACTTTGCGCGCTCGGGGGATCGACGCCGCAGACCTTCCGCAGACGCAACTCGTCGACCGCGTCGAGGCGATTGTCGCCGAACTTTCCGCCACGCCCGCCGAACGCTGGCAGAAACGCAAGGCCGCGCTGCGCGACGCGCTGCACGCGCTGCCGGTGCATCTGCGCCAAGTCGTCGATCTGCGCTACGTCCAGAACTTGAGCGTCGCCGAGATCGCAGAACGCTTGGGCCACGAGACGCGCCACGTCGCCGCGGCGCTGGAACGTGCTCGCGCGCACCTCGAACAATCGCTCTTCGAACGCCGCGGCCGAGCGGAGGCTGATGCATGAGCGCCGCGCTCTCGCCCGAAACCCTCGACCGCGCACTCTGGCGCTGGCTCGATCCGGCCGGTCTGGACGGCGCGCCGGAGACCGAAGCCGGCGAGGCGCGCGAACCCGGCGCGCTTACGGCCCTGCTGGCCGAACTGCCCGACGCGCGGCGCTTGGTCGAACTGGCCACCGCGCACGTCCTGATCCGCGAAGTCGCGCAGGAAGAGGCGGCCATACGCCTCTCGCCGCGCGAAAGCCAGCGGTTGGCTAAAGTCGCCGGACCCACCGACGAAGAGCTGGTCCTGCAGGTTGAGCGCGGGATTCCCGGCGCCTTCGATGTCCTGATGGAACGCTACTTCAACCTGGTCGTCGGCGTAGCGTATTCGCTTCTGGGCGACGCCGATGCCGCACGCGACGTGGCGCAGGACGCGTTTCTCGAAGCCGCCAAGATGCTGCATACGCTGCGCGAGCGGAACAAGTTCGGCAATTGGCTGTACGGAATCACGCGTCTGCGCGCCATCTACGTGCTGCGTCGCAAGCGCATGCACCGCCAGGCCATCGAGATCAAGAAGGACGAAGAGAAGTCCGTCGAACCGCACGAAGATCCCAGCGCGCCGATGGATAAGCGTGAGCGCGGCCACCAGATCCGCGAAGCGCTCAATCAGCTTCCCGAAATCTACCGCGAAATACTCGTCCTGAAGTACATCGACGGGCGCAGCTATGACGAGATCGGCGCGCTGTTGGGCATCTCGCTCGCCGCCGTCGACAAACGCCTGATGCGCGGCAAAGCGATGCTGCGCGAGTCGCTTCGCCGCTTCATCAAAGAGTGATTATCGCCCGTTGCCCGACGTGCGCGTCGCTTCAGGCAACGCTTGTGGAAATATTCCGCACCCCAAGCGGCAACTTCCTACACTTCCGGCCGCCGCAAATCGGACGCATCCCGCGTTCCACTTTAGAGAGAGCGAGGTGGCGCATGCGGGGCGGCAAGGGAACGGTGCTGGCGAGCATGATCGGGTGGTGCGCGGCGGCGGCGCTGCACGCGCAGCAGGCGCCGGACGTCAGCGTCTTCGATTTCGAACAGGGCATCGGCCCGTTCGCCGCGCTGGTCTATCCGCCCCAAGGTAAAGGCTACGCGCCGCCTCGTGTCCTGCGCGACGACGGCCCCGGTTCCGCGCGCACCGGATCGGGCGCCCTGCGCTTCGAGTATCTGCGCAAGCCCCTCGTCTTTCCCATCCTCCATGCGCCGGTCCTGCTGAACGATCTCCAAGGCATCGAGTTCGACGTGCGCTCCGAAGAAAAAGCACTCATCGCGCTCGCCGTCACCGACCTCGACGGCGCGAAGTTCCACTATCCGCTGGAACTCGCCCCCAAGGTCTGGAAGCGCGTGCAGATCCGTCCGCAGGATTTCAAACTCAGCGACGACTCGCCGGTCAAGAAGGAGGCGCTCGAGCCAGCCAGGCTGAGCACTGGCTTGAATATGCTCGACGCGCTGGGTCTCTTCGGCGGCAAGGAAGTGGACAACATCCTGTTGCTCGACAATCTGACTGTCGCGCGCGGACCGCTGGCGCTGCGCCGCGGCGGCTTCACGGTCAAGCAGGACACCGTCTGGGAGACGCCCATGGCGCTCGAAGGCGACCTCGTCGTCGAAGCCAACGCCTCGCTCACCATCCGCTCGCGGCGCTTCCGGCTCACCGGCAAGCTCAAGTTGATGCCCGGTGCGCGCGTGCGCATCGAAGACACGCTCGTCGAGGTGCCTGGCGTGCATCCGTATCAGTTTGGTGCGCTGGTCTCCGACAAGGCGCGGCTGGAAGCCCTGCGCAGCAGCTTCACCCTCGCTCGGCCTTGGGATCTGATCGTCAAGTCCGGCGGCGCGTGGAGCGCCGAGAAGTGCGTATTCCCGCAGGGCAACGTGACCGTGACCGCCGAGACCGGAAGCGACGTGCGTTACGAAGGTGTCGAGCAGCCCGGCGAGATGGTCATCTCCCCCGGCGCGCGCGTGCGACTCTCCGACTCCAAAAAAGTGCTGCTCTGGTTTCATCTTGCCGCCGCCGCGCGCGGCGCGCTGGAACTCCCCAACGGCGCCTACCTCCTGATCTGGGCCGCGCCCAAGGCGCTCGGCCATGACGTCGAAATCAAAAGCAGCGCGGAAATCCAATGGGGGTTCGTCGCCAACGAGGGCTGCCAAGTCAGCGTACCCAAAGCTGAACTGCGCACCGCCAGCTTCATGGCGGTGGGCCCCGGCGCGAGCCTCGTCGAAGGAATCGGCAACGGGACGCTGTACGACGCCAAGCCCGTTCAGTGCGGCGCCACGCGACTGGATCTCAACGGCACGCGCGTCGAAACCTGGAACCTCTACGCCGCCGGCGCCGCCATGCTGCACGTAAAATCGAGCACCTTCGGGGAAGCGCTGGCCTTCGGCGACGCGAAGGTCGAAGTGAGCGGCTCGACATGCGACGGCACCGGCGGGTATCTGGGCGCGCGGGACCGCGCAAGCATCACCGTGAAGCAATCGACGATCAAGGCATCCGTCGTCGCGCACAACGAAGCCAAAATCGTGCTGGAAGACTGTACGATCGAAGGCGACGTCACCGCCGCCGACCGTTCGCGCGTGACCCTGCTGCGCTGCAAGGTTACGGGCCAGGTCCGCCGCGACAGCGGCGCGCAACTCGACCGGCGCTGACCGGTTGTTGACTTAGCGCGCCTGCGCTTCGATGTAATCGATCAGCAGGCGTACGCACGCGCCCGTCGCGCCGGGTGGATGCAGCGGCGTGCCCTTCCCAATCATCGCCGTCCCGGCGATATCCAGGTGCGCCCAGGGCGTCGACGTGCCCACAAACTCCTGAAGGAAGACCGCCGCCGTACAGCTTCCGCCTTCGCGCCCGCCGGTGTTCTTCAGGTCCGCTTCGCTGCTGTCGATCTGCTTGCGGTACTCTTTCCACAGCGGCATGCGCCAGAGCCGGTCGCCGGTTCGTTCGCCGGAGGCCGTCAGCGCCGCGGCCAGCGCGTCGTCGCTGGCGAAGAGTCCCGTCGCGTGCGTGCCCAGCGCGACGACCACCGCGCCGGTGAGCGTCGCGAGGTCGATCATCGCCGCGGGCCGGTAGGTCTCGACCGCGTAGTGCAGCGCGTCGGCGAGGATCAACCGACCTTCGGCATCGGTGTTGTCCACCTCGATGGTCTTTCCGTTCATCGCCGTCAGGATGTCGCCGGGGCGGTACGCTTCACCGCTGATCAGGTTCTCGGCGCTGGGAATCACCCCCACCACGCGCGCCTTCACCTTCAGCGCCGCGCACGCCTGCAGAACGCCGATCACCGTCATCCCGCCCATCTTGTCGTACTTCATCTCGGGGATGCTGGCGGCCGGTTTGAGCGAATAGCCGCCGCTGTCGAGCGTGATGGCCTTGCCGACCAGCACGATCGGCTTCGCGTTCGGCTGGCGGCCGGGATACTCCAACGTGATCAAGCGCGGCTTGCTGGCCGAACCCTTTCCGACGGCCCACAACGCGCCCATCTTCAGTTCGCGGATGCGCCGGTCGTCCAGCACGCCGAACTTGAGCTTCGCCTTGCGCGCGATCTGCCGTACGCAGTCGGCGAGCGTCACCGGATTGATCACGTTGGGCGGCTCGTGGCCCAGGAAGCGCGTCAAGTTCACGCTCTCGGCGATGCGCAGCCCGCGCTCGAGCACCGTTTTCAGCCGCCCGTCGGCGCGCGATACGGCAAAGGCCGCCTGTTCGACGTGCCGTGCGTTCGGCTTCTTCGCTTTGCGTTCGTCGTACCGGAAACTCGCCAGCGCCAGCCCTTCGGCGAACGCCTGCGCGGCCTCGTCGCCGGCGGCTTCGCGCAGCGCGTCCCAGGCCACCGCGACGCGCGTGCAGCGGTGCGCTTCGCACCACTTGAACGCCTTGGCCGCCGCCATGCGCACGTCGCCGGCGGAAATCGTCCCGTCTTCGCCCAAGCTCAGCAGCGCCAGCCGCTTGATCGGTGCGCCGCTCCCGCCCACCGTCGCGTCGATCGCGCCGGCTTCCTTCCCGCCGAAGTACTGCGCTTGCAACTCCTTCAAGCGCGCGTGCGCGCCGGTCGACAGCCCGCGCAGCGTGGGCAGCTTGGGGCGGCCTTGCGGCGTGCGCACCGGCACCAGCAGTGCGTCGGCGCGCAGGGACGCCTCGAGTTTGACCACGGGAAGTCGAAGGGAGCCGGCCATGAAGTTTCCTTTCGTCGTGCGTAAGCGCCGCGCGGAGGCGCATGCGAAGCGCAGGTAAACGTGCGCGCGAACGCTGGCGGATTTCGATCACTTATCCCACGCCGCGCTTTTCCGGCAAGCAAAGACCTCTCGTGCTGGATTTTCGGGAGATTTAACGCGCCGCTTACCGGTTCTCCATCGAACACCTCTACGTTCTCGCCGCTTTCACTTCGGTCCGGTCGACGACAGGCGCGCGGAGCCGCGCGCCGCCGGAACGCAGGCGAAGGCTCATCGGGAGAACGATCATGCGTAGCGTGTTCGACGCCATGCGAATGCTGGCGATAGGCGGGATCTGCTGGGCCGTTTTGGGAACGACGGGCGCGTACGCGCAAGCCATCACGCTCAACTTGCTGGGCACCTACGAGTCGGGATTGATCGACGCCGACGGCGGCGGGCAGGAAATTCCGGCCTACGACCGCAAGACCAAGCGCCTTTTTGTCGTCAACGCGATCCAGTCGCGCGTGGACATTCTGAACATCGCCGATCCGACCACCCCAACCTTCGTAGCCTTCATCGACGTGACCCTGGCGCTCGCCGGCGGCAGCCCCAACAGCGTGGCGGTGAGCAAAAAGGGCGTCGTGGCCGTTGCCATCCAGGCCCCCGTCAAGACCGACCCCGGCGCCGTCGGCTTCTTCAACACCAACGGCGCGCTCCTGGGTTCCGTCCCGGTCGGCGCGCTCCCCGACATGCTCACCTGGACCCCCAACGAGAAGTCCGTCCTGGTCGCCAACGAAGGCGAACCGAGCGACGATTACCTCACCGATCCGGAAGGCACCGTCAGCATCATCACGGTCCCGCGAAACTTCGCGCTGCTTTCGCCGGCCAGTGTGCGCAGCGTGATCTTTCAGTCCTTCAACGACGACACCGATCTCGATCCCAGCATCCGCATCTTCGGTCCCGGCGCGACCTTCGCGCAAGACGTGGAACCCGAATACATCACCGTCTCGCCCGACTCGAAGACGGCTTACGTTTCGCTGCAGGAAGCTAACGCCATCGCGGTCATCGACATCAAGACCGGCACGGTCACGGCGATTCACGGGCTGGGCTTCAAGAACCACCTGCTGCCCGGGAACGGGCTGGACCCCAGCCGCGACGACGGCGGGATCAACATCGGCAACTGGCCGCTGATGGGCATGTACCAGCCCGACGGGCTGGCCTGCTATAAGTTTCCCAAGCTCGGTACGCTGGTCTTCAGCGCGAACGAAGGCGATACCCGCGCGTACACGGGATTCAACGAAGAGTTCGACATCCGAGACATGGATGTGGGCGAGACCCTCACGGGCCTCGACGCGGACGGCTTCCCGGGATTCAGCGCCTCCGACCTCACCGATCTGGTCACCGACGCGCAGCTCGGCCGCCTGCGCATCAGCACCGTCAACGCCGATCCGGGCGGGGACGGCGACGCCAATACGCTCTTCAGTTTCGGCGGGCGATCCTTCTCGATCTGGCATCCCGCCACCGGCGAACAGGTTTACGACAGCGGGGACGATATCGAACAACGCTGCGCCACGGCTTTCCCGGCCAACTTTAACGCCGATCACGAAGATCGCCGCATCGACCGCCGCAGTCCGCGCAAGGGCCCCGAACCCGAAGACATCAAGGTCGCCAAGATCGGGAAGAGCGTTTACGCGTTCATCGCGCTCGAACGCCAGAGCGCCATCATGATCTACAACGTCACCAATCCCCTCGCGCCGGCCTTCGTGAGCATCTCGAGCAACCGCGACTATGCCGCCACCGATCTGACCCCGGAAGCCGGCGATCTGGGCCCCGAAGGGATGCTCTTCATTCCCGCCCAAATCGCGCCCACGCGCCAGAATCTGCTCGTCGTCGCCAACGAAGTCAGCGGGACGACCTCGATTTGGGCGATCGTGCCAGCCCCGTAAGCGATCGGTCCGCTCCGAGCGTACGGCGGCCCGGTCCAGCACACGCTGGATCGGGCCGCTTTCTTTTCGCCGCGGCGAATGACAGCCGGGGCGAAACGCGTAAAGTGGGAACCATGCGGCTTGCGATCTTCTTCGCCGGGTGGCTTTGCGCGGGACTGGTGCCGGTCTGCCGCGGCGCGGCCGAAACCGGCCCCGTGGCCTGGCGCCCATGGGAACCCGCCACGCTCCTCGACGCCTCGCGGCTCAAGCGTCCGATCTTCCTTTACATTGCCGCCGAATGGAGTCCCGCCAGCCGCCGCATGGACCGCGACGTCTTCACCGACCGCGAAGTGGCGGCGATGCTGAACGAACTCTTTATTCCGCTCCGCGTCGAAGCCGCGCGTCGGCCGGATGTGGCGCGGCGCTATCAGGAAGCCGTGCGCGGGTTGAGCGGGCAGGCGGGCTGGCCCCTGGTCCTGGTCCTGACGCCGGAAGGCTTGCCGTACTTCGGCGGGACGGCCTTCCGGCTGGAGGACGATTACCTCGAATCGCGCCCCGGCCTGCGCAACGTCCTGCTGGGAGCTTCGCGCGCCTGGCGCGAGAATGCCGAAGGCCTCCAGCGCGACGCCGCGGCACTGGACGAGAGCCTGCGCGGCGCGGGCACGGAAGAAGCGCAAAAGCCCGCGGGCGATCCGGATCTCGATGCGATCGCCGTGCGCATGCGCGGCGCCCTCGATCCGCTCGGCGGCGGCTTCGGGCCGCAGGCGCCGGGACCGAAATTTCCACCTCCAGGCGTTCTGGAACTCGCGCTCCTTCATCACGCGCGCAGCGGAGAGAAAGAAAGCCTCGCCTGCGTCACCCGCACGCTCGACGCGATGCTGGCCGGCGGTTTCCACGACCGCTTGGGCGGCGGTTTTCACCGCCACGCGCGCGACCGCTTCTGGCGCGTACCGGCCTTCGAAAAGCTCCTCGATCTCAACGCCGAGATGCTCCTGCTGTGCGTTCACGCATGGCAGGCCACGGGTGAAGCGCGCTACCGCGGCGCCGGCGAAGGCATTCTGCGCTGGCTGGACGATGAGATGTCCGACCGCGCGCGCGGCGGCTTCTACGCGGCGCAAAGCGGCGCGGACGAAGCCTTCTACACCTGGACGATCGGCGAATTCGAAGCCGCGTTGCCCGACGCCCGCACGCGGGCGTTGCTGGCGGCGCACTTCGATATCCAGGAACGCGGCGATCTGCCGCTCACGCATCCGTACAAGAATGTGCTCTTTGAAGCGCGTCCGCTGGCCGAAGCCGCGCGTAAGGCCGAGTGGGACGCGAACGAAGCACCGGCGGCGCTGGAACGCGGACTGGACGCCTTGCGTAAGGCCCGCGCCGCGCGAGCGCGGCCGGAAACCGACCGCACGATCCTGGTGGACGCCAACGCACGCACGGTCAGCGCCTGTCTTGCCGCCGCCGAAGCGTGGAGCCTCCCGGCCGTGCGCGGGCTCGCGCTGAAGGCCCTTGACCGCATCCTCGCCGAAGGTCTCGACGCCCAGCATGGCGCGGCGCACGTCCTGGAGGCCGGCAAACCGGCCGAGTTCCCGTTTCTGGCCCGCGACGAAGCGGCGCTCGCCTGCGCGTGCATCGACGCGGCGCTCGCCTCGGGCCGCGCGGAGTACCTCGGTGCTGCGCGGGAAGCGCTCGCGCGCCTCGATGAGCGGTATCGTTCCGAGGACGGCGCGTACAACGACCGCGCGTACGAAGTTCCCGGCGCGCCGCCCGCGCTTGGGCGGTTGAAGGAGAAGCTGATCGCCTTCCAGGATACGCCCGGACCCAGCGAGAACGCGCTGGCTGCGCTGGCGCAGTTGCGCCTCGCCGCGTTGCTGGGCGATGCGGGCAAGCCGTACGCCGAACGAGCCGCCCAGACGCTCGGCGCCTTCCGCGGGCGCATGGCGGTCCTGGCAGGCGCCGGACCGGCGCTGTGGCGAGCGGCCGATGCGGCCGAACGCGGCTTCGTGACGGTGCTGCTGGACGGTTCGCCGGACGACGCCGGTCTGATCGCCATGCGCTCGGCCGCGCAAGCGCTGTACGTTCCGCAGCGGTTGACGGTCGATTTCTCCATCGGCGCGCAGGACGCGCTGCGCGCGCGCTTCGGCTTGCCGCCGCGCAAGGCTGGCGATCCGGCGGGCGTCTACGTTATAGTGGGCGGCAAGGCCGCACTCTCCGCGCCCGATGCGGCGAGCTTGCGCAAACTGCTGGAGGCCACGTCGCGTCGATGAGCAATCCGCCGCCCGCTTCCACGCTCACTCATGTGGCGATCCGCTGCGCCAACGTGGAGCGTTCGCTCGAATTTTACCGCGACTGGTGCGGGTTGGCCGTGCTGCACCGCCGCGAGGATCCGTCGCCCGACCGTAAGGGCACGATCAAAGTCGCATGGCTGGGCCGCCCCCCCGGCGAGGCGACGCCCTGGCCAACCGATTTTTGGGTGGTGCTCCTCGAGACCCCCAAGCCGCCGGGGCCGACGAGCCTTTTCGATCACCTCGGTTTCGCCATGGCTTCGCGCGCCGAAGTCGATGCCATCGCCGCCCGCGCGCAAGCCGCCGGCTTTCTGCACTGGCCCGCCGAAGATATGGGCGCCGTGGTCGGGTATCTGTGCAGCCTAAAGGATCCTGACGGTAATGTAGTGGAGTTCAGCTACGGCCAGACGCTCAAGCCGGATCGGCGGAAGGAGTGACCTGAACCGCGCTGCGCGGGTGCACGGAGAAGGCCAAGACAACTTGAGGTCAGGCTTAGTCCCAATCCAAAATCGGCATTCCAAAATCCAAAATCCGCCTCATCCCAGTCCCGTCAAGTCGATGGCAGTTCCGCCGATCTGAACCGACGGCTCCACGCCCAGCAGCTTCAAATACGTCTTCGCGCAATCGTGAATCTTCATGCCCTGCCGCTCGCCGGGACCGGTCTGCCCGCTCGTGAAGCGCCGCTTGTTCGTCAGGATCAGCATCCCGTCGGGTGCGTGGTTGGCGTCGTCGGGACCGGTATCGTTCTCGTACGTGTAGATCGTTTTGTCCGGTCCGCCGATGGTGCCCATGCTGCGCCAGGCCAGATCGCCGAAGTAGACGATCAGGTCCGGCGCGAAGCCCTCCACCTTCGGATAAATCTTTTCGGGATAAAGCACCCGCGTGCCGATGTTCTTGCCTTGCTCGTCGGCCAGCGCTTCCAGCTTATCCTTCAGTTCGCGGCGCAGCCCTTCGACCTCCTCCGGCGCCACGATCCCTTCGGGCTCGCGCCCGCGCACATTCAAGAACAGCCGCCCGTAGTACCCGCCGTCGCCCCAGGCTTTCGTTTTGCTCCAGTCGATCTTCGCCTTTCCGATCTGCTCTTTCTGCGGCGCGCGTTCCTTCAAGGTCAAGTAGCCTTCGTTGGCCAGCCACTCGTTGAAGAAGATTCCGCCGATCATGCCCTTGATGCCGTGGTCGCTCACGACGGCGATCCACGTATCGTCGGGCAGCAGGTCGATATGCCGCGCCAACTGAGCGTCGATCTTCTTGTAGTATTCGCGCATCCAGCCCTGCTGCGGGTTGCCCTTCGGGTGCCGCGGGTGCGATTCGTCGAAATACTTCCAGAACGCATGGTGAATGCGGTCGGTGCCCATTTCGACCATCATGAAGAAGTCCCAAGACTTGGTCTTGAGCAGGTGCTGCGCGATCGCGAAATGATTGTCGGTCGTCTCGTTCAGATCGGCGTAAAGCTTTTCCTTGTCCTCGACGCGGAACTTCACGTCCGGCCGGTACGGTCCGATCACGCGGTTGATCTCGGCCTTCAGCTCGGGCGGGTACGCGAAGTTGCTGTCGTTGCCCGGGGTGAGCCAGCAGGAAATTTGGCAGCCGCGGATGGGTTTGACCGGAAACGTGAGCGGCACCGCGAAGCTGATGCAGTTCTTTCCCGCGCGCCCTGCGACATCCCAGACCGTATCGGTCTTGATCGAAGTGCTTGTGGCGAGGTTCAAGCCGGTGTAGCTGCGGTCGGCGCGGTTTCGAAAGCCGTAGATGCCCAGTTCGCCCGGCGTGCGCCCGGTCACCATCACCATCCAGGCCGGGCAGGTGATCGGCGGATCGCAACTGCGCAGCTTGCCCCACAGTCCGCTGTTTCTTAATCCGGTGAGCGTGGGCAAGTCGGCGGCAAAGCGGTCGAAGACGAGGGACGGCTCGGCGCAATCGAGGCCGAAGACGGCGAGTTTGGGGGCGGACATCACGGTCCTTTCCGTTGGCGTTGGCAAAGACTCCACAACACCCTAAACTGCCTGCATTCGAGCGCCAGTCCAAGCGGACACGGATGTCCGTGCGAAAGGGCGCCTTCCTAGAGTTTGTGGAAACACGGGAGCGCGCACGCATGTTTTGCACGCACCCCGGCCGGATGCTGGCTGAACTTCCCGGAGCTGCGTGGCGGGCGCTGCGCGGAACCAGGCGCGTCGTCCTGCTCAAGCACCGCGCCGCGCTGGGCGATCTCCTCATGCTCACGCCCCTCGTCCGCGCGCTGAAGAAGCACCTCCCCGGTTTCCGCATCGCCGTCGCCACGCAGCAGCCGGAACTCTTCCTGAACAATCCGCACATCGACGAGAATCGCACTTGGCATGTGCTGCGCACCGCCGCGACGGTGCGGGTAGGCTACGAACTCCAGGAATCGGACCAGGAACACTACGTCGAGATGCTCTGGACGCGCCTTTGGAGCGAACTGGCCGAACGCGGCGCTGTCCCCGCGGCGCGTCCACCGCTAGACGGGCGCCATCCCGAGTTATTCCTGAGCGATGCCGAGCGCGCGCGGGGGCGCGAGTTGCTGGGCAAACGCGCCGGCCGCCCGGCGGTTGTTTTGATCAGCGGCGGAAAAACGCGCCCGACGCACAACCGTGAATGGGGGTATGCGAATTACGCGGCGCTGGCCGAAGCGCTGGCGCCCCACTGCGACCTTTTGCAGATCAGCGGCGACGAAGAACTTGTCTTCGGACCGGCGAGTACTCCCGTGCGAAACCTCCGCGTCGGCTTGCGCGAAGCGGCGGGCATCCTGGCGGCCTGCGATGCGTTTCTGACCCAGGAAGGCGGGTTGATGCATGTCGCCCGAGCGGTCGAAGCGCCGTGCGTCACGATCTTTGGCGGAACGCTTTGGCCGGAACATTCCGGCTACGACCGCATGACGAACCTCTCGGTGCGGCCGGATTGTTCGCCCTGCCGCCACACGCGCCAGAATTGCGCGCATTTGGCCTGCATGTCGCCGCTTTCGCCTCGGCGAGTCCTGGAAGAGATCGCGCGTGTGCTGGAAACACGCGGTCTTGAGCTTCCGCCCGAAGCCCGCGAGCGCGCCCCGGACGTATGGACGCCGCCTCCCTTCGTGGACCGCGCCGCCCTGGAAGCCGAACGCGCGCGGATGCCTTCTCAAGCCTGGACCGTACGTGCCGGGTGAGAACCCGATTGACTCAGGCGCACACAAATCTATAATCGTTGGATTAGCATGTTTCGTGCCCACCACAGGAAGATTCCATGTTCAAGAAAAAGCCTGCGCATGATGCCAAGAAGCGTTGGCCGAAGCATCAGCACGACCTCGTTCACACGTTCGGAGTGGAAGACTACGACGAATATTGGAATTCCGCGCCCATGCGCAAGGGCATGCGCTCCATCCACAAGCGCATGATCGCCGAAATCAAGAAGCTCGTCCCGACACCGGCGAATCTGCTAGAGTTGGGCCCCGGACCCGGCCATCTGTTTAAGGCTTTGAGCGAGGCAGGCTATGAAATGTACGCCTGCGACGTATCGCGAGTCGCCTTGGACCGCTTGAATGTGCCGCCGGAGCGGGTGCGGCAGGCGAACCTGAACCAAGGGCTTCCGGATTACGGCGTCAAATTTCGCGGAATCCTTGCCGCGATGGTGCTGCATCACATCGACAAGCCCGAACCGTTCCTGGTGCAACTCCGTGAGGCCGTAGCTCCGGACGGGTTCGTGGTGTTGACGATCCCCAACATTGTCACCTTGAAGAACCGAATGCGGATGCTGGCGGGCGAGTTCCCCGAACTGAGTCCCAGCCACCGGAATTTCATGACGCCACCGGAAGTGAAAGAACTGCTCCTGCGCGCGAAGCTCAAAAACGTGCGCGTGCTCGCCGCTCGCAGAAAGCCGTTGCACGCTCTCAGTCCAACCTTGTTCTCCAAGGAATTGATCCTTCTGGCTAGTGCCTAAGGAGAATGGACATGGGGCTGCCGCTGCTACCTCAAGTTCATGTTCCTGAGGCGAACCTCAAGCATGCCGAAGATGAGGAATTAGGATTTGGAAGGTTTCTGGAACGCGCACTGGCGGAACGTGGCTTTGGGCATCCGACTCTCTTGGGCTGCGGTACCGATGCACGCGTATACGAAGGACAATGGACGGGCGGCCGGACCGTCGCGATTCGCGTGGTCGCCCGATTCGCGGTCAAACGGCGCTCGAACGCGGCCAGCCTGAAAAACCGCTTCGCCACCTGGTTGCTCTGCCGGTATCCGCCGCACCATCCGAATCTCGTGAATCGTTTCGCATCCGGAACGCTCGAATACCCGGACCCTCAGTCGGGCGAGGTTCTCAAACTTCCATACCTGGTCATGGAACGAATTGAGGGGCGGAAGTTCCGCGACATGCTTTTGGACCGGACCTTCCCCGCGGCGGGCATTGAACGCATGAGAGAAGTTTGGTTGGGAGTTCTGGAAGGCATGGCGGCGCTGCACCGCTACGGATTGCGTCACGGAGATCTAAGCCCGGCCAATATTATCCTCAGCGGCGAACGTTGGAACCCGGTCGTCATCGATTGGAGGTTTTCCACCCACTTGGGCCGCCAACTTGAACATGACCGCGCCGACCTTCAGTACACCTTGAGGGAAATCCTGACCGGCACCTACGATCTCGCGCGCAAACCCTCGGAAGCGGCGCGCCGAACCATGGAACAATATTGGTCGCCATGGACTCAGCAGGCGAACTTGCAGGCCCAGTTTGCGGAATGGATGGACCTGGCCGATTCGATCGCGCCCGGCGGAGCCCTGAGTGGTGCGGGGCCCAGCCAGGTGCTGAAGGCATCGCGCGCGCTTGCCCAGCGCCAAACTCGCTGACTCGCTATGTTTTGCTCCGACTTACGCCAATTCGTTGTGCAAGGCCTGGGAGCCCTGATCGGGAACGTTCGAGGCCGAAGATCGCTGACATTGTTGAATCGCACCGGCGACGACACCGGCAACCTGATGCTCACCCCTATCGCCAGGAGCATCAAGAAGCACCTGCCGGAATTGCACCTCGCCGTCTCCTCGCCCGATACGGAAGTGTTTAGAAACAACCCGTGTTTCGATGAAATCAGGGCTTGGCACCTCTTCAGTACGCGAAGAACCGTTTCCATCCCAAGCGCTCGCCGGGAACAACGGCACCCCCACCGCGTCGAAGATCTGTGGATGGATGTATGGGACTTCCTCCTCGAATGGGGATGGGTTCGCGGGGAACGGTTGCCGATGGACGGCCGGCATCCGGAACTTTTTCTCGACGAAGCCGAACTCGCGCGCGGAAAGATATTGCTGGAAAAGGCCGACTTACCCGCCGTTGCCCTGGCCCATGGTGGCGAGTCCCAATCCACGCATAATCAGGAATGGGGACGCGAGAACATCCAGCGCTTGTCGAATGCGCTGGCGACGCACGCCACATTACTCCTGCTGAACGGAAACCGGGAGGTTGCCGTTTTAGCCCCCGGCAAGCCGCCGCGAAACGTGCAGGTCGGCTTTCGTGAACTCGTCGCCATGCTGGCGGCTTGCGACGCGTGTGTCTCGCAAGAGGGCCGCTGGGCGCATCTGGCGCGTGCCGTCAAGGTGCCTGCCGTGGTCATTTACGGCGGCGCAATTCATCCGTGGAATGTCGGATACGATCGAACCATACCGCTCTATACTCGGCCGCATTGCTCTCCGTGCCTGAGCCACCGCCTGGATTGCGTTCACCTGAAGTGCATGCTTCCCATTACGCCGCGCAAGGTAGGCGAGGCGCTCCAGTCGTTGCTCAAGACGAACGCCATATTCCTGCCGGATCAAATCCTGCAAGCAGCGCCCGATCGCTGGCAGCCCCCTGCCTTCGTGGACGGAGCGATCGCGCAAGCAGTTGCGTGTGATATGGACGCCGTTTCGCTTAACGACGGACGGCCTCTGCTCGACCCTTGCGACGTGCCTCCGCCCACCGTCGCCTCGAACTTGAAGTTCCTCGAAAATGGCGTGACCGCGCACCGGGGTTCTTCAGGCGATTTCCCCGAGAATACGATGGCTGCAATTCGCCATGCACTCTCGATTGGTGTGGATTGGATTGAGATCGACGTGCAGGCGACGCGCGATGGCGACTTGGTCGTACTGCACGATCGACGAACCGAACGCGTGGGCGATCTCGATCGCAAGGCGAGAGAAACGGTCTATGCGCGCCTTCGGGAGGTGGACGTTGCCCACGCGTTTCGAAAGAAGCACGGCTTAACCGTTGAAGCCTGCCCGGTGCAAAGAGTCCCCCGGCTGGCCGAGGTGCTCTTTTTGATCCGGTCGCAGTGCGCGACCAGGTTATGCATTCACCCAAAGCAGTGCGATGTGGCCGACATTATTAAGCTGATCGAATCCATGCAGGCGGAAGCTTGGGTGGGCTTTAACGATGGGAACATCGAAGCGTTGCTTAAAGTCAAACAAATGGACCCCAGATATCCCGTATGCTGGTGTCCGTTAAGCCAAAAAAGTGCGGATATCTATTCGGAGAAGCACGAACTGGATTGGAATACTCTTCGTGCGAAGTTTGATGAAGACCTCGAAACGGCAAAGCGCGCCGGATTCGAATGGCTGGTCATGCACACGGATCAGGCCACGCAGGAAAAAGTAGAGAAGATACACGCGGCCGGCATGCTCGCCTGTGTATGGACCGCCAACGACGCCGATGCGATGCGCCGCCTTTTGGACTTCGGCGTCGATCGTATTTTCACGGACTTTCCAGCTCGGCTGATGCAGGTCAGGGAATCGATGGGATTGAGCACGCGCGGTCCGAGGAAATCCCTGTAGGCGGCGCCCTCGCGCAACCGGCCTATCGAAGCCGGGCTTGCCCCAGGATGCCTGGCCCATGAATCGTCCGGCTTGAGGCGCTCCTGGCGAGTCTCTTACGGTTCTTCCTTGCCCATCTTTTCCATGATCTGCTTGGCCGTGAGGTCAGGGTTATCCTTCAGCATTTGCAGCACCGCGGCCAGTGCGCGCGCCTGCTCTTGCCGCTGCTGCTGCGCGCGGCGGTCCTGTTCTTCGCGCAGTTCGTGCTTCTCCATCTCCAGCGCCAGATACTCGGGCTTCAAAAAGTACGGCGTACCGGTAAAGCGAAAGCGCGGGTGCCCGATATCCGGATCCTCGATCCAGACCGGCGGGCCGGGATAGTCCGTCAAGCCGGTGCGCGGATTGTGCCGCGGCGCTTCCCAATGCCGCCACGGATCGTGCGCGATGAAATCCCGCGCCTGCACGAAATCGTCCTGGTACGGATCGAACGGCCGCGATCGAACCACCGCTTCCCCGACGCTCAACGGCTCGCGCGTGCGCGGCGATTCCACTTCCTGCGCCAGCCCCTGCGCGGTCAGCAGCCGGTCGGATAGCTTCCCTTCGGTGCTCACGAATACCGCACCGTCAAGGATCGTGTAACGCAGTCCCGTCAGCGCCAAGCAGACCGAGAACGCGTCCAGCACCGTCGCGCCGGGCTTCACCTTTACCGTCACCCGCGTGCCGCCGACCGACTTCGGCAGGCTCGCGTCGAGAATGAAATTTTCGCCCGAGAGCTTGGCGAAAAGCGCGAGCATCTCGGAAAGCGTATGCTCCTGCTCGTCGAGCGCCTCGAGTTTCGTCCCCAGCGCCTTGGCGATCCGGGCGTTCGGCGCGAGCGCCGGTTCCGCCGCCGCCTCGGCGTCCTCGCCCGCCCAGCCGCACGCACCCAAACTCAGCGCCAGCACCCCGGCCAGAATCCGCATCGACATGCTCCCAAACCTCCGCGCGCCACGACGTTCCTATTGTAAGGGACGGACCGAACAGAGAAAGGTTTAGCTGCAATCTGCGTGGACCGATTCAACGGGCGGAGGCTTCTTCAAACGTGTAACATGAGTGCGCAAAACAGGATACGGGTTTACGCCCAGCCGTAATCTTCGCCCAGGAGGCGATACAGCCGCTCGTTGTGCGGCCGGAAGTAGGCCGCGAGCCGCTCGCGCGTCTCCGGCTTCATTCGGTCCTTATAGCTGCCGACGTTCAGCCGATCGTGTTTGAAACCGTCGAACGCCGGGAGGTTCAAGTG
The DNA here is from genome assembly GCA_015075375.1 of Planctomycetota bacterium. Lineage (GTDB taxonomy): Bacteria > Planctomycetota > SZUA-567 > H5-PLA8 > H5-PLA8 > H5-PLA8. The sequence continues at coordinate 1,649,792 of JABTUM010000001.1, read as the reverse complement.
CGCACAGACGCGTTGCATCGTCTCCGCCGGACGGTCGCGGTACGCTTCGGAGCTGACCACCAGGATCTGTTCTTTTTTGAAGTGAGCATACCAGGCCTCCAAGTGCTCCGCATAGCGTCCACGCGTCTGGTAGGTGAAGTAATGCAACGCCGATTTCCGAAAGTACGGATCCTGTTCCGCCGTCGCGCGTTCCGCCTCGAGGCGTTCTTCCTCGCGGTCCAGCGCTTCTTCGAAGGAAAGCGACTCACTCCCCTTTCGCATGTTGTGGTGATAGTGCGAAAAGGCTCGCTCGATCGGGTTACGCAGCACCGCAATAAGCCGGATTTCGGGCAGGCGCTCTTTTACGCGTGACGGCGCATGCGGATGGGACAGGTAAAAGGTCGTAGCCTCGCCGACCATCACGGCCTGCCGGAGGATCGTCTTTCGATAAGCCACGGAAAATACCGATGGGAAGTTGGACTTGTACCAGCGCCAGCCTTTACCGTACCGGTACGAAAAATAGTTCGGCTCTTTCTTTCGAGCGGCAAGCACTCCGGGATGCTGGGTCAGGTTCCAATACAGCGCGGTGCTGGCGCATTTCTGTCCGCCTATGATCAGGAAATTCGGCCGAGCGCCAAGCCCGGCAATCCGCTTGAGTTGGTAGGCCACGCGCTCTGGAAAGGTGAATTCTGTTTTCGAAGACACGTCTGCGCTTCCTGCGTGCCGCTTATCCTAGCGCTCGACCATCGAAGACCGCTCGCGCCATTCCGCCGCAGGCAGAGCTGCTAAGCCTCCCCCGCCACGTGGCAGTCTATCCTAACCGCGTTCCGCCCGCCCGCGACCTTTTCATTCGCCGCACCAGCAAAAGCACACACCTGCGATTAAGCATTCCCTTAAACAAACGCGCCCCGGGGATCTCCCGGGGCGCGTCGGCTTCGAAGCCGTTTCAGCTTTCGAGTTACGAATGGCCGATCTGGGCCGGTATTAGAAGTCCATCCCGCCCATTCCGCCCATGCCACCCATCCCGCCCATGCCACCCATTCCGCCGCCGCCCGGAGGACCGCCGGCCGGCGCGGCCTTCTTCGCGGATTCGCAGATCGCGGCATCGGTGGTGAGCAAGAGCCCCGCAACGCTCGCGGCGTTCTGCAGCGCGGCCTTGGTGACCTTGGCGGCATCGAAGACGCCGTCCTTGACCAAGTCCGTGTATTCTTCGGTCATCGCGTTGAAGCCGAAGTTGACGTTCTTGTTGGCGAGCACTTCGCGGACGACGACGGCCCCCTCGTGCCCGGCGTTCTCGGCGATCTGGCGGCACGGAGCCTCCAGCGCGCGCTTGATGATCTCCTTGCCGACGTTCTCGTCGCCCTTGAGCTTCAGGTCGTCGAGCGTCTGAGCGGCGCGCAGCAGGCTGACGCCTCCGCCCGGCAGGATGCCTTCTTCCACGGCCGCGCGGGCCGCGTTGAGCGCGTCTTCGACGCGGAGCTTGCGTTCCTTCATCTCGCTCTCGGTCGCCGCGCCCACCTTGACCACCGCCACGCCGCCGGCCAACTTGGCGAGGCGTTCCTGCAGCTTCTCGCGGTCGTAGTCGCTCGTCGTGCCCTCGATCTGCTTCTTGATCTGAGCGATCCGGCCCTGGATCTGGTCGCTGTCGCCGGCGCCTTCAATCAGCGTCGTGTTGTCCTTGTCGATTTCGACCTTCTTCACGCGGCCCAAATCTTCGACCTTGATGCTGTCCAGACCGATGCCCAGGTCTTCGGTGATCGCCCGGCCGCCAGTGAGTACCGCAATGTCCTGCAGCATCTCCTTGCGGCGGTCGCCGTAGCCCGGCGCCTTGACCGCCACGCACTGCAGCGTTCCGCGCAGCTTGTTGACGACCAGCGTCGCCAGCGCCTCGCCTTCAACGTCCTCGGCGATGATCAGCAGCGGCTTGCCGCCCTGGCTCACCTTCTCCAGCAGCGGAACCAAGTCCTTGACCGTGCTCAGCTTCTTTTCGTAAATCAGGATGTATGCGTTCTCGAGCTCGACCTTCATCTCGGTCGGGTTCGTCACGAAGTGGGGGCTCAGGAAGCCGCGGTCGAACGCCATGCCCTCGACCAGCTCCAGTTCCGTCTCGATGCCCTTGCCTTCTTCGACCGTGATGCAGCCGTCCTTGCCGACCTGCTCCATCGCATCGGCGATCTTGTTGCCGATCTCTTCGTCGTTGTTCGCCGCGATGCTCGAAACCTTCGCGATGTCCGCGCGGCCGTTGACGGGTTTGGAAGCTTTGGTGAGCTGCGCGACGATGTGCGCGACGGCCTTATCGATCCCGCGCTTCAGCGCAATGGGGCTCGCCCCGGCGGCGATGTTCTTCATGCCTTCCTCGAAGATCGCCTCGGCCAGCATCACGCTCGTCGTGGTGCCGTCGCCGACCTGGTCGTTGGTCTTGCTGGAGACCTCGCGGACGAGCTGCGCGCCCATGTTCGCGTACTTGTCTTCCAGCTCGATCTCCTTGGCCACCGTCACGCCGTCGTTGGCGACCGTGGGGCTGCCGAAGGACTTCTCGATGATCACACAGCGCCCCCGCGGGCCCAGCGTCACGCGCAGCGCGCGAGCCAAAATCCGCACGCCCGCCCGCAGGCCTTCGCGCGCATCCTGATCGAACACCAGCTTCTTCACCGCCATGGCACACACTCCTTAAAATGGTTCCGCTTGCCCGTGGATTTCGTTCGCGATCCGAACCGACTTAGCGGCTCACGACCGCCAGAATGTCTTCTTCCGGCATCAGCAAGTACTCTTCGCCGTCGATCTTCACTTCGGTGCCGGCGTAGCTCGAGAAGAGGACGCGGTCGCCCTTCTTCACCTGGAACTCGCCGCGGGAACCGTCGTCCAGCGTCTTGCCGCTGCCCAGCGCGATGATCTTGCCTTCCTTAGGCTTCTCCTTCGCCGTATCCGGAAGCACGATCCCGCCGGCCGTCTTTTCTTCGGCCTCCAACCGCTTGACCAGCACCTTGTCGCCGAGAGGCGTCACTTTGGTTCCCATGTGCCTAAAGCCCCCTTCACACCCGTTGGTTATTGGACCGCACGCAGTCCGAAAGTTATCGAATGGCTTGAAATAGCAACCCCAAGGCCACACGTGCTTTGGACCTTAACTGCTTGCCGCTAAACCGGTTGACGATAATGGCCCGGCGCGGCAGAACCGTTTGGACGAGTCATTTTGACTGCGTTCGGCGCTTCCTGTCTGGTCGCTTCGCGCTAGGGAGTAGCCCATTTCCTGCACGAAGTGTTGATCGGCTTCATGAACGGAGCTGCCGATTTTTGCATGGTGCGTTAGACTCATCGGTATGCGCGTTACCATTCTATTGCTGACGATTCTGGCTTGCGCCACCCTTTACGGCGGCGAAGCAGCGGATCCCGAAGAGGCGTTGCGGCAGGCGGGCGCGGAGGTCCGGCATGGAGCCGTGCTCCTGCGCGGACTGGAAGCCGGAAAGGTCGCGGTACTGGTTCCGCATCTGAAGGCGTTGCCTGATCTGCGCATCCTGAGCCTCGCAGGTTCAAAGGCCAGCGACGAGGATGTGCAGGAACTCGCGGCGCTCCCGCATTTGACCTCCGTCGATCTGAGCGGCACTGCGGTCACCGACGCGGGACTGGCCGCACTGAAAGGCCTCGGGCCGCTCGAAAGCGTGCGCCTGAACGATACGAAGATCGGTGCGGGCGCGCTCGACTCGCTTAAGGTTCACGCCGCCGCGCTGCGGGAACTTCAACTCGACGAAACGGCACTGAACGACGCGGCGCTGGAATCCCTGGGTTTGTTCACGAAGCTGACCGCGCTGAGCCTGCGCAAGACCGCCGCGACCTCGGCGGGCTTGGCCGCGCTCAAGGACTTAGCGGCGCTGCAGTCGCTGGACCTCTCCGATACCGGCGTGGACGGAGCGGTTCTGGCTCATCTGGCGAAACTCCCGGAACTGATGAGCCTGAAGCTTTCGAACGCCAAAATCGACGACGCGAGCCTCGCGGCGCTGCGTGAGGCGCCGAAGCTCAAGTGGCTCTTCCTCGACGGAACGCTCGTCAGCGACGCGGGGGTGGAAGCGCTCGCGGCACTGAAGCTGGAAGTCCTGAACCTGCGGCGGACAAAACTCACCGAAACAGGGCTCACGAAGCTGGCCGAAACCCTCCCTAAGACACGCATTTTGAAATAGGCGCGTACAGCTCCTGTGCCGGGGCCCAGCGGGACTCTTTTGGCCTCTCCGGGCCTCCTTTACAGGAAGCCTGGCAGTTTGGTTGACACACGTGCAGCCATACCTTAAAAGTAGAGGGCTTCCGCCGAAGTGTGGGCAAGCCGCGGCGAAGCCTGTGAGCCACACAGGGCTGCCCAGTCGTCTAGCCATGCGTCTGTCGGGTCGGAGTGGAGTTAGTGCGGGCGGTAGCCCGAAAACGCTCCCGGACGGCACGAACCGTCCCGAACCCGTAGGAGCCGCACAGGGACGCCCGCACCGCGCGGCGTTCCGGGAAAGGATTTTGCATGCCGATCGTCAGCGCCAAGGACCTGCTCAACGCGGGCGCGCATTTCGGGCACAGCGCCAGCCGCTGGAACCCGAAGATGGCGCCGTACATTCTCACCAAGCGGAACAAGATTCACATCATCAACCTGCGCGAGACGGTGCGCGGGCTGGTGGCGGCGTACTATTTCGTGCGCAAGACGGTCAGCGAAGGCGGCCAGTTGCTGGTGGTCGGCACGAAGCGCCAGGCGCAGGAGATCGTGAAGCGGCAGTCCGAGCGCTGCGAGATGCCGTACGTCTCCGAGCGCTGGCTGGGCGGCACGCTGACGAACTTGGCGACGATCAAGGAACGCGTCAAGCGCCTGATCGAGTTGGAGAAGATGGAAGAGGACGGTTCGATCAATTCCGAAAGCAAGAAAATGCGCAGCGCGCTGAACCGCGAGCAGCGCAAGATCAAGCGCAACCTGGACGGCATCCGGCGCATGACCGATCTGCCGGGCGTCATCTTCGTCGTGGACCCCAAGCACGATCACAACGCCGTGGCCGAAGCGGTAACGCTGGGCATTCCGGTGGTGGCGATGCTGGACACCGACGCCGACCCGGATGCGATCAGCATCCCGATTCCCGCCAACGACGACGCGCTGCGCTCCATCGAGACCGTCGTGGCCAAGATCGCCGACGCGGTCGTCGAAGGCACGAACCTGCGCAAGGCGAACCCGGATCTGGTGCATCATAAGAAGGCGGCCGAACGCCGGCAGATCGAAGAGCAACAGGGTATTGGCGCCGTGACGGTAGGCGGACGCGCGCGCTAAGCACACGCCGCGCCGCGGGCAGGGTGGAGCGGAATGGCGCGCACCGTTTGCTTTCGCTGCGGGCATATCTTTTGGAAAGCTCCCAGGCGACTTGAGCCTGAGTGCTGCCCGCGTTGCGGGATGGACGGGCAGGACGAAAGGAACCGTACGATGTCGATCGATGCCAAAGTGGTGATGCAACTCCGCTCCGAAACCGGCGCGGCGATGATGGACTGCAAGAAGGCGCTCGAAGAAGCCGGCGGCGACAAGGCCAAGGCGCTGGAGTGGCTGCGCAAGAAGAACTTGGCCAGCGGTGAGAAGAAGCAGGACCGCGCGGCCGACGAAGGCGCGTTGGGCGCGAAGCTGGAAGGCGACGCCCTGACGGTGGTGGAACTCTCCGCCAACACCGACTTCGTGGTCCGCAACGAGCAGTTCAAGAAGCTGCTCGACGATCTGGTGGCCCTGGCTTCGGCGAAGGGCATCACGTCGGCCGAGGCGCTGGGCAAGCAGGAACTGGGCGGTAGCGCGGTGAACGATGTCGTGCGCGAACTGGCCGGCAAGATCGGCGAGAATATCGGGCTCAAACGCGTGCTGCGCTTCACCGGGGCGTTCGGCTACTACCTGCACCACGACTCGAAGCAGGGCGCGGTGGTGGAACTGGAAGGCGCGTCGGGCGATGCGGCGCGCGAATTGGGCAAGGATCTGGCCATGCACGTGGTCTTCGCCAAGCCCGAGTACCTCAAGCGCGAGGAAGTTCCGGCGGAGCAGGTCCAGAAGGAGAAGGCGTTTATCTCCGACAAGCTGCGCGAGGATCCCAAGAACGCCAAGAAGCCGCCGGAGATTCTGGACAAGATCGCCGACGGACAGATCGCCAAGTTCTTCGGGGAGCGCTGCCTGCTCGACCAGCCGTACTTCCGCGAGAACAAGATGACGGTCACGCAGCACCTCCAGCAGGCCGGGGGCGGCGCGAAGATCAAGAAATTCACGTTCTTGCGAGTGGGCAACTGACCCCGCTTCGAAAGCCGCCTCCGGGCGGCTTTTTTTATGCCTTCGCCCGCCGCGGAAGGCCTCTATAAACGAATCCGGAAACGGGTGAAGGGAGGAACGGGCGCATGGCCAAGAGCGAGACCGAAGCGGAAGAGGTCGGGACGCGAACCCTGCGGCCGGTCTACACCCGGATCATGCTGAAGCTCTCCGGCGAAATGCTGGGCGGGAGCAGCGGGCAGGGCTTGGATACCTCGCGATTGCAGGGCTTTTGCGAGCAGGTGCTGGACGTCTGCGCGCTCGGCGTTCAGGTGGCGATGGTGATCGGCGGCGGAAACGTGATCCGCGGCCAGCAGGCCAGCCAGGACTCGGGGCTGCTGCACCGCGCCACCGCAGATTACATGGGCATGCTCGCCACGATGATCAACGCGCTGGCTTTGCAGGACGCCCTGGAGAGCAAGGGCGGGAAGACGCGCGTGATGAGCGCGATCGAAGCGCGCGCGGTCTGCGAACCGTACATCCGCCGCCGCGCGCTGCGCCACCTCGAGAAGGGCCGGATCGTCATTCTCGCCGGCGGCACCGGGCATCCTTACTTCAGCACCGACACCACCGCGGCGCTCCGCGCGATGGAACTGAACAGCGAAGTGCTGATGAAGGCGACGAAAGTTGACGGCGTCTACAGCGCCGACCCCAAGAAGGATCCCACTGCGGTCCGGCACAAGCACCTCAGCTACATGCAGGTGATCGAGCGGCGGCTGGGCGTGATGGATACGACGGCGATCAGCCTGTGCATGGACAATAAGCTGCCTATCCTCGTCTTCAGCCTCGAAACGACGGGAAACATCCTGCGCGCGGTGACGGGCGAGGCCGAAGCGATCGGCACGCTGGTGGACGAGAAGGGCGCGTAAGCTCCCAAGCTCCGGCGTTCACGCGCCCAGCGTCTCTTCCGCCAAGCCGTGCATCCGCATCAACAACTTCACGTCGTCGAGGTCCAGATTGAAGCGCGGATCGAGCGCCATGGTCAGCAGCGCGCCGACGACGGCCGGCGCGTAGGCGAGTTCGTAGCGAAATCCGTAACGATGCCCGGCTTTCACGTAGGTGATTTCGCGCAGGGAGCGCGGCGCGAACGGCGGCGGTGTCGGGAAGCGCGGGGCGTTCATGCGGGCTCGCGGCCGAACGAGGCAAACTTGCAGACAGGAGCCGGGACACCGTCCCCCCCACGGTGACGGCGCCCCGGGCGTCCTGTCTTCCCCCCTCCACGATGTTCGGAACCGTGGCGGTTGCGGCGATGACAGGACTTTCATCGTCCGTTCCGGTGCGCGGGCTCAAGCGAAATTTTTCAGACCGGCGCGGCCCCAGCGCGGGTCGAGCCTGCACCGGTGGTCCGCCATGCGCCGTTTGCGGTCTGACGTTTGATGAGTGCTTGGGGTTTGCCGTTAGCGGCCCACGTTCCGCATCGGCCTAAATGCCGCGATCCCGGCGCTTGATCAATCCGTCGCGCGTGTGCTCAGGCTTCGCCGGCGCTTGCTCCGATCGCCGCGAGCGTTCCTGCCCCGTCCCGTCTTCGCCGCTGCGCTTGCGCAGCAACCACGCGCCGCCGCCGCCAGCCAGCGCCAGCAGCAGGCCCGCGCCGCCCCACACCGGATCGAGCCCCGTGACCAGCGCCAGCACCACTCCGCCCGCGCAGAGCAGGATGCCCAGAAGCTGGCCGAGGCTCAGGAGCAGACCTTTCATGGGACTCCGTTCGATAACTTTCGAAAATCCAAGCTACCCGGCGCGCGGCGAAATCCAAGAAGGAGCGGGCGGAACCGGCGTCCAGCCTTCGAAGCCTTGCGCCCAACGCGTCCGCGCCTCACCCTCGTAGGACGTTCGCGCCGCCGGGGCCGGACTTCGAAATTCGCGCAAAGCGGCGCGCGGAGGCCATTCGTGGCTTGGCAGCACGCTCGCGATTCACTATACCAATGGGGTAACGGCTGCTTTGGCAGGGACCCGCGGACGCTGTGCGCGCTTTACCCCGCCGTCGACACTACCGCCGTCCGCGGTTCGCTCCCTGCGCCGTATCATTCACCCGTGTACGGAGCGACGCGGAACGATGCCCGAAACCCAGACTTCCTCGCCCAGCGGCACGTTAGCGGCTTCGGATCCTGAGCTGAAACGCCGCCTCCTGCAACTCATGCTTGCCACCCGGCTCAACGACGAAGCCGAACAGGTGCTCAAGCGCCGCGGGCAGGGCCATTTCCAGATGTCCAGCATGGGGCACGAGGCACTGGCCGGCATCGCGCTGGCCATGGACGAGGGCGACTGGCTGCATCCGCATTACCGCGATCGCGCCATCGTTCTGGGCCGTGGCGTGACCCACGAACAGATCTTCCTCGATTACTACGCCAAGCGCGATTCCTGCACCGGCGGGCGGCAGATGCCCGTCCACTTCAACTCGCGCCGCCATCGCATCGTCTCGCTCAGCAGCCCCGTCGCGACCAATTTCCTCCAGGCCGTCGGCATGGCGATGACGCTGAAAGAGCGCGGCATACCGGAAACCGTCGTCGCCACCATCGGCGATGCGGCCACGCGCGAAGGCGAAGTGATGGAAGCGATCGCGCAGGCCGTCGTCGATGCCCTGCCGGTCCTGTTCCTGATCGAAGACAATCGCTACGGGATCAGCACCGCCACCGAAGGGCGCACGTTTTGGACGATGCCCAGGAGCGTCGTGCGCGAGCCCGACGGGAGCGCGTGGTGGTTCGGCTGCCGGCTCGTCGAAGTGGACGGCCTCGATCCGGTCGCCGTGTACGCGGCTGCGTCCGCGGCCTTGGCGCGCGGGCGCGCCGGAGAAGGCCCCACGATCCTCGTCGCGAAGCTGGAACGGCTCGGGAGCCATTCCAGTTCGGACGATCAGCGCCTGTACCGCAGCGAAGAAGACCTCAAGGCCGCGCACGCGCGCGATCCGGTCAAACGCTTCGTCGAACGCTGCATCCACGAGAAGGTGCTCTCGGCCGCCGACGTGGAAGTGATGAAGGGCGAGATCAAGGAAGAGATCGAAGCGGCGCTGGCGCGCGCGAAGGCCGCGCCGGACCCCGATCCGGCCAGCGTCCGCGACAGTGCCTTCGCTCCTCTGCCCGACGATCTGCCCAATCAGGAAGTCGGGCTCCCGGCGCCGCTGGCCAAGCGCACCGGCGGGCAGACCATGGCGCAGTGCCTCGCACAGGTCTTCGAACAGGAAATGCAGCGCAATCCCCGCGTCAACCTGTTCGGCGAGGACATCGAAGATCCCAAAGGCGACGTTTTCAGCATCACGCGCGGGCTCTCGTCGCGGTTTCCGGGCCGGGTGAGCAACTCGCCGCTGGCCGAAGCCACGATCCTGGGCACCGCCGTCGGCCGCGCGATCCTCGGCGACGTCCCCGTCCCCTGCATCCAGTTCGTCGACTTCATCGGGCCCGGCCTGAACCAGCTCTTCAACGAAGTCGTGACGATGTACTGGCGCAGCATGGGCCAATGGAACTGCCCGATGGTGGTGATGGCGCCGTACGGCGCTTACCTGCCGGGCTTGGGTGCGTGGCACAGCCAGACCAACGAGTCGATCTTCGCGCATATCCCCGGCCTGCATGTGGCGATTCCGTCGAATCCCGGCGACGCGGCGGGGCTGCTGCGCTACGCGCTGCGCTGCAATCGCCCGGTCCTGTACCTGTATCCCAAGGCGCTGCTGCACGGCGCCGAAGAGACGGTCCAGAAGCCGGGTCCGGAATGCCTGGTTCCCTTCGGGCGCGCGCGCGTCGTTCGGCCCGGCCGCGATTTGACTTTGGTGACGTGGGGCAACGGCGTGGCGATCTGCAAGCAGGCTGCGCAGCGCGCCGCGCGCGAAGGCGTCGAGTCCGAAATCCTCGATCTGCGCACCATCGTGCCGTGGGATCGCGCCGCCGTGCTCGATTCGGTGATGCGCACCGGGCGGCTGATGGTCGTCCACGAAGACGCCAAAACGTGCGGGATGGCCGGCGACATCATCGCCGAAGTCGTCCAGCACGCTTACGACCATCTGCTCGCGCCGCCCGTGCGGATCGTCAAGACCGACGACCACAACCCGTACCAGTTCGCGCTGGAACTCTCCATCCTGCCCAGCGTGGAAGGCGTGTACCGCGGCTTGAAAGAACTGGCCGCGCAGACGCATCGCCCGGTGGACGCCGTGGCCCGCATTTCCGATTACGTCGCGCCCGCGCGCGGCATGGCGCCGGTGCCGCCGCTTAGCGCCGTGCCGCGCCCCCAACCGGCCGCGCCGGAAGCCGCGCCCGCCGCTCCGGCAGCGCGCGCCGCCGGACCGCAGCGCGTGCCCGTGGTCATCCCCAAGCAGTCGCCGACCGACGAAGACGCCACGGTCGTGCGCATTCTGGTCCAGCCCGGCGCGCAGGTGAAGGCCGGCGACCAGCTCGCCGAGATGGAAGCGAACAAGGGTTCTTTCGAGATCGAAGCGCCGAACGACGGCACCGTGAGCGAGATAGTCGCGCGCGAGGGCCAGCGCGTGCGCGTCGAGACGCCGCTGCTATTCCTCGAAGTCGCGGAAGGCGCGGAGGTGGACGTCAGCGGCGTGAGCGCCGATCGTCCGGGCGCTTCGGCGCTCCAGGAAGTCCGCCTCAGCCCCGCGCAGCTCCAGGTCGGCGCGCTGGCGCTCAAGAGCCAGCTCGAAATTCCCACCGTCAGCGTGGAGACCGAGGTCGACGTGACCGAGCTCTCCCGCCAGCGCGGGGAGTTCAAGCGCGAGATCCAGGAGCGCCACGGGATCCACGTCACCTACACGCACCTGATCCTTTGGTCCGTCGTCCAGGCCATGCAGGAAGAAAGCTACAGCGGCTTCCGGGGGCGGCTCAACGCCACCGCCGACGCGCTCCTCGTCGATCCGCACGTGCATGTCGCCTTCGCCGCCGAAGGGCATCACAACGATCTGTTCAATCCGTGTATCAAGAAGGCCGAACGCCTCAACTTCGTCGAACTCGTCCGCCGCGCCGGCGAACTGACCGAATCGGTGCGCAGCGGAAGCATCAACACGCTCGACCTGCAAGGCGCGACCGTCACCTTGACCAACATCGGCGCGTTCGAAGCCACCGGCGGCACGCCGTTCGTGATACCGGGACAGGTGGCGATGGTCTGCGCGGGCTCGCTCCTCGACCGCCCGCGCTACGTCGCCAACGGCAAATCGAAAGAGCCGCAGCTTCAGCATCGCCGCGTGCTGCCCGTCAAACTGGTCTTCGATCATCGGCCCTTTAACGGCTCGCACGGCGCCGGCTTCCTGCGCGCGATCAAGCACAACCTCGAGACGATGAACCTGCGGGCCATCCTGGACGCCTGCAATACTTGACCGTTTGGTGGCGGCTGAGTTCCGATTCCTGGACTTATAGCGGCAGATAGACCCTGCACAGCGTGCTTTAGCGGGGTATGAAACAGTGGGCGCACGCCGTGCCTCAACTGGTGCAAAAGGGAATCCAGGTACAGGCAGGAAGTCTGGTTGAGCGCCTAAGTTGAATCTGTTATTAAGATTACATTAAAGCCCAGGAGCCGCGCAAGCCTGCCGTCATCATGTCCGCACCGCCCCAACGCCCATCCGGCGAAATGCCCACCCGCACCATGCTGGGCGATTACGAGCTCCTGAAGGAGATCGGGCGCGGCGGAATGGGTTCGGTCTATCTGGCGACCCAAGTCTCGCTGGGCCGGCCGGTGGCGGTCAAGATTCTCTCCAAGGACCTGGCCAAGAACGCCGATTTCGTGCAGCGCTTCTTCCGCGAAGCGCGCGCCGTCGCGCAACTCAATCATCCCAACCTGATCCAGGGCATCGCCGTCGGCGAGATTGAGGGGCAGTATTTCTTCGCCATGGAATACGTGGATGGTCCGTCGGCGATGCAACGCCTGAAGGATATGGGCGGGAAGCTGCTGGAGGACGAAGCCCTCGATATCGCGATCCAAGTCGCGCGTGCGCTGGAGCATGCGCACAAACACGGCATGGTTCACCGCGACATCAAGCCCGACAACATCCTGCTCACCAACGACGGCACGGCCAAACTCTGCGACCTGGGCCTCGCCAAGCTTACGCGCGCCGAGGACGCGGGACTCACGCAAGCCGGGCAGGCCGTCGGAACGCCGAATTACATCTCGCCCGAACAGGCGCGCGGCCGCACGGACGTCGATATCCGCAGCGATCTGTACAGCTTGGGTGCGACGACGTACCACCTGCTGGTGGGCGAGCCGCCGTACACGGGCAACGCGGCGGCGGTAATCATGACGCAGCACCTCGCCGAACCGCCGCGCGATGCACACGCGGCGAATCCCGACGTCTCGCCCGAATTCTCCGGCGTGCTCCTGCGCCTGATGCAGAAAAAGCCCGAGGACCGCTACGCGAGCCCCGCCGAACTGATCGCGGATCTCGAAGCGCTGAAACGCGGCGAAGCGCCGGCGCGCGCGATGGCGCCCCCCGACGCCAACGGCAAAGCGGCCAAGCGCCCGCGCGCGGGACGCCCCACCGGCATGGGCATCGGACGCCGCACGCCGGCGCGCGGGGAGCGCGCCACCGGGGGAGCGGTGCAGCGTACGGGCGCGATCACCGGCTCCAAACTGGGCGAAGACCGCGTGACCGGGCACCGCACCGGCGCGGTCACCGGCTCCAAGCTCGCCGACGAACGCGGCGGCACGTCCAAGGTTCCGCTGCGGGACGTCTCCACCGACGAAGCCAAGCCCGTCCGCGAACGCACGCGGCTGGCCACCACGCAGGTTCATTCGCGTGGCGGGATGCCCATGATCGCCGTGGCGCTGGTGGTGCTCATCGCGGGAGCCGGCGCGGTCGTCTGGTTTACGCGCGAGACGCCCGCTCCGAACAAGCCGAACACGAAAAACACCGAGGCCGTCAAACCCGATCCGTCCGACCCGGTGAAAAACGATTCACAGGTCAAATCCACACCGGTCGAACGCTCGGCCATCGCGCAAGGCACCACCTTTCAGGATGCTTCCGGCGCAGGGCAATTGGGCTTTGCGCTCTGCCAGGCGAAGGTGCCCGGCGCGACCGGCGTCGCGGTCGGCGATCTGGACGGCGACGGCAAGCCGGATCTCATCCTTGCCAGCTCCGCGCAGCCGGTTCAGGTCTTCCGGCATACCGGGGCGGCGGGCTTCGCGGAAGACGCGCGCACACGCGGGCTGGAGCCGTTTTCCGGACTGACGGCGCATTGGTGCGACATCAACGGCGACGGTTCCGGCGACCTCTCGTTTCTGACGGCCGACGGGCTGCGCACCTACCTGGGCCTGCCGGGCAAGCCCGGTGCGTTCGTCGAACGCGCACCGCAAGCGCGGCCGAGGTTCGTCCAGCCCCAAGGCTCCGCGTGGCTCGATTTCGACGCCGACGGGCGCCCCGATTTTCTCGCCGCCGGGCAGCAAGGGCTCTTTCTGATCCGCAACGGCGCGCGCCAGCCTCAGGATGTCAGCCGCGAAATCGGGCTGGGCGGCGGCGGCCCCGGGCGCGGCGTAGGCGATTTCCTGATCACCCTCGACCTCGACGGCGACGCCTACGCCGATGCGATCTACAACACCGGCGCGCAGGGGGTGGTCCTCCATAACGAGGGCGGCAAAAAGTTCAAGGTGCTCGATTGCGGCATTAAGTTCAAATCCGAGGCCGCGTTCAAGGTGGGCCTAGCTGCGGGCGACCTAAACGGCGATGGAGCGGTGGATATCTTCGCGCCGCAGAACGGCCGGCCGTGTCTCTTCCTCAACAACGGCAGCGGGCGCTTCTCCGAAGCCCTGGATCATTCCGGCGACCTGGCGAAGCTTTCCGGTCCCGTGCGCGCCGCGGCCCTCGTCGATGTGGACCTCGACGGCGATCTGGATCTCATCGCGGCGCTCGCCGCCGAAGTCCGGCTCTACCTCAACGACGGCCCTGCCCGATTCCGGGACACGTCCGCCTCGATTCTGAAAGATTTGCGCAAGCGCGCCAACGTCAGCTACATCGCCATCCTCGACGCCAATGCCGACCGCGTGCCGGATCTCTTCTTCTATGCCGAAAACGCACCCAGCGCGCTTTTGCTCAACGAACTCAAGCCGGGGGCGAAAGCCGCGCCGCTCGCCGTCGCCTTCCCGCCGGGCGGCCATCCGACGCCGCTGGGCGCGCGCGTGGAAGTCACCGATGCGTGGGGGCGCAAGCAGACGCAGTGGGTCAGCGGAGCCGACGGGCGCGGCGGGCAAGCCGGCGCGGAACTTTACTTCGGAGTCGTCGCCGAGAAGGCCAAGGTGAAGGTGGTCTACGCCGGCGGCAAGCGCAGCGCCGAAGTTGTCGCGAACGTCTCCGCGCTCGAAGGTGCCCGCGTGCTCGTAGCTCCGCCCAAATAGCTGAAAGCGTTACGGCAGCTTTACCCCGCCCGCCGGCAGCGCCACGTACACCGGACTCCCGCTCATATTCAGCTTCAAGCGCCCGCCTGGCGTTTCCTGCTTGGCGCCCTGTCCGAAGAGGTCGAAGACTTCGGTCTCCGTGACGCCCTCCAGCGCCACCTCGACGTCGTGCGCCGCCGCCTGATCCGGACCTTCCTTCGCCTGCGGGGATGTCCAGGCCGCCAGCTTCTGCGCGCCCGCCGCGTTTTCGAAAACGAGCAGGAAATCCTGTGCGTTCGGCGTCTCGATTCGATGCTTGAATGCGTACCCGCCCAGTTGCTCGGTTAAGGCCACCAGCGCGCGGTGCGCCGGCCGTTTCTCTTCGCCGCGCACCAGACCGAAATCTTCCTTGTCGCCGGGCTTCATCTCCCACTCGTACCAGATCGACAGCCGAATCTCGGCCATCCGGTCGATCAGCGTCTGCCGCACCAGATGCCACGCCTGGAACGTCTGAGCCAGTTCCACCGGTCCGCCCGACCAGCCTTCCTTCGATTTCGCCACCGCGAAGCCACGCTCGCTGTTGATCAGCGGGAAATCTGGCGCGCCGTGTTTGGCGAGCAACTCCCGCACCTTCGCGTAACCGCCTAAATGCTGTTCAGGGTGCCGGAAGCCGTACGGATGAATCGACCACGCCTTGATCCCGCATTTCAGGATGCCCTGCTCGAAGCACGCATTCGTCCAGAAGAACGACGGCTCCCACAGGCACGAGACCGAACCGGCCATCACAAAGACGTCCGGATCCTCGGCCAGCATCGCAGCTACCGTCTCTTTGACCAGCAGCGTGTATTCGGTGGCGAAGTCCGCGTTATTCCCGGCCTTCACGTCCTGCCGCCAGAAGGTCTTGGTGTTGGGTTCGTTCCAGATCTCCCACAAGATCCCGCGCCCTTTGAAATGCTTCGCCAGCGCCGCGCCGAAAGCCGCGTAGCCTTTCCGCCCCGCTTCCGTCTGCACGCCGCCGCGCTTGTCGTCCTCGTGAACGGGGTTGTTCCCGAAGAGCACGCCCAGGACGCGCAGTCCGCGGCTGTCGGCTTCCTTGAGCAGCGCGTCGTAGCCCGAAAAATCGTAAACCCCCTTCTCTTTCTCGATCGCTTGCCAATAGAAGCCGCGCCGAATAAACGTCGCGCTCGACTGCTTCACGCCTTCCAGGTGCTCGGGCGCGCACGAATGATTCTTGATGTTGATGCCCACGCATTCGGGAATCGTCCGCGCCGGCATCTCGGATGCGCCGAGCGCGAAGGCGTGCAGCGGCAACAAGAGCGCCGGGAGCAGCGCGCCGCGGGCGGGGCGTAGCAGCGTGTCGGGCATGGATTCTTCTCCTCGATCCGCTCCCACTCTATCCTTTTAAGTATGGGACGAACAATGGACGGAGCCACTCAAATCTTGTACTTTAAGCTTGTATGATGGCAAGAAGGCAAGATATCCGCCCCGACCCGCTCCCCGACATCGCCGAACCCCGGCGTCTCGAAGATGCACTGGCCGCCGCCGAACGCGCGCTGGGGGTGCATCTTGTCGTCAACGACCACGCCGCGATCTTTCTCGATGCCGCGGGCGAACAGGCCCTCCCGGCCGCGCGCCGCCGCCACGAGAACCCATTCTGCGAATTCGGGCGCGCGCGCTCCGGCTGGGATCAGGCCTGCCTGGCCCATTGCGGGCGCGATGTCCCCCTGAAAGCCGCCGCTTTCGACCGCCCGTTCATTCACACTTGCTGGAAAGGCGCCGCTGAGATCGTCGTGCCCGTGCATTACGAAGGCGCGCACGTCTGCACGCTCTTTGCCGGTCCTTGGCGCAGCCCCAAACCCTGTGCCGCGCCGTTGAACCGCTCGATTCCGGAGGCGCTCGCCACCCGGCACGAACAGCTTCCGGCCTTCGACCGCTCCGAACTGGCGCGTCTTGCCGGTCCGCTCCAATTGCTCGGCGCGGGCTTGGTCAGCCTCTGGCTGGGACAGCTGCGCTGGGGCGACGAACCCGACCGCGTCGCGCGTATCCGCCGCTTCGTCCATCTGCGCAGCCACGAACCCATCCGCCTCGCCGACCTCGCCAAGTATCTTTCGCTCTCGCCCAGCCGTACCGCCACGCTCGTTCGCCAATACCTCGGCCAGTCGTTTCAGGACGCGCTCCTCGCCGAACGCCTCCGCCGCGCCCAGACGCTCTTGATGCACACCAACCGGTCCGTGAAGGAAATCGCCCAGCGCGTGGGCTTCAACAGCGAGTATTACTTCAACCGCGCCTTCAAGAAAACGATCGGCCGCCCGCCCGGCCGCTGGCGCCGCCGCGAAACTCGAACCGCTGGCGGCCCAACCTCCCCCCTTGAACCGCTCGTTCCGCCGCTGTAGCTTTGCTTGGGATTCCCTTCTCGCTGTGCTTGGGGCGTACTTTGCCGAACAAGCCCGTAAACCACACAGGAGGGAGCCCGTTTTCTATAGCTCGCGTTTCTGACGATTGGCGGAACGAGGAAGAGTACCCGTGCCCATCGCCCAAGCCAAGGAATAGGATAGCGGCGGGTGCAACAAGGCTGCTTATGATTACGGCTCAACGAATCATCGATGCTTGAAACTTCGACTTCGCACTTGAGGAGCGCGCCATGGCGGCCAAGAAGAAGCCCAAGTCCAAGTCCAAGCCGGTGACCGAACCCAGGCCCAAACTGCCGCGCCCCGGCGGAACGTACTTCCAGCTCTTTAACAGCGGGCTGGAAGTCTGGCTCTACGACGACGCTCAGCAGGAGAAGATCCGCGCCAGCGGCGCGCTGGCCTTCGGGGAGAAAGGGCAGGAAGCGAAGTTCAAGGCTCAGGCCAAGAAGGGTCTGGTCGTCGGTTACAGTTTGCGTCAGGACGACGGCGTGAGCGTGGCCGTGTACGTCGGCGAGCCGCTTTCCGAGAAGGAACTTTCCGCTTCGCGCTGGCTGGAACCGCAGCGCGCCTATCTCGATCTGCCGTCGGGGAACCTATGCGTCGAGTCCAACGACTCCTGCCGCGTGCTGCCCGAGGCGGAGCCGACCGATAAGGGCGGCTCCTTAAAGGTGCCGCCCGGCAAGTACCGGGTCACGCTGTATCGTTCGGACCACGAAGCTCTGGCGCGTGAGGAACTGGCCTGGCATCCGCCGCAGGAAATCGTGGTGCTCACACCGGGCGGGAAACCCGCCGACGCCGCGGAGGCGCTCCTGCCGTTCCAGCCGCGCCGCGACCTGAGCTGGAAGGGAAAGTACGCGATTCGGGGCAAGCAGGCGGAGGTTCTGGTCTGGTTCTACGATTACCGCGACTCCTTTGCGGTGAACCTGGACGCCGCCGCGGTCAAGCAGCTAGGTCTGAAGCATGGGCAGTATTTTCAGACGCGGGTTCCCGATTTGAAGGTGACGCTGGTGAGTGTCTTCGCGCCGTCCTGGCTGGAAGGCCGGAAGCTTCCGCGCCCGAACCTGGAGTCGTTGACCGAGTACGGCTTCGCGATGCTCTCGCCGCAAGCGGAATGGAACGGAGCGGAAGCGCTCTTCGCCCGGCGCGAACGAGCCAACCTGGCCGTGGACAAGAAGCAGCAGGGCGTCTGGTTCCCTGGTGTCGTCGAGGTGCTGGACGTGGGGCCGATGGAGGTCAAGCCCGGCCCGCAGGGTTCGAGTTTCGAGCCGCTTGACCTCGTGGAACTGGAGCACTGCGGCTCGGACTTCTTGGTGACGATTCTGGGCGACGTGTTGAACGCAGGGGATCTGGACGAACTCTCCTGGGCCGATGCGCTCAAGCGCTTGGACGCCGAGTACGCCCAAGGCGGGCTGAAGCCCGTGGGCGACCTGCGTTGGAACGCTTCGTACGGCGACGACGCGCTGCAATTCGACCTGCGCCTCTACGCAGGCGCCAAGGATACGCTGGGCGCGCTCGTCACGCGGGAACTCTCCATCGAACCGATCCTGCTGAGCGAACGCGACGACGGCACGTGGCTCGCTACCGGCCTTTGCGATACGTTCGAGGCCATCGTGACCGAGCTAAAGGGGCGCGGAAAAAAAGTGAACGCGCGGTTCGAGAATCGCGACGAGCCCTTCGAGAAGATCCGCGCCGCCCACGCCCAGCGGCTGAAAGCGGCGCCCGGGAAGCCGGTCGCCGCCGCGACGGACCTGGATTCGGCACGCGATGCGATCGGGCGCTTCCTAGCCGCCGTCTTCGTCTGAAACGTTCCGCTGCTCGGCAGGCTCCTGCGGTAGTGCGGCCCACCCTTCCCAGCGCCGGTGAAGGAGTCGCCCTTTCGGATCTTATGCCTCGGGAAGCGACGACCGCAGTGCAACGCAGAATCGGACCGCAGGACGAGGTTGCCCGGTGGGCCGCCGGAACATTGAATTGGGCGAGCTGCGCGTTGCTGGCCGCATCGCTAGATCCGGCTTTCTGCCCGCCGCAACTGCCTGCGCCTCATTGCTGAAAGCGCGCAAGGGTCGGTTGGTCTTGCCAGGAAGTAGAAATTCGCGTGGTTTCGACCTTTGGGCTGCAGAGCGTGGATGCGGCCATTCGGCCAAGCGCATTGAAATCAACCTTGGGTCCCGAGAACTCGATCCCCGGGCCTTCCAACCCAGAAAAGGCCGCGATACTCAAATCCTGCGGAACCTTTAACCCCAGATGCTGGGCACATCTCGCGACCAAACGAGCCCGATTGGGATCGACGCATAGAGCGGCGGTCACGCGGCGGGGTCCCGATAGTGCGCGCAATATGCCTGTATGCGATCGGTCTCGCGGAAAGGTGCTCAGCACCGGGCAGTCCCGAATACGCAAGCGGTGCTTGCGCAGCGCCGCGAGGAAACCGGCTTCGCGCTCCTTTGAGTCCGGATCGGGCTGCTTTAAGATTTGACTGATCGCACGCACCATCGCGATACGGCGATGGCCAAACTCAACGAGCCGTGAGCAGGCGTCCTCCGCCGCGCCTGCGTTATCGACCGCTACGCACGGCAGACCCGCTACCAGGGGCGGCACGTCCACTTGCAGCACGGGAATCGGCAAGCGCACCATTTGCAGGCAAAGCCGCCGCGTCGCCAGACTGCCCATCAATATTCCGGTTAGGGGAAGGGATAAGTACTGGTCCGGCAATACGGATCGGAAGGCGAAATCGTGCGCCACGATCACGTGGCAGTTCCGTTGAGCCAGTTCGTCCAGCATGCCCAAGAGCATCGCATTGTATCCGGCATGCTGGCGGACCTCCGCCAACGGCACGCCGTATACGATCAACACGATGCCCGAGTTGGGACGTGCGTATTGGACTTGCACCGCTCGAACGTGGCGCCCCCTCGCATTGAGGCCTATCCAACCCTCATGGCGAAGCTGCTCGACGGCTGCACGAGCCGTTTCTCGGCCAACATGGTGTTCCAAGGCGAGTTGCTTGAGCGATGGCAGCAGCTTGGGTGGGTCGAAATCGCCCTGCTGAAGGCGCGTGCGCAGACGCTGCGCAACCTGCCGGTAACGCGCTTCTGGGAAGGGAGGACGGCCGGGTTTCCCGCGACGCTCGGACACGCGCCGGATTATACACACGCAGGGACACGCCTGCACGGAATTCGCGGTGGGTGGCTTCCTTTTGGGGGTATAAGCAGCGAGAGAAGGCTAGTCGGTGGAGTGGACATCCGGAGAACGAGCGATGCTTGGCGCAGAGTGGCGAAGGATCGGGATGCTTTGCCTGATCTTGGCTGCAGCCTCTAGATCACAAGCAGGCGAAGATGCATCAGCACTGGCCCAGTTCATCGCGCAGGCATCCGGCAAGAGTCGCGGGATGGCCTTGGTGATCGGAGAGCCGGATGGAAACCTGACCGCGGCGCTGGCCACGGGGCACCCGCTCACTTGGCAGGCATGCACCTGGTCTGCGCAGGCGTTAAAGTCCGGGAACGAGAATCTGTTGAAAGCTGGCTGCCTGGAGCGGGCTTCCATTGTATTCGTAGAGGCAAACGAACTTCCGTACGCGGACAACCTAGTCAATCTCGTCGTGTCAGCCGCGTGGGGCGATATTCCTGCGACCCCGGAGGAGGTGTTGCGCATTCTCGCACCAGGCGGCGTGGCCGTGCTGGGTAACGACAAGAATCCCGGCTCCCTCGCCGCGCTGCCCGATCGCCTGCGCAAGGCCGGCATCTCGGACGTTCAGTCGCTAAGCCGAAGCGGTTGGATTCGTTTTACGAAACCGGCCAATTCCCAATTTGACGAGTGGACCCATCGCAGCGGGAGCGCGGACCTAAGCTCTGTTAATGCGGATCAATCGGCGGGACCTTGGGAAGAACTACGCTGGGTCGCCGACCCGCGTTGGGGAGCGCTGTATGTTTCTTATTTGGGACGAGTGACGGGCGGCGGTCGCTTGTACTACGAAGAGAATCGCGCGGCAGCCAACGATACCACTCAAACCTGGCTCATTGCCCGCGACGCTTATAACGGCTTGGAACTCTGGCGCATTCCGTTGGGTGATGCTTTCAAGCAAAGTTACCACCGGCAGGACGAGTCTCTGGCATGCGATGAGCGGATGGTTTACGCGGTCAACGGTAAGGCTTTGACGGCATGGAACGGCGATACCGGAAAAGCGTTCAAGGAGTATGCGCCAGGGTTTCTGCCGGTAACGGTAACGGCAATCGAATCGGTGTTGCTGGCCAGTTCCAAGACTCGCATGGCGGCGCTGGACAAGGAGACAGGCCAGGTGCTTTGGTCGCGCTCCTGTTCGACCCATCCCGCGGCGCAAAATGGCGTGGCTTTTGTATTGAATGGCCTGGAACTGGAGGCGGTGGATCTGCGTTCCGGATCCACGCGCTGGAAGTCCGCTTTGGACGAAGCACAGGGCGACCCCCGTGTTTTCGGAAAAGGGACGCTGGTCTACGTACATCGCAAGCCTCAGTACAAACCCAAAGCTCACCTAACGGTGCTTGATCAGAAAACCGGTAAGCCCGTTTGGAAGACGGAAACTACACAGGGCGGCTACGGAGTGCTTCCCTTCCGGGATGAATTGTGGTTGCTGGACCGAGATAATGAGAACAAGAAGCAGAGCGTAGCGGCGGAAGTCCTGGATCCATTAACCGGCAAGGCCATGAGAACGTTTCGAGCCGACGGCACCGTGGGCGCGCATTGCTATGCGCCCAAAGGAAGCGCAAATTTTCTTTTGTACAGCGACTCTTGGTACCTAAACCGCAAATCGGATACGCCGTTGGGCCTGGATACGGTTCGCTCGCCGTGCCGGCTGGGCCAGATGCCGGCCAACGGGCTTACTTACTTCTTGCCTCACCATTGCGATTGCGGCGTTTACTTGCGCGGATTGCTCGCGCTGGCGCCGGGTGGACAGCGAACCTGGCTGACCGCCGAAGGCCAGCCCCGGTTATTTTCCGCGGGATCTCCGCCTGCCAAGGAATCCGACCATGCCGAGGATTGGCCAATCTATCGCGGCGGCATGCGGCGTTCCAACGCGGCGGCATCGATCTTGCCCGCCTCCGTAAAGCCGCTTTGGAGCGCCAAGCTAGGGCGATCCAAGCTAACGCAAGCCACGATCGCCTACGGAATGGCGTTTGTGGCGGAACCTAGCACGCGCTCCGTAATGGCCGTCGACGCGATCACCGGAAAGCCGAGATGGACGTATGTAGCCGACGGCAAAGTCGATTTTGCGCCGGCGTTGCATCAGGGACTTTGCCTGTTCAGTACGCATGCGGGCACCGTTTATGCATTAGATGCGAAGACCGGATTGGAGGTTTGGCGTTTACGAGCGGCGCCCACGCAAAAGTTTATTGTGGATGAAGGCGTGTTTGCTTCGGCTTGGCCCGTGATTGGCGGTGTCCTTCCCATAGACGGTACGATCTATTTTACCTGTGGCCGGGCTTTGAATGTGGACGGCGGCTTGCGCCTATTCGCGGTCGAGGCATCCTCCGGAAAGGTTATTTGGAGGACAAAAGGGGGAACCAGCGGAGACTTTTTCCTAAGCGATGGCCAGAGCCTCATGCTCACCGAAGTCTACTATCAGACCCAAAGTGGGCTAAAGCTGGGACGCCAGAAAGACTTCAAGGGACTGCTGCATACGACCAATTACCTCTCGCAGGTATCCATTGCAGACTACATGGCCTGTGTCGAGCCTTCCTTATCCAGCAATAAACACATCGAACTGACCAATGGATACGTGACGGGCGAAAACTTGGCGTTCGACGAGAAAACGAGCGTCGCTGCTTGGAGGTATCGTTTTGGCGTACCTGCGGCCATGATGAAGAAGGAGAAAAAGGGCGAGCGCTTTCTGTATGCGCGATCGGGCCAGACTACGACTTGGTGCTTAGACGAAGGAATCCGCCAGCAGATGATGGGCGTTGTGCTGTCCGGTGAACGCGTATATTTTGCCGGAGTTCCTATTTCGCAGGATTCCAAAGAAGCGTGCGAGCTTTGGGTGCTCGATGCTGCATCTGGCAAGAGGACTCAAGTGCTACCCTTGGAGCATCATCCTGCCTACGACGGGCTTTCGGCCGCGCACGGACGCTTGTACATGGCTTCGGAGGAAGGTGTGCTTACTTGCTTAGGCCAGTGAGCCATTCCGCGCGATGCTCCGTTCGGTACTCACGCGCCTGTGCCGACTCGCACTGTAGGTCAGGCGGGGGGCACTGGCAGTAATCCAACCGATCGTAAACGCGTCGCTCTTCTGGATTTGGTGCCACGGGATGCGGCCGTGGGCAACCCGTGCACGCCACTGAACGACTCTCTATGAACCTCGCGGACTCCGTTAGATTGCGCTGCGCATGGACGGTTTGCCGGAGGGGCACGACAAGAACATCTGGCGTCTGGCCAAGGCCATCGAGAAGGCGGTATACTGCCCTCGAAATCCGGTGGAGCGCAAACTCGTGCGTTTGCCGGAAGCGTGGCGTTGGTCGAGTTTCCGGTGGCTTAACTGGGTAAAAATGAGCAAGAGCCGCTGGCGGTGGACGATTGGGACGAGCGGCTTCGTGATGATCCGGACGGTGAGGCACTGGCTGCTTACACCCGCAGCCAGTGGCACCAGTTCCTAAAGGGTACGCGGAAAGATGAGGCGTGACCGTGCCACCCGCCGGTTCCGCCAGGATGACTCCTGATTGAATTTATGCGAAAACTTCAATTCTCGCTCTCTTCATGTATCACTTTTTCGGTATGCACTGGAATACTCCTATGGCTGTCCGTCTGGTTGCATGAAAGGCATAGACTAAGTATTGGGCAAATAATTGCTTCTGTTTTTGTTGTAATTGGGATTGTTGCATTCCTTGTTTGGAGACCAAGTAGGTCTAAAGACGATGTATCGGCTCAACCGACTGGGAAGGTCAAAAATGAGTCCGAGCGATGAAAGAAGTGAAAATCACCAAATTGCAAACGATTGCTAAAGGATGCAGAACGTTGCCAGTCATTCCGCCAAGGAACCGCCAAAGAAATTAGAGTGGATTCTGCAACCATTTGTAGTGATAGGGTTTAACAATATGTATCCTTCGGCTTCCCTAGCCGAAGGTCGAGGGTTCGAATCCCTTCGCCCGCTCCACTGTTCCTGTGTTCGATCGCGCGATCCCCTTTACCTCTACTTCAATTAGGCACGCTGCAAGGTGGGCCGGCGGGTTGGGGTTCGAGGTTCGGATGGTTGGGTTCCGGAGTATTGGGCGGCGGCAGGAAGAGCTTGCGCGACCGTCCTCGGCTTGACCCTTCGCGGCTTGTGCCCTAACTTACGGGTCGCGCTGACGTGCATGGAAACCTAGGCATCCGATGGTGGGTCCCGCGCTTACCTTCTATGTGTGGCGCCGGAGTGGCGGAACTGGCAGACGCAGTGGATTCAAAATCCACCCCTATAATCACACAAGTGGTTTAACGGGAGGTGGTTAAATGAGCTACATATATCGTCTGGGCGGAATGCTGGGCGTTTCTGATCCATCATAGTCGGCCAAATTCACCCCAATGACAACAAAGTGGGCAGAATCGAACTAAGAGTCAGGTCTCCGTTTCCATGGTCAAAGTTGTTTCCAGGAAGGATCGTGTTAAATTTCGCCCAGCACTCTATTGGCGTCCCCACCCAGCGTAATGGATCAATCGTAGCCCATCTAATTTCGGCGCGTACCAATCTGTGCCGTGTCGTTTCGCGAGGTTGACCCCACCGTCAGATCAGAGGTGTTCGTGGGGCTATCCCGTACCTGTTTTGTACCGGGATTTTTCCAGCCGACCTATTAACGACAACGGGGGCTGCCGAAAGGTTCGGCACGGCCAAGAAGGCGCGGAATGTCTCTGAAATTCCAGCCCCCATACGCAAGGTGATTATCTCCTGAGGCGCGCTCGCACGCCCAAGCATTCTATCAACAACTAATTCTTACCGACAAGCCCATGGTACAGCTCGCCACCGCGCAATCCCCTGACGGGTTGGTTAACGTCTTGCCGCCAACGCCTTTTTTAGCTATCAGGCCGTAGTGGGGCCGTTGGGCGGCGGTGGGTTTGGCTACCACGGCACCGTGTAGAGCGCGTCCTATGCAAAAACACATCGCGTGGCGGAACAGGGATGAAGGAACCGTCGAATAAGCCGTAGCGCCGCAAGCGGAGGAACGACAGCCGGAGCCGTCCCCGCCGCGCGCCCTAATCCTCCAGCATCCGTTCGTTGCTGTTCGGGCAGGTTCCTCGGATCGAGTCGTGCCAACCGACCTCGTCGAATTCGTCCCGCACCCCGTGACGGCTCACGGTGCGATCACGCAGGTTTTCTGATTTAGAAATAATCGAATCGCCTGCGGGCGCTTGGTCAGCGTCCATTTCGGATTCCAAGCTATTCCGTCGTAGAACTCCAGCATCGCGGGCTCAGACGTGGAGAGCAGGAGCAGATCGGTGCTGCGTAGGCCGGCGCGTTCACGGCGAAGCAGATCACAGGTCTCGCCGCGGGGGCAGACGAGGTAGTCGATACGGACGCCGGATCGCGCTGGGGAGGTGTGGGGGCTGGTCGATGATGACAGTCCATCCGCGAGGGTCTCGAAGGAAAGCAGGATCTCACCTGGGGCAGGGGAGGGGAGCGCAGTATTCGGTTGCTGTGCCGTCCGAGGCGGTTCGTACCAGCCGGCGAGGTCGCGGCGGATGATCTTAATCGCGTCGGCCAGTCTGGCTTCGTCGGCGGTGGCCGTCTTTACGCGCTGGGCGGTCTGATCGCTGGCCGCGGAGCAGGAACCTGGCGCCGATAGCCTGGTGGGCTGGCGTGCACCAGCGCCTTGCGAATCGTCTTCCGCGAATGCCCCAAGCTCCCGGCCGCTTCGCGGATGCTCTTCCCTTCGACCTTCACCAACCGCCGGATGCGTTCGTACTGTTCCACCGCTAGCACCTCCTCGCCCCCCTAATCAACCGAGGAAAATCCTCAAGTAAACCAGGCCGGACGCGTAAGGTGGTCCCCTTTTACTTGCACATTCGGACCCTCAACCGGTCCCCTTTTGCGTGCGCATCACCAATTCACAGTAATAGCGCTTGAGCCAGCCGCCCAAGAACTCCTGACATGGGACCGTTCGTTTATCCTGTCTCCAGAGTTGTAATCGT
This sequence comes from Planctomycetota bacterium, assembly GCA_015075375.1. Lineage (GTDB taxonomy): Bacteria > Planctomycetota > SZUA-567 > H5-PLA8 > H5-PLA8 > H5-PLA8. The sequence continues at coordinate 1,623,713 of JABTUM010000001.1, read as the reverse complement.
GAAGTAGTCTGCGCCCCTGGTTTGCGCACGTATCGGGGGCGGGCGATGGATTCTGGCAAGCGGGTGGTGACCGCCAGTTTGGCGCAAGACATTTGTCGGCGTGGAAGCGCAGCGGTCTGACCCAGGCGGCCTACCTGCCGTCGCCACGGCCTTACGAAAGCATTTTCCTGGTGGAAGCGCCGGTTTGAAGCGGGCGGCGGAGCGCGGTACACATGCTCGGCCGCGCCGCCGCGCGGACGCTTCCGGCCGGCCCGCGGCGCGAGCAGCGTCGCGGCCTCGTGCCAGTGCGCTTGTCGGAGGCCTGCCGGTGAGTGGGCGACTTACGGAAGGATCGATGACGCGGCGGGGTGCGGCTGCGTTCGCGCGTCCATCCGTCTCGCGCCTGCGGAGCTGGTGGGGCTCTTGTCGGGCGCGGCGCGATGGTCCTGATTCCGGCGACGGTGCGCATCTTCCTGGCGCGAGTCCGCGGACATGCGCCGTTCTGCCCACGGGTTTGAGCGGGATGGTACGCGAAGCTCTTGCAGGCCGACCCAGCTGAGCGGGCCTTTGTACTGTTTTGAAGAACAAACGTGGCCGACAAGCTGAAGATCCTGTACTTCGACCGCACGAGGTCTCGGCGATCTGGTACAAGCAGCTGCTCGAACAGGACCGCTTCAAGTGGCCGCGTTGCGAGGGACCCGGCGTGGAACTGAATGCGGCGGAGGTGGCTTTCCTGGAGGGGTTGGGTGGAAGGGCGTCCGGCGGCGCAAGCGCTTCAGCCTGGAACGCGCGTATGCGCACGCCGCCGCTGGCAGTTTGAGCCCAGATTTCGGCATGATAATCGCGCGCACGTTCGTCTGACAGGCATGAGGCGCGGCGGCGATTCTTCCTTGCCGCGGACGAGTTGGTGCGGCGTTGCGTGCAAGCGGAGGAACGCCGCAAGCGCGCCGAGATCACGCATTCTGGAACTGGAACGGCTGCTGATAGGTACGTCGCGAGAAGGATCGCTCCAGCGCCGTGCGGCTGGAACTGCCCAGGGCCAACCCTTGTTGGACCTGGCGGACCTGACAGCCCCGGCGCCTGGAAGCATCCGACGGCGGTGAGGACGAAGACGGCTCCGGCGAGGACGACGAGGAGCCTCCCTCAGGCCGCTCTTCCCGGCGCAAGAGCCGCGGCGGCGCGCAAGCTCGCGCATCTGCCGCGCGAGGTCAGGACTACACGCTCGATCCGATGCGGGACCCGCCCGACTACGACCCGGCGCACGGCTACTGGGGATCGACCACCTGCCCGTGCGAAGATGGTCCTGCCGAGGCCCGAGCCGAAGGTCATCAAGGCGTCCGGTGGTATCGACCCTCGACGGCGAGACGCGCCTGGCGACGGTGGGCGGGATCTCGAAGTCTTCAAGAAGTGCGCGGCCAGCCCGATCGTACTGGCGCGCATCGCTACGGACCTGGCTGCATAACCAGGTGACGCTGTACGGATCGAGACATCAGCCCCTAGGCGGAACTCCAACGACCGCTCGCGCGTTCGACGCCCTGCCAGTGGATGGTCTGGCTGGGCGCCCCAGGTCTGCACCCGCTGGCGGAGCGCAGGAGGAGACGATCCGCGGCTGGTCCGGGCGCGCTTCGCCGACGATACGGTCGATGCCGGTGCTGGCGAGTGGGTCTGCGATACGGTGCGGGTCTGGGTGCTGCCGGGACGGGCAGAACGGGGGAGATCGGTTCCATACCCCCTCCGCGCACGGCAGACGCCGCGCGTGATCTTGGGCGCATCAACGGGTACATGCAGGTGGACGCGTGGCCACTGAAGGTCATGTTTGCGGACGGCGTAGCCGGGAAGTAGGCTGCTGGTCGCACGTGAACTCGGAAGTTCGAAGTAGTGGCGCTGGTCGATGCGGGCCAGGCCGATGCTGCAGCTGATCAGGAAGCTGTACGCCGTGGAGGACGCGGCGGACGAAGCGGAAGCTGACGCCAAAGGCGCGCCTTAAAGAAAGAGACTGTTGGCGGCACGTCCGTTGCTGGCGCGCATCGGCGCCGGGTGGCCCGGCGCGCGACGCGGGCCGCCAGTGAGCCTGAACTCAAGAAGGCGCTGAACTACGTGGTCAACCAATGGTCCGCGTTCGTACCTGGAAGACGGCCGGCTGCGGCTGGACAACAACCTGAGCGAAGCTGGGTTCCAAGTGGTGGGCGTGGGCCGGCGCAACTGGTTGTCTCGGCAAGCACGAGAGGGCATGAAGCAGCGCCCTGGTGCCTACGGACCTGATCCGGAGCCGCGACCCGCCCATGGCATCGATCGTACGTGTACCCGTCGATGTCATCCGGCGCGTCGCAGGCACCGATACGCCGGCGCCCGGAACTCCGCCCTCCCGCTGAAAGCAACTACCGCCCCTGTGATCGCCTGCCGGACCGCTCACCCGCTCAACTCGCAGGCACGGGATAAACGAACGGTCCCCGTAGGGCGGCAAACGTAGGTAGTAGAAAGTTGGAACGGGACGAAACAGAATTAGTCCAATTTGCTGGAGGTACGAGGCTGCCGGCGTAAGCTAATTTAGCAACCCTGCATATGGTACTAGATGAAGAGGAGGCAATGGAATGCGTGCTCTCGCTGTCGGCCTGTGCGTGGTAATCGGAACCATTTGCCTGTGCATCTTCGGTGGCGGCTTTTCGGTTGAGCCAAGGCCACCAGAAAGCGTAGAACCGGAATGCCGCGCTGCGTTTCCAGTTCTAGAAGCTAAGCACACTGGAGAGGCGCCAAAGGCACTCCCACCAGTCGCCGAATCGCGGAAAATGGCCAGCGATGTGCGCGTCCAAGAGTTTCAACGCAACTTAAAGGTTGCGGATGCTTTGGTTCGAAACGCGGTTCGACCTGAACAGCACTTGGATGCGCAGTTGAATCGCGCCATCCTGTACGACGCTCAGGGCCGCCACGAAGAAGCGAACGCGGCGCTCCTGCATGCCGGTGACGTAGCCGCATCCGAAGCCGCGGCGACCTCCGCGAAGAACCCCGCCAGCCCACAGCCGACTCCGGAACATGCCGCGGCCCTGACGGTCCTTTCGCACGCTCATCGCGAGATGGTGCGGAAGGAATTCGCGTCGGCGCGTCGGCACCTGAATCTGGTGGTGGACAGGTATGCGGAGACCGCGCCCATCGTAGTTCAGCAGGCGCTATCCGACCTCCAGTGGATCGCCACTCAGGAGGGGAGCGCGATTCATGCCCCCGAAACGACAGTGCCCGCAGCGGCGGCCGGCAAGCGCGACATCGGTGATTCGAGCTGCCACCAAAAGTCCATCGTGCCCGCGACTTCCATGGGCGGAGCAGAAATCTTTGCCAACGCGGTGGCGGGAACTTCCTACACAATTACGGCCAGCGGTATTTGGGCGCAAGACCCTGATCCTTCCTTTAATACAGGCCCAAACGGCTTCACGGGCTTCGGAACCATCGGCGGCGGTGAGTTTGCGGGGATGCTGTTCGGTACGTTCGCGGTGCGTGAGCCCGGCAGCAGTGCCTGGATGGCCGTGGGAGCAGGAGGCACCGTGACGGCCACCGCCGATGGTCCTATGGTTGGCGTGTTTGCGGATATCGCTTTTGCTTACAACGATAACAATGGAGCAATGTTCGTGACCGTCAGCAGTTCCGAATGCCCGCCGCCGCCACCCGCCGAAACCCATCCGCCAACGGCAGTAAACGTAGCGACGCCAGAGACGTTCTACTTGGATGAACGCGGGATCTGGTTGGACGCGGGCCTCTCAACGGATAACGACACCGAAGGAGAAGACCCTGCGATTTGTTGGTACAACTGGAACCTCAAGAGCCGGACCAACCCGGCACAGCGCGCGAGCATCGTCGAAGGGCAGGAAGCCATACAGTCGATCTATCCTACGGCTCCTGGCGAATACGACTTGGTGTTAACCGTCACGGACAACGACGGTGAAACGGCCACCACGAGCCAGGTCGTCAAGGCGGTGCGGGTATTATTCGATCCCGATTACCTGGTGATTCCAGTAGGGCAGACCCTGGTTACGGTGGCCACGGTGGTGCCGGCCAGCGCAGAAGGGGAAATATTATTCTCCACGCCGAACCCGGAAACGATCGGCCTTGAAGCTGGCGGAGGTGGAGCAGGATCTATTTCGATTGCAGCCACCGGACTTAGCGTGGGCAGCACGTCGATTCTCGGCTACCTTGAGTCGGAACCCGACCGGCAAGGTTTTATGTCGGTTAATGTCGTTCCCGCCGATCCCATGACGCTGCCGCCGACGGCGATCGCGGCCACGACGACGCCTGTGATCTGCGCGGGCGGGACGGTGGCGCTGGACGGGAGCGGCTCACACGACACAGACCTCGTCGGCCCTGCGCCAGAGATCGTGACCTACACATGGACCTTGACCAACCTAACGGCTCCGGCACAACCTCCGGTCATCGTCGTAGCCTCTAATCCGTTGGTGAGCACGATTCTGGTCGCACCGGGTGAGTACGAGGCAGAACTGGTGGTGACGGACAACGACGGTGAATCTTCGCTGACCGGTTCGACGGAAGGGCACGTGAGCGTATTGGTTGTTGGTGTGACCTTCACACCGGGTGCGCTGGCTGTAATGGTTGGCGAAACAGAGGTTACCGTCGCGACGATCGTTCCAGCGAACGCGGCTGCTAGCGTCACGTTCTCCCTAACGGATGCCACGAAGGCGTCCATATCTTCGAATTTGCCTGCTAGCGCGGTCGTCCCCATTCCCGTGACCGGTTTATCGGAAGGAATGACAACTCTACGGGCGGAAGTGGCAACCGGGTTGGGGAGCGAGGTGTGTGCGACGGCCGATATTTCCGTCCTGGCTGTTCCTACGGGTGCTTCGGCAGTCATTGTGGACACGGAAGACAAGGTGCTCGACGTTCTGGGCCATAAGCTCGACGGATTGCCCGTGGACAGCCAAGGCTTCGGGACCGTAGTAACGGTGAGCTTCGCCTCCCCGCCGGCCGCGGTCGTACAGAACCGGAACCACGCCACCTCACCAATCGAGGTGTCGCCCGAGCGAATCGACGCCATCCAAATGCGACTCGACCGCAACCAGGACGGCTTCGCCGAAGACTTGCTCCTGACGGAAAGCACGCCCGACTCACTGGATTTCTTCAGCACCGATGGAACCGTGAGCGCGCGCGTCACGCGCCCACCAGTAATCGACGCGCGCCGCGTGGACGACATGGAACTCACCCTGACTTCGACTCGCTACTTGGCCATCGACACCCGCTTCCGCCTCATCGAAACCGGCAAGAATACGCGCACGTTCAAGAGTCCCGATCGCGGTCTCAACCTGTTGTTTATGGGGGAACCTTCGCCGAACCGAAAGGATCTCGTGCTCGCGCTGGCCGTGGACAAAACGGGACTCGAATTGGCGCCGGCGCTACTGATCGAGACCGGCAAGGACACCCTCCACTTCAAAAGTCCGAACGGGAAGACGAGTTTGATGCTGCCATCGGGAGTGGACTTCGATTCGGGCCGACGTGATCGCTTTTCGGCCCGTCTGACCGAGCAGCGCCTAGGTGTGGTGGACGCACCGGTCGCGCTTCTGGAGACCGCGAACACCAGCTTACTCTTTCAGAGTCGTGGCGCGGGGCTTTCCGGCAGTAACACTGTCGTCGTGCGGGCCAGGATGACTAGCGCCGACGCTACGTCACCGGGCGCGGACGCTCCGGCCATTACGGTCGAGTCAACCTTGGCGGTAATTAAGCCGGATGGAACGGAGTCCCAGCGGCTGACCTTAGTGCTTACCAAGCAGAGCGAGGCGAATGGGCAGGTGATTTACGTCTCCGGGCCCATCAAAATAGTGGAGGCTGGTGGGGTTTCGGGCGCGGGCGATCTCCAGGCTCAGGAAGGCGCGAGACTGGTCGCCAAGGTCAAAAAACCCTTGGACGGCCAGGAGGTCAATGCCGAGAACGAGGTGAGCGTCTACTCGGTCACAATAAAGAAACCGACGACCGAGACGGTGGTCCAGGGCGGCAAGATAGAGGTGGTGACGGAGGTTTCAACCGGCAGGACGAGTAAGCCGGCGGGATCAGACTTGGGCGGCACCCTCGTCGTCAAGGATCCGGGTGGCAACCTCGTGAAGGAAGTCCCGTTCATCGCTGGCGTCACGGATGGGCCTCGTGTGGTGGAATGGGACGGTAAGGGAGCCGACAACCTTCCGGTCGCACCGGGCATGTACACCGTCACGGTCACCGTTACCCCTCCTGGCGCTCCGCCCACCTCAACGGCCACGAGCAATCCGGCCGTCGTGGAGATCGTGACCGGCGATGGTTTGCCTACAGTAACGATTGTTGACCCTACTAGCCACGTAATGGTGTCCGCTGTCGAAGTAGGAACCGGCACCTTGAATCCCGACGTGAGTGTAACCGTCAACGGCTTGGCGGCCGGGCAGCGCATCGTTCTTAATTTCGAACCGATTTCAGGCGGTGGAGCAGCGCTCTTCGATCCAGTACAGGCCGGCAACCGCCGCATTCTCGAAACCAACGGTCCTCATGTGATAGCCATGAAAGGTGGTCCCAGCCCCAGCGCTTCTACTGGCGACGTCCTGCTGGTTGCGCGCCTCGACGGCAAACCGGCGGTGCTGGCCTCGGACCGCTTCACCTGCCTGTGGGTGGATGTGGACATCCTGACGTCCGGCAACGTGACCGACCCTGAGGACAACGGAGCACTTATACCCGTCGCGGTCGGACTGGGCCGGACACCGCCACTCAAGCGAGGCGCGAATACCGAAGGCACTGGCGTAGGCAACTTAGTGGAAATCGTGGGCCATGTCAGGCCGCCGGACTTCAGCGAAATTGTCCACTTCCGGCGGAAAATCGTCTCGCAGCGTCGGTATGCGGGCTTCGATCCCACGGTTACCAATCCGCCTCAGCCGGGCGTGGCCATAGCACCGGTCGTAAACCAGGGCGCGAACGATGTGGACGACACCTCGGGTGCCCATGCGACGGACGAGAGTCCACAAAGTGGATCTTCTAAGGGGACCGTCTACGACATCGACGAGCCCGGAATCGACAAGCGCTTTTTGGATGTTGTGGGTAAGGTTGGTGTTTATCGGGCCAATTTTCAGCAGTGGGCCGAATACCAAGGCGCACGTTGCTCACCGGTAAAGAACTGGTTCACGCGCGTCAATGTAGCCTTAGACGCGGACGACAAGATCGTCATCCGAGGCGGAGACGACGACAACAAGGCCGGCGAAGGAACTACGGAGGTCACCGCATCAGGCCTACCTAATCCCAATGCGCCGTCTCTGACCGCGACGGCCACGCCTCCGCAGATCACCGACTTCCCTGCCGCGATTCAGTTCACGGCGCAAGTAGCCAACCGGCCAGTCAATTCAACGGTGGAGTGGCGCTTTGGAGATGGGCAAAACGGCCAAGGCCATAGTATAGAGCATACGTACCAGTTGCCACCCGCCAATCATCCGGAGAATGCGCCAATAGAAGAAAAGTTGGCTAGACCTGACGGTCGTCTTGTTGTTAACGTTCGGCTGGACTTGGCGAATGCCACGCTGGATAGCTCCTCGCTGATCATTCCATTCAATCGAGTTCCCGACATCACCATTACTTCATTTGCGGTGACGGCGCTGGACAATAACCGCTTTCGGTTAAAGGCCACCGCCGTGACCTCCGATCCCGACGAGAATTTTGTGTCGATTGTATGGTCGGCTTCCGCGCCATTGGCTCCGAATCAGGACGATAGGGATCTCCGATTCGAGAATTTAGGTGCCGATTTAACTTTGGACGTGGTCGTTCCTGAGTTGCCGGCAGCCTTCAACGGTAACCCTGTAGGAATCTTGTTAAAAGCAACTGCCATTGACCACAAAGGCGGAGTGAATGCAGATGAAGAATTCAAGTCAACGGAATAGTAGATATTTACTTCTTCCGCTTTTGGCTGCCTGCGGGCTGATCCAAGCAGGCGAACCCACGCCCATCCAGCCCGCGGAAAAACTTGATGCGGCCGTGGACGCTCTCTTGGAGGAGGGGCTGCAAAACACTTCTGCCGGTAGCGTTATCCGGACACTGGAACGTATGCAAGTGGGGCTGCGCGCTATGGTCAATGCGCCAAGCCCTAAATTGGAGGATTTCGGGCAGAACATTACCAAGTACGACGAAGCTCGATACGGTCGTGACATTGCACGTTTCAGAGCACTGATGATATTGAGTGAGCTACGTAATCCACAGGACTTGCCCTTATTTTGGCGATACCTTGAGATGCGAACTCCATTAGAGCCTTGGCTAGATTTCAGTGGATCAAGAAACCATAAAGTAAACGAAGCTCTTTATCCGCCTGTAGCAAAAGCCTTGGCTAAGTACGGCCTCATTGCGCGCCATTTCATCATCACCCAAATCGCTAAAGGCGAAGCCAATGACTGGATACGGCCGAAGGACGAGGGCAAAATTAGGGGCATCTATCACGTTTTCGGAGAGACTTGGGCCACGGGCATGGCCAGAGGGCCAGAGGAAGACTTGGGCCACGCCGCCGAAATCGCGAAGCCGGATGAAAAAGAGAATATCCTAAAATTCATCGCTCTGCTTAAATCGCCGCAGCCGAAGGGGAAGAAAGAAGAGTGATCGTATGTGTCAATAATGTTCATGTGGCGTAAGCAGTCGATGTCCTAGGGAGTTGAGTGGTTGTCGGGCCGGTCAGAATCGCTCGCTATGAGGCCATAGTCAGGTTGGATGGTCGAGGTTTAAGAGGCCTTATTCGTTTATCCCGTCTTCCCGAGTTGTAATCGTGAAGTAGTCTGCGCCCCTGGTTTGCGAACGTATCGGGTAGCGGGCGATGGATTCGGGCAAGCGGGTCGAGCGTGCCCTACCTTGAAACAAGCTCCATCTTCCCCCGTGACGCCCCGGCAACGGGCGGTATGCTGTTCCCCATGGTCATGCTGGCCCCTTCAGCCACGGCATCGCAAGCCGAGCGCCCCCACGCCAGCCCGGCATGGGCGCGTTTGCCCCTGGAGCGGGCTGCCCGATACTCCCTCGCGGAAGATGCCACGTCGTCTTTTCCGGGGAGTACCGGTGTAAATGGGACCTATCTCGACGAAGTTCTGATGATGCGCAATTCAGCGGGCACCAAGTTGTGAAGGGCGGTTGAAAAGTGCGGCGGGGGGCGCAGGGGCAGGCGAGGCGCAGCTTCCGCGCGTCGCTGTCCTCCTCGCCGTAATGTTTGGCCGTCGTGTGCGCTAAAATAGTGGAGTAATTCCCTCCTCCCAGCCGGTGGCGAAGCCACCAGAAGGGAGGACGTATGGACGGGACGTATGGAGAAGGGTTGGCGACGGAGGCTGAAGAGCCCAATGCTTCGGGCGAGGTGTATGAAGAGACCTTGCCGGGGTCGGTCGAAGAAGGGCTGCCGGACGAAGCGGAAGACGTGGATCCGGACGCCGAGTCCGAAGACTACGAGTGGGCGGAGGAGCACAGTCCGCTGCCCGACGAGGATCCCGAAGCGGTCCTGGAAGAAGCGTTAACGCCAGGGCCGGAGTTGGAAGGGAAGCCGCTGGTTGGGTACCGCAGTTTTCGACCGCCTTTCACATCCCCGAACCCAACATCGATCTGAAGGCGGATTCGGTGGCTTCCATGGGCAGGTCGTTGCGCAGGGCGCGCAGCAGGGCGCGGGTGAACATGGGCGAAAGGCGAACTGCGACGGCAATTCGGTAAGATAGGGCCGGAAAATGCGATCAGAGATCGAGAAGTGACGGGTTGATTGAGCCGCCGATGGAGATGCAGGGAAGAGTGGTGCGGATCAAATGTGAAAAGCGGCTTGGTGGGTTGCTCAAGTTCTACTGCCGGAGAGCGGCTTGAGGGTCGGCTGAATAATGGAACAGAACGCCCGCGCCATATGGCTATAAAAATAGCTTGATGTCCGTATATGTAGTGCTAATCTTTTGGAAGGTCCTGGTAGCCCTTGGCAAACGATTGAAATCACCGAGATCATACACATGCCTCAGACTACTCAGGGCACTCAACCGAACAGCCTACACTCATTTCATATTCCGGTCATGGGGACGGGATTCACTATAGACACCCCACTTAGAGTAGCTCGGTTTGGCATTTCTTCCGCCATTTCCCTCGTAGACGACGCTCTCATTGAGCAGATGCGTGCTTTTCATGCTAGGCGAACGGGTGAGCACTACGTCCCCATTGGTGCGTCTGAGTGTGATGCTCGAGCAAGAAGAATCACGGCCTATCTCGACTTGGTCGCACGATTGGTGGAAAAACAGATAGAAAAACTAAGGGCAGAATCCTTCGAAGAGGGAAGTGATCTTGCCCGCTACTTCGACATGCTTCCGGATTGTCTTTCGAAGCGCGACTATGAGCTCATGCGAGCGGCCTCCGCCGAAAATGCTCACAAGATCCAGCACGAATTGCGCCGGCACATCAGTCCGGGTCGTATCGAAGCAAACATCATGACCAAGTTGGACCGCAACCGATGCGACTCGCAAGATCCGGAAATGTCGGATGCTATGGCTGCTTTGCGAGGGTTCGCCCGCTCTACGCTTTCAGGCGCCTTGGTGCTTTCCGCAGGCATCAACACGCGTCTTTTTGCTTACGCCGCTTCGTTTTCCGACTTCTTTCCGGACGCGGACGGACTGTTTCGAAAGCAGTTGGTCCTGAAGGTCAGTGATTACCGTTCCGCGGAAATCCAAAGCCGATACCTAGCCAAGCGCGGGCTATGGGTCAGCGAGTATCGCGTAGAATCTGGCCTTAACTGTGGAGGTCACGCCTTCCCGACGCAAGGAGTCCTGCTGGGACCCATTCTGGAGGAATTCAAGTCGGGATTAGAGGATTTGCGCACGCGGCAGTTCGATGCCTGCGCCAAGGTTTGGAAAGAGAGCCATATTCCGTATACCCACGATCTTCCAAGCATTCGCTTGACCGTACAAGGCGGGATCGGAACGCATCAAGAGGACCGTTTGCTGCGCTGCGTGTACGGTGCACATAGCACGGGATGGGGCACGCCCTTTCTTCTCGTTCCAGAGGCGACCCACGTAGACGACGAGACACTACGAAAACTGTCCGAGGCTGGGTCGCAAGACGTGCGACTGAGCGATAGCTCCCCGCTTGGTGTTCCCTATTGGACTCTGACCACCTCTACCAGCGAGATGCAGCGGCAAGGCAGAATCCATGCTGGAAGGCCTGGCAGCCCGTGTCCGAAAGGGTTCCTAGCGCTCAACCAGGAATTCGGAGTTCCACTCTGCACCGCTTCTCACGCCTTTCAAAGTCGAAAGCTGAAGACATTACGGGCGCAAGAACTGTCACCTGAGATTCGAATGGAGTTGGAACGGAAAGTTATCGAAAAGGCATGCATTTGCCATGAGTTGAGCGGCGGTGTGCGAAATAAACTCGAGGTCGAAAAAGGACAGGCCGCTGCCGTTTGCCCCGGACCCAATATCGCTTTTTTCACTCGTCCCGCTAGTTTGAAAGAAATGGTAGACCATATCTACGGGCGAACCTCACTATTCGAGGAGGGTCGCCGACCGCATATGTTTCTCAATGAGTTGGCGCTCTATATGGATTACCTTGCCTTGGAGCTAAAAAATCTGGCTTTAGGCGTTTCCGCACACTCAAGCGAATATTTGACAAGCTTCAAGAAGAACCTCGCGGTCGGTATCGAGTACTACAAGGGACTGTCGGAGGGTGTGGACGGCCACTTGCCCGCCGGATTCCTAGAAGGCTTGAGTAAGCTTCGTGTTCAATTGGCCTGTGATCCAAGTTACGAAGTCGAAGCGCCATCCGCATGAAGTCCGCCTAGCTTGGGCCGGCAACCACTCACCCCGAGCCTTCTACTCTCCACAATCCCGTACCCCGCTACTTTCGTCCTCGGCTGCCGCTCCATGCGGATGGAAAAGCAAAGCACCGTGCCAGCAGCTTCACGCGCTCCTCTTGCGAAACGAGGCGATCAAGACTGGGATACAGGATGCTATGCTCTCGTGCGTTGTGATGCTGGGTGAGGTGTTTGAAGGTGCACTCCTCGTCGAGAAGTTCGATGACTTCACGGGGTGACCGGGTGCGGCCCGCCACAAGACCGCGCATCCTGGCCTTGAGGCCCGCGAGTAAATTCAGCATCTTCTTGTGCTCCAGGGCAAAAATTTCAGAGCCGAACCCTCTCGGCGCGTTCTTTCGGTCTTGCCTTGCGTCATATAGCGGAAGAAGCCAATGCTCCTCATGCCTCATATGAGCGCGAAGCCCGGCCTTGAATTGGTCTAGCAGTTCTTGTGCATGTGCATACCGATGCGTGACCAAAGCCTTCTGATGCCGTTGAAAAAGGACGTCTAATGCGCTGTGTATGCGATCAAGTACGAGGAATCCAGTGTCATCTCCGTTAGCAAAAAGGCGGAACTCGCCACGCGCAATCTTATTCAAGTATTGCCGCAAAGCCTCGGCGCTATTTCGCTTGGGATCTATCTCCTCAAAGAGAAGAGATACGGCGCCTTGGCGCGCCCGATCGAGCAGCGGGCGCCATTGGGACGGCTTGGCATCCAGCTCGGCGAAGTATCGCCGCCGAAATTTTCGCCAACGTGTCGGCGCATTTCTAAACCAGAGACGAAGCGCATCGCTCGGCGCAACTTCCTTCGACCACGCTTCCACACCCCGGCACGTCTTGCTCATTCCGCGCGGCCAGTGACGATCCACGAGAATTCGAGCGCCATCTGCAGCCTCCGAAGGTGCATACACGTGCTTGATTCGCAATCGAAGAAATGGGTGTATCATGCCTTGGAATCCGAATGCCTCACTTTTCGCCATACTCGGCGGACTTCGCTTTCAAAGCGGAATTCCGAAACGCTTGCGCTTTTCCTCGAGGTAATAGACATAATCCACTAGTCGAACATCCGGTGGGCAGCGGTGATCCACGTGCGGAAGGAAGCCGCCTTGTTCGACCAGGGGCTGCAGACGATCCAGTTCGGCGGCAATGGCTCTCTTTCCTTTGAGTAGCTGCATTTTGTCCACACCTCCGCAAAGGAGAATGTCCTTGCCAAATCGCTTTCTAAGCGCGACGGGGTCGCTTCCCGCGTGAACTTCCAAGGGAAACATCACATTCACGCCGACTTCAAGCCACATAGGCGCAAGCATGTTTATGTCGCCATCGCAATCCACCAGCACGACATCCACACCGTACTTGCGCAACAAACTCGTGATCCTCCGATAGCGCGGCACCATCATGCTCCTAAAATCGGAGGGCGATATCATGGGACCGTCGTTGAAGCACATATCCTCCCAGAAGTGCGCGAAATCGAATTCCAGCAAGGGGAGCACCCTTTCCATGACCGAGCACACAAGCACAGTGATATGCTCCAACATGTCCTCGATTAGGCCGGGATCGTCCTTCACGGCCATACAGGCATTCTCGAAGCCCATCCAGTTTCTGATCCACCCGAATAGACTGCCCACGTTGACGCCCAGCGCATAGTCGCGGCGCCTGAATCGGCGCACGCATTCGTCCATCCGATCGGGCATGCGAAAAGGGTCCTGTGGATCGAGTCGCGTCTTGAAAGAGTTCCAGTCTTCCTGCGTTTCGACGGGAAACTTGAGGTAATGCGGAATCGTCGAATGGCCGTCCTTGGGAATCTCGCAAAGTACGCCGCTGCCATCTAGGACAACTCTGGTCTTCTCGCGCTCTTCGATGACTTGTGGCTGAAATCCAGGTCGCATGCCAACGTTTGCCGGAAAGCAGAGCCGTTGCTCTAGGCCGAAATACAGTTCGCCTTTGGCAATGGAGTCCACCCAGCAAGGCAGTCCTTGATCCTGCCAGACGTCGAAATTCTCTTCCCACCAGCCGAATTCGTAATCGGGCAGATGATCCACCGGGGCACCCTTCCAGAACCGGCGCCAGCGTTCCCGTGAGTCCAGGGTGCCTTTGCGAGGGATACCGTGGGGACCTTGTAATTCCATGGGTTTCGCGCACGCCGTAGTAGTCATGAGTGGATCCTTTCCTCTATTCGGCACTTGTGTGCCGAAAACTCCGTCTTGAAGGCTAAGATCTAAGGATCGTCAGCTTTCAGGGGCCCAGAGTGCTCGTCTGCTTTATGTTCTCGGGCGTACCGTTGCATCACTCGCAGGTTCTCGACCGGCGTATCCCGAGGCACTTCACATCCCGCGCTTACGATGTAACGGGATCCTGCTTCGCGGTGGCAAGCTTCGACGGCCCGTTCGATACCCGCGGGATCTCCATGAAACAACGTACGTACAGGGTCAATGTTGCCGAGCAAGACCTGCCCGGGACCCATGGCTTTGCGAGCTTCGTTCATGGGTGACAGCGAGTCCAGATCCACGACATCGCACCCCAACGCACCGAAACGCTTAAGCAGCGAACGTGTCGCGCCACAAACATGCAGGCGCACCCGAGCGCCCATGGCCTTGATCGCGTCCACCATTCTTTTCTCGTAAGGCCAAATAAATTCAGCGTACGTGCGGAGGCCGACCAGAGAAGCCGCTGCGTCGCCGATACCGATCATTTCGGCGCCGGCAAGAATCTGCGCGCGCGCGAAACGAAGCTCTAGGTCCAGCACGAACTCGAACAAATCCGCGATGAAGCCGAGATCGTCGTAAAAATCCAACATGATGGAATTGAGTCCGCGCAGGTCGGCGGCCTGCGCGATGGGGCCTTCGATCCATCCTTCGATCAATTTCTCCCGCCCCACCTTGCTACGGTAGAGTTCCAATGCATGGAGCCGGTTGCGCATGCGCGGGCCCTGGTCGGGTTCGGGAACGCGAAGACGGGACAGATTGCCTTTGTCGGACAATAGCGCGCACGACTCGTCCAGAGCCGGCGGCTGGTCGGGGAAGAACCGGACCTGTGCGCCGCAGTCCGCCGCCTCGCCCGCGGGATCCGACATCGTGTTGACGTAGTCCACTTCGAAGGATTCGGCGAAGCGCAGTTGCCCTTCCACCAGCGCGCGATAATCCGTCGCGTAGGACAGATACGGAATTCCAGCATGTTTGGCGGCGAATGTCATGGAGATCGGCATGAAGGGCAGCCGGTCTACCGGTCTACCGTCCAAGGTCGCCAGAATGCGTTCTCGCCCGGTCACAGTGATCCTCCTTTCGCCAAGCGAGTCGTCGTTGCGCGGCGGCGAGGCGGAGTCCCGTATTCCCGAACGGTGCGATAGAGCGCCAGTATATTGGCCGTGGGGGTATTGGGCTGAATGTTGTGGCAAGGAGCGCAAATATAGCCGCGGCCTGGAGAGAACAGCTCGATATTCTCAAGCACCTCTTGTCGCACGTCCTCTTCCGTTCCGAAGGGAAGCGTTTCCTGGTTGTCCACGGCGCCGTGGAACACGGCCCTTTCGCCGAAGTCGCGCGCCAACCCATCCCGCGCCATTCCTTTGCACCGCCACTGGATGGGGTTGAGTACGTCCACGCCCAGATCTAGCAATTCAGGCAACAAAGGACGAATGGCGCCGTCGTCGTGATGGAATACTTTCACGCCGTAACTGTGAACCAACTCGATCATCTTCGCCATGCGGGGCTTGATGAAGCGGCGAAATGCCGCGGGACTCATCAGGAGAGAATCCTGACTACCCAGATCTTCGGCGACGTAGATGAAATCAATAAGATCTCCGGCGGCGTCCAATGTGCGCCGTACGATGTCTTCGTGAATGTCGTAGATGATCTGCAAGGCGGTTTCGGCCAGTTCGGGATTGCTTACGAGATCCTCGAACGCCTGCTCCATTCCGCGCAGGCTGCAGTACAAGAGGAACGGCTCGTAGCTTCCCCCGATTCGAGGATAATCGGGCCAGTCTTCGCATGCCTTGCGCACGTCGCTGACATCCCACCAAGCCGGGTTAGGCCAAGGGTATGATCGGATCTCCTCCACGGTTCTGGCCTCTCCCAAGGGATGCGAGACACTCTCTTGGTAAACGCCGATTCCACCGCCGTAGGCGATAGAAGTCTTCTGTACTCCCCAAACGGAGGTGTTAGCGCGGCCCGGGCGCGGATCGCGCAGCGCGGCGCCGGTGTGTATGGACTTGTCCACTTCCAGCTTGGCCCAAAGCAACCTGGCGTCGGGGCAGCCCAGTTCCCGAAACAGCCGTTCGGTCACCTCACCTGTCGCCCAGTAGTCCGTGGGTACGCGATCAGGGCGCTCGCCGCTCAGGACCGCCAGCCAGCGTTCTCTCGGCGTCATGAGGCTTCCTCCACCGTGTGCTCGTCGGGCCGAATGCCCTCGTGTCTCCAGACGTCGAGCATTCGCTCGTATCGTTCGAGGCGCATGCCCGTGTAGATACAATTGCTCGTCGAGAAGACATATCCGGGCGAGCGAAGACCGTGCCTAAGGGCGTACCGGACCGAGTCGAGACATTCCTCCTCAGTTCCCGTGTCGAGCAGTGCGCAATTGACGTTGCCGATCAGGCAGACCCGATCCGACGCCAAGTGGACCAATTCTGCCAAATCCACTCCCCCTTGAGGGTCTAGGGAATGCAAAGCATGCGGCCGGGCTTCCAGAAGGTCGTGGAGGATAGGCATGATATTGCCGTCGGTATGCTTGATCGTATAAAAGCCCAACTCGCGATACCCTGCCACGAGCTGTTTGAGATACGGGGTGATGAATTCGCCGAACATCTCGGGCCTGAGAAACGGTCCGGAGTTGAAACAGTAGTCGCTGCACAATCCGAACCCGTCCAGACCGCCGTGGGCGCGCATCCGTACGGCTCGTGCCAGCGCTTCATCCACGCGCCGCTGGGACTCGTCCTTGACCTTGTCGGGTTCCTCGTACAGTCGGCAAGCGTATTCCGTCATGCGGTCACCATGAGGGATGCTGCTGGTGGCGTCGCCATGCATGAGCAGGAAGTACCGTTCACCGCTGGCCGTTCGCAGTCCGTCGACGAGCCGGAAAGCTTCTTCTTCGCCAGATGGATTGGAATGGAGAAAGATCGCGTCGTGCTCGAACCGTTCGGCGACCTGCAGGTAGAGTTCGACCATCTCACGACGGTGCAGGAGGCGCTCCGTTTCGGTCATCTGCGTCCATTGGTCGTACCGCCGTTGCGAGAAGTGCAGTTTGCCGAAGGCCTCCATCGTCAGGAAGAAAACCAATTCGAAATGCGGCACTCGCCCGGGCAAGCGGCGGCGTTCCAGCGCGGCGACGAACCGCTCGCGCGGCGAGTGGCGAGTTGCTTGCTGGGTGCGCTTCCCTGGTCCTAGTGTTTCGGCCATTTAGCCACCATTTAAATCAATCTGTTCGCTTCTTCCACCGAACTGGCTTGAATCCGAATCATGACGCCTTTCCGGCGGGTGCGGGTAGCGCCGACCATGAGCGTTGGGCGGTCCAGATTTTCGCCCTCCCAGTTCGCCGCCATTCGCACTACGGCCTGTTAGGCGTCAGGCTCCAGGTCTGACTGAACCCAATGCGACTGTTTGAACGCTCGTCACCACTCTTATCCTTCTCACTCAGTCGTAGCGGCCATACCTGTCCACGCACGACAGCGCATGACGGTAAGTAGCTAGCGTGACGCCGGGTGGCACGGAGTGATCGGAGTGGTACACGTACCCTCCATGCTCTTTGGCGGCCGTAACCTTCTCGCGAATCTCGCGTTCCAGTCCCTCGCGATCGTTGGTCTGGAACAGCCGAGCGTCAATATTTCCCATGAAGGAAAGTCGTGAGCCATAGACGGCTTTCAACTCGCGCACGTCCATTCCCGCTTTAACCTCCAAGGGCTGGAGACAGTCGAAACTCGCGTCAAGCAACTCGGGAAGCAGGCCCTTCAGGTTTCCGTCGCTGTGGAGAATCACTTCGCCGCCTGACGCATGGACCAAGCCGCACAGGCGTTTATGAAAAGGCTTCAGGCGCTCGGCGTACTGCTTCGGGGAGACCATGCTGGCGTTCTTGTAGGCGATGTCGCCCCAGAACCACGCTCCGTCGAACTCAATACCCGCCTCATGAAAAGCCGTCCAAGCGTCTTCGATCTGTCGGGTCTGAACGTCGTAGATATCCTGGATCCATTCTGGGGACTCAACGTAACCCATTAGATGAGCGACTGGGCCCAACAGCGGCCAAGTGGCTTCAAAGGGCTCACGGCAGGACAGGACGATGTAACGGCCTTCCGCGCGCCACTTCCGGTAAGAGCGCGCGCAGGCTTCCCAATGTACGCGGTTACGATCGAACAGGTAGCGCTCGCGAAAAGTCTGACGCCAGATGTCCGGATCCTTCACGGCAAAATCGAGGTGCTCTCCTGTGGTCTGGCTATTCTTGAGTTCGCGGATTGTGGCGCCGTTCGCATCTCGGTACACGATCGAGCATTCGTCCTCGCTGACTACGGTGCGCGGTAACCGCGCGGTCCAATCGAACGAAAGCACGCGGAGGTCGAAATCGAAGAGATCGTTAAGGTCCACATCGGGCGGGGTGCCGGCCTGGGTGCGCAGGTCTCGCGCCGCGTCGCGCCAGAAGTGATCGAAGCGCGGGACGCGGTCTGGTTGGCGTCTGCGCAGCGTTCTCCGCACGCGCTCACGTGAATCCAGAACGGCGGTCATGAGGATGTTCCATGGTCGGGCGCCGCCGGCCGCGCCTCGACGACCCGCTCGTCGTACGACGGCTGGAGTGTGCATCCCGGTGCAACGACCAAATACCGGTCGCCGGGCCATTCTGGACCATCCACCAGACCTTGAAACAAGCTCAAGTCGCCGGACCATTCTTCGAAACCGAGATCTCGCCGCTCCGCCTCCCGTCGTGTATGGGCACGCAGCGACTCGACATCGCCTAGCCCTAAGTTGATGAAGACCATGCGGCCGTACCGGTCCTTCCAATGCCCCATCGCTTCCATCAAGTATTCGGCATTTTCCTCTCCAAAACGCTCGACGTAGTTCCGATAATTGGCGTCGCTGGGATGTGCGCCTTTGACGCGGGTCGGGAGCGTTTCGATCGAGCGTCGTGCGCGTTCGATCCAACCGCTCGTCAGGTAGTAGCTGCCTGGATGCTCGGCAAACACGCGGGCGTAGCGTTCCTTGGAGCCTAGAAACATCGTTATACAGTCGTGCGCGCGCGTCACGACCACGGGTGTTCGCCCCGCCCGAACGCCCGCGATGCCGTTATTGCACAAGCCATAGCCGAGTAGCAGCGCGTCGTAGCCCGCCTCGTCCACCGCGTCGAGACGGCTCTGCAGATCTCGAGCCATGGACGCCGCGCGCTTATCGTGAAGCCCTTGCGGAACGAAGATCGCGTCCACCGTATTTGGCGTGCGGGCCAGCGCCGCGCAGAATTCGCGATGGAAGACCTCGCAGGCGATGAGACAGTGACGTGCCACGACTCGATCCCTCGATTGTTCACGTCTCGCGATGGACGGGCCGAAGGCCGTAGCCTTCCGCCTCCGGATCCGTCACGAGCCAAGGCATTCGCGCCTCAGCGACGCGACCGTCGCGCGCCACCCAGCGAATACGGTTCAGCGCGCTTACGTCGCGCTCCAGCGGGCCGTCCACGGCGATGAAATCCGCAGGACTGCCGGGCGCCAGCTTGCCGCAAGATTCGCCCAACCCCAGTCCGCTCGCGGCCTGAGCAGTGGACATGCGCAGCAGAACCAAAGGCTCGATCCCGGCCTCCTGCATCAACCGGAGTTCCTGCCACAGTCCGCCGCCGTGACCTACTCCGGGACCGCCCGCATCCGATCCGGGCATGATGTTCGCACCCAGTCCGTGCGCGAAGCGGAGCATGCGCGCATGCTCGTCCAGGATTCCTCGCAAGCGTTCGCGAACTTCTGCGCTCCAGCCGCAGCACTCGGCGCGGAACCACTGTGCATGGACGGGCGCGAATGTAGGCGTCCACGCCAGCCGTCGCCGCGCCAATTCTTCCATCGTCTTCGCGCTGATGAAGTAGCCGTGTTCGATAAAATCTACTCCTGCTTCTACTGCCCGACGCACGCCCTCTTCTCCGCTGGCGTGCGCCGCAATCCGCTTTCCAAGTTCGTGCGCCAACTCTACAGCGGCTTTTAAGTCGTCCGTTTCCCAGGGGGGAGCGGACGACACGCCGCCCTGCTTGAAGTTGATGATCCCGGTAGCCACCAGCTTGATCAAATGGACGCGCGGATCGGCGCATAGTGCGCGGACGCGCCGCAAGAGTTCGGGGCGATCCCGGCACGGGCAGCCAATGAAACGGCCGTACCGGCCTTCCCGATATAAGCCAGGCCCCGAAGCGATTAGGCGTGGCAGGTCCGCCGCCTCCGAGGTCCACTCGAGCGCCGACAGGTTGATGCCCAACGGATCGCCTAAGTCCCGCAGCACGCCGACGCCGGCGTAGAAGGCCTGCGTGAGACGCTCCCGCGCGCGGGCAAGATCCTCTGGTCCGGCGGCGGTCGCAGGCGATTCGCGCACCTCCGGGTCCAACGGCCAGGGTTCGAAGTAGAGATGCACGTGGGCGTCCACTAGAGGAGGCAACACTCGTAGCCCGCGCAAGTCGAAGCTTTCTTCCCGCTCCGTCGGGATTTCCTGAAGGGACTCCACCGAAACGATCATGCCCTCCTGAACCTCGATGCGCCGGGGCGCAAACGTGCCGGTTTTCGGATCAAGGACCCGATCGCTGAACACGACGTACGAATTCCGGAGCGGAGGAGTCATGCGTTCGCTTTGACCTCCTGTGAAGCCGGCGCCGGTTCGCATTGACGATAGTTGCGTATGAAGTTCGCGCAGTATTCATCACGTCCCGTGCATGCATCTGCACCAAGAATCGCCCAGCGCAATTCGGGCAGAGTGGGATCCGTCAATGTGACGTTCATGCCGGAATCCACTGCAAGGACCAGGTACGCCGCATTCAAATATTTTCGCATGGGCAGTCCGTAGGCTGCATTGCTGGCGCCCAGTACCACGTTGAGTCCGAGTTCCCGACGCATCCGCCGGCATGCCTCGAATGTCACAGCAGCCGCGGACGGATCGGTGCCAATGCCAAGGCAGACGGCATCGGCCAACAAGTCGGCCGCGCCCAGTCCGAAAGACTCCGCTCTATTGAGCATCCGTTCCACGATCCGTACGCGCCCAGTCGCATCAGGAGGGATGCCGTTCTCATCGCAAGCCAGCACGATCACGGCCGCACCGTAGCGGGCCGCCAGTTCGAGAATCGGGTCGAGCTTACGGGCTTCGCCGTTCGCGGAATTGATCAGCGCGCGGCCTGGAAGGAGTTTGAGCGCGGCTTCGAGCGCGGCAGGGGCACCGAAGTCGAGGGACAACGGCACATCCACCTCCGTGGCAATTCGCTCCACGGCTCGGGGAAGAAGAACCTCCTCGGGAATGGAAGTTCCCACCATATTGACATTGACGGCATCCGCGCCGGCATCCACCTGAAGACGCGCGCGCTTCACGACCTCTTCCATGCGTCCTTCTTCCACGGCGCGTTTGACCGCCTTGTAGCCCAGTGCATTGCAGCGTTCCCCGATTACCCGGGTCGGTTCGCTCGGTCCGATCCGCAATTCCTGGCGCCGTCCCTTCAAAATCAAGGTGTTCATACGCTTCGCCTTTTTCTCATCCCCGCGCGTACCGGCTCGCCGGGGACAACAGCCCTTGGCGAACGTGTTCCAGCACGCCGTGCATCCGCGACAAAGGCATCCCAAAGTTCATGATATGAAAGCCGTCAACTTTCCCAGCCAGCTCGTTCACGATCTCCAGCGCCCACGCGCTTCCCTCGCCAGATACGTCCGAAGTTCGTTCGAAACGCTCGAATACCCGTACCGGAAGACGGACACCGGGTAAGCCGCGAAGAATCTCCGCCCCCCGAACGCTGCCCACCACCGGCACCGATGCCATGAGAAACAGCCTCTCGCGCAAGCCCGCCCTTTCGACCGCTCGCAGGAAGTCCATAAAGACGTCCGTGTTACACACGGCCTGTGTAAAGACGTAATCCACTCCACACATCGTTTTTTGCTCCAAGCGCTTCACGACAGTGTTGAGGGGAAAGGAGTTGGGATTGATTGCGCCGCCCACGAACAAACGGGGCGGGGCAGTGTTCGCGGGCAGGGAGCCGAAGGCGGCCTGCCCAAGCGTGCCCAAGCTGCGCGCTTCACAGATCATCTGGGTCGCGTCCATCCTGAACGCCCGGCGCTGCGATTCCTCGACAGAGACCGGCTCTCGTGATTCGCGGGCCGGCCAGTCGCCGGTGACGCAGAAGACGTCGTGCAAGCCGGCACCCTCGATGTCCAGAAGACTCTGAACGAAGGAACTCGGGACTACGTCCCGCGCGCAAACGGTGGGAATGGCGCATCCGTTTCGCCGTGCGATTTCACGAGAAAGTTCCAGAGTGGAAAATGCTGGCATACCTCCGTGATTGCTGGTCGTCGTCATGGCGTCCACCAGCGGGAGTAAGCTCTCGATCTCCTTGCGCGCTCGCGGAAGATCCCCGGCGGTTCGCGGGCATCGAAGCTCGGTGGTCACGACGGGCTGTCCGCTGCGCAGGAGGCGCTCGAAGCGACTCTCCGTGCGAACCAAGGCCTTTCGGCGAGTGCGAAGCGCTTCCGGAAGAGTGCGTGCCAGACGCGTGGCTCGATCGGTACCCGCCAACAGGTTCCAATAGCTGGAAGTGTTGAACAGGTCGACATCAAAGGGCGGGTGCAAATCGGCCCCGTTGCGTGGCGCGCCCGAGGACTTTTCGTGGATGCGCATCCATACGCACGGCCGGTCGGCGTACACTTCGCACCGCCCTTCGACGGTTCCGCCGCACGGACCGTTCCGCAAGCCCTTGGGACAGTTCATCGGGCACACCATTCCGGTCTGACTGAGCAAGCATTGTCCGCATCTTTGGCAACCAAAAAGAGCGTGCTTGAAGGGCCACTCGATGGCGAGGAACACCCGATCCGCGATCGGCCTCGACAAGCGGACCTTGGCGCTGGATGAACCCGTTCGCGTCACGGCATGCATGGTTCGCCTCGGTTCCCTTACGCCATAAAAGTGACCGACTCTCATGTACCTGCCCTGTGATCGCCTATGCCGCGCGCAACGAGGCTTTTAGCTTTTCTGCTCCTTCGGAGGCGTCTCCTGCAAAAAGATCCGCGCCGATCTTCTCGGCGAACTCTTGAGTCACAGGTGCGCCGCCGATCATGATCCTGCCTTGGAATCCAGCCTTTCGAAGTTCTGCCACCACCTCTTTCATATTCACCATGGTCGTGGTCAGCAGGGCGGACATGGCCACGGCGTCTGCTTGGCGCTCCAGCGCAGCACTGACGAAACGAGAAGGCGAAACGTCAATACCAAGATCAATCACCTCGAATCCGGCTCCCGTCAGCATGATCGCGACGAGGTTCTTGCCGATATCGTGGAGGTCGCCAGACACGGTTCCGATGATCACCCGGCCGACTTGGGTAGGCGGGTTCCGGGCCAGATCCTCGCGCAGCACCTCCATCGCCGTCTGCATGGCGCGGGCGGCGACCAGAACTTCGGGTATGAAGTACTCTTCGCATCGCATCCTTCGGCCCACCTCTTCCATGCCTGCCAGCAGGCCCTGAGTCAGTAGATCCTTGCCCGCCAAGCCTGCTTTCAGGCCCTCCTCGCACAGGTTGGCTGCGTCTTTGCGCTTTCCATTGAGCACCGCTTCACGAAGCTTTTCTAGGATCCCGGCTTCAGTCATGATGATCTCCCCCCCTCCATCCGTGCGTACGGTATTCAACCCTATAACGCGGCCAACTCAATAGGATATTTCGATGATTAAGTATGAAATTACGATCACGCAGCACATGCCCTACGTGCAGTCCCACGGGATTACCTCAAATCGCGCGTGCAGGAGGCGGAACCGGTCAGTGGGCGCGACAGATCCTACTTGGGCTCGGGGAAGGCCATGGCGTCGGCGAATACTTCCATGAAGTTCGGTTGAGCAGACAGCTCTACATAAGCGGTTCGGCGCGCCCATGATTCTGCGCGAGCGCGCGCCTCAAGGTGTGAAAGGCAGAGTCTGGCGCCCAGCCCGGCCGTATTGCCTACGGCTTCCAGTCTGCTCATATCGAATGCTTCGGGAAACAGGCCGATGGTCCGTGCCGATACCGGACGAATGAAGCTGCCGAATCCGCCCGCGATGAGTACGCTTCGGACCTCATGAGGTTGTACGCCACGTACTAGTAGTGCCATGTCTACGGCCGCGCGAACCGCGCCCTTGGCCAGTTGCAGTTCTCGGATGTCGCGCTGGGTGAGGCACAGATCTTTCCGGCCTTCGTGAGTTCTCGCCGCCTCGACCAGAACGACTCGCCCGCCGTGCTGGTCGTGCTGGATACGCCGGGCCAGCGGGCCCGCAAGGCGCGCTTGCGCTTCCTCGGAACGAACAATTCGTCCCGACGTATCTATCATGCCCGTTTCCAGGAACGCAGCCACACAGTCAATCAATCCCGTTCCGCAAACTCCGCGCGGAGCCGCGTTGTCGAGAACATGGAATTCCAGATCGGCCGACCCCACCGACCATGTCACGCGGTCTATGGCTCCGCTCATCGCCATCATGCCGCAAGAGATCCGAGCGCCTTCGAACGCCGGGCCCGCAGGTGCCGCGCAGGCCAGCCAACCGTCCCGATTGCCTAGCACGACCTCCCCGTTGGTCCCGACATCCACAAGAAGCGTCAACTCCTCGCGCTCGCAGAGCCCAGTGGCCAGGAGGCCGGCGGTTATGTCGCCGCCGACATAACCGGCCACGCATGGCAGCAAGTAGAGGCGCGCCTGCGGGTGAAAGGATAGTCCCAGTTCGGCCGCCTTGAAGGCTCGTGCGCCGGTCCACGCAGGCGCGAAGGGAAAGACCGTGATGGGATGTGGATTCACACCCAACAGCAGGTGCAGCATGATCGTGTTCCCGCTTACGACCGCATCGAAGCAGCGGGCTAACGAAACGCCGGCCTGCGCGGCACAGTCCAGGGCGATGGCCTGAAGGCATTGGACGATGAGCGACCGCAGTTCGTCTCGGGACGACTCGCTTTTGCTGGCGTATTGCGCGCGCGTGATGACGTCTTGGCCCAGGGCAGCCTGAGAATTCGGGCGGCTGGCCACGGCGAGGGTCCGTCCATGCGAAAGTTCCACCAAGTAGCCAACCACTGTGGTCGTGCCAATGTCGAAGGCCATGCCGTAGGCCGTGCCACAGACGTCACCGGCCTCCACCGCCAGCAGGTCCGGACCGGCACAGGTGGCCGTTACCTCGAAACCAGATGACCGCAAGGTAATCGGAAGCGCCTGCAGCGTGGGAAGATCTGCCTGCAGACCTCTCCCTGCGGATTTCAAGCCGCGCTTGAGCCTCTCAAAATCGCCCAAACCGTTGTCTTTCGACGGCGGCTCGAGCCTGCAGTGGTATTGGCGCACCAGCGCCTGGCCCGATAATGAAGACTGAGCGCGGCCATCCGTCAGGATGCGCTCCCCGTAGCGCCGCGCCGCCTGCGGAATCTCGACTACGGTATTACGATCCAAACGCAGTGCGCAGGAATGCCGGTAGCCTTGTGCAAGCTCAGCGGAGGAAAGGTGTTTCCGGTCGAGCGCGGAAAGCGGAGCATCCCCCTCTAAGATTCGAACCACGCACTTGTTGCAGGCTCCGAGTCCCCCGCACGAAGACTGGATGTAAACGCCGGCGCCCCAACAGGCCTCGAAGATGGTCTGACCAGCAGACACGTCAAGCGTTCGCTCCTCGGGCCGAATGCACAATCGAGGCATCTTTCATGCCTCCATCGATTCCTGAGTGGAACGACGTCGCGTGAGGACGAATGAAACGATTTCCGTCCGACGCACATTTAGAACCTACATATCCATATATCCTCTATTAGGATTATGTCAATGGATTGAGGCCGCCATTCGGGCCACCTGGTCCCATTCCTTTAGGGGCAAAGCGATTAAAGGGCTGGATTTGGGAATTGTCGCCCCTTGTGAGCCGATGCCGCCAAGGATATTCACATTCAGAAGCAAGCCGCCTAGGACCGAGCAGATGTATTGTAAACGGCTCGAGAGGAAAACCCCATGATCGGGAATCGCGTGAATGCCGCATGCGCCAGAGTCGGGCTTGTCTCGGTTGGACACCACACCTACTGGGGGCAGTTCGAAGGCCTCCAGGATGCGATGAGACGAAAGTCCGCGGCCTTGGCCGAGAAGCTGCGGCGCGAAGGCGTGGAGGTTTTGGATTTCGGGTTAGCGGACGAATCGGTAAGCGGTTGGCGCGCAGCGGAGAAGATTCGGTCAGCCGATGTGGATTTGCTGTTCGTCGGCATGGTGACGTATGCCACCAGTTCTACCTTTGCGCCGCTGGTGCGCAACCTCGATGTCCCGATCGTGCTGGCCGCGCTGCAGCCGCTCAAAGCCATGAGCTACGACAAGGCCACTACCTATACGCAGCTTTGTAACGACGACTTCTGCTCGGTGCCGGAGTTCACGGGCGTTGCACTACGCATGGGCAAGCGCGTCCCTGAAGTCATCCTGGGAACTATCGATGACGATCCGATCGCAGATCGCGAACTCAAGCGGTGGTGCGCCATCGGTAAGGCGATGGGCGGGCTGCGGCGCGCACGCCTCGGCCATTTAGGGCATGTGCTGGAAGCCATGTACGACATGCATACCGATCCTGCGGCCCTGACGGCTGCTTTCGGCTGCCATGTGGCTCAGTGCGAGCCCGATGAAATCCTGCGGCATTACAGGAATCCGGATCCCGCCTGCCTCGCGGACAAAAAAAGGCAGATTCTGGACTTCTTCGCGACACCCGATCCCGTCTCCGATCCCGTGACTACCCGACTGACCGACGAGGATCTTCAGACTGCGGCGCGCGCCGCCGTTGCCTTGGAGCGATTTGTCGCCGAAAAAGGCCTGGACGGTCTAGCTTACTACTATGAGGCCGAACCCGGCAGCGAAATGCGGACGCTCATGACCAATCTCATCGTCGGCAATTCGCTGCTAACCGGAGCGGGCTTTCCCATGTGCGGCGAATTCGACATCAAGACGTGCGTTGCGATGTTTCTCATGGACCGCTTGGGCATGGGGGGAAGCTTCGCCGAGTTTCACCCGGTGGATTTCGAGCGGGACACCGTACTGGTAGGGCACGACGGACCGCACCATATTGGGATCGCACAAGGCAAGCCTGCGCTCCGTTCCTTAAAGAAGTACCATGGTAAGCCGGGGTCCGGTGCGTCCGTTGAGTTTAGCCTCAAGACCGGACCCATAACGATGCTTTCCATCGGCGTCGGCCCCGCGGGGCGTTTCCGCTTCGTGATCGCCGAGGGCGAAAGCGTGCCCGGTCCGATCCCGCCCACCGGAAACACCAACACACACGGGAAGTTCCGTCCGGACGTTCGAACCTTTCTGAAGCGCTGGGCGGCCGCAGGCCCCACGCATCATTTCGCACTGGGTATTGGACACGAGGCCGAAACGCTCGCCGCCATTGCGCGATGGCTGAATCTGGATTGCGAGGTCATCCGATGAACGTTGCAGCCAACGCTTTCGATCCGACCGCCGCCGTCGCGCCCCTGCCGGCAGGCGGACCGCGCGAAGACATCGAACCGCTTCATAACGTCACCCTTGAAATCAGCCCGAAGCCGTTCGTGCCCAACGACGATGCGAGTGTCGAACGGATCATGTGCGATTTGGGCCGGCAGTGGTGGCCTCTACTTAGGCATGCCCGCCGCGTCTCCGTGCTCTTCTGGCTGGGAGATGGAACGGACATCCTGGAATACCGGGGCCGTCTGGGCGACCGAGTCGAATGGGCGAAATGGATGGGGTACGCTCACACGCCCTACAAGGTAAGCATCGAGGAAGATCCCCTGCGCGAGTCCATCGTGACGAGAGGATACCTTTACCGGGAGGACGCTCCCGAGATCACGTATGCCGACGTCAAACGCATGGTGGCGGCCATGAAGCGCGCGATTCGCACCGTAGTCGAAGTTCCCGTCGAGGTCGGCATTCCTTTCGATCCCGGAAGCGAGTTTTCGGTGGCTCCGTTCCGTTACGAGAAGCACCCCGAAATCCTAATCACAGGTGGAGGCGCGATGCGGATGATTGACTGCACTGCGCGCTTGGGCCACGACCCAGACTCCTTCGCTGGTTTTCCCGACGGGATTCCCAAAGGCTTGCCTTTCGGTACCTTCTTGGGGCGCCAGACGCAATGCTACCTCTGCGACTTGGGGTTCGATTACGTTTGGTTCTCGAACTCGTTCGGATTCGGCCGAAGTCCCTATGCCTGGGGAGCGAAAGGGCAATTTTTCGACGGCGACCGATTTACGAGCCGCGGTAATAGGGAACTGGCTGACGCGGTGGCGGGCTTTTGGAAGCAATTTCGCCTCGAATGCCCCTCGGCCCGCGTCGAAAACCGAGGTACCGACTTCAGCGCCGGCATGAATCTGGTCAACCATGCCACCGATTACCAGGCCATTTACGCCGCAGCTGGCGACACCTCGCCGCAGCCCAATACACCCTGGCCGGCTTTGACTGGGAATCATGGCATTGCGCTCGCCGGTTGGCTTAGTCAGGTAGCCGGATACGACGGCGAAAGCTTTCCAATGCGGTTCTATTTATCGGATCCATGGTGGTGCAATTCTCCGTGGGTGGATCGCTTCGATCGAAGCCCCCACGACATTTACTTGTCCATGGCCATGTGCCGCGTTGACGCAGACGGACAGGCGCGCCCCGTCAACGATGTGAAGATCCTGTCGGTGGATACGGCCTGGGGCGAAATTCCGGAGTCATTTCCCGTCGAGGTTTTACCTCATCTCCGGCGCGGCCTAGTCCGGCGTCCAGATCGCGCGCCGCCCCTGCTATGGGTGTACCCCTTCGAGCCCTATCATCGGTACACCTTCGAACAAAACCGGCTCGAAGAGGTCTTCTTCGGGGATCTATTCATCCAGGAGGCAGTGAATCGCGGCCTGCCCTTGGGCGGCGTGCTGAATAGCGAGGACTTCGTTCGGGGCATGTGCGGCGACAATCGCAAGTATCTGTCTAGCGTGCTCCTATCGCCGGTGCCCGAAGCGGACAGCCTTTGGGAGCGCGCGCTGCTGGATCATATGAACGCCGGAGGCCATGTCCTGGCCTACGGCCCCTTGGTCCAGGCCTCCGAGCGATTTAAGAAGGCGGCGGGTTTGAAGATTGCGGAAGGCATCTCGGGGCAATTAGCCTTGGATGTTCAAGACGAAGATGTCTATCTCCAGCCCGGTCGAAACCGCAGCCCCCATGTAGATCCTTCGGGGATAGACCACGCGTATAAAGCGAGCGAAGTCCAGAGAGTGGAATCGACGTCCCACTTGGGACCGCCGCCCATCCTGATTCATGATCCGGTCTTGGCTGCCGGACCGGCATGCGAGGTGGCCGAAGACTCCTGCGAAGTGCTGGCTCGAATGCGGGACGCGGCCGGCGCGGAACGGGCGGCGGCCACGGTACGCGGGCAGCGGGGCGGCGGTCGACTCGCTTGGGTGCGCGGGTCGCCTTCCGCATTGCCCGAAGCGCTGCAAGGCCGCAGCCTGCGCGCGAGGGATCCCAGTCTTGCCTACCCCGGAGAGCATCTGCTCCGACTGGCGTTGGGACGTTTGGGCTGGTCCTTCCGTATTCGGCGCTTGCAAGTCGATCCTCGGGCCGCTCACGTGATCGTTTCGCGTCATCGGAACGGCTTTGTCTTCACGGGCCATTCGAACGACTCGAGCGTAGATATCGGATTGAGCGGTCCGCTCGGCATGCCCGTGACGACGGGCGGCGAGACGGAGTTGGCGAACGGCACGGCCTGGTTCCGGTGCGAACGCTGGTTTCACCGCGATTGCCGGGTTTTCGTCACGCAATGCGACGGGTTACTCTGGCTGAGTCCTACCAGTCCGAAACACTTCCGTTACCGCAACCGCTGGATGCTGACCGGGTTGAAGGATGCAACCTTGCGTTTCTTTCCTCTCTCCGGTCTGGAAGAGCATACAAACATACTGCTGAATCCGTGCGTCTACTACTACACAAGAGGTGAAAGCTATGACGGATCTTGGGTGGAACATCCGCTGGGCCGATTCTGGGAAATGCGGAACGTCTCCGGAATGGTCACCTTCGCATGGTAATAGGCAGACCTCGATCTAAGTCGCCAACAATCGGATCATAGTCTCCGGGCCTCTTCATATTTACGGCTCCAGGATGGGGCATTGCATTCATTGCGTGCAGAATTGGACAAGAAGTTTGCACAGGCATGCAAGCTTGGGAGGGGGAAACAAAGGTAGATTTCATGGAGAGTGAGCACGATCCCCATGAGGAACTGACCATGCCTGCTGTACTTCAAGATCTGTCCGGCCATACGGCCGCGGCCCGTCAACTCGTCGCAGAAGCGCATGCCCGCGATGGCTTGGCGCCATTGGATCTGGAGCGGTTTTGGGCCGACGATGTGCTTGCCCACGTAAATCCATTTGGCGTCGATATTCCCCAAGTTCCCTTGGGCATCCGCATGGGGCTTGATTGCGTCTTTGACGAATTGGGGTTGGAAGAGGACTACCATCGCTTACTCCACGACGCCGAATGGTCGACCGAAGTTTGCCGTGCATACAACGATAAAGCCGAGCGCATTGTCGGAAAGCGTTTGCTGCGCGAACAGCCGCGCGATCCGAAGCAGAAATATCCCGCCGTCAAAGGCCTCCACGATGTATTCGAGGCTAGGGAGGTCTGGCATGGCCAGTCGTACTGGCTGAACCAATCGGCGCGCAATACGGAAGAGTTGGAGGCTCTGCTGGATCGCGTGGATGAGCGGGATATCCGCCGATGCATCCTACCGCCGAACTGGGCTGAGGAGAAAGTGCGCCTGCAAGCCCGCGGCATACTGCCGCCGCTCTACCGCGACCAGCGCGGTCCCGTAACTTTTGCGATGTCCGTCTTTGGCGTGGAAAACCTGATTTTCCTTTGCCTTGACCGCCCCGAAACGGCCGCGCGTTTTCGTGATGTCATCTTGCGCGTCATGCTCGATATCGCCCGCGTGTTGGATGAGGAGGCCGGATTTGAGCCTGAGCAAGCGCCGCCCGGCTTTTCCTTTCGCGATGACAACTGCTGTCTGTTGAACGCCGAGCTTTACGAGTTCTTCGGTTATCCGATCCTCAAGGAGATATTCAATCGTTACGCGCCCGGATCTCAGGACAGACGATACCAGCATTCCGATTCAGCGATGGGCCACCTATTGCCCTTGTTGGGCCCGCAAGGGCTGAATCTGAATTGCGTCAACTTTGGACCGACTTTGAGCGTATCCGAAATCCGCGCTTACTGTCCCGGCGCCGTAATTCATGGACAGCTTGCGCCGTTCACTTTCAGCCGTAATCAGGAAGAGGACATGATCCTGGAATGCCTCAGAGACATGGAGCAGGCCCGTGCTAAACGCGGGCTCGTATTCACGACGGCCGGTTCCATCAACAACGGCTCGCGCTTAACGGGCATGCGGCTGATCATGGCGGCCATACAGCGTTTTGGCCGCTACGACCGATAAATCCAGTCTCACGACTCCGCGCCGTATGCAGCGCGTCCTCATGTGTATCGTATTCGCTGGTGATGCGGGAGGTAAAATTCCGGAAGTAGCCAGTCTACGACCAACAGTCCCTTCCGCGTCAGCCGCACCGACTCGGGTGCGAGCGTCAGAAAGCCTTCTTGAAACAAGCGTTGCAGCGGAACTTGCAAAAGTCGCTGCAGGTCGATGCCGAACTTGCGGTTCAGGCTTTGCGTATCCACGCATCCGGTCTTGAGTTGCAGAACGAACTCTCGCCGCAGCCGTTCCTCGGAGGACATGCCGTACGCGCGCCGCAGCGGCAGGGCACCTTCCGCGCAGCGGTTCAGGTACTCCTCGTACGTATCCACGTTCTGATAGTGAAAGTCTTGCAGTAGGCCGAACGCCGATTCTCCCAGCGCCAGCAGTTCATGGCCCTTCCAGTAATGCTCGGTCACGTAGGCGAATCTCGGTCGGGTGGCGTCGCGAACCGCCCAGTAGGCACCGTAAATCGTGTAGCCCGCTTTCTCCAAGCGCTCGAAAGCCGTATTCACCCATTGCCGTTTTGAAGACCAACTCGGCAGCGACTGAATCAGTCCTTTCTCCAAAGCTCCCAAGAGGACGGAGTTGTGGGTCAACTCCAGTTGATATACGGTGACACTGTCCGGGCTCAGATGCGCAACTTTTTCGAGCGTCGCGTTCCAAGTGGCCTCTTCCTCGCCCGGAAGCCCCGCGATCAGGTCGATATTCACTTCGTCGAACCCCACGCGGCGCGCCAGCTGGTAGGCTTCGAGACAGTCCTTCGTGCCGGCGTTGCGGCCGATTCCGCGGAGCACCTCGTCGCTCAGTGATTGCATGCCGATCGAAGCACGTGTCACGCCCGATGCGCGCAGCAGTTCTAACTTCTCCCGATCCACCGTGCCGGGCTGGCATTCGAAGGTGACCTCCGAAGCGCCACGCCAAGGATACAAGGCTTGCAGGCCCGCCACGAGCCGCTCAATTTGAGCGCACGTCAGAAGACTGGGCGTTCCGCCGCCGAAGTACGCGTTCGACACGGGACGGCCCACCGACGCTGGACGCTGGGCGTATAGCGAAGCTTCGGCAAGCAACGCATCCACGTAGCGTTCTACCTCCGCAGCCGGCCTTCGGGAGTGGACCCTGAAGTAACAATACATGCAGCGTTGCCTACAGAAGGGGACGTGCACGTAAAGCGACAGCGGGCCCCGATTGTGCGGCGACTGCAGCGCTCGCTCGAACTCGGGAACCTGTTGCGGCGACCATGCGGAGTACGGCGGATAGTTCGAAACGAAGTAATTGCCCGTTTCCGTACGTTCCGGAAGTGCGATCATGGGCATTGACCGATTCGAATCGTTCATGACGACCTCCATGGGCAAAGGCTTCCTTTACCTGCTCGATCCAGCTTCTGCTATCGGTCCACGGAGACTTGCCATAGATGTGGGACGGCGTCAGGATCGAACCGGCGATGCATGTACCATGCGGCGCATTCGACCAAGGATAGGCGCATCGCTTTCCGATCCGACGACGGCTTCAATCAGGTAAGGCGCCTGGGACTGCTCGGCGCGCTCCCACTCGGCTTCCAGATCCCCGACCGTCAAGGCACGTCCGGCTTGGCAACCCATGGATCGCGCAAAGGCTGAATAATCCCAAGGTCGAAGCGCGTAATAAGGCCGCGGTTCGTCCAATGCCTCAAGCAACCCATAAGTACCGTTGTTAAGCAGCAGGACGATTGGGGCCACCCTCGCATCCTGCGCGGTGCCCAGTTCCGCTCCCGTCATGCGAAACGCGCCGTCGCCCACAAGCACGAGCGGTCGCCTATCGGGTTGGGCCAAGGCTGCGCCGAGAGCCGCGGGAATGCCGTAACCCATCGTGGCGTAGAAGCCCGAAGCCAGGAAAACCTGCGTGGGCAAATCCAGCCCCGCGAACCACGCGTTGCCCACGTCCGCGATGACGCTGTACCGAGAGAGGTCGCGCATGCGTAGGACTTGAACGACGTCCTCGACTTCTAGCTTCTTCCCTTTTTCGATTCGGTAAGGGCGCGCAGGCGAGGCTCGGTACCAGACAACCCGATCTCCCGCGGGTTGGACGGCCGAAAGCGCTCTTATCATCTCGACGATTGGCGTGTGTAAGAAGCGAATCTCGCCGACACTGGTCGAACATTCGTCTATCGAGACCAATGTGCGTGGATTCCATGCGCTTGGCCCGAATCCGGCATTCACGTCACTGGGGATCACGCCCACTCGGATCAGACGGTCGCTTCCTTCCACGACCTCGCGCGCGCCGGCGTCCCCCAGGGCGCCCATGTAAACACCTGCGTACAATGGATGCCGCTCGGGGAAGGTCGCTTTGCCCATGACGCTCGATACCACGGGCAGGCTCCACGCTTCGGCAAACTTCACTACCTGATCCACTAACCGATGCCTTTGTACCCACACGCCCACATAGAGCGCCGGTCGCTTAGCGGCTTCCAGCAGCCGGGCCACGTCGGACGAGGCCTTCTGAACCGTCGAAGCGTCGTAGCGTGGAAGTCTTGGAGGCGAGCGTCGTGGCAAGCATGTTCGCGCGATCGGACGGGCAACCATATCCCGCGGTATCTCCAGGTAACCGGGCCGCTTCCAGGCCAGAATCTCGTCAATGACCCGGTCAATTTCGCCCGCCGCCGAATCCAGGTTATTGAGCACGGCTTGCGAGCAGGTGATCTCCCGGAATACCCGGTACGAACTCTCGAAACTCTTTACCATGTGATGGACTTGTTGGAATTCGCTACGCGAGTTAAGGTCTGGCGCTCCGCTGATCACCAGGACCGGACACTTTTCCGCATAGCTCATGGCCACGGAGTTGACCACGTTGAGCGCGCCTGCCCCATACGTAACCACCACCACGCCCAGGGGACGAAGCCGAGCGTAGGCATCGGCCGCGAACGCGGCGCCGGGCTCGTGCGCGCAGACCACCGTGGTCATTCCGGCTTCCGCCTGCGCACGGTAAAGGGGTAGGACGAAGTCGCCCGGAATGCCGAACGTGGTTGTCACGCCCACCATGCGCAGATGCCCAAACAGGTATGCACCGAGAGTCAGTTCGCTAGCAGCGGCCATGGCACATTCCGATCGGTTTCAGCCAGATGGGTAGTATGCAGCAAAGCTATGAGCACCCCTCAGCCTTAAACGAGAAGGCTCTATCTGGTGGTTCGGCCGTCACGAGTCTTCATTTTCAGAAAACCACTCGAGCTTGGAATCCCCATGACTACCGTCGGGCAATAGAGTAGAGAGTAAGGCGCATTTATAACTATACAAGAGTCTAGTTTTATCTAGATATTCCAATAAGGTTGAGCGAGTGCAGAATGGGTACCGGATGAGAAGACGCACCTTGTTTGAACGGACAGACAACGACAGGGGCTACCGGCAATGGTTGGGATCTGACGGCCGTATGATGGGAGAGGGAAAAACTTACGCTTCCGCAATTTAATTCTCCACCAGAAATTCTGCTCTTTGTTCTAGCGCAAAGAAGCCAGGTCCTCGCATCGCGTAACATGTCGTTTGGATACCAACGGCGTGCGCGGGAACCTCGTCCGCGGAAGCAAGGCCAAAGGAGAGCCGATGGAGCCGATGCGTCCCGAGGAGATTGCGGAGTTGCTCGAACATGCGCTGCTTGGGCGCTTGGGCATGGCTGCTCGGGACGGTACGCCTTACGTCATTCCCATGCCGTTCTGCTGGTATGACGGTGCTCTCTATTTGAGGTTGCCCGGGACTGGACGGAAGGGACGCGTGTTGGCTGAGAATGACCGCGTCTGCTTCGAGGTAGACTGGTTCGCCCCAGACCTGAGTGACTACGCTTCCGTCATCGCGGAGGGGCGGATAGTTCCCGTGGTAGATGCGCAAGAGAAGATGCGAATCCGGCGGCTTAACGAGATCAAATATTGTCGCTTGCGGGGGTCCGCGCGGAAAGGCCACGGCCGCACAACCCGAATCGAAGACCTATGCTTGTCGAAAATTGAAATTTCGGAGCTCGGTGGACGCAAAAAGGAAGCGGCTGCCGACGAGTCGTTCGACGCCTCACGTCGTGGTGCCAAAGGCTGCCCGCTTTGCGGCACTGGAAAGCGCAGGAAGCCTAAGATCGCCCCCAAACGGCCCTGTACAACAGGAGATTAACGTCATGCACGCCTTCCAGGCTCAAGAACTTGTCGGAAGCATCGTGGCGCGGCACCCTGCCCTATCACGCGTCTTCGAGCGCGCGGGAATTGACTACTGTTGCGGCGGCAAGCGGACTCTTGAGGAGGCTTGTCGAAGCAAGGGAATCGATACGGAGGAGATCCTCTTGCGCTTGGACGCGGCGACCAAGAGCGAGGGGAACGAGCCACAAGTAGCCAGCATGTCGCTCTCCGAACTCACTAACCACATTGAGAGCGTCCACCACGCCTATCTGCGCGCCGAACTGCCTCGCCTCGACGCGATCACCGCCAAAGTGGCTTCGGTGCATGGCGAATCCGAACCCCGCCTGAGGGAAATCCGAAGCGTATACGAAGACCTGATGCAGGAAATATACGCGCATATGCTCAAGGAAGAGCGGGTTTTGTTTCCTATGGTTCGCGCCCTTGAATCGGGGTCCGCTTCGGCGTGCTTTACATGCGGTACGCTGGAGCACCCGATACGCCAGATGGAACACGAGCACGAATGGGTCGGAAATGCGCTTCAAAGTCTGCGTCAGCTAAGTGGAGACTACACGCCGCCGGACTGGGCCTGCAACACCTACCGCGCCATGTTGGACGGACTCGCTCATTTGGAGCGCGATTTCCACCAGCATATCCATAAAGAGAACAACGTACTGTTTCCGCGCGCATCGGATTTGGAGAGACGAAGAAGCGCCTGAACGGCGTTCAAGTATGCAAAGGCCGGTCGTCCTCTGCAATCGAGCGAAGTACCGATGGGTCGTGGACCTTGATGCGACGCCTGGCGGACTCGATCCAGCCCTGCTGCCGCCAGCCGGACAAGATACGGCTTACGGTATGCAGCGTCGTGCCAGTTAAATCAGCCAAGTCCTGCCGCGAAACGGGAAATGCGATCTCCACGCCGTGTCTGTCGGCCTTCCCCGACTTTTCGGCTAGGCGGAGCAACGCACGCGCGACGCGGCGTTCGACGCGTTCGGTCGCCAGCTCAAGATACCTAGAGCGAACCATTGCCAGTTCTTCGCCTAGTAATTCAAGTGCGTTCAGCGCCACGCGAGGAAAGCACTCTAGCATGCGATATAGCGCGTCTCGATCCCACGCCAGCACTACGCTCGGGCTTACGGTCGTTGCTGTGGCCGGGTACCGATGGCTTCTGTACAGCAGGACGCAGCCGAACATCTCCTCGGGGCCTACGTACCGATTGAGGATCTGGTGTCCATCGGGGGACGACTGTGCGACTTTGAGACGCCCCCGAAGCAGAACGTAGCTCCAACGCGCCTCTTGGCCTTGTCGAAATACCACCTCGTTCGCGCCTTTTTTCTTATAGGTCGAGCCTTCATAGACCGCTCGAAGCTGGTCGGGGTCCAGACCCTGAAACAGTGGAACCTTCGCTAGCGAGCGCAGACCTTCCATGTCGACGTGCAATGGCACTCTCCGGTTCACAGGCTCAGGCAGCTCCGGGCATGACGTGCCGACTTCTTTAACAGCCGGAGCCACGAACCTTAGCCTACGAAATCGGAATAGAGAATGCGAGCGGACCATCACCTTCTAACCAAGCAAGCGATGCCTAATAGCTCGTTGAATATGAGTACGAGAGCCATGCCTGGGGGAGGTGGCCCTCATCAAGGGAAGCGAAGGGAATTATTGTGACGACCGGAGCCCAGCACTTTTTCCAAAGACGCAACGGCTGCGAGAGTAAGCCTTTGCGAAGCATTTACTGCGTAAGAAAGGCTTTTGTATTTGCATAAAGAGATATGTAGGTATATTAATACCGTATAGACGTTCTTCGACAAGGAGCGCACGCATGCAGCGAAGCATTGGAATCCGAGCGAGGGCCTTGGCGTTCTCCTTGATGGCGCTGAGTTTAGCGAATTTGAGCGGGTGCGGGGGATCAAACGGAAAGGCCTCGAACCAGCCAAAGCCTTCATCCGGCAAGAGTACATCGGCCCCCGCTACCCCGGTCGTACCAAATGAGGCAAAGCCTGTGGCCACTCCCCCCGTTTCATCCAGTAGCGTGGGTGCCTTTCCGGAAGGGAAGGCAACGACCCTATTGACAGGGGTGGTTCGGTTGGAGGGAGCGGCCCCCGAACGGAAGCCGATTCGGACGGACAACGACCCCGTATGTCAAAAGATGCATGAAGGGGCGCCTTTACTAGACGAGGTCATTATCGCCGGTGCGGGCGGTGAACTCGCCAATGTGCTTGTTTTCGTTTCGACTGGGCTTGAGTCCTATACGTTTGATGCTCCGGACGACGTTCAAGTGCTCGACCAGAAGGGCTGTCAATACGTCCCACGCGTATTCGGGGTGATGGTCGGGCAACCGATCAAGATTCGGAACAGCGATACGACCATCCATAACGTCAACTGCCAAGCCAGTGAAAACCTGCCGTTTAACCTAAGTCAGGCGCAGAAGGGCATGGAGACGGAGAAAGTCTTTGAAGATCCCGAGATGCCCTTGACCTTCAAGTGCGACGTTCACCCTTGGATGCGCGCGTATGGAGGCGTCTTCACGCACCCTTTCTTTGCAGTTTCGAAAATGGACGGCAGTTTTCAATTCCCGCGCAAGCTCATCCCTGGCGAGTACACGCTTACGGCCTGGCACGAAAAACTTGGCAAGATCGAGATCCCGGTCAGCGTGAAAGGCGGCGACTCGCACAAAGTGGAACTTCGTTTCAAAAACCAGCCGAAATGAAAAGTCCGGCTTCGCGCTCGCTTCAGCGCGGCTTGGAATGCGGGAGACACTCTTAGCAGGCGAGCAGTTGCAGCCGGCTTACCGAAACGGAGGGTCGTGGTGTGGCGAACCTGGAAAAGAAACCCTTCAATCCGTGGCTGTTTACTGCAGCAGGCGCGGTAATTGTGGTGGTGTTGGCAATTCTTATTGCCAATAGCCCCGATCCGAAGCCGGCAATACCTGTTGGTAACCCAAATGTTGTGCCCGAAACAGTTGTTGTGCCTGAAACAACGGAAGATTTACTGGCGCATGGCGCCAATTTGTTTGCACGAAACTGTGCGACCTGTCATGGAGCCAAGGGCGCTGGAGATGGCGAGGCAGCCTACCTGCTGAATCCTAAGCCCAGAAACTTGGTGCTTGGACAATATCGAGTCGTGCGAACCTTGAACGGTCTTGCCCGTCGAGAAGACATCTACAAGGTCATCACGGAAGGCATGCCCGGTTCCTCTATGCCGCCGTGGGATCGATTGAGTGAAAAAGACCGCTGGGCGCTGACGGATTACACGCTCTCGCTCGACAGTAAGAGAGAAAAAAAAGTCAAGAAGCTCGGCCTGGAGCTGCTAAATCCGGTCGCGCCACCGCCCATGGACATCGCCGTATTGGAACACGGTCGCTCGCTCTTTCAGCAAGCTTGTGCGCTGTGCCACGGATCGTCCGGCCGCGGTGACGGTCCGCAGCAGCAGTTTGATACGGAAGGCTACCCCACTCGCCCACGGGACTTGACGCTGGGGCTGTATAAAGGCGGGGGCGAGCCTGAAGAAATCTTCCGTCGTATTCGTCTGGGCATGCCCGGAAGCCCTATGCCGGCTTTAGGCTCGATCAGCGACCAGGACGCATGGGCGCTGACGCATTTCGTCAAATCCTTGGCGAAACGGGACGCGCAATCCGTCGTTCGGCAGAAGTACCAGACGATTGAGGCCACGCGGGCCAGTGGTCCAGTGCCGGAAGATCCGTTTTCGGATGAGTGGCTGCGACGGCCCGCCACTGCGCTGGGGCTGATGCCGCTATGGTGGAGAGAAACGCGCATCGAGCAAGTCGAAACGCGATGCGCATACGATGCGGAACATCTTTGGGTGCATCTTGCTTGGGACGATGCCACGCAAGACGACTCGCAGCTCCACCTCCAGTCCTTCTCCGATGGTGCGGCCGTGCAATTGACATCGGACGCCGATCCGCCCCTTTTTGCCATGGGCGCTCGCGGATCGAGCGACGTGCGCATCTGGTTCTGGAAGGCGAGCAAACAGCGCGACACCGACCATGGATTCGCGGACATTCAAACCATCCATCCGAACATGTACACGGCTCACTATCAGCACATGAAGGGTGGTCCGCTGGCCGTGGCCACCCCGTTCCTGGCGGAAGGCGATGCGCACGATCCTCGGTTCCTGACCGGTCGTGGCGCAGGAAACGTGGTCTCGACGCCCAATAAGCAACCGGTGGAAAGTCTCTCGGCTCACGGCATAGGAACGGTAGGGCAGCGAGTACATAACGACGAAGGCGTACAAGGACGCGGCGTCTGGCGCGACGGACGCTACGCGCTGATTTTACGCAGGCCCCTTAAGCAAAGC
Organism: Planctomycetota bacterium; assembly: GCA_015075375.1. Classification (GTDB taxonomy): domain Bacteria; phylum Planctomycetota; class SZUA-567; order H5-PLA8; family H5-PLA8; genus H5-PLA8. The sequence continues at coordinate 1,583,934 of JABTUM010000001.1, read as the reverse complement.
GGAGCAAAGGCCTTGAGTTTAGCTGTCGGCGAGCAGGCGTACGTGGCCTTCGCGGTTTGGGACGGAAACCTAGGTGACCGCAACGGACAGAAAAGCGTAACGATTTGGCATGCCCTGCGGCTGACGCCCTAAGCTGTTCTTCTCATAATCAAGGGGAGATAACGCATGGACCGCAAGGATGACCCCAAGGCCAACCCTAAGTCTTCGAAGCCGGAGCCGGTGGAGGTATCTCGGCGCCGGTTTCTAAAGTGGAGTTTGGCCGGCGCCGGCGGCTTGTTGCTCGTGGAATGGGGCGGAACCCAGCTCTTGCACGCGAGAGAGGACGTGGATAACCCGCTCAAAGTCTACCCCTCCCGTGATTGGGAGAAGATCTACCGGGATCAGTACGCATTCGACTCAAGCTTCATGTGGGTCTGCAGTCCCAACGACACACACGCCTGTCGAGTCAAAGCGTACGTGCGTAACGGCGTCATTGTGCGCATGGGCAACGATTACAACATTGAGAAAACGGGAGATCTGTACGGAAATAAGGCGACTCCGAACTGGAATCCCAGGCAGTGCGCTAAAGGATATACGTTTCACAGAATCCTTTACGGGCCCCATCGCCTGAAGCACCCCATCGTCCGCAGGGGATGGAAGCAATGGGCCGACGACGGTTACCCGTATCTCACGCCCGAGCTCCGGACGCGCTATAAATTCGATAGCCGGGGATCCGATGAATTTGAACGCGTCTCCTGGGAAGATGCGTTTAAGTATATCGGCACGGGGCTCGTGAAAATCAGCGAGATGTACTCTGGGGAGGTGGGTCAACGGCGCCTGCTTCAAGAGGGATATCAGCCCGAAATGGTGGAGGAGACCGGCGGGGCCGGTACGCGCTGCTGCAAATTCCGAGGCGGGATGGGCCTACTGGGCGTCATCGGCAAGTATGGAATGTACCGCTTGGCTAACACGCTTACCTATGTGGACGAAAAGATCAGGAAACTCAACGATCACGAACAGGCTCGCGCGGGACGGTGCTGGTCCAACTATACCTGGCACGGCGACCAAGCGCCCGGACACCCTTGGGTGCATGGACTCCAAAACAGCGAGTGCGATTTCAATGACCTGCGCTTCTCCAAGCTGATCGTGATGAGCGGCAAGAATCTGGTGGAAAACAAGCTGCCGGACAGCCACTGGTTCATCGAATGCATGGAGCGCGGGGCGAAGATCGTGGTCATCGCGCCCGAATACGGCGCGCCGTCCACCAAGGCCGACTACTGGATCCCCATCCGTCCGCAGACCGACGCCGCACTGTTCCTGGGCATTGCGCGTCTGATGATCGACAAAGGTTGGTACAACGAAAAGTTCATAAAAGAGTTTACCGATTTCCCGCTCTTGGTGCGCACCGATAACCTCAAGCGCCTCCGCGCGACCGAGATCTTTTCGAACTACAAGAGCAGCCTTTCGCCGGAAGGCGCAAGTATGAAGCTTCACAGTTTCAAGCCCGAACACCATGCCAAGCTGGGCGACTTCGTGGCCTGGGACCGCAAGACCAACCAACCCGTTGCCGTGACGCGTGACGAAGTGGGCGAGTTGTTTGCCAAGCGGGGCGTGGACGCGGCGCTGGACGGAACCTTCATGGTCAAGACCGTGGAAGGAAAGGAAATCGAAGTTAAGACGCTTTGGACCTTGTACCGCGAGCACCACCTCAAGGACTATGATCTCGACACCGTTCACGAGATTACCCATTCACCGAAGGACATGCTTGTGCAGCTCGCCGAAGACTTTGCGACGCTAAAACCGGCGGCCATTCACCAAGGCGAAGGCATCAACCACTGGTTCCACGCGACGGAGTCCAACCGCGCGGCATACCTCCCGCTCATGCTGCAAGGCAATATAGGTAAGCCAGGCGCGGGCTGTCACGGCTGGGCAGGCAATTACAAGGCGGCGATTTTCCAGGGTTCTCCGGCCACCGGGCCCGGCTTCAAAGGCTGGGTGGCCGAGGATCCTTATCACGTCACCCTTGACGAGAACGCGGACGGAAAGGACATCCACGCGCATGCGCACACGAAGGACGAAGAGCCGGCTTACTGGAACCATTCCGACCAAGCGCTGATCGTCGAGACGCCGAAATACGGACGGCGCTGCTTCACGGGTAAGACGCACATGCCCACACCCACCAAGTCGCTGATCTTCACGAACGTGAACCTGTTCAACAACGCCAAGCACTGCTACGAAATGTTTAAAAACGTCAATCCTAAAATCAATCTGATTGTTTCCGTAGACATTCAGATGACCGCTACGATCGAATACTCAGATTTCGGACTACCGGCCAATACGTGGGTGGAGTTCGAAGGTCCGGAGATCACCGCTTCCTGCTCGAATCCCTTCATCCAGATCTGGAAGGGCGGCATCAAACCGATCTTCGAGAGCAAGGACGATTGCGAAATCCTGGCTGGTATCGGTAATGCGATTGGCCAAGTGCTGAACGACGAGAGGCCCGCCAAGTATTGGTCTTTCGCGGCACCGGATAAGCGGCACGTCTATATTCAGCGCCTGCTGGATTCCTGCACGACTACGCGGGGTTACCGGTTCGACAAAATCATGAATGGGGATTACGGCGTTCCGGGCCAAGTGCTTGCGCTCTTTCGCACGTATCCGCGCATCCCGTTCTGGGAACAGGTCCACGAGAGCAAACCATTCTACACCGATACCGGACGGATGCACGCATACAGCGACGACCCAACGGCAATCGAGTGTGGTGAGAATTTCATTGTCCACCGGGAAGGACCGGAGGCTACACCCTACCTGCCCAATGTCATCATCTCGACCAACCCGTTTGTGCGCCCGGACGATTTTGGGGTCCCGCTGAACGCAGAGCACTGGGACGAGCGTACGATTCGCAACGTGAAGATGGACTGGGCCAAGGTCAAGGGAACTCGGAATTTCCTCTGGGAAAAGGGGTATCATTTCTATCTGATCACTCCGAAAAGCCGGCACCGCGTCCATTCCCTGTGGTCCAACGTGGACTGGCACTTAATCTGGGATTCGAATTTCGGTGACCCGTATCGAATTGACAAGCGTTCGCCCGGCGTCGGTGAACATCAAGTGCACCTAAACCCGCAGGCGGCCAAGGACCTCGGGATCAACGACGGAGACTACGTCTACGTGGACGCGAACCCCGCGGACCGGCCGTACCTCGGCGCCAAGCCGGAAGATCCCTTTTACAAAGTTGCGCGCTGCATGGTTCGAGCACGCTACAACCCGGCCTATCCCTATAACTGCATCATGATGAAGCATGGGGTTTACGTCGCCACGGAGAAGTCGATCAAGGCGCATGAAACCCGGCCGGACGGTCTGGCGCTCACGCCCGACGGGTACCAGGCGAATTTCCGGTACGGCTCGCACCAGTCCTGCACGCGCAACTGGCACATGCCCATGCATCAGACGGATACGCTCTTCCATAAGGCCAAGGTCTTCATGAGTTTCATCTTTGGCGGGGAGGCGGACAACCATGCGGTGAACACGGTACCGAAAGAGACACTGGTCAAGGTCACCAAAGCCGAGGACGGCGGGTTGGGCGGCAAAGGGATTTGGAAACCGGCAACGCTGGGCCTTTCGCCCGGCGGGGAAAGCGAGGCCATGAAACGTTACTTAGCCGGCGGGTATATTTCTGCGGATTGAAATCTTGGAGCGCTTTGTAAGGAGGAGTGGACATGCCCTACGACGAGCCTGATGCCAGCGATCCGTTGGAGGCCATGGCAGTCGAACTTCCCGCTACTCGTGAAGCTTGGCGCGATATGGCGTGCTGTTTCGCGGAAGAATTCGCACGGCTGGGCTTTGGAGTCGAGCGCATCCGGCTCCTTTTTGAAACGCCTTTCTACCAAGGTCCCTTCAAGGCCCGGCAAGTGCTGGGCAAAAGCGAAATCGACTCCCTGATTGCCGAAGCGCTGTTTCTGTTCGGACGGCCCAGGCCGGAAATTCAGGATGCGCCAGAAGTTGAGATACCGGAAAACGCGGACCCATTTCCGCCGGCCGGCCCCTGTGAGGTTCGGACGTTGGGCGATTAAGTCCCGGGCGAAGCTTCACCACGCCCTCGCATGAAGGGTAGCTAACATGGCCAAGGTACTCAACTGGCAGCTCGGTCGAGAGATGAACTATCCCTACGAGCAGGCCATGCCCGAAAGGCAGTTCGCCTTTGTCTTCAACATCAACCGCTGCATCGGCTGCCAGACCTGCACGATGGCATGCAAGTCCACTTGGACCTTCTCCAAGGGGCAGGAGTACATGTGGTGGAACAACGTCGAGTCCAAGCCCTACGGCGGCTATCCCCAGGGGTGGGATGTCAAGACGCTGAATCTGCTCGACAAGAGCAATCCGGATGGGAACACCTGGGGTGGAAAACCGGACGATACCCCTAATTCGACAGCGCCCTACGGACGATACGACGGCAAAACCGTTTTCGAAGCCGCGGAGAAAGGCAGCGAACCGGGCCGAGTGCTGGGCTATCTGCCTTCCGACGACGAATGGCGCCACCCGAACCTGTACGAAGATACGCCGCCTGGCGAACGAGGAGAGCCATTCAAGTGGGATTCTCAAGGCGTGAAGCTGCCTGAGCACAAGGCCTGGTTTTTCTACTTGGCTCGCATCTGCAACCATTGTTCCTACCCGGCTTGCCTGGCGGCGTGTCCGCGGAAAGCCATCTACAAGCGCCCGGAGGACGGAATCGTCCTGATCGATCAGCAGGAGTGCCGCGGCTATCGGAAGTGTGTGGAAGCTTGCCCCTATAAGAAATCCATGTATCGCCCAACGACGCGCGTCAGCGAAAAGTGCATCGCGTGCTTCCCGCGCGTGGAAGGAAACGATCCGGAGTTCAAGGGAGTGCCACTGGAAACGCGCTGCATGTCGGCGTGCATCGGCCAAATTCGTCTTCAAACGCTGGTCAAAATGAGCGCGGACGGGACTTGGGCGGAGGATCGATACAACCCTCTTTATTACATGGTGAAGGTCGCGAAAGTCGCGCTACCGCTCTACCCACAGTTCGGTACCGAGCCTAATGGCTATTACATTCCACCCCGCTGGGCACCGCGCGGATACCTGCGCCAAATGTTCGGCCCCGGGGTAGATACGGCCATCGAACGCTACATGCACCCCGACAGGGAACTCCTCGCGGTTCTGCAACTCTTCCGACGCTCGAACCGGATCATCTTCCGCTACGAATGGAAGCCGGGAGAAAAGGTCTATGAGCGCGAGTACGGCGGCAAAAAGTTCGAAATGTTCAATGATGAGGTCATCGCCTACGGTAAGGACGACCGCGAGATCTTTCGGACTCGAGTCGAGGAACCCGTGATCGTGCGCGATGAGAAGCACGCCAACTCGATCTGAACGGGTGGAAGGGGAGGCGGACCATGAAAACCGAAGACTTACGAGCACGCGCTCGCGCGCATCTCTATGGATTCCTTGCCCGGGCATTCCGGAGTGAAGATGAAACGTTCGGCGAAGCGTTGGACTCTGGCGATTGCCGGACGCGCTTGGCTTCTGCCGCCGCCGTTCTGGATCCCGCGAACCTCGTGGAACCCGTGCGTCGCGTTCTGTGCGCCGCCGAGCAGTCCAAACGCGGGGAACGCGAATCCGCCCGAATCCGTGCTTTCGGCTTCACCCTGCGTGGTACCGTGCCTCCATACGAATTGGAATACGGGCGGAGCGACGTGTTCCAAATGTCGCAGGAACTGGCCGACTTGGCTGGCTTCTATCGCGCTTTCGGAATGGAAATGGACCCCGAGTCGAACGAACGCGCCGACCATATCGCCGCCGAGCTTGAATACATGTTGCTGCTCTGTGCACACCAGACGCAGGCCGAGGAGGAGGCCGAGCACGAGGGACTCGAACACCTTGCGGTATCCCAGGACGCGCAGCGTAAATTCCTCCGCGATCACCTGGGACGCTGGGGCATCGGCTTCGGACGCAGAATGGCGGTTTTTGAGGCTGGAGGCTTCTTGGGCGAATGCGGAACGCTGCTGGCGGAGTTTCTGGCGAGCGATTGCCGGGCGCTCGGAGTTGCGCACGGACCGCAGCACCTTGAGCTAAGGGAAACCGGCTCCGCCGAAGAACTGATCGCCGCACAGAATTGTGACGCGTCATTGGCTACGCAGGACGGCGGCGGTAACGAAGCCGAGGCGGGCTAAACCATGCGATTCGAGTTTGAGCCTGCATTCGTCGAAGAGGCCGTCTTCATTGCGATGCGCAGTGCTTCCACGACCGCGTCCGACAGTGCTGCGTACAACCGCGAACGCGAATCGGTTTACGCCCTTCAGGACGCCGAGGCCCGGGATCGGGCGTTTACTTCGCTCCATACGCGCTGGTTTGCCCGTCAGGGACTCGAGAAACCTCTGAAAGCGCTCCTAGCCGAGCGCCGGGGGCTAGAAACACGCTTGAATCGATTCCTTGTGTGCTTGGCCTACCGAAGCCAAGAGGAGGGCGTGGAACTATTCGGGGCTGCGTCGGAACCGACTCCAGTGTTTCGCGCTGCGCTTCGGCTCAAGGTGGAGACTCTGCTGAATACATCCGTGCTCGAACGCTTGGTGCGTCATGAACTGATGCATTTGGCCGACATGCTGAATCCTGTATTCCGGTTCGATCCCCATCCACGCTTCCCTGGAGCCACTGCGGCGCAACAGGGTTTGGTTCATGACCGCTTTTCGTCTCTTTGGGATCTGCGAATTGATGCGGCTCTCTTCCACGAAGGAGTGGAAGGGGAGATGCCGCGTGAGGGTCACGCCCGTCGATTGTGGCGCGCTTGGAATGGGGGTGCCTGGGTGAGCGAATTGGTGGATCGAAGCTTTGACGGTCAGGTGCTGGATCCCTACGACTGTCCAGCGATTCTTCAGTTCGCTGCCGATGGCAACCGGTTGGTCGATTGCCTTGGGTTGCGAACGTGCGAATTGCCCGTGGCGACCACTGCAATGCCATGTCCGGTCTGCGGCTTTCCCTCGCGATCCTGGTCAACGCATCCGGAGCGACTGCCGGAAGAGATTCAGGCAGAGATTCGAGCGAAACATCCGGACTGGAGCGCGGCTCAAGGTTTGTGCATCCAATGCGAGGAGATGATGCAGGCCGCGCTGCGCTGAGGTTCGAGCCTTACAGACGTCAAGTCGGCGAAAGGAGCGGCACATGGAAGCCTCGATGAACCTCCCAGTTTGCGGACTCGCCGCCTCCGGTGTGCCCATTTCCCAGAACCAGACTATTCCCGAGGTCTTGCGGGCATGGCCGCAACTGCGATTGGTCCTGGACAAATACGGCCTAAAAGGATGCGGCGGACCGCTGGGTCCGGAAGAGTCGATCGAGTTTTTTGCACGCGCGCACGGAGTGGATTCGAGCAAGTTGTTGCGTGAGTTGAACGAGATGTGCGGACAGACCTCTACGCAATCGCCGCCCGTCTACCAACCCGGCTTGGGCGATACGATCTATCGAAATTTCTTCCTGGGTGCTATTTCGGTGCTTCTGAGCGCCGGGGCCGTTTGGGGAGCACTGCTGCTCTTGAAAATTGGTTTTGCGCAGGACTTTACGATCAATTCGATCTTTGCCGTGAACGCACATGGCCACGCGATGATCTTCGGATGGGTAGGGCTATTCGTCATGGGCTTTGCGTACCAAGCCTTTCCGCGGTTCAAGCACGTGGAACTGCACCGTCCTCGGCTGGCCGTCGCAACCTTCTGGATGATGTTTGCGGGCATTTCGGCGCGGGCGCTCTGCGAAACGCTTCACGAGCGGAGTTCCTGGCTGTGGGCTGGGGCAATGTTGGCGTGCACCCTGGAAGTCGCCGCTATTCTCATCTTTGTCTGGTTGCTGGTTGCTACGTATCGGAAAAGCGGGAAATCGGTGGAAACTTACGATAAGTATGTATTTGCTGCACTGGGTTTTTTCGTACTGCAGGCTTTTGGAGACGCGGTCCTGCTGACAGCCACGACGACGGCGCCTACAGACGCTGCGTTGCTGGAGCGAATTAAAACTCTTCAGGCACCGCTGCGTGATCTTCAGATTCACGGCTTCGCCGTGCTGATGATTTTGGGCGTATCGTTGCGCTTGCTGCCCACCGTGTACGGAATAGCCGCAGAGGATGGCCGCAAAGCTGATCGGGTGCTGATTCCAATTGCGGCAGCGGTTCTGGCCGAGGCCGGTTTCTACCTTCTCAATGCGCGCTCCCCTGGGACCGCTTGGGCGCCCGCAGGCTTGTACGCTTCGATGCTTGCCTATGCGGGCTTGGTAACGTGGCTGGTCGGCAGTATGCGTGTATTCGTAGCCGATAAGCAAACCGATCGCAGCGTGAAGTTTATCAAAGCAGCGTACACATGGCTCCTTATCTCGCTGGCCATGCTCATCGTCATGCCTGCTTACTTGGGGTGGTATCGCGGGGCAACCGGAAGTGGGTTTTCACACGCGTACTACGGCGCCACGCGTCATGCGATCACGGTTGGTTTCATCAGCATGATGATCTTGGGTGTTTCCGCAAAGGTGGTGCCTACGCTTTGTGTGATCTCGTCCGCTCGGGTGGGGGAGTTGTGGCCTACTTTCGTTCTCGTGAATACCGGTTGCGCGCTGCGAGTCGCTTTTCAGGTGCTTACTGACGTTGAAGGTCTTAAGGAATTCGCGCATCCGGTGGCTGGAATTTCCGGTGTGCTGGAAGTTACTGGAATGGGCTTTTGGGCGGTTCACATGTGTTATCTTCTGCTCGGCACACGCGTCGGGTCGGCTGCCGAGCCGGAGCGAGAACCAAACCTGTCGTTGCCGAGGATCGAGGCAGCCTCCAAGGTAGGCTCGGTCATCGCCCTATTTCCCCAAACACTGAATGTGTTTCTAAATCACGGCTTCACGCTCCTGGCCAACGCCTACATGCGGGACACCTTGGCTCGCACGGTTTCCATTCAGCAGGCATGCGAGATCCACAAAGTAGATCTGGAGGCGCTCCTGCGTGACCTGAACAGGGTTGTAGCCGCGCGACCTCCGAATGCTGAGCAGGCTTCTCTTTCGAGAGGAAAACGGCTGGAAGATGGCTTAGCACAGCCTTTGTGATGCGCTGGAGTACTTCGGTCGTACGAAAGCGACCTATTACCTTGAGCCAGACGGATCCGACTGAAGGAGTTTCCACGTGCTGGCAAACGAAATCGCGCCTCGCGCACTGGCTGACCTGGTACGGCACGGGTACTGGCCCGGACAAGAGCGTATTGTGGACGCTTACGGTCGCGTCGTCACCTACTTACGCGTCTCGTTGACAGACCGCTGCAATCTTCGTTGCTTGTACTGCATGCCACCCGAAGGGATTCCCTGGCTTCCGTGCAAGGACCTACTTTCGTTCGAGGAGATTGTCGCGATAGTCGAAGCGGCGGCGGCTTGTGGCGTGACCAAGGTTCGCCTGACCGGTGGCGAACCGCTGGTGCGAAAGGATCTTCCCAACCTGATCGAGCGAATTGCTCGATTGCCAGGTATTGAAGACTTGGCGCTGACGACAAACGGCGTACTTCTGGCTTCCTGCGCCAAAGACTTAGCGCATGCGGGACTGCGGCGAGTGAATGTTTCGCTCGATACGCTGGAGCCGGAGAAGTTCCGACGCATTACGCGGCTGGGTCATCTGGACGAGGTGCTAAAAGGCCTCGAAGCCGCCGCTGATGCGGGCTTGGCGCCACTTAAGATCAACACCGTAATTATGGGCGGCTTGAACGACAAGGAAGCGCCTGACTTGGCGGGCCTTACCGTCAAGCGCGACCTGGAAGTCCGCTTTATCGAGTACATGCCACTGGATGAATCCGGAGGCTGCACTAGGGCCGGAGGTACGATTGAGTTCGTGCCCAGTGCGACCACGCGCGAACACATCGAGTCGGTCTTGGGGCCCTTGCAACCGCTTCCGTCGCAGGGCGAGTACGACGGTCCGGCGTTACGCTTCCGAATCCCAGGCGCCCGGGGCAGCATCGGCTTCATAGGCGCGATGAGCGTCCCATTCTGCGAACGCTGCAATCGTTTGCGGCTGACTGCGAGCGGGGAACTGAGAAGCTGTCTGCTGGATGGTGGTGTCGTTGACGTCAGGGCTATTTTGAGAAGCGGCGGAGGCCGGAACGCGGTGATTGCGGCGTTACGACGAACCGCGGAGCTGAAGCCAAAGGTACATCAGTACTTGGCTGGCGCATTTCACGGAGCCATGAGCCGGATCGGAGGATAAATCGAAAAACCCAGCCGGAATAGTCGGATGCGATTGAAAGGAGTGCCCGTGCCGGATCTTCCATCTCTTGAGGACCTGGACCGAAATCCCTTCCTGGTCTTGTATGAGCTTACACAAGCCTGCGATCTGGCTTGCCGACATTGCCGGGCAAGCGCGCAATCGCTTCGCCATCCCGATGAGCTGACGGAAGAAGAGTCACGCCATTTCATTGATCAGTTGGCCGGCCTGGTTCCCCAGCCGCTCCTGGTCATGACGGGTGGAGATCCGTTCAAGCGCCCGGATCTTTATGCTTTGGTCCATCATGCCGTTCGTGCGGGCTTGCGGGTGGCGGTGACCCCCTCCGCCACGGCGCAGGTGGACCGCTGGTCGCTCCTCCGCCTGCGAGATGAAGGCGTACGGCGATTGGCCGTGAGTATGGACGGTATCCGCGAGGCCACGCACGACGGCATCCGAGGAGTCCCGGGAAGTATGGCACGCACCCAGGAGATCGTTCATATTGCACAGGAGATCGGCTTGCAGGTTCAGATCAACACCACCGTGTCCATGCGCAATGTGGATGAATTGGAGGCCATGGCCGATTGCCTGGCAACCCGTGGCATCGTGCTCTGGTCCGTGTTTTTTCTCGTCCCGGTTGGACGCGGCGCCGTAGAGGAGCGCATTCCCGCCGCTCGATACGAGACTGTATTCGCGATGCTCTGGCGGAAAAGCCGGTTAGCGCCTTTCGCGATCAAGACGACGGAAGCGCCTCACTTCCGCCGATTCGTGGCGCAGGCGCGGAACGGGAATGTGCGGGAGCCCCTCGCAACCGAAGCACGACCCCGGCCGTCTCTGGGCCTGAACGACGGGAAGGGCGTGGCTTTCGTGAGCCACACGGGTTTCATTTATCCCAGCGGATTTCTCCCTGTTTCCTGTGGCCGCGTTCCCCAAGATTCGCTACTGGAAGTCTATCGTCATCACCCCGTCTTCAGGGATCTGCGCGATCCGCAGCGGCTTAAAGGGAAGTGCGGCGCTTGCGAGTTCCGGGCGCTCTGTGGGGGCAGCCGTGCGCGCGCACATGCCGTAAGCGGCGATTACCTCGCGCCCGAGCCCGATTGCGTGTACCAGCCGGCGGCGTGGAAAGCCAAGGAGGGCGCATGCTGAACCTGAGTCATCTCTTGTGTGGACAGCGCAGCGGAAGCGAGGAACTTCGGTATGGGCACGTTCGCACTGCGCGGAGCAGCGGGGATCCCCCTCGCCCCGTCGTGGTCTGGGCGCTCACCCAGACCTGTAATCTTAAGTGCGTGCATTGTTACGCCTCAGCGGCCTCGGCGCCCGCGCCGGACGAACTGTCGCTGCACGAAGGCTTTGCGTTGCTAGAGGACCTCAAAGCCTTCGGAGTGCCCGCCGTGCTATTCAGCGGGGGCGAGCCTCTCGCTCGCCCCGATGCGCTCCAGTTGATTGGTTATGCGCGCCGCATCGGATTAAATGCCACTCTTTCGACCAACGGTCTATTGATAAATGACAGGATGGCGGACAGCCTTGCTGACTTGGATCTGCGCTATGTAGGCATCAGCTTGGATGGACGCAAAGATGTACATGACAAGCTCCGGGGCATGCGGGGTGCGTTCGACGGAACGTTGGCCGGCATTCGCCGATGCCAGGAACGAGGTCTAAAGGTCGGTCTGCGTTTCACCGTGCACGCTTTGAATCTTCAGGACCTCGATTTCATTTTCGATTTCTGTCTGGAGCAGGGCATTCAGCGACTGTGTGTCTATCATCTTGCCTACGCAGGGCGGGGAAATCAGTTTCGTCGATACGACTTGGAGCCGAACCGGTCGAGGAGCGTGGTTGAGCGGATCATGCATCGTGTCGTTCAAGCAATATCCGAAGGCCATAAGTTGGAGGTGCTTACCGTGGCTAACCATGCTGACGCGGCTATGGCACTGCTCTGGCTCGAACGCCATCGCCCCGAGAGGCTTGAGGAAGCTGATCGGCTGCTTCGGGGAACGGGTGGGAACCGGTCCGGATGCCATATTGCTTCTATCGGGCCGCGAGGTTCTGTGCATTACGATCAGTTCAGTTGGCATTACGCCGTCGGAAACGTGCGCCGGGAGCCGTTTAGCCAAATCTGGACCGAGGCACGCGATCCTCGTTTGGCCATACTAAGAGACCGCCAAGCTCACCTCCCCGCGCGTTGCCGGGCGTGCCGGTTCCTGACCGTCTGTAACGGGAATCTCAGGACACGGGCCGAGTCTGCCACCGGCGATTGGCTAGCTCTTGATCCGGCCTGTTACCTTGATTCAGAGGAATGTGCAACAATCGAAAGTACTCGCGTCTCGGAATAGCGTCAGTTCACCCTAAGATCCGATGGCTTTGAGTCATTCCGGACTTCCACTGCGCTAGGTTATGTCCCGAAATCGGGTAAGTAGAAGGACGAATTAGCGTGGTTGCATAACGCAATCCGATGCCATCCAGATCGACGCACTGATTTCTTCAATGGTACGGTGCTTCCAGCAATACGTGGAATTCAGATGAAGCGGGAAAATGCGATCCCACCTGCCTCAAACAACGGTGGATCGCGCGAAGCAACTTATTAAGAAGTGTTTATGATGTAACAGGGGCAGATGGTCTATAGTTAGTTGATCAAGCATTTAGGAGACCTCTGATGGGTAGACGAACATCGCCGCTTCCCCGCCGCTACATGGAAGCCCAATCGCGGTTTCCGCGGGTGCTTGAGGCATACGAACAGTTCGGTAAGGCGCTCGAAAGCGCCGGACCGCTTAACAAGCGAGAGCAGCGATTGGTGAAGCTTGGCCTTGCTTTTGGCGCCAAACTGGAAGGCGCGAGTCATTCCGCCGTACGTAAGGGTATGGATGTGGGTCTAGCTCCTCGCGAACTTGAACACGCGGCGCTGTTAGCTATGACCACCTTGGGATTTGCGCATGGAATGACTTGTCTTTGCTGGGTACAGGACGTTACTCAGAAAAGCGTAAGCGTAAAAGGAAAGCGCGCACGCGGCCATTAGGGCTGCTGTGGCGCCTTCTTCATTTCCTTCTCCTGATCCCAGACGCGCGGGATCAGGTTGGGCTTTCCGCCCGGGCCGTGCGCGGGGAGCTTCTCGACTTGCAGCGGCTTGAGCGCCTCCAGCAGTCCGCGAACGCGGTTCTGCGCCTCGACACCCCGTAATGTGCCAGAACTCAGCCGAGCAGAAGCTCCTGCCCATAAAAGGGTTACGAGGCATGATTTTAGCCGGATCCGGCCAGATTCCGGGCTTAGCAACCGTTAAGGTGTTCGCATGACCAACTTATAACCCTGGCAGTTCCTCCTACTCGTCCTTGCCGGCATTTTGAATCGCCCTTCACAGGCGATCTTCGAATAGATGGACCATTTTCATCAGGAACGCAGCCATCAGGGGCTGGGGAATCGGCTGGTTGAGCCGGCGCTGGAGATGCAGGGAAGGGTGGGGTGGATAGAATGCAAGCAGCGGCTTGGCGGGCTGCTCAAGTTCTACTGCAGGAGGGCGGCTTGAGGGTCGGCTGAATAATGGAACAGAACGGGATGCGTTCGTACTGTTCCACCGCTAGCACCTCCACGCCCCCCCCTGGTCAACCGAGGAAAAGCCTCAAGCTAACCAGGCCGCACGCGTGCGGTGGTCCCCTTTTACTTGCGCATTCGGCCCCTCAACCGGTCCCCTTTTGCGTGCGCATCACCATTCGGTTGCCTGAGTCGATTCCCGTCATTACCAAGAATCGCCTTGACTACTAAATATATGTAGATACACTTATGCGCTTATAAACCATGGAGGTTTAAGTTTTGCAGGCAAATGAGGCCGGAGCCACATCAATTGAGTATTTGCTTGTCGCCGCTTTGGTCGTGGTATTGTTTGCCTCGGTTCGTCTCACGATATTCGTAGCTATGCAGGATCTATATAAGTTCTTGATTCAAACAATCTGTTCGCCGGTGCTTTGAGATTGGTCATTCAAATCCGAGTGAGGGCGCTAGCCTGTAGAATAAATCGCTCGAGCGCTGATCCTCGCTTTGATATTCGGAAGCATTGGATGGCTGGGAGTCTGGTTTGGAGGGCCAAGAGGAAGCTGGAAACAACATGAACTGGCGGATTCCAATTTCTTTCATGGTCGCTACCTGCTGGTGTTATTACGGTTGCCGAATACGCACGCTGAGAGGCAGGCTCATTAAACGCTACTCTGGAATCACGCCAATCGGGAGTAAGGAGTGGTGACATCCGGGACTTGTGCATCTTTTGAGCTAGCTAGGAGCGGTCTTGGATTCAAATCGAATTGTGATGCCAATGGGCAAACACCCTCTTGGTACCAGTGCTCGAGTGTTGCTCACGAGCGTATTCGGGCCTTTCGCGCAGGACGATGAATACGGCGGACGTGCGCTTAATCCGATGGAACTATACCACAACCAGGTAACACGTTTTCAACGTGCCTTCTCGCTACGGATGTTTCACCGTTCGTGGGGTTTGATGTTGATTCAGGCCAACATTAGCGCGCCCTGCGCCTTACTGGATTTTCCAACCCTAGACCGATTCATTGATGAATTAGAGCGAGAGCCATATGACATTGTCGGTATAGGAGCCATTATCCCTAATGTAGGCAAAGTGGAAAAAATGTGTGATCTGATTCGTTCGCGCCTACCCAATGCAAAGATCGTGGTAGGGGGCCACGTGGCGAACTTGCCTAATTTAGAAAAGAGAATAGACGCTGACTATATCGTAAAAGGCGAAGGGGTCAGATGGTTCCGCGCGTATCTAGGTGAGCCAGTTGACCACCCCATGGCGCATCTTCGAGTGCCTTCTGGTTTCGGAGCACGAGCTATGGGAACCGTCTTGAGCGAAAATCCCAGTTCAACTGCTGCTACGCTTATTCCATCAGTAGGTTGTCCTCTAGGGTGCAATTTTTGTAGCACATCAGCAATGTTTGGCGGAAAGGGGAACTTTGTTAATTTTTTAAACACCGGCAAGGATTTATTCCATGTAATGCTGGAACTAGAGCGTGAGATGAAAGTCCGTTCCTTCTTCGTAATGGACGAGAATTTTCTTTTGCATCGTAAGCGCGCGCTGGAACTTTTAGATTTAATGAAACAACATTGCAAGTCGTGGTCTTTGTACGTTTTCAGTTCGGCGAATGTCCTGCGATCTTACCACATCGAACAGTTGATCGGTCTCGGCATTTCCTGGATTTGGATGGGCCTGGAGGGAAAAAACAGCACCTACGCGAAGCTCAAAGGTACCGATACTGTAGAACTTGTGCGTGAATTGCAATCCCATGGCATTCGCGTTTTAGGTTCATCCATCATCGGATTGGAAGACCACACGCCGGAAAATATCGATGAAATAATCGAACACGCAGTTCTACACGAAACCGAGTTTCACCAGTTCATGCTTTACACTCCGTTGCCGGGTACGGCACTGTTCGAGGAGCATAAGGCTAGGAAAACGCTGATAGATCCGGAATGCGTGGAAACCGCCGATATGCACGGACAACTCAAATTTTTCCATCGACACCCACACATTCCCATGGGATTGGAAACGGAGTACCTACATCGTGCCTTTTTGCGTGATTTCGAGGTAAATGGTCCAAGCGTGGTGCGCATGGCCCGCACATTGCTTCAGGGTTGGAAGCGATATCGACACCATCCAGAAGCTCGCATTCGCGCCCGCGTTCGT
This sequence comes from Planctomycetota bacterium, assembly GCA_015075375.1. Lineage (GTDB taxonomy): Bacteria > Planctomycetota > SZUA-567 > H5-PLA8 > H5-PLA8 > H5-PLA8. The sequence goes on along the minus strand of JABTUM010000001.1, from coordinate 1,568,074 downwards.
TGGGAAGCATCAGAGTTGTCAACTCTTTATGCGGGAATGCTGTGGGCTTCCAAGCGATGGTTCGCTCATCAGCCCGCACTATGTGCAAAAATTGGTGTGGTATTGAAAGATATATTTCGGACCTTTGGCCTGAAAGCTCGACTTTCAGCCCCGCTGATTGGACGCATACTGATTCATCGTTTGCGCAGAGAAGACCAACGGATTCAATCGGGTGTCACCTACGAACCGCGCACTTTTTATGAAAAAACAAACCAGCTACAGCGCGTGGCATGCTTAGGGGGGCACTAACGCCTGACCTTCCGGTCAGTTCTTAGTTTTCGTGCGCATCGGCTGGTTGCGGCGCGACCGTGAAGCATTGAAACGTACTGACTGGATTTTATATCTCTTTCCAGACCATGACGATAACAAGGTTGAGGCACGGATTAAGAATCGGCTTGCTGCGGTATACCTTCTGATGGAATACGGTCATATCGGCCAAACTCTTTCGCAGCCCGGTACAGCGTGGCAATGTTCTCAAGCGGCGTTTCGGGCGCGAGATTGTTGCCTTCACGCAAAACGAATCGTCCACCTTTGCGAATTCCCGATTCGAGGATTTCCTGCGCATTAGCATAAATCTGACTAGGTGTACCCGAGCGCATTAACTCAATGTGCGGCCCTCCATAAAATTCTACCTCCGGCCCCAACTCACGCCTAAGGCTCGCGAAATCCACGGGAAATCCAGTGTCAAAACTATCGATGCCCACCTCCCGATTCAGAATCGGAAAATGCCTCGACGCGTTGCCGCACATGTGAACGCTACCGCCACGCGAGGTCGAACACAGGCCGGCTCTCATACGCTTGTGGCAAGGCAAGACGAACTCTTTGTACATATCACTTGAAAGCATCTGTACCGCATCGTCGGCAAATCCGAAATACTCCTGCGTCTCGGGTTTGCCCAGATAGCGCCTCCAAGCTCGTATGCGAGCAATTATCGCGTCGGTAACAATATTGAGTAGTTCATGAACGTATTCTGGATCCTCCACGAAGTCTTCGAGCAGTTCGATCGCGCCTCGAAGATTCACGGCGACAGTCATAGGCCCATCCGTGCCTAATCCTTTGGGCTGGACGTGCCGGACGGGTAATCCGCGGTGGGCATAGGTCTTTGATTTTTCGAGGAAATACTCATAGTACTCTCTTGCTTGGCCCATCAGCCCCTCGAAGGGGTTGGGTATGCCGCGATGCAGAAGCTCTTGCTTAAGCCCCTGGCCGCGCCAACGCGGTTCAGCGACCGGCACTTGCCCCTCGAAAAATACGACAGGACATCCGAACCAAGCCGCCTCGTAGAAATTCTGAAAATCCACATTGACCGTCCACCCGGTCTCCTCACTGGGCAGTCCCATGGGCGCATCCTGAAGAATGTATAGGCGCTTCCACTCGTCGCAGCGCACCTGAGTTTCAAACATGACGTCCGGGTCTTCCGTGTATGCCCGGAAGTCGACGTTGGGAAAGGGCGCCGTGCGTCCCAGCAAGAAAAATCGGGTATTCGTCCCGATCACGCAGGGTGCACGGAGCGGCTTGCGAGCCCTATAGGCGTTCCAGACCTCTCGAACTTCTTCGTTGTGTCTTTCGTATTCCAGCGTGCTCATTATAGCTCCCCTATTATGGTGCAGAGATTGATTTTCGACTGACATCATACTAAACCATACCCCCATACATGCGCATGGCGGTCATGGGAGTCCAACCTACGTTCATGTACGACGCTGCCCATTCAACGACCCGCGATTCCCTTATTCAGAAAGGTTGGTAAATGCCTTGCTCCAGTTTAAGAAGCGAGTCTGTAGTGCGCGAGGGATTCCTGCGGCCATCCGTTCGCATGGTTGACGTGGCGCGAGAGGTTGTGGGCCAGCGCCTTGGTCCAGCGCCGCGCTTCGTAATGCCGACGGCTTCGGTTGAGCGTGTTCTGGGTATGAAATTGCCGATCGAACAGACCGATGCGCCGTTCGATGCTGCTGCGGTGGCGCCGCAAGCTCTCGGCTACGGGTTGGGCATGCTGGTACTGCCAGTTCGAGCGCGAGGCGGCGGTGACCCGGATGTTTTGGCGTTCCAAGGCCGCGCGCTTTTCGCGCTTGGGCCAGTAGGCGTTGTCGCCGAGCAGGTGGCCTTCGAACGCGGTCTTGAGCAGGGCATAGAGTCCCTGAACGTCGTGCCGGTTGCCGGGGATTTGTTGTACGTGCGCGATGTAGCCTTTCGTCGAGAAGATCAGGGGGCTCGCGTACGCCGTGGAACCAGCGCTTGAGCGCCGCGCAGTAACCCCGCTGCGCCAGTCCGCCAAGACGTTCCCGCTTGCCGGCGCGGATGGGACGGCAGACATCGACCGGATGGGAGTCGATGATGAAAAGGGGGGCTGGTCGTCGGCATGCATGGCGCAGAAACCCTGGGTGAGGCAGGCCAACAAGGGCGTCTGGAGGGCGCGGCGGTTGGCAAAGTTCTGGCGGCTGAGCAGGCGCCGCATCAACGGATCGGAGTGCAACCAAGCTTGGTAGTGGTGGTCGGACTCGAAATCCAGAAGTTCCTGCAACACAGCCAGACAGAGGACTTCGCGGTCGTCCACGTCGGGTGGCGGTCCGCGTCGCCCGACGAGTTTGCCGCTTTCGCAGGGGATAGCGGCATGGCATGGGCCAAGGCATCGTCAAGCGCACAGTAGACGGCGGTCACAAGGTCTTCGAGGTCCAGACGCACGGGCGCGGGCATGAGGCAACCTCCGTAGCCCCCGTTTCTAGCATCGGCAAGTCGTGCCGGAAAAATGAGTTAAACCTGAGTCAACCGGCGCAAGGCATTTGGTAAGTCTTTCGGAGGCAACCGGCTCATTAAAAACATGCAGACGGCCTGCTCTGATATCGTCGCTGCGCCGGGCTATTCGAGTCTACGCCAAGGCGCAGAGATCTCGGCTGGGCAAGATGCTGCAGGCGATGGACATACCGACGTCGAGTTGTTGCCGGCAGTGCAACCGGCATGGACCGACGTTCAAGAGCCTGCTTGAGGATCGGAAACCTTGGAAAACGCATCGTGCAAGGATAGTGGTGGGGCGTGCTTGTTCTATGCTCCCCAGTGCTGCCCCCATAGCCGTATCAGCTACCTACGTCAGATAACTGAATAGCCTTGGTGATCGACTGATCACGCCTTGTATAAATGATAAGTCTAAGTATACGCATTAACCAAGGGATGGCTTCCTACCCTGATCCAGATCCGGAGAGAGAGGAGGTTGTTTGCATATGAAGTGCTCGCGCTATCTCATTCGTGACGTACGCGTCATCCTCGGACCGTCCGGCTTGTCGGGAGGTAGATGCGACATCGAGATTGTCGGCGAGCGGATTGCGGATGTGCGGCCCTTCGGAGCGGACACGCCCGCGGATACAACCGTAATCGAGGGCAAGGGGCTAATCGCTTGCCCGGGGTTTATCGACCTGCACGTCCATGGCGGGATGGGCGCTGACTTCATGGATGCAACCGAGGAAAGTTTTCGGACGATCGGCGCCTACCACGCTGCGGGCGGTACGACGTCCTACTTTCCCACCACGGCCACCGAGTCACCTCAAGCGATCTTCTCCTGCATCGACCAGGCCGCGCGCTGCCGCGAACAAGGCATTGGAGGCGTGGAGATCCTCGGTGTGCACGCCGAAGGCCCTTACATGGCACCGAGGAAGCACGGTTGCCACGATCCTGGCTTCGTGCGGGAACCTTCGCGCGAGGAGAATCGCGGATATCTCGATCGCGCGCACATTCTGCGGCGCATCACCTGCGCCCCGGAGGTTCCCGGCGTGCTGGCGTTCATCCGCGACGCAAGCCGGGAAGGGATCGCTGTCTCCGGCGGGCACAGCGACGCCACGTTCGTGCAGACGCTCCAGGCCATCGAATGCGGTATGAGCATGATCACCCATCTCTACTCGGCCATGTCGACCATCACGAAAGACGGCCCTTTCCGCGTGGCCGGCATGCTAGAGGCGGCATTGCTGGACGATCGCTTGGCGACGGAGGTTATCGCCGATCTTCGTCATGCGCCTAAAGAGCTGTTGCTGCTGGCGCTGAAGACCAAGGCGAAGGACACCGTCTGCTTCACCACCGACGCCATGCGAGGCGCGGGGATGGCGGACGGCGTTTACACCTTCGGGTCGCAACGAGGAACGAAAGCAGTGGTCGAAGGCGGCGTGGCTCGAAACCTCGACAACACGGGGTTCGCCAGTTCCACTGTCCGGATGATCGATCTCGTGCGCAATGGAATCGAGGCCCTGGGGCTGAACCTCGAATCGTCCGTCCGACGGGCAAGCCTTGTCCCCGCGCGGATCGCGGACGCAGACCGCCGTAAGGGCACGCTGGAAGCCGGAAAGGATGCCGACATCGTCTTGCTTGCGGAACATCCGCGCCTGGAAGTGCGCTTGACCATGGCCCGTGGCAAAATGATCGCGCAAGCTTTGGTATAAGACGATGAACGTGCTGAACGGTCTGCCCAAGCAATTGCAGCCTTCGGCCAAGGAGAAATTGCATCAGATCTGGATGGCCGAGACGCGCAAGGATGCGCAGGCAGCGTTCGATGCGTTCGTGAACGCGTATCGGGCCAAGCATCCCAAGGCGGTCGAGTGTCTGCTCAAGGACCAAGACGCGCTGTTGGCGTTTTACGATTTCCCCGCCGAGCATTGGGCGCATTTGCGGACGACGAACCCGATCGAGTCCACTTTCGCCACGGTGCGGCTGCGGACCCATAAGACCAAAGGCTGCGGCACGCGCCAAGCCACGCTGGCCATGGTGTTCAAGCTTGCTCAGGTTGCCGAGAAGCGCTGGCGGAAGTTAAACGACCACAAGCTGCTGGAAGACGTGATTCGAGGCATCCGTTTCGTGGACGGCATCAAGGAAATCGCCGGATGATTCTCCTCTCACCATCCACAACTTTTTTTTAAATGCTATGGCTCATTATTGGGGGCCCCCCCCCCCCCCCAAAAAAAAAAAAGCTAAATCTGTTCCGCTTGAACCGCATTCAATTGCGACCGTGCTTCCAGCAGTTGTCGCGGAAAAGCAGCAGGTTCTCGAAGGGTGTGCGGACCGACGTGTTGCACGACGAACTGAAGACGAAACGGTGGAACGGTCGCATCGGACCGAACAATCCCTTCACGTGCGCTTCCAGCCGCGCGGGCGCATCCTTCACGATCTCCTGCTCGTGGCAAGTCATCCCGCCCCAGACGACGTGCCTCCGGTAGGGGATCGTGTCTCGGAACACACGCAGGTCCACGTCGCCCAGCGGTGCGTGGGGCGACCCTTCCAGGCCGTCGAGTTCCACCTCCGCGACTTGGTCCTTCAGCGCGGCCACGCGCCCGCAGGCGTGTGAAAACCAGTACTTGCCATTTGCGTGCAGTATCTCCCCGATGCGCCGATAGTAGTCCCGGCAATACTTGCGGAAGAAGTTTGGCGTGTAGAAAAGACTGCAGAGGTTGTCCATGCTCATCATGGCCAGGGCGTCCGACTCGGCGACCTCGCGCGCGAAGGCCGCCGCCTTCTCGGTGTGGATCGCCATTAGCTCCATGAGTTCGTTTTCGTGCTCCATGATCCACAAGATGCCGTTCTCGGGACCCGCGAGGTTGAAGATGCGCTTAATTGGCGCCTGTTGCCCTGCCACGATCACGATTCCTGACTCGCCCACCCGCGCGGCGGCTTTGGCGTATGCCGCAGCGTCGAAGCAGTAGTCGGTGTGCTCGATCCAATATTTTAAGGCGGCATACTCGCGCTCGAAATCCTTCCAGAAATACTCCCGCTCGTACGAAGTGTGGCTCGCCGGTTGGAACTGCGATACGGCGCGCAGTACGCCGCGCGGCGTCTCGACGGTGGTCGTCACCGGCCCCTCTGTGGGTGTGTTCAACCCGACTTCCTGCTGCGGATCCCGCGTGATCAGGATCTCCGGTCCGTACCGCACTCGCGCGAAGGGGCCGCAGCGCCGAGAGAAGACGTCGCAGCCGAGTTTCAGCATCGCGTCCACCTCGTCGGAGCAGTCCGCCAGTTCCTGTGGCAGTGTGCCGCGCGACTGGTGCGCTCCGAACCACTGCCCGATGTTGGGCGAAAACGGCACCCGGTCTGGCTCGTGCCCCTCCAGCACCGCCAGCAAGCGTTCTCGACCTGTCATGGTGAAGCCTCCGAAGATAAAGATAAGTGCATCAGTAATATTTAAATATACGATACTCCTCGAGCGCGCTCTACAGGAGGCATTGCTCATTCTATTGTACTTTTCGAAACACAAATACCACATGTTCGGCTTTGGACACCGGGAGTCGAAGGTTGAAAGCCCTTTCACTCATTTGGTTTGTAAGTTGCCGAGAAACTTTACTGGCACTTTGTTAAAAGAGGTTGCATTAGATTGCGCAGATTTGTACTGAAGACTCAGAGCTTCTTGTCTCTAAGCCTTTGTGATGGGCGGTTGGCGGGATGCGGGTTCTTCTTCTGACAACGCCAGCACCGCTGGCATTAGCTGGATCGAGAGGCCACTTTCTCTGGTAGACGGAAAGCAGTAAAGCGCGGATACGGTCAGCGCTTGGGGCGCGGCTAAAGTCCCGCTCCACGTTTATGATGGTGGGTTTAGTAAGCCCGGTCTGGACGATCACGTCATCCTGGGTCAGGCCCAAAAGATTGCTCGCGTCACATGAGGAGTATGCTTTCCATCGGCAAGAATATTTACCGACAGTAATGGCCGATATCAAAGTCGCTCAAAACTATTGGTAAAGTTTTCTTGACCCTTAGACAGAAGATCTTTACTTTCTCAAAGTGGCTTCAATTGCAGATCGGATCAAAGACGGTCGAAAGGCACTCGGTCTATCCCAGGCTGAGTTGGCCTCGGTGCTCCGAATTTCACACGGTGCCGTCGGGCGCTGGGAAGCTGGTTATGCGAGGCCAGACATAGGTCGGCTAGATGAAATTGCTACGGTTCTTAATGTATCGGTGGATTGGCTATTAGGCCGGACGGATGATCTTAAGGGGCAAGTGATTTCCGGAGTCGGCGGTATCCCAAGCGCAAAAGCCTTTGGGAAACCCAAGGTTATACAAGCGTGCGCATCTCAGTTGAGCGACGCGGAGTTGGCACGGGAAGTCGCTGAACGTTTGAAACGAAAGAAACGTCCTACCCGCGATCACCTTGCAATTGGCAACGCCAAAGTCGTACAAACGTCCAAGAGCCATAAACTTACGGTCGTACAAAGCGTGGCCGATCACCAGAAGGGATCCGTTGCGACTCCCGATGCAGTCGAGACCGAAATCCGTTTCACTCGCACAGACCATTTCTGCTTAAGGATTTACGGCAAGTCCATGGAGCCGCGTGTCCGCAAAGGAGATATCGTAGTCGTCAGACGCATGGATTTGCACCTTCCGACCTATCTCGATAAAGAGAGATCGCCCGTCCCGCCAAGCCCCTGGAAGGCCTTGCACTCCAAAATCATCGTCGCCTTCGTAAACGAGAGCGATATTTATCTTGTAAAGCGTTTGCGGATTACGAATAGGAAGAATAGGGGCTTTAAGCTCTGGCTCGTAGGCGACAACCCGAGGTTGGACGCGGTGGAGATCACCAAAGAACACAGCTTGCGCATAGTGGGGCGCGTGGTTCAGATTATTAGCGACCCGGATCGAGAGTAGTCATTCCCCGCTCAAACCGCTGCGCCGCCGCCAGCAATACCACCAATCCCTGCCGTTCTCATTCCACAGTTCACCAATTATGAAGCAGCATCTAGACTTACAATGGATTATTATACATCCTCCGCTTTTCGGACCGGGGACATGGGTAATGTCTCAGATGGCTAGGCAGGGACCCAGAAACAGTAGTCGCTGATCCAGCCGTGCAGGTTACAGGCATTGCTGACTTTCACCGCCAACTGCTGGCCCAAGCAGGCTGGAAAAGCCAAGTAGTCGCCCAAAGTCGGCACGCCGCTTGGCCCCTCGAAGAACTCGCCCAACTCAAGACAAATCCAATAATCGAGTTGCCCGGTGGGAATCGACTTGACAAAAACACATAAAAGGATACGTTTATATTCAATAAGCATATGGAGAGTGACCATTGAGCGCGAAGTATGCGGGCCTCACCATCATTGAGTACTTACTCGATGAGTCTCTAGTTGAGGTGCTCTTTACTTCGGTTCACATCACGCTTTTGGTTGCTCTTCAGGATCTCTACAGGCTCAGAATTCAGACCATCTGCTCGCCTGTGCTGTGAATTAGACACATAGAAATTCATTCATGAGGCGCTGGTCCTTGAATCGAATCGCTCGAGTGCTGATCATCGCTGGGGTGACCGCGTGCTTCGGATGGCTGGGCGTCTGGATTGGGGGGCCGCGAGGAAGCTGGGAGATGTGGGAGTTGGAGGAGTCCAACTTTTTCCATGGGCGGAACCTTTTGGAGTTGTCTCAATCTCCGGGCATGTATCCGAGTAAGTCAGTCTTGGATGAGTCATTTCAACCACCATGTTTTCCGAGTGGGATTCCCCTGCTGGAGTGCTACGAGCACCGGAAAGGTGACGTTTCAGGCGCGACCTTTTCGGTGACGAAGGGTGACCGAGCAAAGGTGCTCGAGTTCTATCGAAGTTTACTGCAGCGCGAAGGTTGGAATGAGATTCCGACGGATACGGGCGCGGCCACCTCGGGTACGGGGTGCGCGCTGGCGGTGTTTCGGGGGCGGGGCGAGATTTTTTTCCTTGGTAGCGAGACGGCAGGGGCGGTGGCTCGGTTCGTGACCACGAGAATGCCCCAAGCAGGAGAGTAAAAGATGGCCAGCGTACCGAAAGAGACTGTCTACATCATCCTGGCCGCTGTGTGTGCTGCGGGCGGTTTCCTGATCCAGCGCAGCTATGTCGAAAGCACGATTTCGGAAGTCCGTAGCCAGCTGACCAACACAGTAAAGGTGATCAAGATCAACCAGCATATCTCTACGGGTCAGGTCTTGACAAAAGAGATGTGTGAAGTGTCCGAAATTCCGGTCAGCTATGTTCATCCACGGATGGTTCGGGAAAGTGATCTGAGCCGCGTCTTTGGTAATCCGGTCCGGGCTCCGGTTGAGAAAAACGAACTTCTATTATGGAACGTGATGAACATGGGCGCGGGGACTTCGGTAGTAGAGAAGATTTCCGAAGGGCAAAAAGCAGTGACATTGCCCGTCAATCTAGTCACTGGTGGTGCTGGCTTACTTCGCCCAAATATACGTGTTGATCTCTTCGGAACTTTTCGCCAGTCGCCGGGATCGGCGCCGGAAGGAAGCGCGTCCTCGGTTGTGGACATTACTGCAGTAAAGTTGCTCGAGAACGTGATCGTGGTCGCTGTTGGCAATGAGGCCGGACTCGATTTGGGCGGCGGCGACCGTTCCCGCGAGGCGGCGAACTACAACACCATCACGGTGTTGGTGCAGGCCAAGGAAGTGGAGAAGGTACTTCTTGCCATTGAGATGAGCCGCAGCATGGGAACGAATGTGTACTGCGTGCTTCGCTCAGAGATGGGAGAGGAACAGGACGGACAACCATCGAGGCCGGTTTCCACGCGCGAATTTTTGCGCGGATTGAATGTAGCCAGGGACGCCGAAGCACCGTAGGTCCCGGGCTGACTATTGGGAAAATCGGGTCACGAATTCTGCAGCGGCTCGGATCGATACGCCAGTAGCGAGGCGCCTTGGCGTGACGTTCCGACCACAGTGCAACACGGAGCCGGGCCGTTTTCAAGAACGCGAGTTGCAGGGTGGTGCTCCATGAGGAAAGGGTTTGCAATGAGTTTTCGATCTACTTTTGTTAATGGAGTGCAAGTGATCGTGCTGACGCTGTCACTCTCACTGCTTTCAGCGATGGCCGTCGAAACGCCGCCCCTACAGCCCAGTTTGCCGTCCCGGTTGGCAGGTGCCGAGGATATTCGGGAACTGTTAAAAAACTACCCGACAGTAAAGGTTCAAGGCGCAGGCACCCAGGTTTTTGTCGACGGGACGGTGGATAATCCGCTACTGCGCGAGCGTATCGAAAAAATTGTTAAGAGCTTCTCCAACGTCGTGGACGTCACCACGTTCACGGAAAGCGCGGATGTAAACCAAGCCCTAGCGCTGGAAGTGGAGAAACGCATCGGCCTGCCAGAAGTCAAAGTGCGGCTGGTTCGGGGCAACGTAGTTTTGGATGGCGAAGTGAACAGTGCTGCGGAGAAGGCTGCCGCCGAGAACGTGACCAAGATTTTCACCGATAAGGTGGTTAACAATATCGGGCTAAAGCGTCAGATGGTCGAACTCGATCTGACCTTCGTGGACGTTAACTTGGAGTACGCGCTGGATATCCGCCATAATCCGCTGACGGCGTTGTCCAGCCCGGGAATAGCCTTCGACCCTGCCAGCATGGACTTCGCCTGGGAGCGCGCTGTCAACCTGCACACTAACTCATCTTACAATTCGACGGTGACGGCTAAAACAACCTGGGTTTTTCGGATGCTTGAAGAGAATAAAAACGCAAAGGTTCTGGATCGACCACACATTACCACGCTAACAGGCGAAGCTGGTACCTTTCGGCAGGGTGGGGAAAAGGGGTATGAATTAGTAGGTCTTGGCACGGCTGACGTAAAATTCAAGGAATTCGGCCTGATTATCAACGTTACGCCTACCATTTTGCGAGACGGCAAAATTCAGCTTAACTTCTCATTCGAAGTCAGCACGCCTGATCCAAACGGTGAGCGCTTAGACTTCTTGAAGTACGGAACTAGTTCGGTCGCAGTCATCAGCCAAGGCGAGACCCTGATCGTCTCCGGTTTGGTTCAGGACATCCTGCGGCATATCAAGCGCGGAATTCCGTTCCTGTCCCGCATCCCTATGCTTGGACACTTCTTTTCCGACCACGAAGACGCCAAGAACAAGCGCGACTTAATGCTGATGGTCACGCCACGCGTCCCCACCACTTTCGCTGCCCACGGCATCTCGACGGGCGAGGAACAGAACAGACGGTCAGACGCGGCGCGCATGCGTTGGGTGGAGGACTTGAAGAAGAACGAAAAGGAATTGCTGTGGGAGAATCAGGACCGCAAAAAGGTCAGGGGAGGAGTTGAAGATTCGAATTGCGAATCGGACGACAAGCCGGCATTGCCGGTAAAAATTGAGTAAAGGAGAAGTGGAATGATCCAGTGCATGTGGAAGCGCATTCGGAGGTTCGGTAAAGATGAGCGGGGCCTCGAAGGCATCGAGTACTTGCTGATCGCTGCCTTGGTGATTATCGCGGTGATCGCCGGATGGAAATACCTGGGTACGACAATGTCGAACAATGTCAATAAAATAGCGAACACCATTGACGAGACTGTTGACGAGAGCATTAAGGAAGGTACCGGAAAGTAGAAAAATTTCCAATTGCACGTCGCGTTTTTGCGTTGCCGTTGACACCTCACGCCCGGAAGCGGCTCATGAACTCGATGGATGTGCTGGACATTTTGCGCTTGGGGATGTTGCTGGCCTTGGCGGGCACTTCGCTGTACAGCGACTTAAAGAGTCGGCGGATCTACAACGCCTTCACTTACCCGGCGATCCTTATGGGATGGGGGTTTGCGCTCACTCAGTCCCTCCTGAAGCGAAGCTGGCTACCGGAGTCGTTTTGGTATTCGTATCTCCTAGAGTCCGCAGGCGGCATGGCTTTCTGCCTCCTGATCATGGTGTTGGTGTATTGGCAGGGTGGAGTAGGCGGGGGGGACGTGAAGCTGATGGCGGCCATGGGCGCTTTGGCCGCATGGCCACTAGCATTGTACCTACTCGTCTACGCTACTCTGGCCGGTTTGGCGATGGGGCTTTCCATGGTGATCTGGCAAGGGCGCGAAGACACACTTTTCCGACGCGCATTCAAGGCGGAGGGTCTGATTAAAGGGCGCCCGCTTGAAGAAAGTGTACAGGTGGTCCCATTTGGGGCCGCCTTCGGTGTCGGAGTCGTCTGGACAGCGTTCATGGCTTTTCTAGGGTAACATGATGAGTCTATCCTTTTGGGGCCGGGACCAGAGAGGTGGAGCAGCCATCGAAATGCTGCTATTGTTCCCATTCGTAATCCTGCTGAATTGTTTCCTGATCCAACTCGCCCACCTGTTTGTCTGCCACCAAGTCATGCAGTACGCGGCCTTCTGCGCCGCCCGTTCGGTCCTGGTGGCCGACATCGATCCCCAAGCCCTGCCGGCGGGTACGGACTGGGTTTCGAAGACCGCCGATCCCGAGGCTAACCGCGCGGTCCGGGCCACTTGGCAGATCTGTTCGCTGCTGGAAATGATCGGACCACAAGTAGGCGTGGAGTGGCGAAAGTTGCCCATTCGCTTTAAGAAGGAGGGCTACGAAGATCTTAGCGCGACACCCAAGTACCGCTACAGCGACAACGACCGGGCGAAAACCTTCCTGCGGCATTTGTACGTTAATCTGCAAGGCGGCGACGATAACGACGAAGTGCGCGTCGGCATTTTGTACGACACCTACCTCGCGGTGCCTTTCGCTAACCGAATAATCTACAACGCGTTTAAGAACGCCGGGCGTGCTTCGAGTGCCGACCTGCGCGTGCAACTGGCCCAGTCTTGCACTGTGGTACGGCCGTGGAAATGACGAAAGATGTGTAACGTGGCTAAACGACTGCACCGGGACGAGAGCGCGCAGGTGATGCTGCTGGCGCTGATCTCGGCCGTCTTCCTGATCCTGGTGACGGCTTTTCCGCTGAACGTCGGCTGGACGCTGGTCAAGCGCGCCAAGCTGCAGAACGCCGCCGACTCGGCCGCCTACAGCGCGGCGGTGGTCCAGGCGGATTGTCTTTCGGCCATCGCTTGGCTGAACAACGCTGAGAGTTGGGCTTATCACCGCCAGTACGAGTTAGAACTCAAGTTCTGCGCATTGGGCGTGTACGCCTGGCTGGAGAAGTGGGGCGACAGGCAGATTTCCGCCGGCGGCACCAAGCCCGGCAGCGGGGACTACGACCTGGACAAAGAGGACTGGTACCAGGACTACAAGGACAAGATGGGAGGTACGCCGAAAGAGAAGTTCAAGGACTTCATGACCGGCGAGGAAGGCAAGCTGATCTCCAAGAACCGCAACAGCTACAACGCCGACGACCGAACCCTGGAGATGTGGACCCGCACCTGCCGGATCGTGGCCGAACACATCGCCAAGGCCATGCCGCGCATGATGAAGTACGAAGCCATGCGCATCGCCTACCTGGACACCTTCGACGGAACGGTGAAGAACGACAAGACCAACGAAGTGCGCATGGCCTTCTTCCCCGACGAGGACACCAACCCGGTCAAACTGAACTTCACGCCCAACCGGAACTTCGGCAGCTACAGCGGCGGCGTGGCCCAGGACGACAGCTTCATGCAGTACGAGCCCTGGGACGACACCAAGAACCGCTTCGTCGAACGCGCCATGCAGATCGCCCGCGACATGGACGCCTTCTACATCGACCGCGACGACGGCAAGCTGAACATCACCGACATCGGCGACCACAAGATCATCAGCGACAAGGGCAAGCTGAACATGGGGTCCATCGACGCCACGTCGGCGCAGCTCTTCAACGAGCCCTGGTACCACGAGTACGCCTGCCAGCCGCGCAAGATCGCCGACGAGTACATCGCCTTCGCCAAGACCGTGATCTGCTGGCACCCCGACGACAAGGACGGCTCGGGCGGCCACGAAAGCCCCGACAAGACCCCCTGCGGCCACTGGCACAACAGCCACACGCACCTGCACTACAACTGCACCCACATCACCATCACCACCGTCGTCGCCGGGACCTACCACTTCCACATTCCGATCCCGATGGTTCACGACACCGGCCACGAAGACAACCGCTTCTGCCTGCATTTCGAGTGCATGGACACCAACCCGCCGAGCTGCAACTGCTTCGGCTTGGCCAATGTCAACGAGGCGCTCAACGAGGGCCTCTCCGCCGCGCAGGAAGCCAAGAACGCGGCGCAGGCCGTCCTGGACCAGGCGCAGGCCGCCTTCAACGCCGTGCCCAACCAGGCGAACCTCGACGCGCTCAACGCCGCCAAGGCGAAGCTGCAGGAGGCCCTCGACAAGGTGCAGATGATCATCAATACCATCGGCATCGCGGCGCAGGCGCTGGGCATCAACCCCATCGCGCAGACCAGAATCAACAACCCCGGCAACATCTTCGGCAGCTACGACAAGGAAACCGAACTCGCCGAGAAGAAGCACCACGCCATCACCTACTGCCCGCTGTGCTTCACCGGCGGCGTGCGCGATTTCCCCGACTCCATTGCGAAGGACTGGCACCGCCTGGCCTACAACAAGCTCAACCTGATCTCCGCCGACGAGACCGACCACCACTTCAAAGTCCCGGACTCCGACGCCGAGGAGGTGGACGGCAAGAAGAAGAGCATGGTACGCGCATACATCGCGGACCTGATCTCGCCCGACTACGCCAACGACAACAGCTTCAACGGCGACGCGAAGTTCAACCCCGACTGCGCCTTCCACCAGATCCACCGCAGCAACTACACGCCCGAACAGCCCGCGCCCAACCCCGGCTCCAACAGCGCGCGCATCGAGGCCAAGCTCAACCCGACCCTGATCTTCAAACCCGTGCCCGAAAGCGACGACCACAACTTCTTCAACTGGGGCATCACCGTCGCGCTGTGGCAGCGCCACCACTCCCTGATGATCCGCAAGATCCCCAAGAACAAGGGCCACGGCGGCATCTTCCTGGAGGCCGAGGGCATGCTGGCCATCGCCTCCGCCAAGGTCGGCATCCGCGTCGACAAAGACCTCTACGGCAGCGACGGCCCGCGCACCGGCGCGTCGCAGTTCTTCCCCGAGCGCCTCATCACCGGCCTCGGCGAGAAAAAGCGCAGCGGCGAGTCGGCCGGCCCCTTCACCGCCGAGTACATGACCGAGCACTTCCTGGAGCCCAAGGACCGCTCGGAACCCATCATGAACCTCTTCCACACCGACTGGGGCGCACGGCTGATCCCCGTCAACCACAGCGTACCTGAACGCTACCGCGAGCAGGCGGCCATGTACGTTCTGGCTAACACCAATCGCATGTACCGCTGGAGCGACACGAACCAATCGCCCACGGTAGAGCCGGCCTTGCGGGACTTCGATCCCACCGGGCTGTCCGACACCGACTGGAAGAAATTCACGGAGCTAATCGTCCACTGATGCGCGCCGCCGTACGGACCCCAACCGCCCCGCCCCGAGGAGTGGTCTCCATCGAGCTACTCATGCTGATGCCCTTTTTCGCGTTGCTCTTTTTCAGTCTCTACCTACTGGGCGACATCATGTTGCTGCAGCAGAAGGCAGAGTTCGCGGCACGCTACGCAGCCTGGAAAAAAGGCGCTGTCACCTCGGAGACCATCCGCGATCTATTTTTCTCCGGCATCCAGCGTGGACAGCTCGTGGATCTTTCAGTTGAGAAGTCGGCAAGTCAAGACACCCGTTTCCCCAAGGTGGACGGAGAGAACAACGCTGAACAAAATAGAGACAAGGCCTTGCGCGGACCGCCGCGCTATTTGGCTGGCAACGCCAGCGGCGCCCCGGGTTTGGACAACCCTGAATATCGGCCCGACGAATGCCAGCAGGCGGCCTATATCTGCTTTGAGGGCAACGCAGGCGATAAAAACCGCCAGTCGGGCCTGTCCTTCTTTGGCACAGATACCGCAGCCAATCAGGGCGGCGGAGGATGGGTGGTCGAGCAGCGTGCGGCCGTGATCCTGAGCTACAAGCCGATGGGCTATACATGGCTCTTCCTTACCTTGGGCTCGGGGCACAAGGTCGTACTCGGCAAGGAGTATCACACCGAGATATCCCGCGGCGACAGCTTAGGCGGCGCTGATTTTCGCTTTCGGCAGGCTAACGTGCTCAAGCAGGATCCCGCCGGCTTGAATGAGGTGCCTCAGAAGGACAAGAGTTCTTGGGAAGGTTCCGGGCTGATGAAGGAGTTACATCCACAGCCATGAGCCGCCTCGCCTTCGCCTGTTTGTGTCTGCGAGCGTGGCTTTGGACCGCGCCGCTAGCCTTGCTTGTTTTGACGAGCCAGTACGGCTGCGGTCGGAGCAATTCCGATTCCGCCAATCGGACTTTCGAGCAGTACTTCGGTAATCGGCGGCAGGAAGAGACGACAGAGAAGTCCGAATCGCCGGGCAGACTAAAGTTGAAATTACGCCTTACCTACGTGGAAGACGATCACCTGCCTAAATTGGATCGCCAAGGCCGTGAATTATTCCAGAAGACTCTCGCCGACTGGATCGCGCGCGGCTCCCACCGTCCGGTTGAATTCGAGCCCAGTTCGATCCAGGGCGTCGAAACTTTCTTCTCGAAGCACAAGAGTGCGGTCCAGGTTGCAAGAACCGACGAAAAGCATAACCTCCGTTTCGATCCAGAGGGGAAAGATGGGCTGGAGGTGGTGAAAGAGATTCTTCGGTCATCATCCTTGTCTGACATGCGGGAACTGTATCCTGACGCGCCCGCTGCCCTCGTGGACCTGGACTCATGGGCTCGGTACGTCCAAGCTGACTTGTCCGCCAAGTACGCTGCCATAATCAAATCCTATCCTCCGCATCCGGCCTTGAAAAACGAGAAGCTTACCGAATTCAACCGGCCCGACGTTTGGCGGGCGTTGGCACAGGCCGAGAAATCGGACGTGATCGTGACCAATGTCTTCATCGCTGGCCCTGAGCGCGGTATGGACGTGGACCGTTTGCGCCGCGGGAGTTTAATCGTGGGTCTGTGGGCGCCGACTCCCAAGGAGACTGAACTTGGCGCTACCCTAGTCTTCTCGGTTCAGCCGATGCTTTGCGAGGTGCCCTTCACGCTCGATCTTCCGGCGATGCAACGGCCTGTGGTGGCCGGCGCATGCGCATGGCTCTTCTTTCAATCGCGTTGGGAAGGGGCGTCTGCAGTGGTCAATCCGCTCGGGAAGGCTGTAAGTATGCTCCAGCAAAGTTGGCTTTACGGACAGAGTCGGGAAAAAGAATGACGCACCCCGCCCTGCGTTCGACGAGCCTCTGGGGTCCACAGGCTTGGTAAGGATTATTGTTGCAGTGTGTTGGCAATGAGCAAGGCGTTGAACGAAAGGAATTTAAAAGTTGAGCTTCCCAGTCCTGGGCTTGAGGCGAGCGGGCATTAAGGTTGGGGCTCAAGGGACCAGGGGTCTTGGTCCTAATGTGGGAGAAGGAAATGGTTGTCCCCTATCCCCCCCAACACAGGAATTGGCAAAGCCGCCGAAAATCCTAGCATGCGGGAGAATTTTAGGGAACCGGAGGAGAATCGGTACGTAGTGCCGCGCCATGGAGTAGTCGTCGCCTTGGCGTCACTCCCGTTGTCGCATCACTTTTTTGCGATCCATCGTCGTAATCGTCCCCGATGGAGCGCGTGTCTGGCACGCTGCGGCTGCAGGTGCGGGCATCGGACTCGTGAACGTGAAACCGTAATACACCATGGCTAAGCTGATTTTGAACGATGCAGGTCAGACGAGGGAGGTCGTAGTAGCTGGCGAATTAACGCTTGGCCGGCAACCGGGCAATACGATTGTGCTCACCGACCCCACCGTCTCCCGCAAGCACGTCCGCATCGCCAAGATGGGCGGCGCCTATGTCCTGGACGATCTGGGCGGCGCGGTGGGTACCATGGTGAACGGCGAGAAGGTGACACGCCGGTCCCTGCGCGCTGGCGACAAGATCAAGATCGGCAACGTCGAGGCCACCTTCGAGGACGACGCCCAGCCCACCGACGATTTCGAGAAGACTATGATCGGCAACGCGTCCGACTTCGAGAAGACACTGATCGGGCAGGTGCCGCCCGTTGAGTCGCCACCCACGCCCGCCGCGCCTGCGACCTCGTCCGAACCGGTCCATCCCCTGCAGGCCGCGGTCCCGGTCTTGCCTGTTGCCTCGCAGCCCGCGTCGCTAGGCGCCCCTTCGCGGCAGGTACCCATACCGGCCCAGATCATCTTGCCTTCGCGCCGCGGTTTTTCCAAGAAGCTCCTGATGATGCTCGGTGCCGTCGCGGTCGCCCTGCTGGCTCTACTGGTCCTGCCGTCGATGTTCGCGGCGAAGCCGGTAGAGGTGAACTGGAGCGAGATCGACGTACTCTTCAAGCAGGGCAAGCTCGAAGACCTGAAGGAACGCATCGCTTCGATTGAAAAGGAAAACCTGGACGACGAGGGAGCCAAGACGCTGAAGCAGTGGAAGTTACGGATCGAAGCCGAGCAGGAAAACGCCGAGATCGAGGCGCTGATCAAGGTAAAGGGTGACCTCTCCGAGGCCTACCGCCGCGCCCAGGCGGGGGTGAACAAGTACAAGAACTCCTCAGACCGTTTCCTGGCGCTTTCCGAGCAGGCTTACAGCGGAACCTTCGTCGTGGCCACCCAGAAGTCGGCGGCCGAAGCCAAGGGCGCCATCAGCCAGGACCGCGCCCGCGAACTGGCTTCCAGCCTCCAGGAAGCCGTCAAGAAATACCGCGCGCAGGAAGCGGTGCTGGGCGAACTGCCCCAAGTCGAGGAGGCCTACCAGAGCTGCGTAGTCGAACTAGACCGCGTGCGTAAGATCTTGGACCAGTTGGAACGCGCCACACAGGCGTGGAACGACGTCCAGACCGCACACAAGGTGGGCGAAGTCGGCTTTGAAGTCGAGTCGCTTACGCGACTGGTGGACTGCAGCGCCGAATCGATCTCGGCCGTTGCCGGTCCCGTCAATGCCGCCGACCTGCTGAAGAATGCCAAAGCTTTCGCCGAAGGCTCCCAAGCCTTCGATAAAGGAGACTACGACAAGGCCAACGAGGAACTTTCGAAGGTTGCCGCTACCGACTTCCACGCGGCCGAAGCCGGTAAGATGCTGGACAAGATCCGTCAAGAAGCCGACTTCCGCGTCGGCATGCGCCTGTACCTGGCCGGCAATGGCGCGGAGGCCCTGGAGGCGCTCAAGAACGCCAAGACTGAGAAGGCCATCGTCCTGCGCGCGCACGTGAAGGAGATCGTCGCAGCCTGGAGCAATCTCACGGAGATGAAGGCAAAAGCCAACAACATTGCCCTGCTCAAGGAAGCTACCATGCTCCTGATCAACCTCAACAAGGAAGCCGACGGCTGGTACTTCGAGCAGACCGGGGCGCTGGTCAGCAGCCTGCGCCGCCAGTTCTTCAACATCCACTACAAGGGCATGGAGAACGCATTCAAGGCCCGCAAGTACGGTGATGTGATCAAGGCCGCCGACACGCTGGTGGTCGAGTACGAAGGCGAAGAGTTCGCCGACCTACGCATGAAACTGACCGACATGAAAAATATGGTTGTGAAGACGGTCAAGGATGAGACCGGACGGTGGGTCCAGCAGGCGCGCGTGGCCTGGGACAAGTACAAGGCGGATCCGATCGTCTCCTCGGAACGCACCGCGGCCAAGAGCATCCCCGATTCCTTCCGTACCAAGGCCAAGCTCCTGACCGACGCTTTCACCCTAATCGCGCCGGTCAAGGATCTCGCCCGAGTCCTCACACCCGAGGAGGCCAAGCCGGCTCTCGACCTGTACGACCCCATCCGCAACGAGGCGCTGCTCCAGATGGAGAAACTCTTTGTCCTACGCACCCAGTACGGTCAGCTAGGAAACTTCCAGCTTGCCCACTGCATAGAGGACATGATCCATCTCCTTCCCGACGTGCCGGGCAATCCTTACCGGAATACGGATAAGGATGAAAAGGAAATGAAGAAGTAACCGGCATGCCAAGGCTCTTGCTTAAAGGCCCGTCGGGCGACCAGGTCTTCCCCCTGAGAGGGGAGATGACCATCGGCCGCCACAAGGACAATGCGGTTCAGATCCATGAACCGCGGTCATCGCGCGTGCACGCCAAGCTCTCTTCCTCGGGCTCCGGCTTCGTCCTCGAAGACCTCGGCAGTTCCAACGGCACGCTCGTCAACGGCGCTGCGGCCAAGGTCCACCCGCTTGAGCACGGCGACCAGATCCAGATCGGAACGACGGTGCTGATCTACCAGGAAGAGTCAGCAGCCGCGTCCTCCGGCGCAATCTCCGCCGAAGACACCGTGCCGCCGGGCAGCCTGGCGGCCGCCCAACTCGTTTCTGACGCAGGTCCTGCTGCGCCAGCCGTCTCGGCAGCCGTCGCGCCGGCTATGGGCGCGACGCCCGCGCGGCAAGCCTCGGGCGCCCTATCGCCGATGTCCAGCGAGTTGGATGCGATGCCCAAGGTCGCCTACAAGGTCCAGGTCGAGACGCCCGACGGAAAGATGATCCGCGCGGAGTTGACCAGCCGCACCCGGCCGTACCTGGTGGGCCGGGCGGCGGGGCACGACCTGGTTCTGGACGGACTGGGCGTCGAGGACACGCATCTGGAGCTTGAAGTCAGTCCCAGCTGCGTGAACGTCCGCAACAAGGCCGCCAAGAGCGCAGTGACCGTCTCCGGCACGCCGGTCCTCCCCGGCCAATCCGCGCGCGTGGGCGAAGACCCCCTGATCAAGGTCGGCGAGTACAACATCAAGATCCAGCGCCAGGCCCAGACGCTGGTGCTGAAGAACAAGGACGCGGACTCCTTCGCACAGGCCCGGCGCCACTTCGTTCTCAAGCGGGTCTGGCCGGAATTCGAAAACCGCCTGAACGTGGCCGAACTGGAACGCCGCGGCGCAGCCGAAAACGAGATGCGCAAAGAGGCCATCAAGGTCGTCATGAGCATCCTCGACGCGGTCCCCTACCCGTTCGACGGCGTCGTGGAGCGCAGCCACCTGGCCGAGGAATGCGTGGCCGAGTTCGTCGGATTGGGCCCCCTCGAGGACCTGCTCGCCAGCCAGGACATCACGGAAATCATGTGCAACGGTCCGGACATGGTCTTCGTTGAACAGAAGGGCCGCTTGACGCTCTCCACGGTGAAATTCCTCTCGGACGCGTTCCTGCGCAAGATCATCGAACGCATCGTGGCGTCGAAGAACCGCCGCATCGACGAGGCCGTGCCGTACGTGGACACCCGTTTGGACGACGGCTCGCGCGTGCACGCCATCATCCCGCCGCTGGCGCTCAATGGGGCCACGTTGACGATCCGAAAGTTCCCGTCCAAGCACCTAACCGCAGACGACCTGATCAAGTTCGGCGCGATGACGGAGAACCTGGTCAAGTTCCTGGATCTTGGCGTCACCCACAAGCAGAACGTGATTGTCTCGGGTGGTACCGGCTCCGGTAAAACTACCCTTTTGAACATGCTCTCGCGCTATATCCCTTCGCACGAACGCATCATTACCGTGGAAGACTCCGCGGAACTGCGCCTGCAGCAGCAGCACGTAGTCCGCCTGGAATCCCGGCCGGCGAACATCGAAGGCAAGGGCGCCGTCACCATTCGTGATCTGGTCCGCAACTGCTTGCGCATGCGCCCCGACCGGATCATCGTCGGCGAATGCCGAGGCGGCGAGGCCTTCGACATGCTGCAGGCCATGAACACCGGCCACGAAGGCTCGATGACCACCGTGCACGCCAACAACACGCGCGAGGCCGTCACGCGCATCGAGAGCATGAGCCTGATGGCCGGGCTGGACTTGCCCATCTCCGTCGTGCGCCAACAGATCGCGGCGGCGGTAAACCTGATTGTGCAGCAGTCCCGCCTGGCCGATGGCAGCCGCAAGGTGATGATGGTCTCGGAAGTGACAGGCATGGAATCCGGGAACATCCTCATGCAGCCGATCTTCGAGTTCAAACAGACGGGTTTCGACGCCAACCGCCGGATCGTGGGTTACTTCACCGGCACTGGCATGGTACCGCGATTCGTCGAGCGGCTTAAGGATGTGGGCGTGACCGTACCGATGGAGATCTTCCAACCGGTTAACCCGAACCGGTAAAGGCTGGAGCGAACATGGATACCATGGCGTTGGGGATGTACGCTATGATGGCGGTGGGCCTGTTCGCCCTGATGCGGCTTGCCGCATCGGCTGTCGGCAATTTCCGCAGCGAGTCGCAGGAAACCTACTTCTCGGCGCGCTCCCGCAAGCAGATCGGCAACGTCTTGATCGGCGTCAGCCTGCGCGCGCAGATGCACCTTTCAGCAGCGCTGGCGATCCTCTCCGCGACACTCTGCGTGGTATTCCTCGGCAGCGTCCTGCTGGGCCTGGTGCTCGCCGCCCTTTGCATGGTGACGCCTTATTTCATCCGCCGCCGGGCGCAGGCCAAGCGCCTGGCCCAGTTCGAGGAACAGTTCCCCGAAGCACTGTCGCTGCTGTCCAGCACGCTTCGAGCGGGCATCTCCCTTCCCCTGGCCGTCTCCAAAATCGCCGAGGAATCGGAGGAACCGCTATCCGAGGAATTCGGCATGCTGCGCCGCGAGATCCAATTGGGCCGCACCGAGCAGGGCTTCCGCGAACTGGCAGACCGCGTGCCGCTGGAATCGGTCAAGCTGTTCGTCACGGCCGTGAGCACCTGCCTCAAACTCGGCGGCAACTTGGCCGAGATGAGCGACTCCATCGCCGACACCATCCGCCGCAACATCGAACTGCGCGGCGAATTGCGAGCGATGACCGCCGAAGGTAAGCTGCAGGGCATGATGATGGGCGCCATGCCCTTCGGCGTCGCCGCCATCCTTGCCCTAATCAACCCGGACCTGATGGAGCCGCTCATCACGCATTGGATCGGCAACCTTATCATCGGGATTGTCGTCGTGCTGGAACTGATCGGTGCCGTCGTGATCAACGAACTTCTGAAAATTGAGGACTGACGCATGCCTGCCGCCTCGGAAGGAATGCTGTACGCCGGATCGAGTTGGCTGCTCTTCGCGGCCATCTTCCTGATGGTCCTGGCACTCACGCGGATCTTCTTCAGCATCGAGCGCAAGGACATCGCTGCCGGCGACGCCCAAACGCGGTCGCGCCTGACCCGCTTCCGCTTCGAATTGCTCAGTCGCTTGGCCTACGTGAACACCTTCGTGCCGGTGCCTGGCTACCGCAACTACATCGACCAACTGATTCGCGAAAGCGCCATGGAAGAGCAGTACTCCTTCGAGCCCTTCCTGGCGGCACAGGAGTGCTGGGCCGTATTCTGCGGATCGCTCTACCTGATCGTCATCGACCCTTCGCCCCCCATGGCCATCGCCATTGCCCTATTCGGATTCTACGTGCCGATCGCACGCATGAGCGCCGCACGAGCCAAGCGCTTGAAGAGCATCTGCAAGGACTTACCCTACATGATGGACCTGCTGACGCTCAGCGTACAGGCAGGCGCCGACTTCGTTTTTGCAATCCAGAACATCATCGAACAATTTCCGGAGCGGCCTCTGCGCGACGAACTGCGCCTGATCCTGGCGGCCATCCGCGCAGGCGCCAGCCGCAAGGAAGCACTACTGAAGCTCAAGAGCCGCGTCGCACTGGCCGAAGTCTCAGCCCTTACCGGCGCGCTGATTCGCGCCGACGAGATGGGCACCGGGCTGGTCGAGGTGCTTCGAAACCAGAGCGCCTTTATTAAGAACAAACGCATGCAGGAGCTTCGCGAGAAAGCCAAGAAGGCGGCCACGCTGATGATTGTTCCGCTGATTCTGTTCGTCTTCCCGTGCATGTTCCTGATAATTCTAGGCCCTATCGCCATTCGCATGTACCAGACCCTTTTGGGTGGATAGCCGGTATCACCGGCCAGGAGGTTCAACGTCCATGACCGACGCCGTCCAGAATACGCCCCTGGCCGATCCCTCGGCGGCCGTGTCTCCGGAAGCGCAGTGCCTATTGCGCGTGCTCAAAGGCCCGTCGCTCCAGACGAATGCCGAGATTCTGCTCGCCGGCGCTCGCGTCACCATCGGCAGCGATCCGGAACGCGCTTCGGTGGTACTGACCAACGACATCCAAGTCTCGCGCATGCACGCGTACCTCCAGTTCGAGGGCGACACGTACGTGGTGTACGACTCCGAGAGCGTCAGCGGCACCTTCGTGAACGAGAAGCAACTTCAGACTGGGCATCCACTGGTCGCCGGCGACCGCATCCGCATCGGCAGCACGGTGCTGACCTTCGTCCGCAAGCGATCCTGGGGCACCCGCGTCACGAACTGGAAAGAGATGGCGCCCGATCTCATCCTGGTCGCCGTCGTCCTGGCGGTGGTGGCGGGCGTGGTGCTCGCATTCCCGCCTGAGACTCAGACCGAACTGCCGGACCTTGTTACCCAAGCCGCCAAGTCGGTGCTTCCTCGCAAAGGTGACTTTGTGGACTGGGCCGAACGCAGCTTCGAGGAAGACACGCCTGTCGATAGGGACCTCGCCCTGCTCCACTACCGCCGCGCTACGCGCAGCTTCGAAAACATCACGCTGGACCCGGCCAACGCCTTCTCAGCAATCCTGGAGATGCGACGAGCTAAGGCCTACGCCTGGGGCGAAACCGACGCGCTGAAGCAGCCCTTCCGTGCGGACAAGGCCGATGAGGTCATCACCAGTTGCCAGAACCACCTGCGCTTCCAACTGAAGAAGTACGTGGCCGCTTACAACCAAGCCCTGGGGATCGGCGACGTCGAACAGGCAGCCTTCTGCTGCCGCCGCATCATGACCATGTTCCAGGATCGGTTCAGCGAGGACAAAACCAAGGAGTATGCCTACTTCGAGGCCCGCCTGCGCCGGCTGGAAGGGCGCGTAACGCTCAGCGAGGATCTGCGCAGCAAGCTCTACTTTCCTCAGGGCACCGCCGCCGGACCGTCATAGCGGTAAAGCGCCGCCGCGTCGTCGCGGTAGAGCAACTTCCAAGGCTCGACCTTCAGCTCTGGGTAGGCGTCGGCTTTCGGCTGGCGCACGATCAGCAGACGCGAACCGAAGGCGTCCACAAGCCAAGCGCCGTCCAGCCCGCGCTTCCGTGCGCGCATTGCCTCCAGCCCAAGAGCCTTCGCCTCGTCCCATCGAAGCATGTACGTCGGATCCAATCCGCAGAGGTAGCGGAATTCGGGCGCGTCGTAAAAGAGCTCCGGGAAATCGTCCCACCACAAGTTCATGACCGTCTCACCAGGTTTCAGGTTCTCTTTCATCCACCTAGCAGCACCGGAGAAGCGACGGGCGGGCGCTTCTCCTGCAGTCGCGATGAAAGTATGAATGGCGCTTGAATGTGCCGCCGCCAGAAGCACCATGACCGCGCCGAGGCCAATCAAGAAGCGCGCGCGTCGCGGACCGGCCTC
Source organism: Planctomycetota bacterium (assembly GCA_015075375.1). GTDB lineage: Bacteria > Planctomycetota > SZUA-567 > H5-PLA8 > H5-PLA8 > H5-PLA8. Next base: position 1,542,982 of record JABTUM010000001.1, on the reverse strand, counting down.
CATGGCCGGTAAGTACGATTTTGGCCGCAAGTCGCGTAGCAATAGTCCCGCCGCTAGTCCGGCTGCGGGGGCCGCGTATTCGATCATGCGTGGCATCCACCAACAGCCAGCGAACCACAGCCATGCGACGCCGATCATGGCTGTGCTTTCTCGTGCAAGACAGTTTTGGAGTCGTAAAACGGCCCAGCCGAAGCCAGTTGACACGAGAATGAGCAGCGGAAAAGTAATCAAGAATTCGCTCGTGGAGAGAGGATATAGCTCGCCCCCCAAGGTCACGCCAGACTGAACTGGATTTGTGGCGCTGAGGTCTATCACCTGGAGGTAGGTCAGTAGGTTTTCCACCGTCCCAGGAAAGTACGGGTGGAGGATCGAACCTGCCGCCACGCCGGCCAGCGCTGCCAATGGCGGCCGAGCACACCATCCGCCGCGCGCCAGTCCCTTGGCTAGCGAAAAGACCGCCGTGGTCAGAGGCAGCACCCACGGGAACGTGTAGCTCCACGAGTAGAGGAAACCGAGCGCCGCGATCGACTTCCATCGGTTGGTCAGGAGAAAATGCAGGCCGGCTTGAAAAAGGAGAATACTGAGCACATGGGAACGGATCATGCCCAAGCGATGCAATACCGTAGCGCTTAGACTTACGAATATAAGTGTACAGGCTAGAGGATATGGCGCATGATGTAATCGCAATAGTGCATATTGCGCAATCAGGACGACGGTAGCCAGTGCCACGGCAAATATTTTTGCGCCTTGGACAGGATCCTCCTGATTGCGACAAAAGGGGATAAGCAGCACGTGAAACAAGAATTCCTTGTCGCAAAAATTATCCCGCCAAGTGCTACTTTGCGTCCAGGGAAACGTCCGAGAAAGTCCTCGCTCCGGAAGAATCTGCGCGTACCGCGCATGGTAATAGCCATCGCGCTCGTAAAGGCCGGGCTGTGCGAATGCCCCCCAGCAAAGCAGGGTCACGAAGTAGGCCAGGCAAATCGGAGCCCAGACGCGCGACCGCAGAATGATCACGAGCCAACCGGGCAAGGTATGACCTTCGTGAATATCCACTCACTGCGCTCCATCTCCCTGGACCGGTTTCGGCCGCGAATCTATTCGAGCGGGCCGTGATCGATGGAGGGTGTAATCCGACCACGCCATCCGCCGAGGTTCTTTCGGCTAGGTATTGGCGCAGGTGGCCGTGGTACATGCTTCCATCGGCGGTCCTTGCGTTTCTCTTCGCGCTCGGTGCCTACGGAATCGCATGCTGCGCGGGTTTCCGCTTGGAACTCTCTCCTGCTTTCGCGCCCTCTTGTTTGGCAGTATATGCGGGAACGATAATCTTTTGGAGTCTAATGTATCTGGCCTTTCTTGTCGTGCGCGAGGATCTTCGGCTAAAGCGGGAGGAGCGCTCGAATCGCTCGCTGCTGGAAGTGACGCGAATCGTTACAGAGAAATTCTCAATAGGTAGAATGGTACTGGAGCTATCTGTTGCGATTGTCCTCATTCACGCAGTTACCGTAATTCACACAAATCTACAGCAGCGTGTACCCGCAGTCAACCCACGAGTATATGATAGTGCCTTCGCCCGGCTGGATCGCGGACTGGGCATGGGAATGGATCCAGTAGCGGGGTGGGCTCGGTCGAGCTTTCTCGCCGTTCCTACGGTAGCTCGGTTTTTTGATCTGCTGTACGTATCATGGTACTTCGTTAAGTTACCGCTGGTGACATACTTTCTTCTCGCGTCGAACCGTCGCAAAGCTCAGGCTTTTCTTTTCGCATTTCTGCTGATGTGGATCTCCCATATCCTGGTGGTGCTTGTCTGGCCTAGCTTGGGGCCCGTATTCGTGAGCCCGGAAGTTTTCGAAAGCCTAAATATGCCTGCCGCGCGGAAGATTCAGGAGATGGTATGGCGCGGCTACAACGAGTATCTCGTCAGCCCGGAAGAGTATCGAGTATCTATGTACGAAGGCATGTCAGCATTTCCTTCCCTGCACGTGGGATTGGTTGCGCTATATGCGCTATTTTTGGCGAAGAGCAGAACCTGGGTCGTGTGGTGCGCGTGGATCTACGTTCTGCTCATGTTGCTAGGTTCTTGCGTGACCGGTTGGCATTACCTGGCGGACGGCGTAGCGGGAATCGGTTTGGCGGCAGGGGCTTGGATCTTGGCGCAAAGGCTGTTTCTGGCTACCGAACGTACGCGAGTCTCCGAACCATGAAATGCCTTGCGCCGGTTGACTCAGGTTTAACTCATTTTTCCGGCACGACTTGCCGATGCTAGAAACGGGGGCTACGGAGGTTGCCTCATGCCCGCGCCCGTGCGTCTGGACCTCGAAGACCTTGTGACCGCCGTCTACTGTGCGCTTGACGATGCCTTGGCCCATGCCATGCCGCTATCCCCTGCGAAAGCGGCAAACTCGTCGGGCGACGCGGACCGCCACCCGACGTGGACGACCGCGAAGTCCTCTGTCTGGCTGTGTTGCAGGAACTTCTGGATTTCGAGTCCGACCACCACTACCAAGCTTGGTTGCACTCCGATCCGTTGATGCGGCGCCTGCTCAGCCGCCAGAACTTTGCCAACCGCCGCGCCCTCCAGACGCCCTTGTTGGCCTGCCTCACCCAGGGTTTCTGCGCCATGCATGCCGACGACCAGCCCCCCTTTTCATCATCGACTCCCATCCGGTCGATGTCTGCCGTCCCATCCGCGCCGGCAAGCGGGAACGTCTTGGCGGACTGGCGCAGCGGGGTTACTGCGCGGCGCTCAAGCGCTGGTTCCACGGCGTACGCGAGCCCCCTGATCTTCTCGACGAAAGGCTACATCGCGCACGTACAACAAATCCCCGGCAACCGGCACGACGTTCAGGGACTCTATGCCCTGCTCAAGACCGCGTTCGAAGGCCACCTGCTCGGCGACAACGCCTACTGGCCCAAGCGCGAAAAGCGCGCGGCCTTGGAACGCCAAAACATCCGGGTCACCGCCGCCTCGCGCTCGAACTGGCAGTACCAGCATGCCCAACCCGTAGCCGAGAGCTTGCGGCGCCACCGCAGCAGCATCGAACGGCGCATCGGTCTGTTCGATCGGCAATTTCATACCCAGAACACGCTCAACCGAAGCCGTCGGCATTACGAAGCGCGGCGCTGGACCAAGGCGCTGGCCCACAACCTCTCGCGCCACGTCAACCATGCGAACGGATGGCCGCAGGAATCCCTCGCGCACTACAGACTCGCTTCTTAAACTGGAGCAAAGCATCATGAAGTCTGCGGGGCCGCGTAGAAACAAGGCCGAGATTACATGAGCATTCCATTCATGGACAACATGGACAAGCCGATCAAAGGCCGCTCAATTGGAGTAATGTAAACATTCTTCACACATTTTTGACGCTCTACCCATATAACGATGTCGTGATCTTTTTACTTCGCTATTCTGAGTTAGGTTAACATGATGGCTGCGCTTGAGTTAAATAGCGCCCCAATAGTCGCAACGTGTAGCCCTCGGAACATTGCAGCATCATCCTCAGGAGTCTAATCGTCACTACAACATAGAGTTTAGCAATTTATTCACAATTGTGAAGCACTCAGGCGGGTAGCACTCTTCGAGAACCTAATGCACAGACCTCAATGGCTATCTGGTGTGGCCTTCACCTTGCTGCTTACTGGTGTGTCCGGAGCGGGCGAAGCTTGGTCGCTTCCAGGTTGGGCGTATCGCCGTCCGGTGGTGCTAAGCGACACGCCTTCGGGCGCGGCGGCCGCGTTCGCGCGCTTTGCACATTTGGGGCTGATCGCTGAAGACGCCCGAAATCTACGTTTGACCGATGGCGAAGGTAACCTCCTAGATTTCGAACTCCTCCGGTTAGGGCCCGGAGACGCGGCTGAGATTCTGTTCCCCGTGCAGGACGTACGCCCCGGGCAAGTATTCTTCATCTATTTTGGCAATTCCGGCGCGCACGCGCCGACGTCGAAAGCCTGGACGGCCGAGGCGGGCGTGGTGCTGGAGGTGCGCTCGAAAGGCGAAGGCCACGCCGATACGTGGGAGCAGTACCAGCAGCTCTGGAAGAGTTCGACGACGGTCCAGGGCCGCATCCTGCGCGGGGCGGTTTTCGACGGCTACAACCCGCTGGGCCCAAGCGAACAATTCTTGAGCAAGTACCGGGCCTTTTTCAATGCGCCTGCCGACGGGGAATACGGCTTCGCCACGAACAGCGACGACGCCTCGTTTCTGTTCGTCGACGGACGCAAGGTTTCGGAGTACCCCGGCTGGCACGGTGCGGAGCGGCGCATCGGCGAAGGGCACGGGGTGGTGCGGCTGACGAAGGGCGCGCATAAGCTCGAGTATTGGCACGCGCAGGGCGGCGGCGGCACGGCGACGATCGCGGCGTGGCGCAAGCCGGGGGAGAAGTATTTCGCGCTGATGCCGCCCGAAGCGTTCGTGCCGCTGGCGCGCGGGCAAGCGCTGGCGCTGGAGCGATCCGACGGGCGCCCGACGCTGGACTTCCAGTGGTGGCCGGCCGATCAGCTCGTGGTGAACGGGCAGCTTTTGGTGCGGATGAACTTCGAATGCCGCGCTCCGTTCGAGGGGCAGATCGCGTGGCTATTCGGGGACGGCGCGCACGCGGTGCTCAAGAAGGAGGGCGAGGCGGCGCTGGGGCGGCATCTGTTTCTTTCGCCCGGCACGTACAAAGTGGAAATCAAAGCCGAGGACAGCACGTGGACGCCGATCACGCAAAGCGTGGTGGTCGAACCGGTCTGGCAGCAGCGCGAAGAATGGCACGACAAGCTTTGGGGCGAGTACCGGCCGCAGGCGCTCAAGCGGCTGGCCGACGGGACGGTGAAGCCGCTGGAGGTCCGTCCGCTGCTGGCGTACGCGGTGGAGCTGGAGGACGCGGAGTTGCTGAAGGCGGTGGGCGCGATCGCGTGGAAGCTGGAGGCGCAGCTTCCCGAAGCGGATCGCGCGAATATTTTTTACGGGCTGGGCCGGGCGCTGCAGGGTCCGGCGCGGGATTACGGCGGCGCCGAGCGGGCGCTGCGGGCGGCGGCGGCCGGACCGGGCGACGCGGCGTTCCTCGCGCGCGTGAAGCTGCATCTGGCGGGGCTGTTGATTCACGTGGCCGGCCGTCCGGCGGAGGCGCTGCCGCTGCTGGCGCAGATCGGCGAGCAGGATCTCACGCAGGCGCACGAACCGGTGTTGAAGCGGATTTACGGGGCCGACGCGCTGGCGGGGCTGGGCCGGCGCGAAGATGCGCATGCGGCGTACGAAGCGCTGCGCGCGGCGCCGCTGACCGACCGCGCGTACGCGGCGCGGCGGCGCGGGCGGCTGGTGAGCGCGGGGAGTTACCTTCGGGCCGGCGATTTCGAGGCCGCGCTGCAGATCCTCGACGAGATCGAGTGGGAGACGCCGCTGGAGCGCGCGGCCGACGAGACGGGCTTGCTGCGGGCCGAGTGCCTGCTGGGGATGAAGGACTATCCGCGCGCGGCGGTGCTGCTGGAGCGGTTGCGCGCGATGAATCCGGCGAGCGGGCAGCAGCCGGAGATGCTGTACAAGCTGATCCACGCGTATCTGGGATTGGCTCAGAAGGAGCGCGCGCAGGCCTGCTACGCGACGCTGAAGAAATCGTTCCCGTACGCCGCCGAAACCGCGCTGGCGAAGCGGCAACTGGAACCGTGATCGATTAGGCTGTCGGTGAGGGTATGGCCATGCCGATGCTTCGCACCGCCGCGCTGATCGCCGTGCTGCTGCACGCGGGGGCCGCGTGCGCGCTGGACGAGAACGATTACTTCAAGCCGTTGGGCAAGCCGCCCGAGGCGAACCAGAAGCGGATCAAGGGCGGTGAGGCCGTGCCGCCGCTGCCGCTTCCGGCGACGCCGCTGCGGCGGAGCGAGCGGAAGCGCGAGCCCGCGCCGCCGACGCTGATCGGGAAAGTGGTGTGGGGCGCGGAAGCCGATTTCGTCGAAGAGGACGGGAGCAAGCACCGCATCGCGGACTGGAACCTCGCGCCGGCCGACTTGCAGCAGCTCTTACGCAAAGCGGGCCAGCACCTGAAGCTGCGCTACAAGCACGACACGGTGAACCTCAACACGTTCAGCGGCGATCCGGCGGAGATGCCGGTGCTGTTCCTGAGCGGCGGGCGCACGCTGCGGCTGCCGGACGAGCAGATTCAACTGCTGCGCAAGTACGTGCTGGCCGGCGGCATGATCTGGTTCGATTCGGTGGCGGGCAGCCCGTTCTTTTACGAGGGGGCCGTGCAGACGCTCAAGAAAGCCTTTCCCGAGGAGACGCTGCGCCCGGTGCCGCTGGACCATCCCGTGTACCACACGATCACCGACGTGGAGAAGGTCCAGCTTCCGGCGGCGGCGGGGACCGAGTTGCCGCAGTTGGAAGGGCTTTACGTGGGCTGCCGCGTGGGGGTGGTGGTGAGCAAGTTCGGGCTCGGCTGCGGCTGGGACGACTTCACGCCGGACAGCCGCATCCCGCACGCGATGTTCTACAACGTCCGCGACGCGAATTTGCTGGGCTTGAATCTGGTGGCGTACGCGGTGGGCTACCAGCGCGTGGGCATCGCGCACGCTCGTCCGGAGCTGTTCGGCTTGGCCGAAGGGCGGACGCAGACGGACGAGTTCGTCTTCGCGCAGGTGCGCCACGGGGGCGTCTGGAACACCGATCCGGGCGGCCCCGGGAATCTGCTGCGCACGCTCGCGACGGAGACGCAGACCAAGGTGGTCTTCCGGCGGCAGGCGATCAAGCTGGGCGCGGATGGCCTGGACGATACGCAGTTCCTGTACTTGAGCGGGTGCCACGATTTCACGTTGGACGAGGCGGAGGTCCGGGCGTTGCAGGGATTCCTGCAGCGCGGCGGTACGCTATTGATCGACAACGCACAGGGCTTGCAGCTTTTCGATAAGGCCGTGCGGCGCGAGTTGAAGAAAGTGTTTCCGTCGGCGGACTTGCAGCGCATCGATCCGGCGCACGAGTTGTTCGCCACGCGCTATGCGATTCAAAAAGTTTCGTACACGCCGGCGGTGCAGCGCCTGGAGCCGAAGCTGGAGGCGCCGGTGCTGGAAGCGATCCAGCTCGACGGCGACCTGCGCGTGATCTACAGCCCCTACGATCTGGGCGGGGGCTGGCAGGGCGACGAGCATCCGCAGGCGAAGGGATATCTGCGCGCGGACGCGCTGCGGCTGGGCGTCAATATCGTCGTCTACGCCATGACGCATTGAGTTTGCACGGCACCAAGGAGCCCGCGATGTCCGAACCGACCGCCGCCGAGACCGCCGAGAAGCCGCGCCCGGCCGCGCCGCCGCTGCCGGAGAGCGAGGCCGAAGCGGTCGCGCACCTGCACGAGGCCCGCAAGCGGATTCGCCTGGAACTGGGCAAGATCGTGATCGGCCAGCACGATGTGGTCGATCAGCTTCTGGTGGCGCTCTTCAGCCGCGGGCATTGCCTGATGGTGGGGGTGCCGGGTCTGGCCAAGACGCTGATGGTCCGCACGCTGGCGCAGGTGCTGGAGCTGGACAGCAAGCGGATTCAGTTCACGCCGGACCTGATGCCGAGCGACATCACGGGGACGCAGATATTGCAGGAAGATCCGCAGACGCGGCAGCGGACGTTCCGCTTCATGAAGGGCCCGGTCTTCACGAACATCCTGCTGGCCGACGAGATCAACCGCACGCCGCCGAAGACGCAGGCGGCGCTGTTGGAAGCGATGCAGGAAGGGCGGGTGACCACGGGCGGGCACAGCTACCCGCTGGCGCCGCCGTTCTTCGTGCTGGCCACGCAGAATCCGATCGAGCAGGAAGGGACGTACCCGCTGCCGGAGGCGCAGCTCGACCGGTTCATGTTCATGGTCAAGATCGCGTATCCGACGCGGGACGAAGAGATGGAGATTTACCGGGTCACGACGGGCGACGTGGAGGTGCAGGTGAAGCCGGTGCTGAGCGGGGAGGCGATCCTGCGGCTACAGAAGCTGGTGCGGCGGGTTCCGGTGAGCGACCACGTGACGGCGTACGTGGCGGATTTGGTTCGCGCGACGCGCCCCGACGCGCCGGAGGCGCCGGCGTTCGTCAAGAATTGGCTGAGCTGGGGCGCGGGGCCGCGGGCGGGGCAGTACCTGCTGCTGGCGGCGAAGGCGCGCGCGATCCTGATGGGCCGGATGAACGTAAGCTGCGAGGACGTGCGGCACGCCGCTCCGCCGGTGCTGCGCCACCGCATGTTCTGCAATTTCAACGCCAGCAGCGAAGGCGTCGACGCGGACCGCATCGTCGAGATGCTTTTGAAGCACGTCCCCGAACCGAAGCCCGAGGACTACCGCTGACGCGCGCGCCGAAGACCGGGTGACCGATGCCAGAAGCGACGAAGTACACGTATTTAACGCCCGAAACGGTGAGTAAATTCGCCAATCTCGAACTGTTGGCGCAGGGGATCGTCGAAGGGTTCATCGCCGGGCTGCACAAATCGCCGCATCACGGCTTTTCGGTGGAGTTCGCGGAATACCGCGAATACGTTCCGGGCGATCCGATCCGGCACATCGACTGGACGATCTATGGGCGCAACGACCGGCTGGTGATCCGGCAGTACGAGCAGGAAACGAATCTGCGCGCGACGGTGGTGCTCGACGCGAGCAAGTCGCTCGACTTCAAATCCGGGAGTCCGATCACCAAGTTTCAGTTCGGCTGTTATTGCGCGGCGGCGCTGGTGGCGATGCTGCACCGTCAGCAGGACGCGATCGGGCTGGTCACGCACGCATCGAAGATCGATACGTTCTTTCCGCCGCGCACGAGCGCGATCGCGATGCGCGAGAATTTGCTGCATCTCGATGCGCTGAAGCCGGGCGGGCAGAGCGACCTGGCGTCGATTTACCACGAGCTGGCCGAGCGCCTGCCGCGGCGCAGCCTCGTGATCTTGCTGACCGATCTGTTCGACGATCCGCAGCGCATCGCGGCCGGGCTGCGGCATCTGCGGCACCGCCGGCATGAGGTGATCCTGCTGCATCTGCTCGACGACGCGGAGCTGAATTTCCCGTACCGCGGGCTGATCGATTTTCGCGACCTCGAGACGGGCGAGCGGATGGAAGTGGAGGCGGAGCTGGTGCGTGACGCGGTGCAGGAGAGCGTGCGCGAGTTCATCGCGCACTGGCGGCGCATCTGCGGCGACGCGCGGATCGATTACCACGTGCTCAACACGGCCGGTCCGTTCGACCGCGCGCTCGCGGCGTACCTGGTGCGGCGGATGAGCCGCTAACGTGTTCGCGAACCCCGCATTCCTCTGGGCGCTCGCCGCGGCCGCGACGCCGGTGCTGGTGCACCTGATTTTCAGGCGCAAGCGGACGGCGGTGGAATTTCCGACGCTGATGTTCCTGCGCCGCGTAGACATGAAGCTCGCGAGCCGGCGCAAGCTCAAGGAATTGCTGCTCCTCTTGTTGCGCGTGCTTGCGATCGCGTGCGTCGCGCTGGCGCTGGCGCGGCCGGGCTTCACGCAGCAGGGCGCGCAAAGCCTGGGCGCGGCGGCGGACTGCGTGCTGATTCTGGACAACAGCGCGTCGATGAGCCTGCCCACGCCCGCAGGGACGCGCCTCGAAGCGGCGCGGACGCGCGCGGCGGCGGTGCTGGAGACGTTGAGCCCCGAGAGCCGCGCGGCGGTATTGACGCTCGTCGGCGGCGAAGAAGGCGCGGAAGCGCCGGCCTTCACGGCGGATCTGGTCAAACTGCGCGCGACGCTGCAAGCGATCGAACCGGCGGCCGGCGCGGGACGGCTGGCCGGAGCGCTGGCGCGCGCGGGCGAACTGCTGGCGCAAACGTCGAGCGCGCCCAACCGCGAAGTGTACCTGTTTACCGACTTGCAGCGCGCGGGGCTCGACGATCCCGAAGCGCTGCGCAATGCCGCGGCGCTGCTGCCGGATTCGACGGCGCTTTTCCTGGCGCCCGCGCCTTCGGGCGCGCCGCGGCGAAATCTGGCGCTGGCCGAACTGGTCATCGATCCGCGCCCCAAGGTGACCGGGCGCGCGCTGACGCTCGTGGCCAAGGTCCACAATCCAGGCGGGGAAGAATTGACCACGCAGGTCACGGCGCAACTGGGCGACGCTCCGGCGGTGAGCGTTCCGGCCGCCGTTCCGCCGGGCCAGACGCTGGATGTCCCGCTGCGCTTCACGCTGGGCGCGGAGGGCTTCGCTTCGGGCACGGTGACCCTCGATGCCGACGACGCGCCATTCGACAACGCGTGGCCGTTCTGTCTGCAGGTGCGCGGTCCGCTGCGGGTGCTGGTGCTTTCGCGCGGCGGCGAGACCGAGGAGCAGCGCGACGAAGCGTTCTACGTACGCAAAGCGCTTGACCCCACCGGCGACGGACGGTTGAGCGGTCTGCGCGTCGAGTATCTGGCTCAGGAGCAGGCGCCGCGCGCGGGGCTGGAGGCGTACGACGCGGTGGTGGTCTGCGGGGCGACGGCGCTGCCGCCGGAGGCGCTGGCCGCGCTGGATGCGTACGTCCGCAAAGGCGGAGGTCTGCTGTATTTTGGCGGGGCGCGCGACGTTCAGCTTGGCGCGCAGCATCCGTTGCATGGGCTGCTGCCGGCGCAGGCCGCGGCGCCGATGCAGGTTCCGCCGCAGGGCGAACCGTACACGCTGCGTGTGACGCGTCCGGCGACGGCGTGCTTCGACGACGTGCGCGCGGCCGACGGGCGGGTGCCTTTCGACCGCGTGGCGGTGCTGCGTGCGATCGAAGCGAAACCCGCGCCGGGCGCGACGGTGCTGGCGGAATTCTCCAACGGCGCCCCGGCGCTGCTCGAACGCGCGGCGGGCGCGGGGCGCGTGCAGATGTGGGCGCTGAGCGCGCATGCCGAGGACACCAACTTGCCGCTGCAGCCCGGATTCCTGGCGCTGTTGCATCGCAGCCTCGTGTTGCTGTCGGGCGCCGAAGCGCCGGTGCTGCGGGCGAAGGCCGGCCTGCCGGTGACGCTGGACCTCGCGCCGTTCGCCAAGCGCGCGGCTTTGCCGCCGGTGCTGGCCTTGCACGATCCGAAGCAGCGGCGGCACGCGGTTGCGCTGGCCGAGTCGCGGCTGGTCTGGCGCGCGACGGCGCAGGCCGGCGTCTACCGCCTCGAGCCGCCCGAAGGCGCGGACGGCGCCTTTCCGCAGGGCTTTGTCGTGACGCCCGATCCCGCCGAGAGCGGCGCCGATTACCTCGCGCCGGACGACGCGCTGGCGGCACTGGGTTTCGCGCGGGCGCAGGTGCTCGGGGCGGACGCGGACCTCGCGGCGGTGCTGGCGCAGACGCGCAGCGGGCGCGAACTGTTCGGCGCCTTGATTCTGGCCGCGCTGCTGGCGCTGCTGGCGGAGGCGTTTCTGGCCAATCAGACCGGCGGGCGGCGCAAGCCGCTGGGCGAAGCGGAGGCCTTGCGCGGTCCGCCGAACGCTTCGCCTCCGTCGAGCCTGAACCTGGAGCCGGCCGCGCCGCGGTCTGCGCGCAAGGAGGCCGCGAAATGAACGCGCTCGCCTTCGCGCTCGAATTGCAGTCCGCGCTGGGCTGGGGCTGGGTCGCGCTGGCCGGTTGCGGCGCGGCGGCGGCGCTGGCGTGGCTGTACCGGCGGCTGTTCCATCTCTATCCGCGCCGGCAGGCCGGATTGCTGCTGGCGCTCAAGACGGGCGCGGCGGTGTTGCTGCTGTTCGCGCTGCTGCGCCCGGCGTGGAAGCGCGAGATTAAAGATCTGTCGCAAGCGCGCGTGATCGTGCTGCTCGACGACAGCCGCAGCATGCGGACGGCCGACGGTTCGCTGGGGGCGGCGCGGATCGACGAGGCGCGGCGCGCGGCGTTCGAGACGCTGATTCCGGCGCTGGAGCGGCGGCTACCCGTCACGACGCTGGCATTTTCCGACCGTGTGCGCGCGTTGGCGCGCGGGGACGAACTGACGGCTTCGGGCGAAGCGAGCGATGTGGCCGGGGCGCTGGCCGAGAGCGCCGAAACGCACGGCGCATCGGGGCGGGTGGGGGCGGTGGTGCTGGTCAGCGACGGCGGCGACGAACCTTCCTTACCGGCGGCTTTCGGACTCAACGTGCCCGTATATGTCCTCGCCGTAGGGAGCGACCTGAGCGCGACGGACGATCTGCGCATCGAGCGGCTCGAAGTTCCCGACCGCGCCGACGCGAAGACGGAATTCGAGGCCAAGGTGACGGTGGCGGCCTCAGGGAGCAGTGCGTTTTTCGATGGTCTGGGCGCGCCGAGTTTGCAGGTACTCGACGGCGAAAAGGAAATCGCGGCGCAAGCGGTGGCGCTCTCGTCGGGGACGCCGCAGCGGACGATTACGTTCCGCATTCCCGCCGGAGAGCCGGGGATCCGGCGCTTCGAGCTGCGGCTGCCGTCGCTGCGCGGCGAAGCCGCGACGCTGAACAATACGCGGCGGTTCACGGTGGAAGTCGCCGATCCGTCGCTGCGCGTGCTTTATTTCGCGCCGCAATTGGGACAGGAATTCAAGGCTTTCCGCAATGCCGTGAAGTCCGATCCCGGGATCGACTTCACGGGACTGGTGCGGGTGGACGAAAAGCGCTTTCTGCTGCAGGGCCAGCGTGAAGGCGACGGGATACAGGACGGCTTTCCGGAAGGCCTCGCGGCGCTGCAGCGCTTTCGCTGCGTGGTGCTGGGCGGATCGCGCTCGGCGGATATGAGCCCGGCGGCGGCCGAGACGCTCAAGCAATTTGTCGCGCAAGGCGGCGCGCTGGTTTGGCTGGGCGGAGCGGAGGCGTTCGCGCGCGGAGGCTGGGTCGATTCGAAGCTCGCGCCGTTGTGCCCGTGGCAGCTCGTGGCCAGCGAGCCGGCTTTCGAGGCGTCGGAAGCTTCGGTCGAGCTGCTTCCGCTCGGCCTCGCGCATCCGATCTTCAAAGAATTGGAGACACGTCCGGGATCGGGAGCGCTGGCGCAGGTGTCGGGTCTCAACAGGCCCGGTGCGCTGCGTCCGGGGGCGCAGGCGCTGCTGGCATTCAAATTGCCCAGCGGCGAGCGGCCCGCGGCGCTGGCGACGCTGCACTATGGACAGGGCAAGGTGCTGGGCGTCGCGACGAACGGGCTGTGGCGTTGGAGCCAGACGGGCGCCGACGGGCAGCACAGTTACAACGCGCTGTGGCGGCAGGCGATTCGCTATCTGACGGGACGCGAGGACGGCGGGAGTTTGCTGAAGCTGAGCGCAGACCGTGCCGGGCGCTATCCGCCCGGGGCGCGCGCGACGGTGACGGCGCGGGTGCTGGACCGCGCGCTGCAGCCGCTGGCCGGCGCACAGCTCAGCGCGACGCTGCGCAAGCTCGACGGGGAGGTCGTGCAAAGCGTGCCATTCGCGCCGCTGGGCGCGCCGGGGGCGTACGCCGGGCAGGCCGATCTCCCGCACGACGGCGCGTATCGCCTGCAAGTCGCGGCCTCGGACGAAAAGGGCGCGCTGGAGACGCGCGAGATTCTGCTGGAGGTTGGCGCGGGGAGCGGCGAGGGGGCGCGGCTGGCCGTGAATCTGGTTTACCTTGAGGCGCTGGCCGCGAAGACCGGGGGCGCGGTGCGGCCCGTGGCGCAAGCGGCGGAGTTGGCCGTGCGAATTTCCGAAGGCGTGAAAGCGGAAGTTCGCCGCGAGGAATTCAGCCTGGTGTGGGACACGCCTGTGTTTTTCATGCTGTACCTGAGTCTGATGACCGTCGAATGGGTCGCGCGCCGGCGCATGAATCTGATTTGAACGCAAGGAGCGAGTACGTGAAGGTTCGAGTGGCCGTGCTTCTGCTGCTGCTGGCCGCGTTCGCTCGCGGCGCCGAACGGCGCGCGGGCACGATCCGGCTTTCCAACGGGCAGGAGCACAAGGGCGAGATCTGGTTCCAGGGCAGCGAGCCGCGGATTTACGAAGGCGAGGGTGCGGCGGGCGGCCGCTTCGTGAACGTCAAGTTGGAGGAGTTCGCGTCGCTTACCTTCTTTATCCGCACGCAGTCGACCGAGCGGCCGTGGCGCTTCAAGAATGCCGGAAGCGACGAGAAAGAATTTCTTCCTGGCGAGTACCCGGTGGTGGAACTGGGCGTCGAGGCCAGGCTGTTGAGCGGCCAGACGCTCAAAGGGCATTTGCTCAACAAGCCCGTCTACATCCGCACGCCCGACGGCGAGAATCCGATGGACTATTTAGAGCAGAAATTTCATCTGAAATTCCAGATGCAGGGCGAGGTGGGGCAGAAGGCCGCGGACTTGGTGTACGTGAAGGAGATCGTTTTCGACGGCGGCGAGGCCGCGCCGGAGGCGGGGAACGGAGTATTGACCGGCACGCTGAAGGGCTTTGGCGCGCTGCAACAGGTAGCGGCGTACGGGATCGATCGGATGCGCGCGTACGAAGGCAAGGTGCTCGACGCCGCGCAGGGCACGTACCGCATCGAGCGGCTGCCGCCGGACCGCTACGACTTCGCGCTGCTGACGGACCGCGGGATCTGGGTAGGACTTTCGGAGCAAGCCGCGACGGCGGCCGATGCGCGTCCGCTCGAGGCCGGCGACGAGGCGGCGATTGCCGCGACGCTGGCCAAGTTCGATGACTTCTTCGACGTGCAGGGCGTGATCGCCGTGCGCGGACACCGCGAGGCCGCGAAGGTGGTGGTGCATCAGCGGCGCGTCAAAGAGCAGCACGACGAAGCGGGGCTTAAGGGCCAGGAACTCAACCGGCTCGATATTTGGACGTGGCACATGCGCACCACCGAGTGGCACATCAATCCACGCGGGCGCGCCAACCTGTTCCGCTACTTCGAGCCGCGCGGGGGGCAGCCGCGTCCGATCCGGTTGCTTCCGGCGCTGGGCGGTTGCGTGCTCGATCCGGCGCGGGAGCCGGAGAAGCAATGGAGCGCCGATGCACCGAAGGAATAATCTTTTTCGCGGCGCCGGGCTTGGTGTTCGCAGACGGGAGCCGGTGTATCTGCCTGACTTCCGTGGTACGCTGATGCGGTCGAGGGTTTCGCGATGATCCAGAAGCTCGGCACCCCATCCGAAGCGCCGGCCGGCGCGTTGCGCGGAACGCTGGCGCGGGCGCGGCGGATTTGGCGGATGAGCGCCGGGATTTGCCGCGCGCTGCTTTGGTTCGCGGCGACGCTCGCGGCGCTTTTGGTTCTCGCACTGGCCGACAACCTGTTCGACCTGCCCAGCGTGCTGCGTCTGGGGTTGGGCGTGCTGGCCGCCGGCGCATCGATGGGTGCGCTTTGCGCATGGGTGGCGCGGCCGGCGTTCTGGCGGATCAACGATCAGGCCGCGGCGGTGTACCTGGAGCAGAAGCTCGGGCAGCGCGACAATCTTTTGATTAACGCGGTGCAACTGAATGCGCGCACCGCGTCGGCTTCCGTGGGCGGCTCCAACGAGATGATCCGTCAGATCGTAATGGACGCGGGAACGCGTGCGCGCGAGCTGGCGCTGGGCGGGCTTTGGGAACGCCGGCGGCTGCGGATCGTCGCGGGTGCTTCGGCCGGCGCGCTTGGCGCGCTGGCGCTGTACGCGTCGGTGTGGCCGGATTACGCGGCGAACGCGCTGTGGCGATACACGCAGCCGCTCGCCGGGATTCCGCGGATCAGCCGGACGCGGGTGCTGGCGCGGCCGGCCGAGCGCGTGGAGGTGTTGGCCGGCGAACGCTTGACGGTGCACGGGTTGGCGGCGATGCGCGAGGGCGAAGCGCCGCGCGAGATGGCGCTGTGCGTCGAGCTTCCGGAAGGTCCGCGGCGCATCCCGATGTCGCCGGCGCCGCAGCCGAACGCCGAACTCATCGCGGCGGCGGGGTCTCCGGCGCACGCCGCGGGTTTCGTGTACGACTTCCCCAACGTGAACGAGTCGTTCCGCTTCACGCTCGAATCGGGCGACGGCGTATCGCTTCCGTGCGAAGTGCAGGTGCGCGCGAAGCCGCGGCCGACCGAGCCCGAATTGGAACTCGCGCCGCCGGCGTACACGGGGCTTGAAGCGCAGACGGAGCCGGCGCCCGCGGGCTTGGTCCACGCGCTGCCGGGTACGCGCGCGACGCTGCGCTTCGGCGCGTCGATCCCGTTAAAGGAAGGCGAGTGGGCCGGTCCCGGCGGCCGCGCGCCGCTGCAGGCGGCCGGCGCGCGCTGGTCGGTGGCGTGGAACGTCGAGCAGGAAGGCGCGTACGCGCTGACGCTGGTTTCTAAGGACGGTGCTCGGGCGGAGCGCGCGTTCGAGGGGCAGATTCTGTTGCGTGCCGACGCGCGGCCGGCGGTCTATTTCGAGAACAAGTCGCCCAACGTTCCGGCGCTGCCCGGCGGCACGGTGCCGCTGGCGCTGCGAGCACAGGACGACTACGGCCTCAAGTCGATCCGGCTGGTCGCGCGCCGCGCCGACGAGCGCAACCCGCAGGAAAGCGCGGGCTGGACGCTGCTGAAGCAGTGGTCCTTTCCCGTGCCCGGCGAGAAATCGATAGCCGAAGTGTACGCGCTGAAGCTCGATCCCGCGCAGTTCGTGGTCGGCGCGGCGTACGCCGTGGTGGCCGAAGCGGCGGACCACGCGCCCGGCGCGGACCGGGTCACGCGCTCGGCGCCGCTGATCGTGCGCATCCTGACGCCGGAGCAGATGGGGCTGCAGGCGGACAGTCCGTTCCGCACGGTTTTCGAGCAGATCCAGAAGCTGATCGAGTTGCAGACGCAGGCGCGCGGGAAGACGGTGACGGTGGGCGAGTTTCTGGAAGAGGTCGCCAAGTCCGGGGCGCTGGGCAAGCGCCTGGCGAGTATCCGCGACGACCAGAGCGTGATCCGCAACGAGACGGCGAAGCTGACGGCGCAGGTCGAAAGCGCGTTTCCGAAGGAACGGGCTGCGCAGACCGCGCCGCTGGTGCGCGAACTGCGCGCGCTGCACGACGGCCCGATGGACCGCGCGGTCCAGCGGCTCGTCGGCGGGGAGCAGGTGAGCGGCGCGGGGGCGACGACCATCGACTTGCTTCAGACCGAGCGCGAGCTGCAGGACGAGATTCTGAACCGCCTCACGGCGCTGCTGGGATCGCTGGGCGATTTGGACCGCGAGCCGACGAAGGCCAAGATCGATCTGAAGGACGAGCAAGCGGGCAAGCGCCTGCGCGAGAAGCTCGAGGCGACGCAGGACAAGCTCAAGGATTTCCTCGACCAGCAGAAGAAGGTGCTCGAAAGCACCGAGGAGCTGGCGAAGAAGAACCCGGACGATTTGACGGAAGAGGACAAGAAAAAGCTGGGGGAACTGGCGCAGGCCGAGGCCGATTGGGCCAAGTATTTCCGCGAGGCGTTCACGGATTTGAGCAAGGTGCCCGACCAGGATTTTTCGAACAGCGGGCTGGCCGAGGAGTTCAACGAGGTCTTCCAGGAGATCCAGAAAGCTTCTGAGGCGCTGCAGAACAAGAAGACCGAGATCGCGGTGCGCAACGAGGAAGCGGGATTGGAGCTGGCCAAGCAGCTGGAAACGAACCTCGAGAAGTGGCTGCCGGATACGAAGGACACCGAGAAGTGGAGCATGGAGGAACCGCAGGGCGAATTCGACGTGCCGCTGGCCGACCTGCCGAAGGAGCTGGAGGACATCATCGGGGAGTTGCTCGACGATGCCGAGGAGATGGCCGACGACGTGGAGGACGTGTCGAGCAGCTTCATGGACAGCATGGACAAGGGCGCGGGCTGGGACGCGGCGGACGGGAACATCAGCAACATGTCGGCGAAGGGCGTGACGGGAAACCGGCTGCCGAACGAGCACGAGGTCGGCGGGCGCAGCGGGGAAGGTCGCGGGGGCAAGAGCAGCGGGCAGTTCGTCGAGCAGACGGCGGACGGGAAGGGCGGGCGGCAGACGCCCAGCCGCGTGACGCCCGATCCGTTCGAAGCCGGGCAGGTGGACGACAAGTCCCAGGATGCGGTGGGCGGCGCGACGGGAGGCGGGAAGGAAAGCGGCGTGGCGGGCCAGGGGTTGCGCGGCGAGCCGCCGCCCGAGACGAAGGAGAAGCTCCAGCGCCTGCAGGGGCAGCAGGCGCAGTTGCGCCAGCAGGCCGAGAAGATTCAGACGCAGCTTAAGGCATACCATCTGCCCAGCAGCGATATGGCCGAAGCGATCCGGCGGATGAATAAGATCGAGGAGCAACTGCAAGCCGGGCGCGGCTTCAATTTGCGGCAAGCGCACAGCCAGTTGCTCGACCAGCTCAAGGATGCGAAACAGGCGGTCGGCTACAAGGCCGAGATCGATCTCGAACGCAGCCGCGAATTGCCGAAGCACGTGCGGGAGAAGATTCTCAGCGGGATGCAAGCGCCGTCGCCGCAGGGCTACCAGGATTTGCTGGAAGCGTATTACAAGGCACTGGTCGAAACCGATGAGTAAGCAGAGGCGGCAACCGCACGGCCCTTTCAAGCGCGCGAAGGCTTGCGGCGGCGCGTGGCTGGCGTGCGCCGCGCTAGCGGTGCTCGGCGGTGCGCTCGCCGCCGGGGAATGGGAGCCTCCGGCGCAGCCCAAAGACGACCGGCATTGGTATCCCGAGTTTCCCGGCCCCGACGAACCGCTGCCCGAATTGAAGAACGGATCCTTCGAAGAGGCCGAAGCGCCGAAGAAAGGATTGCCACCTGCTCCGCTGGGCTGGGCGCATCCCGACGGGCTCACGTCGTTCTGGACGTCGGACCCCGCGGCGCCCGAACGCGGCAAGTTCATCGTGCTCGATACGGATGTCCTGGAGGAGGAGGCCAAGAAGCGGCAGGCGGCGATGCGCGCGGCGGCGGAAAAGGGCGAAGATCCGCCGCCCGCGCCGGAGAAATCGGAGGTGGGGGAGGCGCGGCAATACGGCGCGATCGGCGCGACCTACGGCGTATCGTTTTATTCGTCGAAGATCGCGTGCGCGCCGAAGCAGGCGTACAAGATCAGCTTCGACTATCGGGGCCCGGGCGGCGCGAAGGTGTGGGTGCGCGGGTGGGGGCCGTTTCGGGGCGAAGAGCGGCGGCGCTGGGAGACGATCGTGAACTGCCGAACGGCCGGGGACGGCTGGCGGCATTTCGAGCAGGCGTTTCATCCCACGCGCCGCCCGCAGAGCAAGGACAAGGTGGCGTACATCGAGGTCAGCTATCTGCGCGTGATGCTGTAT
Organism: Planctomycetota bacterium; assembly: GCA_015075375.1. GTDB lineage: Bacteria > Planctomycetota > SZUA-567 > H5-PLA8 > H5-PLA8 > H5-PLA8. The sequence goes on along the minus strand of JABTUM010000001.1, from coordinate 1,523,949 downwards.
GCGTACTGGCCGCGCGGCCGGTACGCGTTCGACAACGTTAAAATCGAAGCGATTTCCGACGAAGAATACGAACGCTTGAAGGCCCTTCCCGCCGAGCCGAAGTAAAAGCACGCGCCGAGCTTACTGGCCGGTGTGCGGGTTTCCGATCTTGTAGAGGAGGTTTTCTTTTCTGGAGCGTTCGCACTCGTCACGCGTCCTGGTGATGTGAATCCTCGCTTCTTTTTAAAAATGTGCAAGCGAAGGGTATCGCGCGACGATTTTTATAAAAGTATCCTTGGCTTTGAGGTCACTCTCGTTCTCCTCTGGACTTAGCTGCCACCTGCCATTAGGTCGGGCGGCGGAGGCGTCATTTGCTCCAAGGCGGTTTTGAAGTCGTTCATATCCTTGAGCACGTCACCCACGAGGCAATCAATGAGTGCACGGCGTTGCGCTGGATAACGCCTAACAAATTCGCCGAAGCTGAAATTGGGATCGTAAAAGGCGTGAATCAGGCGCCTGACCACCTCCACTCCCGCCATTATTCTCGGCTCAAACGAACCGAGCCTTGTGGCAGTCAAGTCTTTTGCTTCGAGGGCCTGGTGAATGGACTCCGCTGCCAATTCGGCCGAAGCCAACGCAAGGAACAATCCTGAGGAATAGATGGGATCCAGGAACGCGCGCGCATCTCCGATCATGACCCAACCATCGCCGGATGTCTGACGATTAAAATAGGCTAACTCCTTCGAACTGCCGTAGACTCGCGCGCAGCGTTTGGCCAGATTGAGTCGCTCAAGCAGAGGAACGCAATCATTCACTTCACGAGCGTACACTGTTTCGGCCTCTTGGCCGTTGGAAAATAGATTGTCGGGATTGGCGACGACGCCCACGCTGACCACATCGTCTGGCAACGGGATGTACCAGAACCACCCTCGGTCGCGGATGGTAAAAATGGTGGTCTCGCCCGCGTCTATGCCATCCAGACGTCGGCCTCCCTTGTAGTATGACCAGAGAGCTGCCTTTTTAAGGCCGGGCACTGGACTTTTAAGCATCAACTGATTGCCGATAACCGTGGACCTTCCGGAAGCGTCCACTACAACTTGCGTCGATAAGTCATAAGGATCGCCATCGGAAGGACGGACGCGCACCCCCGTCGCCCTTGCGCCATTGAAGAGCACCTGCTCTACCGCGGCGCCCATGTAGACGTCGACGGCATGCTCCCGGGCATGGTCAAGGCAAAGCTGGTCGAACGAGGAGCGCTCCACCTGCCACGTGCGCGCCCCCTCGCCCTCGATGGTCTCCGAAAAATAGAACGGCGTGGACTCATTTCCGGTGGGCGAAACGAAACGCACACTGTACTTTTCAGGATATGAGGATACCCGCAGCTTGGGAAGTAGTCCCAACCGGTCCAGTATGCCAAAGGTATGCGGTATCAAAGACTCGCCGATGTGATAGCGCGGAAATTCGCCCGCCTCGAACACTGCGCAATGATGCCCCGCACGCTCCAGCAGCGTCGCCAATGCTGATCCGGCCGGTCCTCCGCCAATGACCGCCACATCAATGGGCCGGTTTGACTTGGATGCAGTAACCATGTGCTTTCCTCCTCATGCTCTGAATATCCACTTCTGCCGCCGGTCACTCGATCAAAAAGCACCTAGGTCGACGGCTTTCCTACGCTTGCCGAGCACGGTTTCCCGCACTGCAGACGGGGCAGACCCTGTGTTGGCGGCCAATCAATGAATCGACTTCTGCAGCGCCTTCCATTCATGCAGCCGCTCAAGGTTTCAGCAACAACTCTGGAGAGCGCCCCTTGTTCTAATGATGATTTTCCGCCATGGCCTTTACGCGAGGCCCTGTGCAGCCTGAGGTACCTGAGTTCACTGGACTGCAGGACGCGCTTTTTCTCTCCAAATTCGTGGACGGAGCCCGGCCGATCCTCGCACGAATCGAAGTGTCATTGCTCAGGTCCGGCGCCGTCCAAACCACCTCGAAACAAACGCAGTCGTTCTCGGCGTGCACGCGCCCTTTTCCAGGCATTTCTTGGAAGGCGTACATACAGCATGTCGCCGAGCCAGCAGATAGGCATTGGATCGCGTAAGGCCGGCCATCGCTGCCGACCATGGCCAATTGGCCGATCAGCGCGTTGGCAAGAAGGTTGTCGATCCCGTCTTCGCCCATCTGGAGTATGGTAACTCCCAGGAAGTCGAGGATACTTCAGTTTGTGGGCTGGATAGTTTCGGCCAGTTGCGGTGGAGCATCTGTCGTGACAGACCAACCGGTCTTCAGTCCCAGGACAAACCAACCCAGGGCCACAACGCCAAGGGCGAAGAACGTATCGCCAATAGCACGCAGCCAACGAAGCGATTTCATCAGATCTGTCTGAAGGAACTCCGCCGAACGCGCATACCACATCCCGTGTTCAATGCTGGCGTAAGTCTGCAGCAGACCCACTGGCAGCAAGCTCAATAGCACCATCAGCGCTAGACCGATATTGATCGACCAGAACGCGAACGACAATGTTCCGTTTCGCCATTGCTTGCGAACTGCCAGACCTTTGAGGCAAAAGAGAGTAAGGCCAATGCCCAGCATGCCGTATACGCCAAATAGCGCGGTGTGTCCGTGGACGGGTGTGGTATTCAGTCCCTGCATATAGTAAAGGGCGATGGGCGTGTTGATCAGGAAACCGAACAATCCCGCGCCGACCAAGTTCCAGAAGGAGACGGCCACAAAAAAGAAGATAGGCCACCTGTATTCAGAGACCCAGGGTTTGGCGCGACTCAACGTCAGATTCTCGTAGGCCTCGAAGCCGATCAGCACCAATGGGACAACTTCCAGCGCACTGAAGGTCGCGCCCAAGGCCATGATGGCCGTCGGCGTGCCGGTGAAGTACAGGTGATGGAAGGTCCCGATGATGCCGCCGGACAGAAAGATAATGGTGGAAAAGAGGACTGCCGAAGTCGCCTTGCGCGTCCCCAGCAGGCCCATGCGGGTGAACAGGAAAGCGATGACCACCGTTGCGAATACCTCAAAGAATCCTTCCACCCACAGGTGCACGACCCACCAGCGCCAGTATTCCACCATGGCCAGATTGGTCTGTCGCCCCCACATCAGACCCGCGCCATAGAACAGCGCAATGGCTGCCGAGGCGACTAGGAACAAGCCCAGCAGATGCCGGTTGTCACCAGGTCTTTTCAGCGCTGGCCATAGCGCGCGACCCATCAAGAACAACCACAGGAATAGACCAATCCAAAGGAAGAGTTGCCAGAAACGCCCCAAATCCACATACTCGTAGCCTTGATGTCCGAACCAGAAATTCATCTCTGGATTCAAACGCTGCTGTACGCCCATCCATTGACCGAACATGGATCCGACCACTATAATCAGCAGACAGATCAGCAGGAAATTTACGCCCGCCTTCTGAAAGTTGGGCTCATATCCCGAAACGGCCGGCGCCATGAAAAGGCCGGTGGCAAGCCAGGCCGTGGCGATCCAGAAAATACCCAATTGCGTATGCCAGGTACGGGTCACTGCGTATGGCAAGTACTCCGCCAACGGAAAGCCATAAAAGCCTGAACCCTCAACGCCATAGTGTGCCGTAACCGCACCCAAGCCGACTTGCGCAACAATCAAAGCTGTAACGATCCAAAAATATTTGAGCGTAGCCCTCATGGATGGCGTGGGGTCCAATGCCAGTAATGGATCACTTTCAGGTAGAGATGTATCAGGTTCTTCCTGATGACGCTGCACTGCGAAATACCATGCCAAGGCTCCAATCCCGGCCAATAGAAGGACCACGCTCAGCACTGACCAGACAAGGATTGATGACGTCGGCTGATTGCTGATCAGGGGTTCCGGAGGCCAATTGTTGGTATAGGTAATGTCCTGGCCTGGGCGATTGGTGCTACATGCCCACGAGGCCCAGAAAAAGAACGCATTCATCTGAGCCTGACGTTCAGGGGTCTTAACCGTGTGTTCCGGTATCGCGTATGCATCGCGTAAATCCCGAAACTCCGGCATACCGCCGAATAAACCGGCGTAGTGTCCCGCCATAGCACGGATGGCCTCCATGCGCTCTTCAGATACGGAGAGTGTGCCGCTTTTCGGATTGTAAGTATTGGTGCGGATCTCCTTGCTTAGACGAGCTTTCAAAGCCGCCTTGATCTCGTGGTTCAGCTCGTCAAACGAACGGTTGTGGTCATTTTGCGCCCAGTGCTCCAGTAGCCAATCGGACTGGCGGTGCAGGTAGTCTGCCGACCAGTCGGGGGCCACATACGAGCCGTGCCCCCAGATTGTTCCAACTTGCTGGCCCCCGATGGACTGCCAAACGTTCTGTCCATCACGTATATCATTCCCCGTCATGATCGTTTCACCGGTCGATGACACCACTCGGTTAGGAATAGGTGGAGCCGCACGGTATATCTCCCAACCGTAGTAACCCAAAACGGCAAAGGAAAGCACCATGACTGCTCCGAAGCCGATCCAGAGTCTTCTTGGGTTCATGACCCTCTCCCGATAGTTGCGCGCTAAACACTACTTAAAGACCTAATTATCTTATTTATACCTTGCCATATCTACCTCGGCAACCTATATCTGAGACAATTAGGGAGAAGCTCTGAAATGGGCAGACACGCTTGCCCTAGGTAGCCTCGGGGATGTCAGATAACCGAGGAATCCGAGAGGGGAGGTCAACCGTACTTTATTTTGGATTGGATGTCGCATCGGTGTCCAGCTTTTTTGTGCGAAGACGCTCAGGGCGTGCGGAAGGGCCGCGGCGAGATCGCCACAACGCGAGAAGGTTTGAAGGGCGGGTTGAAGCGCTACCCTAAGGCGGACTAGATGGTGGCGGTGGAGGCCGGGAACCAGACGGCGTGGCTGCAGGAGGCGCTGGTGGAGTTGGGCGCAGAGGCCGTGGTGGTGAACGCGGCAAAGGTGTGGTTGATCGAGGATGACCGGCACAAGACCGACCAGGTAGACGCGGAGGTGCTGTGCGAGTTGCTGCTCTGGGACGGTTTGCCGACGCCGGTGCCTATGCCCAATCGCGAGTGCCGCGAACTGCGGGGCTTGCTGGCGGCGCGCTGATCGTTGGTGGCCACGGGGCTGCGGTGGACGACGTGGAGTCTATTGAGGCATGAGTCGATCGAAAAACTTCTTGAATGAGATCCTGGGAAACGGAGCCGGGATATGCGGTAGCGCACCTCGCCGAGGGATACCCGTTGCCGTGAGAAAAGGGGGAGGCGCCTAATAAAATGCCTCCCGCAAATCAGGGAAAGCCGAGGTAAAGAGCATCGCCGGAACTCAGGAGGTGGGAACAGCACACATCGGTTGCCTAGCCTTCGAGGCCCGCAAAAGTGAATGGCGTTCCCGCTTGACAGGACCACCTTAGTGCGCGGTGAAGGCGTGCCAGCGCAAATGGGAGACTGGTCAAGCTCTGCGTTCCTGGCGTTGAAACCTTGCTAGGCTCATTTCATGGAAGGCTTACTATGATTTCTCTGACCGCCGAATATGCACTTCGCGTAGTCGTATGTTTGGCCAAGCGAAAGGCCGAGTCGCTTACCACCGAGGAGATTGCAAAGCAGACCAAAGTACCTCTCGGCTACCTAGCCAAGATTATGCAGATATTGCGAAACGCGGAGCTGGTGCAATCCCGCAGGGGCCTTCATGGTGGATTCGCTCTCAAGGAGAATCCGGAACGGCTGACGGTATGGGATGTAATCAACGCCGTGGCCCCCTTGAAGCGCATCAGGCATTGCCCGCTAGGTTTGGCAGCACATGATACCAAGCTGTGCGATCTGCATCAACAGTTGGATGACGTGCAAGCCCAGGCTGAGAAGGCATTTCGTTCGCTCACCATCGCTTCCCTTTTGGTGTCTTCGAACCCAAGTGTCCCCCTTGGACTTTGAGGCGGAAGGCGTCTGAATTATAACCGGGATTTCCTGGATGACTGACCAGGAGCCGTTCCAGCGGCCCAATTTTTACCCACTTTATGGTTCCCCATCTTATCGTCAAACCTTTTCTCCCGGCTTCAACGCCTTCGGGCCGGCCCCTCCGCTCCTCGGGTCGCCTCAAGGGGGCCAAAGGCATCTTTCGGCCAACTCGGGGCATGCGGCCCTCACATGAACCTGCGGTCGACGCGCCCCGAGCCCCGTACATGAACGCCTGCGGTTCAGGCTGGCGCATCTCTCAGCCGACCAATCTTGGCCAAGATCGACGCGAACAATTCCCGGGGCACCGCCACTTCAGCCATCTGGAAATTGATGTACCGGGCATGCTTCACCACTTTCGCCCCGATCTTAACCAGCTTCTCCCGTAACGTGGTTAGCGACCAGTGCTTCACGCTTCTCGGCAGTGCCAGCCTCCTCAGGAAGTTGCCCTGATTGTAGGCCAGCGCGAAGAGCTGGAGCCGTACCTGATTGTCCTTGAAGTCGTGGCAGGAGAGCTTGGTCCACTTCACCGCGTGCTTGCCTTCCTTGATCCACTGTTCCGCTGTGCCGCGCTGATTGTAGAACTTGACCACGCGCTTCGAGCGCCAGCGCAGGTTCGTCACGATGAACCCGATACGGGGAAGCAGTTCGCCCATGTGCCATTCTACCTTGGCCACGATGCGACGCTCCCGGTCCCAACTGCCCGCCCGGTACATGAAGCTGTGATAGAATACCTTGGGCTGGCGTGACGGCCGACCCACCGGGCGCGTCAGCAAATGCTCGACGGCCCGCAGTAGGACCGCGTTCTGCTTGATGCGGATGGCGTACCCGAACTTCTCGGCTTCCAGAACCTTCATCAATCCCGGCACCTCAAACGCCGCATCGCCCCGGAAGAACCGTTCCAAGCTGCGGCCACGGTAACGCTCGATCACCGGGCAGAGCACCCGTCGCCAATATTTGCTGCTGTACCGGTTGCCCCGCCGCAGCAGGCACCGTTCCAGGTCCCCGTCCTGGTTGAACAGGAACAGCGGATGATAGCAGGTGCAGTCAAAGTGCCCGTTGAAGGCGCTGCCCTGCTGGTCCCCATAGGTCTCGCTCTCGGAACTATCCATGTCCAAGACCAGCCGCTTCGACGCGCCGGTGCGCGTTTGAACCCGGTCGATCCACTCGCCGGGCAGGTCCAGCAGGGATCGCAGATGCTCTTTTCGCGTCAGCACTTCGGTCTCGAACCAACCCATCTCGCTGGTTGAGGCCGCTTCCTTTTCCCGTGCCCGCCCGCCGACGACCTGCCGCGCAGCCGGATCAAACCGCAGGCGCTCCGCATCGTTGGTGTCCTCGTATCCGGCCAACCGCCCGTAGACCGCTTGGCGCAAGAGCGCCGTGAGGCTGTGCCGCGTGTTGCTGCCGGTCCTGGGGTCGGCAATTCTAGCGCTACCCATGGCCGTCAGGTCCAGGACTTCATCCAGTTCCCGATAGGCCAGCAAGCCCGCGTCGCTGGTCACGCTCGCGCCGTGAAATTCCAGCCGCAAACTCGGCTCAAATTGAAGCCGCAATGCCTCGAATCTGCTCTCACCCATTAGATTGGGTCCCCGCATACGCCCGTCGGGCTGTTTTCCCCTATGCAGTGACGCAACTTTCGGCTGAAACCTTGCTTCCTATCCAGGAAATCCGGGTATAAATGTCCGTTCGATGAAAATGGGGGAGGTACGAAGGGCGAAGGATGTTCTGGCCACTTAATATCGCCTGCTATGGTCTTAGTGAAGAGTAGAAGCACTACAGTTAAAGTGACTTTTTGGGACGACCCCAATCGTGTTCGGCGCGAAAAGTGCAGAGTTCATTCTGGTGCAGGAAGGCGTGGCTATGCGGTCGCTTGGAAGTTCGGCGGTGTGCATGGGGCGTGGGAAGAGGTTGGGGTTTGGGCGTGCGGGGGTGCGGCGTTCCGCAAGGGAACGTGAGAGCGTCCCAACTACTCACCGCTTTTTTGGTTGCTTCAGGTGCGCCGAGACCTCATTCAGATCGGCCCAGCCCTGACAGTGCATGTTCAAGTAAACAGCGATGCTTTGATCGGTTTGGGGCCGGTCATCAGCACTACCAGTAGACTGGCGAAGAGCGCCGCTTACATTTGAATCTGAATGCCGTTCTTTGATTTAGCCAACAGATGGCGGCAGCCGAGCGTGCATTTCAGCCAGCTGAAATTGATCTCTATCTGCCAGAGATACTTGTAATGCAACGCCAGGCTCTCCGACAGAATGTCTATGCGGTCCGTGAGCAGTTATACTTCGAATTCGGAAGCCTGCACACGCACCGATATAACTTTCCGGCTGACGCGCGGTCTGCGCGGCTTCAGTCCATTTTGTTTAGCGTTGACGACGTGCACTTGGACTAAGCGCAAAGGTTTCTGGATGTGCGTGCTGCTCCTTTCGTCGCCGATCCCTACTACCTGGTTGGAAACGACACCGGTCGCGCGCGCGGCCGGTGCAAGCGCGCGCGCCTCGACGACTTCACGGGCGCAATTTCCGCGCAAGCACGCCAGAAAGGAACTCTGCGCGTCCAGGATGCTTTGATTGAGGCCATAATCCAGGTAGCCGCAATAGACGCTGTACAGATTCCCGGGTTGCAACTGCTCTTTCAGTACGACGCGCTCGTCGCCGCTGCCGTCCGTTAATGCGGAGGCCACGTGGACGCTGCGCAAAGGATCGAACTGCAGATGAACTTTCACTGCCTTGTCGTGCTCGCCCACCCAGTGCGCCCAGAACACTTTTTAAAGCGCGTCCAGCGACGTTCCGTCGGCGCCTGGAAGCTCAAGCACTTCCGGCTCGCCCGCGGGACGGGGAACGGCGTTCCTGGCGCAGGCTTCCTACGAGAGTTCTTTGAAGAACGCCTTCAGGGGTTCGGGATCAAACACATGCGAGGCTTCAGACAGGTCGCCTAAGGACGCACGGCGCACGCCCAGCCTGCTCTTATCCGAAATGGCTACACCCTTCGTCAGGTTCCTTAACCTAGCCGGTAGTTGTCCCTTTCACGCTAAACCAAGACACTCCAAGGTGAACATCGTCGCTCGCCACCAAGAAGCAAATTGTAAGATATGCGGGGCATTTGGCGTCAGGTCGTGGCTGACCCTTAATCGCGTATGGGGAGCGGAGCACATTTCAGGGTTTGGCCGTCCCAGGTCACGGTCACGTCGCCTTTCGCAGACCATTTCGTCTTCACTTTTGGCGCAAGGAACTGATCGGGTAGGGTGGCGGCGGCCCAAGTAAGGCAAACAAGGCGCGTGGCTTTTCCGGCGGGAAGGCGCGCTTCGAGGGCAGGTGTGATGGCGCGGTCCCAGACGCCGTTAAGTTGTTCATTGCCGCGGAAGCCTTGGGCGCGGACGGCGCGGGCGTAGCCTTGGAGTCCTTGAATGAGCGATGCACGCGCGCCGCAGCGGGCGAGGCTGAGGAGGGCCTTGCGGTCCACGCGCTTGGCAGGCGCCTGCCCCGGCGCGTAGCCGAGGGCCGCGCCGCCTTCAACGGCTAACAGGTGCGCCGCACCGCGTGGTACGGCAAGGCGATGCAGGCGCAGGCACCGTTCGCCTCGCGGGATCAGAATTGTTTCGCAGGAAATGGCGTGAATTCCGACCTGGAGCGTGTAGCGCGCGCGGAGGTAGTCGGCTGCGGTGCAGAAGTCATCGTAGCAGCCCGGGTGCACCCAATGGTCGCCGTCGGTGAGGCAGAGGGCGGAATCGGGTCCGAAGTCGCCTTCGACGCTGCCGAAATCCACCGGGAAATGCGAGCCGTAGAGGAACTTGCCGTACTTGGCGGCGTATTCGCCGCGCCCGTGCTGGGTGCCCAGGCTGTAGCGGAGGATGTGCCCGCCTTGGCGGACGCCATCCACGATCCAGCCGGCTGGGACAACGACGCGGCGAAAGTCAGCACGCTCGACGGGAATCGGTTCCTCGGGGCAGATCCAGAACGGATGTCGCTCTGGAATCTGCCAGAGCGCGGCGAAGGCGTGCATGCACCAATAGGGATGTCCGGTGTTGATGTAGCCGTCGCGGACGGCGGGATGCCCGAACTCGGAGAGTTCCTGGCGCACGGTGTCGAAGCGGCGGTCCACGGCACCCTGATCGTCGTAGTAGGCCAAGTGCCTGCGAACGATCCGTTGGAGCATGCCGGTCTCGTGAGGCCAATCGTCTTCGCGCAGAGCGTGAATCGCGCAGCCCAATCGGCCGAATTTATAAGAGAGGCTGCGCCCGTACTCGCTGTAGGAACCGTCGGCGCCGAAGAAACTGGGAAAATCTTCGAGCCTTCGACGAATGCGTGCGCGGATGCGGTGGACACGTTCGGGATCGGACGCGCCGTCCAACTGCATCCAGAACTGTTCGTGCGTGCCGAAGACCCACCAGTTGTAGTCGTCGAAGTAGGCTTCGGGCCCGTCGGTCATCCAGCCGTCGCCGCGGTCGAGGGATTCGATGCGCGCCCACGCTTCGTCGATGATGTTTTGGCTATAAGGCCAACCCAAGGCCTTACGCGCGGCATGGTTGACGATCCAGAAGAGATTCCAGTTTCCGCGGACGAGATCCCCGGAGCCGAAGTATTCGAGCCAGTCGCGGAAGCATTCGCGCGCGCGTTCGGGGAGTTCATGCAGAAACGTGTCGCGGAGCAGCCATGCGCCGTACGCGAGCATGCTCGATTCAACCGTCCGCTGCTCCCGCCGCGGGTATTCCTCGCGCCCCCAGTAGCCAGGTGCATCGGGATCGAAAGCGCGGAGAAGGATCGAGTGGGCGAGTTCGTCGAGTTGGACGGTATGTCCGCGCCAAGCGAGCGCACGCGGGCGCGTCGGGTCAGCCAGCCAGGCGGCCAGTGCGGGAAAGAAACGAGTGGAAGCGTCCCAAGCGCCGCCGTGGTCGGAGGGGTTCTTGTGCCCGTAGAGCCAGACACGCACACGGGTGTCGTCGAGTGCGCGTTCGTAGCCGTGACAGAGACGGGCGAAGTAGTTTCGGGCGAACGTGGGGAAATCGAGGTCGATGGGGCGTGGCATACCGTGAAACTCCCAGTGGAATTAAGGCCCTCAGTATACCGAAATACGGCGGCGCGGTTCGGTTTTCTCGCGACCTAGACGCTGCAACGGCGCTCTTGGAGGGGCTTCGTGGGCGTGTTCTTGGAAATGTGCAAGGGGCGGGGGACAGAACTGCCGGTGAGGGCGAGTGCGTGGGTAGTGAAACGAGATGGGCTAGGCGGGTTGGTCGTTGGGCGGGATTGAAGGGGCGTCCATATCACCCCATTCTCTATGGAAACGTGCAAAAGATCGCCTATTTGCTTTTCTCCTCACTTTAGCCAGTGAAACTCTATCAACTTCGCGATGGCGTTCGCATGCCTGAACTGGGCGTCGGCTTCCCTGGGGCCGACGAGCATGACGACCATGCCGTCCTGACCGCGGCTGGTGTGAGCCACGTAGCCGGATGCCTGCTCCCCTTCCAAAGGGATCAACTTGCCGGGCAAGCCCCCAATCTTGCAGTCGCGCGGCGCCCCCTGGCTCAGCCCCGGCGCTTCTTGCTTGATCATTTCGAGTGTCTTGCTCAGCACCTCGGCAGTGGTTAGGTTTCGATCGTGCATAAAGAAGTTCAGTCTTACGCCTTGCGGGAGTCCAGTAGGCGCGGGGCCGATCATTTCGAGGTCGCCCGTCTTGGGATCCTCGCGGACGGTCCAGCCATACGGCACGAGGTAGACGTATTTCCACTTCGCATGGGTTGCGTTCTTGTTGCGGGAGAGCGCGGCGAGATCGGGAGCATCGGCGGCTAAGCCGAAAGCTTTATCGATGGTTTCTTTCTCGTAGTTGGGGCCGGCTTCGCCGAGAAACACTCCGGCCTTCTTGGCGGCGTGTTCCATGTTGGCAGCCGTAGTGCCGTCGCCGGGCTCACCCACCGCCGCGGCGGTCAGGACGGCGAAGAGGTGGTACCACGGACCCATCTTATCAGGCTGGGCGATGGGATCGGTACGCAGGCTGGCGAGACGCGAAACGAGATTCTTATACTCGCCCAAGGTCTCGCGGGCCTTCCGGAAATGAATCGGGTAGGCTCGGGTCTCAAAGTTTTTGTTTGCGACCTCGATGACGGTGCGCCCTTCAAACGTGATGGACTTGAGCAGGTTGTGCGCGGTCAGAACGGCTAGCGGGTAGCTCCCCCCACTGACGTCGAGGGCGGCCTTGAGCACCGCGGCCGGCTCGCTGTTTCCGGGAAGCTTTTCGATCGCGGCCTTGAGCGCGGGCATCGTCTCCTTCGTCACGATGGAATAAGGGTTCGAGTTTGCCGCGGCCTCGTCCATGGGCAAGCCGCCCAGTCCGATGTGCCGGGCGAGCGTCGGTCCGACAAAATCGGGCAGGCCCAGCGAGCGCTTCATCTCGCCCGGAATCTCCAGGTGATTATGGACGCCGGGGAACGCGCGTGCCGTCTGCCTGAGATCGGTGACCCAGCGCTCGATATCTTTCTGCCAAACGGAGGGCGGGCGCAGGGGTTGCATGGTGCCGGTGAAGTACCGGTATTCCAGCGTGTCGGCGAGGCGCGGATAGCCTTTAAGGCGCTGATGCGCAAGCTTGACCAAGCGGATCGCGAGGTCGATGCGCTCCTGAGGCTGGGACTTCAAGTAGCCGCGCACGACGACCTCGATCTTGTAGGAGCCGTCGTAAATTTTGGCCGTCGCCGTAGCTATGTGGCCCGGCTTCTCGCTGTCCCCGTTGTGCCAAGCATAGGATGCGTCGCCGACGCCGAGATTGATGTACGAATTCGGGTAGGCCGCCGCAAAGCTTTTGGTCTCGGATGCCGCGAAGGCGCCGTTCTTCTCGATCGGCTCGTAGCGCGCATCCAAGCCAATGGAAGTAGAGGCGTCCAACTGGAATCCGAGTCCAAGCTGGTTATTCGAAGCGCTGCCTCCCCGGCTGCGCTTAAAGCCGGTGGGAAAGTCGCTTTCCAGTAAGACGGACTGGGCATAATCGCTGAAGGGGAACGGCGGCGAAGGATTGGCCGCGTGCGCCGCGGATGTGACCGCCGCGAGCATGTACATGAGGCCCGAAACTCTTGAAGTATGCGTTCGCGACCGCAGCATGGGTTAGGCTCCATGGAGCTCGATTTTGGCTTGGCCTGCGGCCCAAGCCGATAAATGGCGCAGGAATTCTAGAGAAAGAGTGCGTTCGAGCCAACCCAGTCTTGGGTCAAGATTCGGTTGTCCAGCTTAAGTCCGCAGCCGCCTGCCCTTCTTCCGCCTTTGTGTGCGCACATCCTTGTGCTTGTAAATGGCGTTCGCCGCTGTAATGGATTCGATGTGCCGAGACCTTGGGCTGATCTTTATGCGCTAGGATCGGCCGTCCGTGCCGCGACAAGGCACCGCTCCACATTTCGGCCAGTCGATCGCCCTTAACTCTACACCCCTCTCACCACCTTCTTCGCTTACGCCTTCGACGCCGCCCGAATCAACCGCTCCAAAATCCGCTTCTGCTCGCCCGTAAAGATCGCCTTGCGGTAGTTGCAGAAGACCCGCCGCCCGCGCCGGGACTTGGATTGCTCGTCGTGCTCACCCTAGCCGTAGAGGCAGCCGCGCAGGTTGAGGGTGCCTGTTGCCTTGCAGGCCGGACACGCCGTTAGCTTCAGGCCGCTATGCAGGCGAATAAGCTCGTCCTTGGAACGGTAGCACCGCTCCAAAATTATCCTGCGCCTCGAGGCATCGATGCGCACGAGCATAACGTCTATACGAAAAAATGTCTGGGCACGAAGGTGCGGGTCAAGGCGGCGAGGTCGGGGCTACGGATTACCGAATTAGGGCAGGAAGGCGAAAGGCGAACTGCGATAGAAATTCGGTAAGGAATGGCCGGAAAACACGAACAAAGTGTGGGAAAGGACAGTTAGAATCCGGAATGGAAAATCGCTGTATTATGTGGAGAGATCAGTCCTCTGCAGAGGCACATACACCTAGAATTGCATTGTTGATGATACTCACTACTCCGCATATTCGGAGGCTCAGCGTATAAGTGCTCGATCTACCTTTTGGCAGCGGCGTCGCACACGGCGGTATGGCGCAGGATCACGCCCAGGCGCGCGCAGACGAGGGTGAGATCCTGGTCGGCATAGATGGGGACGGAGCGGCGCTTTGGTTGTGCCTGAAATTGTGCTCGGTCAGGCGAAAAGTCGCGCTTCGCGCTCCAGACGCTCGTACTCGCCCGGTCCGTCGAAGCAGAGCACGCGGTACCGCAGGGTGAACGACGCGCCCGCCTGCACGGTGTGAGGAGCTTCCATAAGGAAAGCGGGGTTGAGGTACCCAAATCCCGGCTGCAACAGCACGTACCACGGGGTCGGATAGCGGGGATTGTGCGGATGGTCAAAGAAGGCGACGCCGGCATGCCGAAGCGGCAGCCCGTCAGAGAGCCCCCACAGTGCGGTCCAGCGCGCACGGGCGTGGTGCGTCTCGGCGTCCTTCTGGCTTTCGCTATTGAGCGCCTGAAACTTGCCGAGGCTGCGCGCGGCGCGCCACGAAAGTCCCGCGTAGCCGCCCCAACTCGTGGGCTCGACGGGCGGCGTGCGGTCAAGCTTCACGTCCTTCGGGGCCGTCCAGGTCATGTGCCAATCCAAGCGCAGCGCATCGGGCTCCTCTGGCGCGTGGAGGACGATCTGGCGCTCTTCGCGTAAAACCGTGCGGCCTTGCGGATCGCGGTACGAGAGCGCGGTGCTCAGCGTCGCGCGGCAGGGAGAGAGGTCCAGGCGCTCAGGGCCTTCGAAGACCGTTTCGCCTTCGGGGTCGGTCTTGGGCTCGCGCTCTTCCCAATAGTTCACGCCGTCGAGGTATTTCCAACTGAACCACAAGCCCCTGTGCCAGACATGGTCCCAGGGCTCGAGGCAGGTGAGCAACGTCCCGCCGGGGGTGTACCAAGGATGCAAGTGCGGTTTGCACCGCGCGGTGTCGAAACGGTGTTCGAAGAGCGTCCGGCCGCCGACTTCTAGTGCCAGCGACCGGCCGCTTTCGTGCGTCCACTTAGTGGCGCCGCGTTCAGACATACTTAGAGCAGCGCCTTCAGGTGCTTGATGCTGCGTTCGGCCTGATCCACCGTGCCGCACTCGACGCTCAGCACGATCTCTCGCGGCGCCTTGCGGCAAATCGCGATCACGCGTTTCCAGTCAATGACGCCCTCGCCGCACGCGCAGCCTACGGGCGTGCCGGTCACCTTGCCGCGCTCGCTAAAAGACTGTTGGTCGGAGATGTCCTTCGCGTGGAGATGCACGAGCCGCCCGGCGACGCGTTCCAGCCAGGCGTACGGGTCGTGCCCGCAGAGGTAGCTGTTACCCGTGTCGAAGTTGATCCCGATGGCCGGGGAATCCACGAGCTTATGGATGCGGTCGAGCCCGTCGGGGTGCATGCTGTACTGCTGGTGCGGCTCCAGCCCGATCAGAACCTCGCGCGGCTCGGCGAGGTTCGCCGCTTCGCGCAGTGTGTACTTCATCAGAGTGTGGTCTTCCTCGACGGTGGTCCAGGCGGGCTTGGGGCCTTCGTCGGTGTTGACCACGGGGGCGCCGGCTTCGGCCGCGAAGCGGATTGCCTGCTTGAGGTACTCGACGCTGATCTCCGGCTTGCACAGCGGCGTGTGGGTCGAGAGGCCGCTGAGCTTCACGCCGGCCTTCTCGCAGGCGCGCTTGAGGCGGTAAGGGTCGTCGAGCATCGAGACGCTGTGGAAGTAGCCGGCCTCGCTGAGCAACTCGCGCCCCCAGTGGACCATCGGCTCCACGTACGCGTAGCCCAACCGCGCGGCCGTCTCCACGCCCCATTCGAAGTTCTTGTCCGCGTGCCGCACGAACTCCAGGTTGATCCCGATCGAGAGATTGCCCATGGTCCACCTCCTTTAAAAGTGGGGTTCGATTCAGTTTTTCCGGCGCGCAAGCGCTTCCACCGGCCATTCGTTGAACGCCTGAAGCTCCGCCGAGAGCGGCAAGTCAATCCGGTCGCCCTTCACGGCCGAGAGGTACGCGGCGAGGTTCAATTCCGAACTCTTGAACATCGTCGGATGCCCGCAGCGCGTGGCGGGGCCGCCTTCGATCCACAGCAAAAGTTCTTCGAGCATCTCGTGCCAGAGCGCGTTGTGGCGCGGATGCGCGCTGAAGTCCTCGACCGTGCGCCCGCTCCCGTTCTCTACGGTGACCACGGCCTCGTTTTTGACGCGGATGACGCCGGTGGTGCCCAGCAGGGTGAGCGTCCAGCCGTCAATCTCCTGGCCGCCGTCGAGCAGACCCTTGCTCCCGTTCTCGAACTCGAAGTAGGCGACGGCGTGGTCCTCCATGGCGTGCCCGTAGCCGCGCGTCTCTCGCACCCGCGCCTGGCCGAAGACCCACTTCACCGGCTGATCGAGATGGAAGAAGCGGAACATGTCGAGCCAGTGGCTGCCCCATTCGCTGAGGTCCCAGCCGCCGACGCCGGCGGTGCAGAGCAACGGCTTGCCCACGGTGCCGTCGTTGTAGAGCTGCCGGGCGCGCTCGAACGCGGGCCGGTACCGGCGCTGGTGGCAGACTACGATCTTCACGCCCGTCTCTTCGGCGATCCGCTCGACGGCTTTCAGATCGGCGGGGCTGTTCATGAAAGGCTTCTCGCACAGGATGCCCTTCACGCCGGCACGCGCGGCGTCCTCGATCATGCGCCGGTGAAGGCCGACGTACGTGCCGATGCTGACTAGGTCGGGCTTCAGTTCGTTAAGCATCGTCTTGTGGTTGGAGAAGCCGTGCGGCACGCCGAACTTGTCCTGGAACGCCTTGAGGTTCTCGGCGTTGATGTCCGCGCCGCCCACAAGCTGCACGCGCGGATGAGCCTTATGCATGGTCGCGTGCTGATAGCCGATGGCGTGCCCGCCGCCCTTAGGCCCGCCCCCGCCGACCTTTCCTACCCCGATCACCGCCGCCGTGTACGTCCGCGTAGTCGTCGCCGTGCTCATGCGTGCTCCTTTAAGGTATGAGATCTAGCAGCCAGCGCGCTGCGTTGATCCAAAGCTGCCGCAACGCCGGCGCTTCGAACGCGCGCATGTCGTGCCCGTTGGCCAGGTACGCCGCGCGCCCCGCACCCGCGACGCGCCCACCTTCGGCGGTGCTGACCATCGGAAGCGTGCGTTCCAGCCAATGCGCCTGCGCGTGCACCGAATGGTGCATGCCCTCCGTTACCTTCACCGAATGGTACAGCTCGTCCACCAGCGCGAAATCGCTCACGCCGGCGACGATCGGGTGCGCGGTGGGCAGCACGTCGACTTTGTGCTCAGCCACCGGCGAATGGCCCGTCGTGCCCCAGACCCACGTCCAGCCCAGCAGCTCGCCGAACTGCGGCCAGTCGTCGTAGCTCGCCACCCCGCCGTGATGCGTCAGCAGCGGCTTGCCCGAAGCCACGTAGCGCTCGAATGCGCCGCGGTCGTCGGACGTGAGCGGAACGTACACTTCCTGTTGGCCCGTCCATTGGAGGCCCATGATGACGAAGAGGTCGCACGCGTCGAGCCGTTCGAAGGCCGCCCGCCCGTCGGCCACCTCGCAGACGTACTCGCCCCCCAGCCATGCGGCGATGCACGCGGCTTGCTCGGCGACCGGATGGAAGGCCGGCCCGCCGACATGGAAGAGGATTCGAGGCTTGGCGCGCGGCATACAGAAGAGGCTCCCATACTTGCCCTTGAAGGTACGCGATAACCGGGGCAGAATCTTCACGTAAGAGTCAGTGGTAAATTTCGAACATATATCGCAAGGTGCAGCAGGGAGGTCCGGCATGGCCCAAGCGCCCGCGATCTTCGTTTCGCCCGCCGGCACCTTTAGCGCGGACACGTGCGAGCCGCTCAAGGCCGCCGAAGCCGCCTGCGCGGTGCGCATCGAGGCCCTCGCCCGGGGCTGTTACCCCGGCCGGCCGATGCCCAAGCGCGTGTTCCCTGAAGTCTGCACGGTCGGCTACTGGGACGCGCCGCGCCAGCAGGCGTGGGGGCTAGACTGGCATCGCAACGAGGGCCTGGAGTTGACATTCTTGGCACGCGGACGCGCGGACTTCGGTGTGGAAGAGCGCACCTTCGCGCTCGCGCGCGGCGACCTGACCGTCACGCGCCCCTGGCAGCGGCACCGCGTGGGCAACCCGCACGTCGGCCCCAGCCGGCTCTATTGGCTCATCCTCGACTTGGGCATCCGCCGACCCGACGACGCCTGGCGCTGGCCTCCTTGGCTTGTGATGGCGCCGGAGGACCGGGAGCGGCTCACCAAGCTCCTGCGGCACAACGAACAAGAGGTCTGGCGCGCGGATGCCGAAATCGCGCGCGCCTTCGAGCGCATCGGCTCGACGGTCGAGCGCTGGGGTGAAGCGGGGAGCGCCTCACGGCTGGCGTTGCACCTCAACGAGCTGTTCCTGGGCCTCTTGCAGCTTCTCGGGCGCAAGCGCGTACCTCTGGACGAGCGTCTGGCCAGCACGCAGCGGACCGTGGAGCTCTTTCTCGTCGCGCTGCCGAAGCACCTGGAGCACGCCTGGAATCTGGATGAGATGGCGGCTCAGTGCGGGCTTGCGCGGACCCGCTTCACGTACTATTGCCGCGAGCTGACGAACACCTCACCCTTGGAGCATCTCAATCGCCTGCGCGTTCAGGCCGCCGCGGAACTCTTGCGCTCCGATCCGCGCCGCAGCGTGACGGAGATTGCCTTCGCCTGCGGCTTCCAGTCCAGCCAGTATTTCGCCACACTTTTCCGGCGCCTGAAAGGATGCTCCCCGCGCGCGTTCCGAGCGAAGACCTCTTGAATCCCGGAAAAATTTATGAAGGGCGGTTGAAAAGTGCGGCGGGGGCTTGGTGGGCGCCGCCGCTGGCCAGAAGCGCTTCAGCACCGGCGAGGCGAATGAGAAGCGGGCGTCAAAGGCATCGAAACCCTGATCGATTTCGCTGGCGCTACTTCTGGATTCGATTTTTAAGCGCTGACGGGTGCTTGCGCGGCCCGTTCGGCGTGCCGGTACGCAGCCAGTACGTCGCTGCGAGTCACGATCCCCAGCAGTCGGGCCGGGTTCTCGCGCGAAACCACCGGCAGCCGGCCCACTCCATGATTCAGCAGGTGGTCCACCGCCTGCCTTACGTGGCAATCGTGGTACACCACCACGGGCGGACGCCGAATCAGCGTTTCCAACCGAGTCCGAGGATCGGCCTCTGAGGCCAGCACTTCGTACCGAGTCAGCACGCCCACCAGCGCGCCCTTCGCATTCAGCACCGGAAAACCCTGTTGCGTCAGGCGGGCTTCGGTCAAGCGTTTGCGCGCCGCAGCCAGGGAATCGTCCGCGTTCAAGGTTTCGAGCGACTTGCTGGCAATATCCAGCACCTTGACTTTTTCCAGCGGATCGGCCACGTAACTCTCGGGAATCTGGACGCCTCGCCGCGCGACTTTCTCGGTCATGATCGTATGCCGCATCAGCATGCACGAAACCAAATACGCCGCCGTGCATCCCGCCAGGAGTGGAAGCAGGCTGTGCGGCTCGTGGGTGATTTCGAATGCGAAGACGATGCATGCCAACACGGCTCGGCTGGCGCCTGCGAATAACGCCGCCATGCCCACCAGCGCCGCCGTGCGCGGATCGACGCCCGCACTGGGCCAGAGCGCCGCGGCGCCCAGCCCTAGACTCGCGCCCAGCCTGCCGCCGACTGTAAACAGCGGAGCCAAGGTTCCGCCGGATGTCCCGCTGCTCAGGGAAACTAGCCAGGAAACGAATTTCAATCCGCAGAGAGTCAGGAGCGCCGGAAGCGTGAAACGCAGGGCCAGGATATCGGAAATGTTGTCGTAACCGACGCCGAGCGTGCGCGGCGCGAGCAGCCCTACGCTTCCCACCACCACCGCGCCAAGCGCGGGCCACCACATCCAATGCAACGGCAACCGCTCGAACAGATCCTCCAGACCGTAAACCGCACGCGTGACGGCGACCGCAGCCAATCCCGCGCACGCGCCCACGCCAGTATACACGCACAGGGCCGTCAGCCCCGAGGCCTCCAAGGCCGGCATAGCCAGGCCCTTTAGCGGACTAGTCCTTTAAACTTCAGGAGCGGGCGTCGGGACATAGCCGCATGCACTGCTTATGCACTCCAGCCCACCACCATACCCTTCGGCCCCTCCAGCCACGACTTCGCCTCGCCCAAGCTCCGAAAGACCCCCAGCTTCACCGGGCTTCGATGCAGGAACACTTCCAGCATGCGCAACTGCCCGAACGTCGCGGCGTCGGGAGCCGCCACGGCCCAGGCCTGTTCGGATTTGGTGCTATGTGCGGGTGTTGCCCTTATCAAAAGGCGCCACTATCTAAGTATACTTCCGCTCGCGGACCGCGCTAATTTGCGCAAAGCATCGATTATGCTGTTTGGACTTTTGAAATTTTTGGCCATTCTTGATATGGCACGGGCCCGATCATGGATCCACGACTAATGCACAGGTTGGTAAAGCTATCGGATAGCATGGCTTGGAGCATTCGAAACTGGCCGTAGGTTGCCCGATCTCTGGCGAGTACGGCCCAGTACCCGTTCGGCCAAGGTTTGAGGGTCTCGCGTAGCCAAACCGCCAAACAGGCTACCTCGCGCGAAGACAAGTCGAGCTGCGCGTCGCGGTAGTCGGAAAGGATGGACTTGGGGGCCGTAGCAGGATCGGCCAGACCCCACGCTTGGCTGGCCTCGAGGAATTCCGAGAAGATCACGATTCCGTACGCTCGTTCGGTCAGGTAGCCTTCGTGGCGGTTGTGTGTGCTTGCGATGGGCATAGGCACCCGCTCCTGGTCGATTTAATACATGCACAACGAAGATATATACTTCACTTCAATTACATTCCCAAGATTTGGTGAATAGGCTTTAGTAAGGCCATTTCACTTGTTTCAGATTCTACAAGTGCGTTCGCAGTGATCCTGAAAGGCCTCCTTCGTGGGGGGCACTACATGTGGCTAGGGTGCCGCACTTTTCGACCGCCCCCCGCCGCACTTTTAAAACGTTCTTCACACCGGTTTGGGCCAGACGAACATTTTTGACACACGCGTGGCGGGCTCGTTACTTGGAGGCAGGCCAGACGACTTTGCCTTCAGAGGTAATGTATTGGGTGGTTCCGGCTTCGATGACGGAAGCCAAGCCGTCGCGGAAAGGTGCGGCAAAGCCGAAGCGGTGCGGAATCACCAGCCGCCCTGATTTATCCACGTAGCCCCAAAGCCCCTTGCGATCCCTGAGATTCTCTTTGACGGCGGCCAAGCCCTCCCGGAAGGGCGCGGCCTGTTCGAATCGAAGTGAAATGACCAGGTTACCGGAATGGTTTACATAGCCTTCAAGGTAGTTGGACCGGACAACGGCGAGGCCCTCGGAGAAGGATTGTACGGCCTCGAAAAGCGCGGAAACCGATTCCTCTCCCTTGGCGTTCACGAAGCCCCAGGGACCGGCGTATTTGTAATTAACGCCGGCGTAGCCTTCGGAGAAGGCGGGGATCGTGCCATAAAAGCGTTCGGGAATGGCCCACTCGCCCTTTTTGTTGATGAATCCAAAACCCGTTTTGGAGTTCGAACTCGCCAGGGCCACGCCTTCGGAGAAGGGCGCAGCCTGGTGAAAGCGAGGTTTGATGACCTGCCGTCCTTCAATGTCAATGAAACCCCACAGCTTCTCTTCCAGGACCGCGGCAAGTCCTTCGCTGTAAGGCAGTGCGTTGGCGTATCGCGGAGGAACAATTTCCGTTCCGTCGCGGTCGAGGAAGCCATAGCGACCTCCCTGGCACACTAGGGCCCGCCCTTCGGAGAATTTGCCCACCCAATCGTACTTCGGGACCACGACCGGCTTGCCTTCTTCATTTAGGAAGCCGAAGAGCCCGTTCTCTCGAAACGCCGCGCGTCCTTCGGCAAAGTCGCCGGCCCATTCCCATTGAGGCGTGAGTACGATACGGCCTTCACGGTCCATGTAGCCGTGCTTGCCATCGACGTGGACGACAAAGCGCGGACCTTCCGAGGCGCAGGGCGCGGAAGACCAAGCGGCGCAGGAGGCTAGCAGCAGGCAGGCGGTCTGCAACGGTCGCACGGGTTTATTCCTTTCTCGGCCGGTAGACGACGATCAGTTTGGGGCGGTAAACCAGATCGTGGAACTCGCTGCTGAAGAAGAAGGCAAATCCGGTTTGCCCGTCGAGTGCGCGAAGCAAGAGTCCGTGATTCGCGGCAGGCTCGGTCACCCAGCGTTTCGCGGCTTCGCCGACGCCCCAGGCCACCCAGTATCGCAATGGCTGCTGGCTGCGGTCGTCCGTACCTTCGGCCTTGGCGGGATCGAAGGTCGGTTCGGAGAGCGAGGCAGGGTCGTAGTCGTCGCCGGGCTTTCCACACCCCGGCAGTCCCCACGGCTCAGGGCGGGCGCGGAAGTTCCAGGCGCATTCGCCGTCGAGCGCCTCGCGGCCGCCACGCGTGCTGTCGGCGTATCGGTCGCCGTAGTAGTCGCGTAACTTCTGCGGAAACATCCCTTCGCCTTCGCCCCAGGCCTTAAGCATCCGGTACGGACGGACGACGCGCGGGCCGGAACCGAAGTGATAGAAGAGTTTCAGGCGCGCTTCCACGATCTCGGCTCCCGGGGGCAGCGCGGACAGGTCGAAGCGGATCAGCGTCTGGTGCATGCCGCCGTAAGGTCCGGCGATGAGGTGATTCTTTGCGCCGTAATTGGCGTCAGGTTCTCGTGAATCCAGCAGCGTATCGGCACACCCGGCGTACGGTGCATTGCCCGCGCCCGGCAGTCCCTGCTGAAGCACGGCCACCTTTGCATCCGGATTCGCCTGCGCCAGCGCTTCGACATCGGGATCGGAGACCGGCTTGCCGAAGTCCGGGTTCTCCATCGTAAAGGTGAAGACGCGTTCGAGTTTCTGGCCGCAGCCTTCCCACTGAATGCGAATGCGATGTTCGCCGCTCGGAATCCTGCTGGGTACACGCACGGTGTACGGGAGGAGCCCGCTTCAGCAGGCGCCGGCGTCGAAGCGTATCCGCTCTACGACCTCGCCCCCGGGTTTGCCGTCGCGGAGCACCTCAAGGACGGGCATAGGCGAATCGCCGCGCCCGAAGTTCTTCGAACGCGCGTAACTGCGCAGCCCGATGGGGCCCACGCTGACGGTCAGGTCCAGGGTATCGCCGACCTTGCGCGTGCCAAGGTGGCCGCGATTGTGGCTGAAGCCTGGCACGATCTCCCAGGCGCGATCGCCATACAACCGGTACAACTCGCCCAGTTCCATGAAGTAGAGGCGTTGGTCTCCCATGGCAGGAAGGTAATCGCCATGTCGTAGTCGGTCTTCGCCGCCGCTGACGGCAGCGCTCAGCACAAACAGTGTGGCTGTGAGGGAAATTCTAGACATGGCGGCGGTCTCCGGTTCCGCATCTGTATACACGCCTCGGAACTTCATCGCGCCCGGTGATTGATCCAAAACTGGCCCAAAATACATTGCATTTGTGTTAAGAACGGTTGAAAAGTGCGGCGGGGCTGGTGCAAAAGCGCTCGAGGGTAGGTTATGCGATTTCCCGCCACATACGGCAGGACGAATCCGTGCAGACGGTGCTCATGCAGGCGGAGTTGCTGTCGGGAGCGTGGGCGGCGGGGTAGCGGCCGACACACGATAGAGCACTTTGGCAACATTATGGGCGCCTTGGACGCGCATAACGCCATGAGCACGCAGGCGCTGAACTCGCCGGCGATCCAGGGCGGGATCAAGGATATCCTGCTTAACTACGCGCGGCTGTGGGAAGGGTTGAGGGCGGAGAAGCGGGCGTAGCCACGAAGGTTCGAAGTGCCTTCCCCCGCAGGGCTGCATCAAAGGGGAGTGAACCGTTTGCGTAGGCCGGGTAGAATCGGAGCGTCGCTGGTCTCTTGGAGGCTCGAAATCATTGTCAGACCTGCTCACGCATTGGGCTATCTTCGAAGACTGCCGCCGCCTCGCGTCCTGCCTGGAGCAGGTATCCCCGGAGCTTTCAAAGGTCCTGAACGAGGAGCGCGAGTTCGCGCGCTTGGGCGCCGTAAGCCGCGCCGGGGCTACGTTCGTCCCGCATGTCTTGAACCAGGAGCGTAATAAGTTCAAGGAATCCGGCTACGACGCCCTGAATCGCCGGCGGCTGGCCTTCGCGCTGGGCGGCATCCTGCATTACCCCGCCGACTTCGTGATGAAGCCCTTGATGTCCCGGCTGGCCAAGGCCGACTGGCATAAAGAGCACGCACGCATGGCGTCCGGCCGGCGGGAGGTTGATTCGCGCGCACGCGAGATCTCCGCTTACTACGACAGTCACGTGTTTCGAAAGGTCTATTTGGCGGGCCGAGAGGACCCCTTTAATCGGTTCCTGTTTGCGGACAACAGCACCGAGCCTGGGCGTGCGCTGGAGGAGTTTGTTTACTCACTTTTCCAGCGGGCACTGCTCTCCAGCCATACCCTGGCGCCGGACAAGGCGAACCTCGACGGCTGGCTGGATAACCTGATCTCGCGCGTACAGCCCTTGTACATAGACATACGGGCCTTCGTGGCGGTTTATCTTCAGCCCGATCTGGCGAAGTTGCGCGAGTACGGCGTGGAGAGCGAGTTTTATCTGGACGGCGATCCCGCGATCATGGCCGCTCGGAAGGTTCAGCAGGGCGTGAGCATGGGGCAGGCCGAACTTTCCACCGCACTGGATCTAGCCGTCAACCAGAGCGGGTATGGGAAGGCCCTTTGCATAGGACTTGCCGCGCTTGTGGAGGCATCGGACTACTGGGCTGGCAGGCGCTCGGAGCCGCCCGATATTCGGCAGGGCTAATGGGGAAAGAACGCGTTCCCGTACGTAGCAACTACGCGCGTGGGTAGAACGTGACCACTCGATTGGCCGTACCGCGAAGGCGCCCGGGCGAGGATCCGGGTAAACGTGTGGCCCATTCTGAATTAATCCCTTGCGCCAATGGACTCAAGTTTAACTCATTTTTCAGATCGACCTGCCGATGCCAGAAACGGGGGCTATCGAGGTCGCCTCATGCCCGCGCCCACACGTCTGGATCTCGAAGACCTTGTGACCGCCGTCTACTGTGCGCTCGACGATGCCTTGGCCCATGCCGCTATCCCCTGCGAAAGCGGCAAACTCGTCGGGCGACGCGGACCGCCACCCGACGTGGATGACCGCGAAGTCCTCTGTCTGGCTGTGCTGCAGGAACTTCTGGATTTCGAGTCCGACCACCACTACCAAGCTTGGCTGCACTCCGATCCGCTGATGCGGCGCCTGTTCCCGCGCCTGCTCAGCCGCCAGAACTTTGCCGACCGCCGCGCCCTCCTGACGCCCCTGCTGGCCTGCCTCACCCAGGGTTTCTGCGCCATGCATGCCGACGACCAGCCCCCCTTTTCATCATCGACTCCCATCCGGTCGATGTCTGCCGTCCCATCCGCGCCGGCAAGCAGGAGCGTCTCGGCGGACTGGCGCAGCGGGGTTACTGCGCGTCGCTCAAGCGCTGGTTCCACGGCGTACGCGAGCACCTGATCTTCTCGACAAACGGCTACATCGCGCACGTACAACAAATCCCCGGCAACCGGCACGACGTTCAGGGACTCTATGCCCTACTCAAGACCACCTTCGAAGGCCACCTGCTCGGCGACAACGCCTACTGGCCCAAGCGCGAAAAGCGCGCGGCCTTGGAACATCGAAACATCCGGGTCACCGCCGCCTCGCGCTCGAACTGGCAGTACCAGCATGCGCAGCCCGTAGCCGAGAGCTTGCGGCGGCACCGCAGCCGCATCGAACGGCGCATCGGCCTGTTCGATCGGCAATTTCATGCCCAGAGCACGCTCAACCGAAGCCGTCGGCATTACGAAGCGCGGCGCTGGACCAAGGCGCTGGCCCACAATCTCTCGCGCCACGTCAACCATGCGAACGGATGGCCGGAGGAGTCCCTCGCGCACTACAGACTCGCTTCTTAAACTGGAGCAAGGCATAGATTAGTTTAGCCAGGTTACCCCAGATCGGTCCATGCAGAGCGAGCCTTTTCCTCAGCCAGATCTTGCGCGGCCTGCTCAAATTCCAGAAGCAGTTCCTGTAACTCTTCTGGCTTCAAGTATTCCTGCAGTGCTTCGAGTTCACAATCCCAATTAAGATCTCTGGCAAGATGGCGTACTTTTTGAACTAACTCATCCACAGATAAAACAACACCACTCCAATTATAGGTAATTTCCCGAAAACTGAATTTGCCGTCTTCTCCTTCTTCTATGCTGAACGAGAAATCGAGAAGATTACTTGCCGCGCTAGGTACGTCGATTTCGACCTTAGGCGAGCGCCTGGGTTCGATGGTGTGGAGCTGCTGCTTTTCTGGATCAAAGACATAACAAGGCCAGTAAGTGACAAATGCATCCATAGGGCTGCCAGGTTGCCATGCCGTGCCCAGAAGTCCTCTATGGCGCTCCACCTCGAAGGCAATCCATTCCGGGCGTTGCGGGTAGTCAATAACAGTTGCACGCTCATTGATCTTACGAGTTGTCAGCTCGTGTTCTGGTAGTGTGCCACCTTTGGATTCAATGTAGTCCAGGACCGGCTTTAGGAACTGGCTCATGTCGAATGTCCCTCCATTTCCTTTTGATTTGAAGTTCACTCTCTTTACGGGCTTTGCTGCGACTGGCCAACCGGGTGGACAACCAGGCAGACAGCCGATACCCAGCCCCACGTCCTATTCGGCTGAGTCCGGCATGTCCGCCCCATAGTCTAGCCCAGTGTCTGCCCAACTGACCACAGGGCTGTTCAGCAGGTTTTCCACCACCTCATTTACATCGGATTGTCCAACAGGCATCAGGATTCCCTCTATTTTTCTTGGGGGCTCCTGGGATAATTGGATCTGGAGTGCTAACCCCATTGCGAGGAGGCCCCGATGCCAACCCTGGAAATAGCTCTGACGGATGACGTGGATCAACCCGTGGTTCGCGAAGGCATGATCGGTCTAACGCCGGTATTTTACGGCAATGGCCGTGAGTCCGCGCCATGCGCGATCCTGACGGTCAAGGATCGTGACGGCAAGGTGGCCAGTCGCTTCTTGTTGGTAGTCAATGGACGGCATTTAACCCTGGAACTGCAAGATCGCTCGAAGCCGGTGATGTCTGCCATTGAGAGGAGTCTACTGGCGGGGAAGGCA
Organism: Planctomycetota bacterium; assembly: GCA_015075375.1. Classification (GTDB taxonomy): domain Bacteria; phylum Planctomycetota; class SZUA-567; order H5-PLA8; family H5-PLA8; genus H5-PLA8. The sequence goes on along the minus strand of JABTUM010000001.1, from coordinate 1,496,959 downwards.
TAGGTTCTGAGAATGCGGCCTATTTCCTGCGCCGGGACGAAGCCTCTTCCGCAAGAGCGAGTACAGGCAGTACCACGGCAAGTGCTTCGCGGTCGTGGCGTTCTAAAATCGCGTTCAAGCGCCGCCGTGCCTGCGCCTCCATCGACAGCCACGGATCGCTCGGCGTTTCCAGAATGAGGTCATGTACCGATACGCCCAACGCATGGGCGATCCGCACGACCAATTCGAGGCCGGGCTCGGCATCGCCGCTCTCTAGGCGAGTAATGTAGCTGAGGCTGAACGCGGCCCGCAATCAGACTATCCTTCGGATGCTCTTCGGGTGCCGCAGCTCCGACCGCCCTCCGCCGCACTTTTCAACCGCCCTTCACAGATTTGCTCCACGTTAGAGCGCACACGACGGCCAAACATGACGGCGAAGAGGACAGCCTTTGCGCCATTCGGTGTCAGCCGTGCCTAGGTACGTCGAGCGTTTAATTCTCCTAGCGGTCACAAGTCGGCCAACTGAGCCATTCCTGAGAATAGCGTTGACCGGGTATGCCCATATGGGCATAATTAGCTCATGGACAAGGATGAGCCCCGGCGGCCCGTGCATTGGGTGGGTTCGTCCCTGGAAGATTTGAAGGCCTGCCCCGAGGACGTCAAGGACGAGGTAGGACACGCCCTGTACGTTGCACAGGTAGGCGAAAAGCACGAATCGGCTAAGCCGCTGAAGGGGTTCGGCGGCGCCGGCGTTCTGGAGGTTGTGACGAACGAGGCCGGCAGCACCTACCGCGCGGTTTATACGGTCAAGTTCCCCGAGGCGATATACGTGCTGCATGTCTTCCAGAAGAAGTCAAAGCAGGGCATCCAATCCCCGAAAGAAGAAATCGACTTGGTCAAGCGACGTCTGCGGGCCGCGACCGAGGACCACGAGCAAAGGTACGGAGGAAAGAGCCATGGCCGGGAAACGTAACGTGGTCAAGGGTACCGGTAACGTCTTCGCCGACCTCGGCTACGCCGACGCGGAGGAGCACCAGACCAAGGCAAAGCTGGCCAACCGGATCGCCAAATTGATCGCTCAGCGGAAACTCAACCAAGGGGAAGCCGCAAAGGCGCTGGGCATCGACCAGCCCAAGGTCTCCGCGCTGCTCAGGGGCCGCTTCAGGGGCTTTTCGGTCTACCGGCTCATGCGCTTCGTCGCCGACCTGGGGTGCGAGGTGGAGATCGTCGCCAGGGAAGGGGGTAAGCGGCCGGGAAAGATCGTCGAGGAAATCCCGGTGCATGCGGGGGCAGACTGAAGCGCCTTCTCCTGAACTGACTACCTTATCAAGCCGGCTTATCGAAATGAATGATGCTTAGGGGACAACCCAAGTCCACGAGAGGGATAAGCGTAGAAATTCCACCGTCACGACGTGCCGTAGGCACTGAAGCCGATATGATCCGCCTACTCCTGAACGATGGCGTGATAAACGTCCGGAGTCTCTCCTGCAAACTGAATAGGGTGACTCTCGGGCGTGAATGCGCTCAGCATTACCACGATGTCGCGACAAGCGGGCGGAACCGTGGTTGTGACTCGGATGCCGCTTTCGGGCTTGTAGCCAGACCACGGGCTGATGAGCACCCGGAGTCGCCAAAATGCTTTGATCATGTCATCCGTTGATTCGAACTGGCGTGACCAAAGCATGAGGGCCTGTTGAATTTCAGCGCTGACCTGGAGTGTCTGTGTTGGCCATACTGCCAAGCATTCCCCGGCCTGCTGCAGGATCTGAGTAGGGGATCTAGCCGGTTGCATTGCCATCTCGCGCCAGGCTTCCAGGGCGGAGAAAGCACGCTTATTCATTTGATACGGATTGAAGGCGTTAACGTGCGGGCTGGATCGAAAGTAGTCGCGCAATGCATCTAGCCCAGGCTCGCTGGGTAAATGGAGCGCCAAACGACAGATCGATTGAATATGTTTCCGATTACGAACTAAGGTCACTAGGGACATCAGGTCTAGCGCAATCGGGTTCGCCGGCAACAGTTCGCTCATGGAGCATTGGATCGGCAGACCCAGAGCATGGAGTTCAGTTCGTAAATAATAGGCACAATCGACCGTATCGGTCACGATGCGAAGATCCCCAGCCTTCCCGCCATCCCGGATCGTCTGGACCAGTAGGTTTTTGATCCGCCGCATGTGCTTGATCCAGCGCCCCTGCTCCCAGGAGACACGGCCCAACCGGACCCGTTCAGTGGCCCGCGGCCACTCTTTGCCGTGGCTGGCCAGATCCTCCTCGCTAATTTGGAAACTCTTGCCGTACAGGTCCACGAATTCGCGCCATGCTGAGGGGTCTTCCACGACCACGAGTACATCGCGCTGCGGCGCCGTATAGTCCTCATGACCCAGGTACGCGGCGAGCGTGGCGGCCTCGCCCCGTGACAGCGGGGATGAAACGACCCCGACCAACTGATAATTTCCAGTGTTGGATTTTAGACTCGGTAGGTTTTGCGAGTTACACAGGTAGTCGGGATCGTCAACGAATTGGATCCCCAGTTCTTGAAGAGTCTGTTCTGTCTTCCAGTGGACCCACTCCATCGAGGTTCTGTTTTCGTGGGAATCGCGGCCACCTAATAGTCGCTCTTCGACGAAGGCCGAAGCCTTGGGAACATGGCCTACCGTTGCGCCAGCGCGCTTCAAGTTCCATACCAGGGCCTTTCGATTTAGTGAAATCAGATTGGAATAGTCCTCGCGGCCTATGACCTTGCCGGTGTCTTTGAGTTTCGGTACATCTCGTAGGCTGATTGCACGCCAATCCTGATGGATGGCATCTCTGGCGTTGAGCACCGAAGCGAGGTAATTGACCCGGTTTAGGTCGTTGCCTATGACGACCGACGGCCAATCACGCCCCATGATGAGGGCATTGGGCAATCGGCGGTCCTGAACAGCGGCGTGAATCAGGCGCACAGGGATCATGGCAACTCTCCCTCCTAGCATGAGTGATATAGCGTGGGACGGGCCGCCGTACTGGCCGGCCCATCCCCACGGTTACGCGCTGGGGGCAGGCGTAGCGAGCGGGAGCGAGCTAGACGCCTGCCCCAGCAGCGCGTCCAGTCCACCTCTATCGCTACCCCCCAGACCAGGATCACTCTGTGCGAGCGGACCCTGTGCAGTACAGGACATGCAGAGCACGTACAACCTGTCCATCATTTCCTCGTACTCGGCACTCTTACGGGTTCGATCCTCTGCTACAGTCTCGTGCCACGATTCAGGTCCGATGGGTGAGTGACGAATCCAATCGAATTTATCAGCCTCTAGCACCTCTCTACTGAGGTATCGGTCCCACCGCGCATCCGTTTCGAGCCATCTCGTAGCGAGATGACCGCGCACGGCGTACCTGTCTATGGCTGCCCATTCCTCCGTGGCGTCCCACAGAGTACGTCGGATCAGCCCTATGTCGGTATCCCGATAGTAGTAGAGTTTCGGCCAGACCCATTTAACGAACCATTTGACCACGTTCCACTCCGGCTTCGACTTTCGACTCTTAACGGTTTCGATTATCCAGGCGATGGCTTTGTCGGGCGCGATTAGACGGATTTCGTGTTGCGACCATTCGAATTCGATTCCCAGGAATCGTGCGGATCTGTGGCACGGTGGGACGAGCACGGTTTCGATCACGGTTTGAACGATTAGCGATTTCGATTCGGACTGCAGTACGGATTCGGCGATTCGTTCTTGGCCCGGCCGGAGCCAGAGGGCGAGGTTGTCGCCGTAATGAACGACGGTGGCCCCGGGTAGCGCTGCGACGAGCGAGTCTACCAGGGGCCGAAGGTACAGAACGCAGGCGACAGCCGACAGCGCCGAGCCCTCCGGGATCCCGCGCCGAGTTTGGTGCAGTGCGTCCAGGTACGCCAAATCGGCTGGCGTAGCCTTGCCAGATCGGACCAACTCGCGACGCACCTCCCGGATCCGGGGATGGCGCGGTCGGGACCGGAAAGCGGCTTCGATCCAGAGCATCGCCATCGGGTCATTGACGACCGGCCTGAGGCAGCGCAGCAGGCCGTCCACGGGTAAGCTGGCAAAACAACGGCAAACGTCCGCCAGCATCAGTACGCCGTAAGGCTGCTCACGTATCGCATCCTCCAGCGCCCGGACGGCATCATTGTTCGAGCGTCCTCGCACGAAACCGAAGGAATTGGGATGCAGGTACGGCTCGATCCTCGCATAGAGGATGTCGTACAGTGCCCAACTCCAGAGCCGATCCTGATCCCGCGGCGGAGTGAGGATCCTATGGCCGCCCTTGGATTTTGGGATCGTTGCCAACCCGCATGGCTCCGGCTTCCAGCCGGGCCGAAAGAGCCGCTCGACCAACTCCGTCGCAAACACTTCGGGACCAACTCGCAGGATACGTTGCTCCGTCTGCGGACTCAGGTCCGTAGCTGCGCACCGGACCTCGGTGTCCGCGACAATCTGGAGGCTCCCGACGATCCGGTCGATCATCTCACGCCGCAGGAGGGCGTTCGTGTCGCCGATAGTTTCGGGTCGATCAGGCATCTGGACGGCTCCCTGGAAAAGCATTCTTAACTATTCTTCGCGGCGGCATCTGGCTGGCAGTCCAGCAGCGCCAACATGGCTAATAGCGATTCCAGCTTGCAATCGATTTCGTGCATTAGCTCGCCCATGACCGTCTTCTCGTCCTGGCCGATCTTGCCCGCACTGCGCAGCACTCCCCTCTTGGCGGCCCTTAGTGTGTCGATGAACGCGATGATACGCTCGCGCGTTGCCCTGTGGGCGCGCAGCACCAGCACCTTCTGCGAGCCGGATGACCACAGATAAGCGTGCCTTTTCCGCAACTCCGAGACCCGCTCCCGAACCCGATAGCCGCTCAAGTTGCCGGCTTTGATTTCCGCGAAAATCTGTTGCTGAAGTTTGAGCCGTTTCGACACGCGCCGACGGATCGCGGGATTCGACGCCATCTCGCGTCGTTCGGCCGGGCTGGCGTCGAAGGCAAGCAAATTTGGCAAATCGCGCAACTTGACGCCGATCCGATCCGCCAACTGGGCCTGTTTGATCGACCACCGATCGTGCAGGCGCACCAACTGCAGCAAGATGGCGGCGCTACCGATTCCTTCAAAACGCCGCACTGCGAGTTGCGCCAAGGCCGCGTTGCCCCACCCGCACTTCTCCTGCTCCTTCTGCGCCATGCCGCCAATCTGCCAGGCTCGGGTGACCGACAACGTTTTCCGACGGCGTGATTCTTGTTTGAGATCCACGACTGTTCCTCCCAATCGATCGCCTATTGTTCATTGCACAGAACAGACGTTGGAATTACGCGCCACCGAACCGCTGCACATTTGGGAAGATCTCCGGGTTTCGGCCATATTTCCGGACCGGTGCCAGTAGATCTCTGCCTCTCGCGATGCGCGTCACCAGGGTCGAGTACGGGATCCCGCATGCCCGTGCGGCTACCCTAATGTTTTCAGGCAGGCCGTAGGACTTCAGAAGGTCCGAGTGAACGGACTTTCGAAACGTAGTCATGTTGCTGCCTCCTTATGGCGTATGCCTAGGCCTAACGCGCATTCTTAGCCTTCTGCTTTTCTTGGATGGCCTGCCTTGCAGCGTCAATTTCTTGCTGAGACCAAGCCCGTTTGCCGGCTACTCGCCGTGCGGGTTCTGGAACGACACCGGTCGAGAGCAGATATTCCATTCGATAGTGTCGGATATCTAAAAGCCTCGCGACCTCACCGGTGGACAGCAGGGGCTCATCCATTTTCGTCACTCCTTCGCTAATGGTCACGACTGGACAAACATCTATAGATGGGGAAAATTCGGCCCTGCTCTACCGAAAATGGAGAATTGGAAGGTGCAGAGGTTTCAATGCCCGAGTGGACCCACGAAAGGATCTTACCCATTGCCCTTCCTGCACTTAAGCCGCCGGTTGAGGTGTCGATGGAGATGTGGAGTGTTCAGATTCGGGAGGCATCGGGTACTAAACTCACGATTCCAGCATACCTACCGGCACAGGACTCAATGGCTGATGTAGTTTGCGGCGGGAGATCGCTGATCGCGTTAACCGAAGCGGACAGGCCATGGGCAAGGATCCTAGATGCGCTGCTTGCCATACCAGGCAAGCCTCTACCCAGAATCGGACCTGCCGTAATCCGTATGCGGAGTGCTAGGATCTCACGCAAAATCGACGTCTTCTGGAGTGATAAATGGGGCGATAGAAAGCTGAACGAGCAGCTTATTGAGGAGACGAATCGCGCCTGCGTGGAATGCAGTGAGCGATTAGAAAAGCAGCTTGTGATGCAGGTGGGGATGGAGTTTCCGGATGCCGCCTTCAAAGTGCGCATTACAAGGCTGCTGGGGGAGTCCGATCAAGACCACAAGGAGATTTCACGACCGCTGGGGTATGCTATGTTTCGCGAGAAGCTTCTAAAGACAGCTTGCGTCAATCCCAGCCTTGCCAGTCTTGAATTATTGCGGGCACAAAAGTCAAAAAATGCCGCTCGCAGGCTATTCGCGAAGTGCTTGATGGTAGATGCGACCGATTTACTTCATGCATGTTACGTTCGCGGTATGACCGAAATCCGAAAGCACCTCGTAGATACCGGTGCCTTGGCAGACGCGCCTGCTCGTGGTCTTTACCGGTTTCTACACGAGCAGCATGAATACCTTGACGGAATAGTACCCATTTTACATCCGATCTCAGAATTGATGCTCCAGTCCGATCCGTTCTTATTTGCAGCATACAGGCGATTTGAAGCGATCTCGCCCTCGATTGAGATCCAAGCATCCTTCTACGGATCCATAGAAGCTGCTGCATCGGCATACCGTGGCAGAGTCATGCAGAATAGGGACAGGGATCGCGAGAAGAAGGGTCAAAATAGGTAACGGATATTATATATGGGTTTTGCGTTAGAATTAATGGAGTACCGAGATGCTAATGCATCTTGGTTTCCACAACAGGAGTATTCAGCCACCAGCACGTTTGCCATACCTAATATTGCCGTCTTCGCTAGATTTTTATTGGAGACCCCATTCGCTAGCGCGCCTACGACGCTCAGTGGGTAATTTTCGGAGCCTGAATACATGCGCTTCGAGCAGGGCGTGCCAGATCCGCAGCGCCGCGCCTATGCATTTGCACGGGCACCGAAATATTGATGGGTTCCGTGGACGAGGACGGCGCCCTGATTGACGAGGCGCTGGAAGGCATCACCGAGATGCTGACCGCAGAGGTTCGGCGCGCCAAGCGCCAGAGTCGAAGGCGCGTGGTGGTTGCAGTGTAGGTTGGTGGGGAACGGCGGCCTATGCCTAGCCGGCAAAGTGGGATTCATTGCCGACAGGTATGGGCCAACGCGAAGGTCGGCTGCGCTGTACCCCAGAGCGAGGAACGAGCGGCGGGGAACAGCGTCAGCTGGATCTATTGGTTGGCATCCTGTTTGTTCTTCGGTTCCAGGTACTTCAGAAACTGCTCCTTGTCACCTGTCACATATTGCGCACGGCACCAGTCGACCAGAAGTACTCCAGCCTCGCGAGTCATCTTCGCGAGACCATCGGCGAGCAGTTCTGACTGGCAAGGCGCAGGCGAGAGGCATAGTACTACGATTGTTCTATCTTCAGATGCAATTCCCCAGAGCACAGGACCGGCTTCGGCCGTCCACGCGAAACTAGTCGGGATTGTCCCCGGGGTTCTGCGGATGGAGACCGCATCGAACTTCCGCTTTAGCGGAAAGAACGAGCGAAGTCTCTCGATCGACAGAACTGCGCCCATGAGTGGAGTCGGTATCCTCTCACGGACATGTATCTCTCGGAACCCGACCCCATCACCGCGTTCTGAGTAGATTTTGCGGATGTCGTTGAGTTCCAACTCCACTTGGCCAACCTGGTCGCTGCTCACGAACTCAATCTGCCGCCAATCGTCTTCCTGTATCTGGAAAAGACCATCGTGGGGGAGGGTATCGCCTACCGGACTGCCGCAGTCGTTGGAAATCGTCGGCAAAGAGAACAGCAAATCCCCTGGAGCCATCATGGTGATCTCTGCGAGGGTCACCCGGAGTTTGCCAGACGCGGCGAAATCCGCCTTGTCCGCTGGCTCAGCATCCGTGACCGACCATTTCTTGCCAGCCATCTCCAGAGACGTGTCGATCCTAAAGGAATCGGGGAGCTGGTCCACCGGCATGTCGGACACCGCGATCACGGACTTGTCCGACGCGTTGATAAACTCAACATGCACGTGACTTGCGGGGGCGGCCTGCTGGCTTTTCTCGCGTCTATAGGCCAAGAGGAGAATCAGAGCCGCCAGTATTAGTATCGTGATGATGATCTTTGTCATCTATTTCCTACCAACGCCTTGCCGATCAGCGGCGGCGAAGGCCGTCCGCTGCATCGGCTTATTAGGCCGAACCTTACCGATCGGCGGAATCTGATTGGCTTGCGACCGCCTGGACACGGCTGATGTAGTCATCGGGGAGGTGGTGCTCTCGAGCCCCGCGGAGGATTGTCTGGAGGTATTCATGGCTCGGGCTGAGCGAGTTGTCGAGAAACGCGGTTCCGGCGACGTAGGCGACGGCATCCAGTGCCTCGTCGCCATCACCGCGAACGCGCACTGCTGTACGACTGTAGTGGCCACCGGCCACACCTTCGTGCTTGTCCATCTCGCGCAGGGCGTCCGGGCTGCATCGGAAGACCGTGCACCAGACAGTCTCGCCCGGCTCTGCCACGATGTTCGCCTTCCCGCTCCCATCGCTCCCTCGCTTGTTGAACGCCAGTCGGTATCCGTCGAGCCGAGCTCGTTTTACCTCTCGGATAAAACCGGTGCGGTTCTTCTTCTGGTCAGTGGCGAGGCTGCTGCCATACGTGAAGTACCACTGATCGTTCACGGGCAACTTCTCCTTTCGGCATAACGTTTACGCTCCGCGGCGGCGGGGCGCCGGCGAACTGTATTCCCCAGAAACCTAACATGCCCCGCCGTCTACTGCAGCGCCTGGTTCGGCGCTCGAACCCGTACCCATTTCGACAAGCACCCGTCCCGAGGAGTCGCCATTTCCGCGTTGAGGTCAGCGTCGTAGGGGTTTCGTCAGTCGGCCTTGTACTTATACCATCGCCCAGTAGGGCGCTGCTCAAAGCCGTCCGGGAACAAATCCTTGCCTAGTAGCTTATCCAGCACCACTGCCATTGCCGGGCCTTGGTCGATTGGCTCTCCCTTCAACGTGAGTTTTTGGGGCACAAACAACTTGAAGGACTTGGTGCCGCCAGGGATCGCCTCGATTTGGGAGAGCAACTCTTCAATCGTGCCCGATGATGGCTCACTCACGACCTTCTCCTGTGCTGGGGGCGATTGAATCGGTGCTGATTGGGGCGCACCACCGCAACCGATGGAGAGGAGGAGGAGTAATGGTAATCGTTTCACAACTCCTCCCGCTTTCATCGCCGAACGATAAGCTAACGGGGCGGTGCCTCTCACCGTCCACGTGACGGCAGCCTAATAGACGAAGGTTATCCAGAAAAGCATCGAACTTGCTGTTAATCGGCACCGCGCCCGTTGAGCGGCATGTTGGGCACTACTACTTAATCAAAATGCATGGTATCCATTTTAAGGTATAAACTTCCATCAAGTTTTCTGTATTCGAATCCGCCTAAGTTTAGATGAGTATCGACCCATTCATGCCTCTGTAGATCTGAAAATCTGATTTGCTTTCCATCTTCTTCTTCAATCCAGGCTTTTCCTTTTTCGAATTCTTTCAAAAGCGCTTGGCCAGTTCGGCCCCAATGATCGTCGTTAATTTCAAAATCGATCCTGAAGCTGAGAGCGTGTTTGATTAGCGCACGTTGAGCCTCTAATTCGCACGTGTTGGCTTTGGTTATTCCCATTGCGTCACGCATTATCTCCAAGAAATGTTTTGCTCGCACTGCAAATGTAATGTCAACTCTATTGCTTAGATTACTACTGTTCGAAAATTTTATCTTACACGAGATCTTGGGGTCATGGTTTGTCCTTTGACCACTCTTGCAAAGGCGACATTGTCCTCCCAATCGCTCGTGGTCTAAGGGTGGAATCAAAGTTCCGCACGAGTTGCATGGCACCTTTTTCTTATTCGACATCGGAATGGTTCCCAACGTCCAAGCTCAGCGGCGGCGGGGTGCCAGTGAGCTAATATCCATAAAAGCTATCAGGCCCCGCTGTCTGTTACAACGCCTGGCTAGGCCCATACTTACGCCATACTAAAGTTCGGCAGTGAACTATAGCATGGTTCTGGTCGCTAGTGCACTCGGCCAGGGCTTTTTCTGTCTCCGCCATCCAAGAAGGCCCGCACCCGACCAAAGAGTTTGTTGTCGCTTGAAACGCACGTCAATGCGCTACCTTCCGCCAGAAAGATCACTGGACGCACAGCAAGTAGCTGTCGCCAGAACAGCTGTGAAGGGCAACCGAAGCCTGCTACGGCTGCGAAGCCCTGAGCCCCTCAGCGCGCTAACTAAATTCGGACCGATTTTGCGTTACAATGAAATGTGCACGCCTAGCCCTATTTAGGGCTGATCCACGAAGCATTCCCACTGTCGGTCTCCGGCCAGCGCTCTGCGACGCCACGCCCCGCTCGCCGGACGCTTGTGCTGCCGGCCCTGCCACGCCCTTCCCCCCGCACGCTATCTAGAATTTCGATAAGGCCACCCGCAACCTGCGCGCAATCAGCCCCGACCCCCGGAGGAGAACTTCATTCATGGACTCCCTCGATTTTCGCGTACTCGTCCTCGCCGTCGCGATCCTGCTGATATGGATCGCGAACGGTCGTGATGACGACGACCCAGACTGACCGCCGTACCCACCCGGCCCCGCGCTCCGCTCCTGTTCCTGGGCGCGTGGGCGCCTGGGATCAGCTGCGCGCGCGTGGCCATTCCAGGAGGCCGACCATGACAACCGCTGCCGCCGTCACATTGCCGGATGCCGCCCCTTCAGACGCCGAGATCGCCGCCCAGTTCGAAGCCCTGCTCCCCGAGTTGAACAGCCGTGCCGAGCGGATCGGACGCGCCGTTGCCCGTAACTCGGTCGATCAGGAAGAAGCTGCTGCTGAGGTCATCGCACACGCCTGGTTGAACTTCCGCAGCGCGGCCCGCCGTGGCACTTGGCTACCCGCTTCACAACTCGCATGGGTCGCCTGGCATACGGCGCGCTCCGGGCGGTTGGCGGCCGGCGGCAGTTCCGTCACGGATGCCATGGATCCGTGCGCGCATCGGTTGGGCCGCGCCAATGTCCTCAGTCTCCATCGCCTTCTGGGCGCTTCCCGCCGACGGCCCAAACTGGAGTTCCAGCAAAACGAGATGGCGCGTCCCGACCGCGTCGGGCGCTCGCTGACGACGGCCGAGCATGACTCGCCGGCGGAACGGGCGCGCGTTCATTTGGATTGGAGCGCGTTCGCGGCGCAGCTTTCACCGCGCCTCAGGGCGATCTTGTGCGGCTTGGCCGAGGGCTGGGAGCAACGGGAGATGGCCGCCGCGCTGGGCGTCTCGCCGGGCCGGATCACACAGAACAAAGCCGAGTTGGGCACGCTGGTTCTGGAAGCGTTCGGGGCGGACATCCTGCCGCCGACACGATGAGTCCACTGGGCCGCGCCGGAGGTTGCCGGCGCGGCCTGGCTCTTATCTTTGAGATGCGGCTACGGAGAACATAGCCATTAGCGAATTCGGTGCACAAGGGGCTATTTTTTAGGGTTTGTGGACGTTACAATTCGGGCCGATCGACGTGGGGGGAGTTCAAATGCAAGACCCGCTAGAATACATTCCGCCGAGGCTCACCGACGTGTCTATCGTGACCAAACCGCGGCGTAAGCGCCGCCGGCGGGGGGAGCCACCCGAACCGCCTGAGCCCACACTCGACGAACTGGCGGAGGAGGGACGACTGGACGATCTGTTGGATCGACTATCGAGCGCAGAGGGTGAAACAGTAAGCGGCGCCGGCAAATCGCGCCTCATCCGCAAAGTTCTGGACGTCGTCTCCGCTTCAGGACTCGATGAGATCATGGAGGTCGCAGTGGCTCATATGTTGCGGTTTTCCATGGTGCAATTCTGCAAAGCGGAAGTCGCATGCCGGCAAAAAATTCGCAACGACGAAGCTCGCTACGGCGATCGCGTCGATCTGCCTGAAAAGGTGGTTACGCAGGACCTGCCGCGTATGCTCGGCATTCAACGCGCCGTATGCGAGTTGTTGAAGACCGCCGCGACGGTTCGACGTCACACGCGTGTCGGCGTTGAATGCGAGGCACCAGTGCCAGTCGCGCGCAGGCCGGAGACGACGGCCACGCCTATGGCCATGCTCACACTAGGCCCCCACGTCGGGCGGGTCATGATCCCGAAGACGCCCGAAGACGAAGAGCGGCTACGCCGCTGCGGCTGGGAGAAAGTCGGTGACGAATGGTGGCGATCAACGCCGATTGCGCCCGGCACGATTTCGATCGACACATTCAGTGCTCCGCCCATACCTCCTCCTCCTGAAACAGCGAGCCCTCCCCATGCCCCTGCACACTACAACCCTCCAGGATGCGCCGCCGCCGGCTGAAGCGGACGCGAGAGCGCTCGGCGCCTTGCAAGAGCGGATTCCGGCTGCGCTCTGGGCGCGCTTAGTCGAACTCAAATCCCATCTTATGCACCAAGGCGTTGTGCAATTCCGGGCTAAATACGGCCGATACCGCCTACGTTTTCGCATTTACGACACCGATAAGGGCTATGCCGTGCACCGAAGTCTGGCATTGGGCCGTGATGAGCGCGTGGCGTTCGACATTCAGCAGGTTCTGGAAGCATGGCGCGCGCCAGAACGGGCTGCCCGCGCGGCAGCAAAGGCCGAGCAAGAGCGGCGACGAGATCGACGTGCCACGATCCGGCTCGCGCAAGCCGTGGCCGGAGGCAGGCGATCGAAGCGCGAGCGCATCTCGTCTGAGATTCGTAAAGCCTTGACGGGAGCGCCGTTAAAGGCGTTGTCTAGCCTGCTCGGGGTCATGGATGCTCCTGCAAAGAAGCAAGGGCGCCCGCCGAAGGCCCGGTTCTGGTAATCGATCGGCGCGCACGGGCACGCGATCCCTTTTCTCCATAGATTTTCCGCGCATGATGTTCGCGAGACGCTGTGCCCGCGAGGTTGGGCGACGTGGCCTGGATTTGCGGCGCGCGGACGGTTCGCAAATTCGACCGCCGTGGGCCTCGTTCTGGGGCCTGAAATTTCGTATCCTAACGTACTCCCTAAAACGGATTCGGATTTAGGTCCGGCGATGACTGCGATATAGCGCCCGGATTTCACGCTCAAACCAGTACCTAAAAGGAGGCCTTCATGGCCCGCCATTCGGCGGCGCTACGCGTCGCGATTTACGCCCGCGTTTCGACGGGTGAGCAGACGGCCCGCAACCAGACCCGAGAACTGCGCGCGTATGCCCAGCGTCGCGGCTGGAAGATCGCCCACGAGTACGTGGACGAGGGCGTCAGCGGTGCGAAGGCGTCGCGGCCGACGCTGGACCGCTTGATGGCCGATGCTAAGAAGGGTGCATTCGGCGTGGTCCTGGTCTGGCGTTTCGATCGGTTTCCACGCAGCACGACGCACCTGTTGTCGGCGCTCGAAGAATTCCGCGTGCTGGGGATCGACTTCGTGAGCCTGCAAGAGTCGATCGACACCGGCACGCCGATGGGGCGGATGGTCTTCACGATCTGCGCGGCCGTGGCCGAACTGGAACGGAGCCTGATCCGCGAGCCGGGTGATGGCCGGGCTGGCAAGGGCGCGGGCCGAGGGCAGGGTGCTGGGGCGGCCCCCCAAACCCATAGACATGGGGACCATCCTGGAGTTACGCCAGTCCGGATTGCCCCTGCGTACCATTGCCGAGCAGGTGGGCCTCTCGAAATCCACTGTGGCCCGGCTTCTAAGGCAGCAGGAATCGGCAAGCCAGAGGAAACGCGTCCCATAATAGGGCTTAGCGCCTGTAACTCCCATCCGGTCCGGCGTTTGTAGTGAAATTCCCCTTCGTACCGAAATCTGATGTTAATGGCACGCCCAGCTACCCCACTCAGGAGCCCCCGTTATGTCCAATAGAAGGAAGCGCACGGGGGTGTTCCGCTGCCCCCCAATGCGGTCATGCGTCCTTATTCACCCTGCTGCTCGCTAGGTTGACACCGCAGTCCTGGCGCCAAGTCTCCGCCGGACGCTGGCGTGCGGTGGGGCGGCCCATGCGGCGATACGAAGCCAAGGCCGTGCTGGCGGTAGTGTGCGAGGCGTGCGGCTGCCCAGTGACCGTTCCCCCGGCGCTGCTGAACCGGTACGGCGGATTGCCTCCTATATAAGGAGGGGGCAGTGCAATCTGGGCTGCCGGTGACCCTAGCGCAAATTTGCGCTAGGGTTCCTGCGTGAGCAAATTGGCACATGAAGAGAAGCGCGCCTGCGGTATGACACTGGCGTGCTCCGAATCCAAATCAAAGACCTAGGCAGGGCGCTGCGACGGGCCGTCTCGGCCACGAGAGGGTTGAGCCAGAAAGCCTCTGCTCCTGACCCTCAATTCTGGGCCGCAGCCTGGAGCTTGGGCCACGCGCTGCGGCCGATCGTCTCCGAGCCCTTAGCCTACGTGTTTAGTTCTTCGTCGTACCGCCGCTTTAAAGACGATCTGGCATGGCCGGCCCCGATTCTGGAGTAGCCGCCCAAGAATCGCTTCGAAGCGCTGATGTTTTATCACGAATCATTACGGACCGTTCCGGCGGGCTTCGCCCAAAACCTCCGAGCCTGGACCGCAGGCGCGCTGTCCGCCGCGTGGAACCCCGTCGGCGGTGGTATGGGACCCGAGCGGGAATGGACGTGCGCCTACCTGACCCAAATGAAGTATCCCGGCAAGTTGCCGGCTGCTTTAGTGAAGGTCGAGCAGATCCATTTGGCCAGTTACACGGCCTTTTGGTCCGGCGACCTCCCGACGCTGGCCGACGAATGCTCTCGGCGCGAAGAGGCCGAGCAGCTTCCCGCCTTCTGGCGCGCGTTTCTGGACTGGCACGCCGACAGGCCGGTTGAGACTACCGATCCACGATTGATGGCCGTCCTGGCGGATCCAGCGGAAGGACTCGGCAAACGCAAGACCGCTTTGCTGCTGCTCTGGACCCGCAGCGGGTTGTCAGGCCGTGAACTGCTGAAGGTCACGGAGCGGTTCGGGAAGCTCTTGCCGCGTGCGGTAGGGTTTACCGGGTCGCCTGAATTACCAGTCGCGGCATCCGGGATGCCGTCGCGACCCGTCGCGGAGGTATCGGCCGACCTGGAGCGGTGTGTGGGAGCCAAGGCCGTGGGCGGCGATGATCCCAAGCGAAAGGCCATCATGCGGCTGGTCCATGAACTGATGGGCGGGACCGCGAAGCCGACCTCGGTGGCAGAGCAAGTCCAGAGCCTAACCGACCCCGGCTTGCGAGCCCTTGTCACCGGCGGGACAGAACGGGAGCGCTTGCGCGCCTTGCGCTTGCTGGCCTTATTCAGCGGGTATGCCGAGCCGGATTGGCGTGAATGGTCTCCATTGGACGCGAAGCAACGGCATGCACAGCTCCACGATGAGATCCTCGCTTGGCGCAGAGAAGGGACCGTAGTCAGCGCCTCCCAGTTGAGTTCGCTAAGCAATAGGGTTTTCATCGCGAGGGAACTTCAGCAATGGCCTTCCAAGGGTGTCGAGGCGTTCGTTGAATTGCTACGGGAATCTGTGCAGGCGAAAGGTCAAGGCTGGCGCTGGATAGATCCGGTACTCGCTTCGAAGGATCGAATGCCTACGATGCACCAGAAAAACCCGTTAGACCGGGCATTGCTGGAGCGCTTAGAAAATGGGATCAACCTGGATCTTTCACCGGAGATCCCGGAATGGTTTCCCTACTATCAACGCATCCCGATCAGAACCCTGGCTAAGCTGACAAGTAGCAATAAATCAAGCGCTCATGAGGCGCTCAAGGAAGTGAAGTTCCATGGCCAGCCCGTGGTGCGACAGCTCGGTTCTCGCGGAGAGTGGTACGTTCTTCGAGAGTGGTTGGTACTTCACAACCGCAAGAGTTAGGTAACGACAGCCTCCCTGCCAATTTGACCTGGCAACATTTTTTTTGACCGGCCCATTTGACCATCAAAAAAATCGAAGGTGCCCACCGATGTCCGCCGATGTCCGCCGATGTCTTCCGGCGTCCGGAAGCTGCAAGCATGTCCGGACTGGCGCTTGCTTTTCCTCACGTAATCCGCCGCGGCGATCCGTGGCGAGCCAGACACGGAGGAAGGGCCATGAAGGACATCGAATCGTCCGTCGCGAATCAAGTCGCGCTGGTGGCAGACCCCGCTAGCACGGGAACCCATAATTGGGGCAAGCCCTCTGCGGAGCCGTCGTGTCCCACGTTCGTCCGCGATGAAACCAGGCTGCTATCGATCCGCGCGAACCTGAATCGCCAGTTGGTCTCGTGACCCTCGCGCCCTACCAGGGGCGCAATGCGTTCGTGACAACACCACCCGCGCGGGCTGGGCATGCCGCGCGAACACAGTTCCGAGACGTGGGCTCCAAGCTTGAAGTGGTCTTTAATCAGAAGGTAAATGGAGGAAGGAACAATGAGCGCAGAACCGAAAGCGCTTCAATCAAGAGAAGTCTTTGAATTACGGCCCGGCTATGTTAGGGCGTGCAGGGACAACGCGGAGTTAAGAATTCCTCCGGACTGGGAATTCCTTCCGAGCGGGAGTCCCTTCCTGACTCGAAAGTCGAAAGAACTAGGGCCGCATTGGATCTTGTTGAAGTTAAATTCCAGAATGAAAGTCTACCAAGCTAAAGGTCTCTACGCACCACAGGCGAATATTCAAAAAGCCAAAGAACTGGCAGCTGCAACTGAATCAAAGCGGGTGAAGCAGCGCGCTGAGGGAGCGAAGGGGCGCCTACGGAAGGAAACGAAGTATCAGGCAGAGTTCAAGGAAGAAGTGCTTCGGTATTTAAGCTTCGCGCCCCAATATCTGCCTCTTGCAGAAAAGATTGCGAACGATGTCGCCGCACACGCTTGCAGAGTAGGTGCAGGCACCGTTGCGCGCACACAGACGCTTGATCTGGCTCAGAAGGCAGAATTGGCCACCATCGCCCACATCCGGCACCACTTTACGAATTACGAAGATCGATTACGTGAAATCCAAGCGGACCAAGAGGGTGTTCTGACCGGAGATCAACACAAGGAGTCCAAACAAGAAGCCAACTTCGTAGCCAAAGCCTTCATCAGTAAGCACCGCGCATAAGAAATGAATACAATGCACAGCGAAATAAATGCCCCCCATTGCAAGGCCAAGGGCATGGCCAAGCTTTTTCGTCAGAAATGCAGGTGCATCGTTCACAGCGGCCGGTAACGCGGCCTCTTTTCTCGAATCAGGCTTGCGCACTGACTGCATGCGCGCCGCACTGTCTTCTCTATTCTTGAGGATTGCTTTGAGTGTTGGGGGTGCCAGGACACAAGGGCAGTCGTCTGAAACAGCAAAGCGGCCAAGCATCCTCCTTTCCATATTACCGGTGCCTTTCTTGTCAGGACAAGGACAAAACTTTGGCACATTTCGGTGTCGACGTGGTCGTCGCCGGCAATGCATTGCGCCGCGACCAGGACTATAAAAATTAAGGGGGCAATTCAACGCCACGAAAGAAGGGGGAGCACCATCGTGCCCGCGTATGGATATCCTGTTTTCAATATGGGTACGCCGTCTTCTGGTCTCAATACCATGCCATCAGCAGATTGGTGTACTGCAAGTAAACCGAATCCGAGTATTGGCGGAGATCCTGGTGCTCGATTTCATGGAATACGGGCCCCCCCCCCGGTATTCAGTTCGCAGCATCTGCACGCTTTCCCGTACGGTTCTCGCGCAAGGCGCGACAGACTGAAGTAACTTCCTGGTAGGAATGGGCTCGGAGATGACAAGTTCGCGCCCAACAGAGTAATTGATTGGTTAGCCCTCACGCTTCTCGCGGCGCGCGGAGGCTTCCTCGGCAAGCGCGAGAACCGGTAACACGGCTGCGAGCGCGTCGCGATCACGCCGTTTAAGGATGGCTTCCAAACGCAGTCGCGCTTGAGCTTCCATCTGTGGCCAAACATCGCCGGACGTTTCCTGAATGAGTTCGTGAGCGGCGACGCCCAGCGCTTCGGCGATCCGCAAGACCAATTCCAGTCC
Organism: Planctomycetota bacterium; assembly: GCA_015075375.1. Classification (GTDB taxonomy): domain Bacteria; phylum Planctomycetota; class SZUA-567; order H5-PLA8; family H5-PLA8; genus H5-PLA8. Next base: position 1,478,852 of record JABTUM010000001.1, on the reverse strand, counting down.
CGGCTCTGTATCCCCGTTCTCCAGCCGCGTCATGTAGCTAATGCTGAACGCGGCCCGGCGCGCCAGGTCCGCCTGTTTCATGCCCTGACCAACTCGCAGTTCCCGGACCCGCCGCCCGAAGTGCTTCACGACTGCTGCACGGTGCAGGGCGGACTTTTTCCTCCGGGCCTTCGCCTGTCTCGGCATGACACCCCTCCTCGCACGGAATCGATCCGGGCAGGAACAGGTGCACACACACGATACAAGTAGTTAAACTACACGATTGTAATTTTCGAAGCTGATGGTATGCCTCTCAATGTGCGTGGGAATGCGCGTTATGACGTGCTTCGTCCTTGGCGATGGAGAACAGCCATGCGGCAGCGCGATGGAGTGAGGCACGACGAAGAAGACGTGGAGGAAGAGAAAAGCAACTGGGGCTGGGTCTGGTGGGTCCTGCTCGGCTTTGCCTTCTTTTACTTTCGTACGGGTGGCTACGGCAACAGCATGGCTCAGACGAACGGCGGAGCCGCACCGTACCGCACGTTCGAGAGTGAGAATTACGAACCCGGTTCCGTCGGCGCCTTCTGGGCGAACGAAGAGCGGGCGGCGCGCGGGGTGCCCGGTGCGGTAGCGAGTCCGGGGTTCAGCTTTACACCGCCGCCGCCGAACAACGGGCTCGGACAGGTACAGGCCGAACAGTCGATGGCGGAGCAAGCCGCGGACGTTTACCAGCAGGGGCGCATGATGAAGCTGCTGGAGCAGCAGCAGGCGGAGATGGAAAAGATGAGAGCGGAAATCGAACGACTGCGGGAACTGAAATGAATAGTTCATTCGACAACTCCAAACCATCAGCAGCTAGCGCCGCTGAACATGTAGAAGCCATAGAGTCGATGCTGTATTGCGCGCTCTTTGGGGCTGGAGTGCCGTACCCAGCATATGGCGTGCTGGAAGGCCTAGTGGCTACCTCACCAAGTGCGGTCGGACTGAAGTCTTCCTGGGGTCGAAACGACCCCCAAGCAATGCAACGAGACTTTGATAGCGATGGGATACCTGACGCGCTGGACGGACATTTCGGACCAGGCGCGGTAGATCCCGTCACTCACATATGATTGGGCAAGAAAGGGACAGCTAGCGGATGCTATCAGCCAAGGAAGCCGCCAATCGATTCTTTCAAAGCGTCGAATTGGGAACGCCTGCTGCGCAAACGGAAGCTCGTCGGTGGGTAGTCGAGGCTCGCCTTACCGAAGCGGAAATACTGACGATTGCAAGTTATCTGCTTCTCGCCGCTAAGCTGGAATCCGGCCGTTTGAATGGTGTGGCGGGTCAGTATCTCCAGGTATTGGGGATTCATGCGGACTTTACGCGGGAATGCAACTTGGCCTTCGATGGCATGTTGCCTGGATTGGACAAGCCCACAGCAACTGTCAAAGAATTACTGTCACGGCCGCCTGGGGCTGTTGTTACGACCATCACGAAGGTAATCGCGAACTACCACGCCTTGCATCGACCTGTGCCAAAGCGTTTGAAGGGGCTCACCTCACCCGTCTTCGAGCATCCATCGGACCGAGCCTACTTGTCGAAACTGCGGATGGTTCCTGGCGTTGATAACGTGCTAGGTCCATACCTGGACCACGCTCACAAGCGCCCGCTGGAACTCGAACTCCTGGCTGGCGCGCTCCACGTAACCGAGACCTCACTGCCTTGGGCGTTTACCTGCCTTCAAGAAGTCTGCGACAGTCTGGATATTCGCAACCAGCCCGAACTCTACGTCATGGAAGGCGGGCTCAACGCTTACACCACAGGCGCCGACGAGCCCATCATCGTGCTCCACTCAGGCGCGCTGAACTGCCTAGATCGTCAAGAACTCAAATTCGTTCTCGGCCATGAGATGGGACATATACTCGCCGGCCACGCGAAGTACGGGATGTTGGCCCAGCTAATAGCTGGGGCAGCCGGGGCCGCATCTTATCTGACCTTCGGACTAAGCAGCCTATTGGCAAACACAACACTCTTATCAGCACTGTACGCCTGGATGCGCCGCTCCGAGTTCACGGCTGACCGCGCGGGACTGCTGGCCTGCCAGGACCGTGAAACGGTCTTGCGTGCCATGCTGAAGATGACGGGCTATCCGTTGAGATTCTACCCGCGAATGCGGACGCGGCCTTTGCTGGAGCAAGTGGAACGCTATCGTACCCGCATGGACGTCAGCACATTTGATCGACTTTTAGAACTTAACGATGTCTGGGGTCAAGCCCATCCGCGGACCATGATGCGCGTGGTCGAACTCCAAGAGTGGATCGAGGACGGAGGCTACGCGGAGGTCCAGGAGGCAAGCCCGGAGCGTCTGCAATCCATGGCGGCGCGTGTCCAGGAAGACCCGCAAATGCAGGATGTGGCCTATGCCTCCAGCGCGACACTGACGAACTGGTCCGCCGAGCACTTCCAAATCCCCAAATCGTTGGCCGGGCCTATTGCGCGAAGGATGCTTGGGGAACAGCAGTCGCCAGCCGGAACACCGTTGGAGCCAATACTGCGCGTAGAGTTACAGATCAGCAAGATCTCGGCCGACAAAGTTGAGTACAACCTCAATTTCCTCGTACACGAAGACGAGCAGGCCGTGAAATACACGCTACCCCTACCACTTGATCCAAAGTGGGACGCGACGCCAGAGGCGATCAGCAGCGATTTCATACACTCCGGAGACAAAGAACAGGTACGTCTGCTTTACACGCCGAAGTAATGAAGCGGAGGGTGATCAAAGATGGATCCCGTAACGATAGGCATTCTGATCATAACTGCAGCGCTTGCCACTGCCTTTTGGCCATGGATTGTTGAATTCTTCACGGAACACGTCATTCCATGGTTGAAGCAATACTGCGGCCACCAAATTGGAAAACTTGTGGCCGATATGGTGGCGTGGCTCAATGGGAAGTTGAATCCCATAAGGGCGCTCCTTCGGAAAATGATCGATGCCTTCAAGACAAACGTCCTTGGCATACAGACCACCTACAAGAAAGTGTCAAGCACCGAGTGTGTCGCTGAGTCCGTAACATTGATCCGACAAGAGGATGGGCAAATTGTTCGAAAGGTCCCAAAGGGAATAGTGGTTCAATGGGACGAGCTGCCTGACGAGGTATGTTCCGAGATGATTAAGCAACAGAAAAAGGCTGCAATGGTAAATGTTAGAGAAATGATCTTGGCGAAAGCCGAAGAGCGTGCGGCATTCGTGATCCAGACATGATGTGCCAATTAATGCGATCCGGAGATAAGAAATGGGACCAATATGGACAGCCGCTGCCGCTCTTGCGGGAACTTTTCTTGCTTACCTATGGATTCGCGGGCTCTCCGCAAAGACTGGCATGGCATTTCAAGAACAAGTGATCCAGGACGCTGCCGAGTGGATGTCAAAAGCCACGGGCGCAACATCTCTCTCGCTGGCTTCCGCGCTTCATGCTCTTATTAATGACCATAAGGACGATCCGAGTCTCGCCTCATTACTACGCATTGACTGTGAAATAGTCAAAAACAGCCCGAGCAAGGCTCAATGCACCGTTGTTGTGGCCGTCAACGATGAAGGCCGCACCTTGATCGGAAAGATAACGCGTGAAGTCCCTTGGGAGTATCTGCCCGATGAAGTTTGCTCTGAGTTCATCAGGAACGGTGAGAAGGTTCAGTCTTTCACTATTGTCGAGCGGAAAGAAGACCTCCCTACGCCTCAAGCCAATCCCATTTAAGGTGGCCCTGCGTAGGGAAATGCATGGGAGCGATCATGGACTGGCTGGTCGATTTCGCCATCGCGGGAATTGCTGGGCTTCTGGCGGATGCTGCCATTAAGGAAACCACCGGAAAGCACATCCACGAGCACGTCTTCGAGTGGTGGTGCAACCTGCGTGACTGCATTACTGAGTGGTTGGGGCGAAATAGGCACCTTAGGATTCAAATTGTCGTTGGATACGTCACCGACTTGATTGATAAGGGGATTAGGCGAGGAAAACGCCTGATGGATGTCGCTTTGGGTGTCGCTGCTCTTGACGAGCAAGGCCAAGTACATGTAGTTGAGGAGGCGACCAGTATAGTGTCGGCAGAGGAAGCTCTGCAGATGTTTCCGGATCTGGCACAGGAAAATCATGCGGTACTCGCCAACTACACTTCGGGTAGCGGCCAATCAATTATGGAGCAGATCTATTCGTATGGTCGAGGAGATGGAGAACGTTACTTAGTCGACAACCGGACACCCCAAAGCTTGCACCCGACGAACGAAGAGCACTTCATTACCGATGGAGTGTGTCGACGCTGCGGATGCAGTTCCGATTTCATCATACATTTTACTCCCCCCTGTCGTACTGACCACTTGCGATCACAAACTGTTTCGATCCCAAAGGCGGAATCGCAAGTAGACTTCCCAATCAAGTCTGGAAGCTGGGCGCATGAGCAGCTTTACGAATGGTGGCGAGCGATCAGCAAGTTCGTTGATAAGTGGGTACAGGAGAATTCAAGCTTCAAGACTTGGTGCGTAATCGCATGGGTGAGTAGCAAACTCGACCAAGTAGCCGTCAGGAGCAGCAATACAATCAGCGTGCTCTTCTGGGCATGTTCAAACAATGACCAGATAAAGCCCATGATAATCGCAGAAGTAGAGCTCTCAGCAGCCGAGGTTGCCGCGCAATTCCCGGATCTTCAATCTAGCAACCAAGTTCTAGTGGTTGAGTACCCGGCTATTTGAGTCCCTTCCTCGGGAGAAACTATGTCGGCACTTGGAAAGAGAATCGATCCCGCCAAGTCAATCGCTCGGCTAGAAGGCCGGGCACTATCAGATGAAGCGAAGGTTGCTTCTTCCCATGCTAAAGGGGAAGAAGCAATGTCACCGCTAGATTCCTTTCAAGTGCGCAAGCCACTTTGGAGTTTCCATAGCATTGTCCTCTCGTCGCAGAGTCGTCGCGAGATTGACGTACTTCTCAGTCGAATCCGAAATCACAAGCTATTGTACGAAGAGTGGGGTCTAAAAGCGATCGATCCCCGAGGCTTGGCTGTAGCGGTGAACTTCTACGGCTTGCCCGGAACGGGAAAAACCATGTGCGCGGAAGCCCTCGCGGCAGAATTGGAGAAAGGCATAATAGAGGTCAACTACGCCGAGATTGAGTCCAAGTACGTCGGAGAAACGCCCAAGAATATTCGTGCTGCATTTCGCAAGGCAGATGAGACCGGTTCGGTGCTCTTCTTCGACGAAGCTGATTCTGTTCTTGGAAAGCGAATGTCCAACGTCACTCAAGCTGCTGACCACGGCGTGAATGTATCACGCTCTGTTATGCTGAAGCAGCTGGATGCATTTACAGGAGTGGTGGTTTTTGCCACCAATCTCGCCAAGAATTTTGACGGTGCGTTCGTCCGGCGCATTCTTCAGCATATCGAAGTTCCACCTCCTGACGAAGAAGGTCGTGCGGCGATTTGGAGAAAGATGCTTTTGCCTGGTGTGCCCGGCAGGGACTCTTTGGACTGGACAGTCCTCGCGCAGTCGTCCGATGGGTTGGTCGGCGGGGAGATTAAAAATGCCGTGATCTTGGCACTGTCCGATGTTGCTAACCGGGAGACCACTGAACGGATCGTTCGCCTGGAAGATCTCGTACATGCCGTGGATGTTGTCCGACGTGCAAAGATGGACGTGGGTGAAGTGGGCTGATCTTGAAGGAGTGGGTGTCCTGATCGGCGCATACATGCATCGGATGGGTCGTCCCGAAGTTGACTATCTCGCTAAAGGTTCAGGCCGCCAGAGTCGGTGGGCCACAGGCTGCATGCTTCGCGTGGGAGTAAATTTTGGATCTACTCACACTAAAAGCTGAGATTTATGAGGAAGATTTGATGTCTCTTCTGCGAGCACACTTCCCAGAAGAAACCCAGTTTTCTAAGATATCCGTTCGGATTGATCATTCTGGAATTATAATGTGCGGCGAGCTTGGCTATACACCACCGCTAATGGGGAAGCAGAGCATTGGTTTTCAAGCACTTTGGAAGCTAAGTATAGAAGGTACAGAAATTGTCGCAACTCTTACAAGCGCTGACGTCGGCATTGTGCCCTTGAAGTGGTTTACGGGACTGCTCGTGGCTTGCTTCGACCAATCGATCAAGAGAATACCTGGAGCAAGATTGATCGATTCTTCCATTCGGTTTGATGCGCAACAATTCTTGCACGCATCTTGGCAGAGTTTCGGATTCATGCTGAATGTGGGTCGAATTACCGTTCGTTCCGAGCAGAAGAAAATCGTTCTTGAGGCTGGTAAGTCGCTTTGAGCGGGAACGTAGCTGTCCGATCAAAAAGGGAGTCTATGACCAGTTTGGAAGCAGGAGAGGCATTCAGGACGAATGAAGCCGCGGGGTGTTCTCACCAAGACTTCTCTGGCCTACGACGCGCATTCTATGGTGCCGCGATTAAATACGCCCATATCCGCGCAGAATGGGCGCTCATAAGCATTTCCGATCGAGCCGATCGTAACGAGTCGCGCACGGAGGCTCACGACGCGTTTATTTCGTACTGCGATGCGTTGAGTCTGTTTATGAGTAAAGAGGGTTGGGATACTCGGTGGCGAGAAAAGCTGGGCCATGACCGCAAGGATATCGGCGATTTCGCCTGTTACGTTCACGCGTTCCTTGGCCTCAGCGCAAGGTAGGCGAGAACGAACATGTAGCCTTGGGTCCGCAGAGACCGATTAGAGCCGCCGGATCTCTCACCATGCAAGGAAGGGGGTTGGTGGCCGCGCTCGGTGAGGACCGGATCGCCTTGGAGGACGTGCTTCCGCATTTTCGCTTTCCCCTAAAATGGAGGATTTGCCATGTTTCAGGACGACGAACAATTTCATAATCCGGATCTACATTTCAAAATCGAAGACCTGAGCACCGCGAATTTTATCGAATTTTGCCTCATTTGCGGGGTTACCGTCGTTCTTGTCTACTCGTACCTCACGTTCCTCTTCGGGTAGCGAGACGCACTTCATAGCAAACGATAGCATGCGCCCACCATAGGTGATCCAGCCAACCTTTCGAAGTCGCTTTGCGCGGGATGCACCGTAACCTCCCCGGCATACCTATCCGATCGCTGAGTTTGTACGGCAGCATTTCCACCTGCTGGCGACAACGCCAAGCCTCTGGCTCTACCTGTGCGGCAGCTAAATCCAGCGGCAATATGCGTTAGGATTACCCGAGTAGCCTAGCCATCGGCTGGGCAGAAGGTGACGATCCCGTCATCACGGAACCGGAGGCCCACTAATCTAGAAAGGCGGTGTTCGTGGCCAAACGTGCCCGGAAAGAATCAAAGAAAAGCCCACCTCGTATCAGGTCAAGAAAAGCCCATCGAAGCAAGCGCTCGAAGTCCAAGGTGTCATCAGATTTCCTTCCGGCCGCGCCGCCCCCTGAAGGTCATCCATTTTCGGAGTCCCCAGTTCCCTTCACCACGGATCGCATAGGCGAGTCTTCCCGTCGAGTTCTTCCGCTCGCAGACTGTGCTCAAGCGGAGCGCTCGATGTACGAGGGTATGGACTTTATGAAGCCAGAGGACGTTCGCGGCGTCGCGGACCGCGCCACGAGCAAGTGCGAATCGCTCCTGGGTTCGGCCTGGGAATGGGTCGTGTTGCTGGCGATGCGCAGCGGTTTGCTGTGCCAGTTGCTGTTTGACTGGCTCAGAGGGCGTTACCGCCCGCCATGGCGCACGCTTGCTGCGGCAATGTCGGGATTGGCGTATTTCATCCAATCCGTCGATGCCGTACCCGACTTCATCCCGGTGGTGGGCTTCGCGGACGACGCAGGCGTCTTGGGTCTGGTGTTCCGCATGATTCGCGCGGATCTGTTGGATTACTGCCGGTATCGCGGGCTGGATCCCTATGGATTCGGATTGGAACCGGATCGAATGAGCTTCCGTCCCTATTGAGCAGGCCTGAACATTCGGGCTCAATTCTCGCTCTTGTTTCCTGGGTGCCTGCTCTTCCCCGATCGGGGTCAAGCGCCGGTACCCATTTCCCCGTGACTCAGGAGGGCATTATATGATTCGGTTGTGCGCCAATCTGTCCAAGAAGATGCCCATTCCTGGGCAACCGTTCAGTTCGCAGCAGTTCGGCGCCAGTCTGGAAGTGGAAGTCGGGGACAGCGACGACCCCGACCGTTTGAAGGCGCGCATGAAGGAGCTTTATCGGCTCCTTGACGCAGCCATTGCCGAGCAGTTTCAGAGCGCGGCGACGCCCGAAGCGCCGGCCGTTGCCCCAGCAGTCGCTCTGGCGAACGCAGGACACGGCCGAAATGGGGACGCATCTCCGGGCTCGAACAGCGCCAAGGCGAGTGCGGGCCGAACTCGTCCGGTACGGGCTACGGCGGCTCAAGTTCGCGCGATTCGCGCGATCGCCCAAAGCCACGGCTTAAGCCTGGCCGAAGAACTGGCGGCTTACCGCGTTCAGGATCCCGCCGAACTGACAATCAAAGACGCCAGCCGCCTGATCGACGGTTTGAAAGCCCGCACGAACGGCCACGGTAAGCAGCGCTAGGGCCGTCCCCGTCCCCCATTCAAGGACAACCCATGTTTAAATTCTGGTCCCCGCAGGGCGATCGGCCCGCGACTGTTTGGTTGGTGGCGCTGGCCGTTTGTCTGCAAGTCGCCGTCGATGCGTTTCCTCCATGGCTGGCGTTCATGCCGTCTCCTTGGCTCTGCATGCTCATCCTGTTGATTTTGGCATGGATTCTCGGCCTGCTCGACAAGGACTCCGAGGACGATTAAACCGGAAAGGAGCCTCCTTTGATTCAAGCCGCGGTCGTGACCCCGCGCCCGTTTCCCGTACAGATGGACCACCTGAGTTGGTCGAGCCTTTCGACGTACAGGCAATGTCCGCGCAAGTTCGCGTTTCGATACGTCGAGTTCGCGCCCGAAGAACGTTGCTCCGCGGCCTTGCCGTTCGGCGGCGCCGTGCATGCGGCGTTCGAAGCGCTGCACCAAGCCCGTCTGGAAGGCGCGGCATTGCCCGTGGTGGACGAATTAATAGCGCGGTACGAGTCCGCTTGGACGGAGCGTGCAAGCGGCGGTCCCGAGTTGGTGTTTGGCAAGGGCGAAGATGCGACCAGCCTCAAGGATACCGCCGGCCGCATGTTGCATGCTTATCGGAGTCATATCGAACGGCAAGCCGTCGGGGCGCGGGTTCTGGCCATCGAGCATGCCGAGCGCTTCGACCTCTTGCCCGAAACGCCGCCCGTGGTGGCCCGCGTGGATCTGATCGAGGTGGAAGGCCAGGCTTTGGTGGTTACGGATACGAAGACCAGTAAGGCGCGCTGGAGCGAGGCTCAACTTCTGGAGCACCGGCCGCAACTGGTGCTGTATGCGTACGCGCTGGTCGGCATGCGAAGGGCCCTGGGGCTTCGGCGTATCTTGCCCCGCTTCGAGGTCATCACGAAAGGAAAGCGACCGGCGATCCAGTGCCTGGAGCCGCGCGTCAGCCGCGAGGACGCCGTTCGAATACGATCGGACGTGTCCGTCACCTGGGCGGCCATTGCGGCGCGCGCGTTTCCAAGGCGCGAGTCTTGGGCCTGTACGGCATGCCCTTACCGGCATGCCTGCTTGGGCCGTTAACTTCCGGAGGAATGCATGCTGAGTCTTGCGGAATACGCCACGGTACTGGCCGCGCTGCGACATTGGCAGCGCACGGTGATCGTGCCGGCCCCGGACCTGGAGTCGGTACGGTCCGCCCACCCGAATTACTTTGAAGCGCACGCGCCTCTGGACGCCGCCGCGATCGATGAACTGTGCGAGCGCCTGAATCTGGACGAGCCGCCTAAAACGTACGTGGTCGTCGCCGACCGCCCGGGCGACAGTATCGAGACGCGCTTCTACGAGGCGTACGCGATGCAAGCCGATGCCCAAACCGTGCTGGACGCGATCCGGTCCGAGCAGCCCGCGTGGCGGGCGGCCGTGGTTGAACTGGAAGTCCACGGCTGAGATCAAGCTCGCCCACGCCGGCTCACACGCCCTCTCCTGCGGCCGTGTGGGCCGCGGGGCTTTCTGTGTCCCCATGGAGGATCCGTACATGTCCACCGCAACCTTACAGCTCATCCCCACCCGCCGCCGCGACCGGCTCTTCGCCGAGATCAAGCGGATCGTCGGCGAGGCCGAAGCAATCGACCGCGCCTTGGAGCCGATCGGCGAGGCGCTGGCCCAGGACGAAGCGCTGGAGGAGATCGTCGACCTCCTGGACGCCGAACTGTCCGCAGCCCAGCGCAAGAGTCACCGTTTGAAACCCGCCGCGGCCTGAGCGTCGGAGGATCCGCGCGTACCGCCCCGCCGGCGCCGTGCCGGCGGGGCACCTTACCTTTTTTGCTAGGAGACGGCATGAAGCCCGAATCGGTGACGCTGTACTACCGCGAAGGCGGGAGCGACAAGGTCTACCAAGCTCAGATCGAACCGCGGGGCGAAGGCTTTGTCGTGAACTTCGCCTACGGGCGCCGGGGTTCAACTTTCCAGACCGGCACCAAGACGCCCAACCCCCTTCCGCTAGAAGAAGCCCACAAAATCTACGCCAAACTGGTCGCCTCAAAGACGGCCAAAGGCTACTCACCGGGCGAAGACGGCACTCCCTACGCGCAGACCGCCCAAGCCGACCGCGACACGGGTCTGCGGCCCCAACTGCTCAACGCGATCGACGAATCCGATCTCGAACGCTGCCTGCAAGACGCCGACTTCTGGATGCAGGAGAAGTTCGACGGCCGGCGCATGCTGATCCGGAAGTTCGACGGGGCGGTCACCGGCATTAACCGTTTGGGGCTGGTCGTCGCGCTACCCCGGCCGGTCTTGGAGGCCGTGCAGGCGTTGCCGTGCGATTGCGTGCTCGACGGCGAAGCCCTCGGTGAGTCCGTTCGGGTCTTCGACTGTCTCCAACGCGAGACGGCGGATCTGACTGCGTTTCCCTACCGCGAGCGCTGGCGGATGCTTTTGGAGTTGCTGCGGTGCCGGGGCCAGGCGCTTCAGGCCGTCTCCACGGCGGCCGCAGCGGGCGACAAGCGGGATCTGCTCCGGGTCTTGCGCGAGGCCAAGGCCGAAGGTGTCGTCTTCAAGAGCAAGCACGCGCCGTACACGCCGGGCCGCCCCAATAGCGGCGGGACGCAGCTGAAGTTGAAGTTCACGGCGACGGCGTCGTGCCTCGTCGTCCCCGGCCGCGCGGGCAAGCGCAGCGTCGGGTTGGAAGTCCTGGACGGCCGCAAGCGCATTGCGATCGGGAACGTGACGATTCCAGGCAAGCAACCCATCCCGGCGGCCGGTCAGATCGTGGAAGTGCGCTACTTGTACGCGTATCCCGGCGGGAGCCTGTACCAGCCCGTCTATCTGGGCGTTCGCGACGACCTTCGGCCAGCGTCCTGCGTGGTCGGCCAGCTCAAGTACCGCCGCGAAGACACCGAAGACGACGCATAGCTGTTACTCGTACTACATTTCGTCTTACCCACCCGGAGATCAAAATGACCCGACGCAAGCGCCGAAGCTCGGCGCAGTTGGTGACGCATTGTCCGCACTGCGGAAACGACAAAAACTTTGCCTTGTACGTCGCCACGCTGAGAGTTCACCACGTATCCCAAGCCACGCCGGGCCGCTGGCATCACGAGATGACGGAACCGCGCACGTTCGACGCTAAACTCTCCTTCTTGATTGTTTGCGAGCGTTGCGCGCATCCGCTGGGCCCGCCACCGGACTCGCTCCTGAAGTCCATGCCGTAAGACCCATTCCACGTGCTTCGCAGATCTCTTTCGCCCGGGCTTGGAAGCCCGGGCCATCCCACACTCTCTTTAAGGAGGGTCGTACCCATGGCCGTAACCGTACGCCACGGCGTCAACACGCTCACGCTGGAGACGCTGGCCGGGAAGTCCGTCGCGCAGGTCCGCGAGGAGGTCGGCGACCTCTTAAACGTCCCCGACTCGGCGCAGGTCCGCGTCAACGGGCTCCCGGCCGTCGATGGCCAGAGCGTCCCCGAGGGCGCGAGCGTCGAGTTCGTGAAGGTCGCCGGCGAGAAGGGCGCGTAGCCCTCGGCCGGAGTCCACCCTAGGCGGCGCGCCTGTAGCCCGGCCCGGCTTTGGGCGCGCCGCCATAAACCCAGGAGCCCCCATGGCCACATCAGAAGAACGCCGGCGCATCGCCATCGAAGGCGGGCTGGTGCGCCTGGAACGGACGGTGATCGAACGCGAAGCCCGCACGGAAGATTTTCTGGCCGAGATCGCGCGCATGCAGCCGGTGGATACGGGCGTATTGCCCGAAGGCTGCGTGCTCATGGCGCGGCGCTTCGACGCCCAGAAGCGCAGTTCGAGCTTGTTCGTGATCGAACGCGCCCCGGGTATGCAACGCATTCTTTTCAACGGCGATCCCGGCGCCGAAGCCGACGAGGACGACTCCGGCGAACCGCCCGAAGCCGTGGCGTTGAACCTCTCCTGGCCGCGCACGCTCTGGATCTGCCGCACGAACCAGGCCGCGGCGGAGGCGGCCACCGTCGTTACGGACCTGTGGGTCGTGGCCGTGAAGACCTCCGTGCGCGAGACCGAACGGAACACGCCGATATTCTGCCTGCCCATGCCGAACATTTATCACGAAGGGCACGGCCCCATCTGCATGGGCAACATTACGACCGGCGACTGCGCGACGCCTTTGGCCGACCGGATCGATGCGGCCGTTCACGGGGTCCTGGATTCGGCCTGGAACTCGGACTTGATGCCGGAGTTCGAGAGCCTGGAAATCGCCAGCCTGGCGGACTGGGCCGAAAAGAGCGCCGCCGATCCGGCCTTCCACCGCCAGATCACCTACCGGCCGCACCGCCAGGCTAGCCTTGGCGGCCTCTTGCAGCACCTGGCCCCCAGCCCCTAACCCAGAAAGGATCGCTACTCGTGAAGCCCTTCGATGCCGTGGAAGCCGCTCTTCAAAACTGCCCGCCGTTCGAGAGCCGCTCGCTGGGCGACTTTCTGGGCGATCTTCTGACCGAAGATCTGGACGCCTTGGCGCAGTTGCCCGGATCGCCCGGACAGGTACTGGCCGCACAGTTTACGTGCTACGCCCGCAGTTCCGTCCCGCTTAGCGAAGCGCTTCAGCAGCAGACCGAACCGTTCCGAACGTTGCAAGACACGCTGGGGCGGTTGTCCGCTCCGAGTGCTTCCCCGGCCAAACGCAGGAGGTCCGCGCGTGCAGATCCATCCGATCCCCAAGCCCGCTCCGGGCGCTGAGCCGGAGTTGCCGAAAGAGGCCCTGTGTTACGCCGCCGGCGCCACGGGGCTGTTCAAGGTCATCCGAAATCCCTTCTACAGCGCATGTGTCCCGGCCGGCGAAGTGGCCGGCCTGGCCGATTTGAAAGAAGGCGCCCAGCTGCACGTACCCAAGCTGCCACTGGATCTATTCCGGCGGATCGAGTCGTTCTTCGTGGCTATCTTCGCGAAGTACGGCTCGGAGGCGGTGGTGCTTCTGTACTGCGATCCGGAGAAGCGGCGTTGGGAGGCGCTCGCGCCGCCGCAAGTTGTCCGTGGACTGCATGTTGAGTACAGCCTGGCCGACCTCCCCGAGCCGCCCGCCGGCTATCAACTCTTTGGGACCGTCCACAGCCATGCGCACGTGAATGCGTTCCATTCCGGAACCGACGACGAAGACGAAGCGCATTTCGACGGTCTGCACATCACCGTTGGGCACGTGGACCAACCGCAACGCAGCTACGCCTGCCGCTGGATGATCGCCGGCAAGGCCTTCAAGTCGCAACTCAACGAGGTGGTCCAACTCGATCCCCTGCCGCCGGCCGATCCGAAGTGGCTGGCCCAAGTCGCGCAGGCGCCCGAGGAACCCCGAAGCCGGCCACGCCAGGAGCCCGTGGAGTCAGGGTGGGGACCCCCGTCGCTTTGGGAAGAAGCGGCTCCCGAAGATTTCGAAACCCGCGAAGAGTACGTGCTTTACCTGGAGTCCTTGCGCGAAGACCTCGACGCGCGGATCTACGAAGCCGAACGTTTCGAACCCCAACCTGGAGAACGCCATGCGGCCACACGCTGAACGGATCGTCCTCGTCGGCTGCGGCGGGATCGGGAGCTGGCTCCTGGCCCCGCTGCTGCGCTTCGTGAACGCCGAGCTCTACGTCGGCGAGATTCATCTCTGGGACGGCGATCGCTATGCCGAACGCAACGCCCAGCGCCAGGAGTTTGCCTTCGAACGCCTGGGCGCGAACAAGGCGCAGGTCCAGGCCGAGTGCTTCCAGACCCACTACCCGGCGCTGCGGCTCTATGCGCATCCCGAGTACGTCACCGACCGCTCGGTGGCCGACGCCGTACGCGAGCGCACGATCGTGCTGGTGGCGGTGGACAACCACCCGGCGCGCCATCGCATCGCGTTGCAGGCCGGAAGGCTACGCGACGTTTGCGTTCTATCGGCCGGGAACGAACGTTTGGACGGTAACGTCCACGTGACGCTTCGCAGGGGCGGGCAGGATCGGACCATGCCCTTGCTCACGCGCCACCCCGAAGTCGCGCAGATCCAGGCCGGCGACCGCGCCGAGGCCGGCTGCGAAGATCTGATCGAACAGGGCGAGACCCAGCTTTTGGTGACGAACTTCATGGCCGCCGCGGGGCTCTTGGCCGCGTTTCATGCGCTATGGACCTACGGCGAGCGCCACGGCCGGCGCAAGAACTCGGTCGTGCCGCAGGAGCTTTACTTCGACGCGGGAGCCTGCGCGATGGCGCTGGTCCCGGCCGCACCACGATAGGAGAGCCTATGCCGATCTTCGTCCTGCATGCGGCCCACGTGGTTCAGGCCGCCCATAACCCCAGTACGCAGGTGATCCTCCCACTTACCGCCACGGACTCGCGGGACCACTACTCGATGGACGAAGGCGACGGCCTGTGGATCCCCGAATACGTCGCATGGATGGAACAGATCGTCCGGCGCATGACCGGATCGCCTTCGTTTGCCTTCTCGAACGATCAGGAACTGGGTGAAGATTTATTCGAGGACGTACCCGTCGCCCATCTGCGTGGGCTGTTGATCGAGTTCACCAACCGCGTCTACCCGGACTGGAAGAAGCGCGGCGTGGACTTGCCCGACTACGACGACGTGCGTGAGGGCTGCCGCGGTTACTGCGAGGGTTGCGACAGCGCGTACCGTAATATCTACGGCACCTACGACGGCCCTCTGGCCGAGGACGTCGAAGAAGACGAAGACGCGGACGAAGCGGACCTGGACCCGCAAGAGCGCGAAGCGCGCGTCCAACGCAACGCCGCGCGTGCTGCCGAGCGCATGCAACTTCAAGCCGACCAGGAAGCTGCCGAAGACGAGGTCGTCGATTCCGAGTGGGATTGCGACGAAGACTGTGACCCTTTCCTGGACCATGTGCTCGATTCGTTCCGCGACCAGATGGATTGCGACACCGACCGGCTCGACCGCGAGTGGGACGCGTTTGCGAAAGAACGGGGCATTCGGATATTCCCCCCGCTCTTGGTTTCGCTGGCCCGCGCTTCCGCGTAGGGATTCGTCCGCAGAAACGTTCACGCATTTCACGCTCCCCACGTTTTTGGGGAATTCCGCTTTTCCAACCCCTGAACCTGGAGCTAGCCCATGACCACGAACCTGTCGTTAGGCACGGTGTTTTTCCTGGACGGGCTCGTGCCCGTCACCACCGACCGCGTCCGTTCAAGCCTGGAGGCCTCGGGCCTCGATCCGCAGATGGCCCGCGACCTGGCCAAGCGCTTCTGTTTCTCGCGGGCCAAGAACAAACTCCGCGACGACGGGCTGATCGACGAGGTCGGCGAGACCGAGACGCGCTGGACCTGGCAGCTCTCAAGGCGCTACCGCGAGGAGAACCGCCTGGGGTATGAGTTCGAAGCCGCGTTTTGGTTCGATAAGGTGAACCAGTCCGTGGGCGCCGATAACACGGTGCTCCTGGAGAAGGTCCAAGCGCTCTTCGCGCAGTACGGCGCGTTGTACCTGGCCGGGGACATCACGAAGGTCGTGCGCCGGATCTTCGACGCCCAAAAAGGGATGGTGAAGCTGCGCCACGCCGGGGCGATCTACTTCGTGCCTCGGGAAAACCGTACTCTGATGGACCAGGTCGCGGCCTTCGTGCGCGATCTGGGCGGGCAGTGCGTGACCGTCCCCGTGGGGGCAGAGAACACCATGGTCCGCGATAAGGCCTTGGAGATGCTCGTTGAAGCCGTGCGCGGGGATCTTGCCCGCGTGGTCGGCGAGATGAAGACGCTGGAGGCTCAGGGCGATGCGCTCACCCCGCGCAAAGCCAGGAACCGCTGGGAAGAGCTGACCGCTCAGCTGGAGCGGATCAAACTCTTCGCGCGCAGCCTCTCGGCCGACGCCGCAGGGCTCTTGGGCCAGGTCCGCGACTCCGAACTGGACCTGGCGCTGGTGGCCCAGGCCGACCTGGACGTGATCGCGGCGTTGGCGCACGCCGGGAAGGTGGGCGGGGCGTTGGGGCAAATTGTCCGCCATGCCTACGCAGGGGAGCTCCCGCCGATCCGCTCGGCGCGAGTGCGCGAGGCGCGCGTGGTCCTGGAAGGCCCGGAGACAATTCAGTTGCCGGTGGTCGCGGGCCGAGCGCCGGCCTTGGAAGCGTAAGTACCTATCACGTCGCTCACCGCGAGCGCGCTCTTTTCCCCAACCCCTGAACAGGAGGCACTCATATGCAGGCCATGACGGTACTGCTCGCTGCCTTGAAGGCACGCCTGCCGGGCGTGCATTTACGCACACTCGAAGAGGCTCGCGCGCTGGAAGCCTTGCGCCAGGCCGTGCAAGCCCTGTCCAGTCAACTGGCGCCGCGGGTGCTCTGGCGCTGGTCTTCGGCCTCCGGGCTGCATCAGGTCCCGCCCAGCGACGATCTGCCCAGCATGCCCGTCCAGGAGCCCTGTGCCCTGGACGACGCCTTTGCGCACTTCAAGAAGTCCGCCGAAAATATCGTCCTGTCCTTGCTCGATCCGTGGGCGGAACTCTCGAACCCGTATTTCGTGCGGGCGCTGCGCGAGGCGTTGACGCACGCGCGGGGCTCCGGGAAAGCGATCGTGCTGGTCGGGCGCGATTGGAAGATCCCGCCCGAGTTGCAGGCCGATCTGTTCGTCGCGAACCTGCCGCTGCCCACGCGGGCCGAGCTTGGTGAGTTCATCCAGTCCCTGGCGGTCCTGTACCGCGCGCAACTGGCCGACAAGGTCAGCATCGACGAAGCGGCGTTGCCCGAGTTGGCCCGGGCCTGCCAGGGGCTCACGCTCGACGAGACGCGCAGCATCGTAGCCCTTTCGTTGGTCAGCTACCGGGCTTTGGGCGCCGACTCGATCGGTCTGGCCATTCGCGAGAAGCGCCAGATCGTACGCCGAAGCGGCGTGCTGGAATACGAAGAGCCGCAGCGCGATCTGGACGGGGTGGGGGGGCTGGAACTCCTGAAGGGCTGGGTCACCAAACGCCGGCGGCTATTCGAAGACAACGCCCGGGCTGCGGGAATCCATGCGCCTAAGGGGCTGCTCTTGGTGGGCGTCCCCGGTACGGGCAAGACGCTGGCGGCGCGCGCCATCGCCGCGGCCTGGAAACTCCCGCTGGTCCGGCTCGATGCCGGGCGCCTGTACGGGAGCCTCGTGGGCGAGTCCGAAAGCAATCTGCGCCAGGCGATCCGCACGGCCGAGGCCATCGCGCCGTGCGTGGTTCTGGTCGACGAGATCGAGAAGGGCTTCGCCCAAGGCGGAGGGCAGGACGGCGGGACTTCGCAACGGGTCTTCGGAGCGCTCTTGACCTGGCTTTCCGATAAGCAGGCCGAGTGCTTCGTCGTGGCCACCGCAAACGAGATCGGCGTGTTGCCGCCGGAGTTGTTACGCAAAGGCCGCTTCGACGAGATCTTCGCTGTGGATCTGCCCGACGCGGCGGCGCGCGGCGAGATCCTGCGTATTCATCTGGAGCAGGCCCAGGCCTCCTTTAAGAAGGGCGAGCTTGCCGACTTGGCCGGGGCGTGCTCGGGCTTTACGGGCGCCGAACTGGAAGCGGCCGTCCAAGCGGCCTTGGTCGAAGCCTTCGACGACGGCGAACGCAAGGTCCGGCCGGCCGACGTGCTCCAGGCGATCCGGAACACCGTGCCGCTTTCGCGGACCATGGCCGAGAAGATCGACGCCTTGCGCGAATGGTGCCGTAGCGGCCGGGCCGTGCCCGCCGGGCGCCCGATCGAAGCCGACGAGGCCAGGAAGCAGGTGACCGTTGAGGTTTAGGCGTCCTTCTTGAACTCATCCCAATGTGGGTTCAGCCACACACACCTATTGGCTACGCTCTGAAGATCCGACGAGACGGACCGCTCGAAACCAGCCACATAGACCTCTTTCTTCAGGTCGTCCTTCACGTAAGAAACCGCATCCATCAGGTCTCCGTCACCGGACGAAAGCAGCACCCGATCGTACTTATCCTGCGCGGCCAGTTTGATCAGGAGCGTCGCGATGCCCACGTCCACTCCCTTCTGGACCGGGCGTTCGTGTTCTTTGCCGCAGGCCGGACAGGGGATGCGCTGGACCTTCAGCGGGTAATGCAGCACTCGGAACTGCGGACCGCTGGGACTGGCCTGCTTAAGCCAGCGTATGAAGGCGTCCTGCTTCTCGTTGGGCTCCGGCGGCTTGCTGTCCAGAAAGTAGCTCTCGACGAAGCGCCCATCGCCGGGGCCTTCGAGCAGTTGCTTGAGCTTGAGGTAATCGAATCGGCCAGGCGAAGAGGCATGCATATAGCCGCCGTCAATGATCCAGGTCACGCGTTTGGCCATTGCAACCCTCGTTCGTGTTCCCAGGTGAGTTGCCTGCTGAAAGGAAGACACGACTTATACCGCATTGTTTCCGCGCCGAAGTGGGCGAACGCACACCCCGTATCCGGAGAACCCCATGAGCCACATCGCTACCGTGAAGGTGAAGCTGAAAGACCAGGCCTTGCTCGCCGAGGTCTGCGGGGAACTGAACATCCCCTGCGACCTCGGGCAGCCGGAAGTCCGGCTCTACTCGGGCGTCGTCAAGAGCGCCGCCAGCTTGCAGCTCAAGGGCTGGACCTACCCCGTGGCCGTACTGCACGACGGCACGGTCCAGTACGATAACTTCGAGGGCCAGTGGGGCGCGACGCGCGAACTGCATGCGCTCCTGCGGCGCTACTCCGAGCGGGTCGCCCTGCGCCACGCCCAGCGCCTGGGCGCCAGCGTCCAGCGCGAAGAGCGCGCCGACGGGACGATCCTGCTTCGCCTGCGCGCCTGAGTCGAAGTCCCACCTATCGCAAAGGAGCCAGCCACATGCCGCGCCAGATCGTTGTGAGCATCTCGCCCGAAGGCGAAGTAGAGGTACGGGTCGAAGGCCAGTCCGGGCCGTCTTGCCAGGATCTCACCCGCAAACTTGAAGAAGCGCTAGGCACCACCGTGACCGATCGCCGAACGCCCGAGTTCCACCAGCCCGACCAACAAGGCCATCGCCAGCGGACCGGGCGCTGATCACGAAAAGGAGCATCTGATGGATGCGTTGATCGCCGTGCGCCCGGATGGGCAGGTGGCGTTCCTGTACGACGACGAGCTAGGGGCGCTCCTGCTCGAAGGCGGGGGCCGCGTCCAGCGCGCCTCACACGTTGAACCCACGCCCGACGGCCGCTGGCAGGCGGATCTGGCGCCCATCGGGGGGCCGAAACTGCCAGTGACTGACGATCGCCGTTCAGCTTTAAATGCTGAGAAGAATTGGATTGAGGGCTGCTTTCTGGACTCATCTGCGCAGTCTAGTGAATAAAAGCCAATAAAATATAAGCTGCACTCGTGGTGACACGCGGGGAGCAGGGCAAGGCAGCATTTCGAGTCCCCCCTCAATCCGTGCGCCATTTGCGGGTGCTGCAGCCTCCAGCAGTGGCAGATACTGGAATTTAGTTAGGTAAGTCAATGGCTTGACGCGTCACCATTCTGTGATACTAATATGTATGCGACTAGGCGCGACGACAGCGCATCGCTCGATCAACCTTCGAGGATCCAAGCCGCAGGTCAGCCGCGAGTAACTACGCGCGCGTAACCTCGGTCTGGTCGCTAAACCCAGCCAACAATCTGAGTTGTACCCTTCGGCATCGATTGAGTGCCGATATGGCTTGGTTTTCGCCCTACCGGTTTTCACGCGACATTCTCGCACCTGCGGCCGTTCTCGACATGGCTGGAGCGGTGCAGGATGCCGAAGAATTCCCGTCAGTCTTTGAAGTCAAGCAAGTCCGGTGATCATGGTTGCTCAGACGAGTTGGCGCAGAGCGCCGATTCAGATGCAGCCCCTACGCACCGAGACTTGCCGCTGCTGTTGGGCGCCAAGACAGCCGCAGAGTTGGTCGGTGTCTCCGAATCTACCTTTTGGAAACTGCACTCCCAGGGCCGCATTCCGAATCCGATGCGGCTTGGAGGTCGCGTCGTCCGGTGGCGTCGCTGCGAGCTTTCGGCTTGGGTACGAGCCGGGTGTCCGTCGCGTGCCAACTGGAGCTATCACTTGAACTCGATCGGATAGGAGCCTTTATGCGGATTTACAAGAACAGCTACAAAGACCGGTTCGGGCAGACTCGGCCATCCTCGAAGTGGTACGGCGAATTCCGTGATCATACTGAGCAGTTGCGCCGACTTCCGCTGTTGACGGACAAGGCCGCCAGCGATGAAGCAGGCCGAAAGATCGACCGGTTGGTTGCGTTGAAACTTTCCGGTGTGTCACCGGACGCCGACCTTAGCCGTTGGCTGCTGTCTGGACCTCAGAAGGTCGTGGACATGCTGGCTAAATGGGGTGTTGTTGATCAAGCCCGATTGGCTGGCACGAAGACTATGGTCCAACACCTTGCCGACTTCGAACAGGATTTGGCTACTGGAGGAAATACCAGCAAGCATGCGACGGTTGTGTTTGCACGAGTCAAACGTATCCTCGAAGGCTGCGGATTCCGCTCCCTTGGCGATATCCAACGCGATGCGATCAAGGCCTTTCTGAACAGCTTACGTAAGGAAGGATCATTCGGAGCCAAGACCTACGGGTATTACGTGCGGGAGTTAAAGGCGTTCGGCAAGTGGCTGGTTCGATCTGGCCGAACTAGGGAAAACCCTTTCAGCCACCTGGAGGCCTTAGGTGCAAAAGCCGTGTCCCAGGATGTGGGGAAACAGCGCAGAGCTTTAACTGTTCACGAAATAAGCAGGCTATTGGCGAGGACGCAGCAGGAGGCCTTTCGATTCGGTATGGTGGGGAGCGAGAGAGCCCTAGTCTATCGTCTAGCCGCAGAGACCGGTCTTCGCGCATCTGAACTAGCCAGCCTGACAAGGGCTAGTTTCAGGTTGACGGGCAAGAATCCGTCCGTCATTGTAGCTGCCAGTGCTACGAAGAACGCCAAGATGGCCGAACTGCCGTTGAGGCCCGTTACTGTCAGGCTCCTGGATGAACATCTCAAGATGAAGTTGCCTGCCGCTAAAGCGTTCTGCATTCCTCCAAACACACAAACGGCGCGCATGCTAAGAGCCGACTTGGCGGCAGCCGGCATTGCAGATAAAGACCCACAAGGCCGGGTGGTTGACTTCCATGCCCTGCGCCACACATTCCTAACCCTCTTGGCGATGAGCGGGGTTCACCCCAAAGTGGCTCAGGATTTGGCTCGTCACAGCGACATCAACTTGACCCTATCCCGGTACAGCCATACTGTTCTGGAGCAGCGTTCGGAAGCCGTGGCGAAGCTACCTGGGTTTGAGGAAGGGGCAGACGAGGGAGCTCAGGCATCGACTTCAGGGGGAAAGGAGCCCTAATCTGCTGGGCGTTTTGCTGGGCGTTTTTTCACGGATTTCAGCGGACTTGCACGGACCCCGACGGACCCTCCCAGAGGGGAAATCAGCGCCGGAGTGGCGGAACTGGCAGACGCAGTGGATTCAAAATCCACCGAGGTTCACCCCTCATGAGGGTTCAATTCCCTCCTCCGGCACCATCCTTGGCTTAAATTTTAAGGCTCCAAGTCCCAACCCGGCAAGCGATTGCAGGTATTCCGGCATACCTGCACCAACGAGTTTGACATGCTGCACGGTGCATTAGTAGACTGATGCAGACCGTTTTCAATCTGGCCTTACCCTTTAGGGGAGCGACCGAGCGCGCATGGCGAACTCCGGGCTCGAAGTCCTAGGCGCAACGATCTTCGTGCTGCTGTGCGTGGGGATGGGGTTGACCCTCCTCGCGCTGATCCGGCTGATGACGAAGGTCGTACTCAAGACCGAGAAGCACAAGGAAGGCAAGGACGCGCCATACGAGTGCGGCGTGCCGCTGCTGGGGGATGCACGGACGCGCTTTGGGGTGCGGTTCTATCTGGTGGCGCTGTCGTTTGTGCTCTTCGACGTGGAAACCGTCTTCCTGATTCCGTACGCGGTGACGTTCAAGCAACTGGGCCGGGAAGGGTTGTACGCGGTGCTGATCTTCGTCGCGATCCTGGCGCTGGGGCTCTTTTACGAACTCGAGCGCGGGCTGCTGACTTGGAGCGACTCGGAATCCGAGGACGCGCCTGCGCCTTCGGAGGCGCTGCCCGCGGCCGGGCACGGTCACTAGCGTCGAAAGGGATTGCCGATGAATGCTCCCGCATCCTCTGCGCCCGCCGGCGGCCTGAAGACCGGCGATGGCGGATTTCTGACGACCACCCTGCTGGCGCTGCGCGACTGGGGCCGCCGGAACAGCCTCTGGCCGATGCCCTTCGGCACCGCGTGCTGCGCGATCGAAATGATGGCGACGCTCTCCAGCCGCTACGACTTGGCGCGCTTTGGCGCCGAAGTGATCCGCTTCTCGCCGCGGCAGAGCGATCTGATGATCGTGAGCGGGCGCATCAGCATCAAAATGATGCCGGTGTTGATCGACATCTACAACCAGATGCCCGAGCCGAAATGGTGCATCAGCATGGGCGCGTGCGCCTCGTCGGGCGGCGTCTTCGATACGTACACGCTGGTGCAGGGGGTCGACCAGTTCATTCCGGTGGACGTGTACATTCCGGGCTGTCCGCCGCGCCCGGAGAGTCTGATCGACGCGGTGATGCTGATTCAGGACAAGGTAAAACGCGGCGAACGCCAGACCAAGCTGTACGACCGGACCAAGCATCCGCTGGATTTCGAGCCGGTGGCGCTGGTTTCGGATGTTTTGCAGGCGCCTCCGGCGCTGACGGGTAGCCATCACTCGCTGCCGCGCAAGGATGCCGATACGGCTCGCGATCGAGACTGGAACACCGCGGCGTCGATCGCTGCGCCTGCGAACAAGGCGCTGCCATCCGCGTAACGGATCGGATTCGCAACGGGGCGAGGGGCCATGGCGATCGATTTCGAGAAACTTCAGCAGGCGGTGCGCGAACGCTTCGAGCCGGTGGTGCTCGACTGGACCGTTTTTCGCGACCAGCCTTGCCTGCACCTCAGCCGCGACCGGGTCGTCGACGTGATGCGCTTTCTGCGCGACGAGGCGGCCTTCAAGTTCGAGATGCTCACCGATGTGACGGCGCTGGACCATCTGAAGCTTCCGCCCGAGATGGAGAGCTGGGCGCGGGAACGCTTCGCGGTGGTGTATCACCTGTTCAGCCTGTCGCATAACGCGCGGCTGCGCGTGAAGGCGTACGTTCCGGAAGAGCCTTGCGAGATCGAGAGCGTGACCGGACTTTGGCTGGGCGCGAACTGGGCCGAGCGGGAAGTCTACGACATGTACGGCATCGTGTTCCTGGGCCACCCCGACCTGCGCCGGATCCTGACGCCCGACCATTACGAAGGGCATCCGCTGCGCAAGGATTACCCGTTGAAGGGCCGCGGCGAACGCGACAACTTTCCCAAGTACACGGAGATTCCCGAGCACGCGTGAGCGAAGCGCCGCGCGCCGAACCGAGAATCAGGATGCCCGCCGCCATGGCCAACCCCGTCGAAGACATCCGGCAGATCGCTCCGAAAGCCACCTCGCTGGCCACGCAGAGCCTCGCGCTGAATCTGGGCCCGCAGCATCCGGCCACGCACGGCACGCTGCGCTTCAAGATGGAACTGGATGGCGAGACGATCCGGAGCTGTACCCCGGAGATCGGCTTCCTGCACACGGGATTCGAGAAGCTGGGGGAGTACCGCAACTACAACCAGTTTGTCGTAATCACCGACCGCGCGAACTACCTTTCGCCGCTGAACAACAACATCGGATTCGCGATCGCCTGCGAGGAACTGTTCGGCGTGACGGTGCCGCCGCGCGGACAGTACGTGCGGGTGGTGCTGGCGGAGCTTTCGCGGATCGCCGACCACGTCGTGAGCGTCGGGCTGCAAGCGATGGATTTGGGCGCGTTCAGCGTGATGCTGTGGGCGTTCATCGAACGCGAGAAGATGTACGATGTCTTCGAGGCCACGACCGGCGCGCGGCTGACCACGAGCTGGACGCGGGTGGGGGGCATTTTCCGCGACGTGCCGGCCGACTTCGCCGACCTGGTGCGCGGTGTCACGTCCAAGCTGCCTCCGGTGATCGAGGAGATCGAGTTCATGCTGTCCAAGAACAAGATCTTCAAGGACCGCACGGTGGGCGTCGGGACGCTGACTCGGGAGCAGGCGATTTCGTACGGGATGACCGGCCCCTGCATGCGCGCCTGCGGCGTGGCGTACGACGTCCGCAAGTCCCGCCCGTACTTGTGCTACCCGGAGCTTAATTTCGAGATTCCGGTGCGCACCGAGGGCGATGTGTTCGCGCGCTACCTCGTGCGGCTGGAAGAAATGCGGCAGAGTTTGAGCATCATCGAGCAGGCGCTGCAAAAGATGCCCGAGGGTCCGGTTTGCAGCGTGGACCACAAGGTCGCGCTGCCGCCCAAGGATCTCGTGTATCAGGACATGGAATCCCTGATTCACCACTTCAAGATTGTGATGCCGGGGCACGGGATCACGCCGCCGCGCGGCGAGGTGTACAGTTGCACCGAATCGCCGAACGGCGAGCTGGGCTTTTACCTGGTCAGCGACGGGACGGGATTGCCCTACCGAGTGCGCATTCGTCCGCCCAGCTTCTACAATCATCAGGCCTTCCCCGCGCAGGTCGAAGGACGGATGTTGAGCGATGCCGTAGCGATTCTGTCGAGCATGAACGTGATCGCGGGCGAGCTGGATCGCTGAGCGCCTTAACGGAAAGCGAGAGCCTGGGATGGCTTTTCAGTTCAACGACGAGTACCGCAAGCAGTTCGACTGGCTGGTGACGCGGTATCCGACCAAGCAGGCGGTGCTGCTTCCGGCGCTGCGGCTGGTGGAAGCGCAGTTGGGCCACGTCAGCCAGGAGTCGATGGAGTACGTGGCGCAGCAGCTCGATCTGGCGCCGGCCTTCGTCAACGGCGTCTTCACCTTCTATTCGCATTACCGGCGCGAAGGGGAGGGGAAGTACATTGTGCAGGTCTGCCAAACGCTGCCGTGCGCGCTGCGCGGAGCGTGCACGATCGGAGATGCGTTTGGCGAGCATTTGAAACTGGGCATGGGCGAGACGGACAAGGACAAGAAGTTCACCTTGAAGAAGGTGGAGTGCCTGGGATCGTGCGCCAGCGCGCCGGTAGTGCAGATCAACGAAGATTACTTCGAGAACCTCACGCCGGAGAAGGTCCGCGACATCGTGCTGGCGCTTCAGAACGACCAGAAGCCGCCGCACCTTTCGAACGGGCCGAGCTTGGAAGGCGGCCAGCGGCATTGGATGCCGATCGTGGAAGCGTACCCCGAAGGGAAGTAGGCCGTTCGGCGCTTGGGCCGGACCGTGTTGACACCGCGCAAGCAATCGAGGCTCGCAGATGCTGGTAAAAGATTTCAAGCCCATCCTGCTCGACGGCGCCTACAAGAAGGGCGAGTGGGCGATCGAGCAGTACGAAAAGAAGGGCGGCTACCAAGCCGCGCGGAAGGTGCTTTCGATGCCGCGCGATCCGGCGACGAACAACGTCCCGCCGTTGATCGAAGAGGTCAAGAAGAGCGGGTTGCGCGGGCGCGGGGGCGCGGGCTTCCCGACCGGTATGAAGTGGTCGTTTGTTGACTACAAATCCAAGAAGTCGCGCTACTTGGCGGTGAACTGCGACGAATCCGAGCCGGGGACTTGCAAGGACCGCGTGGTCGTGACGTACAATCCGCACATGCTGCTGGAAGGCATCATGATCGCGTGCCACGCGTGCGGGGTCGAGAACGCATACGTGTACATTCGCGGCGAGTACGTGGTGGAATTCGAACATCTCGTTGGGGCGATCGCCGAGGCCTATAAAGCCGGATACCTCGGCAAGAACGCGATGGGCAGCGGGTTCACGATCCACATTACGCCGCATCGCGGAGCCGGCGCGTACATCTGCGGCGAAGAGACGGGGCTGCTCAGTTCGCTGGAAGGCGACCGCGGCTACCCGAAGGTCAAGCCGCCGTTTCCGGCCGTCGAAGGCGCGTGGCGCTGCCCCACGGTCGTCAATAACGTCCAGACGCTTTCCCTGCTTCCCAGCGTGATCACGATGGGCGCGGAGGCGTGGAGCAAGATCGGCCCCGAACGCAACAGCGGGCCGATGGTGTACTGCCTCTCGGGACACGTGAAGAAACCGGGTCTGTACGAGACGCCGATGCACGTGACCCTTAAGGAGATCGTCGAGGAGTTCGGCGGCGGCATCCTGGATGACTTGAAGCCGAAGGCCATCATTCCCGGCGGAAGTTCGATGCCGGTGCTGCGCGTGGACGGGAAGCCGTACCGGGCTTCGAACGGCAAGGACCTTACCGACGACTTCAACATCCGAATGGACTACGACACGCTGAAGAACGCCAACACCCTGTTGGGTTCGGCGGCGGTGATTGTGATGCACGAGCGGACTTGCATGGTCAGCGCGCTGTACAACCTGGTGCGGTTCTATCATCACGAGAGCTGCGGCCAGTGCACGCCGTGCCGGGAAGGATCGGGCTGGCTGGAGAAACTGATCGCGCGCATCTACCGCGGCAAGGGCAAGCCCGAAGACCTGCAGACGCTTTTGAGCGTAGCCGGCCAGATGAGCGGCACGACGATCTGCCTGCTCGCGGATTCGGTGGCGATGCCGGTGGGCGCGTTCGTCATCAAGTTCCGCGAAGAGTTCGAGTACTACTGCCAGCACGGCAAGTCGATGGTGGAGAATCCGATCCCGCTGTAACGCGGCGGGCGGTCCGAACCTCCAAAGCCGGATCCGCGGGCCCCGATGGCGCACCGCGGCGCACCCAGGACGGTGGATGACGATGAGCGACGAGAAGAAGCCGGCCGAGACGAAGCCCGAAGCGAAGCCCGCGGCCCCGCCGCCGGCTCCGGCGGGAGCGCCGCCCCGGCCCGAGCCGGTGATCAAGCTGCCCAAAGCGCCCGACGGCATGATGACGCTGCGCGTGGACGGCAAGGACCATTTCATCGATCCCAAAAAGTACCGTGTGCTGATCGAAGCGCTCCACGATTTGGGCTACAACAACGTGCCCAATTTCTGCTACCACCCGGGCCTGGAGCCAGACGGGAACTGCCGCATCTGCTACGTGAATTTGGTCGACCCGATGAGCGGCAAGCCGATGGCCGGTCCGAACCTTTCGACCCAGCCGTGGACGATGTATCCCAAGCCGACGATCTCTTGCCGCCAGCCGCTGGACCCGCGCGGGATGATCGTCGAGACGGACACGCAGCCGGTGAAGGACGCGCGCAAGTGGGTGATGGAGTTTTTGCTCATCAATCACCCGCTGGACTGCTTCGTCTGCGACAAGGCCGGCGAGTGCATGCTGCAGAACCACTCGTTCAATCACGGCCAAGCCGACAGCCGCTTTCATGAACATAAGAACGAAAAGGCGCCCAAGGAATTGGGACCCTCGATCAAACTGTGGACCGACCGCTGCATCGTCTGCACGCGCTGCACGCGATTCCTTGACGACGTGGCCGGGACGAGCGAGCTTTACGTCACGCAGCGTGGCGACCGCAGCGAGATCGACATCATGCCGGGGCATCCGGTCGACAACGAGATGATGGGCAACATTGTCGATATCTGTCCGGTGGGCTGCTTGATCGACAAGGATCTGATGTTCACCTACCGCGCCTGGTATCTGCAGGCGACGGACTCGATTTGCCCGGGCTGCAGCAAGGGCTGCAACATCAAGGTGAACACGCAGAAGAATTACGTTCGGCGGTTGGTCCCGCGCGAGAACCGAGACGTAAACCTGTTCTGGATGTGCGACCGCGGACGCAAGGATTTCGAGTATATCGGCGAGAAGGACCGGGTCTTGCAAGGGCGACTGAACGGGCAGGATGTTCCGGTACTCGCCGCGTGCGAAGCGGCCGGCAAGGTGCTTTCGGAAGCGGCCAGCGCCGATCCGGACTCGGTCGCGGGTCTGTGCAGCGTGTGGCTGACCGTCGAAGAGATGCACCTCTTTAAGACGCTCTTCGTGGATGTGCTCAAGAGCCTCCAGGTCGGGTTGCTCGCACAGGCCGATTGGGAAGCGAAGTCATTCCCCAAGTTCAAGATCGAGGCCGACCGCAATCCCAACGCCGCTGGCGCGCGGGCGGTCTTCGGGCCGGAAGCGGAAGAAAACACGGTCAAGGTGCTGGAAGCCGCGCGCTCGGGGAAGCTCAAGGTGCTGTACCTCGCGTCGTCGATGCCGCACTTCGAGCCGCCCGCGATGCTGCTGGAAGCGCTCGACAAGGTCGAGACCGTGATCGTGCAGGATCTGCGGCACGGTACGCTTTCGGGGAAGGCGAAGATTCTGCTTCCGGGGTCGAGCTTTGCGGAGAAGGACGGGGTCTTCGTAAACAGCCAGAATCGCGCGCAGGTCTTACGCCGGGCTATCGATCCGCTGGGCCAAGGGAACGACGATTTGGCGGTCATTCAGCGCGTCGCGAAGGCCGCGGGCGCGCCCGAGGAATTGGGCCGGCTGCGCTCGGCACGGGTGGTCTTTCAGCGCATGGCCGAGCAGTATGCGCAGTTCGCGGAGCTTTCGCACCAGACGCTGGGGCGGCAGGGCAAAATCCTTGAAGTGGGCCAGCCGGTTCCGACCTCGGGCGGCGGGGCTTGAGCCGTAGGACGTGCGCGGCATGACAGGAGTGCAGGGGATGCTCAGTCTGGGTTTGGACGCGAGTGCGGTGGGCTGGAAGCTGCTTCCGGTCCTGCTGGTGTTTGGCGCGGTGCTGGCCGTGGTGCCGCTGCTCGTGTACCTGGAGCGTAAAGTTTGCGCGTGGATTCAAAACCGCGTGGGCCCCAACCGTGTCGGCTTGCTGGGGCCCGACGGTCTGGCGCAAGGCGTGCTGGGATTTTCCGGAGGCGGAAAGCGCATTCTGGGCGGGCTGCTCCAGCCGCTGGCCGACGCGATTAAGCTCATCTCGAAGGAAGACTTCATCCCGGCGCAGGCAGATAAGTTTTTGTTCAGCCTCGCGCCGTTTTTCGCGCTGCTTCCTCCGTTCCTGACCTTCGTGGTGGTGCCGGTAGGTGCGGATTTGACTTTCGGAGGTACGACCGTCCCGCTGATCGTCGCAGACTTAGGCGTCGGAATGCTGTGGGTGCTTTCGGTCTCGAGCCTCGCGGCGTACGGCGTGCAGCTCGGCGGTTGGGCCAGCAACAGCAAGTTCTCGCTGCTGGGTGGCGTGCGCGCGACGGCGCAGATGATCAGCTACGAGATCACCATGGGGCTGGTGCTGCTTTCGGTGTTCATGCACTACGATTCTCTGTCGCTTCGCGAGATCGTGCAGGCGCAGGCCACGTACTTCGATCCTCTGCTGGGACGCCTGGCGGCCAATGGCCTGGGCAGTTGGGGGGTCTGGCACCAACCGCTGGCGGCGCTGCTGTTCGTGATCTGTGCCTTCGCCGAAAACAACCGCTTGCCGTTCGATATGCCCGAGTGCGAGGCCGAATTGGTAGGCGGATACCATACCGAGTACAGCAGCATGAAGTTCGGGATGTTCTTCCAGGGCGAGTACATCGCGATGCTGGCGATGGGCGCGGTGATTTCCACGCTCTTCTTCGGCGGCTGGCACTATCCGGGTTACGCCAGCGTGGCGGCGGCGAGCCCGAATCTGGCGGCTTTGATATCGCTTGCGGTACTGGGCGCCAAGGTAATGATTTTCGTGCTCTTCCAGATGTGGGTGCGCTGGACGCTCCCGCGGTTCCGCTACGATCAGGTCATGGAACTGGGCTGGAAGGTGTTGATTCCCCTTGCGCTGGTGAATCTGGTGGTGACGGCGTTGGTGAACCTGTAAGGCCCGAAGAAAGAACGGCGAACATGAGCGACGCGCACGGACACGCGGACCACGGAGCACACGGCGGCGCCGCGGCCTTGGACCTGCCGGCCGGTTACAAGCTGGCACCCGGCGACCCCGAACAGTCCTGGGTCGAGAAGCTCTTTTTGCCCGAGATCGTCAAAGGCCTGGGCAACACGATGCGCCGCATGTTTACGCCGTCGTTCACCATCGATTACGACGGAACCGAACGCGACAATCCACGCAAGTATCATCAGCCGCGGGACGGATACCGAGGCGAACACTACCTCAAGAAAGATGAAAACGGCCATGTGAAGTGCGTCGCGTGCTTCATGTGCGCCGCGGCTTGTCCGGCCGAGTGTATTCACATCGAGGCCGAAGCGACGCCCGCCGACTGGAACGACCGCGAACGCTATCCCAAGCGCTTCGAGATCGACATGCTGCGCTGTATTTATTGCGGGATGTGCGAAGAAGCCTGCCCTGTGGACGCCATCGCGCTTTCCACGACCTACAACGTGGTGGCCGACAGCCGCGAAAGTAAGGTGTATCGGCGCGACAAGCTGCTGGAATTGGGCGAGCAATTGGGACTCTCGCTATCGAAGCACACGTACCGCCCGGACAATATTCCCGGCCACGTGCCCGAGAAGAAGCACGGCCACTGACCGCCTGAAATTCAGCGGATATTTTCGGTGTCTAAAAGAGATCCTGTCCGCAGGGACTAGGACTGCAATTCCTGTTTCTTTTTCCGAAGATATATCGCAAGTCCGATCGAGGCTGCGAGCGCGCCCATCCATAATGCCCAGCGCGGGCGCCCCTCTTCGCCGGGCGGAAGGTCGTTAGATTTAATCTCGCGGTACCAACGGTCGATCCATTCGGCCTGGTATTCGCGCAGCGTGTTCCAGTCTACTTGCAGCGGCTTCAGGTTCAGATCCTTCATCCACGCGGGCAGCCGTTCGGGGGGCAAATCCGTGCGCGCCGGCAAGCGGTTGAATTCGGCGGCCTGCAGGAGCAGTTCGTCGGTGGAGCCCACGAACTCGATGAAGGCGCGGCCCAGTTCGGGGTGCGGAGCGCCGGCCACCAGCGCCACCGGATCGAACGGCGCGGGCGCATCTTCTGGGATGACGAACTCGAACGGGAGCCCATTCGTATCGCGCTGCAGGAAGACGTCGGGCATGTTCCAGGGCGCGAGCGCGAAATCGTTGGGTCCTTGAAGCATTTCGTACATGGCTTGCGGGTCTGCGGCGTAGGCGCCGGTATTCCAATGCAAACGGCCCAGGAAATGGAATCCGTCGTCGATCTGGCCGGTGCGCTTCCACTCCCGCCAGATCAGCCCGCAAAAGATGGTCTTCATCGTGCCGCTGGGCCGAACGTCGCGTACGACGATGCGGCCTTTCCATTTCAGATCCAAGAGGCCTTCCCAGGTGGTGGGCACTTCTTCGCGCTTCAGTTTTTTGGCGTTGTACATGATCACCGTGGGCGTCTGGTAGAGCGCGTACCAGCTGCCCGATTGCCCGCGCCCGCCGGGAGGCAGAGCTCTGCGCCAGGACGGTTCGCTCGGCGTCAGCAATCCGTCGGCCTCGGCCAATTGAAAATCGGCCGTCGTGCCTCCCCACCATACGTCACAGGCAGGTTGAGTGCGTTCGGCTTGCAACCGGTTGGCGATCTGGCTGGCGGGTATGTCGAGGATGGTCAGGTTGACGCCGGGGTGTTGCGCGACGAAGCGCTTCTTCACGGCGTCTTCAAGTTCGGTGCCGTGGGGCGAGTAAACGACGAGTTCGCCCGATAGCGGTTCGGCCGCGCACCCGCTGCCGCAAGCGATCCATGCGCTCAGCAGCAGCGCAAATCCCAGACGTTGGACAAGCATGAACGCGGTCTACCCGAAGCGTGCGCGGATGCCAGTCCCGCGCGGCGATCAATCGTCGTCGTCGTCGACGCTGTAGTTGGGCGCTTCGCTGGTGATCTGGATGTCGTGCGGGTGGCTTTCGCGCAACCCTGCGGCGGTCTGGCGGATAAAACGCGCGCGTTCGGGCAATTCGGAAATTTTGCGCGCACCCAGGTATCCCATGCCGGCCCGCAAGCCGCCCACCAGCTGGTACAGATATCGCGCGAGGGTGCCCTTGTAAGCGACGCGGCCTTCGATCCCCTCGGGCACCATTTCGTCGGCCTTGCTGCCTTCCTGGCCGTAGCGTTGAGCGCCGCCTTCGACCATGGCGCCCAAGCTGCCCATGCCGCGGTACACCTTGAAGGTACGGCCGCGATAGATCACGACCTTGCCGGGAGACTCGTCGGTTCCGGCGAAAAGGTTTCCGATCATCACGCACTGCGCGCCGACCGCGAGCGCCTTGACGATATCGCCCGAGAATTTCACGCCGCCGTCGCTGATGGCCGGAATGCCATGGCCTTTGAGGCCCTGCAGCGCGTTGAGCAACGCGGTGATTTGCGGGACGCCCACACCGGCGATGACCCGGGTGGTGCAGATGCTGCCCGGCCCGACGCCAACTTTGACGGCGTCGGCTCCGGCATCGGCCAAGGCCTTGGCGCCATCGGCGGTGGCGACATTGCCGGCGATCACATCCAGGTCGCCGTAGCGCTTCTTCAGTTCGCGGACGGACTCCACCACGCGCTTCGAATGCCCGTGCGCGGTGTCCACGCAAAGCACATCGACGCCGGCTTCGACGAGCTTGTCGCAGCGCGCGAAATCGCCCACGCCGACGGCCGCGCCCACGCGGAGGCGCCCCTTCTCGTCGCGGCAGGCGTGCGGGTACTGCAGCGTCTTGTCGATGTCCTTGATCGTGATCATGCCCTGCAGGCGCGCGTCCTGGTCGACCAGCAGAAGCTTCTCGACCTTGTTGCGCTGCAAAATCTCCTTGGCCTGCTCCAGGCTGGTGCCGTACGGCGCGGTGACCAGGGATCGTGTCATCACTTCCCGGATCTTCTTGAGGTTATCGGTTTGGAAGCGGAGGTCGCGCTTGGTCAGGATGCCGACGACCATGGGCCGCTGCTTGGCGGAGAGCGCCTGAATCTCGGGGCCGCTGGACTCGACGATAGGAATGCCGGAGATGTTGTTCTTCTCCATGATCAACCGCGCGTCGGCGATGCTGTGCTCGGTGGTGAGTGTGACCGGGCCGGTGATGACGCCGCTGGCGGAGCGCTTGACCTTGACCACCTCGCGGGCCTGGTCGTCGGGGGAAAGATTGCGGTGGACGATGCCCATGCCGCCTTCCTGCGCGAGCGCGATGGCCAGGCGCGCCTCGGTGACGGTATCCATGGCGGCGGAAAGGATCGGGATGTTGAGGCGGATGCGTTTGGTCAATTGCGTGGAAGTGTTGGCCTCGCGCGGAAGCAGGTTGCTTTCGGACGGCAGCAGCAGCACGTCGTCGAAGGTGATGCCGAGTCCAAGAAAGCGCGAATCTTCGGGTTCGCCGTGGGCCATGTCGGACGGCCTCCTAATAGCGCAAGCCAAGCCGCAGCGATGGCGCGGCCGTGCGATGCGGTGCTGAGCTTAGACCTGAAAAAGGGATCGCGTGGCGTAAGTAGCCTTCCATGGGGAAAGGCTACCGACGCGCCTCGGGCTGTCAAGGCGCGGGATACGCCAAGCCCGGAAGACGGACCCTTTTCTTCGGCAGCCAAGCCGATCCACCAGACGGCTAAGAAAGGCCGCTTGATGGCGTCCTCTGGAGCGCAGTGCTAAGAGAGCGGTGAAACTTGAAGCGATCGAACCTCTTTTTTTCTTGCACAGGCACACGCGCGTTCTTTTCTGGGCCTTTTTCGGACTTCGGTGTTGACTCACCCGCTTTGCACGGCTAGATACCTGCCCCGCATACCCATTCGTTGCGGCAGGCGCAGGAGGGGGTCCGATGGAACGAACGGCGACGGAAACGATGCCCGAACCACAAGCCAAACACTTGAACGCAGGCGATATGGCCCGCTTTCGCGAGATCCTGATGGATAAGCGCGAACAGCTCAATGGCCAAGTCGAGTCGTTAAGCAAAGACGCCACGGCCAGCACGGAATCAACCGAGCACTCCAAGTCGCCCCTCAATAATGCCGAGAACGCCAGCGATACGTACGAGCAGGATTTTGCGTTCCTCTCGATCGAGAGCGAAGAGGAACTGCTCGACAAGATCGAGAATGCGCTGGAGCGGATCCAGGAGGGGAGTTACGGGGTCTGCGAAGCCTGCGAGACGGATATTCCCGAAGAGCGCCTGGAAGTCATGCCTTGGGCCGACCTGTGCGTGAAGTGCCAACAGCTCGAAGAACAGGGTGGCATGCGCCGCAGCGGCAGGGACTTCGAATTGCTGGACGATGACGCCGATCAAGCCGGCGTTCCGGGCGACGAGGAAGCGTAAGCGTCCGGGTGGGGCCCGGCTCGGGTGCCTCGGCCGAAATCCCAAATCTAAAATCCCAAATCCGCACGCCTCTCGTAGACTGCTCCCATGCGCCGCCCTTGGATTTTCTTATCGGTAGTGCTGCTGGGGATCACCGCCGACCAGTTCAGCAAGGTCTGGGTATTTTCAACCGTGCCCGCGGACGGCTTGGCGTGGTGGCCGGACGTCTTTCACTTCACACCCGTGATCAACGAAGGCGTCGCGTTCAGTATGCTGGCTGGGCAGGATCTGGTGATTCTGGCCATTGCCATTCTTGCGGTTTGCGCCTTGATCGTGTGGTATTGGAAGCGGCATCAAACCTCGGACGCGCTGGTGCTGGCCACGCAATCCCTGCTGCTCATCGGCGCAATCGGAAACCTGATCGACCGAGTGATCTTCGGCGGCGTGCGGGACTTCTTCGACTTCCGGCCCGAATTGCCCTTCGTCGGGCATTGGGCGATATTTAACGTGGCCGATATCTGCATCTGTGTCGGCGTCTGCCTGTTTGTGTGGTACGAGTTCAAGCACCCCGAACCTGATAGTGCGCCGACGGCTTCCGCGGCCGTGCCTGCTCCGAAAACTCCGGCGGCCGAAGGCGGGACTCCGCCTTCGACCACCGACCCGCCGAGCGCTTAAGCGGTCAAATAGACCTGCACATGGAGAACGGTAAGGGTCGATTCATCGAGAAGCATGCCCCGTCGTCCGCTCGCCGCTCACCGAGTTACTGTGCACCGCCTACGGCCTTGCCCGTCTTGCCCAAGCGTGCCGAATACAGCAGGTTGGCGTGCCGCGTATAGGCCTGCTGGTTCAAGCGTACGAGGACATCGACGGCCACCGCCGCTTTGGTGGCGGTGACGTTGGCCAAGCCTTCGTCGTCCCAGTCGGTCCCGAGATTGCCCAGCAGGGTGAGCGAGCATGCGCCGTTGCGAGGGTTGAGTTTAAACGAGCCCAGCGTGGCCCGGCCGATTCCGCGGCGGTCGAGCACGAAAGTAGCGGCGACGCCGCCAACGTCCACCTGGACCGTTGCGCCTTCCACCACGAAGCCTTGGGGCACGGCCAGCGTACCGGTGAGGGACGCTTTATCGCGCCCGGCAACTTTGAAATTGCGGCTGAGTTGTACGCGCTTGAGGGCCAGCGGCAAATCGGCCGGGGCCGCAGCCAGAATCACCACCTCAAGCGTGGCTACGTCGGAACCGCCGTTGCCGTCGTTTACGGTTAACGTCGCTTCGTAGGTGCCCGGGGCGGCGTAGGCGTGCGTGGTTTGGGCGCCGCTGCCGATCTCCCCGTTTCCGAAGTCCCAAGAGTAAGTCAGGTTGTCGCCGTCCGGATCGCCGGCCGTCGCAGTAAAGAGAATCTCGTCACCGGCTTGCGCGGGGGTGGAGGAAGCATCGACGCTATCGATGACCGGATTCGCATTGCCAGGAGGTGGGGGCGGGGGTGCAGCCAGGTCTGCGTTCGCGCCGAGGAAGGCGAGCAACTGGGCATCGGAGACTTGTGCCGGATCGGCGAAATTCAAACCCGCCAGGTTTGCCGGCACCGCCGGCCTGCGGTACCGCAGGTAGTCGAAAAGCGCCACCAAGTCCGGATTGCCGTTGGTGAGCACCGTCTGGTTGTATTCCACATAGGACAAGCCGCTCATCGAGTTCCAGTCCGTGTAGGTGGTAAGGCCCACTTGCATGGTGGCGGGCATATCGGGCCGGCTGTAGCGCCGGTGCACGACCCAAGCGCCGCCTTCGGGACGCCGCAGACAAATGAATACCGAACCGATGCGCGCGACCTGGATGCGTACGCGAGCCGAAGCGGGCGTGATGTCCAGCGTCGAGACGCTGTTGACGGTGGTCTTGACTTCGTGCTGGTACGTGCCCGGATTGCTGGCGGAACCCACCGATAGGAAGATGTAGTTCTCTCCGCCCGGCGCCCACGTTTCGCGGGTGGTGGTCTTAGGCGTTCGCACCATGATGCCGGCCAGCGAATAGAGCGCCTCGGGAGCGCCGGCGCCTCCGCGGCGATGGGTCTCGACGTCCGTGGTCACCACGAAGTCGCCGCTGACGGGCTTGAAGGCCAGCACACCGCGGTAGTCGTTATACCAGCCGTTCGTGTACGGCATCATCATCAGACGGCCGGGCGAAGTTTCGCCGATATCCCAGGCTTCGAGTTGATCGGCGTTCCACTGTTCGACTTCGTTCACGCGCTGAAAATTCGTCCAGGTGGCGGGATCGTCGAATTCGTCGGACAGTGGCGCCAGGTCGTCCTGCGAGCAGGCGTTCCAGGCGCAGACGCACAAAATCGGCGCGATCCAAAGTCGATGCAAGAGGTTCAGGCGATTCATTTCGAGGCTCCCTTTTCCCTGGTACAGCGGTTCTCGACCGCGCGGTGGGATGATGGCAAAGCCTGGACCGGCGCGGCAAAGTTCGCGCGAAAATCGCACAAAGTCTTGGTTGCGAGCAGGTTGCCAAATCGCGTCAGCGTTTGGTTCTTGAACGTTCAAACGGAGGGGCGACCGCTTAGCAAACGCTATGACCGATTGCGTAAGCTGATCGCGTTGGCCGGTCCAACGACTGCGGAGGAATCAGAGGCCCAATTCGCTGCGGCGCTTGCGAACTTCGGCGACCAAGCGTTCGAGCGTCTGCTGCGGGGAGAGGAAGGTGGTATCGAGTTCGATGGCGTCGTCGGCTTTCTTCATCGGCCCAATGGCGCGGGAGGCGTCCACGTGGTCGCGGAACTCGATCTGCTTGCGCAATCCTTCCAGGTCGTAGGTCTCGCCGCGAGCGTGCAGCTCCGTGGCACGGCGGCGGGTCCGTTCTTCGAGGTCGGCCTGGATGAAGAACTTGATGAAAGCGTCCGGAAAGACCACGGTGCCGATGTCGCGCCCTTCCAGAACCACACCGGGCGCATGATGGGATAGCACCTCCAACGCGGCGGCACGCATTTTCTTGACCAGTACGCTGCGCACCGCGTCGTTGTTTACGATGGGTTTAAGCTTTTGGGTCAGGGCCGCAGTGAAGAGTTCGCCGGTGAGGTCGCGCTTGCGTGCGCCGGGCCGCGAGGCGACCACGAAGCGTTGGATGCTTTGGGGCGAAGTGAAATCGTACTCGAACGCCATCTCTTCGGCGACTCGCGCGGCGCGATCGGGATGGGCCTCCGCATCGATCCCGCCTTCAACGACCAAATAGGCTACGGCGCGGTACATCGCGCCGGTGTTGATGTGCGCGAAGCCCTCGGCCTCCGCCAGCATCTGCGCGGCCGTGGACTTGCCGCTGCCGGCGGGGCCGTCGATGGCTACAATCAAAGGTCGAATCTTGCTTGCGCCCATGCACCTCACTATCCGGCAGAATTAGCTCTTCCGCAAGGTGAGGCGCGCGGTGGGGATCACCACCCGCCGCCGCCTCCGCACCCGCCGGAACGCCCGCCGCCGAATCCGCCGCCTCCGCCGCCGCGGCCGCCACCCGAGGACGAACTACCGCCAAACGACGAGCCGCCGACGGTGGAGGAACGTGTTTTGCGCGCGGTGCGATAGGTGTAGTTGTTCCGGTACGAGCAATAGCGGCAGGTCTCATCCACTTGGACTAGGCCGCCGTGATCGTACGTCGCATGCCGCAGCGTGGTGCTTTGGGCATGCTTGGTTCTACCGTGGCACGACGGGCACTTACCGTAGGAGCTGAAGAGCGCGCCCCAGCGCAAAATCCTGAGATCACGGCATTCCGGGCACTGCCAGACGTCGTAGTCGACGCTGCCGAGGCGTTCCTCGGTGCGCTGCTTGGCATCGAGGTGTTCGTCGTCGGCCGCCTCGGAGAGCCGTTGCATGGAAAGGCGGCAGCGCGCGCAGCGCCGCGCGCGGTAGCGCAGCCAGTAGTAAAGCCCCACGCCGCCGCCCAAGGCGCCGGGAATGGCCAGCACCAGCCAAGGGAAGCCGGAATTCGTTGCAGGCCGGCCGGGGACCATCGCTTCGGTTTCATACCCATAATCTGGAAGCGGATCGGGCTGCAAGGATCGATCGACCGGAGCGTCAAGGGATTCAGGCTGTGCGGGTGTCTCCAACGGCAACAGGCCGCCGTCTGCCTCATTCATGGGCGCAGCGGCAGGTAACCTGAGAATCTCTCGCGCACACGCCTTGGCGGCGACGAGCAGCGCTTCTCCGGGCCGGCCGGAGCGAAAACGCGGGACCATTTCCTGGTCGAAGATGCGCTGGGCCGCCGCGGCCTGCGCATCGTCATCGATGCCCGTGCCCAGGACGATCTCGGCCTTGCGGTCGTCCATCGCGGCGAAGATCAGGATCCCGTTGTTGCGCGTAGCATGACCGACACCCCAATGATTGAAGAGGCGGGTAGCGAAGGAGCGGGGTTCCTGGCCGCCAATGCTTCGAACCGTGACGACGGCAAGCTCTGCCCCGCTCTCGCGCCGGACTCGATCGCCCAGCGCATTCAGTTCGGCCACCAAGCCGGCAGGGATGGCGTGGGCGCTGTCTGTCACCCAACCGTTTGGGCGGGGCGATGGGATATCGGTTACGTCCAGCGCCGCCGCGGAAGTACTGATCCAAAACACCGCCACGACCCAAGCCCGGGGAGAGCCCATGTCGAAAGCAGCATGCATTCTTTTTCTTGCGCTCCAGGATCCAATGTCCGAAACGACCGAAGCAGACGGATCCAATAATGAGCGAGCGGGGCGAAGCCTTTAGGCGCGATTCAA
Organism: Planctomycetota bacterium; assembly: GCA_015075375.1. GTDB lineage: Bacteria > Planctomycetota > SZUA-567 > H5-PLA8 > H5-PLA8 > H5-PLA8. Next base: position 1,439,658 of record JABTUM010000001.1, on the reverse strand, counting down.
GATTTTTCGACCGTCAGTCTTCGCGGTTCTCACCTTCCGCGTGTACTCGGACGCGTCCTTCACCGTCGGCTTTGCTGGCCTCAATCCCGGTCGCGCCAGGGGCGGTAACCGTGATGCCGCTCTCGCCGGGTTTCGCCTTGTCGCCGCTTTGGGTGCCGGCGGCTTGAACGCCGATCTTGACTTCCCCGTCTTTCGCGGGAGCCGTACCGGTCTGAACCGGCTGACTTTCGGCGGAAGGTTTGAGCAGCTTGCGCAACTCTTCGACTTCCTTCTTTAAGGCGTCGAACTCCTCGCGGCTGACGGAAGCCTTGACCTGTTCGGCGTTGCGCTTCATCCTCCGGGCCTCACGTTCCTTATCGCGTTCGGCGCGTTCCAATTTCTCCATTTGCTCGTCGATCTCGCGCTCTTTCTTGCGCTGTTCGAACACCTTTCGAGCGGCTTCCATGGCTTGAGGATCGGGCGTTCGCTTGGTGGGCGCCGTAGGACCGGGCTTCACAGGACCGGCGGCGGGCTGATCGGACGGTTTCGCCGGAGCATCGGCTTCGTCCGCCGCATCGTCACCGGTTTTTTCCTCCGCCGCGGGCATGGGCGTCGGCGCGGGTTCTCCGGCCGGCGGCGGCACTTCATTTCCGAATGAACGTTGCGCCGAGCAGAGCGCCACCACTAGTAGAAGAGTCCAGGCCAATCGGGCTGAGATGCGCATGAGCAGGCTCCTTTTGAGGAATCGATCCCCAATAGCGAGCTTTCTAGTATACCTCAGCTCCGCGCCAGCCCAAGGTACGGATTGGGCTCGCTGGGAGCTTGGCCGGACGGGCGTTTCGATTCGCTCAATTAGTGGATGGCTTTTGGAAAATCAGTTCGCTGTCCTTCAAGCTCCACGCTTCCTGCCAAGTTTGCCGGGTCGAATGCAATCTGCACGTGGTCCCATTTCACAACATAGCGTTCACCTTGCTTCGATAGGCTCGCAAGCGGGGCGGCAGCGGTCTGGGCATCCGCGCAAGTCAGCACATGAAGGAATACATGCTCCAAGCCCGCTTGAGCCGGCGAGATTTCCAGCCGGCAAACCGGTTCGGGAAGGATTTTCTTTAGTGGGTCGAAGCGCTGGCCGCCGTACGCGTAAAGCTCTTCGCCGTGGCAGAGCTTGGTCTCGTGAGCGGCCGGTGCGAGGGTTTGAATGAAGAGCCTGCCGCCTCCGTTGGTGACCACCCACTGCTCGCCCTTCCGCTCGGGCACGGCGAGCGCATGCAGGAGGAACGTTTTCCGGAACGACGGATTTTTGGCCACGATGCGGTCGCAGACCAGGACCGTGTCGGGCCGCAGCAGGACGAACTGGCGCGTCACGCGTTCGACCTTCTGCGCGGCGTAGGCTTTGGTGATGTCCGCCGCCGCGTATGCGAACGCTCCCGCTTCGGCGTACCCGAGAAATCGACCGGTATCGAATTCGTCGCGCAGCTTCATCCAGGTGGGCACGTCGGATCCGTCGCCGTTGTGGTGCCGAACGAATCCGGGGAAGCGCTGGCCGCCGTCGTTGGCGATGCCTTCGGCGAGGCGGATGTTCGGCCACTTCTCGGACGGATCGTGGATCAGAAGGGAGTTATGCGCGATGGTGCGCACGTAGTAATTGACGATGTGCGGCGTCGTCCAGCCGTCGTAGTGCCCGGCATCGCCCAGCAATTCGGTGTGCTTGAAGAGCGCGAAGTGGCCCTGATCGAGGTGCTGGTGGCTGGTGAAGCGCGGACCGGCTTGGACGTACAGGTAGGTGGCGTCTTCGCCCCAGCCGCCGCGCGCGTGGAAGTGCCCGGGCCCCGCACTTAGGTGGGAGAGCTTTAGGTCATCGACCTTTCCCGCAGGGACGTCGTCGTCGTTCCAGAGCACGTCGCGGTACGCATTGTACGCCCAGTTCATGCGCGTGGTCTTGTTGAATGCATGGACGGCGCGGTGCGCGGGATCGTCGCGATGGTATTGGACGAGGATGCGCCGCGCGGCGAGAACCTTATCTCGTTCGGGGTTGCAGCCGCGGCCGTTCCCGTCGCCCATGGGCACGGGGCGGTAGGTGCCTTCCGGGCCGCGCGCGGGGTACATTTCGAAGAGGCTGGCAATCGCGCGCTGTCCGTAGAACGAAGGCGCGAGCTTGTAGTAGTCGATCCCCGCACAGCGGCGCGCGCACTCGCAGAACAGGAGCCATTCGAACAGCCAGTAGTGAACGTAATAGCCTTCGCCGAACCCGCCTCCCGCACCGGAGAGTTCCAAGGCCGGAGAGGCGCGGTCGCGCGTTTCGGTATCCACTTCGGCGAAGAGTTCGGCCGCGCGGGGATTCTCGTGCCAGGTCGCCAGCGCGCCGAGACCGAAGCCGTACATTTTGTAGCCGTACCAGCCGTTGTGAAAGACGCTGGGCTCTTCATCGCGATTTTGCTCACGCGATTCATGCATGTAGGTCCAGAATTGCTTTCGTTCCGCGTCGGTCCAGGCCTCGTGGCAGCAATCGTAAATCCAGGCGCACATCGCAACGCTGCCGCCGAAGGGCACGTGACCGGTCCGCACGGGTTGATTCAAATAGCGTTCGGCAATCAAGTCCACCGCGCGGCGAGCCAAGTCCGCGTCGTCGTCCACGCAGGCGACGAGGCCCAGGGACATGATCCGGCCCAGCAGCGCGGCGTTATCCACATCGACCGCCAGCTCGGAGGTATCGCGCGCCACGGCGGAGGTTCGCGCATAGGCTTCCGGGTGTGCGCGCGCCAAACGCACGAGGTCGTCGCGCGTTCCAAACAGGCGCGGATGCGCGCGCGGTACGGAGAGGTTCGCAAGCGAAATCGGTTGAGCGGCGACGGCGGGCATGGATGGTTCTCCAGGGGGTCCGAAGAGGAGAGGATTGCATACCGGCGGCTCCTTCGCGCGGAGTCGCACAAGATCTCGATTTTTTCGCAGGTCTAATCAGGGCTGCAGGGCCATCAGGTGCTTTGACAGTTCAGCGCGGAAAGCCGACCAGCCATCCGGATCAAGCTTGGCGCTGGACTGCGGTTCGACCTGGATTGGCTTTAGCGTTTCGGTCAGGAACGTTTCGGCGGCCTGGACGGCTTCCGGGTTTCGGCCGGCCCGCTTGGCCGCATCGATGCTCGATCGCAAGGTCTTCAGGTATCGGTAGTCGTGGATACCTTGCGCCGCGCGTTCCCACTTCACGGTGGCTGCGAGCCCATGCTTGCTGGGATAGACCGCGCACCAGCTTCCTTCCACGTCGGAGAAGTCGTAGTAGGCATGCGAGTTCACGTACTGGTAGCCGCCGCAGGCGAAACCGCTGAGGCCTTGGAGCTTCGCGGCGTACAACCAGCGTCCGGTGCAATGCCGCTCATAAGCGCCGTAGTTCCAGGCGCGTTTGCCGGCTTCGCGGCACGCGGCGAGCGACGCGGCGCTATGATGGGCCACGCTCAAGGGCGCGAGCTTGAAGTACGCGTCGCGTCCGTCGCCGGGCGAATAGTAGCCGGCGAAGATGGTCTCCGGCGCGGCGCGCATGTGGAGTTCGAGCATCTGGCGCGCACTTTCAACATTCCGGAATTCGGGGCGTGGCTCGTCGAGCAGATAGAAGCTGCGCGGCGGCCAACCCTTTTCCTTGCCGTGCCGCGCGATCTCGCCGTATACGAGCCGGATCAGTTCTTCGAATCCGATGCCCCACTTTTCTTTGCTCCGCGCTTCGTGTTCCTCCATGCAATTCGGCGAATGTCCGCGTTGAATACCCAGGTTCGCGTCGAGACCCTGGTAGCTGTCGCCGAGTTGGGTAAGGCCGTGTTGCTTGGCGAGCGCCAGCCAGCGGTCGGCCTTTTCGAAATCCAGCTCGGCCTTGCCGTCTTTGACCGAAAGAACCGGCATACCGGGTCCTCCAGTGACCGCGTTCATGCCGTGCGCGGCGTGATCGCGCATGACGTCTTCGGCTACTTTCCAGTATCGCGCTTCCAGATCCGGGAAGTGCATGGGCCAGTGCCCGACGGTCGCACCGATGATACTCAGGCTCACATCATCCGCCGCTTCGAGCTGGATCGGCAGTACCTCAAGGCGCAACGGGATATCGGCTTTCGCGCCGGCGGATTCGAAGGCGAGCGCGCCCGTATAAGCGCCGGGCTTGGCGTCGGCGGGAAGCGTCAGCGTCAGCCACAGCCCGCGGGTGAGTCCCGGCTTCAGATCGAGGGACTCGAAGGGTTGCAGAATGCGCGGGACGATCGTCATTTGGTTGCCGCCGCGCGAGGCGAAATAGCGGATCTTGTGAATGGCCAGCGCTGCTGCGGGAATTTCGGCGCCGCCGGGGCCCTTCAGGCCGCCGGCCGAAACCTTGAGGCCTTTAACCTCCCGCAACGGGAAGAGTCCCACTTGCCCCGCGGTTCGTTCGCCCGGGCAGGCCGTCCAAGCGAGCGCCGCCGCGCGTTCGGATTCCGAAGGCGCATCCAACGCGTTGATGTTCAATTCAGTGGAGCGTACGAACGGAGCGAAGCCGCAAGCGGTATCTTCGGCGCGCGGCGCCGGCGCAATGCGGTCTGGCTTGGGCGTCACCACCACCACCGTGCTGCGGAAGGCCTCGTGGCGGCGTTTTTCGAGCGCGGCCATGAACGCTTCTCCGCCGGTCTGCTGTTCCTTGGAGTAGACGACCAGGAAGCTGAGCAAGCCCGGCCAGCCGCCTTCGGTTTTGACGGACACTTCCAGGAGCCCGTCTGCCCCCACTGTCGTCTCGAAGCGCCGCACCGGTAAGAGTGGCTTGACGCGTTCGGTCCATAGATCGATGCCCGGCGTATCTTCCGCGTCTTCGAAAGCGAGGTATCGTTCGCGCATGAAACGCGCGCCGTCGTAGCTTTCTTCCAACACCGGGTTCCCGTTTAGCGTGATGGTGCGCTTGCGGAACGATTGGGTGCCTTGCCAAGCGCCGAACGTGTCGCAGCAAAGCTCTACGACATACGGTCCGGCCTTTTCGACACGCACCACGAAGGCATCGCCTGCACCGCAATCTCCACCCAGGTCGTCGGGATTCCCGAAGCTTCGGGACCAGCCGCTCATACCTCCTTTCCAGCCAAACGCCGATTCCGAGTTCCATACGTGAGTCGGGTGGACGCCGGTAAAGCCCGGCCATACCGGCGCGGCCTGCGGGCCAAAATCGAAGGCTTTCAGGCCTTCGACCCGCGGGAGACCGTGGCCTTCCAGCCGCGCGTGGTCGAAGTACAGCGTCGTGGAAGCGCCTCGGCTGTGCGGATGCATGAAGACCACAAGGAACGTCAGTCCGGCTGCGTCGAGCGGCTTCTTCTCGTGGAAGTTGTTGGAGTTGGAACGGAGCAGGCCGGTGAGATTGATTCGGATCGTGGACCAGCCGGGCGGGGCTTTGAGTCCGTCCTCGTTGTAGCGCGAGCCGTAATCCTTGCTTTGCGCGTCTCCGGCGCTTGCGCCGAGGCTGACGACGAAGTCCTGGGGATTGAACACGTCCAGCGCGAAGATGGGATGGTCGCGGAATCCGTCTCGGATGCGCTTGAGCAGCGCCCCTTCATCGATGCGCAGGCCGGGGTAGCCCTTGCCGTCGTGATCCAGCTTCAGCGCCTTCGCGCCGTGCCGCGCATGCTCGCCGACGATCTGAACCGCCGGAGGGGAAGCGAAGCGCGCGTCTTCGGGTGACTCGAAGTCCGCCAGCGTCAGCGTATCCTGGGCGGCGGCCGAACAGAGCATCAGCAGCGCGCCCAGGGCGCACCAGGGGCGAATCGGCATGGCTATTCTCCGGATCGAATCGGTTCAGCGCGCGGCGGAACCGGCCAGGTCCAACGCGCGAGGCGTTTCGCAACTGCCTCGCGCCAGGTACTCGCACGGCAGGAAAATTCGCTGCAACGGCGCGGTGGGCTGCTTGAAGCGTTCGAGCAGCACCTGCACGCCGGTTTTGCCCAAGGCTTCCCACGGCACTCGAATGGTCGAGAGCGGCGGCACTGCGAAGACGATCGTGTCGCCGTAGCCGATCACGCTGAAGTCGCGGGGCACCTGCAAGCCCTGCTGCTGTACGGCGGCCAGCGCGCCAAAGGTCAGTTCGTCGCCGCCGGCGCAGACCAGCGCGGTGGGCGGCTGCTCCTGGCGCAGCAGGGTTTTCATCAGGGCGTAGGCGGTTTCGCCGCTGGGGTTGAACTCGAAGATTCGCTCGGGACGCACGGGCAGTCCATGCGCGCGAAGCGCCTGTTCGTACCCCGCCCGGCGCATGCGGTGCAGATGCGTGCGGGCCTCGTGCATGAACAGCGCGATCTCGCGATGTCCCAGCCGGACCAGCGAAGCCACCGCCTCCCGCACCGCGGCCGTGCTGTCGTGATTCACCTCGTTAAAGACCGGCGCCGCATCGTCGGGTTGGCAGCTATCCACCAGCACGCTGGGTATCGGCAGCTTGGCCAGCATCTGCTGGAGCGGCGGGTTGTGCATCTCCACCAGGATCAAGCCCTTCAGCGCCGTATCCTCGCGCAGATTCGCTACGAACGCTTCGTAGGGTTCGGAGACGCGCCGGAACGCGAGCGAGTAGCCGGCTTGTTCGCTGGCCTCTTGAATGCCCGCCAGGATGCGATGGCAGAAAAGACTGTTTCGGACATCGGCCTGCCCGAAGGGCGCCACGATGCCCAGCAAAGGCGGGCGCCCGCGGCGCTCGCGCGGCGCAAACGAACCGCGCACGAACGTGCCCTTGCCGCGCGTGCGCGTGAGCAAGCCTTCAGCCGTCAATTCCATGATCGCCCGGCGGACCGTCATGCGGCTGAGGCCAAACTGCTTGGCCATAGAGCGCTCGTCGGGAATCGACTGATCGGGCTTGTAAACCCCCTGCGCGATCCGCTCACGGAGCAGCTCGCGAACCTGCTCGAAGATGGGGATGGGTGCGTGTTTTTGGATTTCGTTGCTCATGGCTTGGTATACCCCATTTGTGGCGTTGATGGGGATAAGATTATTTAAATTCAAGCATTATTCTCGTAAATATATAAATATAAATACTTTACAATATGCAAATGTATACCATTGGTATATCTCTGGTTTTGATAACAGTGGTCGGAAGACCTGTTTGGGAATTGGAGTCGAAAAGCGGACTACTTGAACTGCGCCTCTTTCCAGGCCGCAAACAGCGGCTTGAGCTGATTGCGCTGGTACTTGCCGGTGCTGGTGACCGGAAAGGTCTCGCCAAAAACGACGACCTTCGGCGCCGCGTGCGGGGCGAGCTTGGTGCGGCAGTGTTGCAGAACATCTTCGGCGGACACGTTCGAACCGGGAAGCTTGACTGCGTAACAGCCTACTTCCTCTCCAAAGACGGTGTTCTCGAAACCCACGGCCATGCCGGCTTTGAGCCCCGGCACGGTGTTGATGACTTCATCCACTTCCAGCGGGCTGATCTTCACGCCGCCGCGAATGATCAGTTCCTTGAAGCGTCCGCTGATGAAAAAATGCGGCCGGCCGTCGGCGCCGGGCATCCAGAAGCCTTCGTCGCCGCTGCGGAACCAGCCGTGCGTGAAGGCGTTCTCGTTGGCCGCGCGGTTGTTCGCGTAACCGGTAGTCACGTTGTGCCCGCGGATCACGATCTCGCCCTTTTGACCCGCGGGAAGCGCTTGTCCGGCGTCGTCCTGAATCTCCATGTCGTTCGTTGCGACGGGGATACCTATGGACGGGTAGCCGTGGTCGCGCATCCAGCCGCGATGCGTTTCGGGCTTCGTGCGCGAAGGGATCGGCAGGAAGCACGAATAGCAGGTTGTTTCGCTCAGGCCGTAGCCATGGCAGACCGGCACGTCGAACGCGTCTTCGAAGCGCGTACCCAGATCCACGGTGAGCGGCCCTGCGCCGCAGATGATGTGGCTCAGCGTCGGAACTTTCTCGCGGCGGAAACCCTCTCTCGCGCCTTCCCAAAGGAATTGCAGAAGCGTCGGCACGACGCTGACGACGTGCACCTGCTCCTGCGCGATGCGCGAAAAGAACTGTGAGGTGGAAAACTTTCGATTCAGCACCACCGAGCCGCCGTAGAACGCGGGTGTTACGTGGGTGACGATCAGCCCGTTTACGTGGTGAATCGGGAGCACGCACATCATACGCTTGCCGGGCGTGAGGTCATGCCAGTCGGTAATGCTGTGCGCGTCGGCGAGCAAATTGTATTGAGTGAGCACCACGCCTTTGGGCGCGCCGGTGGTTCCGCTGGTGTAGACGATCAGTGCTTCGTCGTCGCCGCGCGGTTCTTCAGGCTTCGTGCCCAGGTCCGCGGCACTTATTTTGGCGGCCGCGAGTTCATCCTCCAGGCGCTTGAAGCCTGCGCGATCGAATCCATCCACGTCGGCGAAAACTGTGTAGCGGTGCTCCAGTGCGGCAATTCCGGCACTTAGCTTCGCCATGCGTGGTGCGTAATCGTCCAAGGCCACAAGCGCCCGCGCGTGGCTGTGTTCGAGGACGTAGCGCAGTCGCTTGTCGTCCTCGCCCATGTTCAGCGGAACCACGGTCAGGCCTAAGTGCCAGGCGGCGAAGGCGATCTGGATCGTACGGTCGTGGTTGTGCATGGCGGTGACGATGCGTTCGCCGCGCCGCAGCCCCAGGCGCGTGCCGAGCACCCAGGCGATGCGGCGAACTTCCGTGTAAAACGCTCCGTAGGTGTGCTCGCGGCGCAGTTCCTGCTTCTTCCCGTCCTCGCCGTAATAGATCATGAAGGTCTGGTCGGGACGCGCTTGCGACTGGCCGTAAAACGCGGCCGCGAAGGTATCGGGGTTGGTGAACCGCCGCGCGTGCGGGCGCGCCTGCATGTCACGGGCTTGCGCGATCTTGCGCAAAAGGTCCGGCGGCAAGGTTTCTTCGTTTGCGGCGTTCATCGGCGGATCTCCGGCCTGGCGTGGCGCTCCCCGGCTTCATTTAATGCAATCCGGGCGAACCGTGCAAGGCCTCTCATGCCGCAGGGGGGCTCAAGCGCCTCAGCACTCGCAAGCCGTCGAAAAAGACTACGACCGCCGCGCAGGCGAATCCTGCGCACAAGAGCCCCCAAATCGGTAGCGCTTGCACATAGGCGAGCAGCACGGCTACGCCACCCAGCGCCAAACCGGCGGCCATGCGCGCTCGGCCCAAAGCTCGCATTTCCGGTTCCAGACGTGCGCGCACGTCGCGCTCCAGTTCGGCCGCCTCTTCCAAGGACAGTCCCGCGGCAGCCAGGTACTTGGCGGCGGCCAGCGGATCCTCGCCGTGTGCGATCCAATCGCGCAGGTACGGCTCCAGGGCTTCGCGGCGCTGGCCTTTGGGTTGATCGCGGAGCTGGACCATGTCGGCCAGCAAGGGATCGGACGGCCGGCGCGGGTCGGGTATCGCCAAGGCCGTATCGCGGGCGAAGACCTCCCGCAACGCGGCCTCCTGCTCGGAGGCGTCGGCCGGCGCGATGGAATCGTCCTGCGCGGCGAGGGCCAAGGCCTGACGGTCGCGCAACAGCGCCTCGGCTCGTTCTAGGTAAGACTTCGGCACGCGCACGGAAAAGATCGGGCCCGGAAATCCCGCGCCAGCCAAGGCCGAGAGCGCTTCGCCTTGGGCTTGGGCCGGTATTCCCGCTTCGTTTAACGCCGCCGCCAGGAAGGCCGCTTCGCTGGGCGAACGCGCGGTATGGACGTGCGTCCAGGCGTCTCCAGGACCGGAATCACTCGCCATCGGCGTGCGGCTCGCGAGCCGGCAGGCTCGGAAACTCGGACAATGGACGCGTCCGCGCGTACGCCGCGTACAAGATGCCGGCGACGCTCAAGACCAGACCTGCGAATGCCAAGAATATCAGCAGTCCGGAGGCCAGGATGGCGACAAACCACAGGAGCCCCAGCAGAGCCAGGTACACTCCCACCTGCACTTGCCTGCCTCGCGCCGCCTCGATCTGCTCCTGGGAATGAGCGGCCACATCTTTCCAGATCCGTTCGGCATCGGCCTGCGAAAAACCAGCCACCGCCAGGTGGCGAGCAATCTGCGCGGCGTCGGTTCCGTCGGTCAGCCAGTCCGCCAGCAGTTCGCGTATACGCGCCTCGCGCTCGGCGGGCTCCCATTGGGTCATCCGCTCCAGCGTCTGGCGTTCTGGGTTATCGAATTCCGTCTCGTCCGATTCTTCAATGGATTCTGCTTTGAAAGCATCTTCATGGGCGCGCAGTTTGGTTTCGTTTCGAGCTTGGGCGATGGCTTGCTGAGCCGACTCGAGTTGAGGTTGCGGCGCGAAAACGCGCAGTTCCACCGCTCCGGCCGTCAGAGCCATGGAGGGTTGGGGCATCTCGTGGGAGGCTGGGATCCCGGCCTCGTCCAGCACGTGGCATAGCCAAGTGGCTTCGCCGATCGAACCGGCGAGCGCCACGACGGTCATAGGAACCTCTGAACCGGACTCCTCGGAGTCGTCGTCTTCAAGCTCGTCGGCATCGATTTCTTCGGGCTGTGGTTCTTCCATAGCCTTTCCTTTTAACAGGTAATGCAAGGTGTGCCTACTCGTCATATGCCATCGAATTTGGGGTCTCAAACGCGCTGGCATAAGCCGCGTTTTTACGTAAGGTTAGCACCTCAACGACCTTAAATGGCCCGTCCAACGGATGATCGGAACCGGAGGCGGCACGGGTGGAAGGATATGTCCAAGCTCATCGTTTCGTGCGCCCAATGCGGTAAACGCTTCAAAGGCGTCGCCGACGGCCGCAAGTATCGCTGCACGCGCTGCGCGACGCGGTTTCGATTTCCCGAAGAGCCCCAAGTACCGCCTCCGGGGCAGGTGCTTTGTGCCTTCTGTTGGACTCCCCAGCGCGCCAGCGCCGATCTGGCTACTTGCAGCGGATGCGGCGAGAAGATCAGTCCGCGGCACGGTGGACGCGCCGAGGCGTATGAGGCCAGTACCGATACGACGCTGAATGCCGTAGACGGCATCGGCCAGACCGCCGAGGCGCTCAAGCGCCGGCTGCTCAAGCATCGACAGCGCGAAAAGCGGCTCAAGAGTGTGCTGCGCCGCACCAAGGATGCCCTCGACGGCGCCCAAGGCGAACTCCAGAATCTGCGCCAGTCCACGATTCACCTCACTCCGCTGTCCAGCGAAGTGGAAGAACTCAAGGCCCAACGCGAAAAGCTGCAAACCCAGCGCATCGAGATGCAGGATTACGTCAAGACGCTGGAAGGGAATCTGCAGGAACTGAAGCGCCAACTCGAAGACCTGAAAAAAAATCCGCCGCGAGAATCCGAAGAAGGCGGTGCCGAAAGCTTGATGGTCAGCAAGGACGACCTGTTCAAGCGCAGCACGTCGCGCTTCGAACGCGAGACGGAGATCCGGCGCGAACGGGAAGAATTGCGCGCGCGGCTGGCCGAACTGGAAGCCAAGCTGGGCCCGCAGCCGGCCGCGGTGGATCCGTTCGCCTCGGCCGTACCGCCGCGTTCGCCGTCCGGCCGCGGCGAGACCCGGCACTTGGGATCGATGGAGCCGCCCACCGCGGCGGAATCGGCGGTGGCTCGCGGTTCGCTCGCTGCCGCACCCGCTCCGCCCACGCTGGCGCTCCTGGCTCTGCGCCACTTCGCGCTGCGCGAATCGCCTTACAACGCCACGATTCTATGCGCCGTGGATTGCCATGAGCACAATTACTCCAAGGTTCGCAATACCTTCGAGGAGACCGGCTTCAAGACGCTGCCTCACTTCGACAACCAGGATACCCAGCAGCGCATGATCCTGCAGTATGTCGCTCAGGTGCTGGACGTGCCTCCGATGCGGCTGTGCTGCGGCGCGAAGAACGTCACGCTGGACGGCGCCGAACGGCGCGTCGGCCGGATCAGCAAACTGGGGCTTCCGCTGGACGACGGCCACTTCGAGCCGCACGTGGCCGATCTCCGCATGGTTCTGAGAAACGCTTTTCCGGGTCTATCGCTGCGCTTCGTTTCGCTGCCCGCCCTGGATATCGCGCGGCTTTCGTACGCGCTGAAGAGTCCCGGCGGCACCACGGACGCCGAGGTAACCTCCGAATCCGGACCGACGCGTATTGACGCGGATTGGCTGCGCGCGCGCTGCCGGGATCTGCACTTCGTCAAGTGGGTCGGGCGGCATTGGCCCAACGGGGTCGAGCCTGGGGAGATCGAGGGGCGCATCGAATACGCCGACTGGCTGGTGCAGCTGCTGGGGTATACGCGCTTCCCGCCCTACACTCGGGAAGGCAAGCGGATGCTGGTGAAACTGGCCTGTCTTTGCGCGGTCCGCGCGCAGCGCTGGGCGCCGGATGCCGCGGCGCGTAACGCTTTGGGTGCGGCCGAGCGCTGGGTCGAGGAACCCACGCGCGCCCGAAGCGAAGAAGCCGCGCAGGCTGCCGGTGCCGCGCAAGAAGCGTTGGTCGGGACGCCGCCCGTCGAGGGTCCCGGCGCCTACATCCGTCAGGCCGCCACCGAAGCGGCCATTCGCGCCGCACGAGCCGCCGGCAGCGACGATCCTTCGCGCATTGTCAGCCACTCCGCGCGCGCGGCCGCGGCCGCGGTGATGGCCGCCAGCTTCGCCGCCCAGGCGCCCAACTCAACCTCCTGGCTCGAACTGGTCAGCGACAAGATCCACACCAGCGAGGCCGCCGAACACAAAGAACTCTGCGCGGCCATGCGTGTGCTGGTCAGGACCTAGTGTCTACGATTTAATTTTATATTTTGAATCGTTGACAGGCGCCTCGGCGGACGATATGTATTCCGCAGCGGTTCGCCGAATCCCTCAGGCGAGTGCCTCACCGGACGGACCGCAACGCCGTTTCACGCATATCGCACAACCCCAACTCCGAACGAGGTTTGTCCCGGCGTGCCGCCGGCGGCTGGCGATTGCCACTATCTGCGGAAACGGATACGCTGAGCGTTCAAGTCATGAGCGAGGTCGCACTGGCCGGCGCGGCCGTTCTGGAACAGCCGGCGGCAACGTCTTCCCGAGGAACCGGTATGAGCAAGACCAAGGCTAAAGCGAGCGGCAAGAGCAGCGCGGGCGCCGACGAAGGCGACGAGATGAAGTCCCGCAAAACCGAGGCGCTCACTCGCGCGCTGCAGCAGATCGAAAAACAGTTTGGCGCCGGAAGCATCCAGCGCCTGGACAGCCAGTTGATCAAGGTCATACCGGCGATTTCCACCGGCGCGCTTTCGCTCGATTTGGCCTTGGGCGTCGGCGGCATGCCGATGGGGCGTGTGGTCGAAGTCTTCGGACCGGAATCCAGCGGCAAGACCACGCTGGCGCTCACGGTTGTCGGCAACGCCCAGAAGAAGGGCGGTTATGCGGCCTTCATCGATGCCGAACACGCGCTCGATCCGGCGTATGCACGCAAATTGGGCGTCAACCTCGACGAACTGCTGGTCAGCCAGCCGGACACGGGCGAGCAGGCCATGGAAATTTGCGAGCAGCTCGTGCGCAGCAACGCGCTGGATATCGTCGTCATCGACTCCGTTGCGGCGCTCGTGCCCCGCGCGGAAATCGAAGGCGAGATGGGCGACAGCCACGTCGGCCTGCAAGCGCGCTTGATGTCGCAGGCGCTGCGCAAGCTCACCGCCGCCATCTCCCGCAGCCATACTTGTGTGATCTTCATCAACCAGATCCGCGAAAAGATCGGCGTGATGTTCGGGAGTCCGGAGACGACGCCCGGAGGCCGCGCACTGAAGTTTTACTCGTCGGTGCGCGTCGATGTGCGGCGCATCGGTACCTTGAAAGATGGCGAGACGCCCATCGGCTCGGCTGTGCGCTGTAAGGTGGTCAAGAACAAGGTGGCGCCGCCGTTCCGGCAGGCCGAGTTCGATATCATGTACGACAGCGGCATCTCGTGGGAAGGATCGGTCCTCGACCAAGGCATTATTCTGGGCGCCATCGAAAAATCCGGAGCTTGGTTCAGTTACAACGGCAACCGCTTGGGCCAGGGCCGCGAGAACGCGCGCAAGTTCCTTAAAGATAATCCGGATGTCTGCGAGGAAGTTCGCCGCAAGGTGATGGAAAACTCGGCGATCATGACCGGCAGCGGCTTGACCAGCGGAGGCGTGATGGCGGGGCCGGCGGAGAGCAGCGGGGCGGACGAGTAAGCGCATCCCGAACCGGGGCGCCAGGTTGTCCTTCCTTAGCGGCCGGCCCTTCGCTATACTCCCAGCGGCGTTTCGTTCGCATGGGCCTGGAGATGGGCGGATGGCGGGTCGCGTGGACCCCAGGCGTGCCGGCTGGCTGCTGCCGGTGCTGTGCCTCGCGGCGCTTCAGGCGCTGGCCGCGGCCGAAGCGCCGCCCGCGGACGAAGATCCCGATATCGAATTGGCCATGCGCCTTGAGCGCGCGTTTCAAAAGGTCGCTGCGCGCGCCAAGCCCACCGTCGTAAGCCTTACCGTGATCACCGGGCGCGCGAGTTGGCCCGAGGAACTCCAGCGCCTGCACGAGCAGGGCGGGGGGATGCATTTCGAAAGCCGCTTCACCGGCTCCGGCGTGATCATCGATCCGTCCGGCACGATTCTGACCAACGAGCATGTGGTGCGCGGCGCCGAGCAGATCCGCGTGGAACTTCACGACGGGACGGTCTTTCGTGCGCGCCTGTCTGGAACCGACGCGCGCAGCGATCTGGCCGTAATTCAGCCGGTCAAGCCGCTGGCCAAGCCGCTGGCGCCGGCGGTGCTGGCCGATTCGGACGAAGTCCGCGTGGGCCAATGGGCGCTGGCTGTGGGCAATCCGTTCGAGCTTTCCAATACGCTGACCGTCGGCGTCGTCAGCGCGCGCGGCCGCAGCTTGCCGGCGCGCGGGCTGAATCAGGATGTCTTTTACGGGAATCTGATTCAGACCGACGCGGCGATCAACCCCGGCAACAGCGGTGGGCCGCTTTTTAACCTCAAAGGGCAACTCATCGGCATCAACACGATGATTTACAGCCACAAAGGCATCAGCGAGGGCTTCGGCTTCGCGATTCCCGCCAACGACATCAAACCGCGGCTGGCTTACCTGACCTCGGGGCGTCCCGTCGAGTACGGCTGGCTCGGCGTGCGGCTGCGCGACCTGGAAGGCGATCAGACCGCTTTCGCGGTGCCCGGAAATCAAGGCGTGCTGGTCGAAGAGGTGATCCGGGACATGCCGGCCGACCGCGCCGGGATGCAGCGCGGAAGCGTGATCGTGACCTTCGACGGCATGGCGGTGACCAGCGCCGACGAATTGATCATGGCCGTGGGCATGGCTCCCGTGGGCAAGCTGGCGGCCGTGCGTCTGCTCAATCCGGGCGGGCAGATGGAAGACCTGAAGGTTCGCGTGGGCCTGCGTTCCACCGATCTGGTGCGCGTCAGCAATCAGCTCGATCCGCGGATTCCGGAAGTGCCTCCGGTGCAGAAGGGTGAACTGGATTGGCGCGGCATGCGCGTGCGCGAGCTATCGAACGAAGAAGCCGAGAAAGCGGGCGGACGGCTGCGCGTGATCCGTGTCTGGAAAGGAACGCCCGCCGATTTTGCCGGCTTGTACGAAGGCGCGATCGTCGATGAGATCAAGTACGCCGAGAAAGCGGCGATCCAGGCCCTCCTCAGCTTGAGCGACCTTCGAGGAGCGACGGAAGCCGCCAAGGACGCGGTTTATCTGCACTCGCCCATCGTCGGATACGTAAAGCTCGATCCCGAGAACGAACCTTAGCAGCCCGTTGAAAATGTGTGCGGACCGCGTTGCGAGGAGCATTCTAACTGGGCAAGGCGTCGCGCAGAGAGCCGCATCTAGAGATGCGACGACCGCAGCGCAACGCAGAGCCGGGCCACAAGACGAGGCTGCCCGGTCGTACCCTTTTCCAACGGGCTGCTAGCCGCTTCGTTCACTTTCCCGCCTGAAATTTCGCCAACTGCTCGCGAAAGTACTCGATATTCGGCGGCTTGAGCGCGATTGCTTTTTTGATGGTCGCCACCGCTTCGGCCTGCTGTCCGTTCTGGTGGTAGCACTCGGCGAGCGTATCCAGCACTTCGGCGGTCGGATCCAGTTCCACCGCGCGTTCGGCGAGCGGGATGGCGTCCTTGATTTTACGCAGCTTGGGGTCTTCCGCGGTGGCGTAAAGCCACGCCAGCAGTCCCATCGCGTCCGCGTAGTCGGGGCGTAAATTCAGCGCCTTCAGGTACGCCTGTTCTTGCGCCGTCTCGCTCCCGCGCTTGTCGCCGGCCAAAGCTAACGCTTCGTGCACGCGCGCGAGGCCGAAGAAGCTGCGTGGATCGGTGGGATCTTCCTTGCAGGCGGCTTCCAGTACCTCCAGCGCATCGGCCGGCCGGTGTAGTTCGTAAAGTAACCGTCCTTTCAAGTGCTTCGCTTTGGAGAATTTGGCGTCCAGCTTCAGGGCCTCGTCGCATGCCGCGAGCGCATCGTCGTTCTTGTCTTCGTACCAAAGCGCCAACCCGCGTTCGTACCAGCCCCGGGCGCTCTGCATCTCCAAAGTCAGCACCCAGGTCTTCCAGGCTTGTTCCAACTGTTCGGGCGTGGCGCCGTTAAAGGCTTTCTTGAAGGCCTGAACGTGGTCGCGTCCATTTTTGATTTCTTCGAGGTACAAGCCGAAACCATGCGCGAGGTTGTTCTTTGCGAAGTAGTACACCACCGACCAGCCTTGCGCGTAGGCCAGGAGGTCGTATCGGTCGTAATCGACCATCTTCATCAACTGTGCGAGCGAATGGTATTCGCGCTTCTTCACGGCTTCCTGCAAGTGCAGCAGCCGCCCGTAGGGCACTTGGCCGGTCGTCAACTTGCCGTTTTTGAATTGCGCCGTCTCGAAGTAGACCGCCAGTCCCTCGTCTACCCACAGCGGCATATTGCCGCGCGGCGCGAAGAGCGATGTTACGTAATGCGTCACCTCATGGTAAAGCGTGCTTAGCACGTCTTCCGGATCGTCGGACCAGAAGAGCACGATCTCTTTGCGCGTCGGATCGAAATGTCCCACCGTGTGCTCGCTGTCTCGCATGCCGTGGTCCGCGCGATACTTCATGAACTCCGCGCGCTCGGCGAATATCAGCACCGCCAGCTGTTCTTTTGGCGGCTTGCCCAGCCGGAAGCGCGTGAACATTTCCTGAAACTGTTGTTCCAGCGCTTGCGAGACTTCCTTCGCGAGCTTTTCGTTCGTATTCGTAGTAACGAGGAAGTGCGGCGATGGGATTTTGAACGCATCTGCCCAGGGAATGCGCTTTCCCGAGCGCTGCAATAAGGTCAACGCGGTCGGAGTCTCGCCTTCGCCTGCCGTCAGTGCCGCGGCCAGCATCCAGGCCGTGCCGGCTAACCACCCTATGCGCCAATTCACGAGGAAGCCTCTCTGTGTCCTATGGCCTGCAAACCAGAAATAAACCGAAACGAGTCGATGCCACCTATCCTAGCGGCGGGCTCCGGTCCGGCAAGATGCGGGGCAAGATTGCTGCAACCGCCGAGATCCGGCTGCGTCCAAGGGGAGTGCCGAACCGTGCGTTGGCGGCGGCCTATGCGCTCGGGTAAGGTAATGCGCTGTCCGCCACTATCTCCAGGAGGCAGGTGATCGATGCATCGATACATGAAGGTAGGGACCCGTTCGGTCCTGGCGCTCGCGGCGCTGGCCGCTGGCACGCTCGCCGCCGGTGAACCGCCGGTTAAAGAAGCGCCCCCCGTGCAGAAGGTGATCCTTTACAAGCACGGTATGGGTTACATCGAACGCCGCGGCAAGATCGACGGCGACGCGATGATCGACCTCAATTTTCGCGCCGAACAGATGAAGGATCTGCTTACCAGTTTCTTTGCCGTGGACTTGGGCGGCGGGAAAATCGCGAGCGTGCAATACGAGACGAAGGATACGCTCAGCAAGCAGCTCGAAGGCATTCTGATTCGCGTCCCCGAAGGAAACGCTCTCAGCCAGTTTCTGATGCAACTGAAGGGGGCGAGCCTGACCGCGAAAGCAGCCGGCGAGACCGTGCAAGGCCGCATCCTGGGCGTTGAGCCCGTGAACCAGATTGTCGACAACAAGCAATTGAACACCGGTTTTCGCCTGGTGCTGATGACCGGTGTGGGGACGATCCGAAGCTTGGATCTCTTCAGCATCGCCGAGTTCACGCTCGACGACCCCGAGCTTCAACGCGACCTGAACCGTTTGCTGACCATCTCGCTCGACAGCAAGTACACCAACCGCAAGAAGATGCGGATCGTCGCGACCGGCGCGGGCGAACGCGAACTTCGCATCGGGTATCTGGTCGAGATGCCGATCTGGAAGGCCAGCTACCGGGTCATTCTGGATGCGAAGAATGTGGACGCCGAGTCGCTTCTGCAAGGTTGGGCGCTCGCCGAGAACACCACCGAAGACGACTGGAACGAAGTGGATATCGCCTTCGTGGCCGGCAGTCCGCTCAGCTACATCATGGACCTCTACAGTCCCTTCTACGTCCAGCGTCCGCACGTGCCGATTCCAGGGCTCGACCGGGTGAGCGCCAACTGGTCGGCGGCGCCCGAACCGTCGCTGTTGGCTGCGGCCAAGGACAAGGCGGAACTGAGGCGTGATAGAAGTGCGCAGGAAGGCGCCAACATGGAAATGGCTGCTCGGAAAGCCGGCGCACCGATGGCGCCCGGAGCGGCCATGGCGGCGCCGGCGGCCGAAGCAGAACAAGATATGGCCGACCTGCTGCAAAGCAGCATGTCCACCGCGGCGAAAGGCGTCTCCGTGGGCGAACTGTTCAGCTACCAAGGCCAGCAGAAAGTGAGCATCAAGCGCGGGCAGGCCGCCATGGTGCCGATCATTTCGCAGCAGGTGAAAGGGCAGCGCCTGCTTTACTACAAGGCCGCTTTCTCTCCGCGCCCCGCCAACGCGTATGTGCTCAAGAACGAGACCGAACTGACCTTCGAGGCCGGGGCGGTCACCTTCTTCGAAAGCGATACGGCGCTGGGCGAAGGCATTCTTGCGCATACGCTGGCCCCCGGCGGCAAGGAAGTGCTGCCCTACGCCATCGACGGCTCGGTGGATGTCACGCCCGAGGTCCAGAGCCAGCACGATCCGGCATTCAAAGGCTCGATTGTCAACGGCGTCGCCACGCTGACCCTTACCGAGAAGCTGACCAATACCTGGAAGCTCACCAATCGCGGCAAGAAGGATGTGCTGCTCTGGATCGACCAGCCCAAGAATTTCGCCTACAAGCTCGTGAAGCCCGAGAAGCCTTTGGAGGAAGTCGAAGGACATTACCGCTTCGAGGTGGCGCTGAAGGCCGGTGCGCAGGAGGACTTCGTCGTTGAAGAACAGCGCGAGATCTATCAGCAGGTCTACCTGAGCAACAGCGACGTCGGGCAGCTCCGATTCCTGCTCGCGCAGAAGTTCTTCAGCGAGCCGACCAAGGCGTTCTTGAACGAACTCGTGGCGCTGATGAATCAGCGCACGGCGAAGCAGCAGCAACTGAACGAATGGAACCGCCAGATTCAGCAGTTGAGTGAAGAACAGAACCGGCTGCGGAATAACATGGGCAGCTTGAATACCGGACGCCCGCAGGAAGCCGAGTTGCGCGCCAAGTGGGTCACGCGATTGGGCGCGGCCGAGGACGAACTGATCGCTCTGCGCGGTAAGCTGGATGCCGGACAGCAAGAGTTGCAAAAGCTGGAAGTGCAGCTTGGGGAGAAAATCCGCAGCTACAAGGGCGAGTAAGTCCGCCGATCATCATGACGGGCAGATTGTCCGTACGCCAAACAAGAGGCGCGCCCATGGGCGCGCCTCTTTCTTTTTATGATACCGGCTTGTTATAGTGGGCACGAAGAGCGTACGGGCGGTCCGCAAAGGAGTTCCCGTGACGAACGCACCCACGTTGTACCAGGACTGGCAGCAACGCTACGACGCGCTCGTGGCGCAAGCGCCCGAACAGGGCAGCTACGGCCAGGTCTTCATGGATGTGTTGAAGTATCTGCTTCACCGTTATCGCGACGACCCCGCTGCCCAACGCCCCGCGTTCACTCCTGCCGGCAGGACCTCAGTAACGTTCCGCACTCGAAGCATGCTGGTTATGAAGCGGCTGTATCCCGCTACTGAAGGACAACTCCGGCAACCGGAATTGGCCCAGGCGCGCGCTACCCGCTTCGCCAAGCGCATGAGAGAGCTGGGAGTGCATGAGGCCACCGGAATGCCGGGGGCCGGGAGTTCGACTAAATCGGAAGCAGGTGCTCGAATTGAGCCAAGGTCCGAAGTGAAACACGAAAATCCAAGAGACGAATACTGGCGCAGCGTATTGGAAGTCCTGGCAAGCGCTGACGGCGAGCGGCGGCTGGCAGGATTGCGAACGCTGGTGTATCGCGGCACGCTGAATGAAGTCGGGCTGCTTCTCGATCTCCTTTCACTCCCTGAACAAGGGGACGAGCACCCCGAGGAGCGCGCGCACATCGCCGAGGCGTTGGACGCCGTCATCCATGCGCAACGCAGCGAACCAGGTGAATGCCTTCCCCTCCGCCAGGAGGATTGGAGGAGAAGGTTGGGCGAAGCCAAAGGAACGGTTGGATTTCCATGGCGAGCAGCCGAGGGGCAGGCGTCTTTGTTTGCCATGCTAACCGCCCACTCGAAGCTTAAGGGCATCGCACGATTTCCGTTTCGAAGAGTTTACGAAACCAGGGCCGAAGCACTCGCTTCCCACCACTTGGGTAGGTATCCGGTGTACGCCAAGGCGTGCGCCAACGCGGAGAGCCCCTGGCATCCGCAGAACGACGACGATCGTGAGCAGTGGGCGCTAATCGAAAAGAAGACTCTAAGCTTGGAGGAGCTATGCCAGGTTTTGAGTCCTGAAGCGTGGAGGTTTTCCTATTTGCCTGAGTCAATCGTCCGAACCCTGTTTAATGCGTTCACGAACGATAAGACGCGTCCTGAATGCTTCGAGATCCTGGCTCGGTGCCGGAATCCATCGGTGCTCCGGCTAGCCGTCGAAGGCTGGTCAGGTCTGGCAAGAGCAATGAGTTTGAACAACGAAATGCGCTCCTACGCCGCGTTGATCCGTCAGGATTTCCGTCCCTCGTATGTGCAGGACGAACTGCGCGGTGCGCTTCTAAGCTCCAATGCCGAGGAGCGTTATCGGGGAATCGGCCATCTTGGTTGGCTGGGAAGGCTGGACGATGTGGGCTTGCTGGCGGATCTGCTGAACGTACCGCCCGCTCTTGACGAGCACCCTAAGGAGCGCGAGAGGCTGATCGAATCCATGAAACGCATCGTTAGGGCGGCTCTGTATCCATACGTTCCGATTGGATCTGCGGCTCGTGCCAAGCGCGCCGAAAAGTCGAACCTGTAGGATACCTGCCGTCTGATTGGCCGTGCGCTGCTAGAACTTCTCCGATTCCAGTATAGGCCTCCCATTTCAAGTCAATCCCCGCGTTTACCTTGTGCGCCGGCAGTTCTATGGGTAGAACTCCGAGCTTCGTTCAGCTCGAGAAAGGAAGCTCCATGAGTTTGCTTGTCGTCGGTTCCATTGGCATCGATACCGTCGAGACGCCGCGCACCCGCAAAGAGAACTTGCTGGGAGGTTCCGCGGTCTATTTCTCGTATGCGGCGGCCTTTTACACGCAGGTGCGTCTGGTTGGCGTGGTCGGTAAGGATTTTCCCAGCGTGCATCGCGCGCTGCTCGAGGCACGCGATATAGACCTGTCCGGTCTGGAAGTCGCCGACGGCGAAACCTTCCGGTGGGTCGGGCGCTACCGCGAGAACATGATCGATCGCGATACGCTGGAGGTGGACCTAAACGTATTCGGGAATTTCGATCCCAAAGTTCCGGCCGAATACAAAAGCAGCGAGTTCCTGTTCCTTGCCAACGGCGCGCCGGTGGTTCAGCGCAAGGTGCTGGATCAATTGCCCAAGCGCCCCAAGTTCGTCGCCATGGACACGATGGACCTCTGGATCGAAACGGCGCGCGGCGATTTGACCGCGCTGCTTAGGCAGGTCGATGCGCTGGTCATCAACGACAGCGAGGCGCGGCTCCTGACCGGACAGCAGGAACTGCTGCGTGCCGGACTGAGCATCTTGGATCTCGGCGTGCCCACGGCGATCGTGAAGAAAGGCGAACACGGCGCGCTGGTCGTCAGCCGTCACGGGCATTTCGCCGTCCCGGGCTTCCCGCTCGAAGAAGTGATCGATCCCACGGGTGCGGGCGACAGTTTTGCCGGCGGCATCTGCGGTTATATCGCGTCCACGGGCGATACCAGCCCCGAGAACCTGCGCCGCGCTGTTGCGCATGGAGCGGTGGTGGCGAGCTACACGGTTCAGGATTTCTCGCTCGAAGCGCTGAAGCGGATCACTCGCTCGGATCTCGATGCGCGCTACGAGATGCTGCTCGACCTGGTGCGCATCCCGAAAAGCTGAACGATTACTTGCCGTCGCGCGGGCCAATCAGGAGCGGAGTTTCTTCGGGCGTTGCTGGCGGCATTGGCGGTTGAATGGCGGGCGGCGGAATGTTGATCGGCCCTTTGCGGTTCGCCTCCCACCACGTTCGATACGCGGCGGCGTTATCGCCGAGATTTTTGCCCGTCAATTCGGTCAGCGTGCGCACCAGCGCGAAGCGTCGATCCGGCGCCGGTTGTTCGTCCATGGCATCGGCCAGCATGGGCACGCAGTCGATCCCCAATTCCGCGATAAGCGTGCGCGCGTAATCCCGCACCGCGGGATTGGGATCCCAGATGCCTTGGATCCAGTGCTTCAATCCAGGCAGACCGATGGCGAGCAACGACTTCCCCAGCAGTTCCACATAGTCCGTGCCGATGACCAGTCCCATCGAATCGAACGGAAGCCCGCCACGGAATAAATCGGTCTGGTTCTTTTTGAAGTTCAACGAATCCGCCGAGCGAATGCCGCCGACCGGAGCGGTCATCTCGGACGTGCTGCCGTCCGGCGTGGTTGCCTTGCTCAGCTTCTCGATCTCTGCCTGGAGCGGCTTGATATGCTCCTCGAGGCTGTTCCATAGTTCCTTGCTTCCCGCTTGCGCCTGCTTCGCGCGGATTTCGGCGATGCGCTTTTGAAGCTCCTGAACTTTTTGTTTGCCGGCGTGCCGGCCGGCTTTTCCTTCCGGCCCCAGAGCCAGTTCGGCGCGAAGGTGTTCCCAAATCTGCGGCGCGGCCTCCGGTCCAATCTGCCGAAAAATTTCATGGATCTCGCGAAACGCTCGATCGCGATTCTGCAGGATCCAGCCGAACTCGGCCTGCGAGAGGTTGTACTCGTTGGTGTACGCCAGCGCCGTGAGGCAATGGTGCACGAACGCCCGCCGGCGCAGATCGGGCGGACGCGCGCCGCCTTCGGTTAGCTCGTATTCCTGCAATTCCGCGGCGACTTTGTACGCCTCTTCCAGCAGAGCTTCCTTTTCGGAGGTCTCTTTGGCGGCCGCCGCGGCTTTCAGCAGTTCTTCGTGCTTCTTCTGAGCCGCGGCCGAATCCAACTGCGGTTTGGCTTCCGCAGGCTTGTTGCCGATGACGGGCGCTCCATCCTCGCTGCCAGAGCCGAAGCCGAGGCGCTCGCGGTTCTTCTTCCAGTATTCGAGGGGGCTTGTGTCAAAAGGCGGTTCGTGCCAACCGTCGGCCTCGGCGCGGCTGCCTCCTAGCGGGCTGGCCGCCAGGAGCACTGCCGCCAAGATCGCTACGCCCCAGGTTCTGCGCGCCATAAGTATTGGACGAGTTCCGGGCCCGGAGTGTTAGACGTTTGCAGGATAGGCCCTGTGCTCAAGATTTAGCCCGGCCAAGCGGCGACCGAAAGATGCGTCTCCGCCTCGATCTCCAGCAGCCGGTTGTACTTGGCGAGCCGTTCGCTCTGCGTGATGCTGCCCACCTTGATCTGATCGCCGCTCCAGCCCACCGCCAGATCGGCCAGCCAGTCGTCTTCCGTTTCTCCGCTGCGTGCGCTGATCGTCACTTTCCAGCCGGCGTTACGCGCCAGGCGCCGCGCTTCCGCCGCCTCGGTCAGGGTGCCGATCTGATTCACCTTCAGCAGCAGCGCGTCGGCCGCGCCGGCGGCAAGCGCCCGTTCGATCCGCTTCGGATGGGTGCACAGAAAATCGTCGCCCAGCGTGAGCGCGCGTCCGCATAGCGCACGGCGCAATTCCGGCCAGTGCGCCCAATCGTCTTCGGCCAGCCCGTCTTCGATGCTCACGATCGGGAAGCGTTCCGCCCAGCTTCGCAGCTTCGCGATCATTTCCGCGCTGCTTAGCTTCGCGCCGTCCAGGTGGTACAGGCCGTTTTCGAAAAAGTGGCTCGAAGCGACATCGACGGCGAGCGCGACCTCGCGTCCCGGCTCGAAGCCCGCTGCTTCGATCGCCGCGACGGCTTCCGCAAGCATCGCTTCGGCGCCTTCGAACGGCGGCGCCAATCCGCCTTCGTCGGCGGTGAGCAGCCGCATGCCGAAGCGTTCGAGCATGCGTTTGGCCGCAGCTCTGTAAACCGCGCAGACCGCCGCGAGCCCTTCGTCGACGGTCTTCGCGGCGCTGGGCACCAGCAAGACATCCTGGATCGGCACCTGCCCGCCCGCATGTTTGCCCCCGCTGAAAAGATTCACCGTCAAGCGCGGCAGCGTACGCGGCTTGTCGCCGACTTGGTTGGCGAAGTGCTGGTACAACGGAACTTGGGCCTGCGCGGCGCTGGCACGCGCGAAGGCCAGCGAGACGCCCAGCAGCGCGTTCGCGCCAAGGCGAGCTTTGTTAGGCGTGCCGTCGAGCTTCAACAACTCCGCGTCCAGGCCGGCTTGTGAGGTAAAGGCTTTTCCACGCAGCGCCGTGTCGATCTCGCCGCCGACGTGCTGCGCCGCCATCCGGCACCCCAGGCCCGCATGGCGCGCGCCGTCGCCATCGCGCTTCTCCAGCGCTTCCGCCGCTCCGGTACTCGCGCCGCTCGGCACGCTCGCGGCCGCACGCGTACCATCGGAAAGTTCGCAGTACGCTTTCAGCGTGGGTCGGCCGCGGCTGTCGAGGATTTCCAGCGCATGGACACGACGGACGGTAGGCATCGGTTGCTCCTTCGAATGGTCGTATACGGTAATCGGTGAATGGTAAACGGTAAACGCCGAACCACGGTTCGCGCAAAGTCGTAGGGGCTGTGGAGGTTCGAAATCGGAGCGCCAACAATCATGGATTCGAAGCGTGCTTGGTGGCATTTGCATGGCGCGGCTTGGGTGGTGGCGGGGCTGGCGGGGGCCTGCATGAGCCCGCAGGGGGCCGAAGTTGTTGCAGCGCTAGTGCATGATATTCGACACGGCGGCATCTACCTCGATCAGGTGCCCGTTTATCTGAGCTTCCTTGCGATCGCGCTGGCGTCGGTCTTTGCGCTGGCCGCTTGGACCGATGCCGTCGTTCGAGCCGTAGGATTGCGCCTGCATCTGTCTACCCTGATGACTCTGTTACTCGCCGCTTCCGTACTCTTGGGCATGAATATCCAAGGTTCCGGCTGGCCATGGGACTGGTCCAGCGGATCGGAGGGTAGCCCAAGGGGTATCGCGGACGCGCGTTTCAATCTGGGTTGGAACCTTTACGTCGCGTTGAGCCTGCTGGTGACGGCGATCGGTCTTTTGGAGTCGCAGCACCGCCAGCGCGAGTCCGCCAGACTTTGACAA
Source organism: Planctomycetota bacterium (assembly GCA_015075375.1). Classification (GTDB taxonomy): domain Bacteria; phylum Planctomycetota; class SZUA-567; order H5-PLA8; family H5-PLA8; genus H5-PLA8. The sequence continues at coordinate 1,414,201 of JABTUM010000001.1, read as the reverse complement.
AAAAAGCGGACCGACAATCGCCGGTCCGCTTTTTTGCATGTCTTGACGGTAGAAGACGAACGCTACTTACAACCGGTCGCCACCCACTTACGGGACTTGGCGCTCTTCTCGGCGGCCTCCAGCACGCGCTGGGTATTGGTGCTGTCGGCGAAGGTGGGCCCGAGGTTCTTCAACGCTGCGCCGCCCTTGCCGACGGCGGTCAGTACGTCGTAAGCGATATTGATGAACGTATGCTCGTAACCGATGATGTGCCCGGCGGGCCAGTACGCGCCGAAATACGGATGGTTGGCTTCGGTAGCCAGGATGTCCGTCCAGCCCTGCAGGTAGCTGGGTTTCGTGGCGTCGTAGAACTTCAACCGGTTCATGTCTTCGAACTCAAAGCGGATCGCGCCCTTCTCGCCGTTGATCTCGATCGAGTTCCCGTTCTTGCGGCCTTGCGCGAAGCGCGTGGCCTCGAAGCTGCACAACGCTCCGCCGCTCATCCGGCCGATCAGGAGCGCCGCGTCTTCGACGGTCACCTTGCCCTTTTTGCTGCCGCCGCTGGCGCTCAGGCCGCCGGTCATCGCACCCAGCGGGCGCTCCTTAATGAACGTCTCGAACGCCGCGCTCACCTCGGTCACTTCCTCGCCGGTGATGAACCGCGCCGCGTCGATGATGTGCGCGTTCAAGTCCCCGTGCGGGCCGCTGCCGGCGATATCGCCCTGCAGCCGCCAGACCAGCGGGAAGTTCGGGTCCATGATCCAGCTCTGCAAATACAAGCAGCGCACGTGGTAAACGCGCCCGATCTTGCCCTCTTGCACAAGCTGCCGGGCGAGCGAGACCGCCGGCACGCGCCGGTAGTTGTAGCAGACGAAGTTCGCCTTCTTCGCCGCTTCGGCCGCCTTGACCATCGCCTCGCACTCTTTCACCGACTTGGCCAAGGGTTTCTCGCAGACGACGTGCTTCCCGGCCTTCAGCGCCGCGATGGACATCTCGGCGTGCAGGTTGTTGGGCGTCGAGACGTCGACCAGGTCGATATCCTTGCGCTTGATGACTTCTTTCCAGTCGGTGGCCGCTTCCTGCCAGCCCCACTGGTCGGCCATTTTCTGGGTGCCTTTCGCATCCCGGCCGACGATGACCTTCATCACCGGCTGTACGGGCAAGTCGAAGAAGTGCGCGACTTGCGCCCACGCGTTGCTGTGCGCTTTGCCCATGAACTTGGTGCCGATCAGAGCAATGTTGAGCTTTGGCTTGGCCATAAAACGTGGTCTCCCTCAATCCCTGTGGATCGTGGCTCGCTTCACCCGAGTTTCGAAAGTGCGGCTTGGAAATGCCCAAGCTGTCACAAGGCGGCGCGCCGGTCAAGCTCAGGGACGAGGCTTCATGGGTCCGGTACGCGGGCGGCTTGACAAGCCTCAAACTCCCGTGCCGCCCAGGTTCAGAGCCGCAAACACGCGGGTGCGGCAGTCACCGCACATCCCGTGGGAAATCTGAGGCAACACTTTCGCCGTCAACAGCCGGTGCGTCTGCAGGTAGGCATCGGGTTCGACCCAGGCCGAACCGTCTTGGATACGCTTGCACCAGGAACACACGAGCAGCATGCGCGTGGGATCGCGCTCCGTCCGCGGATCCAGCAGTGCGAGCGCTTGCCGCAGCTCCAGCCGCCTCGTTCGGGAACGGATTCGAACGAGCCCGCCGGGGAGGGGTTCCAATTCCAGTTCGAGATCGCGCAGCATCCAGGGCGCATCGCAACGGTAGGGCACCCGGATGGAACGGCCCGTGAGCCTCACCTGATTCAGAAGCAGACGGTACATTTCTCGAACTTCGAGACCGGCGATGTGGTCCCACAACTCCGATCCCAATACCTTGGGAAGCAGGCTGCACGCATCGTTCTCTTGAGCAAATACCCGAAATCCGTCGTTGAAACTCAGGATACGGTCATGCTCGTCAATGATGTACTCGACGACGAGTTCTTGCGCATCATTGCTCATGGTGAAAGAAGATCCGAAGCCAAGCCTTCCGGAATTCGGCAGGCCCCTATAGTATATGCGTGACCGAGAGAAGTATGTTGGAGGAATGCGGATGGGCAGAAGCGTCGCCGCGTTGCCTCAGGCGCCTCCCGCCAAGCCCCAGCGCCAGGTCGAGCCCGAAGTAAAGGATAAGGTGCGCCTGGCGCCGCAGTACCGCGTTCTGATTCACAACGACGACGTGACCCCCATGGAATTTGTCGTGGCCGTGCTTCGCGACATCTTCAGGAAGGGGACCGCCGAATCCATCCGCATCATGCTGACGGCGCACGTAACCGGCGTGGCGTTGGTGGCCATCCTGCCGCTCGAAGAAGCCGAACACCGCGTCGAACAGGCGCACAGCAAGGCGCGCACCGCCAAGTTCCCGCTCACCTTCAGTTACGAGCCGGCGGAATAACTAGCGCCCCGTCTGCCAGACGTGCTCCACCAGTTCGTTCAGTTCGCAGGTCGCCAGCGCGATGGCGGTGTCGCAGACTCCGTAGTAAAGCATCAGCATACCATCCTTCACCACATTGGCCGTTGGGAAGATAACGTTGGGAATATACAGCCCGAATTTCTCGTAATACGTCTCCGGTTCCATCACGAAATGCGGAGCGCGGGCGACGATCTTGGTCGGATCGTGCAGGTCCAGCAGCATTGCGCCCAGCCTGTAGCAAACCCGTTTGACCTTCGGATCCTGATTCTCGACGCCGTGGTACAGCACCAGCCACCCGCGTGCCGTTTTAATGGGCGGCGTGCTTCCGCCGATGCGATTGTCTTCCCAGCGGAATGCGGGCTTGGCGACCAGGACCGGGTCCGACCACGTGCGCAGATCCGGGCTTCGGCTCAGCCAGATGCTGGGGTAGTCGGTCCCATACTTTGGACCCACGTAGTCCCTGGGCCGGCGCAGCACTACGTATTGGCCTCCGATCTTTTCCGGGAACAGGATCACGTCGCGGTCGTCGATATCCGCCGGAGTGATCCAAGCGAAGTGCTTCCACGTCACGCGATCGTCGCTTACCGCCAGACCGCTGCGAGTCAGGTTTTTCGAACTGTCCCCGTCGAAGCCCGGCAGCTTAGGCTCGAACGAATCGGGTACGCCAATCCCCGTCGGATGGCTCTCCCAAGCGAAAGGACGGTAGGCGTAGGTCATCCAGTAGCGGCCGTCCAGCTTCGCCACGCGCGGATCCTGCACGCTGCCGTATGCGCTGCCGGCCATTTCGGGCGTGAAGACCGGCTCTTCACGCGTCATCTTGAAACGAACGCCGTCGTCGCTCTCGAGCATCCCAATGTAGCAGTAGAACGGGCGGAGTTGCCCCGCCGCGCGCTCGTAGAGGTAAAAGCGCCCGTCGTCGTCCAGCAGGACGCCGGGATTGAATGTGACCGCGCGCCGCCACGGTTGCTCGCCGGGCCAGACGATCGGATTTGCGGGATGCCGCTCGAATCGAAACGCCATGTGCCTGCTCCTTGGAGGGGTTGCGGCACGAGTATGCCGACGACGCGTCCGCATGCTACCATCAATTCCATCGTGACCGGATTTAGGGGGCGGAAAACAGCGGTAAATGCAGCCGCGCCATGCTTCAGCGCGCGTTATTCCAAGCCCAGAATTTCGGCGTCGGACCAGTACTCCACGGAGCCGTTTGCGCCGAGCAGGCGCAACCGCCCATGGTCATCCAGCCCGGCGAACCGCCCGCTTCGTTCGCGCCCGGCTTGGCTGATGCGCAAGTTCAGGCCGCTCCACGCGTGCTCCATGCGCGCATCCAGTTCGGCCCGAAAACGTACGAACGCATCGGCCTCGCACAGTTCGTCGAGCCGGCGTTCGAGTTCAACCAATACCGCGGCGAACAGATCCGTACGCGGGATGAGGTTGCCCGTTTCGAGCAGGACGCTGGTGGCCGGCGCTTTAGGCAAAGGCGGCAACTCGGAGGCATCCTGGGTCACGTTCAGGCCCATCCCGATGACGACGTAGCCGGGTTGAGCGGGACCGCCGGCCGGCAGCAGGCTTTCGCACAGCACGCCGCCGAGTTTTCGCCAAGGCGCTTGATCCGTTGCCGTGCCGCGGACGACGACATCGTTGGGCCATTTGGGCACGGCGGCCACACCGGCGGTTTCGCGCAGGGCGTCGCTGGCCGCAAGGCCGGCCGCCAGTGCCAGCCAACCGTAGCGCTCGGCCGCCAACCGCGGCTCGCGCACCAGCACGCTGAATAGCAGCGCCGCGTTTGCCGGCGCTTCCCAGGCGCGCCCGCGCCTGCCGCGGCCTTTACTCTGCTCGTCGGCGGCGAAGACCGACCCATGCGGAGCGTGCCCGCGCGCGGCATCCGAAGCGAGATCGTTGGTCGAGGTGACGCGCGTGGCGTAGTGCAATGCTCGCCCCAAGGCGCGGGTGGGCAGGGCCTGCGCGAACGCGGCGGCGGCCTGAGTAGAGGAGAACAAGGGGCCGGCGGCGGGCACGGAACAGGTGGCTCCTGAAGACTTTGGCGCTACTAAATGAGCACGGGCTATGGTACAGAAAGCCCTCAGCCGGTCCAGCTAACCACGTTACCAGCGGAGGAGCTTCGCGCTCATGAGCCATTCGGACGCCTTCGAACCGCTCAACTTGACCGAAGATCAAGGACTCGTTCGCGAGACGGTGCGCCAGTTCGCGCGCAGCGAGTTGACACCGCTGGCGCCGGAAATCGACGAGAAAGAGCGCATCCCGCGGCAGGTTTGGAATCGACTGGGCGAGCTGCAACTGCTGGGCGTGCCATTTTCCGAAGCGTACGGCGGCATGGGACTCAACAACCTTTGCGCCGTCACCGTTTGCGAAGAGCTTGCCACGGCCTGTGCGAGCACGGCGCTTTCCGTCGGCGCGCACATCTCGCTGGGTACCTCGCCCATCGCCAAATTTGGCGCCGAAGCGCAGAAGAAGCGCTGGCTGCCTGACCTGTGCAGCGGCAAGAAGATCGCATCCTTTGGGCTCACCGAGGCCGGGAGCGGCAGCGACGCCAGCGCGCTGCAGACGGCCGCCATCAAGAAGGGCGATAAGTACATCCTCAACGGCTCCAAGATATTCATCACCAACGCGCACGTGGCCGATTTGTATGTGGTCGCCGTGCGTACCGGAGGTCCGGGGCCGAAGGGCATCAGCGCGCTGGTCGTGGAGAAGAAGACGCCCGGGTTCAGCGTCGGGAACGGCGACAAGAAGCTCGGCATGCGCGGCAGCGACTGGGGTGAATTGCTCTTCCAGGATGCCGAAGTGCCGGCCGAGAACCTGCTGGGCGAGGAGAACGACGGCTGGAAGATTTTTATGGATACCCTGGTGGGCGGGCGCGTCGGCATCGCCGCTCAGGCCGTGGGGTTGGGCGAGGCCGCCTACGAAGCCGCGGCCGGTTACGCGTCGGAACGGCGCCAATTCGGGGCGCCCATTGGAAGCTTCCAGGCGATCGGCCAATTGATCGCCGATATGGCCGTCGGGCTCGAGACCGCGCGGCTCTTCACCTATCGTGCGGCACAGCTTCGCGACGCCGGCCGCCCGCACGTGCGACAAGCCAGCATTGCCAAGCTCTACGCCAGCGAAGCATGCGTCCGCATCTGTTCCGACGCCGTTCAGGTGCTCGGCGGCTACGGCTATACGAAAGACTTCCCCGTAGAACGCTTTTACCGCGACGCAAAGCTCTACGAGATCGGCGAAGGCACCAGCCAGATCCAGCGCCTGATCATCGCCCGGGAGGTGCTGGGCAAGCTGGGGTAGGGGATGGGACGGAACTTATGGACGAACTCGCCCGACTGGGCGTTTTCATCCGATCGGCCATTTGCCGATCTATCCTTCGAGGCCGTGACGCGGGGAAGAAAGTCCAACCGGACGGCTCTGCGCGAATAGCCTGACCGTAGTTAGGTGCCTGAAATGCGGTTACGCGAGGACGACCGTGCGCTGCTGTTCTGGCGGCGTGGCGCGAATCCCGTGGGCAGCGGAATGTGCTTGCTGCTGTTGTTGAGGTGAGGATTGCGGCGCAGTTCGAGCCGGAACTCGTCCACCGACTTGTAGCGGTTCGAAGTATTCTTCTCGAGCGCGTTCAAGATCAGCCGCTCGGTGTAAGGCGAAATTTCCTGGTTCTTCTCGCGAATCGAACCGGCGGCTAAGTTCATATTGAGCTGCTTCTGCAACACTTCCTGATCCGAGTGCCCCGTAAACGGTGCGCTGCCCGTGGCGGCTTCGTAGAGCGTGCAACCCACGGCATAGAGGTCAGTGGCCGGGCTGGGCTTCTTCGACCGCAACAGTTCGGGCGCCATGTAGGCCGGGCTGCCTTCCAGGCTGCGGCCGAAGAGGCTCCACTTCACGCTGGTCAGCGATTCGGCGAAGCCCAAGTCAATCAGCTTGATGGTTCCGTCCGGGCTCAACATTACGTTTTCGGGCTTAATGTCCTTGTGGACTATGCCTTCACCGTGCATGTAGTGCACACCCGAAGCCAAGGCCTGCGCAAGCACCACTACTTCACGGTCGTTAAGAGTCTTCCGGTCGCGCAGGATTTCGCGCAGCGTCTGGCCTTCGATGAACTCCATGACGATGTACGGCGCCCGCCCCGCTTTGCCTACCTGCAGGAACTTGACGACGTTGTCGTGGTTCCGAATCCGCATCCCGATCCCGCCTTCATGGATCAGGCGCTTGAATTCCGATTTGTTGGTGTGATGCCGCGGGTGCAGGATTTTAATCGCTACTTTTTTCTTACTGATCAACTCTTCGCCATCGTAGATCTCGGCAAATCCGCCTTCGGCGATTTTATCGTGGAGCGCAAAGCCGGGAATGAGACTGGGTGGAGTCATAATTCCCGAAGCGGCCCTCTGAGATTGATTGCTGAGAGTTTGTAACATAGGGCTCGATCTCGATTTATCAAGAGACACCCCATTCGCTATGGGGCGCACTTGTGCGTTGTGCGGCTCGAACTTCGTATCCCTTGCATTGCGTACTCATCGGCACCTGGCCGGCTTCCTATAGTTTGAATGAGCATCATTCTTTCAGACCGCACTTGTGATTTTTTCCTCGGTTTTCGCCTGACTGGAGTCGTACTTTTAAGGCACTACGTGAACCTCGCGCCTTCTGTTCACCTGTATTCTCAGACTTCTCCGTTTCAGGTGAGTTTCTGGACTTCTAAAGAGATAAAATCGCCTTAATGCATAGGTGCAATTGTAGTTTCGGCTGCGAACGCACTTGAGCAATAAAAGCGCGTTCCTGCGAGCAGTGGATGTTGCGGCAATTCAGCCACCAAGGTCTAGGGATCTGATGGTCAGCGCCTCACCTGCCTTGGACTAGTCGCGATACCTGCGCATGGCTGGACTAGGCAATCTCGTGAGGTTTATTGAGCAAGAGGATGCCGAGTTGAGTAACATTTGGTAAAGCATCCGAAGGAATTTCACTTCGGCATTCGTCCATATGCACAAGAGTACAAGCGGATAGGGCATCATGAAGTTTTACTTCTGCGAAAAGTGCGGGAAGCGCATTCTGGACCGTGATATTGCGGCCGGCGAAGCGCGAGACAAAAAGCTGCGCGGCATGTTCTGCGGCGACTGCGCCGCGGGCGTGATGACCATGGAATCGGTGGCGATCACGGACGAGCAGGCGCAGGAATTGGTCGCCCAAGAAGAGGCCAAGGCGCCGACAGGCGTGGTGCCTGCGCTGCGGCGCACCAGCAAGCAGATGCCGGTTTCGCCTTCGGCGCGCGGTTCATCTCAATCGTCCATGACTCCGGCACGACGCGGCGCTCGCGGAGCGACTCCGGCGCAAGGTCCGTTGCGTGGTCCGGCTTCCGCACGGCCCATGCCCGTTGCCGCGTATGCCGCCTTGGGCGGCGGTGTGCTTTTGGTGCTGGTCGGAGCATTCTTGATCTTCGGCGGAAAGTCTAAAGCGCCTGTCGAAGTCGCCAAGCGTCCGAGTTCGACGAAGACTCCTGAGCCGATTACGCAAAGTCAACCTGCACCTCAGGTTGCTCCTTCGCGTCAGCCGGTTCTTCCCGCGCAAGTCCCCGCAGCCGAGGTCGCGGAGGCGAAGCCGAGGGAATTAACGCCCAAGGAGTTATACGAACAGAAGGTAAAGGCTGGTTTGATTAAGCCCCCGGAGCCCCAATCGGCCGAAGTTCAGCCTGCTGCTCAGACAGTTGCCGCTCAGCCGTCTGCGCCGGGGGTGCCGATGGGCGCGGCGCAGCCGCTTTGGAACGAGACCAACCTGAGCGACTGGCGCACCGCGGGCGGGCGCTGGAGCGTGTCCGATGCGCAACTGCTGGTGAAAAGCGACGGTCCCGGCAAAACCGCGCGCATCGAAACCGTCGCTTCGTTCGGGGCCTACGATTGGACGGGGCAGGTGCGTTTGGACGGCCCCGGAACCGTAAGCCTCGTACCGCGTGTGGGAAGCATGCGCGCGGTGCTTCCGCTTAATACGGGCGCTTGGTCTGTGTTTCGAGTCACCTGCGTTCAGGGCGATCCGGTCTTGACCCTGGATGGAAAAACGATTCCCTGGGGCCATCTCGATCGCTCGGTCAAGGAAGGCGTCCTTGCGCTCGAACTGGCCGGCGAGGGAGAGGCGCGTTTCAAGGATTTGCGCATCGCGTTCCCCGCCGCAAATGGCGAATGGATTTCGCTGTTTGACGGTCAGAGCCTTGCCCAATGGACAGAGGCCAAAGGCCGGTTCGAAATTCGCGATGGAGCGATTGTAGGGGATGCGACCAAGCCCGAGCAGACTTCCGTTCGGCTCGACTCCAAGGCGTTGTTCGATTCGGGCGAAGTTGAGTACAAATTTCGGCAGACAGGCCATCGTTACAACGAACTCAACCTTGTGAATCCCGACGACAGCGATTGGGTTTCGTACGACATGTCCGCTGACGTGGGGATCTGGCATCAGGTGCGGCTGGTTCTGGGCGGCGAGCGGCCGGTGGTGGAACTCAACGGTAAGGTAATGCCGGTCCCCAAGGTATTGACCGCAAAGAGCTATAGGATTGCCTTTTGGAAGGGCAACAACAGCACGATTGAACTCAAAGACCTTCGATATCGACCATTGGCTCCTGCAACTCCGCCCGAGAAAGCGAAACTTAACGCCGAATGGACGAGCCTCTTTGACGGGGCCACGCTTGCGGGCTGGCAGGGCCGCAAGGGTGAGTGGAAGGTGCTGGACGGAGCGCTCACGGCCGATGCGGGCACGTCACCGGAAGGGAGCGCGCGGATCGATTCGGCTGCGACGTACGAAAACTTCGAGCTGGAGGGCCAAATGCTGCATACGGGGCACCCTGTGATCGAAGTGCGGCTGATCGGATTGGGAAACCCGGACGCACGCCATCTCTTCAAGCCCAAGCCCGCCTTCGATAAGTGGTTGCCCTTTGTGTTTCGCTATAAGGATGGGCAGCCCGAGCTGACCGTGAATGGGCAGTCGCAAACCTTGGTCGAGCGGACGGGCGGTGAAGGCGCGCTTGTCATCTCTTTCCTGAAACCCAACGAAGGACACTTGCGCCTCAAAGGTCTTCGCATTCGTACGCTGGCCGACGGTGCTCCTGCTCCTGCCCCTGCTCCAGCCACGGCGCAGGAAGCAGGAACCTCCGATTGGAAGGCCTTGTTTAACGGTCAGGATTTGACCGGATGGAATACGACTCATGGCGAGTGGCGCGTGGTGGCGGGTGCGCTTGCGGCCACGGGTGCGCAGCGCAATCGAATCGAGAGCACCGAAGGGTATGGAGACTTCGAACTGGTGGCGCAAGTTCGCATGCCGCCTGGAACCCGGCACATCGAGATTCAGGTGCGTGAGTACGGCCGCGTGTTCGAAATCAAGAACTCGGGCCAGCCGGGTGAATGGCGCGAGGTGCGGATCCTGGCCCGTGGCGATGAAGTAACCTGCACGGTGGGCGGCGCGAAAGCTGACCAGACCCCAGACAGCGCCACCGCCAACCGCACCGGGAAAATTGCACTGTATGGGAGTCCCGGGCAGAAGCCCGAATGGAAAGACCTGAAAATCCGAGTACTGAAGTAGACTCGCTCAAAACACCACGCTGTCGCTCGTTACCGGAGGAAGGGCGTATCCGGCGGTTCTCAGTTCCAGAGCCAGCAACTGCCCACGCTCGGCTTCGGTTACACAAAGCGTCTTGAAGTCCTTCCCGCCGAAGCAGCAATTCGTCGGTTGCTTGCCCGGAACGTCCAGGCGTTCCGTTTCGCGGCCCTGCGCGTCGAAGACCTGTACGTGGCCCGCACCAAAGACGGCCACGAAAAGGTTGCCTGCCGAGTCGAAAGCCATTCCGTCGGGACCGTTGCCGCCTTCGGTTCGCGCGAAGGGGCGCCTGCCGCCCAGGCTTCCGTCCGGTTGGCGGTCCGCGATCCAGATCGTCTGCGTATGCGTTTCGGCGAAGACCAGCCGCGTGCCGTCGGGCGTGAGCGCCACACCGTTGGGATACGCCAAGCCGGAAACCTCCCGCGTTACTTTGCCGTCGCGGTCGCGCCGGTACAGCGCGCCGGCCGGATTCGTGCGGCTGCTGCCGTGCGGATCGGTAAAGTAACAGCGCTCGGCGATCCCGAAGCACAGGTCGTTCGGCCCCAGGAAGGGCTGTCCGCCGCAACCGTCGGCGATCAGCGCGGCCTGACGGGTGCCGGGGTCGAAGCGCAGCAGCCCCTTGCGGTCCCGTTCGCAGATCCAGAACGATCCGTCGGCGTGCCGTTTCATGCCATTCGGCGCCAGCGTGTCGAATACCCGATCCAAACGGCCAGACGCATCCACCTTCGAAACGTGTCCGCCCTTCAACTCGACGAACCACCATTCTCGCGTGTCGCGATTCCAGACGGGGCCTTCGGGAAAGAGCAGTCCTTGGGCCAGCACTTCGGTGTGCACGTGGCTCATCGGAGGCGCTCCTTTCGATTCGGGCTTGCGGGCGCGGGAAAAAACGGTTCTCTTGAGGTAACGCTACCACCGCGCATGGCCTTCCGGCAAGCCGCGCGTGGACTGGCGCGGGAGGCCGCCGCGTGCGTACCCCCTACCTTTTGACCTTCGCGCTCGTACTGCTGGCCGTGGCTGCCGCCGTGGTGGACCGCCGCCCGGGTGTCGAAGACCGCGTGCATTCCGGCATGCGGGTCAAAGGGGCGCCGGATACCGTTCCCCGGGCCGACGATGCCGTGCACCTCATTTATTGGGAGAAGTGGAACGGCTTCGAAGGCGAAGCGATGCAGGCGTGCGTTAATGCGTTCAACCGGCACAGCGAGTTGGCGCATGCGTGGAGCGGGACGCCGTCCCATTCCATGCCGCGGCCTGAAGGTGTTTCCGAGCGGCGCTGGCGGCGCTACGCGGATCCGGACTACCGCAATCGATTCCTCGATCACGCCGGCCGGCGCATCTACGTGCACATGCTGAGTGTGACCGAAGTGAACAAGAAAACGCGGCTGGCCGTGAGCGGCGGAACGCCGCCCGATATAGCCGGCTTGTGGTCGCGCGACGTGCCCGTCTTCGCGCAGTATCAGGCGGCCTTGCCGCTCGACGACTGGATCGCCCGCGACGGTCCCGACCCATCTGAGTACTACCCGTGCTATTGGCAAATGGGGGTTTACCAAGGCAAGGTTTGGGCGTTGCCCACCACCCCGGCCACGGTGGCGCTGCACTGGAACAAAGAGCTTTTCGCCGCCGCGGGACTCGACCCCGAACGCCCGCCCCAAACGCTCGCGGAACTCGACGCTTACAACAAGAAACTCACCTTGCGCGACGAGTCCGGGCGGATTGTGCGCATGGGCTTCCTGCCGACCGAGCCCGGTTGGTGGAATTACGCCTGGGGCAACTGGTTCGGCGGACGGCACGTCAGCGACGACGGCCGCACGCTGCTGTGTGACACACAACCTTGGATCGACGCTTACGCTTGGCTCAATGCGATGGCCGCATTTTACGGTCGAGCCGAAGTCGCTGCGTTCAAAGGCGCCATGGGCAGCTTCGATTCGCCCGAGAACGGCTTCATCGCCGGCAAGGTTGCCATGGTCATCCAAGGGGTCTGGATGGCCAACTTCATCCGCAATTACAACCCGGCGCTCAAGTGGGGCGCCGCGCCCTTTCCGGCGCCGGCGGGGACCGAACAGGATCCCGTCACCATCGCGCAGGCCGATGTCCTGATCGTCCCGCGCGACGGCGCGCATCCCGAAGAGGCTTGGAAGTTTGTTCGCTTCGTCAACAGCCGAGAGGATCCCGGCGATCCGGAGTCCGAGATCGACGGCATGGAGATCCTCTGCCTGGGCCACGGAAAACATTCTCCGTTTCGATCCACCACACAGGCGTTCCTGCAGGCGCATCCACACGAACAGCTCAAAGTGTTCAGCGACTTGGCGGCGAGCAAAAATGCGATCATCGAGCCGATGATGCCGATGTGGGAAGAGTACCGCCGTGCCTGCATCGCAAGTTTCGAAGAGGTCTGGACCAAAGGCGACCAGCCGGGGCACAGTCCTGCAGAGGTCCTCAAGCGCCTGAAAGAGCGCCTTCAACCCAAGCTCGACCGCGAATGGGAAAAGCTGGACCGTATGGCCAAGCCGGATGTCTAGCTTGCCGATTGGAGCCCGGGGATTGCGGGCAGCATGGGTGGCAGCGGCGGACTCTGGCCTTCCGGGGGCTCGATTTGACGTTTCCCGGTTCTGGAATCAGCGGTAGGCTTCCTGTCTGGCCGGTGTCTCCTTAGTAAGGGAGTGCGCAGCGTGTTGAAGTTCGTTTCCGCTTTACTGCTGGGAACCGTATTACAGGCGGCCGTGCTTCCGGCCGGCGAAGCCGAAAGCACGCCTGGGGATCCTAACTTTCGCGAGATCACGGACAAGCAGGAACAGGCCATCGAAAAAGGACTCGCTTGGCTCGCGCGCAGCCAGAACCGCGACGGCGGCTGGGGCAACGAAGGCGGGGGCGGGCAGTATCGCATGGCGATGACCGGTTTGGCGGGCATGGCCTTTTTGTCCGCCGGGCATACGCAGGCCCGCGGCAAATACGGCAAGAACGTTTCCAGAGCCGTGGATTTTTGCCTGAAGCATCAGCAGCGCGACGGTCTTCTCACCGAAAACGACGGTCAGAGCATGTACGGGCATGGGTTCGCCATGACGTTCCTGGCGCAGGCCTTCGGCATGGATCCGGCGAGCGAGCAGGCTCCCGATATCAAAGGCTGCCTCGAACGCGCGGTTAAAATCACCGCGCGCGCGCAGTCGAGCTGGGGCGGTTGGTACTATTCGCCCAACAGCGGAAACGACGAAGGATCGGTGACGATCACCCAAGTGCAGGCATTGCGGGCATGTGCCAATGTCGGCATCGATGTGCCCGATCGCGTGATGAAGATGTCGCTCAGCTACATCCATAAATCGCAGAATGCCGACGGCGGAGTGCGCTACACCGCGCGTTCGGGTGGAGGCAGTTCATTGGCGCTTACCGCCGCGGGCGCCGAGCTGCTGATGATGGCCGGGCAATACGAAGCGCCGGAGACGAAGAAGGCCGTCGATTACCTCAAGCGCAATCTCGACCCGGGCGCGACCCGCGGTTACCACGACTTCTACACCAACTATTACGGCGCACAGGCCATGGCGCAGGTGGGCGGCAAGGAATGGCAGCAGTATTTCGGAAAGCTGCGCGAGCGGCTCATTACGTCCCAGGGCGGGGGCGGCGAATGGAGCGGGAACATCGGCAGCACCTATTGCACGTCCGTGGCCGTCGCGATCCTCTGCATACCCTACCAGTACCTGCCCATCTGGCAGAAGTAGGCTGCCATGCCGGTGTTTCCGCATGCGCGGGACCTTCGAGCACCGCACCTTTCCATTAGATCCGCCCTTTCCGGTTTTACCGTACTTGCATGCTTGCATGCGCCCGATCTGCCGGCGCTGACGGCTCCCGCACCGGTCCACGAATGGATCGAACGTGACCGGCCGCTGCCCGCGGTGTGCGAAGCGCTATTGGCCACAGCGGTCCGTCCCGCGGACGCGCAAACCTGGGCCGATCTGGCCGCGGCCCTGTTCCGTAGCGGTGACTTCGAAGGCGCCGAACGCGCGGCCCGGCGCGCGCTTACGATCAACTCCGGAAACGCCGATGCGTTCGTCGCTTTGGGCCGAGCCCTGGCAACGCAAGGCGCGGGGAAGGATGCTCGAACACAATACCAAAGCGCACTGACCCACTCGCCTCAACATCCCGCCGCATTGCGGTTGCTGGCCGCCGCGCTGGACTTGAACGACGAACGCCCCCGCGTGCTGGAACTTGCCCGCGCATACCTGGCCCTCGAGCGCTCCGGACCGCCGGTCTTTGCCGAGCACCTTAAGGGAGCCGTGAAGCTCATCGAAGCGCTGGGCGATACGCGCGTCAATGTAGCGCCTCCGGAAGCCGAGCGTCCCGATCGCGTGGTAGCGCCGCTGGCGTTGGCCGAAGGGCTGCGTGTGGAGTTGCAACAACCGAACGGGAAGCCGTTTTCCTGCTTACTCGACACCGGTGAGGAGTCGCTCACGCTAACGGCTGCCACCGCCGAAGCCCTGGGCGCGAAGCCCGTCGGCGCGTTGCTCAACGCCACCGCCACCGGCCTGGCTGAAATGCGGACCGTGCTGGTCCCGGAACTCCGCATGGGCGCCTGGAAGCTTTCGAATGTGCTGGCTTCCATCGGACAGCACGACATCGCCGGCCCCTCGCTCTTCGGCGGCTATCGCGTAAAGCTCGACTGGGTTCGACGCGAATTGACGCTCACGCGCCAGCCCAGAGAGGCGAAAGCCGGCCCCGAGTCCGATCCAGGCGACCTTGCCTTGCCGGCCGGCTTCCGCGCCTTTCGCTTTCGCCGGCTGGGCGGCATCGTCTGCGTGCCCTTGGAGGCACCGGAAGGCCCAGCCGCACTCCGCGCGCGCCCGGCCTGGGGCATTCTGGACAGCGGGTGCGAGCCCAGTGCCGTCCTGTTTCCGCGCTTTTTCGATGCGCTGAAGAGTACCCCGGGAGGTGCGCCGCTGGCGTTGCCCGTGCCCAACGCTTTGGAGGGCGCGGCCGAAACCCGCGCGGACGGAGTCACGCTGGTTGTTCCGAACGTGCGGCTGAGCTTCCTGGGGCAGACGCGCAACGCAAGCATGGCGTACGTATCCGCGGAAGTGGCCGCCATCAACCGCGTCGTCGAAGCCGAATTGGATGCCATTCTCGGCTGGCCGCTGATCTACGGCAGCTTCAAGTCCCTAGAACTGGACTTCGAGCGATGCGTGCTGGTGGTTGAACCGCGCCGGTAAGGGACCGCCTGAGCCGGATTCAAAGGCCCAATCGCGACCACTGTTCCGCCGGCGCTTCGCAGGCTTTCAAGTGCGCTCGAATCCGGTCGGTCAGGCGGGCTTCCAGCGCGGCATCCCGGACCGGCTGCTGCTGCCGGTAGTCGCTTTGCAGATCGAAAACCTCGTGCCGCCCGGCATAGGACGGCTCGTCCGCATGCGCCTTCGGCGGCCCGCCGCCGGAGGGGATCTTGTATAGCGGAAAGTTGTAAGCGTGGCCGAAGTAGCGCCCCGTTTCGATCTTGGAATACAGTTCGCGATTCTTTGCCCATTCGCGCTTGGTGGGCATCGCGGTGTACTCGAAGATTTCCGGAGCCCTTTCGTCCACGGGATTGCGCATGTATACGTGGCGCCCGTCGACGAGGTTTACTGCCTTGCCGAAGTAACCGAAGATCGCGTCGCTGCGCGTGGGCCGGCCGTCCAGCGCCTTGAGGACGCTGTGCCCGTAGACATGCGGCGTAATCGCGCAGCCGTGGTGCTCCAGGATCGTCGGCATTACGTCGATGGTCTGGGTCAGCGCCGTACTGCGCGTGCCGGCCTTGGCCGAACCCGGCAAATGCGCGAGCAACGGAATATGCGCGATCTCGTTGTAGACCGGCATGTAGTTCTTCATCCAGTAGTTGTGCTCGGCGAGCATCGTGCCGTGATCGGTGGTCAGAATCACCAGCGTATCTTTCCAACGGTTTTGCCGGTCGAGCGTGTCGAAAATCTTGCCTACCCAGTGGTCGGTCATCGTCAGGAGCCCGGCGTAGCACTTCTTGATGTGCTCGATGGCTTCGGGGTCGTCCTTCACCACGTTGTAGTCGGGCCAGTCGTAGAGCGGACCCTTCCAGGTGTCTCCGTACATCTCGCGATACTTGTCCGTGCAATAGAACGGTTCGTGCGGATCGAAGATTTCGACCTGCAGGAACCAGTTGTCCGAGTTGCGGTTGTCGTCCAGCCAACGCACGGCCGCCTGGGAGGTCTGTGCCGCGCTGAAGTCTTCTTCTTTCAGTTGCCGCTGCCGATTCTGCCAGTTCTGCGGCTTCATGCGCGTCGAGAGCGTTTCAGGCAGCGCCATGCGGTCCACCAGGCTCACCCACGGATCGCTTTCCTGTCCGCGGTAGAAGTCCCACGTGTCGAACGCCGTATGATAATTTTCGCTGCCCATCTCGAAGTAGTGATAATGGTCGGTAATCAGGTGCGAGAATACTTTGCGTTTGCGCAGTTCCACCGGCAGGACGTCATCGAAGGGCTCTATCGGCCCCCAACTGCGGTGCAGGAAATTGTGCCGCCCGGTCATGAACTCGCGCCGCGCCGGCATGCAGGGCAGGGAGCCCACCCAGTGATTGTCGTAGGCGACCCCGCGTTCGGCCAGCCGCGTCAGATTCGGGCTGTGCACCCAATCGTTGCCGTAGCAGCGCAGATAATCTCGCCGCAGCGTATCGAGGACGATGAGCAGCGTTCGCATGAACGGGCGCCTCCAAGTGGGGGGAAGCATCCATTCTAACGAAAAGCGGCGCCGGCGCGAGCGCGCTCGCTACTTCTTCCCGGCGCCTTCCGCCGCTCGCTTGGCTTCCAAAGCCCGAAGTTGCTCCAGCGCCGCCGCGGCCGGTTTGCTGTTCGCATCGGCGGGAAACGTCTTCAGCAGCAGTTCCTCGCGATTGGTCGCGCCGTCGCCATCGGTATCCGCCGTATCGAGTTTCTTTAGCGCGTCGACTACGGCCTGCAACTCTTGCGCATTGAAGGCGTAGCTCGAATTCTTCCCCAGGAGCGGCTGCATGCCATCCATGCCTTGAAGAGCCTTTCCAAGGTCGTTCAGGGTCTGGCGGTTCGGGCCGCGCCGCGATTCGTGGCAAAGATGGCATTTCCCATAGCTGGCATCCTGGCCATACAGGCCGCGTGCCACGTTCAGGAACGCTTTTTGCCCATGCGCTTCGGGTGCGAACCACCCCAACCACGCCACCCCACCGACCACCGCCATCAGTGGCCCGATCCTGCGCTTTGGCATTCCTCGACTCCTTAATTGCCGGGTTCCATTCTCCCGACTGAGCTTCCGCGGGCAATCGATAAGCGCTGAGCTTCGCGCGTAAGTCTAGAGTGCGCCTCGATTTAGGTATAGAATATAGAATAATGATAAACTTAATGTCTTTAGGGTTAACATTTATTGGCATGCGGGTGTATGTAGCGCTGTACAGAGGGAGGGACACAGCCATGTGGATCTGCTACTGCACTTGCTGCGAATCGCGTGTCTCCCAGCCCGATGTCGCCATCGGGCGTGCGCGAACGGTTGGTTGCGAACTGCTCTGCTATGCCTGCACTCAACTCCGCCCGAGTCCTAAGCCTCGCCCGTCCGCCTTGCGCCGCGGCTCGGCCCTCCGCCGCCGCCGCGCCACGAAGGTTTCCATTGAACCGGCACCGCGCCGCGCGTCGCGGATTTTCTTCTACTGCTTTCTCGCGGGCGCCTGCCTAGGCTACTTTCTGCCGCTGACTTGGTAGCCCGCGCATGAGCCTCTCGTTGAACTTTCTGATGTTGTCCGCCGCCGTGGCCGCCTGTGGGTCCGCGGCCGCTAGCGAGGCGAAGACGGCGATGTGGACGGATCAGGATCGCGTGGTCTTTCTGGGCGATTCGATCATCGACGGCGGCACCCTGCTGCTGCTGGTCGAACAAGCCTTGCGTCAAGCCGGCCGGCCCGTACCTGAGTTCGTGAACGCAGGAGTGGCCAGCGATACCGCCGCGATGATGCGCGCACGCCTTGACCGCGACGTATTCCCCTTCAAGCCCACTTGCATGGTGATTAGCGCCGGCGCTAACGACGTGGTGCGCAAGGTCAGCCCCGAAGTGTTCGCGTCGGAACTATCTGGCATTCTGGAAGCCGCGAAAGCGCACGAGGCCCAAGTCGTGCTGCTCACCACCACTATCGTCGGTCCCAAGTATGCGGATAATGAACACCTCCGCGTGCAATATCACAAACGAATCCATGCGCTCGCCCAATCCTTTGGCTGCCCGGTCGCGGAAGTACATGCTCGAATGTCCGCCGCACGCGATCGCGGCGAATCCGAACTGCTCAGCCCCGACGATATCCACCTCTACTTTACCGGTTACCGTTGGATGGCGCGCGCCGTGCTCGATGCCGCTGGGTATGCTGAAGTGGCGGTTCCAGAGAAACTGATTTGTACGCCATACCCCGGCCTCATTCGCGATTGGCTCGTACGCATCGCGCCAGATCCCAAGCAGACGCTCGATGCGGCCGCTGCTCAATCCTTAAAGCCAGACGAGAACTGGAAATCGATCGAGCTTCCCATGCGTGCCGAGCCCGAGAACTTTTGGTATGCGCAGGAACTCGAGCGCGGCGCCGCGCTACTGGCTCCGGTCCTGGGCAAAGCGCCTAAGTATCAGGCCGCGGCCACCTTCACGTCTCCCGGAGCCCGCACCGTGTACCTGCACACGGGGGGCGACTTGCAAAGCGTATGGCTGAACGGAACGAAGGTTTACCAAGCGGGCGCCTGGCGCGGTTGGAAACTGGGGCGCGAAAGCGTCGAAGTCGAACTGCGTGCCGGCGCGAATTCCCTGCTCATCGAGACCGGTCCCGTATTCATCCTGACGCTGCATCCCCAACGCAATCCGCTCAGGCCTTAGCCCCCGGCGTCCCCGTCGACTGTGGTCGCTATCAGCGGCCCGCTTGAGCCCTAATTCATGAACGGGTAGACTGTCCCCGCACTCGACACGGGAGCGTCTATGCAGCCTCGCATGCAATTCCTGACGATCGCATTTCTGCTTGGATTGACCGCACAGGGCGTCGAAAACGCGCCGGCCGTGCCCCGCATAGACAGCATCGAATTGGATGTGCCGCAGCCCTGGAAAAAGAATCCGGATGTGATCTGGTACGATGACTTCGACGGTGACGAAGCGACGCAGCAGGCGTATCACGAGTACGGCTCGCACCACGCGGAGAACGTACGCGTGGAAGCGGAGCGCTTGGGCGCCACCGGAAAATCGTTGCGGATTCATTATCCCAAAGGCTCCCAAGGCATCGGTGGACGGAAGCTGACCTTTGGCGATTGCCCCTTTGGGCCCCCACTGAGGAAGGGAGAAAAATTCGAGGAGCTGTACTGGCGCATTTACGTCAAGCATCCCGCGAATTGGACCGGTGGCGGCCCGGATAAAATGAGCCGCTGCACGAGCTTTTCGTCCGGTAAGTGGACGCAGGCCATGATCGGGCACGTCTGGTCCAGCGGAGAAGCGCTCACGTTGGACCCGGCCTCGGGCATCAAGGACGGCCGCGTGGTGACCACCAAATACAATGATTTTCCGAACCTGAAATGGTTGGGCAATAAACCCGTCAGCCCGTTCCTGCTCCATTCATCAGACCAAGCTGGACGATGGGTTTGCGTCGAAGCCCATGTGAAGCTGAATACCCCCGGCCAGAAAGACGGCATCATGCGGCTTTGGGTGGATGGTCTCTTGCAGTGCGATCGCAAGGCGCTCGATTGGCGCGGAACGTACACCGAGCACGGCATCAATGCGGTTTTTCTCGAGGCGTACTGGAATAAGGGCAGCCTCGTGGAGCAATCGCGCTGGTACGACGATTTCGTCGTCAGCACGAAGCCGATTGGACCGCTCGTGGCCTCGAAGCACCCGGTGCTGCGCCGGACTCCGTATGCCGGCCCGGAAGGATCGAAGCCGGGCGCTTGGGAAGCGCAGGTCGCGGAGAAGGTAGAAGCGGCCGCGGAAGGGGCTGAGCAAATCTTCAAGCGGCTACCCGACGAATGGGGGCACCAAAAGGGCGAGGACGTATGGCTGCGCACGGTTTGGAGTTCCAAGCCGATGGGCGCAGGGCTTGCGGCAGTTTCGGTCTCTGCGGAAAACGGATCGTTTTCCGGCGCGCTCGCGAAGGAAGCTCAGCTCCAAGCGGGCGGAATCTATTGGGTACGCTGCCGGCAGCAGGACAGCCGCGGACTCTGGAGCGGTTGGAGCGACTGGCATCAACCGATGCGCATCGCGAGTCCTTAATCAATCCAGGTTTGAAATCGCACTCGTCCTCGAAGAGCAGCTCGAGGTTCAGGCGGATCGCTTTTATTAGCTAATATTGGCTCGCCACCTCCGCGAAATTTGGTGTATTTCAAAATACCGTCCGATGCGGGCGGCTAGGTGGGATATCGGGAGCCGAGTCCATGAATCATTCGACCGTGTGCTTATTGGGCCTGCTGGCCCTGTTCATAAGCTGCGCAAGCTTTGCGGGGGAGGACGTGACGCCGGCGAGCGATCCCGCACCAGAATCCAAGGTGGACCTCGTTCCGGAATGGCGCGATAAGCATCCAAGGCTGCTCTTTGGAAAAGAGGATATTCCGCGCATGCAGGCCTTTGCTAAAGGTGAGGGTGCAGCGCGATTCGCGGAGCTGGAGAAATATTTCAAGAGTTGCCGGGCGCCCGAAGGTACGCCCGATTTCCTTAAGGATGCGACAGACGGGCAGCGTCACGGACTCTGGAAAGCTCCGACGGTGGGCATGTACTATCTTCTCACGGGCGATAAGAAGGCGCTCGCCACCGGCCTCGACTACATGAAGCTGTTCCTGAGGTTGGACCACTGGGAACTGGGCGCCGAATTGGATTCCGGCATGAGCAGCGCCAATGTCGCGATCGGCGCGGCCTTGCTCTACGACTGGCTGTACGATGAGCTGGAGCCTGAATTTCGCGCGCAATATCGCGATAAATTGCTGCTGATGGCGCGGCGCCAATACCACCTCGGGCACTTGAACAAAGCGAAAAGTATAGGCTACTGGCAGGGCGATCCGCAGAACAATCACCGTTGGCACCGCGATGCCGGCCTCGCTTTGTGCACGCTGGCGGCGGCGGACGCGGAAAAGACCGACGACGATTGGATGCTTGCCAAGCTCAAGGAAGAGTTGGACTACGTCGCGAAGTATCTGCCCGAAGACGGAACTTGCCACGAGTCTTCCAGCTACATGATCTTCGGCGGAGCGCATCTTACGCTGGCGATGCAGGCGGCCTCACGTTGTCTGGGCGCCGACTACATAAAGAATCCATTCTTCAAAAACCAGGCGCTCTTTCGCATGCACGTGCTCTTGCCTGGGTTGACCGATTCCTTTCACTACGGCGACGCAGGCGGGATCGGCGCATACAACAATTACGTATACTATTGCGCGGCCCAGAACGGGCTTAAGGACATTCAAGCCGGACTTATGGAGACGGATAAGCGCAACGAGGGCGCTTTCTGGGTGCGCTGGTTCGATTTCGTCTGGTTCGATCCCGAATTGAAGGGCGGTTCATATGCTCAATTGCATACGACCGCCTTCTGGCCGGATCTCGGCATGACCCACATGCGGGACGGCTGGGAGAAAGACAATGTCGGGGCCATGTTCAAGTGCGGTCCGTTTGGGGGCATTCGGCTCAACGAATACCGTAACGAGCACAACTTCAAGTACGTCAATGTGGCCCACGACGATCCCGACGCCAATTCGTTCCTGATTTACACGGGCGGAGAATTGGTTGCCGAGACGAGCCGTTATTCAAAGCACAAACGCAGCGCCAATCACAATACAATCCTCGTGAACGGCACGGGCCAGATGGCCGAAGGCCGTCCGGAAGGCGGGGGCTGGTCGCAGCCCGCCACCGGGCAGGTGGACATGCTGAAGATGGCTCAGGTTACCGCCTTCAAGGATGCCGGCGATCTGGTGATCACCGAAGGCGAGGCCGCAGGTTCGTATCTGGCCACTAAAGACCGACCTAAACTTGAGCGCTTCCGCCGAACCTTCATCTGGGCGAAGGGCCGATATCTGCTGGTGCTCGACGACATTCGTGCCGCCGAGGAAGCTGAACTGACCTGGCTGATGCAGAGCCAAGCGGTCACCGAGCGCGATGCTGGCACGCATGTGTATGCGCTGGAGAAGAAAGCCGCGAGCTGCGAATTCCAAGTGGCGGCGGATAAACCCCTGATCGCAAAGGTGGTGGAATCGACGGCCGACGGACGTGGAAAGCCGCTTGGCTGGAAGCAACTACAGCTCTCGGTCAAGACACAGCAAATCCGTATCGCGAGCGTGTTCGACCCATGGAAACTCGGCGGCGTACGCATCGCCTTGGCCACGCCTTCCGGCGAAGCCGCGAACGTTACCGTGAAGGGCCCGGACTTCGAAGATGTTTGGACGTGGCCTTCCGCCGCACCCGGCGCACCGACTGCGCTCGTCGGCAAGGTCAAAGGGGCCACGATCGCCCTGGAACCTCAAGACGCGCCGCCGACGAAGTAACCGGCTGCGCCGCCTCTTAACGCGAGCCGCGCTGGCACGAATGAAGGGCGGTGCATGCTTCAGTACGCGTTTGAGTCATGGATCTCCGACCGGTCCTTCATGCTTAGATCGAACTCGGGAGGCTGGGGCAATCGGTGACGGCGTAGGTGTGGCACGCCTGAAGTGCGTAGCGTTCGGCCTTTGGCAGTTCTTGTTCGGTTGTGAGGTCGAATACTTTTCCCGGAAGCGAAACGGAGCGGTTCGCGAAGTTCCAGACCGTCGCGCGCTTGCCATCGCGGTCGTGCCAGACCACCGAGAGGTCGTCCTCCTGCAAATAGCGCCGTTGCATGAACGGATGGTTGCGATTGTAGTCGGCCAGCGCCTGCTTATGCGCATCGGTCCAGATCGTATCGATGCGCTTTTTGTCTACAAATAGCCGCAAGCTGGGATCGGTCATATGGCCGAGGACATAGTACAGCCGCCCCGCTTCGTCGGCCTTGGCGGGATGAACTTCCTGTCCCGAAGGCACGGTCGTGTATCCGGTGCCCAGCCCGACTTTGTAGCACGCGAAGAGATTCTCCACGTTGTAGCTGCGCGGGCAGCCGTGCTGCACCAGCCCGAACGGGCCGAACGATTCGATCAGGAAGTGTACGCCCTCGTCCTGCAATTCCTTGAACGACTGGACCAACTCGCGCCACATCGTTCGCGGCTGCAGGTTCGCGTAATCGATCGGCATGAAGCCCAAGTTGTAGAAACTGTCGAAGAGGTATCCGCGCAGTCCCGCCACTTCTTTGTTCTTCTTGAGGCTGTCAATCCAGTTTCGGCGAGCGCCTTCATGCCGGAAGCTCCAGACGCTCATGCAGCCCATGTACGCGCCGCCGTACTTTTGGCGCGTATCTTCCAGCAATACATACCAGTTGTCGCCGTGCGCGCGCTCGTTTCGGTTCAAGGGGCTCGATAAGGCCTGGTCGTTGTTGGTCCAGGAGTACACGAAGATCCCGGCCGCGTTGCAGTCATCGATGAACCGCTTCAGCATCTGCGGCCCGCCGTTCTTGTCGTTGATTTCGTATTCGTGCCCGCAGCACATGTTCCAGGACCAGTTTTTGTGCGGGCTGCCTTCCGTCGCCGCATTGCGGTTCATGTTGTCGATAAACAGACCCTGCGCGCCGATCGCCTTCGCCGCCGGAAGCAGGTCTTTGCGGTAGCTGTCTACCGTGAAGTTGTGCCAGTAGTTCTGCGAGAGGCGCGGCACGACCGGCTCTTCGCGCAGGCCGAACTCCGCCCGCGCACGATCGTGAATCTCCTGGATTGCCCACGTCCAAAGGTTCTTCTGGTCGGTGACGGTTTTCGACTCCGCGTTGAGCAGGATCGCTTTAGGAACGGTCGCGACCTCCAACGCCTGATCGAAGAGGTGCTTGTCGAAGGTCTTTAGTTCGGATTTGCCCGGTTCACGCTGGAGGAGCGTGCGGATCAGGCCGACTCGCGCGAAGACACCCAGCAGGGTCCGGTCCCCTTTGTACTGAAAGTCGAACGCCTGATGCGACGCCCAGCGCGGGAGGTTGTGCGTCATCACCGGATTGTTTTTCGACGCGTCGTCGCCGAAGAAGATCACGCCTTCCGTGGTCCAACTCGTATCGGATTCGAATGCGACCACCGGCGCCGAACACGAAGACTGCGAAACCACGGTTGCGCCCGAGATCTCGCCATCCAACTCCCACGAGCCGCGATCCATGAGGTAAAAGAGCGGAACGGTCTCGCTGCGATACTCGTAGTGGTAGGCGAAGCCCTTAAAGTGCCGCCCGTTGAATGTGTCCACCGCGGGTGTCAGCACCAAGTCCAAGTTCCCCGTTCCGGCATCGGGCGTGCGGTCCCAATCCTGCGTATCGTGGATCGGGTCGAAGCTGTGGTCGCGCATGAGCTTCACCGGGAGAGACTGGAATTCCGCTTTCAGGCGAATGCGCACCTCGTCCGGCTTCTCATCCACGCCTAATAGCTTCAGAGCCGATAATTCGGCGCCCGTAAAGGATTGAGTGGCGACGCCCATCGGGAGCCGTCCCGACCGCACCGCCACGCCACTTAGCTCGATCCGTCCCAGCCCAAGGTAGCGCTCCCCTTCGGTCAGGATCTCGAAGCACTGGTCGCCCAGACGGTAGGTGGAACGGGTCATGGTAGGGTCCTCATGAAAGAGCCACCTTGGAGGTCGTCGAGCCACTCAGAGCGGTCCCGAACCGACCCTAGTTAAAATACAACTTAAAGAGTATAATGCTAACGGAATAGTTGACATTTTTCATATTTCCAATAGCGTTACCTAATGTATAAGGAAGCCAGATGGGGGATAAGTCGATCGTGAGCACGTTGTATGACAAGGCCCGAGAGCACGTTCTAAAAAGCATCACCTTGGGCAAGTATTCGGTGGGCGAAGTGCTCCCGCCAGCGGAGTTGCTGGCCACCAAGCTAAGTTGCAGCACCGGCACCATTCGCAATGTGCTCACCGATTTGGCACAGGAAGGCGTGCTAAAGCGCGTCCAGCGCAAGGGTACGGTGGTCGCGCGGCGTCCCAGCACCGGCCGGGTCTGCCTTTGGCTCTCCAACGATGCGCATACCAACTTGATCTACCAAGACGCGCTGTTGCGGACGCTGGTGGAGCAGGGGTATTGGGTGGACTTGGTGCCTACGGCCATGGGACCTGAGGCAACGGCCATCCATTGCCGCAAATTGCTGAGCGATCCGGAGCAATCCGATGCCCTCGCGCTGCTTTCGCCGCATCCCGAGATCCTGAAGGTGGCCGAGGAGTTCGCTCCGCGCTTTCGCCGGCGCGCGCTCGTTCAGATCGACAACCGCAACCCGCTTCCCAACAGCCACCTCATCACGCTCAATCATCTGAAGGCGGCGAAGGATGTGGTCGAACACCTGCTCAAGCTGGGCCATCGCAAAATCGCCATCGTGGCCGGTCTTTCGCCCCGCGAAACGAGCTTTGCCGCCGAGGCGTCGGGGTATTGCCGCGACTTTATGGAAGTTGCCGGCGGCCAGGCGCTGCCATTTTATATTGGCGGGAATTCCAAAGACCTCCTGGTGAAGTGGATTCGCGAAGAAGGAGTGACGGCGTATTGGGGTATCACCGATCATGAAGTCATGCAGACCATCAACCAGCTCACCGCCGCGGGCTTGCGCGTGCCGGAAGACGTTTCGCTGATCGGACGCAACGATACGCCCTGGGCGGTCGATTCCGTGCCCATGCTCACCTCGGTATCCCTGAACCCCCAGGCAACGGCCGATGCCTTGGTCGCCAGCCTGGAACGCATGGCCTCCCACAGTCCGCCGATCGCGTTCGAATCCGTCACCAAAATCGATCCGATTCTGGTGGTTCGTGAATCCACCGGCCCGGCGCAAGGCGTTTCCAGCCGACGGAGCGCACGCCGCCGCGCGGGTTAACTCGTCATCACAAGTGCAGCATGACGATGTCCTTTCTCGAATCCCGAACTACGATGTAAGCGACTCGCTCGGGACCAAGCGATGAAATTCTTCTTTTGTGAAAAGTGCGGCAAGCGCGTCACCGATTCGGATGTCGCCGCCGGACAGGCGCGCGACAAGAAGCTGCGCGGAGTATTTTGCACCGATTGCGCCGCCGGCGTGCTGACGCTCGAGACCATGCCGATCACGGAAGATCAGGCGCAGAAGATTCTGCAGGACCAGCCCAGCGCGGGAAGATCGAAAAAGGAAAGCGGCGCGGCGATCGCCTCCGCGCGCGCTTCGCGCATTCGGGAATCCCAGGAACCGCCGCGCCCGGTTTCGCCTTTCGGGCCGGGGTTGTTGGTCCTCAGTCTCGGCGCCGTGGTCTTGGGCATCGGCATCTCCGCCGTGGTGTGGGTGTCGCGAGGGGAAAAGAAGGCATCTCCGGATCCCACGCAGCCGCAATCGCCGGCGCCAGTCCTGCCCGTGCTCGAGGCGACGACTTCGGATGCTTCGGAAGCGCCGGTACGTGACCATACCGCGCCGCCCGTGGCAACCGATTCGGTAAAGGAACCGCCGGCAACCAAAGCGCCTGTTCCTCCCGCGGCCCAAGCGCATTCGGCCGAAAATAACGAGCGCCGCGCGGCCTACGATCAAGTTCTGGCGCGGCTCAAGGAACTGGCGTCTGATCGAGCGGCGCGTATAGCCGCCGCGCAGCCTTTTCTGGAGCGCTACCCGCAATCGCTGGAAGCATCGCGCTTGAACGTCTGGCTCAAGCAGCGCGACGAAGAAGAAGCATCGCTCGTTCCCCTTGGAAATGTTCCTCAGGAAGCCCCGGCCGCCGATGCCGCGATTTGGAAGCAGCTTCGGCGTTTCGAGATTTCCCCCGACGGCCAGAAGCTCTATTTCGGCGGATCACGCGAAGGTTATGTCTGCTTCGACGCCAGCGGCCGCTACTTGGCAACCGGGCAGCCCGGAGACAACGGGAAAAATCCGATCGAATTGCTGCCGCTTGACCAAGGCGAACGCAAAGGTTGGTTCGTTGGAGTGATCAGCTACGCGCACGCGCAACTCGCGTTATTCAAGCCCAACGGAGCAATCGAGCGCACGCTGGTCAAGGTGACTCGAAACGACAGCGGCTTGCGCGGCGACCCCGACTGGAATTCGCTGGGCAACGGCACTGTGGACACCTCGCGCCAATGGCTGTTTGCGATCGACCGCGCCACCAGCCGCGAGTTTGCCTTCAGCCGCATCGCGATCTTCGACCTCGCCGGCGCCTACGTGGGCCAAATCGCACGGTGGTCCAAGGATGAGCCGCAGAGCCTGGAGCGCGACAAGCTGACCTATGCGGACCTGGAAGTCGATCCTGCTCGCCAGATTCTTTATGCGATTACGTACGTCCACCCGCATAAGCGCTCCCTGCACCGCTTGCGCGCGTTCCGTTACGACGAGGCCAAGCGCGGCGAGCTCATCGCGGAAGTTCAGGCCGATGCGGCCGTGGCCGTATTCCCGGATGGGCGCGTCGCCACGCTGGCTTTCGACCTCAAGCACGTGCTGATTTTCCCTCCGGAATTGGCAGGTGAACCGCGCAAGCTGAGCATTCCGGGAGTCTTTTCCGCAGCCAAGGTCTACGAAGCGGGCAAAGTCGATTTTGAAGTCGATGCACAGGGACGCCTGTACCTCGGCTCCGACCTGCCGGACGTGCTGTTCGTGCGCTGGTCGGCCGATTTTGAAAAAGTTGAGTATGCATCCGCGACGGCTCAAGCAACGCCTGTTGCTGGAGGCGAGATCGCTGCCCAGTCCTCTTCCGGTTCATCCGCCGCCGTGCCGGCGGCGCCCGAAACGCCGCCTCCACCGCCTCCGGATCCGTACGCGATCTTTCAAAAGCATTTTATGGCCGCGCTTTTCGGCGGCATGCGCGGAGAAACCGCGCGCCTGCTCCAATCGGCGGCTCTGGAGATCGTCAAAGCCGCGGGCGATCGATTGGCGCTGGACCGACGCGCCGCTGGATGGCTGGCCGAACTCGATGCCGCGGTATGGTCCGGGGCGGCCAAGCTTGCGGAACAGGAGCGCTTCGAGCTGCGCCTAAATCAAGGGAAGCCGGTATGGCTCGGCCGCAGCGCGGAGTTCAAAGTACTGAAGCTCGATCCCGATGCGCTCTGGTTCGGAAGCAAGGGGCTCCAGCTTTCGGTGAAGCGCGCGGACTTGCACCCCAGCACCCAATGGCGGTTGGCGGAACTGGGCCTGCCCTCCGACGGCGCAGGGCAGGTGCGACGCATTTTTGCGCGCATGCTGGCCGAGCATGCCGACGAGCGAATGCTCTCGGCGAAAGAGGTGGAAGATGCGGCCGCACGGGCAGAAAAGGCCGGTGCAGCGGCGGAAGATCTTGCGGCGCTAAGGCATATTTGTGCCTTTCAGTCGGGCTCTAAATTGGAGCGTGAGGCCGAAGCCATTATTGCGCGCGTACGTCTGGCCGAAGCGCGAAAGGACTGGATGTCCGTGCGCGCGGATGCGGAAACGCTGAAAACGGAATACCGCGAAACGAAGGCCTTTGCCGATATAGAAGAATGGCTGGACATGACGCTGGACCGTGGTGCATCGGCGCCCGCGCTCGCTTCCGAAATATCCAGAAATCTAGCCTTATGGGTTAATTTCGACGGCATGAAAATAGGAAGCGTGATTCTGCGCGATGCTTCGGAAAGCGGCCATTCGGTGCGCTTAGGTCACGACGAAGTGAAGCCGAAACTCGTGGTGGAGGGATTGATCCAAAAGTCGATGCAGTTTGACGGCAAGCAGCGCATCGTAGTGAACGACCATCCCGACCTGCGCTTTTCGGAAGCGCAGTCGTTTACCGTGGCGGCATGGGCCAAGCCCGATTGGCCGGTGCAAGGCGACTATCAGGCGGTGGTGAATAAGGCCGAGGAAAGCAAGAAGAATTACGGCCTCTGGATCGGCCCGGGCCCCACGTGGTACTTCGCCGGTGAAAGCCTTGTGGGCGGGGCGGTGACCGGCGAATGGCAGCATGTCGCGTTGGTGCAGGATGCTGCGTCTGGTACACGCACGGCATACCTAAATGGCGTCAAGGTCGCGGAAGGCAAGGCGATCGAATGCAGCGGCCATGGCGAACTGAATATTGGATGGAGTTCCAAAGGAACGAATTACAAGGGTATGGTTGACGACGTTCGCATTTATAGGAGTGCGCTTAGTCCCGAACAAATCGTCCAGCTCGTCAAACTGGTCCGGCCCTGATCAAGCGGCGGGTACCAACTGCGGCGAGAATTCTTCCAGCGTCCCCTTCCAGTCCGGCCATTCTTCGGCCGAAGCCGTGACTACGATGCGGAAATTCGTCTGCCGTCCCAGCTCGATGAGGCGTTGGACGAAGGACTTGCTTAGCGGTGTGTCGAAATCCCAGAGGACGTTCACGGTGGCCCGAGCGCGCGCATGAGTCTGAATCCGTTCACGAAGCAGCGCGGGCAGCCGGCGGACGAACAGCTTGCCCCATTCTTCATCGGTGGCGGCAAAGCCGTGCCGGCCGAACCAGAGGCTCTCGAAGACGAAGGCCGGATCCAAGCGCTTTGCCGGTTCCGAAATCGCCACCTTATTCAAGGACGGCGATGAGCGGCAGCCCCAGACCTTAAGTCGTGGCAAGGTGTCTCCAGGCAGCGGATCTTCCGGGCCCAGGTAAACGAAGGTCTCCCCTTTGCGAACCGCGCGCTCCAGAAAGACCCTGATCGCGGCGGCGTCCTCGAGATCGATCCCTACCGCGAAGGCTTTGGGCGACACTCGGTCCAGCCAAGGACCGGCCAACGGAAGCGGCGGGCCGCCGCGAAACGCACGGTTGAAGGTCACGACGTAATCGAAAAGGAGTGCGCAGAACGCCAAGAGCAGCGCCACGCGCACGGCAAGAAGATTCCAGCGGTCCCAGCGATTGGCCTGGAGCACCTCGGCTTCGCTGTACGCGGCACCGGTCGCCGCGTCGGCCGAACCGTCTTCGCCGGAAGTGCCGGGCACATCCGGCAACGGAGGCGCGTTCTCATCTTGTTGAGACGGGTCGCGTTTTTGTTTGCCGCGCTGCCGGTAACTGGGCACGTGGTCATCCGGCGGTGCGGGCGTGTCTGGCGTGGCGGCTTCCGGCGCCTGGTCTTCGACTGCGGCTTCTCGGGAGATTTGCATCTCGCTGATGCGGTTGGAAGCGATGCCCGCCAAAAGCCATGCGACCAGAGCCAAGCCCAAGGCTGCCAGGTACACCTTTCCGCGCATGGCGCTGCGGCAAAAAAGCCCCAGTGCGGCAAGCGACGACACGCACAGCAGCATCGATGCCAGCCCCGTCAGGCCAAAATAGGCGTACAGATTCGCAAACACGGCAGCGCGGCCTCCGGGGCTACTTGCGGTACTTCCGAGTCTGAGCCAGGTATTGAGTGAAGGCGTAGTGAATGATGTTCATCCCGTTCTGATATGCGGCTTCCACCTTGCCAGCGTCCATGCCGCTGCCGCCGTGCTTCCAGGCGTCGTTGATATCGCCCGGGTGGTAGAACACAATCCAGCGCCCGTTGTGCTTGATGCCCAGCGCTTCGCTTCCGCCGTGGTGCCAGAGCGGCGGTGCGCCCCCTTGCAGGGTGTAAGGTTGTTGAAAAAGCGGATCGTCGTCCGAAATCCGCACCAAACTGTATTCGGGCAGCACTTGGCGCATGAAGTTTATGAAGCTGTGATGCCAGTGCGGGAAACCGCAGTCGGCGAAGAGCATACCTCCGTCGAGTAGGTAGTCGCGCAGGACCTTAACGTCTTCGCGGCTGGTGCGGATACCGCCCGAGCCGGTCATGTACACGAACGGCGGGGCCATCCCTTTCGTGTAATCCTTGAGCAGGCGGATCGGATGGCTCTCGCCGCTGGTGGCTGTCTTGAAGCCTGTGCGGCGGCGGAACTCCGCGAGGAAATTAATATCCGCGCCCTGCCGCGCATCCATCCCGTCGTTCCAGTCCGGACCGTCGTACTCGAGCCGGATGAAGCGGACTTTGGAATTCTCCATGCCGTCGGGCCAGCCGCCGGTCTTGCCGCCGCCCTGGCCCATCTTGCCCGAGGCGGTCGCCTCGCCGGCTTTGTATTGCACGCGCTCCATCGTTTCTTTTTCGACCTGCTCCTGCATTTGTTCGTCGAGTTCGGGCCGGTTGAAGTCAATCGCACTGTTCTTGTTCAGGATCAGCTTCTTTTTCTTCTTCGGCTTGGGCTTCACGATATTCATCAACATCACGACGGGCTGCCCGCTACCTTTCGGCACGCGATAATCTTCCACACCCCCAGACCATAGGCCCAACAGCCACGGCAGAATGACTATGAAGAAAAAGTGAAGCGCAACGCTCCAGATCGCGCTCTTGCGGTATTCCTTTTGGCGGCCGTGAGTGCGGATGTTCTCGAGTACGCGGTCGCCCGCGGCCGGCTGGTCCTGTTCCACTCCCGTGTAGGCGGCGACGACGGAAGCGCGCCATGACTGCAGATGAAAAAAGGCGGCGACGAGAGCCAGTGCGGCGGCGGGCCAGCACCATTCGATGCGCCAGTAGAACACGTCCATTGCTTCGGCCGCGATGCCGCCGAATTCGATTTCGTGCGATTGCAGTAACGCGGTGCCTTGAAAAACGGTCGCGCCGTAAAAGCCCACCGCCAGGTAGACGACCAGGAAGCCCTTGCGCACCACTCCCAACGCCCACCGCTTGCGTACGAACGCCAAGCCCGCGGCGGCGGCGCACCAGACGCCCACCAGCAAAGCAGCCAGCGCCGCCGTGTAGGAGAGCGCGTCGATGCCTCCTTCACCCAACACTTTTGCCGCCGCCGGTTCGGCGCTCAATACATCCAGATACCGCTGCGGGCCCCAATGCGCCGCGGCCAACGACGTCAGCGCCAGCATCGCCAGCGCCGGTGCGAAGAGCAGACCGGGGCGGCGGGTAGGCGACGTGTCGATGAGCGCGTCGGACATAGGGCGGCGATCCTGGGGCGGTCGATTCAGCGCTTCGGGTTCGTGGATTCGAGATCGAGCCCTAACCCGCCGTCGGGTTCGCTGGGAATCTCGCTCTTCTTCGCGGCTTCGGTGATACGTTGAACAACCGGGGCATCCTTGTGGGCTTCAAGTTGCGCTTCCGTGGAGTTCCCGGTCTTGGCCGCCGGCGGCGCCGCTTCGGTCTTCGCCGCGGGCGCAACCGGAGCGGGCGCCGCGGCTTCGGCTTTGGCCTTGGCTTGCGCTTCCGCCTCGGCCTTAGCCTGCGCGGCGGCCTCCGGGTCGATCAGGCCGTGCAAGTATCGAAGCGAGGTCGCTCCGATGATCGCGATATGCAGCGCTACGGCGAGCACGATGCACGGACCGAAGCGGCTCTGCGAGAATCCGGTCATTAAGCTGTCCGGCGTCGTGGACGACTCCTCGCGCTCGAGGGATTTCGATTTCTTGGCCATGCTTTGCACTCCTTGCGTTCGAACTCGGTCTCTTACTTCGGCTTCTCGGGTTGACCTTGCGCCGCGATAGTCGCGCCCGCTTCGCCCAATGCCCGCAGCACCGGCTCGAAAATGCGCTTCGGGACGCCTTCGTCGCAACTGAACAGCACGGTGCGGTCTTCTTGCGTTTGCTTGCCTTCGATCAGGGCCGCAACGCCCTGGCCCACGGCCTTCGCGTTGGGCATCATTCGGCCCTGCAGCCAGAGTCGCTGATCGGAATCGATAGAGACGATCACCGCGCGGTTCTGCAACTCCGCGAGGTCCGGGGCGTGCGGGGGCTTCAGCTTCGCCGTATCCTTGGCAAACGTGCTGCAAATCATGAAGAAAATGATCAACAGGAATGCGATGTCGCCCATGCTGGCGACAGGCACCTGGATCTCCTCTTTCTTCTTGTGCCGGCGTTTCATCAGCCGCCGTCCTCGTCTTGTTCCTCGGAGACTATCGCAATGACGCCGCCCGCGTTGCTGATGGCGCTCATCACCTCGAAGTAGCGCTGATAAGGAACGTTCCCGGTCGTCTCCAGCATCACGATCTTCGCGTCGCCTTCCTTTTCCTGAAGCTTCAGTTCGGAGAGCGCCTTACGAAGTTCGTCCATCTCCTGCGGCTTTTCGTTGAAGACTATTTTCTGGTCGTGCAGTTGCACGGTCGCAGTTTTGGACGTCTGCTGTCCGCCTTCCTGGCCGGCCGGCATGTCGGTCATGAATCCCGCGCGCTTGGTCAGCGTCGTGACGAGGATAAAGAAGATGATCAGCAGAAATGCGATGTCCGAGAACGAAGAGACCGGAACCTCGGGCTCGTCCTGCTGTTTGGATTTACGCCGCATGCGCATGGGCGGGCTCCCCGACCGGCGCGGTCTTCAGGTAGTCGAGCAACTCGGAGGCGGCTTCGTCCACTTCTAATTCGATCTTGTCGGCCGTGCTGCGA
Organism: Planctomycetota bacterium; assembly: GCA_015075375.1. Lineage (GTDB taxonomy): Bacteria > Planctomycetota > SZUA-567 > H5-PLA8 > H5-PLA8 > H5-PLA8. The sequence continues at coordinate 1,380,914 of JABTUM010000001.1, read as the reverse complement.
AAAATGTTATACGGAATGACTGCGGCGATGGCGATGATCAGTCCCGCCGCGGTGGTGATCAGCGCTTCCGAGATGCCCGCCGCCACCAAGCCGCTGTCGAGACCAGCCGCGCCTGCAAGTGCTTCGAACGAAACGATCATACCCGTCACCGTGCCGGTCATGCCCAGCAGCGGAGCGGCGTTGCCGACCGTGGTGAGTACGTAAAAGCGCTTGGTAATGGCGCTCAGTGCGCGTTCGGTGTGGTCTTCCATCGCGTTGCCGACCACCACTTGGATCGATTCCGGGGTGCGCTTGTCCGGGGCGAGCTTTCGAAACGCCTGAAGCCCTGCCAGCAGCACCGCGGAGGTCGGTCCCGGTGTGCTCGCGCAGAGCAACTCCGCGCCTTCCAGGTCGCCCGCTGTCAGTTTTTGCCGCACTTGGCTGCGAAGCGCGGGGTAATCGATCTTTCCGTGCTGGTAAAACGCCCAAGCGCGGTCGAGCACGACCGCCCAGCCGATGACACTCAGGACCACCAGCGGCCACATCATGACGCCGCCATTGACGATGCTTTCGAGCACGGCTTGCTCCTCGCAAAAAAGGGTCGCGGCCTTAGGCGCTTCGCGCGGCTGCGCGCGGCGCCGAATGACGCATCCATTCCAGTACAGCCAGCGCTTCGGCCGGCAGCGCCCGTACCTGCCGCACGCGCGCGCCTTCGGCCGGCGCCAAAATCAGCTCACCGGTCACATGATTGTACGCACTCGACTGAAGCGCGTTGAACGCCAACCGCTCCACAAAGGGGCGCGGTCCGGCCGCGAACAGCAACAGATCCACCCGCCGCGCGCAGACCCAGACGCGCCCGTCGCGCAGCCAGGAGCCCACGTCCACACGGGTCGTGCTGAGAAACGCGCGGTACACCGGCGTCTCGCCTTGCGCGGCCAGCAGCGCGCGCTCCGCGGCCGTGAGACCTCGCAGCGGCCCTTCACCCGGTACGAGCGGCGCCGCGCGGCGGCGGCCGGCTGCTCCGGCCAACTTGGCGCGAACCAGCGGCGCGCGAGCACCGGGCGTTTCCTCGCCGGACCTCATTGTTGTTCGCCTCCCGCGGCGTCGATGCGCTGGAATTGCTCTTCCACCAGCATCCCGCGCGCATACTTCGCCCACTGGCTTTCGGGGTAGTCCCAAGTCAGATTCTTGAGCACTCGGTAGGCGTTGATCGTGGAATTCGTTTTGCCGGGTTCGAGGTAAGCGCGGCCGCACCAGTACATCGCGCGCGGGGCGAGTTCCTTATCCGGCGTCGGATCTTCGAAGACTTCGCGGAACGTCTTGATGGCATCCTCGTGCCGCGTGGCGTGCATGTAAGCTTCGGCAGCGAGGACCTTGGTGCCCATCGCCAGCGCGTGCTGTGGGAAGCGCTCCGACAGCCGCAACAGCACCTCCGCCGCGGTGCGGTAGAACTCTTGCGCTTGCAGGTTCAGCTTCTCCCGTTGTATCGGGTCGGCTTCCGCCTCCGTTCGGTCCTTGAGTTCCTTGCCTTTCTTCCAGAAGTATTGGCCCAATTCGCTGATCGTTTCGGCGATCAATTCGTTGTCCGGATAGCGGTAGGAGAGCTTCACAAATTCCTCGCAGGCTTTGTCGATATCGCCCAAATGCTTGAAGGCCTGAGCCTTCTTGAACTGCGCCTTCGGCGCATACGCGCTGTCGCCGTAGGTAGTAACCAAGTCGGTGAAGCGCGCGATCGCTTCGGCGTAGTGCTTCTTGCCGGCTTCCTCGTCTTTGGCGTCGAAGGCAAATTCAAGCGCGAGGTTCGCCAGCAGGTAATCGGCCTGCACCTTGGCCTGCGTGTCCGGATGATCGCGCAGCGCTTCCTCCAGAATCTTCTTGCCCGCTGCGATTTCTTCCTGCGCCAGATCGCGCTCGTTGATCGCGCGATGCTTTTTGGCTTGCTCGAAATAGGCTTCTGCGATCGTGAACTGCGTCTTCACCGCGATCTCGGGATCTTTGAAGCGTTTCGTGAACGGGATCACCGAGCCGTCGGCGCCCTTGTAGATATCCAGCGTGCGTTGCACGGGCTCCTGCCCCGGGCCGGGCACGTAGGTGACTGTGACCGTGTCGCCGTAATTCACCGGAAGCACGGTCGGGTCTTTGGCATCGGCTTCGGGTGCATAGGTCAGCGACGCGAGCCCCTTGAAAACACCGGTATGCTCGAATGTTTCGGTTAGCTCCAGCTTGCGCTTTTGCCCGCTCGCCGTGGCTAACTCGATCTCCAAGCTGTTGCGTTCGTCGGTAAGATCCTGAGTCAGGTGCGCGACACGGAAGTACACCTTCTCGCCCACGTACGTGCCTTTCACTTCCTCGCGGAAGCGCCGGTCCATAACATCGAGGAAAACGTCCGAGCCGAGTTTGACACTGCGCACCAGCCACTTCGGTTGGTTTTGGTCGTCGCTGTACTTGAAGCCAAGGAAGATCGTGTCGCCACCCTTGAGCTGAAGTTTAGGGCGCTCCTCTTCGATCGCGGCTCGGTCCTGCGTTTCCGGTGGTTTCCAATCGATCTGGCTCGTCTCCTGAACCGGACCCAGTTCCATGGGAATCTGGAAGCTGAAGCGTCCCTCTTCGAGCGGCGCGCCGGCTTGGACGCTGCCGCGCACGAGCACATCCAAGTATCCGGCCGGCGGCGTCACGCGGCCCGGGTCGCAAGGCGATACATCCAGCTTGATGGTGCCCGGGACCTGCGGGTCGAACCCTGCACCATCCGCGCCGGCCTTTGCGCGGCCCGAAGAGGTCTGTACGTACAGTGTGGCCTCGCTGGCGGCCGAAAACGCGATGGTGGGGAACAGCACTTCAACGATCAACGGTCCGGCAGCCGGTACGGTTACGGCCTCGTCGGCATTCGGTTTCACCGGGCGATGCGCCAGCAACCGCCGGCGCGGGAAGAACGTTTCCTCCGTCACCGAGGCGGCGGCCAGCTTCGCGCCGCGTTCGGCGTCGGCTTCGTTCAGCGGCGCGCTGCTGACTTCGAAAATACGCACCTCCGGAGGCGCGTACCAAGCCTGCTCGATTACGTGCGTTCGCTCGTACGGCACCCCGGGATCGTTGTTCTCGCGGTCCAGATAGGAAAGCACCAGATCCTCGTCCTGTCCGACCTGAATTTCTACCGGCCGCTTCGGCGCGCCGGGCACGGGGAATATCCGGCCCAGGAAGATTCCGCTATGCGCTTCGGACTCCAACGCCTTGACTTCGATTTGCTTGCCGCTGGTCGTGGACGCCTTGATCGTGATCGTATCCTTCTCGCCGCTGACATCCCCGTCGGGATCGTTGACGAAGACGGTGACGTTATCGTCGGCTTTGTAGCGCCGGATCGGTACGTAATCGCGCAGGGGCTCTTCGCGGCCCGCAACCACCTTTTCGACCACCTGGACCGCCGAGAGCTTCGCGTCGTGGTAGGTTGCGGAAAGCGAGGTCGAATGCACGCCTTTCGATTCGCTGATTCGGATCGGATCCTTATAGGTGATCGTAATCCGGTCGCCGGGGACAATTTCGAGCTGCTGGTTTACGCGCAGCGCCTGGAAGTCCTCCTTGGGCGGCAGCACTTGCGTGCCGTCGGCTGAGGTGAGAGTGATTTTGTCGAGCGCCGGGGCGTCGGAGGCAAAGTCTTCGAGCAGCAACCGGACCACGCGCGCGCGCACATCGGACGGGAACGCGATTTCGAAGGCCGAACCCTGAGCGTCGGCCGTCACCTGCGCCACGGGGCGCTGTACCTCTTCCTTCACGGCTGGATTCTTATCCGCGCTGAACATTTCGAGCGGGCAGCCCGCGATGAACGGTTCGGCTTCGATGTCCTGTTGCAGTTCGAAATGAGTGCCGTGATGTACCCGGCAATAAAGGTAGACATCCACGCGGTGCACGCCTTCCTTCAGCGCGCGCGAGACCACGCCGGGTTCGGAGCCTTCCTGGCCGTCGAGGGCCAGAACTGCGTATGCGTGCTGGCCGGGATTCTCGAAGACGAATTTGAACGTCCGCGCTTTGCGCTCTTTTTGCTGGAACGCCGCGCTCAGGTGAACCACGTACAGATCGTTATGGTCCAGACGCAGAGCGTTCCGCAGGTCGAAGACATTGCCGTCCAGGCGGCCCGACAGCATCTTGCGGTTCTGCAGCGGTAAGTCCATGGTGCGCTTGGGAGAGCCTTGCGCGATGAAGCCCCGGTTGAAGAACTCGCGGAACTGTTCCAAGTTGCGCGGCGGGTTGGGACCAGACTTCGCTACCGTGATCCGCGGTGTGCCGTTCCATGGCTTCAGGGCCTGCGGCCACGATCCCACCGTCTCGAACTGCCGGCCATTCTGCGAAACTTCCACGCTGAACGCCTTGAGTTTGCGCGCATCGTCTTTGGCGGTGAGCGTCAACTTGCCCAGCGGCAGGTTATCGGCCAAGTCGACCATAAACGCCTTGGGCCGCTTGTTGTCGGGCAGCGCACGCCACGGCGGGTATTGTTCTTTGGAGATCACGTAATCGGGGATGCGGCCTTCGTCGGAATCCGAGGCGTACGCCGTGGCCTGAGCCGCGGCCGTGGGAATGGCGCCTTCGAATACGCCCGTCGTTGGACCGGACTCTTTCAGTTTGAACGCATCGATCCGGTCTCCGCTCGAAGTGGCCACCTCCACGGCGATCTCGTCCGCCTCGGCCGTGGTGCTGCGCTCCAAGTCCACGATCCGGACGTTGATGGCGTTGCCCGGCTTGACCTGGTTGGCATCGCGGCGGGACGAGAGCGCCACGCCTTCGCCGCCTTCTTCCTCGCCGCGCGGGTTCAAACGTTGCCGGATCATCTGCTCCAGCGCCTGCGCTTCCAGTTCTTCCTTGGTCAGAATCTTTCCCGAACTGGCGTACATCTCCGCGTCACTGGCGATCTTCAGCGCCGCCGGCTCGCCCAGCGAAATGCGCAGGCGTTTCTTGAAATCCTCGGAGTAGTCGTACGAAATCGTGTCGTTGCCCAGCACCTGCAGCGTATGGTCGCCGGGCGCCGGTGCGCCGAGTTGCGTGGGAATGTGACCTTGGAATTGGGTCTTCGATTCGCCCGCCGGAAGGAGGTTGAACGTCTCCTTGTCGCCCGCGCTGGTGACCACCTGCACTTCGACCGCCAACGATTTGCCGACCACCGCGAGGTTGCGGTCTTCGAGGCTGACCTTGAGCGGGGCGCCCGGCACCAGCAGTTGCTGGTTGCGTAATTGCCCCGGGGCGATCAGCAGCGCGGCTTCATACTTCTTTTGTGCGATCAGGACTTCCTTCATCAGCAGCTTCGCGTCCGCGTGGTCGGGCGAACGCAGCAGCACTTGGTTCAGCGCTTCTTCCGCTTCGTTTTGTTGGCCTTGATCGAACTTCACTCTGGCGATCTGGTAAAGCGCCTGGGTTTGAAGATAACGCTCCTTGCTCTCGGCCATCTTTTCCAGCTGCTCCATCGCCTTGTCGTATTGCTTGGTCAGCCGATCCACCTCCGCCACGCGCAGGTGCGCGTCCATCTGGGACTGGGTGCCTTGGTAGGTCTTGTTGACCGCGATCTCTTCGTACTGCGCGCGCGCGCGCGGATATTCCTTGCGCGCGAACGCGATGTCGGCGTACGCCACTTGCAGCGCCGCGCGATGTTCGGCTTCGAAACCCGCCGGCGCGCTTTCCATGTGCTGCAAGAGCACGCGGGAAAGCTGTTCGGCCGTATCGAATTGCTGCAGGTCGGTGTGGCGCCGGATCAGCCACAGCGCGAAGCTCGGCTCGAGCTGCTTGATTACGCCGCTTGCCTTGGCCGCGTTGCGCGAATACTGGTCCCACGCCGCCGTGAAGTTGCTCGTCTGGTACTGTTCCTGCGCCGCGAAGAACGGATAATTCGGATCGTTCCGCGATACCGAAATGCCGCCGCCGACCTTGGCCAGCGTTTGCGTGCGTACGGTGGTCAGCGCCGTCGCGGCTTCCTTATCCATTCGGTCGCCCAGGATCTCCAGGCCGGCCGCAGCCAGGGTCAGAGCCAGGTGGTATTGCTCCTTCTTGTACAGATCCACCGCAAAGTCGCTCAGTATGCGATGGAACTGGCCGTTGTTGGTATCCCGCGCGATGAGCCAGAGGTAAGGCGCCACGGCCGGAAGTTCGTTCAGGCGGTTTTGCTTGGACAATCCATCCAGCGTGCAAGTGATCAGATACTCGAATCCCCAGCCGCCGTACCACTGTTGGGGGCAGCCGAGCGGGAAAAACTTGAGCAGCACGTCTAGCTCTTCCGGTTTGGGCGGAGTGCGCGAATTGAAGAAATGACCCAATGGGTCCAGGCGCGGCGCGAGGATCCGCTGCGGAGTCTCCGCGGCGCGGTCGAGGTATTGTGCCAACTGCTGGAAGCGCGTCGCGCGTTGCTCGTCGTTGCCCCAGCCGCAAGCGAATCGGCCCCAGCCCATCGCGAACCAGTCGAACCGTGTCTTGCCCCAGTAGGTCTCCGTCTTTGCCAGCGTGGCTTCGCGAATCTGCGGATCGGCTTCCAGCAGCCGGCGCTGCCATTCCCACATGGATTCCCAGTCGTAACCGCTGGGATAGTGTTCCCATTCGGCCATCTTCTGAGCCGCGTAGTTGCGAATCTTCTTTTCGCGGTCATGCCCGCCCATGTGCCAGTAGCGGAAATCGAGGTATCCCGACTTCTCCGCTTCTTCAAGGAACATCGCATCGAAGCCGGTTTCCAGCGGGTACTTGGTTTTCAATGCCTGGAAGTCTTCGCGGACCTGATGCATCGCGGCGACGGTTCCGGATTGAATCCACCAGTCGAACTTCGGTGGTTTCTCGAACCAGACCCGCTTCTCGATCAGCCCGGCCAGCGTGGCGGCGCCTATATCCTGATCGCGCCAGCCTTGGCCGCGCTTGAACATGCGCATCCAGTGGTAAAGGTCGCCCCAGTATTTGCCTTGCTGAGCGTGCGGCGCGTACGCTTGATCGATGATTCCGGCGAGCTTGATCGCGTGCTCCATATCCTTCTTGGTGATCTGGTTGCCGCCTTGCCATTCCTTCTCGGCGTTGGCGATCCAGGCGCAGAGTTGGGCCGCTCGTGCGCGGGCGGATTCGTCCGGCAGCAGCGCAAGCTGGTCCTTCAGCAAATCGCCCGCGTACTCGTAATCGTTAAAGGCCTGGATCGCCGTCTGCACCTGCCAGGCCACCAGCGCTTCGCCAAAAGGTTTGTGCGAGACGTTGTAGTCCTTATGCGCGTCGTAAATCTCCCGCGCTACCTTTAGGTAGGCGTCCTTTTGCTTGGCGCGCGCCGCTTGCACGGCGGTCGCCAGTTGCTGGCACAGCGGCGTAGGCGGCGTGCCTTGGGCCTTACCCGACTGCAAGTCCTGGTAAACCTGGTCGATTTCCGCGAGCTGTGCCTTCAGCGCCGCCTGCTGCTCCTTGGCCACGCCCGCGCCGTCTTTTTCGAACTGCTTCTTCCAGTCACGGAACTCTTTGTAAGGTCCCTCGAAGACCGCTTTGCGCGCGGCCGCGTCGTAGGGCACCCAAGCTAAGAGTTTCAGCAGCGCCGCGGTCTTTGATTTATCGTGATTTGCCTCGCCGTCCTTGCTTCCGAACTGCCACGCCAGCCGTGCGAAGTCCTGTGCGCCGCCTTGATCGAACAGAGCGATGGGCGAGGGCGCAATCAACTCCACTCCGATTTTAAGCCGCGTCTTCTCCCAGTATTGCGGCGGCAGTTCCTGGCCTTTCTCGCGCTTGTAGCCCAGGAACGCGGGCGCGACATGCTGGTGCAGGATCTGCGTGGGCTCGTGAAGGCTCAGGTGCCAGGACTCGGTCGTGTACAGGTGCTTCGCCACGGCCAACAGATCGCCTTCTACGGCCAGCGACCGGGTTGCCGCCGCCGACGCTTGGGCATGGGTTCCCACGAACGGCGCCAGCTTCTTGAATAGATCGGCGTTCTCGGGACGAGCGAACGAGAGGAATACCTGCGACGGTCCGGATTGCTTATAGAACTCCAGATCTTTCTCCGCCCACGCCAGCCATTGTTGGACCGGAGCCGCATACTCTGCCATACGCCGGCCGTGGATCTGCCAAGTCATGAACTTGGCCTGTTCCGGCTTCGGCAGGAGCGGGAAAACCGCCGCGAAGAGTCCCTGAATGTCCTTAGCGTGGTTGCGGTAGACGCGTTCGTCGAAGTGGCGGTTGCCTTTAAAGAACGCACAAAAGGTCTGCGACAGCGCCTCGTAGGTGGGATCGGTCTTCAAACGCGCTTCGGCGACGGCGCGCAGTTTATTCCAGGCTTCCGGCGTGAGCGGCTTATCTACGCCTCCATCCCAGTTCATCTGTTCCAGACATGCGGTATAGAATGCCAAGGTGGTATGGCGCTTCTGGTTCTTAATCGACGGCAGTAGTTTTCGGAGGTCGTCCGCGGCATCGCGGCGGCGTTCCTGATCCTCCGCCAAGCGGGCGCAGATCCAGTCGATATGGCCGTCGAAGTAGCGGCTCGCGTTGCTGGCCGGATCGGCGTAAATCGAAACCAGCTTGCGCGCGTAGTTACGTAGGTCGTTTCGGCGCTGCGCGGTTTCGAGGAACCAGGAATCGAATTTCCGCGCATACACGTGCTGGCGGAAGGGCAGGCCTTGGGTGGCCATGAACTGAAACGCGGCGTCCTCGTTGGGCACGAATCCGACCAGCAAATCGTAGAGCCGCCCGGCTGCTTCGGAACTCTTCGCATCGGGCTTTGCTTCCTTCAAGTAAGCCTTGAAGCGCGAGACCGCGGTCTGGTAATCGGCCGAAAGGAACGCCAGTTCCGCCGCCTGCCGCATCAGCTCTTCGGCCGGCTCCGGCTGTTTCGTCATATAGGTCTTGAAGGCGTTGGAGGCTTCGCGCGCGCGGCCCAGTTCCGCTCCGGTTTTCAGGATCTCGGCCATTTCCGCATCGGTCAGCCCCTGCGCGGCCTTCAACAGCAGTGCTTCGAAGGCCGCCGCCTTGGGGTCCGGCGGCGCCGCTTCACCGGCTCGGAGCGTACCGGCACACAGGCCGCACGCGCACAACAACAGCATTCCCGCGAATCGTTCGATCGGTCGCATGGCGTCCTCGTGGTGTCCCGTTCGGATACTCAACCCTTTGCGCCGGCCTATTCCGCGCCGCCGCCCTCGCCGCCGCCGCCTTCGCCCCCGGCGGCGCCTTGCAATTTCTCTTCGATCTTCGGCAGCACTTTGCGCGCGTTTTCCGCGTAGGAGCTCGCCGGATATTCGAAAATGAGCTGGTTGCACTTTTCGCGGGCCGTCGCGTAGTCGCCCTTACGGAAAGCCACGATCACCCATTTCAGCAGCATGCTGTCCAGGAACGAAGCATCCGGGTAATCCTGGAAGACCTGCTCCAGAAGGTCATTGGCCAGCACGAAGTCGCGCGTCTTGACGTAATAGTCCACCAGCTTCGCCAGCGACTCGCCCGCGAATTCGCTCTGCGGGAATTTTTCCGCGCAAGCCTTGTAATGGACGATCGCCTCCTTCTCGCCTTTGCCCGCTTCCACGCAGCGCGCGATCATGTACATCGCTTCCGGTTGCGCTTGCGTATTTTTCAGGCGCAGGACCTGCGCGAAGACGCCCTGCGCCCCCGCGAACTCCTTGGCCTCGAAGCGGATCTTGGCGATGCCCATCAGCGCCTGATCGGCGAACGGCGAATCCGGGAAGAGCTTGTTGAACAGCTCGCACGTCTGGATCGCCGCGGCCAGATCGTCCTTGACGATGTAGAACTCCCACTTCAGCTTGAACGCCTGCTCCTTCAGCGCCGTCGGCAAATCGTCGCGGCTCTTCAGGATCGGATCCACCAGCGTAAGCCCCTCGTCGCACTTTTCGCCCGCGCCCTTGCGCAGCCCCATACTCTTGAAGATGCGTCCCAACTCGAGGAACGCCTGAGCGTCGCGCAGTTCCTTATTGGCCTTAAGCAACGGATCGTGGATCACCGGTTGCGTCGCCGCCGGCCGGTTATCCATCTCGCCGATCACCGTGGTCTTCGTGCTCACCTCGCGCGATGTCTCGCCCCCGATGTGCCGTTCGTCGATAAACGTGGCCACGATCTCGTCGTTGAGCATGCAAGCGAGCGCGTCGTCGGCGCGGTCCGCGGCTTGTCCCTTGATGGCTTCGACGATTTTCACGCTGCCGCCGAACTGCCCGGTACGAACCACCGGCCCTTCGCCCAGTTCCTTTACGCTCAAGGTCACTTCGTCGCGCACTTCCCAGCGTTCTTCGGATTCCCCGTTCCAATCCTCGGCGTTCTCGTCGGGCATCGCCTTGAAGCGCGAGATCATTCGCACCGCCACCGCATCGGCTTCGGGCGTTTTGTCGAGATCCGCATCCTGGAGCAATACGAAAAGCGGCTGATTCAGGAAAGCCGCTTCCGCCAGATCTTTGTACGTGCCCTGAGTGAACGCCAGACGCGCGGTGCTCACCACCTTCACCTGGCCCTTGCGTTCGGAATTCTTCGCGCCGTCCTTGGAGTTGTCGTCCAAGTAGGTGACGGTAAGCGTGTCCCCGCCGATCACCTGCAGGATCCCGTCGCCTTTCTTCGGCACGCCTACCGCGCTGGGCAGAGATCCGATCAGCACGTCGCCTTTGCTCGTCAGCGGCACGCAGGGCACCGCCTCCACATCGCCCGAAGCGGCCGCGACCTGCGCCTTCACGTCTTTGCCTTGGCGCTGCAAGACCGGCAGGTCCGCGTCTTCCACCTTAAGGAAGAAGCGTCGCCCCGCTTCGGCGAAGGTCGCCGTCTCGCTATCCGGATCGACGAACGTCCCGACCAAACTCAGCTCCTTGATCGCCTTGTCCCAGTTTCCTTTGTGGAAGTGGCACATGCCGATGTAGTAGTGCGCCTGATTGCCCCAGACCGTGTTGGGGTAGTCGTTGGTGATGGTGCGCAGCGGCTGGAACGCTGCGCCGTAGTTGCCCGTCTCGAAGAAGGCCAGGCCCGAGTAATACAAGCCTTGCAGATACAGATCGAGATCCTCGCCCTCCAGAGCCTGATCGGGCGTCTTCAGCTTGCCGAGATACTGGAGGTACTTCAGGGCTTTGGCTTGGTCGTGCTGAGCGATGTGGTGCTTGCCCAACGCGAGGTAAACCTGATAGCGCACTTTGCTCTTGGGGTACTGCTCGAGGACGTTCTCGAGCATCGTCAGGCCGCGGTCGAGGTCTTTTTGTTCCAGCAGTTCTTCGGCTTTCTTCAGCAGGCGCAACGCCGCAATATCGGCGCGAGCGTCGCCGTCTTCGGCTTTCGTATCGCCTTCTTTCGCTTCCGCGGTCTTCGCGGCCTCCCGGGCGCGCTTCCCTTTCGCTTCTCCCGCCGCCGCGCCCGCGGCCAGCACCAGCGCCGCCAAAGCCCACCCCCACGCCCGGCTATTCGTTTGCATGGACGCCTCCGCCGATCTTCAAACCCATCTTTTCAAGAATATCGTGGGCGTACGTCGACTGACCGCTCTTCGGGTACTTCGACATCAGCCCGCGCAGCGACGCAACGTACTGTTTCTCGTTTCCGGCCGACTTGTGAACCTGCGCGATTCGCCACAGCGCTTCGCTGGCCTGTTCCTTAAAGAAATTCTCGATCTCCGTAAGCTGCGAGACCGCTTGTTGGTGTTGGCCTTTAGCCTGGTAGCATTCCGCGATTCGAAACAGGCTGCCGGGCTGTTGGTCCGATTGCCGGTACGCTGCGATCGCTTCGTCGTGCTTCCCGGCCTGCTTGAGCAGCTCGCCTTTCCGGTACAGCGCCCAGCCCGCGTAATCCGCTTCGGCAGCCAACTCGTTCGCCAGCGGAAGACCCTTTTCGGTGTTCTGGCGGTGGTAGTAATAGTCCAGCAGCCGCGCCTTGCCCTTGTTCGCGTCTTTGAAGCTCTGGCAGACGCGCACCATCGCGTCGTCATCGCCCTTGTGCCACAAAAAGCCCGAAAGCTGCTGGTGCTTGAAGTCGTCGCTGAGCTGCTCCAGCCGCATCTTCTGCAGTACGTTCTGCCCGCGCGCTTCCTGGCCCTTCACGTTGTAGAACGCTTTCATCAGTTCGAAAATGTCCTCGTTCTTCGTCTTGGCGAAATCGAGCTTCTGGTAGTACGCATCCACTTTGGCGTCGTGGCCGACGTACAGGATGATCCACTTCACGATGCGCGCGTAGTCGTCCTGCTTGTTCTGCTTCTCGAACTGTTCGTCGAGGCGCTCGATCCACTTGGCCGTATCGTTCTCGTACGCGCGGATGAAGGCGATCCGGTCGATCTGGAAGTCGTCCCACGCCGCGAACTTTCCTTCCAGCGCCTGCGCCCAGTAGCGGTAATAATGGTTCATCAGTTCCGTCTGGTCTTTTTCGAAAGCGCCGTGCTTCTTGACCGCTTCACGCACTTCGCTCCAGTACTTGCGATCCGTCTCGATTTCGCCTTCCAGCTTGCGCGGATGATGTTCGAACCCGCCCGTGTCCGTGAACAGCTTGCGCAAACCGGCTTCGTCGGGCTTGCGCGTGTACATGCCGATGGCCTTCGCCATGGCTTCGCGCGCTTCCTGTTCGTTGGACTGCCGGAACGTCACGGCCACTTGGTGATACGTTTGCAGCGCGCGGTCGGCTTCTTTGCGCCCGGCGTACCAGTCGGCCAGCCGGTTGAGCGCCCCCGCGGCCAGGAAATGCCGGCTGAACTGTTTGTCCTGGGCCATCTTGCCCCAGAAGCCCATCGCCTTGTCGCGGTCCCCGTTGTCCCAATGGCACAGCCCGCTGTAATACATCGCCGCCGCGGCGTACGCCGGATCCGTGTTGATGAAGTAGTCGGTGACCTCGACGTACTCTTTCAGCGCCGCGAAGCGGTTGTTGCTTTGCTGTAAGCTGCGTCCTTTGCGGATCAGCGCATAAGCCAGCGCCTTCGATTGCTCGAACTCTTTCACGAACGACTCGTACGCCGCCGCCGCCTGTTTGAAGTCCTTTTTCTCGAAAAGCTTGTCCGCGCTGCGCAGCTTATGCGCCTCGAAGCTGTCCAGCTTCTGATACGCCTCCTGCGCGTAATCCACTTCCTGCGCTCGCGCGCCGCCGCACGCCGCCGCCAAGCAAAGGACCGCGCAAGCAAAGGGCATCGATCGGTTCGTCATGAAGAGACTCCTCGATTTTTGCGCAAGGACACTAGGTGCAGGATAGCATAGCGCGGTTGCAATCGCCTCGCCGCCCCAATCCGGCCTGAACCCGTCCCCTTTCCCAGTGCCCAGATCCTTACCTGCCTTCCGTATCTCGTACACCCGTTAGAGGTTGAATTTAAATAGTATAATGCAATTAATGCTAAACTTTATAGGCGACCTGCCGGTCTGACCCTGAATACAACGCCATACTCTTTTTGTTGCTTCAAAATCAAAAAATGGAATGCTTTACAATAGATTGCTAGTAAAGCTCGATACCATATTAGGATAATTTGCGCTGCAAAATGCTAACTTTAGTTTAGGTCTAAATCGTAATACTTTACTCAAGCCAAGGTCTCTGTATGGGCTATCTAAACATCCCGCATCTCACTAGGCACGCCCAATCTCAATATAAGGTATCTTTATTTATTATAAGTATCGTTTTGTTTGCCGCCGGCCGCCGACGAGTGTATCCGAAAGGAAAGGGCGGGCGTTCCGGTGCCGTACCTTGATACCTTGGGACGTCTGACGCATAGGCGTCAGTTCAATCGGGCAGCACCTATATTAAGGAGGCGCCATGCTCCGGATCTGCCGCATCGCCTTCGTCTGCCTCTTGCTGGCCGCCCACTGGACCGTACGGGCCGAAGACCTCCTCGACCTCCTGGACGATCCTGCACCCAAGCCCGCGAAGGACGGAGCCTCCAAGACGCCGGCCAAGAACCAGCCCAAGCAGAGCGGTCTGCTGTTTCGTTGGGTGGCCCTCGATCAGCCGGACCAAAACCTGAGCGAACGCACCTACTGGCGCGTGGGCGGAACGGGTTTCGTGGGCGCAGCGGTGCCTCCGGTACGGCTCAAGGTGGATGCGGAAGCGGTCATCGAGCCCTACGAACAGGAACGCCACGCCGATATCGGAGGCGTCTATCGCGTCTATCCGGTCGAAGGCCGCGCCCTCGTTACCAATGGAGACCATGTACTGCAACCTTTTTCCATTCCGTTCAAGATGGCCGGAGGGCAACTCACCAGCGAGCATCCCGCTCTCATCGTTTCCAAGACCGGCCTTTCGATCAAGTGCGCGCAGATACGCCTCGAGGCCGTCAACGCCTCGGGTATGCCCGTGCCGTTCGACATCCGCCTGAGTTGCAACGGGGAATCGATCCTGCGTGAAACGACGCCGTATTGCCCGCTCCTGGCTTGGTTGCCGGTTGGATTGGCCTATGAAAGCACGCTGGGCCGGCTGGTTCTGAAGGCCGACGGAACCTTGGACGCCTCGGCCTCGAAGCTGGCCGAAAACGTGGTTCAGATCGATGGCGGCCTGCAACTCCGCCTGCCGCCCGGTAAGCCGCTCGTTTCTCCGTTCGCGTCGCCGGCTTCGGCGGCGCCGAAATTCCGCAAGCGCGATCCCAAGCCGGGTCAGCCCGCGCGTATGCGCTTAAAGAATGCTCCCCACGGGATTCCGGAACTGCGCGTGTACCTCCCGCTGCGTGTTCCGGCGGGTCGCTCCGCCGGCATCGCATTCGTGCGCGCCGAAGTGGAGAAGGCCACTGCCGCGCCCTTCAAAGCCGAACGCTTCGAACTGGAATCGTCCCAAAACGATCCGCCGGACCGCACGCCTGCGCGCGCGCTGGCCGATCCTTCCGAAGAGCAGGCGGCCGAAGCCGCCGCGCTGCTGGGCGTACCGGCCGCCGACTTGGCTTGGCTGCGGCTCCCCATTCCCGCCAATCAGGTGGGCGCCTTGTCCTTCAGAATGAATCTGACGGGACTAGGGCAACAGGCGCTGACCTTTCCCGTACTGGCGTGGAATGCGGGCCCAGGGCCGGTGCTGATTCCGCATCGCATGCGTACGGTCTACACGCGCGAAGAGTCCGCGCCGGTTCATATCCTCACGCCGCCCGGATCGCCGGCCGGTCCGGGACGCCTGTGCTATCGAGGCCGCCACCCCGACGCGCCGGTGCTGGAACTGGGCGACCTGGAATGCCCCGCCGCCTCCGCCGATGCCTACGCTTCCCGCACGGTCACGATCCCCATGCGCGAACTGCCCCTCGGCACGGGCGATCTGTGGTTCGAATTCGCAGGGCAAGCCGGCGGGAAAGTCCCGCTCGAAATCGTGCCCTTCGAGATTCGAAGCACGTTTCTGACTCAATACCAAGGTTCGTGCGGCGGAGCGCCGCCGTTCGACGAGGTTGGCTTGAGCGTCCTTCACGCGGGCGGCCTCGATTCGGTCGCCACGTGCGGGCACAACAGCAGCGTCAATCGCCAGATGCCGGAGTTGAACCTCGCGCTCGGCCAAGCTCTGACCGATGCCGGCGCCGAAGTGCCCCTCGAAGCCGTGGTCGGCATTACGCCCAACGACCTGCTCCTGCAAGGTCTGCTGCGCCACCGCATGCGGCTGGCCGACCTGACCGTCGCGCGAGGGCCGGCCTTCTACAACGAAGGGCTCAGCTACCATCACAGCTACAAGCCTTCCGTGGATCGTATGGTGCGGAACCTCCAGCTTGCCGCGCAGCAAACCGGCGAATACCCCAGCCTTTGGGGCTTCAATTACAGTTGGTTCCCGACTTGGTGGGGGTACGTCGAAGGCGGCGTGCCCTGCGACGGGCATGTCCAGGCGCGCAACGAGGCGCTTACTCAAAAGCTGAAGAAAGCGGGACTCGCGCCGGTCGCCAGAGAAGAACTCAAGTGGTACACGGAAAAGAAGCTCACCAAGGATCCGGCCGAACGGGCCAAGGTGCTGGAGGTGCAGAAGCGTTTGATGGAATGGAATGCGGCGCAGTACCAAGGCTCCTTTGCGGACCACAACGAGCTTTACAACGCCGCGGTGCACGCGGTCAAACCGGACCTCGCCTGCATGCTCTTCGAAAACGGCGGGCACGATGCCGGCAAGGTTACCGAAGCCCTGTTTCACGATATGGCCGCCAGCGCTTACGAAATCTACTCCGACTATCCCGAATGGCCGATGTCCGCGGCGTGGGTCACCGAATGGGCGCACGGTCTGCGGCCCGGACAGCCGGTCTGGGCCACCACCGACTGGGGCACCAGCAGCGAAGGTACGATGAAGAGTCTCTTTCACGCCTTCGGACGCGGCATGGATGGCGGCGGTGTCGTGATGCCCGGCACGCTCGGCCGCCGCGAACTGGAGCGGCGTGGAAAAGGGTTGCGCTTCGTCAGCCAGTACGGCGCCATCGCCACCCATGCACATCCCGATCGCCGCATCGCGCTTCTCGTTCCGCTGCCCGAACGCAGGCTCGGCGGGCAAGGCGCGTTCTACTACAATCATGCCGTTTACTATTATCTCACCCGCCTCGGCCTCCCGCCGATCGTCCTCACCGAAGAATCGTTCCTCCAAAACGGCGCGCCGGAAGGGGTCCAGGCGCTGCTTTGCGTCCAATGCACGCAGCCGGTCTCCGCCGCTTTGCAGTCCAAGCTGGCCCAATGGGTCCAAGCCGGCGGCAAGCTGGCTCAGGTAGGCGCCGCCGGCGACGAAATACAAGGCGCGGTGCGCGTGAATGCGCCACTCAAAAACCTGATGCAACTAGGCGGCTTTCAGATGACCTCTAGCGCCAAGATGTGGGAAGAGTTCGAGATCTGGCGCCGGCCGCTCGGCGATCTGCTGGCGCAGTGGAAGCTGGCCCCGCTGGCGCGCGTCGATTCGGACCTCGCGCTGGCCGTGCCGCTCCAGGCCGGAGCCGTCCGGTACGCCGTGGTCGTCGCCGATGTGAAAGGCGAACACAGCCGCGAGTTCCGGACGCGCGAAGCGCTGCCGGTTTCCATCGAGGGAACCGGCTGGAAGATCCGTGACCTCGTCAAACAAATCGACCTGTCCGGCGTCGAGCAGGACGGCCGGACCAAGATCAAGGTGGACTTGGTCACCGAACCGTGCACGGTGCTGGCTTGGTACGCCGCGCCGCCCGCGGCCGTGAAGCTCGAGACCGGCGGCGCGCTGCGCTTGGGCGCCGGACTGAAGCTGCGCGCATCGGTTGCCGATGGGGCGGGGCAGGATCTCGGGCCGCTGCCCGTGCGCTACACGCTCACCGCGCCAGGCGGAGGCGTATACCTCGATCTCTTCCGTGCCGCGGGCCAGGCCGCCGACGTGCATCTGCCCGCCCTCGCGCCGGCTGGACTTTGGACCTTTCGAGCGCAGGAACTGCTGACCGGTTGGACCGCGAACGCTGAGTTGGAAGTGGCCGCGCCCGAGGCGAAGAATCTCGTGCTGGCTCCCGCCGGTCCCGCGCATGTTGTCGACCCGCGCCAACTGCGCGCGTTTCTGGCCAAGCCGGGCGAGAAGTCGGTCGTCCTGGAGCCCGGCCAGGAACACCTGGAACCCGCGGCGGTGAAGCTGATCGAGCGCCTCAACGCCGCCGGCATCGCCGCACGGCTGTGGAAGATCGGACCCGAGCACTTCGACACGCTTCCGGTGCGCTGGTTCCCGTGGGCCGAAGAAGCCGCCAACCGTGCCGCCGTCTCCGAAGGCCGCGCCATCGGGATTCGCGAGAACCTCAGCCCCTACATCGATTCCAAGAATCGCGTCCACGTGCCGATCATGGGCGGATACGCCGAAGCGCCGCCGGCCTACATGCTCGCGCGCGACGTGATCCTTTTCGCCGGCGGGCGCCTCGAAAGCAGCCTGGGCGCGGTCACCGCGTGGCGCATGACGCCGCACGTTCCCGCGGCGGGGCAGGCCCGGCTGGTCGTTTGCTTCAGTCCGTTCACGGCGAACCAGGATGCGCTCTCGATCCAAGCGCGCGATGCCGCCGGTATCGCCGCCGCCGCCGAGGCTCTGGCGGAACACGCCAAGCCCGCGCCGCCGCCTGCCGCCGCCGCGCCAATGGCCTGGACCGCACGTCCGGCGGCGCCGGCCCCCGCGCCCGTGCCCACGCCTTTCGTCGGTTACGCGCCGGTCCGCCGCTTGATCTCCCTGCACGCGCAGCCCGACGGACGCCTCGCCGCCGTCCTGAACGGCCAACGCGACACGCTGGCTTTCGTCGGACCCGACGGCCGCCTGGAAGGAACCTGCGCGCCGGGCGAGATCCGGTTCGATTACGCCACCTTCGACGCCCAAGGCCGGCTCTGGGGGCAGCGCATCGAAGTCTTGGAACGCCACAAAAGCTGGCACTTCCCCACGCGTGAAGCCTACTCTCTGGTGGGCATCGTCGCGGCGGGCACGGTCGCCGCCGAGCAAGTGGTTTACGACCAAGGCAGCGGATTCGAAAAGGTTCCGCCCGATTTCCGTTCCGCATTCCGGATCGCGCCGGACGGACAGACCGCCTTCGCCGCCTTCCGCGGCGGGTTGTCCTGGGGCCCCATCGGCCGGCGCGACTGGAACCGCTACGACGATCTCACCCAAGCCTGGCACCGCGATTCGATCCGCCAGCCGCGCATGCCCGTCGGACTGACGCTTGCGCCGGACGGCCGGCACGCGCTCTTTTCCCTCGACGTGCGACCCAACGGCTGGGGCAACATGAATCAGCCGCCCGAACATCCTTGCATGTCCGAAACCCGGCTGCTGGAACTGGCCACGGGCAAGACCGTCTGGACGCTCACCTCGCGCGAAGTCCGCAACGCCTTGAAGTACGTCGTCCACCGCGGCTTTGGGGCCGTCGCCAACGGCGCGGAGTGGACCGCGATGTGCGATTACGCGGGCGTCTTCAGGCTTATCGACGCCGCGGGCAAGCCCGTGCTCGAGCACCCGGTCACGCGCGAACTCCCCGATCGCTACGGCGTCGGGCCGCAGGGCGGGCTGGGCTGCTGGATGGACGCGCGTGGCGCGCTGGCGGCGGGACTTTTCCGTCACGTGCTGGTGCTTGCGGTACCCGGCGCGGACGCGCAGGCCATAAGCGTTCCCGTGGACGAAGCCAGCGCCGGCGCGCTGGCGCTGGACGGTTCGCTTTTCTGCGTCGCGCTCATGGACGGATCCGTGCGCGCCATCCGGCCGGATGGGCAATCCGCCTGGACCTTCCCCGCCGGCGGCATCGCGCCCAAACTCGCCGCCACCGAGAAGGGCTTCTGGGTCGGCGCGAGCACCGGAGAATTGATCCTGCTCGACCTCGCGGGCAAAGAAGTCTGCCGCGTCGATGCAGCGGCCGCCGCCGACCGCGAAGCGCATCCGGTCAAGCCTGCCGCCCAAGTTGACTCGATCCCCTATCGCTACCGCGAACCGCGCACCCTCGAACTCGCGCAACACGCGCTGGGCGCGCGGAAGCTCGCCGAATGGAAGCCCGAAGGCGCGGGCCGCGAAGCCTTTGGCCGGACCTTCTACGCCGCGCCGCCCAGCATCGAACTCGCCGCCGGACCCGCGAAAGAAAGCTTCCTGCATCTCGTCTACATCCGTGCCGCGGGGAACAAGTCCGCGCGCGTGACCGTTCAAGGAGCCGGCGCTCCGCTCGCCTTCGACCTCGACCTGCCCACGCCCGAATACCGCGTCGTGGACATCCCCATGCGCGGCGAGAACGCGAAGGTGAAGATCGTCAGCGACGGACCGTTCGAAGTCGCCGAGGCGACGCTTTGGGACCTGCCGTGGCCCACGCCCAACCTGGCCTATGTCAGGCCCGCCGGCAGCGAACCCGTCGACGTCGGCGTGCCCGGCCAAAAGCCCAAGCCCGCCGGAGACAACGCCTTCGACGAGATGGCCACCGAAGTCGGAGCCCCCGATGCCGTCGGCGGCAAAGGTAAAATGAAGGACTGCCGCATCGTCGTCCCGAATCCCGACATCGATAAAGTAAAAGGCCAGACTCTTCCGCCCGCCGTCGATCCCTACAAAATGGTCAACGGGAAGCGCTTCGAAAAGCTGGAGCCCTGGGCCGACGATCCCTACGTCGGGCAGTGGTTCGAGATCGACCTCACGCGCCCCACCGAAGTGGGTCTGCTGTCCGCCTACGACCGCGAGACGAAGCTCTCCCGCGTCGCGCAGCAACTCTGTGCGTACGAAGCCATCGGCGACGGTCACCGCGTCCTCGACGCCGCCAGCTTCTCCGACCAGTTTTGGCGTCTTTACGAGATCGACGCCCGGAAGAAAGTCCAGCGCGTCGGCCTCTCGATCTGGGCGCCCGCCGCCGCGGGCCTCAGCGAGATCGAATTGTACGGTCTTAAAAAATAACGCTATCATTTATTAAAAATCATATCGATTTGCAGTCCGCCGAAGGGTATATAAAAGGACCGGGGGGTTCGCCCCGGCTACCCACGTAAGGAGTCCGTCATGCGCGCCTTTTCGTTCCGGCCGGCCGTGTTCGTTACGCTGGCGATCCTGCTGGCCGCATCGGCGGCGCGAGCCGAACAAAGCCTCCAGATCGTCTTCGTCCAGGGGCGCGCGAACTTCCAGACCAACGAGATCGTCGAGGTCGCCGTCGTCCGCTCGGACGTCCAGGCGCTGGCCGCGGGCGAACTGCGCGTGCTCCTGCGCGGCCCCGGCGGCAGTTCGGGCGAATTCTTCTTCGCGCTGCCGGCGGCGGCGGTACGCGACGGCAAGGCGCAGGCTACCGCGCATCTGCGCTTCAGCGGATGGCTGCTCAAACCCGGCGCGTACACGCTCGAAGCCGCGGCCGAAGGCGCCGCCGCGCAAGCCTCCTTCGAACTCTTCAACCACATCCGGCGCTCGACGTTCAAACTCATCAACTGGGGCCGCGCTAAGGACGACCAGCGCTGCCTCGAGGGCGAGGACGGTCTCGGCTTCAACGTGATCTACGGGCATTACTCGAAGAACGACGGCGGAGCCTACATCCGCGCGGGCTGCGATTTCTTCTCCTGCTGTACGATGGGCGGCGGGCACCAGATGGACCTGCGCATGGAGTGCGACTGGTCCGACCCGAACGTGCTCCAGGCCGGCGCGCGCCGCGTCTCGCGCCGCGCCTTCATCGACCGCACCAGCGGCAACGTCCACGGCGTCCACTTCTACGACGAACCGGGCCTCACCTGGTTCAAGGATCCCGTCACCGGGCAGACCACGCCGCACGGCGTCCCCGCGCAAAGGGCCAGCTACGAAGCCGCCTTCGGCATCCCCGCGCCGACGTACCACGAGATCGATCCCAAGAATCCCGAACACGCGGCGCGCTGGAAACACTGGGCCACCTGGAAGCTCGGCTTCATGGACGCCGCATGGAAGGACGCCCAGGCCGCCGTCGATCGCATCAAGCCCGGCTGGCTTTCAATCACGCAGAGCCAGTACGGGTTCTCGGCCTTCACCGACGGTTACTACTTCAACGTCGCGCGCAGCTTGCCCATCGTCAGCGGCCACGGCGGCTACCACGATTGGGGCCCCGGCTACTGGCATCCCTCGCTCACCCTCGAATTTGCCCGCGCGCGCGACTGGGACAAGCCCTGCTGGTACCTCCCGACTTGGTACGGCAACACCACCTCCGACCAGATGCGTCTCGAACAGTACCTCAGTTTCATGACCAACATCGAAGGTATGATCACGCCGCCCGACTGCGATCCCGTCGATCCCAAGAAGCCGTCCGCCTCCGGGATCGTCGAATCCAACAAGGCGATGGCGCGCCTCGGACCGGTCCTCGAAGAGATCCCCGTGCACCGCCCGCCCGTCGCGCTCCTGTACTCGCTCTCCCATCTGCTCCAGCGCCAGGTCGGAGACATGAGCTTCAACTACGCGCATTCCGACGCGCACTACTTGGGCATGACGTGGGCGTACTTGGCCGGCAAGCTGATGCAGCACCAGTTTCTTCCGGTTCTCGACGAAGACATCGCCGACGGCACGCTCGCGGCGCATCACAAAGCCGTCATCCTTTGCGGCATCGATTATCTCGCGCCGGAAGTCGTCGCCGGGTTGGAAGCCTTCATGCGCAACGGTGGCGCGGTGCTCCAGACGGCCGACTGCGAACTCAAGCTTCCCGGCGCCGTGGACCTGGGCGTCACCCCGGCGCTCCCCGAACCCGAAAAAGCCGCCGCGCTTAAAGAACGGATCAAGCCGCACCAGGACCGCGTCGGCGCGCTGGAGCAGGAAAAGAAAAAGCTCGCCGCCGAGATCAAACCGCTCAACGACCGCAAGAAAGCCAGCAAGGACGAAACCGAAAAGGCCGGTCTGGACGAAAAGATCAAAGCCTTGCAGGCCCAACAAGCCAGCTTGAGCGCGCAGCAGAAAGAGATCCGCGACCGCGACATCGTGCCGCTGGACCTCCAGCTCAAGTCGCTCACCGCGATGCGCGGCGACCTGCACGCCGCTGCGCAACTCGTCCCGGCGCTCAAAGCCCAGTTCGAGAAGCTCGGCATCCAGCCCGTCCTGCTCAGCACCGAACCCGGCATCGCCGCGACGCGGCAGCCCGACGGCGACCTGGAGTACGTCTTCGCGGTCAACGCGAAGCACGATCCGCAGGGCCATCCGCAACTGGGCCTGATGGCGGCCGAAACGCGCCTCACGCTCGCCACCGGCGGGCGCGCGGTCTACGACGCGCTCATCGGCGGGCCGGTCCCCGAATTCAGCGGCGCCGACGGCGCGGCGACGGCAGGCGATTTCCGCTTCGGTCCGGGTCAGATGCGCGTCTTCGCGCTCACCGCGCGGCCCATCGGTTCGGTCAAGGCCGGCCGGCCCGTCCTCGACGCCGACTTCACACGCCGCGAAGCGCCCATACGCCTGCGCCTATCGGCCGCGCTCCTCGATACGCAAGGCGGGCTGCTTGCCGGCGCCGCGCCCCTGCGCGTGCGCGTCCTCGATCCGTTCGGCGCCGTCCGCTACGACCTCTTCCGCGCCACGCGCCAAGGCACGCTCAACCTGGAACTCCCCCTCGCCGCCAACGATCCGGCGGGCGCCTGGAGCGTCGAAATCGAAGACCTGCTCGCGCGCACGCGCGATCGTGCCGGTTTCGCCTTCGCGCCGCCGGCCGTCTGCGGCGGACTCGCCGGCAGCGAAGCGCGCGCGCTCATCTTCGAAGACGACCGCGCGCATATCCTGCGCTTCTTCCGCACGCATCGAAACGCCGCGATCGTTCCGGGACCGCAGCCCTGGCAGCAGGCCGCCGCCGAACGCCTGAAGCGGATCGCCGCAAACTGGCACGTGGACGCCCAGATCGTTCCGCTGGCCGAAGCCGTAAAGCCGCGCGCTCTCGACGAAGCGCAGGCCCGCTCGTGGGCAGGGCTCCATGGCGGCCGCTTCAAGCCCGGCGCCGAACAGAATCCGCGCGATACCGGATACGCCGAAAGCCGCCCCATGCTCTTGCTCGGTACGCCCGAGGACCATCCGATCGTGAAGCTCTTGAACGACGAGGGCTTCCTCCCGTACGCGCCGGTTCCCGGCGTCATCCCCGGTGCCAACCGCGGGCTGGTCGCGTGGCAATACGACGGCGTCGGCGCGCGACAGGAATCGATCGTCCTGCTGGCCTACGACGAACAGGGTATGGCCGAAGCCGTGGGCAGCTTTTTCGAGGCGCTCGCCGGGTTGGAAGGACTCACGCGCTGGACGCCTCCGTTGCGCCATGTCCTCGTGCCCGTGCACGAAGGCGCGCCGGTTCCCGCACTCAAGCAAGTCTGGGAGGCCATCCTGCCCGACCGGGCCGACCTCGTGAAGCTGGATGGCGGGAAGCTGGAAGTCTTCACCCACGACGGTTCGCGCATGGTATTGGACGCACAAGGCAAGCAAACGGCGCACGAAACGCTTGCCGCCGGCGACTACGCCGCACGCTTGGCCGCCGCACCGGTGCCGGAGCCGACGCCCGATCAACACAAGACCTGCGCCGTCCGCGACCGCTTGCTCAAGTTTGTCGTTCAAGACGGCGAACGCACCGCCGCCGGCTACTGGGGCGGCCTGGTCCGCGTTCTCGATGCGGCGGGCAAAGAGGTGGCCGCGCATCGGTTCACCGACGACCTGACCGGATTGGTCTGGATGGACGGCAAGCTGGTGGTCGGCCTGAGCGACCGGCGCATCGTGGCGCTGCAAGCGCCGTGATGATTCGGCTGACGGAGTCAACTTGGCAAGATATTATGACGAGTGACTCGAAAACTTCCGATATTCGGCTAAGTGCTCCTTCGAAAACCGAACGGCCGAGGCAAGTTTATTCGATAGTGCGTTCGATCAAAATTGATAGAGCGCATGAATTCATTCAGGTCGGCTAGGACTTTTTGTAATCGGGACATTTCAGTGCATTGGGCCGCTCAGGTCGCGAGCAGGCATCACCGTAATTCCATTTGCATGAATCGCACAATATTTCCCTTTCACGGCCAAAGTGCAGCCCCCTCTTTTGATTCTCCGGTTCGGGGAAAAGCCACCGGTACAGTCGCTTCATCCATCGTGTGATGGGTTCGGAGTTGTGCTCTTCATCCGGTTCATATTCTGCCATGGAGCACTTTGCCTTATCCTAAGCAAAGGTATCACACATGAACAAGCCATCACCGGCCAATCTCGGCGCCACCCGAGGGTTGCGCCCGATAGTATCTCATCACGTATCTGTTGAGACTTCATCCCATTCCTGATCTAAATACCCAATAAGCCAGTTGAAGGCGTGATGGCGTTCTTGGATGACGTCGCCATCTAGTCCTGCAGGAGGTTTTCGACGATTGATCCGCGCATCAACAATCGCCCAGTGATATCGATAAATGAGATCAGCTTCATCCAAAATTTCACGCTGCGAGCGATACTTGGCCTTCTGGATAAATCCTTCGCGGCCCAAATCGCGGAGGATGGAAACGGCCAACTTTACATCGCAGATACTGTCTGGCCGCTCTAGTGTTTCGATGTGTCCCAATGCCCATAGCAGGACCCAATAGCATTCATATCGCCAAACAAATTGGGTGCGCTCGTGTTGGGTCGGACTGGGATTCTCTAAAAATGCCACTTCCTCGGGTGTAAATGCTGTTTCGAGTTGAAACTTTTTAATCAGAGATTGAACGACTTCTTGTTCCAGTCCTTCTCCTTTGCAAGCAACTACGCAAAGCGCCATGGCGCGAACTGCTACCTCGTTTGCTGATCGGCGGACAGATGCTGACTCCGCTTCTATTACTGGAAGTCCATCCATGACCGGAATCCGGCTTGCTTTCAGGATCGCAATGGAACGCCTTTTTCTTTCAAGGGCTTCATCAGTTTCAATGGATACCTGTTGAGTGGGTGAGGGTGTATCGGGCTTGGGTATTTTCTTAGGCGCGGCCGACGGCGAACGATTGGAACAGCCCAAAATTCCGGGCAATACTAAGGCCATCCATACCATCCATCGCACCTGCATAGCCATAGTTCTCCTACAGTTTGCATGCAGCATAATTCGTTTTCCTTCATGTTCATTCAACTTTCTTCAGCTCGAATACCTAAACTTCATTTATCGCCAGAAACGAAATCTTGGGCGTCCCTGAGGACTCCTGAGCGTAGTTGGACCTCTGCCTTGGCATTTCTCGTAGGTCTCCATAGAATGCCCTCCATGCGAGCGACGCCCAGAGGGAACCCGGCGTGAGTGTGCCCGAACTGATACGCATTCTGTACGTCGAAGACGAGCCCGATATCCGCTTGGTCACCGCCATGGCCCTCGAAAAGGTCGCCAAGTTCACCCTCAAGTCCTGCTCGTCGGGCGCGGAAGCCATCGACGCCGCGGCGGACTTCGCCCCTCAACTCCTGATCCTCGACGTGATGATGCCGGCCCTCGACGGTCCCGCGACCCTCGCCAAGCTGCGCGAACTGCCCGCCACCGCAGATACGCCCGCCATCTTCCTCACCGCCAAATCCCAGGCCCACGAGATCCGGCGTTACCTGGACCTCGGCGCCATCGAGGTCATCGTCAAGCCCTACGAGCCCATGACGCTCGGCACGCGCGTGCGCGAGATCTGGGCGCGCTACCACGGGCAGGCCTAGCGGTCCGAACTCATGAGCGCACCGCCGCCCACCAGCCTCCTGCGCCACCAGCTTCAGGCCAACGCCGCGCCTCCCGCGCCCGCGCGCCGCCCTATCCTGTTCCCTCTTCTGCTCATCGCCGCCGGCGTCGCCGTCTCCGCCGTGGCCTGGTGGGTGATCCGCCTAGACCAGCTCCATCTGATTCAATCGCGCTTCGAACTGGAAGCCCGCGAACGTGTCCTCACCGTCGAGCGCGAACTGGAAGTGGACATGGGCGCGCTGGAGGCGCTGCGAGCGTTTTACGCGGGTTCGCAAAGCGTGGAGCGGGACGAATTCAGAGCCTTTTGCGAAGTCTTGTTGCGGCGCTACCGGGGGTTGCGCGCGCTGGAGTGGGTGCCGCGCGTCGAGCCCGAACAGCGGGTGGCCTTCCTCGATCGGGTGCGCCGGGACGGCGCGCCCGGTTTCGAGATCCTGGATATCGGCGAAAACGGGCAGGACCGGCGGCCCGCCGCGGAGGGCAAGGTCTGTTACCCGATCGTCTACGTCGAACCCCAAAAGGAAAACGCAGCCGTATTGGGCGTAAATTTCAACTTCGAAGCCAATCGCCGCGCCACGTTGGAAGCGGCCCGCGACGAAGGCCGCATCATCGTCTCCGGACTGATCCGCCTGCTTCAGGACAAGGACGCCAGCCCCGCCTTCGTCGCCGTCCAGCCCGTGTATCGAAACGGTGCGCCCGCCGCGACCTTGGAGCAGCGCCGGGAGAATCTGGTCGGCTTTCTGGTCGGCGTCTTCGAATTCGAAAGTTCGTTCGAACAGGCTTTGGAGCCGTTGAGCATCGTGGGCGTCGACCTGAAGTTGTTCGAAGGCGCTCAGGATGCGCCGGGCCAGCTTCTCTTTGAGAGACTCTCGCGCAAGCAGACGCCCCGCAGTTCAACCCCCGCGCCGGAAGGATTGGAGTTCTGGTCGGCGTTCGAAGTCCCCGGCCGCAAATGGGTCATCCGCGCCAGCCCTTCGCCCGCGTATGCAGTCGAAGTCAAACCCTGGCTGCCTTGGGTGGCGCTGCTCACCGGACTGGTCCTGACCGGCTTGGTGGCCGGGCTGCTCGAAAGCCAGTTGACCCGCGCCCGCGAGATCGAGGCCCAGGTTCAGGAACGTTCCCGCGAACTGCGCCGCGTCAACGCCGACCTCCAGGCCGTCCTCGATTCGCCCACCTACACCTGCATCACCGCCACCGACGCGCAGGGCCGCTTCACGTTTTGGAACAAGGGGGGCGAGCGGCTCTTCGGGTACGCCGCCTCCGAATTGGTGGGGAAAGAGAGCCTCCTCAAGCTCTTCGCGCCGGCGGAATTGTCCGCGCGCTCCAAGGACCTCTCCGGTCGCATGAAGCGTTCCGTCGAAGGGCTGGAAGTCTTGACCCTCCTGGCCGAGACCGGCGTCGTCGACGAACGCGAATGGACCTTCGTGCGCAAGGACGGCCGAGCGTGCCATGTGAACCTGGCGATCTCCGCGATCTTCGGCGAGTCCGGCGAGCTGACCGGCTACCTCGGCGTCGCCCGCGACGTCACGCGCCAGAAACTGGCCGAAGAGGCGCTGCGCGAAAGCGAACGCCGCTTGGCCATGGCCATGGAAGGCGCGCGCTTGGCCAGCTTCGACGCCGATGCGATCTCGCGTAAGGTAAATTCCACGCACGGGCTGGGGCGCATGCTGGGCTACGCCCACGACGACATCTTCCCCGACTTCGACGCCTGGGCCGCCGGCACGCACCCCGACGACTATCCCGCCGCGCAGCGCCAGTTCGCCGCGCTCCTCGCCGGCGAAGAACCGTACTTTCAGATCGAACAGCGCTACCGCACCCAGGCCGGCGGCTGGAAATGGCTGGCCGCGCGCGGCTCCGTCGTCGAACGCGACGCCGCCGGACGGCCCCGGCGCGTGGCCGGCACCTTTCAGGATATCGACGACCGTAAACGCGCCGAGCGGCTCAAGGACGAGTTCGTGTCCGTCGTCAGCCACGAACTGCGCACGCCGCTCACCGCGATCCGCGGTTCCTTGGGGCTATTGGACGGCGGAGCGGCAGGCGTGCTCCCCGCCGAAGCCGCCCAGATGCTCCAACTGGCCCTGCGCAATACCGAACGCCTCGCGCGCCTCATCAACGACATCCTCGACAGCGAACGCATCGAGGCCGGCAAGATTGTATTCGACCTGCGGCCCGTCGATCTCGGCAGCCTCATCGCCCAAGCCCTCGAACAGAACCGGCCGTTCGCGCAGCAGTTCGACGTGCGCCTGGAAGGGCGCGACCTCGAGTGCGCGCCCTTCGTGCAGGCCGACCCCGAGCGCCTCATTCAGGTGCTCACCAATCTGATCTCCAATGCGGTCAAGTATTCCCCTTCCGGACAGGCGGTGGAGGTTGCCGTAACCGTCGGCGGCGCCAAGGCCCGGGTTTCCGTTGCCGACCGCGGACCGGGCATCCCGGAGGAATTCCGCGCGCGCATCTTCGAACGCTTCAGCCAGGCCGACGCCACCACGACGCGCAAGCAGGCCGGCTCGGGGCTGGGCCTGGCCATCAGCAAAGCGATCGTCGAACGCATGGGCGGGCGCATCGGCTTCGATTCCGAACCCGGCGTGCGCACGGCCTTCTGGTTCGAACTCCCCGTCGTCGCCGATCTCCCCAAGCTCTCGCTGCCCTCCTCCGAAGGCACGCTGCGAGGCAGGCGCATCCTGGTCTGCGAGGACGACGCCGACGTCGCTTCGCTCCTGCGCCTCGTCTTCGAACGCGAAGGCGCCGTCGTGGACGTTTGCCGCAGCACCGCCGAAGCGCGCGCCTTGCTCGAAAGCCAGACCTACGACGCCCTCTCGCTGGACCTGATCCTGCCCGGGGAAGACGGGACACAGCTCTTCGAGGATCTCCGCACCAATCCGCGCACGCGCGAACTGCCGGTGGTGGTCGTCAGCGGCGTGGCCGACGAGCGCCGCAAGGTGCTCAACGGCGGCGCCGTCGGTGTGCTGGATTGGATCAAAAAACCCATCGATACGCGCCGCCTGATCGAAGCGGTCCGGCGCGCCGTGCGCCCCGACGGCCGCGTAGGCCCTTGGCGCGTGCTCTACGTCGAAGACGAACCCGAACTGATCTCCCTGGTCGTCAGCCTGCTGAACAAAACCGCCGCCGTCGTGCCGGCCAAGACCGTCGCCGAAGCCCGCCGCCTGCTCAAAGAATCCGCCTACGACCTGCTCCTGCTCGACGTGGGGCTCCCCGACGGTTCCGGGCTGGACCTCCTCGGTGAATTGCCCAACACCCCCAACCGCGCCGTGCCCGTCCTGGTCTTCACCGCCAACGAACTGACCGCCGACCGCGCACGGCAAGTCAACGCCGCCCTGATCAAGTCCAAGACCTCCCACGAAGACCTGCTGGCCACCATCACCCGCCTGCTGAAATAAAAAAAGGCTCCTCGACCGGACAGCGGCGCGGCGTGGCGCCTTGGAAAGCCCGCCGCCCGACCCATTCGATCAAGGAGCCCAACCTAAAGCCACGATCGGATGCCCGTTACATACGTGCGCTCGTATTCGGCATCGGTCATCTTCAAATACCGCACGCCTTCCACGATCCCCACCACCCAGCCCAACCCAAAGAAGCACGACAACAACACATGCACCAACCCGGGAATCAGCCGCCCCATGTAAAATTTATGCGCGCCCAACCCACCCAATCCCAACGCCAAGATCGCCGCCGGTACGCGCCGGTGAGGATGAATTCGAGACATCTGCATGGTCATCCCCGCTTGCATTTTCATCACGGTCGCCTCTTCTCCATATCGGCCATCCGCACACAAGGTGCCAAACTCGAATGTCTCCTTTACAGGGGTGCTCATGTGTGCCAAATGAAGGTAGGGTAACGGGTAAGCAAGATGAAAAAGGGTGCCGCCTGGTCTTCCCAGATTGATAGTTCGGATGCGCTGCCCGCAGCGTATAGAGTTAGCTAATAGGAAAGTTAGGGGCTCGCCATGGTCACCGGGAGGTACGCGCAAGCAACCGAACACCTTCGCGCGCATCCCGAGCGCTGGCTGGTAACCGGTGTGGCGGGCTTCATCGGCAGCGGGATTTTGCGGCAGCTTCTGGACTTAAATCAGGACGTGGTGGGGCTCGATAATTTCGCCACCGGCCGGCGCGAGAATCTTGAAGACGTGCGCGCTCGAGTGAGCGAGGCGGCGTGGAAGCGTTTCGAGTTCCGGGCGGGAGACATCGTGCAGCCGGCGGATTGCCTGCACGCGTGCCAAGGCGTGCGCTACGTGCTGCATCAGGCGGCCTTGGGTTCGGTGCCGCGCTCGCTTAAAAACCCGCAAGCCACGCACGAAGCGAACGCCACCGGCACCTTGAACGTGCTGCACGCGGCGCGCGAAGCCGGGGTGCGGCGGGTAGTCTATGCGTCCAGCAGTTCTGTTTACGGCGACTCGACCGAGCTTCCGCGCGTCGAGGCGCGCTTAGGCATGCCGCTCTCGCCGTATGCCGCCTCGAAGCGCGCCTGCGAGCTTTACGCGAGTTCGTTCACTCGAGCGCTGGGATTGCCGACCGTGGGGTTGCGTTATTTTAACGTGTTCGGCCCGCGGCAGAATCCGGACGGTCCGTACGCGGCGGTGATTCCGCGCTGGATCGCCAATCTGCTCGCCGGTCGCCCGTGCACGATTTTCGGCGACGGCCAGTCCAGCCGTGACTTTTGCTACTTGGACAACGCGGTGCAAGCCAATCTGCTCGCGACGACGGCCGGCGAGGAAGCGGTCGCGGGCGAATGTTTTAACGTCGGCAGCGGAGAAGCGTTGAGTTTACTGGAGTTGCATGCGTCACTCGTGGAGGCGCTGCAAGCGGCGCGGCCTGGGATGGCGCCTCCGGCGCCGCGGTTCGAGGCCTTCCGCGCGGGCGACGTGGCGCATTCGCGGGCCGATCTGAGCCGCGCGCAGGAGCGGTTGGGGTATTTCCCCGGCGTATCGATACGCGCCGGCTTGAAGGCTGCGGTGGACTGGTACGTCCGGGAGCGCATGGGGTAGGCTATACGCGGATGCCGGATTCCGGCATGCTGCGGGCGGAGCAGGGGAGCGATTGGGCGATGGCATTCGGCGCGACGTGCGACCGCTGCGGCGGCGATCTGCTGGGCTCCGACGTGCGTTATACGGTGAACTTGGATATCGCCCAAGCGTTCGACCCCATGGAAGTCGCGCCGGCCGAGCAGCGGCGCGAGATGCGTGGAGAACTGGAAGCCGCGATCCGCACGCTGGAGGCGCTTCCGGCCTCCGAAGTGCAGCGCTTGGCGGACGAAAGCTACGCATCCTTCCGTTTCGACCTGTGCCCGGGCTGTGCGGCGGCGCTGCGCGATGAGGCGAAGGCCTGTTTCCGTGGACGCCAAACACCACGGCCTCCGCAAGCCGGCGAAACCGCCAACTAGCGGAATCGTTGTACGCAAGCTGAAGCGGCGTACATTCTTGCCGCAAATAGGCTCTATGCTCGACTTACCTAAGACAGCGCTTGGAAAAGGTTTAGACGCACATGGAAATCGTCTATTGCCGTTGTGGTAAGCGTATTACTCAAGAAGAGTTACCCCAAGCCCGGCAGGTGGAAGGGGTTTGGTATTGTGCGGGTTGCGTGGCCCAGTCTCCCACGGGCGACCAGGAAGCCGTGACTGCACAAGGGCGCAGTCGTTCGACCGCTAAATCGTCCAAACCGCCCACCAGCGCGCACCAGACGCGGCGCGGGCAGGTTGCCGCTTCGCGTCCGGTTGGCGCGCCGGGCGCTCAATCCGGTTCGCCGGTGCCGTTCGTGCTTTTGGGCGTCGGCGTGTTGGTCTTCGGGATTGGAGTGGCGATCTTCTTTTCCGGGGGCAAACCGAGCGTAGAACCCGTTCGCCCGCACACGCCCGAAGCCACGGCCGAATCCATAAAGAGCGAACCCGCGCCGGCGAAATCGGCTCCCACGCCGGCCAGCACCGTGTCCACGCCGGCTCCGCCGGTCAGCACGCCGACGTCTCCGCCGGTGGCGCCGGCGACGTTTCGCCCGCCGACGTTGAGCGAGACGGATGCGCAGGCGAAGTTCAATCCGCTTAGGGACCGTTTCGCGCGCGCGCGGCAGGCCAACGACCTCAAAGAGATGGGCGCCGTGGCCGGCGACCTGGGTCTGATCACGCGCGACTACGACGGGACGGAAACAGCCAAGGCGGCGATGGACCTGATCAAGATCCACAAGGAACTGCGCGCGACGGAAGACTTCAATACGCAATGCGCCGCGCCGTTCCGCGAAGCGACGGCGAAGGCGACGCGCATGAACGAGGATCTAGACGATATCCTCGACCGTGTGGTGAAGTTCGGCCGCAGCCGCAAAGATACCGACGCGGGCACGAAGGCGCTGGATCTGGTCAAAAACTGGCGCGAACAATCCGCTCAACAATGGTGGGACCGCTTAAAGAGCAAATTGGAAGGCGACGAGCCCAAGCAGTCGGCGCTGGTCGAGGCCGGAATTTTGAACCGGGAGTTTTCGGGTACGCCCGGAGCAGGCGAAGCGGTCAAGCAATTCCGGGCGATCCATCAAAAGCTGCTCGACAAGCAAGGCCCTTCGGCCTGGCTGCATATGTTGAAGGATGTGGTTCTGGCGCCGGGCACGCGCGAATTGCGCGGCGCGATTCAGGCGATTCACACGTACAAAGGCGCGCAGATCGCGCCGCCCGATGCGCGGCTGGACGAATTGCAGGCCGAAGCCTGCAAGGCGTTGATGCAATCCTTGGCCCCGCGCGACCGGCCGAAAGAACTCTTCAAAATTCCCCAAGCGCACCGGTTGGGCGAATTCTTCAGTCCCCTCGACGGCTGCCAGCTCAAGAAGGATAAGGAAGGAGAGACGCAGGTGGCCGCGATTACATCCAAGGCCGGGCAGGCCGGGATTCAAATATTGTATCCGACCAGTTTCGCCGAAGAGCAGGCGGTCTTTAAGGTGGAGTTCAAATCGAACGGGTTGAAGCGCGTCTTCCTGCGCCTGTTCAGCAGTACGCACCAGCAAGTCTTCGAACATGAACTGAAAGATGCAAAGGGGAGTGCCTGGAACACCGCCACGGTGGAATTGTCCAAGGTGAAGCATGAGGGGCTGACGCTGCGCAACGCCTGGATCGGGCTAATGATCCTGGAAGGCGAAAAGTCCGATCCGAGCAAAGAGGACGCGGCGCTTCTGATCAAGTCCGCCGAGCTAACAACTGGCCGAAAGTAGGGTTGCAGAAGTTTAAGCGGCTCGGCGCGAGCCCTTTCCTAGCGTTCCCATCGAGACATCCGGCGAGTATAGTAGGGCGCTTTCCCCAAGCCGCCGCGAACGAACGCGGGCGGATAGAAATGGTTGCGAGAGGAGCTGTTCATGCGCCGGTTGTGTGCGTTCGGTGGGATGGTGTCGGTCGGGATGTTTGCGCTGATGGCTTGGACGGTGCGGGCGGCGGGCGAGACAGAAGCGCCGGCGGCCGAGGCCGCTCCTGCGCGCGGCGGCCTGTACGTCGACCCGTACAAGAATCCGCTTTACGCGACTCTGAACGCCTTCCTGATGGGCGCTCCGGATATCGCGGGCGAGCAGAAGATCAAGCTCGAGGTGGAAGGTTTCAAAGGCAAGCTGGAGGTCCGCGCGCTTTTGCAGGACAAGCCCGCGCCGCTGGCGGTGGTGCTGCTGGGCGGGGACGGAAAGTCGGCGTGGCCGCTGGGCCGGCTGTTCCCGTACTGGATCAACGAAGGCCTGCATTGGAACGTGCTTTACTTCGACGCAACGTTTCGGCCGAACATGGTCAAGGATCTGCGCACGGGCGTGACCGGCAACTTCGACCACGAATGCGAGAACATTGCGAAGATCGTCGCGGCATTCCTGAAGCACAAGGAAGTGCAGGGCAAGGTGACGGACGTGGGCGTGGTGGGCTACAGCCTGGGTGCGACACAGGCGATGGTCCTCGCGCGCATGGCCGCCGACGGGAAGCTGCCGTTCGAGCTGAAGGCCGCGCTGGGTTTTTCTCCGCCGGTGCGCCTGCAGCACACCGCGCGGATCCTGGATAACTTTTACAAGATGGACCGCTTCAAATTTACGCGTGTCGAGATGGGCCTGGCAATCATGAATCACGATCCGGTGGAGCCCGGCCAAGCGATCCCGTTCGAAGACGATTTCATGCGCGCGGGCATCGGAACGGTGATCCGCGACGAGTTCACCGAGATCGTGGATCAGAACGACTACCTTTTCCGCCTGAAGCATATCCCGTTCCAGGAAGACCTCCCGGCCGGCCAGAACCGCAACGAGATCGCGCGGGCGTGGGGCTTTACGCGCTTCATGGAAGAGATGTGCTTCCCGTACTGGCAGAAGAAGGGCGCGTTCAAGACGGTCGACGAGATGTGGGCCGTAGGCGATATGACGCGCGTGATGACGAAACTCCCGCCGTACGCCCGCGCCGTGGTCTGCAAGGACGACCCGTTCTGCGAACCCGGCGACGTGGACGCGCTGATCGCCGCGGTGGATGCGAAGCATCTCGTGCTGCCCGAGACGGGCGGCCATTTGGGCTACTTCGGATCGCGCTGGTGCTTCGACCAGCTCGCGACGATGTTCCGGTCGCGCTGACGTTCAAGCAGGTTGTTTTCCTGTTGTCCGGGCCGTGCGTTGTCCGGCCCGTTGCCCCGCCGGACTTCAATCCCCACGACGAGGAACATCCCATGGCTCGCCGCGCCTTCGAGGTATTAACGGGACTCACGCCGCATGGTGTGATCCAGGTCGATGCGGACGGGCAGGCCGCCGCGGTATTGACCGGGCGCTGCGTGCACGCCGGCCGTATCGAAGCCCGCGTCATGCAGGGCAAGGACGAACGGCTCGGCTGGCGCGAGATCGCCGTGACGCCTGGCGGAGAAGAACCCTTTCGCGGGACGCTGGGGGGGCTTCCGGCGGGCGGCCCGTACAGCGTTGAATTACGCGTGATGGGCGAGAACGCGGCCGAACTGGGCGGTACGCAGGTCAAGCAGGTCTACGCCGGCGATCTGTGGGTGCTGGCCGGGCAGTCGAACATGCAGGGCATCGGCGACCTGGACGAACGCGTGGAGACGCCGCATAAGAGCGTGAAGTGCTACGCGATGCGCGAAGAATGGGAGACGGCGACGGAGCCGCTGCACCCGCTGATCGAGTCGATCGATCCGGTGCATTGGAGCTGCACGCCCGAGGACCGTCCGCGGCTGGTCGAAGAAGCGCGCAAGACGCGCACCAAAGGCGCGGGGTTGGGAATCACCTTTGGGAAGGAACTCGTCAAGCGCCGCGGTTATCCGATCGGGCTGATTCCGTGCGCGCACGGCGGGACTTCGATGAATCAGTGGAGTCCCGACAAGAAGGGCGAAGGCGGGCGCTCGCTGTACGGGAGCTTGCTGCGCCGCGTGGCGGCGTGCGGCGGGAAGGTGAAAGGCGTGCTCTGGTATCAGGGCGAAAGCGAGTGCGGCCCGCAGTCGGTGGCGGTCTTCGCCGAGAAGTTCGCGAAGCTCGTCGCCGCGCTGCGCGAAGATTTGCAAACTCTGGATCTGCCATTCCTATACGTGCAGATCGGGCGCTTCGTGCGCGACGGCGTGGACGGCGCGAGCTGGAACGCGATTCGCGAACTGCAGCGCCGGGCGGAGTCGGCTATTCCGAACGCGAGCATGGTCTCGGCCATCGATCTGCCCCTGGACGATGCGATTCACATCAGCACCGACGGTTTGAAGCGGCTGGGCAAACGCATGGCCGATGCAGCCTGCCGTTCGGTCTACGGCGAGGCGGGGATCGAGACCGGTCCGCGGTTGAAAGAAGCGTACTTCGCGAATCCCGCGCGCACGCGCTTGAAGCTCGTCTACGAAGGCGTGCACGAAAAGCTGGTTTCGCCGCGCCGCGTCGGCGGCTTCTCGATTCACGACGCCTCCGAGAAGCCGATCCTGGCGATCCTCGACAGTTACGTAGAGCCCGCGCAGCCTTGTGCCGTGACGCTCAAGCTGGAACCCGCTCCGCCGCCGGGCGCGGCGCTGTACTACGGAGCAGGCGTGGAGAGTTTCGCGACCTTGACCGATGCGCGGGACCATGCCGCGTTTGCGTTCGGGCCGCTGAAGCTGGACGGAGTGCCGGTTCGGGAAGGGTAGGTCGCGGCTACTCGGGTTCGGCGCCGGGGCCTTTTCCAGCCACCACGTCGTCAATGGTCTGGATAACCTTTTTGAACTCTTCGAGCACCTTCTGCATGGCCGCGGCATCGCCCCGATGAAAGGTGCGGCCCTGCATACGGTCGTTGCCGTTCAGGAAGAGAATCAGGGGGCTGGACTCGAACTCGCGGCTGAGCCGGAAATTCTTATTGTTGCTTTCGGCCGAGAAGATCCCGCCGCGTTCGAGGTTCGAAGCGGCGAGCGATTCGAGTTCCTGCAGGAGCGCTTTGGCGCCTTCGTGGTCGGTCAGGTACGCGGCGGCAGTGTAGCCGCGGTCGTTGCCGTAAAACTGGAGCCGCACCTTCTTGCCGTCGGGCGTGGTGTAGCCGTTCAACACATCGCCTTCGAAGACGGTGTTGCCGGAACCGGTCGCCGCCGGAAAAGCCTTGAACGCCATGTCTGGTACTCCGCGAGCTGGGTGTCCGTAGAAGAAGTATAGGTATATCCTGGCGGCGGGGCTTGGCTAGCGGAGGCAATGGGATTGCGTAAGCGCAGGCCGCTGATCGTGGACACCGACCCGGGGTTGGACGACGCGCTGGCGCTGGCCGTCTGCGCCGGTTCGCCCGAGCTGGATTGGCGCGCGGCGCTGGCGGTGGGCGGGAACGTCCCGCTCGCGCGCACCTTCGCGAACCTGCGTGCGCTGCTCGCGCTGCTGGGCCGCCCGGAGGTTCCGGCGGGCCGCGGGCTGGAGCCGCGTCGAGGGCTGCATGCGCCGGAGGTTCACGGCGGCGACGGTTTGGGCGGGTACGCCGCCCGCTTGCCCCGCACGTCCAGCCGAGCCGCGGCATGGAGCGTGCTTTTGCGCACGGCGCTGCGCGCGGCGCCGGACGCTTCCGTCGAGGTGCTCACGCTGGGCCCGCTTACCAACCTGGCCGCGTTCCTGTCGCGCGATGGCGCGCTGCTACGCCAGAAGGTCCGCCGGCTTACGCTCATGGGCGGGGCGCTCTTCGATGCCGGCAACGTCGCGCCTCAAATCGAGTTCAATATCGCATGCGATCCGCGCGCGGCGCGTGCGGTGCTTCGAAGCGGGGTGCCGCAGCGCTGGGTGCCGCTGGACGTGACGCATCGCGTAACGTTTGGCCTTGCGGAAGCGCGCAAGCTGGATCGCTTGCGTACACCGCGCGCTCGCGCGCTGGCGCATTTCGTCCGCGCGCTGGTGGCTTTCCAGGACGCGATCGGTCCGGCGCCGCGTTCCGGATTCGGCGCGCCGTTCCCGCAGGCTGGCGCAAGCGGTGGGCATACCTTTATTCACGACGCGCTGGCGGCCTGCGCGATCCTGCGGCCCGATTTCTTTACCTGGCGGCGCTTGGCGCTGGAGACGGTCGAAAAAGGCCGCGCCGCGGGCCTTTGGGTAGCGGATCGCCGGCCTACTCGGCGGGCGGCGGGCTTGGACTGGCCTGTGGTCGAAGTAGCGCTGGAAGTCCAAAGCTCGGCCGCTCGAAGCTGGATTCTGGAACGAATCCTGAAGAGCTGTACCTGATATTGCCCCAATGCGCTGGTGCAACCTAGGTTTAGAAACGCAGATGGGGGTTCGTGGAGTGCTGTAAAGTGGGTCTGTGCGTTGCCTTGGTAATTCGCACCGGATAACGTATCTTAAAGCTTCGGATGAGCCGGTCGCGAGGGGTGCGTAAGGGGAAGCGCGGCGGGGTCTCTCCAGCGTCGCGGCCCGGTTCTTTACGAACCGCGGTTACGGCTATGCGTTAAGACGAAAGGCCCACATGGCGGTGCAACCAGGATTCTCGATCGTCTTTTTGGGCCGCTTTCCGGGTAAGGACCGGGCGGTGGCGCAGGCGTTGGCGCAGGCTTTCGGCCGCGACGACAACTGGGGTTTGCAGATCGTCGGCGCCTCGCCGATCCATGTGTTGACGGGCTTGACTGCTCCGCAGGCGCAGGCGGTTTACGAAGCGCTGGTGGAAGTGGAGAAGGTCGGCTGCCGCTTCAAGATCGTCGATCATCTGGATCCTGCGCTGCCGCTGGTGAACCAACCCGCGGACTGCAAGATATTCGGCCGCACGGTCGGAAGCTTCGGGATGGTCGCGCGTCCGCGTTCGAGCACCAGCGCGAACGCGATCGCGGTCACCGAAGTGGTTTTGCCTTGCCCATACACGGGCCAGCCGATGATCCTGAAGCTGATTTTGTCGCGAGCCGACGAAGGCAGCGCTCCGCAACTGGGCGTTTCCGCGGCGCCCGCGCGCGGCGCCACTCCGGTGCCGGGTTCCACGGCGGTGCCGACGCGCGGTCCGGCGGCGCCGATTCCGATTCCAATTCCCAAGCCGGCGGCCGCGCAAGGCGCGACGCCGGTTCCGATCCCGCTGCCCGCGGCAACGCCGATTCCGCTGCCTGCGGCGAGCGCTACGCCGGTCTCGTCGCCGGCTGCGGGCCGCCCGAGTGCGCCGGGCCGTCCGGGTCCGCGCAACGACGCGGCGGCGCTGGAACCCATCGACGTCGAATTGGAAGAACTTCATCCGGCCCGCCCGGAGTCGCCCAGCAGCGTGATTCCGCTGCCCGAAGTGCCGGTGGTGGAAAGCATGCCCATGCCGATGCCGGCGGCGCATGCGAGCACCTCCGCTTCGCTGGCCGGGCCGCAAGACCCTCGCATCAAGGGACCGATGGCGCTCGAGGATTTCGAAGCGGGACTCAAGATGGGGCCGTCCGATGTGGCGCCCGCGCCGTCGGGTCCGGACATCCAGCCGGGAGCGCGCCAGGCGCCCGCGCGGAATCCGGGCATGGCGCGTACGCGGCAGCCTTCGCCGCAGGTGCCGATGCCGCAAGCGGCCGCCGCGCCGGAACTGGAACCCATCGACGACGACCCGGATTCGCTCTGCAGCATCTTCATCAGCCGCACGAGCAAGCCGGAGGTCCACGAACTCGTCGCGGAGATCCAAGGCATCACCACCGAGGAAGCGCAGCGGCATTGCCAGAAGGCCGTGGTGCCGATCGTGAAGAACATCCCCGTCGCCGAAGCCGACGCGATCCGCCAGCGCTTCAAAGAGATCAACGTGAATCCGCGCGTGGTGGTGAAGCGCTAGCAGCCCTTTGGAAACGGACTGCTGCCGAATCATGAGTCCGGCACTCGAGTACCTCCGCCGGCTCCTCCAAACCCGCTTGGACGTGATGCACGCGCAGGCGCTTGCCTGCAGCGATGGTTTCCGCACGGCCGAACTGGTGGTGCCCACGCCGCGGCTGTTGCTCGCGCGCGCCGGCGCGGCGCGCTACGCGGTGGAGGGCCGTACGTTTCGTTTCGCGGCCGGCATGCTGCTGTGGGTGCCGGCCGGCGTGAAGCGCGGCTGGCACGTCCCGCGTGGCGGGCGCTTCTCCATGGCCTGGGTGGAGTACGCCGCGCAGGGACTGGGCCCCGCTCCGCGCCTGGAACCCTACCTGCTGCGGCGTTCGGCGGACGCGGATCTGGACGCGGCAAGCTTGGCGCGGTTGCAGGATCTGGCCACGCGCGGCGGCGCGGCGCTGCAGGCCGAAGGCGAATTGAAGGCGCTCCTGGCGCGGTTCTTCTCGGGGTTCGGCGCGCGCGTGCGGCGGGCGGGCAAGGAGCCCGCCATTCGGCGCGGCGGAGCCGGCGCTCAGGGCATCGAGCGCGCGGTGGCGTGGCTGGGCGAACATTTCCGCGAGCCGGATGCGCTGGAGGGTTTGCCGGATCGCGCGGACTTGAGCGCCAATCACTTCCGGCTGCTATTCAAGCGCCAGACGGGGCTGAGCGCGCAGCGCTACCTCCTGACGCTGCGGATGCGCGCGGCGCGCAGCTTTCTGCAGGAGACGGACTTGGCGGTGAAACAGGTGGCCCAAGCGGTGGGCTACCGCGATCCGCTCTATTTTTCGCGCCTGTACCGCGGATTCTGGAAGCGCTGGCCAACAGAAGATCGTGCGTTTTCTCCATAAGATCGTGCATTGCCTCCATAGCTAACCGCCCGCCCGGGAAGGTATCGTGAAGGACGTAAGCGAAACACAACGGTTTCGCGACGTTTCCTCCATCGACCGGGAGCTACTTTCATGTCCGCGCAGAACCGACCGCACACGCCGAACATCCTGCCCGCGCCGCGCCCGCTGCCGCGTTTTCTGCCCGATGCGCCGCGCGAACCGGCCAGCATCGCCGAGCCCGCCCGGCGCGTTCCGGTGCTGGCCGAATGCGACGTGGCCGTCCTGGGCGGGGGTCCGGCAGGAGTCTGCGCCGCGGTGGCCGCGGCGCGCGCCGGCGCGCGTACGATTATCGTCGAGCGCCACGCGTACTTTGGCGGCATGGCCACCGCCGCGAACGTGAACATCTGGCATTCGCTCTGGTCGCAGACCTTCGAGCAGCAGGTGATCGGAGGGCTGGCGCAGGAGATCCTTGACCGCCTCGAGGCCATCGGCGCGATGCGCAACAACCGCCCTGACGGCCGCGGGATGTACACGATCTGCAGCGAGAGCACCAAGCTCTGCTACGACGACATGATCGTGGGCTCGGGCGTGCGCGTGCTCCTGCATGCGTGGCTCGCCGGCGCGGCGACCGACGAACACGGAAACATCACGGCCGCGATTCTGGAGACCAAATCCGGGCGCGGGGCGCTGCGTGCGAAGGTCTTTATCGACGCCACGGGCGACGCGGATCTCTGCGCGCGCGCCGGTGCGCCGACGAACGTCGGGGACGCCGCGGGACTGTGCCAACCGCCGAGCCTGTGCTTTCGCGTGGGCGGGATCGATTTCAAAAAAGCCGAAGACGCGGGCGTCAACACGCGCACCATCCAAGCCGAACTCTTCAAAGGCACCATGGATTACAACGGCGGGAAGTATCCCACCTTCCTGTGGGGCACCAAGAGCGTATGGCGCAAGGACGAGTACATGTTCGCGGGCGTGCGGGTGCCCGGCGTGGTCTGTTCCAAATGGGACGACTTCACGCGCGCGGAGATCGAAGGGCGCTACCAGTTGCGCTGGGTGATGGAGAATCTGCGGCGCTTCCCCGGTTACGAGAACTGCAGCTTGGTGGACATCGGGGCGCAGATCGGCGTGCGCGAGACGCGGCGCATCGAAGGCGAGTACACCGTCCAGGAGCACGAACTGCTCGAAGGACACCGCTTCCACGACACCATCGCGCAGGGCACGTATCCGGTGGACATTCACAATCCCACCGGGCCGGGAATCGTTTTCCGCAAGCTCGACGGCACGGAGTACGAGGTACTGGGCGACGGGACGGGCATCGGTCGGCGTTGGGACGGACAACCCGAGGGTGCGCCGAAGAAGACCACGCCGTGCTACTGCGTGCCCTACCGGTCGCTGATTCCAAAGGGCCTGAAGAACGTGCTGGCTGCGGGGCGCTGCGTCTCGGCGACGCACGAAGCGGCCGGCGCGCTGCGGGTGATGATCAACGCGATGTCCTTCGGGCATGCGGCGGGCGCGGCGGCGGCTCAAGCGGTGGCCCGCCACGGCGGCGCGGTGCGTGAGGTGGATGCCGCAGCGCTGCGCGAACACCTGATCCGCGACGGCGTGCCTTTGCTCCCCGTCGAACAGCCGGTCGGTGCGGCCGGATAATGCCGCGGACTATTTCTTCTTCGCCGCGGCCTGGACTTCCTCGATGGCGGTCTTGAGGCGAGCGGCGAGTGCGTCGTCGAGGACACTGGAAAAGCGCTTCTGGATCGTCGCCGATTCGTCCACCTTGCCGGCTTGCCCCAGGATGCGCAGATACGCTTCCATCTGCTCCAGGATGACGAGCTGATTTTCGCGGCGGCGGTCGCGGTTCAGGCAGGCGACAAAACTCTTCGCGGCCTGCTCGTAGTCGTTGAGTTGGGTGGCGTAGAAGAGCCCCTCGGTGAGCAGGATGTGGGCTTCGATCTGCTGGCGCGGATTCCCGGGCTCCTGGGGCGGCCAAGCGCTGAGGCGTTTGCGCGCGTCGTCGAAGCGCGCATGCGCGAGCAGCGCTTCGATAGCATGGTACGCATCCTCGCGATTCGGGGGCACGACGGCCGAACCTTCGGCCTTGGGCATGCCTTGCAGCACCGCGTCGAGCTTCTCGACGTAAGGCAGGCTCTCGAAGCGCGCTTCCTCGTGCGCCATAAGCTGAATGCGCCAGCGCAGCGAGCGCGGATCCTCCGGCGCGAGTTGCTCCAGTTTCGCGATCGTCTCCGCCAGCTTTTCGCGCTGCCCTAGGTTGTGCAGGCGTCCGGCCCGCGCCAGGAGCGTCATGTATTCCGCCGCTTGAGCGGCTTCCAGAACCTTCTGCGCGAGACCGGGCAGATCCTTTAGTTCGAGCAGGCGCTCGCGCATGCGGCGGACCGCGCCCGGCGTTTTGTCGCCGGCCTCCAGCGGAGCCAGCGCGGCCAAAGCTTCCTCGAAACGCCCATTCCAGCCGAGCCACTCGGCTTCGAGCAGCGCGCGCTGATCGGCGGGCCAGGCGTCTTGGGCCGCGTCGAGCGCGGCCTTGGCGTCGGCCGGCTTGTTCAGGTTCAGCAGCGTGCGA
Organism: Planctomycetota bacterium; assembly: GCA_015075375.1. Classification (GTDB taxonomy): domain Bacteria; phylum Planctomycetota; class SZUA-567; order H5-PLA8; family H5-PLA8; genus H5-PLA8. Next base: position 1,338,470 of record JABTUM010000001.1, on the reverse strand, counting down.
AAGCGCCAGGCGTGCGCTTCAGGCGCGGCGGGAAGCTTGGCGAGAAATGCGTCCGCGGCTTCCAGCGCGGCGGGCAGGTCGTCGGAGGCCGTGGCGATGGCGCAGCGCAGCGCCCAGGCGCCGGCGTGGAGCGGATCGATCTCCAGCGCGCGGTCGGCATGCTGCTTCGCGGGCAGCGGAGCACGATTCGCGAGGTACAGTTCGGCGAGCAGCGTGTGCGCGCCGGGATGCCCGGGCATCAAGGCCGCCGCGCGCGCGGCGGCTTCGAGGGCCGGACCGTGCGCGCCGGTGGCTTGCAGACGCCGCGCACGGCTCATGTTCGCCGGACCGAAGTGCGGCGAGCGCTTGAGCGCTTCGTCCAGCATCTTGAGCCCGAATTCGTTCGCCTCGCCGGGCGGCAGCGCGGTTTCCTGCCGCCAGAGCGTTTCGACGTTATGCGGATCCTGAAAGAGCACCGCGCGCACGTAAATATTCAGCGGCTGGTCCTTCAGCCCACGCAGGAGTTCGGCGGTCACGAGCGGCATGCTGGCGTATCCGCCGCTCATTTTGCCCGGCTCTGTATTCAGCAGTTCGAGGCCCGTGGCGGTCAGGTCGCGGTCGGTGATCTTCAGCGCTTCGATACGCTTCTGCGCTTCGATCGATGGATTCGCGTTCAGGGCCGCAAGCACGCGCTGGACAAACGGGCGCGCGATCTCGCCCCACGTGCCCTTTTCCAGGACGGCTTCGGGGCCGCGGACCGGCGTTCCAGTCGGCGTGCAATACTCCATGCGGATTGTTAGCTTCCCGTCTTTCTGCTCCGCGGCGATCTGCACCACGGCTTCAAGCCCCATCAGGTAGGGCTTGAGTGTTTCGAGTTGCTGCTTGAGCGAGCCGGTGGCCGAGTTGGCCAGGTCGGGATCGAAGAGGCTTAGGGTGTCGACCAAAGCCAGATCGCGGCGCAGCAGCGCCGTGAAAGCCGCGGCGGCTTGGCGCGCTTCGGCGGGCTCCGAATCGGCCTCGCGGCTCGGCCAGCCCGAGACGATAGCCACACGCGGGGCGGCAATGCGGGGTTCCGGCAGCGGCTGAACGTGGGCAGGCCACGGGCAGGGATCGGGCTTCAGCAACGGCGCCTTCAGCGGCAGCATGTCGGCGAGGGATTGCTTGCCCAGCTTGTTAATCGCGGTTTGTTCGGTCCGCGTCCGGGCTCGCGGCGGTTCCTGAAAGGTGTAGAGCGAAACCAGCTTGAAGATGCCCATACCGAAGATGAGCACGACCACCCAGAGGATGCGGCGCTGCCACGTTCGCGAGATCAGGCGCTTGTTCTCGACCTTGCGCGCTTCGGCCTCCTGGCGCAGCCTTGCTTCGGCGAAGGCTTGCGCCTTGGCCAGCTTCTCCGCGTCGGTAAGTTCTGCGCCGTCGGAGCCCTCTACGTCAGAACTCTCTTCAGGCGGTTCGGCCGCCGCTTTGGGCTTAGGAGGCGCAGCCGTGCGCGCGTCCACGGGCTTGGCTTGGGGCTTCGGTGTGGCGGCCTTCGAACCCGCGGGTTTTGGCTTACGCGCTACGTCCTCTTCGTCGGGTTTGTTCGGCGCGGGCTTAGCGGGCGGTGCGGCCGTCGGTTTCCTTGCCGGCGCGGAAGCCGCCGGCTTGGCCACGGCCTTGGCCGTGGCTTTGGGCTTGCCCGTGGCCACGCTTGGTTTGGGCTTGGGTTTGTCTTCCGCCATCGCGCCGCCCCCGTTCCGGCGAAGATCGCGGAAAGCCTAGCACACTTTCCGGGAAAGCTCTATCGCCAGCCCCGTTGCCTGCCCGAAAGATGTTTCCAGGCCGAGTCGAGCGTCATGAGGCCGTACAGCACCCCGGCCACCGGGAGCGACCAGGAGTAGGAGCCGGGCAGCCCGAAAAAGCGCACCGCCGGGCGGTAGACGTCGGCCATCAGGACGCACGCGACGATCCCCTTGGCGGTGATGCCGACGCAAAGCCCCAGTGCGCCGGGATCCAGGAGGCCCGTGCCGGCCTGAATGGCAAACATCGCGCCCGCGGCGATCGCCAGCGGCGGAAGCAGGAACATCACGAACAGCAGGAAGACGCACGCGCCGAGCTTCAACCACGAGTGGTTCAGTTCGGTGAAGGCCGTGCGGCGGACCATCTTCCAGATGCTGTCGAGCGTTTCATAGGCGCGCAGGCTGCGCACGTCGTCGCGGCTGAGGGCCAGGCGGATGGGCCGGCCGGGGGCCTTAATGCGCCGCGCGAGGTTCACGTCGTCGATGATCTCGCCACGAATGGCGGCCAGCCCGCCGGACTGCTGGAGTCCGTTGTGGTCCAGGAGCACGCAGCCGCCGGCTGCCGCCGCGACCGGGTGGGCGGGATGGTTGACCCATCGCATGGGATAAAGCAGGTTGAAGAAGAAGACGAAGGCTGGAATCAGGAGGCGCTCTGCGCCCGAAGCGCAGCGCAGGAGCGCCATGCGGCTGTTGAGCGCCAAGCCGCCGGCGGCGCTTTCGGCCACCAGCCGGCGCAGCGAATGCGGAGCGTGGAGAATGTCGGCGTCGGTGAGGAGCAGGTATTTGGGCGGCGTCTTGCTCGCCGCGGCATGGCGCGCGGCCTGTTCCAACGCCCAGACCTTGCCCACCCAGCCTTCGGGAAGCGCTTCGCCCTGCAACACGCTGAGTTTATGCGCGAGGGAGCGGTCGGCGGCCAGCTTGCGCGCGACATCCGCCGTACCGTCCGAGGACCGGTCGTCGACCAGGATGACTCGGAACGAACCCGGGTAATCCTGCTGCAAGAGCGCCGGCAGGGTGAGCGGCAAACTGTCGGCTTCGTTGCGAGCCGGCACCAGGATCGCGACGGGTGGCCATGCCGAGGGCGCGGGCGGGGGCGATACGTCCTCGGCTACGGGCTGGAAGTCCCACGCACGCGCGGGATGGAAGACGATCGCCAGCCAGATCATGACGCCGATCAACATCAGCGAGGCGAAACCGATCAGGAGCAGAAACATGCGCGCTCCGCGATGGCCGGGCTCGTGGCGGGTGAAGTCCGAAAACGAAGCGGCGCGGCGCAGAGTTCGAACTCCACGCCGCGCCGTCTACGATGCACTTAGTACGCTTTGATCTTGATGTCCACGCCCACAGGCAGGCTCAGCTTGCCCAGCGCGCCGACGGTCTTGGTGGTGGGTTCGAGGATGTCGATGAGGCGCTTGTGCGTGCGAATCTCAAACTGCTCGCGGGACTTCTTGTCCACGTGCGGGCTGCGCAGCACGGTGTACTTCTCCACGCGGGTGGGCAGCGGAATCGGACCGTGCACCTTGGCGCCCGTCGCCTTGGCGCGCTCGACGATCACCTGCGCCGACTGATCGAGCAACTCGTGGTCGTACGCTTCCATTCGAATGCGAATCTTCTCGGCCATGGCTGTGCAACGTTCCTTAAGTCAATGAGCTACCCGGGCCGGATCGGCCCTTCATCCTGCCGTCCGATCCCCACTCCGGGGTTGCGGTTGCCGGTCAGAGCCCGTCCATTAAGCCGCGTCGCGGCGGGGAATCAAGTCGAGATCTTCTCGAATTCGCCGAGCCCTGCACGATGCGGCGGTCTAAGCCCTCCGGAATGGGCTGCTACCCACCGCCCAAGCGCTTGATGCCTTCCCCCGAATCCAGTCCCAGCGCCTTAGTATGGAAGGCCAGCGCCGCCACGATGTGCTTCTCCCAGTAATCCCAGTCGTGCACACCGGGATGCTCGGCGTAATGGTGCGCCACGCCCAGCTTCACGAGATGCGCGTGGAAGGCTCGGTTGTTGGCTATGAGATGGTCGTCCAGGCCGCAGTCGATCCAAAGCTTGGGCAAGCGCGTGCCGCGGCGCTTGTGATGCGCGGCCAAGTGGAAGATATCGTGCGCACTGCCTTTGGCCTTAGGGCCGTAAATCTTCTTGAGCATGGCTCGCCGCTCGGGGCGGAAGGGTTTACTCAGGTCGAAGAGAGCGCCCGAATGGCTGTGTGCGCTGACGAAGAGGTCTGGGTGCGCGAGGGCCGTACGCATCGCACCGTAGCCGCCCATGGAGAGCCCGCCGATGCAGCGCGCCGCGCGTTTGCCGATGGCCGGAAAGGTGCGTTCGGCGAAACCGATCACGTCTTCCACCAGGTAGCGCCCGTACGCCGCGCCGTCGTGGTTATCGGTGTAGAAGCCGCGGTAGCCGTCGGGCATCACCACGATGAGCGGAAGCTTGCGGACGTACCATTCGATCCGCGTGCGGCGGTGCCAGATCGTGTAATCGTCGCTCAGTCCGTGGAGCAAATAGAAGACCGGGAACGGTCCGCGCCCGGTTTCGGGGACGATCGCGTTGAGCCCGACTTCCTTTTGGAGCACGGGACTGAAGAAGGATGCATGCAGGAATGCCATGAAAGCCTCCGTGTATTCGGTGTTGGGCAGGCCGGATCGCGGCCATCATGGCGTGAAGGCCCTGCCTGTCCACGCCCAAACCTGCGCTTAAGTGCGCTAAAGTCGCGGAATCCATGAGCCCCGCTTGCGAGCAGGCGTAGACAGCAAGGTAGAGTAAACAGTCGTAGCGGCGCGCGAGGAGACCCTACATGGATCGGCCGGAACTATGGGGCGATGCGCACACGCATTCGCATTACAGCGACGGCCTCTATGCGATCCCCGAACAGACGCCGCACTACGAGTCGTTCGGACTCGACTGGCGCTTTCAGACCGATCACCACCTGATACGCGTGCCGGAAGGCAAGGCCGCCGGCAAGTGGCTGCAATCCGCCGACTGGGAACGTTACGCCGCCGATTGCCGCGCCGCCTCGAACGCGCGGCATCTGTGCATCCCGGGCGTCGAATTGGGCTGGATCGTTGCGAAAGAACGCAACGCGCGCGAAGGCTGGTTCCACACCAAGCTGCATCCGCCCGCAGGCGCTCCGATCCCCGACGAATCCTTTTATGCGGGGCGCGACTACGTGAACACGATCCGGGCCTGTACGGAAGCGGGCTACCGGACGATCGTCGCGCACATCGACCAAGGCGCGCCGCTCGAACGCTTCGACGGCTCGGAGATCGACGGGCTGGAGGTTCGTCTGGATATCGAGGAGCGGCGTCCGTTCTTCGCGCGCCCGAATCTGAAGCATTGGGACCGCATGTTGAGCGCGGGGCGGCGCATAAGCCTCTCCAGCGGCAGCGACGCACATCAGCCGGACCTGTGGGCGGGTTCGGGTTTGCGAACGGTGGTGCTCGATACACCTTTCGAATCCGATGCGATCGTCGATGCGGTGGTGGCCGGGCGTGCGTATCTCTCCGGCACGTGGCACGCCGACGCCTATGCCGAGCTGGGCTGGCCGGCGCGGCCCAACCCCGTCGATAGCGGGGCCTCGATCACGCATATGGTGCCGTGGTGGGAGTTCAAACAGTATCCGCTGCTTTCGGGGCGCGAGCCGAAGGCGGTGGTGGAGGAGGTTTACGCTCGAGCGCTCCAATCGGGGCGGGTGAGGCGCGAGGACCATCCGGTGCTGGACGCCTTCCGTGTGGGCGCGGCCACTTGCGGCGGAACGGCCGCCGCGCAGCAGCACGAGGCGCTGATTGCATTTCACACCCACGTGCCGCTCAAGGCGCTGCGCTTGATCGCCGACGGCGCGACGGTCTTCGAGTTGCCGCCCGGCGAAGCTCCGCTGGGTGCGACCGAAGGCCGGCTTAGCGTGCCCGTCGATTTGCGCGGGAAACGCTATGTGCGGCTGGAACTGGAAGCCCAGGACCCCGCCGCGCCCGAATGTGTGGAGATCCTGGCCGGAAATCCTGTCTATCTCGCTTAAAGGAAACATCCGCGCGCCCAACTCCGCAGTCTATTCCACTTGCATTCGGCCGGTGCAAAGGCTAGAAGCGGCAAGACTTTGGTTCGGGGCGTAGCGCAGTTTGGTAGCGCGTCTGACTGGGGGTCAGAAGGTCGCAGGTTCAAATCCTGTCGCCCCGACCAACATAAACTAAGCTGAATCCCTGACTTATAGGGATACCTGCGAAGTGCAGAGCGGCTGTAACCCAAAGACCAAAGGTATCAGTTGATACCTTTTGGACTGAGGAGCCGCCACCATGCACGCTCGCACTCCGCTTTATCGTCGCCAGCGCTCCAAGGACGGCCCGGACCGCGCCTTCGTGGTCTTCGCGGGCAAGCGCTACTACCTCGGCATCTACGGAACGCCCGAAAGTAAAGCAGAGTACGGACGCCTGATAGCAGAGGCGCGCGTCGCCGGTGGCGGCGAACCGCTCCCCGACGCTCCTGACCTGCTGATCGGTGAGTTGGCATTTCGATACTTCCAGCACGTCAAAGCCTATTACCAACGTCCGGGTAAGAAGCGTTCGAGCGAAGTATCCAACCACAAGCTGGCGCTGCGCATTCTGCGCAAGCTCTACAAGCGAACGCCCGTTCGCGAGTTCGGACCGCGCAAACTCAAGGCGGTGCGCGGCGAGATGATCGAACGCGGTTGGAGCCGTGGCGTCATTAACAAGATGATCGGGCGGGTGCGGCGCGCGTTTAAGTGGGGCGTGGATAACGAAATTGTCCCCGGTCCGGTGCTTATGGCCCTACAGGCGGTTGAAGGGCTGAAGGCTGGCCGCTCTGAGGCGCGGGAAGGCGCGGGGCGGCGCCCGGTTCAGCAAGCGCATGTTGACGCGGTGCTCCCGTTCCTGCCTTCGCCCGTGGCTGCGCTGGTACGGCTGCAACTCTTAACGGCGGCGCGCGGTGGGGAACTGCTTGGACTGCGCGCAACGGATCTCGACCGCTCCGGCTCTGTATGGACCTGCAAGCTGGTTGAGCACAAGACCGCATACCTCGGGCACGCGCGGGAACTGATGTTCGGTGCGCAAGCCCAAGCCGTCTTGAAGCCTTTGATTGACTCGCGGCCCGTGGGCGGATTCCTGTTCTCGCCGGTTGCGGCTGAGAAGGAACGGCGCGCGAGATGCAAGACGCATCGGCGGCAGGATCAAAAGCCCAACGAAACCAAGACCGCTCGCACGATCGGGGAGCGCTACACAAGCGATTCCTACCGGCGCTGTATTGCGCGGGCCTGCGCTAAGGCGGGTGTGCCTGTCTGGAGTCCCCACCAACTACGGCACGCGGCGTTGACGAACATCAAGAAGGTAATGGGGCTCGATAAAACACGCGCCTACGCGGGCCATGAAGTCGCGAGCATGACCGCTGAATATTCGCGGGAAGCTGACCGCACGGCGGCGTTGGAAGTCGCGAAGAAATTAGGTTGATTGGGTAGTTCGGCGCAACCGGCCGGATTGGGCCGACCGGTGCGCCTGGGCAGGACCAGTCATAGGCTGGCCGTTGCTTGGGCGTGGAGCCTACAGGCGCGGCCCTTGAAGGAAAGGGCAGAGCATGGATTCTGCAACCGTTATTCCGCCGGAACTATCGGCGCTTTTGGATTCGTTTCGCACCGATCCGGCGCGGCTGGCGGCGACGCTGCTGCAAGGTGCTGATCCGGGTTACAACATCGAACGCGACGAAACCTTGCATTCTCAATTCCTGTTCGCGGCGCTGGCCGTGCTCGATTCGATGGAAAAGCCCGACGCGGAATTACTCGATAGGGTTCTCCATGAATTGCTTTGGGAAACCGACGCACCGGACTATTTCAAAAGCGCGAACTGGCCGCGATTGATTCGCCTACGCGGCGACCGACAAGACGAACAGGCGCTTGCGCGGCTCGGGTATGCGCTGTTCTTAGCGGCGCGCGGTCAACACCGCGAAGCGGTGGACGCGCTGACCTTGGCGCTCCGCTATTGGGCTGCGCACGACAACGGCGGGTACGGCGGGGATGAGGATACGCTTGCGATTCTCGACACGGCGCACAAGGCCGGCGTCGATACGACTGAAGCGCACCGGCTGTGGACGGCGTGCGGTGAGCGTTGGGAAAAGGAGTGCGAGAATACTCGGGAGCGGATGTTGAAGGATGGCACCCTGGTCTTTGTTGACGGGCGCGTAGAGAAGTGCTTGGAAGCGATGCGACCCATGGCGGCGGTGCTCGCCACTTCGGCGGCGGCGCGTGACGATTTACGGCGAGGCCTAGCGAACGTTTACGGCATGTTGCTTGGCGTTGAGCCTCTGACCGAAGAATGGCAGGCAGCGGCGCTGGTCAGTCTGGAGCGATTGGCGGAAGCGTCGGAGGATGCGGACCTCGCCCGCATGATGCGCCCGTTCCGACGCGACCACAACAAGCAGCTTCGCGCGATGGCCGGAAAGGCGGTGCGCGCGTGAGCGAATACGACCGACACGTCGCGCAACTTTTACGCGCGGCCATTACGCTAGTTGAGTCAGGACAGAACGACGAACACCTCCGTGCTATGCATGTCGCGCCTTTGTATAAGGCGCTTGGGCGCTTCGTGAGCGAGGAAGAAGTTGGTGACGTGGGGCGGGCCTTCCTTGAGCACGCTTATTTAGAGAGTTCGGTTGCGCGAAGCGGAAGCGAAAGCCTGCTTGCGGCATTGGAGATCTTGTCCTATTGGGGGTCTCCACCGAGATACAGGCGGGCGGCGCGGCTGTGGGCTACTTGGGAGTCTCTTGTTTGGCACGGCTTCGGCTCGCCTGAACTTACCGAGCATCTAAAACTTTTACCCTACGACATCAAACGCGAGGAGGCGACGAAGTATCAGGCACGCATTGATCTGCTAAAAGAAGAATCTGAGCGCATTACCCAAGGGCGTTACATTCCCCCAGAAGGCGCACCACGCGGGGACGAACCATGGTGGGATAACCGCAGGAAGATGCTTGAATTTGCGCGAACCGGGCGGCTGCCTAAAGACCATGAGGTTTCTACGCTTCTGTGGGAAGTTGAAAAGGCACATGCGAGAATGAAGGCGGGGAAGGCTGTTTGATTTTCCACGCGATTCGGCGCGGAAATTCGGTAGGCTTATGAGCCTGGGGGCAACGTGCGAGCTAGCTACTTGCACGGGCCGGAATCCGACCGGCTGCCCCCGGTTCTTTCATCGGAGAGGCACGCGCAACGGAGGCGCGGGATATGGCGGCACCGTCTGAGAAAGAGCAAGAGGAAGCCATTAAGTCCCTACAAGGCGAGTGGGATTTATGGTGTCAATTGTGTAGGGAAAATGACGCAACAAAGAACGCGCAGGTATTGGCGGAGCTTGTACGCTTCTGGCGGAATGAAGGCAGTATTGAGGCGCGGCGCGTGGGCTACCCGGCCGCTTGGAAGTTAGGTTTGCAGCAAGACCTTGTGGTTGCCCGCGAGTATTTGCGTCTCGCCGGAGTTCCTAAGTTCGAGATTGAAAGCCCGAATCAGGTGTGGCGGCGGCTTGCCCTTGTCGTTGAGGCGGCATCCAATCAAATACTACGCGCTGCGGCTGTAGACTCGGCCGGCGAGCAATTGCGTTCGCTTAATGGGAGTATAGAATTTGATGGTCTGGTGTGCATCTTGAACGGCGCGCGCTACCCATTAACCGAAGACCAAGCCAAAATTCTGCGGTCACTGATTGAGGCTCGCGGCGAAGTTCGTTCTGGCCCTGACTTAGCGCCCGGCCAGCGCGTAGACCGAATTGTTAAGGCTTTTCCCTCGGCAATCCGCAGGCTGGTTGGTGTTGTCAAGGGTCGCGGCTACGCATGGAACGGTCCCCTTTGACATACGTAGTCCATACCTAGTCCATTCCGGTAAAGCCAATCGCGGTGTTAACTCCCAAAGGAAACGAGGGAGGACATTGCATGATTGGCAACGAAGAACTTATCACGCTGAACGAAGCGACCAAGAGGCTCCCGCCGCTGGACGGTCGGCGGCTCCATGTTGCGACCCTGCACAGATGGGCAAGGCGAGGCGTTCGCGGCATCAAGCTTGAAGTGCGCGCCTTGGGTGGCCGCTACTGTACGTCCATTGAAGCGCTCGATCGATTCGGCAAGGCGCTCGCCGACCTGCCCCCGCAAGCACCCAAGCGCCGATTCGCCCCGACCGCTGCGCGGACCGACGCGCGGCGGGAGCGTGACCTTGCGCGGGTGGATGAGGCGGCGAAGGCGGAAGGGCTCGAAGAATAAAAAAATCGCCCCGCTGGCGGCGGGGCGGGAGTACTTCGACGCGCTGGCGAGCGCCTACATGGACGCCTGAAATGTATCCCAAATCCCTGCCACAATCAAGCCTTCGCTGTGACGCTATCCGCTTGGCGCTTGAGGCATTCCCCGACAAGAGCCAGCGCACGATAGCGGCGCAGATTGGATGTTCAAAAAGTCGAGTTGGCCAGATTAGGGAGCAGGTGGCCAATACTTGCCACCTGCCCACCAAGACCACGGGCCGCGACGGGAAGCAGTACCCCGCCACGCGCAAGACCACGGTTCGAGAGAGTAGGAGCGAGACGGCGCGGGTGTCTCCATGACAACCCCGCTATTAGACCTCGCGGGCCTGCGCGCGGACCGTGCGGCGCTCGTGGGCCTGCTGGAATCTGCGGGCGCTGAGTTCCGCGGCGACAAGTGCCGGTGCATCTTCCACGACGATAGGACGCCGAGCGCGGGCGTGTACGAGTCTGACGGCGGCTGGCGGTTTAAATGCCACGGCTGTGGCGTGGGTGGTGACTATGTGGACGTGCTGGCGCTCGTGAACAAGTCGGACGCGCGGACCGAGATTAAGCGGATCAAGCACTACTTCGAGCCTGCGGCTCGCGAGCGCGAGTTGCGCGGAAAGGCTGACCCTGTGGCAAATTTGCCACAGGGTACGAAGGCACGAGACGAAGCCGCGAAGGTGGTGAACGTTAGCCCCCGCAGCGTGGAGCACGCGAGCAGGGTTCCCGTCGTGGACGTGGCGAGAATGCAGAGGTTCAGCGAGGCGCTTTCGCGAAGGCAGATTGAGCACGCGGATACGCAAACGGCCCCTCTCGCGGCGCGGGGTATATCGCGGGAGATTGCTTGCGCCTACGGGATTTCCCACTTCGATACGCTGCGCTTCGCGGAATGGGCGCGCGAAATTACGGACGTTTGGGCCATCCCTATTCCTACTCCTGACAGTGAGTATCGAGGGGTAAAGCTGCATCGGGAGCGAGTGGAAAATGGGCCTAAGTGTCTATGGGCACCATTCGGAATTGGTAAAGGTAAGGGCGCGCATATTTACAGCGCGCTATGGCCTCCCGTGCAGTGGTTTTGTCCGTCTGAATGGGTGGCAATAACCGAAGGCGAGTTAAAGGCGGCGGCGCTACTGTCGGCCTCGCGGAATGCGACCTCGCCGACCACGGGCGCAAGCACGCGCTGGACAGACGCGCTTGTGGCTCCGCTGTTCGGGCGGCGTGTGGTGATAGTTCACGACGGCGACGAGGCCGGCGAGCGGTTCCGCGATAACCTCGTGCGGGTGCTGCAAGGGCGTGTGGCGGCGTTGCGGGTGCTGACCTTCAACGAGGTGCCCGCATGAAGCGTGACGCCAACGACGCGGTGCGAGAACTGGGACCGGAAGGCGCGGCGCGCGAGTTTGACGCCAAGCTCGCGGCCAGTCCGGAACTCGCGGACGTTCCGCCACCGGACCCGCCACCGGGCGCGCTACTGACTCCCGGCGACCTGTTCGACGACCCGACTTTCTGGCGTGCGTCTGAACCGATCACGTCCACATACCATGCGCTTGACGCCATGCTCGCGGGCGGCTGGCGGCGGCGCTACATGTACGCGCTGCTCGCGGCGCACAAATCGTTTAAGAGCACGCTGTTACAGAACATCGCGCGGCGCTCTGCGCTTAACGGCGTGCCGGTGCTGCATGTCTCGGCCGAAGAACCGCCGGAAGTGGCGGTGAAGCGCATGACTGCGGCATCGGCGCACGTGGATTATCTGCCGCTGATTGACGGGCGCGTGCATCCTGCCGATGTGGCGCGGGTGCGGGATGCGGTGCGGCTGCTACGCGGCGCCCCGTTGCACCTGACTGGTCGACGCGGGCTTGACGACGTCGAAGAACTGGCGCGCATATGGGCGGCGCGGTACGCGGGCGCGCTGCTGATCGTCGACCACTTGAGCATCTTGACGGTGCCCGACACGGCCAGCGAATACGAGGCGGTGACGGCTGCCTCTGAGCGGCTGCGGGCGCTGGCGGCGGCGCTGAACATCGCAATCCTGGTCGCCGTCCAGGCGAATCGGTCAGGCGCGGCGAAACCGGACGGCCCGGACGAAAACGACGTGCGCGCAAGCGGGCGCGTGGTTCAGGACGCGGCGGCGCTGCTGATTTTGAAGCGGCCCGCGGTGAGCGACGGCCAAGCGCTGCTTGGGGTGCGCCAGAAGTTCCACCGGTTCGGACCCGGCGACGACGAAGCCGACCTGGAGCTATTCGCGGCGCAAGGGCGGGTGGAATCCATCCGGGGGGTCACCCCGTGAGCAAGGCGCGCGTGTGGTCCCTCGCGGAAGTGACCGGCGCTTGTCGTTCGGCGCCCGCGGTGTGGGTGGCGCTGGTGGACATGGGCGCGGAGCGCGGTAGCGCCACGGTGACGCCTACGCGGGAACGGCTGGCGGAACTGACCGGCATCAAGAAGCACCGCACGATTTCAGACGCCTTGACGGTGCTCGCCAAGGCGCATTGGATCTCGCGCGAACACGTGCCGGTACTTCAGGGCGGGCGGCAGACGGCGACGCTTTTAAGGGTGGTGCTCCGTAGAGGCCGAAAAACGGCGCATACGGGGCATGGTTCCGTAGAGGCCGAAAAACGGCCCATAGGAGCACACCGCCGTAGAGGCCGAAAAACGGCCCTTGACTTTTCCTTTCAGGAAAAGAGGGCGGGGCCGGTTCATAAGCCCCGGCCCGCCCAAACGGCGAACGACGTGGAATACGTTTACCTCGATAGCGAGATGCGGGAGCAAGGACAATGAGCCGAATCCTGACCCTCGACGCGGGTTTCACCTCGACCGGCTGGGCGGTGCTCGAAGGCGGCGGAATCGTCGCGGCGGGCTGCATCCGGACCGAGCGTAGCGCGAAGAAGCGCGGTATCCGAGTCGCGGACGACGACGCCGACCGGTGCGCCACCATCGCGCGGGGGCTGGCCGGCATCGTCCAGAACTACGCCATCAGGGGCATCGTGTGCGAGGCGCCATCGGGCGGCGCCAAGGGCGCGCGGGCGATTGCCTGCATGGCGCGGGCCGGTGCCATCGTGGCGACCGTGGCCGAACTGCTGGCGCTGCCTTGCGAGTGGGTAACACCCCAAGCGGTGAAGCGGACGGCGGGCACGGGCGCGGTATCCAAAGCCGACGTTGAAGCCGTGATTCTGCGCCGCTGGCAGGATGCGCCGTTACCTCGCCTGAAATGCGAGCGTGAGCACGTTACGGATGCCTTGGGCGCGTATCTGGCGGCAGAGCACGGCCAGCTTGTGCGCATGCTGAACGGTCCGGTGCAGGCGGCGGGCCTGCTGGACGGGCAAACACTTCTGGGGGCTAGAACGGAAAGAGGCGGTGAGTAAGAACCAAGTACACCAGGAACGGCGCGCGAAGGAAATGGCGCGGTTTCGGGCGAACCTGCTGGTGCTGTTGAGCGCGCTGGACATGAGCGCCGAAGAATACGCTGCGCTCCGTATTTACCGCCAAAAGTCCGCGGCTCCGAAACGCTCGAAGCGCTCCGAAAAAATCCGAGAAAAATTAAATCCTCCTATGGCGGCGGGTCTTGACAGCGCGAAGTCTGAATCCGTTACAATGACCGCGTGACACGATTAAGACCAGTCGTGCCACGATGAGCGGGAGCGTAAAACGAATGCGAGACACAGAGATTCCTACGGTGAAGCGTGGCGCGGATCGCGCGGCGCGCAAGCGATTGGTGGAGGCGGTGGGCGAACTGCTTTCATGGCTGGACGCGGACGCGGCTGAAATCGATAGCGTTCTCGCCGAAGCCATGCAGGCGGCGGCCGCGCGCGAAGGGGCCGCGCTGTCCGAAAGCGGAGTGGGGAACAGTATCGAGAAAAAGTGCGGCCTGGCACGGCTGCCGGAGGTCGAGGCGCGATGATTCACCGCGGCGCGGCGAACGAATTGCCGGATGAACTGCGCGATCTGGCCGAAGAACACCCGGCGGAAGCGGAGCGAGCGGCGCGTGAGTACTTGGCGCGGCGCCGTGCGGCCACTCCCATGCCTGCGGGCCTACCTGTCGCCGCGGCGCGTGCGCACGGCCAGCCGGTGCGGCGCGAAGATCCCGTCGATAGCTATCTCGAGAATCTGCACGGCGGCGCGGGCGAGTGTGAGCCTGAGCCGGAAACGACGGAGACGCCGGCGCAGAAGCCCGACGCCTACCAACTCCTGATGCTTGCCGGCGCGGTCGCGATGGTCGTTTTCTTTGGTTTGACGGTGCTGTTGCGAGGGCTCGCGTGATGTTCGCTGACTCCCAAGTTGCAGAAATGGCCGAAGAAGTCGGGCGCGCGGACCTGGCGCTGATGTTCCGCAAAGAGCCGCACGAACGCACGGCCGCTGAACGCGCCAAGGTCGCCAAATTTCGAGCATGGGAGCGCGCCGACCTTCGCGAGTCCACGGCCGTGCGCTTAGATGCCGCGCTTGGATCGTCTCGCACGACCGGCGCCGAACTGCGCGCCAGCGTGAACAGACGGCTTGCGGCTCTCGAAGCGAAGCCGCCGCGCTGGTACCGACACGCGACAAGCGAGATGCGGCGCGGCGTTGCCGTCCACGAAGCGGGGCATGCCGTTGCGGCCTTGCGATTGGGCGCGCGGTTCTCGACCGTGACAATCCTGGGGGATCGAGAAGACCTGTGCTTGGGTGCGCTGGCGCTGCGCAATTTCGATAGCCTGACCGCGCACGATCGCGCGTTGGTGTACCTCGCCGGACCGGCGGCAGAAGACGTTATCCAAAACACCCAAGACCATCGGCGCGTTTCTGGAGACTGGACCCAGGCGCGGCGCTGGCTTGCCGTCTACGACGCCAACACCCCGCTCGACGTTCTCGAAAGTCGCCTCGGCCGTTGTTGGTACCAGGACGCAAAAGACCTGGTGAAAGACAACTCGCGCGCCCTATCGGCAATCGCCGACGCGTTGCTGCAACACGACACCTTGAGCGAAGCGGATTGCCGCGCGCTCGTGAACTGGAGGCTTTGAAAATGAACGCTGTAGAGCTGCTGATTTCCGCGGTGCGTGATCGCGTCGACGCGGGCCGGAAAGCCGTCGCAAGCCTGCTGCTGCGCAACGTCGAAGGCAAGTTGACAAAAGCCGACGCGGCGGCGCTCGAAGCGGCGCTGGCCGATGCCGGCGTGAGCCCCTCGGAATTCGAGCGGCGCGCCGAACTTTTCAAAGAACGCGCGCGCCTGCGTGGCGTCGCTGCGGACCTGCCGGAAGCGGAACGCCTGTCAGTGCAAGCGGCCGTGATCGCGCGGGAATCTCGTGAGAAGTACGCGGAGCGGTTGAAGGCTCTCGACGCCGAATGCGAACGGCTCGCGCATGAAGCACACCAAGCCGACCATCGCCGCAAGATCGCGGCGGAAGCGCAATGCCGATTGCAGGCGCTGGAGCTTGTCGAGCGTGACGTCTTCGGGCTCGCTGCCGTGGACCTGGACGCTTTCACCCTGACCGCGGGCCTCGGCGCGTCCATCATCCCCGACCACGACCCCGCGGCCCCGCGCCTGGAAGTCGATCAGGAAACTTTCATCCGCGAGTCCGCACGACGGCGCGCGCTGATCGGAAAGATGCACGCGCGATTGCATGACGCATACAAGTCTCGGCACATAGCTTGGGCTGCGCTGCGCCCCGGCATGGAGGGCTACCGAAGTCCTGAGCCCATGCGCCCGGACTGGCCGACGTGGAGCGATTACTTGGCCTCTCGAAAGCCTGAGGCGGCAGTGCATGCAAAGGGCAACGCGTAATGCCTTGGGCACCCAAGACCTGGAAGCCTGCCGCATCCGCTCCAGTCGTGCGGACGCGAGCAAGTGACACTGAGGCCAAGCGCATACGCAATAGCGCGCGGTGGCAGCAGTTCCGGGCATACGCAAAACGGTTAATGCCATTGTGTGTGCTGTGCACTGCAAACGGAAGGGTTGAGCCGACGGTGCAGATACACCATATCCAACCACTGCATGCGCGGCCCGACCTAGCCTTTCGCATCGACAATGCGGCGGGCGTCTGCGCGTCCTGTCATGGAAGACTGAACGCGATGGAGCGCGCGGGTACAAGTACGACGGGAATGTTCGTGATCGTGGCGGATAAACCACCCCAGGGGCGGTCAAAAAAGCTGTGAGAAAAAATCTCCACACCGCCGGGGCCTACTTGCGCGAATTTTGGCGAAATTCCAGGGGGTCGTAACGTGAAGCCTTCCGGTCGTCCGGGCACCCCAATCGAAGCGCTGCAAGCCCGCGGCTCGTTTCGCGCGGATCGCCACGGCCCGTTGCTTTCGCAGGACTCCGAAGCGCCGGCCGTCGCGATTCCCGCTCAAGTTGAAGCCGATCCACACGCGCTGGCGTGCTGGAAAGCTGCGGCGACGGCGCTGGCTGGCGCTCTGCGCGAATCTGACGCGCTGAAGCTGGCGGCGGTCTGCGCCTGGTACTCGCGCTTTCGACTCTACGCGGCCGCGGTCGATGCGCGGGATCCGCTGGACCCTGAATCCTTCAAGCTTTTGCACATGGCCCAGTGCGCGTGGAAATCGTTTGACGCCGGCGCGGCTGAGTTTGGGCTTTCGCCGTCGTCGCGGGCGCGGTTGCGGATCGGCGCGCCGAAGGGCGCGGGCGGCGCCGCTTCGCGGTCTCGGTTCTTCCCACGTGCTCCTGGGAGGGCTTCAACGTGACCCGCGAAGCGTTGGAAGCGGAGTTGGAGGTTTCCCTTGCCCGTGCATGCGTGCCCGTAGGCGCGGTGGTGGCCGCCGAATTACGGCGTGAGCTTGGGCATTTTCTGGATGCGCGCGATCGGCTCCAATGCCTGCCCATTGGAGATCAATACTGGACCGCGCTCGATACCTACTTTAGGGCCAGCGAAGCGCTGCTCGACCGGTTGCACGCGGCGGGTTTGACGCCGTTGGGGCGCGCCGAAGTTGAAGCGGGGAGGAATTAATCGTGGCTGAGTCTTGCGCTGAAATTGCTACGCGCTGCCGCGCACGTCTCGCGCGTGCGCAAGCTGCGGTGAATCGCCTTGCCGCTGGCGACTTAACCGCAGAGGCCGAAGCCGCTGCCGAGTGCTCGGCGCTTCAAACCGAGTCCGTGAGCATTGGCGCGCATCTCTCGGCGCTGGAATCGGAGCACGGCGCGGCCGTGGCAGAAGCGCAGCGCATCCTTGACGACGCTACCGCGCGCGGACTTGAGGAATTGCCCGCGCTCGACCTGGCTGCGTTTCAGGCGTGCGAGGCTCGCATGCAATCCGCTGGCGCGAAGGTCGCGGAAGTAGTCCAACTGGCGGCGCACCTGCGCGAAGTCACAGAGCACTATGCAGCGCGCTTTGCCGCGACCAAGATTGCGAGCTGCTGAGCATGGCCAAGGTAATCGAGCTCTCCCTTGAAGGCGCTGAGGAACTGAATAAAGCGCTGGCGGCCATGACGCCGAAAATCGCCAAGGGGATCGTTCGGCGCGCCATGCGCCCGGCTATGAAGCCGATACTGCAAGCCGTGCGCGCGGGCGCGCCGGTCTACTGGGGTTATCTGCGCGCGGGCATCAAAATGCGGGCGGTTCCGAGTAAGCGCGGTGTCTTTGGCGTGCAGGTTCAACTTCCCTACCGAGAAGACCTGCCGATTGCGCCGAATGATCCAACCTACTACCCGGCTTCGATTGAGTACGGCTACACCACGAAAAGCGGGAAACACATCGCAGCCAAGCCGTTCCTGCGCCCCGCCTACGACCACAACGAAGCCAACGCAGAGCGGATTTTCAAGGCCGAGGTGGGCAAGCTGATCGAGGAGGCGTGGAAAAAATAGTGGCTACCATCCGAACGCTGAACGTATCGATCAAGGCGAATACGAAGAAGGCCGAAGAAGGCTTTAAGAAGTTGCAGAAGTCGAACGAAAACCTGATGGCCTCGTTCGCCACGTCTGCGAAGGTGGTTGCCGGGTTCGGCGTCGCGCTCGGCGTTGCGGCGGCGGCGGGCCTGACCTCTTTCGTCAAAAATTCCATGGAGTCCATCGACGCGCAAGCGAAGCTCGCCGACCGGCTGGGCGGCACAATCGACGGTCTTCGCGCGCTTCAATTCATCGCGGGTCAATCCGGATCGAGCTCGGATGCGCTGAACAATGGCCTCGAAAAAATGGTCAAGAATTTCGGCGACGCCATGCGGGGCACGGGCGAGGCGAAAGACGCGCTGCAAGGCATGGGCCTGAGCGTCCAAGCGCTTGCCAAGATGCGGCCTGAGCGCGCGTTTATGCTCATCGGCGACGCGCTGAAGGGGATGAAGTCGCCGGCTGAACAGGCGTCGGCGGCGCAAGCGATCTTTGGGCGCGGCGGACAAGAGTTGCTGACTACGCTTCTCCAAGGGTCCGAAGCCATCGAGGAGCAAAGCAGCGCATTTATTAAGCTCGCGGGCTCAATCTCCAAGGTTGATGCCAGCAAGGTCCAGGCAGCCAACGATGCGATTGGAGAAGCGCGGAAGGCCGTTGAAGGCCTTGGAGACCGCATCGCCATCGCCGCGGCGCCGGCCATTAAAGCGCTTGCCGATTCGTTTACCAAATGGGCGGTGGAGGCCAAGCCGTCCGTTGATAGCGTCAATACCGCCATTTCTGACACCGTGCGGCTGATTTCTTTTGCCGCGGATGGGATGCGCCTACTCGCGGCGGGCTGGAATTTAGTGCGCGCGGCCGCGGATAAGGCCGCTGAAGTTCAAGCCAAGACCTTAGGATTGTTCACCGAAGATTCAGCGCGCGGCGCTGGACTTCGCGGCATGGCCTCGTCGCTTGCGCCGCAACTGAGCATGGCGGGGCATCTCGGGAATCTTCTCGAACTCAGCCAGTTCTTCAAGCAGTCCGGTTCGCTCGCCGCGTCGCAAGCCGCCGACAATTTCGAGCGCGCCGCGCAGCATTGGAGCGATTTGGTCAATGGGAAAAGCTCGAACGCGCTTCTCGAATCGATTGCAAAAATCAACGCGGAATCCGCGAAGCTCTCCAAGAGCCTTCAGCCCAAGCAGACTAGCCGGGTGCAAGGCGGTCAGAGCTACGCGGGAATCGGCAACGCGCTGCCTTCCATGAGCGCCGGGCGCGTGCTCGGGGATCAGTTACAGGCGCACCTTCTGCGCGCGGTGGCGAAGGTGCAGACGCCGATGTTCATGTTAGGAAAAACGCTTGGTCAAGGCATCGAAGCCTCGATCGCGCTTGCGAAAAACCATCTGCAATCAATGCAGGACTTCGCCGACAGCGTGAAGGAGTCACTGAAAACGCCCCTCGATCACTTCAAAGACTTCGGCGCGCAGTTGGCGGAGTCCGTCAAGCTGGGCCTGCTATCCGGTACGGAAGCCGCTCAAGCGCTGGGCATGGAAAAGGAGCGGCTACTAGGGGACCAGTCTCAGAG
The DNA here is from genome assembly GCA_015075375.1 of Planctomycetota bacterium. GTDB lineage: Bacteria > Planctomycetota > SZUA-567 > H5-PLA8 > H5-PLA8 > H5-PLA8. Next base: position 1,319,112 of record JABTUM010000001.1, on the reverse strand, counting down.
CGGGCCGGGCTTCGGCGCGCTTCGCGAGATCGATCTGAGCCGGATCGATCCTGGCGCGCTCTCGAGACAGGGGAAAAAGACCCAAGAGGTCCGCTCGAAGCAGCTCGAAGAGGCGAACAAGCTGCACCGCGCGATTTTGGAAGCGATTAGGAAGAACAGTAGCATGGCTGTTCTTGGCTAACTTTCCGGCCGTTCTACTGCGGCCGCGCTTGCCCTTGTGGGCAAGTGGGGCGCCGATGGTCAGCCGGCGCCTGAAAATTGATTGGACGGACGCGACGGTGGGGGCCTGGGTGAAGGATGATTTTTGATGAGCAGGCCTTACGTTCACCGCGCTACTGGCGCGGCTTCGCTTGCGATTACGGTAACACCCTCAGGTTCAGAGTGGGAGTTGCTTGCGCTGCGCATTCATTTGAGCGGCGCGGCGGCTGCGGAGAATCTAACGATCACGCTCGATGCAGCGGCCGGCGCGGCCTATGACACCGTGGTCTACTCGAAGGCCATGTCCGGGCTGACCGACGTTTTGGAAGTCTTCGCGCGTCCTATTCCCTTCAATGCGGGTGACGCGCTGGTGATCGCGTGGGCGAATGGAAACTCGAGAACATACGGGCTCGAACTGCTCTGGCGCTAACTGCGCTGATGCAAGTAGCGCGCGTGACATTAGGCGGGGACGAACCCCCCGCCACTCCCGCGTAAGCGGGTTGGAGGCTCTGCCCGCCCCGTGGGCAACCTCCGTAATTTTTAGAAACCCCCTTGCGGCCCGTACGGTTGCAAGCGGTAGGTTCAGGTGAGCGCCTTGGGGGCGGGCGCTCCCTGAACTGAAAAGGGGTTATCAATGGCAGAAGTTTACAAGCGTTCTTCGCGTGCTGCAGGTCGCGAGATTCGGCGCGCGCTGTCGGCTCGTAACGCGGCGGAAGCGTTGGGCGAAAAGGATCCCGTGGCCGATGCTGAGGCGCGGGCGCTCGCCGGCGACGGCGGGAAGTACTTTGGCAGCGGGCCGGTATCCAACGATCTGCGGCGCGCGGGCTGGTCCACGTCGAAAGGGAAGGTGCTCGAATGAGCGCACCGGAACACCTGAGCGATGCGCAAAAGGCGGTTTGGCTGGAAGTGGAAGCCGTCGCCGGGCCTTGCCTGTCTGAATCGGCGCGGCAACTCCGCGAAGCGTACTGCATGGAGCGGGCGCGGTGGCTCGAAGCGGAAGCGTATTTGAAGGAGAATGGCGACGTGCTGACGCTGCGCTCTGACAAAGGCGTCGTGACGAAGGTTATCGAGGCGCCGCAATTGAAGATCGCGCAACGGTCCAGGGACGCGGCCTTGAGGCTTGCGGGCCGGATCGGGCTGGGCGCGCGGAAGTCGCCCACGGCGTGACGCTGGACAGCCTCGCGGCTTCGCACCGTTGGCGCTGGCGGGACGTTCTCGGGTTCGGGCCGATGAAGGTGACGGGCGGCGGAAAAGACGCCCCATATCGCAAGGAAACGTACGTTCTAGCACAATCCGATCACGCTGATACCCATGGGTACGCCGCGCGTATCAAAGATACTGTTTAGGGCGCAATTCGGCGCGTTTCCAGATACTTCTTGCAAAGCCTGCAAAAGCGTGTACTATATACGCCAATGGGTTACGTAAACTATTGCCCAGCCTAGCTTTCTGGGGGTCAGAAGGTCGCAGGTTCAAATCCTGTCGCCCCGACCATAGTTTCCTCCCTTCCAGTGCCGGTTTGCGCTAAGGCTCGCCCTTCGATTCTCGGCACCTTCGATCCCGCTTAGGCTATGGTGGCGAATCGCGGAACGCTTTATACTGTCCGCTCAGAGCCCGTAACTGTGCGTGCTCACGAGGCTTAGACTCCTCCGAAGGGCTCCGCGTACACGCGCGGTCGTACGCATGAATGCCGGGGTGGCGAAGGCGCAGGCCGTTCGAACGGGCGGCTCTAGCGCGGCGAAACGATGATGCACGCTGAAGCTCCATCTTCCACCGGCGCCGCACGATCCGCCGCCGTGCCCGGATCGCTGGAGTCGATGCTGGACCTCCGCGCGTTCTGGGGCGTGCTCAACAAGCACCGCTTTCTGCTGCTGTTCACCGTGCTGGCCATCGAATCGATCGTCGCGCTCTCGTTGATCCGCACGCCTCCCGAGTATCCCGCGTGGGCGAAGGTGATCATTCAGGACGACGCCAGCCGCGTGCTGGCATCGCCCGACCCGCTGGGTTTCGGCTACATGTATTCGGAGGAGTTTTTTCAGACGCAGTACCGCCGCCTCAACAGCCGGCCGGTGATCGAGCGCGCGATCAAATCCGAGAAGATGGACGAATGGCCGGAGTTTCAAGGCATTGAGGATCTGGCTAACGAGATTTCGCTGGGCATTTCGCTGAACCCGATTCGCGAATCGCGGCTGGTCGAGGTGCTTTACGAAGGCCCCGATCCGGAACACGCGGCGATTCTAGTCAACGCCGTGGTCAACAGCTTCGAAGAAGAGTTCAACGCCACGCGCCTGCGCCAGGCCGAAGGAAACGCCAGCAGTCTGACCGGAAGCATCGATAAGATCGAAAACGAGATGCGCGGATACGAGCGCCAGATTCAGGACTTCATGGCTGTGCACGGGTTGGTGACGATCAATCCGGATGTGCATCCCGCCAACATCCAGCTTAAGGAACTCGCTCGGCGGGAAGCGAACCTGCACGCGGATTTGCTGGAACTGGAAGCGCGTTCGGAGCGGCTGGTCAAGGACAGCAAGAACCCGGAGGAACTCCTGAACTTGGAGGCCTCGGACCTGCAGTACCGTTTTTCGCGTTACGATGAAGTCTACGTGCAACTGCTGGCCAAGCGCATCGAGTTGCAGCATCTGAAGGACAAGGAAAGCCCCGAATTGAAGGTGGTCGAGGAGCAGATCGAATCGGTGCAGGCCGGGCAGCGCCGGCTGGCCAATCAGATCATCGAGAGCGTGCTGTACAAGCTTCACCACACGCGCCGGGCGCTGGAGAGCATGCGTAAGGAAAAGGCGCTGCTGGAGAAGGAAGTCCAGAAGCTGAATGAAACGCTGGTGGCTTACGAACGCCTGAAATCGCGGCTCAAGGAATCGCAGGACCGCTTCCAGGAACTGCTGACGGGCCGCGCGCGCGGCGAAGTCTACGGGCGCATGAACGTGGCGCCGGTGCTGATCGTGGAGCGTCCCGTGGTGGCGCGCTCGCCCAGCAAGCCGCGGGTGCTGCGCAGCCTTGCTTTGGGATTGATCCTGAGTCTGCTGCTGGGGGCGGGGATGAGCTTAATCCTCGAATTCTTCGACGACTCGATCCGCAGCGCCGAAGAAGTGGAAGCGTTCACCGGCGTACCGTGTCTATCCATCGTGCCTAAAATGGATGCGACCGTATCCGAAGACGAGCGCATGGCCTTGGTGCTCACTCAGCCCGAGTCGAATGTCGCCGAAGCCTTCCGCGGATTGCGCGCGACGCTCGATTTGCAGGTGCCGCCGCCGGCCGAAGGCGGCCGCTTGTTCATGATCACCAGCGCGCAGCCCGGCGAAGGCAAGACCACCATCTCCTCCAATCTCGCCATCGCGCACGCGCAGAACGGCCGCAGGACGCTCTTGATTGCCGGCGATTTGCGCAAAGGCTGCGACCTGACCGCGCTGGGCGTGCCCGCGGGTTCCAAAGGTTTGATGGATTATCTGACCGGCGAGATGCCTGCGCAGGAGGCGGTTACGGCCTGCAAGGTCGATTCCCTCGACGTGGTCGCGGCCGGTGTGGCTCAGGGCAGCCCGGCCGAACTGCTCGGGAATAAGCGCATGCTCGAATTTCTGAAGTGGGCGCGGAAGCACTACGAAGTCGTGCTGCTCGACAGCCCGCCGCTATTGGCCGTGGCCGACGCGCTGATCCTGAGCCCGCACATCGACCATGCGCTGGCGATCGTGCACGCGGGTCGCACGGGGCGCGGGCAGGTCACGCGGGCTTCCTTGGTGCTGCAGCAAAACCGCGTGCCGGTGGTCGGCGCGATCCTGAACGACCGCACGGGCTATGTTGAGCGCGGCAGCCGGGGGTATCCGTATCCGTACGAAGCATACCCTTACCGGAAATGAACGTTCGGGGGTTGCCGCTTGCCGCCGCCGCAGGCTTGCGGTCAAATACCGCGCTTGCGGCTCAAACAGCAACCTTTTTCAACGGTTAGGACCGAAGCGACATGCGAGTGGTGACGGGAGCCAACGGATTCATCGGCGCGAACCTCGCGGCCGCGCTGCTGGCGCGGGGCGATCGCCGCATGGCCGTAGTGGATGTCTTCGGCTCCGCCGCGCCGCGCTATCCGGAGGCGCTGGGCCAGGCCGAACGCGTGGAGCGCGACGCGCTTGAGCCGTGGCTCGAACGCCACGGCGCGGCCGTCACCGGCGTGCTGCATCTTGGCGCGTGCAGCGATACCACTGCCACCGATCGTGCGTTCATGCTGCGCAACAACCTCGAATACACCCGCATGCTTTGGAATTTCTGCGCGCGCCGCGCGGTGCCTTTCGTCTACGCCTCCAGCGCCGCCACCTACGGCGACGGCGCGCAGGGCTTCGACGACGAGTCCGATCCGCGGCTGCTCCGGCCGCTCAACCTGTACGGCGAATCCAAGCAGCTCTTCGATCTGTGGGCGCTGGAGCAGGAGTTGGCGCCGCCGCGCTGGGCGGGCCTTAAGTTTTTCAATGTCTACGGCCCGCGCGAGACGCATAAGGGCCGCATGGCTTCGGTGGCCTTCCACGCCTGGAAGCAAATCCGCGCGGAAGGCGAAGTGAAGCTCTTTCGTTCGCACCGCGAAGGCGTGCCCGACGGCGGACAGCAGCGCGATTTCGTCTACGTCGCCGACGCCGAGGCGGTATGCCGGTTTTTCCTCGAGACGCCGGCTTCCTCCGCTTCGCCCAACGGGCTGTACAACGTCGGCACCGGACAGGCGCGCAGTTTCGCCGATCTGGCCCATGCGGTCTTCGCGGCGTTGGGGCGCGAGCCGCGGATTCGCTTCGTGCCGATGCCCGAGGATCTGCGCGAGAAATACCAGTACTTCACCCAGGCGAAGACGGCCAAGCTGCGCCGCGCCGGGTACGCCGCGCCTTTCGCGAGTCTGGAAAGCGGCGTCGCCGATTACATCCGCCAACTCGAAACCGCGGAGACGCTGCGCGCCTGATGTCCGCTATACCGGAACCCGCGTTGGAACGCGTCCAGGAACTCCTGCATGCGATGGTCGGCCGGCGCATCGCCGTCATCGGCGACGCGATGCTCGACGTGTATCTGCACGGCCGTGTCGGGCGCATTTCGCCCGAAGCGCCCGTTCCGGTCTTCGAGGTCCGGCGCGAGGAGCGGATGCTCGGCGGCGCGGCCAACGTCGCCAAGGGACTCGTCGCGCTGGGCGCGAAGGTCAGGCTCTGCGGCGTGGTCGGCGGGGACGCGGCCGGCGACACCTTCTTGAGCGAAGCCAGAGGGTTGAAGATCGACGTTTCCGGCGTGCTGCGCGATGCGCGGCGCCCCACGACGCTCAAGAGCCGCGTCGTTGCGCGCAACCAGCAGATGCTGCGTCTCGACTGGGAAGAAACGCAGGCGCTTTTGCCCGCGCTGGAACGCCGGCTGCTCGCGCGCGTGCGTAAAGCCGTGGCTTGGGCCGACGCGGTGGTGCTCTCCGATTACGCCAAGGGTACGTTGACCGCCGCCGTCTGCCGCGCGGCGATCAAAGCCGCCGGCCGCAAGCCCGTGATTGCAGATCCCAAGAGCGGTCCGTGGGAACGCTTTCGCGGCGTGCGTGTCCTGAAGCCCAATCGCCGCGACGTGCTGGCGGTGATGGGGCTGGGCGCCGACGACGAAGCAGCCGCCGCGCGCGCCGTGCGCCTGATGCTGCGCAAGTTGGGTGTCGGGGCGGTGCTCCTGACTCGCAGCGAGCAGGGTTTGACGCTGGGCTGCCGTAACGGAAAAGGCAAAGGCGTCGAAGTGCTCCGCCTTGCCGCGCGGCAGCGCGAGATCGCCGATCCCACCGGCGCCGGCGATACGGTGGCCGGCGTGCTTGCGCTGGCCCTCGCGGCGGGTGCGGCGTTGCCCGAAGCCACTTGGCTGGCCAACGTCGCCGCCGGCATCGAGGTCACCAAGTTTGGGGCGGCGACGATCACCGACGAAGAGCTGCTCGAGGAACTCCGCGGGCGCACGCCGGGTTGCGAACGCAAGGTCTGGACCCGCGCCGAGGCCGCCCGGTTCGCGGCCGGCCTGCGCAAGCAAGGCCGCCGGCTGGTCTTCACCAACGGCTGTTTCGACATTCTCCACTTCGGCCACGTGAGCTACCTGGAAAAAGCCCGCCAGCTCGGCGATGCCCTGATCGTGGGCGTGAATTCCGATGCGTCGGTCAGCCGCCTGAAGGGTCCGGGGCGGCCGGTCCAGCACGAGCACGACCGGTTGCGCATCCTGGCCGCGCAAGCCTGCGTGGACGGCGTGGTGCTCTTCGACGAAGACACGCCGCTCGAATTGATCCGCGCGTTGCAGCCGAGGGTGCTGTGCAAGGGCGCCGACTATAAACGCAAGCAGGATGTGGTGGGCTGGCGCGAAGTGGAAGGCTGGGGTGGACAGATCGCGCTGATCGAGTTCGTGGCCGGGCGCAGTACCACGCGGTTGCTCGACCGCGCACGAAGCTGAGCGCACGAACGCAGCGCCTGCGCTTGGGCGGACTGGTTTGAGGTATCGCAAGCGTCCCGCCCGTAAGTCCTATTTCATCTACTGCGGACGCGAACCGGCTTCCGTCAGCTCTCGTCGCCTTCCGTCTGCCGGTATAGGCGATTCGAGAGGAAGCTTTCGGCGAACAGAAGCGCCAGCACCAGCAGCAACAGCGGGACGGGCAACTCGCGCCCGGCGGCGGGCTCGCCTAAAACGGTGCCGGCCTCGCTCAGGTCGCGGACGATCTGCGCGGGCCACGGCTTGAGCCTTGCCAGCGCGGACTGGGCATCCACGGAGGCCAGATCCGACTCTTCGGGCGCGGGATTGACCGCCACCAAGCGCACGCTTTCGGCCCCGGCCTGCGCCGGCTTCCAGGCGATGCGATGCACGCCGGGCCGTTCGAGCTTAGGCAGGTGGACGCGCGCGCGCGGCGGAGCGCCTTCCAGCTTTTCGGTTTCCGCGTTAAGCGTGATCTCCGTCGCGTCGCCCGGCGGCTTCCAGCGCACGCGGCCGTCGGCCGGCGGTTCGGGCAACGGCAGGGCCAGCGCGCGGCCTAGCCGTGCCTGCGCTTCCTCGCCGCGCCCCGAAAGCAACCGCGCCGCTTCGAGCGCGAAGGTCACGAAAACCTCGCCCGTCTTGGGCAGGTCGCTGGCTTCCGCGTCCGGTGCCAGCGTGCACAGCAGCACGCGGCCGCGGCCGTAGCCTTTCTCGAGGACCATCGGCGATCCGTCGTCGTAGGCCAGCACGGGCACGCTGAGCGTGTCTTTCAGTTCCGGGACCACCTTGATGAATTCGCTGACCTTCAGGCCGCGCAACGCCGAGAGGACGCCCGGCGTGAAGCGCGCCAGAAGCGGGTGGTCGCTGGCGAGGGGCCGTACGCCCTGCGGGGCCGGGGGACGCACGCGTTCGAGCGGCCGGCCGGGCAAGAGGCCGCGGTGCGGCGCGAATTCCGCGTAGCCGTGGCGGCGCAGCTCCGCTAGATCCATCCGCGTGCCGGCCCAAACGAAAAGCCCACCGCCCTCGGCGACGAACGCTTCGAGCGCCTCCCACGCCGGCTCGCCCAGCGGCCCGCAATCGGCGAGGATCGCAACCTGGCACGGTGCGAGCGCATCGGCGTTCAATTCACGCGCGGCGATCGGCGTGAGGGCCAAACCCGAAGCGGACGTGGCGGCGGCCGACGAAAGCGCCGCTTTGAGAAAGAACCCGGATCCGCGGTCGCCTTCTTCGCGCGAAGGCTGTTCCACCAGCAGCGCGCGCGGGGGCCGGCCGGCCAGATACGTCGCCGTGCGCGTCTGGTCGCCCAGCAGACCGTCGCCCTGCGCCAACGTCAGCGCCACCGAGTGCGGACCCGGCGCGCCGGCCGGAAGGGTGAAACTCACGGGCACTTCCACCGCGCCTTTCGGATCGACCGACTGCTGCGCGACCTTGACTCCGTCGAGGTACAGATCCAGCGGCGCGGCGCGCTGCGGATCGACCGGACGCAGGAGTGCCGTAAGGGTCAGCGTTTCCTGCGCCGCGACCGTCGGTCCCGGGATGTTCAGCGCCGTGACCGCGCCGTTGCGCGCATCGGCTTCGCCCACGTCGGATACGATCAGGGCAGGCGTTGCCGAAGGTTCGTCGAGAGTCATCGAACGTTCGGAAAGCCGCGCCCAGTTTTCGGCCTGCAAGTCGGAGAAGAAGACGATGCCGCGCGGCAGCGTTCCGGCGGGTTCCCGCTCGAAGACCCGCCGCGCCGCCTGCAAAGCCGCCGCCAAGTCCAGTCCGCGCGCGGTGGGCTCCGAACGCTCCAGCAAATCTCGGACGTGCACGTGATCCAACGTCAGCCGCGCCTGGCGGTATTCGACGTCTTCGGTCGCCAGCAACAGCGCGACGCGGGACTCCGGCGCCAGCCGGCTCACGAACTCCAGCGCCTGCTCGCGGGCGCGCTCGAAGCGCGTCGTGCTCTGGTCCTTGAACTGCATGCTCAGCGATGCATCGAGGACTAGGACATACTCGCCGCGCGCCAGCCCGGCCATCCCCGCGCCCGCGAACCACGGGAACATCGGGCGCGCCAGCGCCAAGGCCAGCAGCGCGATCGCCGCGATGCGCAGCAGCAGCAGCAACAGGTGTTTGATCCGCAGCGCGCGCGAACTGCTGCGCTGCGAGGCGACGATGAAGCGCAGCGCAGGAAAACGATGCACCACCGGCTTGGCGCGGCCGGTCAGATGAATCAGGATCGGCAGGCCGCCCGCCAGAAGCCCCCACAGCATGGTTCCGGTCAGGAACTCCATGGCGCGCCTACCTCCCGCACCGGCGCGTGAGGTACGCCATCAGCGCTTTGTCGAAGCTCTGCGAAGTGTCCAGGGGCACGAAATCCACCCGCCGTTTCGTGCATTCGGTGCGATAGCGTTCGAGGAAGGCGTGCACCTCTTCGAGGTAGGCTGTCCGGATCGCGGTCGGCTCGGCCACTTGGGCTGCTTCCTGTTCTTCTACATCTTCGAAACGCGTCAGTTCGTCGAACGGAAAGTGCGCTTCGGCGGCGCTGAAGATCTGGAAGACGATCACATCGTGTCCACGATAGCGCAGGTGGCTCAACGCATCGAGCACGCGGGTTTCGTCGTCCAACAAATCCGTGAGCAGAACGACCAAGCCGCGATGCGGGATCATCTCCGCAATGCGGTGGAGTTGCTCGGCCAGCCCCGTCGGTCCCTTGGGCCGCGCTTCGCTGAGCACGCGCAGGATCGAGAGCAGGTGGCTGGGTTTGCTCTTGGGCTTGAGGTACGCCTCCAAGCCCGATCCGAACGTGACCAGCCCCACCGGATCCTGCTGGTGGATCATGAGGTAAGCCATGGCGCCGGCAAGGTACGTGGCGTACTCGAGTTTGCTGAGCGCCTGGGCGTCGGGGCCGGAATAGCCCATCGAAGCGCTGACATCGACCAATAGGTGGCCCATGAGATTGGTTTCGGCCTCGTACTGCTTGACGAAATACCGATTGGTGCGCGACCAGACCTTCCAGTCGATGGAGCGGATATCGTCGCCGGGCACGTACTTTCGATGTTCGCTGAACTCGACGCTGAAGCCTTTGAAGGGAGACGCGTGCAGGCCAGCAAGAAAGCCTTCCATCACGAACTTTGCTTTAAGGTCGAAGCGTTGGACTTGGCGGATGATTTCGGGGCGCAAATAAGCTTCGGGAGCGAGCGTAGACATATGAATATGACGCCTCGCATAGACGTCCTGTACTGGGGCTCTGCGAAATTCGCAAAGGGCGTCGAGACATGAAGGTACGAAGGCTGGCCGAGTTTGCCAGCGGAAGGTGGACAGGGGCCGCGCGGGAAGGGATAATTTAAGTAGGCGGTTGCAGCACGATGAAAGGAGCAGCGGGGCATGAGCACAATCAGAGGCATCGTTTTGGCGCTGGGTTTGATCGGCGCGACGGCTTGGGCGGCGGAGGGCGATTTGCCTGCGGCGCCGGTGGAGGATGCGGTCAAATTGACCAAGTCCGGCTTGGGCGATGAGGTGCTGCTGGCTTGGGTGCAGGCACACCGTGCGTATAGCGCGCTGAGCGCGGCGCAAATCGTGGGACTTAAGGAAGCGGGCGTTTCGGAGCCGGTGATTGCGGCGATGATTCAGCGTGGCGGGACGCGGGCGGCGATGCAAAAGGTTGCTGAGTATGAAGTTCCGGTGACCACGAGCACGCGCTCGGCGAGCAATGTCATCAGCCAGGCCGATTACGAGCGCGCGAAGCAGGAGTATCGGACGACGGAAGCGGCCACGTATACGTATGCGCAGCCCGCAGGCAGCACGTACGAGACGGTTCGATATTCTTATCCGAGCACGAGTTACATCTCGGTGGGCTTGGGCTACTCCTCGTATCCCTACTACTACGGCGGGTACTATCCGCGGTACTACGGGTATTCGAGCTGCTACTACCCACGGTACTACTCCAGCGGCTATCGGTACTACGGCGGCTTGGGGTACTACGGTCGTGGATACTACGGTGGCTACTACGGCGGGCATCACCATCATCACCACCACCACCGCCATCGACGCTAAGGCGTAATCGAATCAGGGAAGCAAAAGAGGGCTGCGCGAGCAGCCCTTTTTTGTTGGCTAGTGGCTTAAGGCATAGACCAGCGTATTCACGGCCAGGCGGTAGGCCGCGTCGCCTTTGACGCCGAGGCTGAGGGGCATGGGGTTGCCTTGCAGTTCGCAGCCGAGGTTGAAGCGGCTGTAGACGATGAGCAGGCGCTGGTTGACGGTCACACCTTCCAAATACGGTTCGCTGCCCAGCTTAGGAAATTTCGCGGCAACGCGCTCTTTATAGGTCACATGCTCGATCTTGAACGGCGCCTCGAAAATGCCGTGGCTGAGCGGGAGGCGTTCGAGAGGCTGGTTGGGGTAAAGCTCTTTGCACAGCGCGCGGAAGGATTCGTCGAACTCGTCTCGCCCGCACCAGGGGTCGGCGAAGAGGAACCCGCCGCGGTCGAGGTACGCGCGCAGCGCTTTGATCTGTTCGGGGCCGAATTTGAAGCTGCGGTAGCCGGTCATGTAAAGCGCCGGGTAGTCGCCGAGTTCGTCGCTGCCGCTGAGGACGCGGCGGACGGCGACTTCGGCGGGCATTTTGGTCTGTTCGCGCAAGGTCTTGGTGAGATTCGGGATGGCCATGGGTCCGGGGTTCCAGCCGCCGGCGTGGTAAAGCTGCCCGACGACCAGCGCGCCACGGGGCAGGCGGTCTTCGGCGCGGGCGGAGACTTCGACCTTCACATCGTCGAGCTTGTCGCGCAGGCGCTGGAAGCCCAATGCGTAGGCGACGATGTTGACGCCCAGCTTCAGCGCCTCGTCGTGCAGGATCACGTTCTCGTTTTCGCATTGGCATTGGCCGCCCCAGACGCAACTCACGTCTTTGGGCGCGTAGAAGATCGCGGTGCGGCAGCCGAGGTCGACGCCTTCGAGCATGTACAGTTCGCCGCGGGTGAGCGTGTGGCGCGAAGCGTAGACGGGATGGTCCGGGGCGAGGCGTTCGAAGGCGGCTTCGGGGTACATCTTGAGCACTTCCTGCTTGAACGAATCCTCGAAGGGCTTGCGCCCGCAGCCGGCGACGGCGACCAGGAACCCGCCTTGGTCGAGAAAGCCGCGGAGCTGCGTGCGGAAATCGGGCTCGAACTCGAAGGACTGGCTGCCTTGCAGGTACAGCACCGGGCCGAGGGCCAGTTCCTTCGTGTCGCTTTGCGTCCCGACGATCTGGTAGGTCATGGGGGTTTCGAGATCCCGGGCAGCGGCTTCGGTGAGGTTCTTGGCGTCGTAGGGATCGAGGTTCCAGTGGTGTCCTTTGTCGTAGCGGAGTTTCTGGAGCGCGATGGGTTTGCTGCCTTTGCCGAGAAAGAGCATGGCGAACTCGGTGCTTCCCATCTCGCCGCTCCAGGAGCCGTCGGGGCTCTGGGTGCGGACGAGGAAGGCCGCGCCTTCGCGGTACCAGTCGTGCCCGCCCATGGTTCGCTGGGCGAGGAGCATGCCGACGCGTTCGAGCCCGTAGAGGTAATAGAATAGGTAGCCGTTGTGGCCGGGGTTGGTGCGGACGGAGAAGTTGTTGGCCAGCCATTCCAGTCCACGCGAAAGGCGGCGATCGGCGAGTCCGTGCATGTCGCATGCGTTGCGCCCATTGAAAAGCGTATCGCCGCAGATGAAGAGTCCGGAGCAGCCTGCGACGGTCATGCTGCCCCAACTGCGCGCGTCGCCCGGGTAGTAGCTCCAGCCGCCGTCCGCGTTCTGTCCGCCTTCGACGTAGCGCCGTGCGCGCTCGAAGACTTCGCCGGGCACGTCGAGGCCCATATCCCGGGCGGCTTTGAGTCCCAGGAGCGCGAACTGCGTGCGGCTGTTGTCGCCCCAGCCGCCGTTGGGGAACTGGTAGCGCAGCAAGCGGCGGCTCAAGTCCGCCGCGACGCGCTGAAAAGCCGGATCGCCGGTCATCTGGAAGAGCATCAGGAGCAGGCCGCCCTGGTAGGAGCCGAGGTATTGCTGGTCGGTGAGCAAGGTGGCGCGCTCGGCGAGATTGTTCAGGATGGCGCGCACGTCGGCGTCCTTGGGCGAGACGCCGGCATTGAGGAGGGCCATGGCGGTGAGGATGCGATATTCGATCCGCGCGCCGACGTAGTTGTAGGTGCGCAGATTACGGCGCAGGGCCTGCTTGCCCCGTTCGAGCGCGTTGCGGACGTCTTCGGGCGTGACGCGATCGGCCGCTTGCGCGCCGTGGGACGCGAGCAGTCCGGCCAGCAGAAGTGCGCCGGCCAGGCCCAGAATCGTGCGCCGCGGATGCAAAGTTTCGAGTACTCCCCTCCGCGCGCCTTGATCCGGACCCCAAAGCCAAGGCCGCGCGGTCGCACCCTTTTCAACGGGCTGCCAAGGCATTCTACGCCAGAAGCCGCGCCGCTGCTTGACCCAACCCCCGCCGGTCCCCTACCTTACGGACCGGAAAAGCGGCCGAAAGCGGGCGATGCCTCATCATTAGACGCCCGTAAGGCTCCGTGCAGGACCGCGAAAGCGGCGACCGCTCCCGAATTGGAGGCCGTTGGCTTGTCCCGCCGGATGCGCTTGGCGCGTCTTCGGTACGTGCAAGCTCCGGTCCCTGCGAGGCCCCGACGGATGAGCGCAGAGCCCGGCCAGAAGGTCATTCATTGCCGCGAGTGCGGGCGCGTGAACACCGGCGTCGGCGATGCGTGCGCGTGGTGCGGCGGCGCGCTGGTCTCGGTGACGGCGGCGCTGTCGAGCCACCGCAAGCACCCGCAGGTTCTGGCTGCGGCCGTCACGTTCTGCGTCGGGCTGTTGCTGATCCGGGTGATCCTGGTGCTCATGAATCCCGGCGCTCTCCCGCCGTTGGGCAGCACGTGGGGCGACCCGCTGCTGTGGCTGGAGGCCCTCTGCTTGGGCATGACGGCGCTGTACTTGGTGCTGCGGCAGGAGGAAGGCGATTTTCGGGCGCTCTTCCTGCTAACGGTGGCGCTTTTCGCGGTCGCGGAGGTGCTGGCATGGGTGGCTCAACGCTTTGCCCTTGCGCCGGTGCGCGATTTTTCGACGCTGATGGCCTTCGCGGTGGCGATCTACAGTTCGCTGGCGCTGACGGCGGTGGCGTACGACCCTTCGACGGAGGCGTTGCGGGCGCAGCGCCGCCCGCTGGTGGCGGCGGTGATCGCGGTGCTTGTGCTGGCGGTCCTGCGCGCGTTCGGCCCGTATCTGGGCGGGACGGACCACGCGCCGAGCCGGACGCTGCGCGAAATGGCGGGGTTGGGAGTGCTGATCGTGACGGCGGGCTACCTGATCTACAGCCAGATGCGCCGTCCGGACCGGGCGCCGCCTGCGCGCCCTGCGCCGGTGGCGCTGGATGCCGACCGCATCCGCGGGGGCTTGAGCGCTCCGCACGACCCGCCGCGAGATCCGGACGCACCCGGCGCGTGAGGCTCGCGCGCTGGGCGCTCCTGGCGGCGCTGGCCGCCGGCGGTCTGCACGCGGCCGACGAGCTGGCCGAGAGCGTCCGCGAAGCGCACCTGCGGCTCAAGCAATTCGAGGAACTTTACCGCAGCGAGGCGGACGAACGCGCGCGGCACGCGGCGCTGGAGCGGATCGTCGAACGCGCGGCGTGGCTGGAGCAGGTGGGCGGGCTGTCCGAAGCGCGCGTCGACCAGATCCTGGCCGTCGCGCGGCTGCAGATGCGCGGCGAGAGCCTGCCGCCGCGGTACGGCTATCTGCTTGGCCCAGGCGGGGCGGTGCGTGCGGAGCTGACCGCGCAGCCTTGGCCCGCGCAGGAGATTCCCCCGAATGTGAAGCTGGGCGCCCACCAAGCCTGGCTGGTGCGGCTGACCAACCGCGGAGACGCGGCGCTGAAACTGCTTCCGCCGTGCGTGCTCGAACAACCCGGCGTGAGCGCGAACCGGCGCGAAGCGCTGGCGGCCGAGCGGCTGCCCGAGGGCATGGAAGCGCTGGCGGACTTGGCGGCGTGGCCGGCGGAACTGGCGGGCGGGGCGAGCGTTTCACGGGTGGCGGTTTTTCCGAAGCAGATCGCGGAGCCGACGGCGCTGGGCCTGCGCGTGGCGGGCGCGGGAGAAGGGACGGAGGCGGAGTGGGCGGTGGTTCCGTTTCCGGAGGCGCAAGAGCCCGATGTGTATGCGGTGGCGCGGCGCGAAAGCGTGCGGCTGGAAAAGTTGATCGCGGCGGAGCGGGCGCGGCGGCGCGAAGAGCAGGCGCAGGCGGCGGAGGAAGCGCGCAAGCGGGCTCAAGCGCAGCCGGGCGCGGAGGCGCCGGCCGCGCCTGCGGCGCGGCGTCCGGCCGAGGACATTCCGCCGGCGCTGGGCGAGGCCGAGCGGGCGGGGGCGGGGACGCAGATTCAGGTGCGCATGTACGAACGCGCGGCGTGGGAAGAAGGGCAGGTGCTGCGCGTACGCAAGAACGGGCGCTGGGTGGGCCGGGTGCGCGTGCCGAACGGCGCGGCGCCGAAGTGGCGCAAGAGCGTGTATTGGTTCGAATTGCTGGAAGGCGAGCGCGAGGTCTTGAACGAGGGGACGCTGCACGCGGAGGGGTAGGGCAAGAATCGAACAGGAGAGCCCATGGAAGATCGGAATCCGGTGGTGGTTGAGGAAAACCGCTTTATCAAGGCTCCAGCCGAGCGCGTATTCACCTTCCTGACCGTAGGCTCTGAGCTGGCGAAGTGGTGGCCCATGGCCGCGGAGTCGGAACCGAAGGCCGGCGGAAAGCTGGTGCTGGTCTGGTTCGGCGAGAACAAACTGACCACGAAATTCGATACGTTCGTCGAAGGCCAAGCGGTGGCTTTTGCGTTTTACACGGAGTCCGTCGCGTTCGACCTGAAGGCGGAGGATGAAGGCACCGAATGGAAGGTGGTGCATCGCTGCAGCACCGAGTCGTGCATCCATGTCGCGCAAAGCTGGGGCTTTCTGGCGGCAAATCTCAAGTCTGTGATCGAGACCGGGTACGACCTGCGCTAAGCGCGCTCGCGCAGACGATCACGGCGTTCGGCTTGCGGCGCGTTCGGCGTTGCGGGCTTCGAGCCACATCGGAGCGTAGTAGGACCAGAGGCTGCCTTGGATCGGGGGCGCGCCGTAGCGTGTCCAGGGTTCCTGGGCGGCGGCGGGGCCTAGCACGAAATCGCGGGCGAGAAGTTCGGCGTATTGGGCGTAGAACTCCATCAGCGTCAGGCGGCGGCGCGTATCGGTCTTGGGCGCCAAAAGCATGGAAAACCGGAAGCGGTCGCCCGCCGCCTCGAACCGAAATTCCTTGATGCCGTCGCCAGGCTGAAAGCGAAAGCGCTTCAGCAGCCCTTCGGGCAGCGTGCGCATCGCGGCAACCGGTTCCAATGATTGCAAGAGGCGTTCGGCATCGGACTCGCCGAGCGGCCGCGGCAAGCGCACCTCGACTTGCACGCTACGGTCGCTGGTGGGGGTCAGCCACAGGAACGGGAACGTGAAGCCCGGCAAGGCCAGGAGCGTGACGGCGGCCAGCGTGCGCCATGTAAGCGCGCGGTTCAACAGGAGCCACGCGCCCAGCCCGCAGGCGCCCAAGCCCATTCCGGCGCCGAGAGCCCGGAGCGCGATTTGGTTGCGCGTAAGCCCCAGGAATTCGTACTCGCAGCCGCGTTCGGCTTCGCCGACTGCGATCGTAAACCGGTAATCGAACGGCTCGGGCCGGTAATCGAAGACGGCGTATAGAGACCAGGCGAGGACGGCCAGTCCCGCCGTGCCGAGCAAGAGGCCGGCCGCCCGGCGCAGGCGCAAGCCCGCCGGCGTATCGAACCAGGTTGCGAACGCGGTCCAGGCTTCCCGAGGCGGACGCGGCACCGTGCGGACCAGCGCGAGCACGAAGAGCAACAGCCCGATCTCGCCGAGCAGTTCCAGGGCTTCTTCGTCGAAGGGATCCTTATCTTCGGGGCTGCGGATCGTGACGTGCAGGTGGCGGTAGATCATCGCGGCCTTGTCCCAGAGCTGCGCGAGGGCGAGGAAGAGGCCTCCGATGCCGCCCCACAGGACCACGGCAGGTTGCATGCGTTCGCGCAAGCCGCGGTAAATCCGCCGCGGATTCAGCAGGACGAAAGCGAGGTATCCCAAGCTCAGCCCGATCGAGAGGCCGCCCAAGAGCACCTTAACGCGCCAAGACATCTTATCCTCGGACCACTCCAGGTAGGTCCAACTGAACATTCGCGCGCCGAAGAGTTCCTTGTCGAGGTCCAGTTCACGCCAGAATAGGAAGAAGATGAAGCCCAGCACGAAAACGAATGCAGCGCGCGCCTCGCCCTGCGCCCGCCCCGCGGCACGGACGATCAAGACCAGCGCCAAAAAGAGCACGGCATTCTGGGTGTTCTGCCACGCGCCCCACTCCTCGAGGTTCAGCCAGGTTTCGGGCTGCGTGGCGTTAAGGATCAGGCACGCGGCGCAAGCGAGCGCAAAGGGGAGCGCCTGGGTCAGCCAGAAGCGATCGCGGTGCGGGGGGGCGGGTTCGGGAGGATTCATTATACGGAACGGTGCGCGCGCAACGGGTTTCGTCGGCTCCGACCAAAGTTCGAACCGGATATGGCTGCACGTTAGCCGCCGCGGCGGAAGGGTCAAGGAAGCTGGCCGCGGGCGGAGCGCGCGGGGAGAGACGCGGTATGCTGAACGACATGAAGCCGCCCGAACTGGATCTGCTGATCGGCCCGACCGCCTGCGGAAAGAGCGGCGTGGCCTTGGAACTCGCACGCCGGCAAGGCGGCGAGATTCTCTCCGTCGATTCGATGAAGCTGTACAAGCGCCTGGAGATCGGCGTCGCGAAGCCGAGTGCGGCCGAACGCGCGGCGGTGCGGCACCGGCTGATCGACCTTAAAGAACCGTGGGAGAGTTGTTCGGTGGCGGAGTGGCTGGCGGCGGCCGAGGAGGCGTGGGCCGACGCGCGCGCGCGCGGCGTCTACACGCTCGCCGAGGGCGGGACGGCGCTGTACATCAAGGCGCTGCGGGAAGGGCTCTTCGAGGGGCCGGGGCGCGACGAGGGCCTGCGCAAGGGGCTGGAGGAGGAAGCGCGGGCGGAAGGTCTGGCGGCGCTGTACGCGCGTCTGAAGTCGATCGATCCGGCGGCGGCGCAGAAAATTCTGCCGGGCGACGAACGCCGGATTATCCGCGCGCTGGAAGTCCATGCGCTGACGGGGCAGCCGATCAGCGTCCAGCAGGCGCAGTGGGGCAAGCTGCGCGAGGACGCGCGCGTGCGGGTCGTGGGTTTGCAAATGGACCGCACGGAACTGTACCGCCGCATCGACGCCCGGATCGACGGGATGCTCGCGCGGGGCTGGCTGGACGAATGCCGCGCGCTGTTGAGCCTGGAGCGGCCGTTGTCGAAAGAAGCCGCTCAGGCGCTGGGCTACCGGACGCTTTTTGCGCATCTGCGCGGCGAATTGAGCCTGGACGAGGCGCGGCAGCGGATCTGCTTCGATACGCATCACTTCGCGCGGCGGCAATTGATGTGGTACCGCAAGTTCCCGGCGGTGGCGTGGATCGAGGTGGCGCCGGACGAGCCGGCGCAAGCGCTGGCGGACCGCGTGGCGGCGGCGTTCGCAAACGCGTAGCGTTGCGGCTTCCTGCTTTTGGCAACGCGCGCGCTGCGGCTATAAGGACACGATCCCGCTTCGCGCATCAGGCAAGGAGTCCGCCATCGCACGTCCATCCGCCACGCCGCCGGTCCTTCGTCTGGGCACACGCGCCAGCCCGCTGGCGCTGACGCAGTCGCGGCTGGTCGCGAAGCAGTTGGAGCGCGCGCACCGCAAACGCGGCCTGAAGGTGGAGCTGATCGAGCTGAAGACCACCGGCGACCGCGACCGCGCCTCGGCGTTGAAGACGTTCGGCGGGGCGGGGGTTTTCGTCAAAGAGCTGGAGCAGGCGCTGCTGGACGGGCGGGTGGATTTCGCGGTGCACAGCTTGAAGGACCTGCCGACGAAGCAGCCGCGCGGTTTGACGCTGGCGGCGGTAAGCAGGCGCGAAGACGTGCGCGACGTGGCGGTGACGCGCGGGGGGAAGAGGCTGGCCGAACTGCCGGAGGGCGCGGTGATCGGGAGCGGATCGCCGCGGCGGCGCGCGCAATTGGCGCTCAAGTTTCCGCATCTGCGATTCGCCGAGATTCGCGGCAATGTAGAGACGCGGCTGCAGAAAGTCGCCGACGGCGCGTATGCGGGGACGATCTTGGCGCGTGCGGGGTTGAAGCGTTTGGGGCGGCGCGAGCGCGACGCGGAGGTGCTCTCGCTGGCCGCAATGCTGCCGGCTCCGGGGCAAGGCGCGCTGGGGATCGAGTGCCGCTCGAGCGACCGCGCGACGCGGGAGTTCCTGGCGGTACTGCACGACGCGGATTCGGCGGCGTGCGTGGCGGCCGAGCGCGCGTGTCTGGCGGCGCTGGGCGGCGGGTGCCATTTGCCGCTGGGCGCATGCGGGCTGATCGACCGGAAGACGGGCGAGCTGACGCTCGATGCGGTGCTCGCGCTTCCGGACGGCACGTGCGCGGCCCGTGCAAGCGTTCGTGGAAGGGCGCGGGACGCGCGGAAGCTGGGCCGTTCGTGCGCGCAGGCGATCAAGCGAAGTCAAGAAGGGCGCGAAGTGCTGAGGCGGCTGGAAAGTTAGGGCAGTTCGACCAGCCAGCGCGCGACGGCGGCGTTGAATTCGCGGTGGTGCGTGAAGAAGAAGGCGTGCCCGCCGCCTTCGATGCTGGCGAGTTTCGCGCCGGGAATGGCGGCGGCGAGTTCTTCGGCGCAGCGGTGCGGCAGGACCCAATCGTGCGTGCCGTGCGTGACGAGCGTGGGGAGTTTGAGCGCGCGGGCGGCTTCGACTTGTTCTTGGGTGGTGATCGCGGCGACGGCTTTGACGAGGTATTCGTCGCTGCAGATGTTGATGCCGTGGACCATGAAGCTGCCTTCGTCGCCCTCGAAGCACCCGAAGAGTTTGGTCTTGCGGACCATGATGCGGCCGGCGGCCCGGATGATCGCGGCGGGCATGACGCGAGCCACGTAGCGGCCGAGGTTGCGGTCGAACCAGCTCAGGTGGCGGCGGTGGCCGAAGGTGCCGGCGAGGATCAGGCCGCGCAGCGGGATGCGGCCGCGGAGGGCGGTGCAGAGCGAGACGGCTCCGCCCATGCTGCTGCCCAGAAGCACCACGCCGCCGGGCCGGCGATGCAGGCCGCGTGCTTCGATGAAGGCTTCGATGTAACGCGCGAATTGGCCGAGGCCTTTTTCGCCCGCGGCGAGCTTGGGCGGATGCTGCGGGCTGTGGAGGTCGGCCAGCGCCCCGAGCGGCAACTGGCGCAGCCAGCTCACGCCGTCGGCCCCCAGCCCGGGCACCATGACCAGCGCCGGAGCATGCGGATCTTCGTTGCGGTAACGCGCATCGGCGGGGCGGTAGACCTCGAGGGCGCCCAACGCCTGAGGCAGATCGACGCGCTCCTTGATCATCTGCGCGGGATCGAGGGGCGGGGCCTCGTGCAGCATCGAAGCCACATCGAGTCCACGCATCAATGCCCTGCTATCGAGCTTCTTAATCATATCTTTCGGTTCCGGAATGGCGCCGGCGTCCAGGCAAACGCGGGCCCTTTGGAGCACTAACGATTAACCGAACGTGTGGCTCATGTCAAGAATTCGTGAGGAACCGCGAGGACAAATTAGAGGCCACTTCTTTATATAAATTTAGAGCGGTCTTAGTTTGCGCTGGTGCGTAAAGAGGCGAGCGCGGCGGAAGCAATTTCGTACGCGGCGCGCGGCTTGCCCAGGCGCTTGGCGTTGCGCTTCAAACGGATCAGGCGGTCGGGGTCGTCGAAGAGTTTGCTCAGCTTGTAACCCAAGATGGCGGGGTTGTTGATCTTGATCGCCGCGCCGGCTTCGAGGAGGTAATCGCTGTTGCGGGTCTCCTGACCGGGGATGGGGTTGAGAATCGCGAGGGCCGCGCCGCGGGCGAGGATTTCGCTGGTGGTGAGTCCGCCGGGCTTGGAGAGGACCAGGTCGGCGGCGGCGAGAAGCGCGTCCATCTTGTCGGTGAAGCCCATCACGCGCGCGGCGTGGCGGCGCGGGACGGCGACGCGTTCGAGCTGGGCCTTGAGCTTCGCGTTCTTGCCGCAGACCACTACGATTTCGAGCGGGCGTTCGAGTTCCAAAAGCTGGGTGTAAATCTGTTCGAGGGGTCCGACGCCGAAGCCTCCGGCGAGTTGGAGCAGAATCGGGCGGTCCCCGCGCAGGCCCAGTTCGGCCACGGCTTCGGCTCGCGTTTTGGGTTTGGCG
The DNA here is from genome assembly GCA_015075375.1 of Planctomycetota bacterium. Classification (GTDB taxonomy): domain Bacteria; phylum Planctomycetota; class SZUA-567; order H5-PLA8; family H5-PLA8; genus H5-PLA8. The sequence goes on along the minus strand of JABTUM010000001.1, from coordinate 1,298,213 downwards.
AAGAGCGGATGAATGGGGATGCCGGTGACGTGGATGGTTTCGCGCGGAACGCCCATGCTGGCCAGGTAGGCTGCGCCTTCGTCGGTGGCGGTGGTGTAGCGCTCGCAGGGCAGATGCTTCCAAAGCCGATGCGTATCGAAGTCGGTGGTGATGGTCCATTGGGGGACGGGCCAGGCTTCGGTGCGTTTGCGGTCGGCGACCAGTTCGGCGGGAAGATAATGCGTATTGAGGATCAGATCCCAAGGCTTGCTGTCCAATAGGGCGCGGAACTTCGCGAGATTCGCCTTCTGGACCAGGAGGCGGAATCGGTCGCGCCGGGCGCTCGCCTTCGATACGGGCCGGTCCAGGAAGTCGTACAGATACCCAAGCATGTGCGGGGCGCGGTTGACGAGATCGAGGTAGGCCTGCCCGTACAGTTTTCGGAACGCCGTGTTGGTAAGCGTGAGGACATCGACGTTTTGAACGTGCGCCTGGGGAGCGAGTTCTTTGAGGGCCTGTTCGAGGGCTTGCGCGGCGCGCAGATGTCCGGCGCCGACCGCCGCGGAAAGCACCAGCAGGTTGGGCATGGTTCGATCCTTTTCTGGCGGCTTCAGAGAAGTCCCGCGCGCCGCTTGATGGCTTCGACATCCAGTTCTTGGATGTACTTGATCAGATTACCGAAGATCGACTCGTGGTGCCCGTAGCCGCCGTCTTTCAGTTCTTCGATGGCCGCATCCTTCGACCAGCCTTCGATGCAGATGCGGTACAAAGCGCAGTAGGTTCCGGTGCGGTCGGCGCCGTGCTTGCAGTGGACCAGCACGGGCTGCCGGCCGGGGTCGGCGGCGATCTGCAGGAAGCGGACGACCTCTTTATCTTCCGGATTGAATGGATTGAAATAGATGTGCTCGTAGGCGAGCCCCGTTTCGCCGATCTCGTCGCGGTCGCTGTGGAATTGGCGCAAGTTGAGCACGGTCTTGATGCCCATGCGCTTGGCTTCCTGCATGCCCGCGGCAGTCGGCTGCGCACTTCGATACAACCCGCTCGATACCTGGTGCAGATTGGGCAAGCCGGGCTTATCGAGCGGCGCGGCCCATTTGGGATTGCGTGTGCCTGGCGCGGCGGCGGGGGGCGCGGCGTTCGCGGAATCGCCTTCGTCGTCCTCGGTCGGAGCGGCGGGTGTATGCAGAGCCGAATGCCTTTGGGTAGCGGCTCGCCCGGCGGTGTAACCCAAGCCGCCGGAGACCACGGCGGTGATCACCAAGCTAAGCAGCCAGAGCGATCGGCGTACGTGGGCAGGCTTGGCCATGGCTTCGGTTTCCATATCAGGACTCCAGCAAGTAACGCTCGACGGCTTCCGCGACACCGTCTTGATCGCAATCGGCCGCGGTGACGGCTGCGGCGGCCGCGCGTGTCGGCGGGGCGGCGTTGGCGACGGCGACGCCCCAGCCCGCGGCGGCGAGCATGGGCGTGTCGTTGAAGCTGTCGCCGACGGCCATGACTGCGCTCATCTCCAGCCCCAACGTTGCGGCCAGCGCACGCAGGCCGACGCCTTTATCGACCTGCGGATGCAGAAATTCGAGATACTCGGGATCGGTGCGCGTGACGGTGGCTCGCCCGGCGTAGCGCGGTTCCAACTCCTCCAACAGTTCGTCGCGGACGCGCGGTTCGACGACGAAGAGCACCTTATAAGGAGCGCGGTCCAGTACTTCTTCGATGCGTTCGACGTAGCGGAAGGGGCTTCCGGTACGGCTTTCATACAGTTCCACGAAGGGACGCAGTTCGGGCCGCGCTTCGCACCAGACGTGCTCATCAAGGTAGTAATTGAGCTGTAACGTGCGGCTGCGTGCGAGGAGCGCCAGTTCGCGTGCGACCTCCAACGGCATCGTCTGCTCGTAGAGGCGCGCGCGCCCGCGGGCTGCGAGGTCGCGGACGGATGCGCCGTTGTAGGAGATCTGGTAGACGTCGAGACCCACCTGGCGTGCCGGCTCTTCCATGGCCGGCGCCATGCGCCCGCTGTTGAACGCGATCTTCACTCCGCGCGCATGAGCGGCTTGGAGCGCCCGAATGGTACGCGGGCCCACGGTCTGGTCGCGGCGCAGGAGCGTACCGTCGAGGTCGAGGGCCAGGAGCTTGAGCTGACCGGGCGGGGGCGGGGTGCGTGGAGGCATGCGCCTAAGGTAATGGGACCGGGAGCGCTTAGGAAGAGAAACGGCGCAGGAACGCGGCGGTTTCCGCGGCGATGGCGGCGCACCGGGGTTCCTCCGTATCGAGCGGCAGGAATGGTACGACCAAGGCGCGGACGGTGGCGAGCGTGATTTTGGTACGGTCGCTGTCGGAGGTCGGATTGCCGAAGGGTCCGGCGGCGTCGGCCAGGCACGGGCGCCCGGCGACATTGACGCGGTCTTTGCGAATGCCTTCGTAGCCTTCGCCCTCGCGCCCAAGGCGGAGTTCGACGGGCGGCTGCACGCCATCCAGATCGTAGAGCCCGAAGGGCACAAGGAACTTGAGCGAGCAGTAGTTCAACGCATCGACGAGCGTGTTGACGGTGTAGAGGCTCTGTCCTTTTAGGATGCGGCGCAGGAGCGCTTCGGATGAGGGGCGGGTCTTGGTGGGGTCGATGCCGCTGGCGTGGTAGGCCTGGCGGACGGCGGCGATGCCGGAAATCTCGGCGACCGGCGCGTCCGCATGGCGTGCGCGCAGTTCGGAGCCGAGCCGATCGATCTCGGCCTGCAACTCAGGGTGGCTTGCGCGGACGCGCAGTGGCTCCAGCACGAAGGCCGGCGCGCGCCAGGGCAGTCCGGGCGCGAAGGTGAGCGCGTAGGGTGCGGGGGGTGTCACCACGCAAGGATCACGCCGAGCTGCACGGAGTTGCGCCGAAAATCGCCGCCACTGGGATCGTCCAGAGCGTTGCGTTCGCCGTATTCGTAGCGCAGGTAGGCATTGGCCCAGCGCGTGATGCGGTATTGAGTCGAGACCTGAGCGTTGAAGAGCTGGTAGTCGGCGCCTTTGGCGCGGTTGTAGTCGGTGAAGCCTACCTCGGCGCGGGTGGTGAGCCGCTGGGACCAGCGGTGGCGGACCGCCAGATTCAAGCTCAGCGTGTCGGCGTAGTCGCTGCCCGTTGACAGCCCCACGCCGCGGTTGGCGGAGAATTCGAGGAGCGTGCGCTCGGGCACGACGTCCCATTTGATGGAGCCGCGCAGGATGGGGTGGTCGGAAGCGGTTTCGCCCCAGGAGTCGCGTGCGGACCGTGTGCGTTTGTGCAGGCGGATGTGTTCGAAGCCGGCGGCCATGCTCCAGCCGACCGAAGAGCCCCAGGAACCCTTGAATCCCGCGATGGCCGTCGAGCGCTTCTGGTCGTTGCGCCGAATATCGGGAAACTTGAGGTCGTCGTCGTAATCGATGCTCTTGAACTCAAAGCGCGTGAATGCATCGAGCGTGGGCTTGACCTTGATGTCGAAGGTCATGTGGCCTTGATCTTCGGAATAGCTCAGGTCGTGTTGCTCTTCCTTGGGCCAGACGCGGAGGCGCTTGGTGTAGCCCATGATCATATCGAAGCGCTCGAAGCGCACGCCGGTCTGGAAGGAAGAGTCGTTAGCCCAGCGGATCTGGCGATCGGTGATTTCGATGTCTCCGACTTCCTGAAGGTACGCGTACTTGTTTCGGAATTCGAACCAGTAGCGGTCGTAATCGAGCTTCAGGAAGGCGTCGCCCAGTTGCTGGTGATTGTTTACGTCGGGGTTGTCGTTGTAGCGCCGGACCTGGGACTGCCAGTTGAGTTTGGCCGTGTGATTGCCGGCGAAGGGCCAGTTGATGTTCACCCCGGGGACCATGGTGTAGAGCGTGTCGTCTTCGGGATTCTTCTTGTCGTAGAAGAGGTTGTCGATCCACTCGTAGTTGAAGGCGACGTAGGGGTGGAACTCCATGCTGCCCCAGCGCAATTCGGCGCCTTCGGCCAGAATGTCCTCGCCCATCACGTTGATCTGGGGAATCTCTTCGGCGCGGAGCTTCGCGAAGCTTGCGCATGCGATCAGGAAGATCGCCAAGGCATAGCGCCACCCAGTTCCACGCGTTGCGGGAACGGTGTACGGCCCTGCCCGGTAGAGTACGTGCATATCCGGTGGAAAAGCGTCTGACGGCGCTTAACGCAAGCCGGATGACCTCAGGTTGATTCTTGGCGTGAGGTTGTGACAATTCGCAACGATCATGATCCCCCCCGGGATTCTGAACCGTTTTCGGAGAAGGCCGAACCGCAGTGGCTCGAGCCTATGCACCATGATAATGGCTAGAGGAGGGCAAACAAGAGGGATTGCACATTCTGCACTAGGGAACTGCTTAGTGGAAAAGGGTTTCGGCGAAACCTGAACGGTACTTTAGCCAATTTCTCGGCGCAGGCTTGGCCGGCGCTTGCGGACGGACCGGCGTGAGGTTCGCGCGTCTCCCGCCTCGGGCTTGATGGGTTCCAGCAGCAACTGGGTATTGACCTGGATATGGTTTTCCACATGCCGTACGCCGGGTTGGATGCGGGTCATTTCTTCGGCCAGCATGCGGTCCATCATGGTGGGCACGTTTCCCCGCAGCACGATCTTGCCGTCGCAGCAACTGATGGTGATGCCGTCGGTGTCGAAGTCCTCGCAGTACGCCAGCGCGCAGCGAACGGCTCGAGAAGTGGCTTCGTCGGGAATCTCGTCGAGGGTATCGACGGTGAGTTCGTTGACGACGGATTTAACGCCACGGCAATGGCTGGAGACGGATTCGGCGATGTGCCTTTCTTCGGCGCTCCGAACATGACCGCGCAGCGTGCAGGTACCATCGCGCACGTGGACGGTGGCAGTGGCGGGCGGAAGTTCGGCATGGGCGTCGAGGGCCTGGCGGACATGCAACGCGATCTGGCGGTCGGCGATTGATTCTTCGGGGCGGACGCGGAGGAGATCCTTGAGCGCCTTAACGCCGCGCAGGCCCATCACGAAGCGATGCAGGCGTTCCTTCTCGCGAAACGTGCGGACGAATCCGCTGAGGACGACGTAGCCGTCGCGCACGTCCACCTTGATCTCTTTACGCCGGTTGTCCTCGGAAGGCGTCTGCGCGGCGATCTTGACGCGCAGTTCGCGATCCACCGCATTCTTCTCCAGCGCCAGTCCGGCGCGCGAGAGGCGCTTCGATTTTCGGCTCACGGCCATGGGATTCCCCCTTCGCATGCTCCTGCTTCACTCTCTGATACCGCCAAGCGCCTTCGGGCTCAAGACGTTTACCGCGCTTGCGTGCACGCGGAAAGATGGCTGCGAGCGCGCGAAGGCCTTGTTACGATGAAGGCGCTTGAATCGAACGGCGTCCCGTAAGGAATTCCCAAGGGCGCCGTGTTGCCCGCGATTCCGGCTTATCGAGTTAAGGAGCAAGATGTGACGACGCGACGCGGTTGGTGTTTCTTCGCGGTCTGCCTGGCCGCGTGGACGCTGGCGCTTCCGGCGTACGCTCGCGACAAGGAAAAGCGCCGCCTCTTCAACACGTTCTACTTCGAAGGCGAAGGCGGCGTCTGGTCGCTGGATATCTCGCTCGAGCGCGTGTACCGGCTGGTCAGTCCGGACGGCCAGTTGCTGAAAGGGAAGGCAACCTTCAGCGAAGATCAGTTGGCGCTGGCGGTGCCCGAGGGGCGGCGGCATTTTGATTACCGCTTCGAAGGCGACAACGTGTGGCTGACGCCGAGCAAGAAGGACGAGACGTTGGCGGCAGGCCTGTTGTCGCGGTTGCCTCCGATGCGCAAGGGCGAGAAAGTGCTGCTCGTCAGCCGGGATGACTGGAAAGAGCAAGGCAAACCGGAACCTCCCGCGCCCAAGGACGAATCCGAACCCGCTGCGCCCGACGCGGCGCTCCCCGCCGTTCCGCCGGCGGCGCCGGGTCCGTCGCCGCTGTCCGGGCATTTTCGCCACACGACGGGGGGCGGGCAGGCCCACGAGCTGAAGCTGGCTACCAACGGCACGTTCGAATACACGGCGCCCAGCGGCCAGCGCGCGCGGGGGACCTTCGTCTTCGTGCGCGGCGAATTGACGCTCGACAGCGGCTTTCACCGGCGGCAGTTGTCCGTTCAGTTGCAGGGCGAGGAACTGCAATTCTGGCGGCGCGACACGGATATCCTTAAGCTGGGCGATCCTCTGGGCGAGATGCCGCCGCAGGACCGTGCGGCGCTGGCTTATAAGAAGGTAGGCGGCGCGCCGGCGCTGGAGCCGTTGCCGGCGAAGACGCCGGGGGCGGAACCGATCGCGCCGGTCACGCCCGTGAATCCGGAAGCGCAGGCGACCGCGCCGGCGGAACCGGCCGCGCCTGTTGCGGCGCCCGAACCGGCACCCACGCCCGCTCCGCCGCCGGAGCCCGCTCCGGTGGCCAAGACCGAAGTTCCTCCCGAACCGGAACCGGTGAAACCTCCTCCGCCGCCCGCGACGCCGGCGCCGAAAGTCGCGCAGCCCGCTCCGGTGGCTCCCGCGCCGAATCCGAATCCTACCCCCGCGCGTGTGCTCGCGGTGGCGTCGATCGAAGCGTTGGTTGGTTCGTACCGCTACCGGCCCAATCCGTTGGTAACGGAGCGCTTTACGGTCAAGGCCGACGGCGGGTTCCTGTATCGAGACAGCAACGGGGCGGAGGCGGCGGGTACGCTGGTCTTCGAGGGCGAGGTGTTGAAGATGCAGTCGGGCGAGGTGGTCCGGCTGCTTACGGCGACGCTGGAAGAAGGCAAGTTCCTGGTGCTGAAGCGTACGGAGAAAGACCGTCCGAAGATTTTGAACGATCTGGCGACGATGTCGCCTTCGGTGCTGGAGTCGGCGCGCTACGAAAAGCTCCCGTGACGGGTACGGCTTGAGCGGCGCGAAAATGGGCGTAGAGTAAGGCGAATTCGAAAGCGGAGGCGCGGATGGAACCGTTCGAGGTCGTGCGTTCGGAGCAGGCGCCCGCGGCCGTGGGCCCGTACAGCCAAGCGATCGTGCACGGCGGACTGGTCTTCTGCGCCGGGCAGATCCCGCTGGTGCCGGGCACGAAGGAAATGAAGGGCGCGACGATCGAAGAGGCCACCGCGCAGGTGCTCTCGAACGTGCGCGCGGTGCTGGCCGCGGCAGGCTGCGCTCCGGCGGACGTGGTGAAGGCCACGGTCTTCATGCGCGATTTGAACGATTTTCCGGGGATGAACACCGAGTACGCGAAGTTTTTCGGCGATCACAAGCCCGCGCGTTCGACGGTGCAGGTAGCGCGCTTGCCGGGTGACGCGCGCGTGGAAATCGAAGTGCTGGCGGCTCGGCGCGAGCTGCCGGTGAAGCCGCCGCTGTAGCCGGCCTGAGGAGCGCCGATGAACCGGATCGCGATCATCCTGGTGGTGCTGGTGGCCGCCGCGGCGCTGTTCTTCGTCACGACGCTGGGCAATACGAAGGACGACTTCGAAGCCGGCGCGAAGGTATTTCGCATCCCGCTCGATAACGACCCGAAGACGCTCGATCCGATCAAGGTCACCGACGTCGACAGCGACGGGATGTGCCAGAAGCTCTACAACACGCTGATCCGGCTCGATAAAGATCTGCGCCCGCAGCCGGAACTGTGCACCGAGATGCCGGTGTGGGACGCCACCGAGAAGAGCTTCACCTTCAAGCTGCGGACGGACGTGCGCTTTCACAACGGGCGGCCGATGACGGCGCGCGACGTGAAGTACAGTTGGGAGCGGCTGCTGGACGCGAACGAGTCGGCGCGCCCGGTGATTCTGAAGAGCGTGGTGGGCGCGCAGGAACTTTTGGAGCGGAAGGCGGAAAAGTGCGCGGGGCTGGAGATCGTCGACGAGCATACTTTTAAGGTGCGGCTGTTGAAGGAAGATCCGATCTTTCTGATCCAGATATCGATGGTAAACGCGGCGGTGATCCCGGAAGAAGCGGTGCTGGAGGCGCAGGCCGCGCATAAGACCTTCAGCGCGCAGCCGGTGGGGACGGGTCCGTTCAAGCTGAGCCGCTGGGATTACGGGCGGCGAATCGTGCTGCGGCGGCACGAGACGTATTTCAAAGGCGCCCCGAAGATCGATGGAATGATCTGCGAACTGGTGCCCGAGCCGCAGACGCGCCTGGAAAAGTTCATGAAGGGCGAATTCCACGTCAGCGACATTCCGTTCGGACGGCTGAAGGTGCTGGAGCAGGAGCATCCTGAGCTGATCCAGACCAACTCGTCGCTGCGCACCAACTATCTCGGCCTGCTGCTGAACCGAAAGACCGACGACGGCACGATCGTTCCGGTGGAGCCGCTGGGGACGAATCTGAAACTGCGGCAGGCGATCAACCACGCGGTCAACCGGCAGTACATCTGCGAGACGATTCTGGAAGGGCAGGGGATTCCGGCGCAGAGCGTGCTTCCGCCGGGATTGGCGGGGCACGATCCGGAGATCAAGGGCTGGTCGTACGATGTCGAGAAAGCCAAGGCGCTGCTGGCTGAGGCGGGGTATCCGGAAGGCAAAGGTTTGAAAGAGTTCGACTTCTATTACCGCAAGGATCCGGATATCGAGCAGACGGCGCTGGCGATCCAGAACAACTTGGGCGCGATCGGGGTGAAGGTCAATCTGCGCAGCTTGGAATGGAACGCGTTTCTCGAGAAGGTGTACAAGGATCCGCCGGAGATGTTTTTCCTGGGCTGGGTGGCGGATTACCCGGACGCGGAGAATTTCATCGATTGGTTGTTCCACACGAGCCAGTGGGGCGAGCCCGGCAACGAGACGCGGTACCACAATCCCGAGGTGGATAAGCTGCTGGAAGAAGCGCGCACAACGATGGATTCGAACGCGCGGCTCAAGCTGCTCAACCGGGCCGAGAAGATCATCGTCGAGCAGGATGTGGGCTGGGTGCTGCTGTACTGGAAGGTGAACAAAATTTTGCTGTCGAAGAGCGCGAAGGGCGTGGCCGAGCAGCTTTGCCCGCTCGATGTCGGCCACGGACTGAATCACGTGGACTTCTCGAAGGTGGACCTGGAGTAACCGCGCGTTCGCGATGGCTACCTTCATCTTCCGCCGTCTCCTCCAAGCCGTTCCCGTCGTGTTGGGTATCGTCCTGATCTGCTTCGTGCTGCTCAAAGCGAGCGGCGATCCGACGCACATGCTGGTGCGGCAGGGCGCGAGCGCCGAAGAGCGGCTGATGGTGCGCGAGCGACTGGGCTTGAACAAGCCCTGGTACAGCCAGTTGGGGCGGTACCTGATGCTCGATCTGGGCCGCAGCTACCGGCAGGAGCGGCCGGTGCTGGATATCGTGCTCGACGGCGCGGCGGTGACGGCGCGGCTGGCGCTGGGCGCGATGATCGTGGCCGTGGCGCTGGGTCTGCTGAGCGGAATCTTCTCGGCGTACCGTCCGCATTCGCCCATCGATTACGCCTGCGCGGCGGGGGCGAGCATCGGGATTTCGGTGCCGGCGTTTTTCCTGGCGATGCTTCTGATTCTGATTTTTTCGGTGAAGCTCCAATGGCTCCCGCTTCCGGCGCCGGAAGCCGGAAAGCTGGCGTACCTGGTGATTCCGGTGCTGACGCTGGGGATGCTCAGCACCGCGCTGATCGCGAGGCTGACGCGCGGCTGTCTGCTGGAAGAGATGACGCAGGATTACGTGCGCACGGGTCGCGCGAAGGGTTTGCAGGATCTGAAGGCGCTTACGGGGCATGCGTTTCCCAACGCGCTGGTACCGATCACGACGGTGATCGGGAACAACCTCGCCGGGCTGCTGACGGGCGCGGTACTGACCGAGACGGCCTGCGCGCTGCCGGGCCTGGGGCGGATGATCTTCGAGGCCATCAGCCAGCGGGACCATCCGGTGATCATGGGGGGCTGCCTCTTTTTCGCGTTGATCTTCGTGGCCGTAAATCTGGGCGTGGACATTCTGTACGCGCTGCTCGATCCGAGGATTCGCTACGGCCATGAGTGACGCGCCGCGAGCCGAAGCGACGGTGGCGCTGGCCGCCGAGCCTGCCGGGCCTTGGCGCCTGGCGTGGCGCCGGCTGCGGCGCAACCGCGCGGCGCTGTTCGCACTGGGCGTACTCACGATTTTGACGGTAATCGCACTGGGCGCGCCGCTATGGGCTCCGTACGACTACGCGCGGCAGTTCCAGGGCGCCGAGCGCGTGCCGCCGGGCTGGTCGGGGGAAGTTCGCGATGCGGCCAACGGCGATATGCGCGCCAGCCGGCACTGGCTGGGCACCGACGACAACGGGCGCGATACGCTTTCGCGGATCGTCTACGGCGCACGCGTGAGCCTGCTGGTGGGGATTTTGGCGACGCTGGTAAGCCTGGTCCTGGGCGTGGCGGTGGGACTGGTGGCCGGATTTCACGGCGGCTGGCTGGACGCGGCCTTGATGCGCGTGACCGATACGGTCTACGCGTTTCCCAGCGTGCTGTTGGCGGTGGCGATCACCGCGGTTTTCGACCGCCCCAGTCTCTGGGTGGTCTTCCTGGCACTGGGCCTGGTGGGCTGGACGGGCATCGCGCGGCTGGTGCGCAGCCAGGTGCTGACGGTCAAGACGCTGGACTACATCACGGCGGCGCGCGCCATGGGGGCGGGCTCGGCGCGCATTCTCGTCCGCCACGTGCTGCCCAACTGCCTGGGGCCGATCGTGGTGGCCGGTACCCTGGCGCTGGGCGGGAACATTCTGGGCGAGGCGGGGCTCTCCTTTTTGGGGCTGGGCGTACAGGAACCCTATCCTTCCTGGGGCGGGATGCTGGCCAACGCCCGGCAAAACTATCAGTACTATTGGTGGTTGGCCGTCTTTCCCGGCGCGGCGATTGTGATCACGGTGCTGGCTTTTAATCTGTTTGGTGACGGCTTGCGCGATGCGCTCGATCCCCGGGCGCGGCGTTGAATCGGCAGCAAAACAGGGCCGCACGGGTTCTCAAAAGCGGGCGGAATTGTGCTCCGCTCGGCGATAAGGGAGCGTCCAAGGATAGCGGGCGCCTCCGGTTGCCGTGGCCGTCGCGCCCGGTTAGAACCTCAGAGCTCAATCGGGCTACTTTTTGCGCGTAAACGCAGCTGCAAACGGCTCCAGCGGCGGACGGGAAGATTTCACCGATGCGCGAACGACATATTTTCTGGGACGTGGCTCCCCTGGTGCTGCTGGCGACGATCGCCATCATGCTGGGCGTTCAGCTTTACGACCGCGGCCGCGGCCACGAGATGCTGGTTCAGCTGCGCAAAGAGAATGCGGCGCTCGCGCAGCAGCAGCAGGCGATGCTGCGGGTGCTGACCGACGAAGGGGTTAAGATCAAAGGCGGCCAGGCCGCTGTGACGCCGCATCCGGGCACGTCGCCCGAAGTGCCGGCCGTTCCGAACGGGCAGACTCCGCCTACGCATCCCACGCCGCCGGTGGCCGGCCGGCATCCGCTGTATCCGAACGATCCGGACGTCCCGCCCGATGCCGAACCGCAAGCGCTGCCGCATTTCGAGCGTGGCGACGAAAATGCCGAGGACGGGGATTGGGCCATCTATGCGCTGAGCGGCGAGCCCAACTCCTTGAACGCGCTGATCGACAACGACGCCACGGCCAGCACGCTCTTCAACCGAGTGCACGACGGTTTGGCTTCGCGCTATTTCGACGATCTGTCCGTCTGGGAGCCCAAGCTTGCCAAAGCCTGGAAGCAGGAACTGGTCTGCTACGCCTACCCCAAGGACGGCGACGCGGCCAAGTTGGCGAAGGAAATCGAGGCCGCATGGGACGCCAAAGTTCGCGAGAGTCTGAAGATACAGCGCATCGATGCGGCTGAACTGAGCGGCGAGAAGGCGGTACGCATCTCGATCGGCGCCGTGAATAACGATTACGGCGAGCGGCTGAAGAAGGAGTTCGGCGACAAGGTCTGGATGCAGTACTGGTTCTATGTCACGATCGACGCTCCGTATCTAATGGATGGCGATACGGAGGCGAAGGCCGACCGCGTCGCGGCCCAAGTGATGGGACCGCTAAAGGAACTGAAGGGCCTAACCGGCCGGTTCATCTCTCCCTGGAACCGCGAAGATTCCACGGTTCTTCGGTTGCTGGGCACCGAAGCGGATCGCGATCTGGTCTTCGCGAAGCTCAAGGAAATGGTGGCTTCGCCGGACAACCAAGGCAAAGTGCCGGACGCCAAGGAAACGTCGGGCAAGCGCGTCGAGCGCCTGTTTGGGTGCGACCTGGTCGAAGATTACATCGCACAGGAGAAACCGGTTTTCACCTTCTACATGCGTAAGGATGTGAAGTGGGACGACAACGCACCGCTGACCGGCAAGGATGTCGTCTTCGCGTTCGACATGACCAAGAATCCGAAAGTCGAGTGCGGCCCGGCGCGGAATTACTACCAGGATTGCGAGTCGTGCGAACTGGTGGACGGCGATCCGTACAAGGTCCGCTTCACGTGGGCCAAGCCCTACTTCGCCGCCTTCGAGAATTCGGCGGGATTTTCGCCGATGGCCGAGCACTACTACCCCAAGGATCCGCAGAAATTCAATACCGGGGATCAGAACCAGTCTCTCGTGGGCTGCGGCGGCTATAAGCTGGAAGCGTGGGACAAAGGCAAGCAGATCGCCTTCGTGCGCAACGAGGGTTATTACGGCAAGAAGCCGCACTTTAAAAAGATCATCTACAAGGTCGTCAAGGATCCGGCGGTGCAGCTCCAGCTTTTGGACGCGCAGGAACTGGATGTGAACGGTCTGACGCCCAATCAATGGCTGGGCAAAAAGGACGATGCCGAGTTCCTGAAAAAGATCGCCGTCGACGTTTCGGTGGCCAACGTGTACCGCTACGTGGGTTGGAACTCGCGCAAACCGTGGTTCAAGGACAAGCAAGTGCGGCAGGCGCTGACGATGCTGATCGACCGCGAGCGCATCTGCGAACACATCTACCGTGGTTACGCGATCGTCCAGCACGGGAACGTGCATCCCGATTCCCCGATGTTCTGGCCCGGCATCGTGGAAGCCGACCGCAAGTTCGCACACAATTCGGCCAAGGGCCGGCAGCAATTAGCGGCGGCCGGCTGGCGCGACAGCGACGGCGACGGCATCCTGGACAAGGACGGGGTGAAGTTCGAGTTTACGCTCCTGATCGTAAGCCCCAGCAGCGAATACGAGTCGATCGCGAATCTGATCAAGGACGAGTTCGCGAAGGCCGGAATCGTGGTGAACATCAACAACCTGGAGTGGTCGGCGTTTTTGCAAAAGATCGAGCGCCTTCAATTCGACGCCTGCGTGCTGGGGTGGCGGCTTGGCATCACCGACGATCCGTACCAGCTTTGGCACAGTTCGCAAAACGGCGAGAAGGAATCGAACCACTGCAACTTCGTCAACAAGCGCGCGGACGAATTGATCGAACGGATGCGCCGCGAATTGAACCAGGAACGCCGCAAGGAAATGATGACCGAGTTCCAGAAGATCCTGCACGAAGAACAGCCGTACACCTTCCTGTTCGTCCAGAAGCGGATCGTCGGATACGACAAGCGAATTCAGAACGTGAAGTACAAGCTCATCGGCGCGGACGAAGACCGCTGGTGGGTGCCCTTGGGCCAGCAGAAGTACAAATAGCGGCGGTGCGCGGGGGGTGGAAGCTCGCCGCCCGACGCGCTTCGGACTCGCGACTCTTGGCATGACGACCTACATTATAAAGCGCCTGCTGCTGATGCCGCCGATGATGCTGGCCATCACGATCGTCAGCTTCCTGATCATCAATCTGGCTCCCGGCGTGAGCGGCGGCGGAGCCGGCGGCGGGGACATGACCGCCGGCGGCCGGATGACCAAGCAGCAGGCCAAGATCATGCGCAAGACGTTTCATATCGGCGAGCCGATATACGTGCGTTACGTCTATTGGCTCGGTGCGGTGCAGCCCCCTTACGAGCCCGAGGAACTGGTGCTGCGCCTCCCGTTTTCGGTTTCGCCCAGTGCGGCGCCCGGGCCTCGTACCGTGAAAGCAAGGCTGAGTTTTCGCGGCAGCATCGAACGGATGGAGCGTAAGGCCAAGGAAGCGGAGGCGGCCAAAAAAGGCGAGACCGGCGCGGCGCCATGGGACGAGCAGGGCCGTTACGCGCCGGTGGAGGCCGAGTTCGAACTTACCTTCGAGGTCAAGCCCGGCGAGGAGCGCGTATTTTTGCGGCCCGACCCGCGGCCGAATTACGGCAAGCTGAACACGCCGCCAGCGGCTTCGGGACCGTTTCAGTGGTCGGCGGCCCTGGAATACACTGAAGTGGGACAGGGCGAAAGCGGCGCGGTTCTGGTCAAATTGAACGCCGGTGACGAGCATTTTCTGTTGGCCGGCGGCGAAGACGCGCCCAGGCTGGAAGCGGTGGATTGGGCCAGCGGCGTGACGTTCGAGACGTTTGCGCCCCCTCCTGTGCCCAAGCGAGGGCTGCTTTTCGGCGATCTGGGCCAGTCGGTGAATAACAAATCCGTCCCGGTGATGCAGAAAATCAAGGAAGCGCTGCCCATCACCATCATTATCAACCTGCTGGCGATCCTGGTCATTTACGGCGCTTCGATTCCCATCGGTATTCATTCGGCCACGCACCAGAATTCGTTTCTGGACCGGACGACCACCGTGGGATTGTTCATTTTGTATTCGCTGCCCAGTTTTTGGGTCGCGATATTGCTGATTCGCCTGATGGTGGCGTTGAAGAATTCCGGTTCGCCGCACTTTCCGCTGCAGGGGCTGATGCCGCCGGGCTCGGAAGCGTTATCCACGCTGGAGTATCTGTGGCAGGGCCTGCTGCATTTGTTCCTGCCGGTGCTGGCCTCGTGTTACGCGGGGTTGGCTGGGCTCTCGCGCTTCATGCGCGTGGGGATGATCGAGATCATCCGCAGCGATTTCGTGCGCACGGCGCGCGCCAAGGGCTGTGACGAGCAGACGGTGATCTACCGGCATGCGTTGCGCAATTCGCTGATTCCGATCATCACCATTCTGGCCGGCCTCCTGCCCGGCATGATCGGCGGCTCGCTGATCATCGAGCAAATCTTCGGCATACCAGGCATGGGCTATATGGCCTATAACGCGATGGTTACGCGCGATTATACCGTGCTGATGTCCACGCTGACCTTCGGCAGCTTCCTGACGCTGATCGGGATCCTGATGTCGGACATCATGTATGTGCTGGTCGATCCACGCATCAGCTTCGACAAAGGGGGGCGCTGATCGTGGCCGAAGCCGCCGCCCCTCAGAGCGCCGCCGCCACCGAATCGGGCGGCGCAAGCTATTGGGATTTGATCTGGGGCCAGTTCCGCAAAAACCGGCTGGCCATGCTCAGCGCGACCGTAATTCTGCTGCTCTTCGGCGTCGCGGCGTGGGCACCGGTGCTGGCGAACGGCCGGCCGATTTACTGGTCCGAACCCGGACCGGGCGGAGAGCACGTCGCGAGCTGGCCGCTGCTGACGTGGCTGGCCGCGCCGACCGACGAGGTCAGCGTCGACTATCTGTTTAATTATTTCTTTTTTGTCACGCTGGCGGTACCGCTGCTTTGCGTTCCCGTCTGGTGGTTCTCGCGCGCCGGGGCGGTGGCGCCCAAACGGGCGCGACGACGCCTGCTGGGAGCGTTCGGCGCGGCGTTGCTGGTTTCTTTCGTACCGTTTTTGGCCCCGGGCATGTACGACCGCGCGGCATCGACGGCCGAGCGCGAAGATCCGGTCCTCGCGGAGCGGCTCGCACGCCTCGAGAAGGAGTATGCCGACGGAAACCTGGAAACCGAAGCGTACGATCGGCAAAAGAAAGAGCTGACGATTTTCCGCGAGTTTCGGCTTTGGCGGCCCTGGCGGCTCGATAAGCGGGATTACCTGGGCGATTACGAGTTCCTGACGCAATCGGGCAAGGACGTGACGGCCTGGACGGCGCTTGTCGCGCACGATCCGTTATCGCCGACGCGCAAGATATTGCATCCTCCGGCGCGATACGTGCGCGTGGAAGGCGATGATTACTTCGTGGCTACGGCGCACGTGCTGAAAGACCGTGTCTCGCCCGGCGTGAACCTGGTGGCGTTCGAGGCCAAGATAGAGGGCGTGGACGGGGATTCGGTGCGGCTGTCGGGAGCGCCCGGCGTGGTCGTCGCGGGCGACGAGCCGCTGCAGTTGGCCGCGAAAGCGCTGGCCGGTAAAGAGGCATGGCTCATCGGGCGGCTGCTGGAGCGCGTGCAACCCGCTGCTAAGCCGGGCGAGGAACCGGTCAAAACGTGGGATCTGCAACTGGCCGCCGTACGTTCGTCGCTGGATGGCTTGGTGACCTACCGCCATCGCTTGGGCACCGACCGCGAAGGACGTGACGTGCTCGCGCGGATGCTGCACGGCGCGCGCATTTCCATATCGGTCGGATTTGTCTCGGTGGCCATCTCGGTGCTGCTGGGAATTCTCATCGGCGGAATGGCCGGGTATTTCCGCGGCTGGGTCGATATCGCCATTTCGCGCCTGATCGAGCTGATGATTTGCATTCCGACGTTCTTCTTGATTCTGACGATCCTGGCGATGGTCGAGAAGCGCAGCATCTTCGACGTCATGCTGATCATCGGCCTGACGGGCTGGACCGGCGTGGCGCGGCTGGTGCGCGGCGAATTCCTGAAGCTGGCCGAGCAGGATTTCGTGCAAGCGGCGCGGGCGCTGGGGTGTTCGGCAGGGCGCGTGATGTTCCGGCACCTGCTGCCCAACGCGCTGGGGCCGGTGCTGGTGAGCGCCGCGTTCGGCGTGGCGGGAGCGGTACTGACCGAGTCGAGCTTGAGTTATCTCGGATTTGGCGCGCCGCCGCCGACGCCGACGTGGGGCGAGATGATCAGCCAAGGCAAGGAATTCATCGAACAGGCGTGGTGGCTGCTGCTGTTTCCGGGGCTTTCGATCTTCCTGACGGTCACGGTGTACAACCTGGCGGGCGACGGACTGCGGGATGCTATGGACCCGCGGATGCGGACGTAACGGGCTTCGAGGCGCGCATGAGCGAGGCGAAGAAATCGGGCGGCGGAGCGTTGCTGCAGGTCGACGACCTGCGGACGCACTTTTACACCGACGCGGGGATCGCCCGCGCGGTAGACGGCATTTCGTTCGAGATCGCGGCGGGCGAATGCCTGGCGCTGGTGGGCGAATCCGGCTGCGGCAAATCGGTGACGAGCCTCAGCATCATGAAACTCCTGCCGATGCCGCCGGCGCGCATGCCCACCGGGCGGATCCTGTTCGACGGTTCGGACCTCGTGCCGCTCAGCCAGACGGAGATGTGCTCGATTCGCGGCAACGAGATCGCGATGATTTTTCAGGAGCCGCAAAGCGCGCTGAATCCGGTCTTCACCATCGGCGATCAGGTGGCCGAAGCGTTCACGATTCACCATCCCGGCACGCCGGTGCGCGAAGCCTACGACCGCGCCGTCGAATCGCTCAAGTCGGTCGGCATTCCCGATCCCGAGCGGCGCATGGGCGACTATCCGCATCAGCTCAGCGGCGGCATGAAACAACGCGTCTGCATCGCGATGGCGCTGATTTGCAACCCGCGGCTGCTGATCGCCGACGAACCCACGACGGCGCTGGATGTGACGATCCAGGCTCAGATCCTCGAGTTGCTGATGGAACTGCAGGCCTCGCGGAATCTTGCGCTGCTGCTGATCACGCACGACTTAGGCGTCGTCGCGGAGATGGCGCAGCGCACTTGTGTGATGTACGCGGGGAAGATCGTCGAAACGGCGAGCACGGTGGAGGTTTTCTCGCGCCCGCTGCATCCGTACACGCAAGGCCTGATGCGCGCGCGGCCCGAACCGGGAAGCAGCCAGCACGGCCGCAAGCGGTTGGCGGTGATTCCCGGCCGTGTGCCGGCGGCCACGGCCTTTAAAGACGATTGCCGTTTCCGCCCGCGCTGCCCTCTGGCGGTAGATCGCTGCGGACAGGAACCGCCGCTGGACGATTTCGGGCAGGCGCACCGCGCCGCCTGCTGGCAGACCAAAGCCGAAGGCGTCGACGCTTGGGCCGAAGCCGTGGAACGCGCCAAGGGAGGTCAGGGCGCATGAGCACTCCCTCCGAGCCGCTGTTGAAGGTAGAAAAGCTGCGCAAGCATTTCCCGATCAAACGAGGCCTGCTGTCGAAGCTGGTGGGAACCGTGAAGGCCGTGAACGACGTTTCGTTCGAGATCGGCGTGGGCGAGACGCTGGGGCTGGTGGGCGAATCGGGCTGCGGGAAGACCACCGTGGGCCGTTCGCTGCTGCGCCTGATCGAACCCAGTTCGGGGCAAGTCAGTTTCAGGGGCACCGATATCGCGAGCCTTTCGAGCGATCAGATGCGCCCGTACCGCCGCGAGATGCAGATCATCTTCCAGGATCCGTTCAGCAGCCTGAATCCGCGCATGACGGTGGAGCAGATCGTCGGCGAAGGGCTTTACGTGCACCGGATGTGCGAATCGGCGAAAGAGCGCCGGCAACGCGTGCTGCAGTTGCTTGATCGCGTGGGCCTGCCCGAGCAGGCGGTGGAACGCTACCCGCACGAATTCAGCGGCGGTCAGCGCCAGCGCATCGGGATCGCCCGTGCGCTTGCGGTGGAGCCCAGCTTTATCGTCTGCGACGAACCGGTCAGCGCGCTGGACGTCTCGATTCAGGCGCAGATCGTCAACCTGCTGATCGATTTGCAAGCCGAACGGAAAATCTCGTACCTCTTTATCGCGCACGACCTATCAGTAGTGGAGCACATCAGCACGCGCGTGGCGGTGATGTACTTGGGGCACATCGTCGAATACGCGACGACGAAGGAGTTGTACGGCGACCCGCGCCACCCGTACACGCGCGCGCTGCTGAGCGCCGTGCCGAAGCGCAAGCCGGGAGAAATCCGCGACCGGCAAGTGCTGGGCGGGGAGCCGCCGTCGCCGATCAATCCGCCTCCGGGCTGTCCGTTCGCGCCGCGTTGCCCAATCGCGCAGGCGGAATGCTCCCAAGCTCTGCCCGAGCTTGAGGCCATGGGCGGAGAAGGGCACTTGGTCCGGTGTCCGTACGTGAAGGATCCGGCCGTGCTGGAGAAAGCGCTCTCGAAATAGCGGAATGTTCCAACTTGAATTAGCGCGCGGATGCCTGTTCGGCCTTGTGCTGCTGGCGCACGAGCAGGTCGCGGTGGTGGTTCAGCAGGTCACGCAGCGTTTTCTCGAACGGCACTTCGGGCTTCCAGCCGCAGCAGGCGTGCACTTTCTCGTAGCTGCCGCGATGATCCATCACCTGCGTGCGGCGCATGCGCTGCGGATCATTCTCGACCTTGACCTCGATGCGCGCCATCTTCATCAGGATCTGTAGAATCTGTTCGGCTGAGACAGACTGCCCGCTGGCGAGGTTGTAGGCGTCGCCGGGTTGACCGTGCAGGGCCATAAGCCGGTAGCCGCGAATGATGTCGCGCACGTCGCTGAAATCGCGCTTGGGGGTAAGGTCGCCCACCAGAATCTTGTCCTGCCGGCCGGCCTCGCACAGCGCCACTTGCTGCGCGAAGGTGCTGCAGACGAAGTCGGTGCGTTGCCTCGGCCCCGTGTGGTTGAACGGGCGCACGATCACAATTTGCATACCGTAGGTGCTGACCAGCGGGCGCACGGCCAACTCCAGCGCGGCCTTGCCCGCGGCGAAGATGTTGGCCGGCGCGAACGGTTCGGTCTCTTTGATCGGCATGCGGTCTTCGGGAACCTGCCCGTAAACGTCGGCGCTGCTGGCGACGACGACACGCGCGTGGTGTTGCATCGTGCGGATGCCTTCCAGCACGTGCAGACCGCCCAGCAGGTTGACTTCGTAGCAGCGCCCGGGCTGCAATTCCGCCTCGGGGACAAACGAAATCCCAGCCAGGTGGAAGATCGCGTCGAAGCGCGCCTCTCCGAGCACATCGCGGATGAACTGGGGCTTGGTCAGGTCGCCGACGCGCAGCGTGATCTGATCGAGAATATGCGCGACGTTCGAGACTCGCGCGCCGGGGCGGCAGGTGCCCCACACTTCGTCGCCCTGGGCGAGGCAGTGGTCGGCCAGATGCGAACCCGCGAACCCTTCGCTGCCGGTGATCAATACGCGCATGACGGGATTGTGCCTAGGCGGGGGGATGCTGTCAAACGGCCGCTGGCGGGGCGGGAGGCTGCTTTTTGCGCGCGAGTTTATCGATGACCAAAACCGCCGTGAGGCCGACAAACGGAAGCACGCAAGCCAGGATGCCCGATACCGAATGCAGTTCCGCCTCCGACGGAAGATGCGGCGTTGTCGAGACGAGTTTTTCCTTCGATCCGTGCATCTCGTACACAGGATTCTGGAAGGGGAAGATCGCATAGAGGCTGGCGATGAGCAGCCCGTTCATGGCCATCGTCGTGATTTTCTCGTAATGGTGCAGAATCCACGAGAGCAAGCGCGAGAAAAGCGTAATGCCGACGGCCGCGCCGAGTCCGAACGGCAGCAGAATCTGTACGATTCCGTCCACGCTGGGGTGCGCCAGCGCGCCCCAGATCGTGTCGTACTTCTTCAGCAGGAGGAGGGTATACGATCCCGAAATGCCGGGCAAAATCCAGGCGCTGATGGCCAGCATCCCGCACAGGAACAGAAACCAGGAAGCCATCGGCGTTGCTGCCGGCACGCCGGTAACCACCCAATAGCCGATTCCTCCGCCGATCAGATAAGCGACGAGGCCCTTGAAGCCGGGCATGCCGCTGTCTCGCGCCAGCAGAAAGATGCTCCCCACCACCAAGCCGAAGAACAGGCCCAGCACCGGCGCGGGATCGGTTTTGATCAGCTCGGGCAGTTTGATAATGCGAGTGCAAAGTACGATGCCGCCCAGTTGTCCGGCAAAGACCATGAACAGAAAGCGCCAGTGGATTCGCGCCAGGCCTTCCTTGAATTTTAAGCTCAGCAGCGCGCGCAGGACCGTGAGATCCGCCGAGCGGATCGCATCCACCAGCCGCGTGTAGATGCCGGTGATCAGGGCCAGCGTTCCGCCCGAGACGCCCGGAATCACCTCGGCGATGCCCATGCTCACGCCGCGGGCAAAGAGGCCGGGAAACTCGCTCCATTCGGCGCTGCGCTTCGGTGCAGCCGGCGTTTGGCACGATTCGGTCGGGGAAGCGGCAGGCAGGTCGGTCACGTGGAAACCTTTAACGCAAGTCGAAGCGATGGATGCGCGCGGATGATACTCCAAGCCGTACGCGCGCCTATCGAAAAACGGACGGCCTTACGCTTCACGCTGCGCAAGCCATTTGAAGATGATGCGCCCCGGAATCAGGAGCGCCAGAAGTCCAAGCGCCCAAGGCCAAGCTTCCGATCCGCGCTGGCCCAGCACCAGTCCGGCGTCGAGCGCGCAGATGCCCATCACGCCGTTGACGACCAGGTGCCGCGCCGCCAGCGGCGTACCCGTGCGCGCCAGCGTGACGCTGCGCCAAGCGAGCAGCAGCGCCAGCGGTCCCAAGGTCAGCCAGACCCATACGTGCGGCGCGGTCAGCCCCGCCAGCAGCAAGGCGCCGCCCACGAAGATCCAGCCCAGCACGAGCGCAAAGTTGCGCTTGCCCGTTTCTTCCTGCGCGCCGAAGGCCGTCAAGCCCGCCGCATAGACGCCCACCGCGAGCGCCGGCGCGTGCAAGTCCCGCCAGAAGACAGGATCGGACCAGTGCGCGGCGAAGCCGTCGGCGCCGCTCATGCCGAGCTGCACGTTCAAGTAGCGGCAGACGCCCAGCACCACCGGCCCGGCCACCGCGATATGCTTGGCGCCGAAATTGTAGAGCAGGACCGCCACCGCGATGAGCGCCGCGTGCAGGAGGGAATCGCGCCCTGAAAGCGCGGCGCAGACGAATGCGAAAAGCATTAAGCCCGCGCCGCACAGAATTGCGCCGTGCAAGCTCACCGCGCCCGAAGGGATCGGTCGCTCGGGTCTAAACCGTGCGTCTTCCTCGCGGTCGGCAAGGTCGTTAAAGGCCATCCCGGCGAGGTACAGGCCCGCCGAAGCGCCCAGCAGAGCGGGCAAGCGGGCCCAAGGCACGGCGCCGCTGGCGGACGTGTGGGCGATCAGAAACCCGGCGCCGATGTCCGCCAAGGCCGTGATGACGTTGGGCAACCGGATCAGCTTGAGGTAAGCGCGCACAGGATTGGTCATACCGTCCGCGCGTATTTTTTGAAACTGCGTTGAGCCGATCAGCGTTCGCCGGTCTTGCCGTCGCGCCGCTTTTCGCGATTCGGCGCGGGGCCGGGGCGCGGGCCGCCGTTCTTGGTTTCGTTGTTTTTGATTTTCGGCGCTTCGGGTTTGGGGATTTCGGCTTTGGGTTCAGGCCGTGGCGCGAAACCCGGTCCGGCCGGACCCTTGGGCGCGGTGCCGGAAGAAGCCCCCCCGCCGCTCTCGGAGAATCGGCCGTCCTTCAGCTCGTAGGGCCGGCCTTCCTTATCTTCCAGATGGATGGTTTGCTTCTCGATTTTCGTGATCGTGTACTCCCACTCGTCAAGCTTTTCGCCTTCGGCGACACGGATGGGCGGGCTGCCGTCCTTGGGTTTGACCAGCGCATAGGATTTGCCATCCATCATCACGATGCCCATATAGGTGATTTCCAGGTCCGCGCTCTTGCCGACGAAGGTCTTGGGCGGCTCTTTCACCTTGGGCGGTGTGGGGGGCGGAGGCGGCGGCGGGGGCGGAGGCGGCGGATTCTTAGAGGGGTTCTTCGTTCCGTTGTCCGGATTGCGTTCGGCGATGTAATCCTTGGGCGAGAAGGGCGACTTGCGGTCGCCAGCCAGGAAGGCGTCCACGCCGCGCTTGTCTTCGAATTTGACGACTTCGTACTTCTGCGGGCCGCCCATACGCGTGACCGGGCGGTTGGGTTCCAGGCTGACCGGGCGCGAGGCCAGCCACCAATGGGAGGGCGCGAGCAGCCGGTAAAAGCTCACGGCCAGCAGCACACTCGCCAGCAGAAAGACGAGCTGCTCCTTATTGAATCCCTGGCTCTTCAGCTTCGCCATGTTCGAAGTCTCGTCCCCATCCTACTCTTGATCTATGCGGACCGAACGCCTTCAGGCGGGCGGGTTCAATGCCCGCCGGCCTTCACCGGCGTACGATCTTTCTTCGGCTTCCGCTCCCCAAACGTTCCGCTCGGCGCGCCTTTGGCCGCGTCCAGGCTGCCCTTGGCGGGATCGAAGAAATCCATCCCGGCCGCCGACATGCGGACCCAAATGCGGTTTTCATTCACTTCCTGGTCGCCTTCGGGCACCAGCGCCTGCAAACGCTCCAGTTCGCTCTGATCGGCCGTGCTGTCGCGGATCAGCGGCGAGATCATATCCAGATTCTGAATTACGAGAAACTGCCCTTGCTCCTGCCGCACCGCGTACAAGAAGCGCATGAAGCTGTTGGGGTCGCACTGCAACACGATCTGGACCGGATACATCTGGATGAACTTGCTCATGCTGACGACGATATGCTTATTGAACTTGTCGCTGCGCGGGTTGGTTTCCTTGGGGTCGTAGCGCGGATTCAGCTTGCGCACGAACGGCCCGCTGGCGTAGGACTTCTCCGGCGCAATGCGTACGATTCGCATGAACGCCTCGCGCTGCTTGCCGGCGTCTTTCTCGGCTTTTTCCTGCTGCTGCTTCGAGCGGACGCAGAGTTTGACGATCATCTCGGCGATAAACAGTTCGCGAAGCAGTTCGCGCGCGCGGGAGAGCTGCATTTCCGTACCGCCGCCGTACGCGCCGAAGCCGACTTCGGGATCGAGGAGCTGGACGTCGGCGCGGCGGCATTCTTCGTTCAGCACCAGGCGCTTCTTTTGAAACTCGCGCGCGAAGTAAAAGCCCGGCAGCGTTTCTTCCGCCGGCACTTCGGTCCAGGCCGCGAAATCCATGCGGTTGCTGGCCTGGTAGCTTTGGATCAGCGTGTGCTTGTCCGTGACGTCGTGGTGGTATTCTTTTTTGCGCTCTTCCGTCGGTGTGCCGGAGGCGCCGGAAGTGGCTTCGGAGTCTTCGGAGCCCCACACCGCTTCGCGCACCGGGGGGTACTGCTTGATGTACTTCTCGCGGACTTTGCGCAATTCCTGAATGGTCAAGTCCGTCTTCTGAGCCTGCGTCTGCAGGCCCGGCCACGGGGCTTCGAAGGGCCAGAAATACACGGTCAGGCCCAGCACCGCGAAGAACACGATGCCTTTGATCAGTTTCTGGTCCGTGACATCCAGCGCCATGCGCTACATCCTCACTTCGTCTTTTCGGCCGGCTTTTCAGGTCCGGGCATTTGGGGCGGCAGCACGAATCCACCGGCCGGTTCGGCCGGCTTGGGCGCTTCCGGCTGAGCCGGTTGCGCGGCTGGAGCGGCTTGAGCCGGCGCCGGCGCTTCCGCCGGAACCGCTTTCTTCGGAGCCGCCACCGGGGCCGGCGCTTCGGCCGGAGCGGGCGCTACGACGGGCTGCGGGCGAACGGTCCCGCCGGCCTGTTGCGAACGCTCGAACTCCTTCGACTCGCGCGGCGTCTTGGCATGCGCTTCCAGCACGAATTCCTTAAGGAAGAACGCGGGCCCCTGGCTCTGGTCGTCCGGGTTGATCCAGATGGGCCGCACTTCCTTAAACACGTTTTCCGGGTGGTACGGCTCCTTCGGATAAGGAACCAGGAGGTCGCAGAACCCGGGCACGAATTCGGCGCGGCTCTTGGTGGGGTCGCCGCGAATGCGGTCGATCAGGTCGGACTTCTGCTGGGCGCGCACGTATCCGCGGATGTAAATCTTGGCCTGTGCCTGCAGCGTGCTAAGCGCATCGGGCGCTTCGGCTTCCTTCTCGGCGGCCACCGGGCTTGCCTTGGGCGCGCGGGTGGGGCCGGTCTCGGTCAGCTTGGGGCCGGCCGGAACCGCGGCCGGCGCGCCCTGCTCGTCCTTCGGCTCGCTGCCTTTCAGCACCACCTGCGGCATGGTCGTCGTGATCTGTGTAATGAACACGTCTTTGGGGCAGCGTTTGGAATACTTAAGCTGCTCCAGCACCCCGAGCAGGAAGCGCCCCGAGTTCACGTTCTCGTCGATCTGATCCAGCCGCCGCGCGAGTTCGTCCTGCTGCTCGGACAGGTTATCCAGCAGCATCTTTTCCTTTTCGGCTACGCGCACCGCGTTCTCGCCGGTCAGCTTGTTCTCGGCCAGTACCTCCGCATCGCGCACCGGCGTCAGCCAGAACAAACCCAACACGCCAAGCATCAACGCCGCTGCGTAATAGAGGTAGGCTCCGCGCGCCCAGAACTCCTTGCGCTCGATCAGCTCCTTCGGCCAAAGCAGGAACGAGATGCCGCCACGGCACAATCCGGCGAGCGCGACGCCCACGGCGATCGCCATGGTGTCCTGTTCCTTCTTGAGCGCTTCCGCGGCCGGCGGCGAGAGTTTGGAAAGGTCGAGGTTGCGGAAGAGTTCGAGCGGTTTCGTTTCGGTGCGCATGCGCCGGCTGACGAATTCGGAGAGTCCCTTCAGGCGGCTGCCTGCTCCGGTGAGGTAGATCGTATCGACCTTCAAGTCGCGCAGCTTGTAGGTGGTGCGGCAGTGCGTGACGATGTTTTCGAGCTGCGAGCAGAGCGCCGCGGCTTCGCGCACCAGAGCCATGGAGATGGTGCGGCGGCGGCGTTCTTTGTGGTCTTCGGCCGGCGAGGATTCGGGAGCGGGCTCCGGGTTCGATGGGGCCGGCGGCGCGTCGGTATGGTCCAGGGCCATGATCTCGGGCTCGGGATTACCCGGCTTGCCGACTCGAATGACCGGCGAGGGCGCCAGATCGTCCTGCAGGCCGTTCGGCGTCTCGGCGTCACCGCCGTCCGAGCCGCCGGGCGGCGAGCCTTCCTTGGGAATGCGCCGCGTCAGGCGGCCCTGGATCATCCGCGTCAGACGCGGCGAGCGCGCCGCGCCCGTCGACGGAGCCGGCGCGATGTCGAACAGGATCTCGGCTTCGCTCTTCTTTAGTTCGTCGGCTTCGAGAATCGTCGCGCGCAGCGCGTCGGCGAGCACTTCCGAAAAGCGGCGGCTCCCGCCGATGAACGTGCGCGCCAGAAACAGGCTCCCGCCTTTGACCAGCAGCGCAGTGATATGCTGGGAGCCGATGTCGACGATCAGCGCGGTCTTGTCGGGTTCGAAGCCGTGCCCGTGGTAGTACGCGTTGTACAACGCCAGCGCGGGCAGATCGACTTCCACTTCGCCGGCCTTCGAAGTTCTGCCCAACTCCAGCGCCCACCGCGCCGCGCGTTCGGCGCAGCAACCCACCAGCACCGTGTACTGGCCGCCGATGTCAGGCACGTCGAGGATGCGGAAATCGAAGGTGCGCGTGTCCTTGTCGCTGGAGCGTTCCTCGACTTCGTACTTCGCAAGCATTTCCAGACGCCACGGCGGAACCGGCGGAACGGTCAGGTAGCGCAGCTCGGCTTCGTGGATGGGCAAGGAAAGGCGGCGCATGGGGGCCTTGAGGCCCGCGCCCTGGACCAGTTCTTTAAGCTTTTCGGCAATGGCCAGGCGCTTATCTTCGCTGTCGGGCATCAGCCCGATCTCGCCCAGCGGCATGGTTCCGGCGGAGACGACCTGCAGCTTGCCTTTGGCGGCTTCGATGACCACCCCGCGCAGGGCTTCTCCGCCGATATCAATGCCCGTCGCTCTGGCCATGGTCCGCCTCGAAAGTTACCGCCGCGGCTTCGCGTGCGCTATAGACATGCTAACCGCCAGGAGGCCGCCGGGGTCTCGAATACTCGCTCGGGAATTCTGCGAGCCCGGCCGCACTCGTGCGTGCTTACGGCGCATCCGGATCGACCACCGACGCTCGCGCCGAGGCCGTATCGTTAGGACGCTTCTCGCGGGCCGCGGGTTGCGCGGTGGCGGGTGCTTCTTCGCGCGGGCCTTCTTCGGACGCCACGGCCCACGTCCCGGCTTCCCGGGAAGCGGAAGCGCGCTGGCGCTGATCCGCCGGTTCGTTACGGCGGCCTTCTTCGCGCGGTGCGGGCGCTTCGGGTTCGGCCGGTACTTCGTCCGGCAGGCCCAGCGCACGTGTCACGGGCTTGGGCCGTACGAGCGGCACGGTCTGCCCGGGTGCGCGGGGATGCCCGCCTTCGCGGATGTCCACATCGTCCGGGACCGGTTCGGTGTGGTAGGTCCGGCCGCGCGCCGAGATGATCTGCGCCTCCACGATGATCACCAGGTTGCTGGTCGTCTTAGCCGTGCTCTTCGACTTGAAGAGGTGGCCGAGATAAGGCATGCGGTGCAGGCCGGGAATCTTGCGCTCCACCGTCTCGTATCGATTGCGGATCAGGCCGCCGAGGATCACGTATCCGTTGTCTTCCAGCACCACGTCCGTCTCCAGGCTGGTTTCGTCGATGATCGGCTGCTTGATCGATTGCTGCGCCAGTTCGTCGCCGCTGATGACCGAGAAATCGCTGAAGTCCGTGAACTGCTGGCCTTCGCCCAAGCTGTCGATGATAGGTTCGAGGTGCAGGTTGATGGTCTTCATGTCGCGGCCCACCGAGGGCGTGGCCACGAGCGTGAAGCCCAGCTCTTCTTCGTCGAACTCCGGCACCAGCGCGGCGATATTTTGCGTCGCGGGGCTGTCGTTGGCCGTGGTGGTGGTGGTGATCTCGCGGTAATCGGTGATGTAGCTGAAGCGCCGGATCACGTCGATGATCGCCGGCTTGTTGTTGATCGCCAGGATCTGCGGCTCGCTGAGGATGCGCGTATTGCGGTTGTTAAGCAGCGCGTTGACCGTGATGCCAAATTGCGGATCGGTGCGCCGGCCGGTGATGCTGAAGAGCAAGCCCTGTCCAAGTGTGCCGGGCAGGTTGGTCTGGGTGTTGGCTGCCAGAGCGAACGCGCGGAACGGATCGCGAATCGTCGCGCCGGTGGCCGGATTTCCGGAGTCGTCGGTGGCCGTCAGCCGCGTAGCCACGCTGTCGAGGTTCACGCCCAGCGCCTTGTTGTCTTCGGTGCTCACTTCCAGGAAACGGGCCTTGATCAGCACTTGGATCGCCGGCTGGTCGAAGACGTCGAGCAGCTCTTTGACCTTCGCGTGCCCGGCCGGGGTCGAGAAAACCAGCAGGTTGTTCGACTGCAAATCGATGAAATATTCCGAGCCTTCGGGGAAGGTCTGCGGGTCCTTGGTGTCCTTGAGGTGCTTAAGGACCGACTCCAGGTAGGTGCGCTCACCCGCCGCGCCTTGCCCGCCGCCTTGGCCGCCTCCTTGCTGTCCACCGCCCTGGCCTCCGCGACCGCCGCCTTGATTGCCTCCTCCTCCTCCGCCGCCACGGCCGCTGCGGCCGCCTCCCGAAGGCTCCTTCGTCTGCACCAAACCGTGATGCAGAGGATACACTTTGGGGAACATCAGCTTCTTGAGGTCCGACGAACTGGTGGCCGTAATCCAGATGGCGTCTTCGGTGACCGAGTACTGAATGCCTTCGTTGTTGCGCACGATGAAGTTCAGGACTTCGCGCAGCGGCAGCTCTTCGACGTGGAGCGTCAACGTTTTGCCTTCCAGCGCGGCCGGATCGGCGATGATGTTCACACCGGTCAGGATGAAGAGCGTATTCAGCACCCATTCCAGGTCGGCTTTCATGAAGTCAACCGTGACGCGCTGGCCGAGGCGTTCTTCCATCGTCTTGCGTCGTTCGGTACCCGGATCGTCATCCCGGAGCGGGAAGCGGGGGCGCGCTTCGGGCACGCGCACCGGCGGGCGCACGGAATGCTCTTCGGCTTCCAGCAGCGCGTCGTGTTCGCGGCGTTCGGCGGCCGCTCGGGTGACTTCCGCATCCGCGTTGGCGAGCTTCTGGTGGGCCTTGCGCAGGATTTCGATGGCCACCGGATGGCGCGGGTCGGCCGTCAGCACGTTACGCGCGATAGCCGCGGCGCGCTCGTAGTCCTTCTTGTCGTAGGCGCGTTCGGCCTGCTTGCACATCGCCCGGAAGTATTCCTGCATCGCCTGGCGGCGTTGTTCCATCGTCCGTCCGTTGCCGTCGATATCGGCGGGCGCCGGCGGCATGGGGTCCAGCGCCGGGCGAGGTTCCTGGGGATCGTCGAGCCAGCGGCGGGCGGCCGGAGCTTGTGCATCCGGCGCGGCGGGCTGAGCGGCAGGCACGGCCGCGACGGGTTCGGTTCGGGGTTCGGCTTCGGGCACGGCCGTGGCGGCGGGTTGGGTAGCGGGCTTGGGCGCTGCGCCGGGATCGTCGAGCCACGCCGCGGCGGGCTTCGCTTCCGCGGGGGCCGTGGGAGTGGCCGCGCCCGGTCGCGGCTTGGGCTTGCGGGTGACGCGGGGCGGAGGCGTGTCGTCGGTCGGCAGCGCGGGAGCCGTAAGATCCTGGCTCAGGGCCGGACCGGCCCAAAGCGCCAGGAGCGCGCCTGCGAAGAGCCCAGGTTTCATGGGACGACGCCGCGCTTGCGCGGCGCACGTAGGCGTGCGGCCTGCCGGGTACGTCATCTCACATCCCCCCATCGTACGGCGTGTTCAGGCGGTCAAGGCGAGCGTACCGGCATCAGTACCTTGCCGACCACCTGTTCCGGCTTCAGTGGACCGAAGTCGCGGCTGTCGAGCACCGCGCTGGAGCGATCGTCGTTCAGCACGAAGACTCCGCCTTCGGGCACCAGCATCTCTGCGCGGCTTGGGCGAGCTTCGCCAACCTGCGCCTTGCTCAAGTACTCTTCGGCGGCCTTCGAACCGTTCAGGTGTAGGCGCGACCCGTCAAAAAACACGCGCTCGCCCGGCCTGCCCACAACCCGGCTCATCAGCCGTATCGTCCGATCACCGCTCCGTACTGCATACACAACTGCATCGCCGTGCTGGAGTTGCTCGGACGTTCGCACGCCCGTATGCACCAGCACCAAGGCTCCGGGCCTGAACTGAGGCGGCATATGCGCCCCATCGGGTGGAACCTCGTAAATCGTGTAAGGCCAAACTCCGTAAACGATTAACGAAACTACTAAACTCAATCCGACCGGGCGAATCCAGCGCCGCCAGCGAGGGCCGGGTTCGGCCTGCGATTCCGCCTTCGCTTTGGCCTCGTATTTCTGTTTCAGGGCCGCCAAACCGCCTCGCGACTGCGGCTGCGAGTTGGGTGACGCTTCGGCGGGGCGTTCGACCGAATTCGAGGACTCGCCCATCCGGCCTTCCTTAAGTAAGTTCCGCTTCTCCCCGCTCGCCAAGGCACGCCTACAGTTTCCGCAAGTTACGGTCTCGCTTGGAGTAACGCGAAGATCGTGAGGGTTCTCAACCCACTTCCCACGGGCGCGGTCACGCCCCTTTTGCTCCGTGCATTCCAACCTTAGATAAGGCTCCAGCTCCGTTGCTAGAGGCCTTCTGTGCACAATCCTTAGCGAAGCAACAAGTTACGCTAACAGAGCCCAAGCTCAAGGCAAGTCTCAACTTGGACACGGTTTGGAGGGATCGGGCGGCAGCGTTTGGCAAGCTGCCCTGCGGACCTCGAACGCGTTTCGCCAGACTGCCATGATTAATTTGGAGGCTCACCTGTATCTTACACGTTATAGCAACAGCCGGAGGCGCAATGAGCCATGCCTAGCAAACCGAGGAAAGCCCATTTCGCGATAGTGCTCCTGTGCTTGGCAGGATTGGGAGTGCCGTCGCACGCTCAGACCGGTCCGGGGCCTCAAACTTCCGCGCCGGTGCCGGACGACGCGCTATTTGAACGAGTCCTGGCGCTGAATCGGGTTCAGGAGCCTGAATTGGAGGCGCCCCGTGCCCGGGAGGCGTTTGCGGCGCTGCTAGACCGTATCCGGCCGGCATTAGCCCAAGTTACGACGCCCAAAGAGAAGATTGCGGTCCTGAACCGCCAGCTTCTGGCCGACCGGGAAGTCGCATACCTCTCGAACCTGTATTGGCGCGACGCGACGCTTGCGGCGAGTCTGTTGCGCGGTAAGGGCAATTGTCTTTCTACGGCGACCCTTTACGTGCTGGCCGGCAGGGCGCTGCATCTTCCGATTCGCGCCGTGTTCATCCCGGGCCATGCCTTCGTACGCTGGGACGACGGACAGACTCGAATCAACATCGAAACCACCGCGGGCGGCCGGGAAATCCCGGATGCGCGTTACCGCGAGCAGGCCAAGCACCCCACCGAAGCGGACGCGCAAGCGCTGGGCTGGTTTCGATCGCTCGACGACGATGCCTTTCTGGGCGAACTGACCATGGTGAGCGCCGGGCACCGCTTGGGCGAAGCCAATCTGGAAGAAGCTTTGGTGCTGATCGAGCAGGCGTTGAAGCTCGCCCCAAAGCGCGTGGACTGGGAGTTGCAGCGCGCGAAGGTGCTGTCCGATATCACGGGACGCCGCGACGAAGCGCGCCTGAAGATCTCCGAGATTGCCGCGAAGCCCGGCGTGCCGCCCACGGTCGTAACCGAAGCCCTGACCTTCCTCGCCGCCGAAGCCGCTGGCCGAGGCGATCACGATACCGAGCGGCATTACCTGCTGGAGGCGTTCAGCGCCGCGCCGAAGAGCGCCCAATTGAGCGTGCTCCAGCAACTGGCGTTCTGCCATAGGGCGCTGAAGGATTTCCGAGGCGCCGTGCGCTACATGGAGCTCGCCGTGGCGCTCGTCGATCCGGCCGATCCGAATATGGCCAACGTGCTCTACAACCTCTCGATCCTGCAGAAGAACGACAAACGCCTCGACGACGCGCTGGCGAGCATCCGCAAGGCGCGGCGCATCAATCCCGAAAGCTGGAACTTGCAGACGATCGAAGCCGGCTACCTGGTGCTGAACGGCCAGCAGGAGGCGGGATACAAACTCTTCGAAACCGTGAAGCCGCCGCGCGCGGACCGGCAGTTTTACGAAGTAATGGTCGCCTGGTTTTATGCCGTGAGCCGGCAGCGCGAGAAATTTTACCCAGCCTTCGAAACCGCGCTCGCGAACAGCCGCAACACGCACATCCTGGAATGGATCGACCAGGACGTGGATCTCGACCTTTACCGTGAAGAGCCGGATTTCAAGGCGCTGGTGGCCAAGCACAAAGAGCGGCTGCTCGGCGCGAAGCCTTGACCGGCCGCTTACAGATCGAGCATGAACTTCAGCGCGCGTTCGTTCCAGCCGGGCAAGCCTTCGTGTCCGAAGTCGGGATACAGCACGTATTCCTTCGGCGATGTGATCTTATTGAACGCGGCGAACTGGGTGGAAGGAGGGCAGATCGTGTCCATCATGCCCACCGCCATCAACACCTTGGCGCGGATGCGCTTGGCGAGGTGCTGGTTGTCGATGTAGCCCAAGCGCTCCCAGACGGCGTCCTCGCGCTCGTGGCGCGGATCGAAGTTCCGGAAGTAGGTATTGAGCTCCTCGTACGCGCCCTTGGCCAGATCCATTTCCCAGACGCGCTTGTAGTCGCACAGGAACGGGAAGACCGGAGCGGCCTGCTTGATGCGCGGCTCCAGCGAGGCGCAGGCCAGCGTCAGTCCGCCGCCCTGACTGCCGCCGGTGGCTCCGACGCGCGCGGCATCCACCTCGGGGAAACCCATCACGATCCCGGCGAGTTGCGCCGTATCGAGGTAAATGTTGCGGAAGAGCAGCTTGGCGGGACTTTCTTCATCCAGCCCGCGGATGATATGCCCGCGCAGCGTGTTCCCGCGCACCGAGCCGAGATCCTGCGACTTGCCGGCCTGCCCGCGGCAATCCAGCGCCGCCACGCAGAAGCCCTGCCCGACCCAAGCGAGCTTGTCGAACCACTCGCCGCTGCTTCCGCTGTAGCCATGGAAGAGCAGGACGGTGGGGTGCTTCTTCGAGCCGGCGTTGCGGGGGCGCAGGTATTTGGCGTAGACCCGCGAGCCGCCCGCGCCGGTGAACGTCAGGTCGAAGCATTCCGCGCCCGGCGCCTGGAAGGCGGCCGGCTTGAGGTCCACGGCTGCATCGAGGCCGCGCATCTCGGCGAGGCTTGCGTCCCAGAAGGCGTCCATGTCCTTCGGGCAGGGGTTGCGGCCTTCGTATTTCAGCAGTTCGGGAAGCGGTTTATCGACGAGCGGCATGCGTGCGTCCTCGCGGGGTTATGCCGAGGATTCTGCCGCGCCGGGCGGGCACGTCCAGTGCGAGTCCGGTTGGCGCTACTCCCCCGCGCCGAGCTTTTCCAGTTTCTCTTTGGTGCGCTGGAGGTATTCGACCAGCGCCGCATCGGACTCTGCGCGCTTGAGAAACTCTTTGTAGTGTTCGATCGCGCCGCGCTTTTGGCCCTGGAGTTCGAGGCAGTTGGCATACGCGAAATAGAGCAGGGGTTCGGGGCAGTTCTGTTTCACGGCTTGCTCGAACCATTCCTGCGCCGCCTTGAACTGGCGCATCGAATGGTACAGACTCCCGATCTCGTACAGGTACACGGATTCCTTGTCGGCGTTGATCAGGCTGGCGGCTTTGTAGCATTTCACGGCTTCGTCAAGCCGTCCTTGCCGCCCCAGCGCGCGGCCCAAATACGCGTGGAAATCGCTGTCGCCGCCGCCTCCGCATAATCCGATGGCCGTCCGGAAACAGGTCTCGGCCTGTTTCGAACGTTGCTCGACGCCAAAGAGAACCCCCGTGTTGAACCACGTAATGGCGTGGGACGGATCTTCGCCGAGCGCGAGCTTATACTTAACCAGTGCTTCCCCGTACTTTTTGGCGGCCAGAAGTTCGTTGCCGATCTTCAGGTGGTCGTTTCGCGCGGCCGGACCGCCGTTGGTCCGTTCGATCTGGCAGGTCTTCAGCGCCTCGTCGAGGCCGTCGTAGGCGGTCTGGGTTACGCCCGCCGCCGTGGTCTTCTCTTCGTCCCCAAACTTGGCCTGGAGCCGGGCCAGCGCCTCGGCGCGTTCCTGCGGCGTCTTCTCGTGCGGGAGTTTCTCGGCCGGATCGCCGGGCAAAAGCGCGAAACGCAACGGGAAGTCGGTCCGCGCGCGCACGACCACGCCGCCCGTGAAATCGGCCCGGAAGCCGGCCATGCGGACTGTGATGCCGTAGGTGCCGATGGGCAGTTCGAGCATGCAGCGCCCGGCGGTGTCGGTGACCTTCTCCACCGCTTTGGGTCCGCCGATCCGCAGGGCCGAAACGTGCGCGCCGGGGAGCGGCGTCTCGAAGGAATCGCTGACCAAGATCGCGAGCGTGCCGGTTTCTGCGGCCTGAGCGGCTGCCATGCACAAACCCAGCCAAACGCTCTGCAGCAGCCCGCTTCGAATCGTTCGCCGCATCACGCCACCCTCCGCTCCGTTTGCCTCGTAAGGTGAGACGTTCGCCGGACCCGCTACGTGACCGCGGTCATTTCGTGGGCGGCGCGGCCGGAGCCGGGGGCGGGGTAAGCCACTTTTCCAGCGTTTCACCGGGCATTTCCTGGCGCTTGGGATCGGGCTTCTCGGCGCTCAGGTCCACCAGCCGGCTCCAGGCTTTGTTGTATTCGTAAAAGCGGCCGCCGCCGACATCGGCCAGCAACCGGTAGGTGGATTTATGCTGCGTGCCGTGGATCGACCGGATGTACAGCGCATTGAACTGAACGCGATCGTGCGCCCATGCCTCCTGGATGGTGCTCACGCACAGCCGCAGGCCTTCTTCGACGGGCGTCGTATCGCCGACAACCAGCACCACCTTCCGCGCATTCGCGCGCCAGCCGAAAGCCGAGATCGCGTGCCGGATGCCCAGATGCAGGCCGCCCGATCCGCCGCCAAAAGTGGCATCGAGGATGCTGTCCCGAGCTTTTTGTACATCGCGCGTGAGCGGGAACGGTTTGATCAGATACGTGAGCGTTTGGGTTTGCGCGTCGGCGCGGTACCGGACGCTGCCCACGCGCAGCGAGCGCGCCGTCTTGGACATCTCCTGCATGACCGCATCGATCGCGCTGCTGACCTCCGGCCAGATATGCAGCAGGCTGCCGGTGGTATCGAAGACGACCACAAAATCGATGCAACTTTCGCCCAGAGGTTTTTGATACGGATCGCGGTAATCGGGGGCGTAGCCATCTTCCGCACCCGGTTGCGCCGGAACGGGTTGGGGCGCGCGCGCTTCGATTTCGAGGGGGCCTTCCGCGTGGCGCTGAATCCATTCCTCCCACTGCACCAGATTGTAGCCGTACATTTCACCGCTGAGTTGTTCCAACGCGTCGGGGAGTGCGGGGCGCAACTCGGCGCGCGGGGTTTTCAAACGCTGCACCAAGGCCGCGACGGCCTTCTTATCGCCCAGGATGCCCAGGCCTTCCGCCGCGGCCACCGCCACGTCGTCGTCTGGATCGTCGAGCAGTGCGATCAACGACTCCAGCGCGCCCGCGCCGCCCAAATGCGCGATCGATTGCACGCAGCGCCAGCGTCCCAGCGGCTGTAAGACGCGTGCCTCGGGCTTCAAGGCATCCTGGAAGCGTTTCGTCGCGTCGTCGCGGCCGAGCACATCCCGCAGCGCTTCTGCCGCCGCACGCCGGATAGACAGGAGCGGATCGGCCAAGGCCGCTTCGAAGAGCTTACCGTGCACGTCAGCGACGCCCAACTTGCCCAGCGCGCGCAGCGCCAGTTTGCGGCGATCGGCGTCGCCGGTTTCATAGAGTTGCCACAGATGCGGAGCGGCTAACGGCGATTGGGTGGCCGCCAAGGCTTCGGTGGCGGCCTGAATTTTTTCGAGGTTGGTCTCGCGCAGACTCGCGGCATGCAGCGGGACGAGCTTCGCCGCGTCCGGAGACGGGGCTTTCGAGTCTGCGGCCAATAAGCAAGCGTGCATAAGCGCGCACCACCCAAGCCCCAAGGCCAGGAATGCGCGATGTGCGTAGTAAGGCGCCGGTTTTTGGACCTGCCGCTGCACGCTCGAACCCTTCCCTTTACAATACCCAGACGCTTTTACCACGGTCGCCGGAGCCTGCATTCTTTTCCATTCCGATAAAGTCTGCGCCGCAGGGATGTGTCGAGGGGGTTGGTCATGGAACTGTTTCTGATGCGCCACGGCATAGCCGAAGACCGGCAAGTCTGGTTCGGCCCCGAGCGCCAGCGCCCGCTGACCGCGAAAGGACGCAAGCGCACGCGCGCGGTGGTGGTGGAACTGAAGCACCTTAAGCTCCTGAAGCTCGATGCGATCTGGACCAGCCCGTTGGTGCGCGCGAAGCAGACGGCCGAGATCGTTCGCGAGATCTACGACGTACCGGTGGTGGAAGTGAAAGAGTTGGCCGCCGGCGCGACGGTGGAAGATCTGATCGGCGTGCTGCGCAAGCACGAGCCGCCCAAGCGCCTGATGCTGGTTGGGCACGAGCCCGATTTAGGCTACATGTACGCCGAACTGGCCGGGATCAAAGATCCCTTCCCTTTCAAGAAGGCGGGCGTGGCCTGTCTGAGCGGAGATTTCAAGCCCGGCGGGATGAAGGCCGAGTGGTACCGGCGGCCGAAGGAACTGCTCAAGGACGAGTAGCGCAAGCTTCATCGCATCTTGCGTTGCAAGGCTCTCGTTCTCGGATAGTGAATGCAGCCATGAGCGCGTCCGATACGCCCACCCCGGCAGCTTCCGAGCCTCCCGTACGGCCGGCGAAGTCGGTGGTGCGTCCCGCCAAAGAAGGCGAATGGAAAGCCATTCGCGGCCTGATCGCGTTGTTTCCCAATAAGCTGGTGCAGAGCCCGTTGCCGAAGCTGAACCATTTCTTCGTTGCGGAAGTGGACGGTCAGATCGTCGGCTGCTGCGCGCTGGATATCTATTCGCGGCGCATGGCCGAGATTCGCAGCCTCTCGGTGCGGCCGGAGTTCCAGGGGCGCGGGATTGCCACGCAATTGATCGAGGCGTGCGTGAAGTACGCCAAGCGCCGCCGCATCCGCGAACTGATCACGATCACGAGCAGCCTGGGCCTTTTCGAAAAGGTCGGATTCGGGCCCTTCAAGAGCGAGCGGCTCGCGCTTTTCCGGCAACTCGAGGCGCCCCCTCCACCCCCGGAGGCCCCGCCGCCTCCGCCTTGCGAAGACGACGGTCCGCGCCTCTCGTGAAGGGGGCTTTTGACAGCGGCATCCGTTGCGCGACAATGCATGCTTCGCAGACCACGGAGCACCTCGATGGCGCACCCTTGGCATGACATTCCTTTGCCCGATTCGGACATGGAGACTTTTCCGGCGGTGATCGAAGTGCCGCGCGGAAGCAAGAACAAGTACGAGTTGGATAAGCACAGCGGTTTGTTGATGGTCGACCGCGTGCTTTACAGTTCGATGCACTATCCGGCCAATTACGGATTCATACCGCGCACCTTGGCGGAGGATGGCGATCCGCTGGACGTGCTGGTCCTGGGCCAGGAGCCCGTGTACCCGCGCACGATCGTGATCGCACGGCCCATCGCGAGCTTTCGCATGCGCGACGAGAAGGGCCTTGACGACAAAGTCGTCTGCGTCCATGTGCACGATCCGGCGTTCCGCGCGTACACCGACTTGCAGCAGCTTCCGTCGCATGTAGTCACCGAGATGATGCACTTCTTCGACAGCTACAAGCAGCTCGAGGGGAAGCTTGCCGAGGTGGGACGCCTGCAGACGCGCGAAGAGACGCTGCGCATCATCGTCGAATCGGTGGAGCGTTACCGGCAGCACTTTCCGGAGAAAGCGACGTCATGAAGACCTACCGCCGCGAGTTGGCTTTTCAAATCCCCGCGCGGCGCGCGTTCGTGAACATCACGCCGCAGGTTCAGGAAGCCATTCGCGAAAGCGGTGTGCGCGAGGGGCTCTGTCTCGTCAACGCGATGCATATCACCGCCAGCGTCTTCATCAACGACGACGAAGGCGGTCTGCATCAGGACTACGACCGCTGGCTGGAGCAACTCGCGCCGCACGAACCGGTAAGCCAGTACCTGCACAACCGCACCGGCGAGGATAACGCCGACGCGCATCTCAAGCGCCAGGTGATGGGCCGCGAAGTGGTGGTGGCGATCACGCACGGCGAACTGGACTTCGGACCGTGGGAGCAGATTTTCTACGGCGAGTTCGACGGCCGCCGGCCCAAGCGGGTGCTGATCAAGATCATCGGGGAGTAATGTTCGCCATGCCCCGCGTGCACGTTACTCGAAACTTGTGGCGCTTCTTTCCCGCGCTGGCGGAAGGCCCGTTCGACCTACAAGCCGCCAGCGCGAAGGAAATGGTTGCGGCGCTCGACGCGCGCTTTCCGGGGCTCGCCGGATACCTCGTGGACGATGCCGGGGCGTTGCGCCAGCACGTAAACCTCTTTATCGACGACGAGGCGGTGCTGGACCGCAAAACGCTCGGGGATACGCTTTCGGCCGGTTCGACGGTCCACGTGATGCAGGCACTTTCGGGCGGGTGAGCGCAAACCGCTTACTAAGGATACGCGTATGGCGACGCTGCTGCTTCTGGGCACTCGAAAAGCAACGCTGATCCTGAAGCGCGAGGGTGCGGGCTTCCTGCCCGTGCGCACGGCGCATCTCGGCGCGGGCGTGCCTTACGCTTGCCAGGATCCGCGCAGCGGAACCCTCTGGGCGTGTCTCGACCACGGCCATTGGGGCGCGAAGCTGCAGCGTTCGAAGAACGGCGGCGAGACGTGGGAAGAAGTCGCGCCGCCTAAGTATCCGGAAGGCGAGAAGCGCGGCGATGGCGAACCTGCGGCGCTGCGATACCTGTGGTTCCTCGCGCCGGGGCTACCCAGCCAACCCCAGCGGTTGTACGCGGGCACCGATCCGGGCGGGCTTTTCGTCAGCGACGACGGCGGCGAAACCTGGGCGCTCAACCGCGGCTTGTGGGATCATCCCAGCCGTCCGAAACAGTGGTTCGGCGGCGGGCGCGATCAGCCGGGCATCCACTCGGTGATCCTCGATTCGCGCAATCCGAACCGGATCCTGGTGGGCATCAGTTGCGCCGGTGTCTTCGAATCCACCGATGGCGGCACGTCGTGGGCGCCGCGCAATAGGGGCTGCCGCGCCGACTTCCTGCCCGATCCGGCCGCCGAAGTGGGCCAGGACCCGCACTATGTCGCCGCCTGCGCGGCCCAACCGGATGTGTTGTGGCAGCAGAACCACTGCGGAATCTACCGTTCGGCCGACGGGGCGCAGAACTGGACGAAGATTTCGCAGCCCGACGCGCCGGCCGATTTCGGCTTCGCCATCGCCGCCGATGCGCAGGATCCGAATACCGCTTGGGTCGTGCCCGCGATCAAGGACGAGACGCGCGTGGCCGTGGCCGGCGCGCTCTGCGTCAGCCGCACCACCGACGGAGGCAAGACCTGGCAGGCCCTGCGCAAGGGGCTCCCGCAGGCCCACGCCTACGACGTGACCTTCCGCCATGCGCTGGATGTGCGCGGCGATCTCGTTGCATTCGGCACGACGACGGGGAACGTGTACTTCTCCGCCGACCGCGGCGATTCGTGGGCCTGTTTGGGGAACAACTTTCCGCCGGTGTATTCGGTTCGTTTCGCGGAGGGTTAACCGCTCAGCGCCTTGAACGCATCTGCATGCCCCAGCAGGCGCGCCAGCGCCTCCGAATCCGAACGCAAAGCGCCTGCAAGCACCGCGTCCCTCGCCCCCGGTCCGGCCAGCAGCACTTCATGATAGGCGCGCGGTTCCACGGCATCGGCGGCCAGTCGGCCTAGGAGCAGCGGTCCGTCGGCGGACCAGCGTTCCAGCGCGCCGCGCAAGCGCCGGTACTGGTCGGCGTAGCCCGTTCCGCGCGGAGCTTTGTTGTACAGATAGACGAGCACGGTCGAGCGCCGCGCGGCGCGCTTGAGCGCCGGGAGCCACGCGCCCCAGTGGTCGAAGCAATCGTAAGGATCCACCAGGATCAGATCGGCCGGCGAGGCGGCATGGCGTTCGAGTTCCAAGGCGGCTTCGCCGCTAGGCACGTTCAGGACGCTAAGGCCATCCATACCGCCCCAGGCTTGGCGGTGCGCAGCCTCGGCGTCGAAGACGTGCGCGTCCACCCGCAAGCCTTGTGCGTGCCAGACCTCCAGAAGCAACGCGGCGGTGGAGCCCAAGCGGTCGCGTCCGGCGAAGCCGGATTGCGCGCTGGCAAAGGGCTGCTCAGGAATCTCGGCGAGCCGATTCAGGCGCGCGCGGGACGCGGGCACGAGTGGATAAGTCGGCGCACCGGCGTACGGATCGAGATAGCGGACGGCAGCGGCCGAAGCGGGCAGCGCGCGAGCCACGCGGACGGCCCAGGTTCCCTTCAGGACGTCTCCCCAGTTGCCGGGTTCGTATCGCAGGTGGAGTTCCGCGTTGGCGGCCTCCGCGGCGACGCGCCAGCGCCAGGCGCGAATTCGATCGGGATCGGCGCTTTCGTTCATGGAATGCTTCCATCAAGCTGGAACGAGTTGCGGGACACGTTCATGCGGCGGCGTCTTGACCCCCGGATGCGAGGGCCACTATACTCGGCTCGGTCGATTCATGCCGTAAACCGCCACCTCGGGAGAAAGTCGGATGCCGCGTAACGTCGTCGTGGCTCAATCCGGCGGACCCTCGCCCGTCATCAACAATTCGCTTCGAGGCGTGTTGGACACCTGTTTGCGCAACCGCGAGCGCTTTGGGCGCGTGTACGGCGGGTGGCACGGCATCGAAGGGGTGCTGAAAGAAGAACTGCTCGATCTGTCCGCGCAGAGCGCCGAAGAGATCGCGCTGTTGCGGGTCACGCCGGCCGCCGGAGCCATCGGCACCTGCCGCTACAAACTGAAGCACAGCCAGCAGGAGGACTTCGAGCGCGTCATCGAAGTCTTCCGGCGCCACGAGGTGGGATACTTCTTTTACATCGGCGGCAACGATTCGATGGACACCGCCAACAAGATCAGCAACCTGGCGCGCGAGAAGGGCCTGGAACTCGCCGCCTTGGGCATCCCCAAAACCATCGACAACGACGTCGGCGACAGCGAGTTCAAGCTGATCGACCATACGCCCGGATACGGCAGCGTGGCGCGCTACTGGCTCAACGCGATCGCCGTGGCCAACGAAGAAAACGCGGGTTCGTGCACTTCCGATCCGGTCCTGGTGGTGCAGACGATGGGGCGCAAGATCGGTTTTATCCCCGCTGCGGCGCGGTTGGCCGATCCGCAACGCGAATGGCCGCTGCTGCTGGTCTTGGCCGAGGCCGGTCTGTCGCTGGAAGCCATCCATGCGCAGGTCAACGAGACGCTCGCCCAACGCGGCCGCGCAATCGTCGTAATTGGTGAGGGCTTCCACCTTCCCGAAGTCCAGATGGGCGCCAAAAGGGACGCCTTTGGACACGTCGAGTTCAGCGCCAGCCCCATCACCGTCGCTCAGGTGCTGGTCAATTACCTGAACGACCACGGCCTCTGCGTGCCCGGTCACGCGCGCGGACAGATTCCGGGAACGGATCAGCGCGGAGGCATCTTTCTGGCCTCGCAGGTGGATTTGGAGGAAGCCCACCACGTTGGCGTCAAGGCCGCCGAACTGGCGCTGGAAGGGCAGCACAGTCAAATGGCCACGATCTTGCGCCGGAGGGGTTCGATTTACGGGGTTCATTACGCCGGGGTGCCTCTGCACGAGGTCGCCAACAGCGAACGAACCTTCCCCAAGGCGTGGCTGGCGAAGTCCAAGTTCGACGTCACCGACGATTTCCTGGCCTACGCGCGCCCGCTGGTGGGACAGGACTGGGTCAGCGTTCCGCTCGTCGACGGTCGCCCGCGCTTCACACGCTTCAAGCCCATCTTTGCCGAGAAGAAGTGCCCTCCGTACGTTCCGGTGGGCTTGCGGCCTGCTCCGTGATTCCGCCTCCCCGCCGCTACGGTGAATTTCCTGGGTGCCGAAACATTTTTTAGCTTTATCCCTCGATGCATTGAGGATAATTAAGGACGTGGGCGTCTTTTAATGTGAAAGGTCTTCATTAGGGTGCTGAATGGCCGGTGTGGACTTGTACTTAATCCACGGCCCTGTATAGAAGGTGGCCTGCTATCCGGGTGTTAGGGGACCTCGGTGGCGGAAGCAAAGATTTCCGCTGTAAGTCCAACATGGTGCGGGCAATCGGCCTGGAGATGGTGTAAAACATTCGACCTCAAATGAGTCTATCGGGAGCGCCAGGAGCGGGTCGGTGAGTTGACCGATTCGAGTCCGGAAGCTGAATCCCGATCGCTGACGCTCGTGGAGCGGGCGGAAGCGCTTGGACTCGGCAACGTGGACTACGGCCCCTTTGGGGGCCCAGCTACCGGAGATGCTCCCCTGAATACGGCAACCTTGACCCCCCCCGAGGCTCCCCCCTCGCATTCCGTGCAGACGCCCAAACCCGAAGTGATGGTGTCCGTTTCGGAACCCAAGCGCGCGTTTTTCCATGCGGTTCCTTTCATTCTGCTGCATTTGGGCTGCTTGGCGGTGTTCTGGGTGGGCTGGAGCTGGCCGGCCGTGGCCATGGCGGTCGGCATGTACGTGGCGCGGATGTTTGCGATCACCGGCTTCTACCACCGCTATTTCTCGCACAAGTCTTTCCATACGTCCCGCGTGATGCAGTTCCTCTTTGCCGTGGCCGGTAACAGCGCCGTGCAGCGTGGGCCGCTCTGGTGGGCCGCGCATCACCGCCATCACCACCGCCACTCCGACGAACCTGAAGACGTTCACTCGCCTGTGCGCCGCAGCTTCCTTTACAGCCACGTGGGCTGGATCTTCGAGCCGCGTAACTGGCCGACGAAGCACGAGCTGATGAGCGACCTGAACAGCTACCCC
Source organism: Planctomycetota bacterium (assembly GCA_015075375.1). GTDB lineage: Bacteria > Planctomycetota > SZUA-567 > H5-PLA8 > H5-PLA8 > H5-PLA8. The sequence continues at coordinate 1,255,790 of JABTUM010000001.1, read as the reverse complement.
GAACTGCGCCTGCTCGACAAGTACGACAAGGTGGTTCCGATGCTGCTCCTCTTCGCGGTCTTCTTCGCGGGGTATCTGATGGAGCATTACGCGCCCAGCTTGGGCGCCACCGGCATGCAGATGATCGTCTGGGGTCTGATCTCCACCGTCGCGCTCTGGCACGGCACCTTCACGATCAACTCGCTGGCCCATACCTGGGGCTCGCGCGTGTACGACACGACCGACACCAGCCGCAACAATTTTTTCCTGGCACTGATAACGCTGGGCGAAGGCTGGCATAACAACCACCACCATTTCCCCGGTTCGGCGCGCAACGGCTTCCGCTGGTGGGAAGTGGACCTGACCTACTACGGCCTTTGGATGATGTCGAAGATCGGGCTCGTTTGGGACCTGCGCCCGGTTCCCGCGCACGTCATGCAGCGCAATCAGATCGAATCCGCCGCCAAGAAGTAACGCGGCATCGGGCAATCCTCGACGGGCAGCCGTTTACAGCGGCTGCCCGTTTTTTATGCCCAGGCAGGCGTTCAAGCCTGTTTGCGCGCGGCCAGCAGGATGCGTTTAAACGGGAAGAAGAACGGTCGTTCGTCGGGCAAGGCCGCGAGCAGCCGCTCGGCGTAGACTTTCAGGAAGCGTTCGAAGAGGTCTGGGGCGAGCCGTTCCGCGTAGCCCGTCAGCGTCGTGCCTTTGACCCATTCCAGTACCGCCGCGCGATCCGGCAATTCATGGCCGTAGACCTGCAACCGCACGGAAGCTTCGCGCAAACCCAGTTCATAGAGCAGCCGCGCGTACGCTTCGGGCGCCAACACGGGCGACTGCCCGGTGTAACCGTGCAACGCCGCCGCGAAGGGGGCTTCACGCGCCAGCGCGGCGGCCAGGGTATGCGTGGCGAATGCGTGCATGGCGGGCATCTGCACGGCCAGTTGCCCGCCGGGGGCCAGCAAGCGGACGAGCTTCGCGAATAGGGCCGGGTGGTCGTCGAGCCAATGCAGCGCGGCGTTGCTGAAGACGAGATCGTACGCGCCCTGCGGCGCTTGCGCCGCGAAGGCCTCGATGGAACTTCGCTCGAACCGCAGGCCTTGGCGCACGAATGCGGCGGCGCGCGCCAGCATGGTATCCGAGAGGTCCACGCCGGTCGTTTCGGTGCAGCCGAGCGACTCGTGCAAGCGGCGGGTCAGTTCGCCCGTACCGCAGCCCAGATCCACGGCGCGGCGGATCGGCCTGTCCTGGCGCACGAGTGCCGCCAAATCGTGAAACGGCTGCTCGCGCTCGGCTTTGAAGCGCTCGTATTGAGCGGGGTTCCAGTTCGAAGCGGTCACGGCTTGAGCCGGTGGAGCACCTCGCCGGCGTGGTCGACCACGAGGATGCCTTCGTCCTCGCGCCCGCGAAAGTGCGAGACCTGGATGCTGCCGGGATCGCGGTAGTTGAGGTTCACCTTCCGCACGCGCGATTCGGGAATGCGCGTCGCCAAGGTGACCGTCACGCGCGGCGTTTCGATCCCGTCTTTGTAGCCGCCCATGCCCTTCACATGCGTCGAATGGGCCAGCGTGCCCCAGGGGTAGTTCCGGAACTTCTCCCATTGCTGGACGAAGTATTCCTTGGTGTGATAGCCGATCTCGTCGAGCACCTTTCCGTGCGTGTAGCTGATCTCGTCGATGTGCGGCGCGTAGATGATCAGCTCCCCGCCGTCGGCGACGATGGGCTCCAGTTTGTACATACCCTTCCCGGCCACCCAGATGTCGTCGTACATTTCGGGCATCACCGCGAGCACCTGTTTGTAGGGCTTGACGAGGTACTTCACGTGAACTTGGGATGAAAGTTCGGCCGCAGCCGACCAAGCCGCCGTATCTTCGCTCACGTACACCCCATGCAGGTGATCGTGCGAGGTGACGTAGCAGATAAAGAGCTTGGGCGTCGTGATGAAGCTCGCCGCCCGGTCGATCACGTCCCGCACCGGCGTCTGCTTGATGCCGATGGTGTGGAAGCAGGTGATCAGTGCGCCGATCCAGTGCGTGGTGTTGATGACCTCGGGGCCGCTTACGCCGGGGAAGAAGTATTTCGTTCCGCCGCTGTAGCCGGCCACTTCATGCGGGAAGACCGGCCCGCAGACGATCACGCGGTCGTACTCGAAGAGCATTTTGTTGAGTCGCACCGGAACGTCGTGTTCCAGGCGCCCGCCGCTGAGCCTGGCGATTTCGGCGCGGTCGAGGGTGCCCGCCGTGACGAACGTTTCGGGTTTCTGCCATTCGTGGTTGAAGATGCGCGCCTTCGCGAACTTCGTTTTCAGCTCTTCGGGCGTGACGCCCCAGCGCTTGCAGATCGCGTCTTCTTTCATCGGCTGATGCGTGCCCAGCGCGATCAGGAAATCGAGCGCTTTCACGCGGGGCGCGAGCAGTTCGTAGATCAGGCGGAAGAAGAGCCCCTGCGGGCCGCTGCGCGTGCCGTCTGGCACCAGCACCAGGACGCGCTGACCTTCCAGGTTCGCGGCGCTGAAGCTCTGCGCGAGAACCTTGCGCACATCGAAGTCGGGCAGAACGCGGTCCGGATAGCCTTCGCCTTTCACGCTACACCCCTCCGAATGCCGAGAAGCCGCCGTCCACCGGGAGCACCACGCCGGTGACGAAGCGCGCGGCGGGGCTGAGCAGGAAAAGCATGGCCGCGTCGAGGTCCGTAGGCTCGCCGAAGCGCCCCTGTGGCGTATGCGCCAAGATGGTCTTCCCGCGCGCCGTGGGCTGTCCTGTCTTTTCCTCGGTGAGCAGGAAACGGTTCTGTTCGGTCAGGAAGAAGCCCGGAGCGAGCGCGTTGACGCGGATCGCGGGACCGTATTCCTGGGCCATGTGCACCGAAAGCCACTGCGTAAAGTTCGTGATCGCCGCCTTGGCCGCGCTGTAGGCGACGACCCTCGTGAGCGGCTTGTAAGCGGCCATGCTGGAGATGTTCAGGATGTTTCCGCGTTTGCGGTCGGCCATGTGCTTCCCGAAGACTTGGCAGGGCAGGTAGGTGCCCATGATGTTCAGGTCGGTGGCGAACTGCAGGCCCTCTTTGGGCAGGTCGAAGAACTGGCGTTCGGGCGGCAGCGCCGTGGCGTCGGGGCGGTTTCCGCCGGCGTAGTTGAGCAAGTGGTCCACGTGGCCGAACTGGGCCGTGATCGCCGCGAGGCTGGCCTCCAGTTCCGCGCGGTTCAGGACGTCGCATGGCAGCGCCAGGGCTTCTCCTTCGCCGGCGGCGATTTCCGCCACGACCTCGTCGAGCTTCTCGCGCTTGCGCCCGAGCACTCCGACCTTCACGCCCGCGCGTGCCAGGGCCAGGCAAGCCGACTTGCCCAGCACGCCGTAGGCGCCCGTGACGACCGCCACCGTCCCGGCCAGTTCGCTGAACGGGTTGATGCTTTCGATCCGCGCCATGTATCGCTCCGTACCTCGCCGAGGGGAACCGCTTACGCTTGTTTTCCGAGCGCCACGGATCAGGATAGCACGAACCGGATTCCCACCAAGAGCCGATGCCGCGTTACGCGAAGGAGTCAGCCATGTCCGCCACGCCGGAAGTCCTGGGATTGAAGCGTTCGTTCGGGTTCGGGGACCGCTTGGGCCTGGCGACGCCGGGGCATATCGACGCGCTGCGGGGCTCCGGCTTTGCCCCCATCTTCGCCCAGCAGTCGATCCGCGAGATGACGCGCACCAAGCGTACGCCGGATGAGGTGATGCGTGCGGCCGTTCAAGCTTTGGCTCAGGAAAAATGGAGCGGACCGTGGGGCGCTGACGCCGACCACCTGCAGACGCCCGAAGATGTGGTGCGCACGGCCAAAGAAGGCTTTACGTTCTTCACCATCGACCCCAGCGCACACGTCAATAAGGAAGCCGATGCGCTGAGCCTCGACGCGCTCAAGGCTGCTCAAGCGCAACTCGTGGCTCGCGGCGACGTGTCGGCCACCGGTGCGCGCGATCTGTACCTCGGTAAGTCCTTCGACCTGCCCGGCGGCCAGTCCCTCAAGTTCGACGACGAGACGGCGCTCCTGCGCGCCGAGGTCAAGTACGGCGCCGCCTTGATGCATACGGCGCGCTTGTATGGAACGATACAAGGCGCGTGCGGAGGCAAGCCATTCGAGGTGGAGATGTCGGTCGACGAGACGCCCAGCCCCACGTCGCCGATCGAGCATCTCTTCATCGGCCTGGAACTTCGGCGCCAAGGCGTGAAGCTGGTCAGCCTTGCCCCGCGCTTCGTGGGTGAGTTCGAAAAGGGCATCGACTTCAAAGGGGACCTCAAGCTGTTCGAGGCGCACTATCGCGTGCACGTGGCCATCGCGAAGCATTGCGGACCGTACAAGCTCAGCGTTCATTCCGGGAGCGACAAGTTCACGATCTACCCCATCGTCGCGCGGCTATCGGGAGAGCTTCTGCACGTCAAGACGGCGGGAACCTCGTACCTGGAGGCGCTGCGCGTGGCCGCGCGCGTCGATAAGCCCTTCTTCCGCGAGCTGATCGGATTCTGCCGCGGGCGCTACGATACCGATAAGGCCACGTACCACGTATCGGCGAAGCTGTCCGACGTGCCGGCCGATCCGGCCGACGCTGATCTAGAGCGCCTGTACCTCGACCTGGACAGCGGGCGGCAGATCCTGCACGTCACGTTTGGCGCGGTGTTGGGCGGCGAGCACGGTAAGCCGCCGTATAAAGGCAGGCTCCTCGACCTGTTGCACAAACGGGCAGATCTGTATCGGGAAGTACTGGCCATTCACCTTGGCAAGCATTTGAAGCTGCTGCAGGGCTGAGGGTTGGTGAAAAACTTTCCTGGGCTCAGCACGCGTTTACATGGAACGTGCTATGATGGAATTGGATATCCGTTTAAGTTATTGATATAAATGAGGTTAAGTGATTTCTAAAAGCCCTCAACATTCATCTTATCTTTACATTAAGTTCATATAGTGGGCGTATGGTGCTCCCGTCGAAGCGATCCAACCGCGAGTGTCATTCTTAAAAGGAGCCCAAAGTGAGCACGGCTAAGATTGTAGTCATCGAGGACGAATCGGACATCCTGGAGTTGCTGGAGTACAATCTTTCCAAGGAAGGCTACAAGGTCGTCAGTGCCCGCGATGGCGAGGACGGGTTGCGCAAGGTTCGGAAGGAAGCGCCGGACTTGGTGCTGCTGGACCTGATGTTGCCGGGGCTGGACGGCATTGAGATTTGCCGGCGCTTGAAGGCCGATCCGCTGACGCGCACCATGCCGGTGGTGATGGTGACGGCGAAGGGCGAAGAGAGCGACGTGGTGCTGGGGTTGGGCGTCGGGGCCGACGATTACGTCACCAAGCCGTTCAGTCCGAAGGAACTGCTGGCGCGGGTCAAGGCGGTCTTGCGGCGCGGTCCGCTGAAGGAAGAACGCTCGGCGCGCGAACGGATTCAACGCGGCGGCTTGGTGATCGACGCGAGCCGGCACGAAGTGAAGGTGGACAACGAGCCGGTTCCGTTTACGGCCACCGAATTCCGGCTGCTGCACTTTTTGGCCGCGCACTGCGGGCGGGTCTTTACCCGCGATCAGTTACTCAGCCATGTCGTGCGCGGGGACGCGCTGGTGATCGACCGGAACATCGACGTGCACGTGCGGGCGATCCGGAAGAAGCTGGGCTCGCAGCGCGAACTGGTGGAGACCATTCGCGGCGTCGGGTACCGCTTCAAGGACGCCGGGGAGTAGCCGATGGCGCATTCCCGTTTTTCCGGGAAGCTGTACGCGGGCTACGTCGTCCTGATCCTGACCGCCACCTCCCTGGTCGGCTTTCTGGTGGCTCATCGCATCGCGCGCGATTCCGAGGAGCAGTTGGAACGGAGCCTGCGCGCGAAAGCCGCGTTTCTGCGCGATATCGCCTCGGCCGCCCTGCTCAACCCCAGTTCGCCCGGCGGCGAACTGCAGGAGCGGATCAAGCGGCTGGGGCGCGAGACGGAATCCCGCCTTACCGTGATCGCGGCGGACGGCACGGTCCTGGCCGACTCCGACGACGATCCCGCGCGCATGGACAACCATGCCAAACGTCCCGAAGTGATCGAAGCGCAAACGCACGAAGACGGCAAGGCCACGCGGATCAGCCGCACCGTCGGCGCCAGCATGGTGTATCTGGCGCAGGCGGTGCGTGCGCCCGACGGCAGCATATGCGGATACGTGCGCACCGCTCTGCCGCTCACCGAAGTGGAAGGCCGGCTGGCCGATCTGCGCGGGCGCGTCATTTTCGGCGCCTTCACCGCCGCCCTCATCGCGCTGATTCTGGGCTTCGTCGTCGCTCACCGCATCACCGGTCCGGTCACGCGCCTGACGCGGATGGTCGAATCGCTGGCTGCCGGGGACTATTCGCAGAAGGTGCCCACGCAGTCGCGCGACGAGATCGGCGAACTGGCGCTTGCCGTCAACGCGATGGCCAGCCAGCTCAACGAGCGCATGCAGATCATCCTCACCGACCGCAACAAGCTGGCGGCGGTGCTGGCGAGCATGGCCGAAGGCGTCGTGGCGGTGGACCGCGACGAGCGGGTGGTGCATCTGAACGAGGCGGCGCGCAAGATTCTGCGGCTGGGGCCGGCCGACTGGGTGGGGCACAAGATCTGGGAAGTCACGCGCACCCGGGAGGTTTGCGAGTCCCTGAGCGAAGCGATGGGGCGCAACGCCGAACTCGAACGCGAGCTGCGCTTGGTGACGCCGCCGCGCGATGTCTTTGTCAAGCTGCATGCCTCGCCGCTGCGCGATTCCGACGGCAAGCTGGCCGGCGCCGTGGTGATCCTCGAAGACGTCTCCGATTTGCGCCGGCTCGAGGAAGTGCGGCGCGACTTCGTCGCCAACGTCTCGCATGAGCTTAAGACGCCGCTTACTGCGATCCGCGGGCTGGTCGAGACGCTGATCGAAGAGCCGGAAATGGAGCGCGATACGCGCGTGCGCTTTCTCGACAAGGTTCACCGTCAGACGATGCGCCTATCGCAGATCGTGACCGACCTGCTCACGCTCTCGCGGGCGGAAGCTCAGGACGGCGCGCTGGAGCGGGAGGTGCTCGATCTGCGCGAGCCGATCCGCGATTCCGCGCGCAACCTGCGTATCACCGCCGAGGAGAAGAAGATCGCGCTCTCGATCGAGGGCTGCGCGGAGCCGCTTCCGCTCAAGGGCGATTACGAAGCGTTCCGGCAGGCGATCGACAACCTGCTCGACAACGCGATCAAGTACACGCCCGCCGGAGGATCGGTCTGGGTGCGCGCCAAGCGCGACGGGGACGATGCGCTGGTGGAGGTTCAGGATACGGGGATCGGGATCGATCCGATGCACCAGGAACGGATCTTCGAGCGTTTCTACCGCGTGGATAAGGCGCGTTCGCGCGAATTGGGCGGCACGGGGCTGGGCCTTTCCATCGTGAAGCACATCGCCATGGCCCTGGGCGGGAGCGTATCGGTCGAGAGCTTCCCCGGCCGCGGCAGCCATTTCCGCATTCGGCTGCCGCTGGCGTTGAACGCCACGAACGAGTTGGAACAAAAAGCGCCCACCTCAGAGGCCGCTTCGCAAGAAGCGTAGCATTCCAAATGGATTCCTTGGAGTTGCCGCGACGTGCGTAAATTCGGGGCCGAGCTAAAGACAACTTAAGGATAAAGCACGGTCGAAAGTCCTGCCCGACTGCTCAAAAGCGTTCCGAAACCTCCGACTACCTTCAAGATTATTTTGCACTTCATACAGCCTTCACAATCGGCCGGTAATGTTCCGCACCATCAGCAACACAGGTGCAGGACATCGTGTCCCGATCCTTTTTCAGGGGGAGGTACTTTTCATGCGTTGTTTCGTGTGGGCGGCTGTAGCGATCGCTGCGGTCCTGTTCGTGGCGCCTGTGGTGGCGTCTGAAGAAAGCGCGGCGGTGGAAGAGCGCCTGCGCCGGTTGGAGCGCTTGGTGGAGGCTCAGCAGCGGGCCCTCTCCGAGAAGGACAAGCAGATTGGCGAGTTGCAGACGGGCATGGGCAACCAGGCGAAGATGGCCGAAAAGCTGGCGCAGATCGAGTCCGGTACGTACTTCCAGACCGACGCGGCCAAGCCGGCGGACAACACCTTCAAGGTGTTCTGGAAAGAAGGCTTGAAGTTCGAGACGGCGGACAAGGCGTTCAGCCTGGCGCTGGGCGGGCGTATCTACAACGACTGGGGCTGGTACAGCGAGTCCGACGAGATCAGCGATATCTATGGCGAGCAGGAAGACCAGGCGTACTTCCGCGCCGCGCGGCTCGAGTTCGGCGGGACGATCTACAAGAACACGTTCTTCAAGGCGCAGTACGACTTCTCGAGCAACGCGCAGGGCTCGGACGAGTTCAAGGACGTTTACTTGGGCCTGAAGAATCTGCCCTGGATTGGGACGATGACAATCGGTCAGTTCAAGATGCCGATGGGCCTCGAAGAACTGACGAGCAGCAAGTACATCACCTTTATGGAGCGCAGTGCGCCGACTCAGGCATTTTCGCCCAGCCGCCATGTGGGCGTGCAGTTCAACAACAATCATTTCGATGAGCGCCTCACGTGGGCGGTGGCGGCTTATAAGCTGGCCAATCGCGATGCAGCTTTCGCGCAGGACGACCAGCGCGAGAAGATTATCTTCAACAACAGCGACCCGGATACGGACGACGGCTTCGACTTCCGCCCGTCGGACGGGCAGGCCAACTGGGCGATTGGAACCCGTTTGACCGGCACTCCCTACTATGCGGATAAGGACAAGCTTGTGCACTTGGGCTTGGCCTATCAGTGGCAGCACTTGGCGAGCAAGGATGCGCGCATCCGCATCCGCCCGGAAAACCGGATGAGCGCCAGCGTGATCGATACCGGATTGCTCCCGGCCAACGATCGCCATCTCTTCGGCGCGGAAGTGGCCATGGTGTACGAGCGCTGGTCGTTCCAGGCGGAGTGGATGGGTTCGTGGCTGGAACGTGGCGGCTTGGACAACTACGTGCATGACAGCCGCATTGAGACCAACGGTGGGTATAATTTTGATATTGGTACCGCAACACAACAGACCGTCACCCCCACCGGCCTGCGCAATGGTGGGGAAATCGTGGATATGAGCGGCGCCGACGACTCGTTGTTCATGCATGGCTTCTACTTGATGGGCAGTGTATTCGTCACCGACGATGCCCGGCACTACAAGAAGTCCAGCGGCGCATTCGATCGCGTGAAGCCGAAGCACAACTTCGACGGCAAGGGCGGCTGGGGCGCGCTGGAGTTGGCTGGCCGCTTGAGCTACCTCGATCTGGATGATGGGCAGAAGGACGATGTGGACGGCGATGGCGACGAGACTGGCCGCGAAGACCGGCTCAACGAAGTCCGCGGCGGCAGCGCTTGGATCGCCACGGCCGGGTTGAACTGGTACCTCAATCCGAACATGCGCTGGATGTTCAACTACTCGGTAGCTAACTACCGGGCGAACGACATCGTAGCGCAGGGCGGCGTGGACCGAGCATTTGTTCAAGGCACCGCTGAGCCGGATGACCGCCGCGCGGACGGGCACGTCAATACGTTCGCGATGCGCTTCCAGGTCGACTTCTAAAACCTATCCTGTCCCACTGCCTCTCCACCCTCCTTCGGGGGTGGGGCAGGGGGCGGGGAGAACTCGAAGCCGCAGCGAGTTCTTCCTGCCCCTTGCCTCGCCCACCAAAGGAGGTTTTTTTATGCTTGGGCTCGACCCATATATTTTCCTAATGTAAGTAATCGGCCCGATGAATTTAATGCACGTGTAGACTTGTTCGCCTTTCACCTTCATGTACTCTTGATGAGTCCTTTAATAATTATTGGTTCATGCGGCGGTGGCTGGCAGGTCGCTCCACCGGCTCGGGAGGTAACTTTTCATGCGATTGCTCGTTTGCGTTTTGCTGGCTTTTGGCGCTTTGCTGTCGGGACAGGTTCGCGCATCCGAAGATTCGAATGTCGAAGAACGTCTGCGCCGCTTGGAAAAGCTGGTCGAGGCTCAGCAGAAGGCGCTGACCGAAAAAGAAAAGCAGATCCAGGACCTGCAGTCGGGGATGCACGATCAGGCGAAGCTGGCCGAAAAGCTGTCGCAGATCGAATCGGGAACGTACTTCCAGACCGACGCGAGCAAGCCGGCGGACAACACCTTTAAGGTATTCTGGAAGGAAGGCTTGAAGTTCGAGACGGCCGACAAGGCCTTCAGCCTCGGGCTGGGCGGGCGTATCTTTAACGACTACTCCTGGGTGAGCGAGTCGGACGAGATCAGCGACGTGTACGGCGAGCAGGAAGATTCGGCGTACTTCCGCGCGGCGCGCATCGAGTTCGGCGGCACGATTTACAAGAACGTCTTCTTCAAGGCGCAGTACGACTTCGCGAGCAACGCGCAGGGCTCGGACGAGTTCCGCGACGTGTACATGGGTCTGAAGCACCTGCCCTGGATCGGTACGATGACGGTCGGGCAGTTCAAGATGCCGATGGGGTTGGAGCAACTCACCAGCACCAAGTACCGCACCTTCATGGAGTCCTCGGCGGTGACGGACGCGTTCACGCCAAACCGCCATGTAGGCGTGCAATTCAACAACAGCCATTTCGATGAGCGGCTCACGTGGGCGGTGGCGGCGTACAAGCTGGCCAACGTGGATGGGGCCACGGCGATCGACGACCAGCGCGAGAAGGTGACCTTCAACAACACCGATCCGGATACGGACGATGGGTTCGACTTCCGGCCGTCGGATGGACAGGCCAATTGGGCATTGGGCACCCGTTTGACGGGCACGCCTTACTACGCGGAAAAGGATAAGTTCGTTCACTTGGGCTTGGCGTACCAGTGGCAGCACTTGGCGAACCGGGACGGCCGGATCCGCGTGCGCCCGGAAAACCGCATGAGCGCGAGCATCATCGATACCGGCACGCTGCCGACCAGCGATAGGCATCTGTTCGGCGCGGAAGTGGCCATGGTGTACGAACGCTGGTCGTTCCAGGCGGAATGGATGGGTGCGTGGCTGGATCGCGGCGGCATGGAGAATTACGTGCACGAGAGCCGCATCGAGACGAACGGCGGGTACGGATTCGATTTTGCAGGCTTGCCTCCGGATCAGCAGACCCTTGCGCCCACCGGCTTGCGCAACGGTGCGGAGATCATCAACCTCAGCGATTCCGACGATTCCTTGTTCATGCACGGCTTCTATATGCTGGGCAGCGTTTTCGTTACGCCGGGCGATGCGCGCGCCTACAAGAAGGGTTCGGGCACGTTCGACCGCGTGAAGCCGAAGCATAACTTCGACGGCCATGGCGGATGGGGTGCGTTGGAGCTGGCCGGGCGCTTGAGCTACCTGGACCTGGACGACGGAAGCAAGAGCGTAACCGGAAACGCCTTCGAAGAAGGCTTCAACGAGGTTCGCGGCGGAAGCGCTTGGATCGCGACGGCCGGCCTGAACTGGTACCTGAACCCGAACATGCGCTGGATGTTCAACTATTCGGTGGTCAACTACCGCGCCAACGACACGGTGACCAACGGCGGCGTGGACCGGATCATCAACCAAGGGGCCGTATTGCCCAACGACCAGCGCGCTGACGGGCACGTAAACACGTTCGCGATGCGCTTCCAGGTGGACTTCTAAGCCTTCCATCCGGTCTGGCTTCACGCCTTATTAACCCTTCGCGCAAGCGGAGGGTTTTTTTATGCCGTTCCGGCGCCGCGAAACATCGAGGCGATTTTTTGAAACTCCCTGGCCAAAAGGTTATATACATGCCCCGCACGCCGGTGCTCCATGCGGCCCGGCGAAAATCGGCAGAAGGAGGAACCCGAATTGGGCGCGGTCCGAGAGTTCATGCTCAAGCATTACCGGCACTTCAACGCGCGGGAGACGGTGGCCGCGGCGGAAGCCTATGAGGCGTTCCTGGCGCGCGGCGGAAAGATGCTCGTCAGCCTGGCCGGCGCGATGTCCACGGGCGAACTGGGCATCATCCTGGCGCGCATGATCCGCGCGGGAAAGGTTCACGCGATCTCCTGCACCGGAGCGAACCTGGAGGAGGACGTTTTCAACCTCGTCGCACACCGCGATTACAAGATCGTCCCCGACTGGCGCGGTCTGTCGGCCGAAGCCGAGAAGGAACTCTTCGAGCAGGGCTTCAACCGCGTCACCGACACCTGCATCCCCGAGACGGTGATGAAGCATCTCGAAGTCCGGTTGCTGGAGCGCTGGCAGGAGGCATCGAAGGAAGGCGTGCGCAAGTTTCCGGCGCAGTACCTCTTCGATATCCTGCGCAGCGGCGAACTGAAGCCGCACTACCAGATCGACCCGCAGCATTCGTGGATGCTGGCGGCGGCCGAGCTGAATCTGCCGGTGTGGGCGCCGGGCTGGGAGGATTCGACCACCGGCAACATGTTCGCGGCGCACGCGATGAAGGGCGACTTGCCGAATCACGATTGCGTGCTGCCCGGCACCGCGCAATTCGCCGACGTGACGCAGTGGTATCTCGACCATTGCGGGCACAAGACGCCCGGCCCCGGCGTCGGATTCTTCCAGATCGGCGGCGGCATCGCCGGCGACTTCGCCATCTGCGTGACGCCCTCGATCATCGTGGACCACGGCATCGAGAACATTCCCTTCTGGAATTACTTTTGCCAGATCAGCGATGCGGTGACGAGCTACGGAGGCTATTCGGGCGCGGTGCCCAACGAGAAAATCACCTGGGCCAAGCTGGACGTGCAGACGCCGAAGTTCATGATCCAGTCCGACGCGACGATCGTCGCGCCGCTGATCTTCGCGTATCTGCTGGGCGACTGACGGCTGCCGGAAATGGGGTGAGCCGGAGGTGAGGGGTTACTCGGCTTCGGGCGGGGGGATCTGCTTCTGGGCGGCGCGTTCGTGGTCGTCGAGGATATCGAGGGTGCGGGTGCGGTCGGCGCGCCAGGTTTCGGCGACGGTGCCGCGCACGGTGAGGCGCAGGATGCGCACGGCGTGGAGCAGCTTGGCGTGGGTGCTGCGCGCGAGGGCCTCAAGCAGGCGCGGCTGGGCGCCGGCGTATAAGGCCACGAACCCGGAGCGCGGGGGGACGTCCATATCTGCCACCAGGGACATCGCTTCCTGGTCCAGCGGATCGAACTCGATGCGGCGGTCTTTGGGCCATTCGGGCGGGAACTCCGCCTGCGCGACGAGATGGCCGTCCACGTATCCTTCGCAGCGGTAGCCGTTGCTGTGCGGGAAATTCTTGACCACCACCTTCACGATCATGGTTTTGTTTTTTTCGAAGGTGAATCGCCCCGGCGTGCCGGTGGGGCTGTCGTAATCGAAGGCCTTGCGGTAGCGCACGAACTGGGCCTGGCCGTCGGGGTTCAAGAGCAGCGCCGTACCGGTGTGCTCGCGGGTGTAGAAGTAATTGAAGAACAGCGCGCAAGGCACGTCCTGGCGCGGTTCGATGGCGGCTTCGATTTCCATCTCGTCCTGCCAGGAGACTTCGGTCAACAGCGGCGTGACGGGCAGGCCCGATTGCGCGTCGAGGCTGATGGGTCGGTGTTCGCCGGTTTTCCATTCGTCGCTGTTCGGATCGTTGCGCCAGCCTTTGAAATCCTTGAGCAGGACGGTGAGCTTTTCGCGTTCGGCTTTGTACTTCTCGAAGTTGTACGTGAGTTCCCAGCGGTCCGCGCCGAGGTCCTTGACGTCGTCGGCGCGAACGAGTTCGGGAACCGGGCGCATGGGGTCCTTGGCTTTCACGAACCGGATCGGGCGGGTGGAGACCATCAGCGTGTAGAGAAAGTTGACGATCATCAGGAAGATGAAAATGACGATCCCGACAATGAGGAGCATGCTGCGGTCTTTGTAGGGCGGCCGAGGCGTCATTTCGCGGCGATGGGGGCGGCTCGGCGTGGCGGCGCGCTCCGCCGCCGCATCCGTATCCGGCGCAGCGGGCGGCGATGTCGGCCCAACGGGCGGCTGTGTTTCGGGCGTATCGCTCATGGGAACTCGAATCTCGCTTCTTACCCGTTAACGCTCAGGCCGGCCGATCCGTTCACGATTTACCGCTACGAAAGCGGGAGCGGCCCGTCTTCGATGCCCTGGCCCCAGAGGGTTCGGTAGGCGTACGGGAGGCCTTCGCGCTGCCTGACGCCAAACCAGCAGACCTCATCGCCTGAGACGAGGCGAACGGGTACGCCGGCCAAGTCCGGGCGGGCGCGCAGTTCGGCGGCGTCGGCTTCCTGGAACTTGAAGGGCTCGTCGGGCAGCCAAATCGTATCGGGGCGCGCGGCGGCAAGCTGTTCGAGCGACATTTCCGGGTAGCGCGAAGGGCCGGGGCGATCGGGCACGAGCTGCGCGCCGAGCGCTTCGAAATGGCGCGCGATGAAGGTGTCCGGTCCTGGAATCATCCAAGGATCGCGCCAGATAGGATAGCAGACGCGTCGCGATCGCCCGCCACGAGCGCGAAAGTCGGCGAGGCGCGCGCGCGCGGCGGCGAGGTCCGCTGCGCACGCCGCGGCGATGGCGTCGCCTTGGTCCAGGCGGCCCAAGAGTGCGCCGAGTTCGCGGAGCGTTTCCAGCCCTTCGTCCAGGGTCCGCACGCCGTTGATGTAGCAGGGCACGCGTGCGCGCAGCCAGCCGATGTCATCCAGTTCGTTCTCTTCGAGGTTCACGAGCACGAGGCCGGGCTTGAGCGCCATGAGCTTCTCGCGGCTGAATTTTTTCGTGCCGCCGACCTTGGTGAGCGCGGGATCTTTGAGCAGATCCGCGGGGCGAATGCAGAAGGCGGTGATTCCGGAGAGCCGGTCGCGCGCTCCGAGGGCTACGACGCATTCGGTAAGGCTGGGGACGAGCGAGACCATCCGTTCGGGCGGAACGGCTTGGTCCGCGGGCGGGTGGGTGACGCCGCCGGCGTCGGCCCACGGTTGGCGGTAGCGGTTGGCGGCGCTCATGGGGAGCCATTGTGCCCGCATGGGGAGCGGCTGGCAACGCGCGGGAAGGGCGGCATGGAGTATACTATGGGCCGGTAACGCGAAGGTTGGCGAGGAAAGGCGGAAGCGTTGAACCCGTTCGAGCACCGGCTCAAGATTCACGACCGCTACCACCTGGAGCTGAAGTTCCGGTACCCGATGCGGCGCGAGCTGGAGCGCGAGGATTTGCGGGTGGAGTTGTATTTCTTCCTGCCGCGCAGCCTGGACGTGACCTCCGAATCGTACTCGCAGGCGCAGTTTTACCGCGATCTGCACACCTACACACGCTACGGCACGCCGCCGATGACGCTCGAGGAGATGCTCGATCCCGCGAACCCGCGTTCGCCGCTGACGCGGCTGTCGAGCACGATCCCGGCGGACGATCAGGCGCGGGCGGTGTACGAACTGCGCGTCTTCAGTTGCATCGTGCGCGTGCAGATGCGCAAGGCGCGGAAGCGGATCGAGCGGGGCTTGCGCGGGTCGAACCCCGCGGCCTGGAACGAAGCGGCGGCGGAATTGGAACGGTGGCTGGACCGGACGGCGGAGGTTGCGCGGAGGCTGCGCGAGAGCAAGCGGCGCTTTCTGGGGCGGGACCAGCCGTACGAGGCGGCGCAGGTCTTCGAGTATGCGGATGAACATTTAAGCATCGTCTGGCACCAGCAGGCGGCGCGTGCGTTTCGATTGTTCGACCGGCGCGTGCGCAGGGGAGGCGGCGCGGAGGTGGAAGCGGCTCGCGCGCGGCTGGCGGAAGCGATTCGGCTGGAAGCCGAGCACCGCCTGCGGGCGTGCTATCCCAGCCAGGCGTCGGCCACGAAATCCGAAGCGGCGGCGCGCGCGAACGAGTACTACCTCTATCGCGAAGGAGCGCTCAAGAAGTTCGCGCAAAGCGTGCTGTTCCTGAACGTGAACTCCGAGGCCGGTTCCCGGGGCGCGTGGTACACGCTGTACGCGGTGGCCGCCATGTCTGCGATGCTGGCTTACGTGGCTCTGGTGCTGATCTTTTTCCCCGATGGCCAGATCAACAGCATTTCGGCCATCGTGCTGGCGGTGGTGGCTTACGCCTTGAAGGATCGCATCAAGGAAGAGATGAAGCGGTATTTCAGTTCGCGCCTGACGGGCATCCTGCGCGACCGCGAAAATGTGCTGATCGACCGGGGTCCGTTGAAGCGTACGGTCGGACGCACGGCGGAGGCGTTCTCGTTCGTTCCCTCGAAGCGGGTGCCGGCCGAGGTCCTGGGCGTCCGCGAGCGCGACGACCTCGCCGAACTGCACGAAGACGGCGCTCCGGAAGTGGTGATGAAGTACGAGAAGCGGCTCACGTTCTTCCCGGCGCGCATCGCTTCGATCCGCGAGCGCATCGACACGTTGGATGAGATCTCGCGCTTCAGCGTCCGGCAGTTTCTGGAGCACATGGACGAGCCGCGCAAGGGCCTGGTGGCGGTGACCGATCCTTCGGCTTACGGGCGCGAGCGGCCGGTGCGCTTGATGCCGGTGGCCGCGCGCAAGGTCTATCACGCCAACCTGGTGCTGCGGGTGAGCGCGCCGGACGGTTCGGCGACGTTGCGGAAGTACCGTATGATCCTGACGCGCAACGGCATCGTGCGCATCGAGGATCCGCAGGCTCAGCAGGCCGCGCGAGCCGCCTCGTTGCCGGCGGGGCACGGCGAAGCTCAGGCGAAGGGTGCGTAACGCAGGCGGTTGAAGCCCGGCCCGGGCGCGCTCTACTTCTCTTTGCCGACCGGACGAACGTTCCCCACGAAGCCTTGGGTCTGAAGCTGCTCGTAGCTGCGCAGTTGCCCCAGATTTTCTGGGCTGGGATCGATCTTGACGGCTTCCTGAGCGATCGCGACGGCTTCCTTGTAACGGCGATTGGAGCGAAGGGCTTCGGCCAGCCCCATCAGGTAGGTGGCGTTTTTCCGGCCGGTAAGCTTCACGGCTTCTTCGGCGTGCTCTTCGGCCATCATGCGATCGGAGTATTCGGGCGTGTCCTGATTGGCGTAGAGCAAGGCCAGGTTGTAATGGGCCTGCGCGTTCTTCGGATCGAGGTGCAAGGCGGCGCGGTAGTCGTCCAAGGCCTCTTTCAGCCGGTTGAGTTGCTGGTAGGCGATGCCCCGGTCGTTATAGCCTTGTGGCGCTTTGGGGCGCATTTGAATGACTTCGCTTAGTACCTCCACGGCGGATCTCAACTCGCCGCCTTCGAGGTGCGCGCGGCCAAGGTTGTGCATCCAGGTCGGATTATCGGGTTCGAGTTGTACGGCCTTCAGGTAGGCGCCGGCGGCCTCCTTGTAGCCGCCCAAGGCGAGGTAGACGTTGCCCAGCGCGTTGTGCGAACGCGCGGAACCGGGCCGGGCCTGGATCGCGGCGAGGCAAGCTTCTTCCGCGCGGCGAAACTGTCCCAAGCGCGTGGCGAGCGTGGCCAGATCGGTAAGGTAGCGCCCGTCCTTGGGCCGCAGCGCGACGGTGCGTTCGAGTTCCTTGTAGCCCTCTTCGGTTTGGCCGGATCGCGCCAGGGCCAAGGCCAGCCGATAGCGCGCTTCGGGATCGTCGGGTCGAGCGGCGACCAGGGGCTGGTAGAGCGCCAGAATCGCGGCGTGATCGACGGGCTTATCTTGCTTCGCGGCCTTGGCCTTCAATGCCTTCTCGGCGTCCAGGGCCGCCTGGAGTTCGGGGGAGACGGTGGCGGATTCCTCCGCCGCAGGGCCTTCGGCTACGGGCGGCGGTGCGGCTTCGGCGGCGCCTTCTTCTTGGGGCATCGACCAACCCGGACCGCCGGCTCCGGGCGCGGTGCGCACGGGCTTCTGGCCGGCTTCAGCGGCATCGGGCGGCGGGGGAGCAGGGACGGAGACGACGGGCGCGAGGGGAGCCGCCTCGCCAGGCGCATTCTCTTCCTTGGGCAATTCCAGAGGCGCCTCGCGCGGTTTGACCGCTTCGGGCTCGACGGGACGCACCGGCCTGACGGGCTCGATCGAAACGGGTTCGACGGGTTTGGGTTCTTCGCCGAACGCGAGGGTGAGCGAGGCCGCAGCCAGCAGCGTGAGGTTCAGCCTGAAAAAGGCGCGGCGCATGCGTGCTTACCTCCCCAAAACGAAACGGGCGCGACCATTGTCGCGCCCGTTTCAAAGGATGTAAACAGGAATCCAGCGCCGGTCAGTTGCGGCCGGGCTTGGGCGGAATCAGCCAGCTTGGGCGAATCTCGGGCTGGAGGCCGGCCAGTTCGGCATCTTCCTTGGCCTTGATGGCGTCGTTGCGATTGGCGAACTTGCCCACGTGGATCGCGTAGCGCGGCGTGTCGTAGTTCTTGATCGTTTCGATGCGCACCTCGGCGTAACCCTTCTGGCGGTAGATATCGGCTTCCTCGAGGGCTTTGGCTTCGTCGGAGAACTGGGCTACTTCGAGCGAGTAGTAGCGCGGTTCGCCGTTTTCCCCATTGCCGAGCCAGGAATGCTGGCGGCGCGCTTCTTCGGCGTAGCGCCCGGTGGCGTAGAGTTCGATCACCTTCTTGAACCAGTAGTCGCCAGTCTCGGGGAAACCCGCCAGCTTGGCGCTCATGCCGAGCTTAAAGAGCACCTCGTCGTGAGCCACAGCCGGATCGTCGCGGTAGACCTCTTCGAGCCAGTGGTACTGGCGGCTGGCTTTTTGATAGTTCTGGAGTTCGAAGTTGCAGTCGGCGCGGCCGAGGTGCGCGAGCGCCTTGAGGGTCTTGTCCTTGCTCTCGTCGAGGCAGCGGTCGTGGTGGCGTTTGGCTTCTTCGTAGCGACCCTGATGAAAGAGAGACTGCCCCATCAGGTAGTGCGCTTCGGGCTGGTAGGGACTTTCGGCGTTCGCGTCGATCCAGCCCTGCAGCATCGCCTCGGCTTCGCCGGGCTTGTTGGCCCGGATCGAGTCGGCGGCTTGGGCCAGCACCGCGGGCCGGACCAAGGCTTCCTGATTCACGGCCTGAGCGGTCTTTTTATCCCCGCAGCCGGTAGCCAGCAGCAGGCAAGTCAGGATCGGCAGCACAAGCAGCAGCCGGCGGATCGTCATGCGGGACTCCCTTATGTAAGCTTGAACCGTAGCCGTGGCCCGACCGCTCAGGCGCGGCCGAGTCTAGGCTTGTTGGCGGTATCGGAATCGGAAGGCCAAGGGCTGAAGGCATTTGTAGGGGTGGCGACGGAAGGTCCGGGGAAAAGGAGGGCAGAGCGGATTCGACCGGACGGCCCGGTGTGAGCGCGACCGAGCTTGAATCGAGTCTGTTTGCAGGGCCATGGGAGGATTCTTATTCTTTAATCGACATGGACTTATGCGAATGATGCACATGTTCTACTTGAAACCTTGGCGGCTGGGGGGTACGAAGGAAGGACAGGCCCTCCATTTTTGTTCGTTCACGTAGCGCGCCAGGGGTGCGGCTCCGGCCATGGTTGACCTTCTTTTTCTGGCGGCAGCGGCGTTGTGCGTGATTTCCGCGTGCGCCATTGTCACATGCAAGAACCCCGTTTACTCCGTGATCGGGATGCTCCCCTTTTTCCTGGGCATCGCGGGCCTGTTCGTGCTGCTGGAAGCCACCTTTCTGGCGGCCATGCAAATCATGGTCTACGGCGGCGCGATCCTGGTGGTGTTCCTCTTCGTGATCATGCTGATCAACCTGCGGCCCGAGGAAATTCGGGACGACTTCAGCTTCGGGCGCTACCTGGGTTTGGCGGCGCTGGCGGGGGTGACGGGCGGGGTGATCCTGAGCTTCGTGCGTGCGGGCGTGCCGCCGGACGGCGAACTGGAGCGCGCCTTTGCCATGGGCATCGGTTCGCGGGAAGGCCAGGAAGCGATGAGCGGCGGGGTGCTGTTCGGTTCGGCCGAGAGCATCGGGCTGACCCTTTTCCGGCAGTACGTGATCCCGCTGGAACTGGTTGGTGTGCTGCTGATGGTGGCGATTCTGGGCGCGGTGATTTTGTCCAAGAAGAAGCTTTGACGCGGTTGCGTGGGTGCTCCGCGTGGGGCGAGCCGCGCGGCGATTCGACGAAGGCGATGCGACGATGGACGCAGCTTTAACCTTGGCCGCTTCGGACTTGGTTCAGTGGCTGGGTAACCTGCTGACGTTCCGGCTGGCGTCGTGCCTGGCGCTGTCTGGCGCGTTGTTCGCGATTGGCGCGTGGGGCGTGCTGGCGCGCCGGAACATCCTGCTGGTGCTGATCAGCGTCGAGTTAATGCTCAACGCGGTGATGCTGGCGTTCGTGGCTTTCGCGCGGGCGCACGTCAATCTGGCCAAAGAGACGGGTCTGCCGTACGCGGGCGAATCGGGACAAATTTTCGCGTTGACGATCATCGCGCTGGCGGCGGCGGAAGCCGCGGTGGGATTGGCGATCGTGATCGCCTACTTCCGCAACCGGCAGACGGTGGACACGCGCGACATCAGCTTGATGCGGCATTGACGTTCCGGTCCTGCGCCGCTCCGCCCGGCGCCAGGACGATCGAACGGCGGACTAGAGACGGCCGGATTCACGCATGGACGGATTGCAATTTTTAGTGAGCTGGCTTCCGGAATGGCTGCGCGAGCCGGGGCGCTTTTATGCGTTCTATGCCGAGACGCTGTACCTGATTCCGCTGCTTCCGTTCGCGGGATTCCTGATCAACGCGTTCGGGCGCAAATCGATCTCCCGCGGCGCCAGCGGCGCGGTGGCGACGCTGGCCGCGTTCGGGGCCTTCTTCTGGGCGTTCCTGAGCTTCTGTGCCACGCTGGGTCCGGCGGACACCGGGCCGTCGGGCAGCGAGGTCGAGTTTCCCGCGCGCGCGCTGCATGCGATCTACGCCGACTGGATCTCGGTGGGCGGCTTCTCCTGTTCGTTCGGCTTTTACCTGGACCAGTTGAGCGGCGTGATGACGCTGGTCATCACCGGCGTCGGCACGTTGATCCATCTGTACAGCATGGGCTACATGGCCCACGATAAGGCCTTCGCGCGCTACTTCTGCTACCTCAACCTGTTTCTCTTTTCGATGCTCCTGCTGGTGCTGGGCGACAATTTGGTGCTGCTCTTCGTTGGTTGGGAAGGCGTGGGATTGTGCAGCTACCTCCTGATCGGCTTCTGGTACGAGGATGCGGCCAAGGCGGCCGCCGGGATGAAGGCGTTCATCTTCAACCGCGTGGGCGACCTGGGGTTCCTGCTGGGCATCTTCGTGCTGGTGGCGGTCTTCGGCACGGTGAATTTCGTGAGCACGCCGGTGAAGGTGGGGACGCGGAATTACCCCAGTGAACCCAACCGGGTGGAGCGCGCGGAAGCGGATGAAGGCGAGGCGGCGCCTGGGCAGATGCAGGTGATCCTGCCGGATCATCCCGGTCTGTTGAACTACGCGCACGCCGTCCGGGTGCTTTCCGGCGGCAAGGGCCTATCGGCCAACCTGCCGCTGGACTACGACGCCGCCAAGACCGGGCGCGGCAACCTGAATCTATCGGACAAGCTGGGCTCGAGCGTCTTCCCGAATGGGACGGTGGGCTTCGCGCTGGCACTGGCCTGCCTGCTGCTGTTCGTCGGCGCGTGCGGCAAGTCGGCGCAGTTGCCGCTGTACGCGTGGCTGCCCGATGCGATGGCCGGCCCCACGCCGGTCAGCGCGCTGATCCACGCCGCGACGATGGTGACG
Organism: Planctomycetota bacterium; assembly: GCA_015075375.1. Lineage (GTDB taxonomy): Bacteria > Planctomycetota > SZUA-567 > H5-PLA8 > H5-PLA8 > H5-PLA8. The sequence continues at coordinate 1,234,306 of JABTUM010000001.1, read as the reverse complement.
GCGGGCGTGTACATGGTTGCGCGGCTGAGTTCGCTTTTCGCCTTCAGCGAAACGGTGCTTTCGGTGATCGCGATCGTGGGCGGCCTGACGGCGATTTTCGCGGCGCTGTGCGGGTTGACGCAGACGGACATCAAGAAAGTGCTGGCGTACTCCACCGTCTCGCAGTTGGGGTACATGTTCCTGGCCGCAGGGGTCGGCGCCTTCGGCCTCGCGATCTTCCACGTGGTGACGCATGCGTTCTTCAAGGCGCTCCTGTTCCTGGGCGCGGGCAGCGTGATTCACGGGATGTCCGAAGAGCAGGACCTGCGCAAGATGGGCGGACTGCGGCACAAGATGCCGATCACGTTCTGGACGATGCTGATCGGGAGCGCGGCGCTGGCCGGCGTGCCTTTCACCGCGGGCTGGTACAGCAAAGACCAGATCCTCGGGGCGCTGCTGGCGCGCTACGAGCACGATCACCAGACGGTGTTCCTGATTCTCTATGTGCTGGCGCTGGTGGGCGCGTTCTGCACGGCGTTCTACACCTTCCGGCTGATGGGCCTGGCCTTCTTCGGGACGTCGCGCGCGAGCGAAGAGACGCAGCACCACATCCACGAATCGCCTCCGGTGATGACGGTGCCGCTGGTGATTCTGGCGATTTTCTCGGCGATCGGAGGCGTCTGGTTCGGGAGCGGCGTGAATCTGCCGGAATTCCTGGGCTTGCCCGAGCCGAGCTTTGACCTGCACCACGGCCACACGTTGAATCTGATCCTTGCCGGAGTCGCGGCGTTTGGCGGCATCGGTCTGGCGCTGCTGCTGTACGTGCAGCAGGGCAAGCAGCCCAAGCCGGAAACCGAGCAGGGCCCGCTGTACCGGCTGAGCAAGGAACGCTTTTACGTCGAACGCTTTTACGATCGGGTGGTGTGCGGCGGCTTTGCGCTCTTCGCGGAAGTGCTGCATCTGCTGGTGGACGTGATCCTGATCGACACGCTGCTGGTGTACGGAGCGGGCGGGCTGGTGCGGTGGATCGCCGGCCTCATGCGCAAGCTGCAGTCGGGCGTGGTGAACGCTTACGCGGCCGGCATCCTGATCGGCGCGTTGGTGGTGCTGTACAAGCTGCTGCATGGATAGGCATGCCGTTTAAGGGGAAGGCCGCGGGAACGTGGCCTTGGAATCGCTAACGATGCTTCTGACGGCGTTGATTCTGCTTCCGTTGCTGGGCGCGATCCCGCTCCTGATCGTGCGCGATAACAACGCGCGCGAGATCAAGGTGTGGGCCATCATGATTTCGGTCCTGACGTTCCTGATCTCGCTGCCGCTGTACTTCAACTACGATCCGGACGGCGAACTTTTCCAGTTCGTCGAACTGTACCGCTGGTTCAGCCTGCAGGGGCTGCGCGCGCGTTTCAGCTTGGGCGTGGACGGAATCTCTGCGCTGCTGATCGTACTCACCACGTTCATCATGCCGATCGCGCTCCTGGGAAGCTGGAACTACATTAAGGATCGCCAGAAGGAATTTTACCTCTGCATGCTGGTGCTCGAGACGGCCATGATCGGAGTCTTCGCGGCGCAGGACCTGTTTTTGTTCTTCGTCTTTTTCGAGGCGAGCCTGATTCCGATGTACCTGCTGATCGGGATCTGGGGCGGCGACAACTGCATCTACGCGACGACGAAGTTCGTGCTCTACACGGTCTTCGGCAGCCTGCTGATGTTCGTCGCGATCCTGTTCGTCTACCACAAGTGCGGCGCCGCTCACTTCGGCATCGCGCACCTGACCGAACAGCTCGCGCAGCTGCGCGAGGCCGGCATGCTGTCGCGCGCCGAGGAATTCTGGTGCTTCTGGGCGTTCGCGCTGGCCTTTGCGATCAAGCTGCCGCTGTGGCCGCTGCATACGTGGCTGCCCGACGCGCACGTCGAGGCGCCGACGCCGGGGTCGGTGGTCTTGGCCGCGGTGCTGCTGAAGATGGGCGGCTACGGATTCCTGCGGCTGGTGGTTCCGTTCTTCCCCATGGCCAGCGAAGCGTATGCGCCGCTGCTGATGGTGCTGTGCATCGTGGGCATCATTTACGGCAGCTTGATGGCGTTCACGCAGAAGGACATGAAGAAGCTGATCGCCTACAGTTCGGTCGCGCACCTGGGAACGTGCATGCTGGGAATTTTCAGCTTCACGGCGGTGGGCGTTCAGGGCGGGGCGTACCAGATGCTCAACCACGGCATCTCGACGGGCGCGCTGTTTTTGCTCGTGGGCATGCTGTACGAGCGGACGCACACGCGGATGATCGACTACTACGGCGGGATCGCCAAGATCGTACCGGTCTTCACGGTCTGTTTCGTGCTGGTGACGCTCTCGAGCATCGGTCTGCCGCTGACCAACGGGTTCGTGGGCGAGTTCACCTGCTTGATGGGCGCGTTCCAGCGCAATCCTTGGTTCGGCGTCTTCGGCGGACTGGGCGTGGTGCTGGGCGCGGTGTACATGCTCTACTTGGTCAAGCGCGTCTTCTTCGGGAAGGTGATCCGGCAAAGCAACGAGCACTTGGCGGACATCGGCGGGCGCGAGATGGCGCTGATCCTGCCGCTGCTGGCGATGATCTTCGTGATGGGCATCGCGCCTAATCCGTTCTTCCGGCGCATGCAACCCGCCGTGGAGGAATACCTGCGGTTGTCGAAGGCGCATAAACCGGCGCCCGTGGCCCCTGCTCCGCGCACCGTGGCCGCGCGTCCCGCGCCGGCGGCGCCGGTTCCTGTCCCGCAGGATGCGACCGAACTTCCCGACGTGGGGAACGAACCGTGAACTGGTCCGAACTGAGCGAACTGCTACCCGTAGGTGTCGTGCTGGCGGCGGCGCTGGTGGTGGTCTTCCTGGATCTGGTGATCGCGCATAAGGACCGCTACGCGCTGCCGATGGTGGCGCTGGCCGGATGCGTGCTGGGGCTGGGCTCTTTGATTCAGAATTACTTGTCGCTGACCACCTACTATAAGCAGTCGCCGCCGTGGTTCTCCGGTGCGGCGGAAACGGCGGCGGGCGCGTTTAACCCGCTGATCCTGGGCGGGCATTTCTCGATCGATCTCTTCGGCTTCGCGATCGCCGGAGTGGCGCTGCTGGCCGGCGCGCTTTCGGTGCTGTCCAGTGCGCACGAGGAAGACGATTCGGCGCTCTCGTCGGGCGAATACTACGGCCTGATCCTGCTGGCGGTGGCGGGGATGATGCTGCTGGGCTTCGCGCACGATTTCCTGACGCTGCTGGTGAGTCTGGAGATCATGTCGATCTCGACGTACATCCTGGCGGGATCGCGCCGCGATCTGAAGTCCGGCGAGGCGGCGTTGAAGTACCTCGTGCTGGGCGCGTTCAGCACGGCTTTCCTGATGATGGGCATCGCGTTCATCTACGGCGCGACGGGCAAGCTGAGCCTTTCGGAGGTGCTGATCCCGTCGGAGCAATTGGTCTCTTCGGCGTTCCTGATTCGGGGCGGGCTGGCGTTGCTGCTGGTGGGAGTGCTCTTCAAGGTCGGCGCGGCGCCGTTCCATTTCTGGATTCCCGATGTGTACGAAGGCGCGCCCACGGGCGTCACGGGCCTGATGGCAACGGGCGTGAAGGCCGCGGCCTTCGCGGTGCTGGGCCGACTGGCCTTCGAGACCTTTGGGCCGCGCTACGCACACGACTGGGCGTGGCTCTTCGCGGCGGCGGCGGTCCTGACGATGGCCGTAGGCAATTTCCTGGCGCTGCGCCAGGAGAATGTGAAGCGGATGCTGGCGTACTCGGGGATCGCGCACACGGGTTATCTGCTGCTGGGCTTTTTGGTCAGTCCGAACGCGGACGGGATCATGCTGGCCGACCAGCTCCAGAACGCGGTCTTCTACCTGCTGGCGTACGCGCTGATGACGCTGGGCGCATTCGGGGTGGTGGGCTTGGTGCGCGAAGACGGCCGGCGGCTGGAGCGGCTCGAGGATTTCGCGGGGCTCTCCAAGGAGCATCCGGGGCTGGCGCTGTGCATGGCGATGTTCATGTTCTCGCTGGCCGGGTTGCCGCCGTTCGCGGGCTTCTTCGCAAAGTTCCTGGTCTTCAAGAGCGCGGTGGACGCCGGGTATGTGCTGCCGGCGGTGTTGGGCGTGCTGACGAGCGTGGCGAGCATGGCGTACTACCTGCGCGTGGTCCGCGCGATGTATGTCGATCCGGTGCGGGCCACGAAGCCCGGCGAAGCGCCCGCCGGCGCGCGCTGCCGTTACTCCTGGACCACCAACCTGCTCATTTACGGCGCGGGGCTGGCCACCATCCTGCTGGGCCTCTTTCCGAGCGGTCCGACGTTCCTGCTGCGCTGAGGCCGCGGCGGCTTTCACGCAACCTATCCTTTCCCCTGGGCGCGCGAGTTGGTAAAAGGGCGCCATGCCTTACATTTCCGCGATCTACATTTATCCCATCAAGGCGCTGGACCCGGTCTCGGTCCGCGAGGCGAAGATTCTGCCCAGCGGAAGCCTGGACTTCGACCGCGAGTTCGCGCTGGTGGACGATCAGGGCAATTTCCTGAACGGGAAGCGCCAGCCCAAGATTCACCGGCTGCGCGCACATACCTATCCCGAGACGGGGTTGGTCGCGTTCCAGTCGGCGGACACCGAAGAGATGCCGGTCTTCCATCTGGAAGACCAGCGCCCACAAGCCGAGGAGTGGCTGAGCAAGTTTTTCGGCTTGCGGGTGCGCTTGCAGCAGAAATCGGACGGCGGCTTTCCGGACGATACCGAGGCGCACGGCCCGACGATCTTGGGCCGCGAGACGCTGAAGGAAGTCGCGAGCTGGTACGAGGGGCTCGACGATGAGAACCTGCGCCTGCGCTTCCGGCCCAATCTGGAACTGGGCGGCGCGCTGCCGTTCTGGGAAGACCGGCTCTTCGGCGATGCGGGCTACGTCGTCCGATTCACCATCGGCGATGTGCGCGTGGAAGGGATCAAGCCGTGCGCGCGCTGCGTGGTTCCCACGCGCGATCCGTTCACGGGCGAGCAGCACCAGGAGTTCCAAAAGGTATTCGTCGAGCGGCGCGAGAAGTCGCTCCCGCCCTTTGCCGCCAAATCCCGCTTCGACCATTTCTACCGGCTGGCGGTGAATACCCGCATCGGCAAGCAGGAAGCGGGAAAGGTGATCAAGGTCGGCATGCGGGTGAAGCTGATCGACATCGTACCCTTGAGCGCCGAAGGCCTTTCGGCCTAAGTGCCCTAACCTATTTCAATACTGTAATTTATAAGATCGTGCGCGAATTTGGCTGAATAGCCTTGGGCGTTCCGGCGTTCCATGTGCGGATGAAGTTGATACGTACACGTAGCGGATGAGAGCGAACCCAAGGAAAAGGAGACACGAAGATGAAGACCCACGCTCATCACCACCTGGCTTACCTGGCCGTGCTGCTCACGGCGGGCTTGTTCATCGGCGCCGGCGAGGCCCGGGCGGACGGCGAAAAAGCTCGTCTGATCGAGAACGTCTGGCAGTTGCCCACCGTAAACGGACGATCCTTCAAGCTGGACTTCCGCCGCGACCGTACCTTTACGCTGACCGGCCCGGGCGGACGAACGGTGGTTGGCGAATGGCGCGCCAGCGACGAAGAATTGGCGCTCTACGCCGGCGAGGACTTCCGGCACTTTGCCTACGACGCGAACCGGGACCGGCTGGTCTTGCGGCCGACCCAGAAGGACCGTCCGTGCGAGTCGCTTCTGGGCCTGATGCCGCCGAACGTTCGCGGCGACCGGGTCGATTGGCTGGCCTACTGCGCCCCTCAGGGTCCGATCCACACGCTGCCCGCGCCCGGCCATGTGCATAACCATCCGAACCTGCCCCCGCATGCGGGTACGCCGGTGCGCTACGAACGCCGGTGGATTCCGGCCGAGTACAAGTACGTGAACGGTATCTTCGGGCAGGTCCGGATCACGGTCCGCGAAGGGCGCTGGGAAGAAGTGCCGGTGTACAACCTGCCGCACGGCCGCATCGATCTGCCGGGTCGCGCCGTGGGCCAGACGGGCAACCATCCGGTCTTCGACCGCGATGGCCGCAACGACGACCGCTTCGATCGCGACGGCCGCGACAACGACCGCTTCGGCCGTGACAGCGAACGCAACGATCGTAACGAACGCGACGGCTGGGACCGGAACAACCACTACGCCTTCGAAAAGCGCTAAGACGAATCCGCGCTCGCTGCTCCCCGCGGAGCGGACCCGGCCGGCGGCTGACGAAGCCCCGGCCGGGTTCGTTTTTGGGCTTAGGCTAAGGCGCGGGGAACTGGACGAGTACCTTCAGCACGCCTTTGCGCGCCGCGAGTTCGAAGCCTTCCACGACGCGCTCGAAGCTCACCCGATGATCGATCAGCGCGCGGACATCCACGGCGCCTTGGGCGAGAAGGCGCAGCGCCGGCGCGAAGCGCCCGCAGCGGCTTCCGACGATCCGAACTTCATCTACCACGATCTTGGCGGCATCCAGCGCCGGGAGCGCCTCGGGCGCGTAGGTGCTCTTGAGCACGATCGTTCCGCGCGGCTGCACCCAAGCCAATGCGCTTGCGAATCCCGCCGGAGAACCGGTGGCTTCGACGACGAGGGGGAACTTATCGCTGGGATGAATGCGGTGCGGATCGCGTCCGGCCGCGCGTTCGCGGTCGTGAAAGGCTTCTTCTTCCTCAGCGAGTTCCATCAAGCCTCTCAGAATTTCCTGATCCTCTGGATCGTCTGAGTCCACCAAGGTTGGCTCTTCGGTTGTGTGCTCTATGGTGGCCCAACTAATATTCGTGTTGACCCCCCACCGCCTCGCGAGGGCCAGTTTCTTCTCGTGATGTCCATGCAGAAAGGTCCGGCAGCCGTGGCGCGCCAGGACTTGCGCGATCAGCAGGCCCAGCTTGCCGTCGCCGATCACCAAGGCCTTCTCGCCCGGTGGTACGTGGATTTGTTCGAGAATCTGCAGCGCCGCGGCGAGCGGTTCGACGAAGACGGCTTCTTCGTCGTGGATCGAATCGGGCACGGCGTAGAGGCATTCGGGCGGGAGGGTGAGCTGTTCGGCGAAGGCGCCGGGGCGGTGGAGAATGCCCAGGACCGTCCGTTCGGGCTCGTGGCGCGCGTCGTAACCGGGCGTCGAAAAGCGGCGGAGATCGCGCGGCACGTTGATCTCGCCGACCACGCGGCGGCCCTGGAGGTTTTCCGGGCCTTCGAGCACCGTGCCGACGAACTCGTGACCGGGTATCCCGGTGAACCCCATGTAGCCCTTGGCGAGTTCCAGATCGGTCCGGCAGATGCCGGCCAAGCGCACTGCGATGCGGCATTCCCCAGGGGGAAGCGCCGGAGGCGGGACCTCGCGGCGCTCCATGCGGCCGGGTCCGGTGATCGTGAGCGCGTGCATGGAGCGTTACGCTAGAGCGGCGGGCGGGAAGGTAAAATAAAAAAGGGCCGGCGCTGGCCGGCCCTTTTCGTTCGAAGCTTAAGTCGGTACGGTTCAGACCCGGTTAATCGTCCCGGCTGCCACCAATGACCCCCAGGCGCAGGAGCCAGTAAAGCAGCGTCCAGATCGCGGCGATGGTGCCGGCGACGTAGGTCAATGCTGCTGCGGTAAGCACCGAACGAGCTCCGGCGTTCTCTTCTTGGCTCAAGATGCCGATCTCCGGCAGGTACTGCAGCGCCCTGCGGCTGGCATCGAATTCGACGGGTAGATTCACGATCTGGAACAACGCCACGGCCGCCAAGCCAATCACACCCAGAAGCGTGAAGGTGTTCAGCGCGGGAGCACCTTGATAGGACATGAACACGCCGATCATCAGGGCGAAATAGCCCAAGTGCGAGCCGATGCCCGCGGCAGGCACCGCAACATTGCGGAGTACCAGCGGCGCATAGTGGTTTGCGTGCTGGATCGCGTGCCCGGCTTCGTGCGCCGCAACGCCTACGGCGGCAATGGAGTGGCCTTGGTAGTTTTCCGGCGAAAGGCGCAGCACCTTTTCGCTGGGCGAATAGTGGTCGCTTAAGAACCCATCAACCTGCTCAATTTTGACATCGTTCACACCTGCCGAACGCAAGATGACGTAGGCGGCTTCTGCCCCGGTAATACCCTTGGTGTTCGCCACCCTAGACCACTTTGAGTATGCGGCTTTCACCATGAGCTGGGCGCCGACGGTAATGACCAGCAGCGGCAAGCCCACAAAGATGAGGTAATGGGGGTCCAATCCGATGAAGAATCCCAACGTGGCCACAATTGTCTCCTTAAGGAGAAGCTTTGCTCATGCGCCCAAGTGGCGCAAAGCTGCTCTATCAATAGGATACGGAAACGGGCTCATTCCTTCAACTAATCGAGGGCCTAGGGGGTTGATTTAAGGTCCGTTTGCCAAAAGAGTTGCCGGATCGCGCGGATGAACTAGGATACGCCGAGGTAAGTATTCCGGTTAAACGCTCCCTGTGCGAATTTTCAGGGTTCCTATAAAGAGGTTAAGCCCATGGCTCTTCAAGCCTTCGACCTGAACTTCGACCAGCGCTTTGCGGCGTTGGATGATGCGAAGGCCGCTTTCGTGACCAAGGTCTACGGGACCTTGGCGTTGAGTCTGATCGTGACCACACTGGCTTGTGGTTTCACGGTAGCGAATATAGACACCATGCGTCCCTTCGCCAAGGTGGCCGGGTTTATCACGCTCGGCATGGTCATTCTCTCGATCTTCGTGAGGTTGAAGGGGATCTTCGGCTGGGCGTTCCTCTGGGCGTTCGTCACCCTGATCGGCATCTCCCTGGGGCCTTTAATCAACGCGTACGTCTCTTCGGCGCTCGGCTTGGAGACGCTGACCTATGCCTTGGGCCTGACGGCAACGATCTTCGTGGGGCTGACCGCGTACGTGCGCTTCACGGGTAAGGACTTCTCGTGGATGGGCGGCTTTCTGTGGATGGCGACGCTGGGGCTGATCATCACCAGCATCGCATTCTTCTTCTTTCCCAGCCCCAACCTGTACTACTGGTATTCCTGGGCCGGCGCGTTGATTTTCAGCGGCTGGATTCTGTACGATACCAGCCAGGTGACGCGGCAGTACTTCCAGGACAACAACGTGGTCGGCGCGGTACTGAACCTGTACCTCGATATCGTGAATCTGTTCCTGTACCTGCTCTCCATTTTGAGCGGTCGCAGCCGGGACTAGGGTCTGGCTTCGATACCTCTTTCTGCTAGGTCCACAGGTGCTTTGCCGAAAGTCCGGCAAAGGCGGCCGCCTGCCCGGTTTATTCTTCTATTTTGCTTTAAACTCGGTTCTTTCTCCCCACGCACGCGTGCGCTGCGTTGCATGCGCTGGGCGTGTTGTTTAGATTCAGGATTCACCTTCTGCGTGCGGCAAGGAGACGGACCGTGGCCCTGCGCTTGAACGATATCGAGACCGAGAAGCTGGTTCTCGCCCGCGGACTGCTCGACAAGGCGGCGCTGGAACAGTACTACGTGCGCATCGCCGAAGATCCCAGCTTTACGCTCTTCGACCTGCTGGTGGCCGAGCGTGTGATCCCGGTGGAAGTGCTGGCTGAGTTGGAGCATTCGGTGCCGGGCGGTGGGCACGTACGGCATATGCCGGGCGACACGGCCGCCGAACAGGGTCAGGTAATGCGTACGACTCCGGCGGCCGGCCTTTCGCGTCCGGGCAGCACGCTGCGCAAGGGTCCGCGCCCGCCGTCGCGGGAATTCGACGCTCCGGCGCCGGCTCGTCCGCCCGCGGCCGCATCGCCGCCGGCTCCGGTGGCCTTGCCGCCAAGACCTGTCACGCTGGGCGCCCGTCCGGGCGCTCCGGCTCCCGTTTCGTTAGGCGCGCCCGGCGCGCCTGCTCCGGTGGCCGCGCCGCCAGCGGGCGCGCCTCCGCGGCCGGTGCTTCCGCCGCGCTTGAATTTGAAGCTCGGAGCGCCCGGAGCGCCCGCGATGCCTCCGTCCGCACAGCCTGCTCCGGCCGCACCTGCCGCCGCTCCACCGCGCGCGGGGGCTCCATCGCCGGTGCGTTTGCAGCTTCGTCCGGGGAACGCTCCACCTCCGGAGCCCGTTCCCGCGCCCGCGCCTGCCGCCGCGCAGGCTCCCGCGCCGGCTGCGTTGCAGGTACCGGCTCCTGCCGCACCCGCACCCGCGTCGATCGCGCCACCGCCTGCTCCGGAGCACGACAGCCACGGCGGGGGCCACGATTCCCACGGCGGTCCGGCGGAGGCGATCATTCCGGAAGGATGGCCGGGCGGGATCGCGCCGGAAGATCCTTCGCCCAGCGGCATCCAGGCCTATCTGAAAGCCGCGCGCGCGATGGGAGCCAGCGACTTCCACCTCGCGGTCAACATCCCGCCGATGATCCGGATTCACGGGAAGCTGCAGTTGATGCAGGAAGGCATGCCCGCGATGACGCCGGCGCAGACGCAGGCGCTGATCCGCATGGCGCTGACGCCAGAACAATGGGCCTACTTCGACCGAACGGGCGACCTGGATTTCTGTTACGCCTTCCCGCATGCGGGGCGCTTCCGCACCAACGTCTTTCGCGACCGGACCGGCGACGGGCTGGTCTGCCGCATCATCGGCGAGACCATTCAGCCCATCGAGGCCTTGGGGTTGCCGCCGGGCGTGAAACGCCTGACCGAATTCGCGCAGGGTTTGGTCCTGGTCACCGGTCCTTCGGGGCACGGCAAGACAACCACGATGATCAGCTTGGTGGACCTGGTAAACGCGAACCGCCCGGACCACATCATCACGGTGGAAGCGCCGATCGAATACCTGTTGGAAGGCAAACAGTGCCAAGTCACGCAGCGCGAAGTCGGCCCGCATACGGCCAGCTTTGCGGCGGCGCTTAAGGCGGCGCTGCGCGAAGATCCCGACATCATCATGATCGGCGAACTGCGCGACTACGAGACGACGAGCATGGCGATCAACGCGGCCGAGACCGGGCACTTGGTCTTCGCCTCGCTGCCGACGCAGGACGCGGCGAAGACGATCGACAAGGTGCTGGACAGCTTCCCGCCGGAAGAGCAGCAGCAGATTCGCATGATGGTTTCGGAATCTCTTAGAGGGATCATCAGCCAGCAGTTGATTCCGCGCAAAGACGGCCAAGGCCGCGTGGCGGCGTGCGAACTCCTGTTTAACAACGTGGCGGTGGGCAACATCATCCGCGAAGCGAATACCGCGGGGCTGGTTAACGCGATGCAGCTCGGTAAGAACCTGGGCATGGTGCTGATGGACGACAGCCTGATGGCGCTGGCCGAGCAAGACCTGATCGACGGCTCCGAAGCCTACAAGCGCGCCGGGAACAAGCAGAAGTTCATGAAGTGGGCGCCGAAGGCCGAACCGCCCGCGGCCAAACCCGCGGCGGGCGCGGCGCCGGCCGCGGGCGCCAAGCCGGCCGCAGGAGCGCCGCCGCCGCGTCCGGGGTTGGGCCGGCGTTAAGCGGTCGACGATGCCCGGGCTAGGGTCCGTCGCGTTGCTCAATAGGGAGTGGTTATGGCCATCCGGACACTGAACGACGGCTCGCAGGCTCCGCCGCATCTGAAGCCGTGCTTCAATCTGGGCACGTTGAACGAGCTGCCGCCGCATGCCACGGCGCCGCGGCATGCGGACAAAAAAGAACTGTACGCGGCTTTGAAAGCCGCCGGTTACGTCGGGCTGCAGGGCGCGGATCCCAAGATCTGTGCCGACCTGGGCCTGCTCTGCTTTGGCGGTGGGCGGATCAACAAGCCCGGGGATGCCGAACCGCTGGCTTTGCGCCAGAAGAACGAAGGCGTGCTTTGCAGCACGCTGCACGTGGCCTGGGGCATCGAGGACGACGCGGAAGTCGACGCGCTGGCCGATGCGATCCTGAACGCGAGCGCCAAGCACGATTTCCCGCTCTACATCGAGACGCACCGCGCGACGATCACGCAGGACCTGTGGCGGACGGTGCAACTCGTGAAGCGCTTCCCCGATCTGGGCATCAACGCCGACTACAGCCACTGGTACACGGGGCTCGAGATGCCCTACGGCGGCGTCGAACCCAAGGCCGATTTTCTGGCGCCGGTCTTCGAGCGCGTCCGCTTCATGCACGGCCGCATCGGGAACAGCGGCTGCATGCAGGTGGATTTCGGCGACGGGAAGGACCGTCCGTATATCGAGCACTTCAAGCTGCTCTGGACGCGCAGCTTCAAAGGCTTCCTGAAGCACGCGAAGCCCGGAGATTACGTGCCATTCTGTCCGGAGCTGCTGCAGCCGAACATCAACTACGCCCGCGTATTTCCCGGTCCAGACGGCAAGCTAGTCGAAGAGGGCGACCGCTGGCAGTTGGCGCGGACCATGACGGAGATTGCTTTGGGTTGCTTTGAAAGCGCGAAGAACGCGTAGGGTTCGAAATGGGGAGGATTGACCTTGCCCGCCATTGATCGACTCTTTCAATTGATGCAACAAGCCAAGGGCAGCGATCTGCATCTGGCCGAGGGGCAGCCGCCGAAGTACCGGGTGCACGGGCACATCGCGGCGATTCCCAACGAGGGTGTGCTTACGCACGACCAGCTCACCGCGTATTTGCAGGAAATCTGTCCCGTGCACCACTGGGCGAAGTACGTGAAAAAAGGCGACTGCGATTTCGCGTACGCCATGGGCGCTTCAGACCGCTTCCGCGCGAATTACTACAAGCATCAGCGCGGCTACGGTGCGATCTTCCGCATTATTCCGACCAAGATCCTGACGCTCGAACAGCTCAACGTGCCGAAGAAGCTCTACGACTTCTGCGAACTGACCAGCGGGCTGGTGCTGGTCACGGGTCCGACGGGCTCGGGCAAATCGACGACGCTGGCGGGGATGATCAACGAAATTAACGCGCACAAGGCGCGGCATATCCTGACCATCGAAGAGCCGGTCGAGTTTGTGCATCCGCCGAAGAAGTCGATCATCACGCAGCGCGAAGTGGGCGACCACACCAAGGGCTTCGGAGCGGCGCTGCGCGCGGCGGGGCGCGAAGACTGCGATGTGATTCTGGTCGGCGAAATGCGCGATTTGGAGACGATCGGGCTGGCGGTGAGCGCCGCCGAAATGGGCGTGCTGGTCTTCGGTACGCTGCACACGAACAGCGCGGCGAAGACGATCGACCGTATCGTCAACGTGTTCCCGCCCGGGCAGCAGCCGATGATTCGCGGGATGCTGGCCGGATCGTTGCGAGGCGTGGTGTCGCAGACGTTGTGCCGCAAGAAAGACGGGCAGGGCCGCGCTGCGGCGCAGGAGATCCTGGTCAGCAATATCGCCATCGCCGCGGCCATCCGCGATGGCAAGATCGCCAAACTCAATCAGCTCATGTCGGCCGGCAAAGGCGAAGGCATGATTACCATGGACGACCGGTTGCAGGAATTGATCGACGAAGGGGTCATCTCGGGCAACCAGGCATACATGAAAGCGATCGATAAAAAGCGCTTCGAGCAGTACGAGCACGAGACGGACGGGCACTAAAAGCGAATGGCAAGGCCTTGCCTTGCCATTCGCCAGCCATCGGTTCTGATCGGATCGATTTAGAAATCGATTCCCGCTTCGGCCGGAGGCGGTCCGCCGTCCCCTTCCCGCATCTCACCCTCGCGCATGGCGCCCTTTTTATCGCCCTGGCGCAGCATCTTTTTCAGCCCGTCGCCGCGGCCGCCGGGCGGCGGGGGGCCGTCGGGCGGGCCTTCTCCCATGAAGCCGCGCGGTCCGCCCGGAGGCGGCATCTGCGCGGCGGCTTCCTTCGCCAAAGCATCTTGCGAGGCCATCGCTTCTTCCACGGGCACTGTGGTCGCGGCTTCTTTCAGGATCTGCGCGCGCACGGGGGGCGCCATGCGCCGTGCACCGGGTTGTTCGAGCCAATCCTGAAGCGCGTTCAGGAGCCGGCAGCGGTCCAGAGGAGTGGGCTGCATCGCGAGCAGTTGCTTGTACGCCGCCAGAATCGGTTCGGCTTGCGGATCTTTCTGGTAAGGCTCCAGGAGCGGCGGCAAGGCGTGCGCGGCGGCCGGTCCGGTGACGGTGCGGAAGGTCTGGATCGCGTCTTCGGTTTTACCCAAGTCGTTTTCCATGCGCCCCACGATCAGGCGCGCCACGCCCGCGACCGCCGGATCGCGCTGTGGCCGCTTGGCTTCGGCCTCGATGAACTGCTTGGCCTCCGCTAAGGCCGGTTCTTTCTCGCCGGCATCGAAGCGCGCCCGGTAGGCGCTCAGCGCGGCCCGGTCCACGGCATTGACGGTTCGCAGCACGCCAGCGATCGGATCATGCGGCTGGCCTCGCCCGCCCGCAAAACCCGGCGGTCCGCCTTCGGGTCCACCCGGGCCCATGCGCCGTTCGCCCATGGGGCCGCCGCCTTCGCGAAGCTGCTGCATGCCTTGCCGCAGCTTCTCGCGCTCTTCGGGCGTCAGGTCCTGTCCGGCGCGTTGCTTGCGCGCCAGCTCACGCAGATTCGGATCGATCTCCTGATGCGGCGGGGGCGGGGCGTCCGGACCTGGCGGCGGAGGCGGGCCCGGCGGTTCGCCGGCCTGCGCCAAGGCTGCCAAGAGCCCCATGGCTGCGACTCCGGTGTAGCTCCGCTTAAGGTGCGTCAGTTTCCACCACATGCTCAAGCCTCCCCACGTTATTTTCTGCGTCGGTCCGTGTGGCGTTCTCCCACGTTCACGGCGGACCCAGATTGTACACCACTCCGTGTTGGCAAACGAGAGGCCACGGTAGGATAGGTGTTCGGTAATGAAACGGCTTGGAAAGGGTGGAGCGGTGTACGTAGGTTGGGCTATCGACCGCAACAGGGGTTCTGCATGCAAACTCGATTTTGGAACGTATTCGCCCTTCTGATGGCTTCGTTGGGATCCGGATGCGCGGCGGAAGGGTATTTTCTCGCGCCCGAAGCGTATAAGCCGGATGATCGGACGCGCTTGTTGCTCCATTTCGACGGCGACCATGCGGATTCTTCGCCCGATGCTCGCGCGCCGAAGGCCGAGGGCGGAAGGTTCGAGACTGGCGTGCAAGGGCAAGCTTGGCGCGGAGACGGCAAGCAGGCCCTGACGTGCGCGCTCGAGAAACCCTGGGACGCATCATTGGGCTTTACGGCCGAGGCCTGGGTGCGTCTGGATTACAGCGGGGACGATGCGGAGCAGACGGTGCTCGAGGTAAAGGGTGTGCTGCGCTGTTTGCTTCTTAGCGGCGGGTCGTCTGCTGGATTCGGTTTTGACCTGACGACCGATCAAGGTTCGTACCAGTTGCGCTCGCAAACCTTTTTACCCTACGGCCGCTGGGTGCATGCGGCATGGAGCTACGATCCCAGCGCCGTGGGCGAAAAAGTCTGGTCCATCCATGTGAACGGCGTCTTGCTTGAGGACGAATGGAAATACCGCAAGCGCGACACGCCTCAGGGCAAGCTCAAACCGTGCGCGGGTACGATCGAAATTGGCCGAGGCCTGCTGGGCTCGCTCGACGAGCTGCGCGTCTCAAGCGCCGTGCGCGGCGCGGCGGATCGCCACGACGGCTGGCTGAGCGGGCGCGCGCTGGATTTCCAGCCGTTCGTGCCGGACGCGGTAGCGAAGCCCGAACCGGCGCGCGCACCGAATGCGTCCGTTCTGGTGGCCGCCGAAGCGGTGGCGACGTTTCAGTCCCTGGGCTTGTACGTGCGCTATGCGGGCGATGGGAACGGCGACGCCGTGTGCCGGGTGGCCTATCGCGCCAAGGGCACGGAGACTTGGCAGCACGGGTTGGATCTGGTGCCGGACCGTAAGAATCAGGAGTTCCGCGGGAGCCTGCTGAATTTATCGGCCGGTAGCGGCTACGAAATTCAGCTCACGCTTTCCGATCCGGACGATCAGGCGCCCACTCCGGCCTTGACCTTCGAAAAAGCCACGTGGTCCGAAGCGACGCCCGTGGGCGAAACGCGGGAACTGCCCGCTGGCATGCAGAAGAGTTCCTTCGTCATCGAGGCGCACGGCAAGCCGGACGCGTGGATCGTTTACCGACCGGCGCCGCAGCAGAAGGAGGCACTGGATGGCGGCACGGCAGCGCCGGACGCGGTATTGATCAGGAATTCCAGCTACGTGATCGTGGAAGACGCGACGATCGCGGGCGGTACGGTCAATGCGGTACGAGTCTTCAACAGCAAGCACATTCGCATTCGTCGCTGCGAGATGCGCGGCTGGGGGACCGTCGGCGAGCCGGGACCGGAAGCCGATCCGCGCCGCGTGGACGGTGCCGGCCGGAAGATCAATTATCACGCGGGCGTGAAGATCGATATGGGCAGCGAAGCGGTGACGGTGGAGCACTGCTACCTCCACGCTCCGCGCGGACACGCCAACAGTTGGGCGCAGGGGCATCCGATGGGGCCGGAGGCGTTCGTGATCGCGAACAGTCTGGGGCGGCACGTCATCCGCTACAACGAGTGCATCGGAAGCGAGGGGCATCGCTTCAACGACGCAATCGAATCCATCGAGAACAGCTTCGTGAACGGCGGCCCGTATCGCGATACCGATATCCACGACAATTACCTCGCGTTCTGCAACGACGACGTGGTCGAACTGGACGGCGGGCAGATCAACGTGCGCTTCTGGAACAATCGGCTGGCTCTGGCGCTGTGCGGGATCAGTTGCGCGCCGTGCCGAATAGGTCCGGCATATATTTTCCGGAACGTGATCGGACCCCTGGGCGACGAGCGCGGTGCGACCGGTTCGGCGTACAAAATGGGCGGCGGGCTACGCTATTCGACCGGCCGGGACGTGATCCTGCACAACACGATTTACGGTTCGGGGCGCGGCTTGAGTAGCGTGGGCTACGGAAGCGGAGAGGACCGCGGGCGCTACCGCGCATTCGCGCGCAATAATCTCTTCGCCGGATCCGGAAGCGAGACCGACATCTACGACAAACTAAAAGACGCCGAGAACGATTTCGATTACGACCTGCTTGGGCGCGGAGGAGCCGATGCCGCGCCTGAAGCCGAAGCGCACGCGGTGCGCGAGAAGCCGAAATTCGCGGACGAGTCCGGTGGCGATCTGAGTTTGGCCGAGGGTTCCCCGGGGATCGATGCCGGGCAGGTCCTGGCGGGCGTAAACGACGGTTTTTCCGGCCAGGCGCCGGACATGGGCGCTTACGAGTTCGGCGGATCGGTGCGCGAGATTCCGCAGCGGCCGCATGGTCTGCGTGCTACGCCGGCGCTGGTGCGCTTCGATTCCCGCCAGCAAAAGAGCGGAACGGTGAGCCTAACCATTCCGAGCGCGGCCGGAGCGACGTGGTCGGCGCGAACCGACAGCGCGTGGCTCTCGGCCGAACCGGCTTCCGCCGCTACGGCCGATGCGGCGCAGACGGTGGCGCTGCGGGTAGCGGGCTTGCCCGTCGGCGATCACCGCACGGCGCTGACCTTCCGCACCGACCGGGGCTTTCAAACGACGGTCCTCGTTTTTGCGCGCGTGTATCCCGAAAAGCCGTTTGAGCTTCAGGTGGAAGCCGAATCCGGAACGATGACCGGCGGCATGGCGAAGGTTGAAGACGCTGCTGCCGCGGGTGGCGCTTACGTACATACGCCGATACCGGCCGAAGGTGCGAACGCCGCCAAGGGCAAGCTGGTATTCGCCTTCGACGTGCCGGAAGACGGCGTGTATCACATCCGCGCGAGGTGCCTCGCGCCGGAACCCAGCGGCTTGCACGATTCGTTCCATTTTCGCGTGGACGACGGTCCGCGGCAGGTGTGGGGTGTGCGGGCCGGTGCAACGCGCTGGAGCTGGCATGCGGTGCGCGTGGCCGAGGCAGACGAGGCCTTCACGGCCGAACTGAAGAAGGGTTCGCACACGTTGACGGTGGAAACGCGCGAGACGGGTACTTGTCTGGACAAGTGGACCATAGCGAACCATCCGTTCGCGACGGAAGCGGAATCGCGCTGAGCGTGCTTGAGCGCGCGCCGGACCGCGCTAGCCTTTAACGCACGGTCGCTTAACCCCTTTCCCCCGAGGAGCATCGACATGGCCCGCAAGCCGATTCCGATTGCCGTGCAATTGTATTCCGTGCGCAAGGACGCCGAGGCGGACCTGCCGGGCGTGCTGAAGCGGATCGCTCAAATGGGCTACGCCGGCGTCGAGTTCGCGGGCTATTACGGGCACTCGGCGCAGGACATTCGCAAGCTGCTCGACGAAAACAAGCTGAAAGTCGCCGGCACTCATATCGGCATCCAGACGCTACAAGGCGATGAACTGGCGAAGTCGGTGGAGTTCAACAAGACCATCGGCAACCGGTTCTTGGTCGTGCCGGGCTTGAAAGAAGAGTTCCGCAACAGCAAGGATGCCTGGAAGAGGACGGCCGGCCTCTTTAACGAGATTTCGGACACGCTGAAAACTCACAAGATGCTCACCGGTTACCACAACCACGCAATCGAGTTCACGCCGTTGGATGGCGAACTGCCGTGGGATACGTTCTTCGGCAACACGAAGAAGGATGTCGTGATGCAGGTGGACACCGGGAACGCGCTGCACGCGGGCTGCAACGTGGTGCCGTTCGTCGAAAAGTACCCCGGCCGCGCGTTGACCGTGCACTTAAAGGAGTACAGCAAGACCAACGACAAGGCGCTGATCGGCGAAGGCGATGTGGACTGGCAGAAGTGTTTCACGCTCTGCGAGACCATCGGCGCGACCGAATGGTACATCGTTGAGCAAGAAAGCTACGCGCTGCCGCCGATAGATTGCATCGATAAGTGCCTGCAAAACCTGAAGAAGATGCTGAGCCAGTAATCGAGCCGCCGAGGCCGTAATCCGCAGGCGCTTAGGTCTGCGGTTTACGGCTCAATTCCCGCTTTCGCCACGCCGTGCTCTTGCGTTGACACGCTCGGCGCGCCCCGTACTCTGCTACCTTTCCAGTAGGGCTCCAACCGCCGGCCCTGCACGTTGCGTACTCCATGGGAAGGGAGATGTGGCATGCCGTTTCCGGTCGCCGATCGTTTCAAGCATTTGCCTCCGTACCTGTTCGCGGAAATCGACAAGCGCAAGAAGGCTGCCGTCGCCGCGGGCCACGATGTGATCAATCTGGGCATCGGCGATCCGGATACGCCGACGCCCAAAGTAATCATCGACGCGTTGAAGGAAGCGGCGGACGATCCGAGCACGCACCAGTACGCGCTGGACAACGGCGACCCGGCCTTCCGCAAGCAGATCGCGGCGTTCTTCAAAAAGCGCTTCAAGGTCGAACTGGATCCCGAAACCGAGATCTACCCGACGATCGGGAGCAAGGAAGGGCTTGCGAATTTCGCGTTCGCGTTTGTGAATCCCGGCGACATCACGCTGGTTCCGGAACCGTGTTACCCGGTCTACCGCGGCGCGACCTACTTCGCCGGGGGCGTACCGCTCTACATGGACCTGACGGAAGAGAACGATTTCTTCCCCGATTTCGACCGCATCGATCCGCGCGACGCCAAGCGCGCGAAGGTGCTGTGGCTGAATTACCCCAACAGTCCGACGGGCAAGCTGGCGACGAAGGCGTTCTTCGAGAAAGCCGTCGCGTTCGCGAAGAAGCACGAGATTATCATTCTTCAAGACGCAGCCTATACGGAGATGTTCTTCGACGGTCCGGCCTTGAGCATTCTGGAGATTCCCGGCGGCAAGGACGTGGCGCTGGAACTCCATTCGTGCTCCAAGACGTTCAGCATGACCGGCTGGCGCGCGGGATGGGCGTGCGGCAACCGCGAACTGGTCGCGGGACTGGGCCGCATGAAGAGCAACGTGGACAGCGGGATTTTCACCGCGGTTCAGCGCGCGGCGACGGTTGCATTGCAGCACTACGACGAGATCGTGCCTCCGCTGATGGCGATGTACAAGCAGCGCCGCGACACGTTCTGTAACGGGCTGAAGGCGATTGGCTGGAAGGTGCGCCCGCCGGAGGCGACGTTCTACTGCTGGATCCGCGTGCCGCAGGGTTACACCAGCACGCAGACGACGATGAAGCTGATCGACGAGGCTCATATCATCACGGTTCCGGGCAACGGTTTCGGCGCGCCGGGCGAAGGGTACGTTCGCGCGACCTTGACGGTGCCGGAAGCTCGTCTGGCTGAAGCAGTGGATCGGATCAAAAAGCTGAAGTGGTAAGCGCGCGTTGCGCGGCCGGAAAGCCGCGCGCCTCCGCGCCGAACGGGATACCAGGAGAACGGTTATGCTGCGCTCGATGACGTGGTTGATGCTGGGCTTGATGCTGGCGGGGCTCTGCGCGCCGGAACGCGCGTTCGCGCTCGATCTGCCCGGCATCGGCGGCAAGAAGAAGGAAAAGAAGAAGAAGGAAGAAGAAAAAGCCGAGCCCGCTCCGGCGGCGGAGAAGAAGGAAGAAGCCGCCCCAGCGCCCGCCGAGGAAAAGCAGGAAGCTCCCAAGGAAGAAGCGGCGCCGAAGGAGGAAGCTGCTCCTGCGCCCGCCGCAGCAGGCGAAGTGACCGAGCAGGAGATGACGCTCGATGCCGACGGTTGGGCGGTCTACAAGGACTGCAAGGTGGGCGACTACGTCGAATACGGCTATCCCGCGCAGCCGGGCATGAAGATGCGCATGGAAGTGGTCGAGATCGGCGCCAATACGGTCACGCTGTTGAGCACCAACCAGGGCCCCGGCTACACCCAGAAGAGCAAGACGAAATACAACTTTGCCAGCACCAAGACCGAAGAAAAGGTGACGGTCGCCGGCCAGACGCTGAACGCCACGCGGTCGGACGTGACGAGCAAGGGCGCGGTGGTGAGCCGCACCTGGACGAGCAAGGAAATCCCACAGTTCATGGGCGGGCTCGTGAAGTCCGAAGCGAACGGGCAAGTCAGCCTGGAATTGACGGGCTATGGCCGCGGTAAGTAATTCTGACGGAAACATTGAAATGCGTACGCTAAAGCATCTCTTCGAAAAAAACCGGCTCTGGGCGCAGCGTGTTGCGGCCCAGCAGCCGGGCTTTTTCAAGGAACTCCTGGGTCTGCAGCGCCCGGAGTACCTTTGGATCGGCTGTTCGGACAGCCGCGTCCCGGCGAACCAGATCGTCGACTTGCAGCCGGGCGAGTTATTCGTGCATCGCAATATCGCCAACCAGTTTTCGAATACCGATCTCAACGGTCTTTCCGTGCTGCAGTACGCGGTGGACGTGCTGAAGGTCAAGCATGTGATCGTGTGCGGACATTACGGGTGCAGCGGCGTGCAGGCGGCTCTGGGCAACCTCGAGCTGGGACTGGTGGACAACTGGATCCGCGGAATCAAAGACTTGGCCGAGCGGCACAACGGCGAACTCGGTTTGCTTTCGGACGAAAGCAGCCGCGGCGACCGGCTGTGCGAACTAAACGTGGCGCAGCAGGTGGCGAACGTATGCCACAGCACCGTGGTGCAAAGCGCGTGGCGGCATGGGCAGGGGATCGCCGTGCACGGTTGGATCTACCGATTGGGCGACGGGCGTCTGCGCGAACTGACGCCGTGCTTCACCTCTCCGGAGCAGGTGCCCCCGATTTATCATTTGCCGGGATCGGCCACCTAAAGCGGCGGTTCGTCGGCTTCACTCGATTCGCATTCCTGAGCGCCGGTACCCTGCGCACCCACCGCTATAGTCTCTTGGCCGAGCTTGCCGCAGGCGCATTAGGCCTCGATATACGATGCCGAGCGGCATGCCGATCGAGCACCTAACCCAAGACGATCAAAGGTATTGCGACGAGCATGGTACTTGGATTCAGCAGGGTGAACCTTTGGCCCAACCTTGCGTTCCAATAAGCATGAATCGCATCTGGATCTTGCTTTGTATGGCGCCGGCGGTTTGGTTCGTTCGAGCCGAAAGCGCGGATCGGCGCCCCTTGAACCTGGGGCCGCTGATCGAGCGCTTGAGCGATGCGGATCCCGAGCGCCGAGCCGAAGCGTTTGAAGCCTTGCGCGCAGCCGGCCCTATGGCATGGCCTCAAATAGTGCATTATGGAGCGAAGGGCGACCTGGAGCGCGCCGCGCAGATTCGCGCGCTGGCGGCGGCGTGGGACATTCCGGCGCTGGAAGGCGATGCTGAAGCCGAGCGGTTGGAAGCGATGCTTTTCCACGAGCATTTGGAAGTGCGCAAAGCGGGCTTCGATGGCCTCTGGGCGCTGGGGCCCGAGGGCGAGAGGCGCTTGAAGCAGATACTGGTCAACGGTGACGTGCGCGTCGTATTGCGCATGGAAGTTTCTCGCACCACGGTGGCGGTAGGCGAGCGCTTAAGCGTGTGTGCTCATCAGGAGGTGATCGGAGAGGGTCCGTTCTGGGAGAATGTGGTTCGTCCGTACGGTACGTTTACAAGCTTAGGGATGGCCGCGGAAAGTCCGTTCGGCGATGAACGGCCTCGGCGCGCTCGGAGGCGTGGGATTCGCAGGGGATGCGGGTACTCCTCTCCCCATCGGGCTCATCCCATGAATTACGCCCGCGCGCGACGACCGGGCCGATGGCCGAATGGCGCGGATCTGGATTGGGAGCCGCGCAGACCCGGCTATACCGACGTGCGCGCCTGGAGCCGCGTAGAAGCAGAGGATGGAACGCACGAATATGAACATCCGTTTAGCGGACGCATCGTGCCCTTCAAGATTGGAGGCCCGAGACCGGAAGGAGAGTTGAGCCAGAGCGAGGAAACTCGAGTTTTCGCATTGCCCGCGGCGTCGCAGGATCCGCGCGAAGCGGAGTTGTTGATCGCAGGGGTTCGCGCGGAAGAGCAGGATTCGGCGGAAGCCTTCGCATTGACGGTTACCTTGGCAACGCCCGAAGGTCAGGCCGCACTGGGGCTCGAAGACGATCTGGCCCGGTACGCGTGGTACGCGTGGGTGGACGAGCGCGGCGAAGTGTGCGGATTCGGAAGCTGGCTATCGGCTAGCGCCGAGGAATACGGCGAAGCCTGCCGCGCACGGATAGCTTTGGCGGAAAAGCCCGGTTGCTGGCGGCTGAATCTGCCCAAGCCGCCGCGTGCCGGCGCCTATGCCTTATGGCTAGGCTACGAAGCCGAAAGCAATTCGATTCAGTACCTCGATCCTTGTTACGAAAGCATTTCGGAATCGAGCGAGCGCCGCTTCGAGCATGGCGAACTGTATACCAAGCTGGATGGATTCGTGGTCGAGCGATAGGCGGTCAGGCTGGTGTTTCGGATGGCCCCGTTTCGTATTTGGACTCTTCTTTCTCGTACCCTTTGCATGCATGTACCGGCAAGCGCGGATAGCGCGTAAATCGCGCATCCTTATCGGCGAGCCCGCACAAATAAAAGACACTCGCACGGTCGTTGCGCAGCACTTTGGCGTGGCGGCAGTCGCGGCAGAGTCCGGGGTCCACGGCGCAGGCTCCTGGAAGTATCGCCGCGCCAGCATAGCATCTTCCGGAGCGTCCGGGAGAGCGAGCGATGGATATTCGGCCGATCATGGAGTACCGCCTGGGTTCGCCGGCGGGGCAGTGCCGTGCGGTGCCGGTTGAATTGGGGCCGGGTGCGCCGCGCGCGTTCCTCGTGGCGTACGCCGCCGATTTCGACGTCGACCCGTACCACGAAATGTTCTTCTTCCCCACCGATACGCTCAAGCTGGTCCTCATCACGGTGGACGGCAAGGAACTGTGGCGGCGAGATCTGGGGCCCGGCGTGGTGCCGGGGATGTGGTTCTGCCCGGCGCTGGCCTTCGACCTCGACGGCGACGGCTGCGACGAGATCTGGTTCGTGAACAACCTCGATGCCAAGCATCCGCTGGCCCTGAGTTCCTACCGCCTGGAGCGGCTGGACGCTCGCACGGGCCAAAGCACCGGGCAATGGCCGTGGCCGCACAAGGGCGGGCAACAGGTAATCAGCCACATGTACCGCAATTTCCTGCTGGCCGGATCGGTGCGCGGAAAGCCGGTCCTGGTCACGGCGCAGGGCACCTACGAGACCATGTGCCTGCAAGGCTTCGATCCCGGGCCGGAGCCGCGCTGGGAGTTGTCGATCCCCAAGGATGCGCCGGGCGCGCGCGGGAGCCACCACACGCCGGTCGTGGACCTGGACGGCGACGGCGTGGATGAGATTTTGTGGGGCGAGCGATGCATCGAGTTGGACCGCGGCACCGAGCGTTTTTGCGCCGACCGCGAGAGCTACCGCGGACACAGCGACATCATTCAACCGATTCTGGACCGGGACTCGGGGCGCTGGACCTTCTACACCTGCCGCGAGAGCGACGACCGCGGGTTTCCGCGGGTGGCCTGTTACGACGCCACGGGGCATCGGGTATGGGGCGCGGTGGATCGCGGGCACATCGATATGGGATGGATCGCGCGCGCCGGCGACAGGGGCGAACCGGTGGCGATGGCGATCCGGATCGGCAAAAAAACGTGCGGTCCCGACGGGCGCTTTCACCAGAATATGGACCGTTTCGTTTTCGATCCGCGGACGGGCGCGCCGTCGGAGTTGCCGTTCGATCCGTACATGAGCCAGCCGGTGGATCTGGACGGCGACGGGCGGCACGAATTCTTCAAGGGCCAACCGGGGGTGGACGGCTGCGGGGAAATCCTGGACCGGAAAGGGCGCGTGGTGGCGCAAACCGGCGGAGACGTCTGCTTGGCCTCGAAATTTTGCGACCGTCCGGGCGAACAGCTCTTGCTCTTTTCGCCCGACGGAACCCTGCGCATCTGGGCGGACGAGCGCGCCGAAGATTCCGAAGCGGCGCTCAAGCGCTACGCGCATCCGTTCTACGCCGCGAACCGCAGGCTGACGTTGAGCGGATCGAACCTGAAGACCTTGGGCGGCCTGTAGCGGCGGACCGGTCTGCGGGTAGAATGCGCCCGGAGAATCCGAATGCCCTTGCATGTCTGCGGCGATGTCTGCCCTGTCTGTAAGAAGCGCGGGCTGGTGGTCGGCGGCTTTAATCCCCTGGACGAGGAAAGGTTGTATTTTCGTCCCAAGGGCTGGCTGATCGACAAGCTGGAAGTCGAGCGCGCGTGTTGCCCAAGTTGCGGGTTCATCACGTTCGCCATCGCGCCGCCTTCGCTGAAGCGCTTGCGGAAAGTGCTTCAGGAAGAACGAAAGAACGAGACGGTGACGTACTACGCGAAGACGAAGCGCAACCGCAAGGACGACGGCAAGAAGTAAGCCACGCATGCCCCACGCATCCACCGCCTACCTCGCGCTTGGCAGCAATCTGGGCGACCGCGCGGCCCATCTGCGCGCCGCGCTCCAAGCGCTCCGAACCCGCGGCATCGAAGTTACGCGCGTATCGAGTTTTCACGAGACGGCGCCCGTGGACGTTCCCGCCGGCGAAGAACACCTCACGTTTCTCAATGCCTGCGCGGAGGTGCGAACCGGATTGGGTCCGCGGGCGCTGCTGGACGCGCTGCTCGAGATTGAGCGCGAATTGGGCCGCGTACGCAGCGGAGTGCGGCACGCGGCGCGGACGGTGGACCTCGATCTGCTGTTTTACGCCGACCTGGTGCTGAACGATCCGGCGCTCACGTTGCCGCATCCGCGCCTGCATTTGCGCGGATTCGTGCTGGGACCGCTGGCCGAGATTGCACCGGACTTAATGCATCCCAAGCTGGGGAAGACGGTGCGGGAACTCCTGGCGAAACTATAGGCTCGCCAGCATCTTCTTGAATTCCGCGTAGGCCTTGGGCAGGTTCTCGAGCGGATCGCCGTCCACGTGCTCCATGGTCACCGTGCCACGGTAGCCCGTGCCCTTCAATGCCTTGAGCACGCGCGGCGCTTCGGCGTCTTTCACTTGTCCGTCGAGATCCTTGTACGTCGGCTTGACGTGGACATGTGCGGTGAACTCGAGGAGCTGCAAGTTGCCTTCGGGGCCCTCGTACATGTTGCCGGTATCGAGGTTGATGCGCAGGTATTCGCTGGGGCAACTGTCGAAGAACTCGCGGAATTCGGCCACGTTATCGGTAAGCGGCCCGTGCGCTTCGACGGCGAGAATCACGCCCTTGGTCTCGGCGTGGGCCACGACATCCTTCAGGCATTCCAGCATCTCGGCCTTAAGGCGGCGGCCTTGTTCGCGGTCACCCCATCCGGCGTGGAAAATGTTGAGCACGCGCGCGCCGACGAACTGGGCAATGTCGATGAAGTCCTTGGTCAGCGCCACCTCGCGGCGGCGTTCGGCATGGGTGGTGCAGTTGAAGTGATTCTGAGCAGCGATGGCGGCGCAGATCATCCCGTGACGGTGCAGTCCGCGTTTCAGTTCGCGTACGCCGGCCGGAGACCAATCGGCGTATGTGGTGCGCGGAATCTCCAGCGCCACCGCGTCGAGTTTCTGGGCGCAGAAGGCCAGCGCTTCTTCGAATTTAATCTTCTTGCTGCCCAGTTCCTTGTGCAGCAGCCACGTGGACATCGTCGGGATCATCGCGCGCTCCGTCGCAGGGGTGATTGAATCCTAAACATACCCCACGCCAGTCGGAATTTCATCTTTCCCTCAAAGCAAGCCGGCCCCCTTGATAAGCGGTCGGTTACAAGCAACGGAAAAGGCCTGCGCGTGCGTTACTTGAAGCGCACGCCCAGCCCAAAGCTCAGGTAAGGTGCACTCGAATACCCGCGCGTATGCACCACGGTGGTAGGCACCCAGACGCGCACCGTCCGCGCTTCGTACCGCGCGGGCAGATATTCGTCGCGGTAGTAGCCGTCGCGCACCTTGATCAACGCTACGCTCCCGTCGCTGTAGGTCACGCGTGTGTACTGGGGTTCGACCCAAACCCGTTGGTAGCGCGCGGGCTCCACGAGCACGCTTTCGGTCCGGTACGTCCAGTAGCCGCTCGCGTAGTGTTCCGCCGCGTAGCGCGGCCCACTGTCGATTCCAATGTAGACGCCTCCGTGGGACGCTTCGGCCGAGTGGGGAGCGCAGGCCAATGATACAAGGCCCATCAGGAGCGCACTCCAAAGGCATTTGGGAAGATTGTTCGTACGCATGGCTAACCTCCTTGGGGCTTGATAGCCCGTTCGCTTGCCTTTGAGACATGGGACATGGTCGCGAATTTCTCGCCACCACGGACGGCTCTCGGCGAAAATTTAACTCTTGCGCAATAAATGATTTATGGGATTACCGCGCTTGCGGGGACCGTTCGGAGCACCAACAGGCGGTGAGATAAGCAACGCGGCTGTTCGGGTATTCGACAGATCCAGGTACCAAGTACGGTTGGCACGTCCTTTTCCTATGCGTTGACCGGAAGCGCGCGAAAACCTATCCTGTACTCTCCTCTTTGTGGAGCCGCCCATGCCTACGGGTCCGTCGCTGCTCGAGAACGGCCGGCTCAACCCCGGATTCTTGAAGCTCGACCTTTTTTGTAAAGGGATGCGCATCCCCTCGGATTGCCGCACGTCCGACGGCCGGCCGGTGTTGCGGGTCCGCGCGGGCTTGGGAAGCGGCATGGAAGTGTTGATCCCGGCCAGCGACGGGATCCACGTGAACGTGCCTGTCGTCGAACCGTGGGTGCAGGACAGCCCGTACGAATTGCACGGCCCGCGCTCCAACGGGCGGCACTGGCTGACGTACGACGGTACCGAGATCGGCGAGGTGATCCTGCCCGTGCGGCCGGCCTTCTACGATAAAGTGACGCGCAGCGGCAAGCCGATGGTTTCGGTGGGCATTCTGCAGGGCACTTACCTTGGCGTGTACTACGGCGGGATGTGCGCGAACTGGAAGGACGTAGCACGGGACAACTGCCGCTTTTGCAGCGTGGGCGAGAATCTGCTGAAGGGCGACGACACCACCGGCAAGTCCGCCGAAGACGTGGCCGAGACGGCGGCCGCCGCGCGCGAAGAAGGCATCACCTTCGTCCACGTAAACGGGGGCTTCGACGACACCGGCAAGTACCTCGAACGCTTCGGCCCGGTGCTGCGCCGCGTGCGCGAGCAGACCGGCATGTTGACGGGCTTTCAGGTGCCGCCGCTGTGGGAGCACGAACAATACCGCGAAGTGAAGCGCTGGGGCGTGAACAATGTTTCGTTGTGTTACGAGATCTGGAATCCGCGGCGCTTCGAGGAGGTCTGTCCCGGCAAGGCGCGGCGCGCCGGCCTCGCTAAGTACCTCGACGCGATCGAATTCTGCGCCAAAGAGGTGAAATTCGACACGACCAACGGGGAGATGATCGCGGGGTTGGAAGCGCCCGGCGATTCGATGCAGGCCATCGACTGGCTCACCGCCATCGGCGCGGTGCCGACCGTCTGCGTGTTCCGTCCGGTAATCGGCACGGACTACGCGGCGCTCCCGCCGCCGAAGGTCGAAGAGATGATCCCGATTTTCGCGCATTACTACCGGCGCTGCATGGAGCGCGGGCTGCCGATCGGCGTCGCGCCGAACGTGCACGTCAGCATCGTGATGAATCCGGAAGAGTGCCGCTGGCTCCTGCCGCAAGAAGACCGCGATGCGTACCCGCTGCATCGGCTGAAACTGGCCGCGATGCGCAAGGCCTTCGGCGCCTACTTCCGCACGCGCTTGAAGCTGCGCGGCAGCGCGCCGGTGGAAAGCCCGGTCGCCGCGGTGAGTTGAACGGGATTTTCGGGCGGTGGAAGCGTTGAATACCGTGCTCGCGATGATCTGCGCGGCCTCGGTCCGCGGAATTCCGCACGATCGGTTTATCCACGCCAAGCATGAGGGGGCGCCATGAAACTCGGTCTACACGGCTGGCAGATGGGCAAGGTCCGCACGCTGGACGAGATGGTCGATCTCGTGGCCGCGGCGGGGCTGGCGTCCTTCGAGATCATGATTCATCCGGAGTTTAAGTCGAGCATCGCGCTTGAGCTTTCGGCGTCCGAAAAGGCCCGCATCAAGGAAAAGTTTAAGTCGTCGGGCGTGCAGATCGCGGCGCTCTCGGTGACGTGCCGCTACGACTCGCAGGATCCGGCCGAAGTACGGCGCAATATCGACGCCACGAAGCGCTGGGCGGAACTGGCGCGCGAACTGGGCGCGCCGCGCCTGCGTTGTCTGGGCGACCGGCTGCATGAAGACAAAGGCGAAGCCAAAGAAGTCACGATCGCGCGTATCGCCACGGCCCTGAGGGAATGCGCGGAGTTCGGCGAGACCGTGGGCGTGGACTGTCCGATCGAGATGCACGGCCATTTCACCGCGTGGGAGCATGCGCTGGCGGTCGTGGAGCAAGTCAAACATCCGCGCTGTTATCTTGTTCACAACGGCCAGCCGGGCAACACGCCGCCCGAACGCTGGGACGAAGTATGGGCCAAGCTCCGGCCGTGGATCAAGCACGTGCATGTGCACGACATTTTGGATGCAGCGTTCCCGCATAAAAAGTTTTTCCGGCAGCTTCGCGACGACGGCTATGCGGGCTTGATCTCTCTTGAGTTGAAGCCCAGCGACGATCCTCTGCGCGTGTTGCAGCTCACGAAAGCGCTCTTCGAAGAATGGGTGGCGCGGTAAACGGCCCGCCGTCGTCCCGGGAATGCACCCATGCCGAGATTGGGCGAAGAGACTACGCTGCGCGTGACGTCGCAGGCCTACAAAGCGTATAAGAAAATCGTGCGGTTCGTCTGCTCCAATGGCCTGAAGCCCGGCGAAAAGCTGCCCCCGCAGCAGGAACTGTGCAGGCGATTTGCGACCAACAACGACACGCTTTCCGCTGCGATGCAGGCCCTGGTGCAACAGGGCGTCTTGCGGCGCAAAAGCAAAGTGGGCACCACCGTCGCGGACATGGCCGCTTTACCGCCGGTGGCTTGGTCGGCGGGGATCGCCACCTTGCCCGCGCCCTTTCAAGGCCCCAGCAGTTACAACGCACTGCTTGCGTTCGGCCTGCAGGCCGAGCTCTCGCGGCGCGGTTGCCGCTGCATTTGCTACTACCGTTACCAGCCTGAAGTGCCGGCGCGCTTGTCGAGTTTTCAGCACCTCGCCGGCGATCTCGAAGAAGGCGATCTTGACGGCATCGCGGTCCTGACGCGCCTGGCCGAATCCGATCAGGCTGGTTTGCGCCAACTTGAGGTGCCTGCGGTCTGCTTCTCCTCGGGTGAATATCCTTGCGGGGTGCGCATCGACCGCGATCAATCGGCTCGCCGTGCGGCCAAGGAACTCCTGAAGCTCGGCTGTCGTTCGCTGGGTATGGTGTACCGGGATGCTCAGGCTGGGGCGGCGGAAGATCGCGCGTGGATTGGCGTGTGCGAAGAACTTGCGGCCGCGGGAATGCCGGCCGTGGCCGGGCGCCGGATTCTGGCGCTGCCCGGGGTGGAAGAAGGCCGCCGTACGGCCGCGGGACTGCTGGCGGCCCTGCCGCACGAGCGGCCGGACGGTCTGATCGTTTTCGACGACTATACGGCTCTGGGGTTGTGCGAAGTCCTGCGCGCGCGGGGCGGGTATGCGCCGCGGCTGGCGGTCCAGACCAACAAGCAGTTGCCGCTGGCCTTCGCGCTGCTGGCCCTGCGTTTCGAGGTCGATCTCGATGCGGTGATCCGCCGGTCTTCGGATCTGTTGTGGGAACGGCTTTACAATCCTGCGCTGCCGGACCGTATCGAATGGATGGAACTCGAACAGTCCGGAGATTCGGAAGGTCAGACGTCCACCAGCGGTAAGCCCTGAATCGAGTCCACGACGCGGACGCCGTGACGTTCCTTGTGGCGCGAAAGGAAAACGCGCTCGAGTGGGATTTCGGGCACTTCGGCCGAAAGCAATTCTCGGCGCAGGAAGAACGCGTTGCGGCCCAGATCGGAGCCGGCGACCAGTGCATAGCCCTTCTTCGAGGCCAGCTTATTGAGAGCTGCGAGCGAAGCGCCCATATATCCGCGCGGATATTTGGTGCGATGCGCGAACTGCGGATCGTAGGGAATCGTCACCGCGCGCTCGGGACCGAAGAACGGATTGTATTCGGCCACGACCAAACGCGGTCGAAAATCCTCCAAGGCTTCCCAGATCCAGTAATCGTTTCCGTCGATATCGATGCTGAAGAGGTCGCAATCGCGGTCGGCCTTCGTCTCGTCGAGCAGCGCATTGATGTTCTCGCGCGTCACGAAGCTTTGCTTAATCGTCACGCGCGGAACGTTGTCGTAATGCTTGGCGGCTTCGCGCGCGTACTCTTCGCCGCCTTCCAGCATGACGCCGCTCCAGCCGAAGTGGAACGCGAGATTGGCCGAATTGCATTCCAGCCCGTCTTGGATGCCGATTTCTACGAAGGTGTGCCGTTCGACTCCGACGCGCTCGAAGAGTCCCAGAATCAAGCCGTCTTCGCCGCATTTGCTGTGCACGCTGAAGGCCATTTGCGAATGGTCGTCTACGTATATGCCGCTGTGCTCAAAGCGCTGGTACTGGAGCAACTTCAAAATCGCGAGCTGGCGCTTGGCAAAGAGCGCCTGCTTCTTCTCCTGGATTTTACGGTGGTCAGGATTCAAGAGGGCATCGAGCATGGTGGGACTCCGTTGGGCGGTTGGAGCCCGAATCCTAATGCCTAAGGACATTCTTACAACCCAACGGGGCGCTCCGGAGCGGATCGGTAATTTTAGCTCGGTTGGGGTAGACTATGAGCAGCCTTTGTGCTTCGAATGTCAACGGTAGGGACTCTTAGAATAGAAGGTAGGTGGCGGCGTGCGGATGCTTGCGGCTTGGTGCCTGGGTTTGGTGCTAGGGGTCTCTCTCGAAGTTGCGGCCGGCGAGAGCGGCGACTGGCCGCAATGGCGCTTTGACGCTCACCGATCGGCGTCGTCGCCACACGAACTGCCCGCGCAACTCCATCTGCAGTGGACGCGCGCCTACGCGCCGCGCACGCCCGTCTGGGACGACCCGCTCAATCAGGATCTGATGCCGTACGACCGGATCCTGGAGCCGATCGTGGTGGGCGATCGCGTGATCCTGGGCCTCAACGACCGCGATCGAGTCGTGGCGCTTGACCTGAACAGCGGCGCGGAGGCCTGGAATTTCATCACGGACGGTCCGGTCCGGTTGCCGCCGGCCTCCGCGGAAGGCTTGGTCTTCGCGGCCAGCGACGATGGCTATCTGTACGGGCTGGACGCCGCGACCGGCGCGGAACGCTGGCGTATCCGGGGGGGCCCAACGGCGCGCAAGGTGCTGGGCAACAAACGCCTGATCGGCGCGTGGCCCATGCGCGGCGGGCCGGTCTGCCGCGACGGAGTAGTCTATTGCGCCGCCAGCATCTGGCCGTTCATGGGTACCTTTATCTATGCGTTGGACGCGCGCACGGGAAAGTTGAAGTGGTTGAACGACGGATCGGCCGCGGATTTCATACCGCAGCCTCACAGCGCGCCGGCGTTCGCGGGGGTCGCGCCGCAGGGAGCGCTGGCGGCGACCGAAAAGTTTCTCGTGGTGCCCGGTGGACGCTCGATTCCCGCGGTCTTCGAGCGCGCGACGGGACGTCTGGCGCATTTCGAACTGGCTAAAGGCGGTAAGGGCAGCGGCGGGTCGTTCGTATGCGCCAATGAGGAGGAGTTTTTCTCCCATACGCGCGTGCGCGGCGTACGTGCATTCAATTTGGAGAATGGCGCGAAAGGCAAATTTGTCTCCAACGAACCCGTCCTGGATGGCACGACGATTTATGCGGCGGATCCGAAGGATCCCAAGGTGGCCGCGTACGAGGCCGCCGGAGCCGATAAGAAGAAGCTCTGGGAAGTGGAAGCCGACGCAAGCGGCGACCTGATTCGCGCAGGCAATCGCCTGTATGCGGCCGGGAAAGCGGGTCTATCAGCGATCGAATTGCCCGCGGCGGGCGGCACCCCGCGCGTCGTTTGGACCCTCCCGGTGCAGGGTGAGATCATGCGCCTGCTGGCCGGGCGGGGCCGGCTGCTGGCGGTGCTGAGCGATGGGCGGCTGCTCTGTTTCGGCGCGGAAGCGAAAGCCGCGCCTCAAGAGTGGCGCGAAACGGCCGGAGCGCTGGCGGTTCCGGCTGAAGCCAGCGTGCTGGCCGAAAAGCTGACGGCGGCCGCCGATGCGAAGTCGGGCTACGCGCTTTGCTTCGGCATCGACGACGGCACATGGCCGATGGCGCTGGTCAATGCTTCGGCCTTGCAGGTGATCGCGTTGGACGAACGGGCCGATGCGGTCGCGCGGTTGCGCGCGCGTGCGGACTCGGCCGGTGTGTACGGAACGCGATTGACGGCCCACACGGCCGAACCGCGCGCTTTCGAAGCGCCTCCTTATATGGCGCATCTGGTCCTGGTGGGCCGAGAAGCCGCCGCCCGATACGCCGCGCCCGAGACGCTTCCGGCGCTGTATCGATCGGTGCGTCCTTACGGCGGCGCGCTGTGGATCCCCGAGGTGCCGGGCGTGCGCGAAGCCGTCGCGGCGCAAGTCAAGGCTGGCGTACTGGAAGGCGCGAAACTGCGTGAGGAAGCGGGAGGATTTCTCCTGGTGCGCGAAGGCGCGCTGCCCGGTTCGGCGCCCTGGACGCATCTGTACGGCAACATCGCCAATACGGTGAAGTCCGACGACAAACGCGTGCGCTTGCCGTTGGGGTTGCTCTGGTTCGGCGGAAGCTCCAATCTCGATGTGTTGCCGCGGCATGGCCACGGGCCGTCGGAGCAAGTGATTGGCGGTCGGCTTTTCGTGATGGGCATGGATCTGCTGAACGCGCGGGACGTCTACACCGGCCGCGTGCTGTGGCAGCGCAAGTTCGCCGACCTGGGCGTGCACGGCATCTACTTCGACGATACGCACAAAGACACGCCGCTGGAGACGGCCTACAACCAAGTTCATATTCCCGGAGCCAATGCGCGCGGCACCAATTTCATCGCCACGGCCGATGCCATCTACGTAGCCGCCGCCGACGGTTGCCACGAACTGGATCCGAAAACCGGCGAAGCCCGGCAAACGATTAAGCTTCCGCGGCTTCCCGGTCAGGCCGGTGACCCGGAGTGGGGCTTTATCGGCGTATACGAAAACCTGCTGCTGGGCGGAACGGGCTTCGCGCATTTCAGCAAGAAGCTCGACGAGGCCGGCGCGGCGAAACAGACCACGTGGAGCTTCGCGGTGGACGTTTCCGCCAGCGAAGGCTTGGCGGCGATCGACCGCAAGACCGGAGCGGTGCGCTGGACGGTTCCGGCCAAGCACGGGTTTATCCACAATGGGATCGTGGCCGGGAACGGGCGTATCTATGCGCTCGACCGCCTGCCGCTGAGCATCGAAGAGCGCTTCAAGCGCTTGGGCGTGGCGATCAAG
This sequence comes from Planctomycetota bacterium, assembly GCA_015075375.1. Classification (GTDB taxonomy): domain Bacteria; phylum Planctomycetota; class SZUA-567; order H5-PLA8; family H5-PLA8; genus H5-PLA8. The sequence continues at coordinate 1,200,346 of JABTUM010000001.1, read as the reverse complement.
GAACCTTACCGGATCGTCGCGCTGGATGCGGCGACCGGAAAGGTCCTGTGGGAGCGCACCGAGCCGCTCTTCGGTTCGTGGCTGAGCTATTCGGAAGAGCATGACCTGCTGCTGCAAGCCGGAGCCAACGCGACCGACCGATTGCGCGACGAAGCAGGCACAGGTCTGGCCGTCTTCAAAGGCGCCGACGGCGCGCCGGTTTGGCAGGATTTGAAGCGGAAGTACACGGGTCCATGCATCCTGCACGGCGATACGATCATCACGACGACCAACAGCTACAAGGTTTCGAGCGGCGTACTCAGTCTCCTGGACGGAAGCGAAAAGAAATTCTCCAATCCGTTGACTGGCGAACTCGAACCGCTTCGTTTTACGCGCACCTACGGCTGCAACACCGCCATTGCCAGCGAGCATCTGCTCACCTTCCGATCCGGCGCTGCGGGCTTCTTCGATTGGGCGAATCGGAGCGGTACGGGCAACTTCGGCGGGTTCAAGTCGGGCTGCACCTCCAACTTGGTCGTGGCCGACGGCGTGCTCAACGCGCCCGACTATACCCGCACGTGCAGTTGCGGATACCAGAACCAGACGTCTTTGGCGCTGGTGCCGATGCCAGAACTGGAAATGTGGACTTACCGCGTCGGTGGCCAGAACGGCGGCGCGTCGATCGTGCGCGCCGGCGTAAACCTGGGTGCGCCCGGCGACCGCCAAGCGGAGGACGGCACGCTGTGGCTGGAGTACCCGGAGGTCGGCGCGAAATCGATGGGACCGGACGTGAAGGTCGAAGGTGAAGGCTTGAAGTGGTTTCGCCATCATGCGATGCGCATGGACGGCACCGGCCACCCGTGGGTGGTGGCCTCGGGCGTTCAGAATCTGCGTAAGCTCACACTGCGCCTTCATGTGGCGCAAGGCCCAGCCCTGAACACGTCGGTCCTGGCCGACGGAGCGGACGATGCCGAAGAATCGGGCGATGGGACGATCGACCTGAGAAGCAGCGATTTGGAACTGACCGAGGATGCCACTCCGCAGACCGTGGGTCTTCGGTTCAGGAGCGTCAAGCTGAGCGCCTCGGACAAGTTGCTGCGCGCCTATCTGCAATTTTCTACCGACGAGCCGAGCGGCGGTCCGTGCGAATTAAAGATCCGCGCCGAGGCGGCGGACCAGGCGGCCGCGTTCACGAGTGACCGGCATAATCTCTCCACGCGGGCGCTCACCCAGGCCCAAGCGGTCTGGAAGCCCAAGCGCTGGGTCGAAGAAGACGATGCGGCCGAAGAGCAGCGTTCGCCGGATATTGCGCCGCTGCTCAAGGAAATCGTTAGCCGGCCGGGCTGGAAGTCCGGCCAGGCGCTGGCGTTCCTGATCACCGGAAAAGGCAAGCGGGTGGCCAAGTCCTTCGATCGCGACAAAGACGAAGCGCCTTCGCTGGTGCTCGAACTGGAGCGTGAGGAATCGGCGCTCCCGGATACGCCGGCCGGGCCGAGCCGGTCGTACACCGTGAAGCTTTATTTTATGGAGCCCGATCCGCTTGCCGCCGGGCAGCGGGTCTTTGACGTGAAGCTGCAGGGGCAGGCGGTGCTGAGTGGACTGGATGTGTCCGCCGAAGCGGGCGGGCCTGGACGCGGGTTGGCGAAGGAGTTCAAGAACGTGCGCGTCGACGGACTCTTGCAGATCGATCTGGTCCCCGCCGCCGGATCGGCGCACGGTCCGGTATTGTGCGGCATCGAAGCCATTCAGGAGACGAAGTAAGGCGCTTCAGCCGATGGATGCTCGTACCGCGAGCGTGGGCGGTATGCGTATCGTGCGCGGCGCGCGAAAGCCGCCTGGGCGTGGCGCGAGCAGCAGATCCACGGCGGCTTGTCCAAGGGCGCGCGGATCGTATTCGACCAGCGTCGCCGGCCGGCCCATAAAGGCCGCCGAAACCGGCGAGCCGCGGCCGATCAACGCCAGATCCTTGGGCACGCGGATGCCGCCGCGATCCAGTTCCTCCCAGATTCGCGCCAGCAGAAACTCGTCGCTGACGAACAGCGCCGTGGGTCGCGGATTCAGCTCGCGCAGCCAAGCCACGGCTCCGCGCGCGTGCTCGGGCTGCCAGCCTCCCGCGTAGTACTCCCAGAGCGGGACTTGCTCGGGCACGCAGTCGAAGAGTTCGGCCAGCGTGTCACGAACCGATCCACGGTCGAACGTTCCGCAAAAGGCGAAGCGCCGATGCCCCAGCGCACGCAGGCGGTCGAAGGCCAGCCGCATGCCTTCGCGATGGTCGGTATGCACGCGATCCAGCGCCAGATCGGGGTAACTTTCCGAGAGCAACACGGCTGGAATGCGCAGCGCGAGCGCTTCGCGCAGATCGGAGGCGCGCGCTTGGGATGCCGCGAAGCCGACGATGCCATGCCGCTCCCGAAAGCGCTCGTGAACTCCCAGTTCGCCGTGCTTGGCGAGGATGAATTTCATCGCCACGCCGTGCCGGTCCGCGCCTGCGATAAAACCTTCGCGCAGCAGCGAGTAGTACGGATGAAACGCTTCGGGTATCCCTGCGTGAAACAGCGCCACCGTGCGCCCCACGGCGCCGCTTTCCGCCGTCTCGCCCGAAACGGCGCCTTGCACGAACGTCCCGTGGCCGCGCTTGCGCCGAACCAGCCCCGAACGCACCAGCGCCTGCAGCGCGCGATTAACCGTCGTGTAGCTGTAATCGAGCGTCTGCATCAGCTCTTTCTCGGTAGGCAATTGCATCCCCGGCGCGTAGACACCATCGCGAATGCGGTGTTCCAGCAACACTTGAAGCTGCTTGTACTTGGGAACCGCCAACGCCTGAAGGTCGGCGGCTTGTACGTCGCCGGAAGCGGGACGATCGGAACGTGAAGCGGAATGGGCCATGGGGTCTCAAAACCTTCTAGTCCATAGGTATATGCGAAAATAGCATCAGGAAGTCAATCGGAAAACCTCAAATCCGTGGCGAATCTAGCGACCAGCGGGGTATAACCTACTAATTAAGAGGTTATGCGTCATTGGCCCTCGGAGAACCTTCTCATGACTGCCCCGCTTGGTTCACGCCCCGTCTTCGGTTGGCCCAACATACTTTGCCCGGATGCCTGCGGTCCGCTGGTGGAGGATGTTTGGCCGAGCATGTACGCAGGAGTCGAGCGGGTGTCCGAAATGCGGCGCAAGATCGAGTCGCTGCCCTGGGCGGCGCGGGCGCTGGAGCGCTGGCGCGCGGAGGCCGAGGCGGTGCTTGAAGAGGAACCGCGCTTCACCCGGCAATCGACAGGCGGGCGCGTGGGCATGATCGTACAAGGCGATGGGACGCACTTGCTCTTCGATCCGCGCGATCCGGAATGCGCGGTGGATCCGCGCACCGGCGAACGCCGCGCGATGAACGCGCTGGAGCGGGAAGGCTGGGGGATCCTGCAGCACGAGCGCGTGCGGCGCTTGATGAGCAGCTTAGGCTTCCTGTGGCGGTTGACCGGGGATGAGCGCTACGCCCGTTGGGTCTGGGCCGGCATGCGCCAAGCCGTGGACGACCTTTATCACCCCGGCCGGCTGGAAACGTCGGGCGAAGGTCGCGTCAAGGGTGAACAGCGCGAGAAAGGCTATTCGCTCGTTTACGGCGGCTTGTACGAAGCCCAGGCGCAGCTTCAGTTCTTGCAGGCCTTCGAACTGGTGGAAGGCGCGCCAGGCGGCACGGAGGAACTCGCGCAGTCCGTTCGGCAGCATGTGCTTACTGCGGGTGGCGAAACACTCTCGCGCTGGATGAAGGTGATGGACGTCCACAACATGTCCTGCTGGGGTTCGGCGGCGCTGGGTCTGCTGGGGCGCAAGCTCGGCCGGCGCGAATGGATCGACCAAGCCCTGCACTCCGAACGCGCTGGGCTCCGGACCCTTCTGCTACAGGGTGTGCCGAAAGACGACCGCAGCGGCGCCATCGACGGCTTTTGGTTCGAGACCTCCAGCTTCTATCACTTCTACGCGGCGATCCCGCTGCTGCCGCTCTTCCGGCTCGCAGAACAAGAAGGCGTCGTTGATGAAGAACTGCGTGGGCGCCTGCGAGCGCTTCTGGAAGCGCCGCTGCAACTCGTGGATGCCGGCCTCCGCTTCGTGACGGTCGGCGACCGATCGGCTGCTGGCCAGTTGTCCTTGGCGCAGTACCGGCACGTGTACGAGTTCGCGGCGGGGCAGGTGGACGCCGAGCGCTTTGGGCCGGCGCTGGCGACGCTGTACGAGACCACGGGCGCCACGCGCGAGCATCTGTCGGCGCTGGCCTACGGGCCGGACGATCTGCCCGCTCCTGGATTCCCGGCTCGGAAACACGCCGTATTGCCCTCCGCGCGCATGGCGGTATTCCGCGGCGCGGCCTGCGGCCAGCCGTTGGACGCCTGGTTCCTGGCCGGCGAGGACAACGCGGGCGGCCAAGGGCATCATCATCACGACAAGCTCTCGATTTCTCTGCATGCCGGAGGCGAACCCGTCGCGGCCGACCAAGGCCTGACGGGGTTCAGCGACAGCGTCTGGACCACTTTCCTGAACGGAACCCTCAGCCACCACACGCTTCTTTTGGACGAAACCGATCAGGGTCCGATGCGCAGTCTCGCGTTCGAGACCGGGTTGCAGGCGGACGTGCCGTGGGCCTACGGCTGCGTGGAAGGCGATCGCGAAGGCGCGCGCGGCAAGTTGTGGAAGGTGATGCAACGGCGCGGAGACGAAGTACGCGAAGGCGTGTACGACGGCGCGCGCTTGGCGCGCACCGTCTTTTTCGGTTCGGATTTCGTAGCGCTGGCCGACCGCCTGGAGGCCTCTGGCGAACGGCGCTGCGGATTCGTTTTCCACGCTCGCGGAGCACTGCAGGTGCATGCCGAGCGTTCCAGCGAGTCCGCATCCGCTTTACCGGCGCTCCCTAATACGGGCGTCTATGGGCTCTTTACCGCGCGCCAATCGGCCGCGGGCCTCGCTCATGCGGTGGCCGACTGGAGGCTGGGCGACGGCGGTTGGCTGAGGTTGTGCGTCACGTGCGACGCGCCGTTCGAACTCACGTGGGGGCGTACACCCGGCAATCCGGCTGCGCTGGATCGCGGCACGATCTTGGCCCGAGCGCTCGGAAACGCGCGGACCTTCGGCGCGGCGCTGGAATTCCACCGTGGATCGCCCACGCTCGTGCGCGTCGAGCGGGACGCCACGGGCTTGACTCTGCACCGCTACCACGGGACACAGCGCCGATTGGCGCTTCCCGAAGTCGCGGCTGAGCGATTTCCGAAATGAGGCACGGCCGGATACGCCGCAACGGAGGGCCGCATCGAGCCGGCTCAGCCAAGACGTATCGAGACGATAAGGCGGGCGAGGCCAACGAAGTGGCGGCTCGCCGGGGCAAGCAGATGGCGATTCAGCCCTTCGGATAACGCTCTAGGGCACGCGTAAGACTTGCGGCAGCCGGAGGGTTCCGCCGGCTTTCAGCGGCACGACTAGGTCGTAGAGGCCCTGCGGCACATCGGCGCCTACGAGCACTTCCAGATCCACGTGCCCCAGCGAGGTGTACACGCGCGGATCTTTGCGCACGCGGACGCGCAGGACTTCGATCGCCGAATCGGCGCCCGGTGGCGGCAGGTCGCCCACGCTGCGCTCGAATCCGAAGCTGCCCGCCAGATCCTGGCGCTCCAGCCGCGTCCACAAGTCTTCCTCGTCCGCGTAGTCGAACGGTCCTATGGGCCGGTTCGCATCGGGCAAGTCTCCGCCGGAGATCGTGATCGTCATCTTGGTGCCGGGCTCCAGGTGGCTGGGCCGGACACCGACCACGTTCAGCATCTCCGGGGTGCCCATCACCGGAAGCAGCCCGGTGGGCGACCCTTCCACGTAGCCCTCTTCGTTGGGCGTACCCCGGCTGGGCATCAGGCGGACCGTGGCCGAGCCCCGTGTTCCGTCGGCGCTGACCACTTCCAACCCGTCGATATACGGAAAGTAGGACTCCGGGGACGAACCGAGCTGGGCGGCGATAAAGACTTCCACCAGCTTTTCGTCCTCGTCTTCGCGCGGCAGCACCAGCGTGCCTGGGCTGACGCGCGAGGCGCGGTCGAACGTGGGCACGCCGTCCTCGAAGGCCGGCCCCGGACCGGAGGCGGTGATGAAGAAGTTCACCGCTTCGGTTACGGTCAGGTCCGCACCGTCAAAGGTGACGCGCGCCGTGATCGAGAGCGTGTGCGGGATCTCCAGCGGCGGACCCAGCCAGCGCGTGGTGGATGCGATGTCGAGTCCGTCGATCGCAAAGGCTTCGAGATTCAGGTTGTGAATGTCGGCCGTGTCGGGGTTCCCGTTGGTGCGCAGGAAAACCAATTGCCCGCGAGTCAGGAAGCTGTGGGTATTGTCTATTTCGCCCCGGACGGGCATGGACAAATCGTACGCCGCGCTTTGCGCCGAGTTGGATTGGAAGAGGAATACGGCGCGGTCCAGGATGTCCAAGCGCAGCGCGTTGCGAATCTGCTCTTCGGCGTGATCGCGGCGCAACTCGGGAGGACCGGCGGGCACCAGCACCAGCGGCGAGGCGGCGTTTGCCGTGATGTTTTCGGTAAACAGTTCTTCGAAATGCACGATCAGATCGCCCGTATTGCCGGCCAAGTCGGCTACGGGCACCGTCACGCACACGGGTCCGAGGCTCTGTTCGCGTCGCACCAGCAGGTAGCGCGTCGAGGTCAGCGAGAGCGGGATCGTCGCCACCGGCGTACCCGAGTCGGGCGGAATATAGGCGTTGGCGTCGCCCCAAATCGTCGTGTCGGTCTGCAGCCAGCCGTCGGTGTGCCCGAACGGGAGCAGATGGCCGTTGCCGGCGCCCGGTTCGAAAGGATCCACGCCGGGCTTGTGCGTATCGAGTTCGATGGCGAACGATTGGGTCACGCTGTTACCCAACGCGTCGAAGAGGCGCACGGTGACGGGATACTGGCGCTCGGCTCCGCCGATGCCCACCGAGGTGGCGAACCATGCCAAGGGATTCGCCGGGTCCAGGATCAGCGTCTCGCGCCTCAATTCGAAATCGGTGCAGCAGAAGATGTCCACCTGCACGGTGGCCGGCCCCGAAGCGTCGTCGCCGGCTTCGCCCGAAACCTCGCAGAAGCGCCAAGCCTGGTTGGTGATCAGGTGGTCCAAGGGGAAAGTGCGCGTCGCGCTTCGAATCCGCAGCACGGGCGGCGTCAGGTCCACGAACGCTTCGAGGTTGGTTTCCACGGTCCGGTCGGCCGCGTCGGTGGCTTGGAGCGTGAACGTGTGCGCGCCTTCGGGGAGTCCGGCGAAGGTGACCTCGTACACCGCGCCCAGCGTGCCCACGGGCTCGGCTTCAATGCCGTTGACCGTCGCGAAGTACGGCGCGGTTCCGCCACTGAGCGCGAAGCGCGCGGTGATCGTGGTGCTGTTGGTGAACATCGTCCCGTTGCGGTCCACGCGCTTCTTGCCGGCCGGAATCAGGAGCCCGGCGCTCTGGAATTCCAGCGGCGGACCGCTCGGATCGGTCAGGAAGCTTTCCTGCGCCGACGTGGCCGGTCCGACGTTGCCCGCGCAATCGCGGAAGCGCAGGGTGAAGTCGAAGGTATCCTGCCCGTCCTTTGCGAAAACCACCACGAAGCTCGCGATGATCGCGCTTTCGACGATCGCGCCGTCGGCCGTGGCCAGGATGGCCACGACGTCGTGCGGCGAATCGCCCGAGACCGTCACGCGGTCGGCCGTGCGGACCACTTGATCGATCACCGGCGCCGGCGGGGGCGTAGTGTCGACTTCGACGGACGTCTCCGCCGCGGCCGAGTGGCCGGCGCGGTCGTATATTTCCAGCCGCAGGCCGTGCACACCGTCGAGCAAGGGCTCGGCCGGCTGGAAGACGAAGCCCCCGGCCAGCACTTGGGCTTGTTCCGTTACATCCAGTCCGTTCAGCAAGACCCGCGTGCGCGCCGGATCGATTCCGCTGCCCGTCTCGGCATCTCCAAAGACCGCCGAAAAGACCGGACGAGGATCGTTCGTACAGCCGCCTCCGGCCGGCATCAAATCTGTGATGACCGGCGCGCGCGTATCGATGCGGAACGACCAAGCCGCGAGGCCGCGGTTTCCGGCCGCGTCGCGCACTTCGGCCTCGGCCTGATACAAGCCGTCCTCGAGCCATGATAGCGGAGTATGGGTGAAGCGGTCGGGACCCAGCGTCGCGGCGATGGGCGAACCGTTCAGCCGCAATGCAAAGCTGCTTGCATCGATGCCGCTGCCGCCGTCGGAAAAACTCCCGGACAGGACCGGATCGCCGTCCGGGACCAGCGCGCCGTTCGCGGGCGCGAGGTCCGTGAAGACCGGCGCGGTGGCGTCCACGTTAAAGCGCTGCGAGACCGTGACCGCATGCCCGACCCGGTCGGCAAGCTGAACCAGCAGCGTATGCGGACCGTCCACTAAAGGGACCGGAGCATTAAAAGCGAACCCCGATGCTGTGGCGCTCGCGGAAAGATCCGCGTCATCGAGGAAGACGCGGATCGACGCCGGATCGATGCCGGAGCCCGGCGTGGGATCGCCGAAGTTTGCGGCCAGCGCTGGGCTTCTGCTGTTCGTCCACGCATCGGCCGCGGGCAGCACGCCGGAAACCACCGGGTCAGCCGTATCGGTATGGAAGCTCCATTGTGCCGCAGCCGGATTGCCGGCCAGGTCGCGCAGTTCGACGCGAACGTCGTGGCGGCCATCGGACAGCGGCGCAGGGGGCGTGAAGCTGAAGCCGCCGGCGTTCGCGCTTACGCTGCGTGCCACGCCATCCAGCCAGACGGAGACCGAAGCGGGATTCACCCCGCTGCCCGCATCTGCAAATGCGGCGGAGATCTCGGGTTGGCTCTGAGCCAACCACGCGCCGTCGGCCGGAGCGAGCGGCGTGATTGTGGGCGCCTGCGTATCGCCCGCGCGGATCTCCACCGTTCCGCTGCGCGGAGAGCTGGTCATGAGCACGACCGTAATTCGAATGGTAAACCGCAGTACGCGGATGGTGAGCGTTTCCACCAAGTAGGCGCGAACCGTGTAATTATACATGCCCGGCGGGAGCGCTAGTCCGTTGCTGCCCGTCCCGTTCCAGGATTGCGTGACCGCCTGCATCGCATTGCCCACGGGCTGTCCGGGACGGCGATCGGCCGGAAAGCTCGACGCCAGCGTCTGTACCGTTGCGCCGTTCGAGCGTTGCAACTCGGTCAGCACATACACGTCGGATTCGTTGCTGAGCACCCCGCCTTGCCGGCTGGGCAGAAGCACCGGATAGCGAACCTGCGCATTCATGATCCATGGCGCTCCGTTCGCTCCGGCGAAGGGATCGGGCGCGTCGCTGATGCTGGTGATTTCCAACGCGGCAGAACCGGCCTGAACCTGCTGCACGGCCACGGAAAATTGAAGAGTCAGCAGGATCAGCATCCATACTCGCGGACACTTACCGATATGAACATTGTGACTAGTGGGGGGTGAACGCATAGCGCTTCTCCACTTACCTTCAGGTTGGTGGTTGCGCGGCATGTTTCGTTTAACGCTTTACCATAATTACCTTCACATTGTGCTTTCGCAAATTAATTAGTATTATAATAGGTCATTTAGGAGCAATTGCATGGGTGCTGCACCGAGTTGCGCGGCGCAACGAATATATCGTTTTAAGGTATAGGCTCCATCAGGTCCTGGGCTTCCAGTTCTCACGTACTCGAACGCACCAATCCGCGAATTTGCTATTTATCGACCTTCCACCACGGGAATCTCTTGCAACAAATGAAACGGGAAACAAAATGACCCCGCCTGATTTTGCATACCGTTCAGCCAAGGGCTTCGTTCATGTCACGCATTCTGGTGGTCGAAGACAACACCGACATTCGCAACTTGATTCGTTCCTTGCTTGCTCCCTTGGATGCCGAGGTGCAGGAAGCAATCGACGGCCAGGATGCTCTGGAACAGTTGCTTGAAGGCGAGTGGCAGGTGGTGGTTACGGATTTTGACATGCCCCGGCTGAACGGGCTCGAACTTTACCATCGAATCTGCCGGTCGCGTCCGGAGTTTCGCGGCCGATTCATCTTCGTCACCGGCACCGCCAGCGGCGAACTGGCGGGCGTGGATTGCCCCGTCTTGACCAAACCCTTCGAGTTCGATGCGTTGATTCAAGAGGTGAAGAGCCAGCTCGCTCAAGTCACCTCGTAACCGCTACTCTTTTATTTCAAGAATACTGCGTACCTTGCTCGCGAGCGCTTCGGGCGGGAACGGTTTTTCGAGCAATTGGGTGCCTTCCTGCAAGATCCCCTGGTTGAACAAGGCGTTATCGGCGTAGCCGCTGAGGAAGAGCACGCGAGTTTCCGGCCGGACTTTCGCCAGTTCGCGGGCGAGGTCGGGACCGCCCATGCGCGGCATGACCACATCGGTGGCTAGCAGGTGAATCGGGCCGTCGTGCTGCCCCGCCACTTCAAGCGCGGCGATCCCGTCACAGGCGCTGATTACGCGGTAGCCTTGTTCGCGCAAAATCTTCTCGACCAATTCCCGGACCCACTGCTCGTCTTCGACGACGAGAATCGTTTCGGGTCCGCCGCGGACCGCCGCCATGGCCGTACGGCTCTCAAACTTCTTGCCGCCGGGTTGGCAGCGCGGGAAATAAATCTTGAACGACGTTCCTCGTCCGGGCTCGCTGTGGACCCAGATGAATCCGCGGTTTTGCTTCACGATGCCGTATACGGTCGAGAGACCTAACCCCGTGCCTTGGCCGCGCTCTTTGGTGGTGAAAAAGGGCTCGAAGACCCGCGCTTTGGTCCGTTCGTCCATGCCGTGGCCGGTGTCGGAGACGGCCAGCATGGCGTAATCGCCGGGGCTGGCCATGGGGTGCTTGCGCACGAAGGCCGCGTCCCACGTTACATTGGCGGTTTCCAACTCCAACCTGCCCCCTTTGGGCATGGCATCCCGCGCGTTGACCACCAGGTTGAGCACGATCTGCTCGATTTGGGTGGGGTCCACGAAGACGGGGTACAAGCCGGGCTCGAATTTCGTGACCAGCGCGATGTGCTCATGGATCAGCCGGCGCAGCATCTTCTCGGATTCGGCCATGCACACATTCAGATCCAGCACTTGCGGCGCGATAACTTGCTTGCGCGAAAAAGCCAGCAACTGCCGCGTGAGCGTCGCGGCGCGCTGGCCTGCGCGGGCGATCGCTTCCATGGACGACCGGTGCGGATGGTCGGCCGGCAACTGTTTGAGCAGCAGCGCGCTGTACCCGGTGACCACGGTCATCAGGTTGTTGAAATCGTGCGCCACGCCGCCCGCCAACTGCCCCACGGCCTCCATTTTCTGGGCCATGAAGAGCTGACTCTCGAGCTGCTTCTGGTCGGTAATATCCTGACCCGAACTAAGGCAGCCGAGAATTTCGCCCTTTATGTCGAGCAACAGGCCGCAACGCCATTCGAATAGCCGTTCCTGGCCGTCTCGAGTCAGGACCGGCGACTCGTACCGGCCGTTGTGGACCGCCTTGGATTCGAGCATGCGCGAAAAGTCCTGCCGAATACGCGCGCGGATCGAAACGGGAATGCAGTATTCGAACCAGTCCTGCCCCTGCAACTCGCGCTCCTGGTAGCCCAGAACCTCCTGCGCAACACGATTGAGCATCGTCACGCGTCCTTCGCGGTCGAGCGCGACCAGAAACGTCTGGGCGGTTTCCAAGTACAGTTGCATGCGGTCGCGTTCTTGCCGCAACTGATCTTCGATGCGCTTGCGCTCGATGGCATAACGAATCGTTCGCACCAGCACGTCCGGGCTGGACTCGCCTTTGACCAGATACCCTTGCGCTCCGGCGTGAACGGCTTCTAGAGCCAGCGACTGATCGTTGTTGCCGGTGAGGACCACGAGAGGAAGATGCGGCGCGGCGTCCAGGACTTGAAGACAGGTATCCAGGCCACGGCTGTCTGGAAGGGACAGATCGGTCAATATTACGTTCGGCTCAAAGGTCTGCACGCTGGCCAAGCCCTCGTGCAGCGATTCGGCCACATGCGTCTCAAAGCCTCCAGGCGCTATCCGCTTCAGCGACTCGACCACCAAGTGGCTGTCGAGCACCTGGTCCTCGATCAGCAGTACGCGCGTGGGCTTCGCGGAGGGAGCGTTCAAGCGTCTGGCCTCTTGATTCCGTACTGCTTCATGCGTTCGTACAAAGCGGAACGGCTGAGCTTTAATTCGCGCACCACTTCGGTCACGTTCCATTGGTGGCGGTCAAGCGCTTGGCGGATCAAGTCGGACTCCACATTTTTAAGCGTATCCTGCAGGCCGCCTTCGGCGACGGGGAGGGACGGGTTTGCGCCGACGGCGGCCTGGTGGCCGGCCGAAGCGTCGACCGCCGGCGCGCACAGAGACCGCTCGGTGCGCAGTTCTTCGGGCAGATGCTCCGCGCCGATCGCATCGCCGAGGCACATCACCAGCGCGTATTCGATGGCGTTGCGCAACTGGCGCACGTTCCCGGGCCACGCGAAAGCCCGCAGGCAATCCAGCGCTTCCTGCGATATGGACTGCGGCTTTCGCGGCAGCTTCTGCGTCAGTTCGGAGAAAAAGTACTGCGCCAGCGGTTCCACATCCTCGGGCCGGTCACGCAACGCCGGCAGACGGATCGGAACGACGTTGATGCGGTAATACAAATCTTCGCGGAAGGTCCCTTCGCCGACACCGCCCGCCAGATCCTTGTGCGTGGCGCTGACCAGCCGGAAGTCCGTGGGTACCGAAGCGCTCGACCCCACGCGCTCGATCACGTGCTCCTGCAGCGCGCGCAGCAATTTAACTTGAAGCGGAAGCGGCAGGTCGCCGATCTCGTCGAGGAAGAGCGTGCCGTTGTGCGCCAGTTCGAAGCGTCCCACGCGGCGCCGGTCGGCGCCCGTGAACGCGCCCTTCTCGTGCCCGAACAACTCCGATTCCATCAGGTGTTCGGGCAGCGCCCCGCAGTTGACCTTGACCAGCGGTCCGCGCGAGCGGGCGCTGCACGCATGCAGGTAGTCGGCCACGACCTCCTTGCCGGTCCCCGATTCGCCCAGCAGCAGCACGTTGCTGTCCGTCGGCGCGGCGGCGCGCACCATTTCGAGCACGCGCTTCATTTTGGGGCTGCGTACGATCGGCTCTTTCGGATCGTCGCCGGTGGTAGACGTCGCGTAAGCGCGTGTCTTGCGCAGGTCTCCGGCGCCCGGCGGAACCATATCAAGCGCCGACTGTACCAATTCCAGATACTTCTCGGGATCGAAGGGCTTTTCAAGGAAGCTGAACGCGCCCATCTTCAACGCCTGCACGGCGCGATCCACCGAGCCGAAGCCGGTCAGGATGATCACATATGGCGTGACCGGAAGGCCGCGCGTTTTAAAAAGCAGATCCATGCCCGAAAGACCGGGCATTTCCCAATCGGAAATCACCAGCCGCGGTCGGTTCTGGCGAATGTACTCCCACGCTTCGAGCGGATTGGAAAAGGTTCTGGCATTCAGGCCGGCCACGCTCAGCGTGGCTTCCTGTAGCGCCAGGATATCGGTCTCGTCGTCTACGACGACAATTTCTTGGGCAGACGCCATATCCGCTTGCCGCTCCGATGTCCCACCTCAATACCTGTGGGTGGCTCAACACCATACAAAGCCATATAATGAAATGACCTAAGTGCACTATACAAACGTGGACAGCAACGAAGCAAGCACGAGTCCTATGATTCGTCGGCGCTATTTTACGGGCCTGCGAGGGCATATGGGCGGATAAGCAGGAAGTGCTCTGGTGCATCTCCCACTTTGGAATTCCGTAAATTAGGACACCCAAGGGCCTCGATCCGAGTCGACCAATCCGAAGCGTCGGACGCCCGATCGAAGGATCAAATCCTAACTCGTTACTCGCATGAGATTTAAGCAGTTCCGAGGATTGGCCTAGGATGTGTTTGTCGTTATTCCGGCACGGAAGCAGGGTTCTTTCCAGGGAGACACCATCATGGAACGGAAGCGCATTCTGGTGGCAGACGACAACCGATCGCTGCGAGTTGTCTTGCATTCGGCTTTGAGTGCTTGCTACGACGTGACCATCGTGGCGGACGGACAGGCGCTTGCGGATGAGCTGAGTTTGCATCCCTTCGATCTGGTCATTACCGATTTGAATCTTCCGCATTGCACGGGTTCGGCGGCATTGCGCCGGGCCAGTCAGGCTACGGTCGGCCAGCAGCGCATTCCCATTATGGACATTCCGGTGCTGGTAATCACGGGCATGGATCGGGACGACGAAGAAGTAGCGGCCGTCCAGCGCATGGTCAATGTGCAGGAAATTCTCTTTAAGCCGCTCGATTTGAGCGTGCTGCGCAAGAAGGTGGACGATCTGCTGGCCGAAAGCCTGGTCGAAGCCCTGCCGCGTCAGGAAGTCCTCGAGACGTGCGTCCTGAACATGAAGAAAGTACTGGTGGTGGACGACGATCCCGACGTGCGCGATCTGCTCTCTTTGGCGTTCGAGTCCGCGGGGTTCCAGGTGCGCGGAGCGGCCACCGCCGCCGCGGCGCTCGAGTTGAGTCTCAAAAAGAGATTCGATCTGGTTCTGCTGGATTACGCCCTAGAGGAAGATATTGCCGATCAAGTCATCGAGAGCTTGGAAGAGCAGCACGCCGGCGAAAAGTTGCCGCCCATTCTTCTCGTAACCGGGTATGCCGCCGGCTTGAGTATGGAACGCTACGCCGGTCATCCCGAAGTGAAAGGTATCGTGGCCAAGCCCTTCGACCCCGAACAGTTGGTCGAACAGGCTTGCCAATTGCTTGATATTAAACGCAGCGATGCTGTGGAGTGTGTGGCCTGATCGGCCCCGCGGCGCGCGGCAAGGAGTTTCAATCATGCGACCCACCGACCTGATCGATCTGAAACCCGTGGTGCTGATCGTCGACGACGAGGACGACAACCGCGAGATTTTGCGCTCCATGCTGGAAGACGACGGCTATCCGGTGCTGCTGGCGCGAGACGGGCGGGAGGCGTTACGCAAAGCGCATTTCGATGTCGGCGTGGTCCTGATGGACGTGCACATGCCGCAGCTCGACGGTGTTTCGGCTTGCCGGTATTTGAAGGAAGATCCGAAGACGGCCGATCTGCCGGTCTTGTTCCTCAGCGCCACCGAGGACGATACGATCGCCAAAGCAGCGATGGAATCGGGGGCGTACGATTTCCTGCCTAAGCCCGTTCCGCTGGGAATGTTGCGCGCAAAGATCGCGGCCGCCGTACGGGTGGACCGCGGAGCCGAACCCTCCCAGCGCCGCTGGCTTTACCTTACGGCGCTCAAGGAGCAGTACGAGATTCAGCGCCGCGAACACCGCTCGATGGACGAGGCGGTCGCGTCGTGCGTCCTGTAAGCCTGAGCGTTACTTCTTCTCGTCTTCCTTCTTTTCCGTTTTGATAAAAATCGGCTGCGTCCAGGCCATCGCTTCGCCGCGTCCGTAGCATTCCAGGCGCACGTAGCGGTAGGGCAGGTCGTCCGGCACGTGGTAGGTGCATTCGCAGCGGTCGATCTGCGCGATGCGCTTACCGTAGTCGGCGACAACGCAGATCCGTTCGGCGTTCGGAGCGGCGAGGTGAATCGTGCGCCCGTGCACCGCCAGTGCGCTCAATTCCACACCGGTCGAACCGTAAAAACGCCCTTTGCGCAGCGCTTCCATGATCGCTTCCGGCGTGCGCGCCGCGGCCTGCACCACGTTCCAAGCCAACTGCACGTCTTCGGGGCGATGGCTGTCGTCGTTCGCGAAGCCCCACATCACACGTCCGGCGCCCAGCAGGCGATCCCAGCGGTCGGTCGCCAGCGGGCTGCCCGCAAGTCGGCGGATCACACCGTTGTAAATCTCGATGCCGGCGTAATGGTTCCAGCCGTCCAAGCGCTCCTGCGGGCAGTGGTTGAAGTGTTCCTGCCAATTGGGGTGATTCAGGACGGCGATGCCGCCTTCTTCTTTGATCGCATCGAGGACCTGCTGGCGGTCGGGATTCGGGTTCAAGCGCGTCTGAGCGCCGATGTGCAGCAGATGCGGCCCCTTGGCCGAGACTTCGTTGCCGGGGATCAGCACCATCCCGTGCGATTTCAGCGGCGCAGGATCGGTGAGCTTGTCGTGGTCGCTGATCATCAAGAAGGCGTAGCCGCGCGAAGCGTAATCGTCGACGACCTCCTGCGGCGCTCGAGAACCGTCGCTCTCGGTGGTGTGCGCGTGCAGGTTCCCGGTCAGCCACTCCAGGCCGGGTTCGTTGAGGTACGTGCTTTCGAGGGTTACGCTCATGGGGTCACTTCTCCGGTTCGTGAAGGCAGGCTAAAGAACAAGCATACCCCATAGGTGCAGACCTTGGGGCGATGAGCCGAAGAATTCGCGACTTTGCACGTCTTGCAGGCGCATGTGAACTCGGCGAAGCTGGCCGGACGCTATCGAGGACGCGCTATGTGGGGTCTAAAGGGACTGCTCGCCGCATGCCTGGGGCTGATGGTCCTCCCTGGTCTAGCCGACGAAGCGCCGGCAACGCTTCCAACGCCCGTGGTGCAGGCTTCGCTTCCGGAAGCCGTGCTCGAATCTTCGGGTCTGGCGCCCAGCGCCAAGCAGACCGGCGTGTGCTGGACGCACGGGGACAGCGGCACGCCGGCCAAGCTGTGGGCCGTCGACGGTACCGGGCGGCTGGTGCGGACGGTGGAACTGCACGGAATCAAGAATCGCGATTGGGAGGATCTGGCGCGCGACGAACAAGGGCGCTTGATCGTCGCCGACATCGGCGACAACGCGCGCAAGCGCAAGGATGCCGTCTTGTACCGGCTGTCCGAACCCGATCCGGGCAAGCCGGATGAACCGCCCGGCGCGGTGCAGGCCTTTCCCTTCACTTATCCGGCCGAAGCGGGCGCGCAGGATGCCGAGGCGCTGGTGGTGCGCGCGGGCTTCGCGTACGTCTTCACCAAGGAGCCCGACCGCGTGCGCGCGTACCGGGTGCCGCTGCCCGAAGCTCCGCCCGAAGCTCCGGCAGTCGCGGAATACCTGGGCGAATCGAAGCTGCTGGCGCTGGCGACGGGCGCGAGTCTCTCGGCCGACGGGAAGTGCTTGGCGCTGTTGACTTACATTAAGGTGGTGACGATCGAATTCCCCGCGGCGTTGGAAGCGACGGGCGCGGGAACGCCCAAGCGGCCCGAGCCGTTCGCGGGGCGCGTGGCGTTTCGGTTGCTTGCGCCGAAGCAGTACGAAGCAGTCTGCTGGAACGGAGCGGATCTGTTGATCGGCTCGGAAGCGCGGGACGTCCTGCGGTTGCCGGCGGCGCGCAAGCCGTGAACGCTTTCGGCGCGGCTTTACCCCCGTGCGGCGGTTGGGTATAACGAAGCGGCTATCGAACGATGCAAGGCGGAGACGAGGCATGAACGTACGGCCCATTCAGGCCCTTTGCTGCGCGGCGGCGGTTTTGCTGCTGGCCGGCTGCGAAGAATTGCCCGGCCCCGACGAAGGGGAGATGCGCAAGATCTTCGAGGAAGCGCGCGACCTGGACAGCAAGGGGCGCTTCCACGAAGCGATGGTGCGCTACGAGACGATCCTTTCCCGCCACCCCAACTGGATGTCCACGCGCCTCAACGCGGCGATGGCGGCGTACGACAGCGGAGCGTACCAGAAAGCCGTCGAGCACTTCGAAATCCTGCATAAGTACGGGCCGAAGGACTGGTTCGTCGTTCGCAAACTGATTCAATGCTACGAGCGGCTGGGGACGCGCGAGAAAATCGAACTGTACCGCAACAAGCTGATGGCGCTGCGCGACGCGAAGGAAGGCAGCCCGCTGCTCAAGAGTTTCCAGGGCTTCACGCGCGATTACCTCCCCGTGGGAACGCTGCACCTGATCGGGTACGAGTTCTTCGAGCCGGCGCAGCACGGCAAGCTCTGGTACTTCGTGCTCGAGGATCTGCACCGCAAGCCGCAAAGTGGCTTTCTGGTGGAGGCCGCGCCGTTCTTCGACTCCGACGGGCGGCGCATGTTCTACATCACCGAATCGTGCCGCGGCTGGCTGCGGGTCTGGTACGTGGGGCATATCCCGCAATTGCAGAGCGGGGAGCGCGATTACCATTGGGCGCGGACGCGGGTGCAGGAGATCCTGCAGGGCAAGCACCGGCCGATGGCGGTGAAGCCGCTGCCGGCGGACGTGGAAGTCTTCGACGTGCCCGAGCGCGGCCCGGCGCCTCCGCCGCCCGATGCCTTGCCCGGCCCGGAATCGACTAAGAAGGACGGTGCGAAGTGACGTTTCGATGGCGAGGCGCTTGGGGTCTCGTGCTGTTGGCGGCGGCCTGCGCGCACGGGGGCGAACCCGAGGCGCCGGATGCGTACGGCGCGAAGGTGGCCGAAGGGCGGGCGCTTTTCGGAAAGCGCCAGTTCGCCGCGGCGCTGGAGCAATTTCGCGGCGCGATCGGATTGAAGCCCGAGGCCGTGCCGGCGCGGCTTTTCGCGGGCGTCTCGGCGTATTGGGCCGGCGAAGCCGAGGAGTCGCTTTCCTACTTCGACGGGCTGCTCAAGCAGGTACCTCCCGGCAGCAAAGAGGAGTGGCAGGTCCAAGTCCAGCGCGTGGCCGTCTGCCACCAGTTGGACCAGGCGGAAGAAGCGATCAAGTCGATCAAGCGGATGTACGCTTTGCGCGGGCCCGAAGGACCGGAGGAAGCGCGCGAGGCGCAGGGCTTCACGCGCGAGCACGTGTACCTCGAAGAGTTCCGCGTCGGCGTCTGGGAAGTCTTCGACGAGCACGGCGAGAAGGACAAGCTCTGGACCTTCCTGATGGTCAACCCGCACGGGGCCGAGGAAAAAGTGGTGCGGACGCTGGACGTGCGGCTGCAGGCGCGCGCGGGCGGAGGTCCGGCGTATGCGCTGGCCGAGGGCGAAGGCGCGCAGCAGGTGACCCACGCGCGCTGGGACCGCAAGCCTGCGTATACCGAAGTGCGCAAGAAGGCGCTGGAGGTGCTGGCGGCCAAGCCCGAACCGGCGGCCGCGCCGAATACCGCCGAAGTTCCGGCGGCGCCGGACGAAGAGCCCGAGGCCGGGCAGCGCGCGTACACGCCGGCCGAAAAGGGCCGCCTCGCCAAAGCGGTGGCCTTGGGGCTCGAACGAGGCGCGACGCGCATCCTGCAACTGAGCGCGTGCCTGGCGGAAGTGGAATACGACCTGACCAAGGCGGTGCGGTTGAGCCTGGCCGATCCAAAGGCGGCGCGGACGTACGAGAAGGACGAACTGCTGACGAAGTATCCGCACGCGCGGAGCGAGGCGGCGCTGCTGGTGCAGGCGGTGGCGCGCGCGAAGCCCGAGGACCTCGACGCGGCGCTCGAGCATGCCGGCAAGGTGATCGGAGAAGCTAAGGGGGCGTACGTGCAGTTCGTGCTGCTGACGGCGGTGAATACGCGCGGTGGAAAACTGCCCAAGCCGTTCGTCGCCGCGTGCGCCGAGAGCGACGATTTCATGGTGCGCCGCACCGCGGCGCTGATGCTGGGGCGCGGCGGCGACCGCCTGGGACTCAAAGCGCTCTTCGACGAAGTCGCGAAAGCCGATCCCATCGGGCTGCAACTGCTCGGCTACGCGCTCGACGAACTGCTGGGCGAGGCGTTGACGCCCTGTCCGGGCGAAGCCGAAGGCGCGGCAAAATGGCGCGCCGAGACGCTCCGCTGGTGGGCCAAGCATTCCGAACGGATCGTGTATGCCGGCGGCGCCGGGGTGCCGTGGATTTTGCCGCCGGCCGTGCCGGAACCGTAGGGAGGCCGGTGATGGGCGGTAAACGGCTGTGAACGGTGAACAGGGACGTCACGGGCTCGTATCCGGTTTGCTTGGCTCCATTTATCGCGCGGGCAGGTTTACCCAACTCAGGCTACGCTCCATGCCTGGAGCGTAAGGGCACCTGCTCCGGGTCTTGCTCCTTGCATTTTCCTTTTTCGCTTCGCTCTTGGCTCTCCTTCGTACTGCGTTCCCTGCGCCTCGGGCACGGTCCCATCCTTATCTTGTCACGCGCCAAAAATGTCCGATCATGCTGGCTTCCTTTTCCCTGTTGCTACGGAGAATGCATCCATGGGCGCACCTGTCTTCGAGACGAATCTACCTGGCTATAAGCTGGTTGCGCGCGGCAAGGTCCGCGATGTGTACGACCTGGGCGAGCAGTTGCTGATCGTGAGCACCGACCGGCTGAGCGCCTTCGACGCGGTGCTGCCGACGCCAATCCCGGACAAGGGCAAGGTGCTCAACGGGCTCTCGCGTTTCTGGTTCGGCTTCCTGAAGGATGTCGTGCCGGATCACCTGATCACGTGCGAAGTGAGCGAGATGGGGCACGGCTTGGAGAAGCACAAGGACGTGCTGCAAGGGCGGAGCATGCTCTGCCACAAGGCCGAGGTCTTCCCGGTCGAGTGCGTGGCGCGCGGGTACCTGATGGGCAGCGGCTGGAAGGAGTACCAGGCGGGCGGGGCCGTCTGCGGGATCGCTCTGCCGCGCGGGATGAAGTCGGGCGACAAGCTGCCCGAGACGATCTACACGCCGGCATCGAAGAACAAAGTCGGGCACGACGAGAACGTGACCTTCGACCTGGCCGTCGCGCGGCTGGTGGAATTGATGGCGCTGCCGCTGGAGCAGGCGCGTGCGTACATGACGCAGCTCAAGAAACTGACCATCGAGATGTACCAGAAGGCTTACGAGCACGCGCTGGCGCACGGGATCATCATCGCCGATACGAAGTTCGAGTTCGGCCTGAAGGACGGCAAGGTGATCGTGGTCGATGAAGTGCTGACGCCGGACAGCAGCCGCTTCTGGCCCAAGGACCAGTGGACGCCGGGCAAGACGCAAATGTCCTTCGACAAGCAGTTCGTGCGCGATTACCTGGAAGCGATCGGCTGGAACAAAGAGCCGCCCGCTCCGGAGCTGCCCGAGAAGGTGGTCAGCAAGACGCGCGAGAAGTACCTGGAGGCGTACAAGCTGATCACGGGGAAGGACGATATTTCGTAAGCGCAGGCGTTGCAGATATGCAATCCGCGGGGCCGCTTCGGCGGCCCCGTTTTTTTTGGACGCGCCTGCTGACTTGGTCCGAGTTTGCGGGTTAGATGGGGTATGGGCAAATTGGCGAAGCTGATCCTGGTTTATGGTTTCGGCCAGCCCATCTGGTCGCGGCCGAAGGATCCCGACGAGCGCTTGGGCGGGCAGGAGCGCTGGGAGTTGGCGGCGCCTTTGATGATGTTTCTGATCGCCTTCACGTTCCTAAGTTGGGTGATTCCCAAATTCGAACAGATGTACCTTGAGATGGGGTTGGGCACGCTGCCACCGATCACGAGCCATCTGTTCGAAGGGATGCGGCTCCTGGGGGCATATCCCGCTCTACTGACCGGAGGAATTTTCGTAGCCTTCTGGACTCAACTGGGTTGGGCCAGCCGCAAACGCTGGCGCGCCTGCTTGCTGGCATCTTTAACCATCTCCTTGACCTTGGCAGCGGTGGGCTTCATGGTTATCGCGCTCTTCCTGCCCATGATATGTGACATGGAGCGCATGGGCCCATGAGCGACGCGGGCGCCCGCCTTTCATCCGGTTCGGAGGAGCCTTCCACGGGTACGGCGACCGTGGATATCTACCGGCGCTTGCTGTACGCGATGCCAATGCTGGTCTTTTTTTGGGGATTGAAGGTCTTGTCGGTGGCTGCGGTTCGCTTTCGCGAAACGTTCGAGGACATGGATTTGGGCGAGTTGCCCATTTCAACCCAAGTCGCGCTTGGGATAGGCGAATGGCTGGATTGCTATCCGCCGGTATTTCTCATCGGGATGATGGCGTGTGCTTGGCTGTTCCTGAGTTACGGATGCCGAACTCGAAGGCGGATGAAATGGTTGGCTTGGCTCTTTACTTTCGCCATCATTCTTAGCGTGTACGGAGTGAGCCATGCTCTTTATTTGCCTTTTTGGGGAATGGGTCATACCGTGTTTGGTCCCTAAGACAAAAGCCGCACCCTAATCCGCTCAAGTGGCCCCCCGGACAAGCCGATTCCCCTCTTGTCTGCACCGCTGCCCGCTGGGCGGGCGGGGGAGTTCAGGAATCGTTCGGGTCGCCGCTGCGTTCGCGCGCCGCGCCCGAAGCCAGGGGGGAGTACCGATGATCCGCGTTGCTTCGCGCTTCGTGTCCGTAGCCGTGGTGGTGCTCGGCGGGAGCGTTGCGCTCCTGACGACCGGCTGCGGTTCGACCAAGGCCGCCAAGGCTCAGAACCCCGCGCCGCCTTCCCTGAGCGCTCCGGTGCGCGTCGAGAACTCGGTCGCGCAATCGAACGCCGCGCCCTACGGCGAATACGCCTTCTTGCAGGACCGCCAGACCGGCGCCAGCGCGCCGTTGCCGCGGATCGAACCGCCGCCGGCGCCCGAAGCGATCGCGCCCGCCCCGGCTTCCGAAGGGACCGCCGCGGCCGGAAGCTACTACACGATGCAGAAGGGCGACACGCTCTACGCAGTGGCCCGCAAGCACAACGTCCCGCCCAAGAAGCTGATCGCTGTCAACAACTTCGCCGATCCGAACAAGGTTTCGGTCGGCACCAAAGTGCTGATCCCGCAGTAGCGATTTCGGGTTTCGGACTGCACGGCATACGGTTCATACAAGCGCGGGCGGCCGAGAGGCTGGCCCGCGCTTTCATTTTGGATTCTTGATTTTGGATTTTGGATCGAACGGCGACGGATGGCGGGCGGCTAGACGGACCGGTAGCTGCGCGGGCGGTGTTTCGGTTCCGCATCCTGAACCGAACCTCCGGAATAGCTCGCAACGCGGCGCCAATAGAACGGATGCGGCGGCGGTTCGGTGCGCGGGTGGAAGGCGTCGCGCAGGCTGTTGAAGCCCAGCAGGACCGCGAAGAGCAGCAGCGCCAGCGCGAAGGCGCGGATCACGTCGCCGGCCGAGCAGCGGAACTGCGGCCACGCGCCCATCAGCACGCCCAACCCCACCAGCGGAAGCGAGAGCATCGTCTTCATCGCGATGAGCGAGAGGAGCGAGGCGACGGCGTACGCGGTGACGGCTCCGGCAGCCACCGCCAGCAAACGGAAGCGGAAGCGCCGCGCGGCCTCGAGATACAGCGCGAGGAAGAAGATATCCGCGAACGTCGGCGCGGCGTGCAGCCCGCTGAGCGGAGGAGGCCAGGAGAAGCGCATCAGGCGCACGGGATTGCCGGGGCCGACGGACTCGGGCACATGCAGGACGTTTAGCCAGGCATCGCCGGCGGCGGCGCAGAGCACCACCGCGAGCAGGTGGCCGGGGCGTTCCAGCAAGCGGCCCAGCCAGGTACCGGAGAGGACCGCGGCCAGCAGCGCAGCCTGAACGAGCAGCAGATCCCGCACGCTGCCGCTCCACGCCCAGCGCGCGTCGGGTTCGTTCACCACGGGCGCCGCTTCAGGGTGCGGCGGCCCCAGATACCAGAGCGCCGCCAGCGCCAGCGCGGCGCTGGCGCCCAGCGCCGCGTCCCGTGCCCGCGCGCCTTGAATCAGACTCGCCGCAAGGCCGCCCAGCGCAAAGAGAAAGACGCGCAGCAAGACCACCGCTTCCAGCCGCGCTCCGCCGGTGGCGTCGCTCAACCGCGGCGCCGTCAGCCCGTACGCCAAGGCGACGAACGTGAGCGCCAGCAGGAGCCGCCCAAGCAACTCGGGCGCCTGCGCCGGCGGCGCTTCGGGAAAGGGGCGGTCGAGGCGAGTGGCCATGGGCCATAGCTTCGCCGGAGGCGCGTAAGGCGCAAGGGCGGAGGAGTACAGGATGTGAACGGAAGGTACGTTAGACGGAGTTCGCGTTTAGCGTTTACTTCTTCCCGTTCCCCGGAGCGCCCTGCGCTTGGGCTTCGGCTTCGCGCTCGGCGAGAATCTCGAGCATGATATCGACGAGTTCGGGATCGAACTGCTGAGCGCGGCCCTTCTTGAGTTCCTCGATGACGCGCTCGGTGGGCATGGGATCCTTGTAGGTGCGGCGGCTTGCCATGGTGTCGTAGGCGTCGGCGATGCAGATGATGCGTGCCCACAGCGGCGTATCTTCGGCGCGCAAGGCCGCCGGATAGCCGCGCCCGTCCCAGCGTTCGTGGTGGTGCGTGATGGCCGGCAACAGATCGTGGAGCAGATCGAGCGACGAGAGCAGGTCGCGCGCGATGGTGGGGTGCTGCTTCATCACCTCGAACTCTTCGTCGGTGAGGCGCGAGGGCTTGTTGAGGATCTCCTCGGGGATGCCGATCTTACCGAAGTCGTGAAAGACCGCGGCCAGCCCCAAGCGGATCAACTCTTCTTCGCTCAGGCCCTTTTTGCGCCCGATCATGCGCGACCAGAGCGCCACCGAATGGCTGTGGAAGCGCGTGTACGGATCCTTGGATTCGAGGATCTTGACCATCACGGTAAGGATGTTGACGAAGAGGCGCTGGTTGCGGTGGTCGTTCTCGTCGATCATCGAGTTGATGCGGTGCGCGGCGAGGACGGTATCGACCTTGAGTTCGAGGCCTTCTTCGCCGTACTCGCCCATGGAGAGGCAATCGGCGCAGCCGAGGTCGATGACGCGGTCGCGCAGGCCGGCTCGGTTGCGTTCGGTGGTCGCGAGGAGTGGGCCTTCGTAGAACTGGCGGATCGCGCGGAGGTGTTCCCAGCAGCCGTCGTTGTCGGGCTGGATGCCGAAGACGACGAGGTCGGCTTTGCGCCCGGAA
Organism: Planctomycetota bacterium; assembly: GCA_015075375.1. Classification (GTDB taxonomy): domain Bacteria; phylum Planctomycetota; class SZUA-567; order H5-PLA8; family H5-PLA8; genus H5-PLA8. The sequence goes on along the minus strand of JABTUM010000001.1, from coordinate 1,175,741 downwards.
CCGTGGTTCAGGTATTCGTCGAGGTGCTGTGACTTGCCGGGGTACGCGACGACCTGGCGAAAGCCGGCACGGCGCAGCGCGCGTTCCTGGAACTCCCGCCAGGACGGCTCGTTATCGAGCACCACGAGGTCGGTTTCGGAGCGGTCGACTTCGTCTTGATTCACGCCCTGCCACCCCCGGCGGCCGTAGGACAGCCTATTGCGCGTACCTTTACACTATACGCAATGGGCCGGGGCGAATGCAACCTTCGAGCTCAAGATGGTTTGCGAATACGAGGACGGGCGGGCGAAACGGCAGGCCGATTCAAATAAAAAGGGCGGGATCCGCGCCGCGGACCCCGCCCCTCTGGCAGGCTTACTTGACGGTCTTGAAGTAGTCCTTCGAGCCTTCCGGATCGGGCTTCATGGTCGCCGCACCGGGTTTCCAGTTGGCCGGGCAGACTTCGCCGTGCTTGGCCACGAACTGGTAGCCTTCGAGCGTGCGGAGGATTTCCTCCACGTTGCGGCCCACGCCCAGATTATTGACGGTGCACGATTGCAGGATGCCCTTGTCGTCGATGATGAAGACACCGCGCGCCGCGACGCCGCCGGGCAGGAGCACGCCGTAGTCGCGCGAAGCGTTCTTGGTCACGTCGGCGAGGAGCGGGAAGCCTATCTCGCCCAAGCCGCCGTCCTTGCGCGGCGTTTTCTTCCAGGCCAGGTGCGTGAACTGGCTGTCGATCGAGGCGCCCACGACCTTCGTGTTGAGCTTCTCGAAGCTCGGCAGATGCTCGTGGAACGCGATGATCTCCGTCGGGCAGACGAAGGTGAAGTCGAGCGGATAGAAGAACAGCACCGTCCACTTACCTTTGAAGCTTTCGCCGCCCACGCTCAGCACGCCGCCCTCGAACTTGAGGTCCGCGAACTGAGTGCCCACGACGGACGAACCGCTAAATGCCGGAGCCGCGCTGCCCACCTGGGGCGCGCGGATGCCGCACGTTCCTTCGCTCATGGATGTAGTCTCCCAATGGTTGTTTGGTATGAGGGTTTAGCTGGCCGCGGTCTTAGCGGCGTTCAGCGCCTTGTCGTAATCGGGGGTGCTGGTCACTTCCTTGACCACTTCGAGGTACTTGATCTTGTCGTCGGCGCCAACCACCAGGACCGCGCGCGTGAGCAACGCCAGTTCCTTGATGAACAGCCCGTACTTGTGTCCGAAATCGCGGGTCTTGTAGTCGCTGACCACCTGGACCTTCTCGATGCCGGCGGTGGAGCAAAAGCGCTTCTGCGCGAAGGGCAGGTCGACGCTGACGGTGATCACCGCCACGCTGGCGGGCAGCTTCGCGGCTGCTTCGTTGAACTTGCGGGTCTGCTGGTCGCAGACGGGCGTATCGAGCGACGGGACGACGCTGATGAGGCGCGTCTTGCCGGCGCTGCTCTTGAGCGTCACTTCCGCCAAGCCGCCGTCCACGACGCTGAACTCGGGCGCCTTGTCGCCGACCTTCAATTCCGGGCCGACCAGCGTCAGCGGGCCGCCTTTGAACGTGATCACACCGGTGCGTTCCTGAGCCATGTGGGGCTCCTCTCTTTGCCTGTGGTTTTCCAATTCGGCATGTGAGGGGGAAGTCGTTCCCACCCACGAGCGATGCTTATAGCATGCCCGAATAGAGTGTGAAGTTGAAATTCAAGCGCCTGCCAGATCACGACTTAGCATATCAAAGTTTGGAAACAGACCGCGCGCGGTTATCTTTGAGGCGGCATGGCGCAAGCGATTCAAGCTCCGGCAGTTCCGAGTACGCAGCCTCCCGCGCGCACGGGGTGGGTGCTTTACGACGGCTCCTGCGGCTTTTGCCTCAAATGCCTGCGGGTGGCGCGTGGAGCGCTGGAAAAGCGTGGGTTCGCCTGCGAACCCCTTCAAGCGGGGTGGGTGGCCGAACGATTAGGGCTCACGAAGGAGGAAGTCACCGCCACCTTTCGCGTGCTGAGCGTGGAGGGGGGGCAGCACAACGGCGCCGACGCATACCTGTTCCTCTTTCGGCGCATCTGGTATCTGTGGCCTCTGGGTATGCTATTCGGTTGTCCGGGCTTCTACGGGCTGTTCGCCCGCGCGTACGGCTGGGTGGCTTCAAATCGATACCGTATTTCGGGAACCTGTGCGTTGCCCGGCAAGCCGCCCCAGTAAGCGTGCGTGAATAGGCGCTAACGCACAGGCGCACGCACACAATCCTGAGTCTTCTACCTTTCGGCGCGGCTGTTGGAGCAGGTAAACTAACCAAGTATTATTCTGGCTCCGATTCACGCAATGCAATAGCAGCTTTGAATCCAAGAGGGGCTTCCGCCGGGTCCCTCTCGCACCGGGAGGCCTCTATGCTGGACTTCTTCGATAAACTGTTCGATACGAGCGATTTTCCCGCACGCTGGCACTGCGGAGCGTGGACAGAAGGGCACGGCTGGCTCCACATCGTTTCCGATCTGCTCATTTTCGGAGCCTATTTCACGATTCCGGCGCTCATTGCGTATTTCGTGATCCGGCGCCGGGACGTTCCGTTCCACCGCATCTTCTGGGCCTTCGGCGCGTTCATCCTGTTCTGCGGCCTGGGCCACTTGCTCGAAGCGCTGATGTTCTGGTATCCGGCCTACCGCTTCAACGGGGTGATCAAAGCCTGTACCGCCACGGTCTCGTGGATCACGGTGATTTCGCTGATTCCCGTCCTGCCCCGGGCGCTGAGGCTGCCGCGGCTTGAGGTGATTAACGCGAATCTGGAGCGGGAAGTCCGCGAGCGCCAGCGCGCCGAGGAGCAGTTAAGCGAGCGCCAGGAGCAACTGAGTCTGGCGCTGCAGGCGTCCAGCATGGGCACTTGGCAATGGCTGGTGCCGGAAGGCAAGATGAACTTCTCCGAGGAGGCGTGTGGGCTGTTCCGCACTTCCACGGCCTCCACGACTTTCGTCGATTTCCTGATGCTCATTCATGCCGAGGACCGGTCGCAGGTGGAACGCGCCGTCCGCGACGCGCTGGAACGCAAGGACGGCCGGGACCGTTTCAATTTCGAATTCCGGCTCGAGAATCCGGATTTGCCGCTGCGCTGGCTGGCGGCGCACGGCCAGGCGTTCTTCGGTTCGTCGGGCAAGCCCCAGAAAATGCTGGGGACCGTGATGGACGTGACCAAGCGCCGGGAACTCGAATCGCATCTCCTGCACGCGCAGAAACTCGAAAGCGTGGGCCGGCTGGCCGGCGGCATCGCGCACGATTTCAACAACCTGCTGACGGTGGTGATGGGCAACGCCGAACTGGTCGAAACGCAACTGGCCGAACGGCCCCGCGAGCGCCGCCTGGTGGGCGAGATGCGCGCATCGGCCGAACGCGGCGCGTCGCTCACCCGCCAGCTGCTCGCTTTTGCGCGCAAGCAGATCATCCAGCCTCGCGTGTCCAGCGTGAACGACCTGCTCGAGCGGATCAGCCAGATCCTGCGCCCGCTGCTGGGCGAACAGATCGAACTGGCGATCCTGCCCGATCCCGCGCTCGCACCGGTGCTGATCGATCCCGGGCAGTTCGAGCAGGTGGTTCTGAACCTGGCCATCAACGCGCGCGACGCGATGCCCGCCGGCGGAAAGCTGACGATCGAGACCGCCAATGTGACTCTGAACGGATCGGACGTCCAGTCGCGCGACCGCTTGCCGCCGGGCGAGTACGTGAAGATGACGATCACCGACTCCGGAGAGGGCATCCCGGGCGATCTCCTGCCGTTCTTGTTCGAGCCGTTCTTCACGACCAAGGGCGTCGGGCGCGGCACCGGGCTGGGCCTGGCGTCGGTGTACGGGATCGTGAAGCAGAATCGCGGGCACATCGAAGTCGAGAGCGCCTTGGGTCAGGGCGCGGTTTTCCGCATCCTGCTCCCGCGCCATGTGGGCGTTGTGGCCACGGAGGAGGAAGAAGGAGTCGCCGTGGCCGAGCCTTCGCCGGGACATTCCGTGCTGATCGTCGAAGACAACCAGGCGTTGCGCCAGATGGCCATCGAGGCGCTGGAGATGGGCGGCTATCGTGTGCTGCAAGCCAGTTCGGGAGAGCAGGCGTTGAAGCTGGTCCGGGAACATCCGGGCGCGATCGATTTGCTGATCACCGATGTGGTTTTACCGCATATGAGCGGGATGGATCTGGCACAGGATCTACGCAAATCGATGCCGCAATTGAAGGTCGTGTTCATCTCGGGCTACACCGAGAATGTGATCGTCCGAGACGGCGTGATCAAGCAGGGTGTGCAGTTCCTGCCCAAGCCGTTTAGCCCGCGCAGCCTGCTCCAGAAGCTGCGCGAGGTCATGTCGGAGAAAGGTTCGTCGTCGGGTGTTTGAGCACGCCCGCGGCGTTTACCGCGCGGCCTGAGCCAGCCGCTCGTAATTACCTTTCAACGCACGGTACAGATTCTGCCAGTGCGGGTAGTAGGTGTCGTAGACCTTGACGTGTGCGGGGTTCGCGGCGAGCGGGTCGCAGGTGCGCACCGTCGCGCGGCAGGCTTCTTCGACGCTTTTGAAGCCGCCGGTCCCGACGGCGGCCAGGAGCGCGACGCCGTAAGCCGGTCCTTCGGCCGCGACGAGCCCGCAGGTGCCTTGCCCGAACACATCGGCCAGCGTCTGGCGCCAGAAGGGATTCTTCGCGCCGCCGCCGGTCACGCGCACTTCGCGGACGGGCAGCTTGAGCGCCTTGAAAATCTCGAAGCTGTCGCGCAGCGAGTAGCAGACGCCTTCGATAATCGCGCGGCCCATGGCGCCCTTGGTGGTGGACGGCGTGATGCCGACGTACGCGCCGGTGGCGTAGGGATCGGCGTGCGGCGTGCGTTCGCCGGTGAGGTAGGGCAGGAAGCACAGCCCGCGGCTGCCGGCCGGTTCGGCGGCGGCCTGCGCGACGAGCAGATCGTACGGATCGCCGCCGCTCTTGCGCGCCGCTTCCGCTTCGGGCTGCCCCAGCGCGTTGCGGAACCACTGGAAACTCCCGCCGCTGGACAGGCAGACGCCCATCATGTGCCACTTGCCGGGCACCGCGTGGCAGAAGCTGTGCAGGCGGCCTTCCGGATCGGTCTTCACTTCGTCGGCGTGCAGGAAGACGACGCCGCTCGTGCCGAGACTGACCGAGGCAATCCCGCTCTGCACGATGCCCGCGCCGACGCCGCCAGCGGCTTGGTCGCCGCCGCCGCCCACCACCGGGGTGCCGGGAAGCACCGCGCCGCCCAAGGCCGCGCTGGCTTGGGCGGTGATCTTCCCGCTCACTTCGGGCGACTCGTAGACCTTCGGGAGCAGCGCCGCATCTATCTCGAGCTTGCTGAGCAATTCGGCCGACCACGCGCGCTTGTTGATGTCCAGCAGCAGCGTGCCCGACGCGTCGCTCACTTCGGTGGCGTACTCGCCGGTGAGCAAAAAGCGGATGTAGTCTTTGGGCAGCAGCGCCTTGCGCGCCTGCTCGTACAGCTTGGGCTCGTGTTTGCGCACCCAAAGCATCTTCGGCGCGGTGAAACCGGTGAGCGCCGGGTTGCTGACGAGGCGCAGGAGTTCCTTCAGTCCGCCAGCGCGCTGCGTAATCTCCGCGCATTCCGCGGCGGTGCGCTGATCGTTCCACAGGATCGCCGGGCGCAGGACGTTGTTGTTCGCGTCGAGCAGCGTCAGGCCGTGCATCTGCCCGGAGAGCCCGATGCCCTTGATCTCTTCGGGTTTAATGCCCGCTTTCCGCACGGCTTCGGGGACGGCCTTCCGGACCGCCGCCCACCATTCGGCGGGTGCTTGCTCCGACCAGAGCGGCTTGGGCGACTGGCAGGTGTGCTCGCCCGATGCGCTGGCGCGAACGGCGCCTTTTTCGTCGATCAGGAGCGCGCGCGAGCCGGACGTGCCGATATCGATGCCCAGGTAGTAGGCCATGGTCCTGCGCTCCTTAGGGGTGGGAACGTCTCCGAACGAATGCGTACGCTTACGAAGTCTTCGCCTTCTTCACTTCGGCCGTCAGCGCCGGACAGACTTCGAAGAGATCCCCAACGATGCCGAAATCGGCGAGCTTGAAGATCGGCGCGTTGGGATCTTTGTTGATTGCCACAATGTACTTGCTGGTGCGCATCCCGGCGAGGTGCTGGATCGCGCCGCTGATCCCGCAGGCGACGTAGAGCGCGGGGCTGACGGTCTTGCCCGTCTGGCCCACTTGCATCGCATGCGGGGCGTAGCCGGCATCGACGGCCGCGCGGCTCGCGCCGGGCGCCGCGCCGAAGGCGTCGGCCAGTTCGTAGATCGTCTTGAAGGCGTCCGCGCTGCCGAGGCTGCGCCCGCCGCTCACCACCACCGCCGCTTCGGTCAGTTCGGGCCGTTCGCTCTTGGTCGCGATCGTCTCCTTCAGCGACACGCGCGCGTCGGCGGGATCGGCCGGAACCGCCAGCGCGCTCACCGTGCCGGCGCCCGGAGCGGCCGGCGCCTCGGCCCCGATGCTGTTCGCGCGCAAGGTCGCCACCAGCGGACCGGCGGCTGAAGGGTGGGCCGTCAGGATCGCGCGCCCCGCGCAGACCGGGCGGACCACCTGGAGCTTGCCCTCGGCGACGTTCAAGCCCGTGCAGTCGCTCGCCAGCGCGCCGTTCGTCCGCGCAGCCAGCCGCGCCGCCACGTCGCGGCTGAACGCGTTGACGCTTAGCAGCACCGCCGCCGGCTGGATCTGCGCGACGGCCGCCGCGAGCACGCGCACCGCACGCAAACCGCCTGACGGCGCTTCATCGGCCGTAAGGACGCTCGCCGCGCCCCACGCCGCCAGTTCTCCCGCGGCGCTCGCCGCGCCCGGTCCCAGGGCCACCGCGCGCGGCTGCCCGCCCAGCGCGTCGGCCAGGCGCCGCGCCGCGGTCAGCAGTTCCCGCACCGCGGTCTTCGGTTGGCCGTCCTTGAGTTCGGCGACGACGAGGATGTCTTGTCCCACGGTCTAAGGCTCTCCTTCGATGGCGATCGCGGCGCCGGCGGCCGCTTAATTCCACTGGCTGTCGAGTTCCCGTTTGACCATCCGCTGCCGGCACTTGGGGCAGCACTTCGGATCTTCCCAGGGTTCCACGCGCGGCCCGTGGCAGTGCGGGCACTCGGGATCGTGGTCGATCAACTGGTCGGCTTGCACGACTACGTGCTGGATCCCGTTGGGCAGCGTCTTGATTACCTTATAAGGAAGCTCCGTGATCAGGACCTGGACCACCTCTTCGCAGTCGGTGCAGGTCATGATCTCGTAGCGCTTGAAGGCGCTGTTGTGCAGCACGCGGTCGGCGGCTTCGTATCCGCAGCGCTCGCAGCGCATCACGTATTCGGCGTGCATGCGAATCTCCTTGCGCGGCGGTTCAGAGCACCTTGGCTTCGTCGCGCAACCACTGGACGAGCGCCGCCGCGGCTTCGGGGGCCGGCGCGGTGACGATTTTGCCAGGACTCTTTTCGGGCGGCGGCGCGTAGCTCACGACTTCCAGCGCCGGCTTCAGCGCTTCGGCGCCGAGGCCCAACTCGGCCGGTGACTTCGCCGCGATCTGCTTCTTCTTCGCGTTCAGCCTTCCTTTAAGGGTGGGGCTGCGGGGCTCGTTCAGCCCCTTGTCGCAACTGATCACGGCGGGCAGGGCGACTTCGAGGACTTCCTCGCCGCCCTCCACACGCCGCCGGCAGGTGGCTTTATCGGCGGCGAGTTCCAGCGCGCAGACGGCGGAGACGTGCGGCCAGCCCAGGCTTTCGGCCAGGACCGCCGGAAACTCCCACAGGTCGTCGTCGATGGCCTGCCGCCCGCAGAAGACGAGGCCCGGCTGGATCGACTTGAACGCGGCGGCGGCGCAGCGTGCGGCGGCGGCCGCGTCGAGCCCCTCGGCCTGGACCAGCAGCGCGTCGTCGGCGCCCACCGCGAAAGCGTGGGTCAGGACCGCGCCCGCTCCGGCCGCCCCGACGCTCAACGCGACGACCTCGCCGCCGGCTTTGTCCTTCGCCTGCAGCGCGGCTTCGAGCGCGTATTCGTCGTAGGGACTCAATTCCAGTTCCACGCCGGCGAGGTTGATGCTTTTGCCGTCCGCGGCGGGCTGAATGCGTGCGGTCGTCGACGGGGCTTGCTTGAGGCAGACGGCGATCTTCATGAGTTCCTCCAGCCGGAAAGGAGCGCCTTAGGTTGCGCGTCCACCGTATCACGGGCGGCGGGGATTGAAAAGGCAGGGCGAGGGGAAGGGCTTGAGAAGATCGATAAGGCGAATCAAGGCCTTGCCTTGCGCGGGGCTATTCGCTGATCACCCACGTGCTGTCGGGGTTGAACTCGGTCATGGTGGCGACGAGGTTGGCGGTATTGGGGCCCAGGTCTTTTTGGTAGACCGTGCCAGTACTGTTTACTGCTAGGGTGTGCACGCCTGTCTCTCCATACTTCGCCGGCCAAGCGACCAGTGCATAGCCCAGTGTCTGGTTGATATCGCCATTTGAACCTGCGGTCAGATAGCTCCTTGCGCCGCCCGGAGCCTGCGATCCTTGGCGGTGCAGCACTTTGAAAAAATAGCCCGCCTTGGGAATTAATCCAAGCGTTGCGCGTGCGAAGCCTCCATCCACAAGCGCGAAGCCGCAAGAGTCATCGTTCGCTTCCTTCAAGCTATGCTTTCCAGTGACCTGCTGCGCGTATTCCAGGAGGCCGTCTCCGTCGTAGTCGGTGCGGCGATAGATATCTTGCGCTTCGCAGTAGGTTTTGCATTGAGAAATAGCCGCGCACTCGTTTCCAGATGTGCGGCGGACATATCCGCAGTCATGTATGACGGCCAAACCTACACCTAGAATAACGCTTCCTGAGACTGCACCCGCCAAACCGTAGCGAGCACAATCCCATCCGTTGCGTCTTTCGCGCTTTGCTAACGCAATCCCTAAACCAGCACCCGGTGCAAGGTACAGCAGGCACACGCCTAGTACGCTCGCGCCAATCCAACGAGTCAGAATCAGGATCCCCCATGCCAACACGACATAGCCCAGCACCAGCCAGCCGCGGTCGAATTCGATGCGTGTACGTACCGCAGCATGGAACAAGCCGGCTAAGCCACCCGCAAGCGCGGCTGCCATCACCAGCCCCGCCGCCAATAAGTCCGGCCATTCGCCTTGCAGTCGAGGAAGTTGAAGCAGGGGCGTAACGAGGAACAGGCCAAATCCACACAGCGATACGAAATACAGTAGGTCGATAGTCGAGAATCTCATACCGGACTTTACGAGAGTAAGCGACTCGCGAGGAGGTTGGGTCTGCGCATCCATCGGTCGGTCTCCACATTCGGAGGCCAGACCTACCACGCGCGCGCTGCGAAGCCCGTCAGGAGTGCGTAAAAAGGAAGGCACGCGCAAGCGCCGCGCCGTGGCCGTTACCGCTCACCGTTTACGGTTTACCGTCGTTCGCTCGCCCCGCTTGAAGCAGCTTCAGGATCACCCCCGGCGCGCGCAAGCCGGCGTCCCAGCAGCCGTCGAGGCTGCGCAGGTAAAAGCCGAGCGCTTCGTCGGACTGGCCGGGCTTGGGGCGTAAGATGACTTGCAGCGCCGCGGCCTGCGGCAAGTGCGACCACTGCGCCTTGAACCAGGATTCCTCGGCCAGCGATTCGCTTTTGGTCCCTTGCACGCGATCCAGCGCTTCTTGCAGCGCCACCAGCGCATCGCCCTTGGGCGCCATGGCGATCAGGACTCGGCCGCCGGCGCAGGCTACGCGGAATTCCAGTTGCTCCCGCACCTGACGGCCGGCGATCGGGATCGATCCGTGCTGCACGCCCGGCAGCTTCTCGAAGACGACGGCCTCCGGCACGCCCGCCGGATCCTGCTTGTCGATCAGAGCGCCGAAGATGAACAGGTGGTTCAGAAATCCCGAGAGGTCGTCGGCGAGGCGCTCGAGGTTCGGCGGCGGCGCGGGGACGTCGGCGGCGACGAGGATGTGGTCGTACTTGGCGCGTGGGCTGGGTACCAGCGCTCCGACGGCCTGCGAATCGCACGCGGCGAGGCCGCGCCGAGCGAGTTCCACCAGCCCCTTGCGCGCGCGGTCGGCTCGCGGCACGGAGCCTTCGGGCAGATCGTGCAGCGGCCAGTGGGCCAGGAACGTATCGAGGGCCGCAAGGAAGGTGTGCTCGTGCGGGCCGGCGGTGACCACCACCGCGGCGCCGGCCGGAAGCGCCTTGAGCCGGTCCAGGCGGCGGATGCCGCTGTCCGCGCGCAGGCTCGTTTCCAAAGCGCTGCCGGTCTGCGCGAACAGCCGTCCGCGCAGCCAGACGGCGTCGGCTTGCACCTGCGCTTTGAGCGCCAGCCCGGCCAGTTCCGAAGCCAAGCGGTCGAAAAAGGCCCAAGCTTCGCGTTCGTGCGCCGGCATGTCGTTCTGCATGGCGCGGACGACGGCAAAGTTGTCGCGCATCAGTTCCTGAATGCGCGCGTAGAAACTCACGTCGGCCTGCGCGCGGCGCAATCGAGCGGGCGCGTCGTCGCGGGGCAGGGCGGGGAGCAGCTTGCGCCAGTCTTCGTGGTTCGTCACCGTCCAGCGCGCGCCTTCGGTGTCGGGTTTCACGGCGTTGGGCTGGAACTGCGCGAAGAAGTAGAGCAGGTTCAGGAAGCCGCGCAGTTGCTCCTCGCGCCCGGGCGCGGCCTCGAAGCGCAGCCCGAACTTCCAGGCCGTGCGGTCTTCGACCTTCCACATGCCCGGCACCTGCACGACGCCGACGACCGGCTTCGACCAATCCAGCGCATGCACGCCCGTTCCCTGCGGCGCGCCGGGAAACACCTGCCGCGCCGCCGGCCCGCCCAGTAGCTGCAAGGCGCGGTCGGTCCGCGCGAAATTCGGGATCTCCGCGATCGCGTGCGCTCCGGGCGGCAATTCGGTGCGGAAAAGTTCCGGGAGCTTGGCGGCCAGCGCGCGCGTTTCGGATTCCGGCTGTCCCGCTCGGCGCTGCAAACCCATGGCCCAGCGCGCGCGCCCTTCGCGGACATCGTCAAGCGAATAGACGCCGTCGATCGTGGCCATGCCGGCCGTGGACGCGGCCCAAGCCTTCAAGCCCGTCTCGTTGCGCAAGGAATCCAGCGTCGAACGCAGCGCGGGCAGGCGATCCAGTACGAGTTTGCCTTCGCGCCGCAGTTCTTCGAGCGCCTCCAGGCAGCCTTCGGCTTCCTGATAGCGTTGCGCCGCCAGCGCCGCACGCGCCTGCTTGAACAGGTCGTCGGCGGCCAGCCCAGCGCGCGCCGCGGCCAGTCCGTCTCCGGCTTCGGGCGAATCGGATTTCAGTTCCGCCGCGCGCTTGAACGCCGCTTCCGCCGTACTCCACTTTTGGTCTTCCAGCCCTTTACGGCCGTCGGCCAGCGCCGCCGCGAACGGGTCGCGTACTACCAGCGGCGGCGCGCCGCCGGGGTTGCGCTTGCCCCGATTCGCCAACATGCCCAGCACGAGCAAGCCCAAAAGCACCGCCGCGGCGGCGATGCCGCGCTTGCGCCAAGGCGAAACCGGCGCTTCGGCTTGCGCGCGCGGCAGACCGGGCGATGAAAGCGGTACGGGGTCTCCGGCGCGGACGCGCTGGAGGTATTCGAGCAGCCCGGACGCATCGGGGAAGCGCGCGGCCGGATCCTTGGCCAGACAGCGATCGACCAGCGTGACGACGGCCGGCGAAACATCGGGACGAAGTTCGGCCAGCGGCACGTGCGGCTGCTGAAGCGTGTCCATCAGCGCCTTGGCGGCGCTCTGGCGTTCGAACGGCGGCGTGCCGGTCAGCAGCGCGTAGAGCGTCGCGCCGAGGCTGAAAACATCCGCCGCGGGCCCGACGCTCTTGGCGTCCATGGCCTGCTCGGGAGCCAGGTAGCCCAGCGTGCCCATCACCATCTGGGTGCCGGTCAGGCCCTGATCAGAATCTTCGCTCCGCGCGAGGCCCAAGTCGGCCAGTTTCGCGTCGCCCAGGCGCAACGCGCCGGCGGCATCCACCGGCAGCAGGATATTCTCGGGCTTCACGTCGCGGTGAATCACGCCTTCGGCGTGCGCCGCGGCCAAGCCCGCCGTCGCGCCCGCGCAAATCGCCAGCGCATCGGCTTCCGGCAACCCGGCGCTGGTGCGCTTGCGGACTTCGCGCAGGTACTGCCCCGCCGACTGCCCGTCGACAAATTCCATGACGATGAAGAAGAGCCCGCCTTCTTCGTGCACGTCGTAGACGTTGACCAAGTGTGGGGACTGGATCTTCGCCGCGATGCGCGCCTCGCGCAGGAACCGCGTGACGAGCTGCGGGTTGCTTTCCATCAGATGCAGCGGCAGCACCTTGACCGCGACCTCGCGCTCCAGGCGCGGGTGCAGCCCCAGGTAGACCGCGCCCATGCCGCCCTGTCCCAGCTTGCGCAGCAGCGGTATCCCCGCCAGCGCCGGCGTCGAGCGTCCGTTCAGGTTCAGCCGCGAGGCGCCGTTCAGGAGGCGGTCTTCGAGCAGGTTCTCGATGGCGATGGAGCGCCCACGCTTGCCCGCGATGCTTCCGGAAAGCACCGTTGGCATGGTGCTGCCCGACGAAGCCGGCCGCGGCGGCGCGGGATCGTGGGGTCCCAGCGTCTCCGGCAGCGGTTCGGGGGAGGGCGGTGTAGGAGTGGCCATGGCAATTGGTAGGCCCGGCTGGATTCGAACCAGCGACCTGGGGATTATGAGTCCCTCGCTCTCACCGCTGAGCTACGGGCCCAACCGTGAACATTTACGGCCAGGCTTCGTTTGGCCCGAACAGGAGCATCGCGTTGCCCCGCGAACCCATCCGACGCCAGCGCCTTACCGTCTATTCAGCATAAGGGACTCAAGCGTTTTTCCCAATCCTGGAATGCCCGCGGCTTTCCGCGCGGGTCTGCGCTCCGTCTCCCCGGCGGGTTCGGGTACCATGCTGGGATGAGCATTTCCGTACCGTCGAGCCCGCCACCGCTGGCGGCCCGCGATCCGCGCGAATATCCGGAAGGGTTGTACATCCACCTCCCGTTCTGCGCGGCGCTGTGCACGTACTGCGACTTTGCGCGCGAATTGTACGGCCCCGAGCGCCCGGACCGCTACCTGCGCGCGCTGGAGCGCGAACTCGCCGCCAAGCTTCGCAAGCTGCATCCGGACGGCGCGCCCTATGCGCCGCGCACGATTTACCTCGGCGGCGGGACGCCCACCGCACTCAGCCCCGGGCAACTCGGCGCACTCTTCGATCTGATTGGCCGCCACGTGGACGCATCGCGTGTGGAGGAGTTCACCGCCGAATGCAATCCGGGCAGCGCGGATACGGGGAAGCTCGAATTGCTGCGCGCGCGAGGCGTGAACCGCGTCAGCTTCGGAATTCAATCTTTCCAGCCGCACCTGCTTCAATTGCTGGGGCGCGTGCACGGCGCGCGCGACGGCGCCGAAGCCGTGCGGCGCGCCCGCGCGGCGGGATTCGATAACCTGACCGTGGATCTGATGCACGGTCTGCCCACGCAGTCGCTCGAGGACCTGCGCCGCGACCTCGATGCCGCGCTGGCCTTGGAGCCCGAGCACGTGAGCGCCTACGGGCTGATCTACGAGGACGGCACCCCTTTGACCGTGGCTATGGAACGCGGGCAGTTTCCGCGGCCCAGTCCCGAGGAGGAAGCCGCACACTACCGGCTGGTGATGGAGGCGTGCGAAGGCGCGGGCCTGCGTATGTATGAGATCAGCAACTATGCGCGCCCCGGCCGGGAAGCGCGGCACAATTCAATCTATTGGCACGGCGAAGCGTACCTCGCGCTGGGCGTATCGGGCGCCGAGTACGTGGGCGGCGAGCGCCGCAACAACCGCCGCGACGTGAGCGGGTATCTGGAAGCGATCGAAACGGGCGGAGATCCCATAGCCGAACGCGAAAGGCTTGGGCCGGAAGCGCGCGCCCGGGAAGCGCTCGTACTGGCCCTGCGCCTGCGTGAAGGGATCGATCCCGCCGCCTTCGCCGCGCGCTGGAACTTCGACCTCGAAGCGCACTGCGGCGCGGCCTTCGCCAAGTTCACCGAGTTGGGGCTGCTGGAGATTGCGGCAGGCGGTCGGTTGCGCATCAGCGCCGCCGGGCTTCCGGTGGCCGATGCGATCCTGAGCGAACTGGTTTAGAAGAGCGCCGGGCCTACTTCTTCGCTTCGGGTTGCTGGCGGTCTTGAAAGCTCTGCTCGATCGCTTCGGCGCACGCCTGCAGGTTGTAGACGGTCGCTTCGAAGGCTTCAAAGGTCAGCCCGCCGGTAAACAGCGCCATGGACAGGTCGTAGCGCGAATCCACCGCGCTGACGGCGACGCAGTAATCCCAGCAGCAGTCGAGCGTCGCCTTGAGGAACTTCACCGCTTCATCGAAGTTCTCGATGGGCAGGTCGGCCGTGCGCGTCGTCATGCAGATCATGTCGGAGTCGGCGTTGATCCAGGCCAGCGCTTCGAACGGCCGCCCGTTGACGCGAAAGAGTATCCGGTTCTCGTCGCCAAGATGCAGATCGCCCGTCTCCTCTTCGAGCCCATCGACGTAATCCATGAGCCGTTCGAGGAAGTAGCGGCGTTCGAGGTCGTAATCCATCCGGAGCACCCGTTTGTGTTGAAGTCTCCTAACCATACCGAGTGGGGATGCCTGCCGCGAGCACGCGTCTGGGCGGCCTAGGTTTTGAAAAGTTTCTGTCTTGCTCCTCGCGCCGGTGTATCAGATACTGACTTGTGAATCGATTCAATTGGATAGGTTAAAAATAGGGTTCGAAAAGGGAGCTTGGGCATGACGGAATCCAACCTCGAAATCCAACCTAAATACTTACTTCTAAAAGAGTTAATCCTTGAGCAGATCGCTAGCGGCACCTACGCGCCGGGGGACCGCATCCCTACCCAGCGGGAATTGATGGCGGAGCACAACCTGAGTTACTCCACGGTCAGCCGCGCGCTGCAGGAACTGGTCCGCGAAGGATTTATCACTCGCTTGGTGGGTTCCGGCAGCCGCGTGAGCGAACAGGCGCGCGTCAAAACGGGGCGTCCGGTTTGCATTCACTTGGTGGGTATTCCGGCGGCGGCGCAGCGCGGCTTGAGGATGTTTCAGGATCTGCTGGAGCGGGTACGCGAACTGGGCGCGCGGCTTGAGCCGCACGAGGAACTGGATCAGGCCGGCCGCGCGGCACTGGTGGACCGCGTGCTCGCTTCGTTGCGCGATCCTCAAGGCGTGCGGGAAGCGCTGGTCTTTCCTTTTTTCGCGGGGAACCGGACGCACATCGACCGGCTGCGGCTGGCCGGCGCGCCGTACGTGGTGCTGGACGTACCGCTGCCGATGGAAGGCTACAGTGTGGTGCTGCGCGATCACAAAGCGGCGGCGCGGGCGCTCGTCGATCGCTTGCTGCAAGCCGGACATCGCCCCGAACGCATCGGCTTGATCCTGGGTTCGCGCGACACGAAGGAGCCCGATCCCCTGCAGTGGGATACGGCCAAAGCCGAAGGGGCGCTCGAGGCCTTGCGCGCGGCGGGCCTGGCCGCGCCCGAGTTCATCGAATGGCAGGTCGGGCCGCACGTCGAAGCCGGAGAACTGGCGGCGGCGCGGCTCTTCGACCGTACGGGCAAGCTGACGGCGCTGTTCTGCGACAACGACAAGAAAGCGGCTGGGGCGTGCCGGCATCTCCGCGCGCGCGGGCGCAAAATTCCGGCGGATGTCTCGGTGGTCTGCATCAACCGCCCGGCGAAAAACCTGGAACTGCCGGTGGCGCTGGCGTGCGCGTGGGCTTCGCCCGAAGGCGTGGGCCGGGCGGCGGCGGATTCGTTGTGGGCGCAGCTTGGCCTTGGGACGGCAAAGGCCGTCCAGGAACTTCCGCTGCGCTTTGAGGACGGGGCTTCGATCGCGGCGCCGCGGAACTAAAGGTCATTCGGTTCACAGAGGGGGATTTCCAAGTGCGTTTGATGCTATGGAGTGTGCTGGGCATGGTATTGAGCGGGTGCGCGGCCTTTGGCGCATTCGCGCAGGTGGCCGAAAAGGCCGGCCCGAACCTCGTGCCCGGCGGAGATTTCGAGGGCGACGCGCTCTCCAAGCATTGGAAGTGGAACGACAACAAAGGAACTTTTGCCGTCCAGGCCGCGCCGGGGCGCAACGGCGGCCAGGCGGCGGCGCTAAAGAGCACCGGCACGTCCGACCGCGGCAAATTTTACGTCACGGGCATGACCGTCCCGGCCGGCGCGGCGTTGCGCGTGAGTTTGTGGGCGAAGTGCGAAAATTTGCAGGGTGGCACGTGGGTGAATTACGAAGGCCCCGCGAGCGAAGGTGGGAGCGCGAAGTTCGACCTGGCCGGAGGCAGTTCCGATTGGACCTACTACGAGCATCGCTGGATTGCGAAAGGTAAGAACGCCGCGCCGGGTACACCGCTCAAGCTGGAAATCTGGTTCTACGTCTACGGGCGTGGAACGTTGACGCTGGACGAGATCGAATGCCGCGCGATCGAGCCGGACGCGGAAGGCGCGGCGAAGCATGCCGCCGCGCAGGCGCTAGCGTTTGCTAAGACCGTAAGCGCCGCGACCGCCCCACGCCCGCGAAACTCGAGGCGCTCGCGGCCGCCGTGAAAGGCCCCGCGGATCTGGACGCGTTGGTTCGCGCGTGGGCCTCCGCACAAAGCGGTTCGGAAGCGTTCGGCGTGCTGGCCACCGACGGCGGGCGGCGCATCGCGCGCGAACTCCCGTTCGACGGTCCGGCGGCGGCGCAGATAGAGATTCACGCGGCGCGGCACGAGTTCGAAGGCGCGCAGGCGCTGATCTTCGCACGTGACGCGCTGAAGGATGTTGAGGTATCGGCGAGCGCGCTGCAAGGTCCGGGGCCGTTCGCCGCGGAGAATCTGACGCTCCATCCGGTCGCCTATCTGCCCGCGACGCGGGAACGGCCTTGGTTCGAGGGTCCGAACGAAAAGTGGTGGGCCGATCCGCTGGCGCCGAACAAACCTTTCGCGGTGCAACCCGGGACGATCCAGCCGGTGTACCTGCGCGTGTACGTGCCGCCGGAGACGAAGCCGGGCCTGTACCAAGGTGAGTTGTTGGTGAAGGCCGCGGGGCATACGGCGAAGCTGCCCCTACGGCTGACCGTTCACGCCGCGACGCTGCCCAAGCGCCTGACCTTGAAGACCATGTGCGTCGCGGGCAAGCACGAGCAGCCTTATCAGGATCTCGCGCTGCAGCAGCGCCTGGGCATCGGGAATATCGCCACGGGCATGAGCTGGACGAAGCCGACGTTGCCGGCGAAGGGCGGGAGTTTCGACTTCAGCGCGGCCGAAGCGAAGCTTACGCACGCGATCGACGGCGGACTGAACGCGTTCATCCTGGCCAGCACGCCAAAACCCGGGAAGTGGGGCTTCCCCAAGGAGTTCACGCCCGAGTGGAAGGCGCATCTTACCAAGGTCCTGCGCGAGTACGGCGCGTTCGTGAAACAGAAGGGCTGGCTGGAGATGGCGTACTTCAACAATATCGACGAGCCGTCGAATAATATGGTGCCGCAGGTGAAGGAAGTTTACGGCGTCGCAAAGGCGGCGAATCCGGAAGTAAAGGTGTTCTCGTGCCTGAATATGGTCGGCACGCTCGACGCGTTGAAAGAGCACGCGGACACCATGGACGTGTACATCCAGCAGTCCGATCAGCAGCAGGCGCCGGCGTGGCAGGCGCGCGGTAAAGAGTTGTGGTGGGCGCTGTGCATCTGGCCGCGCGAGCGCCCCAACCTGTTCCTGCACTATCCGCTGGTGGACGCGCGGGTCGCGGGCTGGCTGTGCCGCGTCTATAACGTCGACGGCTTCGAGTATTGGCAGCTCACGTCCTGGCCGAAGGACGCGCCCAAGGACGGAAATTGGGTGCGCAATGCGGAAGGCGCGTTGCTGGCCGCGTGGAAGGACGAAAACCCGCAGCTTCCGGGCGACGGCTACCTCGTTTATCCCGGCGATGACGGACAGCCGGTCAATTCGCTGCGCTTTGAGAATTTGCGCGACGGGCTGGAAGATCACGAACTGCTCACGCAGCTCAAGGCGAAACTCGGTTCGCTCTCCGGCGACGCGAAAGCCGAAGCCGAGCGGCTCGTTCGCGGCGTGGGACTGGTGACCAATATGTTTATCTACACGCAAGATCCGGCGGAATTGAACCGTGCGCGGCGGCGGGTGCTGGAATTGCTTGCCAGCCTGCCGAAATAGGAGCCCGTCATGAATCCTTCCCGAAATCGTTTGTCGATCGCTCATGCCGGCCTGGCGGCAACCGTACTTGCGTCGGTATGGGCGCAAGCGTCCGAAGAGGCCGGACTCGCGGCGGGCTTTGCGAACGACGACGGTTTGGCTCGGCACTCGGACGTCTTGTTTTACGAGGACTTCGAAGGGGATCAGCCGAAGTTGGTGACCACGCCTTGGAGCAAGAGCACCCATCGTGAAATAGTTCGCGATCCGGACCTGGTTTTCCAGGGCAACGCATGCCTTTCCAGCCAGAACCTGAAAGGCAAACACGTGCCTTTGAATACGTTTATGGAGATCGCCGAAGCGGATGTGTCGTACCTGCGATTCCATTCATGCTTCGAAAAAGGCTACGAGGTCGGCGGCGGCGTGAAAGGACCGGGCTTGCAGGCCACGAAAGATCCGGCTCTGGCGGCTGGCGGAGGAGCGGGGATCAAACCCACGGGCACGGATAAGTTCGGAGCGCGGGTCTGCTTTCATTCCAGCGGGGCGCCTTACCTTTACTACTATCACATGGATATGGGCAAGTGGGGCAGCAACGGGGAGCAGAATCAAGGTGCGCCGATAAGCATGACGCCTGGGCGTTGGTACGCCATAGAGATGATGCTGAAGGCCAATACTCCCGGCGCCAGCGATGGGGAACTCAAGCTCTGGATTGACGGGGTGCTGAAGGCCCAGCATACGGGAATCCGCTGGAGGACCGACGCCGAGCTTAAAATCAACTATGTGAACCACAGCGCGTACTTCGGCGGCGATTGGACGTCACCCAAAGATCAGAAGCGTTACGAAGACAGCATGGTGGTGGCCAGAAGCTACATCGGTCCGCTGTTGCCCGTGGCCGCGAAGCCTGCTGCTGCCTTGGCTCAAGCCAAGCCATCCTCCAGTCCGACCGCAGCCCCGAAACCTCAGGCGCCGGCGCCCGTGGATTACGCTCCGCAGCGCAACATGCTGATTGAGCGTTTGCTTCAGGTGAAGGCAGGCTGGCCCATTCTTTCCTTTTTGCCGGTGATGGGACGGCGCGAGCGAGTCCAAGTGGCGGGTGCAACGACCGCTGGCGTGCGCGTGTTGGTGCAAAAGAACGAGATGCCTCTGAAATGGCAGGAAATCGGCAACGCCGATCTGGCTCGACTGGGCTTGGCCGCCTGCCCGCAGGATTGGATTGCGCTGCAATGCGCCGAGCAACTGGCGCGCTCCGAATCAAACGAAACGCTCGCCGAGCAAATCAAATTGCGGCTCGCGGAACTCGGGCGAGAGTAAAGTCTACTTCTCGACCGCCGATGTTTCGCCGGGCTCTTTCCAGCCTTCTGGCGTGAGCGCAGCCTCCAGCGTATTGGCGCCGGACTTGAGGCGTACCGTGCGTTCGAGGATCAGCGGTTCTGAATAGGCGAAACCGCGCGGCTTCTTCGTGACGGGGTCGGTGCCTACGGGCGTCACCTTCCAACCGGCTTGCCAGAGCGTGAGCTTGTATTCGCCCGGTGCGAGCCCTTCGAATTTGAAGCTCCCTTCTTCCGGCGTAACCGCGATACAGGGGTTCTCGACGACGAAGACGTAGGCGCTCATCCAGTTATGCCCCGCGTCGCACGCGAGAGCGACCAGCCCCGGATCGGCGAACTTCTTTTCGATCGTCTGACCCTGCACGGGCATCGCGACGTTGAAGAGGGTCTCGCCGCCGATGCGGTCCTTGTAGGCGTGGACGTTATGCAGCGTACGGTCGCTGGAGCGTATCTGAAGCGGCTGCCCGGCTTCGACCCAGGTGACGAACGGCACGTACGCGCAGGCCACTTGGTCGACCAGCACCGAACGCGGGGCGGGGAAGGGCGGCGCACCGGGAGGCGTCTTGCCGTCGAGGGTGCTCAGGATCGCAACGACGCTCGCCACCCCCCGGCTTTGCGGGTGCACCTGGAGGCGATTGGAAGGTTTGAATGCATCGGCGCTTTCGCCGCGGCAGACCGGCACGTCGCGCGGCGAGGCGGATAGATCGAATCGGTACGGCGCAGGTATATCGCCTTCGAAGCGCACGGTCCCGGCCAGCGCGGCTTTGCCCTCGCCCGGCCACGCGCTCGATGCCGCAATCGCGAGCAGCAGCCCTACGATTCGCAGTCCGGCGCTCATACGCTCCCCTTCGCCCCCGTACCGGTTCAGACGCGCCGGACGCGCCGCTTCTTCGCCACTCCGCGAATAAAAAGCCCCGCGCGGAGAGCGTCCGCGCGGGGCCGGGTGCCGTCTGGACCGAGAGACCGGCTTACGGTTCGCCGCCGGCGCCGATTTCCATCTCGCCGCTGTGGCGGAGGTAGAAGTGCACGGCCTTGAGCTTATCGGCGATGGTTTTCAATTCGGCCGGATCCCTCTTGAGGCCCCGCAACGGATCGTTGGCTTTGTACTCGTAGCTGGTCCAGTCGTAGAAGTTCGCCGGCATGCTGGTCCATGGGTATATCGCCGCCGGATAGGTCATGAAGCGTTGCAGCCATTCGGCCTTGAAGCGGCGCTTGGAAATGGCCAGGTTCGGACCGACGGGCAGCTTGGGGCTGTACTGGCCGACGGAATGGCACTGATTGCATCCCAGGCCGCCCTTATCGGTGCTGAAAAGCAGCTGGAATCCCTTTTCATATTGTTTGCGGGACTCTTCGGTGAAGGAAGGTACGGGCACGAAACCGTAAGGCGGTTCGTTCGCCAACGCGGCGAAGTACTCCACAAGTTCGCGCGCGTCGTCGCCCATGGTTCCGATCGGCGGCGCGTAGGGCTCGCCGCTTACGCCCGCGGGACGCTTGGTATTATCCACCACCGAATGGCGCCCCGCCGGATACACGGTCTTGTACGCGCTGGAACCGCCGTGGCTCCAGAAGCTGGGCATGCGAATGGCCAAGCCCGGCCGCAGATCTTCCACATTATGGAAGAAGTTGTACAGCCAGTCGGGGTGGACCTTGCCGCCTTCGAAGGCCAGGCTGGGCGGCGCATCCTGCTGCGAGGCCGTCTCGCCCTTGGTCTGCTTGGCCAAGTCAATCATGTGCGCGACGATCTTGCCTTCGCCCTTGGTCCAGCGGACCTTCAGTTCGACGGGCTCGTAATACAAGCGCTGCACTTTCAGGTCAGCGAGCTTCACCGATCCGATGTAATGAGCGCCGTCGCGCAATTCGGGGCGGTTAAAGGCTTGGGTTCCGGCCAGCCGTTCGTAGGCGCGCTTGTCGACGAAGCGCTTGTTGTACTTCGCGTACACAGCGGCCGCTTCCTTCTCGTCGAAGAAGGCGGAGGTCAACTGCGCAAAGCGCTCGGCCGTAACCAGCGAGCCGTACTCGACCCAGAAGCCCTTCTCGGCTTCGGGGACATCGGGCATCTTCCGTTCGAGGCGGAAATCGAGCGCTTCCCAAGGATCGACCTCGCTGCGGCGGACCTTCTTTTCGGCCAGCACCAGCGGGACGGTGGCTTCGGAGTAGTACGTGCCGCGGCCAAAGTGGAGGAAGCCCTGCGCGTCCATGCCGGGCGCGTTGAGCGAGAAGATATCTTCGTCGCTGAAGACGCCTAGATTCTTCGCGGCGCCTTGAGCTTCGCGCGTGACCAGCGCTTCCAGGCGCAGCAGGCCGCGCTTGGCCAGATCGGTCTGAAGTTGGGCGGGCTTCGTTCCGACCAGATGGCAGCCGGTGCAGTTCAGCGCCTGGACGACGCGCTCGCCGCGATCCAGCGCCACGTCTCGAGGCGTAGGCGTCCGCTTCATCTCTTGCGGAATCCCTTCGTCCGTGAAGCTCAGCAGGGCCGTGACCAGTTGCTCGACCTGCTCGTGGGTGAATCCGTATCCGCCTTCGCGTCCTTCGTCTTCGTTGGCCAGCGCGACGGCAACGGCGCTGCGTTTGGGGCCGTGCCCGCCGCCGGAGGCGCGCCGCGTCACATCGGACGCCGCGTGCTTGTGCTCGTCGCCGTCTTCGTGGCCTTCTCCCGCCGGGGCATGCGCGTCGGGAACGCTGTCGCGCTTGAACCCGTACCATGGCATGCGCAGCCGGTCGGCGGGCTTGGTGATCGGTTCCTTGCCGCGGTCGAACGAGCGCGGGCGCGTGAGCTTCACGTAGAACCAGTCCCAGCGCGTATCGGGGATGCCCACGAAATCGTGGGAGCCGAAATCGAAGCGGTCCAACGCTTTGTCGCCTTCGCCCGCGAGATTCACGCAGGTGAGCGGCGCGTAGGTCCAGCCCTGGATGTTGTGACAGCCGTAGCACCCGTGCTGCTGGATCATCGCCTGCCCGACGTAGAACGCCTTCTTGTAGACCGATGCCTTGCTTGGGCTGCCGGCCATGTCGTCCATGGATTTGATGACCGCGTCGATCTGGGCTTCGGTCCATTCACCTTGGCCGCAGTCGCGCGGCTTATCGCTGCCGGCATCGCTGACGTACTTGACCTTGTTCTTCAACGTGCGGCGCACCAGCGCTTCGGGATCCTGGAGAATCTGCTTGATCTGGAAGAGCGGCGTGTTGTTCTCGAGCAGGTTCGTGATCAGTTCGTCGTAGACGGCTTCGCCGAACTTCGGCTCGCCGCCGCGCAGCGGCTCCGCCTTCTTCATGCTCTGCAACAGGTAAGCGCTCAAGTCCGCGGCTTCCTGGTCGCTCAGGCGCAGCGACGGCATGCGCGACTCGGCCCAGTACTCGTGGGGATTCTTGAGCCATGCGAAGAGCCAGCCGCTGCTGACCTTCTCGCCGATGCGGCTGAGGTCCGGGCCGTGGTCGTTGTGCGCGTAGCGGTCGCCCTCTTTGGGCGCATGCGTGGTGCTGTGGCAGCCCACACAGCCGACGCCCTTGAAGAGCTGTTCGCCCTTGGCCGGGTCGCCGGCGGGCGCGACCTGGATGTCGCGTTCGCGCAGCTTGCTGGCGGCGAGCAGGTAGGCGGCGATGGCTTCGACTTCGACGGCTTCGCGGTCGACCTGTCCGTTCTGGAGCTGGTCCCCGGCATCGCGGCGGTTCTCAAGCCCGAAGAAGCGCGGCATCTTGGTCTCGGGCCGGAAGTGCCACGGGTTTTCGATCCACTGGGCGGTCCAGGCAAAGCTGGTCTTTTCGCCCAAGCGGCGCAGGTCGGGACCGACGCGGCCCATCCAGGCCAAGTCCTTGTTGGTATCTCCAATATGGCAGTTCGCGCAGCCCTGCTCGCGGAAGAGGTCCATGCCCGCGTTCAGTTTGGCCGCCTGCGGAACGTGGTCGACGCCCTGGTGGCACTTTTTGCACGAGGCTTCGACGTACTGCATCGGAAGCATCATGTCGTCCCACATCGGTACGCTGGGAATGTGGTGGTGCATTTCCGACCAGCCGTACTTCTCGATCCATTCGTGCTTCTGCTCTTCGTTGCGAGGCGTGTGCGCGGCGCGCATGAAGCTGGTGCCCATCGGGCGGCCTTTGTGGCAGACCGTACAGCCGAAGCTCTTCACCGGGTGCGGGCTGTTGGCGTTGACGAAGAGGTCCAGGCGCGGATGCGAGCGCATCACCGCCGGAACCAGTTCCTGCCGCAACGCCTTCGCTTCGGCCTCGTTCCCCGCCGCTTCCAGCTTCTCGATCTCCTTCATCTGCTCGTCATGCGCGGCCTTGCTGTACATCGGATCGGGGTTGTAGATGCCCTTGTGGCAGGAGATGCAGCGGTCGTAGCGCGCGGCCTTCAATTCGAACTTCACGTCGAGCGGCAGGTTGCGCAGGATCACCTGGTCGTTGAGGTTGTACTTCGGGCCGATGAAGTCGGCGCCGGGCATGTCGCGCAGCGCATTGATGACCGTGTTGCCCTTGGTCTGCTTCAAGGCGAGCGTCAGTTCTTCTTCCTTGGCGGTGAGCGCGGCGAGTTCCTTGCGCGCCAGGACCAGCGGCTCTTCGATCTGCTTGGCTTCGTTCAGCAGGCCCGTCCGCTCTTTTTCCAGTTCGGCGACTTTGTTGAAGAGGTCCATGCGCAGCTTCTGCTGCTCGCCAACCACTTCCAGCTTGGCGTCCTTCACCGGCTCCGCGGCGGCCGTGTACTCGTACTTGCGCACGTCCACGTCGGTGCCGGCGAAATTGAGCTGCCGCTTGAGCAACTGGAGCTGGGCATCGACTCCGGCCACCTTTGCATGAATCTCGTCGAGCTTGGGCTTGTTCTGGGCTGTCGCGCCTTCCAGTTCGTGAACCTTCTGCATCTGCTCAAGCTGGCGCATGCGGTTGACGCCGAGTTCTTCCTCGACATCTTCGCGCTGGCGCCACTGGCGGATGTATTCGAGCTGCCGGTATTGTTGCTGGTATTCCACGTATTCGCGGTCGGAGTAATCCTGCACGAACGCGTAGAACGTGGCCGCCAGCAGCAAGCCGCATCCGGCGGCGAAGGCGATGTGGTGCGGAACGATCGAAGGTAGTTCGGACTTCTTGCCCATGGTCTTCCCCGGTCGCGAATCTGCTTGAAAAGGTAAGCCCGCGGCTTCAGGCCATCTTCACGAATGAGCCCGGCGCGCCCCACTGGCCCAAGTCCTGGCGGAAAGTGGACGCCTTGTCCACGATCACGTCGCCGGCGGCATCCACGTAGATCTTGTGGCGTTCCAGCGGGCGCGGTGCGGGCCCTTCGAAATTCACACCGCTGCGGTAAAAGCCCGAACCGTGGCACGGGCATTTGAACTTCGCTTCGGCTTCCAGCCAGTTCGGCGTGCAGCCCAAATGCGTGCAGACCGTCGAGAGCACCACCAGGTGGTCTTCGCCCTCTTCCGTCAACCGCACCAGCCAGACGCCCTGGGATTCCTTATAGAGTTCGTAAACCTTGCCCACTTCGGGAAAGTCGCTCTTCTTGCCCACGCGGAACTTGGGATCTTTCTCGTACAGCACGCGCGGGAACATGAAGCGCAGGCACAGATGCGCCACTCCGCCCAGCCAGCCGAAGAAGATCACCCACGCCGCCATCCCCCAAGTCAGGAACGACCGGCGCGTCGTCAGTTCGACGGGCGGCGGCAGGTCTTCGGCTTTGGCTTTCGCTTTCGCCTTGGCTGCGGCGAGTTTCGCTGCCGCGGCTTTCTTCGCGGCTTCCGCGGCGGCCGGATCGAGCGGCGCCTTCGCGGCGGCGGCCTTCGGCGCCGGCTTTGCCGGAGCGGGCTTGGCCGCGGCCGCGGGCTCTTTCTTTTCTTCGCCCGCAGCCGCTTCCGGTGCCGGAGCGGCCGCGTCGGGAGCCGGCGCAGGCGTGCCTTCGGCGCTGGGCTTGGGTTCTTGAGAGTCGGCAGGTTGCTCTGGTGTGTCCGCCATGGTTGGCGTATCCCCTTCATGCAACATCAAGCCCGGCATCCAGGTAGCTGGGAGGCCAAGGCCGCTTCGGAACATGTACGTGCAGGACTTGCAGCGACTGTAACGAACGCTCCGAAACGGTCAACAGCAGACGACGCATTTGCGCGTTCCCAGAGGGTACACGCCTGCGCGCGATCGCCACATTAAGGCCGCAAGCCCAGCATTCTCCTATAGATGCCGCAAACTTCAGGCCCGTCCGCGAGCCGCTGTGCATTACATCTTGCGCACCAAGTGCATTTGACCGGCTTGCTCCGGAGCGAAACTTGCGGCGCTACAGATTGCTCCCTGGCGTTACGGAGCAGCCTGTGGGCGGAAAGCCTCGACTGGCGTTACAATCGCGTGGCGCTTCGCGTAACTCCTTATAAAGCATAGACTAAAGACCTGGACGAGCCGGCGTTCTTGGGATGGCACGGCGACTGGACGGGCAGTTGCTTTAGCTGAAGCGGGTGCGTGGCGGTTGAATCCGGTTTGACACTGCCCAAGGGGTTCAGTAGAACGCCCTCGGTTGCATCCATCGGCAAATTGCGGAAGCACTTAGCGATACGCGCCGGCGTAAGAGCCGGAGCTATGGGTAAGCTGAGCGCACAGGTGAGTTTCGGGATTCGAAGCGGCGTACGATAAGGGAGGCGAGTGTGAAGGCATCTTGGTGGTTGGGCCTCTTGGCAGTGGCGATCCTGGCGGTGAGTTTGACTGCGCTTTCGGGCTGCAGCGGCGAAGTGAAGCCTCCGCGCACCAAGAAGGCCGGCGGCGGCGTTGCGGCTAAAACGGATGAAGGCGGCGGCTCCGAAAGCGCGGGCGACAGCGGCTTGGTCCAGACCGGTAACGAACCCTTCCCGGCGGCGAAGGCCACAGCCACAGTGACCGGCGTGGTGAAGCTCGACGGTCCGGGCGAAAAGATGCGCAAAATCGACATGAGCGCCGACCCGAAGTGCAAAGGCGAGGATATGTTGTTCGAAACCGTGGTTACGGGCGAGAACAACGAACTGGCCAACTGCGTGGTCTACATCAGCACCGGTGTCGAGAAGTACAGCTTCCCGACGCCTGCTACGGCGGTCATCGACCAGAAGGGCTGTAAGTATCTCCCGCATGTGGCCGCGATCCAGACCGGCCAGCCCATCGAACTGAAGAACAGCGACCCGACGCTGCATAACATCAACTGCACGCAGGACGGCTCGGCGCTCTTTAACATCAGCCAGACGCCCGGCAAGACGGACGTGAAGAAGATCGAAGATCAGGGCGTGGCGAAGCTGGTCTGCAACGTCCATCCTTGGATGAGCGGCTATGCGCGGGTTCTGCCGCATAATTTGAGCGCGGTTACCGCGAAGGACGGCAAGTTCACGCTGCCGAAACTGCCGCCCGGAAAGTACACCGTGACGGCGTGGCACGAAAAGCTCAAGACGAAGAGCGTCGAGGTGGAAATCGCGGACGGCGAAAGCAAAGCGGTCGAGATTGTCTTCCCCGCGAAGTAACGGAACGGCCGGTCACTTAACCTTATAAGGGAGCGCCCCGCGCCATACGCGGGGCGTTCGATTTCATGGACGCAGCCGCACCCGACTCCGTTTCGCCGCCAGCGCCGCCTCCGAAAGCGGTGCGCTACCTGGCACGCGCAACGCTGGGACTCACCTTTATCCTGATCTGCTTTGGCGGACTGGTGAAAAGCATCGAGGCCGGGCTTTCGGTGCCCGATTGGCCACTCAGCTACGGGCAGCCGAAATCGGGCATCGCGCTGGGGCTTTTGGTGCTTACGGCTCTGTTGGGCGGAGCTTGGGTGGCCACGCGCTCGCGCATCGCCGCGCTCGCCGCGATTGCGAGCGGCTGTGTACTGGCGGGCACGTACTACCTCTTCGGTCCGCTGGATTGGTATCGGATCACTTCCGTTCGCGCCGAGCACGGGCATCGCCTGATCGCCGGAACCGTGGGCTTCCTGATGTTCATTCTGGCCGCGGCCGTGTGGGAAACCGACAAGCGCCCGGCCGTCAGAAAACTGGCGATCTGCGCGCTGCTGGCCGTTGTCGTTCAGGCGTTGCTAGGCGGCCTGACCGTACTGTACCAGCTTCCGCCGCTGGTCAGTTCGGCGCACGGCGGTCTGGCGCAGGCGTTCTTCAGTCTGCTCGCGGCTCTGACGGTGCTGCTCGCGCCGGACTGGTTCGAAATGCGCCCGCTGGCCTCGCCGCACGCGAACGAGGCGCGCAAGCCCCTGCGCCGATTCGGCGCCTGGATGATCGGTGCTATTTACCTCCAGATTCTGCTGGGCACCGCCGTGCGGCATACGCCATACGATCCGCATGCCGAAGGCCAGACCCAGTTCTGGTGGCATTTGGGCTCGCACCTCGCGGGCTTCCTGTTCGTGGCGCATACGGTCGCGCGCGTGCTGGTCCAGACGCTGAAGCGGTACCCCGAGGTTCCGGCGTTGACGCGCCCGGCCTTCGCGGTCGGCGGGCTGCTCGGTCTGCAGATCGCGCTGGGCGTGGGGATCATGATTTACCGCCTGATTACGCCAACCGGTTACGCACCGAACGGCATAAAAGAGGCGATTGCCACCGCGCACGTGGCGGTGGGCGGATTGACGCTGGTGAGCGCCGTGTATTTCACCCTTCGCGCGCATAAGCTCTTGCCTGCCGCTCGTGCCGAATCCGAGGGCGCCGAGGCTGCCGCGGCGCTGGCGGGAGGTGCGCGATGAGCGGCGAGGTGATCGTGCTGAACGCTCCGCCCGCGCCCACGTGGCGCATTCGCCTGCGCGATCTGGCGGCGCTGACCAAGCCGCGCTTGAACGGGCTGGTCCTGATGGCCGCGGCCGCCGGATTTTTTCTCGGTGCGCCCGGCGCCGTCGAACCTTGGCTGCTCCTGCACGCGTTGATCGGGATTTTGCTGGTCGCTTCGGGCAGCAGCATCCTCAATCAAGTCCGCGAACGCGATTTCGACGCGCGCATGACGCGGACCGAGCAGCGCCCGCTGGCCGCGGGGCGCTTGGGACCTCGAACCGCGCTGTGTTTGGGCCTGAGTATCTCCATCTTCGGCAGCGCCTACCTTTACCTGACAACCAATACCGTCTGTGCCGGACTGGCCGTGCTGACGTGGGTGCTGTACCTGTTCCTGTACACCCCGCTGAAGCGGATCACCCCGCTGAACACGCTGGTCGGCGCGTTTCCCGGTGCACTGCCGCCGCTGATCGGCTGGGCCGCCGCGGGGAAGCTCGACGGCGCCGCCGGGACGCTCTTCGCCATCGTCTTCCTCTGGCAGATGCCGCACTTCTTCGCTATCGCGTGGCTCTACCGCGCCGACTACGCGCGCGGGGGCTTCAAGATGCTTCCGGTGGTCGAGCCCGACGGGAAAAGCACCGGACTGCGCGCGGCGCTGTACAGCTTTGGCCTGATCCCCGTGGCCTGTATGCCTACCGCCTTTGGCCTGACGGGCTTGGGCTACGCCGCCGGAGCGGGCTTGCTCTCGATTCTGTTCTTCGCCGCGGCGGTGAACTTCGCGGTGCGGCGCAGCGATCGCGCGGCGCGGCAGTTGTTCCTCGCTTCGGTCATCTACCTTCCGCTGCTCCTGGGCTTGATGTTCTGGGATCCGTTTCCGCATGGTTTCTAGCGCGACGACGCAACCCGAACCTGCCACGGCCGCCGCCAGCGGCGCCGGCGCGGCCGTCGAAGTCTCCGGCGTGAGCTTTCGCTACGGCGATCGCTTGGCGCTGGACGGCGTGAGCTTCTCCGTGCCGCGCGGCGAGATTTTTGGCCTGCTGGGACCCAACGGAAGCGGCAAGACGACGCTTTTCAGGGTGCTCTCGACCCTGATTCCTCCGCAGAGCGGGACGCTGGCGATTCTTGGAAAAGATCTGGCACGCGAGACCTTTGCCGTTCGCCACCGCATCGGCGTCGTCTTTCAGGCCCCGAGCCTCGACAAGAAACTGACCGCGCAGGAAAACTTGATCCACCATGGCCACTTGTACGGGCTGCGCGGCGCGGATCTCAAGGAACGCTGCCGCAAGCTTCTGGACCGCGTGGGGCTGCTCGACCGCGCGAACGAACGGACCGAGACGCTCAGCGGAGGGCAGCGCCGCCGCGTCGAATTGGCCAAAGGGCTCCTGCACGAGCCCGACGTGCTGATCCTCGACGAACCGTCGACGGGCCTGGACCCCGGCGCGCGGCGCGACTTGATGACGTACCTGCGGTCGCTCAGCCGCGAAGGCGTAACCTGCCTGCTTACGACCCACCTGATGGAAGAGGCGGAGAGCTGCGACCGCCTCGCGCTGCTGTGCCAAGGCAAGCTCGCGGCGCTGGACACCCCCGACGCGCTGAAGGCACGCATCGGCGGGGAAGTGGTGAGCGTGAATGTGCGCGAGCCCGAAGGATTCGCGGCGCGGGTGCAGGAGCGCTTCGGCGTTTCGCCGCAGGTCGTGGACGGGGTGGTGCGGATCGAACGTACGGACGGTCCGCGCTTCGTGGCCGAACTGGCCGAGGCATTCCCGGGACAGATCGAAGCGGTCCGCGTAGGCCGCCCCACGCTGGAGGACGTCTTCATCCGCCTGACCGGGCATCGTTTCTGGGAAGCGCAGTCCGAAACGGACGCGGCCGCCAAAGATAAGTCCAAGAAGAAGGGACGCTAGATGGCCGCACCCGCCGCCACCGGGCATTTCGCGCTGAGCGTCTACACGCTGGCCTGGCGCGAATTGGTCCGCTTCTTTCGCCAGCGCAACCGAGTGACCGGAGCATTCCTGCAACCGGTGATCTTCTGGGCGCTGTTCGGCGCCGGCTTGAGCGCCAGCTTCCGGCCCGACGTGGGCGCCGCGGGCGTCGGCTACGCCGAATACTTCTTTCCCGGTATCGTGGTGATGATCCTGCTCTTCACGGCCATCTTCGCCACGGTGAGCGTGATCGAAGACCGCCGCGAGGGCTTCCTGCAGGGCGTGCTGGTCGCGCCGGTTTCGCGCGGGGCGATGGTCATGGGCAAGCTGGTGGGCGGGACGCTCTTGGCGACGCTGCAAGGCGCGATTTTTCTGTTGCTGGGGCTGACGCAGGACATCGCGTTCACGCCGGCGAACGTCGCGGCGCTCTTCGGCGTCATGCTGCTCCTTTCCTTCGCGCTGACGGGATTGGGATTCATCTTCGCCTGGCGCATGGAATCGACGCAGGGCTTCCATGCGGTGATCAGCGTGCTGATGCTGCCGATGTGGCTGCTTTCCGGAGCGTTCTTTCCGGCGGCCGGCGCGCCGGCGTGGCTGTACTGGACGATTCAGCTTAACCCGCTCACCTACGGCATGGCGCTGACGCGCCACGCGCTGTACCTCGACCCGGCCAAGTCTTCGGCCCCCGGCGTGCCCGGACCGGAACTGGCGCTGGGGGTGACCGTCGCGTTCGCCCTGGTCATGTTCGCGCTTTCGTACAAGATCGCGGGCCGGCGCGTGGCAGGAGATCTGGCATGAGCACAGCCGAATCGGCGTCCCAGCCGGCGCTCAATAAGTTCTTCCTGATTTTTCTGGCCGCCCTCCCCGTGGCGCTTCTGGTGATCGTCGCGCTGACTCAGGCGCGCAAATCGCCGCCCGGCGACACGCAGGCCGTCGCGCCCGAACGGCCTCAGCCGCTTCCCATTCTGTCCGAGGTCATGGATTTCCAGATGACCGAGCGCAGCGGAAAGTCCGTCGGCTTGAAAGACTTGAAGGGCAAGATCTGGCTCGCCAGTTTCGTCTTCACGCGCTGCAAGGGCCCGTGCCCGCTGATCGCGCAGCGCATGGCGCAGCTCCAGGAGCGCCTGCAGACGCAGCGCGCGCTTCAACTGGTCACGTTCACCATGGACCCCGAGCACGACACCCCCGAAGTGCTCTCGCGGTTCGCCGAGCAGTACAACGCGGATCCCGAACGCTGGTGGTTTCTTTCCGGCAGCAAGGAAGGCGTCTCGGTATACGACCTCTCGCGGATGAGTTTCAAGCTGGCGGCCGATCATACGCCCGATAACGAGATCGTGCACAGCGACCGGGTGGCCTTGGTGGACCGTTTGGGCCGCGTGCGCGCGCTGATCCGAACCGGCGAAGACGGCGCGATCGAAGAGATTGTCGGCGCCGTGAGCCTGCTCGTTCACGAGCAACCCTGAGCGTGGCGCGTCGATGAGCATCGAAGACCTGCCGGCTTTCAACGCGAGCATCAATGCGGTCGTCAGCCTGCTGCTGATCGGAGGGTTGCTGGCGGCCAAGGCCGGCCGGCTGGGCCTGCATAAAGGGATCATGCTCGGCGCGACAGGGTTATCGGCGATCTTCCTGACGAGCTACGTGATCTATCACCTTAAGCACGGTTCGACGCCCTTCACGGCCACGGGCTGGCCGCGGTACCTGTACTTCACGATCCTGATTACCCACGTGCTTCTGGCCGCCGTGAACCTCCCGCTGATTGTCATGACGCTCTGGGCTGCCTGGAAGGAAAACTGGGCGCGCCACCGCAAGCTTGCCAAATGGACCTGGCCGATCTGGTTCTACGTGGCCGTGACGGGGCCCCTCGTGTACCTGATGCTGAACGTATGGTTTCCCGCCGCTTGAGTTCGGAAGTGCCCAACCACGGTTGAAACGGCGACGCAGCCCGCGTGCATTGGGCGCGATTCGTACCGCTTTGCCTGTCTGGGGATGCTACTTGGAAGCGCCGTTGGGCAGGAGTTCCAGCGCCTGCTTGGCCATGCGCTGATGCAACGGGTCTTCGCTCTTCGCCAACTCTTCCAGCGCCGTGCGGCCGGTTTCGTCGCGGATGCGCGCCAGCGCGATGGCCGTGTTGTAGCTCACGTCCAGATCGCCGTCCTTTTTAAACGCAGTGCGCAGTCCGGCGCGGACGGCTTCGAGCTGGTCGTCGGCCTGGGCGAGCGTGCCCTCGCGGTAGTAGCGATGTTCGGCGATGGCGCCTATGGACTTGGCGGCGATGGCGCGCACGCCGGGATCGGGATCGTTCTCGAGATGCTTGAGCAGCGGCGCGAAGGCGGCCGGATCCTTGATCAGCCCCAGCCCCGCGGCGGCGAAGTAGCGCATTCCGGCGGCGCTGGCCGGATCGGCGGAGTTCTGCTCGTCCAGGGCCTCGCAGAGCGCCGCGGTGCCGCGTGGATCCTGGAGGCGCCCCGCCAGATGCCCGGCGTAGTAGGCCGCGAACCAGCGCAGCCGCGTGCGCCGCTCGTCCGGTTTGCGGATCATCGTGCTGGGCGACCACGTCTCGACTTCCTCGTCCAGCGCCGGGTTTTCGACGATCTCCAGCAGCGCGGTCAGCACTTCGGGCGTGTGCAGCTTGGGGTCGTTGATGTGTTCGCCCAGTTCGCGCGCGATCTGCCAGCGCGAGCGGCGCGTCCCGTCGCTGACCCCGGCGCGCAACTGGTCCACGTACTGCCCCGGCGTCTTGTTGTCGCGCAGGAGGTACCAGCCCAGGAAGAGGACGGCGCAGATGCCCGCGCCGACCAGCGAGGGGAAGAAGACCATCGCCATCAGGAAGTTGCGCCGGACCTCGGGCGGCAGTTCCTTGATCTCGACGGATTGCTTGGGCACATCCTTGGGCGTGGGCTGGCCGAGTTCGGTCGCGCCCGGCGGCGGGGGTTGGTAAGCCATGACTGCGGTGTCCTGTACGCGGCTCGCCAACGGCGCCCGATGGCTAAATGTTGAAGAAGTATTCCGGGATCGAAACGATGTACTTCAGGTTGAACGCCCAGCGCAGATACATCTTGATCGGCAGGCTCAGCATGAGCAGGAAGTGCCCGATCAGGACGCTGTAGCGTATGAATCCCAGGTCGCGGTAAAGCTTGGGAAAGAGCTTCACGATCAGGCCGGGCACCAGCGCGAAGTACACGAGAATGACCAGGAAGCCCGGCCATTCGCGCTGCCACCACGATGCCGGTGTGGCCTTGCCCAGGAAGTTCTGCCAGAAGTAGTCGGAGAGGTTGACGTTATTCAGCGAGAGCAGTTTGTGGAAGTCCCACTGCTCGTAGAGCGCGAAGAAGTTCCAGTTCGGGCCGCGCATGAACGTGCCCACGAAAATCAGGACGCACCACAGGATCAGGAAGCCATACAGGAACATCGTGACGGCCAGCTTGCGGTCGTTAAAGGTGTAGTAGCCGACCCCCTTGGGGTTCGGATCGCAGTATGGGATCACGATCAGGCCGGAAAGGATCATGCCCGGCAGCACGACGCCGGCGATCCACGGATCGTAGTACACGAGCATTTCCTGCAGGCCAAGGAAGTACCACGGGGCCTTGGCGGGGTTGGGACTCTTGGCCGGATTGGCGGCCTGTTCGAGCGGGGCTTCCAGGCTCAGCGCCCAGATGAACAGCGCCGCCAGCACGAACGCGGCGACGATGCCTTCGATGTAGATCAGGTAAGGCCAGACGTGCAGGCGCGTCTTGGCGACTTCGGCTTCTTCCGGTCCTTCGCCGCGCGCGATGCGCTCGTCGTTCTTCACCGCCTGCCACATCGCCAGCCAGATGCAAAAGCCCGTGATGTACAGCAGCATAAAGATCGGAGCGTTGTCGGGCTTGCCTGCTTCACTGGCGAACTGAGGGTTCAAGAAGCTGACCAGAATCAGCACCACGCTGGCGATCAGGATGCCCAGCGCCACCGCCGGCTTGACGAGGATGCGGCGGAAGTACAGCGCGCCAAAGAAGGCCACCATGCTGAGCGTGAAAAAAAGCCACGGCTCGCATAGGAGGTTGATGAAGTCGAAGAAAAGCTGGATCGGCGCCGGCACGGCGGCCAAGGTGAAGACCGGCATGGCTGGTACGCTCCCGGTTTGCAAAACGCCCTACAAAACGTTACGGCACCCTGCGGCCGTTACAGCGGCGCGCTGAAGCCGTCCTTGCGGATGCGCCAGAAGTGCACCGCCATCAGGAACCCGGCCACCAACGGCAGGAATACGCAGTGCAGCACGTAAAAGCGCAGCAGCGCCGGCGGACCGACGATCGAACCGCCCAGCAGCAGGAAACGGATGTCGCTCTTCGAATGCACCACCTGGAAGCGGTCGTACCCCGCATCGAGTCCGATCATCGAAGTCAACGGGCCTTCGTGACCCATGCCGGGCGTCGCGCGCGCCATGTTCGTACCGACCGTGATGGCCCAGATCGCCAACTGGTCCCACGGCAGCAGGTAGCCGGTGAACGAAAGCAGCAGCGTAAGCTTCAGCAAGATCACGCCCACGCCCCAGTTGAATTCGCGCGGAGCCTTGTAACTGCCGGTCATGAAAACGCGCAGCATGTGCAGCCAGACGATCAGCACCATCGCATGCGCGCCCCAACGATGGACGTTGCGCATGAACATGCCCAGCGGAACGTCTTCGCGCAGCGAGATAATGTCGTTGTACGCGTACTCGGGCGTCGGGCGGTAATAGAACATCAGGAAGACGCCGGAGATGGTGAGGATCAGGAACATGAAGAAGGACAGCCCGCCCATGCACCACGTATAGCGCATGCGAACGGCGTGGCCCTTCAACTTCGCCGGGTGCAGATGCAGGAAGATGTTGGAGAGCACCACCAGCGTGCGGTTGCGGTCGGTGTCCGGGAAGCCGTGCCGGAAGACCGACTTCCAGATCACATTCTTATAGACATGTTCGTCCAGCACCTGCCGAACGCGATCGCCGAGTGTACTCATGCGGAAGCTGCTCCCGCTCTGAAAGAGGCCATCCGCGGACGAACCTGCGTCGCCCCGGATGCGGGCCTTACCTGGAAACCCTGTTGCTGTAACGGACGTCCCAGAGTTATAGGGCTTGCCCCCACGGTGTCAAACACGCCCGGAGGTTCGCCCCTGGCTCCAAGTCCTGTAACCGTTCGAACCACTTATCCCGTTGGAGGTTAGAGAGGGGCAAGCGAGAGGCCAAAGTTGCGGCTTGGGCGGAGTTTCCAAGTATGGGGCGTAAAGAAAGGACTTAGCACGTCTTGTTCAGAGTCCGGCACTTACGTAACCTCAAGGCACTGGTGCAGTTAGGATTGGTCGATACGAATTGAACCGCACGCCGTCTGCTCGTAACTTGGACTGCCTTGGAGCCGCAGCATGAAGTTCTATTTCTGCGAGAAATGCGGCCAGCGACTGACCGAAAAGGATGTCGAAGCCGGCCAGGCGCGCGACAAGAAACTCCGCGGCGTCTTTTGCTCCGATTGTTCGCAGGGCGTCCTGACACTCGAAACCGTCCCCATGAACGAAGCCGAGGCCCGCGAGGTGCTCGCGCGTGAGGGCGGCGGTTCGCCCACTCCGCCGCTCGCCAAGAGTGTAGCGCGCGCACCGTCGTCCGAACGCATGCCCGCCGCCGCGCGCCGCGCGCAACCGCGCGGGCGTGCCGAAGGAGCGCGCCATCCGGCGCTCTTCATCGGGGGCATAGTGGCGGGGCTGGGGCTGATGGTTTTGCTGGTGCTGCTGCTGCGGGGTGGAGGTTCGCGGCCCGCGCCTTCCCAGACGGCGGGTGCCGCGGAGCCGAAGAGTCCTCTCGCCCCCCTTAAGGATCCCGTTCAGCACACTCGGGCGGGAATTCCTGCGGTCGCTCCGCCCGATGCGCCGGTAGAGTCCAACCCTATCGCAAAGGTGGAGCCGCCACCTAGCGAGGACCTTTCTATTCCGGCCGAAGCGGTATCCGCGCCAAGTGCGGTGAGCCCGCCGCAGGAAGCCGCTCTGCCGGAGGATTCGGAGGATGAACCGCCTGCCGTACCTGAGCCGGCAAGGCCGGCGCCCGCCACGCCGAATACCGCGCCTGTCGCGCCCGAGGACTTGGAGCGCGGGTTGGTGGCTTGGTTCCCCATGGATGATTTACAGGACGGAAAGATTCCCAATCGGGTTCCGGGAGGTAGGAATGGGGAACCGTTTGGCGCACCATTGGTTTTGACGCCCGGTCGCGTAGGCCAAGCCTGCCGTTTTTCCGGTCAACCGTCTGGCTTTCGGTTGGACGATATGCCTGAGTTTCCGGGCAACCAAGGCCTGACCGTCTCGTGCTGGCTCCAACTACGTACGCTCGACGTGTCGAGTCCTGTATGCGCGATTCGCAGCGCTCAAGACACCGGAAACTTAGTGGCCGGCCTGCGCACTCGTTCCAATGGGCGATTGACCGGGGGCTACTCGAAAACTTCAGGTGACAAGAAATGGGGCCGAGTATGGGTTGCGCGGGGGATCCCCGACGCCGCTTGGCACCATTGTGCCTACGTCTACGACCCGCCTCACGCGTTGGTCCTTTATGTGGATGGGAAAGCGGTTGGCCGGTCGGCATGGTCGGAAGCACACTGCAAGAATAGGCGATGCAAGATGTTCGTAGGATGGGATCTCGAACCGTACCGGGAACACGATGCCAAGCCCTTGGATGGAGCCATGGACGACCTGCGCGTCTACGCGCGCGCGTTGAACGAAGCGGAAATTCAAAGCCTGTACGCGGCGGGCGGCAACGTTGCGGCGACTTCGCAGCCGGCGGAACCTTCGCCCCAAGCAGCGCCTCCGCCGGCCGAGCCCGCGCAGGAAGCGCAGGCCGAGTACCGCACGGCATTGAAGCAGGCGTTCCTGGCAGGCGACTCGGATCAGGCTCGCTTATTGGTGAACGGAGCCAAGGCGGATCCCCAGGTGTTGGCGCTCGATCGCCAGGCCGTGACTTGGGTCCTGGAGGCGCTCGACACGGCAAGCGTGGACTGGGAGCGCATCAAGACTCAGGATTCCCTCGAACTGAAGCTGAAAACGGGAGCGCCGGCCAAGGTGGGGCGCAAAGAGCCTTACCAAGTGCTGCGCGTGAATGCCGATACCGTATTCATTGGTGCGAAGGGGCTCGAGGTGCCCATTGCGCTCGACAATTTGCTTCCGGTCTCGCGGTTCGAATTGGCCAAGCTGAACCTTCCCCGTACGGAAGCCACCGTGCTGCGTCGCGCATTTTACGTGACGTTGATCGAGTCCAAACGGAATGCGCTGCAGTCCGCTTACGACGCAGTGGCCAAAGCCGGCGGATCGGATGCGGAATTGACGTGGCTGCGCGCTTGGGCCACGGAGTCGGCGGAGGAGGAACATGCGGCGCCCCAACCTCAACCTTCCGTGCCTGCCCCTCCCGCCTCGGCACCGGTCGGCGTGGTTGAAGTGCGCCCCGTGACCGACGGATTTGTCAAAGCCGATGCGGAACAAATCGTCTTTGGCAACGAACAGGAAATGGAAGTTAAATGGGATACGTCCAAGAACACGGATCGGCATGCCTATATCGGCTTTGAATTGGCGGTTAAACCCGAAAAGGTTCGCAAAGCCGTGCTGCGGCTATATAAGGTACGCGGCTTTCATCACCGGCTCGAATTTAAGGTCGAACGCGTGCAGGCACGCTGGCGGGAAAAGGATCTCAACTGGATCAACAAGCCGTCGGCCCTGCCCAGCCCCGCGGTCGCTTTTAAGCCCGAAAAGGATGAGAGTATCGAAGTTGAGGTTACCGCGTTGCTCAAGGCCGCGCTTGCCGAAGGATCCTGGTTCGGTTTGCGGATCACTTCCGTTACCGACATGGGCGGTGGGCCGGGTCTGGCAGAATTCTGTACCAAAGAGGCCAACGACAAAAGTCCTCTGCTGATCCTGACCCCCGAACCCTGACTCGCCGTCCGATTCACCCGCGCAGCGGATGCGCTCGAAACGCTTTGACGGCTTCTTTCGTCCGCTTGGCCATGGCTTGGCGCGTCGTTCCTTCCAGCTTCGCCAGCCCGCGCCCGTGCCGGACCAGTTCGAGCAGCAGGCGCACTTCACCGGCGAAGTCCGAAACCGCGACGCTCTCGGGTCCGATCCCTTTCTTCCCGCCGTCCAGCCCGGTCTGATTGTGGTAGTTTCCCAGCGGGACGCAGATACCCGACGAACGGTACCCGGCGGAACAAAACGCGGTGGCTTCGCACGCGCCGCCGTCCATCAGCTTGCGCTGATAGAGGAAGCTCGGGTCTTCCTTTTGCACGCGCACGCACGCTTGGCGCAGCGCTTCGGTAAAGGGCGGATCGAATAAGCTCGCGCTGTCACCCACGCGCACCACCGGTCCGGCGCCTTGCGGCGCGACGGCCAGCGCGCGGCTGCACTCCAGCGAGATCACCCGCGCTTCGCGCGGAATCCAGCGCTCCTTCACCGCCCACAACGCGCCGTAAAATCCGATCTCTTCGGCCCGTGTGAAAAGTCCCCATGCCGCGACGCCCTTGGGCTTCGAGCGTGCCAGTTCGTCGAGCACGCACATGGCCGCCGCCGCGCCCAGCAGATCGTCGCAGCAGCGCGAGACGATCTTTCCGCCACGCACGCTGAAGCCGGGAAAGTCCCACATCGTGAAACCGCCGCATTCGGCCGTGCCGCGCTCGATCCGCGCCGTGGCCGAAACCACCCGCCCGTTCGCGCCTATTGATTTTTCGAGTTTTCCGAAGCCGGTGGGCTTGGCCTCGCCGCGCCGGTAGAACGCCAGCGGCGCGCCCTTTACGGCATGCTCCAACCGCACGCCGCCCTTGAAGAGCAATTCCACCGTGCGTCCGCGAATCGCTTCGATCCAAAAGCCGGGATGGTCCAGATGCGCGACCAGGACGATGGGCGCCTTCGCGCCCGCGCCGTTGCCTGGATATCCCACCAACAAGTTCCCGACCGCATCGCGCTTCAGGAAAAGGGCCGGCCGCGCGTGAGCAAACGCCGCCACATGTGCGGCTGGAAGGTCCTCGCGCAACGCCGCGGTGGGACACTCGAGCAGACCCTGTGCAAGCTTGAGCCAAGCGTTCAGTCTCGGGTGTGCGGGCATGCGCAGCTCCTGGTGGATTCCCACATCCTAAAGGAGGGGAACGGTTTTGCCTGTGCGAGAAGGCCACTATCGAATCGGCTGCGCCACGCGGCGTCAAGCGTTGGAAGCGTTGGCGGAATGTACGGACGTTCGTACGCGCAACGATTTTTTCCCTGACGCGAATTGTCAGGCACGGTGACGAAAAAAGACTGCGCTCGTGCAAGAACTCTCCTCCCGACGAGAACGCGATTTCTATGAAGTACGCACCAAGTTGGAACGCGCCTTGCCCAAGCACCTTTCACAACCGGGGTCCGCGGCAAGGCGGTGGGAGGGTGTGGATGAACGCATCGGGACGGATTAAGACGCGCACGCTGCTCGCGCTGACCGTGGCACTCAGCACCCTGCTTGTTCACGCAGGTGAAGCGCCGCTCGCGGTCAAGCCGGTGAAAAGCCCCGAACAGAATATCTATCCCACCGTGGCCCCGCGGCTGGTGCAGGTGACCGAGTTCATCCGCGCCGCGCAAGGCCGCACGCAATTCAATGTCGACGGATCGGGCCTTACCGTCGCGGTGCTGGATACGGGTTTGAACACGACGCACGTGGACTTCGCCGGCAAGGTGATCGCGCAGCGCAATTACACCAATGACAACGGCGGAAGCTCCACCAACGCCACGGACGGCGACGGGCACGGCACGAACGTCGGCGGGATCATCGTTGCCAACGGCACGCACGTCGGCATCGCCCCGGGCGCGAACATCATCCCGATCAAGGTGTTGAGCAACAACGGCAGCGGCACCTTCGCGGGCATCGAAGCGGGCGTGCAGTGGGTCATAGACAACCGTGTCCAGTACAACATCACCTGCGTCAACATGAGCTTGGGAGCCGACTCCAACGACACCACCGCCCCGAGCACCAGCGAGAGCATGCGCGCGAAGATCCGCACGCTGCGCAACGCCGGCGTCGCGGTCTTGATCGCCGCGGGCAACAGCTATTACGAATACAACAGCCAGCAGGGCATGGGCTATCCGGCCAACATTCCCGAATGCATCAGCGTCGGCGCGGTCTTCGACAGCAACGTGGGCTCGCGCAGCTACGGCGGCCCCACCGCTTACAGCACCGGTCCCGGCCGGATCACGCCGTTCAGCCAGCGCCTGCACGAAAACGTCAGCAGCACCGTCCGCACCGATATCTTTGCGCCGGGAGCGCCCGTCACCAGCGCCGGCATCAGCGGCCCCACCAGTTCCAGCACGCAGGACGGCACCAGCCAGGCCACGCCCGTCACCGCCGGCGTGGTCCTGCTGATGCAGCAGCTATACCTGCGCCAGAACGGGACGCTGCCCTCGGTCGACCAGATCGAAGGCTGGCTCCGTTCCGGCGGCGTGGTCATCAACGACGGCGACGACGAAGACGACAACGTGACCAACACCGGGCTGAACTTTATCCGCGTCGACGTGGTCAGCGCGCTCAGCGCCATCGGCGGCGGATCGCCACCGCCACCCAGCGCGCCGTCGATCACGCAGCAGCCGGCTTCGATCTCGGTGAACCTGGGCCAGACCGCCACCTTCACCGTCGCCGCTTCGGGCACGGGTCTCTCGTACCAGTGGCAGGAAAACGGGAGCAAC
This sequence comes from Planctomycetota bacterium, assembly GCA_015075375.1. Lineage (GTDB taxonomy): Bacteria > Planctomycetota > SZUA-567 > H5-PLA8 > H5-PLA8 > H5-PLA8. Next base: position 1,135,083 of record JABTUM010000001.1, on the reverse strand, counting down.
ATCGGCGGCGCGACTTCGGCCAGCTACACCACGCCGGCCACCACCGCCGCGTACAACGGCCGCCAGTACCGCTGCGTGGTCAGCAACGCCAACGGCAGCGCCACCAGCAACGCCGCGACGCTGACCGTCGTCGACGACGCGCCGCAGCAGCTTGCCAACGGCGTGAGCGTATCGTCCAGCGTGGCGCTCAACGCCTGGCGCCACTTCTTCATCCAGGTCCCCGCCAACGCCACGAGCCTCACCGTTCAAACCACAGGGGCAAGCGCCGACGTGGATCTGTATGTCCGCTACAACGCGCAGCCGACGCTGAGCAGCTACAGCTTCCGGCCCTACACTTCCAGCGGCAACGAGTCCGTCACGGTCAACGGTTCGAGCAATCCGGCGCTCAGCGGCGGGACGTGGTACTGTTCGGTGCACGGCTATGCGGCCGGAACCTTCACCATCACCGCCACGTACACGGCTCCGGCGGCCAACCAGCCGCCGACCATTACCTCCGGCCCCGGCGCTTCGCCCAACCCGGCGCAGACCGGACAATCCGTCGCCTTCTCCGTGAGCGCCAGCGATCCAGACGGTAATCCGCTGACCTATAGCTGGACCTTCGGCGACGGCTCCAACGGCAGTGGCGCGAACGTCAGTCATGCCTACGCTTCGGCGGGCGCCTTCACCGCGACGGTCACCATCAGCGACGGCACGGCCAGCGTGAACGGTTCGGTGCAGGTCACCGTCCAAGCGCCGCCCCCGCCGCCGCCCGCGTTGCAGGAACTTGCCAACGGCGTTGGCGTTAATTCCAGCGTCGCTCAGGGAGCGTGGAAGCACTTCTTCATCGACGTTCCCAACGGCGCGACGAGCCTCACCGTCCGCACCACCAACGCCACGGGCGACGTGGACCTGTACGTGCGTTACGGTTCGCAGCCGTCCTTAAGCAGCTACCACTTCCGCCCGTACACCTCGAGCGGCAACGAGACCGTGACGGTGAACGCCTCGTCGAACCCGTCCATCACCGGCGGCGACTGGTATTGCAGCGTTCACGGCTACGAGTCGGGCAGCTTCACGATCACGGCCACCTTCGTAGTGCCCGTGCCCAACGAACCGCCTTTCTTCCTCTCGACGCCGACGGCCAACCCGAATCCGGCCCAAGCCGGGCAGGCCGTGAACTTCACCGCGCTGGCCGACGATCCCGACGGCGACGCGCTCACCTATGTCTGGAGCTTCGGGGAAAACACGAGCGCCAACGGTTCGAGCGTGAACCACGCCTACGCCGCGGGCGGAACGTATACGGCCACCGTGACCGTCAGCGACGGGACCGCCAGCGTCAGCGCCTCGGTGCAGGTCACCGTGCAGGGCGTCCCGCCGCCCACCACCTCGCCGCTGAACCTCACGCGCATGCAACTTGCGCTCAACTTCCGGTACTTCGGCCGTGACACGGCCATCGTGCAGGGCTACTTGCCTGCGCTGAGCAACCGCAACCCCACGGGCTTGCAAGTGCAGCTCAACCTGGGCGGGGTGGTACGGACGTTCACGCTGGATTATCGCGGCCGCGGCTTCAGCGGGTACGACAAGTTCTATCTGTATACGACGCGCGGCGGGTACTTCACGCTGAACCTGAGGGGCTCGTTCGCGTCGAGCTGGCTCGACGAAGGCATGGTGAACGCCGATTGCAACCTCACGCCGATCACGATGCCGATGAGCCTGACGGTGGACGGCGTGACGTACTCGACCAACCGCAGCTTGCGCTACACGGCCCGCGCCGGACGCAGCGGAAAAGCCTACTAATCGGGATGGCAAGCATGCCGCGCGGTCGCCGCCCAAGCGGGCGGCGCGCGGCGCCTCGCAGGGCGGGCCAACCCCGGGCCCGCCCTGTTTTTTTCATTCCACGGTGAATGCGCGCAAGCGCCGGGCGGCTTCCGCGGCGTCGTTCAAGCGGCGCGCAGGATCGCGGTCCAGCAGCGCATCGAGCAGGGCGCGGACTTCGGGCGGGCGGTCTTCCAGCAGCCGCGGCAGCGGCGCGGTGCGTACGGCCTCCACGATGGCTTGCGGATTGTCCGTGTTCAGGCCGAACGGGCGCACGCCGGCCAGCATCTCGAAGAGCACCACGCCCAGCGACCAGAGATCGGCTCCGCGCGCCAGCGCCGCCCCGCGCGTCAGTTCCGGAGCGATGTACGACGGCGAGCCCCAGATCTGTCCGTCCGGGCGCCGCGTGCCTTCGGGCGCCGTCAGCCCCAGATCGCAGAGCACCACCCGAGTCTCGCAGAGCATCGCGTTGGGCGGCTTCAGGTCGCCGTGGACCAGGCCCAGCGCGTGCAGCGCCGCCAGCGCTTCGGCCAACTCGGCGCCGATCCGCGCCGCTTCGCCCAGCGCCAAGCCGCGCCCCGGCGACGTTCGCTCGCGCAACATGCGGTGCAGCGCCTGACCGTGCAGGAATTCCTGGACCGCGTAGCACCCGGCGTCGATCTCGCCGGTGGCCAGCGTGCGCACGATGCCGGGGTGCCGTGCGCGCTGTCCGGCGGAGGCTTCCTCGAGCAAGCGGCGGCGCAGTTCTTCGTAGCGCGGATGCCGCCGCGGCACGAGCTTTACCGCGATCGCGGCGCCGCCGGGCTGCTGTTCGCCCCGGAATACGACGCTGTCGCCGCCGCGCGCGACTTCCTCCACGATGGTGTACAGGCCGATCCGAGTGCCCAGCATCCCTTTATCTTCGCGATGCCGGAGCCTCGCCGCAAGCGCGCCGCGAAAAACCCATGCGCGCCGCCGCGCGGGCTTCTACAATCCCCAACGCATGGCCATCGAACCCGGGTTCCGGCCCCAACCGCCGACGTCTCCGGTGGACCTCACCGTTCGAGCGGGCGATGGCGTTCCCGGCGTCCATGGTCCGCTGCGCGTCTTCGTCGCCGATCTGCATCTCGACGGAGCCGACACTCCGCGCGCCCGGACCTTTCGAAACTTCTGCGCCCGCTTGGCCGAGCAGGCCGCCCGCGAACCGGTCGAACTCTTCATCCTGGGCGATCTCTTCGAGTTCTGGGAAGAGTACCACCGCCAAGTACCGGCGCTGTACGAGGCCGACCTGGCCGCGCTGGAAGCCGCGCATCGCGCCGGGGTGAAAATCACGCTGCTCAGCGGAAACCGTGATTTCCTTTACGGCCGCTACGTCCGCGATCGCCTCGGCGCGGCGGTGCTTGGCGACGGCGGTCCGGTCACGCTGGCCGACGAGCGGAAGGTGTGGCTCGAACACGGCGACCTTTTGGTCACCGCCGACACGCGCTACCTGCGCTACCGCAAAATCGTGCGGAGTTGGCCGGTCAAGCTGCTGCTCTGGCTGTTGCCGTGGAGTATCGCGCAGAAGTTGATCGGCGACCTGCGGTCGCGCACCACCAAGGACAAAGCGTCGAAGGCCCGCGCTTCATTCGAACTGGACCTGGACGCCGCGCGCCGGCGCATGGAAGCCCACGGCTGCATGCTGCTGCTGTGCGGGCATACCCATGTCCCGCAGGCGACCGACACCGGCGCCGGGCGCCGTGTCCTGGTGCTCCCCGCCTGGTGCCAGATCACCGCCGGCTACCGCGAACGCCACGGCTCCCTGCAACCCATGTGGGTGGATGAAGATGGCGTACCGCATCCGGCTCATCCCGACGGCTCCCGGCGTGCCGAATGAACCCCCGAAAGACCTGCCGCGTAATCCGTAAGAACAACCTTACGACTTCATAAGGATGTGCCTCGATGAGCGAACTGCCCGATGCCGCCGATCCTCGAAAGCTGGACATCGGGCGCTACTTCGAAGCCGCGATCAAACGCGGGGCCAGCGACCTGATTTTCACCGTCGGAGTCCCGCCCAGCGTGCGCCTGAACGGAGCCATCGCGCAGTACGACCTCCCCCCGCTTACCGCCGACGATACGCTCAAGCTGCTCTACTCGGTCCTGACCGGCGAGCAGATCGCGCGCTTCGAGGCCGACCACGAGCTGGATTTCTCGATTCAGTACCAGGACAAGGCGCGCTTCCGCGGCAATGCGTATGTTCAGAAGGGCGCGGTGGCGGCGGTCTTCCGGCTGATTCCCAGCAAGATTCCGGCACTGGGCGACCTGGGCCTGCCGGTGGTGCTCGAAGATCTGGCGCTGCAGCCGCAAGGCCTGCTCCTCTTTACAGGCCCCACGGGCCACGGCAAATCGACGACGCAGGCCGCGCTGCTCGACATCATCAACGCCAAGAAGCGCTGCCACATCATCACGGTCGAAGACCCCATCGAGTACCTGCACGCGTCGAAAAGCTCCGTCGTCGATCAGCGCGAGGTCGGCCAGGACACGCGCTCCTTTGCCGCCGCCTTGAAGCACGTGCTGCGCCAGGATCCCGACGTGATCCTGGTGGGCGAGATGCGCGATCTGGAAACGATGTCCACGGCGCTCACCGCCGCCGAGACCGGGCACCTGGTCCTCGCGACGCTCCACACCAACAACGCCGTCCAGGCCTGCGACCGCATCATCGACGTCTTTCCGCCCTACCAGCAGAACCAGATTCGCACGCAGCTCAGCTTCTGCCTGCTCGCGATCGTGGCGCAGCGCCTCCTGCCGCGCAAAGACGGCCAGGGGCGGGTGGCAGCCGTCGAACTGCTGCGCAATATTCCGGGCGTGGCCAACGTGATCCGCGAAGGTAAGACCGCGCAGCTCGCGTCCGTCATGGAAACGCACGGGAAGATGGGCATGCAAACCATGGACGCTTCGCTGAAAGATCTGTACCGCAAGGGCGTCATCGACCGCGAGACCGCCACACGTTTCATGCAGAATCCGCAGGCGCTGACCTGATCGTTCGGTCGTCCGGCATTGGGAGCCTCTTTTCGTGCTGACGCTGGCTGCCTTTATCCTTTGCTCCGGACTGGGCGGCTACGCCGCGGTGAAGGGTTTTCGTGCGTGGATCCACGGGGAAACCGAATGCGTTGCCTTCACGCTGCCCGGCGCGGCGGCGCTGGTCGGCTCAGGCTTCGCTGCGCTGCTGCTGCTGCTGTACGCGTCCAAGCACGAACTGGGCGGCGGCCAAGGAGCGGTCATCGTGCCGTTTCTGGTTGCCGCGGTGGCGCTGCCGTGGGGGCTGTACTTCGCGGGCTTGACGGTCAAGGGCGGCGAACGATTCTTCAGCGACCGCCACAGCATCGGCTCCGTGCGCAGCTACGACAAAGGCGACGCCGCGATGGCCAAGCACGACTACACGGGCGCGATGAGTTACTACCGCCAGGACACGCAGCGCTGGCCCGACGAAGCCGAAGCTTGGCTGCGGCTCGCGCGCGCGCTCGAATCCGCCGGCCGGATCGACGAGGCCGTGCGCGAACTGGAAGCCGTGCGACGGCGTTTCCTCGACGGGCAGTTTTCGGAAGCCGACGAGCGTGAAAACCCGGCGCTCTCGAAACCTCACCTCATGCGCCGCGAGCGGCACGAGCGGACCCTGGCGCTCACCTTCGCGCTCGGTGACCTGTACCACGACGCCTGCCACGATCCCGAACGCGCCATGGCGCTGTACCGCGAAACGCTGGAACGTCTTTACGGCTACCCCGGGATCGCGCCGGTTCGCGACCGTCTGAACGCGCTCGAATCTGGCGCCGCATCCGCGCCGCCCGCCACGGCTGCGCCGGAACGGCTAAGCCTGGATTAAAGCTTTTGACAGCTAAGTCTTTGCGGTATCGCGAGCGTCTCGCCCCATGGCGCTCGATGCGTTACGAGATTGGATCCGATTTCCTTCTTGGTCTAACGCTACTTTCCGCCGCCCGCCGCGATCCGCTCGTACAGTTCCGCCACTTCCTCAGCCGTGCGGCGGATATCGAAGTGCTTCTCGATGCGCGCGCGCGCCTTCTCGCCGAACTTCGCAAGCTTTGCCGGATCGTCTAAGAGCTTCACGCAACCGCGCGCCAAGGCTTGCGCGTCGCCGGGCTTGGTCAGATAGCCCGTCTGTCCGTCCTTGATGATCTCACGCTTTCCGCCGCTGTCGGTGGCGACCACCGGCAGCCCGCTGGCGCCGGCTTCGGCCAGTACGCGCCCGAACGGTTCACGGTCCGACGGTGCGACCAGCAGGTCGCTCGCGGCGAGCAGGTCCGGCACGTCGTCCCGCTGCTGCAAGACCAGCAGCGCTTCGTCGTCGAGCTTCAACGCCGCCGCGCGCGCCTCCAGCAGCCGCGCATAGGACGGATTCTGACTGAAGAGATCGCTCCCCACCAGCAGTCCGCGCGCCCGCGGGTGCTTCTCGCGCACCGCCGCCAACGCTTCCAGAAAAAGCTCGTGGCGTTTCCAAGGCACCCAGCCGCCCACGTCGATCAAAAGCGGAACGTCTTCGGGCACGCCCAGATACGCCCGCGTGCGCCGCCGGATCGCATCCCGTTCGGACGGCGCGTGGCAGCGCGCGAGGTCGATCCCGTTGAGCACCGTCTTGATTTTGCGCGAGGCGAGGCCTTGCTGGCGCAGGTGCTCGGCCACCGCGCGGCTGATCGCGATCGCGTGCGCGCTGCGGGCGGCCAGTATCCGAGCCAACGGCCCCAGCGGGCGTAGATCGCGGCAATGCCACAGCATCGGGATGCCCGTCTCGCGGCTGACTTCCCATGCCACCAGCGCAGAGGAGTCGGTGTTCGCGTGCAGGATTTGGATGCCGTATACACGCACGATCTCAACGAGAATCCGCGAAGCCTGATAGAGCGCCCGGACTTGGCCGGCCAGCAGGAACGGATGCAGCGTGCGGCGAAAGCGCCGCAGCGGCACCGGATGCACCGGCACCTCCGCCAGCGCGAAGAGCCGCGCCAGCGGGCCTTCCGGCGGCACGCACGCGTGCGCCGCGACGCGGTCTTCGGGCAGCGCGCAGAGCAATTCGTACAGCGAGCGCTCCGCGCCGCCCATCAGCCCTTCGGCCGAGAGGAAGAGCACGCGAACGGGGGCGGCGAAAGATTTTTTGCGGACGGTGCGGGCCATGAGCGCCTTTCAGCGTGCATGATCGGCCACGCGCCGAGGGGCGTCAATCCGGGAAAATACGCAAGGAGTGCGTTATCCGCGCGTGCGGCCCTTCAGCACCAGCGTGCCGCAGACCAAGTCGTGCAGCGTCCGCTCCGCCGGATCGAAGACGCCGACGATCCAGCCGGGCATCAACAGCCACTTAAGCGCGCCGCGCAACAGCGTCATCGGCAAATTGGGCACCTGCCCGCCGCGTGCGCGCACCGTCAGCACCACCAGCCGCTTGCCCAAGCTGCCTCCGGTGAGTTGCAGAATCGCATCGTTGAAGAGGCCCGTCAGGAAAAAGATCAGCAGCAGCACCACCGGATGCAGCACGCCCGCCGGGAGCAGATTCAAGCTGCCCAGCGCCACCACGATCCCGGTGACGAGCATGTTCAACGTCAGATCGATGAAGCCGGCGAGTACGCGCGGCAACCGCCCCGCCAGCGGCCAGGCGCTGATCCGGCCGAAGTTCGTCCCGCTGTCGGCGGCGCCCTTATTCTTGCGCAGCATGTCGGCCGTGCGCAGTGCCGCTTCGCGGCCGGTGCGCTGTTCTTGGCGCAGTTGCGCCGTCAGCGCTTCCTGTTCGCCGGGCTCCATCACGATCGTCCCGACGTCGTCTTCGCTCTCGTCGACGGCCTGTTCCACTTCCGCGGCTTCCGAAACGGACACCGGCGGCAGGCCCTTGCCGATAGCTTGGGTCGAACTAATCGAACCTTTGTGAAGCTCCGCGGCGTCCGGGACCTGGTTCAACCGCGCTTCAAGTTCCTGCGTCGACGCGCGCGGCGGCGGGCCCTCTTTACGCACCGTCGATGCCGCATGCGGCGGCGGACCGTCGCGCTTCACCGTCGTGGCCGCCGGATCGACGCGCCGTTCGGTCTCGGCCAAACGCTTCGCGGCTTCGGCGACTTCGCTCGTGCGCACCAGCGGTTCGGTTTCGGCGAGTACCGCGGCGGGTTTGGGCGCGGCTTTTTCGGGCGACGGTCCCTTGAAGCCCGGCAGGCGCAGGCGCCGCCCGCACTTCGGACAGCGGCCTATCGGATGCTGCGGCCGAAACGGCACGTGGATGCGTTTCCCGCACAGGCATGTGAGCTTCCAGCGTTCCGTACCGTCGCTGCTTGTCACACGATCCACGCGCGCCGGATCGATCACATCCACAGGCGCTTCGCCGCCCGCCCCGGGCGCGCTGCGCAGATCGTCCACCAGTCCGCCGGACGGCGGGCGCGTGGGGTCGGGTTCGCGAGGCGCGTCCGGATGTTCCGGCATACGGGAAGGGCTCCCTCGGTTCCGGGTTGTCGATTCGGGCTCGGCCCCGGGTTCGGGAGCGAGCGACGGAACGGCGCCCCGGGATCGATCTACGCTATTCAATCGGGTGCCTCCCGCGAATGCAACGAACGTATCCGCCTAACTATAAGGTAGACGCAGGAGCACAAGTGAGGGTGACCGGGCACCCGTGCACTCTTTTTCTCCCAGAAATCCTGGAAAGAGCACGTCGTGCGGGTTGAATGAGTAGCCAGGGTCTGTGGGCAGAAAGGACGGAAAGGGAAGCATGACGCGAGCCAAGCCCGATCTGCCGCCGCCCTTTCCGCCGCTTCCGCCCGAGCAGCCGGCTTCCGGCGCGACCAAACCCGCGACCGTGCGCGGCACCGCCGACTACTACGAACAGTTCAAGCCCGAGAACGCGCCCAGCGCCTTCGAGCCGGCTGCCGAAACGCCCGTCCCGGCCCCTTCCTCGCCGGACGAAGAAGCGCTCGAGGAGCAAGCGCTACCTTTAAAGGAAACCCTGAAGCCCCTCCTGACCGTGCTCGGCATCCGCATCGGCGCAAGGGTGGCGGCCTACTTGGCGGCGGTCTGGATCTGGAGCCACCATCCGGCGGTCTCGTTCGCGATCTACGTGCTGGTCACGGCGGACTTTTTTTATCATTTCATCCACTCGGTCCTTTTCCGCGAACTGCGCGAAGGGGTGCAGGCTTGGGTCTCGGTGGCCGTGCTGTTGGGATTGGGTTGGCTCGACCCGAACGGGTACCTGGGCCTCAAAGGCTATCCTCCATCCTGGCACCTGATCTTCAGCACGCTGGTGTTCATGATCGTGCTGATCCGGCTCTCTTCGCCCGCGATCATTCCTCAGAACGACCGTTACTCGGTCTGGCTCGGCGCCGAACCCGGTCCCGGTTACGGACCGCGCTCCTGGACCGCCCGTGCCGTGCATTGGTCCCGCCAGGTGTGGGACGCGCTCTAACGCCCTTCGCCGCGCCCTTCCGGGCGCGGGCATCCCTTCCGCGGCCGTGCCCGAACCGTCGATCCGATCGCGCGCCCGCCCTTCGCACGCTGCGATTTCCGTCGGCCGCAATCGTCCTGCCGTTGACCCCCATCGGCCTTCGGCTATCTCGGTAGGCTCGTTTCACGCGGGACGTGCAGAAAGGATGGGGCCGGATGCTGGACACCAAGTTCATTCTGAGCAACCTGGAGTTCGTGCGCCAGACCGTCGCCGACAAGGGCGCGGCTCATGCGCGGATCGATCTCGACAAGTTCGTCCGGCTCGACGAGTCGAGGCGCAAGGCGCAGACCGAAAACGACCGCTTCGCCGCCGAGAAGAACAAGCTCTCGAAGCAGATCGGCCCGCTGATGGGCAAACTCAAGGGCTCCGACGAAGCCGCCCGCGCCGCGGCGCAGAAAGAGATCGATGCGCTGAAAGCCCAAAGCGCCGCGCTCGACGACCAGATTCAGCAGCAGGCGTTCGAGTTTGCAAAAGCCGAGACCGAACTGGACCAGATGCGCGCGTGGATTCCCAACGTCCCGCACGAAAGCGTCCCGCCGGGCAAGAGCGCCGCGGACAACCCGGTCGTCCGGACCTGGGGCGAACCCTGCCGCTTCGAGTTCAAGCCGAAGTTCCAGTACGAACTGGGCGAAGACCTCGGCATCCTCGACTGCGCGCGCGGCGCGAAGGTCGCCGGCAGCGGCTTTTACTTCCTCTGCGGCGACGGCGCCCGCCTCGAGCGCGCGCTGATCGCCTGGTTCCTCGACGAACACCGCAAAAACGGCTACCTCGAAGTCATCCCGCCGTACTTCGTGAACGAAAAGACGCTTTTCGGCAGCGGCCAGTTGCCCAAGTTCCTCGACCAGATGTACTACGCAGGCGAGGACAAGCTCTTCGCGATTCCCACCGCCGAAGTCCCGGTGACGGCTTTCTACCGCGACGAAATGCTCGGCGAGAGCGACCTGCCGAAGAAATTCTGCGCGTCCTCCGCGTGCTTCCGGCGCGAAGCCGGCGCCGCCGGAGCCGATACCCGCGGCATCCTGCGCGTGCATCAGTTCAACAAAGTCGAGATGCTCAAGTACACCACGCCCGAAACGAGCTACGCCGAACTGGAGTCGCTCACCGCCGACGCCGAAGCCCTGATCCAGAAGCTCGGACTGCACTACCGCGTCATCACGCTCTGCCGCGGCGACCTGGGTTTTAGCGCCGCGAAGACCTACGACATCGAACTTTGGGCGCCGGGCACGGGCAAATGGCTGGAGGTCTCGAGCTGCAGTAACTTCGGCGATTACCAGGCGCGCCGCAGCAACCTGCGCTACAAGACGGCCGGCGGCGGGAAGCCGCAATTCGTCCACACGCTCAACGGTTCCGGCCTCGCCTTGCCGCGCTTGCAGGCCGCGATTTGGGAAACCTATCAGCAGAAAGACGGCAGCGTGATCGTCCCCGAAGTCCTGCGCTCCTATCTGGGCGGCCAGGAGCGGATCGAAGCGCGAAAAGCGTAAAACGGTCTTCTAGAGGGAAAACATACCTAATATTTACAGAAAACGAGGACTTTTATCCGTGAAAGTGCCCGTATTCTGCGTTTTTAGCTGCCCGCTAGAGCGGAAAAAAACCGATAATCTAGGCCATCTGCGCAAGCAACGGGTGCTCGCGGGAGGCTGTGGCCTGCTGGTGCGGGCGGAACAACGATTCAACACGGAGGGTGGTACGCATGGCCAAGAAGGCTGCGAAGAAGAGCGGTGGTAAGGCCGCCGGTAACGCGAAGTTCATGGCGCCTGTTGCCATTAGCGCTCAGTTGGCGGAAGTCGTCGGCGACAAGCCGATTCCCCGCACTGAGGTGACTAAGAAGCTGTGGGCGTACATCAAGAAGAACAAGCTGCAGGACGAAAAGAACAAGCGCAACATCCACGCCGACGAGAAGCTCAAGCCCATCTTCGGCAAGGCGATGGTGAACATGTTCGAGATGACGAAGCTGGTCAACAAGCACCTCGGCTAAGTCGTCCTCGTCCTTCGAGCCGTACCGAACGCGGGCCTTCACGGCCCGCGTTTCTTTTTGTCCCGCACGTTTACTTCGCTTCCAGCCACTTCAACGCCTGCGCATGCGCCTTCCGTGCCTGCTCGGACAACTCCTTCGCGGCGGCATCGGCGGGCGCTTCGAGCACTTGCCAGACGCAATCGTCGCGCAGGGTCTCGCCGGTCTTGACTTCGCGCAGCGGCGAAAGCAGTTCCAGCTCCACGAAGCTTTCGCCCGGGCTGGTGTAGATTTCCACCGCGCACCCCTTATCCGGATAGCCGCCGGCCCCGTCGAGCCGCCGGCTCTGCACGATCAGTTCGCCGCCCACCTGCGCCGCACACCACGCTTCGGGCGCTTGCGTGCCGAGCTTCTGCGCTTTTTCCTGATTGCGCAGCGTCACTGCGCGCGCGTCTGCGTCGAGCGTATAGAGCTGCTTCTCTTTCGCGCCTGCCAGCCCGACGATCTGCTCCTCGCGCTCCGCGGCCATCAGCGCGATCTTCGGCGCGCGCACCTGCGTCACCGTCCAGAGCGTCAGCGGCTTCGGATCGCCTGCGGTCTTTTCGATCCATTGCCGGACGTGCAGCGCCGCGGCATCCGGCACGAGCGTGAATTCGCGTATGCCTCGCGCGCCCAAGGATTTACTCAGCGGTGTGGTGATCCGCACTCCGCCTGGAATCGGCTCCGCCGTGCACGCCGAACCGTCGAAGGCTTCGTCCGGCGGCCAGCCGCGCCCCATCAGCTTGGGCCACTGGGATTGTTCGGCCGGCCAGACCTTATCGCCGCCGTAGTTGAACCACTGTTTGCCGTCGGGAGGGGCGGTTTTGCCGTGGAGCTTTTCGTCCTGCCAAAGCAGGTTCGCGCCGCCGGGCGTCGAGAGGTGCATGATGCGTCCAACGGCCGGCACGATCACGACTTCCAGCTTCGCGTGCTTCAGCCGCCAGCAGTCCGTCCAGCCCGCGTATTCGATTTTCTCCGCCGCCGGCGCCGCTTGAGGTTCGCCTTTCGGCTCGTCGTCGCAACCCGAGCACAGCGCGAGCAATAGAAGGAGGACGGCCACGGTAAGCGTGGAACGGTTCATGAGCGTATCCCCGAATTCGCGCTTCAGCTTAACCATGCGGTCGCCGGACCGCGCAGGCGAAACCGGACCCGCGAGCCTGTTTCGGGCGCTTGGGAGAGGCGCAGGCGCAACGGCGGCGAACCGGCGTTCAGGAGCGCCACCCAGCCCGCGCCGTCGGGGATCGTGCGCGTCACGGTTCCGCTAAGTGCTCCGTCCTCGGCGAGTTCCACGGCGTCCGGCCGAATGTACACCACCCCGCGCGTGCCCGCGGGCCGGCCTTCGAGGCCGCTCGTTTCGAGCGTGCCGATCTCCGTCATACAACCTCCGGCGGCATCGAGCGTTCCGCTCAGCAGCGAACCGGCTTCGAGCAGTCGCGCGACCGCCGGGCCGGCCGGTGCGCGCAGAAGTTCGGAGGGCGTGCCGCTTTGCAAAATCTTCCCGCCGTCGAGGACCGCGATCCGGTCGGAAAGCTCCAGCGCTTCGCGCGCGTCGTGGGTCACGTAGACGGCGGTTAAACGCTGTTCGAGGCGCAACTTAGCCAGCAGCGCCAGGAGTTCCGACTTCAGCGTCGCGTCGAGGTTCGCGCAAGGTTCGTCGAAGAGCAGCAGGCGCGGGCGGCCGACCAGCGCGCGGGCGAGCGCCAGGCGCTGGCGTTCGCCTCCGGAAAGCTGCGCCGGGATCGAGCGGTCGCGCCCGGTCAGTTGCACGGCTTCGAGTTGCGCGGAGATGCGCAACGCTTGTTCGCCGCGGCTAACGCCTTGCGCATTCAGGACAAAGCGCAAGTGTTCGGTCACGGACAAATGCGGCCAGAGCATTTGGCCCTGAAAGACCACGCCGACGCCGCGCTTCTCGGGCGGCGTCCAGGCGCGCGGTCCGAAGACGGTTGTTCCGTCCAGCGCGATCGTGCCCGCGTCGGGGCGATCCAGGCCGGCGACTGCGTGCAGTGCGGTGGTTTTCCCGCTCCCGCTGGCGCCCAGCAGCGCGAGGACTTCGCCTTCGGCGACGGAAAAGGAAAGCCCTTCCAGCACCGTGCGCCGGCCGTGCCGCTTGACCAGACCTTCCACGCGCAGGCGTTCAGCCAAGCTTCACCTCCAGCACGCGTTCCAAAAGCGCCGCTGCGGCTAAGTACGGGATCCACGACATGAAGATCTGGACCAGGCACAGCGCCGCGAGAAGTTCATCTTGCCCGAAATGAAGCAGCGAGGACAAGCGCACGGGGAGCGTCATGAAGCCGACGGGGTTGATCAGGATCGAGCAGGCCAGTTCGCCGACGGCGAGCGCGTAGACGATGGCAAAAGCAGCCAGCAACCCGGGATACAGAAGCGGCAGGTGGATCGTCCAGCCGCGCCGCACGAGTCCCGCGCCGGCCACGCGCGCCGCGGCGTCCAGGCCAGGATGCAACCCGGCAAACGCGGCGGCGAGGAGAAATACGCTGAGCGGAAAAAAGCGCGCTGCGGCGGCGAGACTCACCACCACCGGCGCGGTGAGCAGTTCGCGGCCCCAGGGCGTGAGTTGCAACGCTTCGCTCCACGCTAACCCGTGAATCGTGCCGGGGATGGCCAGCGGAACGCAGGCCAGGAGCGCCAGTGCCGCGCGAATCAAGCCGCGCCGCGTGGCCAGCAGCCATGCGTACGGCGCGCCGACGACGAGCGCCAGCGCCGCCGCGCCCAGCGCCGTCTCGAAGCTGTTCCAGACTTGTCCGCCCGCCGTCTGTAACCCTAAGCGCAGCTTGGGCCAGCCGGTGCTTTGATGCGCCAGTGAAGCGACCGGCGCGAGGACCGCCAGCAGCAGCACCGCCAGCGCCGCGACCGGCAGAAGACGTCCGCCTCTAACCGGATCGGGCGGCGCGGTTTGCGCGCGCCAGTGATCGTCGAGCGTTGCTTCGGCCGAGCCGCGCACGAGCAATTGCCGCAAGCCCAGGATCAGCGCCGTCGCGCCCAAGAGCGGCAGGCACAGCAGCAGCGCCTTGGCCAATTCGAAGCTCTTGATCGCCGCGTAAATCTGAAGCGTGTAGGTATTTAGGAGCAGCACCGGCGGCACTTCGAAATCCCCGATGCTCAACCACGCCACGCAGATCGCTCCGGCGCTGACGTACGGAAGCAGCAGCGGCGTATCGATGCCCCACCAGCGCCGCCAAGGACTTGCGTGAACGCGCGCAGCCAGCGTCGAAGTCGGGCCGACGGCGCGCAGTCCGACGAGCGTGGACATCGTGACGAGCGGGAAGAAGCACAAGCCCAGCACCCACGCGCTCCCGGCTTCGCCGTACATCGAGAAGGGAAGTTGTTCCGCGCCGGTCCAGTCGCGCCACAGCATCGCTGCAAGTCCGCGTTTGCCAATCAGATGCGTCCACGCAATGGTGACGACGGTCGGCGGCAGCAGGAGCGGCAGCGGGTAGACGGCGGCGAGGATTTTGCGCCAAGCGCCGCGCGCACGGTGAATCGAGAGCGCCACGGTGACGCCGCAGAGGACCGCTAAGGTCGTCGCGCCCAAGGCGATGCGTACGTTAACCCAGAAGAGTCCGGTGAGGCGTTCCTGTTCGGCCGCGTTGGGCGCGGTGAAATCGGCGAAAGCGCCGCCGCGCGCGGTGCCGATCAAGAACGCCAGCAGCGGGCCGATCAGAAGCGCCGCGCAGGCCAGCACATAGACCAAGCCCAGGCACGCGCGCCAAGGCACGCCGGGGCGCGCAGGGGCGCGATCGGCTTCGACCGGCGGCGCGGCGCTTACCAGTTCAACTCCTCCTGCACGAAGCGCTTCACTTCGGGAAATTGTTCGGCCGCTTTCACCCAATCCACCTGCATGGCTTTGACTTGAGCGGGATCGAACTGCGCGTTGTACGGCTTAACGCCCGGCCGCACGGGCATTTGCGCGCTTTCGCTCTGAGCCAGTTTCGCTTCCACCGCGTGGCTGACGAGGTACTCGATCAGTTTCTTCCCGTGCTCGGGGTTCGGGCCGCCTTTAATCAGCGCCACGCTGTTGGGCAGAACCAGCGTCCCGATGCCCGCGGCGTCGGGATAGACCATCTTCACAGGGCGGCCTTTGAGGAACGCGCCGTTGGCGTCGTCGGTATCGGTGAGGCAGACGGCGGCTTCGCCGTCGGCGACCATGTTCCGCGCCATCGCGTTGCCGGGCGCGACTTTAACGCCGTTGGCCTTGAGTTTTCGGAACCAATCTTTGGCGCGTTCGGGCCCCCAGGCAGCGAAGAGCGCCGCGGCGTGCGAGTAGGTGGTGCCGAACAGGGGCTTGGCGATCACTACTTGATCCTTAAAGCGTGGATCGATCAGGTCTTCCAGCGACTTCGGCGCGTCCTCCGGCTTGACCAACTCGGTGTTGTAAAGGATCACGCGCGCGCGCGCGGCGAAGCCGGTCCACCAGCCCGACTTATCCTTATACGCATCCGGTATGTCGGCGGCGTTTTGCGGCACGTACGCTTCCAGAACGTCTTTGGCTTGAAGGACTAACGTCTGGCCCACTTCGTTGTTCCAGTACACGTCGCATTCGGGATGCGCTTTGCGCGCGATCAGGCGGTTGACCAAGCCCACGGTCTTGGCCGCTTCGGTATCGGTCTGGAGCTTCACTTTAATGCCGGTCTGCGTCTCGAAATCGGCGACGATGGGCTCCGAGAAAAGCGGGTCGAGCGAAGTAAAGAGCACGACTTCGCCGGCGCCGGAGGTGGCGCTGGAACCCTGTGGCGCCGCAGGATTTCCGCTGCCGCAGCCGGTGCAAAGCAGGATCGAGCCGAATAGCAGCAACCACTCGCGCACGCGGTTCATGGGGCAGACTCCTGGCCGCTAGAAGTTGATTTCCGCGCGGCCCATCTCGACGCCTTCGGCCATCAGCAGCGTGGCTTCCAACCGGTAAGTCAAGATAGCTTCGATTCTTCCGTGATCGACGGGCAGCTCGAAGGTCAGCACGCGCGGTTCGCCGGGCATGATCTGGGTGGACGGGATTTTATCGCGCGCCATGCGCGGCGGGGGCTGGAAATCGCGCCGCCAGGCGCGCACTTCGTTCTCGATTTCCTGCTCTTTTCCTTGGAACAATTCCTTCTGCTTCACCAGCACCGATATCTCCAAGCGTACAATGCGGTTATTGATTTCGCCCGGGACGCCGTGCGCCGCGCCGATGTTGGTGACGGTGGCCGTCAGCGTGCGGCCTTCCACTTTTAAGTCCAAGCTCAGCGTCTTCTTAAGCGCTTCCGGATCGTGCCCGCCGCCGTGGATGAAATGCTTGCGCGTCTTGCGCTTCGGACCGCCCGGACTGACCACGCGTTCGACGACGGCCATGTGGCAGTCCTGGCACGTCATGCCTTGCTTAAACTGTGGACTCGCTTCGAATTCCTTGAACAGGTTGTGCGTGTGGTGGCAATGAAAGCAAGCTTGCGAGGTCTTGAGCTGCGGCTCCAGGATGCCGTCGCAAGCTCCGTTAGAGCCGAGAGTTCCGTGGACGCGGCCGTCTTTGATGTGGCAGGTGAGGCAATCGACGCCGGCGGTGCGGTCGGTGTCGCGCAGGAGCGGATCTTTTTCGATGCCGACCTGCAACATCGGCTGCGGCGCATGGCAGCTCAGGCATTCGACGCGCTTGTAATTCTCCGTGAACGTCTGGAAGTTGCTTTCGGTCCAGGAGCTGGCGTGCTGATCGGAAAGCCATTCGGTGTAAATTTCACTGTGGCAGTCGCGGCATTGCTGGCTGGAGGTGAAAACCAAGGGCGCTCGGCCGGGGCCGCCGGAAAGATCGGGCAAGGGAGGAGTTACCGGAGCGGGCTGGGATTCGGGCGCGGGGGTTTCTTCGGAAAAGCGGCTGGCGACGTACAGAAAGCCGACCATGCACAACACCAAACCGAAAGCGATCAAGGCGCGCGCCATCTCTCGGTGCTCCCGCTCTTTCGTATTGCCTTTTCGCCGCGCCAGCGCACGCGCTAAACGGTATTTGGCATCAGGACTTGTAGGCTCTGTCCCGAATCGCTTCTTCGACCTATGCTTGCGGGGACCTGCGCAGGGCTTCGTCGGCCTCACTTGCTGTATCTACTTTTGAGATACAGCGCGTTCGGCTTCCTCGCTCTGCTTGGTCCGCGCGGCGCATAAATCTTCGAAGCGTTTCGAGACAGAGCCTAGTATAGCGAATGGGGCCGGTCTTTTCTTCGACGCAGTAAAGGCTTGCGCCGGACGGATTTTCAGCGACCTTTAAGGATAGCGTGCGGCGTCCTGCCGCGCCCGGGGTGCAAAATTCGATGCGTCCCACGCGTTCCATTTCTCCTGCTGGCGCCAATACTTCGGTGGAGCCGGGTGTGACGCAGGCGAACGATGCGGAGTGCACCTGGGTGGAACAGGCGTTGGACGGCGCTCCCGAGGCGTTCGGGCAACTGATGGCTCAGTACGAGCCGTCGGTGTACGCGTACTTGCTGAGCCGGACGCGGGATCGGGAGTTGGCGCAAGAGCTTGCTCAGGAAGCGTTTGTACGCGCATTCGAGGCGTTGGAGCGGTTCGACCGGAAGCAGCGGTTCTTGCAGTGGGTGCTGGGGATCGCGCATCACGTCTGGAGCGAAGCGCGGCGGCGGCGGGAGCGGCAGCAGCGCGGGCTGGAGGTGCTGGGGGCCGATCAGCGGGCGCGCGAGTACACGGAAGACCTTGCTCCGGAAGAAGAAGCGGTATCGACGCGGATTTTGAGCGCGATCGAGGACTGCCCGGAACGGTACCGTTTGCCGCTGCTGATGCGTTACCTGGAGCGGATGACGTTCGAGGAAATCGCGCAGCAGTTGGACTTAAGCCCGGGTCAGGTGAAAGGTATCTTGTACCGTGGCAAGCAGTTACTGAGGGAGAAGCTCGCCGATCTGTTTCCGCATGGGCGAGGGGGAGTCGAATCGTGACGCCTGACGAAGCTCGAGAATGGCTGGCGGCGACGCCGCTGGATCGCATGGAAGTCCAGACGCGGAAAGAAGTTGAAGCCGCGCTGGCGCGCGATCCGGAGGTGGCGAACGAGGCCGAGTTCGACCGCTTTGTGGAAGAGGGCTTGCGCCCGCTGCGCAGCCGCGGGTCGGCTCGCGAGGCGGTGTTGCAGCGCTTAAGGCTTGATCCGTCAAGACTTCCAGGATCGCGGCGACGGTCGCGGCGGGGCAGCGTGCGGTTGGCGGCGGCGGGAAACCGGCGCGCGCTGGCGTTGGCGGCGGCGATTTTGCTCTGCGCGGCGGGCGGGATCTGGTTCTGGAGTGCGCGGCCGAGTACGCCGGTCGAGCCCGAGGTGGTTGAAGCTAAAGATATTCGCCCGTTAGACTTACGACCGGTTGAGCCGAAGGTTACGACGGCCGATCCGGAGCTGGATGTAGCGGATGAGCCGGTTCCGTCGGCGCATCCTCAGGCGCCGGAGGTGGTGGAAGCGCCGGCGCCGAAGGCGCGTCCGGAGCCTGCGGTGAAGCCGCAAGTTCCGGATTGGGCGGAGGTTAGCTCCGGTTCGGCGCGTTGGGAGCTGGCCGGCGAGGCCTCGGCGCGGGCGACGCTCGGCTTTCCCGGAGGAGCCGGTATCCCGTTGCAGGAAGCGGACTTACGGGTGCTCCCCGGAGCGGAAGGAAAGCCCGAACGGCTGGCGGTGGTGGCGCGCGAAGGGCGCACGGCGCGGTTGCTGGATCTTGGGTCTAACGATGGACTACCTAAGGACTTAGGGGAACACGAAGCGCTGCCGCTGGAGCCGGAGCGGGTCTATTTGCTGCGCCTGGAGGGCGGCGGTTACGCGGCGTATTACGAATTGCGTGTGACGGAGTTTACGCCGGGCGGGCATGTGGAACTGGACTGGCTGCCGGTGCCGACGGCTTGGGCGCTTACGCGTATCACCTTGGCACGACAGACTTTCGAAGAAGCGGCGGCGCAGGCGGAGTTGGACGCGTTGCATCGCCGACAGAACCCCGAGCAGGCCGATCCGGCCGGCGGCGGCGGCGTGCACGCCAAGCCGGTGGAGCCCGAGAAGGAGAAGGTTAAGAAAGTGGTTAAACCGTTGGGGCGCATGCCTTAACGGAGGCTGGTCCCGAACGGGCCTGGCGTGAGGCGCGCGGGGTCGTCGAAGGCGCGCACGCAAGGTGCGCGGGTGGGTTCCGGCGCGATTCTCGGCGACGAAGAATAAGGACTTACAAGCAGGGATTGGTTGTCTATACGTGGCCGCGCACGTCGAGCAAAAATTCGATTCTGCCATAAAACTGCTATAAATCGCTGCTGCAAAGCGTATGAAAAAACGTATCGTGCATAGCGGCTGGTCGGGCTATGCACCTATGAAATTGGCGGCTGGGGTTTACGTGAGGCGATCTTTTGGTATGTCTGCGCATGTGCGAGATTATTGAAGCGGCACCTATTACCGAGGCTTCTCTTGTGGTTCGAAAAGCTCATGACCCGGAAACCGAATCGCGCCCCCCTAGCTCCATTCGGTTGGCAGACCGCCTGTTGGGCGCGCTCGTGGGAGCGTGCGTGGGCGCCGCGGCCTTAGGGACGCGAAAGATTGTGCGGGGCTATTCGTGGGAGCAGGTGTATCTCTCGATGGTGATCGCCGCACTTGGTTTGGGCGCACTTGGATTTTTTGTGGGCTTCAGAGCGTTTAACAAGGCCGAGCGCGATCGCGTTGAATTCGAGAAGTGGCAAATTCGGAATCGCAGGAAGCGCCGCTCTTCTTGACGATCTCAGCGGCGCTGCATGCGTCGGCCCGCGGGTTTCGCTTGGGCGGTGAGCTAGGCAAAGAGCAGCGCCCACGACGCTTGCTTCTTGGCATCCTTACCCCGGCGGATTTGCGAGGATGCAAGGCGCGCTACTGGCCATCCGGCGGAACCGCCTTTTCATGGCATCCCGGCCGGCCCAGCGAAACTCTCATTCGCCGCCGCACCTGCAAGGGACGGGAGCCCGCGCCATGAGGGACGAGAAGCCCAAGCGCGCTTGGTTTCAGGTCCACCTGAGCACGCTTGTAGCGCTGATGTTCGTGGCGGGGGTGCTAATGTGGGCGAATACGAGGCCGAATGAACTATTAGGGATTTGGGGCGGTGGCTTTGATATTAAGTACTACGGGAAAGGATGGCCCATTCGAGATGTGTATTGGGGCGACGGCCCTGGTATTCGCTTGGTCAAGTCAGCCCAAGGGGGATATCAGACCCAAAGTAGCCATGAGGTCTTTGAAGAGTTTCTAAGTTCTCATCCGACGGCACCCCGCTTTAGTGGTTGGAAAACCATTGCGTTGAATGTCTGGTTCGCCTTTTTTATCCTCGCCGCCGTCGCACTGCCGCTCGAATACCTCGCGCGCAGGCGCGAGCGGAACCAAGCCCCATGACCCGCGGTTGGCCCATACAAGCCGCAGGCTTTTGTGGGTGCCTTTGGTACAGGAGGTTGGAGTAGGGCGCGATTCGGGAGTAGGCTCTCAGCATGATCATGGGCGTACGGCGGAAGCTGAACGTGAGACCCCTCTTCATGCGTCGAACTTCGGCATTCGGGGCAGGGTCGTGGGGGCAGAACACCCGGTGCGCGCGGCAACGTGCTGGCGATCTTGAGCGCCTCTTGTTCGCAAGCTCACCCACACAAATCGGAGATTTGTGCGGGGCACACGCGGGCCTTGAGAAGCCGGCTTGAAGCCGGCTTAACACATGGAACTAAGGGCCATTGACCCCCAGCTAAAGCTGGGGGCTAGCAAAGGATGAACGGCACCACCAGCACTCTTAATCACGCAGCATTGGGCCACCCGAATCGGAATCAAGCAGTGAACTTGTAGACCGCCGAAGCGACAAAGAACGAGAGGATCAGGCCCAGGACGCCGCCGAGGAGGGTCAGGCCTACGGGCACCAGGCCGGTGAAGACGGCGAGGGTCCAATGCCAGCCGCCGCGAAGGGCGAGAACGCATACAAGGACGCCGACGAGGAACGCGATGCAAAGGAATACGATGCCCAAGACGGAGATCCTCCCGAGGGTTTGCCGGAACGGGCTTCCGGCTGTGTTCGATAAGCGTATGAGTTATTACAGGTAGCCTAGGCGGTCGAGATAGGCAAGTGCGGCGCGTTCGATGCGAGCTTGAGCGAAGCTTACGGGTCGGCGCCTCGGGTCGGCTAGAGGAGGAGAGGTGGCGGCCGGGCGGGCGCAATCTTCCCGCAGATCGGGCGGCGGCGGGTGGAGTGCGTTAGGAGGGCGCTGCGTCGAGGAGGTCGCGGATTTTGGAGGCGACGTCCGTGGGCGAGAAGGGCTTTTCGATAAAGGTGGCGCCTTCGTCGGTCACGCCGTGGCGAACGATGGTGTCGTTGGTGTAGCCGGACATGTACAGGCATTTGAGTCCGGGGCGGCGGGCGGCGAGGGTTTTGGCGAGTTCGCCGCCGCCGAGTTTGGGAATGACGACATCGGTCAGGAGCAGGTGGATGGCGCCGGGGTGGGCCTCGCTTACTTGGAGCGCTTCCTGGCCGTTGACCGCGGTGAGTATTCGGTAGCCCTGTTGTTCCAGGGTCGACTGGAGCAGTTTCAGGATCTCCACTTCGTCTTCCACGATCAGGATGGTTTCGGTGCACGGACGCGTGGTTGGCGCGACCGCGGCCGGCGTTGCGACTTTGCCGGTTTCGTCTGTGCGCGGGAAGTAGGTTTTGAACGTCGTGCCGCGGCCGGGTTCGCTGTAGACCCAGATATGCCCGCCGCTTTGGTTGACGATGCCGTGCACGGTGGCGAGTCCGAGTCCGGTGCCGGCTCCGATGCCTTTGGTGGTGAAGAAGGGTTCGAAGATTCGCGTGCGCGTTTTCTCGTCCATCCCGGTCCCGGTATCGCTGAAAGCCATCAGCGCGTAGGAGCCGGGTTTCAGGCCGGGATGCAACTGGGCGTACGCATCGTCGAGGTCCACCCTGGACGTGTGGATGCTCAGGGCGCCGCCGGTGGGCATGGCGTCCTTCGCGTTGACGGCCAGATTGAGCAGCACCTGCTGAAACTGCCCCGGATCGAGCTTCACAAAGGTGGGCGAAGGATCCAGGTTCAGTTGCAGATCGATCTCTTCGCCGAGCAAGCGCCGCAGCATTTCCGACGTATCCAGGATGTATTCGCTCAGGTTCAGGATTTTGGGCTGCAAGACCTGCTGGCGGCTGAACTGGAGCAGTTGCTTGGTCAGCATGGCGGCGCGTTCGGCGGTGCGCTGGATGACCTGCACGTGATTTTTCACCTCGGCTGGCAGGCCCTGGCGGCTCGAGATCAGATTGCCGTGGCCGAGGATGATGGTGAGGAGGTTATTAAAGTCGTGCGCGACGCCGCCGGTCAGGCGCCCCATGGCTTCCATTTTTTGGGACTGCCGGGTCTGTTCGGCCAAGCGCAACCGTTCGCGGATATCGCGGATGGCGGTCAAGATCAGCAATCCGGCATCGGTTTCGATGGGGCTCAGCGTAACTTCGACGTGGATTTCGGCGCCGTCCTTGAGCCTGGCCTTGAAGTTTTCGCCGGACCGTAAGGTGCGTAGCACCGGCGCTTTCATGTATTCCTGGCGATGGCGCACGTGCTCATGCCGCATCGAAACCGGAATGAGCTGTTCGATTTCGAGGCCGATCAGTTCTTCCTTGGCGTAGCCGAAAAGTTCCACGGCGCGCGAGTTCACCAGTTCGATCCGGCCGTCCTGGTTGGAGATCACCATGGCTTCTGGCGCGGACTCCAGGAACGCGCGGAACTTGCGTTCGCTGGCCGTCAGTTCCTGCACGACGACGTTCCGATCGACGGCTTCGCGTTCCAGGCGCACCTGTTCGGTGACGTCCAAGACTTTGTGAACGATGTAGAGCAACTGGCCTTGCGGTCCTAAGACGGGCGCGTTCAGGGGGCTCCAGTAACGAACTTCGAACTGCCCGCCTTCCTCGGCAGGGCGGCGAATGTCGTAGCGCTGCACCGGCATTTTATGCGGGGTGAGCTTGGACCGGACGTGCTCCAAGCTGGCGCGCAGGTTGCGCACGCCATCGGCTTTCGCGTCGTCGGGGTTGTCGGGAAAGGCTTCGAAGATGTTTTTGCCGATCAGGAATTCGCGCCGGGTCATGGTGGCTTGGAGGTAGGCGTTCGAGACGGCGACAATGGAGAACTGGGGGTCCAGGACCAAGTTCAGACCGGGAGCCGATTCGAAGATGTGCTGAAAATCCGGGAGCGGGTTCGGATTTGCGTTCACGGAAGATCCTTCCCGGAGCCGCGGCGCCCTGATGCCATCCGAGTATG
Source organism: Planctomycetota bacterium (assembly GCA_015075375.1). GTDB lineage: Bacteria > Planctomycetota > SZUA-567 > H5-PLA8 > H5-PLA8 > H5-PLA8. The sequence continues at coordinate 1,111,642 of JABTUM010000001.1, read as the reverse complement.
TTTGCGCAGTCGTTTTAGCCGAGTTGCAAGGCCCGGGAGCGCGCTTCATACCGTGCTAACAAACAAAGAATATATACCACCGCTTACGCGGGTCGTTGTAGGACAACTTGAGGTCACATGAAAGAACGTTTCATTTGTTTCACTCGTGCGCTCAGGTGCGGAGCCTGGACAAAAAAACGGGGAACCCGAAGGTTCCCCGTTTGGAGTGAATTACGGTAGGAAAGGGGTTCAGCGGCTGTCGTCGTCGCTGCCGCCGGTGTCGTCGGCGTCTTCGAGGTCGTCGAGGTCGCCGTTCTTGATGCGGCGGCGGCGGAGTTCGTAGCGGCCTTGGGCTTCGACGGAGCGGGTGGCCCAGGGCAGGAACTTGAGGCGTTCGATGTTGATGGGCTTGCCGGTGATGTCGCAGACGCCGTAGGTGCCTTCGTCGATCTTCTCGATGGCGCGTTCGATCTCGGCGACTTCGGCGCCCTGGCTTTCGGCGAGCGAAAGGGCCAGGTCGCTTTCGGCGGAGTCGCTGGCGATATCCGATTCGTCCTGGATATGGGCCAGATCGCGGGTGTGCGCGACGCTGAGTTCGGTCTCGACGTCGTTCTTCATGTCCTGGAGCATCGCGACGAGCTTGGCTCGGATTTCGGCGAATTCGGCTTTGGTCCAGCGCGGCTTCTCTTCGGGTTGAATCACGACTCTCTTTTCTTCGCGGTGCGGCGCGGGCTTGGCCGGTTTGACGGGCTTCGCCGCGACGGCGGCCTTGGCCGATGGTTTGGGAATCGGCTTGGCCACGGGTTTCTTGGGTGCGGGAACGGGTTTGGGCTTCTTGGCGCCGGCTTTCGCGGGCTTGCCGGTGCGCGCGGCGGTAACGGCCTTCTTCTTCTTGGCGGTCTTGGCCATGCTGCCTCCGATATCGCCGTGCGGAATGCCTCTTTTGTTGCGCTGCGCCCGTCTGTCACGGGCGTAAAGAGGTGCGGAGGTGTACCGGAACGCTCCGGCCTTGTCAAGTCGTGTGAACCGTCGCGGACGATTCCCGAGCGTACCGGCAACTTCAAGCCTGCCCGTTGCTTGCGGGAACGGCGCGGGAAGCCTTGCACGAGGCGCAAGGGCGGCTGGAGCAGGGTTGTTTCGCTCTTGGGCAGGCGGCGCACCGGTTCAGTGCGGTCGGCTCCACATCCACACCTGCGGGCGAGACGCCCGCGATACCGGGGCTGGCCTAAGGCGGGTTGGGCGCGGCGGTGAAGGCTTGCGCGGGCCGGCGGTAGGGCTGGTCGAAATCGGGGTCCACCAGCGTGACCTCCGGGCGGCCTTCGACGCAGGCGTAGAGGCCGTGCTGGAAGCTCGTGCGCGCGCCGATGCGGATCGCGGTGACGCCATCGGGCGCCGTGAAGACCACGCGCAAGGCGCTCGCGCCAAGGCCGTAGGCCTCGAGTTCGTCCGGGCCGGCCTCGAGGACGGTTCCGGAGATGCGCAGGACGGGTAGTTCGAGCAGATCGGCGATGCGTTCGGAGGGGACGTCGCCGGAGACCGGTTCGAGGATGCGCCAGCTTCCGGCGGGGCCGCGTTCGAAGACCAAGCGTTCGCGCGCGCCGTCGCGGCCGGTTCGTTCGATCTCGAGGCGCGTGACGCGTTCGATGTCGTAGTCGCGCAGGAGCGGCCCGGCGCCCGCGGGCGGCGGAGGCTTGCGCAGATCGTAGACGAGCCACGCGGCGAGGGCGGCGGCGAGGATCAGCAGCGCGTAGGTGGTGCGTGCGTTCATGGGGTCAGGTTCGCCGCGCGGCCCAGACGGCCATGCCGAGGAAGACGAGGCCGGCGGGAAGGCCGGCGAGGAAGATGGCTTTGAGGATCTGGAGGCGGTCGTCGGAGACTTCGGCGAGGCGGACGTCGGGCGAGCGCGGCGGGATGGCGACGCCGGCTTCTTCGGCTCCGGCGAGCCAGGCGACGGCGGCGAGCGCGAAGAGCTGGTTGCCGGTGTGGCGTTCGAGGACCGGGTTGAGGAAGGCGTCGGAGCCGGCGAGGACCAGGATGCGCGCGCCGGGTGCGTCGCGTCCGCCGGCGACGCCTTTGGGCGCGGCAGCGGCGGCGAGCGGCACGGGGCCTTTGAGGCTCTGCGGCCCGGCTTCGGATCGCGCGCCGCTTTGCGCGGCGGGGTCGGCCCAGTGGCGCGCTTCGCGGGTTTCGTAAGGCGGCGTGGCGAGCAGGGGCAGCGCCTCGACGGCGTTCCGCGCGGGCTTGGGCAGCGCTTCGACGGCGCAGGGATGGGCGAGGAAGACGGGCATGCGCGCTTCGATCAGGGCTCGGACGGGGAGCGTCTGCGAAGCGGGCAGCGCGGGGAGGCGTTCGAGGGGGAGCGGATCGCCGACGAGGGCGGGGCGCACGCCGCGGGTGAGCAGATCCTGGCGCACGCGCAGGCCGTAGGGTTCGAGGAGTTCGGCCAGGCCGGAGGCTTCGCGCGGGAAGCCGGCGAGGTTGGGTACGACGGGATCGAGCAGGGCCAGGAGCCGCCCGCCGGCGTCGAGGTATTGTTTGAGCGCGGCGAGGGCTTCGGGGCGGAGGCGTTCGCGCGGGCCGGCGACGACGACGGCCGCGGCGTCGGCGGGTACGGCCGATCCGGCAGCGAGGTCGAGTTCGCGGACTTCGAAATTCTGGAGGCGCAGGTTTTCGGCCCAGAGCGAGAGATCGCCGCCGACGCGTTCGCCGTGGCCTTGGGTGAAGTATACGGCGCGGGCTTGCGGGGCCTGGATCAAACGCAACGCGGCGGTGAGCGCGGCTTCGCCGTGGAAGCCGCCGCCGACGGGAACGCCTTCGGGCGTGTAGGCGCGGACGAAGAGTTCGTTGCGCGAGACGAGGCGGACGCGCTCGCCGCGCAGTACGGCGAGGCTTTCGGAGAGGTCCGGCGTGAAGACTTTGATGCCCATGCGCTTGCCGAGTTCGTTGAGGCGCGCGGGTTCCTGGAGCATGCGCAGGGTCGAGACGGCGAGGCGTCCGGGCGCGCGGGCATCCGCTTCGCGTTCGTAGCGTTCGAGGAGCGCCTGGATCTGCGCGCGGAGGCGTTCGGCCTGCGCGCGGGTTTCGGGATCGGCGGGGAGTTCGCCGTGCAGGACGACGATTTCGACGGGCGGCCCTTCGGCGTCGAGCGCGCCGAGGACGCGGAGGGATTCTTCGTGCAGCGCGTAGCCGTCGTTGGAGGCCAGATCGAAGCGCGCGTAGAAGCGGTAGCCGCAGGCGTACCAGAAGGCGGCGAGGACGATCAGCCCCAGCGCGGCCTGGACGAAGACGTGGAGCGCGACCTTCATGCGCGCGGAGCGGAAGGATTCGACGAATTCGGCGCGGCAGATCCAGAGCGAGACGGCCAGGAGCGGCCCGAAGACGGCGAAGGGGCCCCAGGCGAGGGGATCGGCGAAGCGTTCGCGCATGACGCAGAGGAAGACGTTCAAGGAGAGGCCCAAGCACGCGCAAGCTCCGACGACGCGCGCGATGCGCACGGCGGCGGAAGGCGCGGGGGGCGGAGCGTTCAGCGCCACTTGCGGGACTCCAGAGACTTCGTCGCCAGGAAGATGGCGTAGCCGATGGCTCCGCCGAAGTAGGCGAGGTCGCGGGTGTCGAGGACGCCGCGCATCAGGTTGGAGTAGTGCGCGTAGGGGAGCATGAACTTGAGGATTTCCTGCTGCACGCCGGGGTTGGTGAAGACCGGGCGGGAGAGGATCATGCCGGCCAGGAGAATGAAGAGTCCGGCGACGAAGGCGGTGAGCGCGGCGAGAATGGGGCTTTCGAAGAACGAAGAGCAGAGCAGCCCGAACGCGAGGAAGTATCCGGCGATGAGCAGGAGGCCGGCGTAGCCGAGGGCGAAGCCGGTCCAGTCGACGGGTCCGTCGTAGCACCACAGCATCGCGGCGACGTGGAGGAAGGTGAGGGCCAGGACCGAAGCGTAAAAGAGCCAGACGCCGCAGAACTTGGCGAGGACGACTTCGAAGTCGGTGACGGGCGCGGTCATGAGCATCTCGAGGGTGCCGAGGCGGCGTTCTTCGGCGAGGAGGCGCATGGTGAGGACCGGTGCGGCGAGGGCGGGGAGGATGTGGCCGAGGGGTTCGGCGACGGTCTGGAGCTGGACGAGTTTGTATTGCGCGAACTGTCCGATGAAGAAGAGCCCGAAGAGGAGCATGAAGAGCGCGGCGGTGCCGTAGGCGAGCGGCGAGACGAAGACGCTGAGGAGTTCGCGGCGCGTCAGCGCCCAGAAGTTACGCATGGGCTTCAGCGCTCCGCCTGATCGGCATCGCCGGTGGCTCGGGCGAAGATCTCTTCGAGCGAGAGGGCGCGGCGGCGCAGTTCGAGGAGCTTCCAGCCGGCGGCGGCTCGAGCGGCGAAGAGCGCGACGACGGCGTCGCGCGGATCGCGGCCTTCTTGCGGATCGATTTCGCAGCAGGCGGGCGGTGGTTCTTCGCCGCGGTCTTCGGGGCGCGGGGGGACTTCGAGGACGGCGCGGACGCTGTCGAGCTGGGCGAGGGCGGCTCGGATCTCTTGCGCAGGCCCGGCGAAGGCGAGTTCGAAGCGGCGCCAGCGGCGCAGCCGCGCGACGTCTTCGTCGGGGACGCGCCGCCCGCGGTGCAGGATCACGATGCGCCCGCAGACGGCTTCGACTTCGGGCAGGATGTGCGTCGAGAGCAGGACGGTGTGCTCGCGCTTGAGTTCGTCGAGGAGCGCGCGGACTTCGAGACGCTGAAGCGGATCGAGGCCGCTGGTCGGTTCGTCGAGGAGCAGGATTTCGGGGGGCCCCAGGAGCGCGTCGGCGAGGCCCACGCGCTGGCGGAAACCGCGCGAGAGGGTGCCGACGGTCTGGCGGCGGCGGTCGTCGAGCTTGCATGCGGCGGTGACGCGGTCGATCTCGCTGGAGCGGCGCGCGCGCGGGACGCCTTTGATGCGCGCGCGGAAGAGGAGGTATTCGTTGATCCGCAGTTCGGGGTAGAGCGGGACGGTTTCGGGGAGATAGCCGATCTTGCGGCGGACTTCGAGCGATTCGCGGAAGACGTCGCGCCCGGCCAAGCGCGCGGCGCCGGCCGTGGCGGGGATGTAGCCCGAGAGGATGCGCAGGGTGGTGGATTTGCCGGCGCCGTTGACGCCCAGGAAGCCGACGACTTCGCCGGCATCGACGTGGAAGCTGACGTCGTCGAGGGCGGTGAGGTCGCCGTAGCGTTTGGTGAGGTGCTCGACTTCGATCATGTGCGGCCGTTGTAATCGATTTCCCGAAGGAGCGGAATGCGCGGCCGGGGGCTCGAACGGGGAACCGGCTCGCCGCGGCTACCTTTATTAGGAGGTAGACGCAGCGGGCGGGCTTCGGACAATTCGACCGGATTAGGGAGGCGTTAGCGGCTCCAGCGCGTGGAGGCGGCGCTCGCGCGCTTGAGGCGCAGGGTGGATTCGAAGCGCTGCGTGCCGGCGGCGGTCACGACTTCGAGGCGCAGGTCGAAGTCTGCGACGAGCGCTCCGCCCGCGCCGGGCAGTCCGGCGTCCAACGCGGCGGTCTTGAGCGCGAAGGTGCGGCTGGCGTTGGAGAACTTGAAGGCCGTGAGTTCGCCCGGCGCAACGGGGCTGCGGCGGTTGAGGCTCCAGGTTCGCTTGGCCGGCGTGGCGCCGGAAGCGGCCATGGCGTTGAGCGGGATGGCGATGGGATCGGCCGCGCCGAGGGTGATGCGCAGTTCGCCGTTGGGCGTGAGCGGACCGGCGCCGTCGGGCGCGATGAAGCCGGAGCAGGCCAGCGTGTGCCCGCCGCCGCGCGAGGCGGGCAGTTCGGTCGCGGTGGCTTTGGCGGCGAGGAACGCGCCTTGAAGCGAATCGTGTTTGGCGAACTTGAACGCGCCCTTGGCGGAAGCGCCGGGTTGGGCGGTGAGTTCGAAGACGAGGGTGTTGGCGAGGCGCACGTCTTGCGCGAGGCCCGCTCCGCTGAGGCGCAGTTCGAGTTCGAGCGGGTGCGGCGCTCGCGCAGCCGCGCCGGAGGGCAGCTCGAGCAAATCGGCCAGATCGGCGGCGCGCAGCGCGAACTGCCAGCTTCCGCGCAGGGCGTCGAAACGAAGAGCGGCGGAAGGACTGCTGCCGCGCGGCGCCGCGAAGCGTCCGGCGGCATCGAGGACCTGCGCGGGGGCTACGGGGGCGCCGTTGACAAGGAGCGTGACGTTGAGACCGGCCAGCGCGGCGGGAAGCAGGCGTGGATTCAAGACGCCGGTGACGCTTAGCGTATCGCTGTCCGGGCGCGCCGCGTTCACGGCAAACGAAGCGGCCGTGACGCAGAGGTCGAGGTCGCCGACGATCCCGTCTCCGGCGGGCGGCGGCGGTTCGTCGCTTTGGGTGGTGGCGGAGGCGACGTTGCTCCAGGCGGAATTTCCCGCCGCGTTCTCGGCGCGGACGCGGAAGTCGTAGGCCGTCGCGGCGGCCAGTCCGGTGCTGGCGTAGGCGGTCGCGTTGGCGGCGGTGGCGCCCAGCGTCGTCCAGGCATTCGCTCCGCCGGGGCTGCGCTGCACGCGGAAGAGCGTTTCGTTGTTCGAAGCGTCCTGCCAGGCCAGATCGATGCGAGCGGTGGAAACGGCGACGGCGGTGAGGTTCGCCGGTGCGGCGGGCGGCTGCGGGGCGGCTTGGATGGTGAAGTTGGCGTTGCTGGCGTCGGCGGGTGTGCCGTCGGTCTCGCGGACTTGGATGCGGCATTGGGCGCCGGGGTTGTTGGGTACGGTGAGCGTGTGGGAGCCGTCGTTGGCGGTGCTGGCGACGAGCGAGGCGTACGCTCCGCCGCCATTGGTGGAAAGCCGGATCTCGACGTTGCCGACGGCGCCGGTGGTGGTCCAGGTGACGGTGGCCGCTTGGCCCACGGTCCAGGTTTCGCCGCCGTTGGGCGCGGAGACGGTGAGCGTGGGCTCGGGGGGCGGCGCGGCGCCGGCTTCGTCGGCGCCGATGTCGCGCGCGACGGGGCGCGCATCGGCGTCCCAATCTTGCGCAGCATCCGCGGCGGAGGCGATGGCCACGGCTTGTCCGAGGACGCGGGCTATCACGTCGGCGTGCGTGGCGACGAGGTGCAAGTCGCCGGAGGTGCGGCCGGCGAACCAGCTTCCGGCGGCGTCGGCGATGTTCCCGCCGGTCAGCAAGCCGGTAAAGGTTCCGTCGCGCTGCCAGGTGGCTTTGTTGCAGAGGTTGTTGCGGACTTCCAGGCCGGTGCTTCCGAAGCGCCATTCGATGGAATTTCCGACGCCGTTTTCGTAGTAAATCGAGTTATGCAGCACCTTCGTGTTGGGCGTATCCCAAAGCGTGATGGCCGTATCCTGCCAGGGGTAATTCGCGCGCCGGTAGATGAAGTTATTGCGGATGATCCCGCCGCGGTGGCTGAAACCGGAGCCGATGTCTTCGAAGCCGTAGGCGATGGCGCGCGCGCAATCGATGAAGGTGTTGGCTTCGGTGAGGGTATTTTCGGCGCCGCGCCACATCAAAATAGCCGGACCGGCGAGGACGGTCCCGGCGGGCGTGCCGATATTCTTGAAGAGATTGTTGCGGATGATCCAGTTCTTGCCGGCATGGACGTCGACGGCGTTGGTGTAGCCGTCGTCGGGGCCGTTGACCGTGTACTCGAAGACGCAGTATTCGACGATCCCGTCGTCGCAGGCGGGCGTGCCGTCGACGGGGTTGACCTTGAGGAATTGTTCGCCGGCGTCGAAGAAGCGCACGTTGTAGACGCGCAGACCGCGCGTGTCGCTGGCCTGAATCGGATGCGTGAAGACGTGCCCCACGGACAGGTCGGCGACGGTGAGGTTCTGGCCGTCGAGGAAGAGCATGCACTGGAAGACGCCGCCGTTGACGGTCATGCCCTTGCCGCGAATGACGACGTCGCCGCGGTTTCCGGTCGCTCCGCGCAGCGTCACGTTGCTCTTGCCGTTCAGCACCAAGGGCTGGGTGAGGTTGTAGGTTCCGGCGGCGATGAGGATCGTGCGGCCGTTGACGGCGTTGGCAACGGCCGCTTCGAGCTGCGCGACGCCGGAGACGTTCACGATATCGCCGGAAGGCGGGGGCAGCGCGGGCGCGGGCGGCGGCGCCTGGAAGCCGTGCGCCGGAAAATGAACGCAAAGCGTAAACACAAAGAGCGTAACGCTCCGGCTGATGAGTTCGGCTCGCATGACGTTCCTCTCGGTCAAGGCCGGGCTGCGGCTCCGGCGTGTACTTCGTCGGCTCCCACGTCGGGCCCGGCGCCGGCGGGGCGCGCCTGACCGTCGAGATCGGTACGTGCGGCCTGCGTATCGAGTTCGTCCAGCGCGGCGGCCGCGTCTTCGGCGGGCGTGCCGGCGCGCAGATGCAGATCCCCACGCTCGGCGCCGTCGAACCAGCCCGGCGCGGCGGCCAGCAGGTTGCCGCGTTCGGTTCCGGCGGCTCCGTCGCGCGCGAGGACGGCCGCGTCGCAGAGATTGTTGGCGATCGTCACGCCGGTCGTGCGCTTGAAGCGGTATTCGATGGCGTTGGGGTAGGTGCCGTTGAGCAGGATCGTATTGTGAAGGACGCGTGCGCCGGGCGCGTCGAAGACGAGGATCGCGGCGTCGCCGTTTTGGAAATCGGCCCGGCGCGCGACGGTGTTGTTGACGATCAGCCCGCCGTCGTGGGAGGGCCGTTCGCCGCGTTCTTCCTCGACGCCGAAGCAGATGGCGCGGACGCAATCGACGAAGACGTTGCTTTCGCAGCGCGTGCCCTGGGAGGCGCCGGCAGCGAAGACGGCGGCGGGGAGGAAGTTGGGGCGCACGGGGCCGTTGGGAATGCGCTCGAAGCGGCAATTCCGGACGATCCAGCCGCGCCCGCCGGAGATGCTGACGCAGGCGGAGAATTCGCGCCGCGCACCGGATTGGGTGAATTCGAAGCGGCAGCGCTCGAGGACCGCGCCTTCGACGCCGCGCCCGCGGCCGGCGGAGGTGGCGTGGACGAAGGTGAGCCCCGCGTCGCGGAAGCGGACGTTGGTGAATTGCGGCGCCCGGCAGCCTTCTTCGCCGTGCAATTGGACCAGGTTGTCCCAAGCTTCGGCGAGGGTGAAGTCGGCGCAGCGGACCGCTTCGGCATCGCGCAGATGCAGGAGCGCGGAGGTTTCGGCGCGTGCGCGGAGCCCTTGGCCCAGGAGCCGGACGTCGTCGGGGTTTCCGGTGGCGCCGCGCAGGGTCACGCGCTTCACGCCGCCGACGACGAGCGGGCGCGTGAGGCGGTAGGTTCCGGCTTCGATGACGACGGTGCTGTCGGATTGGAGCGCGGCGAGCGCGGCTTGGAGCGCTTCGACGGTGGCGACGCGGACTTCGCGGGCGGCTTCGCGCGGCGGTTCGGGCCGTTCGGCCAGGTCGGGTTCGGGGAGCGCTTCGACTTCCAGGGGCGCGCCGGGCTTGGCGACGACGAACTGGCGCGGCGCGACTTCGACGGCGTCCTGGGGCCCGCGCGCGACGCGGACGCGGCCTTCCTGGACTTCGACGTGCGTGGCCGAATCGTTCACGTGGACGGCGAAGCGCGTTCCGATCACGGTGGCTGTGGCGAAGGGCGTGGCGAGCGCGAGGCGCCCGCTCGTGCGCGGCGTGGCGGCGACGTCCACGGAACCGAGGCTAAGCAGGAGTTCGCTTGGGCTGCGGAGCGTGAGGCGCGTGGACGGGTCGAGGCGCAGAACAGAACCGTCGGCGAGGCGCAGGGCGGCCGTGCCGGCGCCGGGCGTGGCGACGAGGTCGCCGGCTTCGAGCGCCAGGCCGGCGGCGGCCGGCTGGGTGCGGCCTGCGCGGGAGAGTTCCACGCCTGGTGCGGCTTCGACCACCCGCGCCGCGGGTTCGGCCGGGGCGGCTGGCGGCGGGGCCGGGGTTTGGCGGGCCTGCACGGGTTGCGGAGCGGGCGGCTGGGGCGCGCGCAGAGCGTAGAGCAGCACGGCCGCGGCGATCAGGGCGGCGGCGGCAGGGACGAGCCGGTTCGCGGCTGCGCGGCGCGCGGGCATGCGGCGCGGGCGGCTGCGGTCCTTGCGTGCAGGCTTCGCGGCCGCGGGCGGCGCGTTCCAGGCTTGCAGAACCTGTTCGGCCAGCGCGCCGAGGGCTTCGTCGGCGGCGGGGGCGTTGACCATGCGCAGCGTTTCGTCGAGTTCCACTTCCTTAAGGAAGGCCGTGCGGAGTTCGGGATCGGCGCGGAGCAGCCCGAGAAGTTCGCGGCGGCCGGCGGGTTCGAGGTCGCCCTCGAGGTAGCCGGCGGCGAGCGCCCAGAAGCGTTCCTCGCGGGCGCTCATTCGCGGAGCCCTTGGGCTTCGACGCAATCGCGGAGCATGCGGCGGATGCGCACGAGGGCCATTTTGACGGCGCCGAGTTGGATGCCGAGGCGTTCGGCGACTTCCTGGCAGCGCGCGCCGAGGCTGTAGTGCAGCTTGACCATTTCGCGGGCGCGGTCGGGCAGGCGTTCGATGCAGCCGCGCAGGAGCTTGAGGAAGCGCGCGCGCGCTGCGTCGTCGTCGGCGGGGGCTTCGGCCAGTTCTTCGAGGTACGCGGCGAGGTCGTCGCGTTCGACGCGGGAGCGACGGGTGAGTTCGCGCCATTCTTGAAGCGCGACGTGGCGGACGATGCCCTGGAGCCAGAAGCCGAGGTCGCGGCTGGGGTCGTAACGTTCGATGCTTTGGAGCGCCTGGAGGAACGCTTTCTGCGCGATGTCTTCGGCGAGGCCCGGACGCGGGGCCAGCTTGGCGGCGTACAGGCGCACGCGCGGTTCGTAGCGCGCGATCAGTTCGGCCGCGGCCTCGCGGTCCCCGCGGCGTACTCGTTCGGCCAAGTCGTCCATGCGTTCGGCGGCCTCCATTAAGCATTCGTGCGCAGGCCTTAAAGGTAACACGGGAAGGGGTATGGAAATGGATCGGTCTGGCCGGGGCTTTGTGAAGTAACGGTAAGTCCAGGGGCTCCCGGGAGATGGGAATCAAGGTGCTGGTTTGGAGTCGTTGAAATAGACCTGCGAAACTCCTTTGTCGGCTACATGAGGGGCTGATCCGGGAGGCCTTGGCGGAACCGCAGCCGCGCATGCTTCCGGCGGAAAAGCCCGCGGCGGAAGGCGAATGAAGCGCGGCTAGGGCTTGTTCGGCGGCGCCGTCAGTTTCGGCAGCAGCGCTTGGATCGCTGGTTCGTTTGCGCTGGGGACTTCGTTCGCTTCCAGAGAACGCTTGAGGACGCCGGCGGCGAAGGCGCGGCGGGTTTCGGGCGCGGCGCGGAGGGCGGCGAGCGCGGGTTCCAGGGCCGCAGGCGTCGCCGCGGCGGGCGGGGGCGTGAGGAGCGTCTCCAGCGCCTGCAGGACCGCGTCGTTGCGCTTGGGGTGCACGGCATCCTTTAATACGGCGCAGGCGTTGAGGAAGAGCAGGCCGTGCGCGGATTCGACTTCCAGCGCGGCCCATTCGACGCGCTTGCGCGGATAAAACTCCTTCACGAACTCCTGGACGTACTTCCCGTCGTCGCTTTCGGGGCGGTTGTTGGCGAGCGCTTTGGCGGCGATCTCGAAGGCGTGGGCGTCCCCGGCGGGGAGGCCGCGCTTGAAGGCTTCGCGGTAGAGCCACAACACGGATTCGGGCACGTGCAGGCGTTCGAGGATGCGCGCGGCCGCGCAGGGGACTTCGTAGGGCTTGGGGTAGCGGCGCAGCAGTTCGCCGGCACGGTCGCGCAGGCTCGTGGAACTCCGGTCGCTTGAGGCGAGCATCGTCTCGAGGGCGATTTCGGTGTCGAGTACGGCGAAGCGCGCGGCGAGGGGGTTAAGGTAGGACTTTTCGCGGAGTTGCCCGCCGAGCCAGTTCAGCGCTTCGCTCTTGCCCTGCTGGGCTTCGATGGCGTCCAGGTGCTTGCGCGCGGCGGTGACGGCGCACGCGCGCAGTTCGGCGTTTTCGGGATCTTCTGCGATGCGGCGTTCGAGGACTTCGAGGGCGAGCGACGGCTGGTTCTGGGCTAGCAGGTTTTCGGCTTTGGCCAAGTCCGCGGCGGAAAGGGTATCCAGCGAAGGCGGCTGGGACGGGCGGGGCGCCCAGAAATGCCAGAGGACGGGCAGGGCCAGCAAGCCCAGGACGAAGACGGCGGCGGCGGCGGCGCGTTTGCCGGGTCTGGGCGGCGGTTCGGGTCGCGGCGGCGTTTGGGTGATGCGCGTGACGTCGCGCTTCACGTCGCCCATGGACTGGTAGCGCTGCGCGGGTTCGCGTTCGAGCGTGCGCAGGACGATTTCGTCGAGACGTGCGTCGACGGGCGCGCGCTGCGAGGGGGGCGGGAAGCGCCCGATGGGGAGTTCGCCGGTGAGCATCTCGTAAAAGAGCACGCCCATCGAATAGATGTCGGCGCGGTGGTCGACGGCCTTGGAGCCGCCGTACTGTTCGGGGGCCATGTAGTGCGGGGTGCCGATCACGACGCTGGTGCGCGTGGCTTGGGAGAAGGCCGGCGCGGCGGCGTCCATGAGCTTGGCGAGGCCGAAATCGGCGATTTTGACGCGCCCGCGGCGGTCGAGCAGGACGTTCTCGGGCTTGATGTCGCGGTGGACCACGTGTTCGGAGTGCGCGTATTCCAGCGCGTCGCAGAGCGCGGGGATGATCTTGAGCGCATCGGCGGGCGCCAGGGTTTTCTTTTCGAGGATCGGGCGCAGGCTCGTGCCGTCGACGTACTCCATGACGATGAAGTAGCGTCCCTCTTCGCTGCCGAATTCGTAGACGGCGACGATGTGCGGATGGTTCAAGGCGGCGAGGGCGCGGGCTTCGCGCATGAAGCGGCGCGTGAATTCTTCGTTCTCGCTCAACGCCTTGGGCAGCACTTTCAGGGCGACGTGGCGTTCGAGGTTCGGCTGGAGGGCCTTATAGACGACACCCATGCCTCCGGCGCCGATTTTGGCTTCGACGACGAGGCCGTGAAAGACGGTTCCGGGGGCCAGTTCTTCTTCGCCGCGGGCGCCGAGCCCCAGCGCGAGGAGGCATTTGGGGCAGACGTCCCCGGGCGCGCCGGCGAGGGGCGCGCCGCAGCGCGAGCAGGCGGGGGCGTTCACCGGCGCGGCTCCGGCGTGCACGCGGCGTTCATAGCGCGTCCAGGAGTTCGCGCAGTTCGTCGTCCACGTCTGCTTCCGTTTCCACGGTGTCGCGGACGGCGGCGCGGAGGAGTTCTGCGTAGCGCTGGCGCATGCGGTGCAGCGTCACCTTCACGTTGGAAGGGCTCAAGCCGGTGGCCTCGGAGAGGCTCGCGACATCCTTCGCGCCGGCGAGGTGCGGCTTGAGGAGGGCGAAGAGTTTGGCCTTCTTGGGCGGGCATTCGTCTTCGAGTTCCTGTAGCGCGCGGGCGGAAAGTTCCTGGGCCCAGCGGCGCAGGTAGAGCTTTTCGGGTGTGACCTCGTGCGACGGTTCGCGCGTGAAGCGGGATTCGGCGTCTTCGTAATCGAGCGAGAAAATCTTGCGCCCGCCGCCGCGCTTGAGCGTGCGGATTTTGTCGCGTTCGTTGGCCGCGAAATGCTTGATCGCCGCGAGCAAGAAATGCCGGAAGCGCCCTTTCTCCTGCGCGACGACCTTGAGGAAATCCTTTTCGAGGAGCGTGGCGAAGAAGGCCTGGGTGACGTCCTTCGCTTCCTCGACCTTCATGCGCGTGCCGCGCAGGTAAAAATAGAGCGGGCGCCAGTAGGCTTCGATCAACGCGCCCAAAGCTTCGGCGCGCGCCTCGGCGCCGCCGCCCGCGCGTCCCTGCGCGCGCAGGATCACCGTCCAGCGCGTGGAAGGAAAGTCGCCCCCGCCGCTCAGCCCCGTCGTTTCGCCGCCCATGGCCGACCACGGTAGCGGTTTTCGGCGGGCGGACAAGAGGTGGGGGCTCCGGGGAACGGCGCGGGCGCGGGCAGTTCCGGTCGAACCGCCCGCGCCGCACGCCCGCGGCGCCGTTCAAGGACCGCAGCCGATCAGTTCCATCGTGGAAACGGTTTTCATTTCGTTTCCGGCGACGGTGATGCTGGAGTTCGACTCCATCTTGACCAGCCCGCCAAGCGGGACGTCGTCGCTCGTCCAGGACTTGGCCAAGGTGACCGACTTCGACTGTTCGGTTTCCGAAGTCACCTTGTTCTTGACCCAGTTGCAGGCGTAGGACTTTCCGGCGGCGGTGACGGATTCGCTGCCCTTTTCCAGTTCCTCGGTCTTGACCTCGGGGTGCGGCGCGTCGAGATCCTCGAACTTGATCACCGAGGTCTGCTCGGGAAGCTTTTGTCCGCCCATTTCGGTGACGATCGTGAGCGTGATCGAGGTTTCGTCCTTGGCGGTGACGGTGGTCTTCATCTTCAGTTCGGATTTGGTGCCCGCCATTTCGCTGACGGTTTTGTATTCGGTCCACTGCCCGACCTTCGCTTTCTTGTACATGTGCTCGGCGCTCCAGCTTGCCGAAGCGGCGAGCGCTGCGAGCACCAGAGTTAACGTCCAGAGGCCCTTCATGCGTGCTTCTCCTTACGATGTGGGGGAGGGTCCGTGCGCCGGCCACACGGCCGGCGCACGGGAACGGACTACTTCGCTTCGTACACGGCGCGGGAGGCGATCGCGCCCAGCGCCGGGAGCTTGTAGAGGGCGCCGCTTTTGGCTTTCAGCGCCAGGAAGACCAGCACGGCCAGCATGGCCAGCGAGAAGAGTGGACTGATGAGCGTGACCACCAGCCAGCCCACCAGCGGCACCGTGGCGAGGACCGTGAACAGCACGCCCAATACGATCGCGACGGCCAGTCCGGCGAGGTGCAGAAAGATCATCTGCAGCGCGTAGAATTTCACGAACTTCGAACTGCCTTTCACGAACCACGCCACCAGCGGCCCGACGATGAAGAACAGCCCGAGCAGATTGGCGAGCATGCCCCAGAGCTTTTCTTCCTCGTTCGCCTGAGCCGGCGGTTGAACTTCGCCCCATCCGGCGTTCCATACCTCCGCTGCCGCGGCCTTCGCATCCGTCGACATGTCCCTGCTCCTTTACGTTGTGGTTTCGAGAGCCATCAGCCATCGGGCTGCGCGGACGGTAGAAGGCGTCTTGCGGCTCGGTTACTTGAGAAGCGCGAAGGAGTTGAAAGCACGCTGCGAAGTCGGTAATTCTTAGGTAGGCAATCAGGTTCGGTTGTCTTATGGAATCTCTGCGGCTACAGGCTATGCTCTTGAGCCGAACATCGAAGCCGGTGATGCTGACCGCAGCGCAGGACGTGCGGTAGGGGAGTTCGTGTCGTCGCCGAGAGGCGCAGGGGTGGGCGCTTGGGCGGCTGCAGCGGGGGACGCGGGACGCGTCTTTCTTCTATAACCGCAACGGTTTAGAGACCTCAGGGGTGGGCATGCGGCAGGCCGAAGCGATCGCGATTCCGTCCGGGGAATGCGTGGCGCTCCACGAGGCGTTGGGGGCGGTGGGTGTCCCGTTCCAGGTTCGCTTACAGGCCGGGCGCGAACCCTCGGCGGAACGGATGCTTCCGGAAGGCGAGTTGGACGCCGAACGGATCGCTTCGTTGCCGGTGTGCCTGCCCGAACATCTGGGCGACCGCGGCTTTTGCGCGGATCACGGCATACGCTATCCGTACCTCACCGGCGCGATGGCCAACGGGATCGCCTCGGTGGAGATCGTCGAGGCGATGGGCCGCGCGGGGATGCTGGGGTTCTTCGGCGCGGCGGGGCTGTCGCTGGAACGGATCGAGGCGGCGATCGACCGGCTGGCGGGCGGTTTGTTTCCGTACGGCTTCAATTTGATTCACACGCCCAACGAGCCGCGGATGGAAGCGGCGGTGGTGGACCTGTATCTGCGCCGCGGCGTGCGGCTGGTGGAAGCTTCGGCGTACCTGGACCTGACGCTTCCGCTGGTGCGCTACCGCGTGAAGGGGATCCGGCGCGGAGCCGACGGACGGCCTGAAGCGCCGAACCGGATCGTGGCGAAGGTTTCGCGCGTGGAGGTGGCGGCGAAATTCTTCGCGCCGCCGCCGGAGCGGTTCCTGAACGAGCTGGTCGCGTCGGGCGAGATCCGCCCGGAACAGGCGGAGCTGGCCGCGCGGATTCCGATGGCGCAGGACCTGACGGCGGAAGCCGACAGCGGCGGGCACACGGACAACCGGCCGGCGATCGCGATGCTGCCGACGATGCTGGCGCTGCGCGACCGGATGCAGGCTCAGTACGGTTACGCGGAGCCGTTGCGCGTGGGCGCGGCGGGCGGGATTTCGACGCCGGCGGCGGCGGCGGCGATGTTCTCGATGGGCGTGGCGTACGTGCTGACGGGTTCGATCAACCAGGCGTGCGTGGAGTCGGGATCGAGCGACCGGGTGCGGGCGATGCTGGCCGAGGCGCAGCAGGCCGACGTGGCGATGGCGCCGGCGGCGGACATGTTCGAGATGGGCGTGAAGCTGCAGGTCCTGAAGCGCGGGACGATGTTCCCGATGCGCGCGGCGAAGCTGTACCAGCTTTACCGGGCGCACGAGAGCCTGGAGAGCCTGCCGCCGGCCGAACGCGAGGCGCTGGAGAAGTCCTTCTTCCGCGCGACGTGCGAAGAGATCTGGGCGCAGACGAAGAGTTTCTTCGAGAAGCGCGATCCGAGCCAAGTGGAACGCGCGGCGCGCGATCCGAAGCATAAGATGGCGCTGGTCTTCCGCTGGTATCTGGGGATGTCGTCGCGCTGGGCCAACGCGGGCGAAGCGTCGCGGACGGTCGATTACCAGGTCTGGTGCGGTCCGGCGATGGGCGCGTTCAACGAATGGACGAAGGGCTCGTTCCTGGAACGCCCCGAGCAGCGCCGGGTGGTGACGGTGGCGCTGAATATCCTGTACGGCGCGGCGGTGCTGACGCGCGCGCACGGACTGCGCTGCCAGGGCGTCCCGATTCCGCCGGGCGCGGCGGAGTTCCAGCCGCTGCCGCTGGACGAACTGTCCGCGCGTTTGAATCCGAAGAGGAGTGCGCCTTGAGCCGCGAAGTTCGACCCGCCTCGGACGCGCCGCCGCAGGAACCCCTGGCCATCGTGGGGATCGGGTGCCTGTTCCCCAAGGCCGAATCGAGCGGCGCGTATTGGGCCAACATCCGCGACGGCGTGGATGCGATCGTCGAGATTCCCGGAACGCACTGGAAGCCGGACGACTATTTCGATGCGGACCCGGACGCGCCCGACCGGACCTACGGGCGGCGCGGCGGCTTCGTGCCTCCGGTGGCTTTCGATCCGCTCTTTTACGGCATCTCGCCGAACAACCTCGAAGCGACGGACACGTCGCAGCTCCTGGGCCTGTGGGCGGCCGATCAGGCGCTGCGCGACGCGGGCTACGGTCCGGACGCGGCGTTCGACCGCGAGCGGGTGAGCGTGATCCTGGGCGTGACGGGGACGCTGGAACTGGTGGTGCCGCTGGGCGCGCGGCTGGGGCATCCGCTGTGGCGCAAGGCGCTGCGGGATGCGGGCGTCGACGAAGCGACGACGCAGGACGTCGTCGAGCGGATTTCCGAGCAGTACGTGCCGTGGCAGGAGAATTCGTTCCCCGGCCTGCTGGGCAACGTAGTCGCCGGGCGGATCGCGAACCGGCTGAATTTGGGCGGCACGAACTGCGTGGTGGACGCGGCGTGCGCGAGTTCGCTGGGCGCGGTGCATCTGGCCGGGCTGGAGCTGGCGTCGGGGCGGTCGGACGTCGTGGTGACCGGCGGCGTGGATACGTTCAACGACATCTTCATGTTCATGTGCTTCAGCAAAACCCCGGCGCTTTCGCCGACGGGCGACGCGCGCCCGTTCGACAAGGCCGCGGACGGCACGATCCTGGGCGAAGGGATCGGCGTGGTGGTGCTGAAGCGGCTGAGCGATGCGCGCCGCGACGGCGACCGCGTGTACGCGGTGATCAAAAGCGTGGGTTCTTCGAGCGACGGCAAGGGCAGCGCGATTTACGCGCCGAAGGCGGCGGGCCAGCAGCGCGCGCTGCGCGAAGCGTACCGGCTCGCGGGCGTGACGCCGGACACGATCGAGCTGATCGAGGCGCACGGGACGGGCACGCGCGTGGGCGACGCGACGGAAGTCTCGGCGCTGGCCGAAGTTTTCGGCGCGTCGAAGACGGGCGCTCCGTGGTGCGCGCTGGGTTCGGTGAAATCGCAGATCGGGCACACCAAGGCGGCGGCGGGAATCGCCGGTGTGATCAAGGCGGCGCTGGCGCTGCACCACAAAGTTCTGCCGCCGACGATCAAGATCGAGGATCCGACGGAGAAGCTGGCTTCGGGCGAGACGCCGTTCTACGTGAACACGCAGGCGCGGCCGTGGCTGCCGAAGGCGGGGCATCCGCGGCGGGCCGGGGTGAGCGCGTTCGGGTTCGGCGGGAGCAACTTCCACTGCGTGCTGGAAGAAGCCGGCGAGCCGAAGCCGGAGATCGACTGGGACGGGAAGGATCAGGTGCTGGCGTTCTCGGCGGCGGACCCCGCGGCGCTGGCCGCGAAGCTCGACGCATTCGCCGTTCCGCTGGACGCGCTGACGCTGCGCGCGCGGGCGGCGCGATCGCGCGAGTCGTTCGATCCCAAGCAGCCGTGCCGTCTGGTGCTGCCGATCGAGTCGGACAAGCCGGACCTGCCGCAGCGGATCGCGGCGCTGAAGAGCCTGCTGGCGCAGCGCGGCGGGGAGGCGTTCTGGTCGCTGCCGGACGGGACGGCGTACGGGAGCGGGGAGCTTGCGGGCAAGCTGGCGCTCTTGTTCCCCGGCCAAGGCGCGCAGTACGTGGGCATGTTCCGCGAGTGGGCCTGCCGCTTTCCGGCGTTCCAGCAGGTGCTGATCGAAGCCGACGGCGCGTTCGATCCGGACGGGCAGGGAACGCCGCTGAGCGCGATGATCTATCCTCCGACGGCGTTCACGGAAGCGGCGCGCGAGGCGCAGGCGGCGCGCTTGCAGGCGACGCAGCACGCGCAGCCGGCGCTGGGCGCGGTGAGTCTGGGCGCGTGGCGGGTGCTGGAGCCGTTCGGGCTGAAGCCGGATTTCCTGGCGGGGCACAGCTACGGCGAACTGGCGGCGCTGTGCGCGGCGGGGCGTTTCGACGACGCGGCGTTCCACGCGCTATCGCAGGCGCGCGGGGATCTGATGGCGCGCGCGGGGCGCGGAGGAACGGACGCCGAGTCCGATCCGGGGACGATGCTGGCGGTGCAGGCTCCGCTGGTGCGCGTGCAGGAAGCGCTGCGCGAAGCGGCGGCGCCCGGTGTGGTGATCGCCAACCGCAACGCGCCGGCGCAGTGCGTGCTCTCGGGCCCGACGGGCGAGATCGAGCGCGCGGCGGAGGTGCTGGAGCGGCACGGGCTGAAGCATAAGCGGCTGGCGGTGGCGGCGGCGTTCCACAGCCCGCTGGTGGCGGCGGCGCGCGAACCGTTCGCGGCGGCGCTGGAGCGACACGCGTTCCACGCGCCTTCGGAGCGGACGGTCTTCGCGAACACGACGGCGCAGCCGTATCCGGGCGAGCCGGCCGCGGCGCGCGCGCTGCTGGCACGGCAACTGGCCGAGCCCGTCGAATTCGAGCAGTGCGTCGAGAACCTGTACGCGGCGGGCGCGCGGATCTTCCTGGAAGTCGGCCCCGGAGCGCGGCTGACCGGGCTGGTCCAGGCGATCCTGGGTTCGCGCCCGCACGCATCGTGCGCGGTGGACGCGAGCAGCGGGCGGCGCGGCGGGTTGTCGGATCTGGCGCGCGCGCTGGCGCAGTTGGCGGCGCTGGGCCTGAGTCTCGATTTGACGCGCTGGGATACGCCGGGAGCGGCGCTGCGGGAGCCCGATGCCGCGGCGCGCGCGCGTTTGACGGTACCGATTTGCGGAGCGAATTACGTGAAGCCCAGGACGCACCAGCCTCCCAAACCTCAGCCCGCCGCGCCGGTAGCGTTGCCGCCGTCGCCGGCGCCGGTTCAAGCGCCGCCGCGTGCCGAAGTCCGCGCGCCGCTCGCGCCGGCCGTTTCCGCGCCGTTGCCGGCCAGCGGCACGCTGGCGTCCGAAGCGTTGCGCGCGATTCAGGCGAACATGCTGACGCTGCAAAGCCTGCAGGAACAGACGGCGAACCTGCACCGGCAGTTCCTCGAAGGCCAGCAGCAGGCGGTGCGCAGCTTCCAGATGCTGTTGGAGCAGCAGCAGCAGGTGCTCTTCGGGACGTCCGGCACGCCGGCCGCTCCGAGTCCGGCGGCGGCGCTGCCGGTTCCGGCCGCGGCGATTCCGACGCCGACTCCGATGGCCGCGATGCCCGCACCGGTGGAGATTTCGGCCGCGCCCGTCGCAGCGGCTCCGGCGGCCGCGCAGGCTGCCGCGCAGTTGGAGACGACGCTGCTGGAGACGGTGGCCGCAGCGACGGGGTATCCGCGCGAGATGCTCGCGCTGGAGATGGATCTCGAGGCCGACTTAGGCATCGATTCGATCAAGCGCGTGGAGATTCTCTCGCAGTTGCAGGAGAAGCTGCCGGGCCTGCCGGCGCTGGGTTCGGACCGGCTGGGCGCGATCCGGACGCTGAAGGAGATTGTGGCGCTGCTGGGTTCGGGTAGCGCGGGAATGCCCGTGGCGGCGGCACCGGCACCGGCGGCTTCGGCCGCGCGCGCGGCGGGGAGCGGATCGAATACCGGGAAGCTGGCGCAGATCCTGCTCGAAACGGTGGCCGAGAAGACGGGCTATCCGCTGGAGATGCTGAACCTGGGGATGGATCTGGAAGCCGACCTGGGGATCGATTCGATCAAGCGCGTCGAGATTCTCTCGGTGCTGCAGGAACGCTTCCCCGAAGCGCCGGCGGTGGCCTCGGACCGGCTGGGGGCGCTGCGGACGCTGGAGCAGATCGTCGCGTATCTATCGGAGGACGCCGCGGCGCCGGCGGCCGCGCCGCAGGACGCGCCGCGCAAGGTTGCGGTTCCGGCCGAACCCAAGCACCACGCCGCGGAAAGCGCGCCGCACGCGGGCCTGGAGCGGCTGGTGCTGCGCGTGAAGGGCTTGGAAGATCGCGGCGGCGAGGCGGTGCTGAACTTGGCCGCCGGCGCGCCGATCTGGATCACCGACGACGGTTCGGCATTCGCGGCGTGCCTGGAACAGCGGCTGAAGGCGCTGGGGCGGTCGACGCGGCTGATCCGAGTGGGCGAGCAATTGGCGGAACGCCCGGAACGGCTGGCGGGGCTGGTGATCATCGCGCCCGAGGCCGGCGCGCACGACCGCTTCCTTAAGGATGCGTTCCTGCTGCTGCAAGGTTCTGCGGCGGGCTTGCGCAAGGCGGGGGCGGCGGGCGGCGCGGTGCTGGCGACGGTCTCGCGGCTGGACGGGTGCTTCGGGCTGAACGGCGACGACGACATCCGGCAGCCGGAGTCGGGCGGGCTGGCGGGGTTGACCAAAACGGCGCTGCATGAGTGGCCGGAAGTGCAGGTGCGCGCGCTGGATCTGGCGGGGGATTTCGAATCGCCGGAAGCGGCGGCGGCGCGGATCGCCGAGGAACTGCTGCGGGCCGGGCCGGTGGAAGTGGGCCTGAGCCGCAAGGGACGCTGGCACCTGGAACTGGCGCCGATTCCGTTGAACGGCCGCGCGCCGCAGCCCCCGGTGGCGGCGGGCGAACTGATCGTGGTCAGCGGCGGGGCTCACGGGATCACCGCGGAAGTATCGGTGGCGCTGGCGCGCGCGTTCAAGCCGACGCTGCTGCTTTTGGGCCGCAGCCCCGAGCCGGAAGCCGAGCCGGACTGGCTGGCCACTCTGAGCGGCGAAGCGCAGATCAAGCAGGCGTTGCTGGCGCGGAAGAACGGGCACCCGGCGACGCCGAAGGCGATCGAGGCCGAACTGCGGCGCATCGTGACCAACCGGCGGCTGCTGAAGAATCTCGACCGGATGCGCGAAGCGGGCGCGCGGGTGATCTACCGCCCGGCCGACGTGCGCGATGCCGCGGCGGTGCGCGCGGCGATTCGCGCGGCGTGCGCGGAAGCCGGCCCGGTGCGGGGATTGATCCACGGCGCGGGGGTGCTGGCCGACCGGCTGATCGAAGAGAAGACGGCGGAGCAGTTCGATTCGGTCTACGACACGAAGGTGGTGGGCCTGCGCGGGCTGCTGGATGCGATCGACGCGGAATGCCCCGAGGCGCTGCGGCTGCTGGTGCTCTTTTCGTCCTCGACGGGGCGCTTCGGGCGGCGCGGACAGGTGGCGTACGCGGTGAGCAACGAGGTGCTGAACAAAGTCGCGCAGCAGCAGGCGCGGCGGCGTCCGAAGGCGCGCGTGGTTTCGATCAACTGGGGCCCGTGGAACGGCGGGATGGTCAACGCGAGCCTGCAGAAGATCTTCGCGCAGGAAGGCGTGGGCCTGATCGATCTTCAGGCGGGCGCGGAGTTCCTGATTCACGAGATTTGTTCGAGCGGCGAGTGCCCGGTGGAGGTGACGGTGCTGGGCGCGCACGGCGCGGCGCCGGCCGCGGGCGGGGCGTTGCAGCCGTCGATACCGCTGGCGTACGAGCAGCAGGTGAGCGTCGCGGAGTGGCCGGTGCTGCGCGATCACGCGATGGACGGGCACGCGGTGCTGCCGCTGGCGCTGATCGCGGAAGGCTTCGCGCACGCGGCGCTGCACGGACATCCGGGACTTTCCTTCGCGGGGCTCGACGATCTGCATGTGCTGAAGGGCGTGGTCTTGAAGTCCGAGGTTCCGCTGGCGCTGCGCTTCCACGCGGGCAAGGCCGCGCCGGCCGCGGACGGCTTGCAGGCGGTCGAGGTGGAACTGTGGAGCACCGAGCCCGGCGCGCAGGCGCGCGCGCGTCTGCACGCCAGCGGGAAGGTGCTGCTGGCTCCGCTTGGCGCGGCGCCGGCCGCACCGGCGGCGAAGCTTGGCGGGCTGGCGGTACCGGCGTATCCGCACGCCGCCGGGAAGGCGTACGCCGATCTGCTCTTCCACGGCCCGGCGCTGCAAGGCTTGAAGCGCATCGAAGGCTGCGGCGCCGACGGGATCGTGGCGCTCGCCTCGGGCGCTCCGGCGCCGTCGCAATGGCTGCTCAAGCCGCTGCGCCGCCAGTGGCTGACCGATCCGCTCGCGGTGGACTGCGCCTTCCAGATGATGATTCTGTGGAGCCTGGAGCAACTGGGTGCGGGCTCGCTGCCGTGCCGGATGGGGCGCTTCCGGCAGTACGCGGCGCCGGTGGCGGGCCGGGAGGTCCGCATCGCGATCCGGATCACGAAGCGCAAGGCGCAGATGGCCGCGGCAGAGATGGAGTTCAGCGACGCGAGCGGGAAGCTGCTGGCGCGGCTGGACGAATTCGAGTGCGTGATCGACGCGGCCCTGGAACAAGCCTTCCGGCGCAACAGCGCCGCGGGCTGACGCGCGGGTAAATCCCACAGCCGGACGGTTCGATGAGCGGCGCGCCGTACGCGGCGCGCGCGACGGGGGAGCGACGTGGAGGGGGCTTCGGCGCAGCAGTTCGACCGCCGCATCGCCATCGTCGGCCTGGGCGCGGTCTTCCCCGGCGCGGCGGACCTCGCGGGCTTTTGGCGCAACGTCCGCGACGGGATCTCCGCGGCGCGCGACGTGCCCGACGGGCGCTGGCCGCTGCCGAAAGAAGCCTATTACGATCCGCAGCCCGGCCGCGCCGACAAAGTGTACTCGGTGCGCGGCTGCTTCCTCGACGAGATCCGCTTCGAACCCACACCCGATCTGCACGTCGATGCGGCGTGGCTGGCGCGGATGGACCCGCTTTTCTCGCTGGTGCTGCGAGCGGGCGTGGACGCGTTTCGTTCCGGTGTGACGGCGGGGCTGGACCGGCGGCGCACCGGGGTGATCCTGGGCAATATCGCGCTGCCGACCGAACACGCTTCGGCGCTGGCGCGGGAAGTCCTGGGGCGGACGTTCGAGGAGCAGGTGGCCGGCGCGGCGCGTGCCGGGGAAGCGCCGGTGGCGGCTCAGAACCGGCTGGTCGCGGGCCTTCCGGCGGGGGTGCTGGCGCACGCATTGCGGCTGGGCGGAGGCGCATTCACGCTCGACGCCGCGTGCGCTTCGGCGCTGTACGCCCTGAAGCTGGCGGTGGACGAACTGCTTTCCGGCCGCGCCGACGCGATGCTCGCGGGCGGGCTCTCGCGCCCCGACGGGCTCTACACGCAGATGGGCTTTGCGCAGTTGCGCGCGCTTTCGCCGAGCGGACGGTGCGCGCCGTTCGACGCAAAGGCCGACGGCCTGGTGGTGGGCGAAGGCGCGGGAATTTTCCTGCTCAAGCGCCTGGCCGACGCGCTGCGCGACGGCGACCGCATCCACGCGACGATCCACGGCATCGGACTGTCCAACGACATCCACGGGAGCCTGCTCGCGCCGCATTCGGAAGGCCAGTTGCGAGCGATGCGCGCGGCGTACGCGCAAGCGGGCTGGACGCCGCAGGACGTCGATCACATTGAGTGCCACGCGACGGGCACGCCGCTGGGCGATGCGGTCGAGTTCAACAGCTTGAAGGAACTGTGGGGTTCGAGCGGCCGGCGCTGTGCGATCGGCGGCGTGAAGTCGAACGTGGGCCATTTGCTTACCGGAGCCGGCGCGGCGGGGCTGGCCAAGACGCTGCTGGCGCTGCGCGAGGAGACGCAGCCGCCGACGGCGCACTTCGAGCACGCGGCGCCGAATGTGGCGCTGAACGATGCGCCGTTCGAGGTCCTAAGCGCCGCGCGGCCGTGGCCGCGCCGAAGTCCGGGGCAGGCGCGCCGCGCCGCGGTCAGCGCGTTCGGCTTTGGCGGGATCAACGCGCACCTGCTGGTCGAAGAGTGGCCGGGCGCGCCGGAAGCTCCGGCGCCCGCGCCGCTGGAGGTCCGTTCGGCCGGCGCTCGAGGGCCCGCCGAGGCGCTGGCCGTCGTGGGGATGGAGGCGCATTTCGGTCCTTGGGAGACGCTGCAAGCGTTCCAGGAACGCGCGCTGGGCGGCCGGTCCGATGCGCCGCAGCCGCCGGCCGGCTGGTGGGGCGTTGAGCAAAGCGCGTGGTTCCGCGCGCGCGGAGCGCGCGCGCCGCGCGGGTACTTCATCGACGAACTGCGCGTGCCGGCGGGACGCTTCCGAATTCCGCCGCACGAACTCGCGGAGATGCTGCCGCAGCAGGTGTTGATGCTGCAAGTCGCCGCGGGCGCCCTTCAAGATGCGGGGCTGACCGGCGATTTGGGCGTGCGCATGGGGATTTACATCGGCCTCGAGCTGGACCTGAACACGACGAACTTCCAGTTGCGCTGGACGCTGCCGGCAGGCCGCGCCATCGATGGCGCGGCCGGGGCGGCGTGGCAGGAGGCGCTGCGCGAGGCGTACGGTCCGGCGTTGAACGCGAACCGGACGATGGGCGCGCTGGGCGGGATCGTGGCGAGCCGAATCGCGCGTGAGTTCCGCTGCGGCGGGCCGAGCCACACGCTTTCGTGCGAAGAAGCGAGCGGCTTGAGTGCGCTGCACGTGGCCGCGCAGGCCCTGCGCGCGGGGGAGATCGACCGGGCGCTGGTGGGCGCGGTGGATCTGGCCGGCGACCCGCGCGCGCTGCACGAGGCCGGGCGCGCGCTTCCGGGCGAAGGCGCGGCGGCGCTGGTTCTGAAGCGGCTTTCGGACGCGCAACGCGACGGCGATCGCGTGTATGCGGTGCTGCGCGGGGTAGGGCTGAGCGGGGCGGGGCACGCGCGTGGATTGGAGGCCGCGCAAGAGCGCGCGTGCGCGCAAGCCGGCGACGATGCGCAACGCGTGGGCTATGCGGAGTTGGCTGCGCCGCCGGACGAAGAGTCGCCGGAAGGCGCGTGGGGGCACGCGGCATCGATTTTCGGACACGCGGGAGCGGCCTCGGGTTTGGCGGCGCTGGTGCGGGCATGCGTGTGTCTGCATCAAGAGATGCTTCCGGCGTCTGCGGAGGCCGCGTCGCGTTACTGGCTGCGCAATCGCGCTGACGGGCCGCGCCGCGCGTCCGTCAGCGTCCGCGCCGAAGGGGGCACGTGCGCGCACGCGGTGCTGGAAGAGTACGCGGCGCGCGCAACGGGAACTCCTGCGCAGCGCCGCACGCGAATGGGTCCGCCGCGCGAGGTGCTTTTCGCGTTGGAAGCCGATACGCCACAAGAGCTGGCGGCGCTGCTGGAGCGATTGGCGGCCTTCGAAGCGGGCGGCGATCCGGAAGCGCGGGCGGCGGCGTGGCTGCGCGCGTATCCCTCGAACGCCGCTCGCAAGCTGGGGCTGGCGCTGATCGCATCCGATTTCGAAGACCTGAAGCGCCAGATCGCGGCGGCGCGGCAGGTGCTTGAGGGTTCGGCGGCGCGGCGCGGAGGCGCCCTGGAGCAGGTGTATTTCACGGCGGAGCCGCTGGGTTCGGCGGGGAAACTCGCGTTCGTCTACCCTGGCTCAGGCAACGCGTTCGCGGGGATGGGCCGCGGGCTTTGCGCGCGCTGGCCGGAGATTCCGCGGCGGCAGGACGCGGAGAACGAGCGGCTTTTCGACCAACTGCGGCCCGATCTGTTCTGGTCCGGCGAGCCCGGCGCACGGACCGAGGCGCCGCCGCTGGAGCAGTTGATGGGACAGGTGGCGTTCGGGACGCTGATGACGGATCTGCTGCGCGGCTTCGGGCTCGAACCGGCGCTGGCGCTGGGCTACAGCCTGGGCGAGTCGGCGAGCTTGTTCGGACTGCGCGTCTGGCGCGCGCGCGACGAGATGCTGGAGCGGCTGCACGCTTCGACGCTCTTTACGGCCGACTTGGCCGGCGCGTGCCGGTCGGTGCGGCGCGCGTGGAAGCTGGCCGACGACGAACCGCTGGAGTGGACGGTGGGGATGGTGGACCGCCCGGCGCGCGAGGTCGAGACGGCGCTGCGCGGGAAGCCGCGCGCGGCGCTTTTGATCGTCAATTCGCCGACGGCGTGCGTGGTCGGCGGCGACCGGCCGGCGGTCGAAGCGCTGGTTCACGAACTGCGCTGCGCGTTCCTGAAGATTCACGGCGTGACGGTCGCGCACCACCGCGTGGTGGAACCGGTGGCGGAGCCGTACCGAAAGCTGCATCTGTTCGAGACGCACGATCCGGGCGCGGTGCGCTTTTACAGCGGCGCGCGAGGGACCGCGTACGAGATCGGCCCCGAACGCTGCGCCGAAGCGATCCAGGCGCAGGCGCTGAACACGATCGATTTCCCGCGGCTGGTGGCGAACGCGTACGCCGACGGCGCGCGGATCTTCGTCGAGATCGGGCCGGGTTCTTCGTGCACGCAGATGATCCGCAAGATTCTCGCCGAGCGCCCGCACCGCGCGTGTTCGGCTTCGCTGATGGGGCAGGACGAGGCGGCGACGGTGCTGCGCGTGCTGGCGCAGTGCGTGGCCGAGCGCGTGCCCGTGCGGCTGGACGGTTTGTACGCATCCGCGGGAGCGGACGAAAAGATCGAGGCGCGGGCGCACGAGAAGCTCCTGGCGCTGCCCGTGCGGCCGGGCGCGTTTCGCGTGCCGCCGCCGCCCGCCGTGCAGCCGGAACGCGCGCCGGCTCCAACGGTTTCGGCCGCGCCGCGCGCCGGCGCGCCGGAAACGGCGCTGGCAGAAAGCTTCCGCAACGCCGAGAGCGCGCGGATGCGCGCGCACGCGCAGTACTTGAGCTTCGCCGAAGACCTCAATCGCGCGATGGCTTCGACGGTGAGCGCGCAGTTGGCGCTGCTGGAACGCTTGCAGGCCGATCCGGCGGCGCTGGCGGAGCGCGTGAGCGCGCCGCCGGTTGCGGCGCCCGCGCGCGTCTTCATGGATCGCGCGCAGTGCATGGAGTTCGCGATCGGTTCCATCGGCAAGGTCTTGGGCGCCGCGTTCGCGGCGGTGGACGCGCATCCGACGCGCGTGCGGCTGCCCGACGAACCGCTGATGCTTGTCGACCGCATTCTGGAGGTGGAAGGCGAGCCGCTGAGCCTGAGTTCGGGGCGCGTCGTGACCGAGCATGACGTGCGGCCGGGCGCGTGGTATCTCGACGGCGGGCGCATCCCCACCTGCATCGCGGTGGAAGCCGGGCAGGCCGACCTGTTTCTTTCCGGGTACCTCGGCATCGATTTCAAGACCGCGGGCCTGGCGATGTACCGGCTGCTCGATGCGGTGGTGACGTTCCACCAAAGCCTGCCCGAGCCCGGCCAGACGATCCGCTACGACATCCGCATCGAGCGCTTCTTCCGGCAGGGCCAGACGTATCTGTTCCGCTTCAGCTTCGAGTCGACGGTGAACGGGCGTCCGTTGCTGACGATGCAGAACGGCTGCGCGGGCTTCTTCACGCCGGAGGAACTCGCGGCGGGGCAGGGGATCGTGCACACCGAGCTGGATAAGCGCGCGATCCCGGGGAAGGGTCCGGCCGACTGGCAGCCGCCGGTGGCGCTGGCGGAGACCGAACGCTATACGGATGCGCAGATCGCGGCGCTGCGGCGCGGCGACTTGGCGGCGTGCTTCGGGCCGGCCTTCGCGAATTTGGCGCTGAACGAGCCGCCGCGCCTGCCGGGCGGGCGGATGGAACTGGTCGACCGCGTGATCCGGCTCGACCCGAAGGGCGGGCGTTACGGGCTGGGGCAGATCGACGCGGAGATGGATATCCGCCCCGACGACTGGTTCCTGACCTGCCATTTCAGCGACGACCGGGTGATGCCGGGCACGCTGATGTACGAATGCTGCATGCACACGCTGCGCATCCTGTTGCTGCGCATGGGCTGGGTGGCCGAGCACGCGCGAACGATCTGCGAGCCGGTGCCGGGCGTGGCCAGCCAACTCAAGTGCCGCGGGCAGGTGATCGAGAGCACGCGGAAGGTGATGTACCGCATTTCGCTGAAGGAATTCGGCTTCGGTCCCGAGCCGTACGCGATCGCCGACGCGCTGATGTTCGCCGACGGCAAGCCGATCGTCGAGATCACCGATATGTCGGTGCGGCTGGCGGGGCTTTCGCGCGCGGACCTCGAGCGGGTCTGGAGCGGCGCGTGTCCCGCGCGTGCGTCCGGCGAGCGCAAGCCGGCGGTGTACGACTTCGACCGGATTCACGCGTTCGCGGTGGGCAAGCCGTCGGTGGCGTTCGGGAAGCCGTACGAAATTTTCGACGCGTCCGGCGAAACGGGCACGGGGCGCGTCATCGCGCGGCTGCCCGGTCCGCCGTACCAGTTCCTGGACCGCATCACCGCGGTGGACGCGGCGCCGTGGGAGATGAAGGCGGGCATCACGGTCGAAGCGCAGTACGACGTGCCGCCGGATGCGTGGTACTTCGCGGCGCATCGGGGGCAAGGGATGCCGTTCGCGGTGCTGCTGGAGATCGCACTGCAGCCGTGCGGGTGGCTCGCGGCGTACATGGGCAGCGCGCTGACGAGCGCGACCGATCTGTCCTTCCGGAACCTGGGCGGCGCGGGGCGGCAGTTGCGCGCCGTCGGCCCGGACGCCGGCACGCTGACGATCACGGTCAAGAGCACCAAGATTTCGGCCAGCGGCGGAATGATCATCCAGCACTACGACCTCGACGTGCGCGGTGCCGCGGGGCCGGTGTACAGCGGGAACACGTACTTCGGATTCTTCGGCAAGGAAGCGCTGGCGCAGCAGGTGGGCATCCGCGATGCCAAGCCGTACCGCGAAACGCAAGCGGGCGAAGCCTTCGCGTTTCCGGAGCAGGCGCCTTATCCGGACGCACAGTTGCGCATGCTGGACCGGGTCGATGCGTTCGTGCCGGCCGGCGGCCCGGCGGGGCTGGGCTTTCTGCGCGGCAGTCTGGATGTCGATCCTCGGACGTGGTTCTTCAAGGCGCACTTTTTCCAGGATCCGGTCTGCCCGGGGTCGCTGGGTCTGGAGTCGTTCCTGCAATTGGCGGGGGTCGCCGCGCGGGCGCGCTGGGGCGAACGGACGTTGCTGCACGCGATGACCTTGGGGCAGGATCACCAATGGATCTACCGCGGGCAGATCGTGCCCAAGGACCGGCGCGTGACCGTGGAGGCGTGCATCACCCGGGTGGACGACTCGGCGCGGAAAATCTGGGCCGAAGGCTTCCTTTCGGTGGACGGCCGGCTGATCTACCAGATGAAGGATTTCGGCCTCCAGGCGCTGTAGCCGCCCACCTCGTCAGGCTGCCAAGACCCCAAAATCCCATTAGCTCCCGGCGGGTTCGACCGTATAATCCCCTTCTTCACCCGCGAGCGTCCGGCAAGCATGAAGTACACCAAGGTCCATATCGAAGCCCTCGCCTACGAGTTGCCGCCGGTGGTGGTGACGAGCGAGGAACTGGAAGAACGGCTCGCGCCGCTTTTCAAGAAGCTGCATATCCCTTCGGGCCAGTTGCTCCAATGGACGGGGATCACGGAGCGGCGCTGGTGGGATGCGGGGCACGAGCTGTCGCAGGGCGCGATCGCGGCGGCGCGCAAAGCGCTGAGCGGTTCGGGCGTGCCGGCGCGTGACCTGGAGGCGCTGATTTACGCCGGGGTCTGCCGCGAGAATTTCGAGCCGGCGACGGCTTGCCGGGTGGCCGCGTCGCTGGGGGTCAATCCGCGCGCTTCGGTTTACGACGTGAGCAATGCGTGCCTGGGCGTGCTGAACGGCATCGTCGACATCGCCAACCGCATCGAACTGGGCCAGCTTCGCGCCGGTATGGTCGTCTCGTGCGAGAGCGCGCGGGAGATCGTCGAGCGGACCATCGACCGGATGCTCGAGCGCCCCGAGATGGACCTGTTCAAGTCGTCGGTCGCGACGCTGACCGGGGGTTCGGGCGCGGTGGCGGTACTGCTGACGGACGGTTCGTATTCGACTTCCAAACGCCGCAGGCTGTTGGGCGGCGAAAATATGGCCGCGCCGGAGCATTACGGGCTGTGCCGCTGGGGCCTGCAGAAGATGACCTCGCTGGGCACGCACGTGGCGACGCAGGTGATGACCACCGACTCGCCGCTGGTGCTGAAGTACGGCGTGGATCTGGGGCTGCGCACGTGGCTGAGCTTCCTGGGACATGTGGGCTGGGCGACGGAGCAGGTCGATAAGGTGATCTGCCACCAAGTCGGCTCGGGACACCAGAACTCGATCCTCAAGACCCTGGGCATCGCGCCGGAGAAGGATTTCGTCACGTATCCGTACCTCGGCAATATCGGCACCGTTTCGCTTCCGCTGACCGCGGCCCTGGCCGAAGAGCGCGCGTTCCTGAAGGCCGGCGACCGCGTGGGCTTCCTGGGCATCGGCAGCGGCTTGAATTGCATGATGCTGGGCATCGAGTGGTGATTTTCCTTCGCCCATGAACGAGACGGCGATGCAAACGGCCCTGCGCTCCAAACTTCAAGCGCTCGATCCGGAACTCTACCCGTTCGAGAGCCGCTACCTCGACCGCGGCGGCTTGCGCTACCACTATGTGGACGAAGGCCAGGGCGAAGCCCTCGTGATGGTGCACGGCAATCCCACCTGGTCGCTGTACTTCCGCGAGCTGGTGAAGACGTTCCGGACGCGCTACCGCTGCGTGGTCCCCGACCACATCGGCTGCGGGTTTTCGGACAAGCCCAGCGACGAACGCTATGCGTACACGCTGGAGCGGCGGGTGGACGACCTGGAAGCGCTGCTGGAGCACTTGGGGCTGCGCGAGAACTTGACGCTGGTCCTGCACGACTGGGGCGGCATGATCGGCTGGGCGTACGCGGCGCGGCATCCCGAACGCGTGAAGCGATTCGTGATCCTGAACACGTCGGCCTTCCATCTGCCCGCCTCCAAACCGTTCCCATGGCAGCTTTGGCTGACGCGCACTCCGCTGGGCGCGCTGCTGGTGCGCGGCTTGAACGCCTTCGCGGGTTCCGCCGCGCGCGTCTGCGCGAAACGCCGGCCGCTCTCGCCGGCTTTGCGCGCTGCCTACAAGGCGCCGTACGACTCGTGGGGAAACCGCATCGCGGTGCTTCGGT
The DNA here is from genome assembly GCA_015075375.1 of Planctomycetota bacterium. Classification (GTDB taxonomy): domain Bacteria; phylum Planctomycetota; class SZUA-567; order H5-PLA8; family H5-PLA8; genus H5-PLA8. Next base: position 1,079,911 of record JABTUM010000001.1, on the reverse strand, counting down.
TCGTGCAGGATATCCCGCTGCACCCCGCCGATCCGGGCTACGCGATCGTCAGCGGCGTGGAAGCCAAGCTGCCCGATTTCCGCCGGCACCCGATGCTGATCTGCTGGGGCGAGCGCGATTTCGTTTTCGATAAGCACTTCCTGGCCTGCTGGGAGCGCGCATTTCCGGAGGCCGAATTGCATCGCTTCCCCGACTGCGGGCATTACATCCTCGAAGACGCGGGGCCGGAGGTCGCGAAGCTGATGCAGGCGTTCCTCGACGCGCATCCGCTTCGGGTCTGACGGGCCGCGCATGAACCCGGTGAACGTCGCCGCGCACCTGCCGCTGCTGGCGCAAAGCCGGCCCCAAGCGCCGGCGGTGATCTTGCAGCAGGGCATGCAGCGCTACCGCGTGCACTCGTTCGAGGAACTCAACCGGCTCAGCGACGCGTATGCGGCGGGGCTGGAAGCCTACGGCGTACGGCGCGGCATGCGCGCGGCGCTGATGGTCAAGCCCAGCCTCGAATTCTTCGGCCTCGTCTTCGCGCTTTTCAAAAGCGGCACCGTTCCGGTCCTGATCGATCCGGCCATCGGCGCGCGCAACCTGAAGCACTGTCTCGAGGTGTCCGCGCCCGAAGCGTTCATCGGCATCTCCAAGGCGCATGCGGCGCGGGTGCTTTTCGGTTGGGGCAAGCGTTCGATCAAGAAGCTCGTCACCGCCGGCCCGCGGCTGTTTTGGGGCGGGCGTAGCCTGGCCGGCCTGCGCCAGGAAGGCGAAAAACGCAACGGATTCGCGATGCCCGCCGTCGATCCGGACGAGACGGCGGCGATCCTGTTCACCAGCGGGAGCACCGGCAGTCCCAAAGGCGCGGTCTATTCGCACGCGAATTTTTCCGCTCAAGTGGAAGCGCTGCGCGAGACGTATGCGATCGAACCCGGTGAGGTGGACTTGGCGACGTTTCCGCTCTTTGCGCTCTTCGGTCCGGCGCTGGGCATGACGGCGTTGGTGCCCGATATGGACCCTACGCGCCCGGCGCGGGCCGATCCGGCGCGGCTCGTTGCGGCGATCCAGAAGTGGAATGCCACGAATCTGTTCGGTTCGCCCGCGCTGATCGACCGGTTGGCGCGGTACGGCGAAGCGCACGGCGTCAAGCTGCCGTCGCTCAAGCGCGCGCTCTCGGCCGGTGCGCCGGTGCCGCCGGCCACCGTGCGGCGCTTTCAAAGCCTGCTCGCGGAAGGCGTGCAGCTCTTTACGCCCTACGGCGCAACCGAAGCGCTTCCCGTCTGCAGCATCGGCAGCGCCGAGATCCTCGGCGAGACTGCCGAGGCGACGCGGCAGGGGCACGGCATCTGCGTCGGGCGGCCGGTGCGCGGGATGCAGGTGCGGATCGTGAAGATAAGCGACGAACCGTTCGCCGCGTGGTCGGACGAACTGCTTGCTCCGCCCGGCGTCATCGGCGAGATCGCGGTCCAAGGCGCGGCGGTGACGCGCGCCTACTTCAACCGCGATGACGCGACGGCCTTGGCGAAGATTCCCGATCCGTACGGCGGCGGCCTCTGGCATCGCATGGGCGATCTGGGCCGCATCGACGCGCAAGGCCGCGTATGGATGTGCGGGCGCAAATCGCATCGCGTGGCGACGCCGGAAGGCGAACGGTACTCGGTGCCGTGCGAAGGGATCTTCAACGCGCATCCGAGCGTCTTTCGCACGGCGCTGGTGGGCATCGGCCCGCGCGGCGCGCAGCGCCCGGTGCTATGCGTGGAACTCGAGCGCGAAATTGCGCCGGACACGGAACGGATTCGCCGCGAGCTGCTGGAGCTGGGTGCGCAGCACGAGCAGACGCGCGCGATCCGCGAGATCCTGTTTCATCCGGCGTTCCCCGTGGATATCCGGCATAACGCGAAGATCTTCCGCGAAAAATTGGCCGAGTGGGCCGCCGAACGGCTGGGCGCGGGGAGCGCGCGAACATGAAGGCGCTCGTCACCGGAGGCGGCGGATTCCTGGGCGGCGCGATCGTGCGCATGCTTGTCCCGCGCGGGGACACGGTGCGAACCTTTTCGCGCGGCGCGTATCCGTGGCTGGCGGCGTTGGGCGTCGAGCAAGTGCGCGGCGAACTGGACGACGCCGCGGCGCTCCAACGCGCGGCACGCGGCTGCGAGATCGTCTTTCACACCGCGGCCAAGCCCGGCATCTGGGGGCCGTACGCCGAATACCACCGCGTGAACGTGACCGGCACCGAGCGGGTGCTGGAGGCCTGCCGGTCCGAAGGCGTGCGCAAGCTGGTCTTTACCGGAAGCCCCAGCGTCACCTTCGACGGGCGCGATCAGTGCGGCGTGGACGAGTCGGCGCCTTATCCGAGCCGCTGGCTGGCGCATTATCCGCACACGAAAGCGTTGGCCGAACAACGCGTGTTTGCGGCCAACGGTCCGGACTTGGCCACGGTGAGCCTGCGGCCGCACCTGATTTGGGGACCGCGCGACAACCACCTCGTCCCGCGCATCGTCGCGCGCGCGAAAGCCGGAAGCCTGCGCATCGTCGAAACGCCGGGCACGAAGGTCGATTCGGTTTACATCGACAACGCGGCCGAAGCGCATCTGCTGGCCGCCGAGCGGCTGGAACCCGGCGCGGCGTGCGCGGGCCAGGCGTACTTCATCAGCAACGGCGAAGCGCTGCCGATGAGCGAACTGATTAACGCGATCCTGGCTGCCGCGGGCCTGCCGCCCGTGTCGCGGCGCGTCTCGCCCGGCATGGCCTACGCCGCCGGCGCGATTTGCGAAGCGTGGTACGGCTTGCGGGGCAAAAAAGAAGAGCCTCCGATGACGCGTTTTCTCGCCCGGCAGCTATCGACCTCGCACTGGTTCAATATCGCGCGGGCCCAACGCGATCTGGGCTATGTGCCGCGCGTTCGCATCGCGGAAGGCTTGCAGCTCCTGCGCGCTTGGCTGGCCGAAGCCGGCGACGCTTAAAAGCAGCCCCGGTAGGCGGCTTGCCGGCGGATTCGGCGGTCGAGAAGGTTTATAAAGGTGGTAGCGGGGGAGGGATTTGAACCCCCGACCCGCGGATTATGATTCCGCTGCTCTAACCAACTGAGCTACCCCGCCACCTTTACTGACAACGGTTTACAAGAACGACCGGAGAACGAAAGAACGGCTGGCTGCGATCGCTTAACTCGGCGTATCATTGACCACATCCGCTGGCTTTGCAAGCGCAAGGAGTAGCTGGCTTTTGGCGCCCGGAAGATGCGTGCTTCTCGCTGGTGGCGCTCTCGTTAGCGGTGCTATTTTGCGCGCAGATCGAATCTTGGGTAGTGGCAACGATAACGCTAGATATCATTAGCAGATACAATAATGGAGTCGCGCAACCGATGATTCGATCCAGTTTCGACGATCTGCGGCGGCATAAAGCGTATCGGGAGCGCCGCGATTTACCCATACGCACGATCGCCAAAGAGACCGGCTTGTCGCAGGGGGCGCTCATTCGGCTCAAGAATTGTAAGTTCGAGCGCGTGTATCTGTCCACGCTGGAGAAGCTGTGCCGCTACTTCGAAGTGGAGAGCCTCAGCGACTTGATCGAGTACGTGCCCGACGACGGGTCGGATACCGTATCGAGCGGCAAGACTGCATCGAGAAAGCCGTAGCGTCCCAGCCGCCTGCGCGCGCCCGAGCTATTTGGTGACGGGGTCCGGCTTGGTGATCCACTGATAGATGACGGCCAGCAGTCCGAGCGATCCGGCGCAGGCGCCCAATGCGCTGACGGCCCACGCGGCGCTCCCGTCTCCGATCGCGTAGCTCGCCAGCCCCCCGCCCGCCACCGCGCCCATTAAGCCGATGGTCTGATTGCCGACCAAGGCGCCGTAAGGCACGCCCGGAAAGATGGGCTTTGACCAAAGCCCGGCCGCGATGCCCACCACGATCCAAAGGATAACCAGTCCCATACGGCCACTCCTCACACGCGGACTCCGCGTTCTTCCGGCCGGCTACTCGGATACCACCCAGGTGGTGTCGGCGCCGTACACCGTGAGGTGCGAGGTCGTCGCGCCTTGATCGCGCTGGTATACCGTGCCGGTGTTGTTGATCTGAAAGCTGTTGCGGCCGCTGGCGTCCCACGTGCTGGGAATGGCGCTCAGTCCGTACCCGACGGTCATGTTGCTGTTGATGACGTACGTTTTCGAGCCGCCGGGCGCCGATGCGCCCTGCCCGGTCAAGACGCTGAAGATGTAACCGGCCTTGGGTGCGGTCGCCTCGACCGTGCCGCCCCCGCCCGGCGTATCGCCTTCCGCTCGAGCGAACGCGGCGTCGACCAGGGTCAGGTCGCCCGTTCCAGACGTGATCTCGTACAGGCTGTTGGCGCCGCGAATAGTCGTCGCGTATTCCAAAATGCCGTCGCTGTCGTAGTCGGTGCGCCGGAAAATCTCCTGCGCTTCCGCATACGCCTTGCAAGCTCCGATGGCCGCCGACTCGTTGGCCGCCATGCGCGAGCGCAATAGGTTCGGGATCGCGATCGCGGCGATGATGGCGATGATCGCGACGACGATCATCAGTTCGATCAGGGTGAAGCCTCTGGATTTCATGGCGTCGACTCCAGCAAAGGGTGACGCACTTGCCCGTTGGCAAGGCGGATGGCGCCCGAAGCAGGCATGCGGTTAGGCCTGGTGCAGGAGTACGGCTTTGCGTAACTTCCGGAACCGGCTGCGAAGTCCGGTGCCGAAAGCGATGCGGTCGGTGGGAACCGGGTGCGGTACCGGCGGGCGAGTGCAGAAAGATTGCGCCAACCGGGAGTGTTCCAACCTTTCCATTCAACCACTTTGGGCTGGTATTGTCAACGAGAGCAAATGAATTTAGTAAAAGAAATAAATGCACTTGTTGGTAGATAAATCAGCGCACACTAAGGATTTATACGGAGGATCGGCACACGCGACGAGGCCGTGGCCGCGAGTGTTCGACGGAGCCGGACGGCTCTTCGATGGGCAGGACGGTGACGCGGCGCTAATTGCCGGAAGCGCTCAGGCCTACGCGCTTCGCATAGGACTCGACGGTCTCCCGCTGATCGGGAAAGCGCGCGAGAATTTCATCCATCAGCGCGGTCGCCTCGGCATTTCGCTTCAACCGGGCCAATGCGATCATTTTAAGGATCAGAGGCTTCGGATTTTTGGGCGCGGCTTCGCACGCGCGCTGGGCGACTTCCAGCGCTTCCTTCGTTTCGCCTAATTCGGTATGCAGGCTGCTTAGCCACTGCAGGAGCGAGGACTGGTAGGGCGCATGCTTGAGTCCTTCCAGGTATTTTTGCTTTGCCTCCTGCTTCTTTCCATCTTGCTTGAGGAGAAAACCCTGCAGCGCATGAGTCCAGGAATAACCCGGGTAGGAGGCGACCCAGCGCTCGTACTCTTTTTCCACCTCGGCGAAGCAACCTAAATTGATCGCGGAGATGAACAAGTTGGCCATATGGGACGGAAAGAGCGATCCGCTCTCCTGCAAGTCTTTCAGGCAGGCATAGGAAGCGCGTTCGTTTCCGCCTCGGGCTGCGAGTACGGCTTCGGCCATCTTGGATTGCAGCTTCGAAAGGCCCAGCGCGCGTCCGCGCTTAAGATAGTCCTCCGCTTCCTGAAGTTGGCCGCGCCGCATCAACGTCAGGGCGCGGAAGGCGTAGCGGCAACCGTTCTTCGGTTCGAGTGCAATGGCTTGCTCTTGAAGCCGGTCGGCGCCCGCGCGATCCGGTGGATCTTCCGCTTCCAGGGCCGTGGCCAGCCAGATGCAGGTTTCCGCCTGCCGCGGCGCAAGATCGTGCGCGCGCTGGAGGGCGTCGTGAGCGGCTTGGCGGTTCGATCCGGGCAGGAAGAGGCCTTCGCCGTCGCTTTCGATCAAAATGTAGCCGACGGTCAGGTGGGCTTCCCAGAAGTGCGGTCCCAAGGCTTGGGCTTGTTTCGCGACTTCCAAAGCTTCGCGCAGGCGGCGGTCGTAGGACAACGCGAGCGCCCGGCCGACCAAGGCGAGCGGATGGTCGGCGCCCAGCTTCTCGGCGCGCTGGAAGGCGGTCTGCGCTTCGGTGTAGTAGCCGGCCCCGTCGAACGCGAAGCCCGCGGCAACCAGCGCCTGAAGATTGGGCTTCCCGGTCAACTTGCGGTTCAGTTCGTCCGCGCGCAGAAAGGCCTCGGCGGAATCTTTCGGGTTCCCGCTCAACCGCAGCGCTTCGCCCAGCGCGTGCTGCGCTTCGGGGAACTCGGCGTCTTGCTGGAGCGCCTCGCGCAGCGCCTCGGCCGCCCGATCGGGCGCGACGCCGCGCAGGAGCAGGTTCATCGCTTCGCCGTAGGGGACAAAGGCGCGCGCGCGGCGCTGTCCGCGTTCGGCTTGGGCGACGAGAGCCGCCTGCTTTTCGAGTTCGGCCTGCTGCGCCGCGGCTTCGGCCTTGACCTGAGCGTTCTCGGCGGCCTCGGTGCGGACCTCCTGTTCGCGCAACTGCTCCAGCGCGCGAAGCGCGAGGCGATCCTTGCGCGCGACCAGCGTCGAAGCGACGGTGACGACGACCAGCACCAGCCCGCAGACGGATCCCGCTACGGCGAACCCCAGGCGGTGCCGGCGCGCGAACCGTTTGAAGCGGTCGGCCGCCGATTCGGGCAGGGCGCTGACGGTTTCTCCCGCCTGGTAGTGCCGCAAGTCTCGCAGCAGGCCGTTGGCGGTGCGGTATCGTTTTTCCGCATCGCGCGCGAGGCAGCGTTCGCAGATGGCGGCCAGCGCAGGGGGCACGTGGCGGCCTCCGGGCGTGCGCCGCACCGGCCGGACCGTTCCGCGCGCGGCGTTGTTCACCGTCTCTTCCAGCGTCTCGCCGCGAACGGGCGGGTCGCCGGTGAGCATGTGGTACAGGATCGCGCCGAGGCTGTAGATGTCCGTGCGCGCGTCCAGCGTTTCGCCGCGCGCCTGCTCGGGCGACATGTACTCCGGCGTACCCACCGTATGCCCTTGGATCGTCAGCGCTTCGCCCAGATCGCCGCGGATTGAAGCCACGCCTGCCGACGGCGCTTCGTGCGGCGCGTGCGTTTCCGGATCGTCTTCGTCCAGCACCTTCGCCAAGCCCCAGTCGAGCACCCAGACTTCGCCGTGATGCCCGATCATGATGTTGCCGGGCTTCAGGTCGCGGTGGATCACCCGGCGGCTGTGCGCGAACCCCACCGTTTCGCAGATGCGCTCGAAGATCGAGATCAGCCTCGGCAGCGGGTACTCTTCGCGTGTCTCGAGATCGTGGCTGTGCCAGCGGTTCAGGATCTTGTCGAAGCCCGTGCCTTCCACCAGACGCATGGCGAAGAATTCGATGCCGTCGCCGCCGCGTCCTAAAAAATAGACCGGGGCGATGCCGGGGTGCTCCAACTGGCCGGTAATCTGGGCTTCGGCGATGAAGCGCAGCCGCATGGGCTCGTCGGCCGCTCCGTCCTCGCGCAACGTCTTGACCGCCACTTCGCGCCTCAGCGCGCCGTCACGGCCTTTCAGCACCACGCCCACGCCGCCGCGTCCGATCTCCTGCAGGATGCGGTACGGTCCCAGCTCTTCGGGGATGTACGAGGGCGCCGGGCGGAACTCCGGTTCCGGAGGCGGGTTTCCCGCGGGCCGGCGTCCGGGGCGCGTGGCGCTTCCGGCTTTGCGTCCGTCCGGCCCGCTCCCCAAGCGCGGCGGATGGACCGTCTCTTCGCTGCGGTCGCCGGCCGTCGCGTCCTTGGAGCCCCGCGTCGGCTTCGCGGGCGTGCGCTTGGCCGGAGTCAGGCGTTTGGCCGATGTCGCGGCGGCGTTCGATGCGCCGCATTGAGGACAGCGCGGCTTCCCCGCGGCCTGCTTGGCGGAAACCTCATAGCGATGCTGGCAGGACCGGCAAACGAGACGCAGCAGGCTCGGCATTCGGGCTCCACGAATCGCTAAACGATCAAGAGCATCTTACCCATACGACGCGAGTAGTTTGGGCAGAGCCGCATAAAATTAGCCGCCGCGTGAAAGTGCACCGTGCAATTCCGCGCTTGGTATCGCTGCGCCACCTTAGCGCGGGCGTTCAGCCACCAGCACGCAGCGCGGACTGTCCGTTCCGCTGAAGACCGCTCCGGCCAGGTCGCCGCAGCGTTCGAGGACGCTCAAACCGGACCGTTCCAGCAACGCGATCAGTTCGTCCGGGGCGAAGGCGCGCACCGATTCGACGAGCCGCTTGCGTACCGCGCCGTCGTTCTTGTACACCGTTACGTCCTTCACCAGCCGCCGCCGGATCGCGTCGTAGCGGCGGTGCTCGACGATCCGGTCGTTACCCGAAGTCCGCTCGTTGTGCGGCTGCAGGTTTGCCAGCGTGCGCGGCAGATTGAGAAAGTCGATCACGAAGCGCCCGCCTGGGCGCAGCACGCGCGCCACTTCGTTCAGCGCCCGCGCGTTTTCGGCGTCGGACTCGAAGTAGCCGAACGAGGTGAAAAGGTTCACCGCGCCGTCGAGGCTCGCGCCGGCCAGCGGGAGCGCGCGCATGTCCGCGCGGAGGACCGGGATGCCCGGAGCTTCCGCGCGGGCGCGGCGCAACAACGCGAGGCTCAGATCCACGCCCAGCACGCGCAGTCCCGCGGCGGCCAACGTGCGGCTGTGGCGGCCCGCGCCGCAGCACAGGTCCAGCACGCGCCCGCCGGCCGGCAGACTCAGAGCACGGGACAGAAACGGGCCTTCGGCGCGCGCCGAGGCTTCGTCGCGGTGCGCGTAGCGCTCCAGGTAATCGGCCTCGAAGGCGGCGACGTACCACGGTTCCTGGTCTGGGGGCGTGCGGGGCACGGGATGCTCTCTCGGGTGCGGCTCGTGGACGTTCCTGAAAAGCCCGCTACACTTTTACCCCATGAGCTCCTTCGCCGCATCGCCCGGTTCGTTCCACGAGACGCGCACCGAAGTCCGCTACGCCGAGACCGACCAGATGGGCTACGCCCATCATTCGGTGGCGGTGAGCTGGTTCGAACTGGGCCGCGTCACCTGGATGCGCGATATCGGCTGCCCGTACCGCGATCTCGAACGCCGCGGCGTGCTGATGCCGGTCGTCAAGCTCGAACTGACCTACCACGCGCCGGCGCGCTTCGAAGATCAACTGGGCATCGGCACGCGGCTGCTCGAACTGCGCCGCGCCACCGTGATCTTCGAGAACAAGATCGAGCGGATCGAGCCCGAAGGCCGGCGGACGCTGCTGGTACTGGGGCGCGTCGAACTGGCGTGCGTCGATGCCACGGGCAAGGTCCAGCGCATGCCCAAGGACTTGCAGGCGGCCTTCGAGCCGTATCTTCCTCCGACGAGCGTAGGGGTCTGACGCGATGGGCGGTGCGCAGGCGCCGGTACCGCCCGCGCCGCTGCCGCCGGCGTGGCGCTGGGCCGGTCCGCCGCTGGCCGCGGGCTTTGCCGCCGGCTTGACCTTGCGCCGAATCTGCTACGCGCTGGGCCTCAAGCAACCTCGTCGCGCTCCGATGCCCGTCGTCTCGGTCGGCAATCTTACCGTGGGCGGAACCGGTAAAACGCCGCTCGTGGCCTGGCTCGCGCGCGGCTTGCTCGAACGCGGGCGCAAGCCCGCGATCCTGATGCGCGGCTACGGTGCGGCGCGCCCCGGCGAACTCAACGACGAAGCGCGCGAACTGGCGCGGCTGCTGCCGCAAGCGCCCGTCTTCGCGCATCCCGACCGGTACGCCAGCGCGTTGAAGGCGCACGCACAGGGCTGCGACGTGGCGCTCCTGGACGACGGATTTCAGCATTGGCGGCTGGCTCGCGACCTGGACGTGGTGCTGCTCGATGCGACCGATCCGCTCGGCGGCGGGCATCTGTTGCCTTGGGGCCGCCTGCGCGAAGGGCCGGCGGCGCTGGCGCGGGCCGGCGCGGTGGTGTGCACCCGCGCCAATCTGGTGGCGCCGGAACGCGTGGCCGAGGCCCAGCGGATCGCCACGCAAGCCGCCCCCCACGCCGTGTGGGCCGCCTGCGAACACCGCCCCGCGCGCCTGCGCCGGCTCTTCGGCGCGAACGAGACGCAAGCCGCCGAAGCGCTGGCCGGAAAGCGCGTGCTCGCGGCCTGCGGGCTGGGGCATCCCGAAGCCTTCTACGCGACGCTCGAACGCCTCGGCGCGCAACTGGCGGGGAAGCTCACGTATCCCGATCACTTCGATTATGCGCGAGCGGGCTGGGCCGGGCTGGCGGAAGCCGCGAAGCGGCACACAGCCGAAACGGTGGTGGTGACGGGCAAGGATGCCGCGAAGCTAGAAGCGCTGGAGCCGCCTGGGACGAAGTTGCCGCCGCTGTGGGCGCTGGAGATCGAAGCACGATTTCTGGAAGGGGAGGGTGCGCTATGGGCGCGGATCGACGAAGCGCTGGCGCGGCCGGCGGCGACGTAAAGACGCTGCGCAAGTCGCTGGAACTGCTCGAGGCGCTCGCGCGCACGCAGCCCGTGGGGGTCGTGGAACTCGCGCGCGAATTGGGCATCCCCAAAAGCCGCGCCAGCCGGTTTTTGAATACACTGGCCGAAGCGGGCTATGCGGAACGCTTGAGCGACGGGAGGCTGGTGCTGGGGCCGAAGGTTATGGAGCTTACCGGAGCCGCCCAGGTCGCGCGGCTGATGGCGAAAGCGATCAAGAAGTAGCGTGTTACTCGCCGGAGAAGGTGGCCTTCTTTTCTTCGTTTTCTTTGGCTTTCTGCAAATCCTTGTACTGCGCGGGCACGAAGGGCTTGATGCGCCGGTCGACCACCGCCAGCAGGTTCTGCATCTCAGCTTCGTCCATGTTGCCGATCACGCCGAAGAGGACGTTCTCGCGCTGCGCGATCATGCACGCCTTGCCTTGCAGCTTGCCCTTGTAGCCGCTGTCGCCCACGGGCACGTCGCCGACTTCGCCTTCCTTCTTCATCAGATCCTGGTAGCGCGTCAGAGCGCTGCGCCGCAGCAGGGCTTCTTCGACCAGCGCCAGAAAAACCTTGGCTTCCTGCACCTTCTTGGTCTCCTGGTTCTCTTTGCGGTACAGCGCCGATGCCGCGCCGTCCTTAAGGATGTCCAGGCCCAGCGGATCGTCCTTGTCGAGCCGCTCGCTGGCCACCACGCGGCCTTCCTGCGGCAGGAAACTGACCGGAGGTATCGGCGCGAGGCTGCGCGGGATGCGGTTCGAAGTCGCGCGGCCGAACTGAATCAGCAGCGAACGCGCCTGATCCGGCGGCAGCGGTTCCAGCAGCCGCACCACCACGAGGTACAGATCGTGGACGAAAATCAGCCGCTCCCCGTCCACCGTGCCGTGCGTGCCGATTTTGACGTACGCATTCTCGGGCAGCAGCCCCGGGCGCAGGTTGGTGTACGCGCCGTAGGCTTGCAGCCGCGTGCTCATCTCCGAGACCGTGACGCGCACCTTCGGGGGGCCCTTGAGCAAGCCGTAGTCGCAGAACAGCGTCGACCAACTGCCCCACTTCTTCATCACGTCGAGCTTGGTCTTGCCGCCCAACTGGACTTCCATCTCGTCGCCGGGTGGCGGCTTGGGGCGCTCTTTTTGGATGTAACTTCCCACGATGCGCGACGGCGGCAGGATGTCGGCCAGCAGGATCTCGACGTCTTCGATGCCTTCAGGCGTGATCACGCAACCCGCCAGCACAAGCGTCAGCGCCAGCAATCCGGTCGTTCGAGCCGTGCGCATGATGAGCCTCGTCCTGCCCCGTGCTTCACTCGTGCGTCAACACAAGGTGCAAAATTCTGCGGAAATCCCGCCACCTTTAGATCGGCGTTTCGTTGTCTCGCATGGAAGCGATTATTCAAGCCCCGATGTTTTCGCGAACTCTTGAGGAGCTCGGACGTTCAGGAGTCGGACGGTCCCGCCTCGGCCGCACCCCCTGCGCACGTGGTTGCCGACCCGGCGTCGCAGGCACGGTCCGAGGCGGGACCCATACCGAACTGGAATGTACGAACGGGTGCGAATCTTCCCGAAGCTATGCGAATCGATCTCGCCGTTCCTTCCTGCGCGCATCCTACGTAGAACGGCGGCCGCGTAAAGAGGTCCGTGCCCCGAATTCCTGAGGTATGGCGCGGCCCTGAAATCGATCAATGCCCGTGATGCGGATCGGCGGGCGCTTTTGCGGGCGCTTCGCCTTCGGGCGGCTGCACGGTCGCCCGCGCGTAGTGCTCGAGCGAAAGGTACTTCAAGATCGCCGCGTGCAACTGCTCCAGCGTGACGTTTCGAACCCGGTCGCGGTACGTGAAGACCGACGCGGTTCCTTCGCCGTAAAGCTGCGCCAGCGCCAGACGCTGCGCCACCTGATTGAGCTCCTGAAGCTGCACGCCTTCCTGTCCGGCGAGGTACTGCTGCGCGTTCAGGAGTTCCTCGGCGCTCATGGGCTTGGCGCGCAGATCGTTCACGATCTCCCAGAAGCTTTCCAGACAGCGCTTGAGGTTCTGCGGATCGGTCTGGACGTAAAGCATGAACGAACCGCCGTCGAGCTGCGGCTGGTGCATCGCGCCCACCGCGTACGCCAAGCCCTGTTCTTCGCGAATCTTGACGCCCAGCCGGCCGCCCAAACCTTCCAGCACCGCGGCCAGCAGATCCAGCGCGACACGATCGGGATGCTTCAGGTCCACGGTGCGGAAGCCCAGCGTCAGCACCGCGCCTTGCAGACCGGGCTTGCGCTGATCGCCTTCCTTCGCTCCGGCCAAGCCCGGCGGTTCCTGTCCGGCCGGGAGCGCTTCGGCGGGCTTGGGCAGTTTCGCCAGCCGCGCGCTCAGCCAATCCAGCGCCTGCGTGGCGTCGGCGTCGCCGACGAACGCAACCGCCAAGCCGTCCGGACGCACCCAGCGCGCGTGCAGCGATTTCAGATCGGCCGAGGTGAGCTTCGCGACGCTTTCCGGCGTCCCCAGCGCGTGCCGAGCGTATGGATGAGCGCCCCACAGGAGCGGGCGAAACACCTTATTATTGAGCGACCAGATGTACTCGTCCTGCTGCTTGAGCTTCGCCAGCACCTCGTCGCGCGCCTTTTCCAGATCCGCTTCGGGAAAAGTCGGCTCCAGCAGACTGGATACGGCTAAATCGAAAACGCGGGGTGCGTCTGATTTCAGTGCGCGAAGGTTGAGTCCGAAGGTGTTGCTTCCGCCGAAGGTCTCCAGCTTGGCGCCGAGGTTTTCCACCGCCGCGGCAAGCTGTTCCTTGTTCGCCGCCGCACAGCCGCGGTCGAGCATCTCCGCGAGCAGGTTTCCTGCGCCCGGCAACTCGACGGGCTCCAAGCGCAGCCCGCCCAGCGCCACCAACGACGCGTGCAGCGCCGGGATCGAGCGGTCCTCGCGCAGCACCGCACGCAAGCCGTTCTTGAACGTAAAGGTCCAGGTGGGCGCGCCGGCCAGCACCGCACGCTCCACGGCCGCCAACTCGGGATAACGCGCCTTCAGTTCATCCGGAGGAGGCCCGCCGGACGCTTGCGCGGGTCCGGCTTCGGCCGCCTGCGCCGCCGGAGCGGCCACGCCTTCGGGCAGCAGCAACACGAAATTCTCGCGCTGCGGGATCAGGTATTTCTGCGCCGCCGCCAGCACGTCCTCGGCCGTTACTTTGCCGATGCCATCGGAATAGGTCTGCGAAAAGTCCAGATCGCCCGCCGCATGCCAGTCGTTCCCCAATGCGCTGGCGACGCCTTCGGCCGTCATCTGCTGAAAGATGTGGTCGGCCGCGACCTTGCGCTGCGCGCGGGCCAGTTCTTCCGGCGTCGGCGGCGTCGCGCACGCCGCTTTAAGCACGTCCCAAATGGCCGCGCGCGCCGCTTCGATTTTCTCCGGATCCATGCTCGCGCCGACCGAGAACATGCCCGGATGGTCCGGCGTGTAGTTCCAGCATTCGATCTCGTGGACGAGCTGCTTCTCGTCCTGCACGGCCTTGTACAGGCGGCTGGAGCGCCCGCTGCCCAGGATCGAGGCCAGCACGTCCAGCGCGTAGAGGTCCGGATGCCGGATCGAGACGGTGGGGAACGCGAGCTGGAACTTCGGCATCTCGCACAACGGGTGAGCCAGCACCGCGCGGCGCGGCGCGACCTGCGGCGGTTCTTCCGGCACGACCACCGGTGCGACACTCTTGCGTGCCCAGCCCGCGACGGCCTTCGCCATCAAAGGCAGCGCTTCCGCGGCCGAGAGATCCCCGGCGGCGACGAAGGTGGTGAGCTGCGGCGCGTAGCGGCGTTGGTAGTACGCCCAGACCTCTTCGCGCGTCACCTTCGCGAAGCGGTCCGGGTACCCCAGCACCGGCACGCGATACGGATGTTCCTGGTACAGCGTGCGCTGAAACGCGTCCCACAGCGCACTGTCCGGGTCGTCCAGCGAGCGCTCGATCTCCTTCACCACCACCGCGTGCTCTTTCGTGACTTCCTCGGCCGGAAACGTACTGTGCATGACCATGTCGGAGAGCGCGTCAAAGAGCGTCGCGAAGTTCTCGGACGAGCCGGTGGCGTGGTACACCGTCCGGTCGCTGGAAGTGTACGCATTGTCGTCGGCGCCTGCGCCGCGCATGATCTGGTCCAACTGCCCCGTCGGATACTTCGCCGTGCCCTTGAAGAGCAGGTGTTCGCAGAAGTGGCTCATCCCCGCGCCCAGCCACTCGGTCTCGTGGATCGCGCCGGTGCGCACCCACGCTTGCACCGCGACGACCGGAGCGGTGCGCTTTTCCTGTACGATCAACTCCGCACCGTTGGGCAGGAGCGCGTAGTACGCGCCGTTGCGCGCGCGGCGCAGTTCCTCGGGCTTCGCTTCGGCCGGGAGCGCCTTCAGCGCCTCGCGCACCTTCTCGTCGATGGGCGGCGCATCCTGAGCCGTGGCGCTCAAGCTCGCCAGCATCGCAACCCCAATCCACGTACAGACCGTTTGCTTCATGGAATGCCTTTCCCGTCCAGCGCTTGGATCCATCGTGCGCATGTGCTTCGCTTCCTCACTCATGGGGCTGCACCAACCTTAATAGAGACGCGGCTGCCCGAAGCCTACTTGGGAAGTTTGGTTGGCGCTGCCAGAGAAGCAAAAGAAGCGATAGGGGAATGCACGTGTTCTTCTAAAGTCTTTGCTGGACTTGGTTGCACGAAGTGCGTTTCGAAATTAGTCTATTTAGTTGGAGAAATCGGGTCCCTCGCTGCGGCTGAAAGAGCGGAAGGGAATACCCCGGAGGTTCGAAACGCGTGCGTACAACCGAAGCCATGGTGGAAGCGCTCATCGAAGCGCGCCAACAGGGCGCGGAGACGCCGCCGGACTATTTTTGGCAGTTGGCCGAACGTTTCCGCGCCGACCTGGTCAACCAGGCGCTCGGCATTCTGGGCAACCAGCCCGACGCGGAAGACATCGCCCAAGACAGCCTCTGCCAGGCCTTCGTGGATCTCAACCGCTTGGAGGACCCGTACAAGCTCGGGCCGTGGCTGCGGCGGATCAACCGCTGCAACGCCATCGACTTCGTCCGCCGCCGCGATGCGCAGCGCGAACAGCGCCTCAGCACCGGCGAACAGGCTTCGCTCACCAAAACGGCGTTTCCGCGCCGTTCGGCCACTCCGGAATCGGGTTCCGCGCTCAATCCGGAAGCCGAGTTGGTAATCAAGGCCGTGGACGAATTGCCCGAGGCGTACCGCGAAGTGGTGGTGCTGCACTACTGGGAGAAACTGACGCTCGCACAGGTGGCCGATCGCCTGGGCGTGCCTCCCGGAACCGTACGCAGCCGCATCGCTCGCGCAGACGGGCTCCTCCTCATCAAACTCAACGCGCTGCGGCGCACGGAGGAGCACCCGTCATGAAAAACGCCCGCCCCCAGGCCGCGCCGGTCGCCGGAATTCCTCAGGAAGCGCTGGAGTTGATCCGCCCGTACCTCGAAGGGGAACTCGCTCCCGACGAAGCGGCGATGGTCGAGCAGCTCGCGCGCGACAACGCCGAATTCGCCAAGCAGCTCGAGTCGCGCAAGTGGCTCCTCGGCAAGATGCAGAACGTCTACGGTCCGCGCGCTGTCAGCCGTGACTTCCAGGAAGTCGCCGACGAGAAGCTGCGCTATACGACTTCGCAGAAGGCCGTGCAGGTCGATCCGCGCGAAGAAGAAGAGCTGGTCGGTGCACCGGCGGGGTTCCTCGACACCATGAGCGACCGGCTGGGCGCCGCGCCGTGGTGGATCGTCAGCGGCGCATTCCACGCACTGCTCCTGCTGCTCTTGACCCTCATCGGCATGGCCGTCCTGCGCGCGCAAGGCAACGACGTGGTGATCGTCACCGATCTGGCCAAGCGCCAGGATCCGCCGGAAATTGAAGAACCCAAGCAGCGCGACATCTTCAAGAAGCCCGTCGAGTTCACCGAGACGGAAGCCGTGGTCGATCAGCCGGTCGTCGTCCACGAAGAAGTCGAGATTGCCGAGCACGTCGAAACGGCGGACAACAACGACGCGGCCGAAGCGCACGGCGACGAAGGCATCTCGGACGTGATGCTGGGCGGGCAGGGCGTGGTCGCGTCGATCGGCCTGGGCGGCGGCGGCGGCGGCGCGTTCGGGCGGCCCACCAGCGCCGGCGGCCGGTTGCGCCGGGCCATGCGCGGGGGCGGCGGCAAGGCCACCGAGTCCGCCGTCGACAAGGCCCTCGAATGGCTGGCCCGCCACCAGGAAGCCGACGGGAGCTGGAGCGTCCGCAAGACCGAAGGCGCCGGCGACTGGGATCCGGGCGTCACCGGACTGGCCACGCTGGCCTTCCTGGGCGCGGGGCACACCGAAAAGGTCGGCAAGTACAAGGACAACGTCAAGCGCGCCGTGGCCTGGATCATCGCCAACCAGCGCGCCGACGGGGCCATCGGCACGAACCCGAAGTTCACCGAGCACCACGGCGGGTACGGCTATCACCACGCCATCTGCGGCATGGCGCTGGCCGAAGCTTCGGCCATGGGCCGCGTGCCCGAGACCCGGGCCGCCGCGCAGAAGGCCATAGAGTACACCACCGAGGAGTATCAGTACGGCGACGCCAGCGACAAACTCGGCTGGCGATATCAGCCCAAAGCTGCGGTCGGCGACGTCTCCGTGGGCGGGTGGTACATCATGCAGCTCAAGAGCGCCAAGGTCGCCGGCCTCAGCGTCAACCCCGCGGCCTTCGAAGGCGCCATCAAGTTCCTCGACAGCCGCATGCAGAAGCCCGAGAACGTCAAGAAAGTCGACGAAGGCTACGACACCGGGAACCATCGTTACGGCTACACCGAGCCCGGCGCGATGTACAACACCACCTCCATCGGCATCCTCTGCCGCCTCTACACCGGGCATAAGCCCGAAGAAGTGCAAGGCGCGGCGATGTGGCTCTTGAAGGAGCAGCCGCCCGCGTGGAGCAAGGACTTGGGCATCGCCAACGGCGGCGGTTGGCCCATGTACTACATGTACTATACGACGCTGACCATGTTCCAGACGGGCGGCGAGATGTGGAAGGAGTGGAACGAGAAGCTCAAGAACGTGCTCGTCCAGAATCAGCGCAAGGACGGCGATGCCGACGGAAGCTGGGATCCGCTCTCCGCGTGGGAAACCAAAGCCGGCCGGGCCTATACGACGGCGCTGGGCGCGATGAGCCTCGAAGTCTACTACCGCTACATGCCGCTGTACCGCTAAACGGCCGTTGGGAAGAAAGAACGTTCGCGGCGGCCCGGGCGCAAGCCCGGGCCGTTTGCGTTTGGCGCCGGCTATCAGATCTTGTGCGGATGCGTGATCGCGAACTTGCTCAGATCCACCGGCAACTTGCGCCAGAAGCTTCCGATCTCGGGATGCTCGCTCATGTGCTGCTTGGTGTGGTGCGCGGCGAGGTAGACCAGCCAGTCGAACGAGACCAGCCCCTTCTGCTCGGCGCGCTTGACGATCTCTGCCACTACGCGCCCGGCAAATTCCGGATCGGGATGACGTTTCGGGACGCTCTTCCAGAATTTCACATAGCCCGGACCCTTGAGCCCGTCGGCGCGAAGGCCGCCCCACTTCACAATGCGTTCGGCGGCAGCGCGGGTGAAACCCACGCAGCCGCCTTGCGGGCAGGCCATTTTGGGCTTGGCCTGCAGCCGCCCGAAAATGGGCGTGGAGCCCAACTGCTTTAGACGCCGGCGAATGTGGCAATCGGGATCGATCTTGAACATCGCTTCTGCCGGATACGCCAGCATCCGCTCCAGCATCCCGTGCAGCAGTTCGCCGCCGTACACCGTTTCGTACAGGCGCCGCTTCTCGACGAAGTGCGGCGCGCCGTAGTGTTCGGCCAGCGCCTCGCCCAGCGCGGTGGACGCGCCGTCGAAATGAACCAGAATGGTTGAACCGGGATAGTGCCGCCTCAACTGGGGCAGCAGGACGCCCAATTCGGCTTCGTCGCCCTTCACCATGGTGTAGAAGAGCAACTGGGAGTCGGGCGGCAGCGGTTCGGGCATGGCGGCTATTTCGTCTTGAGCCGTTCGACGCCGTCCCAGTCCTTGCCGGGCGGCGCCTCCAGATACTCGCGGCAAAGCACGGCCAGCCGGTGCAGCGAGACGTCTTCGGGGCGGATCTTCCGCGCGCCGTCCAGCGAATCCAGCGCGCCGGCGAAGTCCTGCTTCAAGTACTGGTGGAAAGCCGCCTCGTACGCGCGCGCGAAATCCAGGTCCGCCTGATCGACCGCGCCCACCGGACCCAGCGGTTCGTATACCTTCACCGGCATCGTCTTGCCTTTCACGGCCACCAGATCAACCAGCCGCCATTCGAAACCCGGGCCGGCCTGGTCTTTCGTCGCCTCGCTGCACAGGATGCCCGTGCCGTACATCTTGGTCGTGCCTTCCAGGCGGCTGGCGAGGTTCACGATATCGCCGATGGCCGTGTAGTTCAGCCGCGCCGGCGCGCCCATGTTGCCCACCATCGCGATCCCGCTCGATAGCCCGAAGCCCGTGATCAGCGGAGGCCTGCCGTCCTGTTTGCACTTCTCGTTGAAATCCTTGAGGAACAACTGGCAGCGCAGGCACGCGCGCACCGCATTGCGGGCGTGATTCTTGTCGTCCACCGGCGCGCCCCACAGCGCCATGATCGCATCGCCGATCATTTTGTCGATCGTGCCGCGCTCGAGGATGATCAGGTTCATCAGCGATTCGAAGTAGTCGGCCATGTGCGCCGTCAGCGCTTCCGGCGTCATCCGTTCGCTGATCGTGGTGAACCCGCGCACGTCCGAGAACATCACAGTCACTTCGCACGCCCGCGCGCCGATCCGCGCCGCCTCGCCGCGCCGCAGCAGTTCACGCACCACTTCGGTCGGGATGTACCGCGCGAAACTGTCCAGCGCCGTGCGCATCCGCTCCTGCGATTCGGCAAGCTGGTACGTCTCCAGCACGTGGGTGCGGATAGGCTGCCCCGGCCGCAGGTCCAGCTCGGTGATTTTTTCGCTTTGCTCGGCCAGCTTGCGCAGCGGTTGCGCGTAGATGCGCGCGAGGCCGAAGGCCAGCAGCATCGCCAGCGCCAGCGCGCCTGCCGATACCGCCAGAATGTTGCGCTGCTGCCGCTTCGCCTGTTCCAGGAAATCGCGCTCCGGCACCATCATCCCCATCCAGATCACGCTCGTCGGCGTCTGCCGGAACGGCAGCCGGTAGCGCCGGAAAATCACCCGCCAGCGCTCGCCGCCGCTGTCGAAGGCCAGCACTTGGTCGTTGGGTTTGCCTTGCCCCAGCCACAATTTCGCCGCCGCCATCAGGTCCGGGATGTCCAGCTCTTCGGGCTTCGGCAGTTCTTCGCTGTCGCCTTTGACCGCCAGCGCCCGGGCCTCGCTCGTCGCGTAGCGCGGATCAGCCGGGAAGCCGATCACCGCGCCCTGCTCCGAAAGCACGAACGCCTTGCCGTTGGGACTGGGATGCAGCGACGCGGTGAAGTCCGAGAGTTTCGTCAGCATCAGATTGAAGGTCATCACATAGACCTTCCCGCTCGGATGCTCGTACGGCAGCGACGCCGCGATGCCGGGCGACTTGCTCGTGCGCAGGATAAACGGGTCGCTCCAGTAGATCTCCGTCTGGTGCACTTGCTGGCCGGCCCGCTTGTAATTCTCCATCGCGCCCAGATACCAGGGACGGTCGCGCGCATCGAAAGGCTTCTTGTCCGTCCAGGATTTCAGCAGCTCGCCGTCCGGCGACCACAGCGCCAGCTCGGGCAGCGCGTCCTTCTTGCTCGCGTCGGATATGCGCGACTGGAAATTCTCTTTTTCCGCGCCCAGCCGGTAGCTGTAGCCGTCCGCGTCCCCGGTGGCGATGGACGTGACTTGATCGTATTCCTCGAGGATGGGGATGTAGACCGCGTTCGAACCCTTCACGTCCTCCGGCTTGACCACTCCGTGCTTGGCCCATTTCTGCGCGTTCAACAGGTTCTTGACGACCGGCTGGAAGAAATCGACGAGCTTCTGCTCGACCAGATCGCCTGTTTTGTGCAGGTATTGTCCCGACAGCTCTTCCGCGATCTGCTGGCCGCCGTAATAGTTCACCGCCAGCAAAATCCCCGAGACGACCAGGATCATCAGCGTGAGGCTGACCAGCAGGCTCCAGCGCAACGCCAGCATGACCAGTTGCCGAATGGGGTGTGCCAGTTCTTGAGCCATACCGCTCCGTCCCGTCGCGGCCACGCCGCGCACCAGGCAAGCTATGAGGCGTACCTAAAAGTTGGAGGACAGTCTACGGAGCTTCCGGGGATGTACAAGCGCCATGCGCGTGTGCGTACAATACGACGTTGCCGCGATCTATTTAGTGAGCTTTAAGCGGCCCGGATCGGCCTGCTATTCGTTCAAATCGAGTTGGATCGACTCCGGTGCGGATGCCTCGGTTGCGCCGCGGTCTTGCCGCTGGCGTTCGAAGAGCGCCTTCGCGCGGTCCATCTGGCCAAGCAAATCCGCACGCCGTTCCGCCGAGAGCCCGTCAGGCAGAAGCCGTTCAAGTTCGCGCGCCGCTCGCGCCGCCCGCCGACCGTCTTCCACGCCCAAGTACGCTTCAAGCTGTCCGCACTTGATCCCGAACCGCGCGGCGTCGTCGAGCGATTCGTCCAGGCCCGGCTGCGCCAACAGGTCGTGGAAGCAGTCCAGCGCCTGCGTGTAATCCTTTGCGCGCAGCGCGCGTTCCGCGCCTTGGAGCAGCGCCTCGCTTAGCACTTCCCGGATCGCCCGGCCCGCGCGGCCGTCGGCATCCAGCGGGTAGCGTACGCGGAACGTATCCAGCCAGTTTTCGAGCTGCACGCCGTTGCGCGACTGCGCATGCAGGCGGATCAACGCTACGTGCGAAGCCTGCCGCAAGCCTTCGACCTGCCGCTTCGAGCCCGCCGAAAGCCCGGCCACCGAAACCGAGGCCAGCTTCTCGAATTCCGCCGCGGCCTCTTCGGCTTGGCCGCTCGATCCGAGGGCCAGCGCCAGACCGTATTGCGCCGCCAGCGATTCCACGCAAGGCGTCAAAAGCGTCCGCGCATGCTCGAACGAATCCGCCGCATTCAGCCCCGCGATCTCCGGCGGCACTTCATCTCCGCCCGCCGAGCCTTGGGATTGGGCCAGACCCAGCAGCGCCCACGGTTGATAGAAGGAGGCCAGCAACTTGCCTTGCGCAGGCGGCGCGAGATCCGACAGCCGCAGGTTCGCATGCAGTTCCGGCGCCGGGCGCTGGCCCAGCGGCTCGGCCTGTTCCGCGCCCACTTCCGGCTCGGCGCCGTTGAGCGCCTCGTGGAACGCCACCGCCGCCGCCAAGTACGCGTTGCGCGCGTCGGCTTTGGCCTGCGGCGTCTGCAGCGCGCGCAGCGACCGGGCGCGCTCGAAATGCGCCAGCCCTTCCACCACGCGTTCCAGGTAGCGCCGTTCGTCGCGCAGCAGCAGGCCCTGCGTCGCTTCGCGCAGGCTCTGCTGTCCCGCGCCCAGCAACCGCGCCCGCTCAGCCGCGTCCGTCGCCCGCAACCCTTCACGCATCTGGCCCAAGGCCGCGCCGATGGCTTCCGACCCGCCCGGCACATCCTTAGCCAGTCCCAGCCGCTCGCCCAGTTCGACCGGATCCCAAGACTCCAGCAGACCCACCATAAGGCGGTCCTGCGGTCCGGCTCCGTCCATTCCAGCCCAGCCCTCACGCCGAGGATCCAGCGCGTGTAGGGCATCGATCTCGAAGCCGCTCTGCGGCGGCAACCCCGCCCCGAAGACGATCCGATGCTGGGCGCCCAGCGCCACCGGCCTCAGATTCCCGCCTCCGTTCACGTAGACCGTGCCTTCGGCCACCGAAACGCAGACCCGCCGCGGCGAAGCGTCAGGCGCCGGCTCCGCGCGCGACCACGCTTCCGCCCAATCCGGCCAGCGCGCATCCGTCGGCGCCGCCAGCCACAGGTCGAACGCCACGCCCGCTTCCGCCGAAAGCGTCTCCGCCGCGTCCACGCCCGGCCGCACCAGCACGCCCAAGCTGTGCGGCCCGGCCTGCAAGCCCATGCGCCCCGCTTCCAGCGCCAGCATCGGCGAACGGTGCGCCGTCTGTTCGATCTTCAGCCGGCTGTCCTCGTCCAGATCCACCTGGCTCCCGTCGCTCAGCCGGATCCGCGCGAACTGCCCGTGCGCCGTCACCAGCGTGTCGCCCTCGTAGAAGCGCTGCGTCCGTTCCAGCGCCGCCACGGAGCCGTCCTTCTGCAGCAGCCCCACGCCCGACCCGGCCACCACCGCGCCCGCTTCCTCGCGCGGCTTGATCAACAGAAGCGCCAGCATCACCGCCGCCGCGCTCGCCACCGACCAGACCAGCCTGCGGCGGAAGACGCGCGCGCGTTCCAACCGCATGCGCTGCCGCTGTTCGTCGTAAAGGGTGGCGAGAATCTTTTCGCCCAGCTTGCCTTGGGGTTCGCTCAGGGTTTCCAGCGCGCCGCGCATCAGCGCGTCTTCTTCGCGCAGCGCATCCAGCGACCGCCGCGCCGCCGGATCGGCCTTCAACCGCGCCTGCAGCGCCGCCTGACTCGCCTCGTCCAGGCGCGCGTCGATGAAGCGCTGCAACTCCAGCTCGTCCAGAGGAGCCGGCGCCGCCGGTTCGATAGAAGTTGGCGTCTCGCTCATAACCTGCCCGTTCCCGGCCCGCACACCCGTGCGAGCCCTTGCTTGTATTTCGATGCCCGCCGCGTCACGCGCCGCGCATCGCCTGCGTCTTTAACTGCGGCGCGAAAGCCGTTCGCGCAGCATCTTCTTCGCCCGGTGAATTCGTGTTTCCACCGTCGTCACCGGTACGTCCATCACCTGAGCGATCTCTTCGTAGCTCAGGTCCACCTGGTACCGCAGCAGCAGCGCCTCGCGGTACTTTTCCGGCAGCGCAAGCAGTTCCTCGCGCAGTTCGCCGCCCTTCACCCGATGCTCGTACACTTCCTCGGGCCGCAGCGACCGCGCGTCCACCGCGCGCTCAAGCTCTTCTTCTTCCGCACCCCGCGGGCGCTTCTTGCGCCGGTAGTCGATCACCAGATTCCGCGAAATCCGGAAACACCATTTCAAGTACCCGCCGGATTCCGGAGCCACCCGAGCTTTGGTCCGGTACGTCTGCATCAGCGCATCCTGCGTCAAGTCCTCGGCATCCTGCGCGTTCCCGATCATCCGCAAGATGTACGTGTAAACGCTCTGCTGATGCTCCTGCACCCATTGGTCGAAATGGCGGAGGTCGCCCATCCCGGGCTCAGGCGTATCGTCCCGCGCCACGAGCGCTACCTTCCGCCCCGGCGGCCCATCCTGCGGCCGCCGCGCCGCCGGAACCCGTAGGTTCCTTCGGCTATTGGGCTAACGAGAGGTGGGAAAGAAACTTGCATGACGTTTGCACCGGTGCGCGGGGAGTCTGATCTAACTTCTTTCAAGGCAGTGAGTTACCCCATTAAAAGAACGCTCGTCAGCCTAATTCCGGGCAGGCTATCGCCAGGATCGGAGCCGGATTTCCGGGCGATCGGTTGGGCCCCTTGGCCATGCGGATGAACGGGCGCTGTTGCGCCAATCCGCTCCGCGCCAGAAGCTCGGCCGTCCATGCGTTCGACGTCACGAAGTCCACGATCACCGGCTGCCCCGATAGCCGATGCAGGAGCGCCTGCAACAACCCCTCGGCTACGACGGGCGATGCGGCCACGATGGGACCGATCTGCTGAAAGCGCGAACCGCGCCGCGCCAGCGCGTAGCCCGCAAGCCTCCCGCCTGCGTAGGCCGCGACCGCACACTCCGGCCAATCCGCACGCCATGC
Organism: Planctomycetota bacterium; assembly: GCA_015075375.1. Classification (GTDB taxonomy): domain Bacteria; phylum Planctomycetota; class SZUA-567; order H5-PLA8; family H5-PLA8; genus H5-PLA8. The sequence continues at coordinate 1,055,791 of JABTUM010000001.1, read as the reverse complement.
CGCCAGCACGCGCATCCGGTCCGCGCCGAAGACCTCACGGTCCCACGCCGCCACACCGTCCAGGCGCTCGGCCGTCAGCGCTTCCACCGTGCAAACGCTCGCCGCCGGAAACGTCCCCCGCGCCGTGCCTTCCCAGCGCTCCAGGCTGTACTCGTCGGCGAATCCGAGCTGATCGTAAACCTTCTTGCCCATCGGCGTCGCGTCCAGGCGTACCGTCTCGACTCCGGCGCCTTCGAGGTAGGCGATGCAACGCTTCAGCAGCGTCGAGCCGATGCCCATGCGCCGGATCCCGGGATCGACCAGCACCATCCCGACCCAGCCGAAGCTCCCTGCGCCCGCGGCGGGCAAGAAGCGCGTCGTCGTCGCGGTGCCCGCCAATTGCCCCGCGTACTCGGCGGCAAAGCAGCCCTGGGGTTCGAAGTCGAGCAGGTGCTCCCAATCCCGGTCGGTCTGATTCCAATGGGCGAGTTCACGCAGGCGCTGCGCGCCGGGGATATCGGCGCGGGTGAGCAAGCGGTACGTCGGCGCGGCGGCATCCGTCCGCGGCGTGGCCTCGGCCATGAGCATCCTCGAGCGCGTGTTGACGGGATACGGTGTACCGCCCGGAGCGAGAGGCGGCAAGTCGCGGGGAGGGGGAGCGGTCCCGTCCGATCGAAGGCCGAGATCGAACGAGCTACTTTCCTGCTTCCGCCACCTTGATCGTGTGCTTCACCGGCGCCGGTACAAGTCCGGCCAGCGCCTTGTCCAATCGTGCCTGCATCGCCGCGCTGCCCTTATGATCCATGCGCAGCGCACGCTCGCAGGTCGCGCGCTCTTCCATCGAGAACAGCAGCTTCCCGAACGGCGCGCAGAAGGGATTCTCGGGGAACGCTTCGGCCAGATTCACGCCCTGTTCCAGCGCCGCCCCGTCGAACTCCGCCGTCGCCGCGCCCCACGTCACCGTAAAGCGTTTCCCCGCCGCGCCGGAAACTTTCAGGATCAGCCGGTTCAGTTCGGCGTTGAACGCGATCAGATCGCTGACGCTCCGTGGCGACTTGGCGTCCTCGGGCTTGCCCAGGAAGCAGAACGGATAGCGAGTGCTTTCCAGATCGATCTGTCCCGCCGCCGCCGAGAGCACCGCATGGCCAGCGCCCGCTTCGGCCTTGCCGGTCTTGAGGTCCAGCGCGATCGTGCCGATCGCGCCGTCGCAGCCCAGCGCCTTCAGCAGCGCCCAAGCCATCACGAGATGCCCCGCGCCGCCCGGATGCACGCCGTCTCCCGGGCCGCCGGCGAATGCAAACGCCGTCCCGTGCTTGGCCTTGGCTTTCGCCATCGCATCCATCATCGGATGATGGATATCGCAGTAAATAAGCTGATGCTCGCGCGCCACCATTTCGGCTGCCGTGCCCATCAGGGCCAGATTCTTGTTCGTCGCTTCCGCCGCCGCCGGATCGGCCGGCTTCGATTGCGCCAGCGCGAAGTGCGTCGAGTCCACGCAACCCGGCGAGGCCACCACGATCCGCGTACACCCCGCGGCCTTGAGCTTCTCCACGATCGCACGCAGCGCCGAGGCTTCGGTTTGAGCCGAACCTTCGCCCAGCACTTTGGCGCTGCGCGAACTGTTCATCCCGTAGCAGATCGTCGCCACCGTCGGCTTCGCGGCCAGCAGTCCGTCCATCAGCGGCGGGAAGTGGCGCGCCTGTTCGCCCGAACGCCCCACGTTCATGATGCGTAGGCCCGGCACCGGCGCACAGGCCCGCAAGTACGCCTCGACGTAGCGTGGGTACAAGCCCCCGGCCGTGATCGAGTCGCCGCAAAACGCGAGCAGGTCGCCTTCCTTAAGGAGGAAGCCGCCGGCCTTCGGCGCCTCCGCCCCGTAGGCACAGGCGGCGAAGAAAAGACTCCATCCGAGAACGAAGCGTGCGAGTGGAATGGCCGTGCCTCCCTTAAGGGTGCGCCAGACTGGCGGTCTGCCCCAAGCTTGCATATTTTAACTACACCAAAATATATGATAGTGTAGTAAAAATAAAACGAAAGGATCCTAGCGGCCCCGTGCGGTCCAATTCTGCGCGGGCGCACGCTGGGCCAAGGCGATCGCCGCCGCCAGCGCGTCGGTCACGTCCGCCGGTTCGGGCGGATCGGGCAGCCCCAGCCGCGCGCAGACCATCTTCGCCACCAGATCCTTGCCTGCGTGCCCGTTGGCCGTCACGGCCTTCTTGATCTCGTTCGGCGCCAGGCTCGTCACCGGGATGCCCGCGCGTTCGAGCGCCAGCAGCGCCACGCCGCGCCCCTGGCCCATCGCGATCGCCGATTTGGGATTCTGTCCCGCGAAGGTCTCTTCCAGGCCCGCCGCTTCGGGGCGGTACTGCGCCAGCACCGCTTCCAGCGCCTCGAAGATCGCCTTCAACCGAGCGCCCATCTCGCCTCGCGCCGGCCCGCGCAGCACGCCGCACGCCACGAGCTTCAAGGTCAAGCCCTGGCTTTCGACGATCCCCCAGCCGGCGACTTGCGTACCGGGGTCGATGCCGATGTAGCGATGCGTGGGCGTTACGGGCATGTGCGCCCCGCGAACGAGTTAATAGGTAAACCTTCGAAGCTCAAGCATCCGGGCGCTGCAACCGTTGGTAGGAGCGGATCCTGCGCGGTCACGCGCTCCCCGCCAAGTTTGAACAGGCGGGCCGCACTCGCTACGCACCCTCTTTCAGCGCCTTCAACACTTCGTCCGTGTACGCGAGGTTCGTATGCACTGCGTTCACGTCCTCGTGGTCCTCGATCTTTTCGATCAGGTTGAAGATCCGGGTCGCCGTGGCGCCGTCGACTTCGCACTCGGTGTTGGGCAGGTACTTCAATTCCGCTACGGTCGTCTCGACCCCCGCCTGCTCCAGAGTCTTGCGCACCGAATCGAACGATTCCAGCGCGGTCGTGACTTCGTACACGTCGTCGCTGCGAATCATGTCGTCGGCGCCGGCTTCCAGCACCAGTTCCATCAGTTGCTCTTCGCCGATCTTCGCCACCGGCACCGCGAAGAGCCCCTTGCGCTGGAACATCCATTTCACCGCGTTGCTCGCCGCCAGCTTCGCGTTGTTCTTGTCCAGAATGTTCCCCACCTCGGGGCGCGTGCGCTGCGGGTTGTCGGAGATGCAGTCGATCAGCAGCGCCACGCCGCCCGGCGCGTAGCCTTCGATCATGAACTCCTCGACGCGCACGCCCTCAATCTGCCCCGATCCCTTCTTGATCGCGTGCTCGATCTTGTCGTTGGGCATCGAGTCCGCGCGGGCTTTCTCGATCGCGTGGCGCAGCGAAAAATTGAAATTCGGATCGGGGCCGTCGCGCGCCGCGATCATCAGGTTCTTGCTGTGACGCCCGAAGACGCGCGCGCGCAGGCGGTCCTGCTTGCCCTTGCGCACCGCCACGTTCGCCGCATGTGAATGCCCGGCCATCTCGAATCTCCGTCCCGCCTCGGCCGATTAGGATACGCGCTTACCGGCGTGAGGGTCAAGCGGCGCCCCGGCATCGCGACCGAAGCATGACCGGTTGCCGTTTGTTTCGTTCTTGGTGTTTGGCGTTTGCAGCCCAATCCTACTCCGGCTTCGGGCCCGCCTCGCCCAGTTCCACGCGCTTGAACTTCGTCCGCGACTTGCCTTCCACTTCCAGTTCCGTCTTCTCGCCTTCGCGCCGGCCTTCCAGGCGGTACTTGAGCTGGAACGTCATCGTGCCTTCTTCGAATGCGCCCGCTACCGGATCGAACGTGCAGGTGCCCGCGCCCATCCCGTCCAGCCGCGTGATCGTCACCTCCAGACCCGCCTCATCGCGCCCGCGCAAGTCGGTGCTCTCCCAGAACGAAACCACGTCCACCAGCGCCAGCGATTTGCCGTCCTTCTTCATCCAGCCCGCGAACTTCAAGCGCGAAGTCACCTTCGCCGGCTCGTCCAGCTTCAACTCGCCCAGCATAGGAATCCCGAACGCGTCGGTCCAACCCTCGCCCGGTTTCACTTCCTGTCCCGCCAGGACCGGGAAGAGCCCCTGCGAACTGTGCCCGTACAGCGTCTCGACGAGCTGCGTGTCGCCGGCCACATGCGCCTGCTTCCCCGTGGTCTCGAAGCCCAGGTGAACCTCGTGCCGCTCCAGGCCGCGCAGATTGCGCTGGTAATCGGTGATCTTCTCCAGCCCGATATCGTTCAGGCTGTCGATCTGCACCTTCCCGTTCTCTTCGAGGAAAATCTGGCGCCGGTCGACGCGCAGGCGCGATTGCAGCGCCTCGCCCACCTTGCGTTTTTCTTCCAGTTCGAAGCGGTCGAAGCGCAAACTCGCCCCGATCGGCGCCTGCGACGGCGGCGCGATGCCCTGCAACCGCACCTGCAGCTTCAAGTCCTTGTCGACGCGCAGGTCCAGCGGCTTGCCGCGCTCGGTTCCTTTGCTCTGCGTCCCGTATTCGATATCCCACGCGTAGCGAATCTGAGCGTCCTTCGCCAAACGCAGTCGCAGGTCCGCGGGTTCGCCTTCGCCGCTTCGTGCGGCTCCGGACAGCAGCAGCGTCCAAAGGATGCAGATGAACAGGAAGCGCATGCCTTGATGTTCGCCCGTTTCGGGAATCCGGTCAAGGCGCTATGTGTGCGGATCGCAAGCAGGCGCGGGTGGCGCCATGCGGTTAGGGCTTAGGCGGTGAACCGGCGCAAGGCGACTTTCGGGAGCCGCCCACGAACCCGGTCCTGCATTACAGCACCAAGTCGAGCGTGTGTTCGGCGTAGTCGTGGCAGGCTTTGGCGAGGCTGCGCAGCGTGCGGCCGGGCTCCTCGGGCGGATCGAACTCCACCGTGGCCCAACCGGAGAATTCGGCGACCAGCAGCGCGTCGACGTACGCTTCGAGATCCAGCCCGCCCTTGCCCAGTTCGACGGCATGCGGACGCGGGTCTTCCTTGCCCTTCTCTTTGTGGGGCTTCGCGATCTTGCCCTTCTTGAACTTCAAGTCCTTAAGGTGGACGAGCCCCAACTTCTTTTTGTACGACTTCACGAAGCCGGTGAGCGAAAGGCCGGCCTCGGCCAGCCAGCCTACGTCGAGGCAGAGCTTCAGCGCTTCCGGATCGGCCATCTGGTTGAACTTCTCCAGCGTCTTCTCGTCCTCGACCAGCGTCCCGAATTCGGGGTGGATGCAGGTGATGACATCCTGCTCGAGGGTGCGGCGCGCGATCTCGCCGTAAGCCGTCGCGGCCGGCATCAGGTCCAGTTCGTCTTCGATGGGATGCTCGGGGTTCGGTTTGGGCGGGTACAGGCACAGCACCCGTGCGCCGGCCGATTTCAGGAAGCGCGCGATATTCAGGCAGCGCTCGACCTCCTCGTCCAGGTTCATCCCCGGCCACTTGCTGCCGCCGGCGGTGATCGCGACGAGCTGAATGTGATGTTCCAGCAGAATCTCGTTGAAGACCTGCACGCGGTCCTCGAACTGCTCCACGACGATCGCGGGCAGTTCGATGCCCTTGAAGCCGGCGCTCTCAATGTCCGAGAGCGCGTTAATCATGCCGTGCTGCCCCCACGGCGAAAGGTGGCAGGCGAGTTCGATTTCAGACATGGGGCTTTAGGCGTCCTGTTTTAGGAAAAGCGGACTATGCAAACCGGCTCCCGCTCCTTCCGCGAGCCGAGGCAGGTTGTAGCACAGAATGCGAGACAAGGTCCAGAGCGCTTTTGCGCGATATTTGAGCCGGCGTTTCCTGCCTATTTGAAGTTGTTTTTGGACGACTGTTCCATCCAGACCCGATAGCCCTGCTCCAGCTCGTCGTAGGACTTCCCGAAGGCCGCCTTCATCGCGTCCTCCTCGGATTTACCGTCCTTGATCGCATTGATCATCGTCGGCAACGCTCGCGGATTGCTGCGAAAGCAGGTGTACAGGAAGTGGAAGCGCGACCAGGCGAAGGCATAGCCCGGGTGGTCGCCGCCGCCCATGGGGCGCTGCCGGCCTTCGTACCAACTGATCACGTCGCCGTCCCGAACGGCTTGGCGAAGGATGCCCACCGCGCGGTTGCGGTCGCCTAAGTTATTGCTGCCCGTGTAGCGCTCCATGCACAGGAACTCGATGAACTGCGCCATGCCCTCGTGGAGCCACGAATTCAACTGCGTATTCTTACCCACAAGCTGCAGGAAGGCGTGCGTGCCTTCGTGGTACAGCGTGCTGGTGGCCGTCTCGATCTTCTGCTTCCCGTTCATCCAATCGTACAGCGGAATCACGATGTGAACTTCGCGCCCGCGGTGGCGGAAGTAGCCGCCCGAGTTCGCCGCGCCGGGCGCCCGATCGATCTGCGACGCGAACTGGAGAAACTGGTTGCGCGTCTTGATGAAGTAGACGGGGCACTTGTTGTTCCAGAGCGGATCGCCTTCCTTATAGTCCATTACTTCTTTCAGGAAGCCGTACAGCCCTTCGCACTGCACTTTCAGCGCTTCGTAGTCCTTCGGATCCAGGTTATTGAAGAGGCAATAGTGCGCCGTCTCTTCGACCTTCCAGTCACCGCCACAGACGCGCTTGAGTTCCTGCAGCCGGTCGGTCTTGAACTTCTCCCACTCATCGGGCTTCTTAGGCGCGATATCTTCCTGGTTGGCCATCAGGTTCGCGGGAATCTTGAAGATCTGCCCGTTCGGCCCGCGCACTTCGATCCATTCGCCGTCGCCGTCCTTTTTCTCCGGGTCGGCCGTTTTCGGAGCTTCCTTTTCGGGCTGCTTCTCTTCGGGTTTCTGCGCGACTTCCGCCGGCGGCGCTTCGGGCTTCGCCCCTAGCAGATCCTCGACCTTCAGCTTGTAAGCCGCCGGGTCGAGGGTCGAAGCCTGGGTGAGCAACTCCTTGGCTTGCTCTTTCAAGTTCTTCTGGAGGCAGAACTCGCCCAGTTCGAAGTGTCCCTTAGCGTCCTTCGGATCGAGAATCTGCTTGCGGCAATGCAGCAGATCCTTCGGTTCCAGCATCGCCGCGGGAATGATCTGCTCTTTACCGGCGCTGTTTTTGAGCACCACTTCGCTTTTCGTGACTTTAACGACCTCGCCGCGTGCCGAGCCGCCAGGGAACTTCAGCGTAATGCTCTCCGCCGCCCAACCGGTTGCGCACAGGCCAAGCCCCAGCACCCAGCAGACTCCCAGCACTTTTCGCCCTGCGCCCATGCCCCGATCTCCCCACCAAAAGTTTTCCTGCGATCGCATACAAGTCATTATAGGTACTTAACCGAAAGTCCGAGCCACGCGAGTTGCACCATGTTAGAATGCTGCCTCTGCGTGTCAAGAGGCCTCTGATCGACCGGTTCCCGGTTCATCTCCTACTGAGACACGTAATTCAGGCCCGAAGGATATCTACTTTCCGACGATTTCGTACCTTTTTACCATGCGTCGAGTGCACCTCGGGCATTCAGGGGATGGACGCGCCGATGGCTTACCGATTCAGAGGCTTGTTCGCCCGAAGTTGCTGCCGGGGCCTACGACTCATCCGCTTCGTGGCGGCCTAAAATCAGGAGTTCCGCCTCGTCCACCGGGGTGGGCTCGAAGCCTTGAACTTCCATCCGCGGTGTGCGCAGAGTCGCAAAGGGTGTGAGCGGCAGATCGGGATCGTTGCGATAGGGCTCCACGAGCGCACTCATATCGGCCACCAACTGCGCCAGGTGCACCCCCATAAACCAAGCGCCTGGAAGCGATTCGGCCTTCTGGCGAAAGGTACGGTAAAGCGAGAGTACGCCTTTCCGGTTCCCGTTCTCCCAGTGAACGAAACAGACCGCCCCATGAATGAGCGTCTGGTAATGCGTCTTCTCGTAACCCACCGACTCGAGCCAAAGCAGCTCCAGAATTTCGTGGCACTCGAAGAAGTAGCGCTCATTAAAGAGCCACACGCCTTTCGTGTAGCCGGGCAGGTATTCAGGTTGGCTCATGGCATTCCGTTCAGGGTTCGTCGTCGGCTTGAGCGGCCGGGGCCGACGGAGGGGGCGCACTTGCTGGGGGGTCATCGGCCGGATCGATGTAACCGGGACGGAGCACGTTGTCGCCGCCGGCCGACTCAATGAGACACAGTACTTGGAGCCGGAAGAGCACGTAGTTGGCCGCGGTAAAGGCCGCGACGCTGATCAGGCCATCCGGGAGGGCATCGAAAAGAGAATCGAGCATCCCGTAGACCACCAGACCGCAGATCGCGGCCAGCAACCCCGCAGCCGTGCCCAGCAGCAGCCGCACCAGGAAACCGCGCGGCCGGTCGATCTGAAAGAGCATCGCCAGGAGCAACGGTCCGGTGCCGACCAGAATCGGGGCAAAAAAGAGCAGGACCGGAACCATGACGCGCTGCGCCAGATCGTCGGCGCCGGCATCCAGGTCGGCCAGGAAAGTCGGCAGGCCCACGCCCACCAGGCCCACGGCGAATCCACCCAGTACCGAAACGATCGAACCGATCAGCGATTTGTTGATCAGCGAAAGCAGGTAGGCATTCAGCGCGCCGAGGACGCACAAGCCCACCGCCAGGAACGGCGTCTTCGGATCGATCCACGCCACCAGCACCGCCAGCGCGCCGGCCGATAAACCTGCCAACGGACCGCCCCAGTGCTTAAAGCCGCGAAACGGCAGCCGCGCCTCCGGCGCAAGCTCGGCCGGAGGCTCTTGCAGCGAGGCGTTCAACGGCAACGCGGCGGAATCGTGTGCGCTACTCATGTCTTAAGCATACCTGTTCGAGCGCTCCTCCGCGAGGGCCGCTCGATTCGGCATAGCCGTCCGCGCCGCAGCGGCGTATCTTCCGTACGCCATGAGGCCACGCCCGAGCGCTTGGATCGTGCTTTGCCTGCTGCTGGCCGTCGCCGCGCGGCGGTCGCACGCGCATCCCTTCTCGGTCTCCTGGGCCGAAATGAAGGTCGCGCGGGACGGCATCACCCTCACCGTAAAGGTCATGGCCGAAGACTACTACCTGATCCACGCCGGCAATCTGCCCGGCGGCAAGCTGATCGAAAGCACCTTCCTCGAAGCCCGCGACAAACACCGCCAATACCTGCTCGACGCCTTTGCGCTGCTGCTGCCGGACGGCCGCAGGCTCGAAGGCCAGTTCGTCACTCTCGAACACGATCCGTTTCCGCCGGACGGCCTGCCCTTCGGCCGGATGATGGCCTTCGTCGTCACGTACACGTTTTATTACAAGCTCGACGCTCCGCCCGACGGCCTGGCCTTCGGCCAGACCATCGGCGGCACCGACGTGCTTCCTTCGGTGGTCGAATTGACCGTGCAGCAGGAAGGCTTTCCGTGGTCGAAAGCCATGGCCGTCGGCAAGGGGCGCGTGCTGACGCTGGGCTTCTCGTGGGACGGCGGGAAGCCTTCGTACCTGACCGAGAAGCCCAAGCCCGCGCACGAAGGCGACGGGGTCGCCGACGAGTTCAGCGCCGTCGAAAGCGTCTACAGTTTCCTGTACCTCGACGATTTCGAAGTGCGCCACGAACTGCTCCTGCCGCTGTACCTGCTGGAGCGGTTCCATGAGGTTCCGCGCGCCGAATTCGGACTGCTCACCGTCGCCGAACAGGACGCCGCGCGCCCGGCGCTCGAAGCGTTCCTCAAAGCGCGACTTTCCGCGACCGTGAACGGACTCGAGGTGGCGCCCGAGATCCGGCAGATTCAGTTCCTCTCCACGCGCTTCAAGGATTTGGCGGCCATCGACGCGCGCCAAGATGTCGTCGCCCCGCTCACCCGCGTCAGCGTGCTGCTCGCCTACGGTGCAAAAAGCGGGCTGCGGGAATTGCGCCTGGCTTGGCCGCTTTTCGACACCAAATTGACGGAGGTGTATACGCAAGTCTTCGAGGGCGAGGATGTGAGCGCCCATCGCTTCACGCCTAAGGAGCCTAGCTTCGCTTGGACCGCGCCTGAAGGCCGCAAGTGGGCGCGCATCGTGGAAGTGCAAACCGAAGCGCCCGAACCGCTGCGCTTACCCTTGATCGCCCTGGCCGCCGCGGGGCTGCTCGCGCTGCTGGGAATCGTGCGCCTGGCGCGCCGGCGCGGACTCCCGGCCGCGCTTTGGTTGAGTGTGCTCGCCGTCGGCGTGGCGGGCTGTTTGCCCTTTGCTTGGCTGGATACGCCCTTCGCCGGAGGATCCGGTGTGCGCAAACCCACGGCCGAAACAGCGCGCGCGATCTTCCAGACGCTGCACGGCAACCTGTATCGCGCGTTCGACTACCGCGACGAGAGCGAGATCTACGACGCGCTCGAAAAGAGCGTCGCCGGCGACCTGTTGGCCACCCTTTATCTGCAGGTGCACGAAAGCCTGACCATTCAAGAACAAGGCGGCGCGCGCGCGAAGATCGTTCGAGTCGAGGTGCAAAGCGCCGCGCCCACCTGGCCCCAACCGGAAAGCGCCGACTTCGAGGTCGAGGCGAACTGGACGGTGGAAGGCACCGTCGAACACTGGGGGCACGTGCATGCGCGGGCCAACGCCTACGCGGCGCGCTTCCGGATCGAACCGCGCGAGGGACGCTGGAAGATCGTGGCGATGCAAGTCGGACGCCAAGAGCGCGTGCGCGACGAGACCTACCTGCGCCGCCCGCAGGCCGCGCGTAAATCGGAGCCCGCGCCATGATCGAATTGCGCGGCGTACGCTTCGCGTATCCGGGTGAAGCCTGGGCCCTGGAACTCCCCGCCTTCGACGCGGCTGCGGGCGAAGCCGTCGCGGTGATCGGCCCCAGCGGTTGCGGCAAATCGACGCTCTTGAACCTCCTGGCGGGGATCGCGGCGCCGCAGCGCGGCACGATTCGCGTCGACGGCCGCGAACTGACCGGCTTGAACGATGCGGCGCGGCGCGATTTCCGGGCCCAACGCATCGGCTTCGTCTTTCAGACCTTCGAATTGCTCGATTACCTCGACGTGGCCGAGAACATCCGCCTGCCGTACCGGATCAACCCCAGCCTCGGCGCGCCGCCGCCGCTCGAAGCGGTTCGGGCGCTGGCCTCCGAGGTTGGCTTACAGGACAAACTCCGCCGCCGCGTCGACGCGCTTTCGCAAGGCGAACGCCAGCGCGTCGCACTTTGCCGCGCGCTGATCGCCCAGCCGGCCCTGATTCTGGCCGACGAACCCACGGGCAACCTGGATCCGGCCTCGGGCCGGCAGGCGCTCGATCTGCTCCTGCGGCTGGGCCGTGAGCGCAACGCGACGCTGATCGCGGTTACGCATGACCGTAGCCTGTTGGATCGCTTCCCGCGCGTCGTCGATCTTGGCGCGGTGGCCGGGAGTGCGCACGCATGAGCGGCCCGCTCTTTCTCGCTTGGCGTTACGTGCTTCACCACCGGCTTCAGACCGCGCTGCTGGTGGCCTGTGTCACGCTGACGGTGGGATTGCCGCTGGCCGTACAGATGCTGGTGCAGCGCTATTCGGAACAGTTGATGGCGCGGGCGCATTCCACGCCGCTGGTGGCCGGCGCGCGCGGCAGCCGCTACGACCTCGTGCTCCACGCGCTTTACTTCCGTGGCGCGGCGCCGCCGGGTTTGCAGGCCGGCGACGCGAAAAGGCTGCGCGAAGAGGAACTCGGGCTCGCCATTCCGCTCTACGCGCGCTTCACGGCTCAAGGCGCGCCGCTGGTGGGCACCTCCCTCGATTACTTTTACTTTCGCGGCCTGGAGACGGCCGCAGGGCATCTGCCGCTGCGGCTGGGTGATTGCGTCGTCGGCGCCGCCGCCGCGCGCAGACTCGGCGTCCAGCCCGGCGGCGCGCTGCTGACCGATCCCGAGAACGTGCTCGATCTGGCCGGCGCGTATCCGCTGAAGCTTCGCGTTACCGGCGTGCTCGCGCCGTCGGGCTCGCCGGATGACGACGCCGTCTTCGCCGACCTGCGCACCGTCTGGATCGCGCAAGGACTCGGCCACGGGCATACCGATGTGGTCAAGAATGCCGAGCCCGGCACGATTCTGAAGCGAGAGGACGGCAACGTCGTCGCCAACGCGGCGCTGACCGCGTACACCGAGATTACCGAAGCGAATATCGCGAGCTTCCATTTTCACGGCGACGAGGACACGTTTCCGCTGGGTGCGGTTCTGGTCGTTCCGCCCGACGCGAAAGCGGCGGCGCTGCTGCGCGGCCGTTACGAACGCCACGAGCGCGTACAGTTGCGCGTACCGGTCGCGGAAATCGAGGGTCTGCTGGGGCTGGTCTTCAAGGCCAAACGCTTCTTCGACGCCAACTTCGCGCTGGTGGCGCTGGCGACGGCCGGCTTTTTGGCCCTGACGGTATGGCTCTCGCTGCGCCTGCGCGCGCGGGAGCGCGAAACGCTCTTCCGGCTGGGCTGCCGGCGCGGTACCGTGGCCTTGGCGATGGCCGCGGAACTCGGTATTATTTTTGTACTGAGTTTAACACTTGCGGCTCTCGCAGCCGGACTTATGGTCGCCTTGGAGGCGCCGCTCACGCGCTGGCTGCTTTCGTAACGGAGGCAGGGGGAACCCGGAGCCCTGGCATGAACCGGTTCGCGCCATTCGTGGCCATCCTGGCGGTGCTCGCGGCCCTCGCGGCCTGCGGGGGGGGCGGCAAGCCGGAAGCGGGAAAGACCCACGCCCACGAAGATGGAGCGCATACGGCATGCGTGACCAACGACCCGTTGCGCGTCTTTGCCGAACGCATCGGCGGCGGGCAGGTCAAGGTGGTCTTCCCGCACACGGGCGATGAAGACCCCGAATTCTGGCAGCCCGACGACACGGCCCTTCAGACTTTCCAGCACGCCGATCTGATCCTGCTCAACGGCGCCGGATACGACAAGTGGGTGGCGCGCGTTTCGCTGCCCGAATCGAAACTCGTCGATACCGCTCATGCGTTCAAAGCCGACTTCATCGCACTCCCCGAGGCCGTTACGCACAGCCACGGCCCGGAGGGCGAACACACGCACACCGGCTTCATCGGCATCACTTGGCTCGACCCGCTTCAAGCGAAGTTGCAAGCACGCGCGGCGTACGACGCCTTCGTAAAGCGCTGGCCCGATCACGCACCGGATTTCAAGCCGGGGTTCGAGGCCCTGAACCAGGACCTCGAAGCGCTGCACGCGGCCTGGACCGGGTTGATGCAGGAAAACGCCGGCGTACCGGTTGTCGGCAGCCACCCCGTTTTCGATTACCTGGCCCGCCGCTACAAATGGAACTACCGGGCCGTGCACTTCGAACCGCACGAGATGCCGGACGACAAGGCGCTCCAGGAGCTAGGCGCGCTACTCAAGCAGCATCCCGCGAAATACATGGTCTGGGAAGCCGAACCCAAGCCTGAAATTGCCAAGCGCTTGAAGGACGAATTCGGATTGGAGGTCGCCGTCTGCTATCCGGGCGGCCTATTGAAGGGGAAAGATTACTTCACGCTGATGAAGGAGAATATCGAGCGCCTGAAGCCGGTGTTTGCCAAATAGCTCGCGTAGAAGGGTGCACCGGTATGGTTTTCGCCGCAGCGGCCGCGGCCTATCGCAACGCCGCCGCCAACTGTCCGAACAGGCCCAGCGCAAAGGGCTCGCAGGTTCGCCTGTCGGTGTGCTGATGCTCCTCGCCGCGCTTGTTGTTGGGCGCGACGCCTCCGAGATAACCGTCGGGCCTCAGGCGTTCGGATGCTCCGGCGAAGGTGCGCTGAGCCAGCGGGCGGAATGCGCGTTCGATCAATCCGGCTTTCGAGGCCAGTGTAAGCGCGGCGGCGATGCCGCAGCTTCCCGAGGTGTCGGGCGGCGGCCCGTCTTCGTCGAGGAAGTTGTCCCAGAGTCCATCGGTGCGCTGGCGCACGGCGATCCATTCCGCGCGTTCGGCCAGATGGGCGCGCAGGTCCTCCGGGAGTTCCAGACCGGCTTCGCGCGCGGCCAGCAGCGTGCGCGTCAGGCCCAGCAGGTACCAGCATATCCCGCGCGTCCAGTTGCGGAATCCGCGGTTGCCCTCGTGATGCCGCAGGTACAGGTCGCCTTCGTGAACCAGCACTTCGCGGCGGCGGCGCAGTTGCCGCCACGCTCCTTCGATCAAGTCCGCGTCGCCGCGCTGAGCGCCGAGAACCAGCATCGGGTAGGCGACGGTGTAGCACGCTTCGGCCGTATCGCTGTGGTCGCGCACCGTGCCGTCGGGCTTACGCTTCTGCGCCCAGAGCCGGGTGGCGCATGCCAGCGCGGGATGTTCCGGGTGCCGCCGCGCCAAGGCGGCGATGGGCAGCGAAGCCTCGATCGTTTCGAGCTCGTTGACCAGGCGCACGCTGCGCGGATTGTCGTGAACCAGATCGGAGCCGTGCAGGTATCTCGCGAAGAACGCATCCAGGGCCGCAAGATAGCGCGCTTCGCCGGTAGCGCGATGCAGAACCTGGAGCGCATCGGCGACGCAGCCGCCCATCCAGCCGAAAGGCGCGACGGCGCCTTCGGCCAAGCGGTCCAGCGCCGCGGCGGCCGGATCGTCCGCGCGCCCTTGCAAGATCTGCGGCGTCAGCCCCGGCGCATCCGCCGTGGGCGCGATGAAATGCAGCGGCGCTTCGGCCTGTACCGCCAGCGAGAGCGATTCGCGGTTCAGCCCGGCCAGCACCGCGCCCGGCACATCGATGTAAAGACGCTGGGCCACGCTGACGAACGAAGCGTCCACGCGCGTGCGCCATCCGGCCCACGGTGCGGAGAGTTCGACGGCAGCCTCATACCGGCAGTCGAGGCCGACGACCAGCACGAGCTGCCCATCGGCAGGCGCCGCCTGCGCCGCCAGTTTAAGATCCAGCGGCGCGCGCAGGACCGGCAGTCCGGCCAGGCTCATCGAGCCTTCGGGCAGCGCGGCGGCGGGCGATGAACTCTGTAGCGGCAGGCGTTGCAGCGGCATATTCGCGCTCCGGAAGCGAACCGCCAACTTATGCGCGCCGCGGCCGCTCGGCCAGTGGCTTCACGGCGATTGGAGTTGGGCCATGGAGCGCCAACCGAACGGTTCCGGGCCCGGCCGCAGGTGTAAACGTCGGAAGGAACTTGACGTGCGTTGGGATCGGTCGGATGTTTGGGGGCATGGCTGGGGTTCGTGCGCGTGGGTTGGATCTCCACGAGACGGATTCGAAAAAATGCACGATAACGCGTTCTTCCGGTAAGCATCGGGGTGGGCAGAGAACGCCCGGCTTCAACCTAAGGGATTAAAGCTAAAGGAGTTGTCCGTGAGCGACCTGGACCCGAAGAATTGGCAGCACCTCATGGCCGACGAGGAAGACGAAGAGAAGGGCAAGAGCAAAGGCCCCGAAGCGCTCGAAAGCAAACTGCTCAAGGCGCGCACGATCTTCGTCCAAGGTCCGGTCTCGGACAAGATGTATGCCAGCGTCTGCGCGCGGCTCCTCTACTTGGAACACGACGACGCGGATAAAGAAATCACGGTCATCGTCAATTCGCCCGGCGGCAGCGCCGACAGCGGCTTCGGCATCTACGACATGATGCGCTTCATCAGTTGCCCGATCCGCACGCTCTGCGCGGGCTTGTGCGCCTCGGCGGCCGTCCTGATCTATCTGGGCGGCGAAAAGGGCCAGCGCTACGTGCTGCCGCATTCGCGCTTCCTCCTGCACCAGCCCTCGACGCAAAGCTACGGCCAGGCCAGCGACATGGAGATCACCGCGAAAGAGATCCTGCGCACGCGCCGGCGCTACGCCGAGATCGTCGCCGAATGCACCGGCAGGGACGCGGACAAGATTCAGGACGATTCGAACCGCGATTTCTGGCTCGATGCCGTCCAGGCGCTCGAATACGGGCTGGTCGACAAAGTGATCAAAGAGCGCAAGGAGATGAAGTAGCCGCCTTCGGGCAGATCACGCCATGCCAGCCACGCGCACCGCGCCCTTCCTGCTCCTGGACGTGAACGTCCTCGAGGACTTTCTCGGGTATGAGGCCGTGGTGCCGGTGACGCAGCGCGAACGCGTTCGCGCCCAGATCGGCGTGTTGCACAAGGATCTTCAGCGGCACGCGTTCCCCACGGTTTCGGCGTGCGACCGCCACGAACCGGGCGACGCGGAGTTTGCGGCCCAAAGTCTGCCGCCGCATGCGCTGGCCGGTACGCAGGGACAACGAAAGCTCGTGGAGGCCTCCCGGCGGCATGCGCCCATCATCCCGGCGCACGGCCGGCGCAATCCGTGGCCCAAAATCGGGGAACTGCTCGAGCACGCCGGACAGTTGATCCTCGAGAAGCAGGGCTTCGATTTGTTCGAGAACCCGGCCGCGCGGGAGATCATGCGCAGCTTCGGCGCGAGGGAACTGATTTTGTACGGCGCGCTCTTCGAGTACGATCTGTGCCAGTCCGCCTTGAGCGCCCGAACGCAGATGCTGGAAGTTACCGTGATCGAGGACGCCTCGGCCACGCTGGACGACAACCGAGTGCCTGAGGTCAAGGGCCAACTGGCCCGGCGCGGCGTGCGCTTCGCCAAGACCGAAGAGGTCTTGCAGCGCATGGCGGAGTGGACGAAAAAGCAGGCACGGCTCGAAAGGCCCGCGTCATGAAGGTCGCCTTGGCCCAGATCGATCCCACCATCGGCGATTTCGCCGGCACGGCGCAGAAGATCGTCCGCGCCGCCGTCGAAGCCCGGTCGCAGGGCGCCGAACTCACCATCTTTCCGGAACTCTGCCTCACCGGGTATCCGCCCAAGGATTTGCTCGAGAAACAGGCTTTTCTCGATGCCCAGGACCGCGCCCTCGACAAACTCAAGCACGCGCTCAAGGGGCTGCCCTGCGTCCTCGGCTTCATCTCGCGGCGCTACGATGGCGTCGGCCACCAGCGTTACAACAGCGTCGGGCTTCTGGTCGAAGGCGAGTTTCTCGCCATCGGCCGCAAGGTGCTGCTCCCGACCTACGACGTCTTCGACGAAGCGCGCTATTTCCAGGCCGGCGAACAACCCACTTGCGTCGATTTCAAGGGCGTGCGGCTGGGTTTGAGCGTCTGCGAGGACGCCTGGAACGACAAGGATTTCTGGCAGCGCCGCCTCTACGACCGCGACCCGATCGAAGAACTCGTCCAGCAAGGCGCCGACCTCATCGTCAACATCTCGGCCAGTCCCTACAACATCGGCAAGCAGGCGGTGAAGGAGGCGATGCTCTCCAGCCTCTCGCGCAAGCACCGCGTTCCGATCCTGTACTGCAACCAAGTGGGCGGGAACGACGAACTGCTTTTCGATGGGCGCTCCATGGGCTTCGACGACCGCGGCAAACTCTGCGCGCGCGGACCGGCGTTCCAGGAAGGCGTCACGCTCCTCGATCTGGAAACCTACGAAGGCGAAGCCACCGCGCGCCTTTCCGACGAGGAAGAACTGCACGCGGCGCTCGTGATGGGCATGCGCGATTACGCCAACAAGTGCGGCTTCGACGGCGCCGTGCTGGGACTCAGCGGCGGGATCGACTCCGCCTTGATGGCCGCGCTCGCCGCGGAAGCCTACGGGCCCGACAACGTCATCGGCGTCGCCATGCCCGGCCCGTTCAACAGCCCCGAGAGCCTGGAGGACGCCAAGGAAATCGCCGAGCGCCTCGGCATCGCCTTCCACGTCGTCTCCATTGCCGAGCCGTTCGAGAGCTTCAAGCGCAACCTGGCGCCGGTTTTCGAAGGCCGTCCCGAAGACGTCACCGAAGAGAACATGCAGGCGCGCATCCGCGGCGTCTACATGATGGCCCTCTCCAACAAGCTGGGACATCTGCTGCTGACGACGGGCAACAAGAGCGAACTGGCCACCGGCTACTGCACGCTCTACGGCGACATGTGCGGCGGGCTCGCCGCGATCAGCGACCTGTACAAGACCACCGTCTACAAGCTGGCCCGGCACCTCAACGCGGCCCGGCCCGACAAGCCGCCCATTCCCGAACGCTCCATCGTCAAAGCGCCCTCGGCCGAACTGCGTCCCAATCAGACCGACCAGGACAGCCTCCCGCCCTACGAGATCCTCGACGGCATCCTCAAGGCCTTCATCGAGGAACATAAGAGCCTGGAGCAGATCGTCGCACTGGGCTTCGAATTCGAGACCGTGCGGCGCGTGAT
Source organism: Planctomycetota bacterium (assembly GCA_015075375.1). Lineage (GTDB taxonomy): Bacteria > Planctomycetota > SZUA-567 > H5-PLA8 > H5-PLA8 > H5-PLA8. The sequence continues at coordinate 1,037,876 of JABTUM010000001.1, read as the reverse complement.
CCGCCTGGTGGACTTCAACGAGTACAAGCGCCGCCAGGCCGCTCCCGGCCTGCGCGTGACGATCAAGGCCTTCGGTTGCGGGCGGCGCATGCCCATCGCGCAGCGCTTCCGCGAAGGCGACTGAACCCCAGCGGCTTGGGTCCCGCTACCAATCTCCCTTGTTTTATTCGCTTCGATGTAACCCCGCGCGTTGCGGCGCGTACTCTATTTGATATCCAAGGCCGCGATTTTCTCCCGTTCGGCGACGGAAGGTCCGTCACGGGAGGGCTTGGGCCGGCGTCCTTGGTAACGGTGCGAGGAGCGAAGCATGCGTACGCAGCGGGCGGCCGTACTGTGGATGGCTCTTGGTGGCTGGTGTTTCGCCCTTTGCGGCTGGAGCGAAGAAGACGCCGAACCTCCGGGTTTGGACCGGCGCATCAGCTTCGAATTTGCCGAGACGCCTGTCTCCGAGGCGCTCGCATTCTTGAGGAGCCTCGTCAAGGTAAACGTGATTATCGATCCCAAGGCGCTCAAGAGCGCCGACGAACCGATTACGCTTAAAGCCCAAGACCTGGCCGTACGCGATGCGTTCAAGGAGATCGCGCGGCAATCCAAACTGGAGATGGTTTGGAAAGATCAGGCGCTTCTGTTCCGCCTGCCGGAAAAGCCGGCACCCGCCGCGCCGCCGCCCGCACCGCTCCCGGAACTCGACGCGGCCCAGCGCGAAGCCCTGAAGGGCGCGCTGGGTAAACTTGGCGCAGAAGAGTTCGCCGACCGCGAAGCGGGCTTCGAAACCATCAAGAAGCTGGGCGCCGGGACGCTTCCGCACCTGCGCGAAGCGCACAAGGCGAGCCTGGATGCCGAGGTGCGTGGGCGGCTTGAGAATCTGATCGAGGAACTGGATCCTCAGGCGGTGAACGGCAAGATCCCCGCCGCGGTGAGGCGCAAGCTGCAACGCAAGGTCTCGTTCGAATTCGTGGACACGCCGTTGGAAGATGCCGGAGCGTTCCTCAGCAGTCTGACCCAAGTAGGGGTTGTAGTGGATCGAGAGGTTAAGGATGTGCCCATCAACCTGCGCGTGACCGACATGTCCCTCGATCTGGCTTTGGAGTGGGTCTGCAAACTGGCCGATGCGAAACTGACCTTCGCAAACGGTTCGCTCCTGATTGCCAAAAAGTAACGCCGTTTCACGTGTGCTGCACTTGAGCAGCCGCCTGTGGGTGCGGACTTCCGTGCCTGCAGGCGCTTTTGTGTCCCTATATTCATGGAAAGGCCGGTCCGAATCGAGGTTAGGCGTTACACTTCCTTTCCGAAAGCGGCAGTCTGCCGCCACGCTGAATCGACTTAGTGCCGGATTCGTCTTGAACCAGGAGGTTCCGGCTATGTGTTGCCTGCATCGATGGGTTTTGCTCTCGACCGTGCTCGCCGCGGCTTCCGGCGCGTGGTGCGTCGAAGGCACGTTGCCCGGCCCCGTCCTGGAACGAAACAACTCCACGGTGTGGAGCATTCACATGCTCAACGTCAAGGCCGGCGACTTGGCGAAAGAGGTTAGCAAGTTCGGCGTGATGACGGTGCAGATCGATCCGGCGCTGGCTGCGATGAGCATCAAGGACTTCAAAGCCGATACGCTGCAGTGCGCTCAGATCGCCGACAACTTGGCGAAGTCGGTCGGCGCCAAGGCTTGGGCGCTTGGCAACGGCGTGTACATCTCGGTAAACAAGCCCGACGGCGTCGCTCCGCTTCCGGAGCCCGTCCCGCAGCCTCCTGCGGTTCCGGCCGGTCCCGGCGGCGGTAACCCGGGTGGAAACGGTCCCGGCGGCGGCAACCCGGGCGGAAACGGTCCCGGCGGCGCCGGTAACGGAGGCAACGGAGGGGACGGCGGCGGCATGGGCGGCCCCGGCGGACCGGGTGGGCCGGGCGGACCGGGCGGGCCAGGCGGAAATGGACCGGGCGGCGGCCAAGGCGGCGGCAATGCGAATGATCCGGTCCGCTATAACGCGGGCAGCGACCGAACGTATGCCTGGCAGACGCTGGACTTCGAGGCCTGCAAGAAGCTGCGCAAACCGATCCTGCTCTACGTCTACGACAACGATCCGAAGCTCAACAACTACCTGGCGCAATTCTACGAGACGCAGATCTTCCCCGACGGCGCGACGAAGTTCGCGCTGCAGGGCTTTACCCCAGTCAAACTGCCCAAGGACAGCCGGCTCTGGCCGGACGTCTTCACGTCGCTGGCGCAGGGCGGGGTGGCGGTGGTGCTGCTGACCTGCGACGGCACGCCTTGCTTCACCTGGAGCCGCGGGGTCTCGAAGCCTTCGGTCAAGACGTTCGTCTCGAATGTGGAGCAGGTCACGAAAGCGAACGCCGTGGCGATCAAGAAGCTCGAAGATGAAGCCAAGGCCACCAAACCTTGATGGGGCAGGGTCGGGAAAGCGAGGCGACGATGGCGCGCGGAAGATGGGGCTGGGTGGCGCTGCTGAGTTTGAGCGCGTGTGGCGTGTGGGCTTTGGAAGGCGCGCTGCCGGCCGAGGCGAAGGCCAAGATGGCCTCCAAGCCGCTCAACTTCGGGCTCGCCGGTTCGGCGGCCAAAGATTACGTCAAGACGTTTAACGAACAGTTGGGCGGGAAAGTCGGCATCGATTCGGCAATCGCCAAGAAGGCCGCCACCATCGACTTCGGCGGCTCGCCGCTCCTCGACGGCGTCGATAAGCTGGCCAAGGAAATCGGCGCGAAAGCTTACGCCGTGCGCGATTTCGTCTACATCACCGCCAAACTGCCGCCCGGCCTCGTGCCCAGCCAGGGCGACGGCAAACTCGCCTGCCATCCCGGCGTCATCGCCATGGCCAGCATCGAATTCCCCGGCATCCGCCCCGGCACCTTCCGCGTCTTCCCGTGGCTTTCGATGAAGCCCATGGACCTCAAGGAATCCGGAAAGCCGGTGGTGCTCTACATCTACGACGCCGCGCTGGATCACAACAACCCCACCGCGTTGTATTACGAGACGATGATCTTCGAAGACCCGATCGTCAAACCGGCCGTCGACGGCTTCTCGTTCGTCCTGACCAAGTCCGACGATCCGAACTGGCCGGCGGCGCTCCTGGAACCGGCCAAGGGCGGCGCGGCGCTGTACCTGATGACGAGCGACGGGAAGCCCATGGGGGCGTGGAGCACCAAGGCGCAGAAGCCGCTGGCCACCGATTTTGCCGCCGCGGCCAAGCGAACCATGCAAGCCAACCCCAAGCACGTCGCCGTCGCCAAGAAGACGGAAGAAGAAGAGAAAGATCCCAAGGCCGGCAAGGTCGATATCCCCGGTCTGGGCCCCAAGGGCGAAGAAGGCAAGACCGCCGCACCGCCCGCACGACCCGAGAAGAAGACGCCGGATGTGGTCGAAGAAGAGTAGGGGACTGCTAGGTCAAACCTCAATCGGTCGTGGCGTCCGCTCACCGCGGCACGGGCCCCGGGAAGTGCCTTAGCATTCAATTCAAAAGCTGAATTCCGCTCCGGGCTCAGGCCACCGGTTCGTACTCCAGCTTTCCCTTCTCGCCTTCCTTGAGCTTCACTGCGAAGTGGTTGGGGTCGTGGTCGAGCAGCACCAGCGCGCGGTCGCGCAGCGCTTCCTTGAAGAGCGCGCGCTTCGCCTCCAGCGTTTCCAGCGGGAACAGATCGTAGGCCATCACCCACGGCAGGTGCCGGTGCGCGACGGTGGGCATCATCTCTCCGAAGAAGATCGCTTTCTGACCGCCCGACTCGAGCCTGAAGATCGTGTGCCCAACCGTGTGCCCGCCGGTCCGTTCGAGTGTCAGGCCCGGCGCCAGTTCGAGGCGCAGGTCGAAGACCTCGAAGCGTCCGGCGCGGTCCAGGGGCTCGATGTTGGGTGACAGATACGTCCCGCGCTGGATCTCGTTGGGCTTTCGCGCCGGCCCCAGTTCGCTGCGTTCGACCAGATGCCGTGCGTTGACGAAGACTTCTTCGGGCTCACCTTTTTCGTTCAGCCGCGTATTCCAGCCGCAATGGTCGAGATGCAGATGCGTATGAAAAAGCGTCGTAATATCGCCAGGCTTAAGGCCGTGGGCGGCCAGGTCGCCGAGGAGATCGTGCCGTTCGTCGATGGCGTAAATCTCGCGCTGCTTTTCGGTCCACTTCCGCCCCAGGCCGCAGTCGACCAGGATGTTCTCGCCCTTCGGCGTCCGGATCAGCGGGCAGTTGCAGCGCAGCACCATGCGGTTGCGCTCGTCGGTGGGCGCCTCCTTCTGCCACAGCGGTTTGGGGACGATCCCGAACATCGCGCCGCCGTCGAGCTTGAAGGTGCCGTCGGAGAGAAAGAGCACTTCGTAGTCGCCGAATTGCATGGGAGGACTCCTGATGCGATTCACCACAGAGATCACAGGGCACACAGGGTACGTCTGTTCCCGGGAACGGCCTACGCGGCATTCCAGGTGGAAAAGAGTTTGCGAGCATTCTCGGAAGTCAGCGTTGCAAAATCGTCAGGACTTAATCCCAATTCCTGCGCCACGCGCTCGCAGGTCTGCGCGACGTACGCGGGCTCGTTGCGCTTGCCGCGCTTCTTCTGTGGGGCCAGGTACGGCGCGTCGGTCTCGAGAATCAGGCGCTCGTGCGGAGCGGCGCGGACGGCGGCGCGGACCTCCTCGGCCTTCGGATACGTCGCCACGCCGCCGATGCCCAGATGCAGACCCAGCGCCACGGCTTCGCACATGTACGCCTCGCTCGCCGTGAAGCAGTGCCAGACGCCGCGCAGCGGCCGGCTCAGGCGGTCGGCGTGAGCGGCCAGCCGGTCGAGCATGCGGCGCTCTTCGTTGCGGCAGTGCAGGATAAACGGGAGGTCGAGTTCGGCGGCCAGATCGAGCTGCGCCTGAAACGCGGCTTCCTGCACTTTGAGCGGGCAGTAGTCGCGGAACGTATCGAGCCCCGTTTCGCCCACGGCCACGGCCACTCCGGGATGCGTCTCGAACAGCCGGCGCAGCGCGCTCAGCGTCTCGGGCGTATACGCGTTCGCGTAGTTGGGGTGAAAGCCAAGCGCAACCTTCACGTCCGGCCATTCGGGGCGCGGCGTTCGGGCCAAGTCGAGATACCGTTCCCACCAGTCCGGGTCGGTGCCGACATTCAGCAATCCCGCGACGCCCGCTTCGCGCGCGCGGCGCAGCACCTCGTCGCGGTCGGTATCGAAATCTTCGTAGCTGACGTGGCAGTGCGTATCGAACAAATTCATGCCCGGTAGCGTAACGCGGGCGCATCGAGCTTCCAAGGAAGGTCGTGTTCACCGCGGAAGCGCGGAGCACGCAGCCAACCTCTCGCACCGGATTGAGCTCGGTGGCGAGGTCCTTGGTTTCCCGTTCGCCTCGGCTACGCCAACCGCTTCGCGCGCTTCTGGAACGCTTGCACGCGATTCAGCTTGGGGATGCCGGTCGTCGCGCCGACGGCTTGCACGCAATGCGCGCTGGTCGCGCTGCCCAGCCGCGCGGCTTCGACGGGATGCAGCCCTTTCAGCATACCGGTCAGGAATCCGGCCATGAACGCATCGCCCGCGCCGGTGGTGTCCACGCATTTCACCTTATAGGCGGGCACCTCCTCGTAACCGTCGTCGGTCTCGACGGCACAGCCGCGCGAGCCCAACTTCACGCCGGCGATCTTCACGCCGCGGTCGCGGAACCAGCGGCAAACCTCGCGCGGCTTCAGGGGCCCCGTGATGCGGTGCGCTTCTTCTTCGCTGGGAAAGAAGACGTCGAAATGCTCCCAGCAGCCCGCGAAGACCGGGCTCCAATCTTCAAGCTTGCTGTTCAGCGCCGTATCGCCCGCGGTGCGCGCGCCGGCCTTGCGCGCGGCCTTGAGCAGCTTGGCAAGGTTCGCTCCGAAGAGCCGCGGCATCAGCGAAAGCCCCTCGAAGGCCACCCACTTCGGACCCTTGAAGAGTTTCGTGTCCACGTCTTTCGGCGCGAAGGTCCCGTTGCAACCCAGCGTGTGGTAGATGCGCCGGTCGCCGCTGCGCGGAAGCATGATGAAGGAGTACGAAGTTGACGTCGGCCCGCGCTCGGTCTTGAGCCCGCGTACGTCCACGCCGTGCCGGCGCATCTGCTCCTTCACGAACGCGCCCAGCCCATCGTCGGCCACCTTCGCCACCAGCCCCGTGCGGATCCCCAGCTTGGCGAGCCCCAGCGCCGTGTTCGCCGGACAGCCGCCGATGTGCTGCTCGACGCGATCGAAGAGCAGCAGGCTGCCTTCGCGCGGCCACTCGTCGACGTACAAGCCCACGGCATCCACCACCACGATCCCGACGCAGAGAATATCGACGGCCACGAGCCCCCTCCTTGATCGCTCATCCTGTCAGTCCGGACGGCTGACAACGCGTGCATTGCAATGCGCCTACAAGTAGGCACACGCGCCGAATTGTCCAGCAGGAATCGAGGGAACGGCCTGGACGCTACAGCGTGAACGCGCCTTCGATCACGCCGGCCTCGACGATCGTCTCGCCGCGCGCGCGCAGCCAGACGACATCGAAGCGGCACGGCGGCGGGGCTTGGCCTTTCGTGCGCTTGGCCAGATACCACTGCGCCGCGCGGATCACCTTGCGCTGTTTGGACGGCGTGACCGTCTCGGCCGGATGCGCCGGATCGTCGAGGCTGCGCGCGCGCACCTCGACGAAGACGAGCGTATCGCGGTGCCAGGTGACGAGGTCGAGTTCGCCCGGCGGGCAGGCGAAGTTGCGCTCGAGCACGCGGTGCCCGCGCTTCTCGAGCAGTTGGACGGCGTGCGCTTCGCCCTTGGGGCCGAGCTTATGGATATCGCCCATGCGGGTGTCGCGCGCGGATCAGGGCGCGGCTTGGGCGGCTTCCTGCGGCGCGGAGCGCTTGGCGCGGCCTCCGGTCTCTTGCATGTCGAACAGGATCTCGATGATGCTCGCCCGGCCCACCACGATCTCCGCGTAGCCCGGGAAGCCCACGCGCAGCTTTTCGACTCTCGGATCGCCCTGCTTCACCTCGAGGATCACCAGCGTGCGCGGCGTCGGATCGCTTTCCAGGATCTTCAGCGAGCCCGAATACGGGCCGTACTCGGCGCTGGGCGGCTGCGCCACCTGGCCGACTTCCACCACCGTGGCTTCAAAGGTGCCTTCTTTACGGTACGGGAGCGCATCGAGGTACAGGAGCGCTGGCTCGTCCAGGGCCAGATCCGGCATGTCCACCTGCTTGGCGTAGGCGTAGAAAAGAAAGCCGGTGGTGTCGTACACCCAGCCGGCCAATTCCTTGTGCGTGACCGTCTGCCCGATTTTCACGTGAAAGTCGTGGATCAGCCCCGCGATCGGCGCGCACATCACCTTTTCGGAAATGGTCTGGACCAGGTTGCGGTCCTCGAGCTGGAGCTTCTCGATCTCGGACTTCAGGTGCTCGGCCTCGCGTTTGTCTTCCAGCGCCAGTTCCGCCAGCGCCACCTCATGCACGCGCTTTTCCGCCCGAGCCTGCGCGGCGGCCAGTTCGGCCTGCGCCGATTCGAGCTGCGCCTGCGCTTTCTCAAACGCCACCGTCAACTCCGATTCCGAGACGTTGCGCTGCTTGGCCAGCAGATCCAGTTCGCTCCGCGCGACTTCCGATGCGCTGCGCGATGTCTCGTATTCGGACGAAGCCTTGTTGTAGTTGTGTTCGGAAAGCACGCCTTTTTCGAGCAGCTCGCGGCAGCCTTCCAGGTACTTCTTCGCATCGCGCTCGGCGATCTCCTTCTGCTTCAGCTTCTCCTTGCAGATCTGGATCTCCAGCGCCTCCGGCGCCGCCTTGGCCTGCTTTAAAGCCTGTTCGCATTCCGCCACCTTCGCCTTGCGCGAAAGAACGTCGGCCTCAGCCTCCTTCACCGATACGCGCGCCAGTTCCAGTCTCGCCAGCAGTTCCTTGCGCACGCGTTCGCAGTCGGCCAGCTTGGATTCCAATTCGTTGAGCTGCGACTTGAGCTTCTGGCGTGCGTACTCGTCCTTGCTGGAATCGATTTTGAGAATCGGCTCGCCGGCCTTGACCCAATCGCCTTCTCCCTTGTACAGCTCGATCACGCGCCCCTCGACGATAGGCCGAAGTTCGGCATAACGCCGCGGGCGCACCTCGCCCGGCGCCGTCACCAGCACGTCCATCTTCGCCACAAACCCGATCAGCACCGCCAAGCCGAAGCCACCGAACGTAGCGCCGACCAACGGCCCCATGATTTTTGACGCGCGCATCGATCATGACCCTAAAGTTTACCGATTTGAGGTTACTTGCGACGTGCAAGTTCAAGGCTGCGCTGGGTATTTCAACTATATCCAAGCGCTCAAACCTTGACTTCCCCAATCAAGTAGTACTCTATTATGGAACTCACCGGTCATAAATTCAAGGGTTTCGTCGGAAAAGGTACGCGGTCGGTTTTCCTCGGATCATTTCATGTCTAACCTAAAGCATGAATTAAACACAGGTTGCAACAAACCTGAGGGCGTGGAACAAGCCTCCGGTTCCGCAACGCCCGTTTCCGTACCGGCTGGTTTGCACGAGTGCTCCGACGCTCCCAGTGAATCGCAGGGCACTCAGCGCTTGCCTGTTCCTACTTCAACCTCTCAAGGGTTCCATGCGGTCATCACCGAACGGTCATTACTGCGAAGTATGTGGTTCTCCGGCGTGGCGAGCATGTTGGGCTCGATCTTCTTTGTGGCCGTACAGGGCACGGTCTTTAACTTCCTGCTCGAAGATTTGGGCCTGCTGGACAAGCTCGGCTTTTTCATGGGGCTGAGTTGCCTGGCGGGAATCGGCGCGCTGACGGGCGCGTGGATTCAGGAACGCTTCGCTTTTCGGCGCGGACTCTTTTTATGGGGCATCGGCGCCAGCCGGCTGGTCTGGCTGGTGATCGGCGCGATTCCGCTGCTTTGGCCGGACTGGAAGGGCGCCGAGCTTCAATGGCCCCTGGCGGCGCTGGTGCTTCTGTTTGTCATCACGCACAGCATGGGCGCGAACGCCTGGATGTCCTGGATGGGCGACCTGATCCCGCCGGAGTGGGCCGGGCGGTATTGGGGTCTGCGGCAGGTGGGCACTTCGGCGGCCAGCGCGCTTTCGCGCTTCGGCTTCGGCTGGTTTCTCGATTCGCACCATCATCCGCAAGGCTACTTCATCGTCTTCGCGTTCGCGGTGGTGGTGGGCGTGGCCGATGCGCTGCTGTTCCTGGGCGTGGTCCACCGCGCTCCGGTGCGCGCGCCGAGCAACAGCAACATGTTCAGGGATCTGGTGGCGAGCCTGCGGTCGCCCAACCTGCGCCTGCTCATCGGCGTCTACGCGCTGTGGAACCTCTCCAACTGCGTGATGGGCGCAGCCGTCTTCCGCTTCGCGCGCTTGCATGTGGAGATGGGCATCTTCGATTTCTCGATCTGTGAACTGCTGGCGTTGATCACCTATGCGATCTTCAGCCTGCTCTGGGGCCGCATGGCCGACCACCACGGACATCGCGGCCCGCTGATCGTCTGTCTGCTGGTCCACGCGTTGTGCCCGGTCTACTACTTCTTCACCGGACCCGGTGATTTCGGGCTCGTCACGCTGGGCTTCGTGCAAGGCAGCCTCGGCTTCTGCGGCGTTTTCCTGTTCATGTGGCCGATGGTGATCGCCTACACGACCCAGAAAGGGCGCGGCCGATCGGTGGGTATCGCGGCGTTCACGACGCTCCTGGGACTGCCCGGCTTCCTGGCCTACTGGCTGACCGACGATTACCTGCGCCCGTGGCTGATGGACTGGACGGGCGCCCCGGGCCTCGACAGCCCGCCGGTATTCTTGAGTCTCTTCGCGCTGGTGATGGTGCTGCGTTTCGCGGCGGCCGGCGTGGCGCTGGGCCTGCCGGCGGCCGAAACGGAGACGCCGCCGGGGCACCTGATCCGCATGTTCGCGCAGACGAATCCCCTGCGCGCGGCGATGAACATGGTACGCTTCGTGGCCGTGGGATCGCGCGCGGGCGAAGCGGGTCCGTTCGCGGAACCGGCGCGCGCGGAGGCCGGGAGCGCTTGCGCGCCGGCCGCCATGCCGCTGCGCAATCCGGGCAAGCGCGAAGCCGAATAGACCGCCGCCAACCGAAAGGGCACGCCATGTCCGCTCCGGAACCCAAGCGCATCGAAGTCGAAAAGCACGACAAGGCGATGGCCGCCGGACCGCAAGCCGCCGCGGAACTGGCGTGGCACGTCCCGCACGAAGCGCCGTTCGAATTAACCGGATTCCCCTGGTTCGGCCAAGACCGCATCTACCGCCGCCTCCCGGTCAAGCCGCCGGAACCGATTCGCGAGCCGGTGGACAACTTGGCGTGGTGCACCGCCGGCGGGCAGGTGCGCTTCCGCACCGACAGCCGCCGCGTGGCGGTGCGCGTGAAACTCCGTGCACCGGCCGGGATGGTGCACATGCCCGCCACCGGACAATGCGGATTCGACGCCTACTTCGATTCGCCTTCCGGACCGGTGTACGGAAACACCACGAAGTACCCGATCCGCGAGGATCGCTACGAGCTGGAACTGCTCGCGCTGCCCGACCGCCAGGAGCGCGCGTTCACGCTGTACTTCCCGCTGTACCAAGGCGTGGAAGAACTGCGCGTGGGCCTCGATCCGGACGCGACGCTCGCTCCGCCCCCGGCATGGGCGCGGGAGGGCAAGGTGGTCGTTTACGGTACCTCGATCACGCAAGGCGGCTGCGCGTGCCGGCCTGGCATGGCTTGGACGAACATCCTCAGCCGGCGGCTGAACCTCGAGTTCGTGAACCTCGGCTTCAGCGGGAACGGGCGCGGCGAGCCCGAACTGGCGCGCCTGATCACGCAGATCGAGCGGCCCCGGCTGTACGTGCTCGACTACGAAGCGAACTCGAATCTCGAAGGACTCAAGGCGACGCTGGAGCCGTTCATTGGCATCCTGCGCGCGCACGCACCCTCGCTGCCGATTCTGGTCATCTCTCGGTTTGCCAATGGGCGCGAAGTCTACGACGCCCAGGCGCGCGCCAACCGGCAGGCCACGCGCGAATACCAGGCGGACGTGGTGCGCCAATGCGCGGCGCGGGGCGATAAGCAGATACACTTCCTGGACGGTTCCAACCTGCTCGGACCCAGCGGCGCCGAAGGCACGGTGGACCTTGTGCATCCCACTGACTTGGGCTTCTGGCAGATCGCCAACGGGCTGGAGCCAGTGATCGGCAACCTGGCGCAGGCTTGAGCGCTCAGCAGCCCGTCCGTTCCCAGCGGCGAGAGCGCGCGGCCTTGAGCGCCGCGTCGAGCACGCGCTGCACCTGGCAGGCGTCGGCGAAGTTCGGCTGCAACGCGGCGATCGCGCGCGGTCCTTGCCCCAGCGCCTCCAGCACATCCGCACAGATATTGATGAACGTATGCTCGTACCCGATCACGTGTCCGGGCGGCCAATAGGCGCCCGCGTACGGATGATCCGGTTCGGTGACCAAGATATCGGTCCAGCCCTGCAGGCGGTTCGGCGCGGTGGCGTCGAAATACTTCAGCCGGTTCATGTCCTCGAACTCGAAGCGCAGCGCGCCCTTCTCGCCGTTGATCTCGATGGCATTCTTGTTGCGCCAGCCGCGCCCGAAGCGCGAGGCCTCGAAGCTGCCCAGCGCGCCGTTGGAAAAGCGCGCCAGCATCAGGATCGCGTCTTCGACCGTGACCTTGCCTTTGCGGCCGGGCTGTCCGGCGATCGGGCGTTCCTTGATGAACGTCTCCGCCGCGGCGGCGACTTCGGCGATCTCAAGACCGCTGACGAAGCGCGCGGCGTCGACGATGTGCGCGTTTAGATCCCCGTTGGGCCCGCTACCGGCCAAATCGGCCTGCATACGCCAGCGCAGCGGAGCATCGGGATTCATCGCGCCGCTGTTGAGGTAGACGCAGCGGACGTGGTAGATGCGCCCCAGCCGTTCTTCGAGCACCAGCTTGCGCGCCAGCGCCAGCGCCGGGACTCGGCGGTAATTGAAGCAGACGAAATTGAGCTGCCCTTTCGCCGCCGCTGCCGCGCGCACCATCGGCAGGCACTCCTTGACGTTGCGGGCCAGCGGTTTTTCGCAGAGCACGTGCTTGCCGGCCTTCAGCGCCGCGATGGCCGGTTCGGCGTGGAGGTTGTTCGGGGTGCAGATGTCCACCACATCCACGTCGTCGCGTTCCAGGACGCGGCGCCAGTCGGTCTCGACGTGCTGCCAGCCCCAGCGCTCGGCCAGCGTCTCGGCGTGCGCGCGGTCCCGCCCGCAGAGCACCTGCAAGACCGGCTTGAGCGGCCGGCCGTGGAAATGCGCCACCTGCGTCCAGGCGTTCGAATGCGCCTTACCCATGAATCGCGTGCCGATCATCGCCACGCGCACTTCGCCGCGCCGGGTCATGCCATCTTCCTCGCTGTGTATGGAAAGGTTTATGCTGCCGCGAGACGCAGGGAGGACAAGTGCGAAAGGCTCTGTCCCGAAACGCGTCTTCGGCGTCTGCTTGCGGGGACCTGCGCAGCGCATGCGTCTTCGAAGCGTTTCGGGACAGAGCCTAGACGAAGACGGCGCGAGTTCGCTTGGAACTCGCGCCGTCACGCGCCGGCCGGCGAGGGATCGCGGCCGGAGCCCGGCTCAGCGGTACATCGGCAGGTAGCGGTAGAAGACTTCCAGGCACAGCACCGAGAAGGCCGTCTCGCCGACGCGGCCCCACAGCTTCGCGTAGCCGGCGTTCGGATCCCAGCTTCCATCCTTGGGACCGCCGTCCTTGACCTGGTGCGGCAGCAGCGCTTCCTGGAGTGCCTCGTTCCACAGTTTCCAGCGCTCGCCGCCAGCCTGGAAGATCACCAAGGTACCGTAGTAGACGTAGTACATCTCGACGTGATTGTTCCACTTTTCGCGTTTGGGCAAACCGTAACCAGGCTTATTGGTATCCATGATGTACTGAATCCCATTCTCCAAATCTTCGGGCTTGGAGCCGAAGAAGAGCCGGCCCAGGCAGCCCATGGCCGTGCGCCGCGGGCTGATGCCCTCGTCGCCCATGCCGTTAGAATAAACATACAGATGCCCGCTGTACGGATCGCCTTCCTTCTTCCCGCGTTCAACGGCATCGAGATAGCGGTGCACGCCGTCCAGGCAGGCTTGGTCCACCTTGAGGCCGGCCACTTTGGCGCTCTTGAGGAACATGATGTGCCAGCCGCTGTTGCTGAGGTCGCCGCGCACATCGCCCATCTGGGTGTAGCCATAGCCCCAGCCCCCGCGCTCGGATACGTCCGCGAACTTGGTGCCTTTGCCGTTGTCCAGGTCCACGGCTTTCTGCGCGGCCTCCTTGGTCCGTTCGATGCGCCCCATGCCCGCCGCTTCGCTCAGGGCCATACCGGCGATGGCGTGCGCGTACCCAGTGGGGCCCAGCGCGCCGTTCTCCTTCTGGATGCTCACCAGCCAATCCACCGCGCGCTTGACGTTGTCCTTGTACTTGCCCACCTTCTCGGTATGTCCCGCCCCGAGGAAGGCCAGCAGGGCCAGTCCGGTGACGGCGACGTCGGCCTCTTCAAAGCCGCCGTGCTTGGCATCGGTCGCCTCGTGTTTCTTAACGTCCCAGTGCCCGTCGGCTTCCTGTACGCGGGCGAGGTACGCCAAGCCCGCGTCGACGGCCGATTCGGTCTTGAGGCTGCCGCCGTTCTTCAGCGCCGCGCGACGGCGTCCGCCGCCCACACGGTGCCCGAACGCGCCGCCTCCGCCGCCGCCCAGCCCCAGTCCGGCGAACGCGCCCGAGCCGCCCAACGGCACGTCGGCGATGGCGTTCTCTTCGCCCTGTGCCGTGTTCATGTCCATCTGCTGGTCGGTTTCGACGTGGTCGGCGATCTCGACTTCTTCGTGCTGCACCAGCACCTGTTCGGTCACTTCCATCGTGGCGTCCATGGTGACGGGCTTCTTGAAGATGTCGCGTTTGACGGGCTCGATCCGGTCCTCGGGCTCGTTCTGCCTGGCCAAGTCGGTCACGATCACCGTCTGATCCTGCGTTTTGTACACGGCCATCCCAATCAGCGTCAGCAGCAGGAGCAGCAGCGCGTGAAACGCGCCGCTGATCGCCCACCACGGCGCGACGCTCAGCCCGCGCGATACGGTCGTCATGAAGCCCTGCGGCGCCGGCTCAAGATCGTCGAACTCGATCGCAATGGGGTTCGCCGAGGCCGTCACCGCTTCGATGCGCTTGCCGGTGGTGATATGGAAGTCGGGGCTCAAGACGCTCGGACCGATCACGCTCTGGGCGAGGTGCTGGACCTGCTGGAAGCGCTGCACGCGCTGGCGGCAGTGTTCGCACTCGCGCAGGTGCCCCTGCACGCCGGAAATTTCGTCGCGCGAGAGCGCGCCTTCGAGGTAGGGAGGAATCAGATCGGCGACGCTGCGGCATTCGAGCATGACCGGCATGAGGCACCTCTTCGTTTCTAGGGATTCAAGGTGGGCGCTTCGCCGGTGGGGCGATCGGCGGGCGCGGAACCGTTCTCGATTTGCGGCTTCAGCGTGCCGAACAGCCGCTCCGACGCTTCGCTGGCTACGCGCCAGACGCTCGTCGTCGGAAGCTTCAGCCGCGCCGCGATCTCTTCGTAGGAGAGGCCTTCCCAATAGCGCAGCACCATCACGGCGCGATGCGCTTCGGGAAGGCTCTCGATGGCCTGGGTCAGCGATTCGCGCAGTTCCAGCGCCGTGAATCCGCCGGTGGTCGATTGCCGCGGGCGCGCGAGCCGTTCCTTGCGCTCCACGCGGTCGGCTTCGCGCCGGTCCTGGCGCAGGCGATCGAGGGCGTTGCGCTTATTGATCGCGCGCAGGTACGCGCCCAGCGAGCGCAGCCCCTGCAGCTTTTCGGGTTGCTGGAACGCCTCGCAGAAGGTTTCCTGCACCACATCTTCGGCGTCCGAAACATGATTGAGGATCGCATAGGCCTGGTTGACCAGTTCGCCGCGGTAGCGTTCGACGATCTGCCAGAAGGGTTCGGGAATCCCGGCCCCGGCCTGGCCTTCGGCTGAGTTCAGAATCCGTTGAGCGTCGGTGGTCAGCGCCATGCGCGAACGATCCTCCTGAAGTAGCGTCGCCACAGGAAGCCGCGCATTCCAGAATTTGAAGAAAAAAGAAGCACCGGGGCGATTGCACCGGTGCTTAGGGGCGAAATAAGGCGCTACGGGCCAGGTTCAGGTGCTGCACCTGCGCGTCTACCAATGCCGCTGGGTGATCTCGTTGCGCTTCACCGGACGGTACATCGTTTCGACTGGAGCGAAGTCGTCCGTGAGCGGCTCGACCTCCGAGAGCTCCGCGTCGGTGAAGGTCCGGTCGAAAAAGTGCTCGGCGTGCCAGAGGTATTCGCGGCCGTCGACCTTGACGATGGGGTTCTTGCCTTGGGTCAGGTGCTTGGCGGCGGCGACGATCTCGTCGCGTGACTTGGGCTTCTCTTCGTTGCTCGCGATGACGATGATGTTGCGCGTCTCGGTCTCGTACCCGCGCAGGGTGCCTTCCTTATTGTAGACGCGCGGGAAGATGTACACCTGTTTGAAGAGCGGGTTTTCCTTCGGATGCTGCAGCGTCTTGATCTCGGCGTGCAGCAGGTCGGCATTCCGCTCGCCTCCCGGCGCTTCGTTCTCGATGGAGGCGATGATGTTCGTCACCAGCAGGCCGCCCGGGGCCAGCTTGGCTTTTACTTCCTGCATGAATTCCCATGTCATCAGGTGGAACGGAATCTGTCCGCCCGAACTGTACGCGTCGAGAATCACGATGTCGTAGGGGCCTTCGGCGCGGGCGAGATTCGCGCGCGCGTCGCCGACGATGAAATTCAGCTTGGGCGAGTCCTTCGGCATCTGGAAGTATTCGAGCGCCACGCGGCGCACCGCGTCGTCGAGTTCCAGAATGTCCACGCGCTCGATGCTGGCGTATTCCTGGATGTACTGCGTCGGCGCCACGCCGCCGCCGCCGCCCACCACGAGCATCTTTTTAGGTTGCGCGTTCCAGATCAGCGGCAAATGCAGCAGGTCCGTGTAGCCCACCGCGTTGCGGTACCTCGACCAGTAAGGAAAAATCGCACTCTCGATGTTCTCGTTGAACTTCAGGTAGCGGATCACGTCGTAGGGCGGGAGCAGCCGGCCGCTGTCCTCGTCCATCACGTACTCGGTGACGCCGATGTCGTGGTACTCCGACTCTTCGTAGTGCATCAGGCGCTGGCCCTGCGAAACCCACGGCTCGACCGGGTAGATCGCCCAATATTCCACCAGCCCCAGCAGGATCAGGGTCATCAGCGCCAGCCCGTGCCGGTCCTCGCGCGTGATCCCGCTCAGCGCCTGCTTGAAGCGAATCAAGGTAAAGAGCGCGAAAGCCACCAGCGCCACGCCCAACGCCTGGAGCGTATTGGTGAAATGGATGGCCGGCAGCAGCAGGAAGGTTGTCGCCAGCGTGCCGACGATGCTGCCCAGCGTGTTCAACGCGAACAGCCGCCCGGCCACGCCGCCGACCTTGGTGAACTGGCGCGTCGAGAGCTTCACCGCGAAGGGCGTCACGATCGCGAGCATGAAGGACGGCACGAAAAAGAGCAGCGTGCAGGCGAAGAGCGGTCCGGCCATCTGGCTCGTGACATTGCGCGCGACGCCTTCGCACAGCCACGGGCCCATGTAGGGAATCATGAAGAAGGTGTACACGCCGGCAAGGCTCACGATCGTCGCCAGCATCGTGTACGACGGGCGCGTGTCGGCCAGTATGCCGCCGACCCAGTAACCCAGCGCCATGGCGCCCATCACAAGTCCGATCAGGCTGCCCCAGACGAAGATGGAAGTCCCGAAGCTCGGCGCCAGGATGCGCGACCCCGCGATCTCGATGCCCATCAGCGCGGCGCCGGAGACGAATACGATCGTATGCAGCGCCAAGGCGGCGCTGCGCTGCGCCGCGGCGCTGTCTCCCACCGGCATGGTCGGCGCTTGGGTGTCCACTGCGGCATCCTCGGCGGCTAACGGCTTCGTGGCGGGCATGGCTTTCCTCAATCGTTCCGTGTCAAGCGGCCTGCGCGTCCGGCGCGCTCTTGAACATCGCCAGCCCCGCGACGCACGCGACGACCAGCACCAGACCCAGCACGCCCAGCGAAAGCGAGACGCGAACATTCGGAATCAGCGCGAAGGTCGTCACCAGCGTCCCGAAGATCGAACCGAACGTCGAGAACGCATACAGCCGGCCCGTCACGCCGCCCAAGCCGGCCAGCGACGTCGTCAGCAGGCGCAGCGTGAAGGGGCTGGTCATCGCCATCAGGAAACAGGGCACGAAAAATATCGCGGTGGCCGCCAGCAGGGGAGCGTACGGGGAGGCTGGCATCGCGGCGGCGATCGCGTTGCAGATCGGCGTGCCCAGCGGGAAGATCACCAGCGCCACGTACAGGCCCGCCGCGATCAGGATCGCCGCCAGCACGGGATAGCGCGGTTTTTTGTCCGCCAGCTTGCCGCCCAGCCAGTAGCCCAGCGCCATCGCCACCAGCGTCAGGCCGATCAGGCTGCCCCAGACGTAAATCGCCGTTCCGAAGCGCGGCGCGAGAATCCGCGAGCCGGCAATCTGCAGGCCCATCAGCACCGCGCCCGAAGCGAAGGCCGTCAGGTACAGCGCCCGCGCGCCGCGCCGCATCGCCTGTTCGCGCCGTTCGCCGGGCAGTACGCCGGCTGCGGCCGCACCGTCTTGAGCCATCGTCGAGATCCCTTCGAATGCTTCATCCCGGGCGCCCGGCCCGTTGGGGAAGCGACTCTTTTACGCCACGAAGCCCCACTTGGCGAGTGCCGCCGGAAGCAGTTCCCGGAAGCGCTCCAGCGGAAAGCCCACCACGTTCAGGAAGCTGCCGTCCACCGCGCTGACGAAGCGGTCGCCGGTCTCCTGAATCGCGTAGGCGCCCGCCTTGTCGTCCGCCTCGCCCGAATCCACGTACGCCCGGATTTCGGACGCGCTCATCGCGCGCATCGTGACCCACGTTTGCACGGCCTCCAATACCGGCGCGGCCTGAACCGCGCACGGCCAGAGGCAAAGCCCCGTGATGACTCGATGCCGCGTGCCTGAGAGCCGCTTCAGGATACGCTCGGCGTCCGCGCGGTCCACCGGCTTTCCCAGCACCTCGTCGTCCAGTGCGACCAGCGTATCCGCGCCGATCACCACCGCCGGCTCGCCCATTGCGGCGGCGACCGCGCGCGCTTTCACGCGGGCTTTCTCCAGCGCCAAGGCCTCGGGCGTCGCCGCCGCGGTCACCGCGTCCTCGACCGTACCGGGATCGCGGGAAACGAACGCAAACCCCGCATCGGCGAGGATCGCGCGCCGCCGCGCGCTGGCCGAAGCCAGCACCAGCTTCACGGACTCCGGGCGATCCGGCTTCATACCCGGTCGTCCGGATCCTGGGGCGAGGGCGGTTCCAGCGGCTGCGCCTGGGGCTTCTCCATCCGGCCGCTGTCGCGCGGCGGATCGCGGCGCGGGTCTTCGGCCTCCGCCCCGTCAGGCGGCTTCGAGACGCGGGCGAGTTCCGATTCGCGCTCGGATCTGTAGCGGTCCATCGCGGATTTCTGCACCACCAGCGTATGCGCCAGCAGATCGCCCAGGCGCTGGTGCTTCGGCGTGAGCACGATCGTCGGCAACGCCGCGAACGGCGCCAGCAGCGGATGCCGCTCGTAGTAGCCCACCAGATTACGTACGAACGCCGCGTACAGCCCCGGACGCTCGCCGCGGTCGGTCACCACCCGCAGGCCCAGCAGCCATTTGCCCAGCGAACTGCCCGTCAGCCATTCGGCCAGCGCCAAGTAGACGACGTACAGCACGAAGAACGGCGGGAGCACCTGAAGGCTCAGCAGAATCTCCGACCAGCGCGGCGCTTCCATGTCGGCCAGGCGCGTGACGAGTTCGGTCGCCAGCACCACCGCCGCCAAGTCGACCATGTGCGCGCTCAAGCGCAGCGAAAGCGGAGCCAGCACATCGCTGGGCTTCAGCTTCTCGACGAGGTATTGCAGTTGGCGCCGCCGGCGCCACGCCAGCCCCAGTCCCGCCGCCACCGTCGCCACGCAGCACGCCAGCAGGCCCAGCAGCACGCGCTCGACCCCGTAGACCGGAAGCCCGGCCAGCGGTCCGCTGGCTTGCCAGCCCTCGGGCGTCGCGCGCCAGAGCTGGATCTGCTGCGAGTTCGAACGCACCAGCAAATCCTCTTCGTAGCCCGGCAGCCGCTCCACCAGGAAGTACTTGAAGCGCAGCTTCGCCTCTTCGGCCGGAAACGAGAGCGGCCGTTCTTCGACCCCGCCCGCGCCGTCCAGCGTGAAGAGCCGCGGCGGCGGCGACTGACCGAACTCGCGGCTCACCGGCTGCACCGCCGCGCGGATGCGCCCACCGTCGCTCCAGACTGTCGTATACCCCTGCGGCAGTTCGTACTCGCGCACGTGGTCTTCGAATGCCGCGCCATCGAAAACGGCTTCGCGCAGCGGCCCGACGAAGCGCACCGGCGGCTCGAAATCGAGCGTGCCGAACACTTCTGCTTCGCGCCAGAAGACGTGGATTTTTTCGCCGTGAGGCACCGCGCGCAGCCAAAAGTGCAGGTTCTGGATCGGCGGGCTCCCGGGAAGTTCCAATTCCTTGATCTCGCCGCCGTCGAAGGCCGCGACCGCCAGCCGGCCGATCAGCTTCCCGTCCACCACCTTGCGCGCCGCGAAATCGCCGCCGAAAAGGAACACCTGCTCGCTCAGTTGCGCGCCCGTCTCGGCCCACCACTTGAACGGGATGTTGCGTGAGACCACCTGCGGATCGCCGTCGCCGAAGGTGTAAAAGTTCGCCTGCGTCGGATGCAGCAGGCCCAGTTGCTCGACGCCCTGCGGGTCTCGGTAAACGAAGGTGCCGAAGACGGGACCGTTGCGGTCTTCGAGCGCCAACTGCCACGATGCCGGATCGCCGCCGCGGGGCGTGTAGACCGCGAAGTAGCTCTGCCCGCTGCCTTGCGAAAGCGGTTCGTATTCCACCAGCAAGTAGGTCTTTCCCGCAACGCGTTCGGCCACCAGCAGCCGGTAGCGGTTTACGTCCTCGCCGCAGCCGGAAAGCAGCAGGGGCAGCAGGCACGCGGCCCAAATCGCTGTCGCGCGTTTCATGGCCGCGGCTCCGGCTTCGCGCCGCCCGCCGGTTGGGTCAGCGCCTTCAACTCTTCCAGCACCGTGCCCGGCGGCCGTTGCAGGATCTCCACGATCCGCCCCGTCTCGCCGACCAGCGCCAGCGTCAGCACCGCGCCCAGCGGAACCGGTCCGCGCCCGTAGCCGCGGACCGTGCCGTCTTCGGTCCAGAGATCCGTTTCCAGCCGGCCCATGCGGTTGGCGAAGAGCCCCGGCTGCGGCAGCAGTTCGCCGGGCACTTTCCAGTCCCCGATCGTCGGCCCGTCCTTCGAGAGCAGCCAGGAGGTGTAGCCCAGCGGCGCGAGCATCTCGAGGTTGATGCTCATACGCAGCGCGCTGGCTTCGGGGCGCGCAAAATAGGAACCATCCTCGCGCGGCGCGGGGAAGGGCGGGGGATCCTGCGCCAGCGTCTTGCCGCTCGCGAAGGCTTGCGTCAGTACGCCGTACGCCCCGGTGGTCGAACATAGCCAAAGCCAGCCTTCGCTCAACCCGATCACCGGCGCCGGCAGCAGATCCGGCCCTTTGAACTGCGCGGCCAGCGGCGCGTGCGTCCCGATCCGCGCGGCCTGGTGCAGCGTCAGGAAGTTCGCGTCGAGCGCTTCGAGGCCCTTCAGCAGCCGCAAGCGATGCGCCTCCACGTCGCGGTCTTTGCTCGCCGCGGCCAGCACCACATCGACTTTACCCGTTACCGAAGGTTGAGCGGTCAAGCCCACAATGCCCGACAAACCCGTGGTCAGAAACGCAAAGCGTTCCGGATCCCGGGCATCGGGCGAATTGCCTTGCGTGCGCATCCATTTCCGCCCGCGCACGGTCCGCTCCAGCGCTTGCAATAGATACGGCAGTTCGTCGGAAAGCTTTTCGGGCTCGAGTTGAAAGAGCAGCGCCAGCGCCTGGCGGCCGGGCAGCGCGGACGTCAGGCTCGTCCACGGTCGCGGTTTGGCCGCCATTCCGCGCAACAGCCGAGTGAGCGTCCGCCCGCCTTCCGCCAGTGGCTCCAGTTCCAGGCGCTCTTCGAACTGCCCGCCTTCGGTGCGCAGATCGAGCGTAAGCGTCTCGAACTCCAAGGCCGCCGTGGCTTGAATGGCCTCCATCCAGCCCGAGCGTTCCGTTTCGGGAAGCACCGTGGCCCACTCGCGCAGGGCGGCGTTGAGCGCGCGCGGGCGCGCTTGCACGCGCGCCAACCCCGGAGCGCGTGCAATCCGGACCGCCCATTCCGGCGGCGCGGCTTCCGCCGAGAGCGCCTCGCGCGCATACAGTTGAGGACGCAATAAGGAGAGCAGATGGCCCGACTGCGGCGGCAGGCGCGGCCACGCCGCCTGCACCGCTTCGATCGAAGCCGCGTCCGGCACGCTGGCCAGCAAGCGCAGCTTAAAGCCCGGGATATCGCCTTCGTTTAGCGGCGCGGCGCGCGAAAGCACCAGCGCCACCGGACCTTCGATATGAGCGCGCAGATTGGTCCACAACGCTTCCAGGTCCGTCCCGCTGGCCTCGTTGAGTTTCTGGAGCAGGAGGGCGCGGCCCTGATCGTAATTCGGATCGAGCACGAAATGACCCAAGTGCGATTGGGCCAAGCGGCTGGGCAGGCGGTGCAGGTCCGGCAAGACGATCGTAAAGAGGGGCGGCTCTTCGGCCCGCGCCAGCAGACGCGCCACGGCATCGGCCGGCGACGGCGCTACCGGCGTTTGCGGGTCGGCTTCGCCGTGTGCCCACCCGCACGACCCCAGCAACGCGAATGCGATCAGCACGCCGCCGTGAAGTACCGCGCGGTTCATTGAGGAACCAGCCATCATGGGCACCAAGGTAACTAAAAGGTAGGGGCTCACAAGCCGGATTGCGAGAACGCGTACCTTCGGGATGCTAAAGGTGGATGCGTCGGGGCCGTCGTCCTTCAAAAAGCCCCATGGATGCCCGTGGTGCTTGTGCCTGATGCCTTCCGCTTACAGGCGCTAGTGGAAGGCAAGCCTTACGCTACAATTCACCGCATGAACCACCCGTCCATCTGCGTCGCCTCCCACCATGACTCGGTGGCCGCCCTCGTGTCCGATGCCGAGTTCGCGGACTTGGCCGCCCGCCCGCCGGGTGCCTTTCTGATCGAGTTGCGCCTCGATCGTTACGCCGACCTCACGCCGGAAGCTCTGGACGCCGTCTTAAATCGCTTCGGCCCCGGGAAGCTGGTGGTGACCTACCGCAGCGTGGAGGAAGGCGGCGCACGGCCGGAGGTCTCCGACGCCGAGCGCGGCAAGTATCTCGAACGGGCCGCTCGACGCGGCGCGGCGTTCGTGGACCTGGAACTCCACACGATTCAGCGTGCGCCGGAAATTTGGAAGGTCTTGCAAGACGCGCGCGCCGCCGGATCTACACGGCTGGTGGTCAGTTACCACGATTTCGAACGCGTCCCGCCGCGCTCGCGCTTGCGCGACTTCCGCGAGGACGCCGAAGCCGTCGGCGCGGACGTCGTCAAACTCGCCGTCACGCCCGCGACGATCCTCGAGAGCGCGGCCTTGTTGGAATTGCTCCGCGAAGACCGCCCCGGCAAGCCGCCGCTCTTGGCGCTGGGTATGGGCGAAGCCGGCCTCTGGACCCGCGTCCTCGGTCCGCGCTTTCCGCGGCCCGCGCCTTTTACTTTTGCTCGCGGCGCCGGCGCGCCGGGCACCGCACCGGGCCAACCGACTTGGCGGGAGCTTCACGAGCTATATCGCTTCGGCGCGCTGACCTCGGCCACGCGGCTCTACGGTGTCATCGGCAACCCCATCGGCCATTCGCTCTCGCCCCGCATGCACAACGCCGCTCTTCAAGCCGCCGGTCTGGATGCCGTATACCTGCCCTTCCGCGTTGACGGCGATCCACTCGCCTTTCTCCAAACCTTCGCCGAGCCGCTGGGCCTGGAAGGGGTCTCCGTAACCATCCCGCATAAGCAGGCCGTGATGCCCGGCTGCGCCGAACTCGATCCGCTGGCCATTTCCATCGGTGCCGTGAATACCCTCGTCCGCCGCCCCAACGGCTGGTACGGAACCAATACCGATGCGCCAGCGGCCGCAGACAGCCTGGAAGCCGCCTTGGGCGGGAAAGGCACCCTGCGAGGCCGCAAGGTGCTTTTGCTGGGCGCTGGCGGGGCCGCACGAGCGTTGGCTTATGCCGTTCACGAACGCGGGGCCGAAGTCCGAATCTTGAACCGTTCCGCTGAGAAAGCCCAGGAACTGGCTGCCGCGGTGCAGGGCGCATGCGTCTCAAAGGAGGACCTGGATCGGGCGGATTTCCATGTCGACGTGGCGATCAACACCACACCGCTGGGCATGCACCCGCACGTGGACGCTTCTCCGTTGACGGAAGCACAGGTCTGCAGGGCTGACTTGATCTTCGATACGGTGTACAATCCGTTCCGCACTCAAGTCTTGCAGTACGCGGAACGGCAGGGCCGCAAGACGCTGGGCGGGTTGGGCATGTTCGTCGGGCAGGGCGCGTTGCAGTTCGCGCTCTACACCGGACGGCCCGCGCCGCTCGACGTCATGGAAGCGGCGGTGCGCGAGGCGCTGGCGGCGCGCAAACAGGAGTAACGGTGAGCGCAAGTCTTCGCACGCTCGGCTTTTCGACGAACGCCCGCTGGGCGTGCTTGGCCGCGGTGTTGTTCGCCGCCAATCTCTCCTCCGCTGGCGAAGCGCCTTCGCGCGAGAAATACGTCAGCCCCTTCCTGCCCCGCGGCCCCGAAGAAAACGTCACCACCGAGGAGCACCAGCAAAAAGTCCGCGCGCAATTCCAAGAAGCTCAGAAGAAAGCGCTCGAGAAGCGCGAGAAGGAAGACGAGCAGAAAAAGAAGGACGAAGAGAAAGCCGCAAAGAAGAAGGAAGACGAGAACGAAAGCGGCGTGCGCTCCCCATTCCTGGCCATCCCCACCAACGACCGGGTCAAGGTCGTCAAGATGGACCTGGATCCGAAAGCGCGCGAGAAGATCAAGAAAGGCGAGTACGTCAAAGAGCCTCTCGCCTTGGAGGAAGCGCCCGAAGGCGCGAAGATCTTCGAGTTCCCCAATCCCGGCAAAGGATCGCTGAAGAAAAGCGGCGACAACCTGTACCAGATTGCCGCGCCCGGCAAGGACGGGATGCGCATCCTGCCCACCAACGAGCCCATCGTGCCGCCCGAAAAGCGGCGCGGCTTCTGGGAAAAGCTCTTCGGCAGCGACAAGCCCGGCAGTGTCCCGACCCTCGAAGTCGGCGGCGCGGCGGCGTCCGGCGTGGCGCTCAGCAAACCCAGTTCGCAGGCCTCGGAAACTTCGAGCAAGGACTCGCTGCTGCGCCGAGTCCAGGGCGAGATGATGCGCCTGCAGGCCGAGGAAGAAGCGCGCGCGCAGGAAAAAGCCCGCGAGAAGACCGGCGATAACAAGGCCAAGGTGATCGAACTCGAGGAGACCGCGCCGCCTAAAGAAACGGCCGCGGGCGCCGTTGCGACGCTCCCCGAGGATGATACGAGCACCCCGGCCTTGAACGGTGTGGCCAGCGTGCCTCAGCGCCTTCCGCCGCGCACGGAAGCCGAGTTCGAAGCGGCGTACGAAGAACGCTACCGCCGCGGCTTGACCGCCAAGGATATGGTCGAACGTGAGTGGGCCTTCCGCTACGCCTCCGCTCGCCAGCGCACCGAAGCCGTCCCGCACCTCGTCCGCGAACTCAAGACGAACGGCCTTCTGATCGCGCTGGCCGCCGGCGTGCTGGGCAATCTGCCGCCCGCGCATCCCGAGACGGCCGCCGCTCTGGAAGCGGCGCTCGACTCCACCGAACCGAATACTCGCGTGGCCGCCGCTCGTTCGCTGGGGCAGTTGCGCGTCGAAGCCGCCGCCCGCGGCATGCTCAAACGCCTCGAAACCGAGCGCAATTTTCCCGTCCGCGCCGCGTATTGCGAAGCCCTCGGCTGGCTGGGCGACCGCCGCGCCGTCGATCCGCTCAAGGCGCTCCTGCAATCCAAAGACGAAGTCGAAGTCGTACAGGCCAACGCCGCCGTCTCGCTGGCGCGCTTGGGCGAAAGCGCAGGGCGCGAGTACCTGATCCGCTGCATGAGCCATCCCCTGCCGCAGATCCAGGTCCTGGGCATGTACGGCATCGTGGCGCTCGGCGGCCCCGACACGGTCGGCTTCATCGTCACGGCGCTGGATTCACCCTTCGAGGAGGTCTGGACCACCGCGCTCTTCATGCTGCCCCAAGCCGGCCCCGCGCGCGCCCTCCCGCTGCTGCACGGGCGGCTCGGCAGCGGCGACGAACGCCAGCGCCGCCGTGCCGCCATCGGCATGGGTCTGCTCGGCAGCGACGAAGGCGTACCTTTCCTGGGCCGCGCGCTGCGCGAAGGCGGCGTCTTCGAGCGCCAGATGGCCGCCAACGTGATCGGCTCCCTGCGCCGGCGCGAGTACGCGTCGCAACTGGTCGAAGCGCTCCGCGATGCCAGCTCGCAGGTCCGGCAAGCCGCCGTCGTAGCGCTCACGCGCCTCGAATACAAGGAAGCCGTGCCCGCGATCCTCGACGCCGCGCGCGGCGCCAAGACGCCCGACGCGCTGCCCCCGGCCTTGCGCGGCGCGCAGCCCGACATCAACGAACTCCTCACCATGCTTGCCGCCGCGCGGCTGCTCAAAGGCGAAGAAGACACGCTGGTCCTGGAGAGCCTGCCCGACGACAAGACCACCCGCTGGCCGCAGTACGACAAGGAAGTCTTCAAATACCAGCTCGAGATCGTCAAGAGTTACAAAGTGATCGAGGTCCTCACCGCCGACGGCAAACCCGTCGCGGCCGTGCTCCAGAACCCCAACGGCGAAGAACAGCTCGTCCGCAATGGAGAACATGTCGCCGCCGGGTTCGTCCTGGCCGAACTCCATCGCTCCGCCAAAGACAAGTCCGCCGGCGATGCCGACTGGATCAACCTCCGCCGCGGCGACATTCGGGTGACGCTCATTTCCGGCAAGCCGCCCGAGGTGCAGATCGGCCAGCACGCTCGTAAGGACATGCAGCTCCGCCCCGAAGACCTCGGCAAATAACGTTCTTCTCCGATTTTAGATAAAAACCGCCCTCATCCGTGTCCTGATCGCATAGACCCACGGACCCGGTGAGGTTTCCGACGATGGAGTGCGCCAAGCGGCGGGAAGGCGAACTCGGTACGCTGAAACGGCCCTCGGTCTGGGCGCGTGTGGCGCGAGGAAGCTTTTTCGAAATGAGCGGCGTTCCGGATTGGGGCGATCTCTATGAGGCCCATGCACCGGGCATTCTGGCCTTTCTGTGCGGCCGTTTGAAAGACTCGGCGTGGGCCGAGGACCTCCTGCACGATGTCTTCGTTGCCTATCGGCGGCAAGCCGACCCCGCGAGAATCAAGAATCCCAAAGCCTATCTGTACCAAGCCGCGAACCGGCTCTCCTTGACGGCCTTGCGCGACGAAGCCACGGCGCGACGCCACCGCGCGCGTGCGTGCGCACCCTGGCAAGCGGCGTCCACCGCCGATCCTCTTGCCGCGCATGCGGTGCGGGAAGCGCTCGAAAATCTTCCGGACGAAGACCGCGAGATCGTCACGCTGCGCGTTTTCGGAATGCTCACCTTTCAAGAGATTGCCGAGACCTTGGGGCGCCCCCTGCCCAGCATCTACAAGCAGCACGCACGAGCCGTGGAACGCCTGCGCCTGGTGCTGGCTTCTTTTCAATGAACGGACTTTTCATGGAGCTGCCCATGTCTGCCGCCGATGAACCGCTCGACCCCGAAAGCGCCGCGACCGAAGCACGCCTACGCGCGCTCCTGGAGCCCTCGGGTTCGCTGGACCGCGTACGCGCGCGCTTGGATGCCGGTCGCGCTCCGCACCCGCATCCGGAGGCGCGTCCGCATGATTTGTGGGTCGCTTCCGGGTTGGTGGCCGCGGCGGCCGTGCTTTTCTTGGTCCTGCTCGGGGCGCCGGCGCCCGAACCGGCTCGATCCCTCACCGGTCCCAACGATCAAACCGGTTTGCCCGCGCCCGGCGAAGAGCCCGCGCCGCCGCGCCCGTTTTCCGAAGCGGACGTGCGTCGGCTCGTCGCGCTTCTGGCGGACGAGAACCCGGAGGCTCGCGAGCAAGCGTCCCAAACGCTGACCTTTCACCTGCAGCAACCCGGGATCGCCCGCGCCTTCCTGCCGCTGCTTAAGGAGTTGTTGGAACGCAACGAAGATCTGGACGCGCGCGCGCGGCTGCAAGCGCTGATCGCCTACTGGACGCCCGGCCTGCCGCGCTGGAGCGTGGAGGTCGCGGGGCTGCAATCCCTGGGCTCTTTGAGCGTTCAAGGCGGACAGGTGTTCGTCACTACTGGAGGCAATCGGGGACTTCAAGCCATCGACGCGGCCAACGGGAAATACCTGTGGAGCTTTCCGAATCATCTGATCGAGTCCGAACCTGCGGTCGGCGAAGGGCTGGTTTTTATCAACGCGACCGGAAAGAGCCCCAATTCCGCTCTCGTAGCGCTGGAGGCGCAATCCGGCGCCGAAGTCTGGCGCCAACCAACCGGCGGTGGAGATTCCTCGCCGCTGGTGGTCAACGGCCGCGTGTACTGCGCGACCTGGTCGGGAACTTTTCTCGCACGCGACGCCAAGACCGGCGGAAAAATTTGGGATGCGCAGATTGGCCCTTCCGCCTTCTCGGCGCCGGCATGGGCCCAAGGGCTCATCGTAGTCGGCCTTCGTGAGGGCGGCGTCGTGGCGCTCGATGCGGACACCGGCGCCGAACGTTGGCGATTTCAAGGTTCGAAGCGCTGCGGCGTGACGCCGCTGGTGGCCGGCGAGGCTGTATTCGTCGCGGGCGATGCAGGGCTCTTCGCGCTGAATCTGGCCGACGGTAAACGCATCTGGGCCGCCGAAGGCCCGTCCATGTGGCGCAACGAGTTCGCGTATCGCAATGGGATGCTGATCCATTTAGGAGCCAAGGGGCGATTACGGGCGCTGGACGCCACGACCGGGCGCGAGCGCTGGCGGCAAGAATTGGGCGGAAGCATGCACGCCGGACCTATCGTCCTGGGCGATACGGTTCTGGCCGGCACTCGGCAAGACGGCGTCTTTGGGGCCTTTGACCTGGCCACCGGCGCACGTCTTTGGACGTCCCCATGCGCAGGCTGTGCGGGGCTGGCCGTTTCCGGCGAGATGGCCTTCGTCGCCACGAGCGACGATAAATTGCACGCGATCTACACCGGCCTCTCGGGCCCCAAAGACTGGCCCATGGTGGGCGGAAACCCAGCTCGCAGCGGTTCGGTTGAACGCGCCGATCCCTGACCCGGTTCGGCGTTACAGCTTCTTCGCCAGCGCCACCAACTGATCCAGCGCTTTGCCCCAACCGTCGTGGAAGCCCATCTTCTCGTGCTGCTCCCGGGCTGCCTCGTCGCGATGCAGCGCCGTAGCGACGTAGCGCGTCCCTTTTCCGTGCGCTTCCAGCGTCACGATCGCCGTCATGAACGGGTTGGGGGCGGGGCGGTACCCCGGCAGCAGCGCGTCCGTGAATACCAAGCGCTTGTTCGGCACCACTTCCAGGTAGATGCCCACGTTGGGGAACTCTTTACCCTCCGGTGAACACATGACCGTCCGGAAGATTCCACCCGGCCGCACATCCAATTCGACCTCGGAAACCGTCCACGGCCGCGGCGTGAACCATTCCTTCAAGTGCTCCGGGTTCGTCCACGCCGCCCAGACCAGTTCCGGCGGCACGTCCACAATGCGCTCCAGCACCAGGTCCAGCTTGGGATCGACGTGCGAATGCTTGGGGGCCGTCATGTACCGTTCTCCTTGAGTTTGGCGAGGTATCCGTCGAGCTGATCCAGGCGCTGCTCCCAGAGCGTGCGCTGTTTCAGCAACCAGTCTTCCGCCAGCTTCAGGCGTTCCGGAGCCAGCGCGTACGTCCGCACCCGCCCTTGCTTTTTCGACCGCACCAGTCCGCAATCTTCCAGCACGCGCATATGTTGCACGAACGAAGGCAGCGCCATCTCGAACGGTTCTGCCAGCTCGGTGACGGTCGCCGGCCGCCGGCTCAGCCGCTCTACGACGCGCCGCCGCGTGGGATCGCCCAAGGCTCGAAAAACGGCATCCATCGGCGGAGCGGCGGTCATGCGATGAACATAGCCCGGCTCTTTACTTAGGTCAATACCTAAGTATTGGAATCGGCTTGAAAAGCCGCCCGGTACGGCCCCCCCCCAAAAAAAACGGGCAGCCGCTCGGGCCGCCCGTTTCGAGATCCTCGTGCTTAACCAGCGCTTACTGCCCGGGCAGGAAGCCCGCCGGCGAAGCCACGGCCTCGCCAAGCTTCGGGTCAAACTCCGCCCGCGTCGAGAACGCGCGGATGGCGTCGTCCACGCGCTCCACCATCAGGTAGCCCTTGCCCAGTTCTTCGCACAGTTCCTTGCGGTACAGGCTTTCCTTGCACCAGCGTTCGAGCACCGCAATGCCGCCGTCCTTGTCCCCGCCTTGCACCATCGCCACCAGCAGCGCCCAGTAGACCGCGTCACGGTGCTCGGCCGCCACCGCCGCGCCGCCGTCCAGCAGCGCGCGGTATTCCGCCGCGGCCTGCGGATACTCGGTGCGCAGATGGTGCGCCAGCGCCTTTAGCAGATGGCTCAGGCGAGCCGGGCGCGGATCGTTCGCGCTGCGCAGAACCTTTTCACCGGCCAGCGCGCGCTCGGCGCACGCCAGCGCCGCCTTCGTCTGGCCTTCGGACAACATCAACTCGGCCAGGAAGTTGTACGCCGCGATCTTCGATTCCGCCGGAATCGTTCGCAGGTCGTAGACGCGTTCGCGCACCGTTTTGAGCAGCCGCTGCAGCTCGCTCGCTTCGGGAATCGGATACGCGCCCGCGTTCGAGATCGCCGCCAGCAGGTAGTGCGCGAACTCGTTCGAGCGCAGCGTGAGCGACTCGTCCCGCTCGTCGAGGTTAAGGCGCGAACGATCGCGCGGGTCGGCCAACCGGGCCAGATTCTGTTCGTCGGCAGGAGCGGCTTCCCACGCGCCGCGCCAGGTCTCCGGGGCGGCGGAAGGCTGGCGCGAAAGCGCCGACCAGATGAACGAATCGCCGGCGCCTTGGTAGCGATGGATCATGCGCTCAAGTCCCTCGCCCGAAAACATGGCCGGCTGGAGCCACTTCTGCGGCAGCACCGTCTCGGGCTCGAACGGCAGCCCGCGTGCGCTCGCCAGCATCCGCGTCAGCTTCAAGCGCCGCTCGAAGCGTTCGAAGTCCGTCAGCGGGCGGCCGTTCGGTTCCTGCCGCTGGGCGACTTCGATTTTCTGCAGGCCCAGGATCACGCGCACGCCGCCCACGTCGACCGGACCGTTCAACGCGCTGCCGTGCATGCCGTTCGGCAGCGGAGGAATCGGCTGCGCCGCGAACACCCTGCGGTTCGCCGCCACGCCGATTTCCAGCGCCGGCGCCGCGCGTACGCCGCCCATAAGCGTGCGGCCGGCCATGTCGGTGCGCTTTTGCTCCGCGTCCGGACGGGCGATGTTGAAATCCTGGAACATCCGTTCGCTCTCCAGCACCAGGAACGCCGTCAGCGGACTCAGCACATGCTGCTCCAGCGCCACCCGCAAGGCCTCCGCTTTGGTTTCCGATTCCGCGCCGGTCAATGCGTTCAGCCGCGCACGAGCCCACAGGCGTCCTGCCGCGCGATTCGCCGTCTCGGTCGCGGGCAGCTCGACTTGCCATTCCTTCGAATACGCCAGTCCGTCCAGCGTTCCATCCAACCGCACCGTCGCCGTACCGGCCTGCACGTAGCTTCCGTACAGCGTCGTGCTCACGTTCGCCCAGCGCCCGGGCAGCGCCGGCTCGGCCAACGAGCACTCGGTGCCGCCCAACTGGCTCACTACGATGCTCACGTCGCGCAACACCGGCAGGCGCAACCGTTCGGCCACCGTCCGGCCCAGCGCCACCGGATCGCCTTCGGCGCCGAGATTCAGGACCGGACCGTTCGTCACCTCCGCCAGCTTGCGCCACGCCTCGCCGCGTGTGCTGCTTTCCGTGCCGCCGATGCCCGGACAGATCGCGATCCATTCGGCTTTCAGCGCGTCCTGTAATGCCAGCATCTCCTTGCGCAACGCGTCCGGCGTGCGCTCGCCGTACGTCGCTTCGGTGTCGCCTAGGAGGACTATGCGTGCACGCCCCCGCGCGCCCGGCACGAACTCCTGTGCCGCCGTGCGCAGCGCGCCGGCCACATCCGTCGCGCCCAGCGGATGAATCGCACTCAGCCATTCCACCGCCGCTTGAATCGACGTCAGCGTCGGCGCCTGCCATCCGCCGGGGCACGCGCGAGCATGAACGTCGTAGGAAAGCACCGCGAAACGGTCGTCGGAACGCAGGCCTTTCAGCGCCGCTTCGATCAGCGCCGTGTGCGCGTCCAGTTCCGCACCCTTCCGGCTCGCCGAAGTATCCACCAGAAAGAGCACGTCCACGGGTTCGTCCGCGGCCGCCGTGCGCGGTGTCAGCGTCAGCGCGAAGCGCCCAGGTTCGGAACCGATCGGGCGATAAGCCTGCACCGCGCATTCGCGCGCTTCGCCCGCCGGCGCGACCAGCGTCAGCGACCACGCATCGGTCGCCGCGCCCTGCGCCAGATCAGCGCCCAGCCGCAAGTCCCCGAAGACGCCCGGCTCGGCCTTCGCGCCGTGCGATGCGGAAACCTGCGTGCCTTTCGGCCAGCCGTGAACGTGCGCGCGCAGCGCCACCCGTGAGGCCGGAAGCGCCTGCGGACCTTCCGCGCCCGCCGCGCTGAAAGGATGCCGGTAGCGCACTTCCAAGCTCCCGTCCGGCCGCGCCGTCTGGGTCAGCATCTGCACGTACGAGAGCACGATCGTCTTGGTGCCTTGCGCCGGAATCGGGAAGATCGTCGCGCGGAACGTATGCGCATCCACCCATTCCAGCAGCCCCGGATCGACCACCATCGGCGAACCGTATACGATCTGCTCGTACGCGCTGCGCGCACGGCCCGCTTCGACCAGACTCGCCTCCATCAGATCGTGCTCGCTGAAGATCGTCATCGCGAAGCGGTCCACCGCGGCGTCCGCCGGGAGCGAAAACGTAAAGACGCCCTCCAGCGTCGCGTCGGTCTGGTTCGAGAAGACATGGGTGACGGTGGTGCGCGCGGCGAGTCCTTCGATCAGCGTGCAGACTTCAAGGTCGCGCAGCCCCAAGACGGCCGGTGCGTCCTGCCCGGGGACCTGCGCGTTGAGCCGTCCCACCGGCACGGTGCCGTCCGCTCGCATCGTCCACGCGTTCTCGGAGGCTGCCCTGATCCGGCGGGCGTCGTTGACCATGCGCCGCCCGACCAGACCCGGCGTCGCATCCTCGGTCGCGGGCGCCGCTTCCGCCGCTCCTCGATTGGGCGCCTGGCCCGCGCAAGCAGGGCCCGCCGCCAAGCTCAACACCAACCCCGCCACTCCCGGCCACCAACGTGTCTGTCGCATCGAATTGCCTCCGTTGCGCCTTCGGTTTTCCTTCAGACGGCGCGATGCTTCGGGTGCGACCGGATTAACGCGGAGTTCTCAAATACTTCGGCGGCGTGACGCACGAGCGGTCGTATGCGCGCTTTATGCCGGTAAAAAGTTATGCGAACGCGGCCCCGTTTAGAGCGAAACGAGGGGTTTGGCGTGTGCATTCATATCATTATAGAAAAACAACTTATGGTTGGCGCATAGGCGCTGGTGGCCTGAACTGGCGATTTGACTTTACTTTTTTTGATTTCTAGGTGTAACTGTAGGCAGCGAGCCTGCTCGGCGGCCGGCACGAACTCCTAGGTGGCGCAACGGCACGAGATTTCTCATCCATTCTTAAAGGAAGGACGGCCTCGCATGGACGCACCGGCCCTGCGCTTCGTCGAAGAACCCTACCACTTCAACGACATCGGTAACATGCTCCAACTTTTCAGGGATCAAGGCTTCGTGGTCCTCGAAGAGGTCTTCAAGCCCGACACCGTCGATGCGTATCGCGAGCAACTTTACGCGCTGATTCGCGCGCAGGAAGAACGCGGCAAGGGTTTAAGCTTGCCCGACGACGTCCCGCACGCAATCTGGCCGGCCAAGGCGCCGCGCCTGCGCGACATGGTCCGCCGTTCCCTTTGGCCCAATTACGAACGCGTCAACCCGACGCTCTTTCATCCCAGTTGGCTGATCCACAAAGCGAACCCTTCGGCCCCGGAACCCGAAGGCTGGCACCGCGACGGCGACCACAACGTCGCGCAGTTCGGAAATGTGTATTATCACTACCCGCTGGTGGTCCACGTAAACATGTACTTCGAGGATCTGACGCTGCGCCATGGTCCGACTCATGTGATCCCGCGTTCGCATCGCGTGGGGGACCTGTCGCCCTTCAACGGTTCACCCTCCGCCCCGCTTGCTTGCCGCAAAGGCGACGTGGTGCTTTGGGACCAGCGCCTCTGGCACCGCGGTTCGGTCCGGCGCGAAGAAGGCCTGCGCATCGCCGCGATCTTCGGCTTCCACGCCAGCCACGTGCACCGCTTCGGCCAAACCCCCGCCCAAGCGGCCGCCTTTGCCGCCGCGGAAAACGAAGCGGAGAAGATTCTCTTTGGAGGGTGCTTTGAATGACCTGCAGATTTTAAGGAGGGTATCAGGCGAGCTTCGAACTAGGCTCAGATTGAAATTCTACCGGCATGCACCTTAGAAATGCGTGAGGTGTACATATTTAGAAACCGCTTAGCCCCAATAACGACCGCGCTACAGGTGGCAGGGACTGACTCCATCTTCTTTACGCCCATACGCGCCTTTACGACTGCTCGTAACGACCGGAGCCACACGTGTTGACGAATCGAGTTAGGTCGGACAATACGAGCACGACTTATCCTGGACTGCGCGCCTACTTGATTTCAACGACTTCAGCCTTTGGTACTGCAATAACGTCTCCGCCTTCGAGCTTTAGGCTAAGATCGTTCCCGAAATCCACCGCCTTAACCACCTTTAATGTACGGCCATCCTTGAGCACATAAGTCTTGGCAGCGGCTACTGTACCCGCAGCGGGCACCTTGGGAGGCATTGCTAGTCCGGCAGCAGGGACTGCCGCACCTAAATCGGTCAAGCGCGTGGAATAAAGAGTTATTCGAGCGGTTGCATCGTCAAAGTCTTTTCGAGCGGTAGCCAAATCCAATACGGCCTTTTCATTTAAAGTGGTCAGTCGTTCGGATTCTTCTTTCGCGGCGATATACTTCTTTGCCTCCTGCTCCATTTGCTCGGAGTTATCTTGGACTACAACCACTCCTCCCTGCTGTGCAACGCGTTTGTGACCGCGATCCCAATCATACCAAGCTTGATAATGTCGCTTCATAGTGGTTTGGGCATTGGCAATGCGAACCCCAAATGCTTTGACGGCTTTATCCAATTCGGTCACCTTTTCCTCCGCAACCGCCAAGTCTTTCCGAGCAACCTTTAAGCTGGCATCCGCTGTTTCAATTTCACGCTTCTTGGCATCCGCGTCCAATTGCAGCCGAATTTTCTCTTGTTCGGCTTCACCTTTCCGTCGCTCCTCATCTGCTATTCGCTGCTTTTCGGCATCCTCCGCCGCGATTCTAGCGCGTTCTAGCGCGGCTTTGGCCGATGCCTCGGCGGCTTGCTTCTTTCGGTCTGCGTCTGCTTTGGCTCGTTGGGCTGCGGCCTCGGCTCGAACCCGTTCTTCTTCCAGTCGTGCCTTGCGTTCGGTAGCTTCGTATTCCCGCTTCTTGGCTTCTGCTCGCTCGTTGGCCTCAAAGCGACGCTTGTCTCGCTCAGCTTGCACTCCACGCTGAAGCTCCTCCCTGCGCGCATTTTCGGCCCTGCCTTGTTGGTAAAAATAAGCTCCCAGTCCAATCACACTGACCACAACGATGAGGATGATCAAGTTCATGAAGGTGATGTAAACGCGAGCAACATTGGACACTGATTGACCCCCTTGAGTGGGAACCGTTAAAGTGCGGTACCGAGTCGTTACAGCCTTTGAGTTTGGCTGGGAGTTTTACCTTGGTATATGCTTAAAACAATAGGTTTTTGCGGATTCGAGCGGTGTGCAACCACTTTATGAAGAAGGACTTATGGATGTATACCCTGAAATTAAGTGGGTAGGTGGCGCAAAATCTACGGGATGAACTTAGCTACGTCAGGGCAGTTGCCCAAATACGAAATTCGGAGGCAATTCAATTGCTACCTGGGAGAGCATCGATCTGGCGTTAGGCCAAAGCCGGAGAGGGGTAACGTGTACCGCTTACACATACTCATACTCGACCCAATCTCTGTCCCTACCGCTTCGCCACCAGATTGACCCGCTCTTCCGCCTTCACCGTGCCCAGAATGCCTGACTTGTACTCCACCACCACCTTGTATTCGTTGCTCGAGACGATCGCGAATTCCACCGGAGCCAAATCGCCGTTGGGCTTCAACTCGTACGGCTTGTTCCCCGATACGTCACTCCGTTCGGCGCGGTACACCTGGTCGTACCAGATGTAATACAGCGCCGCGCGCAGCGGGATCTTCTCCCAGTCGGTTGGCAGATAAATTTCACTCCCTTGGCCCATGAAAAGCGGTTTGTGGACTTTCACCACCTTCCCGTCGCTCTCCAGGTTCAGCTTGCCGGCCACCGGCCCGCCCCACGCCGGCGTCGCGATCTTCGCGGGCTCCACCGTGAAAGACGTCCGCTCGCCACGCTTCAGAATCACACGCTCGGTCCCGCGCTCCAGCAGGCCGAAGACCAGGTCGTACGCGCCCGCCGGGAGCATGCGGCTCTTGATCTGGTCGTCGAAAGAGAACGCGCCGTCGCGCCCTTGCACGATCAGCGTGTGAAAGCGCAGGGCTTCGGATTTCTGCGCCGGCCTGTACATATGAAAGAGGTTCACTTCACCCATTTCCGTCTTGGGCAGCGGGCGCAGTTCCAGCGTCTGTCCGGCCGGATGAACCAGCAGTTCGAAGAGGTCGTCACCCAGGTAAAGCTGCCGGCTCAGGAACGTCACCGGTTGCCCCTGCACCAGCACCGCGTCCTGGCCCAGATCGTCGTAACGGCCGTTTCCGTTCTCGTCCAACAGCACCACGGCATGCTGCTTGAAGCGCGCCTGCTTGCCTTGCGCGCGCAGCACCGTGAAATGGCCCGCCTCGCCGCTGTGCTTCAGCTTGAAAAGGTACGGACCTGAAGTCCCGTCGTCGTAATGTGCTTCCCAGCGAAACGGGCCCAGTTCCTGGCCGTCCTTGACCGGCAACGCCTCCGCCGCGTCCTGTTTTCCGTCGGCGTTCAAGTCGAGCCACAAAAAGCCCTGCGCGCCCGCGCGCTTATACGCGCCCATCAGCGCCGGATAGGGCCGCTTGTCCGCGCCCGTGCCGTCGTGCGGCAGGCCGAAATCTACCGGCTTCCCGTCGGGCGGGCACAGCACCGTGCGGCGCAACTCGCCGTCGAAAAGCCCCGGCGAAAGAATCTGGTCGATCCGCGGGAGCGGCAAGTCCTGCGCGGGCACCTTCTCCCAAGCCGCCTCTTCGCCGGCATATAGAGCCGCACAAGCCGCCCACAAAGCAGCCGCCAGCACCTGGCTTCCGATCCCTCGACGTATGCTCGCGGATTGCATCATCCTGCGCCTCCATCCCGTCCCTGCGGAAGTTCGTATAGCTTAGACGAGCCGAACCGGACCCTCATTTGGGCTTTTGCGGGAATTGAGCCTGCCCCCGCACGATTTCAGCCGCCATCCTCTTTCCAACGCCCCCCTACTTACTATAATTCGCGCAACGTGCGTGGAGCCGCAGTCGAATGTCCGAACCTCTCAAGCCCCAGAGTCCGACTCCCGGCACCCAAGTGCTTCCGGAAAAGGACACCCAGACCGATCGGCGCCAGAAGTTCGCTCCGCTGTACCACGTGATTCTGCACAACGACGACGACCATACCTACCATTACGTGATTGTGATGCTGATGCAGCTCTTCGGGATGTCCGCCGAAAAGGCCTACCGCCACGCCGTCGAAGTCGACAGCGCCGGCGTCACCATCGTCGATACCACCTCGCTCGAACGCGCCGAACTCAAGCGCGACCAGATCCGTGCCTTCGGCCCCGACCCGCTCCTCGAGCGTTCGCCCGGCAGCATGAGCGCCACCATCGAGCCCGTCGAGAAAAGCTGAACGTCGGCGCGCTACTTTTCGTCGGCCGGTTTCGCGTGCTGCCGTCGGAGCACCTCCTTCAAAACGCTCTGCCCGTCGGCGTACGCGGGCGCCATGTTGACCAGCAACGCCGACACATCCCACGCGCGCTCTAAATCACCCGACAACAGATACGCCTCGGCCAGCGTCCGAAGCTGCTCGTACTGAAAGGCCGAACCCACCAGCGGATCGAACGGATCGAGGCTCGCGAACGGCAGTTTTAGAATCGGCGGGTGAGCGTCGGGAGCGTCCCCGCGGGCGCTCCAGGCTTCGCGCAGGATCCGTGCCGCTTGTGCGTGCGTTTCCTGCCAGACGCTTTGCATCAACGCCACGGCCTCCGCCGGTCGCCCGGTGTAGTTGGCCACCTGCGCGCGGGTCATTTCGGCCAGCGGAACCCAAGTGCCGGTGAAGCGCGCGCACTCCCGTTCGCTCAGTTCGCGCGCGGCTCCCGGTTGTCCCGACCGGTGCAGCGCCAGAGCGCCCTCACGGATCAGCGTCGCGCGCAGCTTGGGCATCACCCGATGCCCGTTCGGGCGCTTCAAGGCCTCCAGCGCCACCGCTCCGGTCAAGGCATGCAGCTCCCGGGAAGAACTGCGGTACAGCGTCAGCGCATGCTGCGCCCAGGCTTGAGGCGAATCCGGCTGCACGCGCGTATCGTGGTCGAAAAGCACCAGGCGCGATGCAAAGTGTGGCACCCGTTCGAGTGAGAAAAGCCCGCACAGCGACACCGCCGCCGTAGCCGCGGCGTATCGCAGCAGCAGGGACAGATTTAGCCGCGCCAGCGCGCCTTCCACGCCCAACGCTGCCGCCATCAGCCATCCCGGCAGCGCCCAATGCAAATAATGGTCAGCCATAAAGAACGGGTGGAACAGGAAGACATTGAACGTCAGTCCCAGGAAAGCGAAGCCGGTCCCAATCCCCAGCAGCGCCATGCGCCGGTCCCGCGCCGCCGCTACGCTCGCACCCAGCGCCGCGCATACGCTCAACCACGCCAACCAGCCCGAAGGATCCGTGGCAGGAGGCTCGTCCACGGCATACCACAGCGCCAGATCGCGCGGCCAGATCAGGTGCCACAAGTACCGCCGCACGATCAGTCCGTCGCCATTCAGTGCCGCGAGACGGCTGCCGCCCAGCAGTTCGCCGGCCGTATCGGTGCGCAGATACGCCAGACTCAGGCCCGCCGCAGCGGCTGCCAGCAGGAAGAAAGGCGCCAGCCATGCCGCGCGCACGCGCCAGGAATCCCGCGCCGCCGGCGCCTCCGCGCTGCCGCGCCAGCTTGCGCTCGCATTCACGATTTCGTGCACCAGCAGCGCCGCCGGCAGCGCCACCGCGTGAATCTTCGAACCCAGTGCCAGCAGCATCAGCGCGAACGCCGCCGCGCCGCGCCCGTACGCTTCCTTCGTGTCCGTGCTCTCGCGCGCCGCCAGGTAACGCTCCAGCGCGAAGAACGAGAATGCGAAGCAGAGTTGGTTTTTCCGCTCGGCCAGCCACAGCACCGTCGGCGCGGCCACCGGATGCACGGCGCAGATCAGCGCCACGGCGAACGCCATTCCGCGCCGCCCCGTTGCGCGCAACAGCCATGCGTGCACCGCCCAAGCGCCCAGCACGAACCAGAACAGCCCTTGCAGCCGTGCCGGCCACCAGACCTTCGGCGCGCCCAGCTTCAAATCCAGCCAGAACGTCGTCTGCGTGACCGGTTGGTACTCGCTGAAGAATACGCTCGTCCACAGCTCACCGAAGCCTTCCTGGAGCGCCGGGTTGTGCAGGTAAAAAACGCTGTCGTCGTACTCCAACAACCCGAAGGAAAGCGAAGCGCCGTACAGCAGCAGCGGTGCCAGCGCCAGCAGCGCGCGCTCCTGCCAGAGCCGCAGCGGCCAAGGGGCCGTGCCGAGTTCAGCGTTCATCGCTGCTCCGCCCGGCCGCCGCCGGCTTCGGATGCGTCCGGCCCAGCGCCTCGGCCGCCTCCGCCACGCCCAGCCGCCGGTAAATCTCCGCCAGCAGCAATCGCCCCGGCACGTACTCGGGCTCCAGGTTCACCAACACCGCCGCCGCGTCGAAGGCCTCCTCGAGCCGCTCCCGTTCCACCTGCGCCCGCGCGAGCAGGAACAGGGCCTTGCGCGCCGTCTCGTTCACCGCGGCATGCGCGAACGCATCCGCGACCTGCAGCCGCAGTTGGGCCGGCGGCAATTCGTCCGGACGCGCCGCGCCCGAGCGGCAACTCCGGCGCAGCACCGCCGCTTGCGCGCCGAAGGCTTCCGTAACCAACGGTTCCAGCGCCTCCGCGGCTCGCGCCGCGCGCCGTGTTTTTAGCGCCGCTTCCGCCACCGTTGCCGCGCGCAGCCACGGATCGGCGATGAGCGCCGCTTCGCGCTCCAGCAGGCCCTCGGCTTCCACCGGCTTCCCGCGCTGCCAGAGATCTTCGCACGCCAGCGCGATCGCGAAGGCTCGGTCTTGCGGTAACAGCCGGTGCGCGTCCGGCACGCGCAGCGCGTGCCACGCCGCCGGACCGGCCATCCGCTGCATGTGCGGCAAGACGCTGCCGTGCAGCGCCCGAGCGTTCGCCGCGTGTGCCCACGAAGAGTTCGGTTCGTGCAGCACCGCCCGCGCGAAAAGTTCCCCCGGATTCGCGAACCCCTGCGCATGCCAAAGGGTAACCCCCGCCAGCGCCGCCGCCGCGCCTCCCGTCAGGATCGCCGCCGCCGTTCCTTCTCGCGCCGCGCCGAACCGCGCCGCCAGCCGCCCGCCCGCCGCCGCCAGCACCCACAACCAGAACGGCAGCGCCCAAAGGTGATAATGATCCGCCATCGATACCGGCTGCGGAATCAGGTTGATCGCCGGCAAGAGCGCCGCGAATCCCAGCAGCCACGCGCATAGCGTCCGGCGCGCCGGGCGCAGCCACCAAACGGTGAACGCCGCCGCCGCGGTGACTCCTGCCAGAACGACCCACGTCCCGGGATCGCCCAAGGGCGGCTCCAACGCCGCGTAATAAAACGAGAGCCGGAGCGGCAGGACGGTGGAGTAGAGGTAGCTGGCCAGTAACGGAATCGAACTCCAGGCCGCGCCCGGCAGGCTTCCGCCGATCATCGGCTGCTGCAAGTCCGAGCGCCAGACCGCCAGATTCAGGACCACGAATCCCGCGCCCAGCAGCGCGAACGGAAACCAAGCCAGGAACGCGCGCCGCAAGGTTCCGGGCAGCAATCCCAGTTCCAGAATGAGCAGCACGAGCGGCACCGCCACCGCGTGCGCCTTCGCCAACAGCGCCAGGCCCAGCAGGATCCATGCGCTGACCATGCGGCGCAATCCGGCAGGCGAATCGGATGACCGGCCGGATACGTAAAGCGCGACGCACCAGAAGCTCAACGCGAAGCAGACGAGGTTTTTTCGCTGCGCCAGCCAGACCACCGAGCTTACGCAAACCGGGTGGGCGGCAAACAGGGCCGCGACGGCGCAGCCCATCCCGTAGCTTCCGCTGAGCCGTTCGATCACGCGCCGCACCGCCCATATCCCGAGGATCCACCAGATCAATCCGTGCACCCGCGGGCCGTACCAGGGTGGCGGATCGAAGACCGCGAGGTCGATCCAAAGCGTGATCTGCGTGATCGGGAAGTAATCGCTGAAGTAGGCGCTCCGCCAAAGCGCGCCCAGCCCCGAAAACGATCCGCCCGCCAGCGCCGGATTTTGGAAGTAGTAAACCGATTCGTCCACGCCGATGAGCCCGAAGCCCAAGGTCGGCGCATAAAGCAAAACGGCCAGCAGCGCCAGCGCGCCGTCGGCCGTCACGGAAGGCCAGCGCCGAAAAGCACTTACCGGAGCAAGAGGGGATTCTGGCGCGGCCTCAAGCTTCACGCGCCTGCTCCAGAAGAGATGGCTTGCCCCTAAGGTTTGGCTTCCTTGACTTAATAAGGAAGGGAGCCAGAAACAGCACCGCTGCCACCCAAGGCGCGTCGGCCCAACCGCAAGTGCTTGGCGCGGCGGAAGTAACTGGAATTTCGCCGGAAGCCGCGCTGGGCATAGAAACCTCGAATGGGTTAACATTGTGCCCGAGGGACCATAAGGGTCAATGGCGCACAAGTGCCATAATACGGTTGCAAAGCCTTTGACCCGCGCTATAAACCCTCTTTCCTTCCTAGGGGGAGGCCCGTCGCAGGTCGCGCCGGGCGTGGGAGTTGCATCATGCCGAAGCAGAAGACGCACAAAGGCGTTTCCAAGCGCGTGAAGGTCACCAAGAGCGGGCAGGTCAAGCGCTATCAGGGCTGGAAGAAGCATCTGGCCACCGGGAAGTCGAAGAACCGGAAACGACGCTTGCGCAAAGCCACCTTGGCGACGAAGGCCGAAGCGCGGCGTCTGCTGCGCCTGCTGTGCCTGCGCTGATTCCCGAAACCATTCCGCATCGAGAAGATAAGGACGTAAGCCATGCGTACAAAAACGAACGTACCTCGCCGTAAGCGCGTCAAGAAGGTGCTCGACCGCGCCAAGGGCTTTTGGGGTTCGCGCGGCAACCTGATCCGCGTCGCCAGCGAAACGGTGGACCGCGCCGAGTGGTTCGCCACGCGCGACCGCCGCGTCAAGAAGCGCACCTTCCGCCAGCTTTGGATTACCCGCATCTCCGCGGCGTGCGAACAGCGCGGCGTGAACTACTCCACCTTCATCAACGGTTTAAAGAAGGCCGGCCTCGAACTCGATCGCAAGATGCTCGCCGATCTGGCCGTCCGCGACGAAGCGGCGTTTACCAAGCTCGTGGAAACGTCCAGCGCCGCGCGCGCCTGATCCGCAGAGCTTTTTACACAGGCAGGAACGCGAAGGGCGCACGAACGTGCGCCCTTTTTTCTTAGGTTTACGACGGGTGACCCTATGAGTTTCCTCGACGATCTGCAAACCTTGCGCACCGAAGCGCTGGCCGCTTTCGGCGCCGCAAAGGACGCCGCCGCGCTGGAACAGGCGCGCATCCGCTTCCTCGGCGCAAAAGGTTCCCTCAAGGCGTTTGCCAAGCGCATGAAGGAAGTCCCGCCTGCCGAAAAGCCGCAGGCCGGCAAGCAGCTCAACGAAGCCAGCGCCGAACTGGAAGCGG
Organism: Planctomycetota bacterium; assembly: GCA_015075375.1. GTDB lineage: Bacteria > Planctomycetota > SZUA-567 > H5-PLA8 > H5-PLA8 > H5-PLA8. Next base: position 995,643 of record JABTUM010000001.1, on the reverse strand, counting down.
CCTTCGCCGCGGCCCAAGCCGCGTGCGGCAAGCCTGCCGCCGCGAGCGGACCCAAGCTTGACGTCACCGAACCGCTTCCGCCCGAGCAGCGCCCCGAAATCGGCCGACGTCATCCGCTCACGCGCACCGTCGACCGCTTGCGCGAACTCCTGGGTGCGCTCGGCTTCGAGGTCGTCGAAGGGCCGGAAGTCGAGGACGAACGGCACAATTTCGACGACCTGAACATTCCCGCCGACCATCCGTCGCGCGACAGCTTCGATACGTTCTTCCTCGACGGCAGCCGCGCGCTGCTGCGCAGCCAGACCAGCACCGTCCAGGTCCGCGTGATGGAATCGCGCAAGCCCCCGCTGCGCGTGATCGCCCCCGGCCGCGTCTACCGGCCCGACAAGATTGACGCCACCCACGCCAGCACCTTCCACCAGATCGAAGGACTCTACGTCGACCGCGGCGTGAGCATGGCCGACCTGCGCGGGACCTTGCAGCTCTTCGTCGAGGGCCTCTTCGGAGCCGGCACGCGCGTGCGCTTCCGGCCCAGCTTCTTTCCGTTTACCGAGCCCAGTGCGGAGATGGATGCGAGTTGCCCCGCGTGCGGCGGATCGGGCTGCAACGTCTGCAAGGGTACGGGCTGGGTCGAACTGGGCGGCTGCGGGATGGTCGATCCCAACGTCTTCCTGGCCGTCAACCGCGCTCGCGGCGACAACGCGTACGACCCGGAAGTCTGGACCGGCTTCGCGTTCGGATTCGGCATCGAACGCATGGCGATGCGCAGGCACGGCATCGACGACTTGCGTCTGTTTCTCGAAAACGACCTGCGCTTTTTGCGCCAGGTCTGACCGCGCCTAGGTACGACGGTGAGATGAAATCATGAAACTGCCACTGAGCTGGCTTCAGGAATTCCTCGAAGGCGGGTTGACGCCCAAGGTCCTGTCCGATGCGTGCAAACGCTGGGAACTGCACGGTTCGGACGACCCCGCGCGGATGCTCGCCACGCTGCTCACCTTCGCCGGTTTCGAAGTCGAAAGCGTCGAAGGATCCGGCCTCGATGCGGTACTGGACCTCACCGTCCTGGCCAACCGCCCCGATTGCCAGGGCTTGGCCGGTTTGGCGCGCGAGGTCGCCGCGATTCTCGGCGTTCGCTTCCTGCCGCCGCCGTGCGAAGTCGCGGCCGCCGGAGCTCCGGCCGCCGAATCGGCCCAGGTGAGCGTCGAAGACGCCGCGCTTTGCCCGCGCTACACCGCTCGCGTCATCCGCGGCGTGAAGGTAGGCCCCTCGCCCGATTGGCTTCAGGCGCGTCTGCGTTCGATGGGCCTGATCCCGCGCAACAATATTGTCGACGTCACCAATTACGTCCTTTTCGAGCTCAATCAGCCGCTCCATGCGTTCGACCTGAACAAACTCGCAGGGCGGAAGATCGTCGTTCGCCGAGCGCGCGACAAGGAAGCGTTCAAGCCGCTCTACGGCGAGCTTCCGCCGCTGACCTCCGAGACTCTGGTGATCGCCGATGCGCAGCGGCCCGTGGCCGTAGGCGGCATCATCGGCGGAGCGGGCAGCGAGGTCTCGCCCGAGACCGTGGACATCCTGCTCGAGTCGGCTTACTTCGATCCGGCGAATACGCGCCGCACCTGCCGCCGCTTGAAGGTGGGCACCGACAGCAGCTACCGTTTCGAACGCGGCATCGACCCGGACGCCGTGGCTCAGGCCAGCGCGCGCGCCGCGCGCCTCATCGCCGAAGTCGCCGGCGGAGCCGTCGCGCCCGGCCTGATCGACACGCGCCCGCAGCCGCGCGCCGAGAGACCCATCGAATTGCGCTTCGCGCGCCTCGAGAGCCTGTACGGCGTCCGCGTCCCGCCCGCCGAATCACGGCGCATTCTCGAGACCCTCGGCTGCACCGTCCGCGAAGAGCGCGCCGACAAACTTGTCGTACTCGCGCCCACCTGGCGGCGGGGCGATCTGGAGCGCGAGGCCGATCTGATCGAAGAGGTCGCGCGCCTGTACGGCTACCACCGCATTCCGGCCGAGACCGCGATGCGCGCGCGCATTCCCAACCGCTCGCCGCTCGAGATCGCCTCCGAGCGCGTGCGCGACCACTGCACCGGGCTGGGCTACTTCGAGTGCTGGACGGACACCCTCGTCGATCCGCAGTGGCCCGCGCCGCCGGTTTGGACGGCGGCCGCGCCGCTGAAGCTCGATCCGCGCAGCGTTCTGCGCGAAGATCACAGCGCTCTGCGCAACGCCCTCGCGACCTCGCTCCTGGCGGTCGCGCGGCATAACCAGGACCACCGCACCGGGACGGCGCGGCTCTTCGAACTGGGCAAGATTTTCCTCCCGCACGCCGGCGCCGCGCTCGAAGAGCGCCGTGTGCTGGGGCTCTACGACGCGGCCGGCTTCGCGCCGCTCGCCGACACGCTCGCCCGGCTTTCGGATGCGCTGGAGCTCGACGGCGCGCGCCTGGCCCTGCGCCCGGCGGAAACCGGGCCGGATTGGCTGGCCCCCGGTTCGGCCTGCCGCGTCGTGCGCATCCGCGAAACCGGCGACCACGAACGCGCCGAAAATCCGATCGGCTGGCTGGGCCTGGCCGGCGCCGCGCTGCTCAAAGCCTTCGACCTGCGCGGCCAGCCGGCGTACGCCGAACTGGATCTGGAAGCGTTGGCCCATCTGCCCACCGGGCCGCGGCGCTACCGCCCGCTGCCGACGCAACCCGTAGTGGTCCGCGACGTCGCGGTGGTGGTCTCCGAAGACGTGCTCTGGCACGATATCGAATCGTTCGCGCAGGCGCAGGCGGCGCACGAACCGCTCCGCGCGGCCGGCGAACCGCCGCGCTTCCTCTCGGCGTACCGCGGCAAGCAGCTTGGCGCGGGCCGCAAATCGCTCGCGTTCTCGGTCGTGTACCGGCACCGCGAGCGTTCGCTCACCGACGAAGAAGTGAACGCGGCGCACGAACGTTTCGTCGCGGCCCTGCTGCCGAAGTTCAACGCGGAACTGCGCAAGTAGCGCGGGAGGCGCCGCCAAAGCGATGCGCGAAGAAAAAACCGAGCTGCGCCGGAGGGTTCTGGCGGCCATCGAGGCGCTGAGCCCCGATGAGCGGACCGCGCGCAGCGGGCGCGCGCAGGACCGCCTGATCGAACTCCCCGAGTTTCAGCGCGCGCGCGCCGTCTTTGCCTACATCGCCGACGACACCGAAGCCGACACGCGCCGGATCGTGGCCGCCGCCTTGGCGGCGGGCAAGCGGGTGGCGCTGCCGCGGGTGGATGTGGTGAGCAAGGCCATGTCGCCGCGCGAGATTCGCGATCCCCGCGCCGATCTGGAAAGCGGCGCCTTCGGGATTCCCGCGCCGCGCGAGAGCTGCCCCGAAATTCCGCTGGCCGAACTGGATCTGGTGCTCGCGCCGGGCCGCGTCTTTGACGCGCGCGGCCGGCGCATGGGGCGGGGCGGGGGCTTTTACGACCGGCTTCTGGCCGCGCCCGAACTGAGCGCCGCCGTCGTGGCGCTGGCCTTCGACTGTCAGGTCGTCGACGAAGTTCCGCACGAACCGCACGACAAGCCCGTCGCCGCGATCGTCACCGAATCGCGCGTGATCCGCGCGCCGGTTCCGTAACGCCGCCGCAAGCGCTCAGGACGTTTCGTCCTCACCGCGCCGGAGCGCCGCCGCCGCGCTCTCCGCCGCGAAGGCCGCGCAGATCGCGAGCGCGCCGGCGCCGAAACCCAGCATGCCCCATTCGATCCACGCCGGCTTACGCAGCAGCAAACCCGCCAAGGCCGTCAGTCCGCCGCCCGGCGCGAGCGCCAAGCCCGCCGCGTACGGCGCGCGCAGCCAGAGCGGGCGCTTCACGGGATCGGCACCGCTTCGCCCGGCTGGTAATCTTCTTCGACGATCTGGATCGTTTCGCGCAGTTCGGCGCAGCGTTGCGCGTACTGCCCGGGGGTGGGCTCCCCGAAGACCACGCGTTCGAAGACGCGCCCCACCGTGCCGCGGGGGCCTTCTGCCATGCGCGCTTCCAGCGTCTCGAGGTCCGCGCGCAGATCGGCCAGCACTTCTTCGCGCGTCGGTGCGCGGCCGGCCTTGAAATAGAGCACCTCGTAAACCGTCTTCGAACGGTCGTGCCGGTAGCGCACGAACTTCCCATAGCGCCCGCTCTCGCCGGGCAGCATCTCGGCGTGGCGCAGAATCTCGTCGGGCGGCGGCGTCTGGATCAGCGCCACTCGCCGGTAATCCGCTGGCACGTCCGCGGGCATGCGCATCCCTCGTCGCCGGAAACCCATCGTCCTGAAGGATACTTCCCGATCGCGCGAGCGCTCTTTCAGCCGCGTTTGATCCGAAGATCGTATCCTTCCAGCGCCAGGAGCTTGCGCTTCCAGGCCAGCCCCGCGCCGAAGCCGCCTGGGCCTTTGGACGCGACGACGCGGTGGCAGGGCAGAAAGAGCACGATGGGGTTGGAGCCGCAAGCCTGGCCGGCCGCGCGCACGGCCAGCGGCGATCCCGCTGCGCGCGCCAGGTCGCCGTAGGTCCGCACCTCGCCAAACGGGATGCGCTGCATCGCGCGCCAGATGCGGCGGTGAAAGTAGGGGCGCCCCGCGAGGTCGAAGGCTTCCCAAGGCAAGCGGTCGCGCCGGCCGTCCAGACGCGCGCGCAGCGCTTTACGTACGCGTACGCCCAGCGGGCCTTCCTGGCCGCGCAGTTCGGGCAGCCCGTCCGGCGTGCGCGCGGACGGCAGCTTGAATTCGTAAAGGCCGCGTTCGGTGAAGACCGCCTGCCAGGCGCCCCAAGGCGTGGTGATCCGGTACCGGCGGCGTTCGAGGTTGTGTTTGGGCATGGGAGCTTCCGTCCGCTCCCTTCACCATGCCGCGAGGCGCACCGGCGCGCAACTCGATTACGGATGCTCGTAGTAGGCGCGGCTGAGCGGGAAGAGCCGCCGCGAGGTCGCGCCGCGCGCGCTGCCGATCTCGACTTCGAACTGCAGCACCTCCGGCGTCCCGCTCACGATCGCCTGCGGGATTCCGCTCACGTCGTCGCGAATGTAACTCGTCGCCACGTTGTGGCGGAAGGCGAACGGCTGGAACGTGGCCTGCGTGATCTCCTCCGTGCCGTCCTTCGGGCGCAAATACCGGTACGTCTGCGGGCGGGTCGTGTTCAGCGTGACCGATTCCTCGTAGAACGCGTTACCGGGTTCCGCCGTGGCGCTCGAATCGTAGTTCCGGCCGATGCGGAACGTCGCGCTGCCGCTACCGGTCAGGTCCGAGCCGTCGATGCCGAAGCGCGGCGCGGCGGAGAAGAAGATCGTCCAGGCCGTCCCGCGATTGCCCACGAACTGCCCGATGTCGCGCCCCTTGAGCTTCCAGGTCTGGAAGAGTCCCGCCAACGGCTGGCCCTGTTCGCCTTTTCCGGCAAGGAAGTAAGTGAGCTGATACGGATTCTGCGTCACCTTCGTCAGCGCCGAAACCGCTTCGCAGTGCAGCGCGTTGCCGAAGGCGACTTCTAGCACCACCGTATTGAGGGGTTCTTCGATCAGCGTGTCCGCGTTCACCGCTTCGTACAGGTCGGCTCCCGTGACGTTCAGCGAGACGCGCCCATTGGCGCGGACCGTGGCCCGGAATGAATACGCTTCGTTCTCGTCGGTGAACGGATCGTCCAGAACAACTTTTTTGGAGTTGCCTCGCGCATCAAGCACCGCGCTGAAAGTGCGCCCGTAGGGCGTCCCGTCGCGGTTGCGCCCCGCGCCGACCCGCAGCGTGATCGGTGTGCCCGCCAAGTTCGCTAAAAGCTGCCCCGCGAAATCGGCCATTCCGCGCACCTGGATCGAATCGCGGCCGCTTCGAGCCAGCGTCCCGCGGATGATGCAACCGTCACAGTAAAAAGTGCTTCCCGCGAATGCCATGTCTTCGATCTCGACCGTGAACGTCTGGTCGCCCACGCCCCCGGCAAAGCTGAGCGCCTCCGTGTCCGTCGCATCCTCGGCGTGGACGCTGAAGGTGAGCGTTCCCGTCTGCAGCGGGCGTCCGTACAGCGTGCCGTCGGCGCTGAGCGTCAGGCCGATCTCGGTCAGTTGGTCCAGCGCCTGCCCGCCGAGGTCGATGCTGTCCGGCACGACGTTGAAGCGCGCCGTGGACTCGAACGTATCGAAATTCAAATCGCCCCCCAGCGCCTGAATCCGCGTGGCGTAATTCAGGCCCAACTGCGCGCCGGCAAGATTCTCCTGCGCGAATCGCAGATCGAACTCGTCCACGAAATTGATCCGGAAGACCGCCAGGATCACCACGCCGCCCGCGTCCACCACGCTCACGTCGAAGAAAAGCTCGCCGGAAAATCCGCCCAGAATGCCGGTCACCACGCCTGCGTCGGTGATCGAGATGAAATCGGGATTGGCGTCCGGGTCGTCGCCGAACTCGTCGATCAGGAGCGAACGCAAATTGCCGCTGGAGAATCGGTAAGGCTTCAAACCGCCCGCTACGTGCATGACGCGTTCGATCCGCTCGCCCGGCGCCGCGTCGCCCAGATCGAAAACGTCCAAGCCGTCGGGTACGCCCAGCAGGCCCAGCGTGGCGCTGTAATCGGTGCTGTCGCTGGGCGGATCGAGGAAGCGCAGATCGCCGCCGACGTTGCGCGGTCCGGCGGTGCGCGGAGCCGGCGCTTGGGCCGACGCCGATTTCGGAGCGGCGGCGTGCGGCCGCGGACCCGCGCTCGCGCAAAGGATCAGCACGGCCAAGAGCGGCACCAGTCGGCGTATCGGCACGTCCCCCCCTCGCTTCCGCTTGCGCGGCGCGCTAGTCCTTCTTCTTCTCTTCGGCCTTGCCTTCGAGGAAGTAAATGAAATCGAGGTACAGCAGGAACTTGCTCTGCTCGTACACCAGGAACTCGACCTCGCGGATGTGGTCCGCGCCGCCCAAATTGTCGGTGTAGCCTTCGAAGTTGTTTCGCGTGCTCTTGAACTTCTTCTCGCCGATCGGGATCGTCACCGTCGTCCACGCGTTCGGCGGAACGCGCTGCTGCATCGACTCGTAGAACTCGTTGGCCTTGTTCTTGAACGCCACCGCCATCAGCAGCGGGCGGTTGTTGTTGTGGAAGACCTTGAAGACGATCTCCTTGTGCGTGCTCAGGTCCAGCGGCGACTTGCCGGTCCCCGAGACCGCGAACTTATCCTTATTCCCCGCTTCGGTCTGCACCGCGATCGTTTTGTTGCCCGTCGCGTTGTCGTGCTGCACCGAGACCACGCACGCGTTGTAATCTTTCCACGAGTCCTGCTTCCAATTCCACGTCGCTTCCAGCCCGGTGTCCTGCTTCGGGGCGACCTTCGCCGGATCGTTCACCGCCACCGGCTTCTCCAGGCCCAGCACCTTTTCCAGTTCCTTCACCCGTGCCGCGATCTCTTGGTCTTCGGGCGCGACCAGCAGGTACTCTTTGAACGCTTCGTACGCTTTGTCCGATTGCTCGCGCTTGTCGTACGCCTGGCCCAGCCGCTTGCACGTGTCCGTCCCGGCGCCTTCTTTGCCCTTCACCTTTTCGAATTGCCCGATCGCCTCGACGTACATGCCCTTCTCGAACGCCCAGACGCCCAGCTCGTAATGGCCCTTCCAGTCGTCCTCGGCCAGGTCTTCCAGCCGGCTCGTCAAGTCGTACTCGATGCTCTTGATCTGATCCCGCGGAATCCGCACGCGCCCGGCTTCCTGGTACACCAGCAACACGATAAACTCCGGCGTCTCGCGCCAGATCTTCCCTTCCAGCTTCAGTCCGCTGTTCAGAAATACGGTGTCGGCCTGCACGGATGCCGCGCACGCCAAGCTCAGGCCCAGCACCACGTTCCAGACGAATCGCATACTCGGACTCCTCACGGGCGCCCCATACCCTATCAGGTCAACCCGTCGGATGCTCGTCCCGTCACTGCTGGTTTGGGGAATGATAGGGTCATTCCGCGCCCGCGCGAGGCTGCGACGAGCCCGCGCTACCTTATATTAGTCGGATCGGGGCGCTTGCCGGTGCAGCCCGTTTAAGAAGTGCCTTCGGAGGCCGGTTGCGGGACTTCGCTTCCGTCGCGCCACGCGTCGAAGGCGCCCGGCGGCGGCCAGCCTTCCAGGATCTTCACCGTCGGCCCCGCGCCGGCCAGACGGTCCAACGCTTGAGCGGGCGCGCGGCCTTTGAAGGTGATCCAGTCGCCGTCGATGGTCCGCTCGTCTTCGAAAAAATGGCGCGCGAGGAACGCGAGGTTCTTGCCGTCGCCGACGTGAATCGCGATCGTCGCCGGCAAGCCGCTCGCCCGCGCGCGCCGGCGAATCTCGGCCTTCAACTGGTCCAGACCCTGCTTGCGCAGCGCCGAGATGGCGATCGAGTTCGGATACTCGGTGCAGAGCACGCGGAAATCGAACTCCTGATCGGGCTTCAAGCGGTCCACCTTGTTGAAGACGCGCAGCACTTCGACTTCCTGGCAGCCCAGTTCCTTGAGCACATCCTCGACCGCGCGCATCTGTTCGCGAAGCTGCGGCGAACTGGCGTCCACGACATGCAGCAGCAGGTCCGCGTGCCGCGCTTCCTCCAGCGTCGCATGGAAGCTCGCCACCAGCTTGTGCGGCAAGCGCCGGATGAAGCCGACGGTGTCGGAGATCAGCACCTTGATCCCGCCGCCCAGCGCGAGGCCCGCCGTCTTCGTGTCCAGCGTTGCGAAGAGCTTATCCTCGACGAAGACGTCTTCGCCGGTCAGCGAACGCATCAGCGTGCTCTTCCCGGCGTTCGTGTAGCCGACCAGGCTGACCAGGAAGTGCTCGCGCGAACGCGCCTGGACCATGCGCTCCTTGCGCTTTTCGATCACGCTCAGCTCGTCCTTCAGTTCGCCGATGCGTTTCACGAGTTTGCGCTTGTCCGTCTCGAGCTGCCGTTCGCCGGGGCCGCCGCGCATCCCGATGCCGCCGGTCTGCCGCTCCAAGTGCGTCCACAGCCGGCGCAGCCGAGGCAGGCGGTACTCCTGCATCGCGAGGTCCACCTGGATCTTCGAGGTGTGCGTGCGCGCGCGGGAAGCGAAGATATCGAGGATCAGGTCGGTCCGGTCCAGCACCTTCGCGCCGCTCAGCTTGTCGAGGTTGCGCCCCTGCGCGGGCGTGAGGTCGTGGTCGAAGATGATCGTCTTCGCCTTCAGCTTCTCGACGAGTTCCTTCAGCTCTTCGGCCTTTCCGGAGCCTATGTACGTTCCGGGGTGCACTTTCTTGATGTGCTGCACCACGCGGCCGACGACGCGCGCGCCGGCCGTGTCGGCCAGGCGTTCGAGTTCCTCCAGCGGTTCCTCGCCGGTCATCAGTTCGCCCGGCTGGTAACCTCCCACCAGGATGGCCGCCTCGCGGTCGACGCTGAACTGTCGGTCTTTAAGGCGAATGTGGATGCGGTCTTTTTTGTCGCTCATGAACGGCGGTACGCGTCCTCCCGGGGCGGCGCGGCAAGTCCGGCTTGCGCCCGCTCCTTGAAAGTATGAAGCACCGGCACGGCGCAAGCAACGCCTTTCGCGCGGGCCGTTTCGAGAAACCGGGTACGATACGCCGGATCGATTCTGTGGAGCCGTTCGCGACCGTGCTGCAAAACGACCCGCTCTTCCTGACCCTTACCACCAGCCTGCCGCAAGGCGCCGGCTCGCTGGTGCGTCTCGCGGCCTGGCGGCCGTCGCAGGGCGAGGCCGGCGGCGGAGCGCTATTCGAGCGCCTCGCCAAACCCGCGCAGCGCCTCACGCTGGCCCAGGCGCGTTCCTGCGGGCTCACCAACGCCGCGCTCGACGAAGCCCCCGAACTCGGCGAAGTGCTGCAGGACCTCGTCGAATTCTCTGACGCCGCGGAAGCCTGGTTGGTCCCCGAAGGCGCGCCGGCGCGCGATATCTTCACCCGCGCCGCGCGCGAAGCCGGCTTCCCTCGCGGCTTCGGACCGCCGCTCCTGGGCGCCGACGAACTCGGCCGCATCGTCCGGCCCACCGCCTGCCGCCGCTTCGACGATCTGGTTGCGGCCGGCGCCTCCGAGCCCCTCACACCGCAGGCGCTCGCCGCGCTCTGGGCCCAACTCGAAGCCGAACTCGTCCGCGTGCCGCTCCCCGTCCTCGCCGAAATGAACTGGCTCCTCTCGCGTACGCGCCACCCGCTCAAGCCGCTGCTCAAGGCCGCCGAGTCCGCCGCCGTCGAAGCCGGCTTCGGCGCGGCCAGCAAGAGCGGCAAACTCTCGCTCGCCGGTCTCTTCAAAGATCAAAGCGAGATCGTCGAACGCCTCCAGATTCCGTTCGACGAGCCCGCGCCCGATGCCGATGACGCGGGCGAGCCGCCCGCGGTGCCGATAGAAGCGCTGGACGCCTTCTTCGGGCCGGGCGGGAAGCTCGCCCAGCGCATGGCCAACCACGAAGAACGCCCCGAGCAGCGCCGTATGGCCGAACGCGTCGCCGCGGCTTTCGGCGCCGGACGCCACCTCATAGCCGAAGCCGGCACCGGCGTCGGCAAGTCGCTGGCTTACCTCGCGCCGGCCGTGCTCTTCGCGCGCCAGGCAGGACGCCCGCTCGTCGTCAGCACGCACACGAAGAATCTGCAGGCGCAGCTATTCCATAAGGACATCCCGCTGCTGCGCGAAGCGCTGGGCGAGGAGTTCGAAGCCGCGCTGCTCAAGGGCCGCCCCAACTACCTCTGCGCACGCAAATTCATGTACACGCTCCAGGAATCCGCGCACGAACTGACCGACGAAGAGCGCGAAGCCATGCTTCCGGTGATGAACTGGGCGGTGAGCAGCGAAGAAGGCGACGTCGCCGAACTGGCCGCCTTCAGCCCCGAACAGCATCCCGAACTCTGGGACCGCCTGCACACGGTCGGCGAGGATTGCATGGGGCGGCAGTGCCCGTTCTATCATCGCTGCTTCGTTTACCGCGCCCGCGGCCTCGCGCGCACCGCCGACCTCGTCGTCTGCAACCACGCGCTCGTCTTCTCGGACCTCAACCGCGAACACGGCAGCTTGCCGCCGTACCGCGAGATCGTCTTCGACGAAGCGCACACGCTCGAAGACGTGGCCACCGAATTTCTGGCCTGCGAACTGACCCCGCGCCGCGCGTACCGGATACTCAACCGCCTCTTCCGCGCGCCGCAGGGCAGCGCCGCCGGCAAGGGCCTGCTCCCCTCGATCCTCTTCCACCTCGAACAAGGCCGCGGCGAACTCCCCGCGCCGCTGCGTGACAGCATCCACGAACACGCGCTCCAGGCGATCCAGGCCGTCGCGCCCGCCGCCGAAGCCACCGACTTCTGCTTCGACGGCCTCCGCGCGTGGTTCGAACGCCGCCAGGAACGCGAGGCCGACGACGGGCCGGCCGTCCCGTTCGTCCCGCGCGAACCCGGCCGCGGCGAAGCCTGGCCGCCGCAGGAAGACGATCCGTTCGCCCTGCGCGCCGCCGAAGACACTCCGCGCGCGCCGGCCTTCCAGCGCCCCCCGCGCCGCGCCAACCGCCGCGAACCCGGTTCGGTGCTACGCTTCGCCTCCGCCGCGCTGCTCCCCGACGAACGCCACCTGCTCGACGAATCCAAGGAAGCCGCCATCGCCGGACTCGGACGCCTGCGCCAGGCGCTCGGACGGCTGGACGAGGATTTCAAGGAACTGAAGCAGCACAAAATGCCGCGTGCACGCGAACTGCATAAGGAACTCTCCGCGCAGAACCTGTTCCTCCAGGAATTGATCGCCGATCTGGAATTCGTGATCAAAGCCGACGAGCCGAATTACGTGTACTGGATGGAACGCCTGGGCCGCCGCGCGCTGCGCGTCGTCGGCGCGCCGCTCGATCTCTCCGCGCTCCTTCACGAACAGCTTTACGCCAAGAAGCGCAGCGTAGTGCTCTCCAGCGCCACGCTCTCCGTCCGCGACACGCAAGCCGACGGATCCGGCTTTGCCCCGCTGCGCCGGCTCCCCAGACCGCATTCGGAAGCCGAATCGCAATCCGAAATTCAAAATCAAAAATCCGAAATGGCTGCACCGCCCCATCCCAAATCCTTCGAGTTCCTCAAACTCCGCCTCGGGCTCTCGCTCTGCGCCAAAGACGAACTCGACGAACTCCTCGAAGGCAGTCCTTTCGACTACGAGAACCAGTGCCGCCTGTACGTGCCGACCTTCCTCCCCGAACCCGGCGGCGGGCGCGAACGCGCTTTCAACGAAGGGCTGGCCGGTCTGATCGCGCCCCTGGCCCTCGCCGCCGGCGGCCGCACCCTGGCGCTGTACACCAGCTACGAATCGCTCAAGCGCAACGCCGAACAACTCAAGCGCACCCTCGGACCCGAAGGGCTCGAAGTCGTCGCGCAGGGCGAAGACGGCAGCCGCGAAGCGCTCCTCGCGAAACTCAAGAACGATCCGCGCACCGTCCTGCTCGGCACCAGCAGCTTCTGGGAAGGCGTGGACGTCCAGGGCGAAGCGCTCTCGCTCCTGGTCATCGCCAAGCTTCCCTTCGCGGTCTTCACCGATCCGCTCGTCGAAGGCCGCTGCGAACTCCTCGAAGCCCAGGGCAAAGACCCGTTTCTGCACTTCAGCGTGCCCAACGCGATCTTGCGGCTGCGCCAGGGCTTCGGGCGCCTGATCCGTTCCCGCCGCGACCGCGGCGTCGTGATCCTGGGCGACAAGCGCGTCCTCACCAAGCGCTACGGCGCGGCCTTCCTGCGCGCCCTGCCCGTCCAGGCCCGCAAAGCCCACGATCCGGCCCAACTGGCCACCGAGGTCGAGGCCTTCCTCAAGCCGCCTGCTTCCGGCGCGTAGGCCGATACTTCCGCGAATTTCCCTAGAGCCACCGAGTATCCCCGGTTCTATAATCGTCCTATCGGTATCGAGCCCGCGGGGGGCTCGCGGGGAGCGCCGCTCGAAGCCATGCACCGGCTGCCGCGATGGGGAAGATCGCCGCGCGCGCTCCTGTGGGGAGCCGTGCTGCTGGCGGCGTGCCGCGTGTACGCCGGCGCGCCGGAAACGCCCGCCCCCGCCGCAAGCCTGGCCGACGATCCCTTCGCCGCGCTCGTGCGCCAGCTTCGCGCCGATCCCAAGGCGCACACCTACCTCGACCTCAGCTTGGCCGTCGCGCGCGAGATTTACCCCGAACTGGACGCCGAACGCGAACGCGGGATTCGCGGCGCCTTCGAACGGCACGCCAAGGCCTTGAAGGAAGATCTCGCCGCGGCCGCCACGCCGCGCGCGCGCATCGAAGCCGCCAACCGCCTGCTCTACCAGAAGCTCCAGTTGCGCACCGCGCTGGACTTGAAGCCCGAAGAAGAACACCCCGACCAGTACTTCCCGCACGCGGTGCTGGAGCGCAAGCAGGGCGTCTGCCTCGGCCTCTCGCTCGTCTACCTCTGCCTGGCCGAAGCCTCCGGGCTGCCCGTCTATCCCGTCCACGCGCCGCAGCATATTTTCCTGCGCTACGACGACGGCGAAACCAAGCTCAACCTCGAAGCCACCCTGCGCGGGCGCATCTTCACCGAAGACGAATTCCGCAACTGGCACAAGCTTCCCGACGACGCGCTGCGCGGCGGCGACTACTTCCGCACCCTCGGCAAACTCGAGGCGCTCGGCGATCTCTTCAACGCCGTCGCGTGGTGCTCCGCCATCAAGACCGCCGAACGCAAACTCCCGCCCGAGAAAGCCGTCCTCTCCGCGCGCCTCTGTGTCGAGATTGGCCCCGATAACTACAACAACTGGGATACCCTAGCCGAAGCCTACGCCTACGCCGGCCGGCACGTCGAAGCCCTCGAAGCGCTCCACAAAGCCATCGCCATGCGCCCGCCGGATATGGGCGCCTACAATAAAGAGTACTGGCAGCGCCGATTAGAGCGCTTTGCCAAGGCGGTCCCGGCTCCGAAAACTCCCCCCGAACCGGTGGCAGCCCCCTGAGTTCCGTTACTTTTTGCGACATTTCGAATGCAAAGCGTTCGATTTCAAACCGTCTCCTGAAGGTGCAAGCCTTCTCAAATCGATTCACTCGTGCAATCGATGCAACCGGAGGCTAAGTCCGAGGGCTTTCTTGGGCCTAGGCCCACAGAGCCTGGCGACTCGAACGATACGGATTTGCGGTTTGCGTATCGGGATGCACTCGACTTTCGGGTAAAAGTAGCCGATACGTATTCGGGTTTCCGGCCCCACATGCGCAGCCAATGGCCTACTCACTTGAGTGGCCGACTGGTATAATGGTTGCGTATGACAAGGTGCAGGCTGGCTTTGGGAGTCTATGGGTGAGTACGGATAATGTTTTAAAATCACTCAGCCGCGAGACGAAAGCGCTCGTGCTGGTTAGCGAATACGAAGCGCGGCGTATGCCGATGTTTCAGATGCGCGCCGTATTGAATGCCATCGTCGCCAACGAAGAAGAAAAGAAGATCGTCATCGACCTGATCGAAAACGATCTGAAGGCGACGGGCTATCACCCCAACCAGATCAATACCTTTTTGCAGGATTTACTGGCCGAAGAACCGGCGGCTCAACCCGCCGCCGCCGAAACCGGCGTGCGCGTCACGCGCCGCTTGCGTTCGCCCTTTTCGATGGGCTTTGAAGAACAGCCCGTGGGCTTGCGGCCCAGCGGCGGACAGCCGGTCTCCGGCGTGCATGCCGCCGCTGCGCCTCCGCCGGGACCGACGGTGTCGGTCAGCGGGCAAGTCACCTTGCCGCCCGCGCCGGCCATTCCTCCGGCGCCGGCCGCGCCTCCGGTTCCCGGATCCGGCTCGCGCCACCAGACCGCCGGCCCCGTCGGCTCGGGCAGCCGCCACGCCGCCGTGACAAAGCCGAACCTCGGGCAGCAGGGCACGCGCGTCAGCAACACCGTCGTTCAGGGGTTGCCGCGCCCGCAGGTGCCCGGCGCGATGCCGCGCCCGTCCGAAAGCAATTCCGCCAACACCGCCGTAGACGCGCCGAAGGTGCGCTCCGGGGGCGTCGCCGGAACCGCGGACAAGGACGAAGTCTTCTTCGGCAGCCGGCCCGCCGGCGGAGTCGGCGGAGCCGCCGACTCCAAGCCCCGCGTGCTCCTCGCCGACGACGACAAGCGCATCCGCATCGTCTTCCGCCTCACCATCGAACGGCTGGGCTACACCGTCGTCGAAGCCAGCGACGGCAACGAAGCCTGGAAGCGCATTCAGCAGGGCGGACTCACGCTCGCCATACTCGACATGAAGATGCCCGGCCTCCACGGCCTCGAAGTCCTCCAGCGCATGGTCGACCAAGGCATGGATTTGCCCATCGTCATCTGCTCGGCTTACGACCAGCTTAAGGACGAATTCGTCGTCGCCACTTACCCCAAGCTGCGCTACCTCGTCAAACCCGTCAGCAGCGAAGCGCTCGAACGCGCCATCAAGGACCTGGTCGGCACCATCGCCGCCGAATAGCCGCCGCCTCGACGCCCCGCTTACTCCAGGATCGCTCCCGCGCGCCGCAGCCTGTCTTGAAGCTTGCCCACCTCGATCGACCGGACGGAACCGTTTCCTTCCGCCGCCAGCGCCGCGCCCGTCCCCGCCGCTTCTCCGATCGCCATCACCGACGGCGAGACGCGGAACGAACTCATCGCCTCCTGCGTCGCCGAAATGCAACGCCCCGCCACGAGCAGGTTTTCCGGACCCGCCGACGGCACCAGGCAGCGCCAGGGGATGTCGTAGTGCCCGCCTTTCGGAAGCGCCGTCATCGTCGTGCCGTCGTCGTGGGGATGATGCACGTCCACCGGATAGTTGCACTGCGCGATCGCGTCCTCGAACTGCCGGCAGCCCAGCACATCCTCGACGGTCAGCCGGTACAGGCCCTGGATCTGGCGCGTCTCGCGCACGCCGATCTGCCGTGCCACTTCCTTCAGTTCGTAGCGTTCGAAGCCCTGCACGAATCGGCGCATGAAGGCGATGCCTTCGGCGATCTGCCGCCGGCCTTCGCGCTCGGCCTCCGCGAGCTGGTCCGGGTCCGTCGGATCTTTCACGAACACGCGCCCGTAGTTCACTGTCACCGTCGTCGGATCGCCGGGAACCGAGACCACCGACGAGATGTGGTCGCGCTGGATCGACAGCGTTCCGTCGGCCCGCGCGATGCGGATCCATTCCATCGCCTGCTCGCTCCATCCCTGGAACGAGACGCGTTCTTCGCCGCAGGCGCGGTCGAAGTGGATCATGTGCGGATAGGCCGCGCGAAAACGCTCGAGGTCCACGGGGCCCGCCGCATAACAGAACGTCAGTGGCATGACGCCGTGGCCGCCGTCCCCGAACGTGAACGGCACGCCCGCCGCATGCGCGACCGAGGCGTCGCCCGAAGCGTCCACCACCGTCCGCGAGCGCAAAAGCGCGCCAGAGTCGAGATCGATCCGCGCCGCGTGGCCGCGTTCGAACGATACCCGCGTGAACTTCGTTTCCAGGAAAAGCTCCGCCCCGGCATCCTCCAGCAGCTCCCGGGCCTGCGCCGCAAAGACCGCCGGATCGTACGGCTCCAACCCGCCTGTCTGGTGCAGCGCTCGTTTGGCGATCAACCGCCCGCGCAGTTCCTGGAACACGCCGCCGATGATGAAACGCCGGCCGTCCCAGTGCGCGGGGCAGAAGTTGTTGACCAGCGCGGCCGTGCCCATCCCGCCCAGCACCGCATGCCGCTCGATCAGCGCCACGCGCGCGCCCTGCCGCGCCGCGCCCAGCGCCGCCCCGATGCCCGCCGGACCGCCCCCCACCACCGTTACGTCGAAGTCCCGCTCCATGGGTGCGCCTGCCTTTCGTAAGTAGGATTATCCGCTGGACCTGGGCCGTATCTTCGGAATCTTACGCGAATGGGCGGCTTGAAGGCTCGGGCCGCTCGGTTGAAAAAGTAGGGTTTTCGGCTATTCTGTGCGCATGAACGGCGCAGCCGAGGAGCCCGAAAGCATCTTCCGGGCCTTCGAAGAAGCCACCCGGATGACCGTCTGCTTCCACGATTACTCGGGGCGGTTGTACGGATACGTCGCGCCCGAACGCATCGGCCACGAATCCGTCCACTGCGCGGCCGTCAAGGCGCGGCACATGAATACCTGCGTGGTCTGCGAAACCACCTTCTTGCGCGCGTGCCTGCTGCGGCGGCCCGAAGGATTCGCCAAGCTCTGCCACGCGGGGCTGGTCGATTGGGCCGTGCCGAGCATGCGGAACGGGCAGCTCGAATGGATCGCTTTTGCCGGGCAGCGGGCGCCCGGGCCGCGCTTGGAAGGAGTGCCGCGGCAGCCCGGACCGCGCACGCCCGAGCCGTGGATGCCGGCCATGCGGCCCAGGCCCGTCCACCAGGCCGAAGTCAACAGAGTGCTGGAACTCCTGCGCATGCTCGTCGCGCGGGTGCGCGCCTGGCGCGAAGAACTGGACCGCACGCACGCTCCGCTGCCCGGTGCGCGGCCCGCGCAGGTGATCGGCGCGGAGGCGTCGCGCGCGTACGAGATCCGGAGTTTTCTCGCCGAGCGCCACAAGCTGCCCGTGAAGCTCGCCGATCTGGCCAAACGCCTGCACCTGAGCCCCAGCCGAACCGGGCATGCCGTCCGCGAATGCTGCGGCGCATCATTCGTGGAACTGCTGGCCGCCGAACGCATGCGCACCGCCGCCGGCCTCTTGCTCCGCTCCTCCTTGAGCGTTCGGGAAGTCGCCCGGCGCAGCGGCTACCGGGACCTGTCGGCCTTCCACGCCGCCTTCAGGCGCGCCCACCGCCTCACTCCGCTGGCTTACCGAAAGCGCCGGTCGGGAGGCAAAATCTGAACGCGCGCCATGCGCCTCGATGCGCGCAGGATGGAACGGGCCGAGCAGAAGAGAGCGCGGTGGAGCAGCGGTAGGTTCACACCGTCAAATAACTGACGTGCCAGAAGTGCCGCCCGATCCGTGCCTCCAGATCGCGTCCGTACGGAGCAAAAACCGCGCGCAGTTCTTCTTCCGTTCGAAAGTGATTCTTGATGATCTCGAAGGGCCGCGCGGCGCCCGGAACCGTGCGCAGCGTATAAACGTCCTCGCAGCCCGGCTTGAGGTACGGGGCGCGCCCGGGGCTGTCGGCCGGCGTTCGAGCGGCGTCGTGTCCGCCGTCCGCCAGAAAGACGCGCGCGCCGGTACCCAAGCGCCGGTTCAATCCGCCCAGAAAGGCCGCGTAGCGCGCGCGCGGCAGGTGCGAGAACCACTGAACCGCCAAAGCCGCGTCGAAACTTCCGGGCAGCGCCTCCAACACGAACGCATCGGCGGTTCGAAAGGCCACGTTCCCGCGCGGAAAGATTTTGCCGCGCGCGACCTGGAGCATCTCGTCCGCAAGGTCGGTCGCCGTCACATGCGCCGCCGCCTCGGCCGCGAAACCCGTGAAGTGACCCGTCCCGCAGGCCAGTTCCATGACCGCGCGTCCGGCCAGCGCCTCGCGCATCGCGGCGGCCAGCTCCGCCCAGGACTCGCGGATCGGATGCGCGCCGATCTGAAACTGCGCGTCGTAGTGCACCGCGCGCAGCCGGTAGTATCCGGCCAAGCCTTCTTCGTAGGTGCGAAGTTCCGCGTCCGTCCACGCCATGCGCCGCTTCCCGGCGGCGCGGCTCACCCGCGCTCGCCTGGCCGAATGTAGCGCACGCGATCGCACCGGGCAGCCTCGAAATTCGGACCGACCCTCGCCAGGCGCCGGCCCGATATGCTTAGAAGGCGTAGGCGCCGCGCGGAACAAGCAGTGCGAGGTAGCCGAGCGCTGTGTTTCTACAGTAGTTTCAGCAAGGGAGCCTGACGAAGCTCCCAGCCGGTCCCCGCGAGTAGAGCCCTGATAAGCGCTTCAGGACAGAACCTGGTCCGCCACCCGCGCGCCTCCGCGCAGGATCGGCTCGCTGCGGTGCAGCGCCGTTCCGTCCGCTTTGCGGATTACCTGCGGCGAATACTGCGCCACGTACGCCCGGCGAGGCTTCGGAGTCGTGTTCGCGCCGCTGCGGTGAAACGTCGTGCTCGAAAAGACCGCGATCGTCCCCGCCGGGCCCACCACCGGAATCCCCGGATCGTCCCCGTGGTAGCCCACCATGTCGTTGTTCTCCGGGTCGCGCACGTGGTCCACCAATTCCCGCGTCCCCGCGCGGCTGAACGGCAGGATGTACGCCGTCCCGTTCGCCTCGCTCACGTCGTCCAGCGCGCACCAGCACGTCACGTACGGGCACGGATTGAAACTCTTCACGTATCCGCCGTCCTGGTGCCACCCGAAGCGCATCCCCTGTTCGCCGCACTTGACCACGTACTGCTCGTAGAACGCGAACGCCTCCGGGCCCACCGTGGCGCGCGCGCACGCGGCCATCGTCTCGCCCAGAAAGAAGCGCAACAGCTCTGGCGAAACCAGCGACGGCTGCCGCACGAAGTAGCGCTTCCCGCGGTGCGTCAGCCCCTCGGTATCCACGCCCAAGCGGTCCAGCTCCGCGTCGCGCGAAGCCACGGCTTTCGCGCATTCGGCGCGCAACAACGCCAGATCCTCCGCTCCGATCGCGCCTTCCAGAATGAAATACCCCTCTTCGCGATACAGCGCGCGTTCGGCCGGACCGATGCGGGGCAAGGTAAGGATGGGCATAAATTCTCCTTTTCCGTTGAGTGCGTCTGCGTTCCACTCATCTTCCCCCATAGCACAAGAAAAGACTTCTCGTCCGGCATGCCATGAGTTATCATTTTCCGTTGTGGTTCGGCACATCCTCCAGATGCCCGAAGGGCGTGACGGACGCCTCTGGCTGCACCAGCCGCGCGGCTACGTGCATCCCGTCCACCATCACGACGAACTGGAATTGAATTTCGTCGTCCGCGGGACCGGCCGCTACTTGCTCGGCGACCGCCGCTACGACATCCGCCGCCACTCGCTCGTCTGGCTCTTCAGCCGCCAGGATCACGTCCTGCTCGACACCAGCCCCGATTACGCCGGCTGGATCGTCTGCTTCCGCCCCGAACTCGTGAAGCGCGCCTGCCAGCAGCCCGATACGCGCCTGCTGCTCGACCCCGATCCGCCGGGCTGGTTCTGCCGCCAAGTCCCCGAACGCCGCGCGCTCGAACTCCACGCGCTACTGGAGAATCTCCTCGCCGCGCTGCCCGACGCGCCAAGGTTCAATTTTGGAGTGGGTTTTGCGCTGCTCAGCGCCTGGCGGGCGTATCTGGATGCCGACGAGATGGCCCCGGCCGAAGACGTCCACCCGGCCGTCGAACGCGCCGCCTGGATCCTGCGCGACCGCCACGGCGCCCTCGACGTCCCGGTCCTGGCCCGGCAAGCGGGCCTCAGCGCCGACCGCCTCAGCCGGCTCTTCAAGCAGCAGATGGGCGTATCGCTCACCGAATTCCGCAACCGCCTGCGCCTGCGGCGCTTCTTCGAACTGTACGGCAGCGGGCGCGGACAAGGCATGCTGGCGGCGGCCCTGAAAGCGGGCTTTGGCAGCTACCCGCAGTTCCACCGCGTCTTTCGCCGGCACGTCGGCGCCAGTCCCCGCGCCTGGCGCGCCAAAGGCCAAGCCGCCAAGCCCGAGTGATCAGCCTTCGACGATCCGCCCTTCCTTCAAGAACGGCTCCGCGCGCCCCATGATTTTCCCGTCCGGTTGCGCCATCGGAATCGGACTGTACTGCGCGAGGTACACGCGCCGCCAGTTCGGCGTGCGGTTGAAGCCGCTGCGGTGAAAGGTCACCGAACTGAAGACGGCGATGCTGCCCGCCGGCGCGAGCACCGGAATGCCCGGCTCGTCGCCGTGGTAGCCCACCCAATCGTTCGTCGCCTCGTCCTTCACGTGCTCCTGAACCGTCTTGGTCCCGGCCTTGCTGAACGGCAGGATGTACGCCGTCCCGTTCGCCTCGGACATATCGTCCAGCGCGCACCAGCACGTCAGGTACGGCGGATGGTTCGGCACGCTGCGGCAGTACCCGCTGTCCTGGTGCCACGAGAACTTCATGCCCTTCTCCGCCGCCTTGATCACGTACTGCTCCCAGAAGTAAAACGCCGTCGGCCCGATCGTCGCGCGGCAGATCTCCGCCATCAGTTCGCTGCGGTAAAAGCGCTTCAGCTCGGCGTACTCCTTCGACGGGAACGTCGAGAAGATTCGGTTGTTCGCGTGGTTGATCCCGTTCGATTTCCCGCCGTTCTCGGCCGCCTTCTTGCGCTCCGCCTCGATCACGCGCATTGCCACATCGCGCAGCAACTCCAGATGCTCCGGCGGAATCACCGACTCGAGGATGAAGTACCCTTCCTCACGGTACTGGTCCTGCTGCTGCGGGGTGATCGTGAAAGGCGCGACGGCGGGCATGATCGGGGTCTCCGTGGGGTCCATGTTTCCGATCTGCTCACTATCCACTGTTTAGAACGCCTAATCTTCTCTTTTGATGTCCCTGTGTTATCATTTCGTGTCGCATGAAGGAAAAACTCAGCATCCCCCCCGCGCTGCAGGGCCACCTCTGGAACTACGTCTGGAGCGGCCAGACGCATCCGATGCACCGCCACGACGAGCTGGAATTCAACCTCGTCACCCGCGGCAGCGCGCAGTATCTCTTCCGCGACCGCCGCAGCGACGTGCGCCGCCACTCGCTCGTCTGGCTCTTTCCCGGCCAGGAACACATCCTGCTCAAACGGTCGCCGGGATTCGAGATGTGGATCTTCGTGATCCGCCCGAACTGGCTGAAGCTTCACGTCCGCACGCGCGAGACCAAACCGCTCCTCGCGTTCGACCCGCCGGGCTCGCACTGCCGCCCGCTGGCTCCCGCCGCCGCGCAGAACCTCGTGGCGCTGATGCAGCGCGTGCGTGAGGCGCGGCACGAGGTCGACCGCTACAACGCCGCCTTGCCGCACGTGCTCCACGAAGCCTGGGCCGCCTACCGCGCCGCGCCCGAAGACGCCGCCGCCGATGGCCTCCACCCCGCCGTCGAACAAGCCGCGTTCCTGCTGCGCGAAGAAGCCGCCGAATGGGACGTCGTCCAACTCGCCCGCCGCGTCGGCCTCAGCCCCAATCGCCTCAGCCGCCTCTTCAAGCGCCAGCTCGGCCAAAGCCTCACCGATTTCCGCAACCGCCGCCGCCTCGAACGCTTCGACGCGCTCTACGGCGACGGCGCCTCGCGCAGCCTCATCGAAGCGGCGCTCGCCGCCGGCTTCGGCAGCTACCCGCAATTCCACCGCGTCTTCAAGCAGACCTACGGCCGCGGACCCCGCGCGTGGCTGCGCGAACGCCGCGGAGCAGGTTAAGGACGACGAGGAGAATACTGGTTCCAGTGATTAACGTGCTCAAACTCAGCGACCGCCAATAGGATTAGCACCAGAAGGAGCCCCCAATTCATGCAGAGGAACATCAGCGTGTATTCTTTCCGACCGGCAATATTCCGTTTACGCAGAAACGCGAAATAGGGCACTACAGAAAGGTAGATCACCATTAGTGCACAAGCAAAGTAGCGGCCGGCCCAAGAGCCTGTTGGATTCACCCGTTCGAAATACCAGACCAAGGCAAGAAAGCTCATGCTCGTTCCCTGCACGACCATCATGAGTTCCCAGAGCCCTAACTGAAAGCGCTTGGTCGGTTGCTGGTCCATACGGGCGCCTCGATTACTTGAATCCTCGCATACAGCCGAAAATGCGGCAATAGATTCATTGGATGGATCACTGCCCCGAACTTGCACCGGCCGCCTCCAGCGGCGAAACTCCACCCATGGCCACTCGACGCGATCCAGCCGGCGCCGAACTCTTCGCCGCCGCCGCGCGGGACGTCAAACAAGCCGGCGCGCCCCTGGCCGACCGCATGCGCCCCCGCACGCTCGACGAATACCTCGGCCAATCGCAAATCCTCGGCCCCGGAAAAATCCTGCGCCGCATGCTCGACCAGGAAGCCGCCCACGCCGCCGCGCCACAGAAATCCGCGCCGCGCCGCTCGCTCCCTTCGCTCCTTTTGTGGGGACCGCCCGGCACCGGAAAGACCACCCTCGCCAACCTCATCGCCAAGGCCGCCGACGCCCAGTTCGTCATGTTCAGCGCCGTGTCGAGCGGCGTAAAAGAAGCGCGCGAAACCATCGAGACCGCGCGCCAGCGCATGATGTTCGAGCAGCGCCGCACGATCCTCTTCGTCGACGAGATCCATCGCTTCAACAAGGCGCAGCAGGATGCCTTTCTGCCCGCCGTCGAGGACGGCACCATCGCGCTCCTGGGCGCGACCACCGAAAACCCTTCCTTCGAGGTCAACGGCGCGCTCCTCTCGCGCTGCCGCGTCTTCGTCCTCCAGCCGCTCACCGCCGCCGAACTGGGGCAGCTTATCGACCGCGCACTCGCCGATGCCGAACGCGGTCTGGGCGCCGAGAAGATCGAACTGGAACCCGCCGCGCGCAAGGCGCTCAGCGAAATGGCCGGCGGCGATGCGCGCAGCCTGCTTAACGCGCTGGAACTCGCTGTCCGCGTCGCGCCCGCCTCAAGCGACGGCGTCAAACGCGTCGACGCCGAACTGGCCAAGGAAGCGCTCCAGCGCAACACGATCCTCTACGACCAGTCCGGCGAAGAACACTACAACCTGATCAGCGCGCTCCACAAGGCCGTCCGCAACAGCGATCCCGACGCCGCGCTGTACTACCTCGCGCGCATGATCGAAGGCGGCGAAGATCCCCACTTCATCGCGCGCCGCCTCATGCGCATCGCCACCGAAGACATCGGCCTCGCCGATCCGCAAGCCGCGCTCCAGGCCCAAGCCGCCAAAGACGCCGCCGGCTTCATCGGCTACCCCGAATGCGACACCGCGCTCGCCCAGGCCGCCGTCTACCTCGCCTGCGCGCCCAAAAGCGATGCGATCTACCACGCCATCAAAGCCGCGCGCGCCGAAGTGAAACAAAGCGGCCCCATTCCCGTCCCGCTCCACCTGCGCAACGCGCCCACCGGACTCATGAAAGCCCTCGGCTACGGCACCGGCTATCAGTACGACCACGACTGGCCCGTCCACATCGGCCCCATGGATTCGATGCCCGAAGAGTTGAAGGGGAAAAAGTTCTACGAACCCGGGACCCTCGGATTCGAGAAGGATCTCCAGAAGCGCCTCGAATTCTTTGCCAAAGTTCGCGCGAAATTACGCGGCGAAGAGCCCGCCCCGCCGCCACCCGAACCAAATTCACCCACCCGCTAGCCATTCTTGCCCTTGCCCCTGCCGTCGCCGCTGTTCTCCCCTCCTTTGTACAAGGAGGGGCAGGGGGAGGTGCCCTTGCCCTAGCCGTCGCCGTTGTTCTCCCCTCCTTTGTACAAGGAGGGGCAGGGGGAGGTGCCCTTGCCCCTGCCGTCGCCGTTGTTCTCCCCTCCTTTGTATAAGGAGGGGTAGGGGAGGTGCCCAGTTCGTGCGCCGTTTGAAGTTTGCCCTTTGCCGTTTGTTTGCTTCCTGTCCTTGGGTGTTCACCGCCACGCTCCGCCCTCGCCCTTCCACCGGCCTTCCGGTAAACTCCCTCCATGCCCCCAGAAAAACCCACCCATCCCAGTTGGACGCCGCGCCCGATCCTCACGAGCTGGGACGATCTGCTCGACGGCGTCGCCGGCCCCGAAGACTGGAACCGCAAGCGCGCGGCGATCCGCGTACGCTTCGGCGAACTGCTCCGCGAAGCCGCGCGCCCGCCGCTGCCCGGCGATCCCGGTCTCCAACTCGAACGAGTTTGGGATGCCGGCGGCTTCACGCTCAAACGCATCAGCTATCGGGTCGAAGCCGACGAACGCGCGCACGCGTATCTCGCGCTCCCGCTCGCGCCGCCGCCGCCGGGCGGCTATCCGGCCGTCGTCTGCCTGCACGGAACGTCCAACTGGGGCGCGCGCGCCCTCGTGGGCCTGCCGCCGCCCGCGGACGACCCCGACGCCAAGAAGCCGCGCCGCGGAAGCGGCCTCGCGCGATTGCTGGCCTTGCGCGGCTACGCCGTGATCTGTCCCGAGCATTTCGTCAGCGCCACGCGCCGCCCGCCCGAAGGCCCGTACGAGACCGCGGCCTTTTACCGCAAGCACCCGAACTGGTCGGCGGTGGGCAAGTACGTGCACGACAGCCAGCAGGCGCTGAACGTCCTCGCCGCGCAGCCCGAAGTCGATCCCGCGCGCATCGGCGTCACCGGGCACAGCCTCGGCGGGCAGGGCAGCATCTGGCTGGCCGCCTTCGACGAACGCATCCGCTGTTGTGCGCCCAGTTGCGCCGCGCACACCTTCCGCGAAAACCCCGAACCGCTGCACTGGTCGCGCGACTATTGGTACATCTACTTTCCGCAGCTTCGCGAACGCTTCCTGCGCGGCGAACGCATCGAATGCGACTTCCACGAACAGATGAGCCTCATTGCGCCGCGCCCGCTCTTCGAACGCTTCGCGCTCAACGACGGCCCCGCCGCCTCGCAAGCGCACCGCACCACGCTCCACCTCAAGCTCCGCGAAGTGTACCGCCTGCTGGGTGCCGAAGCCGCCCACGCGTTTCTCGTCTTCGGCGACGGCCACGCCGTCACCGATCTGTCCCGCGAGGCCACGCTGAGTTGGCTCGACCGCTGGCTCAAGCACGCCGGCGATCCGCTTGGCGCCTGGTCCGACGAACCCGCACGTGAATAGCGGGAAACTTCGCTAGGAGTTGGGATTTTACATGCGTTGAATGCCTTCAACCGCAAGCGGCGTGGCGGTCACGACGCTTGCGGTTGAAAGGTGCGGCTAGGGAGGGTCCGACCTTATTTGGCTAGCCCTTTGGTGCCCGCGCGAGCGGTATAGAGCAAGTTCACATCGCCTCCATAGCTCACTCCGTCGATGGTGAGAGATATGGACATGAGAATGGGTTGGTTTTTGAAGGCGCCATCGACGATTCCTTCGTCACTCCATTGACTATGGAAATTGCCCCGGCTGAAAGTCCCCTTGAAGTCAAAGCGTCCAGACCGGCCAGTCAGCGAAAACCGGCCTTCGGCTGCGGTGCCTTTGCCGGCTGCGTCTAACGTAAAGTTGAAACTCTGGCCCCCGACATTCAGGACTACAGTCTTGCCCGCAGGAGTGAAGCTGTTGGATAATTGCAGCGACCCTGAAACATTCATGGCATCGCGGTTGGGTGCGGAGAACACGCTGGTCAGTTTGCACGTTTTAATGAAGCTGCCGCTCTTCTTTAGCAAGCTTTCTGCTACCAGCACCGGAAGTTCGGAAGGCTCCAGGTCGACTTCAATAATCTGCGATAGTTCCAGGTCGTCAAGGCTTGTGAAATTGTCCAGCTCCGCGCCGCTGGCGTCGATCACGAGTCCTAACACTTGCACCGTTTGTCCGGACGGATCGACCATCTGCAGCGGACCTTGGATCTCCAGCTTACCTTGCTTGTCCGGATCGACTTTGACCTCCAGCGCTTTAAGCGGAGCTTGATCGCTCCCAAACTCGATTTCCACGGTTTGGCCCACCGTTAACGAACCGCAGCCCGTCATGCCGCTGATCTCGTTCCGGACCTCGGCGTTGGAGATGTCGATGGTCAGTCCCAAGACTGTGATAGTCGGAGGCGTGGCGGCGCAATTCACCGCCTGTAAGGGAGCCTTAAGCTCCGTAAAAAACCGATCGGTTCCTCGGGCTTCACCGGATCCGTCGTCGTTGCCTCCTTGCCGTGCTTCTAACCCGGATGCCGCCAACAGAAATGCAAGCATCACACCAAAACCAACGCCCCATTCTCGCTTATGCATGATCGATTTCTCCTTATGTCAAAAGGTGCGCCAAGGTGGGTCTCCCAATGGAAATGTCGCAAGACATGCGCCACGTCCATGGGCATTACTGCTTATGGAGCTTAATTAGATATAAAAGAGTAGTTTTATCATGTATTGTAAGGGTGTGTTGAGATTAGTCTTGCAAGCCCGATCAATCAGAGAGGAGGTTCATCTTTTCTTCGACTAAGCCACGTTGAGGCTTAGACGACAGGCTTCCTTGGCGCAATACGTTACACTCCAGTTCTCTAACGATGGGTCTTTTTGGTAATCGAGCCATTTCTTCCTGTCGATTTGACGCAGGATTCGAAAAGGTATTCCTGCCTTTTCGTCGCCCAGCGTTGCCCGCCTTTAGTATGAAACAACAGCGGCGGCGTCCCAAGCTTCGTGCCGATTGAAGTTCGCCCGCTGAAACCGGTTTGGTTCTGGCCCTTTACCGTTTGCGCCCCCACCACAAGCCCTCGCCAACCCCGCTCAGCCCGCTAAACTGTCACGCACCAACCCACCGAGGACCCAGCCATGCCCGACGCCCGCTCCGCCTACGCCGAACTCCTCACCCGCTCGAAGAAGCGCAGCGTCTTCGGTTCGCTCGGCAGCCTCCTCGGCTGGGACCAGCGCACCTACATGCCCAAGGCCGGCAGCGCGCATCGCAGCGACCAGCTCGCCCTCGTCGCCGGCATGAGCCACGAGATGGCCACCGATCCCCGCATCGGCGAACTCCTCGCCATCGCCGAAGCCAGCGACCTCGTGAACGATCCGCTCTCCGACGCCGCCGTGAACCTCCGCGAATGGCGCCGCGGCTACGACCAAGCCACCAAGCTGCCCCAAGCCCTCGTCGAAGCCCTCAGCCGCACCAGCAGCAAGGCCTACGACGTCTGGGTCGAAGCGCGCAAAGCCAACGACTTCGCCGCCTTCCGCCCGTTCCTGGAAGAGATGGTCAAGCTCTGCCGCGAGAAAGCCGACGCGCTGGGCTGGAAAGAACAGCGCTACGACGCCTTGCTCGATCTCTACGAACCCGACGCCAAGACCCGCGAAGTCCAGGCGCTCTTCGAACCGCTCCAGCGCGAACTCGCCGGCCTGATCCGCCGCATCGTCGCCACCGGCAAGCGCGCCGAACCCGGCATCCTCGAGAACGATTACCCCGTGGCCGTGCAGGAGACTTTCTGCGCCGAATCCGCCCGCGCCATCGGCTTCGATTTCGACGCCGGACGCCTCGACGTCACCACGCATCCGTTCTGCAGCACCATCGGACCCGGCGACGTCAGGCTCACCACGCGCTACGACCCGCGTTGCGCCTGGAGCGCCCTGTACGGCACGCTCCACGAAGCCGGCCACGGGCTCTACAACCAGGGCCTCGATCCCGAACACCGCGGCACGCCGCGCGGAGCGTCCGTATCGCTCGGCATCCACGAATCCCAGTCGCGCATGTGGGAAAATCTGGTCGGCCGCAGCCGCGCCTTCTGGCAGTTCTTTCTGCCCCGAGCCCAGGCCGCTTTCCCGGTGCTGAAAGGAAAGAGCCTCGACGCGATGGTCTTCGCCGCCAACGAGTCCAAGCCCTCGC
Organism: Planctomycetota bacterium; assembly: GCA_015075375.1. GTDB lineage: Bacteria > Planctomycetota > SZUA-567 > H5-PLA8 > H5-PLA8 > H5-PLA8. The sequence continues at coordinate 967,514 of JABTUM010000001.1, read as the reverse complement.
TTATCCGCGTCGAAGCCGACGAAGCGACCTACAACCTCCATATTATTCTGCGTTTCCGGCTCGAAATAGACCTGATCGAAGGCCGCCTCCAGCCCGCTGACGTGCCCGGAGCCTGGAAGAGCACCATGAAAGAACTCCTCGGCGTCGACGTCCCCGACGACCGCCGCGGCTGCCTGCAGGACGTGCACTGGAGCGGCGCGAGCTTCGGCTATTTTCCCACGTACGCGCTCGGAAATTTGTACGCCTCGCAGTTCCTCGAACAGGCCAAGAGCGAGATCGGCGACCTCGATCCGATGTTCGCGAAAGGCGAATTCCGCCCGCTCCTCGATTGGCTGCGCCTCAAGATTCACCGCCCCGGCAAGACCCGCCGCGCCGGTCCGCTCTGCCAGCATCTCACCGGCAAGCCCCTCTCGCACCAGCCCCTCATGCGCCACCTGAACGCCAAACTCGGAGCGCTCTATAACCTCTGACCCCGCGCACCGCCGGCCGCCGCGGAACCGGGTATCGCGGGCGTCCCGCCCGCACGTATTCCTGGCCGTGGACCGCCTGCCCCTGTGGTTGGTCGTTTGCCGTTTGTAGTTTGTTTGGCTTGTGCCCATTGTGGTTTGCCCTGTGCTCATAGCCCTCAATCCAAAATCCAAAATTCAAATTCGCCCCACCCTGTAACCGCCCCCCGCCTGCCGCGTAGATCGCGGTAGAATGCACTCGACCATGCACCCCGACACCCCGGCCCGCGCGCTGCCCGCGGCCAGCCAGACGCCCGACGAGGCGCTGATGGCCCGCATCGCCGAACCCGGCGCGAGCCCCGCGGAGATCGAGGCCGCCGTCGAACAGCTCGTCCAGCGCCACGCCGCGGCGCTCTGGAGATACTTCGCCCGCCGCCGCGCCAAGCCCGAAGAAGCCGAGGACCTCGTGCAGGAAGTTTTCTTGAGGGTCGTCCGCGAACGCGCCCGCTTCGATGCGGTCCTGAAATTCGAACCCTGGCTGTACACCCTCGCGCGCAACCTCCTCATCAGCCGCGGGCGCAGCAAGCAGGCCGAACGCCGCGCGCTCGACGGCTACGCCGAAGTCCAGGCCCGCACCGCCCCCGATCAGGAAGCCCCCGAAAGCCGAGCCGCCAACCGCGACGAGAGCCGCCGCATGCTCGAAGCGCTTGGCGAACTGCGTGAAGACGACCGCGAACTCCTTCGCCTGGCGCGCTTCGAAGGCCTGAGCTACGCGCAGCTCGGCGAAATCTTCGGCATCACCCCCAACGCGGCCAAAGTGCGCGCCTTCCGCGCGCTCGAAAAACTGCGCGCAATCCTCGGCGTCCACGCCCGCGGCGCCCAAGAGACGAACCCATGAACGAACACGAAACCGAACTCGATCCGCGGGAAGAACTCGAAGCCCGCATGGCCGAAGCCCTCTCCGGCGCCGCCGATCCCGCGCGCCGAGCCGAACTCGACGCGCTCCTCGCCGCCGATCCTCAGGCCCGCGCGCGCTTCGAAGCGCTCAACGACACCTGGCGGCGCATGCAGGCCGCGGAGGAAGCCATGCCCAAGCTCACGTCCGAATCCAAGCTCAACCGCCGCGTCATGCAGGCCGTGCGCGACGAACTCGGCGCACCCGCCGCGCGCGAAGTCGCTCCGCCTGCCGCCGCCGGCCGCCTCATCGTCTGGCTCCCGCTCCTCGCCGCCGCCGCGATGGTCCTCGTCGGCCTCGCCGTCATCTACGCCCGCACGCCTGCGCCCGAAGTACGGCACACCCAAGAAACTCCGCCGCCGGTCGAGACGCCCCCCGACGGCCGCCAAGTCGTCACGCCGCCGCAACCCGTCGAGGTAAAGCTCGACGCCCAGCCGCCCGAGTGGGTCAACGAGATTCGCAAGAACATGAGGCGCAAAGTCGACTTCGAGTTCGTCGACACGCCGCTTTCCGAAGCCGTCGGCTTCCTTCAATCCTTGACCAAGACCACGATCGTCATCGATCCCGCGCTTGCGAATGCGGCCGCGGTGACCTTGAAGGTGACGGACATGCGCATCGATCTCGCGCTGGAATGGATCGCGAAGCTCTCGGAAGGCGAAACCGAACTGCGCGACGGCGCGTATTACCTGTACGCCAAGCCCGCCGGCCAGAGTCCGCCGCAAACCGCCCAACTCGTCCTCGAAAGCCCGCGCGAAACCATGGCCCAACTGGATCGCTCGGTTTCTTTCGAGTTCGTCGAGGCCCCGTTCGACGAGGCGCTCGAGTTCCTGCGCACGCTCGCGAATACGAACATCACGGTCGATCCCCGGATCGCACCGCGGGTCGCGCGCAAATCCATCACGCTGCGCGCCTCCGGCATGCGCCTGGACTTCGCGCTCAACTGGATCACGCGCTTCTCCGCCTGCGCGTGGCAGGTCAAGGACGGAGCGATCTACATTTCCGATAAGTTCCCGCCGCGGCCCTTGAAGCTCCCAGCGCAGGCGTCCGAAGCCGACCGCCTCGCCGCGCTCGTCCAGTGGACCGCCGGCCCCGTGCCGCGCCGCACGATCCTGGAACTTCTCGCCCGCGACGCGGGCCTCCCGCTTGTCTTCGATACGCTCAGCGCGCCCAGCGGATTCGAGAGCGTGGACCTGCCCGTCGGCGTCATCGGTGTCGGCTTCATACTCGACAGCGCCGTCAAGCATGCCCGTCCGCCGTTGCTGATCGAGCGTACGTCCGCCGGCCAGATGCACATTCGCCCGTTAACCGCGGACGAACGGCTCGACGCGCCTCATGCGCTGGAACTGCCCGTCGTCGAAGAAGAAGCGGAAGGATGGCCCTCCGTGCCCGCACGGGAGAAGGTGGCCGATCTCGCATGGGAGGCCGGATTCGATCTGAAATGGGGGCCGAATGCGGGCGAGGCCGATGTCGTGGTCCGGCTTCACGGCCTCACCCGCCGCCAAGCCCTCGACGCCCTTTGCAAAGCGATGTCCTGGGCGTGGTCTGTGGACGGCGACATCCTTCACGTCGGTCCTCGAGACCTGCCCTCCCCGTTAGCGCCCGTCAAGCCGCCCGCGCCGCCGCCCGAAAACAAATTCTGAGCGCCCCGCCGCGCTTTGCGGTTTGCTAAAGCCTTTTGAAGCCTAAAATGCCGCGATGAGCGCCCCCAAGCCCGCGCGCGCGCGCGGACGCCCGCCCGTCGCGGACACCGCGCACCGCCTCCTGGCCGAGGTCTTCCGCCGCCGCATCCGCGACGGAACTTGGCCCCCCGGCGCCGTCATCCCGCCGTGGCGCACGCTCGCCCGCGAACACAAAGTCAGCGCCCGCGTCGTCCAGCTTGCCTGCGAGTCCCTCAAGCAGGACGGCCTTCTCGCCGCCACGCCCCAGCGCCGCCTCGTCGCCTGCGATCCGCGCAGCCCCGGCCTCGACCTGAGCAAGAACATCCTCGTCCTGCTCACCAGCAGCCCCGCGCTCATGCTCAACGGACGCATGTACGCCGAACTCCTCGAAGGCATCCTCCGCGGCGCCGGCGAATGCGCCTGCCCCGTCCAGATCGCCTACGACGACCGCCTCTCCAACCACGTCCCGCGCGAACTCCTCGAACGCCCCTGCCTCGGCATCGTCCTCGTCGGAAAAGTCTCCGTCCAGGCGCTCAAGCGCTACGCCAAGCTCAACGTCCCCGTCGTCCTCGCCGATCATCCGGCCACGCCGCTGGCGCTCCACACCGCCGGCGTCGACAACCGCCAGGCCACGCGCCTGCTCGTCGAACGCCTCGCCGCCCTCGGCCACCGCCGCATCGCCTTCCTGCGCCGCCTCTCCATTCACCACGTCCATCAGGTCGATCCCGACGCGCACGAACGCCAGCGCGAACTCCTCGCCGCCGTCGCGGATCTCGCGGACTCCGGCCGCGCCGCGCGAGCCTGCGAAGTCTTCTCGTTCTTTCCCAACGACGGACCCGAAGCGCCGGCCTTTCGAGCCATCCTGAACGCGCGCAAGCCCTTCAGCGCCGTGATCGCCGGCGATCCGGGCACCGCGCGGTTTTTCATGCAGGCCGCGCATGCCGCCGGCCGCCGCGTCCCGCAGGAGTGCAGCGTCCTCGCCTACGCCACGCTCGCCGATGCCGGCTCCGTCGCCGGCGTCGGCTTCGACTTCCGCGAAGTCGGCCGCCTCGCCGCGCGCCTCGCCGCGCAACCCCAGCGCCCGCCCCAGCGCCTCCAAACCCCCGGACGCTGGCTCGAAGGCCCCACGCTCGCCCCCGCGCCGTGAACCGTACGCAAGCCGGCTATTCGCGTTGCAAAACGGTTCAGGATGGAATTTCCCGCACCGGCCGCGGCCGCCGCGGAGTACAAAGCATCGGGCGCGCGGATAGGCGCAGGGCCATGCGGTCTGGTGCTTTTGACGGGACGGTTCCCCTCCTTGCCAAGGAAGAGTAGGGGAGGTGGACGTAACTAGTCGCGCGAAGCGCGCTCCGTAACGAAGGAAACGGATGTGAGCCTGCTTGGGAGGTTTCCGTATGAAGCGCACGCACCATTTCGTCGGTCTGCTGCTGGGGCTGCTGGCCGGAGCGCTGAACGCCGCCGATCCATCTCCCGCCGCGTCCGAACCGCCCCCCGACGCCGCGCTGCTCGCCCAGATCGAAGCGCTTCCCGATAACACCTGGCTCAAGCTCCCGCCCTGCCATACCGCCGGCGACATGGGAGTGCTCAACAAGGACCCCGACTACAAGCGCATCGGGCCGCGCGTACGCGACTACTGCAACAAGATGGTCTGGGCGCCCGAACGTAAACGCGCGCTCTACTGCGGCGGCGGGCACAACACGCATCCCTTCAACGACGTTTGGGAATTCGATCTCGCCTCCAACACCTGGATCTGCCTCTACGGCGCCGATCCCGTGCCGCCGCGCACCAAGGCCGGCGAAGAAGCCGCCGCCGAAGCCTGGTACAAAGCGAACGCGGTGCTGAAGGACGGCGTCGTGCGCACGCCGCGCGGAGCGCCCTTGCGGCCGTGCCATACCTGGTGGTCGCTCTGCTACGATTCCGACCTTAAGCGCATGCTTTTTCTCGAATCCCACAAAGGACTCTTCTGCGTCGATAAAACGCAGCTCGCCAAGGCCCTCGACCTCGATCCCAAAGATCCGCTCCTGCGCACCTACGGCTCCGGCGCCGGCGAAGCCTGGCTTTTCGCCTTCTATCCCGAAACCCGCGAATGGAAGGAAGTCATCGCCAACGTGCCGAAAGCCCGCGAGTCGTCTTTGCTCGAATATCTCCCCGACAGCAAGACCATCTGGTGGGCCAGCGGCAAGACCTACCTGTACGACGCGCCCAAAAACGAGTGGAATCCCGTCCCCTTGAACGGCGCAACCGGCGGCGGCGCCACCGCCTACGATCCCGAAACCAGGAAAGTCGTCGCCAGCGTGGGACTCGAAACCTGGGTCTTCGACTGCGCCTCCGGCGTCTGGACCAAGGCGCAAGCCGAAGCGCTCGACGGCGTCATCGTCCCGCACGGCGCTTTCTGCTTCGATTCGGCCGCCAAAAAGTTCGTGCTGTATACGCATCTGCTCGTGAAGGACAAGCTGCCCGGCGCCCCTCGCCTGCGCCTGTACGACGCGCGAACCAACCAGTGGACCGACCCCGCGCCCCAAGGCCCCGCGCCCGCGATCGGGAACATCGCCGGCTACTACGACCCCGCCCGCAATGTGACCGTCATCTACAGCAATAAGGAAACCTGGGTCTACCGCTGCAAGAAACCCACGCCCTGAGCCGCCGAAGTTGCTCCCCCTTCACAAGGCGGAGCCAGAGTCGGTGCCGTCGCCGTCCAACCTCGAAGAGGTTGAGCACCAAAGCCCAGGGTTGCGCCGCAGGCGCTACCCTGGGAACGTGGCCCCCACCGCCGTCCAACCCTGAAGGGGTTGTGCCGCCCTTCGCGTCCCGCAGGGACGCGCTGAAAATAGCCCGGCGTTTCAACGCCGGGTAGGCTTCCATCCTTCGCGCTTTTAATCTCCCCTCCTTGCCAAGGAGGGGTAGGGGAGGTGAACCAAACCAACCCGCGCGCAGCGCGATCAAAAAACCTCGCCCGCTGGGAGGAACCCTCCGCCCCCCAATGGTGTCCAACCTCGCAGAGGTTGAGCACCAAAGCCCAGGGTTGGCGCCGCAGGCGCTACCCTGGGAACGTGGCCCCATCGCCGTCCAACCCTGGAGGGGTTGCGGTCCGTCACCGTTCGCCGCCCCTGCCGCTCCGCCCTTCCGTCGCCGCGCCCGCAATTAAATAATGGCATCTGTTCCTATTTACCTCACCGACGACGGCACGCACCTCTACGCCTACGACTTCTACAACCGCCTGCTCCGCGTCACGCGTAAGGCCGACAGCCAGGTCCTGGCCGAATACCGCTACGACCCGTCCTCGCGCCGCGTGCGCAAGACCGTCACGAACTCCGGGAGCCTCAACGGGACGACGCATTACGTCCACGACGGCGCAATGGTCATCGAAGAGCACGCGGTGACGAACCCCGGAGCGGGGGAGACGCTTGCACAGACGGCGCGGTACCTCAACGGGCGCGGGATCGACGAACGGATCGCGATGGAACGCGCCGACGTGGCCGACGTGGACGGCGACGCGGATACGGCGGAGTTCCAGCGCTTCTACTACCACACCGACGTCTTGAACTCGGTCCGCGCGGTGACGTGGCTGGACGGGACGACGGAGCGGCTCGTCGAGCGGGTGGAGTACGACATCTACGGCAAGCAGACGCTCACGCACTGGGGCGCCGACCGCTCGTTCGGGACGGCCGACGACGTGACGGCCACGGCCTCGCTGGTGGGCAACCCGTATCTCTTCACGGGCCGGGAATACGACGCGGAGAGCGGGCTGTATCAGTATCGCTTGCGGTACTACCAGCCCGCGACGGGTCGCTTTATCTCGCAGGACCCGGCCGGGTACGTGGACGGCGCGAACCTGTACGGCTACGTGATGGGCAACCCGGTCGGCTACACGGATCCGTGGGGGCTATGCAAGAAAGTTGCACAGGACTCCATCGTTCGCGTTAAGCCCGGCACGAGCATTTACGACGTGCTTGAAGCAATGGAGGCGGCGGCCGCTGCGGATGGCGACCTTGAAGCGCAGCAAGGCCTTCGCGACATCATCGACAGCATGCGTAAACAGGAAGGCCGCCATGCGGACAAGGTGGCGCGTGAGGACGGGAGAACCGGCGGCGTAACGGTGACCGGCGCACAGCACGCAACGGATTTCGCCCGAGGAATGGGAGACGCCATCTCCTTTGGAGGCACTGCCTATGTTAGAGACAAGATATGGGGCGAGGATGGAGCCGTCCAATCCGATACGGCTTATGCCGGCGGGCAGGTCGCGGGCTCCTTGGTTAGAGACTACCTGACGGGAGGCGTGTCCTCAAAAGCAATCAGCAGTCTCTGTAAAGCCGCGCAAAACGGCAACAAACTAGCCCAATACGTGCAAAAGGGCATTGCCGCCACCTCGGCCGCTAATGATGGATATGATGTCGGTAGCGGATTGAACGATATCAGCGAAGGCAATTATGTCGACGGCGTAGCAAAAGTCGTGGGCGGTGCATCCGGTCTGAGACAATTGAAGAACTGTCCATTCTGCTTCGTAGAAGGCACGCTGGTGCTGACCACGGCGGGCTACCGGAAAATTGAAGAGGTGGAGGTGGGCGACCGTGTAACCAGCACGGACACGGGCGAAGAACCGGATTCGACCGCCGTGGATCCGGAGACGTGGGTCCGTATTGACCTGCGCCAGACGGAAGACGACGCGGACTACCGCGCGCTGGAAATGACCCTCTTGCGCCCAGTGGCATACTGGGACGGTTTAGGTCTGGATGTAGGGGATATCGAGCGGATCGCGTTGCCCGAAATGTCCATTCGCGCACGCATGGAAGTAGTGGCGGTAGGTCCGTGCCCCCCGATCGCCAGCGGACCGGGCCGGGTGGTTCTGAGCACCTTCAAGAGCCGCGCCACGAACATCCTGCGGCTCCATACGCAAGACCGGGCCGCTCCCGTGGAGATGACGCCGCGCCACCGCGTTTTCTCGGTTACGCACCAGGGTTGGGTCCCCGCCGACGCGCTGAGGCCGGACGACGAAGTCAAGACCCGCCGCGGTACGGCCCGCGTAGCCGCGCTCTCAGCGGTTGAGCAGGCCGTATCCGTATTCAACATTGAAGTGGAAAGGCAGCACTGCTACTTTATAAGCGATGCGGAAATTCTTGTTCACAATGCAAACCCATGCGCACCAAGCTCAAAGCCGACGGGGGGGATTCGTAGGCGAAAGAATGGTCAGTTTGCAAAAAAGCCAGGGCCGAAAGCGGACAAACCTACTTACTCTGACAGTCAAAGACGCAAGGACTGGAAACGACTTAGGGAGGATCCCAATTCACCACTTACAGATGCTCAGCGCTTAGAGATCGAAGCAAGAGGCAATCGTGGTCCGCAGCGATTGAATGATGACGGTGAAGTTGAGACCATGGAACTTTCCCATGAACCAATCCCGCGTAGAGATGGTGGTACTGAGGTAGTTCCTAGATGGCCTCCTGACCACGCACGGGTAGACACGCACCGTCAGCTCAAGAAAAAGTAGAAAGAGTGTAATAGAGTGAAAAAGACAATAGATTATGCAAAGAGCGGCCTTGATATACAGGCGGCAATGGTTGATTTGGCGCGACAATTTCCAAATAAGGAAAGAAGGCCTAAGTATTTACTCTGGAATGGTATTAAGGTTAAGACATCAGATCAAATTCGCGTACCTCAAGAAGGAGTTGTTACAGCTACTTTTATATCGGCAAATCCAAAAGTAACCCAGGGATTTGACCTAAAAGCTGTTGATGGGTGGCTCGGTTTAAAGGCCGGTGAAAAGATTCCTATATTGCGTACTTGGTTTGATGAGCGTTATGAAGATAAAGTAAGTTATCCGTTCTTTAGTAGCGAAGGAAGTTTGAAGTTTTGGAATGTGTATAAACGTAATTGGCCCAATGGATCGGTGGGGGAAGAGAAGTGGACTGGAAATGCTGGGTTTTGGGTTGAGGAGTTGGGAAAGTGGCGACGAATATATCACTGTAGCCATGGCTTGGCACCTTCACCAGATTTTGAATCACTAGTAATAAAGATTGAAATCTGCAGCGATGGGCAGGAGGCTCGATAGCGTCCTTTTTTTAGCACATTTGAAAAATAGGTTAGATCCGTCACGGTCGGCTGGTGGTGGTGGCTAACGAGAAAAGCATAGTTGAACGCGTGGCATCTTTCGACTTGGTGCCACTGCGCAGCCGAAGGCTGCCAGTGCCGTGCGCCGATCTTGGGGAAAGCAGCCGAAGGACCGATGCAAAGCGCGGGCGTGACGCCGCAGGGCACGGGTGGCCCACGACCGCATCCCGTGGCACCAAATCCAGAAGGGGCGACGCGTGCATAAGCGGTTGAATGGGCTGCCTGTGCGACCGGCCCTGTAGGTGCCACCCGCGGCGAAGCCCTCGCGCCTGAAAGGCGCTCTTAATGTAGCCAGGGGCAACGCCCCTGGACAAACGCCCCACTCCGTACCCAAAGCCCTGAAAGGGCGAATTAAGATTAAACTCCGTGCCTCCTTCTCCCTCGGAAGAAGGACGGGCGGCCCACACAGATCTCCGCTTTCCGTGGGTGAGCTTGCAAACAAGAGGCGCAACCGAAGGCGTCAAACGTACGCCTGCGAATCCTGCCGGGAACTTATCCTGAAAGTGCAGCCGCCTCCAGCCTCCTGTGCCCGCGGCACCCACACAAGCCTGCGGCTTATGTGGACCAACTGCGCCGCAGGCACAACCAAGTAAACGTGGCCTCCGTCGCCGTCCAACCTCGAAGAGGTTGAGCACCAAAGCCCAGAGCAAGCGCCGCAGGCGCTACCCTGGGACCACGACCCCCACCGCCGTCCAACCCCGAAAGGGTTGTGGCCCGTCACCGTTCGCCGTTTGCCATTTGCCGTTCGCCGTTCGCCGCTCGCCGTTCGCTGTTTGCGATTCGCCGTTTGCCGTTTGTCGTTCGCCCCAGAGGGGCGACAGAATTTAGCCCACGGCGTAAGCCGTGGGACGAAGCGGCGCGAAGCGCGTAAGCCCCAGCGGGGCGACAGAACAACACCGCCCGCCGCCCAACCTACCCAATGCGTAAGCGACCGGATCCAGCCGTGAACAGCACCCGCCGAACGCCGCCCGCTACCCAGCCGCAATCTGGCCATGAACCGGAATCCGTTCCGTTCTGCCGCCCCTCCGGCTTGCTAAGCCGAAGCCTTGGCGAAGGCTAGGGCTTCACGTCACCAGCGCGCGCAAAACCTCACGGCATACGCCCACGTCCACCACGGCCCATCGCACGCATGCTAGGCACTCGCCCCGCGCGCCGAAACAGGAAAACCCCAAACAACCGCACCCACCTACCCACACGCGTAACCGCCCGCCGCCGCCGAGCGCCGAAGGCCACGGAAGGCCGCGCTTTTTGGGCTTCAAAACCGCCTGCACCCGTTCAGCCCCTCGGGCATAGCCGCCCAGGCGCTAAGCACCTGCGTGCAAATATACGCTTTGCAGCAGCGATTTATAGCGGTTTTATGGCAGGATCGAATTTTTGCTCGACGTGCGCGAGGTGGTATAGACCGCGTTTTCGCGCGTATAAGTCCTTAAAGCTCGTTCGAAAAGTTGCCGCACAAGAGCACCTCGCTTCGCATCGTGAATGTTCCACGTGGAACATTTGCGTTTTTGTTATGGCCTCCACCGCCCGCGCTCAACCGCTGTGATATCCGCCCGCGCGTGGAACGCGTTCTGGGCCTGCGCCGCCGACGGCTTGCCGACTGCCATCCGGCCGAACAAAAAAACGCCCCGCTCTGGCGAGCGGGGCGTTTCGATCCTGCTTACGCTTTGTAGTAACCGGCGGCGGCTTCAGGCCAAAATCCCCAGGTCGGGGCGGCTGCGGCGCTTCGCGCGCTTCGTCGTGGTCCGCTCGGGCTCGCCCGGCAGATCGTCTTCGTCCTCGTCGCCGTAGTCCGCGGCTTCCTCGGCGGCTTCCAACTGCGCCGACTCCGCGTCCAGGTCTTCGTCCTTCGGCAGGCCCTCGTACACCGTCTGGCCCGCGGCCGTCGAACCCAGCAGCCCCTTCGGCAGACTTCCTTCCGCCGTCGGCGTCTGCTCGACGAACTTCTTCTCCTTGAAGATCCACGACTCCTGAATCGGAATGTACTGATCCGCCGCGCGGACCAGTTCGTTCGCCGTGGAACGCTCGAAGCTGACGACCTCGACGCGGCAGCCCTGCGCCTTCAGCGCGTCGATCAACGGCACGTAATCGCCGTCGCCGGTGACCAGAATCACCGTATCCAGCTTGTTCGACATGTTGAGCACGTCGATCGTCATGCCCACGTCCCACGAACCCTTGGCCACCGTGCCGCCGCGGCCGTCCGGATCGGGGCGGATCTTCAGTTCCTTGATCTTCAGTTCGTACCCGAACCGCGAAAGCGCCTCGTGGAAGCCGGACTGGTTCACGTCGGGCTTCTGAACGATGTACGCGATCGCGCGGATCAGATGGCGCGTGCCGGTGATCTCGCGCAGCAGCCGGCCGTAATCCACCTTGCTCTGATGCAGCAGCTTGGCGGAGTAAAACATGTTCTGCACGTCCACGAAAATCCCGATACGCTGGGGGAACGAACGAGCGATAGAAGCGCTAGGGTAGCTCATCGCGGTGTGGTCTCCTTTTCCTGTTCCAAGATGTCCTCGAAGCGGCACGTCCCAGGTGCGGCCGTCAAGTTAGTTTAACAACCGTTCCAGCAACTCTTTGGCGGCTCGAGCCGGATCGCGGGCCGCACACACGGCCTTCGAAACGGCTATCCGCGTCAACCCGGCCGCGCGCACTTCGTGGATGCGTTCGACCGTAATCCCTCCGATCGCGAAGACCGGCGCCTTCAAATCCAACTCCGCCACCGCCCGAGCGCCCGCCGGCCCGATCAATTCGATGGCCTGCTTCGTCCCCGTCGGATACAGCGCGCCGATGCCCACGTAATCGGCGCCTTCTTCGTCCACCGCCCGCCGCGCCTGCGCCGCCGAATGTGTCGAGCGTCCGATCACCAGCCCTTCGCCCGCCAGCCGCCGCGCGTCCCGCGGCTCAAGATCCCGCTGACCCAGGTGCACGCCGTCCGCTTCGGCCGCCAGCGCCACGTCGGTCCGGTCGTTCACCACGCACAGCGCCTCGTGCTGCGCGCACAACGCCTTCACGCGCTTCACGCGTTCCAGCAGCGCCGCGCCCTCCAGCGCCTTCTCCCGCACCTGCACGATCCGAGCGCCGCCTTCCAGCACCGCCTGCGCCGTCGCCTCCAGCCCCAGCGGACAATCGGCTTCGGCCAGAAGCACGTACAGCCGCGCGCCTTGCAAGATCGCCGCGCGCCCGGCGCCGTGGTCCAGCCACTGCTCCGCCGCGTACAACTCGAAGCGCACCTGCGCCAGCGCCTCGCTGGCCTCCGGCTGCCCCGCCCGCGCGAATTCCTCAAGCACCCGGACGGCTTCCTGAGCCCGTTTCAGGCCCCGCCGCGCCACGGCGGCTCCCGTCGCGTCCGACCGCGGCGCCGCCGCCGTCGACACGTCCGGATGCCCATGATCCGCTTGAACTCGCCGCGCTCCGCTTAATAGTTCATCGCCCCACGTCCGCGTCATAATCCCAGTCAGGCGATGTCGAAGACCCTTCAGGCGCTCGAAACCGCGCCCTTCCCCGCACACGAAACGTACGAAATCCTCCGCGGTCCTGAGCCCTTCCCGCGCTCGATTCGCATTGGCATCCAGCAGACGTAAAAGCCGTTGGTCGCTCACGTAGCTCGATTTACCTAATACACCTACCCATCGTCCAATAAAAATCAACCCTTTACACGGGGTTTGAAAATCATAGCCCTCAAAGCCCTCTTATTCCACTACCTCCCGGATGCATTGCTCAAAAATCAGCAGCTAGTAATTTAGCATTTCGCATACCGAACTTGCGTGTAAGTAATTTCCCTTAACGAAGGCCTTATTTTAAAGAAGTTAGCATAGACCTGACGCAAATCGGAACGCTTGCGGCATCGCATTTCGAGACACCTTAACCCTGCCCAATCAACAACCTGCAACGATGGCGTTGCAAAGCGGAGCGCCTCCGCGCACACTGGCCCGAATCATGTTCATCGACGAAGCGGACATCCATGTAAAAGCAGGCAAGGGCGGGGACGGATGCACCGCGTTCCTGCGGGAAAAATTCCGGCCTTGGGGCGGCCCGGCCGGAGGCGACGGCGGGCGCGGCGGGAGCATCATCTTCCGAGCCGATCCGCACACCGATACCCTGCTGGGGTTGTACCGGCTGCGGCGCATTGTGGCCGAGGTCGGGCAGCCGGGCTCGAACAAGAACTGCTCCGGCAAGTCCGGCAAGGATACGATCGTCAAGGTGCCCTTGGGCACCCTCGTCAAAGACAAGCCCACTGCCGAACTGCTCTGCGATCTCACCGAGGCCGGGCAGGAATTCGTCGTCGCCCGGGGCGGCAAAGGCGGGCGCGGCAACCAGCATTTCGCGACCTCCACGCACCAGACCCCGCTCGAGCACGAGACCGGGACCGAGGGCGAAGAGCGCGATCTGCATCTCGAACTGAAGCTGATCGCCGACGTGGGGCTGATCGGACTGCCCAACGCCGGCAAATCGACGCTGCTTTCGCGCATCAGCTCCGCGCATCCCAAGATCGCGCCTTATCCGTTCACGACCAAGGAGCCGCAGCTTGGGATCGTCGACAGCGGGCAGTACCGCCAGGTGGTCGTCGCCGACTTGCCGGGCTTGATCGAAGGCGCGCATGCGGGCGCGGGATTGGGCGATGAGTTCCTGCGCCACGTCGAGCGGACCAGCCTGCTCGTACACCTCGTCGACGCCGCGCCGCTCGACGGGAGCGATCCCCTCGCGAACTTCAGGCTGATCGAGAACGAGTTGAAGCTCTATTCGCCGGTGCTGGCCGAGCGCCCGCGCCTGATCGTCGCCAGCAAGCTCGACCTGCCCGGCGCCGACGAGAACCTGGAGCGCCTGCGCAAAGAGCTGGACTGCGAAGTGCTCTCGCTCAGCGCCGCGACGAACCAGGGCATCAAGGAGTTCATCCAGCGGCTGATCCGCTGGGTCTTCGAACTCAAGACCGCGCCCAAGCAGGGCTGGTAGCGCCTTCTACGCGGCTTTTCTCAAGCAGCGCGAAAGCAGCACGAGGCTCTTGCGCAGGCCCTCGAACGCTTCTTCCTGCCCTTCGAATTCCACGATCCACGGGCCGCGGAACCCCGCGCGCGCGACGATCGAGACCAGCCGCTGCGTATCCCATTCGGGCTGTTCGCCGAACGCATCGAAGTCGTGCATCTTCGGATGGCACAGCGCCGCGAACGGGGCCATGGCCTCGATCTGCGCGTAGCGGTCGCGCTCGGGCGTGATCCGCACGTTTCCGAAGTCGGGGATCAGCGCCACGCCCTGCGGCTCGCGCTCGCGGACGGCGGCGAGGATCGGGAGCAGTTGCGCGGCGTCGCTGGAGAATCCGCCGTGCGCCTCGATGGCGATGCGCCGGCCGCGCTCGCGCGCTTCGGCGGCCAGTTCGGCGAAGCTCTTCGCGCACGCCGCCGCGTCCTGCCCGCCGGAATTGTTGCGCACGTACGGGCAATCCAGCCGCGCCGCCGTTTCGATCCAGCGCACCGTCCGCGCGACCGCTTCCTTCCGCTGCGCTTCGTCGGGCGACGAGAGATCGAAGCCCTTGTCGTCGATGGCCAAGTTGACCACGCGCACGCCGAAACGATCGGCGGCTTCCTTTAACGCACGGACGTACGCTTCCTCCTGGCTGGCGAAAAAGTGGTTGTTCAGTTCCACTTTACGCACGCCCAGCCCGCGTACGGCCGCGAAGACCTGGAACAGGTCCATCTGTTTCGCGAAGAGCATTTTGTGGAACGACCACGACGAGATGCCGATGGCCGGATGTACGCCTTGCGTGTCCATGACGTCCGCTCCTTAAAGGTAAAGTCCTCTCCGTTCGGCTGGATCGGTCTTGCGCCGGTGCGCCGAAGGCCTCGGGCGCACGCGGGTCAGCGCCACTCGAAAAGCGCCGTGAGATGCTCGGCGTCGCGGCCCGCCAAACCGCTCAGCGCTTCTTGCGCCTGCTCGGGCGCGAAGGTGCGGCTCAGGCCGGCGACCTGCACGCGGCCCTCGTGCAGCCAGTGCAGCGCGCCGCGGAACGAATCGAAGATGCTCCCCCGGCCGAAGGCTTGCGGATGGTGCGGCAACTCCCATTCCCAGCCGCTGCGCAGGCGGACGTAGCGGTGAAAGACAAGATCCAGCAGCGCGTGCGCGCTCGCTTCGCTGCGGCGCTGCCACGGCACGCCCACCAGCACCACCTCTCCGCCCTTGCGCACGGCGCGGCAAGCGCTCAGCACCGCGTCTTCGTGCCCGGAGCACTCCACGGCCAGCGCGAAGGTTCCATCGGGCTCGGGAGCAGGCGCCTGCGCCAGCACGTCCGCGATCCCGGCGCGCTGAGCCCGTTCGCGCCGCCAGGCCACGGGATCAACGGCCGTGACGCGGTACCCGGCGGCCTTGAAGTTCTGCGCGGCCAGGTGCCCGACGATGCCCAGGCCCGTCACCAGCACGCGGTCGGCCGGGCGCGCGGCGGTGGTGACCAGCGTCGTCCAACTCACGCCCATCAGGCGGCAGAAGACGGCCGTCTCCGGCGCGAGGCCGTCCGGCAACGCCACCACGTCGCGGGCTTTAAAACGCTGAAACGAGGCGTGCCGGCCCATGGCAAAGACCGCTTGCCCCTCGGCCAGTCCCGTGACCGCCGCGCCGCGCCGCGCGATGCGAAAGACGGACGCATAGCCGCTCCCGCGCGGCTTAGGGTCGTCGCGCAGGAAGCTCTGTAACTCGGTCCCGGGGCTGACCAGCGAAACGAGCGTCGGGCCTTCGACTTCGTCCTCGCCCAGCGCTTGAACCGGCAGCGGATGCTCCGCCACCCGCGCGCGTCCCGAGCCCACCCACTCCACGACGCGCATCCCCGCCACCGCCGTTGCTGCCGACATGACCTATCTCCTGGTCTCAAGATGCTCGAAGGCGCTGAGGCCTTACCGCTTGCCGAAACGCGCTCTATACCTCAAAATTACCTCCAAAGACTGGTTCGCGGCCATGGCGCTGCATCTCAGGTCTTTATCTGTAAGTCTCAAAGAAAGGTGCACCTTGTCCCTTTTGCCTCTCGATCGCTGGGCCGATGCGTTGAGCTTGCGCTTCCTCGAAGCCGGCGCCGGATCGGCGCGGCACGACGGCTGGGCCCACGCCAAGACCGTCCCCTTCGGGATCCTCACGCAAGCCACGCTCGGCAGCTACGAGTTGAAAGTAGGAGGCCGCACGGTGGACGGCCCGATGGGGACGGCGATCTTCGCGCCGCCGCACGAGCCGCTCATCTTTGTTCATCGCTTCGACCGCTCGGCGGGAAGCATGCGCTTCCGCTTCGCGCATTTCGGCTTTGTGCTCTGGGGCGGCCTGGACGTCTTGAGCCTCCTGGCGCCGCCGGAAAGGCTGACCGGCGCCGCCGCGGTGGAAGCCGGCGCGTGCATCGAGGGCTTGTTGGCGCAGCGCGGAGCGGACGGTCTGCCGCTTCACGCCTTGGCACGCCGGCAGGAACTGGGCTTCGGGTTGCTGCGGCTGCTGAGCGCCCAAGCGGTTCTGCGTCCAGGAGCCCACGAAGTGCTGGCCGGCGCGGCGCGCCTGGCGCCGCTGTTGCGGACCCTGCGCGACCGCCTCGCCGAACCGCTCGATATCCCGGCCTTGGCCAAGCTGGCGCATCTTTCCCGCGCCAGCCTGCACCGGCAATTCCTGAGCGTCCTGGGCGTCCCGCCGATGGAATACCTGAAGCGCTTGCGCCTCGATGAAGCCGCGCGCCGGCTGTTGCGGGCCGACGAGAGCTTGGCCGGTGTGGCCGCTCAGGTGGGTTTTGCCAATCCCTACCACTTCAGCCGGGAGTTCAAGGCGCGCTTCGGGATGCCGCCTGCCCAGTACCGCGCCGATCGGCTCTTCCGCCCGGGCAGCTTGGGTAGCCGGTTCGGGTGATGCGCCTGTGCGCCACTCGTGCAAAGTCGGCCGCTTGGAACTTGCCGAGCCCCCCGGTGAAGGTTAGGGTTTAAGCGCCCTTA
The DNA here is from genome assembly GCA_015075375.1 of Planctomycetota bacterium. Classification (GTDB taxonomy): domain Bacteria; phylum Planctomycetota; class SZUA-567; order H5-PLA8; family H5-PLA8; genus H5-PLA8. The sequence continues at coordinate 950,413 of JABTUM010000001.1, read as the reverse complement.
AAGGTAAGCAAGCCTTCATGCGCGGATGGCTGTCGGTCAGCAGACCGATTGGTTTGGAAATCAGGCGCGGTCGAAGCGGACCGCCCTGAAGGGAGTGAGTGTGCTTCGCTTTCGATACGCAAACGTACTTTGTCTGAGCGTGGCGTTTGGCCTCGCAGCGGCCGGGTCCCTCCGCGTGGCGGCCGAAGATGCCGCGCCCGCGGTGGGCGAAGCGCCGGTCGAAGACCGCGAAGCCGCGGTCACGCAGAAGCTGGCCGCCCTGATCCTCGAGGCGCAACGCAAGCAGGAAGCCGGCGAAGGCACCCGCGCGCTGGCCACGCTGGAAGAAGCTCGCCTCCTGGCGGCGCTGCATAAGCGGCCCGAAGAAGGTCTGATCCAGGCCCGCATCATCCGCTTGCAGCAGGAAATGGAAAAGCCCGCGGGAGCCAAGCCCGCGCCGGAAGGCGGCGCCGCGGACGAGCCCGGCGCGCCGGTGGGCGAAGGCGAAGAAGCCGGCGCGGTGGCCGGAGCGGCCGCCAAGCCCGGACAGGAACTGATCCTGACCTTGGACGAATGCATCGAGATCGCGGTCCAGAATAACCTGGGGCTGCGCCTTTCGCGGATCGACGACCGCGCATCGGACATCGACCTGAATCTGGCTTGGTCGGAGTTCCGCCCGAAGTTCGATCTTTCGGTCGGCCACAGCGGTTCGCGAGCGGATGAAGAGCATTCCAATTCGCAGGGGCTTTCGGCGAGCATCACGCAGGTCGCGCCGTGGGGCACGCGAGTCACGTTAAGCGGCTCGGAAAGCATCTCGACGCCCAGCGGCCCGGGCTCGCGTTCGACGGCGTTCGACCTGAGCGTCGTCCAGCCGCTCTGGCGCGGCGCCGGCTTCGACGTGGGCATGCACGACATCCGCGTCGCGCGCCTGACCAAACTGATCAGCCGCGGCAATCTGGAACTGGACGTGCAGGACCTGATCTTCCAGGTGCGCACCGCCTACGCGAACTGCGTGCGCCAGTTGCAGACCCTGGAAGTCAACCACCGCGCCGTGGATTCCGCGCAGACCTTCCTGCGCCTGACGCGCGCGCGCGAACGCGCCGGACAGGTCACGCTGCTGGAAGTCTTCAACGCCGAAGTGCAGCTCGCCGACCGCGAACTGGCGCTCACCGCCAACGACCGCGCGCTGGCCAACGCCTTCGACGCGCTGAAGCAGATCATGGACGTGGATCTGGAAGAACTGGTCGGCGTGGTCAAGGAAGCGGTGGAGTTCGGCGAGAACCCGGCCAAGACCGAAGACATCCGCATCGAAACCGACGAGAAGTCGGGCACGGTGCTGCTGGTCAAGCGTTCGGTCGGGGAGCAGGAAGTCACGCGCCCGGACGGGACGAAGATCAAGACCAGCGTCGTCGGCGATCCCATCGGCAAGCCCGCCGTGATGTTCCAGGCCACGCGCTTCGACGAGAAGGTGATCCTCTCCGAGGCGCTGGAGAACCGCCTGGATGTGCTGAACAGCCGCCGCAGCATGGCGATCCGCAAGCTCAACACGATGCTGGCCAAGGACGGCCTGGGCCACCAGATCGACTTGGTCGCCGGCTACGGGCGCAGCCACAGCGGGAACTCGCTGGCCGAATCGCACGGGCTGGAAGATTACGATTACTCCGCCGAACTGCGCTACACCCTGCCGTGGGGCAAGATTCCCGACCGCGCGGCCTACGAGCGCGCGCTCCTGAACCTGCAGCGTTCCGAAATCTCGCTCAAGCAGGCGCGCCAGCAGGTCCACCTGGACGTGCGCGTCATCCTGCGCACGCTGCGCGAGACCGAAAAGAGCATCCTGATCCAAGGCAAAAAAGTCGAACAAGCCAAGCGTTCGGTGGAAGCCGCGCAGATCAGCTTCGAGCGCGGTCTGAAAGACAGCTTCGACGTGATCCGCGCCGAAGACAACCTGCTCGCCGCGAAGACCGACTTCATCAACCGCCGCCTCGACTACGTGGTGCGCCTGGCCGAGTTGGAGACGGTGGTCGGGAAGCCCACGGGACGCGTGGAACTGGAAGCGCGCGGCGCCGGCGGCCTCGTGGACAGCTCGCTCCCGCCGACCCTGGGCGAGAAGGGCCAGCCCGAACGCGCGCCCGATCCGAACCCGCTGCCCGAAGACGATCCGTTCGAGTACCGCAGCAAGCTCGACGCGAAGAAGCCGGCCGAAGCGCAGTACATTCCGGCGGAAGAACTGCGGGAGTAGCATACGCATGACGTCGGGCAAGAAGCGCGGCCCGCGAGCGTGCGAGCTTTTCGGGCTGGGCGCGTGCGTGATCCTCACGCTGGCCGCGAATGCGGCGTTCTTGCCACAAGTCCACGACGATTCGAACTATCCTCCGGACCGCGATCGGTACGCACAACCTACCTCCAGGGGCTACCTTCGAGTCGCATACGTGCTCGTTACGCTCTCGGTCGTTGTTGGGTTGAGCGTGGGACGAGAAGCCTACCGCCAGCACGCCGGGACGGTGTCGGGGCGCAATGGCCTGCTCCATGTCTTGGCTGCGGTTCTCGCATTCCCCTTCGTACTGCTGCCCCTCCTTTGGAACGATCTTTGGGGCGCAGAACGCCGCACCAAACGAACACACCGGGGCGGCGCCTTCGTGCTGATTGCTGTTTTCCTATTCGCCTTGTTTCAGTTGCTGTCCAGCACCGCAAGCTTTCCCGCAAATGACGTTCATGCGCTACAGTTGATTACGAGTCTTGCCGGCTGCGGCGTAGGCTCTTGGTTGACCATCTCGACCGTTAGCATGTGGCATGGCAAGAACGAACTCGAGCCGCCTTTACCCGAACCATTCCGCTTCTCGCTCCGCGCGCTGATGGCTATGGTGATGCTCTTGGGTCTGTGGGGCAGCGGGCTGGTTCTTCTCTGGCGGAGCTGATGGGCTAGGCCAAATCGCTTGCCAGCGCCGCCGCTTCGTCGATCAGCCGTTCCGCGCTGCCGGGCTCGAAGCAGCTCGCCGTCGGTTCGTAACCGCCTTCGGCAAAGCTCTCGCGCCGCGGAAAATAGCCGGCCGAGGTGTTCGCCATCGTGAGCGTGAAGGCCGGACGCGCCGCCAGCCGGCGTTTCAGATCCAACCCCGAAGCCGCAAGAATCTCGCCGGGCAGCGCCACCAGCGGCCACGGGCCGAGACGGAACGCTTGCAGCTCCACGGCGCGCTCGCGCTTGCCCGCCCACTCGGAGAAGAAGCGCCGTACGCGTTCGGGCTCCTGAGCCGAAGCCAGATCGCGCAGCGGGAGCGCCAGCATGCGCCGCGCGCAAGCCAGCGCATGTTCGCCGTTGGTCTCGAGGCCCGCGAGCGCGCGCAGGGCCAGGCCGCCGACGGCGCGGCCCAGTTCGAGCGCCGCGTCGCCGCCGCGCCGCGCGGGCACCACGTCGCCGGCGCAACCCAGCGCGAAAAGCGCCACGCCGCCCAGTTCGCGCTCGATCAAGCGCTTGGCATGGCCGGGATAATCCGCCGAGAGTTCGCCGGGGCGATCGGTGCTGCAGACGGGATGGCAGCCGAAGTTCAGCAGCGTCGCGATCGTATCGCCGCCGGAAGAATCGGAGATGCGCAGCACGCTCAACTCCGGATCCACCGGCCCGGTCGCGCGCGCAAGCTGCTCGGGCGGCAGCCGGAAAGCCATCTCGCACGAACCGTTCGTCACGATGCGGCGGTTGAAGGCAAGCCCCGCGGCGCCGGTCGATGCGGCGCCCGCGCGCGCGGGACGCTGGCGCTCGTGCGCGCGCTGCACCGCCTCGGCGATGCGCTCGGTGAGCGTGATCAGATACGCTTCGTGCTGCGCATGCAGCGGCGACTCCGGCGCGAGGCGCATCTCGCGCAGCTCCGGACCCCAATGCGTGTGCGTGCCGGCCAGCATGACGCGGTCGGGCGCGATCCCGCAGCGGCGTTGCACCGCCGCGCGCACGGCGGCCGAGGTGCTCGCGTCGAAGCCGATCAGATCGGCGGTCACGATCGCGCAGGGGCCGCGCCCGTCGTCGAGCACCAGCGCTTCGGCGCGCAGAGGATCGCGCACGCTTACGCTCCCGCCGCTACGGTCGGCGTAGCCGGCCATGGGGCCGCCCGCGAACGGCGTGATCTCCAAGCTTGCGGCGCCCGCGCGCAGCATAAGGCGTCCTCCGTTCAGCGCTCGAGCGGCACGAGCCTCAGCGCGTTGCGGTGCGTGATTTTATCGAACGCTTCGCGCGGTAAATCCTGAGTCTTCAGGCAATCCATGAGCCGGTCGTCGAAGCAGTCGCGTCCGAAGAGCAGGCGGTCCTGGAACTCGAGCAGAAACGCTCTGCCTTGGCCTTGCGGCGGCCGGCTGATCGCGGTGAGCCCCGATCCGGCGCTGAGGTCGGCATAAAGATTCGGGTACTGGCGCATCAAAGCCTGCACGCGCCCCCCGGGCGTCACCTCGCCCTTGGGATACGCCTCCGGCGCGGTGTAACCGTCGCCGCTGATGTGGCGCCAGAACCCCGGCGCGTGCCCGACGAAAATCGTCTCGGGGCAAGCCTTCAGCGCCGTCTCCAGCCGGTCGATATCGACGCAGTACCAGTAATCGCGCGCGGGCGGCTTGGGGCGCTCGCGCGCCGGAATATCGATGTGAAAAACGACCGGTAATTTCAACTCGCCGCAGCGCCTGAAGACGCGCAACACGTCCGGATCGTCGAACAGAATGCGGACTTTCAGCTCCCCGTACACCTTCACGCCGTGCATGCGCACGGCCGCTTCGAGCCGCTCGATGCAGTCGTGCCGGCGCGGATCGGGCGCATATCCGGCGACGAATCGGCTCGGAAATCGAGTACAGGCCTCCACGATCCGCGTGAACGGAAGCCCGACGTCGCGCGGATCGAATACGTGGTAGTACCCGGGATCGTACTCGTGTTCGGGCACCTCCCACGAAAGCAGCCACGAGACGTCGATGCCCGCGCGGTCCATGTCCGCCACGACCGCGGCGCAATCCTTGCCGTGCCAGTTGGTGTGCTGATGGCTGTCGATGAGCATGGGGAACGCGCTTCCTTTAGGAGTTCGACTTTACGGCTTGTCCGCGCCACGCGCGCACGAATGCGGCGACTTCCACCACCGGCGCGACCCAGTAGCGCTTGGGATGCCGCGCCAAATGCTCGCACAGCTCGCGGAAGTCCACCTCGTTCACGCTGATGTGCCCTTCCAGAATGCCATGAAAAGTGAGCACCGTCCACGCCCCCTGGTCCGCGGCGCGTGCGCACAGTCCCAGCAATTCGTGCCCGCCCATGCGCTCGCAGGCATGCGAGCCGACGTGAGCCAGGTCGCAAACCGCCGGATAATTAAGGTGGTGCGTCCCGTTGAACTTGCCCCGCCCGCAGCCGAAATGCTTCGCCACCAGCGGCACGTAGCTCTGGCGTTCGGCGCCTTCGCCCACGTGATGGTCGTAGCACGGATAACAGAAGCTGCGCGGGCGCGCGCCAAGCACCTCCCCCAACCGCCGCTCGCATTCGAGAATATCCCGCTCCATTTGCTCCAGCGTGATGTTCTCGAGGCCGAAGTCGCGCCCCATGGCGCTGCGCCCGCAGTAGTGCGAGCACGTGTGGTTCCCCGCTTCGTGCCCGGCCTGGACCACCGCCTTCCACGGCTCCAGCCGCTCGCGCCAGGCGTCGCCCGGCGTATTCAGATAAAAAGTGCCGCGCAACCCCAAGCGGTTCATCAGCGGAACGGCGCGGCTGAGCTGCGACTCCATGCCGTCGTCGAAGGTAAGCGAGACGGCGCACTCGGCTCCGTTCGGCCATGCCGGCCGGGCTCGGGCGTCCATGTTCAGCGTGCCTCGCCGCGTTGAATGGCGCGGACCACCTTCACCACGCCGCGCGCGTACGCTTCGATCTGCTCCGCGCGGTCGTGCTTGAACCACGGCACCCCGAAGCAGCGCCCGGGCAGCGATTCGGTCACCGGAAGCGGCTCGATGACGCAGCCACGATCGGCGAAAAGCGGATGCAAATGCAGCGGCACATTCGCGCCCGGGCCGCAATCCATCCCTTCGGCCGCCACCATCGCGCAGAAACGCGCCACCGGCACGCCGTTCATCTTTTCGGGCTCGTACAAACCGTGCGGATAATACCAGCCGCCCATCGTGCTGCCGCTGCCGGGAGCGGGACGGTGCCCGCGCACGCCGCTTTCGACTTCGCGCTCGATCAGATCCCAGAAGCGCGTCATCGCGCGCTGGATCGCTTCCATGCGCCGGGGGTAGTGCTTGAGCTGCACGCGCCCCAGCGCCGAGGACAACTGATTGAGCCGGTGCTTGCATCCGCCCAGCGGAATCCCCGCGTACTTCGCCAGTTCGGGATCGGTCAGATACGGCTCGCCCGTGAAATACTTGCTCTTCGCCTGCGTGCGCTCGTAATGCCCGAATGCGACGGCGCGCTCGAAGACCTTCCGGTCCTGGGTGATCAGCATCCCGGCTTCGCCGGCGATCAGCGATTTGCCGCTCATCAGGCTCATGCCCGCCGCGTCCCCGAGCGTGCCGCAAAGCCTACCTTTATAAAGCGCGCCGTGCGCGTGGCTCACGTCCTCGATCACCTTGATCCCGCGCGGCCGCGCAAGCGCCATCAGCGCATCCATATCGGCCGGGTGCGCGCAGTAGTGCGTCGCCACGATCGCTTTCGTCCGCGGCGTGATGCGCTTCTCGACGTCGCGCGGATCGATGCAAAGCGAATGGGGCTCCGCTTCGGCGAATACGATCTTTGCCCCGAGGCTCAGCGCCTGCGTGCAGCTCGCCCAAAACGTGAAACTCGGCGCGATCACTTCGTCGCCCGGCCCCACGCCGCAGCCGTAAAGCGCCGCCAGAATCGCCGCCGTGCCGTTGGGGTGCGCGAGCGCGAACTTCACCCCGTGCCACGCCGCGAACTCCTGCTCGAATTGAAGCGTTACGTCGGTGCCCGACATCGCGCCGCGCCGCAGCACCTCCAGCACCGCGGCTTCGTCTTCGGCCCCGATCTGCGGCCAGCTAAACAGATCGCCCGCCGGCGCCTGGACGGCCTTGGGGCCGCCCAGAGCGGCCAGACGTTCCACGGAAGGACTTGGCTTGAGCACGGTGGACATGCGTCTCCCTTTCCTGTTTACGCCCGTTGCGCCGCGAAATGCGCGGCCACTTTCCGAAATCCCCAAAGCGTCTGTTCCAGATCCTCGTCGTCGAACGACTCGCGCACCGTCACGCGCACCGCGTCGCGCAGGATCGCCTCCGCGCGCGGGCACAGCCCGGCCTCGTAGCGCAGGTGCGGCGCGAGGTCGAACGGGAAGCCGCTACCGCCGAAGCCGCGCCGGTTCACGAACAGGTCGTACAGATACACCGGGCGGTCGATGTACCCCGCCGACGCGTTGACGCCTTCGGCTTTGAGCGCCTCGACGAACGCGCCCGCCGGACCCAGCACGGCTTCGTCCACGCGCAGCATGTAAAACCAGAAGCTCCCGCGCCCGCCTTCGACGAATCGCTGCGGCCGCAACCCCGCGATGCTTTCCAGGCCGCGATGCAGCCGTTCGCCGTAGCGCCTCCGCGCCGCCACGATGCCGTCGAGCTTCGCCAGTTGCGCCAGACCCACCGCCGCTTGAAGTTCGGTCAGCCGGTAATTCGGCGCGATGAACGCGGGGTTGTGCGCGCCGCCGCTGCGGTCGTACGCTTTGTCGGAAAATAGCCGCGCGCGAGCCGCCAGCGCGTCGTCGTTGGTCAGCACCACGCCCCCGTCGCCGGCCCCGATGTGCTTGAAGTCGTTGAGCGAGAAGCAGCCCAGATCGCCCAGCGTTCCGCAAAGCTGGCGCTTGTATTCGGTCAGATACGCCTGCGCGCAATCTTCGACCAGCCAAAGATCGTGACGCGCGGCCAGTTCGCGCAACGCATCCATCGCGCACGGCGCGCCGGTCAGATGCACCGGCAGAATCGCCGCCGTGCGCGGGCTAATCTTTTCGGCCACCGCGGCCGGATCGAGCGTGTACGTATGCGGATCGAGATCCGCAAATACGGGCAGCGCGCCGCAAAGCAGGATGGCCGAGAGCGTCCCCATGTCGGTGATCGGTGCGGTGATTACTTCGTCGCCGGGTTTGATCTCGCACGCGCCCAGCGCGATATGCAGCGCCGCCGTCCCGCTGCTGCACGGGATCGCGTGGCGCACGCCGTACCGAGCGGCGAAACGCGCGCAGAAGTCCTTGGTCTTTTGGCCGGACGCGTAAAAGAGCGTCCCCTGCGCCAGCGCTTCCTGCAATTCGCGCAGTTCGTTGGCGTCGAAGCGCGGCGCGCTCTTATAAGGAGTCGTCTTGGCGCGCGGCCCGCCGTGGAGGGCCAGCGGGGCGAGCGACGTGGCGGATACGGTCGGCATGGGCAATCCCCTGATTGGAACCGGGGATCATCAATAGCAACGCGCATACCGTCGGAATGCCGGGAAACGAAATGCTGTAACTGGCTACCAGAAAAGGACTTGCCTTTAATATGCCGGGCTATTCCGTCAAAAATATGACACCCCGGCCGAACGGAGCGTCGGTGCGTCTGTCATTTTATTGACAGCAAGGATGCGGCGCTACCAGATCACCCGGACCCCGTCGTAAACCAGTTTGCCGCACGCCAGCACCAGGAAAATGAAGATCCATTGCGTAAAGCGCGCGGCGCTGAGGCGGTGGTTCAGCCACGAACCGAAACCGACCCCCAGCGGCGCGAGGAGCATCAGCCACAGGCCGTACTTCAGCGTGTCGATGTTGATCCAGCCGATCGCAAGCATGAACGGAACCTTCAGCGAATTGAACGCGAAAAAGTAACGCCCGGTGGTGCCGACGAATACCCGCTTGTCGAGCTTTTGCGGCAAAAGAAACATGGTGATGATCGTTCCTGCCGCGTGCGCGACGGTGGTCGTCACGCCCGCCACGAAGCCGATGGGAAACGAAACGAGCCAGTTGGGTTTCCAGGGCTCCGCGTCTTCCTTGGCCTGCGGCGCCCAGCGCAGCGCGACGAAAACGAAACCCACGGCCGCGATGCCCAGCTTCAGCCAGGCTTCGTGCAGCGCCTGCGTCGCCTTCGTTTCGGGCGAATCCGGATTCGTCACCACCCAGCTCAACAGCACCGTCGTACCCGCGATGCCCAGCAGCATGCCCGGCGCGAGCTGAAACGCCGCGCGCGGACTCCACTGCTTCGGATAGTGGTGAATCGTCGCGAGGTCGCAGGAGATCAGCACGGGCAGCCACAGCCCCACCACGAAATGCGCCGGCGCGACCTGCAGCATCAGCGGCACCGAGACGATCCCCACGCCGCCGCCGAAACCGCCTTTGCTCACCGCCGTCAGCGCCAGCGCCACCACCGCCGTCGTGATGTACACCCAAGGTTCGGCCGGCGATTCGGGCGGCAGGATCCAGGCTTGCAGGAACGCATTCATGAAAGGGGGCCTTCCGGGGAGTTACCGCGTGCGCTTCTTCGGCTTCGGCTTCGGCTTCGGTTTCGTCTTGCGCTTCGCGGCGGATGGTTGGGCGCGCTTCGGCTTCGCGCGCTTCGGCTTGCCGCCGTCGAGTCCGTAGCGCCGGAGCTTCTGCAGCAGATTGGTGCGCCGGATGTCCAAGAGCCGCGCGGCGTGCGAGCGGTTCCCGCCGGCCTGGGCGAGCGCCTGCTCCAGCAAGCTCTGCTCCACCGCGGCCAGGCGCTCGTCAAGCCCGCCGGCGCCGCGCGCGCCCAGCAGATGCGCGCGCTGCGCGCGCGAGGCGGCCGAAGGCGCGGGTTCGGCTTCCGATCCGGGCGCTTCGCGCGGCGCGGACGTGCGCAGCGCTTCGGGCAGATCCGTCGTGCGGATCACCGGCCCGCGCGCGAAGACCACCGCCCGCTCGACCAGGTTGCGCAGTTCGCGCACGTTGCCCGGATACGCGTGCGCCTGCAGCGCTTCCAGCGCCGGCGGGGAGATGGCCTCGAACGGCTTGCCCGATTCGTCGGCGAAGCGCTGCGCGAAGTGGTACGCCAGCAGCGCGATATCCTCTTTGCGTTCGCGCAGCGGCGGCGCCTTCAGCGTCACCACGTTCAAGCGGTAAAACAGGTCGGCGCGAAAGCGCTTCTGCGCGACGAGTTCGTCGAGCGGTTCGTTGGTGGCGCTGACGACGCGCACGTCGACTTGAAACTCGCGGCTCGCGCCCACGCGCCTGATCACGCCGTTCTCGAGCACGCGCAGCAGCTTGCCCTGGCAGGCCGGACTGGTGAGCCCGATCTCGTCGAGGAAAAGCGTGCCGCCGCTGGCGGCTTCGAAGACGCCCACGCGCGTGGCGTCGGCGCCGGTAAACGCGCCCTTCTCGTGCCCGAAAAGTTCGCTTTCGAGCAGGCTTTCGGGAATCGCACCGCAATGCACGGCCACGAACGGACCGTAGCGCCGTTCGCTGGCTTCGTGCAGCGCGCGCGCCACGCCTTCCTTGCCGACGCCCGATTCGCCTTCCACCAGCACCGGCGAACGGTTCGGCGCGACCTGCCGAACCTTTTCGCACAACTCGCGGAACGCTTCGCTACGACCGACCAGATCCCCGAAGAAGCGCACCCCGTCTCCGGCCAGCGCCGCGCGCCATTCGCGCCCTTGCCGCAGCGCCACCCGGCGCTGCACCGCCCGGTCCAGCACCCGCAGCACGCCGGGCAGGTCAACGTACGGCTCGTTGACGTAATCGAACGCGCCGCGCTGCATCGCCTCCACCACCACGCGCGGATTGCGTTCGTGCGTCGAGATCACCACCGGCGTCAGCGGATCGGCGCGCAGCACCGCCTCCATCACGTCCAGGCCCCACGTCCCGTCCATGCGCAGGCTGCACAGCACCACGCCGTACTCGCGCTGCGAGGCGCTCTCCAGCGCTTCGCGCCCGTCGAGGAGTTCTTCGACCAGCCAGTTGGTCTTGCGTAACGCCGCGGATAACTCGGCGTCGAAGCCGCCGATCAGGAGCAGGCGTTCGGCGGGGACGCCCTTTGGGCGGTGCACGAGCGTGACGGGCATCCCGACGATGGTGCCCCGCCGCCGCGGCACGTCAACGGGAGGAACGTCTGCGCGGAGCCGACCAATCCTTCAAGAGTTCCTTCGCATAAAAGAGGTGCGCGGGCGTATGCAGATGCACGTCGCCGCCCAGCGGCTTCCACGATTCCCAATCCTTCGCGGACCGGTGGCGGTGCAGCATGTCGAGGAAGTCCGCGCCTTCGCGCGCACACAGTTCGCGCTCGTACGCGTGTTCGGCCTCCTGGCCTTGGTACCATTCGTAAGTCCACGGACGGATGTCGTCGACGATCTGGATGCGGACCTCGGCGGCCTTCAAGCGCCGCACGATCTCCGCCAGGCTCGCGCGGTCTTCGGGCTTGCCCAGGAACATGTACAGCAGCGCCTCGCGGGGGCGCCAGTCGAGCAGCCGGTCCGCCAGGCCCTCCTTAATTGCGCGCGTTGGCGTCAGGCCGCCCGCCTGAAAGCTCGCGTATTCCACGCCGGGCTGGACCAGCTTGAGCAGTTCGCACGCCACTTCGCACCAGGAACCGTGCGTCGTCCAGTGCAGGCTCATCGTCATGCTGTGGCCCAGAATGCCGATCCGCCTGGAGCCCTGCGCCTTCAGCGCCGGCAGCAGCGCCTGGACCTCCGGATCGGCCAGCAGTTCGCGCGCCAGCGTGTGCTTGTCCCGACGGCCGCTGTTCTTCTCGCCCCACATCGTCACCTTCTGAAGCGCCATCTCCCAGCCCAGCGCCGTGGTATCGAACGGGCACGGCGTCGTTCGAGCCGCGAGCACCCGCGCGGCATGCTCCAGCGCCGCGTGGTCCGAAGGCAAACCGAGATCCGAGAAGCAGACCGGCAGCCCCACGGCAAGATAGCAGCGGTATAAATCCTGAAGCAGATCGCCGTCGCGATCCACGAGCAGGCAGAGTTGGACCAAGCTGGCCACCGCCGCGCGCGCCGTCTCGGACGCCTGCGGCGCCCGCTCCTGCAGCCATGCCCGCAATACAGGTCCAGGCGTACCGTCCGCCGCATCGGGAAGTTCGTCGCGCAGCCGCACGAGCCCCGCGTCGAGATCTGGTTGCGTGCCGTTCGCCCAAGCCTTGAAATCGGCCTCGCTGCGCTTGGATAACGCGAGGCCCAGGTTCACCACCGGCGCCAAGCGTTCCAGTTCGGCGGGCGTGCACGAGAACGCCGCAGGTACGGCTTGGCCTGCCGCCTTCGCGGCCTTCTGAAGGTGCAGCGCATGGACCAGCCGCGTCCATGCACCCGTCAACAGCTCGCATTGCTCGTAAGCCACGCTAGACCTGGACATGCCTGAACGCTCCTTGCGCCGCGGGAATCCTCGCACATACACCGCCGCGCCCGCGCGCGCACGGTCTTTCGCTGCGCTTGCGATTCTCGCTCCGCGAGGGTATCCGTAGCAGGTACAGCCATTCAACCAAGGTGAACGGAGCGGCGGGCGATGAGCGAAGCAGGCGAGGACTACAAGGCGATCTACGACGAAGCCGAAGCGGGCTGGAAAGAGATGCTCGCCGGCGTCGAGAAAGTTCAGGCCGCCGCCGCGAAGCTCAAGAAATCCGAGCGGAGCATCGACGGTTACAACATCGAGCGCGCGCTCTTCAAGCACAAGCCCGACCTGATCAAGCAGCACCTGGAAGGATTGCTCGAACACCGCAAGGAAGAGAACGTCTAAGAGCCGCTAACCAAACCCGCGCCGGTCAAGCGGGACAAAGAAGCCGAAGAAGCCGGATCGTGACGAGCATCCGGTGCCTGAGCCTGATGCGGTCCCGCGATGCGCCGCCGCATGCAGACAACCGACGATGGTTTCGTCAGTGGCTCTAAGGTTCCTGCGCGTCAGGAATGCGAAGCGGCGACGGAGCGATGCCCGCTCCCTCTCCGCGGATGCTCGCGGCGGCTTTCGGAGGACGGCGTGTACCCCGAAGCGCGCGTCTGCTTGAGCGGCGCGCGGCCGGCCAGATAATCGCTGGGCGTGATCCCCGTCGCCTGCCGGAAGACGCGGCAAAAATGCTGCGGATCGGCGAAGTTCAGCCGCAGCGCGACCTCCTTGATCGTCATGCCGCCTTGCATCAGCAGCCGCTGCGCCTCGCGCACGCGCTGCTCCCGGACGTACGCCATGGGCGAACGCCCCAGCGCGGAGCGAAAAAGCTGCACCAGCCGGCGTTCGCTGTAGCGCGCGACGCGTGCCAGTTCCAGCAGCGATAGATCGCGGTCGAGGTTCTGGAGCACGAAGTCCACCGCGCGCGCCACGGGCTCGGGCCAATCCGAGCCGGCCTTCGGCGCCGTTCGAGCGGCGGGTCCGGCCGCCCGCGGTTCGTGCTGCGCGCTCAGCATGCGCGCGAAACCGACCCCCAACAGGCTCAAGCACGCGCGGGCCACCACCGGCGCGCCCGTGCGCCGGCGCGCCAGTTCGTCCTGTATCCGCCGCACCAGCCCCGCCACACTGGCTTGAAAATCGCCGCTCGCCACCGGCGGCGGCGCCTCCCCGTTAGGCCAGGCGATGCCCAAATCCCACGGCCAGCGCAAATCCTTCGCGCCGTTCGGACCGTCCCCTTCCAGATACACGTAGTAGTAGCCCAGCGCCTGATGCGGCAGCGGATACAAAGCCGCCGGCAAGTCCACGGGCAGCGCCAGCAGTCCGCCGCGCTCCAGCTTGCCTTGCCACGGTCCGATCTTCCACGTACCCGCGCCGCTGGCGAGATACACCAGCGCCGCTTGAGCGGACGGATCGCGATGCGCGCGCCGCGTATTCAGGTCGCATTGAAAGTAACCGGCGGCCACCGGCCGGGTGTGTTCGAAGAGCAAGAGGTGTGCTCCGTTTCCTGCTCTCATAGACGCGCTCGCCGCGCGCTCCCTTAGAGAGAGGCTGCTGCCGCAGACCCGCACTTGTCAGCCTTCCGCGCTACCAGTGGACATTCCGGCACACGTGATGTCCCTTTCGGCACTGGGCCTAAGGCCACGCGCTCCGATCCGACCTTGGTACATCGAAACAAGCGAGGGCCGGGCGCTTCGGGCGGTACTGAAGGCCCGGCCCGACCATGATAAGGAGAGCCGGACATGAAGATGCTTACGATGGGCGCGCTGTTGCTGATGGTCGGCGCGTGGTGCAGTTCGGACGCGTTCGCATTGTGCGGCGGCGGCGGCCGGAGCGGCGGCGGACGCGTGGGGGTGCGCAGCGGCGGGCAGCCGGCGGGCAAGCGCGGTTCCGTCGTCACCGGCGGGCTGGGCGCGCGCGGTACCGGCGGCGGCGGGCATTCCACGAGCGACCAGACCGCCCAGAAGTTCCCGCTGCCTGCGGCGGTGGAAATCGCCAGCCTGGATACGCGCAAGTTCGACGCGGTGGCCAGCGACCTAAACCTCAGCGCCGAGCAAGTCGAACGCATCGACGCGCTGAAGCGAACCATTCGCGCGGAAGCCGAGAAGCTGGCGAAGGAACAATCCAGCGCGCGCTCGTCCTACGAACGCACCGCCTGCCCCGTGGCGTGCCAGACGATCGCACGCGACGTCGTCGAAGCCGCCGGCGCATGCCGCTCGTTCGATCCGAATCAAAAATTCGTTGCCGGCCTGAAGAACATTCTGGACGCGACGCAGTTCGGCGCGTTCCGCGAGCTGGCCTCTCGAGTGTAGTACATGGTGCTCCCCGCACCATGACCCCGCGCCAGGGAGGGGCCGGAACCATGCCGGCCCCTCCCGATTTTTCAGGAGCCGCCTCGCGCATGCCTCCCTCCGAGCTTTCCCGCTGCCGCTGGGCGGCACGAACCGCCGCGTGCGCGGCGCTGGTGGCGGCCGCCTGGTGGTCGGCCCACGCCTACGCGCACCGCGCCGCGTACGCTCCGTGGCCGCAAGCCCTGACCGATATCCTCGACCGCGCCGCCGATTGCGAACACCGCGAAGACCTCTTGGGCGCAGACGCGGCGTACGCCGAAGGCTTGACCCGCTTTGCGGACCATGCCGCGCTCTGGTCCGCCTACGGCGAATACCTGCGCTTTTACGTCCACGACGCGGAGCTTGCGCGGCAGGCCTTCAACCGCGCGCTAGAGGCCCCGCGCCAGGATCCCCAAGCACGCGCCTTCGCGCTGCGCGGACTGGGCGAACTGGCCGCTCATGCGGGCCGCGACGCCGACGCGTTACGCTGCTTCGAGGCGAGCTTGGCCCTTTGCCCGCTGGCCGACACGCATCGCAGCTTGTGCCATTTTCACGGCAGCCGCGGCAACCATGCCGCCGCCGCGGTTCACGCCCGCCGCGCCGTGGCCGCCGACCCCGGCGATCCCATCGCCCTCTTGCAGTACGCGGGACAGGCCCAGCGCGCCGGGCAGCGCGCCGCCGCCGCAGCCGCTTTCGCTCGCGCGCTGGAACGCGCCGGCTGTTCCGTGGAAGGACCGGGCGAAGAGCCCGTTCACTGCTGCGTGCTCTACAACGCCGCCGGCTACTGCGCGCTGGCGGACGACCGCGCGGCCTGCCTGCGCTGGCTGGATGCGTTCTTTCGCACGCCCAATCACCGCCACTTGAGCCGCCAGGACGTCTGGAACGATCCGGATTTCGTCGCGTTGCACGAAGACGCCGCGTTTCGAGCGCTGCTCGACCGCTGGCTGCCGGAAGCGAAGATTGCAAAGGATGCGAACGATGCGCCGCTTACAGCGCCGCGTTGAAGCGCCCGCTGGGGCGCGGCTGACGGTTCGAGATGCGGTTCGATTCGCGCTTCGGCAGCGTATCGGGCCGGCTGACGGCCACATGCCCGCTTTGCGGATTCTTGCGCAGCGGCAGGCCGCGCACGAAATCGCTGGGCGAAATCCCCGTCACCTGCCGGAAGACGCGGCTGAAATGATGCGCGTCGGCGAAGTTCAAGCGCGCCGCCACATCCTTGATCGTGATCCCGCGCTGGGACAACAGGCGCTGAGCCTCACGGATGCGCTGCTCGCGCACGAACGCCATGGGCGAACGGCCCAGCAGCTTGCGAAAGACCTGGATCAGCCGCCGCTCGCTGAACCCCGCTACGCGCGCCAATTCGGTCAGCTTCAGCTCGCGGTCCAGATGATCGTGCACGTAATCGATCGTCTTGGCCACCGATTCCGGCAGCGCGCGCCCCGAACGCGCCGAATGCTTCGGCCGCACCGGAGCATGCGCGTCCGTCTCTTCCTTCGAGCGCGCCGCGGCGACGATCTGCCGGGCGTACGCCACGCCCAGCAGCGTCAACTGCGCACGCGCCGCGGCGCGCGACGCCGGAAGCCGCCGGCTCAGCTCGTGCTGCAACTGCCGGAACAGCGCCGCGATCTCGGGCTGAAAATCCCCGCCCGCCACAGGAGCTTCGGCGGGTTCCCCCGGCTTCGGCACGTCGTCGCTCAAATCCCACGGCCACTTCAGCGTCAGGCCGCGCGCGCGTTCGCGCAGATCCAGTTCGAAATGCGCGTAATAAAAACCCAGCAGCCCGCCCAGCTTCAAACGCGGAGCCAGTTCGCAGCCTTCCGGCACCGCGAAGAAATCGCCGCGCCGGATCGGGAACGTCCAGCCGCCCACCTGCCAGAACCCTTCGCCCGTCGTCACGTAAATCAACGCCGCGTGGCGGCTCGTATCCAGCGCCGGCCGGCGCGTGGCATGGTCCGATTGAAAGAATCCGGCTGCGATAGGGTGCGTCCATTCAAGCAGCATAGGGCAATACCGTATCCTTAAAGAAGCCCGGCCCGGAAGGGCCGCGGCCCCATCCTGATGCAAACCAAGCTCCGTGTGAACAGGCTACTCGCTTTATAAGACGTCCCTACATTTAGTTTCGGCACTTACAACTGCTTACAAATTTGACCTCATAATAGTATTATATTAGCCTAAATAACAACACTTCGTGCACCGGTGCGTGTACGAAATGGAAATCACCTTGGCGTATCCAGCAAACATCAAAAACCCTAGCAACTTATGCTCTTATAGGAGTGTCATACCAGTGCAATAGGTGATCAACAGGTATGGGCGGGTAGGTGGTCTATACCTAATTTGCGCGGGATCAAAAGGGGAGGTGGCAGGTCAATGAAGAGAACCACGACGACCGTACTGGGACTGCTCCTATTGGCCTTGGCGGCTCAGGAAAGCTACGCCATGGGCGGCGGACGCGGCGGCGGGTTCGTCGCCATCGGCAGCGACCGTAAACCGATCAAGTCGGGCGATCTGAAAGCCGTCGCGCCCGGCAACTGGGACGGCAAGGACCAGACCGTGGCCCAGGACGGCACGGCGAAGCCGCCGCTGCCCGAAGCGATCGACATCCCGGCGCTCGATACGAGCCGCTTCGACGCGATCGCGGAGCAGCTTAAGCTGGACGACGAGCAGAAGCAGAAGCTCCAGAGCGTCAAGAACGAGCTCACCGGACGGCGCGAGAAGCTCATGACCGACCAGAAGAACGCGCGCGAGTCGTATCTGAAGTCCAACAATCAGGTGATGGTCAATCAGGCCGCGCAGGAAGTCGTTCAGTCCGCACGCGCGTGCCGGCAGTACGATCCGAACATTCAGTTCACGGCCGAACTCCGCCGCATCCTCACCGGCGAACAGTACGGGAAGTTCCGCGAACTGGGCGCTCGAAAATAACCCTGCTTGCAACGAAGGGGTCGCCCCGCGAGCGAAGTTCCCCGACTTCCTCGCACGCAAAAGGGCGGCTTCTTCCCACCCCCAGCCGGCGCCGAGTGCACCCCACGCGGCGCCGGCTTTTTTTGCGGCGCTCTGCAATCGATCCGCCGCTTCGAGATTTTAAGGGTTGCTGTCTTTATAGATCCGGCCGTCCACCATGCGCGTAAACTCCGTCCACGTGCTGGTGTTCCCGCTTTCCTGGTCCGCTTCGATCACCGACTGAATACCCTGCACCTTGGCGTCGAGGCATTCGAGATGGTGCAGCGCCACCGCTTCGGCGGTGCACGGCGTGACCGGGCTCCCGAACTCGCGCGTGCCGTGGTGGCTCAAGATCAAATGCAGCAGAATGTCCCGCTTCTTGGGCGGGAAATCCTTCAACGCCACCGCGGTCCGGTCCACCAGCAGCGCCCCCAGCACGATATGCCCGCAGAGCCGGCCGGTATCCGTGTACGGAAAACCCGGCTCGGCGCTCAACTCTTCGATCTTGCCGATATCGTGCAGGATCACCCCCGCCAGCAGCAGATCGCGGTTCAAAAACGGGCGGTCCTTCGCGATGTTATCCGCCGTCTTGCACGCCGAGAGCACGTGCTCCAGCAGCCCCCCGACCCACGCATGATGCAGCATGTTCGCCGCGGGGCTCTTGATGAACTTCGCGCGCACCTGCGGATCGGCGAAGAGCGCCTTCAGCAGCCGCTTGTAATCGGGATCGGTGAACGTCTCCAGCAGCGCGTCGAGTTCCTTCTCCATCTCGTCGAGCGGGCGCTTGGAGACGGGTACGAAATCGGCCGGGTCGAGCGTCGTTTCGTCGGCGGGCTGGATCTGGAAGACCACCATCTGCAGGCGCGCCTGATAAGTCTCCACGCGCCCGCGCACCTTGGCGTAGCCCCGCCCCTGGTACGCCTGGAAGACGACGTCGTTGGCGTCCCACTGGCGCACCGGAATGTTGCCGGTACGGTCGCCGAACGTGGCCTGGATGTACTTGCTCCCGTTCTTGGCGAGCCGCAACGAAGCGTCCTGCACCAGGAAGACGTCGTCCACTTCCTGCCCGGCGACCAGATCCTTGACGAAGATATGCGCGCCCGGCGCCGCCGCCGCCCGCGCGCTCGGACCGTTCGCCCCGCGCTTGGCTTTGCCCGCCGGAAGCTGGGCCTTCAAGTCATCGGGAAAAAGATTGCCCAGTTGCGCCACCTCGCACTCCTCCGCCGCCCGCGCGCCGCGCGTCAGCGCTTGTCGATGTAGAAAAGATACCACCAGCGCGGACAGTTGCGTTCGAGCACCTTATCCTTCGCGAACGCGAAATCCTCCATGCGCAAAGGCGACGGCGGCTTGTTGCCGATGTAATCGAAGCCTTCCGGATCGAGGAACGAAACCAGCAGCCGACCGCCGGGCTGCAAAAACGACATCAGCTTCGCGATCCGCTCCTGCAGCTTCTCTTTCCCGTCGGGCAGATGGTCCAGAACCTCGGTGCAGATCACGCCGGTGCACGAATTCGGCTCGACGCCCGATTCTTCCAGCGTGCCCTTGCGGAAGGTGCAGTTGCGCAGCTTGTGCTCGGCGACCAACTGCGTCCCGACCTGCAAGCGCCCTTCGTCCGGGTCGATGCCGATCACCTCGGTGCGCGGCTTCTTCCAAGCCAGGTTGGCGGTGACGATGCCGTACCCGCAGCCGATATCGGCGATGCGCCCTTCGTTCGGGGCGAGGCGCAGTTCGGCCTGCATGCGCGACTGCGCGACCCAGTGAATCGGCTGAAAGACGCCCTGCGCCGCCTGGATCGGTCCGCGCCAGATCATGGTGTTGCTGTCGAGATAGATCCAGGCGTTCTGGACTTCCTGCAGCGACATGAGCGCGCCCCGCGGGTTCAGCGCTCCGTTGTAGCCATCGAGCGCGGAAACGTAAAACGTAAAACCCGTAGCGCAAGAAAAGCCCGCCGCCGCGCCGAAACCAGCCCCGCGCCTCAGCGCCGGGACTTTCTCCCCTCCTTGCCAAGGAGGGCTCGTCGCGCCGGCTCGTCGCGCCGTAGCGCCGTAGCGCAGCGAAGGCGGAAGCGCAGCGAAGGCGGGGTAGGGGAGGTGAACCCAACAAACCCGCTCGCCGCGCGCACAAAAAACCCTCTCCCGCTGGGAGAGGGCAGGGTGAGGGAGGACAGGCATCCGGCCCCAAAACCTTGAGCAAGCCCTTCGCGTCCCAGCGGGACGCAATGAAAATAGCCCGGGGTTTCAACCCCGGGAACCCGCCGCCCCCCCGACGGCCGCGCGCCCCGGAGGGGCGCGATGAAACCGCAGCAGACAAGAACAGCAACAAGCGACGCGAAAAGCCGCCCGTCACGCGCCGCGCAAGCGAACGAAGTCCGCGACGTTCATGGTGAGACGTACGGTGGCGTGCACGGGTTGCCAACGGCCGCATCCCGTGGCACCAAATCCAGAGGGGCGACTCGTTCATGAACGGTTGGATAGGCTGCCCGTGCCACCGGCCACAAAAAACCCTCTCCCGCTGGGAGAGGGCAGGGTGAGGGAGGTATTGCCTCAGGCCCCTAAGCGCTGAAGCCCCGACCGCCCCGCAACCCTTCGCGTCCCGCAGGGACGCCGGGTGCCACTGGCCTTGGCCAGTGGAACTGTGCCAGCCACGCTGCGCATAAGGAAGGCATACTTGTTCCAAGCCGGCGTCAAGCGTGCATAGGCTCAAGGCTTCAGTCCACTGGCCAAGGCCAGTGGCACCCGGCGATCTTGACCGCTTCGAAGATCCTTCAACCTCCTACGACATCGACTGTTTGCGCCGCGCGAACTTTTTTGACACAAACGCCAATAGAATTAATATAACTAACGATACAAGAATGTTTCCCAAAAGATTCTTCCACATAAAACTAAGCGGCAGAAAAAGTTGCTCGTTCTGAATTTTGCGCACCGAAGAAACCTTTTCTAGATTTCTACTGTACCACCCATCAATACTCTCTCCATGGCCATGAAGCTTCAAAAGCTTAATGTAATTACCCATAAATTCATCTGGAAATGAGCCCGTCATACTCATTAAAATCTGGTCATTTGTAACCCAATACAACTCTACCTGCCCCGTTCGAAAGGAAAATGGGAAGCCCTGCTCAATACGATATATGCACTTGTCGTCACTTTCATCTACCGACACTTTTTCTATAAAATTCACGTACATTAAAAAAGACGCTATTATGGAGATCAATATTAAGTCCGCAAGGCTATAGCGCATGGCTGATGGCACAGTCACGCCTCTTCTTTCCGCGGGTGGCCTACACAAATCTCGATTTGTGTGGGTGAGCTTGCGAACAAGAGGCACTCGTGACGGCATTCCTTTCCGGCACACCCACGGATTCCCCAAGCCCCAAGAAGATCCGCCAAGCTCGTCCAAGGTCCGCTTGCGAACCCAACCGTGAGTTTACCCTGCAAGTACAACCGCCTCCAGCCTCCTGTGCCCTAGGCACCCACACAAGCCTGCGGCTTGTATGGGCCACTCGCGTTCACTCCAGGGCATTCGACAAGCCCTTCTTTTGATCACTCACCCATAGCGTAGCAATTAATCGCAGGCAAAGCTGTAGGATATAAATGACCCCCAGCAGTACCGCCACGTTAAGCAGGGCCTGAACCGGAGACTGATAAACTTCAATGCTGGTGGTATCTAGCGTTCCATCTTTCTGAAATTTGTAGAACTCGGCATAGTATGGAAATGGCAATCCATAGCCTACCAATTTGAAAGCGCCGAACATTGTACCACCATAATCCCAAATATTGATGAGTCCGAAAAGTACTGTCGTCACTACAACTAGGATTCCATTTTGCCAAGTCATCGGTTCACGCATGGGAACCTCACGAAGGGTTAATTGGGATCTTCTTGCCTGTTGGCACCTGCAGCCCGAACCAAAGCGCGGGTGGCCCACACAAATCTCCGATTTGTGTGGGTGAGCTTGCGAACAAGAGGCACTCGTGACGGCATTCCTTTCCGGCACACCCACGGATTCCCCAAGCCCCAAGAAGATCCGCCAAACTCGTCCAAGGTCCGCTTGCGAACCCTACCGGGAGCTTACCCTGAAAGTACAGCCGCCTCCAGCCTCCTGTGCCTTCGGCACCCACACAAGCCTTCGGCTTGTATGGGCCACCCGCCACCAAATCAAGAAGGGGCTACACGTTCATGAACGGCTGGTTGGACTGCCCGTGCCACCCGCCACTGCTTTGCGCTGAGCTGCACGGAAGACGCCAAATCCGATTCTCCTTCAACCCTACTCTTTTACTTTTTCTTCAACGGCTTCTTCATCCCCTGTTCCGACACGCGATGAGTTTTTGCGTAGGACGGCCACTACGCATACGGGTGTTAAGAATTTTACGAGAAGTATTTGAGTGAACCATAAGACGGAAAGCCCAAACGATGAATTGAATATAATAGCACCGGGCAGCAAATAGCTTCCTCCGTGACTCTTAATTAAGTAGGGGTAGGGGAAACCATTTCCCTTCAGGTATTCGACATGCGTATTGAAGAGTAGATCATCTCCAATAGGGGCACTAATTCTTCTAGTTCTAGTGTTGAGGTAGACGGCTCCACCAGCGACAAGGCAAATTATAATAAGCACTAGAAGATTAAATCTACGTACTCTATTTGTATAGCAATACCACAGCAAGAAGACAATGACCACAATCTTGAAAAAGAGACTTAAGGCCAAATAGAATGCATTATGCAAATGAGCGAATACACGTCCCTGTCCTACGCATTCGGCGATTAGCACACAATCCGTGCAGTGACCAACCGAAATCACGAATACTAAGAGCCCCAATAACATTTTTATTCTATTAGACATTCTGCGCTCGATCTCAATTCTTAAATCAGTTTTAGGGTGAATATGGGATTATCTCGATACCCCTTTCCTCTTCAAATTCTCCCGCGGTTACCCCACACAAATCTCCGATTTGTGTGGGTGAGCTTGCGAACAAGAGGCACTCGTGACGGCATTCCTTTCCGGCACACCCACGGATTCCCCAAGCCCCAAGAAGATCCGCCAAACTCGTCCAAGGTCCGCTTGCGAACCCTACCGGGAGCTTACCCTGAAAGTACAGCCGCCTCCAGCCTCCTGTGCCCTAGGCAACCACACAAGCCTTCGGCTTGTGTGGGCCACCTGCGACACGTTCATGAACGGCTGAATGGGCTGCCCGTGTCACCGGCCACTCCTTTCACGCTTCCGGCTCTTTGGGAGGCTTCACAATCACCTGAGCCGCTCCACTCCCTTCATACATTCGCAAAAAGGCTTCTCCATACGGAACAAAATCTACAAAATATGGAACCTTGCTTTGCTTCGCCCTTGCCAGCATACCTTGAACAAATTTGACGGCTTTCTCTCGGCGTCCAGCTAGTGCAAGTGCTACAGGCAATGCCCCATCGCGACCGAAGTCAACAGCACCGTCACGCCTTTCTAGCGCCGCTGCTATCGACTTAATGTTGCTATACTGCGCGAAATACTTATAAGACCCTCTTTCAATTGCGTCTACCATGCTCTTAACCCCACCTTCCGTGGATAACTCAAACCCATACCAACCTGCGCGATTGGCTATCATAGCCTCTGTCTCTGACTGCGAACATTTTATGACAAAACACCATTGAATATCACAACGCTGCTCAAGTAAGTAGCCGATACGTTCTCCGATAGTCACCGAGTTCCTGTCATGTTTTCTTTCGCGCAATTCTGCCACCAACGCCTCTAAGGTCTCATGCCTAACCCCTATACGTGGCGTAACCTCAAAGAGCGAAAAGCCACTTTTTGTTCTGATAACAGTATTAAGCACGACGAGCCCCGTGATCTCCTTGGTAATGGATTTTGAGTAGCAACACTTTTTCCTATAGGAGAATCCCAACTGAGCTAACTGCTTAGTTACCATGCTAAGTACGTCACTTAATTCTACTAAAATCACGTTAATAGCTCCCTAGAATTTAACACTCTTCCCACTAAAATTACTTCCTCTAACCTAATTCTCGAAGGTAGGCGGGCGCCACGGTCGCGCCTCAGTTTTCCGAGTACCCCTTAGCTCGCCCAAAGTATCCACCGCCAGCGGCTCTTGTTCTTGCTTACCCAGTTCAAACCAACCAAAACTCGACCCGCGCCACGCTTCCGGCGAACGCACCCGTTTGCGCTCCACACCTGCACAGGCCAGCGGACCCTTCACCGGCGCCGCGATGCCGGCCAAGCGTATCATGGACAAAGGTAGCATTCACGAAACGAGCTTCGGCCTTTAATACGCCGATTTCGTAACCCGGACGCGGAAGGTCACGGAAGGACGCGGGATTTTTCACGCGATTCGAGCCGGATCGAGCCCTTTTGACGCACCCCAAGCCGCGTCAAAAAGAGGTGTATACTTAACTGGATACTTAGGTATACAGTATACAGTTACGGTATACAAGTATACACTTAGCGCACGATGTGGCGCGATTATAGCGCGAAATATAGCTTCGCCGGACTTACGCTTTGCATCAATCACTTCGAGCAGCACACGTGGAATATCACACGCCGTGCACCACGCGCCGTTATGTCTTCGGCTCGTCCACGCTCGTTTCCACGCGCTGCAAGAGCGCGAAGAGCACGAACGCTCCGCACCATAACCCCAGCGCCAGCGACGGATCGAACGTCGCCCGCGCCGCGCTCTGGACGTACATCACGAACCCGCCGCCGCAGAGCATGACGGTCCCCAGCACCTGCCACTGCGCCGGACGAATGCGCCGCGCCAGCACCGTAAGCGCCGCTCCCGCAAGAGCTAACACGATCGCCAGAGCCTTCGACGGATCTTGCCCCACCGGCGCTTCCAGCGTCGGCGTCTTGCGGAACTGATCCCGCGCCGGCTTCGCTTGCAGCTCCGGATCGGCGTACCGCGCGTAGCGCTCCTCGACCAGTTGATCGAAGAGCGGGTCCGGCGACTTGGGCGTATCCGGTTCCAGCACCTCGACTTCCAAGATCATCACCGGCAGCACCGGCAAGCGGTTCGGGTTCAGCCGCACGCCGTCGATTCGCTTCAGCGTCTCGTGTCCATCCACCACCCGGGCCAGGACTTCGAAGTTTCCCGGCGGCCCCAGCCGGCCCGTCTGAATCCCCAGCATCGGCGAATCCTGCTCCGCCCGCAGGAAGACCACCGCGCCGCGCCCGCCGCTCGTATCCCCCGGCGCTTTCGGCTGCGGGAACTTCTGCTTCAGCAGCGCCGCCTGCTTCGGGCTGACCGGCTGCGAACTCGTGCTCGGATGCCCCAGCTCGATCCAACGTCCGCGCTCCACGCCGTTTACAATGGTGCCGACGTAGATCCCCGATTCGCAAAGCGTAAGGAAATGGCGCAGCAGTTCTGGCGCGCCGTACGGCGAAAGCCCGACGCGGATATACCCCAGCGTCGTCTTGAAGCGGACGTGCTTCAGCAGCTCCGGATCGGTCTGCGGCAGCAGCCCCGGCTCGAAGGTGGGCCCTTCGCCGGTCTTCTCGGCGGTCTTGAGCGCCGTCTTCTCGGCCTCTTCGGCGCGCGCGGCGAGCACGCCGGCCAGCAACGCGCAGATCAGGATAACGCGCTTCATGGACGCGCCTCCCAGCCCTCGCGCGCCAGCGTAAGTTCCGCCAATTGCGCGGCTTGCGGCGAACGCGGCTTGTTCAGCCCGCCGTCCACGAAAGCATGATGCATCCACAGCGCCGCCAGAAACGCCGGCCCGACCAAGTGCGCCGCCACGCGCAGCGGATGCAGCAGCCACGGCAGCGCCAGGAAGACCGCCGCGCCGAGCCCCAGCAGAATCGGATAGAAGATCGCCAGGTTGCTCAGCACCTGCCCGCGGCTCCATTCCGGATGCTGCGCCCGGACTTCCGCGGCCTCGACGGCGACCGCGAGCGTCAGATATTGCAAACCGTGGACACAGCCGAAGCAGAGCAGGCGCGTGAAGAGATCGTAACCTCCGGCCTCCGGGACGAACCACAGCACCTGAGCGGCCAGCGGGACCAGCGCGATCGGCGGCCACCAGCGCCCGCACCGCACCTTCGCCAAAAGCCCGTAGGCGACGATCCCGGTCAGCGCGCATCCGAAGAGCAGCGCCACGAGCAGCCCGACGTCCTCCGTGACCGGAAAGCGTGGAATCGCTTCTTGGAGGCTCCCGAACGAGAGCGGCCGTTCGCGCGTTTCGGTGCTTAAGAGCGCGTACAGCATGCCGAGATACGAAGCGGCGTTCACGCACAACCCCTCTGCCCGCGAAGGGTTAAATCCGGCGCGGCGCAGGTAAAGCAGGGTCAGGCCGGCCGTCTGCGCGGCGAAGTGGAACGCGATCCAGGCCATCGCGGCCTTGCACAAGCACGGCAGCACCGTATCCGGATAGCGCACGGCGATCAGCATCGCCGCCAGCAGCGCCAGCGGCCAGATCAGCGCCGTGATGGGAAAGCGTTTCACGCGCTCGACATGGCTGTACAGCGGCCAGCTCACCGCCGCGAAGTGCGGGAAGTCGAAGAGGATCGCCGCCGCCAGCAGCCAGCCGCTCCCGGCCATGCCGACGGCCTGATACGTCCCCGCGCCGACGACCGTCAGCGCGATCCAGACCAGGAGCCCCAAGCCGCCCATCAGCAGCCCGTCGATCCATGGGGAAACGAAGAAAAGCGCGCCTTTCGGCGGAGTCTCGGCAAACTCGGGCGGCGTTTCGATCACAGAGGGTTGCGCCAAGCTGGGTTCGAGGGTTTGCACAGGGGATGCCCCGGCGGTTGCAAGCATTGTAATTCTTCTAAGTGCTAATCGGACTTCCATTTTGGGTGAAATCGCAGGCAAAGGGCTTGACAGAATGCGGAAATGACCCTAAGACTCAGTGCTCGCAAGGTAGGCTCTTATCTATGGTTGTGCGCCCTGGGTCGGGGTGCTCGGCGGATGTTAACCGACGAGCCCCGGTGGCGCCCCGAGCGTGAGACCGGACGAGGAGCGCACGCATAACTTCATGGCACTCTTCGACTTCTTCAAGAACTGGCGTAGCACGAGCAAGATTAAGGGGCTTGAGGCACAGCTCCAAGGCCGCCCTACGCCCCAGGTTTACCTGGAACTGGCCGAAGCGTACGAGGAAGCCGACAATCCTCAGCGCGCCGCCCAGATCCTGAAGCTGGGCGTGGCCCGCTTCCCCAGCTCGCCCGAGATCGGCCGCCGCAAGGCGGAGGTCGAGAAGGTCGAGCGCGAGAGCGAAAAGCGGCGCCTGAAAGAGAAGATCCAGACGCATCCCAACCCGATTCTGTATGCGCGGTTAGCCGAACTGTACAAGGCCGACAGCGAGATCGATCAGTGCATCCAGATCTGCCAGGCCGGGATCAAGGCTTTCCCGCGTTACGGCGGGACGTATCTGGTGCTCGGGCAGATTTACATCGAGAAGCAGAAGTGGGAAGAGGCGCAGCAGAACCTCGAGAAGTCGGTCGAGCTGGACAAGTACAACTACATGGCCCTGAAGCTGTTGGCTCAGGTGTACATGCAGTTGGGCCGTCCGGCCGACTCCGCCCGCCGCCTCGAAGACATCCTCTACTTCGCGCCGGGCGATGAGGCGATTCTGGAGTTGCTGCGCAAGGCGCGTGAGACGGCCGGCGAAGTGGCCGCGACCGCCGACACGCAGGACTTCAAGGAAAACCAGCGCGGCAAAGGAGTTCCGACGCCCGCGACGAGTAACAGCCGGACCAAGATCGTGGGCCGCTTGGCCGATCAGCAGGCGCGCTCCACGGCCGGCGCCCGCGACCGCGTGCTCAACGACGGCATCCAGAACCTACGCCAAGTCGCCGGCGTGACCGGCGCGCTGCTCGTCGACCAATACGGGCTCGTCGTCGCCGCCGACCTCGACTCGACGCTGGACGAAGGTCTGGCCGGCGCGCTGATTACGAACGTCTACCGGACCTCGAGCGACAACAGCATCCAGTTGGGCGTCGGCACCTTCGAGGAAGGCATGATCGAAGGCGAGATGGGCAACATTCACATCGTCCAGTTCGGCGACATGATCCTGGCGGTCTTCGCCAAGCACGACGTTAAGATGGGGCTCCTGGAGAAGGCGATTCGTGACTTCGCCTCGCAGGTCGCCCAGTCGCAGAACTCCTGATCCGGGAAGGCGATGCGATGCAAAGCGTCCTCGCGAAGCTGAATAAAGTCTCCGGCGTGCGCGGCTGCATGATCGTCAATAAGGACGGGATCGTGGCGGCGAGCGACTTCGGCGTCGACGTGGACGAGAACAGCATCGGAGCGGTGGCGTCGTCGATCCTGGCGGCGCTGGAAGCGGCGATCAAGCGGATCCAAGTCGGGCGCCTCAAGAAGTTTATGGTGACGGGCAACGAGAACAAGCTGGCCATCGTCGATGCCGGTCCGGCGCTTTTGCTGGTGCTGCTGCAACGCGAAGCCAATATGGGCATCCTGAACGTCGAGATTCAGGAAGCCGCCGCCGCCGTGGTCGAAAAGGCCAAGATGTAGCCTCGCGATGCGCGCTTCGCGAACCCCCGCGCCCCTGTTCCGCCTCCTGCATCTGTTCGTATGTCTAACTCTAAGCGTGACCGCAACTTCCCATGCCGGTGAAGAAGCCGCGCCGGCCGCCGGCCGCGACGAGTACCGCGTTCAGCCCGGCGACGTGCTTACGCTTTGGGTCTACCGCCAGCCCGATCTGAACGTCGAGATGACCGTCTCGCCGCGCGGCGTCCTGCGCGTCCCGCTGCTGGGCGCGGTGGAGACGGCCGGCCGCAGCCTCGACATGCTCACCCAAGAGATCGCCAAGGGCTTGAAGGAGAAAGCGCACCTCCTGGAAGCGAACGTCACGCTGGCGGTGAAGTCGTACGCTCAGCGGCAAGCGTACGTGCACGGCGCGGTCTATCTGCCCAAGGCCGTCGATCTGCCGAACGACCGGCCGCTGACGGTGAGCCAATCGCTGGCGCTGACGGGCGGGCTGCGCCCCGAGGCGCAGGCGACGGAGATCCGCGTCACGCGGCAGTCGCGCGAAGGCCCCGCGCAGCAGCTTCGCGTCAATCTGGAGCGCATCGCCGCGGGCGGGCACGTCGAAGAAGACCTCGCGTTGCAGAGCGGCGATGTGGTCTTCGTGCCCGAGGAGATGGGCATCTTCGTGATCGGCGGCGTCAAGAAGCCCGGCTACTTCGTACGCAATATCTACCGCCAAGACCGGCCTTCGGGAACGCTGACGGCCAGCCAGGCGCTGGCGATGGCGGAGGGACTCGCGCCGGGCGGGCGCGCCGCCGAAGCGCGCGTGATCCGCCGCGTGGTGGCCGGCGAAAAGCCGGAGGTGGTTTCGGTCGACCTGTTCAAGTTGCTGGCCTCGGTGCGGCCCGAAGACGACGTGACGATGGCGCCGGGCGATACGCTGCTGGTGCCGCAGTCGGAAGGCGTCTACGTGCTGGGCGACGTGCAGGAAGGCGGTGTCTTCTATCCGCCGGCGGGCGGGAAGCTTACCGTGACGCGGGCGCTGGCGCTGGCCAAGGGCTTCGAGAAGTTTGCCAAGCGCTCCGACGTCCGCGTCGTGCGCCGGACCGGCGTGACGCTGATCGACGTGGACAAGCTGACCGAGAAGGCCGGCAGCCTGGAAGGCGATATCGAACTGGAGCCCGGCGACGTGGTCTTCGTGCCGAAGGGCTTCTGACGCGCGCAAGCATCACGCGCTGGGCTTGTTCCGCTCCGCGTAATCCGGCATCAGGTTGGTGTGCTTCTTCCCCGCGATCAGCTTCGCGCCGTCGCTGAAGCCTTCGGGACGGTTCTTGAGCTGTTCGATCATGCGTTTGCGCCACACGCTCACGCGGTCCTGATGCTCAGCCGAGCGGATCAGGTCGCGGCACTCGTTCGGATCCTGGCTCAAGTCGAAGAACTGTTCCACGCCGGTCTGCGTGAACCAGATGAACTTCTCGCACCCGTCGGTGAGGTACTGCATCGCGTTGGCGGGGTGGTAGCACGGCGCGTGCTCGCCGTGGAGGTACTCGCGCCACGCGGGGGCTTCGCCGCGCAGGAGCGGGAGGACGCTGCGCCCGTCGCAGCTTTCGGGAACGGAAACGCCGGCGGCGTCGAGGAGCGTGGGCATGACGTCCTGCAGGCCGACGACTTGAGCGGGCTTTGCACCTTCCCGGCATTCCATCCAGCGCGGGGCTTTGACGAGGAACGGGACGCGCGCCGAAGCTTCGTAGGCGAAGGTTTTGCGGAACATGTGGTGGTCGCCCAGCATCTCGCCGTGGTCGGAGGTGAAGAGCGTGAAGCAATCGTTCCAGAGGCCCATACGCTGGAGCGCTTCGACCAGGCGCCCGATCTGATCGTCCACGTGGTTAATCAGCCCGTAGTAAGCGGCGCGGGCGCGCTTGAGCGCATCGGGCTGCATGCGCACGCGGTAGGCGTCGACCTTCGCGCCGCCCGGGCCGGTGGCAGGCGTGCCGGCCGCGTCGACCCAATCGCCCACGACGGCCGGCGGCAGATCGAGCTGCATGTAGCGGTCGTAGTAGAACGCGGGCGGGCAGAGCGGCGGATGCGGCGCGTGGAAGCTCACGTTGAGGAAGAACGGCACGGTGGGATCGCGGCGCTCGAGGAATGCCACGGCCTCGTCGGCGCACCAGTTGGTGAAGCTCAAGCGTTCGTCGAGGTGCGAGGGCCGGCCGACCCAGCCGTTGGGGTCGACCCCGTGCATGGCCGAGCTGTCCCACTGCGTGACGCCGTGGCGGACGAGGAAGCGCTGGTAATCGTCGAGCCCCTCGTGGTGGTGCATGGGGTGCGGCGCATCGGACCATGCGGAACTCTGGAAGCCGAAGCGCCGCCGGTTGGGCTGAAGATGCAGCTTGCCGATCAGGTGCGTCTGGTAACCGGCCTGCGCGAGTTCGCCGGCCAGCGTGTGCGGCGGGTTCCAGCTTGGATCGTTGGTCATGCCGACCA
Organism: Planctomycetota bacterium; assembly: GCA_015075375.1. GTDB lineage: Bacteria > Planctomycetota > SZUA-567 > H5-PLA8 > H5-PLA8 > H5-PLA8. Next base: position 919,981 of record JABTUM010000001.1, on the reverse strand, counting down.
TCCCGTTGCGGACTTGGTGCTGGCCGCTCATCAGGATGCGCCGCGCGGGAATGCAGCTCGGGACCTCGGTGTAGCCGTGCCGGAAGTGCGCGCCGGTTCCGCCCAGTTCGTCGAGGTTGGGGGTGGAGAGGACCGGATGCCCTTCGAGCCCCAGACAGTCGCCGCGCTGCTGGTCGGTGGTGATGAGCAAGATATGCGGGCGCTTGGCGGGCATGGGCGGTCTCCTGAATGAAGTGGAATTCAAGGCCACCCTAACGCGCGCGCGGGTCGCGCCCAAGCGAGTTTTACGACTCGCCGGAGCCCCGAAGACGAGTAGCTTTACCCGCCATGTCCGCGGGTTCCGCCGAAACTTCCGCGCGCCACGGTGCGCGCTTCTCGTTTGCCGACGCGCTTACGCTGGCGGCGTGCTTCGCGGTGCTCGCCTTCGGTCTCGGTCGCTACGGGCTCTACGAGCCGCACGAAGGCCATTTCGCGGGGATCGCGCGCGAGATGGCGCTGACCGGCGATTACGTGACGCCGCACCTGAACGGCAGCCCGTACCTGAACAAGCCGCCGCTGGTGTATTGGTCGATCGCGCTAAGCTACCGCGCGCTGGGCATCGGCGAAGGCGCGGCGCGCTTGCCGCTGGCGTGCTTCGGCTGGCTGGGGCTGGTGATGGCGTGGCATTGGGCGCGGCGGTTGTGGGGCGCGCAAGCCGGGCCGCTGGCCGCGGCGATGCTGGCCGTCTGCACCGGCTGGTTCATGTTCACGCACCAACTGCTGATCGATGTGCTGCTATCGACGCTGATCCTCGCCGCGCTGTACGCGCTGTGGCGGGCGATGTGCCACCCGGAGTCCCGCAAGCATTGGGTCTGTTTTTGGGCCCTGCTGGCGCTGACGTGGCTCGCCAAAGGCCCGATGGGTTCGCTCTTTGTGGGCCTGGCCTGGCTGGGCTGGTGCGCCACGCGCGGGCGCTGGGATTCCTTCAAGCGCTGCGGCTGGACGTGGGGCATTCCGCTGATGCTCGCGCCGGTGGTGTTCTGGGGCTGGTTCGTCGAGCAAAGCAACCCCGGCTTCGTCTACCACGTCTTCGTGAACGAACTGCTGGACCGCTTGCAGGACAAGCGCTGGCCGCCGGACTACAAGGTCTCTCAGGTGAGCGTGGCCGGTTATCTGGCGGTAACGGCGATCTGGTGCGCGCCGTGGACGCTGCTGGCGCCGTGGGTCGCGCGCTTCGCCTGGAACGGCGCGAAGCAGGCCGAAGACCACGAGCAGGAAGAAGGCGACGACCGGGCCGATCGCGAACGCCGCGACGCGGTGCTGCTGCTCGCGTTTGGCGCGCTGGGGCCGGTGCTCTTCTTTCTGCCCGTGCCGTCGCGGCTGGTCTACTACTGCCTGCCCACCGCGCCGGCCTTCGTGCTGCTGACGGCGGGATGGTGGATGGGCTTCGTGCAGGGACGCGCGGGACGGCTGGAGCGGCTGGCGCCGGGTGCGCTGCTGGCGCTGACCGGAGCGGCGATCTTCAGCGCGGGCTTCTGGGTCACGCCGCTGGTTGCACGGATTCCCGATATGGCGCGCGCGCCGGAGGCGCTGGCGCTGATCCCGTCGATGGCGTGGCTGCTGGGCGCGGCATTCCTGGCCGGCGGTGCGGCGCTGCTGGGCGGATTCCCGCGCGCGGCGGTGCTGATCCTGTTTCTCGGCATGGGCCTGGGCTTCGTGCGCGCGGCCGACGGCTTTGCGGCGTACCAGGACGTGCGCAGCAGCAAGCGGCTGGTCGCGGAGTTGGACGCCAAGCTGGGCGCCGGGACGCTGTGGGTGTTCGAGGGCAGTTACGAACTGGGCGCGGCGGGGGGGCTCTCGTTTTACCTGGGCGCCGATGCGCAAGGCCGCCCGCGTACGGTGCGCGTGATGCTCGACGATCCGCGCCGCCCGCAGCCGGTCTTCGCGAATTTGCCGCGGCATTACGGGATGCTGCGCGACGAACTCCGCGCGCGCTGGGCTTCCGAGGAGGCGGTGGTCTTCGTGACCGATCCGATGCGCCGCGACTGGGACGCGCCGGAGCAGCAGCCGCTGGCGTACGTGATGGATCCGGAAGCCGAGCGGCGGCGCGAACTGATCCTGAAGCGCGCGGAGTGGGGCGTGGAGATCCTGGGCGCGCCGCTGGCCGAGGAGTACGGCTTCAGGCGCGTGTATGCGAACGCCGCGGCGAAGCGCAAGCTCGGCTTGCCGTAAGTCAGAGCGCGGTACGCGAAGCGCTTTCGCGCTATGCGTCCGGCGGCGGCTTGCGCAGCCAGCATTCATGCAGGGCCATCAGCGCGCCGAGCGCGAAGGCCGCGCCCATCAGCAGGCCGCCGGCGAGCACCAGCCACGTCCAATTCGCGCCGCCGTACTTCACCGCCCACCAGCCGCCGATATCGAGCAGCACCGAAGCGAAGCCTGCGCAGATCACGCCGGCGCGCAGGCGCGCGGAGAAGCTGGTCAGCGCCACGGCGAAGCCCAGGCCCAGGAACATCAGGCCCATGCCGAGCAGGTGAATGTGGCTGAGCATCAGCAATTCGCCGGTGCTCATGCCGGTATTCTCGGTCGCGAACTTCTTTACGCCCGCATAGGTGTCAAGCGGCGACTTGGGTTTGGAGCCCTTGCCGACGGCGTCGGGCGCGTGGCAATCGAAGCAGCCGCGGTTGAGCAGGATGTTTCCGATCTTGGCGTAATCCTTCGTCGCGGGATCCCAGTACTCGGCTTCGGGCGCGCCGCGCGCGTCCCAATCGAGGACCGCGGCGTGGTCGGCTTCTTCTTCGGGCGTGAGCTTGCCCGGATCTTCCTCGGCGCTGAAGTACTTCTTCATGCTGCCCAGCACCTTGGTGCGGAAGCGCGTGGTCCCGGGTTCGCCGTGGTAATGCAGCGCGATGTCCCGCGCGGTGGGCACGAGGTCTTCCTTGCCGTCGGCCCGATCGACGGTGTGGTGCAGGTACAGATGCGCGACGCCGAAGCCGCAGCTTAGGACGATCGTGAACATCGTCACGAGCGCCTTGAACGGTCCGTCGAGCTGGCTTAGCCGTCGCACGCGGGCTTCCTTGGGGCTTGGGATCAGGCCGGACAGACGGCGTCGAGCTTCTTGAGCATCGCGGCGTCGAGTTTCACGTCGAGCGCCTTCAGGTTTTCGTCGAGCTGTTCGATGCGCGTAGCGCCGGTGATCACGCTGCTGATGCCGGGCTGCGCGGCGCACCAGGCCAGAGCCAGGGACGCGCGGGAGCAGCCCAGTTCTTCGGCGAGGGGCTTGAGCTTGCGCACGCGCGCGAGGTTCTCCTCGTTGCGCACCGCGTCGCGCAGCCACGCGATCTGGGCCAGCCGGCTGCCGGGCGGGATGCCGTCGTCGTACTTGCCGGTAAGGAGCCCCGAAGCGAGGGGACTCCAGACGACCAGCCCCATGCCCTGCGCGTCTGTGGCCGGGCGCACGTCTTTTTCGACCTTGGCGCGGACGAGCATGCTGTACTGCGGCTGTTCGACCTGCGGCCCGTATGCGTTGCGTTTCTCGGCGATCTTCCCGGCTTCGCGGATCTGCGCGCCGGTCCATTCGCTGGTGCCCCAGTACAGCACCTTGCCTTGGCGGACCAGATCGTCCATCGCGCGGACGGTCTCTTCCAGGGGCGTCTTTTCGTCGAAGCGGTGGCAGAAGTACATATCGAGGTAGTCGGTGCCGAGGCGCTGGAGGGACTTGTGGACGGACTCGAAGATGTGCTTGCGCGAGAGGCCGCGGTCGTTGACGTCGTCGCTCATGGGCCAGAAGACTTTGCTGGAGATCACGAGGGTGTGGCGCGGGAATTCCTTGAGGACCAGGCCCATGGCGGTCTCGGTCTTGCCGCGCGCGTAGATGTCCGCGATGTCGAAGAAGTTGATGCCCGCTTCGTACGCGCGGACGAGAATCTTGCGCACCATGGCGGCGTCCTGGACGCTGTCGCCGTACGTGGTCCAGCCGCCGATGCTCAGTTCGCTGACCTGCATTCCGCAGCGTCCGAGCGGACGATAGCGCATGTTGTTTTTGCTCATGGCCGTTCTCCAAAAAAGAAAGGTTTCGACCGCACGATCTTATCACCGCACGCGGCGGGCGCATGGGCGAATTCGATTCAGGAGGCCGACCAAGCATCGCGCAACGCCGCGGCAAACAAGCGGAAGGCGGGACTTGCTTCCAACTCGGGGCGATAGAGCAGGCCGAACGGCAACGCGCCGCTGCGCAGGCGCGAGGAGACATCGAAGGCGACGCAGCGCGGTTCGCGGGGAAGTTCTTCGGCGCTGCCGCGGCGCAAGAAGGGTACGAAGGCCGGCGCGATGCCTGCGCGGACGAGTCCGCGCATGGTCTGGGAGAACGAGACTTCGGCGGCGACGTTCAAGCGCGAGCCGGCTTCGCGAAAGAGGCGTTCGGTAAGGACGCGCCCCGGACTGTTGGGTTCGTAGACGATGATCGGGTGGCGCACGACTTCGGCGGGGGTGGGCGCGCGCCCCAGTTGAGCGAGCGGATGCCGCGCGGGCACCAGGAGCGCGACGCCGATGCGCCCCAGCGGCTTCCACGAGAGTCCGCTGGGTTCGCGCAGCAGATGCGAGAGGCCGGCATCGGCGCCCCCTTGCTGAACGCGTGTGACAATCTCGGTCACGGCCAATTCTTCGACGCGCAAGCCGAAGCCGGGGCGCTGCTCGCGCAGGCGCAGCAGGGCGGGCGGGAGCGCCTCCATGGCCAGGAACTGGTCGGCGGCCAGCGTGAGGCTGCTGGCGACCGCTCCGCGCAGGTCTTCGACGAGCGGTTCGAGTCCGTCGAAGAAGGGCGCGAGGAATTCGAAGAGCCTCCGGCCTTCAGGGGTGAGTTCGGTTTTGCGCGGGCCGGCCTGGCGCACGAGCGCGACGCCGAGGTTTTCCTGCAGGTTCTTCACCTGCTGGTAGATCGCGGGCTGACCAAGGGGATAGGGGAAGGCTTGCGCCGCTTTCGTGTACCCGCCGTGGCGCGCGACGTAGAAGAAACCTTCCAACTGATGCAGGCGAAGCGTGGGCACGGGCGGCTCCTGTCTATTGATTAAGTCGATAGTATTTAGATTTATAATCGATACCTGCGGTTCAAAGCAACCTCCGCATCCGCGGAATAGCGCTCTAACGAATCGGGCGCGGGGATCGACCACCATGTTCATCGTCTTGGTGCTGGCGGGCATATTCGTGGTGGGCCTGGTGACGCTGGCGGTTTTCCTGTGGCGCATGCTGACCAGCCGCTGGGTCGCGGAGCAGACGCCGCGCGTGGAGCCGGCGGTTCCTTATGTGTCTCCGCGCAGCAAGGAGCTGACGCTGCTGGAGCGGGAGATCAGGCAAGCGGCGGCGGACGGCAAACTGACCGCTCCGACGGAACTGGAGTTGTTATCGCATCTGCAAGCCGAGCGGCGAACGCTGGGGGAGCGCGGTGCGGCGGGCAAGGCGGAGGCGATGCCCCGAAAGGAGGAACGTGATCATCCGATTCCGGAGTCGATTCCGTCCTCCGCCGAGCCCGCCGTGCCGGCTCCCGAAGCGTTCAAGCCGCAGGTCGTTCCCGAAGCGCCGCCGCGGGATGTGCGCGCGGCGATCGCGCGATTGCATCACGATGCCGAAGAAGCCAAAGCCCTGGCGGGGACTCCGGCGCCGCCGCGCGAACGAACGGAGGTGACGCCGGAACCCGGTGCGGTTCCGCTCGCGCCGCCGCCGCGCGTCGAGCTTCCTAAAAAGGCCGCCGCACCGCTGCCTCCGCCCAAGCCCAAAATCCCTTGGACGGTGCGGCTCTTCACGCCGGAGAACGTGCGGATTCTGCAGAGCCTGGGCATCGCGATCGTCTTTTTTTCGGCGGTGGCGTACGTGCGCACGAGCATGTGGGAGGCCGCGTCGACGTTCTCGCGCATGTCGCTGCTCTTGGGCGGCACGGCCGCTTGCCTGGCGATGGGGTACGCGCTGCGACGCTGGACGTTCCTGAGACTCACCGGATTAGCGTTCGTGTTGCTGGGGCATTTGGCGTTCGCATTGGATGCGTACGCGGCGTTGCTGGGATCGGGTCCGGGGCAACTGCCGCTCTGGCCGTTCGCGCCTTCGGCACTGTGGTGTCTTACGCTTTCCGTATTCGCGCTCAGTTCGGCCTGGCACGCTCGGAAATTGGACGAGCCGCTCTTTAATGCCTTCGCACTCTTCGGCGGATTGGGCGCGTGGGGCATGGCGCTGCGCTGGATGAATGTGCCGTGGACACTGCTTCCCGCGGTGTTCGTGCCCGTGCTGTTCGCGCTGCTCCTCGCCACCCGGTTCCTGGCCGAACGCGGCGCGGCGGCGCGTTGGAGCTTGCGCTGGTGGTGCGAGGTGGCCTGGCGCGACGGGGCTCGGTTGGGCGTGCTGCTGTTGCCCGTCGCGGCGTGTCTGTCCCCACAGGCGGAACTGGCGCGGCACCTGCCTTGGCATCTCGCGGCACTTGGGTTGGTGTCGGGTGGTCTCGCGTGGCCTCGGCGCGGCGAGGAAGGCGCAGGCGATGCGGCTTGGGCTTGCTTAGGCGTAGCGTTCATGACGCCGCTGGCGGCTTGGGCGTTGCGCTGGTCGGCCGAATGGTGGACTGCGGCGGTGGCGTTGCCGGGGGCGGTGATGGCATGGAGCGGGCTGCTGGCCGGCGCCTTCGCACCCGTTGCCTTGCGCCGGCGTTGGGAGGCTGCGCGAGACGCGGGTCTGTGCCTGCTGGGGGTGGGTCTGGCCCTGGGCTTTGGGTGGAGCATCCGAGCGGACCCAACTCCCTTGCTGCTCTCGGTGGCGGCGGCTTGGACGGTGGCGTGGGGCTGCGTCTGGCGCCAGCGCGGCGGGATCGCACCTTGGGCCGCGGCATTGCTGGGCGCGTGGGGATTCAAATTACTTGCGCAGGTCTGCGGCTGGGGTCCAGAGACTTGGGCGTTGGGCTGGCTACTGCTCGCGAGCCTGCCGCTGGTCCTTTGGAACCGCTTGCCCGAGCAAGATGCGCGCGCTCGCCACGGCGCCACGTCGAGCGATGCGTTGGCGCTCCTGGCCGCGCTTTGGCTGAGCCTTGCGCTGCAAGGCTCGATTGGTTCGGCGAGTGCGCTTTGGAGTCTGGGCTGGCTGGCCTGCGCGGGCTATGCGGCCCTGACGGCGCGGCTGAGCCGGTCGGCGTTGCGCGTGGGCGTGGCGGTCGCGCTGCTGAGTCCCACGCTGGCGTCGCTGCATGTGTTCGCCGGTTCGAGCGGCCACGGCCACACGTGGACGTATTCCTTGCTCGCGGCGGCGGCGGCGCTGGGTTCGCGGCGTTTGGCGCGGAGCCTTCTGGATGCGGAATCTGCTTGGCCCGCGGCGCTGGCGGGCGCGTGCGTGCCGCTGCTGCACGCGGCGGTCCTGGCGCTGGCGGCCTCGGCTGCGGGTGCGTATGCGTCGGCCGCGTGGGCTTGGGGCGGCGTGGGTTTGGCGTGCGGCGCGTTCGCGTGGCGCTTGAGGCGCGAGGAGGCGCACCTGGAGCTGGCGGAGACCTTCGAGTTCCTGGCGCTGCTGGGTTTGAACGCGGCGGGAGCGAGCCTCGCGCTGCAAGTGTGGGGCGAACTGGCTTGGCGGCCGGCGGTTTTCTTGGCGCTCACCGCGGCGACCACGTTCCTGGCGCTTTGGGGCGAGTATTTGGGCGCGGACGTACGGCGCGAGCAGCCCGCGTACCGGCGCGCGGGCGCGTCCGTGAGCCTGTTGCTCACCGGCGCAGCGTTGCTCCTTGTGGTTGCAGACAGGCCGCAAGCGGGCGCGTCGCGGCTCTGGGCGAGTCCAATCGGGCTGGGCTGGGTGGTGGCGTTGACGCCGGGTTTCCTGGCTTGGCGCGAACGCGAACGGCACCGCTCCGGAGCCCTGTACCTCGTGGCGGCGTTCCTGGCGGGCGCGGGTTTGCTGTGTTCCGCGATTGCCGCGGGCGCCTCTCAATACTGGATCGCCGGGACCCCCGTCGAGTCCCGCCAGCAAGCGATGCTGTTCGCGGGCCTGCTGGCGAGCGGCGCGTGGTTTGCCTTGCGCCGCATGCTCCAGCCCGCGGCGATCTACGCGCTGGGCTTGGGCGCTTTGGGATTATTGGGCGGCGTGTACGGCGCATGGCCGGTGCCGGCCGAAAGCGCGGGCTTGGCGTTCATGGCGCTCGCTTGGGGATTGTCCTTCGTGCCCGGGATCTTCGTTCCGGAAAATATGCGTGCGCGTACGCAGGCTCATGCGTGCTTCGCCGCCGTGGTGCTGGCCTCCGGCGCGAGTCTCCATCTATTCCGCGGTCTGTGCCAATGGCCCACGGGCGCGATGCATGCCTGGGGCATGGGCGGCTGGCTCCTGCTGGCCGGTTGGCTGGCATGGCAGGCGGATGCTGGCAAACGCGCCATGGCCGGATCGTTCGCGGCGGCGTGCGCCGCCTGGCTGGCACTTACGCAGGGTCTGCGCATGGCCGGACTGGAACCGCATTCGTTCGGGCCGCCGTGGGCGGTGTATGCGCTGCTGATCTTCGGCGTGCGGCAGCTATGCCTGGGGCAGGACGGAGCGGACGCGAAGGACTCTCCGTGGCGGCTGCGCGCGCAAGGGTTGGCGCCCTTCGAATGGCTGGTGGCATGCGCAAGCTTGGCCGCTGGGCTGGGTGGATGGATGTTCGGTGCGGTAGGGACGTGGAGCCTGACGCTGGCGCTGAACGCGGTCTTCCTGGCGTTGTGGAGCGGAAGCGTGCGCAAGCGCGAACCGAACGGCGAGTTGTGCGCATGCGGCAGTGAACTGGCGGCGTGGTTTTTGAGCGCGTGCGCGCTGGCGGCTTTTTCGCACGGCACGCTGGGATTCATTCCGTTGCAGGGCTTGGCGTGGCTGCCGGTGGCCGCCGTGGCTCTCGCGCTGGGAATGGCGGGCGAAGCGATCGCCGGTGCGTGGCTGGGGCCGCAGACGCCGGCGCGTTCGCCGTCGGCGTGGCTGGAATCGCGGTTGGCCGCGGCCGTGGCGCTGGGCGGTTGGGGCACGCTGCAAGTGTTGGGCTCGGATGGCGCTTGGACCGGCGCGGGCCTGGACGCGACGTGGCGCGCGTTGCTCGCGCTGAGCCTGCTGGCGATCTACGGTTCGTTCGCGCGCTGGAGTTTGCGCGAGTCCTGGTGCGAAGGGGGGCGCACGTTCTCGGCCTTGGCCGCGTACGTGTTCCTGCTGCCGGCGGCATATCTCGCGCTGCTTAAAGCGCACTCGTCGGGGAGCGGCTGGGGCGGGCCGTGCTTCCTGGCGCTGGCCCCGATGCTTTTGCTGGCCTCGGCGCTGCTGCGACGGGAAGGGCGGGCGGTTCCCGCGGCGCTGGCGCGCGGCGGCGCGCTCTGGGTCTCGCTGGGCGCGCTGGTGCTGACGTATGCGGGCAATCCGGCGCATGCGCCCGAAGTAGCCGCCGCTACGTGGGCGGGTCTGGCGGCCCTGGCGTGGTGGGGCTTGACCGGGAGGCTGAAGGATGGCCGTACGCTGGTAACGTACGCCAGCGCGGGGCTGGCGGCGCTATACCTCGCGCGCGCTGGGGCCGGTTTGCCGGCCTGGGGCGCGGCGGAGGCGCCGGCACACGAAGCGGTGTTGTTCGCGCTGTGGGGTTTGCTGGGCATCGCCGGGGGTTTGGGGCTGCGCCGCCGCGACCGCGCCGGCGCCGAAGGATTGGCTCAGGCTGGGCGCTGGCTGGGTTGGAGCGCGCTGCCGTGGGCGGTGCTGATGCTCGCGATCTTCGGCGCGGCGGCGGGTCCCTATCCCGATGCGCGCGTGGATGCGTTGATCGCGTGCCTGATGCTGAACGCGGGCGCGGCGCTGCTCGGGAATCGTCTCGGCGGTCCGCGCGCCATCGGCTGGCAGGCGCCGGCCTTCGCCCTGAGCGGGTATGCGCTGTACGCGTGGCTGCACCAAGCCGGAGCTTGGGAATGGTACACGCTGCCTGCGGCGGCGGCGGCGTTCCTGTGGTGCATCGAGCGCGACCGCACCGACCCGGCTTCCGGTGACGATACCGAGATGCAGGCGGCGCTCTGGGGCGCGGGGCTGCTGGCGACGGTGCCTTCGTTCCTCCAAGCGTTGCCTTATGCAGGCACGGCGCTGCCGCATTACTTCCTGCTGCTGATCCTGGGATTCGCGCTGGTGGGCGGGGCCATGTGGAGCCGGCGGCGCGTACCGCTGCTGGTGGGGAGCGCCAGCATCCTGACGATCACGCTGATCAAAGCGATTCAATGGGCCGCGCATCGGGAGGTGGTCCTGCCGGTGGTGGGTATCGCGATCGGGTTCGCGATTCTGGCGGTGGGTTGCTTATTCGAATCGCGGATGAATCTGGCGCTCAAGCGAGCCGTCGATCGTGCGCGGGCGGAAGCGCGGATGTTCTGGGTCTCGTGGCGCTGAGGGTGCGCCGATGAACCGGTCCTCGCGCGCACGCTGGGCGTTTCGGGCGGTCTTCTAGGGGGCGCTGGGCGCGATTCTGCATGCGCTTGTGTATCAGAACGATAGCGGCGAGTGCACGGTCGCCGCGTATTGGGTGCTTGCGGGCGGAACGCTTGCGGCGAGCGGTGTTTGGCTGAGTTTGGATCTGCACCAAACGCTTCGAGCGGAAGGACGATCGCTAACAGTTCGGCTGGGTGATCTGGTGTGGGTGAGTCTGTTTGTCGCGGCCGGCGCGTGGCTACTGTACCGGCATCTGGATGCTACCCTGGTTCTGCCGCGTCAGGAAAAGGCACAGGTCGTCGGGCGCTTAGCCATGCAACCGTGGCCGTTCGCTGGAGCCATGCTCCTTGCCGGATTAACGCTGGGGACGGCTCGCGGTCACGACAGCTTGCGCCGATGGTGGTGGGCGTTTGCCTGGATTGGTGGGCGCCTGTTTATGGCCAGTCTCCTGGGCGCCGCATTCTCGTTGCTGCTGATCACCGGCTTCGAGCATGTTGGCGGAGCCGGCGGTTTCAGTCCTTGGTATTTTATGTACCTACTGACCGGCGGCTTTACGCTTGCAGCCTGGACCGCAGGCTTAGGCGTAATTGCCGAAGGACTATACGCGGCGAGCGGTGGGCGTAGGCGAATGGATCGTGGCTAAAATTAGCGGATAATTTCGATGCAGCGGGTGTATATGCCCATGCCGAGGGGTGGGCAAAAGTGCTAATAATGGTGCGCTTGATGGCCCGATCCACTCAATCGTCTGCGTTCTATAAGGAGAGTGGGCCGATGCGAAGGCTTCCCGCTTGGACCGGTCTGTTCGCGTTCGGTTTGATCTGCGGAATGGCGCTGCAGGCCGGTGAGATCACTGAGCCCGATCCGGCGGCGTATCGGGAGCAGTTGCTTAAGAATCCTCATCTGCAGGCAGGCACGGGCGAAGGCTTCTGTTGGCATGCGAGCTACGGTTCGGGCCTGTTCATCGACGGGTACGAAGCGTTCAAGAATCCCAAGTGGCTCGAGCAGGCTGAAACGTATTACGACTGGTGGCTGGGCAAACTATCCAAGGATCCGGACGGGTACGAAGGCTGGATCGGGAACACGATAAACGATACGGCCGATATCAAAGGCGACGCGCTGGTGGGCGATAGCATTCTGTGCGCGCATCTCGCCGCGTTCACCGAGACGGTGCATAACGATCCGGCGCTAAAGGAACGCTTCGGCAAGACCGCGCAGCGCTACCAGGATTTGGCGACGCGGATCGTTTGGGAGAAGTGGAACAAGCGCGGTTGCTACTACGAAGACGCGGCGGGATGGGGCAGTTATCGCACGCACGACAAGTACATCGACGCGAAGACGGGCCAGTGGGTGGCGCGGCCGGCGACGGTGATCAGCGACAATCTGAACAAGCATTATTCCGCCGGGCTGGTGCTGCTGCGGCTGTGGCGGATCACGGGCAAGCCCGAATACAAGGAGCGCGTGAAGAAGATCTACGGGCGCGCGAAAACGATGTGGCGATATTTCCCCGACGAAGACCGCATCGTCTGGAATTTCTGGATGCCTCATGGACCGTACGACATCGAAGGCACCGCTCCGAAAAGCTGGGTGGGCGTGCATTCGTCGCGTCCGGGGTATCAGGCCGGCGAAGTGGGCGATTTCGTGGAAGTCTACGACAGCGGTCTGGTCTTCGAGCAGTCCGATTTCGAGCGCATGATCCGCACGAATCACTGGATGTACAACGACGGCAAGAAATGGCGCTGCGCAGACGGCACCAGCGACGCGGGCATGCTCTGGTCGGCGCTGGGGCGCTTCGACGAGAAGATCCGAACGCTCAGCGAAGTCGGCCTGAAGGGCAAGACCGACGCCGCGAGTCTCGTGCGGTTGGCGCATCTGGCCAAGTCGGCCGAGAAACCGCTGGGCTGGAAGCGCCAGTATGTGAAGGACGAATCGCAGATCGAAGTGACGAAGGTCCCGCTGCAGCCGGGGCGCTTCCTTTCGATGACGCAGGTGATTCCCGACAGCCTGGAGACGGCCAACGCGGACCGGGTCAAGTTCGTGACTCAGGCGCGCGCGAAGGGCGAACTGAAGATCGAGTTGCTCGACGCGGCGGGCCAGAATGTCCTGGGGGTGCTGCACACGCTGCAGGTCGACGGCGACGGCGGCGCGTACTTCGCTCCGCGCTGGGACGGAACGAATCCGAAGAGCGGCCAGAAAGACCCGGGCGAATACCGCATCCGTTGGTCGCTGGCCGGCGAAAGCCGCACGATGCCGGTCTGGGTCAAGGTAGGGACCAAGCGCGAGAAGACCGGTCCGCAGGCGCTGCAGCCGGGGCAGACGGTGAGCGCCGATTTCGAAGGCGAACTCGATCCGCGCTGGTACGTCGAAGGCGCGACACTTAGCGAAGAGCAGGCGCACGGCGGAAAGCGCAGTTTGAAATTCACCGAAGGGCACCAGGCCAGGCTGACGTTCGGTGAGGACGACGACCTGCCCGTGAAGGTGACGTTCTGGGCGTACGATTCGGGCGCGAAGCTGGGTGCGAAAGCGACGAATGGGGCCGGCTGGGGCGTCCAGACCGCCTCGGGCAACAAATTCGTATTGCGGCAGTGCTGGCGCAAATATTTGAGCGGCGACAAGGAGTACGCCTGGTTCAATACGGGCGAGAACCAGTGGTTCAGCCCGCATCCGGCGAAGCTGGCGCGCAAGGCCGGGTGGAGCCAGTGGGTCTTCGACTTCAGCGATCCGAAGAACGTACGCGTCACGTGCGACGGCGAAGCGCTGGGTAACGCCGATCCGAAGTGGATCCCGCAGGGCTGCATCGCTTTGTACGTGGTGGCGGGCGATAAAGCGGCCGGCGGCGTGTACCTCGACGACCTGAAGATCGAATACCCCGCCAAGTAAGCGCTTGGCTTCGGCGTTCCATACACGCGCCCGACCTGGAATACCGGTTTGGGCGCGTGCACTTTTCGCCGCACCCCGGCTCGTTCCCCGGTTACAATCTCCGCTTCCTTTGGGTGCGTGCACGACTCGCGGAGCATCCGCATGAGCGGCCGGCGCGGTAAGCGGAAAAAAGCCAAGCGGTTCAATCGCCGGCCGCCGGTGGGCGCGCCGCCGGGGACGCTGGTGGTCGAGCCGCAGGCCAGCCCGTCGAGCGTGCGTGTGCTGGCCTACGGTCCGGATGGTTTCACCGAGTCGGCGGTGCACGAAATCGACAAGCTTCAAGAGTACCGCGACCGCTACCCGGTGGTGTGGGTCGATGTGGTCGGCTTGGGCGACTCGGGCTTGATGACCAAGCTGGGCGACCACTTCGGGCTGCACCGGCTGGCACTGGAAGACGTGACCAGCGGCGATCAGCGGCCCAAGGCCGAGGAATTCCCCGAGCACTTGTTCATCGTGGCGCGCGAGATTCTGGCGCGCGAAGGCATCCACTCCGAACAGTTCAGCCTCTTCGTGGGCAAGAACTACGTGCTCACGTTCCAGGAGCATCCCGACGACGCGCTCTCGCCTGTCCGCGAGCGCCTGCGGCAGAATCTGGGCCGCTTGCGGCAACTCGGTTCGGATTACTTGGCGTATGCGATCCTCGATGCGCTGATCGACGCGTACTTTCCAGTCCTGGAGTCGATGGGCGAGCAGATCGAGTATCTCGAAGCGACCATCGTGGATAAGCCCGAGTCGGATGTGCCCTTCGTCATCCAGCAGCTGAAGCACGACCTGATCTACATGCGGCGCGCGGTCTGGCCGCTGCGCGAAGCCGTTAACAAGCTGCTCCGCGATCCGCATCCCTGCATCGGAGCCGAAACGCGCCTGCACCTGCGCGACTGCTACGACCACTTGGTGCTAATCGCCGATTTCATCGAGACCGACCGCGACCAGGTGGCCGGCCTGATGGAACTGTACCTCAGCGCGATGAGCCACCGGATGAACGAGGTGATGAAGGTCTTGACCATCATCTCGACGATATTCATCCCGCTCTCGTTCATTGCGGGCGTGTACGGCATGAATTTCGACACCGATGCGTCGCCCTGGAATATGCCGGAACTGCATTGGTCCATGGGCTATCCGCTCGCGCTGGTGCTGATGGGCGGCGTAGCGGCGGCGATGCTGTATTTCTTCTGGCGGCAGGGCTGGCTTGCGGTGCTGCGCCCCGCGCCGCTCCCGCAGGCCGATCCCAACGGCGATGCATCGAAGGGTCCGCCGGCCGGCCTGCCGCCCGCGCGGCCGGCGTCCTCGCGTTCGCAGCCTTCGCCCATTTCGTCCACGACCACGCCGCAAGGAAAGTAATCATGTCTTCCGCTTCACGTCCCAACATCCTGTTCGTGCTCACCGACCAGCAGCGTTTCGACGCGCTGGGCTGCGCGGGCAACCGGCAGATCCAGACGCCGCACCTCGACGAACTGGCCGCGGACGCGGCGTATTACCCCGTCACCTATTGCCCGTATCCGATGTGCACGCCCTCGCGCTATTCGCTGTGGAGCGGGCGGTACGTGCACCAGACCGGCGCGTACGCCAACCGCAGCACGCTGGCGCCGGGCATTCCCGCGTTTCCGCGCGTACTGCGCGACGCGGGCTACCGCACGGCGGCCGTGGGCAAAATGCATTTCAATCCGACGTATCAGGACATCGGGTTCGAGCGGCTGGTGCTGGCCGAGCAGGACGGCGACGGGCGCTTCGACGACGACTACCACCGCGCGCTGCGCGCCGCGGGGCTGGTCGATGCGCTGGATCTGATCGACCAGCGCGGGGAATACCGATCGCGCGCTCCGCGGCGGTATTGGGAAACGTGCGGAGCCATCGCCAGCAATCTGCCCGAAGCGTGGCATTCGACGTCTTGGATCGGCGCGCGTGCGCTCGAGCACCTGGAAGGCTGGACGGGCGGCGGGAACTTTCTCGTCGCAAGCTTCATCAAGCCGCACCACCCATTCGATCCGCCGGCCGAGTGGGTCGCGCGCTACGACGAATCGAAGCTCGATCCGCTGCCGGGCTGGACGCCCGAAGTGCCCGCGCACGATCTGGCGCAGGCGCGCGGGTACTTTCCCAACGACGAACTGACCGAACCGGTGCTGCGGCGCGTGATGGCGCACTACTACGCGAGCATCTCGCATATCGACGCGCAGGTAGGGAATCTCGTCCGGCGCCTCAAAGAAAATGGGCTCTACGACGACACCGTCATCGTCTACACAAGCGATCACGGCGAGTTCCTGGGCCACCACCACATGATCCTGAAGGGGAATTATCCGTACGAACCGCTCGCGCGGGTGCCGCTGCTTGTGAAGTTTCCGGGCGGCCGCGGCGCGGGGCGGCGCGAGACGCTGGCGAATCTGGTCGATCTCGCGCCCACGCTGCTCCGGCAAGCCGGCTTGGAGGCGCCCAAGGGAATGGGCGGCCTCAATCTGGCCGATCCGGATGCGGCGCGGCCGTACGTGTTTCAGGAGTGGAGCGGGCAAGGGCACTACGTGGCGCGGTCGAAGCGCTATAAATTGATCTACGGCCCGCAGGAGGAGCGCTGCTTCTTCTACGATCTGGAGTCCGATCCGTACGAGCTGGCCAATCGCTACCGCGATACGAGTATGCATGAGGAAGTCATGCGGCATCGGGAGGCGCTGGTGCGCTGGCGGCTATTCGAAGCGCCGCAACCGGAATACCGGGATTACTCGGCACAGCCGATTCGCGGGGAGAATGTGCCTGGGCCGGGCTTGCAGCATCGCGCCGATGCCGCGGCTTATTTCGAGCGCGCCTGCGCCGGATTCTTCGAACACGTCAACCAGGGCGGGTCGCTGTAGCTCTTCTTACGCCTTCGGCGCGGAGCCCTTGCCGCCGCCTTTGACGGCACGGGTCAGCAGCAATTGCTTCAGCGAACCGATGTATTCGCGGCCCAGTTCTCGAGACGCGCGCATGGACGGCCACCCGGCTTCCACGCTTCCGCCCAACGATCTGCCCGGCTGCTGAGGCGCTTCGGGTAGCGCCTCGACTCGGTACTCGCCCGAAGTGCGCTTGGCTTTGCGACGCCTAAGTCTGGATTCCGGTGCGGCTAGCATAGGGGCGATCCCTTTCTTGAAAGCTACGCTGAGCCTACTCATATCAATTCGTGTGCCGCACGTGGGCAAAACATAAGTCGAGCTATTAAAGGGAGTTGTGGGAGGGGCCCTGAATCGGGTCCAGATCGTAGGATTAAAGATTCCCGGCTTCTGGAACAGCTCGCCCAAAAAGCACACGGGTGGCGTTCGCGGGAACGCCACCCGTTCACCTAACCTAATAGGGTAGCTCCCTGCGCTCCGTTAGGCCTCCGGCTGAGCCACGTTCAGATACGCTTTGGTGCAGTCCTTGATCTCGAAGAGGATCCGGATCTGTTCTTTCCAGTTCTCCAACCCATCGACGGGATGCGAAAGCAGTTTGGTGAGCCAGCCGGGATAGGCGGCTTCGGACATCGCGAAGTCCTTCAAGCCCTCTTCGAAATAGCCGCGGTGCGCGTTGACGGTGCCGAACATGACCTTGTTGCCAAGGACGAACTCGATGTTCAAGCGGTCGGCTTCGACTTCGCACTTGCGGTGCCCGCCGGTGACGGAGCTGAGGATCAAGGCTCCGTTCTTGGCCAGCGCGGACATGGCGTCGAAGACGACGGGCGAGAAGCCGGTGGCTTCGAAGACCATATCGAAGGGTCCGTTCTTTTTGACTTCTTCGGCGAGCGGGCGGTCCTGCACGCTGTAGTAGGTGGCGCCGATCTCGTCGAGCAGTTCCGCATTGCGGTAGGGCCGCTTCTCGACGCCGAAGACCACGGTTTCCAGGTTGCGGATGCGGTAAGCCAGCGCGGTGAGGAGTCCGATCGGACCGGCGCCCATGACGGCCACGCGGGACGGCTTCCAGACCTTGAGCCGCCGGTTGATTTCGTACGCCTGCAGGATGCCCTTGATGCAGATGCTCATCGGCTCGAGCAGAATGGCGATGTGCTGCAACCCTTTGGGCACCTTGACGAGGTACTCGGGGTCGTCGACGAAATACTCGGTCAGGTAGCCGTGGCGGAGGTTGATGCCGCGTTCGTAGTAGGTCTCTTCGCTGGTCATGTCGTAGGTGCCGATGGTATCGAAGAGCGAACCGCCGGGCCGGCGCACGGTGGGGACGACGAAATCGCCGCGCTTGAACTCCTTCACCTTTGGGCCGACTTCGACCACTTGTCCGAAGCATTCGTGGCCGGTGACGAGGAAGTCGTATCCAGGCGGCGGCGCGCCGTATTCGCCCAAATGAAGTTCTTTGTCGGTTCCGTCCACGCCCACCTTGAGAATCTTGACCTTCACGCCGCGGCCGTTCGGAACCTCGCCTACCTTCGGCTCGGGAAGCTCGACCAGTCGGGCCGTGTGAGGTTTGCGCGGGGTGATGCCGACGGCTTTCATGGGGCGATCCTTTCAGCTGGGGCTGGGCGATCCGCTGCCTCGCCCAAGCCCGGCCGGGTGCATAGGTTGCGAGGCCATCGTCGCGAAAAGAGTCAAGCCCGCATGAAGGAAAGATGCAGAACAGCGTTTATCCGAAGCTTTCGGACTGCCAAGCCTTTTCCGCTTCGGGAACGCATTTCTTTATACGGGCATCTGGCGGAGGTCAGCGGCCGAAAATACCGCCGAGAAAGCCGCCTTTCTTTTTGGGCGGAGCGCTCGTTTCCGGGCGGCGTTTGCGTCCGGCATCGGGCTGATTTTGAACACCCGCCGGCGCGGGAGCGGTGCGTGACGGGGCGGGTGCGGGCTTCTTTTCCTCCGCCTTCGATTCGGCGGCCACTTCCTGCTTTTGCGGTTCGGCCGATTCGACCGGCGCGGACTCTTCTTCTACTTCAGCTTCTTCTTCCTCATCGACTTCGGCATCGACTTCCGGTTCGAGGTCCGCGAGCGGCTCGGGCGTGCTGGAAACGGCGGCGCCGGGCGGCGCCTCTGGCGGTTCCTGCGCCGCGCGAGCAGCCGGCTTCGGCGCCTCGGGTTCCTGCGGCCGCGGCGCTTCCGGCTCGGGCTCGGGCTGCGGCGGTTCTACGGCGCCCGGCTGCGCGAGGACACGCTGAATCTTCTCGCCCAAGGCGGCCTGGCGTTCGGCAATGGACTGCCGGCCTTCTTCGACGGTGGCTTCCCACTGGTCGGCCTTCTCCAGCGCCTCTTTCATGCGCTTGGCCGTGGCGCGGGCCTTGGAGAGAACCTCTTCGTAGCGCGCTTGCGATTCGGCCTGCAGCGCGCGGTGCTCTTCGCGCAGCGCATCGAGGTTCGCGGCGGTCCGTTCGACGACTTCGGTAAGCTGGGCCTGGACGGCGAGCGCGTGCTTGCTGCGCGCTTCGGCTTCGCGGCGGGCCCGGTCGCGTTCGCCTTGCAGCGTTTCCTTGGCGTCGGCTTCGTTGCGCAGACGGGCTTGGAGTTCCGCGACCTTCGCATCCAGTTCGCCGCGAGCGGAGGAAAGTTCGTCGCGCTCGCCTTGCGCCTGCGTGCGCGCTTCCTCGGCCGACGAAAGCTTGGATTCGAGCTGTGCAATCTTGGCCTCGCGCTCGCTCACGGTGTCGGAAAGTTCGTCCTTCTCCTGGCGCGCGGTACGCTTGGCTTCCTCGGCGATTTTCAGCTTGGTCTCAAGGTCCGCGATGCGGCCTTCGAGTTCGTTGCGCAACTGCGCGAGTTCCTTCTCTTTGCGCGCGATGTCCGCCTTGGCGCCGCGTTCCGAGCCCAGGCGCCGTTCGAGTTCGGCGACTTTGGCTTCCAGTTCGTTGCGCTCGTGCTGCAACTCGTCTCGTTCTTTGGTCGCGCCCTCGAGATGTTCGCGCTGCGATTTCAGGCTGGCTTCCAGTCCGGCGAGCTTCGCGTCCAGCTCGCGGCGCGCGTCGGCGAGCGTGTTGCGCTCCGCGCGCAATTCCTGGCGGGCTTCGGCTTCGCCGGCCAGACGCTGCGCCAGCTCGGTGGCCTTGGCTTCCAGGGTCTGCCGCGCTTCCTGCAATTCGTCGCGCTCGATGCGCAGGCTTTCCTCGCGCTCCTGCCCGCTCTTGGCGCGCGCCTCCAACTGCGCCACCTGCGCGCCCTGCTCGCTCTTGAGGCGCGCCAGTTCGTCGCGCTCTTTTTGCAGCGCTTCGCGCGCTTCGGCTTCCGCGCGCCCCTTTTGCTCCAGTTCCGCGATCCGCGCTTCGAGATCCGAACTTTCCTGCTCCAGGGCTTCCCTGCGGCGGGCGGCATCCTCGATTTGCTTGCGGTCGGCTTCGGTCTGCGTCTGCAGCCGGGCGAGTTGGCTCTTGAGTTCGCGGTTTTCGCCGGTCAGTTCGTCCTGCGCCTTCGGCGCGGCTTCGTACTCCTGGACGCGCGCCTTCAGCTCGGCGACCTTGCCTTCCAGTTCGCCTTTGCTCTTGGCCAGTCCGTCGCGCTCTTTCTGAAGGCCGTCGCGGCCCTCCTTCTCCTTCTTGAAGCGCGTCTCGATTTCGGCAATGCGGCCTTCCAGCGCGGCCTTGGCCTGCGCGAATTCGGCGCGCTCGCCGGCCGCGGCTTCGCCCTGCGCGCTCGCTGCGGCCATCTTCTGCTCAAGGTCGGCGGCGCGGTTCTCGAGTTCCTTCAGCGCTCCGGCCAGGCGGTCGCGCTCGTGCTGCGCGGCTTCGCGCTCGGCGCGCGCTTCCTTCAGGCTCGCCGCCAAATCGTCGACGGTCTTCTGCACGTCGGCTTGCGCGCCCGCGTCGGCGCCCGAGGCCGCCTGGTTGTCCTCCAGGGCAGCTTTCAGCAGGCTGCGCAGTTCCGCGTTTTCGCCTTCGAGCTTGCGCTTTTCTTCGCCGGTCTTGTTGCGGTCGGCCTGCGCCTGCTTGGTCGATTGGCGTTCGGCCATCCAGCGGACGTTGAGGTCTTCGAGTTCCTTCTCGAGCGCGCGGATGCGCGCGGCTTTGTCGGCGTCGCTGAGGTCTTCGGGCTTGGGGGGCGGCTTGAGGGCGCCGAGATCGAGGTCCATTTCTTCGACCGTGAACTCGTCGCCGGCGGCTTTCTCGACGTCGATCACGCGTTCGCAGCCGGGGCACTTGATGCGCTTATGCGCGGCGTCGGCCTTCAGCTTTTTCCCGCAACCGGGGCAGCTTAAAACAGTCGCTTCCGTGGACACGGTATGGTTCCCCCCATCCGTCCTATCGAAGACGGGTAAAACCTAATTCTGGAGCGGGCGGGTGTACAGAGCGTTTCGCTTCTGAGCCGGATGAGATTCCGGATTATCCGTGGGTGAAGCGGTTAATTCGCGCGGAGAAGTGCACGAGAATAATCTGCGCACGTGTGCGGCGCCGCCGGTTAAGGACGGAACGGATCGCTGCGATCCACCGGCTTGTCGGTTTCGACGTGAGGCTTCTGTTCCAGCGTCCGGTCGTCGAGCGTGCTTTGATTGCGCGGGCATCCCGTGGCGCCCAGCAACAAGCCCACCGCGAAGGTCAATACGGCCCAACGGCGCAACGTCCGAGCGATTTGGCGCATGGCTTTGGCCTCGATTCGAGAATTTAAGCGCATTCAGTGTAGAGCGCGGGGTGATTGGCGTCGAGGGCAGGTCAGGCCTTCGAGCGACTCTTCTTACGGCGCAGCTTCTTGACCAGCGTCTGGAAGCGCGGATCGGTATGCAGAATCTTGAGATCACGGTCCTGGCGCAGGTGCTCGACGTCGTTGTAGCCGCGCGCGACGGCCTTTAGCAGCGCCTGCAACGCTTCTTCTTTATTCCGGTTGAGCGCGTAGCTGCACGCGAGGTTGTAATGGGCGATGGAACTTTCAGGCCGCATGCCGATCAGGCGCAGGTCCGTCTCAAGGCTTTTTTCGTAATCGCCGCGGCGGACGTACGCTTCGCCCAGCAACGCGAGCGTTTCGAAGTGCTCGGGCGCGCGGGCGAGGATGTCCTGGCAGAACTCAACTTCGAACGCGCCGGGGGATCCGAGCGGAACGTCCAGCGAACGGAAAACGGAACGGCATCCGCCTTCGGAGTAATAGCGCCGGAGGTCGGGCGGCAGGACGCTGCGCATCGAACGTCGTTTGCGGCTGCGCATGCAGGCCCTCGCGTAGGTATGTGGGAAGTACTTTTCCCGTCTCGACAAACGTAATCCGGCTCGTATCTTTCATCAAAAGCGCCCGGCACGTCAAGAACATAAAAGGTTGCCGTGGGGGGCGAACCGGGCCGTACCCTTTTTTAACGGGCTGTTATGCGGCAGTTGAGTTTCGTTTTTGCCGATCCGCCCTCCGCGGCCGCCGCGCCGCCGGTTGAAGCGGCTTCACCCGCCGAAAACGTCGAGCCGCATGCCGCATCGCTCTTTCGTCTGGCGCGGGTGCGCGATCCGGCCTTCGAGCGCCGTGTGGCCGAACTCTTCATCGCCGCCGCACACGAACGCCGCGCGCGGCAGATCCAGCGCGCAAAGGTGAGCTTCCGGCCGTTTCGCAGCACCTTGTACAGCTTCCGAATCGCGGCCGACGGGCAGGCGATGCTGCGCTTTCACATCGCGTTTCGCCTGGCGGGCGAGGCGGTGATCACGCAGGCGTGCCACTTGATGCTCGCGCGGACGCGCCGGGCCAAGGCCGGCGTCGAACGCGGGGCGTACGACGCGTTCATCGCGGGATTGCCGCCGCAGGTCTTTCGTCTGCCAGGGGTGCGCCGGCCCTCGCCGCGCGCGCGCAGCGGCCCCGGCCGCTTCCGCTCGCTGGACGAGAGCTTCGACCGCATCAACCGCTCGTATTTCGAGGGCCAACTTGCGCGCCCGAAGTTGTGCTGGAGCCCCAAGCGTTCGCGGCGCATCCTGGGCAGCTATACGCCCGAGGACGATCGCCTGATCGTCAGCCGCGTATTCGATGCGGAGCACGTCCCGCTTTTTGTGCTCGATTATTTGATGTATCACGAGCTGTTGCATAAATATCTGGGCATCGGGCGGCGTCAGGACGGCAAGCGCTGCATGCACGGCGCGCGGTTTCGGGCGCTGGAAAAGCGCTTCGACCGCTTCGAAGAAGCGCAGGCGTTTCTGGAAGCACAGCGATTTTAGGTCACGAGGTGCGTTGGGCGTTCGTCTCAGGAGTGGCAAGGGGTCTGGGACGGGCTGGGCTTTTCGGATTGACAGGGTAGCCTGGCGTTCATACAAATCCTTGGTCTGCACTGCATTTGGAGTCGGTTTTCGCGGCACGAACGGCGCCTCGCGGCGGCCGTCGCTTGGAGGGTGTTCGTATGCTCCGTCGAGGCATGAGTCCGGGTATCCCACTCGCGGGGTTGCTGGCGGTGCTCGTGGCCGTGGCGGCGCATGCGCCGGCGCGGGCGCAAGGCGCAGCGGCCAAGCAGGAAAAGACCGTCGCCGAATTGGTTTCCATCGCCAAGAAGCGCACGGGCTATCCCGAAGACCGGCTGGACGCCGTACGCTCGCTGGGCGGCCTGCGCGACCGCGACAAGGTCAACGAGAACGACGTCGTCGACGCGCTGCTGTGGGTCGTGCAGCAAAAGGACGACGACCTGTTCGTCCGCATCGGCTGTATCAAGGCGCTGGGTCAGTTGCAGGGCAATCTCTTCACGCTCGACCGTCTGGCGGCCAAAAAGTACACGGAAGTTTTCACGAAGCACCTGACGGACGACAAGGAAGAGACGCACATCCGCGCCGAGATCTGCCGCGTTTTCGGGGCCACGCTGGTGCTGAGCAGCCTTCCGGAAGAGCGCGCGCTGGAAGCGCTGCAGAAGATCGCCTCGGAAGAAGGCCGGCAGGCCGGCAACATGCCCGACTTGCTGATCCGCGAGACGGCGGTGCGCGCCATCGGCCAGGTCGGCAACGGCGCCTGCCTGGATACGCTCGCCAACATTCTGATTCAGGTGAACCTCGACAACCGGCTCAAGGAAGCGGTGCTCTCGGCGTTCTACGCCCTGCTCAGCCGGATCGACAAGGATCTCGACAAGCTGGTGACTCCGCCGACGGTGAATCGTTTGATTCAGCTCGTGGAAGAGAAGGCGATGGACGCTGAGATTCGCGCCGAAGGCATGAAGGCGCTGGCGCGCTTGGAAGCCAACGGCGTGCGCACGGGCAATCGCGTGCTGCCGGTGATCGAAAAGATCCTGAAGGAAGAAAGCAAGCCGGTGCTGCTGATCGCGGCGGTGGAAGCGCTGGGCGTGACGGGCAAAGACGAGGCGCTTCCGGCCCTGATCAAAGCGTTCGAGGACATGTATAACGCCGATTCGGCGAGCGGCTCCTACGCCAACGACCTGAAGATTCGGCAGACGATCGCCAAGACGGTGGGCTACATGCTGGCCGCGCAGCGCGTGCGCAAGCCCGCGCCGGTCGCCGATTCGGTGGCCAAGATGGCCAAGCTGCTACTCGACATCGTCGATCCGCAGGCCCAGAAAAAGGAAGTCAAGGAAGTGATCCGTTCGGCGATCTTCTCCTTGCGCTACCTGTACCCGATGCAGACGCCGTTCAAGGAGTTCCACAAGGATGCGCTGGAGAAGCTTCTGTACCATCTGCGCAAGGACGAAGACAAGGAAGGCCGGGCGGTGCTGCTGGAGTCGATCGAGTACATCAGCCGCCAGAACTTCGGCGACGATGTCGTGCGCTGGGACAAGTGGTTCGATGAAGCGTACCCGGGCATGCGGGTGAAGAAGTAAGCAGGCCGGGCCGCGCATAAGCAACGGTACGATCGGCGGGCGCTTGCGCCCGCCGATTTCATTTGGAAGGGCATCGAATGATCCGCGACGACCTGAACAACGCAGCACTGTATGCGGGGCTGGGGGCGGGCATCGGCAGCGCGCTGGAGTACCTGCGGGCGACCGACCTCGCGGCGCTGCCCCTGGGCAAGTACGAGATCCGCGGGCAGGACCTGATGGCCATCGTGCAGGACTACGAGACGAAGCCGGCCGCCGATTGCTTCTGGGAAGCTCACCGCAAATATCTGGACGTGCAGTTCATCGTCCGCGGCGTCGAGCGCATGGGATACGCCCCGCTGGATGCGCTGCGCGTGATTCAGCCCTACGACGAAGCGAAGGATTTCATGAAGCTGGACGATCCGCGCGGGGTGGGGGATTTCATGGACATCCGCGCGGGCGCCTTCGCTATTTTCGGCCCGCGCGACGCGCACATGCCGGGGATCGCGGCGGGCGCGCCCAGCAGCGCACGCAAGGTGGTGATGAAGGTGCGGGTAGGCTAAGAGCCACTAACTAAACCGTCATCGGTCGTCTGCTTGGGGCGATGCTTTGCGGGGCTTCATCTGGCTCAGGCGCCGGATGCTCGTCCCGTTCCGGCTACTTCGCCTTCTTGATCCCGCTTGATAGGCGCGGCGCAGCCGCCTCGACGCTGGTTTTGTTTGCGGCTCTAAGGCCTGGTCTTGGCGCCGGCTTCTTCGTTCTGAGCTTCTGTCAGCGCCTGGTCGAGCTGCTCCGCCGAAACACGCCGCTCGGGCTCCAGCAGGAACAGATCGCGGACCCAGCAGAAGACGCGCCCGCCGTCGAAGGGCTTGGCTCCGGCAGAAAGTTCGAAGACCAGCTTGGCCAGGCCGCGCTGAGGCCGCGGCTGGCCTTCGGGCGCTTGGGCCTCAGCCAGATCGCGGTCGTCGCCGACACGGCGCAGCTTTAACTCCTTCCAATGCAGGTCGTCCAGGTTGCCGGTGAACCGGACCAGCGCTTCAACGCGCTGGGTGCCGTCGGGGCGTATGGCGGCGGTCCAGGCGTAGAAAGTAAGCTGGGGGTAGATCGTTGTGATGTCGACCGGCATGCCGGGTTCTTCGTGTTCCGGTTCGGGCGCGGGTTTGTGAACGGTGGGCAACGGGGCCGGCTCGGTGACGGGCTGCTGATTGAACTTGTAGAAGTAGATCGCGGCAATGACGACCAGATACATCCCGACGCGCACGCCGATGCGCGGAAAAAGACCGCCGCGGGTCTTTGGGGATTCGGGAGCGTTCATGGCCGATTCTGCCTCCGCGTTCGTCATGCTAACGGATCTGGGGGCCGGAGTTGGCGAAAATAACCGCCGCCCGCGCAGCTTGCGCTAGATGCCGGTCTCGGCCGATTCGGCCGTGGTGCACGCGCCGAAGATGCGCTATATAGACGCGCCATGGCCAAACCCAATCCTCCGCTCCTGCTCGACCTGATTCTCTGCGACTACACGATCCGCGAAGGCGGCACCAACAAGCCTTCGCTGATCGGTATCTTCAGCATGCTTAACGTCCAGCGCTTTCCGTACACCTTCCCTGCATTCTGCGTGTACGTGGCGCTGACCGACGGGCGCGGCCAGATTCCGTGCAAGCTGCGCATGCTGGAACTGGAGACGCAGCGCGAGATCTTCGCGCTCAACGGCGGCATCACTTTCAACGATCCGATTGGGGTCGCGGAGCTGATCTTTCGCCTGCAATCGCTGCGCTTCGATAAACCTGGCGAGTACGCGGTGGAGTTCGTCGCGGACGGCGAACTGCTCGGCAGCCGCAAGCTGCGGGTGCTCCAGGCGCCGGCGTCTCCGGCGCCGTAACCTGCGCTCCGGATTTTCAGATTGGGATGTGGCCGGCGCGGCGTGCGCGCATCAGCGGCCTTCGCGCAGGCGATCGGCGAGGAAGTTGTCCAGTTCGGGCACCGCGTAAATCTTTTCGACCACCGGCTCGATATTGTATTCCACGCGCCGCCAGACCACCGTATCGCCGTCGAAGGTGACGAAGCAGGCGCGCGGGTCGCCGTCGCGCGGCTGGCCCACCGAGCCGACATTGATCAGCACCTTTTCGTCGCTGCCGAGCATGTAGAGGTCGAACATGTCGCTGGGATG
Source organism: Planctomycetota bacterium (assembly GCA_015075375.1). Lineage (GTDB taxonomy): Bacteria > Planctomycetota > SZUA-567 > H5-PLA8 > H5-PLA8 > H5-PLA8. The sequence goes on along the minus strand of JABTUM010000001.1, from coordinate 893,892 downwards.
CGTGAAGCCTTCGTAATTGAAGATGCCCGGCGTGTGCGTGTGCCCGCAGAAGCAGAAGTCTTCCAGGCAGTCGAAGATGGCCTTCATCTTCTTCTTGTCCTGGGCGTCGCGCGGGAGCACGTACTCGCGCGTGGGCCCGCGCGGCGAACCGTGAACGTAGGTCACGCCCTCGATGCGCGTCTGGACCTTGAAGGACATCATGAACTTGCGGCGGCTCTCGCGCAGCTCCGGCGATTCGGTCTCGTCTTCGAGCACGATCTTGCGCGTCCACTCGAGGGCCTTCTTCGCCCGCGGCGTGAAATTGGGCGGGATGCCGTACAACACCGCTTCTTCGTGGTTGCCGAGAATGTTCAGGTTCGTGACGCTCTGGATGATGTCCAAGCACTCTTTCGGGTCCGGTCCGTACCCGATCACATCGCCGAGGCAGATGATTTCCTTGACGCCCAATCCGTCGATATCGTCGAGCACCGCGCGGAGCGCTTCGAGATTGCCGTGGATATCGGAGATGATCGCTTTCATGTACGTCGAGCGGGTCCGGGCGCGAATGCAAAAAGAGAGGTGGACGCGCGCCGCCGCGCGCCCCAAGACCGTCCAACCTTAGTGCGGGTAAACCCTTCCTGCAACAGCCGGAAAGCGCTCAGAGTGCCGAAATACGCTCCGGAAGCCCGCTTTGCGCGCTGGCGTAGGCGGCCTCCACCACGGCGGTGGCCGCCAGCCCGTCGTCCCCGCTCACCGGGACCGGGGCATTCGCCGCCAGCGCCTGCACGAAGGCTCCGCCCAGTCCGCCGGAGGCTTCGTCGCCGAAGCAGCGTTCCACCTGCTTGCCGGTGGCTTTGGATGCCACCAGGACGCGCTGGCGGAACGCATCGAGCTTGGCCACGCCGTGCGTACCGACCAGCTCGATTTTCACGTCCCCCCACGTCGGGTACTCGGCCGGGCGCGACCACGAACAGTCCAGGGTGGCCACCGTTCCGCCGTCGAGTTCGAGGCTCAGGATACCTGCGTCGTCGACGCGGCGCTTACCCACCGCTTGCGTGGTCAGCCGGAAGCGGTTGTAGCCGACGGCCGCGTGTACACGGACGAATTCGCGTTTGAGCAGCCAGCGCAGCAGGTCGACTACGTGCACGGTATGGTCCATCACCGCTCCGCCGCCGCTGAACTTGGGATCGGCGAACCAGCCGCCGGGCTGGCGGCCGTGATTGGTCGCGCAGACGCCCAGAATCCGGCCGAGGTCGCCGGAATCCACGCGCGCTTTGAGGGCCAGTACCGCGCCTAGAAACCGGCACGGGAAGGCCGTCATCAGCGGCCGGCCGGTCCGCTTCGACGCCGCGATCATTGCGCGGCAGTCGGCCACCGTCGGTGCGAGCGGCTTTTCGCAGAGCACGCCCGCCCCGGCTTCCAGCGCCGCGACCGCATCCTCGGCATGATGAACGTTCTCGCTGCAAACGATCGCGCCGTCGGGCTTTTGGGCCAAAAGCTGTTCGCGCTTCGCGAAGGCCTTCGTGCCCAGCAGTTTGGCCATCTTCTTTGCACGCGCGAAATCGCGGTCCCAGATGCCGGCGAATTCCACCGTTCCCTTGGGTAGCGCGCGGAGCTGCGAGGCGTACCCGTACCCGTGCATATGCGCGAACGAGAGGAATGCGAGCTTCACCTTTTTAGCCACGTACGAACTCCTTTATATGGAGAGGCCGCGAACGATTATTCTGGGTGCGCCGCCGGGAGCGCGCGTGCGCGCGGCTTTGCCGTCCGTGCGGAAGGTCCCCCACGCCGGGACGGCAAGCGAACGGGCTGGCGCGAGCGCAGGGCATCCAGGCAGGCCAAGGCCAGTTCCACGGCCTCGCGCGCTTCCTCGGGTTTGATCAGCGGCTTGGCTGCTCCGCGCACGACGGCGACGAAGTGTTCCAACTCGGCCTGATAGGGCGACTTGGCAAGCGGACTTTCGGGCACGACGTTTCCGCCGCCGTCCGAAGCGGCCTGCGTGTAGGCAACCTGAAGCGCCGCGCAGTCGCGCAGATCGAATTCGGCGATGCCGTCGCGACCGGCGGCCTCGAAGCTCGTCGCAAACGTATCGTGACTCCAACTGGACTCCAGATGCGCGATCGCGCCGCTTGACCATTGCAGAGTCAGGTAAGCCAAGTCTTTCAGGCTTGGCGCATCGCGGAACCCGACGCCGTAGACCGAGGCCGGGCGGCCCAAGGTCCAGTTCAGCCAATCGAGATCATGGATCGCCGTATCGAGCACACATCCGCCGGAGGCCTCGAAGTCCCAGTACCAGCTTCCGGCCGGACCCGGGCTGCAGACGACACGCTTCATGCGCAGGACGCCCACATCGCCGAGATCCCCGTTCAGGATCGTGTTCCGCAGCGTACGGTACTCGGGAAAGAATCGAACGACATGGCCCACCAGCAGCGGAACCTTGGCGCGCTTGCAGGCGCCGATGGCGGCATCGCACTCCTCGAGCGTCCGGCCCAGGGGCTTTTCGCAGAAGACTGCCTTTCCTTTTGCGGCGGCGGCCTGGATCTGCTCGAGGTGGCAAGGCGTCGGCAGGCAGATGTCGACGATATCCACTGCTTGAATCAGGTCGTCGCGGTGCGCGTACACGGTTCCGCCAAAGCGCGCTGCGAGGGCTTCGGCGCGCTTGAGATCGGTGTCCCAAACCGCGGCGAGCTTGGCGCCGGGAATGCCCGCATAAGCTGCGGCATGCGTGGCACCCATCATACCGGCGCCACACAGCCCAACGCGTAACGGAGAAGGGGAATTCAGGCGAGCCACGGGCGATCCTCGCGGTAGTTAAAATCGGATAAGCGAACGGTTCGCGCAGCATAGTGCGAGGTCCGATACGGTCAACTGACGGCCCGGAAGCGTCCGTACCTGCCCTGCGCATCAAAAGGGCATGAACGAATTTCAGGCCTGGAGACGCTGCGGCATTAAATTCAAAGCCCTTCGCGCGATTCGCTCTAACGATTGTAAATCCATAAAAAATAACCGGATATAAGATTGATAGGCAGAGCGGGAGAGGGTATAGATAAATTGGTTATTCGGTGGCTGATTTCAATACTCTCGTCCTGCTGTGTCCGACGCGAGGCCCCGAATAACGGCGCTGCGCGCCTTATACAATTTCCCGTGGTCGCTTTTCGGCGCTCTCGCGCTGCCTGCATGGCATCGTGCCGTATGGCTTTGTCGCCGTGCTAAAGACGCTCAAACATCCTTCGGATGTTTTGCCGTTCGGAAGGCTATCGTCTTCGTCCGGAGCTGGGATCGGGCGGGGGCTTTTGAGGATGCAACTAGATGAAGAAGAAAAGGAGGGACACCCCGATGGCCCATTCACGAATCGAGCCCCGCAAGCCGAAGTTTTACTCTTCGCGCGATATCGACCGGCTCCCCCAGTTGCAGAAGCTCCCTGAAGAGTCGCGCTTCGCCATGAAGGTCGTCGCGCATGTACTGCCGATGCGCGTGAACAACTACGTGGTCGAAGACCTGATCGACTGGACGAACGTCCCCAACGATCCGATTTTCAATTTGACCTTCATGCAACGCGGGATGCTGACCGACGAACACTTCGATCGCGTGGCAGAGGCGGTCCGCACGGGCGATGACGCGAAGATCAAGGAAGCCGCGCATGCCGTGCGGCTGGCCTTGAATCCGCATCCCGCCGGACAGAAGACCGCCAACGTGCCGGTTTGGGAGGGCGATGCCGTCAGCGGCGTGCAGCATAAGTACCGTGAAACGTGTCTGGTCTTCCCCTCGGCCGGACAAACCTGCCATGCGTACTGCACCTTCTGCTTCCGTTGGCCGCAGTTCGTAGGCCTGGACGATCTCAAGTTCGCCACCGACGAATCCCTGCGCTTCCAGGATTACCTGAAGGCGCATAAGGACGTGACCGATGTGCTCTTCACCGGCGGCGATCCGATGGTGATGGGGATCAAGAATCTGCGCGCGTATATCGAACCGCTTTTGGGTCCGGGCTTCGAGCACATCCAGACGATCCGCATCGGCACCAAGTCGGTCAGCTACTGGCCTTACCGCTACGTGACCGATCCGGATGCCGACGAAGTCTTGAAGCTCTTCGAGCAGATCGTCGCCAGCGGCAAGCACCTGGCGATCATGGGGCATTACAACCACTGGATCGAGATGAGCACGGACGTGGCGCAGGAGGCCATCCGTCGCATTCGCGGCACCGGAGCGGTGATCCGCTGCCAGTCGCCTTTGATCCGGCACATCAACGATTCGGCCGAGGTCTGGACGCGCATGTGGAACACGCAAGTGCGCCTCGGCTGCGTACCCTACTACATGTTCGTCGAGCGCAATACGGGCGCGAAGGCGTACTTCGAAATCCCGCTCGCAGAGGCCTACGAGATCTTCCGGGAAGCGTACAGTCAGGTTTCGGGACTGGCGCGAACGGTTCGCGGCCCGTCCATGTCGGCGATGCCCGGCAAGGTGGCCATCGAAGGCATCACCGAGATCAAAGGCGAGCGCGTCTTCGTGCTTCGGTTTATCCAGGGCCGCGATTCGGACTGGGTCAAGCGCGCGTTCTTCGCAAAGTTCGATCCGCACGCTTCGTGGCTGACCGATCTGAAGCCCGCCTTCGGCGAAAAGCACTTCTTCTACGAACCCGAGCTGCATCGTCTGCTGACCGAGAAGCAACGCGCGATGGAATCGACGGGCCAAGCCGAAGCGGTGGGCGATTGATTGCGCCCGCCGCGTCGAAGCGGGGCGTGATCCCTGGAGGGCATGAGCGCGTGCGCGTCGGTTTCAAGTCACGCCGGGCATGGTGTTGGGCCGTGGTTTTGTTTGCGCTTGCTCCAGGCTTCGCAAATGCGGGCGAAGCGAGCCCCGATGCTCCGCCGGATCATGCGCCCGAGCAGTTCGCCAGCGCCAAGCTGGTCATGCTCACCTATATGGAAGCGATCACCTCCGGCGAGTCCGCGCGCTTGCCCGAGGCCGTGGCCTGCTTCGATCTCTCTCAAGTGGAAGCCGTGGACCGGCCGGTCTTCGGACCGCGCCGCGCGCGCCAATTGCTCGATATACTCGACCGTACCTGGAAAGTGGATTACGAGGAAATCGAGCCTGAACCCGGCGCCGAGCAGTGGCGCAAACCGTTGATCCGAGACGGAAAAACCTACGGCTCGCTCGTGATTTCGCGGCAGACTGACGGCTCGTGGCGCTTCGACGCCTCGTTCGTGGCCCAGATCCCCGATATCTGGAAACAACTCGCGCCGCTCCCGACGCTCGAAAGCTTCAAGGGCGCCGACCAGGATCTGGCGATGCGCATTCGGCGCATGGTTCCTGAGCGCCTGCAGCGCGTGGGTTTTCTGCTGGAGCATTGGCAGTGGCTGGGCTTGCTGGCGCTGATCCTGAGCGGCGTGGTGCTGGACAAGGCGATTGTGGTGCTGGGTTGCGGATTGGCGCGGAGGCTGGTCAAAGAAGAGGAAACCGGCGTCAACGAAGAACTGCGCGCGCTGGCGGTCCGGCCGCTGGGCGTGGTCGCCATGGCCGCGCTGTTCTGGTTTGGCGTCTACTGGCTCGACCTGCCGCCCCAAGTGAACGGGATTCTGGCCACGGTGGCCGTATTCTTCATGGCCTTTGCGCTGGTCCAGGGACTGTACCGGCTGGTCGATGTGGTGTGTGCCTACCTGCTCAAGGCCGCGCAGCGCACTGAGTCGAAGATGGACGACCTGCTCGTCCCGCTCATCCGCAAAACGCTCAAGATATTCGTCGTCGTCTTCGGCGTCGTTTTCGTCGCGGGGCAGCTTGGCATCGACGTGACGAGTATGCTGCTGGGGCTGGGCATCGGCGGCGTCGCGTTCGCCTTCGCGGCGAAAGACACCGTCGAGAACTTCTTCGGCTCGGTCACGGTGCTGCTGGACCGGCCCTTCATGATCGGCGATTGGGTGGTGGTGGAAGGGGTGGAAGGCACCGTCGAAGAGGTGGGCTTCCGCAGCACGCGCATCCGCACGTTCTACAATTCACTGGTCACGGTTCCCAATGCAGCTTTTATCCGCGCGAAGGTCGATAACTACGGCAAGCGTTTCAAGCGCCGGATCAAGTGCTTCGTTTCGGTGACCTACGATACGCCGCCCGCGAAAATCGAAGCCTTCTGCGAGGGCATCCGCGAATTGGTGCTCCAGCATCCGTACACGGCGAAGGACTACTACCACGTCTACCTCAACCAATTTGCCGCGAGTTCGCTGGATATCCTGCTTTACGTTTTTGTCAAGACGCCCGATTGGGCGACGGAGTTGCGCGAGCGCGAGCGGTTGCTGCTGGATATCGTGCGGCTGGCGAAGCATTTGGGCGTGGAGTTTGCGTTTCCTACTCAGACGCTGCATGTAGGATCTCTGCCCGAAGCGGGCAAGGTTTGGCCCCGCGAACCGGTCGAGGCGGACCGCGCCACGGAGCGCGACGAGGTGGTTCGCCTGGGCCGGACTGAAGCCGTGGAGTTGGCGAAAAAGCATTTCGGCGCGGACGGCGCGTTGCCGCAACCCGTGCAGTTCGTGTACGACCCGAATAACCCGCATGCTCGCGCCGGCAGCGCCGAGTGACGTCGCCTGGATTAAAGGAGTGACTATGGAACCGCACGAACGGATTTCGGCCAAGATGAGCAAGTTCCGCCCGTCGCTGACGCTGGCGCTCAAGCGCCTGGCCGAAGAGCGCCGGCGGCAGAAGCTACCCGTCTACGATTTCGGCCTGGGCGAGACGAAGGGCGAACTGCACGAGGCCATCAAGCAGGCGGGGGAGCGCGCGTTTCACGAACAGCACACGATGTATTCCGATCCGGCGGGCATGCCCGAGCTGAGGCAGGCGGTGCTCAAGTGGCTCGGTCAAGAAAATGCGTACGGCATCGACAACGTGATCATCAGCTCCGGCGCGAAGCAGAGTCTCTTCAATACGTTTCTGGCCATCTGCAACCCCGCCGACTGCGTGCTCTTCGACTCGGCGCCCTGGGTCAGTTACCAGCCGTTGGCGGTGGCCGCGTACGCCTTTCCGGTGCAGGTGATCCCGCGCGAACGCCACGAGCAGGATCTGAAAATCGTGCCCGAAGATCTCGAGCGCAATCTGCGCATGCGCCCGCACGCGAAGCTATTTCTGCTCAACAATCCCGTGAACCCGACGGCGCAGCTCTACGATCAGGACGAAGTGAATGCGCTGCTCGACGTGTGCGTCAAGCACCGCATCTACTTCGTCTACGACCGTCTGTACTGGCGGCTGGTATTCGACGGCCGGAAATTCCCGGAGCCGCGCATCGACGACCGCACACGCCCGTGGTTGATTCAGATCGACGGCATGTCCAAGAATTTCCGACGCACCGGCGGCTTGCGCATCGGCTGGGCCGTCGCGCCTGACGACACCGCCAAGGCGATGGTGAACCTTCAAAGCCATTACACGTCCGGCCCCGCGACGCCGACGCAGGTGGCCGCCATCACCGCGATCTCGCAGCCGTACGATCAGGGCCTGCACGACGAATTGCAGGCGCTGCGCGATCTGATTCAAAAGGAATCCGAAGGCATGCCGCACACGCGCGTCTGGCCCACGCCCGCCACCTTTTATTCTTTTTGGGATGTCCGGGCCTGCCTGGGCAAGCGCACGCCGGACGGCAAAACCATCTCCAGCAGCGACGACGTCTCCGAGTACCTCTGCACGTCTTCGGGCGTCATCACCGCCAGCGGCACGGGGTTCATGCAGGACGGCTATCTGCGCTTGAGCTTCGCGACGCCGCGTGAGGATATCGTTCAGGGTATGGCCGCCGCGAAAGACGCGCTGGGTAAACTGCGTTGATGCGTTTTCCCGTAGCCACACGGGGATGCCCGGTAAACTGAGCGCATGCTACTCGTGGGCGTGGACGAAGCCGGGTACGGGCCGGTGTTGGGGCCATTGTGCCACGGGCTGTGCGTGCTGCGGGTGCCCGAGACGGCCTCGCCGGCCTGGCACGGCGACTTATGGCACAGGCTTGCGCCATCCGTTTCACGCATGCCCGCTCCTCCCGGCACCATAGCCGTTGACGATTCGAAGCTTGTCCATGCCGGCCCGCGCAAACGGGAGCGGCTGGGGCTGGCCGTTTCGGCCTTTTTCGAAGCCGCATGCGGCGCCCCATGGGACGGCAAGCTCGAGACGCTTCTGGATGCCGAAGACGCGGAGGCCCTCGCGCGAGAACCGTGGGGCCGCGCGCCGGCGCCTCCCGTCGAAATTCCGGATGGAATCAAGCATGCCGCAGCTTTGCGCGCCTGCCTGGCCGCGGGGGCCGTGGAAGTCGTCCACTATCGCGCGCGTGCGTTGCCGGCAGGCGCTTTTAACCGGGACGTGGAACGCTGGGGTAATAAAGCCGAAGTGAACGGACGCCGCGCCGGCGCTCTGCTTCGTGCCGCCGCCGGCTTCGCCCGGCCCGGGGAAGCCGTGCACGCGGTCGTGGATCGCCTGGGCGGCAGAAAGTTTTACGCGCCTTCGTTGGCCGCATCCTTCGACGGGGCGCTGCCGCGGATTACGGAGGAGTCCAAGGCGCGAAGCGCCTACGAACTGGATTGGGATGCGCGGCGCGTTGCGGTGGAATTCCGAGAAAAAGCCGACGGCGCATCGCTGCCGGTGGCGCTCGCCAGCATGGCCGCGAAGCTCGCGCGCGAACTGAGCATGGCGCGCTTCAACGCCTGGTTCCGTACGCACGCGCCGGAACTCGCGCCCACGGCCGGTTATTACACCGACGCGCAACGCTTCCTGCGCGAGACGGTGGCTTTACGCGCGGGTCTCAAACTGGCCGACGCCGACCTGATCCGCGCGCGGTGAGCGTTACTCGAACAGGCAAGCATCCCCGTAGCTGAAAAAGCGGTACCCGGCCGCTTTGGCGTGTTCGTAGGCGCGCAGAACGAACTCGAGGCCGTCTTCGCCCCCGGGAGAGGAAAAAGCGGCGACGAGCATCAGGAGGCTCGAGCGCGGCAGGTGAAAGTTCGTCAGCAGCGCATCTGCGACCTGGAATCGGCACGGCGGGCGCAAAAATAAATCGGTCCGCCCGTACCCCGAGCGCAACGTTCGCGCCGGCGCGTCCCAGCACGCTTCCAGGGTGCGCGTGGCGGTACTGCCGACGGGGATGACGCGCCGCCCTTCGCGTTTCGCCGCGGCTACGGCTTCGGCCGTCGCCGCCGGCACCTGGAACGGCTCGGGATCTACGTAGTGTTCTTCGATGCGTTCGGTCTTGACCGTCCGAAACGTGCCCAAGCCCACATGCAGCGTCACGGCCGCGCGCCGCACGCCGCGGCGATCCAAAGCTTCGAGCAATTCGGGCGTGAAATGCAACCCCGCCGTCGGCGCCGCCACTGCGCCGCGTTCCCGAGCGAAGACGGTCTGGTAGCGCTCGCGGTCTACGATGTTGGAATCGCCTTCCGCTCGAGCGATGTACGGGGGAAGCGGAACTTCGCCGTGCGCATCCAGGTACGCGTCGAAACGGTCCGCGGGCAACGCGAACGCGAGCACCTCGCCGGCCTCGCCGCGGCGTTCAAGCAGCCTGGCCTTCAATGCGCCGGGAAGCGCCAGGGATTCGCCTGTGCGCAGCTTTCCGCCGCTGCGTGTCAGCGCGCGGCGCACGGTTTCGCCGGGCGCGAGCGGCTGAAGCCGTTCGAGTTCGCCCGGTTCCGGCGGCAGCAGGAAGACTTCCACTTTGCCGCCGGTCTCTTCCCGCGTTGCGCGCAAGCGGGCGGGAATGACGCGGGTGTCGTTGAAGACGAGCAAGTCGCCGGGGCGGAGGATTTCGGGCAGTTCGAGCACCGTCCGGTCGCGCCAGGTGCGCGCCGCGCGGTCGAGCGTGAGCAGACGCGCGCCGTCGCGCCGGGGCAACGGTTGCTGCGCGATGCATTCGGGCGGCAGGTGGTAGTCGAAGTCCGCGGTCTTCACGCCGGAACGGTAGCGAGTGAAGCGCGTCGCGTCAAAGAACAGCGGCGTGGGAGTTTTAGGCTCCCACGCCGCCGGGGTGAGCGGGCCGGAGGGAGTCCGGCCTGCTGCATGCCGGAGGGTCAAATCAGCTTTCGAACCGCGCGTCTGCGTTAAGAGCATACAGCGGCGTGGGAGTTTGGGCTCCCACGCCGCCGGGGTGAGCGGCCGGAGGGGGTCCGGCCTGCCGGGAGTTCCGGCCTCGCTTAAGGCGCGCCGTGTTCGGCGGCCAACTTCGCCATGGACGGGGCCGTGGCCACGCCCAAAGCTTCGATCGACTGGCCACCCGACGTGGTGACCATCGTATCGCGAGCGTAGGCCTCATTGCCGTGCTCGTGCAGGTCCAAGCCTTCGATCTCTTCCTGCTCGCTGACGCGCAGGCCGACCGTGTGCTTGAGGATCGTGAAGAGGACCAACATGGTGGGGAAGACGAGCAGGAAGGCCGCGCCGACCCCCATGAGCTGGGTGACGAACTGGGCCGAACCGCCTCCGTTAAGCAGCCCGATGGGCTCCAGGGCTTCACCGCCGTACTTGACGCCCCACAACCCAACCATCAACGTGCCCAGCGCACCGCAGACGCCGTGGACCGATACCGCACCCACCGGATCGTCGACGCGGATCTTATCGAAGAAGAGCACCGCGCAGACCACTGCCGTGCCGCAGAGCAGACCGACCAGGATCGATCCCGAAGGCGTCATGTTGTAGCAGCCCGCCGTGATCCCGACCAAGCCGGCCAGTACGCCGTTGAAGGTCATCGAGGTGTCCGGCTTCTTGAAGAGGATCCAGCTCAGCACCAGCGAAGCGAGCGCACCCGCCGCACCGGCCAGGTTCGTGGTCACCGCGACGCGGGCCATATCGCCGCCGACGGCGCAGGTGCTGCCCGGGTTAAAGCCGAACCAGCCCAGCCACAGGATGAAGACGCCCAGCGCCACGAAGGCCATGTTGTGACCCAGGATCGGGCGGATCTTGCCGTCCTTTCCGTACTTGCCCAAGCGCGGTCCGAGTACGATCGCTCCGGCCAACGCCGCCCAGCCGCCGACCGAGTGCACGACCGTCGAACCGGCGAAGTCGACGAAGCCACGCTCCATCAGCCAGCTCGAGTTGTCGCCGAAGAACAGGTTGCCCCACGCCCAGTGCCCGATGATTGGGTAGACGAAGGCCGTGATGAACGCGCTGTAGATCAGGTAGCTCGTGAACTTGGTCCGTTCGGCCATCGCGCCCGAAACGATCGTCGCCGCCGTGGCCGCGAAGACCGTCTGGAAGATCAGAAACGCCCAGGAAAAGCCCACCGACTTGCCCGTCGCCGCCGCCATCGGTTCGGCGTCGAAGAAGAACGCGTTCCCGCCGATCCAGCCACCCTTGGTCAGGCCGAACATCAGCCCGAATCCGAGCACCCAGAACACCAGCGATCCGATCGCGAAGTCCATCAAGTTCTTCATCAGAATGTTGCACGCGTTCTTGGCACGCGTCAGGCCCGCTTCGACCAGCGCGAATCCGGCCTGCATGAAGAAGACCAGGAACGCCGCCAAACACGTCCACAGGATATTGGCGTTGTCGTTCAGCGTCGCGAGCGCGGCGGCGTTATCGGCCGGCGTGGGCGGCGCTTCCGCCTCTTCGGTGGCCGGCGCGGCCGCCGGTTCGGCTGCCGGAGCGGTTTCTTCGCCCAGCGCCCCGAACGAAAGGCTCATCAGCAATCCCATGAGGGCCAACCAAGCCCCCCATCGGCCCCTGGTACTGCTGGGGTAACATGCGGCAGCAGACATCGTAAATCCTCCCTCTTCCCTGGTTCTCACCCTTGGCCACCATGGCCGGGAGGCTTAAGGCAAGCTGGTTGCCACTTCCTCACCTGTGCGTAAGGAAGCTCTTAAACCATTCATCAGTAGGAGTTTATTGAGCGAAGTGGCTGTATTAGATCAGGTTGGGCACCACGATGATTCGTTTTTAACCACCCATAATTTGTGCATGAGTGGTGATTATTGAACATAAGGGTGTGCAAGAATAAATAAGGGAGCCGAGAGTTTGGGGTCTCGGCTCCCTCTTGTTTTATCGACCTATGCAGCACCAACCTTAAATAATAAGACGCACTTCAAGCAAAACATTTCAGCGAGCGACTACGCGCCGCCTTTTGCCAATTGGGGTGCGGATGCAGAAGCGTGGGTTAAATCGCCGTGGCCGGCCGGAGCCGCACCCAAGCCCGCACCGAACTCCTTCGAGTACGCTTCTTCGCCGTGCTGGCTGACGTCCAGCCCGGTGAGTTCGTCCTCCGTGCTCACGCGCAAGCCGATGGTCGCGTCCAGCACCTTAAGGATGATAAAGGTTGCGACACCCGCGATGGCCACGGTGATCAGCACCGAAAGGAGCTGGTTCACGAACTGCGCTCCGCCGCCCACCATCGAGATCGTTTCGCCACTGGCGAGCTTGACCTCCTTGATCGCGGGATTTGCGACTTCGCTGGCGAGCAACCCCGTGAGCAACGCGCCCAGGGTTCCACCGACACCGTGCACGCCAAAGGCGTCCAAGCTGTCGTCGTATCCGAGCATCAGCTTCAGGCGAGTCACCGCCAGGTAGCAGACCACGCCGGCCGCCAGCCCCAGCAGCAGCGCCGAAGGAATCGTCACGAAACCCGCAGCGGGCGTCACGCAAACCAGCCCCGCGACGAGCCCCGAAATCGTGCCCAGCGCGCTGGGCTTTCCTTGCAGCAGCCATTCCATCGTCGCCCACGCCAGGGCGCCGGCGGCCGAAGCGAAGTGTGTCGTCGCGAAGGCCGAAGACGCGCCCGCGCCCGCCGAAAGCGCGCTGCCGGCGTTAAAGCCGAACCAGCCCACCCAGAGCAGCGCCGCGCCGACCATGCTCAGGACCAGATTGTGCGGCCGGATCGGTTCCTTCATGTAGCCGTGGCGTTTGCCCAACACGAGGGCGAAGACCAACGCCGAGATGCCCGAGCTGATGTGGACGACCGTGCCGCCGGCGAAATCCAGCGCCGGGATCTTCGCGCCGTCGACCCAGTTGAACAGGCCGCCCGCGCCCCAGACCATGTGCGCCAGCGGGAAGTAGACGAACGTGCCCCACAGAATCGTAAAGACCACCATCGCGCTGAACTTCACGCGCTCGGCGTACGCACCGCTGATCAGCGCCGGCGTAATGATCGCGAACATCATCTGGAAAAGCATGAAGGTTTGGTGGGGGATGGTGGTGGCATACGCCGAAGGCTCACCGCCCACATCCTTAAGCAGGAAGTATTGGGTCGGCGAACCGAAGAACGCGTTGCCCGAACCGAACGCGATGCTGTAGCCGTAGACCGCCCACAAAACCGACATCAAGCCCATCAGGAAGACGCTGTGCATCATGGTGCTCAGCACGTTCTTCTGCCGCACCAAGCCGCCGTAAAAGAGCGCGAGGCCCGGCGCCGTCATCATCAGCACCAGCGCGCAGCTCACCAGCATCCAGGCGTTATCGCCCGTATCGACCGTGGGCGCCGCGGCTTCTTCGGCCCCGGCTGCGCCGTGAAGAGCCAATCCCATCAAGCCCGCAGCCAGCAGCCATCGTGCAGATTGGATCGCACGAACTCCCCATGCGCTACCCTTCATAGTCACGCTCCCCTCTCCCCTGTGTTGAATTCCGCTCACCCAGTGCCCCGATTGCAGGTGCACAGGTGGGAAGAAGGCAAGCGCTTCGCCAATGCAGGTCAAAATCGATCAGATTGGTGATCAATAGCCTAACAACATGCTCTAAAAGCGGTTGCAATAGTCGAACGGGATGCTCAAAAACACGAAATCTGGATTCTAAGTCGAACGCAGAAGATCAAAAATAAACACTTTGCTCAATAAGTGCATAACCGGGCTGGGCAAGCCCTCGTTATTCTCCCATCGTCGCACCCGTGAAAGGTTTATCGCTGGGCGAATCGTCCGGAATCGCCTTCAGCACCGGGCGCTTGGGCTGCGCTTCCGTGGGGGGCTCCTCCGACTTCTTCTTGGCTTCGCCCTCGCGCTGGGCTTGTTCCGCTTCGATTTGTTTGAGCACCTCGGCATCGAGGAGCAGGGGCTTGGCATCCTTATAGCGTTCCTTTCCGAACTTCTCCCACCATGCCTGAGTGGCTGCCGCATCGCGCAGCGAGACGCCGGTCACGAGTTGCATGCCGCGCAGGGCTTGTTGGGCCACTGGAGCCGGCGTTTGTGGATCGGCCAACAGCTTCACGAAGGAATTGACGCCCATGCGCGACTGCATCCGCGCCAGCGCTGCAATCGCATTGCAGCGCACGGGGATGACCGAGTCTTCTTCGGCCAGCTTCAAGAGCGCCGGTTCGCCGCTGCGGTAATAGATCTTCACCGCCGCAACCTGGTGGCACACTTTCGCCGCAAGCTGGCGGATGTCGTCCCGCTCGTCGGTCAGCCCCTTGACGAAGAGCGCTTCGCTGGGCGCCCAGGCGGTCGGCATCACGCTCAGCGCCAGCAAGGCCTTGAAGCGCAGCGCGCCGTCGGGATCTTCCTTGGCTACCTTTTGCAGCGGAGCGATACCCTCGTCGATCCCTTCCGCGCTGACGCTCCCGATCGCCATCTCGCGCAGACTGCGCTCTTCCTTCTCGTTGGCAACCAAAGGCAGGAGCGCTTGAGCGGCGCTTTTGTGCCGCACGCGCGAAAGAGCCAGGATGGCGTAGTAGCGGACTTGGGTGTCCTTGCTTTTTTCCATCAGGTCCGCGCAGAGCGGGACCGCGCGCTTGCCGAGATTGCCCAGTTTCGTGGCCGCGTCGAGCGCATCGTGTTGGGGACCGGTCAGGCGTTTGGACAGGTCCAGCGCGACCTCGTCGTAATCGACCTTGCCCGACATCTCGTTCTCGACGCCGAAGACCGGCTGCCCTTCCTGGGCATGCCCCGCCCCGAGCGCCAGGCCCCACAGGGCCAGACCGAGCCATTTTTCGCTTCGCATGCCGCTCCCGCCTCCGGTATCTTCGATTCGGCTATGACTACCTTTTAGACGTACCAAGAAACGCGTACCAGGACTACTTTTTACTTACAGGAGGCCGCATCTCGTGAGCACGCCGGTCTCGTCCTGGCATCCCAGCGGCGATTTGCTGCGCGCCGCGCGCGAACGCATCAAGCCCTTCGTGCATATTTCGCCGCTGCTGCGCGCCGAACCTCTCGACCGCCCCGGCTTTCGCGTCGTGCTCAAAGCCGAGAACCTGCAGCGCACCGGTTCGTTCAAGGTGCGCGGTGCGTTCAACGCGCTTGCTCAGCTCGATCCGGCCGCCAAAGCGAAGGGCGTCGTCACCTTCAGCAGCGGGAACCACGGGCTTGCGCTGGGCCTGGCGGCATTCAATCTGGGCTGGGCCGAACGCGGGCAGCCTTATCCATGCACTGTGGTGCTTCCGGAAGACGCCAATCCGGTCAAGGTCAAGCGTGTCGAAGCGATGGGCGCGCAAGTCGTCTTTGCCGGGCAGAGCACCGAAGACCGCAAGCTCAAGGCGCTCGAAATTGCCGAGGCGACCGGACAGACCGTTATTCCGAGTTACGACCATCCGCACATCATCGCGGGGCAGGGGACGCTCGGACTCGAGATCATGGATCAGTGGATGGGCCTGCCCGCGCGCACGCGGAGGTTGCGGCTGGTCGCCGGTCCGGTCGGCGGCGGCGGCTTGATGAGCGGCACGGGCGCCGGCTTGCGCGCGCGTGGATTTCCCGGCCCGCTGTTTGGCGTCGAGCCGGACACCGCGAATGACACCTGCCTGTCGATGGAAAAGGGCGAACGCGTCGGCATACCGCTTTCCGGCACCGTCTGCGACGGGCTGCGCGCGCTCACGCCGGGTGCGATCACCTTTCCGATCCTGCAACGCTGCGAAGTGCAGATGCGCGCGGTCAGCGAAGAGCAGATCAAGCAGGCGGTCGTCTTGCTGGCGGATGAAATGAAGCTGATCGTCGAACCTTCCGGCGCGGTGGCCGTGGCGGCGTGGTTGGCCGGGCTGCTGGAAGATTTCACGCAACCCCCCACCGAACAGGCCGACGTGGTATTGATCCTAAGCGGCGGCAACATCGATCCGTCGTTGCTGAAGGGATGGATCGCGTAGAGTTTCAGCCCCTGTTCGCGCCGGCCGCGGTGAGCTTGGCGCTCGCCGGTTTAGGAGCCTTGGCGGTCCTGGCCGCCTGGCGCACGCGGCGCACCTGGCCGGTCTGGGCCAACCTCTGCGCGCTCGGGCTTCGC
Source organism: Planctomycetota bacterium (assembly GCA_015075375.1). Taxonomy (GTDB): domain Bacteria; phylum Planctomycetota; class SZUA-567; order H5-PLA8; family H5-PLA8; genus H5-PLA8. The sequence continues at coordinate 877,788 of JABTUM010000001.1, read as the reverse complement.
GCCATCGCCTTCGCCTGTGCGGCACTTCTCATCCTGCGTCCCACCTCGGTTCAGCGCATCGTTTCGGAACGCCCGCATGCCTTGGCGTTGCTGGTGGATGCCAGTCAAAGTCTGGCCCGTCGCGACGGCCCGGACGCGCCCACGCGCGCCGAGCAGGGCGATGCGCTCCTGGCGGCGCTGCGGGAAGCCGCGCTGGCGCACGGCTGGACGACCTTCGCCGCCGATGCCGGTTCGAACCTGGAAGCGCGCCACCCCGACGACGCGAGCGTGCACCCGCGCGCGGGCGCATCCGCCTTGGGCGAAGCGCTCGACGCATGGGCCACGCTTGCGACGGACGAAGGTGACGGACGCCCGCCCGGCGCGGTGGTGCTCTTCAGCGACGGGGTCGTCAATTCCGGCCGGCCGCTGGCAGTGGGTGTGTTGCCTTGGGCGCGCTTGGGCGTGCCGCTCTACGCAGTGACCCTGGGGCAGGTTCGGTCTCCGGCTCCCGACGCCGCGTTGTTCGAACTCAATGTCCGTCCCGAAGGCGATTCCGGTGACTCGAGCGAACTGGCGCAAGCCGCGCCGCGCGGCGGGCAGCGCTTGCGCGCCGAAGCGCGTGCAAACCTCGTGGCCGGTGGACTGGATCTGAGCGGGCCGCTGGCCGACGCGAACGCGCGGCTCTGGATCGGCGGACCTTTGGGAGCGGCCGAGGCTGGGCCGTGGGTTGCCGCCGAGAGCATGCGCCACCGGTTACGCACCGCTCCGGCCTGGACGACCGTACGCCTGCACGTTACGCCGCGGCAACCCGGACATTACCGCCTGCGCATGGCGCTCGATCCGCTGCACGGCGAAGAGCGTACGCTGAACAACATCGCCTATGCGGAAGTGGATGTGCGTCCGCCCGAACGGCGCGTGGCGTTGGTGGCTTCGCGCCTGGGGCACGATTACCGCGCGCTGCGCGCCGCGCTGGCGCGCGCCGGCGGTCCGCGCGTGCTGGCAATTCCTGATTTCGCGCGGCCCGAACCCGGTTCCGACGGCCTCGCGCCGCCTTGGCCCGTCGAGGACCTCGCGCGGGCATGGCTCGACGAAGGTGTCCCCGCCGCCTCGCGCGCCGGTACGTGGGTCTGGCTCGAACCCGATCCACGCCACCTTTCCGAACGCCAGCAGGCGAAGCTGCGGGTCGCGCTGGAGCAGGGCGAGTTGGGGCTGATCTGGGTCTGCAACGAGCCGGCCGCGGAGGTCGCGGCGCGCTTCAAAGGCACGCCTCTGGAAGATGCATTGCTGTTTCGCGAATGGGCCGCGCCGGCGGACGGCTCCGCGTCCGCTCGCCGTCCCGAACCGGTGCGCGGCACCGAAGCTGCGCGGGCGCACGAATTGACCGCATGGGCCTATGCCCAGGGCGGCGAGCCTTGGCGCGCGTGGGGTGCGACGTGGACTTGGGACGGGTTCTCTCGGCCGCGCGACGGTACGAGCGTGCTGCTGCAAACCGGGGCGCGACCTCTGTTGAGTATAGGCCGCGTAGGTCACGGGCGCGTGGCGCTGCTGGCCTGCGGCGAATCCTGGCGCTGGCTGACGCCGGCCCCTGGCGATCCCGAGCGGACGGGCAGCGTGGCACTGGCCGAGACCTTCTGGAGCAAACTCGTCTCCTGGGCCGCCGGCGCCGACCGGGGCGCGGAGCCTGCCGTGCGCCTTTACCTCGCGCGGCAGCATTGGAATCTGGGCGAACCGCTCCAGGCACGCGTTGGCGTCCGCCTGCCCGAAGGCGTTTCGAGTGCGCGCGTCGAATTCGCGCTGCTGCCCGCGCCCGCGCCGGAGGCTCCGCTTCCGCCGCTCGCTTGGCGCGCACTAGGGAATGTCGAGCGCGGCATCGGAGCCGCGGCCGATCGGGAACGGTTCGTCGCGGGGGTGCTCGACGCTGCGGCGCCCATCGAGCGCGCCGGAGAATACCTGCTCGTCGCACGCGCCCTGGCGCCGGACGATTCGGAAATCGGGCGCGACCGGATGGGCCTGGTCGTGGAAGGCGCACCGCTCGAAGCGCAGGACCGCGGCCCCGATACCGCCGCGCTGGAAGCCGCCGTGCGCGCCGGCGCACCGGGAAGCCGGCTGGTTCCGCCCACGCCCGAAGGAATCGCCGCGCTGGTGGAGGAACTCGCCGCCGGACCGCTCAAGCCGGAAGTGGTCGAGCGCGAAGAGCGCGCGCCGGTGGTGAACCCGCAGCTCTTGCTGGGGCTGCTGCTTGCGGCGCTTTTGGTCGATTACTGGCTGCGGCGCGGGTAGCGCAAGCCGTCAGAACAATTCACCGGCCAGTTCGGCGAGCTTCTTGAGATCCTTCGTCTCGACGATGCGTTGCACGCGCGCGGCGTTGGCGCCGGCGTTCAGGAGCGCCGTCTCGACGCTCTTCCATTTCTTCTCGGCCTTCTTGGCGTTTTCTTCGAGGTACAGGTCGCTGACCAGTTCACCCAGCTTCTGCGTGTTGATCGTTTCCTTGTTCTCGTAGTAGCGCTTGACGATGCCCTTCTGGTACTGCGAGAGGTGCTGTCCTTTGGCCATGGCGGTTCTCCCGGAGGCGGTCTGCGCCGATCATATGGTTTTCGCAAACGGCGTCTAGCGGGCGCTCTGCCGTTGCGCCCCTAAGCCGTGCCTCTATCCTTAATGGTCCCCCGCGCGCCGGGAGTCGCCGCGGAGTTGCTGCGCATTCGAGGTTCCCATGCCGACGTTCCTGACGACCGACGAGATCCGCCGCCGGTGGATCGAGTTCTTCAAATCCAAGGGGCACTTGCACGTGCCCGCCGATTCGCTGGTGCCGGCCAACGATCCCAGCGTGCTCTTCACCGGCGCCGGGATGAACCAGTTCAAGGACCACTTCGCCGGGATCGCCAAGCTGGACCATCCGCATCAGCGCGCCGTCACCGTCCAGCCCTGCGTGCGCGCCAGCGACATCGAGAACGTCGGGCGCACGCCGAATCATCACGCTTGCTTCGAGATGCTGGGCAACTTCAGCTTCGGCGATTACTTCAAGACCGAGGCCATCGAATGGGCCGTCGAGTTCCTCACCGATGCCGCGCGCGGCCTGGGGCTCGACCCGCGCCGGCTCAGCGTCACCGTCTTCAAGGGCGACGAGAAGCTTAAGATCGAGAAGGACCTGGAAGCCATCGCGGCGTGGCAGCGTTTTGCGCCGTGGCTGAAAGACGAACGGATTGCCGGCGGCTGGCGCATCCATGAGTACGGCGAGCACGACAACTTCTGGCCGGCCGACGCGCCCAGCCTGGGACCCAACGGCCCGTGCGGGCCGTGCAGCGAGATTTACTACGATACGCATCCGGCGTGGAACGACGATCCGAGCAAGGTTCCGCCGCCGGTCCCCGTCACCGAAGACGAAAAGCGCTACTGCGAAATCTGGAACCTCGTCTTCACCCAGTTCGATCGCCGTGACGTGGGCGTGCTGAAGCCGCTTCCGCAGAAGAACATCGATACGGGTTCGGGCCTGGAACGCATGGCGCGCGTGATCCAGGGCAAGCCCAACAACTACGAGATCGATCTGCTTTTCCCGGTCGTGCTGGAAGTCGGGAAACTCGCCGGGAAGGCATACGGGAAGAACGCGGAAGACGACCGGCGCATGCGGCGGATCACGGACCATGTCCGCTTTGCGGTCATCGCGATCCATGACGGCGTGCCGCCCAAGAACGAAGGGCGCAATTACGTCGTCCGGCGCCTGATGCGCCGCGCCATGCTCGACGGGCGCGAAATGGGCATCGAAGGACTCTTCCTGCCGGCGGTGGCGAGCGCGGTGATCCGGCAGATGAAGGCCGGCTACCCGAGCCTCGCAAAGAAAGAAGAGGCGATTCAGCGGACGATCGCGGAAGAAGAGAAGAACTTCGACCGTACGCTCACGCACGGGAGGCAACATTTCGTCGAACGGATCGCTATCCTGCGTAAATCCGGCGCGAAGATGCTCTCGGGCGCCGATGCCTTCAAGCTCTGGGATACCTACGGGTTTCCCATCGAACTCACGGTGGAATCGGCCGATTCCGAAGGCATCAAGGTTGATTTGACCGGTTATGAGTCGGAACTGGATGCGGCGAAAGAGCGTTCCCGCTCCGGCTCCGACATGGCCGGCGAGATCTTCAAATCCGGCCCGCTCGCCGAGATCGCGCGAATCTTCGCCAAGCAGCCCACCGAATTCATGGGCTACGACCAGCTCGCCGTCGACGACGCCGAGGTGCTCGCCATCGTTCAGAACGGGCAGATGGTGGAGATCGCCTACAGCGGCCCGGCCATCGTGCTCCTCGACGGCACGCCCTTCTACGCCGAATCGGGTGGGCAGGTCGGCGACCGCGGCACGCTCACCGGTTCCGGCACGCGCGCCAAAGTCGTCGATACGCAGAAGCTCGAGAACCTGATCTTCCACCACATCGAGATTCCTTTCGGTACGCTCGAAGTCCGCGAATTCGTTCGCGTTTCGGTCAACGAACGCCGCCGCGCCGCGACGCTGAAGAACCACTCGGCCACGCACCTGCTTCACCTTGCGCTGCGCCAGTTGCTGGGTACGCACGTCGAACAGCGCGGCTCGCTGGTCGCGCCCGAACGGCTGCGCTTCGATTTCACGCATTCCGAGTCCGTCGGCGCGGAGGTGCTGGCCCGGATCGAAGCGCGCGTGAACGGCTGGATTCAGGACGATTTTCCGGTCGAGACCGTGGAAACGACGCCGGACGAAGCGAAGAAGGCCGGCGCGATGGCGCTCTTTGGCGAAAAGTACGGCTCCAAGGTACGCATGGTGGCGATGGGCCCCAGCAAGGAACTCTGCGGCGGCACCCACGTCGCGCGCACCGGGCAGATCGGGTATTTCCGGCTGGCGAGCGAAGGCGCGGTGGCCGCCGGCGTACGGCGCATCGAGGCGCTCACCGGAAGCGGCGCAGTGGCCGAAGCGCGCGCGGCCGAACAGACCCTTGGGACGCTCGCCCAAACGCTTAAGACGCGCCGCGAGGATCTCCTCGAGCGTCTGACGGCGCTGCAGGAGGAAAAGTCCGCGCTGGAGAAGCAACTTTCCGCGCTGCAACGGCAAGCCGCATCGGCCGCGGCGTCTTCGGTGCTCGACCAGGTCAAAGAGGTGAACGGCGCGAAGCTTCTCGCCGCGGCGGTACCCAACGCCGACGCCGCCACGCTGCGCGAGACGCTCGACGGGATCCGCAAGAAGCTGCCCGAGGCCGCCGTGGTCCTGGGCGGCGCGAAGGACGGCAAGGCCGCTCTGCTGGTCAGCGTGCCCAAGGAACTCGTGGCGCGCGGCGCGCACGCCGGGAACCTGATGCGCGAACTGGCCGCGAAAGTGGGCGGGAAGGGCGGCGGGAAGCCCGACATGGCTCAAGGCGGCGGCAGCGAACCGGATAAGCTATCCGAAGCTCTGGCCGCGGCGGAAAGTCTTTTAAAAGGAATGCTCACCCCGCGCTGAAGTACGGATGCTCGCTGGCTCCTGCTAGGAATCCACCTTGGAATGGCTGGAACCTTATTTCGAGCACGGCTCCTACCTGGCCGTGTTCCTGACGCTCATCCTGTGCGGCATGGGGTTGCCCGTGCCCGAGGAAGCTGTGTTTCTGCTTGCCGGCTTCGTCCTCGCGAAGATCGACGGATCCTTGGCGCTGATGATGTTCGTGGCCGTTTTGGGCATCATGAGCGGCGACAGCTTGACGTATTACCTGGGCCGCCGCATCGGGCCGGGCATCGCGCAATACAAGTGGCTGGTCCGGATGGGCGTCCCCGCACGGTTGAAGCAAGCCCGCAGCTTTTTCGAAAAGCACGGCAACAAAACGATCTTCCTGGCCGGGTTCCTGGCCGGCGTGCGCGCGCCGACCTTTTTTCTCTGCGGCTGGCTGCATGTCTCGTACTACCGCTTCCTGCTCCTCGATTTTCTGCGTGCGGCCATCACCGCGCCCATCTCGATCTACCTCGGTTACCGTTTCGGGCCGGAGGCCGAATCGATGATGGCCGAGTACAAGACCGAGTTCATGTTGGGAATCGTCCTGATCGTGCTCGGCTGGATCTGGTGGGAAATCGCAAGCGTCCGGAAAAGCACCAAACGCTACGGGAACTCCGACAGTACGACTGGATCGGAACGCACCGATTCCGCGCCAACGGATGCCAAGGGGCCTGAAGATCGGACGTCCTGATTTGCACAGCTTGCTGAAAACGTGGCACAAAATGCGCCTCGCTGCACTGCGTGCACCCGGTTTTCCGTTTAGGTAAGGCTACGCAGTGCATGCGTGGTAAGGCAATCGCTTGGGCAAGACCCATCCGATGCACCTGGCGCGGGCACACGGAATCGACGATCTAACTCCAAGCCCAACCCCTGCTTTGAATCCGTCATCCAAAGGAAAAAGTACCTTAACCGTGTCCTCATAGGGATCGGATAGGGTTCGTGGCGAATGGAAGTGGGTGCGCATTTAGCGAACGTCGTTGGTTCAGCGGACCGCCTGCTGTGGCGCGCGGAGTTGGCCTTGGATGTGCTCCAATGACCGATGGAGGGGAAGTCTTGCGTGAAGGAGCTGGAAAGCGTATGCGGCAGGCCGAGTTGGAGAAAAAGGCCGTGGAACGAGTCCGGCCGGCGCGCAGCGAGCTTAGTCTGCTCGCGTTTGGCGCGGTGCTGGGCCCGTACGAGATCCTCGATCCCGTCGGCAGCGGCGGCATTGGCGTCGTCTACAAAGCGCGCCACCTTTTAATGGATCGCCTGGTGGCGCTGAAATTCCTGCGCCCGTCCCTGGCGAAAGACCCTCAATTCAGGCTCCGATTCCTGCAGGAAATGCAATCCGTCGCGCGGTTGGATCATCCGCACATCGTCCGCGGCTACGACGCGGGGGAACTGGCAGGCACCCTGTTCTGTTCGATGGAGTTCGTGGACGGGCCTTCGCTGGACCAGAAGCTGACCGAGACCGGACGGCTGTTGCGCGAACGCGAGGCGCTGCGCATCACCTTGCAGGTCGCCCGGGCGCTGGAGCATGCTCACGGGCAGGAGGTGCTGCATCGAGACGTGAAGCCGGACAACGTGCTCCTGGATGCGAACGGTTCGGCCAAGCTGGCCGATTTCGGGCTGGCCGGGACCTGGCTGAAATGCGCGCCCGGGACCGCTCAGGAGCATACCGAGTACACGGTGGGCACGCCGTTTTACATCGCGCCGGAGCAGGCTTGCGGCGTCGCGCGGCTGACGCCCGCCGCGGACCTGTACTCCCTGGGCGTGGTTTTGTTCCAGATGCTCACCGGACGGATTCCGTACGACGGCGTCGAATCCCAGGCCATCATGCGCCAACACGTGACCGCGCCGGTTCCCGATCCGCGGAAGGGGAATTCGAAGATCTCGCCGAAGGCGGCGCTGGTGTGCCAGAAACTGATGCAGAAGGAGCCCGAGGCGCGTTACCGTAGCGCGCGCGCTTTGGCGACGGACATCGAACGGCTGCTGGCCGGCGAGGACTTGCTCTTCGCGCGGCCGGGCTCCGAGGGCCACGGCGCGCAGCGCGATGGCGGCAGTTCCTCGAGTACCCGGCCGGCGGTGGGTTCTGCGCGCAAGCTGCGGCCCGCCGCGCGCACCCCTGCCGCGCCGAATCCGGGAGCGATACCCGAGCGCAAGCGCCGGCGTTTCGACGTGGATGCCGCGCATCCAGCGGCGAAGCCGCAAGCCGCGCTGGGCCAGTTGCTCGGATCGGTAAAGGAATTGTTCGGAGCCAAGCCCGCGCCCGCGGCGCCCGAGCGCCCGATGCGGAAGCGCAAGCGCCGGCTCGAAGGTCCGAGGCCGCACGGCGCCTGAGCGGCTACCTCAGGCCGAGTGCTTCGAACGCCGCGGCATGTGCGTCGAGCCGCCATGCGGCCAGCGCCGGCGCGTCGGGAACCTCCAACGACACGATGACGTACACGTAGTGCGCGGGGAAACTCGCGTGCAGGCCTTGCGCCTGCTCCAAGTCGATCGGCGAGGGGCGCGGCGGGCTGGCCGGGTGCGAATGCCAGAAGCCCAGCACGCGCCAGCCCGCATGCCGCGCGCAGCGCCGCTCGGCCTTCGCGTACTCCAACGGATCGATCAGAAAACGGTCTTCGCGATGCGGGTGCAGGTTGCGCGCGGCGGTAATAGCTTCGACGCGAAACGCATCCGGCGCGGCTTCGCTTCCAAGCAGGAAGCCGCACGCTTCTTCGGGCAGGGCCTCGCGCGCATAGACGATCGCTTCGGTGCGCAAAGCCTCGGAGAGCGAGAGGGTCGCGCGCGCCATGGCCGTCAGGCTCGTTGCAGGCGCGAAAGCGAGAGCAGCAACTGCTTCTTGCCGACCTTCTGGAAGTACACGGTGACTTTGCGCGAGAGCCCGCCGCCGCTGAAGGATTCGATTCGGCCGATCCCGAACTTGGGATGCAGGACGCGATCGCCGACGCCGAAGCCGCCGTCTTCGAGCTGCCCGTCGCTGGTGTCGATTCCTTCGGTAACCGCTGGCGGTTCGGCCCGATCGCGCGCGAAGTCGTCCAACTCGGCTTCGAATTCCTCGAAGGAACGCGCCGGACCGCCGCCGCGGGCGGCGGGCTTGGCCTCGAAGGAGCGGGCCGAGGGCTTTTGGAGCGAGCCCAATCCGGCGAAGGAGCGGCGCCAGTCGCGCGCGCCGTAGCCGCCCGAGAACGAGCTTTCGTCTTCCTCCACCTCCAACAGCTCGGGCGGGATCTCGTCGAGGAATCGCGACGGCACGCTGTGTTCGCTGCGCCCGTAGCGCGCGCGGTAGTGCGTCCGAAGCAGCGTGAGCTGCCCCATGGCGCGCGTGACGCCGACGTAAAATAGGCGCCGTTCCTCCTCCAGTGCGAGCTTCTGCTGCGCTTCGTCCTCGTCTTCTTTTCCGGGCAGCCCCGAACCCTGGGAGGCCCGGATGAGCGGGAGCAGGCCTTCTTCCATGCCGCCCAGGAAGACGACGGGAAATTCCAGGCCCTTGGCCATATGCAGCGTCATCAGCGTGACGCGGTCGGCGCCGGCTTCGTACGAATCGGTGCTTGCCACCAACGCCGCGTTCTCCAGGAAACCGGAGAGCGAAGGGCCCGCGTCGGGCCGGTCCTCGGCGCCGTCGAGCGCGCCGGGCTCGTCCGGTTCGGCGTTTTCATCGGGCAGCGGATGATCGGTGTCGTATTGCGCGGCGGCGTTGACCAACTGTTCCACGTTTTCGATGCGTTCGTCTTCGCCGGCCTGCTCGAGGGCCGTCTTGAGTCCGGAGTCTTCGACGACCCGGATGGTCACATCGCGGACAGGATGACGCGGCAGCGCGCGCAGGCCGTCCATCAGCCGCGCGAAGGCGAAGAGGTCTTTGCGCGCCTTGGGCTTCAGTTCGCTGCGCATCCAGTCTTCATGGTCGAGCGATTCCAGCATCGAACAGCCCAGCCGGGCGGCGTGCTGCGCGATGAGATCGACCGTCTTGTCGCCGATCCCGCGGCGCGGCGTGTTGATCACGCGGGTAAAGCTGACGTCGTCCTTCGGGTTGACGATCAGGCGCAGGTAGGCCAGCACGTCTTTCACTTCGCGGCGCTCGTAGAAGGGAGTTCCGCCGATGAGCTGGTAGGGGATCGCGGCCTGAATCAGCGCAGTCTCGAAAGGCCGGCTCTGCGCGTTGGTGCGGTAAAAGATCGCGACCTCGCTGTGCCGCCGCCCGCTCTTCTCCAGCGCGCCGATCCGCTTGACGACCTCATACGCTTCCAACTCGGCGTCGCCCACGACCTTGAGCGTCACCTTCGGACCTTCCGGATTCTCGGTCCAGAGGTCGCGTTCTTTGCGCTGCGTGTTGTGCTGGATGACGGCTTGCGCGACTGCGAGGACGTGTTTGGTGCTGCGGTAATTCTGCTCCAGCCGCACCACGCGGGCTTCAGGGAAGTCCTTTTCGAAGGAGAGGATGTTGCGCACGTCGGCTCCGCGCCAAGCGTAGATCGACTGGTCCGGGTCGCCGGTCGCGCAGACGTTGCGGTGCTGTTGGCCCAGGAGTTTAACGAGATGGTACTGGCAGCCGTTGGTGTCCTGGTACTCGTCCACGAGCACGTATCGGAAGCGGTCGCGCGTGCGTGCGAGCACTTCGGGATTGGTCTGGAGCAGGTCGACGGCGCGCAGCAGCAGATCGTCGAAATCCATGGCCTGGTTGCGCTGCAAGGCGTTCACATAGCCTTCGTAGACTTCCTTGAGCAGACGCTCGTGGAACGTGCCGCCGGCCAGGTCCCGTGGCTGCACGACTTGGGACTTCAAATGCGAGATCGTGCCTCGCAGCTTGCGCGGCGAGTAGCGTTGATCTTCCAGATTCATCGTCTTCGCGACGTCTTTCAGGACGCGTTCGGCGTCATCCTCGTCGTAGATCGTGAAGTCGGGCGTGAGACCCAGGTGCGTCGCCTCGCGCCGGAGCAGCCGCGCGCAGAAGCTGTGAAAGGTGCTGATCCAGACGCCCGCGCCGCCCACCAGGTCCTCGACGCGATGTCGCATCTCGCCGGCGGCTTTATTCGTGAAGGTGATGGCCAGGATCTGCCAAGGCCGCGCGCCGTGCCGGATGAGGTTGGCGATGCGGCGCGTGACGACGCGCGTCTTGCCCGACCCGGCGCCGGCCAGGATCAGGAGCGGTCCTTCGAGCGTCTCCACCGCCTCGCGCTGCGGCGGGTTGAGGTCGCTCAGGATGAGATCGTTTCGTTCGTTCATGTGCGTGCGCGATCGAACGCGCACGACGCTACCTTAGCGGGTTTTCGAGTCGGAGAAAGTGGACGGAGTAAAATCGGGTCAGGCCGGATCGACTTCATGGCTGGGCGCCTTTTCGGGCGGAACCGGCTCGGGAGATGCGACGGCCTTCGTGGCGCCGGGTTCTGCTTTGGCCGCGTCGGCATCCATTTTCTGCACGTCGGCTTCCACTTCGCGCTTGGCGGCTTCCGCGGCATCGGCGGCCTGATCCATCTCGCGCTTGACCTCGGAAGTCGCTTCGTTCATTCCGCGCTTAAATTCAGCCATACCCTTGCCGAAGTTCCTGGCGACCTCGGGCAGCCGCTTTCCGAAGAGCAGCAACGCGATCACCGCGATGACGACGATCTCCGTGCCGCCTAGGTTGGATAGGAATGCGAGGGACTGCATCACCACGGCTCCTGTGTCCGAACAGGTAGACGCCGACTGGAAAAGGGGCCTCAATCTTTCTTAGCGGCTTCCGCCGGCGGCGTGCTCTTGGCCTCCGTGGCGCCTTCTTCTTGACCTTCCTTAAGTCCAGTTTTGAACTCGTTGACCGAACGGCCCAGCGAGCGGCCCAGTCCCGGCAGGCGGCTTCCGAATATCAGCAGGACTACAATGAGGATGACGATCCATTCCCACATCCCCATATTCTGAAGGAAGGCCAAGGTCATCATGAGCGCAGCTCCAGACGGCGCGCGGGCCTATCCGGTCGAGCCGAATCCGGCCATGCGGCACACGCACTAAATATATCACCCGCAGGGGTTTATTTCTATAATCCTATTGTGCGGGCGGCTACCTGCCCGTTCCGTCGTCAAAGTCGCCTTCCGGGGGATCTTCTTCGTCTTCGTTCGAGCCGGGCTGGAGCGGCGAGGAGATTTTGTACTCCTCACGGAACCATAAGCCCAGATCGACGTTGCGGCACTTGGGAGAGCAGAAAGGGAAAGGTTTGTGGGCCTTGACGGAAGCGTAGGCGAAGCGCTTGCCGCAGCGCGGGCAACGCCCTTCTCGAGGCGGTGCGGGTTCTGAGTCGGCAGGCATCGGGGCAGACGCACCCTGATATGGAATTCGAAGACCGTCCGGCCGTCGGCCCTCCGTGGCAGGGCGCAACGGAGTGGACCGGTGAGCACTCAAGCCCGCAGGCGGCCGCCCATGACGGCCGCCTGCAGCTCAAGTTTCCAATACCATTTGCTCGACGAGCAGCTAGTCGCCGCCGGCCGCGCCGGCGCCATGCGCCACTAAGCGAGGCACGTCGTCTTCTTCGCCGACTTCCACTTCCAGTTCCACGCGCTCCTGGCTGTCGCGAATCTTGCGGATCTCGATTTCGACCGCTTCGATTTCGCGGCGCCACTTGAGCCGCCCCTGGAATCCCACCACGATGTCGTACATCTGCTGCGCGCGGCGCAATTCGCGCTCCAAAGAGCGCAGACGTTCCTGATGGTCGCCCTTCAGTCCGTCCTCTCTCTTGTCGCGCGGGGGCGTTTCGTAGATCATCCCTCGCCGCCAGATCTGGCCGTAATGGCGGCGGCAGTAGCCTTTCGCATGGACCGGATTCGGACAGTCCGGCACAATGCAGTTGCCGCGACGAGACATAATACCTCCTCCACCCGTTTTCCCCCCACGGGACCTGGAAGTACTTTTCCTTCGACATGGACTATGAGTGTTAATGATGACGTCGTGCGTGATAAGACTGGCACTGCATCAAGTCAACCGTAAAGTTAAAAAGAAGCCAATGTCGCGTGAAATTAGAACACATAGGATCAAAAAGTGTTTTGGATGCGCATGCAAATTTGCACTCGTTATGCTGCGGAGCTGTGGATAAACCGTGAGTAGCCTGTGTGCGCGTGCGTGGGAATTTAGTCGCTAATTTCCGCACGGAATGCACCATGAATCGACGGAGGTAGATGTGCCGCCCGTGCCGACCTGGTTCTTCGTGATCAGCGCGGCCCTCTTCGGAGGCATCATCGGCAGCTTCGTCAACGCGGCGATCTACCGGTTGCCGCGGGACATCTCCATGCTGACGCGTTCGCGCAGCTTCTGTCCCCGCTGCGAAGCGCAGATCGCTTGGTACGACAACATCCCGTTGCTCAGTTACATCGGCCTGTACGGGAAGTGCCGCGCCTGCAAGCAGCCGATCCCGTTCCGCTACTTCATGGTTGAGGCGCTGGTTTCTGCTTTATACGCGCTCGCCGCCTGGCAGTACTTCGGGCTTAACGCGCCCACGGCGCCCGGGTTACCGAACCCGATGCCCTTCGCGTTGTTCCTGGTAACGCTCCTGATCGTGGCCGACATGATCTGCATCGCGTTCGTCGATCTGGAGACTTGGACGATTCCGATCCAGACGACTTGGCCGTGGATTCTGGTGGGCGTTCTGATCGCGCCGCTCGCCCCCGACCTGCATCATTCGATGACCCCCTGGACCGGGACGCCTTGGCTGGATGCGCTTTTCGACAGTCTGCAAGGGGTGATCTTGGGCGCCGGGGTGTTATGGCTGATCGGATTCGTCTGCATCGTCTTTCTGGGTAAGGAAGGGATGGGCGGAGGCGACGCGCACCTCGTTGCCACCATCGGCGCCTTGCTGGGATGGAAGCCGGCGCTGCTGGTCTGGCTGGTAGGCGTATTCTTGGGCAGTTTTCTTGGCGTCGGACAACTGTTTTGGGACCGCTACCAGCAACGGCGCTTAAGCAATGCGTGGAAACCGCGCAGGCCGACCTTCGAGATGCCCGAAGAAGGCGACGAAGATGCCGGGCCTCCGCCGGATTGGATTTTGCTCGCCATGGGCGCATTCGTACTGGTCGTGGAAGGGATCATGCTGGCGATCTACAGCCAACGCGGGGGCATGTTGGGCTATGAACCCACGCCGATCAGTCCGGTGCTGGGTGCGGTGATCGGGTGCAATTTGCTGGTCGCATACCCGGTCAAGAAGCGCATGATGGCTTCGGGCGCTTGGCCGACAGGCGAGATTCGTGAACGCGCCGATGGCAAGAAGGAAGAGGTGCTGGAGGGGAATTACATTCCCTTCGGTCCATCGTTGGCGCTGGCGGCGGTACTGGTCGTGTTTTACCATCCGTTGCTACTGGATGTCTTTGGGTGGTGGTTCTTGCGTACGCCTGTCGTACTTCCTTGGGTGTTGCCGTTCGTGTGAGATTAAACCATGGCCATCGCGATCGTCGATTACGGGCTGGGCAACCTGCGCAGCGTGGAGAAGGCCTTCGCGCATCTTGGCGCCGAAGCGAAACTCGTGACGAGCGCGGCCGAACTGGATGCCGCGCCGGCCGCGGTGCTGCCCGGCGTGGGCGCCTTCGGCGACGGTATGGCGGGGCTCGATCAGCGCGGGTTCTCCGGTCCGCTGCGCGCGTACGCGGCTTCGGGCCGTCCGCTATTGGGCATCTGTCTGGGCTTGCAGCTTTTTTTCGAGCGCAGCGACGAGGCGCCCGGGGTCGCGGGGCTGGGCATCCTGCCGGGCGAGGTGAAGCTCTTTAAAGGTGCAGCCTTTGGCGCGCGGGGCGGATTGAAGGTTCCGCACATGGGCTGGAACGGCCTCACGTTCGCCTCGAGCCACCCATTATTCGAGGGGCTCGAAGAAGGTTCGAGCGTCTATTTCGTGCACTCCTTTTATGTCGCGCCCGGCGCTCAGGATACGGTCTTGGCCACGAGCGATTACGGCGGACGATTTTGCGCGGCGGCCGGCAAGGGCGCGGTGGCGGGCTGTCAGTTCCACCCCGAGAAGAGCCAGCGGGTGGGGCTGCGCATCTTAGAGAACTGGGTAAAGAGTCTTTCGGCGTAAGGTTCACGGGCTTCTAAGGAGTCAGGCATGGCGGTGGTTCCTCCGGCGGCGGAGTTGCGCGGGCGCGTGGCGCGCTTTCGCGAAATCATGGCGCTCGAAAAGATCGGCGGCGCATTCGTCACCGATCCGATGAACGTACGCTACCTTTCGGGATTCACCGGCGACGACAGCGCGCTGCTGGTGACGCAGAAGCGCAAACTGCTGCTGACCGATTTCCGCTTCATCGAAGAAGCGCAGCAATCGGCGAAGGGTTGGCAGATCGTGCTCAAGCCGCCGGGCCTGATGGACAAGGCCGGCGAATGGGCGCGCAAGCTGCGCGTGCGAGCGCTGGGCGTGGAGCGGCATGACCTGTCGTTGGGCGATTTGGACGCGCTCAAGAAAGCGGCCAAGGGCATCAAGATCGCCATGCCGCGCGAAAGCCTGATCGGGCGATTGCGCTTGATCAAGAGCGGCTGGGAGATCCGGCAGATCGAGAAGGCGCTGCGGATTCAGGAACAGGCGTTCCGGGAAGTCTGCGCATTGTTGAAGACCGGGATGCGCGAACGCGAGGCCGCGGCGGAACTGCGCTACCGGATGGTTTGCGCCGGGGCCGACGACCAAGCTTTCGATTGTATGTTCCAGTGGGGGCCGAACTCGAGCCTGCCCCATGGGCGTCCAACGGACAAGAAGCTGCCGCGCCGGAGCATTGTTTTGATTGACTGGGGTGCACGATGTGGGGGGTATCACGCCGACTTGACGCGCACGTTCTTCATCGGTAAGATTCCGCCCCGCTTGCGTAAGATTCATGAGATCGTCGCCGAGGCACAACGCCGAGCGATTGCGGCGGTGGGTCCGGGCGTGGAATTGGCCGCGGTGGATCGAGCGGCTCGAGAGCACATTCGTAAGTCTGGGTACGGGAAGTACTTCGGACACGGAACGGGCCATGGGCTGGGGTTGCGCATTCACGAGGCGCCGTCGTTGAACTCGCGGGCGCAGGGCATGCTTCAACCCGGCATGGTGGTAACGGTGGAGCCGGGCATCTATCTGCCTGGAGTCGGCGGTGTGCGCATCGAGGACGATGTACTGGTGACCGCGCGCGGCCACCGAGTGCTCAGCCGAATGCCCATCGGGTTGCGTTGGAACGGTTCCAACCGATAGCCGCGGCCCTCAGCAAGGTAAGGTTTCAGCATCCATGAATTTGGAGACGATCGAGAAGCTGATCAAGTTCATGGAGACTCACGAACTGACGGAGCTGTCGGTTCGTGAGGGTGATCTGGAATTCAAGGCGCGCCGCGGCGAACGCCGGGAGATGCCGTACGTCTTCCAGCCGACGCATTCGATCGTGCATCCCGCGGAGCAGTCCGCTCCGGCGCCGGCGTCCAAAGGCGCGGCCGAACCGCCCAAGCCCGCGGCGCAAGCGGCATCGGGCAGCGGCAAGCCGACGCAGGAAATCTGTTCGCCGATCGTGGGCACGTTTTACCGCAAGCCGAACCCGACCTCGCAACCGTTCAAGGAAGTCGGTGACCGCGTACAGAAGGACGATGTGGTCTGCATCGTCGAAGCGATGAAGGTGATGAACGAAATCAAGGCCGACGTGGCCGGCACGATCGTCAAGATCCTGGTCGAGGATGCCACGCCGGTGGAATTCGGCCAGCCGCTGTTCCTGGTGGAGCCGAGCTAAAAGGACGCGCAGGGCCGCGTAGACCCCGCGCCGGCGTCGGGGTGGACGCGCCTTGCCCCGGGGTCTGCCCGCCACTGCGATGTTTTCCCGCATTCTGATCGCCAACCGCGGCGAAATCGCCCTTCGCATCATCCGCACCTGCAAACGGATGGGCGTGGAAACCGTCGTGGTCTATTCGCAGGCGGATAAGGACGCGGTGTACCTGCGCATGGCCGACCGTGCGATCTGCATCGGTCCGCCCCCCGCCAAGCAAAGCTACCTGGTGGTGAACAACATCATCGCGGCGGCGGAGATCGCCGACGTCGAAGCGATCCACCCCGGATACGGGTTCCTGAGCGAAAACGCGCACTTCGCGGAAGTCTGCCGCTCCTGCAAAATCGCGTTCATCGGTCCGCCCACCAAAGCCATCGAACAGATGGGCGACAAGATTTCGGCCAAGAAGATCGCGCAGAAGGCCGGCGTGCCGACGGTGCCGGGCAGCGAAGGAGCCGTCGAGAACGAAGAAGCGGCGCTCGCTTGGGCCGAGAAGATCGGCTATCCGGTTCTCTTCAAGGCCAGCGCGGGCGGCGGCGGGCGCGGCATGCGCATCGCCCACAACCCGATGAGCCTGCGCAGCAACTACATGCAAGCGCGCACCGAAGCCGAAGCGGCTTTCGGCAACGGGACGCTGTATCTCGAAAAGTTCATCGAATCGATGCGGCACGTCGAAGTGCAGATCCTGGGCGACGAGCACGGGCATGTGCTCCACTTGGGCGAGCGCGACTGCACGGTTCAGCGGCGCAATCAGAAGCTGATCGAAGAGACGCCTTGCCCGGTGATCGACAAGCGCACGCGCTACGACATTCAGATGGCCGCGGTGCGGCTGATGAAGGCGGCCGGGTACTTCAGCGCGGGAACGGTCGAGTTCATCTACGACATCAAGGACCGCAAGTTTTACTTCATGGAAGTGAACACCCGCTTGCAGGTCGAGCATCCGGTAACGGAGATGGTGACGGGCCTGGACCTGGTAGAGGAGCAGTTGCGAGTGGCCAGCGGCGAAGCGTTGCGCTGGCGGCAGAAAGACATCGACAACCGGTTGAAGGATGGCGGGCATTCGATCGAGTGCCGGATCAATGCGGAAGACCCGAAGCGCGGGTTCGCGCCTTCGCCGGGCAAGTTGGCGCTGTATTGCCCGCCCGCGGGCAGCGGGATCCGCATGGATTCGCATATCTATTCGGGCTACACGGTGCCGCCGTACTACGATTCGATGTTAGGAAAGTTGATCGTCCACGGGCGCGACCGTCAGGAAGCGATCCGGCGCATGCGCAACGCACTGGACGAGTTGGTGCTGGAAGGGGTCGCGACGACCATTCCCCTGTACCGCGAGATTTTCGAGCATGCCGCGTTCGTGTCTGGACGCTACGACACCAATTTCACCAGCTCCGAATTGGGCCTCTGATTTATACCAACCGCCCGAAATTCACCAACGTGATCGAGTGAGTGCAGTAGCCGGCGCGATCGGCAGAAGAATGGTTGCCTGCGCGCAGTTCCCGGCCTCGGGTTCCTTGCGCGCCAGACCGCGCCGGATAAGATGCCGGATGCTTAACCTAAGAGGAGTGCAGAGATGAAGCGCATCGCCATGTTGACCGGCGGCGGAGACGCCCCGGGCTTGAACGCCGTCATTCGCGGGATCGTCACGCGGCTGTCGAAGGAAACCAACGAGCAATACAAGTGCATCGGGTTTATCGACGGCTGGGCCGGGTTGCGCGACAAGCGCATCGAAGACCTCACGCCGCATTCGGTGGATCAGATTCTCCACGAAGGCGGCACCATTCTGGGAACTTCCCGAACCAACCTGTACAAGAAGCCGGAGGACGTGCAGAAGGCGCTGACGAACTTCAAGCAACTCGGGATCGACGCCTTGGTCGCCATCGGCGGTGACGATACGCTGGAAATCGCCTACTACCTCTACCGTGACTATGGCATACCGGCGATCGGTGTTCCGAAAACGATCGACAACGACGTGCTGGGAACGGACTTCACCTTCGGGTTCTGGTCCGCCGTTGAGAAGGCTACGGCGGCGATCGACGACCTGCGCACGACCACGATGAGCCATCACCGGATCATGGTGGTGGAGTGCATGGGCCGGCACGCGGGCTGGATCACGGCGTACACGGGCGTGGCGAGCGGCGCGGAGTTCATCGCGGTACCCGAGCATCCGGTGCGGATCGAGGCCATCGCCGAAGCCTGCCGTCGCGCGCGCGAACGCGGCAAGTTGCACGCGATCGTCGTGGTCGCCGAAGGCGCTTCGATCGGCGGCGTGGACGCCAAGCCGCGGATCGTCAAGAAGGAAGGCGGCGGCTGGGAAATCAGCGAAAAGGTGGAGCGCGACAGTTTCGGCAATATCGTGCTGAAGCCCGGCGAGATCGCGGAGGCCGTGGCCAAAGAATTGGAAAAACTGACGGGCATCGAGACGCGCGGGCTGGCGCTGGGTCATTTGCAGCGCGGCGGATCGCCCAGCGCGTACGACCGGATCCTGGGATCGCGCTACGGTATCTGCGCGGCCGAGGCGGTGGCCGCGGGGAAATACGGGTACCTGGTGACCCTGCGCGGGGATCGGGTCGAAGCCGTGCCGATGAAAGGCATGCTGCGCGAAAACCAAACCGAGAAGAAGCGCTATAAACTGCTGCCGGACGACTTCATGCCGATGGCGGAGATCTTCTACAGCTAAGCGGATCCGGCGCCGCCGACGGGGCGGCGCGCCGCGGTACGGACCCGCGCAGGCGCGGGCGGACGGGTCGTGAAGGAGACGGCGGATGCCCACGGGAAAAGTGAAGTGGTTTAACGATCAAAAGGGCTACGGTTTCATTACGCCCGACGACGGCGGCAAGGACATCTTCGTCCACCACAGCAGCATCGTGGCCGAAGGGTTCCGCAGCCTGGCGGAAGGGCAGGCGGTGGAATACGAAGTCGTGCAGAGCGAAAAGGGTCCCAAGGCGGCGAACGTCAAGCCGTCGGGTGGCAACGCCTGATTCGTACGGGCCGTTGAAGCGAACATCGAGGCCTCGCCGGGAAGTGCCGGCGGGGCCTTTTTTATGTCCCATGCCCCCGCGTGCAGGCATGCGCTCATAATGGTAAGCTGGTACGAAGGCTGGAGGCGGCGGATCGGGCATGAGCGAAGTGGTCGACCGAGCCACGGCGTTCGATGTGATCGTGGTGGGTGCCGGACACGCCGGCTGCGAGGCCGCGCACGCCGCGGCGCGCATGGGATGCCGCACGCTCTTGGTCACGATGGCGCTCGAATCGCTGGGGCAGATGTCCTGCAATCCGGCGGTGGGCGGAACCGCCAAGGGGATCGTCGTTCGAGAGATCGACGCCTTGGGCGGTCTGCAAGGCGTGCTTACCGACCGCAGCGGGATCCAGTTTCGCATGCTGAACCGTTCGCGCGGGCCCGCGGTGCAGGCTCCGCGCGCGCAGTGCGACAAGCGGCTCTATGCGTTGCTGGCCAAGCAAGCGCTGGAGCGCTTGCCGAACCTGACGCTGCGCCAGGAGACGGTCGAAGAACTGCTGGTCGAGCCCGCTGGCGCTTCGCGAGATCCAGAGGCTCGTTACTGGGAGCGTTTGGCGCGCTTGCGCGAAGGCGCCGCGCCGGAGGCGCTGACGTTGGCGCCGCCGGCCGAGGGTGAGTTACGGGTTGTCGGACTGCGCGGAGGAAGCGGCCTGACCTATCGCGCGCAGGCCGTGATTCTGACTACCGGCACCTTCCTGCGCGGGCTGATCCACCAAGGCACCCGGCAAAGCCGCGGCGGGCGGGCGGGCGAACAAGCGGCGATGAGTCTTTCGGGCTCGCTGGAGGCGCTGGGCTTCGAACTGCGCCGGCTGAAGACCGGGACTCCGCCGCGCTTAAACGGCCGGACGATCCGGACCGCCGGCCTCGAAGAACAATGGGGCGACGTGCCGCCGCCGCCCTTCAGCTTCCGCACCGCGAAGATTGAGCGCCCGGCTCTGCCGTGCTGGCTGACGCGCACCACCGAAGCCACACACCGGCACATCGCCGCGAACCTGGACAAAGCGCCGCTGTACACAGGGCAGATCCGATCCACGGGCCCGCGCTACTGTCCGTCCATCGAAGACAAGATCGTGCGCTTCTCGGATAAAGGTTCGCATCAACTGTTCCTGGAGCCCGAAGGCGAACATACGGAAGAAATTTATGTCGGCGGGTTTTCGACGAGCTTACCGCCGGAGGTGCAACTCGAGCTGCTCAAGACGATCCCCGGCTGCGAAGATGCGGAGGTGCTGCGCTTCGGGTATGCGATCGAGTACGACATGGCGCCGCCGCATCAGATCGACGCCACGCTTGCCGCTCGTCGCGTGGGCGGACTGTACCTCGCGGGGCAGATCAACGGGACCAGCGGGTACGAAGAAGCGGCGGGTCAGGGGTTGCTGGCGGGGCTGAATGCGGCGCTGAAGGTGCGCGGCGAGTCGCCGTTTGTGCTAGGCCGCGAAGAAGCCTACCTGGGCGTGCTGGTCGACGATCTGGTCACCAAAGAGATCGTGGAGCCGTACCGGCTTTTCACCAGCCGCAGCGAATACCGGCTCCATTTGCGCCAGGACAACGCGGACCGCCGGCTGGAAGCGTATGCGCGGCGTTTCGGACTGCTCGACGCTCCGGCTCTCGATGCAGTCGCCGCCAAGCGCGCTCAGATCGAGCACGCGGCGGAGCACCTCAAGCACTCGCGACCGCCGGCGTCGCTCAAGACGTGGTGGGAACTGCTGCGCCAGCCGGAACTGCGCATGGCGAATTTGCGCGAACGCGGTCTGGCGCTGGAGCTTTCGTCCGGAGCCGACGAGGCCCTGGAAATCGAAGCGAAGTACGAGGGCTACCTGACGCGCCAGACGCAGCAAATCGAACGCATGAAAGAACTGGAGACGCGCGCACTGCCGGAGCACCTCGATTACAAGGCCATCGGCGGTCTGGCGAAAGAGGCCGCCGAGAAGCTCTCGCGGCATCGCCCGCGTACTTTTGGCCAGGCTCTGCGGCTCGACGGCGTTACGCCGGCGGATTTGACTTTCCTGACGGTATACCTTTCCGGCGGGGCGCGGCCGGGCGAACGCACGCAGCCGGCGCCCAGTCTGGGAGGCGCCTGACCGATGCGCCGACTCGCACGCCTGGGCCTCGTCTGCCTCCTGATCACGTGCGCAGGGGTCGCTCGGACGCAGGAGCCCGCGTCCGGACTGGCGCTGGTCAACGAATTGCCGGTGAGCGGACCGCAGGTGACGCTGCTGCCCACGTATGGATTGCATTACCGGCCCGGTTCGGCGGTGGTATTGGAGGGGCAGGTCGCCAGCGCCGAAGCCGAATTCAGCGGCGGCATCGAAGTTCGTGAAGGGACCGGGGAAGGCGCACCGCGCTATTTCACCCACGCGCGCTTTCGCTCGGACGCACCGACTCGCTTTCGGATACCGGTACGAGCGCCGGCGGCGGGCGCGGACCTGACGCTGGAACTCTGGAAAGACGATCCCGAAAGCGGGCAGCGCCGAGTGCGCTTCAAGGCGCATCTGGCGCGGGTGCTGGAAGTCGTCGCAAGCGCCGACGAGCGGCTGGTCTGGGTGGTGGGCGCCTCGCGCTGGATCGACCGGCCGCGCTGGCATGCGGCGCGACTGACCGGTGCGCAATTGCCGCAGCAGGATTGGATGTACGAGAACGCCGATGTTGTGGTGCTGGGCCAAGGAGCGTTCGACGGCGCGGGCGAAGGAGCCTTGGGCGCACTGCGGCGATGGCTGCTGCGGGGCGGCCGGGTTCTGATCGTGGGGGCGGGCACTTTGGACCGCGCCCGGCGGGCGGGGCTGACTCCGCTGCCGGCAGCATCCGAGCGCCTGCCGGTAGACCCGGCGGCGTGGTTTCGTGAGGCGAACCTGCAAGAAGAAGACGTCGGCTACGACGAGGGCTCGCGAATGGTCTTCGCGCGCTACCGCCTGGGTTTGGGCGGGGGTGTCTTTTTCTTTCCATGGGCCAGTGCGGAATCGATGTTGCCGGTTTGGGAGCGCGCGCTCTCGAGTCCGGAACTGCAGCCGCAGCGGCTTCCTCCTAACGACCGGCGCATCGCGCCGCGCACGTTCGACGCGTTCGAGCCCGGTGCGGTGGCCTCGCGCGTGCGCGACGAATCGGCACTCTGGGCGCTGGTGGGCGCCGCGATGATGCTGGCGGTGTTGGCGTGGCTGCGCGCGGAGCGCACGCGCTACATGGCCGCGGGGTTGGCGCTGGGAGCGATCGCCGCGCTGGCCGCGGGGCTGGGCCAGGCATTTCCACCGCCCGAGTTGATCGTGTCGAGACTTGTGCGCGTGAGCGTGCCCGCCGACGGCCGCGCGTTCTTCGAAGAGGAACTGTCCTTCCTCGAAGGGCTGCGCGAACCCGAACGGATGGCGCTGGGCGGGCCGGCGCAGGGCACGCTGCGCGCCTTGCACGCATCCGACGGCGAACTGGCCGCGAATTATTTGGATCTGGAGGCGCGCGAGACGGGCTTGCACTATGCGTTCCGGCCGGTCTATCCGCCTCCTCCTCCGCCGCTATTTCTGGCTCAGCGTAGCGTGGCGCGCGAAGCGCCGCGAGATGCGCCTCGCTTGCGCCTGGCCGAAGCCAACGGCGCTCGCGCCATTGTGCTCCCGGCTGGACTCACCGCGCAGGAGGTCCAAGCTGCGTTCGGTCGTGCGCCGCGCGGCGCGGTGCTGGTCCGATCGGACGGTTCGCGCAGCGTACTCAGCGGCCTCTGGTCGAGCGCGGGCTGGACGATGGAAGCCGCGGCGGACGATGCAGCCGCTTGGCGGCCGCTGGGCGAGCCTTCGAGCGAGGCTTCGCGTTCCGCGCGCGGAGCGGCTTTGCGCTGGGGCCAGGAAGGCGCGGGCGCCCGGTTGGTGGTCTTCGACGAGGGCGCCTCCGGCGCGCCGGTGCTTGCCGAAATCGAAGGGCTTCGCGCCCTGGACGGACCGCGGCTGGTATTCTGGGTATTGGACGTGGATCTGGACCGCCCGAACGCGTCCGGCCCGGGCGCGCCTCGTACGGGCGCCGGTTGGACCGAATAGCGCTTTACAGCGCGTGCCGCGGCGGGCAGCCTGCGCACCTTTCGTGCGAACGCGAGAGACTTGGACGAGGACCATAGCAACCATGCAAGTGATACCGGCGGTGGACATCAAGGGCGGGCAGGCTGTGCGGCTGGTGCAGGGTTTGGCCGACCGCAAGACGGTGTACGACGACGATCCGGTGCGCGCGGCGCGACGCTGGATCGACGCGGGCGCGAAGCGGCTCCATGTGGTGGATCTGGACGGCGCATTCGAAGGCTTCCCGCGTAACGCGGCGATCACGAAAGCGATCATCCGCGCGCTGCCGGGGGTGGAAGTAGAGGTGGGCGGCGGATTGCGTTCGCGTGAAGCCGTCGCGGATTTGCTCGACGCGGGCGCGGCGCGCTGCGTGATTGGCACCAAGGCCGTCGAAGATCCGGCCTTTTTGCGCGGGCTGGCCGAAGCGTATCCGGGGCGCATCATCCTGGGGCTCGACGCCAAGAATGGAAAGGTAGCAACGAAGGGCTGGGTGGAAGTGAGTGCCCTGAGTGCCGGTGAACTGCTGGCGTCGGTCGCGGCTTGGCCACTGGCGGAAGTGATCTATACCGATATCGAGACCGACGGGATGCTGCAGGGGCCGAACTTTGCCCGCATGGGCGAGGTGGTCAAGGTTTCACGATTCCCGGTCATCGCAAGCGGGGGCGTGGCGACGGTGGAACACATCGGCGCACTGGTTCGGTTGGGTTGCTTCGGCTGCATCGTGGGCAAGGCGCTGTACGACGGTCAGTTGGAGCTGAAAGCGGCCCTGGAGGCGGCGCGGGCCGCTTGACCGAGTTGGGTCGAGCGAGTCTAATTCCTTGGCGGCGTTGCCCTTCCGGAACCGAGGACGCGAAGAGACCGTGAACGTATCCTTATATTTGCATGCGTGGCAGGCGGTCTTGATGTTTCTGGCCGGCATGGTCTGCGTGCTGGCGGGATTCGTCGGCCATTTGCGCACCGGCGGCGCCGAACAGATGCTGCAGCAGGCACTGGTCAGCTTCCTTCCCGGCGGTGGGCGCGCGACCTTCGATCCGCCCCTGAACCTTGACTTGCAGCGATCGGTCCTGACCGTCACGGGACTGAAACACAGCGACATCGACGACGGCGTGAATCGCGTGACCGGACTGAATGCCGATCGTTGCGAAATTCATCTCGACGTTTGGCCTTGGCCCCCGCGCATCGAGTCGGTGCACTTTATTGGCATGCGCGACCTGAGCGTGAAAGTCAGCGGCGACTTCCTGCAGCGCCCGCAAGCGCCGCTGGTCGGCCCGCCGATTCCGCTTTACTTCGAACAGGTGGACTTGGAAGCGCGCATCGGTTCGATGCCGGCGTTGCAACTGCGCGGTTGCGGCGGGCGGCTGGATCGCGGCGGCGACGGCGAGCCCATTGGCGAGTTTCGCACCGAGGTCTTCAACGGACAGCCCTTTGCGCTGCGGGTTTCGTCGCTGGGTGAAGGCCGCTGGAAAGGCGTCGGCAGCGGATTGCAGATCGATACGCCCTCCCAATGGAAGGAAGGGCAGCACAACCAGGATTCGGCGCCTCTGGATCCGGTGGTGCTGCTGCTGCGAACCTTGCTGACGGGAGAGAGCGGCGCGAAAGGCGAGCTTCCCGCGCTCAGCGTGGATGTGCAGGTGCCGACCGGCGAGCGCCCGTTCGCATGCGACGGCTATGTTTCGTACCGAAATCTGGATCTGCGCCTTCCTCGCGACGTGCCGGCGGATGTCATGGTGCCGCCGGCCTTGAACTGGATGCAGGGCGCAAAGGGTACGCTTTGGCCGCACTGGCTGAAAGCGGAAGCGATTCGCACCGGCCCGGAGGGCCGGGTTTCGTTCCACATGCAGGGCGGCCGGCTGGAATTCGCGGTGGACGAGGGGCGTGGCGGCGCGATCTCGGCCCAGTCCGGCGGCCAAGAACTCGGTCCGGTCGAATCGCTGAAAGGCAGCATCGTGACCGACGGACAGAGCCGCGCGTCTCGTATCGTGCTGCGCGGCTTCTTGGGCGATCTGTTGCAGGCGACGCTGATCATGAACCGGCAGGAAGGCGGGGGGCGCTCGTTCCAACTCGCCTTCGAACCGCGCGCGCTGGGCGGGACCGAAGTAGCCCAAAGCATGCCGCTGTGGCGATTCCGCTCGCACGTCGAAGACTACAGCGACTTGTCGGAGGAAGCGCGCGGCGAACGACCGCTGGTGCGATTCGACGTCGAACTGAACAGCCAGGACTTCCCCGATCCGTTCTTGCTGCCCCCGGGCGTGCGCGGACTGCGCGGGCGCATCGCCGCGAGCGGGCGCTATCAGTCCGACCGGGTCTTGTACCTGGACCGCATCGTTTGGGAAAACGGCGGTCTGACGTATGGCGGAGCGTTGACCGGCGAGGCGCACCCGCTACGGGAGAAGGCCTTCGGGCCATTCTTGAGCGGTTTGAAAACGCTTTGGGCGGGTAAAGACGAGTGGCGCTTGCAGGACATCAACCTCAGCGCCAAGGCAAAGCTGACTTACGACGATCGCTTCGGTTGGGTGGGCACCGAGATTCTGAAGGGCAAGCTGGACAGGGGCTTGGTGAGTTACCGCGACCGGACTACCGATTTGGGACCAGCGAAGGTGGAATTCATGGGCCGATATCTGCGGCGGCCGGATGAAGACGGCGAGCCGCCCATTCACTTCGTGGCGGGGACACGAGACAGCGAGCAGGGCGCGTTCCTCTGGAGCATGCAGGTGGTCGGACGGTTGGACGAATCCGGGAACGGGATCCTGCGCTTCCTCGAACGGAATGTGCCGTCGCAGTTCCATCCGGAGTTCCCGTTTATCGACAGCGAGCACAAATCGGGCGTCTTCGACCGGCGCGTGAACCGCGAGACGATTCTGCGTCTGCAGGACGGGCAGACCCAGAAAGAACGCAAGTAATCTCGCTCGTTGGAATTCGCCGAACCGCCGTGCGACCGGCGGCGTAACGGGAGCGAGCGACACTTTACGTGGAACTGCTATGCATGGCCGTGGGAGCCTTTGCCGCTTGCGCGGCCTGGCTCCTGACCCCTCCGGTTCGCGCGCTCGCGCGACGCATGGGATTCCTGGACCGTCCCGGCGCGCATAAGACCCACGCCGATCCCATTCCGTACGGCGGCGGCGTGGCCGTGGCTTTGGCCGTGGGATTGGCGCTGGCGGCCGGTACCTGGGTTTACCTGAGGCTGCTTTACGATCCGGCCTGGAGCGGGCAACGCGCGGCCTGGGGATTCCAATCGTATCTCGAAACGGCTCGCATGAGCGCTCGTCCGCCGCTCGCGCGCGTGCTGGGTGTGAGCCTGGCAGGGGCGTTGGGCGCGCTGTTGTTCGGACTGGCAGACGACAAGTGGGCCTTCCGCCCCCTGACTAAACTCGTCTTTCAATTCGCGCTGGCCATCGCGGTGGTGAGCGGCGGAGTGCGCACGACGGCGCTGGTGGGCGACGGGTGGCTGATGCAGGCCGCCACGGTGCTTTGGATCGTGTTGATCACCAACAGCTTCAACTTGCTCGACAACATGGACGGTCTTTGCAGCGGGACGGTGGCGATCACCGCGAGCGTCTTGGCGCTGGTGGCGTTGCCGGGCGGCGAAGCGCCCGTGGCGCTGGTGGCCGCGGCGCTCGCGGGCGCCTGCTTGGGCTTCCTGCGACACAATCTGGCGCCTGCGAATATCTTTCTGGGCGATGCCGGGTCGATGTTCGTCGGATTCCTGATGGCCTGCCTGACGGTGGTGACCACCTATTACCGCTACCACGAGTCGGTCTTGAGTATTGGGGTGCCGGTGCTGATTCTCGCGATTCCGCTGTACGATACGGCTTCGGTGCTGGCGATCCGCTTGCGCGAAGGACGTCCGCCGCTGCGCGGAGATACGTCGCACTTTTCGCACCGGCTCGTGGACTTGGGCATGACCCGGCGACAGGCAGTGGCGACGATTCACCTGGCGGCCCTGGCGATCGCGCTTCCCGCGGCGATTCTGAGCCGTTTGCAGCCTCACGAAGGGGCACTCCTGATCGGGCAGGCGTTCCTGGTCCTGACGCTGATCGCGCTGCTCGAACGCGCCGGCGTGCAGCGCAAGCGCAGCGAAATGCAAGGGCCGCCGGCCGATGTCTGAGCGCACGCAGGCGCACGCCGCGCCGGCTCCATTCCTTTGGGCGGCCGGGTTGTGCTGGGGCCTGTTTGTGGTGTGGCGCCCTGTCGCGTTCCAACAGCTTCCCTACAGTCTCGAGGCGGGGTTCGCGAACCTGCTGGCGCTGCTCTTGGCCGCCTGCGCCTGGCGCGCGAGCCGCGATTGCGCGCGCTCGAGCATGCCGCCGGTGGCGCTGTGCTGGTTAGGTGGCCTGGCGGTAGGGATGCTGGTCTGGGGTATGGTGCGTTCGCCGCACGACGGCAAGGCTTTCGCGCGTTTGGGTGAGTTTGGCATCGCATTCTCTATTCTCCTGTCCGTTTATGCGCTGGTTCGCACGCGGCCGGGCGCCGCCGGCGGTTTGCTGGCTGCGTGGGTGGCGATGGGTCTGTCCGAGGCGATCATCGGCGTGTGGCAGTACCACGTCGATTTGCCCATCTTGCGTGCTCGGATCGCGGCGGGACTGGAAGCGGTACCGGACGAATTGCAGAGCATGGCCGGCCGCTGGCGCCTGCAGGGGGACGACTGCTTCGGGACGTTTGGGATATCAAACACACTGGCCGCGTATCTGCTTCCGGTACTTTTCGTCCATGCCGCGCTGTGGCGGGCCGGCCGGCGAGCGCGCGAAGTAGATCAGGGCCGCTGGCGCAGGAGCGATGCGTGCCATGCCGCCCTCTTGGTGTTGCTAGGCTATGCGTTTTATCTGACCGGCTCCAAAGGCGCATGGGCGGCGGCGGGCTTTGGGGCATGGATCTGGTTTGCGCAGTCCTACGCCACCAGCGCGCCGCGCAGACGCTGGTTCACGATCCTTACCGTAACAGGCGTGGGAGCGAGCTTGACGGTTGCGTGCTTGGTCGTTGCGGGGGTGATTCCGCCCGATTTACTGGGCGCTTCGATGCTCGAACGCTTCGGCTATTGGCAAACAGGCGCGCAGATGCTCGCAGCCGAACCGTGGATGGGGTTGGGCTTGGGGTCGTTCGGTGAAGCGTTCTCGATCTTCAAGGTGCCGCTGGCCACGGAAGCTCAAGAAGCGCACAACGATTGGCTGCAGCTCTGGATCGAGTTGGGAGTTCTGGGACCGCTGGCGTACGCCGCGTTCTGGTGGTGGGTGCTGCGCAGTCCGGCCGCGTCCGAAGAGGGCGGGGTGGCACCGCAAGAATCTTTATCCCAAGCGCCTTTGTTCGGCGCGGGGCTGGCATTTTTGGTGGCCTGGCTGGCCTTCGGCCATCTGGGTGGAGATCATTTCGCCGATCTGCTCGCGCCGGATGCAGTGGAGATTGCACCGGCTTCGGTTTGGGGCGCGGCGGGCGGGCTCCTTGCCGCAATCGTATGGGGTTGCGGTTGGTGGGCGCACCAATCTGCTCCGGCGGCGCTTAACCGTCCTGAGTTAGGACATGGCTTGCGCGCAGGCATGGGCGCTTTGTTGGCGCATCAGGCGGTGGACTTCGACCACGCCGCGCCCGGAGTCTTATGTGCGCTATTTGCCGGAGCGGGCTTACTCCTGGCCCGCCGCCCGGCCGCTCCGGCGGCGGACGCTCGTTGGCCGCGCGCTGTATTCGCCATAGGAATCCTGGTGCTTCTTCCCGTGGCGGTGGTCGTGCCTCTGCAATCCGGTTCGTCGCGCCAACTGGCGGAGATTCTGGATCAGAATTGGAGGCGCGAGGCCGCCGACTTGGCGCGCCAAGCCGGCCCTGCAGCCGACCGGGAAGAACGCGCTCGGGAAATCGTACATACGCAGGAGCTGGCTGTGCTGGAGGCCGAGCGCGCGTGGCGCTGGGCGCCGTTCGACGGCGAGGCGGCGGATGCCGTCGCGAGAGGGTATGCGGGGCTTCGCGAGACAGGGCAAACGAGCTGGCAACCTCCTGATGCGGATTCGCCGCGCTCGGTCGATACGCTGTGCGCCGATGCGTGGCTGGACGCCGAAGCGTTGCGCCCTTGGTATGCCGGTGCGCCGTTGCAGCTCGGACTGCTGGCTTTCGAGCGCGGCTGGGCGGCCCCCGCGGGTCTTGCGAAGTTGGGATCCTTCGGCGAAGCGGAAGCACATTTTCTTCGCGCGGCCCGGCTGTACCCGCTCGCCCCGGCCTTGCGGGTTCATGCGGGCGACGCGCGGTTGTGGTGCGGCGACGCGAACGGAGCGGCCGCTCATTACCGACTGGCCTGGGAAACCGATAGGCGCATTCGTGACTGGAACACCGCATTTCTAAGCCTCTTTTGGGACACCCGCCCCGGTGCGGCCACGCGGCACGGGCACGACATGGAGTTGCTTCCCCTGCTAAGGGCGTCCCTGAATGCGCCTGGGCTATCCGAAGCCGAGCGCACGGGACTGCGCATGCGAATCGTGCTGGTTCATGCGAATGCGATCTGGAGGATTCGGGCCGGAGCGCTTGGGGATTCCACGGCCGTCCGCCGGGCCGGTGAAGAGCTGCTGGAGTCTTGTCGAATTCTGAGTGCCGGTGCGCCTGAAGACCCGCACGCCGCTTTGTTCGAGGCGGTGGCGGTAGTGCTCTTTCGCCGCAAAGAGCCGGAGGCGGGAAGGGCGGCTCTCCAACATGCGCGAGAGGCACGCGCGGCTGCCGAACAATCTGGCCGGCCGGCAACGCCCGAGCGCTTCTGGCGGGAAGTCGTGCACTCGCTGGAAATCGTACTACAGGAACAATGACGCGATCAGGAGGCCGGACGTTCGGCTCCGGCGCGGTTCACGTCTTCAAGGAAGCGGATCACCCCGAGCGTCTCTTCGATCGGAATCGGCGCTTTGCCGGTTTGAAAGGTTGCGACGATCCGCTTGAGCAACTCGCGGTATATGTTCTTCGTATCGATGCGCGCGGTCACGGTCTGCTTCTCGCCTACGTACGTAAACGCGTAAGGGTGTCCCCCCTTCGGGGAAACACTCACGGAGCCCAGTGCGCCGCTATTAAAGCGCGTGACGGCGTGTTCAGCCAGTTCGGCGCGCAAATATTGAATATCGCCGTGTCCCGGCCCGCCCATCAGCGCGAAAAGCGTCTCGACCGCATGGATGGCGTAAAAGAACCAGCCTGCGGTATAGCCGCCGCTTTGCGGCCCCAAGGCATGTACTGCAACCGGCGCGCCCAGTTCATCGCGGCGGAGCACGATATCCTGAACTTCGGGGGCGAAGCGCAGGGAAGAGGAAGAAAAGATCGGCAGATTTTTGCGCGCCGCCAGATTCGCGATCGCTTCGGCGTCTTTTACGCTCAGCGCGAAGGGCTTATCGATGAATACAGGTATGCCGGCTTCGAGAAACGGGCGCGCGCGCTCCAGATGAATCGAGCCGTCGTTCGATTCGATGAGCACCCCGTCCACCTTGCCCAGCAAATCCTCAAGCTTATCGACCAGCGCGACGCCGCATTCTTCCCCCAGCGTTTTCGCGAAGCCTGGAATGCGTTCAGGCATTATCCGGCTCGTACCCGGCCAGCCGTGAGTGATGCGCGCGCCGTCCACCCACTGGTCTTCTTCGACCCCGACGCGATTCAGGCGCCGCGCGAACTGAACCACGTGCGAGGTGTCGAAATCGAGAATACCGAGCTTTAACATGCGAAATCCCCGTGAAGGCCGCGCGGCATCAATCGTCGCCGGCGGGAAGGCCGTTGTCGCGTTCCCACTGGGCGATCTCCCCCGTGAAATAGAGCAGCCGGACCTTCTTATATTCCTTCAGCGAGTAAAGCGTCGCGTATTCCTCGACACCGACTTGCTTGGAAAGATCGGCGAGCACTTCGTCGCACTGCGCCACTTTCCCGCTGTGAACCATGGTGAAAATGTTATACGGCCAGTCCGGGTAGGTGGGCCGCAGGTAGCAATGGGTGACGGCGTTGCTCTGCGCGAACTTATCCCCGACCTCCTGGGCGCGCTCGGGCGGGACGATCCAGACACCCATTCCGTTGGCGCGAAAGCCCGCGAGGCGGTGGTTCATGATGCCGGCCACCCGGCGCATGCGGCCCTGCTTTTGGAAACCGCGGCACCATTCGAAGAGTTTGGGAACCGTCGTGCCGAGCGCTTCGGCCACGGGCTGGTACGGATCGGGACGAATCTCCATATCCATCTGCAGCGCGCGGACGTAATCCTTGTCCTGTTCCGTCAGCGGCGGGCGTTCGACGTTGCGGTTTTTCTCGCTGTAAATGGGCGTCTCGTCCATGCCGGCCTTTCCGCCGGTTGCGTCGATCTTCATGCCGATCTTGAAAAGGTGTAGCGTCGGCAGCAGACGGATCGATTCCGCGCCGCTTTTCTTTTGCAGGATGTCAATGTGGGCTTCGAGCGAGCTGTTTCCGGGGACGGCGATGGTGAACCAAAGATTGAACGCGTGCTTGCGCGCGTAGTTATGGCTGACCCCAGGGTGCTCGTTCAGCTTCTCGGCGACTTCGTCGGCTTTGCCGTCGGGCGCTTTGGCCGCCACAAGGCTGGACTGGTAACCCAGCGTGCGCGTATCGAAGATGGTGCTGACCTGCCGCAGAATCCGGCTTTCCTTTAGATCCCGAATGTTGGTGATGATATCGTGCTCGGTGAGGCCCACCTTTTCGCCCAGCGCCTTGTACGGGCGCTCCACCAGCGGAACTTCGTTCTGCATCTCGTTCAGGAGGTGCTGGACCTTCGGCTCGAGGTCTGCGACGGTCTTTTGCATAACGTCCTCCGGGTTGGGCTGCTGGCGCAAGGCTCAAAGTCTAATCGAAGCGCGCGGAAGGGCAACGGGCGGGATCAGGTCGCTGGCGCGGCGGCTTGCTGCTGAATCGAAATCTGCGCGGCCATGCGCTCGGCCGTCGTGCGCAAAATCCGGGCGATCGGGTGATCGGGCATGGCTTCGACGCAAGGCGCGCCGCGGTCGGCACAGACCGCCAGTTCCGGCGCGAACGGGAGTTCGGCCAGGAACGGCACGCCCCACTCTTCGGCCAAGGCTCCCGCGCCCAAGCCCGAATGCGGAGTACGCAGGTCGATCCGGTTTTCGATCAACCCCAGCAGCGGTACGCGCATCTGGTCGTAGAACGGCTTGCGCCGCCGAGTTTCATCGAGGCTCAGGCGCTGCGGTGTCGTGACCAGCACCACGCCGGCGGCGGCGCAATGCTGCGCCAGCGCCAGGGGAATATCCGTATTGCCCGGCGGAAGATCGACGACCAGGTAGTCGGCTTCGCTCCAGACCACGTCACGCAAAAACTGCGACACGATGCCGCCCAGGATGGGCCCGCGCCAGATCATCGCCTGCCGCGGATCGACCAGGTACCCCATGCTCATCGTTTCGAGGCCGTTGTGGACCAACGGTTGAATCTTTTCCTGGCCCTGCAGCTTGGGGCGTTCCTGCCGCCCCAGGAGCGATGGCAGCGCCGGCGCGAAGACGTCCAGATCCAGGAGCGCCGTGCGCGCACCCAAGGCCTGGAGCGCATAAGCCAGATTCACTGCCAGTGTCGATTTGCCGACGCCGCCCTTGCCGCCATCGACCAGGATCACATTCTTGATCTGGGGGACGAGGTTTTCGCCGCCGGGGGCTGCCATCGCGCCGGCTTTGACTTTGCCGGTCAGGACCAGGTCGAGCGTTTGAACTTCTGGAAATGCTTTGGCCACTGCTGCACGAATGTCGGCTTCGATCTTATCCTTAAGCGGGCATGCCGGTGTAGTGAGTTCGCAAGTGAACGCCAGCTTCTTCCCGCCGTCTTCGATACGAATGTGCTGGATCATGCCCATCTTGACGATGGACTGTCCGAGGTCCGGGTCTTGGACCTCGTCGAGCACGGCGAGCAGGGATTCTGATGTCAGCATCACAGATCCACGAGAAAGCCTAAAGCTTTTGCCCCAGCTCACGGAGGTAATTGAACGTATAGATCCCGCTGCCGTGCCCGTCGTTAAAGGCGATGCTTAATCCGTAACGGCCGACCGGGCGCGCTTCGGCGATGGCGATATTCATCGGAATCTGCTGCTCGTTGACGATCCGCTCGTTGGTCATCTCGTCACGGCAACCGGCGCAGGGACAGGCGAGGCGCAGCTTGCGGGCGTCGTAGATCATCACCGAGCCGTCGTCCCAGACGATTTTGGGCGGGCGCTGTTCGGCCAGCAAAACCTGCTTGGGCCGGTCCTGGACCGACTTCTCCTGCAGGTTGCTGATGCTGAGCTGAGAAGCGAGCTTGGCGGCGGCTTCGAAGAACGCCTTCGATCCCGGAGCATCCTTGTCGAGCGCGACCAGCGGCACACCCAGATCGCCGCTTTCGACCATCTTCGGATCCAGCGGGATGCTGCCCAGGAACGGTACGCCCATTTCGCGCGCGACTTTCTCGGTTGTGTTCGTGCCGAATACGCTGCCGGCCATGTTCTCGAGAAGGCCCAGAATGGGAATGTTCACCTGCTGGAACATCTTGAGGCCCTTTTTGGCGATGCGCATCGCGACCTGCTGAGGCGTGGTGACGATCACCGCGCCGTTTAGCGGGGCGGATTGAGTCAGCGTGAGCTGGATGTCGCCGGTGCCGGGGGGCAAGTCGAGGAGCAGGTAGTCGAGTTCGCCCCAGTTGACGGCGCCGAGGAACTGCTGCAGCAACCGGCTGGCGATGGGTCCGCGCCAAATCGTCGGCGCGTCTTCGCCCACCAGCATCCCGACGCTCATGGCTTTAATCCCGAATGCCATGGGCGGGATCGCGCGCCCGTCGTCGTCGGCCATGGGGCGGTCGGTGATGCCGAGCATGCCCGGTACGCTGGGGCCGTAAATATCCGCATCGAGAATGCCGACTTTGGCGCCTGACTGTGCCAACGCCAGCGCCAGATTCACGGTGGCGGTGCTCTTGCCCACGCCGCCCTTGCCGGAGCCGACCGCGACGCAGTTTTTGACGCCCTTCAGGATATCCTGGGCGCCAACGTTCCTGCCGACCGTCTGCGCCGTCATGGTCACGTCGACGTGCGAGACGCCGGCAATGCCGCGGATGGCTTGATCGGCTTGGGACTTAAGCTGTTCCTTAACGGGGCACGCCGGAGTGGTCAGTTCGATGGTGACCCCTACAGTGCCTTCGCAAATCTTGACTTCCTTGACGAAATCGCAGGCCACGATGTCGCGGCCTAAGTCGGGATCTTTGACCGCTCGTAATGCGTCAAGTACTTGGTCTTTCGTAACTTCCGGCATGCTTAACTCCTCCTGCGGGTGGCAATGGACAGTGGCGAAAACGCAGTGTACTCGATGACTGCTGGGCTGCGCGAATGCTTCGCAAGGCCGCCTAGTCATACTAATGTAACCTAGTCAGGTCAAGTATTGGTGTACGACCCTTCCCAAGGCGTATTCCCCAAGGGAGCGGGATTTAGGAAGTACGCCGCATTGAACTAGTTATACTTGAGTACGGCTTTTGGGGAGGTCGACGCATGACGCTGCGCATTGCAATCGGTGGGTTGTGCCTGATCTTGGGCTGCGGGATCTATGCGCAGGCCGCCGAAGAAGTGGTGCTCACTTATAAGGATGGGCGGAAGGAGAAGGTAGAACTCGCGTCCTACGACGCCGAGCAGATCGTCGTGCGCATCAAGGTCGGTAAGAATCTGATGGATGTCAAAGTACCGTGGGACAAGATCCAGGATTTGAGCAACGGGCTGACGGCCGAGCGGGTCCGCGAGAAGTGGCGCGAAGCAAACAAGGATAAGCTTTGTGCTGAATGCCAAGGCGTGAGGACTGTAAATTGCGTAAAGTGCGGAGGCGAAGGCAAGCTGGTGAAAGAACGCGTGCCGTGTGGGGCATGCAAAGCCGAAGGCGTTTTGACCTGCCAAGGCAAGGATTGCGATAAGGGCAAGGTGCCCTGCCCGGAGCCCTGCATCAAGAAGGGTGTGGGGGAATGGGTGACGGGTAAGGACGGCAATCCCTGGCGGCGGTATCGCTTCGGCGGCCAGTACGTCGAGTGGAGTGAGGGGCATGTCGGCGAGTTGG
Source organism: Planctomycetota bacterium (assembly GCA_015075375.1). Lineage (GTDB taxonomy): Bacteria > Planctomycetota > SZUA-567 > H5-PLA8 > H5-PLA8 > H5-PLA8. Next base: position 842,596 of record JABTUM010000001.1, on the reverse strand, counting down.
TCGTAATGGAGGATGGCAAACCGGCCAACAAAGGCAACTGTCCGACCTGCAACCGGACCACGCGCGTCGATTGCGCGCAATGCAAGGGCGCGGGTACGCAGCCGTGCGCGGAATGCAAAGGCGAGAAGTCTGTGCCCAAGCCGGGTGCCGCACCGGATTGCCCGGACTGCGAAGGCGGCAAGGCGGTCTGCAAGGCTTGTAAAGGGAAAGGCTTGAAGGAGTAACCCGGACTTACGCTTTACCGGATGCCCCGGCCTTTTCCTGAGCGTCGAGCTTCTCGCTCAGGCGGCCCAGCGCCTGTCGCAGATCGTTTAGTTCGGCTTCGCCGATATCTTCTCCGCCGTAACGTACGCGTTCGAAGAGGCTGGTGACCGTCAGCACCGGTACGAGGTCCTGCCCGCCTCGCCGCACGACGGCTTCGGCAAACTCCCGCGGGGTCTGCCCAAGCCGGCGCATGAACCCTCGCTTCGAAAGCACTTGCAACAATTCGTTATAGAAGCTCACCGCGGCGCGCGCGCGCGGCGGCAGCTTATTGAGCGGATTGCGGCGCTCCTCCTGCTGCCGCCACAACACCACCAGGCCCCAAGCGAGGAGTCCCAATACGCTGACCCAGATGGCGAGCGTCCAGAGTCCGCCCCAGTTGCTTCCGGTGAAGAACTCGGCCAGGCTGTCGAAGGTGCCTTTCACATTCTCGCCCAGCCGGCCATACATCGCTTCCTGCGTGTCGCCGTCGTAGCTGAGAAAATAGTCCCAGCTCCGCGTTACCCAACCGCGCTCGCTGCTGGCGGAGGGGCTGTCGAGCGGCTCCGGCGAGGGCGCAGGGCGACCCAGGGGATCGGCTCCGGTTCCCGCGGTAAGGGGCGCAGCGCTGCTTCCCGGCGTCGGATCGAAGGGAACCCAGCCGTAACCCGTGAAATAAACCTCGGCCCACGCGTGCGCATCGGAGTTTCGGAAAGTGACGCGGTTCAAAGTAGGATGACTGGGCGCGGTTTGGGCGTATCCGAACGCCAGTCGAGCGGGCAAGCCCACGGCGCGGGCCAGGATCACGTAGCCGGTGGCGAAATAACCGCAGTGGCCTTGGCGCTGCTCGGGCGTACCGAGCAGGAACTCCGCCGCATGGTCGGACGTATGCGGTACTCGATTTAGCTGCAGCGTATACGTGTACTGACCGCTGCTGCGCAGGTAGTCGCGCAAGCGCACGGCGCGCTGGAGATCGGAACCTAACTCCGCCGTTAATTGGTGCGCAAGCGCGCGGATTTGCTGGGCGTACACCGCGCTCTGCATGCCCAGGTCCCAGGTCCGGTAGCGCCGGTCGGTGGTGAGTGCGGGTACGCCGGCCAGCGGTCCGTATCGGGGCGGGAGCCAGGCTTCGACTTCGTACGAATCGCCGGGATGCAGGATGGCCCGGCCCGGCGGATGCAGGCCTCCCTCTTCGTCCTCTTGCAACGCGTCGACATACAACCGCCGCACCGGAGCGGGCGCGACGTAAACGCGCCCTTGCAGGGTCTCCATCTTAAGAGTCGCTCGATAGGAAGTTGCGCCCGATGGCCGTAAAAATGCCGGACGATCCTCCGAGAACGCCACGTAATTGGTGCCGCTTTCCGGGCGCACCGTCTCGCCTTGCGGTGCGCGTGACCAGCGGTTGTTGTCGTAAATGCTGAAGGCGCCCGCGCGAAAGTAGAGGCGGCCTTCCTCGTGAACCACGGCCTGAAGCGGGCGGTCGAACTGCACGCTGACGGCCGGCGTGGGGTCGTCGTTGATGGGACTGAGATCGGAAAGGTCGATGTTGTCGTTCAGTCCGACGGCGCGCTCGCCGATGGTCTGATTCAGGCCACGGCCTAACCGCGGGAGCAGATCGTTCGGACGATCGGTCTCGCCGTCGGAGTTGTTGGCGGAAGGCGGCGGCCGAAACTGGTCGAATACCTGGGTAAACATGTTGCGCATGTTGCCGCTGAGTCTCGGCCAAGCGAAGAAGAGGGCGAAGCCCAGCACCAAACACAGTATGGAAACGGCCGCGGTGAATTGCAGGCCTTGCCAGATCGCGCGCTCGGACAACGCGTTCCCGGGTTCGGGCTTGGGGCCGGCTCCGGAGTGGACCCTCGAGACCGAGGCAGCCTGGTCTTCGAATGCCGTACGGCCGCGCCAGAGCGCATGGACGTAAAGCGCCCACGTGGTCGTCGCCAAAAAGACCAGCAATCGCAACAGCAAGTCGGGGCCGTGGTCGATGATGCCCGATAGCACCACGATGAACAGGCTGGACGCGCAGTACGAGTAGAAGGAGGTGGCGCGGAAGGCCGTGAAAAAGAGCGCGACCTGAATCATGACCAAAAGGTGAGCCATCTGCGAGGCCAGCAGAAACGCGAGGTTCTGCTCGTAATAACGCAGCGCGGGTACCATGAACTGAACCATCAGGACGCCGCCCAGCAGTCCGGCCAGCCAACTTCGTACCGGCCGGGCGCGCCCGGAATCCACCGTCCAATACGCCAAAGCGCCGCCGCCCAACACCAGCCCCAGCCAGCGCAGATCGCGTTCCACCGTCGAGATCGCCAAGGCTCCGCTGGCGACCATCAGGTAGATCGAAATGCGCAGAATGCGGTAGAGGTCCATGTTCGTCGCCGCCGTCCGCCGGCCGGTTCCTTTCCTTTAACGCTCCAAACGCCGACGTGGTTCCCGAAAAAGTTTCAGCCGATCAGCGCCAGCTCTTCTTGAGCCAGATCGTCGAGTTCTTCATCGCCGTAGGCGAGCAGGAGGTCTTCGTCGGCCTCTTCTCTCGCGCCGCCGCCTCGGCGGAAGATGCGGCGAAATTCGTCGCCGCGCACGTCAAGCACCTTGACCGCATTGTCCAACGAAGCCAGCCAGGTCAGATCGCAGCGTACACGCAAACTGCCTAATCCTAGAACCAGCACGTACACATGCCGCAACTCTTCCCGGCGCAGCGCGCCGCGCATATCGGCCAGCGTGCGCGAATTATCCGGCTGCAGTCCGGCCAAAGCTTCCAGCCACGTATCCAGGTTGCGCTTCTCCCGCGTGATCTCCATGCGCAGGGGCCGCTCTCCCGGCGGGAGCGTCGCGACTTGGACATGGCAACTGCGGCGATTCAGTTCGCGCACCACCGTTCCGGCGAAACTGAGCGCCAGTTCGAATGCCGGCCCGCGCTGCGTACCCAGGCGTTGGAGATTGGTGTCCAGGAGCAAGAGCACGCGGCGGGTCTGAGGCTCTTCGAATTCTTTAATCAGCGGGCGCCCCATGCGCGCGCTGCTGCGCCAGTGGATCCACTTGGGGTTGTCGCCGTGGCGGTATTCGCGCAGGGAACGAAAGTCCTGCTCCTCTCGACTGGGCCTGCTGCGGCGCATGCGCGTCAGCGCCAATTCCAGCTCTTCGAACAGGCCGCCGTCGATTTCGCCCAGCCGGGGATACACGACCAGCCGGCCGGGAATGCGGCGCTCTCCGGTGCAGCGCCAGAAGCCGAAGGGAAAGGTCGTACTGAGACTCGTGCGCCCGTATTCGTACATCCCCCGGCGGCGAACCAGAAGCGAGTAGCGGGTGGGCTCCAGGCCGCGCCCGATTACCGCGACGGCGTAGGTCTGGCCGCTGCCTGCTCCTCCGGGGCGCGCCGTGCCTCCCGGCGCCAGGGTCAGGCGCTGGGATTCGCCGGACGAGGGGCTGGCGGATTCTTTGACGCGGGTGACCGCGCGCAGGCTTTCGCTCAGCGTCACGCCGCCCGCAGGCAACCGGCCCGCATTCTTGAGCGTCAAGGTCACGGTGACCGGTTCGCCGGCAAAGGTTCGCTCGGCGCAGCGGCGCTGGAGTCCTAACTGCTTCAACGAGCGGCTGCCTAGAAAGAGGCCCGTGGTCAGCACGCTGAAGAGCACCAGTCCGATCAGAAGCGGGATGTTGGCCAGTTCGTCGTTGCGGAAGGCGACCGCGCCGCAGGCGCAGGCCAATAGCGTGAAGAGTAGACCGTCCTTGGTCAGCCGCAGGATCGTGCGCAGCGGCCAAGCCAGGAATCTGCCCAAGGCGCGAAGGGCGCGGATCAACCGTCGATTGCGGGGCTCGGGCATGGCGTCTCCGCGCGGCTCTCCGCGCGAGGATGGCGACGGCGGCTTCAGATCGGAACCGGGACCTCTTCGATGACCTCGGCGAGAATATTCTCGGCTTCCTTGCGCGGGCCGCCGGCGTCGCGGTTTTTTTCGATGATGCGATGGCCCAGCACCGGGAGCACCAGGCGCTTGATGTCGTCCGGAATCACATATTTTCGGCCTTCCAGGACCGCGTGCGCCTGTGCGGCGCGAGCGAGCATTTTGACGCCGCGAGGCGATACGCCCAAGGCCAGCGCCTTATGCTCGCGGGTCTTATGGGCCAGTTCCACGATGTAGGCGTACAGTCCGTCGTCCACCGTGGCCGAGCAGACGAGCTCCTGGAGCTGCAGCACTTCCTCGGAGGTGATGACCGGTTCCAGCGTGTCGATGGGGTGGGCGAGCTTGTGCCCTTTCAGCATCGCCAGTTCGCTGTCGCGATCGGGGTAGCCGACGCTCACGCGAAGCAGAAAACGGTCGAGCTGCGCTTCGGGCAGCGGATACGTACCAGCGTATTCGATCGGGTTTTCCGTCGCCAGCACGATGAACGGATGCGGCAGTTTGTGCGTATGGCCGTCCACCGAGACCTGGAAGTCGTTCATGGCTTCCAGCAGCGCCGACTGCGTGCGCGGCGCCGTACGGTTGATCTCGTCCGCCAGAATGACATTCGCGAAGAGCGGGCCGGGGTGGAACTTGAATCGACTCTCGCGCTGCTCGAAGACCGAAACTCCCACCACGTCGCTGGGCAGCAGGTCCGGTGTAAACTGAATGCGGCAGAACTTGCAGTCGATCGATTTCGCCAAGGCGCGGGCTAGCGTCGTTTTACCGACTCCCGGTACGTCCTCGATCAGCACGTGGCCGCGCGCGAGCAGGCCGACAAGCACTTGCTTGACCGTGTCGCGTTTGCCCACGATCACCTTCTCGATGTTGTGGATCAACGCGGCCAAGCGTTCGGTAACGGTGGAGCCGGTGGCTTGATTTTGCGATCGGGATAACTCGGCGGCGGCTTCCTTGGGGCGCAGGGCCTGGGGCGCTTCTTCATGCGATGGCGCCTGGCTCTCGGGTGTGAGCGGGGACAAGGGCGAGGCACTGGGCCCAAACGCGGTGCTCATCGACTCGGTTCCGTTGCCTGCGTAGCGAAGCATTCCTGCAGCGGGGCTATGGTACTCGCCGCATTACGCTTCGGCAAGGAACCCCGGAAATCGGTCTGCCCCCTGGACTTGGACGCTACGAGCGGCACGCACGTTCCGCTTAGACGGTCCTTATTTGGGGAAGATCCCGAAGCAGCCTAAGAACAGGATGCCCAGCGCGAAGCAAGTAACCAAGGCCAAGGTCAGCGAAACCGATATAAAGGCGGCGGTCAGGACGCGGGCGAACACGCTGGTGTACCGGTAGCCTGCTTCATCGTCGCGCAGGACGATGGCCGCTCCGCCATAAGTGGCCGAAACCGGCAGGCTCAGCGACCACAAGCCCAATCCTGAGAACAGCATCCACCACGTATAGCCGTGTACGGCCTGAAGGCATTGAATGGCGATGACGAAGGCCAAGGAGACGCGCAAGCGCATGCCGTTCCAAAGGGCCATGTCCGTAGCTCCGTCGCCTGACACGAAGGCTTAATATATCGCCTGAAGTTAACGAAACCTAGCGTTCACCACAAAACAAAGGGTCTTGGCTCGGAATTCAGGTCCGAAGCTACGGGCATCTAACGGCATCCATAAGAGGAAGCACGATTCAGTAATGCACGTGCGCAACTTCGGCCGCAGGCTCCCGGCACGGGCAAACGTCATGAAAGAGGTATAATGCGCTCGACGGTGGGCCGATTTCAGGCCCGGGGGAAGAAGGGATCCGCTCCAGCATGTCGGACGGCAGGCCAAGCGATGCAGGCAGGACCGATCCGTTCGGAGAGGGCGGGGACGGCACCGGTGTTGCTTTGACTGCAGATGAGGCACTTGAGCTGCTGCCCAACTACGTGAGCGGCACGTTGCCGGCTCACTTGAGCCGAGAGATCGAGGCCCACATCGCGCATTCGCCTGCTTGCGCCGCGGAACTTAAGCGCCTGCGCGCCGAGGAAGACCTGTTGGTCGAAGCGCTTTCCGAGTTGCGGCCCGACCCCACCTTTCGAGCGCGCGTGGCGGCGACGTGCGAGCAGGTTCATCGCGGCGCCGAACAAGTGGCCAACTCGCTTCCGGAGAACGGTTGGGCGGCCTTCCGCTGGACTTTCGCGTGTCTGAGCCTCGCGGTGTTCACGGCGATTTCGCTTCTGCTTTCGCCGCCATCGCCGAGTGAAGAGCTATTCGACGTAGGCGAGCTGCCCGGGCAGTACTTGCCGCTTTTCTGGATCAATGTGACGCTCTTCATGCTCTCGCTCTTCCTGCTGATCGGCGGCCGGTTGGTGGCCGCGCTGGAAGCGCACTTCACAGGCCGAGGCGCGGAGCAGCTTCCTTCGCGGCTGGAGGTCCTAACGCTGGAGACACTGGGGCTGTGCGGCGTCATCGCGACTACGGTGTTTCACTACCTGCACTGGACGGGGTAAGCACGTTCGAAATTGCCACCGTTGCCAGTAGGGGCGAAGTCCGTATCCTATAAGCCGCCATGTTCAGAGAAGCTCATCCAATCGCGCCTCCCCGCGGCGGAGAACGCTGACCCCGTGGAACGGCATGCGGAGCCCGAGGGCTGGGCGGCGTTGAATCGCCGCTGGGCGCCATGGTGCCTCGCGGCGGTGGCCGCGGCGTTGTATGCCAACGCCATGCATTCGGCCTTCGTGTTTGACGATCACATCTGTGTGCTGCCGCCGCTTAAGGAATCTCACGCGCTTTGGCCGCCTTGGGAGTCCTTTTACGGTTATCCGTTTGCCGATTCCTTCGACCGACCGGTGACTTCCTATACCCACGCGCTCAGCTATGCGCTCAGCGGCAAGGAGTCCTGGGGCTTTCATGCCGTCAGCCTCGTAGTTCAGATTCTGGCGGGGTGGACCCTTTTCGGTCTGACCCGCGCGATCCTGCGGCTAGAGCCCCTGCGCGCAAGGTACGCGGAGGCAGCCGACGGTATCGCCTTCGCGGTGGCGCTGATCTGGATAGTGCACCCCATCGGCACGGTCTGCACCGTGTACATTGCGCAGCGCGGACAGAGCCTCATGGCGCTGTTCTTTATGCTCACGCTCTACGCTTCCTTACGGGGTTTCGAGTCAGCGCGTCCATGGCCTTGGTATGGGGCAGCGGTCGTTGCTTGCCTGCTGGGCATGGGCAGCAAGCAAGACATGGCCGCCGCGCCGTTGGCCGTTCTGCTGCTGGATGTGGTGCTGGTCTCCGGAAGCCCGAGGGCCGCCTTGCGCGCCCGCCCCGGTCTGTACGTGGGGCTGGCTTCGACTTGGATCGTTCTGTCTTACCTGATCTTCTTTGGCCGGATGGCCAATGATGTGGAGCTGATGTCGCAATTCCTCTATTCACGATGGGAATTCGCTCGCACGCAGTTCGGAAACATCTGGATGTACCTTCAAATCGCCGTCTGGCCGTCGGGGACGAGTTTCCAGCATTTTCGGCCGGTTGCGTCGGGTATTGGGGGCATCTGGGTGCCTGCGGCGGGCATTTTGAGTTTGGCGTTGCTGGCGCTGTGGGGCGCATGGAAGCGGCGCTGGTGGGGAGTATTGGGCTTATGGTGCTTTCTGGTTATGGGACCATCGTCCAGTATCATGCCGACGGGCGAGATTGCGGACGAGCGGCGCTTCTACTTACCCCTCGCTTTTTTGCTGATTGTCGCGGTCTCCGGAGCCTGGAGCCTAGTTGAACGCTGGCGCTTGCATCGCCGATGGTCCCTTGGGGTGCTGCGCATGGCCTCGGCGCTGTGTATCACCGTCCTTGCGTTGGCGTATGCCACGGCCACGTACCGGCGCAATACGCTGTTCGACCACGAAGTCAAATTGTGGCGCAGCGTAGTGGCCAACTATCCGAATCACCCGCTTGCGCACTTCCATCTGGGCGCCACGTTGGAGCGCGAGGGACGCCGCATGGAAGCCATGGCATGTTATCGAAGGGCCCTGGAGATAGACCCCGACCATATGTCTTCGCACGCCTGTTTGGGAACTCTCCTATTGGAAGACGGCCACGTGGAAGAAGCATGGTTTCATTTGAGTAAGACTCTCGCCATGCCCGTGACGTGGAGGTCTCCGACCATGCGCCTGCGTAGTTCCGCGGCTTTGCTGGCCTTGGGACGAGCCGAAGAAGCCGAAGAGCAAGCGCGAATTGGAACCGAATTGGACCCCAAGGTGGCCGAACTTTGGAACAATCGAGGACTTGCATGCCTGATGCTCTCGCGCTTGGATGAGGCGGCCGAGCATCTTGAGCGAGCCTTGCTTGTGGCCCCCAACCTCGCCGAAGCGCACGGCCAATTGGGGCGTGTTCGCGCGAGGCAGGGCCGGCTGGAGGAAGCGCTGAATCATTTCGACGAGGCGATGCGCCTGCGGCCGAGCCTGTATTGGGTGCAGGAGGGTATGGCCGATGTCCGCAACATCTTGATCGTACGACAAGCCACCTTGCACGCCAAAAAAGGATGGGAGCATTGCCTGCAGTCCGACTACGAAACGGGCATGCGGGAGCTTTTTCTGGCGCTGCGCTTGGTGCCCAATCACCCGGACGCCTTGCATTATCTGGCGGTGATGAAGCGTAAAGCCGAAGAAGATTTCATGCATGGCGAAGCCGATGATCCCAAGGTGCTCTCGGCGGTCACGCTGCTGGCCAGTGCACTCGCGATCGAAGGAGAGTACGAGGACGCCGCGAAGTTCGGGCTAACGGCCCTGAAACAAGCGCAAGCGGATCGTAACGCGGACCAGATCAAGTTTTGGGAAGCGCGCTTGGCTGGCTATGCAAGGGGCGAGGCGTATCCGACCACGGAACTGGCGCTGGGCGCCGCGCTCGTCAAACCATGAAGCCGCCCCAAGGGTCTGAAGCTCGCGAATGGCCGCGCTGGGCGCCACTGCTCCTGATGGCCGTCACCGCCGCGATTTACGCCAACAGCCTCCACGGCGCTTGGGTTTACGACGATTTCACTTCCGTGGTGCCGAACGAGAGCATCCGCAAGGCTTGGCCGCCATGGGAGGCCGTATACGGCTATCCCAGTCCCAAACATTTCGATCGCCCGGTAGCCGCGTACTCGCTGGCGCTGACTTGGGCGCTGAGCGGGTACGAGACGTGGGGGCATCATCTGGGCAGCGTGCTCGTGCACCTGCTCGCCACGCTTGCGCTGTACGGGTTGATCCGGCACGCGCTGCGGTTGCCCGCGGTAGCCGAAGTGTTCGCGCCTGCCGCGGATGCCCTCGCCCTTGCCGCCGCGCTGCTTTGGTGTGTGCATCCGCTGGGGGTGGCATGCACTTCCTTTATCGTTCAGCGCGCGCAGTCGCTGATGGCGCTCTTTTACCTGCTCACGCTCTATGCGTCGGTGCGCGCATTTACCGTCAGGCCGCCGGGTGTTTGGATGCTCTTGGCCGTATTGGCGTGCGCGTTGGGGATGGGCTGCAAGCAGGACATGGTTTCCGCGCCGGTCATGGTGCTGTTCTTGGATGCGGTCCTGGTTTCAGGCAGTTTGCGCGAAGCATTGCGCCGCCGCTGGGTGTTGCACCTGGGTCTGCTGGCATGCTGGATTCCATTGGGTTTCTTGGTGGCCTACGGAGGCATGCCGACCATAGTCGAAGAGGCCGTGGACCTGGCCTGGACGCGCGCCGAATACGGACGCACGCAGTTTGGAAACATCTTCTTCTATTTGAAATTGGCGGCATGGCCCAGCGGGCTGAGCATGCAGCACTACCGCCCGGTGGCAGAAGGTTGGCTGGAGGTGGGACTACCGGCGGCGTTGGTGTTTGGAATGCTGGCGCTGACCGGTTGGGGGCTGTGGCGCCGCAGGTGCTGGTCGCTTCCCATGGCGCTTTTCTTCATGGCATTGGCCCCTTCGACGAGCCTGTTTCCCACCGGTGAAATCGCCGACGAAAGGCGCATGTACCTGCCGCTGGCCGGCGTGTGTGTCCTGGCGGTCGGAGGCATTTGGTATGTGTTGTTGCGCGGCTCCGCCGAAAGCTCAAGACCGCGCTGGAAACCTATGCTGGCTTGGCTGGCCGTAATCGCACTGGCGCTCCTATGGAGCGCACTGACCGTGCGCCGAAACCGGATCTTTGAGAACCACGCCGCCTTCTGGCGGAGCGTCGCAGAAGCGTACCCGGACTCGCCGCGTGGCCACAACAACCTGGGCATTGTGCTCGAGCGGCTGGGGCAACTGCCCGAAGCCAAGGCTTGCTTTGAACAGGCGGTGAAGGTCGGTCCTGAGCACGCTTGGGCTAATCTCAATCTCGCGAATCTGTTGCTTCGCGAAGGCCGCACGGAAGAAGCCTTACGGCATCTTGAGGTCGCGCGCCGCGAACCGTTTTTGGCTTCGCGTGCTGGACTGCATCTCAATTACGGCGCTGCGTTGCTGCAGCTCGGCCGGCTTGAAGAGGCCGACCGGGCGATTCGGCGCGGGCTGGAAGTCGATCCCAACCACGCGGGGCTGCGCATCAATCTGGCTTTACTGCGCATCCGGGAGGAATGCTGGGACGAAGCGCGCGCGCTGCTGGAGGAGACGGTCGCGGCGCATGGCGGCGAAGCAGAGGCGTTTGCTTACCTGGGATGGCTCCATGCGCGCGAAGGCCGTCTGGCAGACGCTCTACCGCTGCTCGAACGCGCGTGCGCGCTGAAGCCGCAATGGGATTACGCATTGGAGAATCGCCAGCGCGTGGCGGGGATGCTGATCGCGCAGCGCGCCGACGCGCATGTGCGAACCGGTTGGGAACGCTGTGGCAAAGGTAAACTCGAAGAAGGCTTGCGGGAGTTGTACTACGCGTTGCGTCTGGCGCCCGATCACGCGCTGGCCAAGCATTACGTTTCCGTCGCGCGCCAGAAGGCCGAAGAGAACATGGCCTTGGACGAGACCGAAGATCCCATGAAGGCGGTTGACTTGGCGGCCGCATTCGCCGTCGAAGGCGAGTGGGACGAAGCCCGGCGTTGGGCCGAAAACGCACTCCTCCTCGCAAAGGCCGCCCACGACGAGAAACGGGCTCAAACGGTCCGCGATCGGCTCGCGTTGTACGAGCAGAAACTCGCTTTTCCGCTTCCCGCGTTAGATGGTGGGGCGCGGCCATGAATGTAGCGGCGCCGCAGGCAGACGGTCCTCCGCCGCTCGCGGCGCTGAGGATTCTCGCACCGCTCCTCTTGGTGGCGGCGGGCGTTGCCGTTTACTCGAACAGCTTTGGCGGTGTCTTCGTGCACGACGACTGGACCATCGTGCTCGATAATCCGAAGATTCAAAAGCTCTGGCCGCCATGGGAAGCCATTTACGGTTATCCGGATCCCCAATCGCCCGATCGTCCGGTGGGCGCTTACACCCTGGCAATCAGCTATGCATTGAGCGGGTATCAGCCCTGGGGCTATCACCTCGTCAATTTACTGATCCATCTCCTGACGGGTTTGACGTTGTATGGATTGATGCGCAGGACGCTTAAGCTGGAATCGTTGCGCCCGCGTTTGGGCGAGCACGCCGAAGGCCTGGCCTTGGCCGTCGCGCTGGTCTGGATCGTGCATCCGGTATGCGTGGTTTGTGTGACGTACACCATCCAGCGCGTACAGGCGTTGATGAGCCTATTCTATCTTCTGACCTTATATACGGCGTTGCGCGGTTTCATGTCCTCGCGGCCTTGGCGTTGGTATGCGGCCAGTGGGATCGCGTGCCTCCTGGGCATGGGCTGCAAACAGGATATGGCCACCGCTCCCCTTGGAGTCTTCGTTTTCGATGCGGTGCTTGTCTCATGGGGCTGGCGCCTGGCTTGGCGGAAACACAAAGCGTTGTATGCGGTTCTGGCGCTGACGTGGTTGCCGTTGGCGGTCCTGGTGGCGCGAGGGCGCATGCAAGGCGTCGTCGGCCAAGTGCTGGAGCAAAAGTGGTCGCACGGGCAGTACTTGCTTAATCAGTTCGATGCGCATCTGCTTTACCTTAAACTTTCAATCTTCCCGTTTCCCACGAGCTTTCAGCATTATCGCGACGTTTGCGATACTCCGGCGGAAGTGCTTGTGCCCATGGCACCGATCGCTCTGGCCGGAGGATTCACGTTGTGGGGACTGTGGGAGCGCCGAGCGTGGTCGGTACCGGCAGCGCTTTTCTTTTTAGTGTTGGCTCCGTCGAGCAGTTTCCTGGCGCTTCCGGCGCTGGCGGAAGAGCGCCGCATGTATCTGCCTGTGGCCGCGCCGGTGGCAATCTTGGTTGTAGGCGCAAGTACGCTGATTCTGAATCGAGGGGTGCGCGGTCGGACGCTGGCCCTATGGGGCTTGGTGCTGATTGGAGCATGGGCCGGCGCCTTGGGCGCCTTGACGCTTCGGCGCAATACCCTCTTCGAAAGCGGCCGGACCCTGTGGGAAGACGTACAGCGAAACTACCCTCGCGCGCCTTTGGCATACAACGAGCTTGGATTTCACCTCGATCGGCGAGGGCATGCGGAGCAAGCCGAGGAACAATTTCGTAAGTGCCTTGCGGTGGAACCGGGGCATCCGCTGGGGAGTTTGAATCTTGCGTCGCATTTGTTGAAACGTGGAGAGTTTCACGAGGCGCTGCCATTGCTGGAGGCCGCGCAGAACGATCCACGCATAAGGCATTATCCGGATTTCTATCTGGGTTACGGTGGCGCGCTGCTTCAAGTCGGACGTATGGAGGATGCCGAGACGTGGTTGCAGCGCGGACTGGATTTGGTTCCGTCCGATGCGAGATTATGGATCAACTTGGGCATGGTGCATGAAGCGCGTCAGGCAAGCGAAGCGGCCGTGAAGGCTTACCGCCAAGCCATGGTAATAGATCCGAATTGGCACGAGACCTATTTGCGTGTGGGTGCGGCGTTGGCAGGACAGGGAAAGCTCGAAGAAGCGCTGGCCTACCTGGAGAAAGCGTATCGCCTTCGCCCCGACGATCCCGCGGCCGCGCGCGCATTCGCGCACGGTCGAGGGCTGTTGCTGATGCGGCAGGCCGACGGGCATGTCAAGCGCGGCTGGGAAGCGAGCTTGGCGGGGCGTATGGAAGAAGGGCTGCAGGAGATCTATTACGCGCTGCGTCTGCTGCCGGAACATCCTCAGGCGCGCCATTACGCTAAAGTGCTGCGTGAGAAGGCCAACGAGCGATTCCAGGCGCTCGATGCAGAGGAAGACTCGACGGCGGCGCTCTTCCTGCTGGCGCTGGCCTTCGCCACGGAAGGAAACTACGAGGAGGCGGCGAGCATCGGAAGGCTGGCGGCTGCCAGTGCCGAAGAGCAGAAGCGTCCCGAGCAAGCGGAATCCATCCTCGGGCGTGTGCGCGCATTCGAACGAGGCGAGGCCTTCCCTCCGCCGGCCGAGGTAAGGCCTTGAGCGCAGCGGATGAAGGCACGCGGCGCTGGCGCATGGCCGCTTGGGCTTTCGGTGGCCTGATGCTTACGGCGTCCCTGGCCGTGGTTTGGAGTGAACTGGGAAGCTCCGCTTTGTGGCGCGATCGCGCGCACGAGAGTGCCGATCGCGCGCTCCTATTCATCGCGCTGTATCCCGGACATGCGCTACGCGAAATCCCGCACGTATTCGTGCTGGGACTGTGCTGGCTGGCAGGCGTGAACGGACCACGATCCTGGCGGGAAGCGTTGGCTCAATGTGGTCGTAGTGCGGCTTTCGCGGCCTGTTTCACGGCGCTCCTGGCGGGATGGTCCGGTCTCGAAGACGGTTGGGAAGCGGCTTGGCTCAATTTTTCGCAAAGCCATGCGGCCCCGGGGCTCACCGAGGCGGGCGTGCATTTTCGTTTTCATTTGTGGAGCGACTTGGCCTTGGGTGGGATCTTTTTCGGCGTGGGCCGTTGCCTTGCGCCTTCAGATCGATCCCATGGCGCCCGGGGGTTGGCGTTGGCCGCAGGATTATTTTCGTGCATGTTGCTGCGCTGGGGCGCGGATGGCGCTTGGTCGCCTCGGTTCGCCGGGCACCAAGCTCGCGAGATTTTCACGCACGTTTTGGTTACGCTCCCACTGCTTGCTGGATTTGCCTGGCAGGTGGGCCGAGCGGCCGCGCCTGATTTTCACCGGCCTGCGGCTTGGCTGGGGTGGGGCGTCGGCGCCGGACTGTGCGTGGCGATTGGAGTGCGCGTGTTAAGCGTCGAGATCATGGCCTTCTCATCGGATCCCAGCCGGGGCGTGGCGCTGAATCTGGCCGCGCATCAGTTCGAGCATGTATTGGACCTCGCGATGCTTGCGGGCATGACGGCGGTGGGCGGCTTTGCCGTGGAAACGCGCCATTCGGCATGAACGATCCTTACACCGATTCCTGGTCGCGCGCCGCGCGCGCGGGCCTCGCGATGCTGCTCATGGCAGCCACGGTCGCCGTGTACTCCAATGCATTCGGCGGCATCTTCATTTTCGATGACTTCGATGCGATTCTCTACAATACCCATATTCGCGGGCTCACGCCTGTTTCGCGCTTCCTGAACGCTCCTCCAAGCAGCACGGCAAGCGACCGCCCCTTGCTTTCGTTTACCTTGGCGTTGAGCTACGCGTGGAGCGGCTATGAAACATGGGGCTATCACGCTTTCAACGTAGCGCTGCATGCCGCTTCGGGTCTGCTGCTCTTCGGACTCCTGCGGCGCAGCCTCCTTCTTCCGTTGTGCCGCGAGCATTTCGCCCCTGCCGCCACGCCGCTGGCCTTCGCGGCCGCCCTCCTGTGGCTGGTTCACCCGCTTCAAACGACTTGCGTTACCTATATCGTGCAGCGCACCGAGGCTTTGGGGGCATTCTTCATCCTCCTTACGCTCTACGCCACGGCGCGGCGATTGGAGCCGAGTGCTTCGCGAATCTGGAGCATCTTGGCGTTCGCGGCGTGTTGCTTGGGCGTGCTGGCCAAGGAGACTGCGGCTGCGGCGCCGGTCCTCGCGCTCCTTTACCACGGGCTCTTTTCGGAAGCCGGATTCCAAGGACTGCGGAAGCAGGCACGCTATTTCGTGGCGCTGTTTGCCACTTGGTCTTTGGTTGGGATCACGGTGCTGACCGGTGAACGCATCAACATGGTCTCGAACCATGCGGAGCATAACTCGCCGTTTGCCTATCTATGCACGCAAGCCGGAGTAATCGTGTACTACCTCAAACTGGCCTTCTGGCCGGATCGGCTCTGTTTCGTGTACGACTGGCCGTATGTTCGCAATGTATCAAGCGTTGTCATTCCCGGACTCGGAGTCGTCGCAATGCTCGCGGCGACGGTGTTGGGTTATTTGCGCCGGCAAGCCTGGGGCTTTTTGGGCGTGCTCTTTTTTCTGGCGTTGGCGCCTTCGTCTAGCCTGGTAGTGCTGGCTTTGCGCGCCGACGAGCATCGTATGTACCTCGCCTTGGCCGCGCCCGTGACGCTCGTGGTATGCGGATGCTACCGGCTGGGCGTCGCATGCTTTGCCCGAGGGCGTTGGCCGGCAACTTTAACGACCGCGCTTGCGGCGCTCGTGCTGGTAGCCGCAGCGCTCGCATTGGGTAGAAAAACCCGGCAAGCGAACGAACTGTATCGCGACGAACGCGCCATTTGGCTCGACGTGCTCGATCAGGAACCGCACAACGGACGCGCGCACCTGGGACTGGGCATGGAGCGGTTGAAAAGCCAAAAGGGTTTCGAAGCGTTGCCGCTGCTCCTGATGGCTTACGCGCGCATGCCGGATGCGGCGACGGTGCTCAATGCATTGGGTGCCGCGCTGATCTTACGCGGACAGCACGAGGCGGCGCGGCCGCTGCTTCAAACCGCTACCGAGAACAATCCCCGCTTCGTTGATGCACAGAATAACCTGGGCATGGTGCTGGCAACGCTGGGCGATCTGGATGGCGCCGAACGCCACCTCCTGCGCGCGACCGAGCTCAGCCCCGATCTGCCGGAGCCGTACATGTACATGGGCTGGGTGCGGATTCGGCAGAAGCGCTACGCGGAGGCGCTCGATTTCCTTGAGCATGCCCTGAAGCTCAATCCCAACCTGACCGATGCGAAAAACTACTTCGATGCCGCCGAACGCGCTTTGGTGCAAGATGCCGTGGCGCGCACATCCCTGCAGGTCAAGCGCGCTTGGGAGCGTTGTCAGGATGGTCGTTGGATCGAGGGCCTCGAATTGCTGTACCGCGCGCGCCGTCTTTTGCCGCAGCACCCTGAGGCCGCTCATTATTTGAAAGTAGTGACCGATAAGGCCGAGTCCGATATCGGAGCGACAGAGTCTCCGGAGCCGGAGTTGCTCCACGTGTTGGCTACCGCTTATGCCGTGCAAGGACGCTTCGAAGAGGCCGTGCAAGTTGGGGAACTCGCTTGGCGCACGGCGGAAGCTTCCGATCAAGCCGAATTGGCCGCAAAGCTCAAGCGGCATGCGGACCTGTTCAAGCAAGGCAAGCCGTTTCCGGACGAGCCCGCGGATCGTTAGGGCGGCTCAGATCAATGCGGCGGCCAGCTTTTCCATCCGCTGGGCCAGCGTGAAATCCTTGGCGCTGAGGCCTCCGGCGTCGTGCGTCGTCAACTCCACCTTGACCGTGTGGTACACGTTGAACCATTCGGGGTGGTGATTCAACGACTCGGCCACCAGCGCAACTTGCGTCATGAAGCCAAACGCGGTGATGAAATCCGCAAAGCGATACTCGCGATACAGTTTGCCTTCTTTCAAGTTCCAGGCAGGTAATGCCTTGAGCGCCGCCTCGATTTCGGCCTGCGTGGACCGTGGTGTACTCATGGTTTCCTCCATTCTCCGGAGCCTGCATTACGCTCTCCGCGCCATAAATCATACCATGCGCTTGTGCAAAACCCATAGAGCACCGGTGCAATACAATTTGGATCCAAGTTTGTGCGGAGTCCGATATTGAAGGCGCACCGTCTCGGGGTATTACAGGGCCTTTCAAGTCCATAGGCACTGTTGTGTACTCGTTCACCTTGAGCGACTCGCATGTTTGGCTGCCAAATATTCGCATCGGCAAAACGCACCTCGCCCGTTCGCCGTGGCGCCGTGTTGCTGATCGTCGTTTTCGTGCTCGTGACTCTCTTCGGAATCGGGATATTCCAAGCTCGGTCGGCACAACTTGAATTAAAGGCCGCCATTCACTACCGGCGCGCGAACGGCTCGCGATCGGCTGCGGAGCGAGGGTTGCATCAGGCCATGGCGTTGTTGCAGTACGACGTATGGGGTGTCAACGAATCCAAGGCTTTTATCTGCACCGAGCCGTGGAGTGCGCAGCACGACGGTGCGGGCCATGAATTGCCTTATCAGGCGGCGGCACATCTGGCGGAACCCGACGGCAGCGTGCCCTTCTTTACGCTGACGCGCGACGGATATCGGCGCATTCAGCAGCCGATTTCCAGGTTGCGGCGGCCGCTGCATCGCCTGAGTTTGCCTCGGTATGCCGAGCGTGCGCTGGTTCCGCCGACTTACCGCCAAGCCTCCCCGCATGCGGCCGATCCTTGGTCGGAGATTCGGAAGGTCGAAGGCGGATTGGAGTGGGTGGTCAACTGGAACGCGGATTACAAGCGTTTGGGCGCTCCGGATACGCTGGAGATTGTGGCGGGGACCTTTGACGGACCCGATTACGCAAAGCTGCCTGCCGTTTCGGGCGCACCGTTCCACGATGAATTCCTTCCCGGCGCATTCGACACGTACGACTTATGGGAAGAGCGCCTGCACCGGAATCACGGACGCCTGTTTCCACGCGCACGCGGTGCCGATTCCTACGCGTACGGAGGTGCGTGGATTGCAGGCGATTTCGACGGCGCGCATTGGCGCTGGCCGGCGCTCAAACGTGCCGAAGAGTTCGACTTCCTCGATACGCGTGCGATCGGAGATCCGGTCTACAAGGTGTTCCGTTACGAGTTGGTGGCGAATCGCGACGCGGGCGCGGCGGCGTATCAAAGTTTCGAGTCGGGCGTCGATCCCACGGTCTTCGACGAGTCCGGCGCGGCGTTGCTTCCGCCCGAGCATCCGGCGCGCTACTTGCATGGCCGGCGAGGAGCGGTGGATATCCACCCGCGTTGCGTCCAAGCGCCGCTACGTGCCACGCATCTGGGTTCGGCGAGCGAAGGCTCGTACGTCGATACGCGAGGCGGCGCGTTGAACCTGAATCAGGTTAACCAGAATGCTGCAACGGAGCGCTATCGCAGCGAACTTTCAGGCGATGCCACCGAATATCATTATCGGGAAGCGAAGTGGATTTACGTGTACGACGACGGACCGCGTCCAGTCTCGCGCTACGCGGTCACCGTGCGGCCGGAGGGCGGAAAGCCGCATGCGAACACGCGCTACGAGCCACCCGGAGAACGGCCTCCCGAATTGCTCGAGATGGCCAGCCTGCGCCGATATTTCGAGGCGCTCGACCGTGGCGCCGATGCGCACGGCAGATTGCGTCCGACGACCGCTCCTCCCATTTTCCAGGCCCGGCGCCTGCCGGGCAGCGCCAGACCTTGGACCGAGGGTTTGGATGCCGCGTTTCGCTCGCATATTGGACATCCCACCGACCGCACTAGACCGGGCCACGGCGTATTCGCATCTCATGCGGAGTTGGCTTGGTTTCTGCGTAGCCGTGCTTTTACACCGGAAGCGAACCCTGATGCGGATCCCGGTGACTTGGCTCAGGACGCTTCCTACCTGGCTTCTTGCCTGACCGTCCATGCATACGAATGGCTCCTGGACGAGCATTGGGAAGCCGACCGGCTTGTCTTGGAGCGCGACGCATCGGATCTGCATCCGTACGGAGTGCACGATCCGGACCGCCCGGACGGGTCCGCAAGTCTTGCCTCGCGCCGGCGCTTCCTCGCGCTGCTCGATGCTCTTGTGTTTACTCAAGGCCCCGACGACGCACGAGAAGGCGAAGCAACGGGGTTCCGCTTCGACCCTAGCATGTCCGTCGAAAAACAGCGCGAAGCTCGCTGGGCGCAGGCCGGCGCTCTCTCGTATTTCCTCTCGGCAAGTCTGGATCCCTTCGCGTTAACCCGTTGGTCGGGCGGCTTAGCGCCCGCCTGGTGGCGGCGGCAAGACCGTACACGGGACGAGTCCATTCACTTGGCGCTGGTCAACGCGAAGCCGCGCTACGCATCCGCGGTGAGCGCCGTAGATGGAAGATCGAGCGACCGTATCGCGCCCGGCGACCTGCCGCACCTGGATCCGCGTGAGGTCGCGCATCCATGGTCGCCCCAAGTGAATGAGGTGGGCCGCCTGGTTCCGTTTCGATTTTCGGACCTGCCGCGCTCGGCATCCTCGAACGTGGCGTTGCCGCAGCAGACCGGTGCTCATGCCTGGGACTTTCCTGCACGCAAAAGTCATGCGTTCGTCGAGTTGGTCGTACCCGCGGGGCTGCCAGGGGAACCGCTTTTCCAACGCTTATATGCCCCAGGAAGTTCGTGGGGACTGCACTGGCATCTCTTCGTTATGGCGCCGAGCGAGCGCCCGCGGACTGGACGCAGCGGCAATGACGTGCTGGATCTTCCCAGTACGCGCGTGCTGTGTATCGACCGTTCCGCGGACCCCACGCGGACCGAAAACACCGGAGGCGAAGCCGGAACCGCCGACGCGCGAAACGATCCCAGCGGTTGGAACCGGATTAAATCGTTTCGCGCCGATTCGATTCTGGGCGGGGATGCCGCGGCCGATGCCATGCGCATGGATCTCCCGGGCGGAGCCAGTTTCGATGGCTTCCAATTTCGCTGGCGCACCGATCAGCCGCGTCCGCTTTCGCTAAGGGACGTGGGTGGGGAACGGGAGCCGGGTTCCGTTCGTAAGGCCGCAAGCGCCGATACTTCGGGCCGGTTTCATCCGGCGCAATACATGTTGGTGTTGTTCGATCCCAACGAGCTTCCCGGGAGAGGCGTGGCGGGCATGGAGCAGATTCGTTTCGGCTGCTCGCGCGAAGGCACGACCGGAGACCTGATGGTGCTTGACGCGGTCGATTTTCCTGCCGGGGCGCGTCCGTTCGAATACGGCTATGAAGCGGTGGACTGCCGAGCCAATCGGGATGGCGCGCGGCAATGGGTGCGGGCGCGTTCGTCGGTGGCGGTGCACCATTCGCGCGCTTACCGGCCGGCTTCCGGACAATTGCCTCACGATCCGTGCACCGTCTACATCGAGGCCGGCAAAGCCAAAGGTCCGTTCGAGTCGTTCACGGGTTCGCCTGCTTTTCGCTTCTTCACGCGCGGCACGGGGCGTTACTACAACTGGTGCGACGGACTTAACGAATGCGCGCTCGGTCATTACTTGCCCGGCGGCGAAAAGAACTGGTCCGGATTGACCAACCAGGCCTTCGTGCGGCCGGATATCGAAGATTACGCCGGAGCGCGTTCGTGGCCGGCCGCAGCCGCATGGGACACTTCGAGCGTGGCCACCTGCCTGGGCGCCAGCGTATCGCTGTTGGCGCACGGTGGCGAACTCCCGCGGATTCCTCTGGGCTGGCTGGGCGAAGTTGTCAGCGCCGATCGTGCCGCATCGCGCCTACTTTTCGATCCCGATCTTAGGACTTGGGGCGATTTGATGAAACTGACGCCGCTTGAACAGCAGATAACGGCCGGCTATCTGGGCGGCCGGGCTTTCGACGTGCCCATTGAGCCGGGAATGCATTTTCTTTTTGCCGCCGACGACGGGCTCGATAACGACCAGGACGGCCGCACCGATGTAAAACTCGAGTCCGGTTGGCGCTCGTCGGTGCCCGAAGGCTGTTACGCCGGCGACCGACGCGCGGCCGGCCGCGTGAACCTGAACGAAGTCGCCGGCCCCGCGGTACTGTACGGTCTTGCTGGCGGAACGGACCTGGAAGGGCGTGCGCCGTATCTGATCCCGCTTGGTGTTAAGCCCTCAAAAGGCTATGTGAGCTGGACCGAGTTCGCGGAGCGTTTCACTACGGCGGCGTTGGAAGGCACGCCCTATAGCGCTTTGTTTTGGCCGGAGCATCCCGCCGCCGACGCGATTGGAAGAGATTCGCCGCTGCAGGCCGTGCGCGAACGCGCTCCGAGGGAACGCGTGGATTTGGCGCGGGGCGCCTATGTGGGGCACGCGGCCGTATACACGATTCAAGTCATCGGACAGGCCCTGGACTGGGACGGGCAACCGATGGGCGAAACGCGCCTGCGCGCTACAGTGGAGCGCACGCCCGACGGCAAGATCAATATCCTGGAGTTCGGTTCGCAAGGCACGCGCTAGCGGTCCGAAACCGCGCTTGCCGCGCGTCTGTATAGCTATAAACCAGAATTGTTACCGAGTTCGTTTCCGCGGCCGCCCGAGGGCGGCCGCCTTGACGTGGGGCTTCGGGAGGCGCGGCCAAGATGGGCGATACGGGATACGGCGTGGCGATCGTGGGATTGGGCATGGGGCATGCCGCCTGTCCCTGGGTAATCAAAGCCCCGGGCGTTAAACTCACCGCCGTCTGTGACCTCAATGCCGAGCGGCTTAAGAAATCCACCGATGAATTCAAGGTCGCCGGCGAAACCGATTACGCCAAACTGCTCGAGCGCAAAGATGTGGACATCGTTTACATCATGACCCCCAGCGGCCTGCACGCCGAGATGGGCGTCAAGGCCGCTGCGAAAGGCAAGCACGTCATCGTCGCCAAGCCGATGGATGTCTCGCTCGAAGCCTGCGACCGTCTGATCGACGCCTGCGAGAAAGCCAAGGTGCTTTGCTCCGTGGATTTCAATGGCCGCTTCGACGACTTGCAGCAGAAGATTCGATTCGCGATCGATCAGGGCTTGTTCGGAAAACTCATTCTGGGTGAAGCGCGCTTGAAGTGGTATCGCAGCGATCAGTATTACGCGGCGGGCGGGTGGCGCGGAACCTGGAAGATGGACGGCGGGGGAGCCTTGGCCAATCAGACCATCCATCAGATCGACCAGCTCCAGTGGTACATGGGCCAGGTGGATTGCGTCGTGGCCGCCGAAGCCGGCATCTACAACCACGAGAAGATCGAGACCGAGGACTTGGGCTTGGCGATCGTGAAGTTCAAGAACGGAGCGGCCGGCACCGTGATGGGCACGACGACCTTTCCAGTCAATGCCTACGCGGGGCTTGAAATTCACGGCAGCGCCGGCGGCGTCCTGGCCATGCGCGGCGACCCGTCTTGGTTCTTCCACGAGAAGGAACGCGAACAACAGATCCAGCGCGCCAGCGAGGTGCGCACTTCGGTTGAAGACATGGCGCGCGTCTTGGACGGTAAACAGAAGAGCCTGCTTTGCGACGGCCATGAAGGCCGCAAATCCATCGAGTTGCTGACGGGCATTTACCGCGCCAGCCGCGAAAAGCGCGAGATCAAGTTCCCGCTCTAATGGCCGCGTTTTCGAAGGGGGCTTCGCGCATGCGTTTCGCGATTTGCAACGAGCTATACCAGAACTGGAAGCAGGAAGACATCTTCGCCCATGCCGCGAAAACCGGCTATGAAGGCGTGGAGATCGCTCCGTTTACCTTGGCCGAAGACGTCCGTGAACTTCCGGCCGCGCGGCGCAAGGAGCTTCGGCGCGCCGCCAAAGACTGCGGGATTGCGATCACCGGATTGCACTGGCTACTTCTAAAACCCGCGGGCTTGCACATCAACAGCCCGGACGCGTCGGTGCGGCAAAAGACCGAAGCCTACGTGGAGGCTTTGATCGATCTGTGCGCCGATCTGGGCGGCACAACCATGGTATGGGGCAGCCCCAAGCAGCGCGTGGTGATTCCCGGCGATAAATGGATCGACGCCTACAAGCGAACCGTCGATGCGCTGAAGCGCCTTGGTGCGAAGGCGCACGCAAGCGGCGTTACGATCGCCTTCGAGCCGCTGGGGCCGAAGGACAATTGCAATCTCATCAATACGACCGGGGAGGGGAGCCTGCTCGTACGCGAAGTTGATTCGCCCGGCGTCAAGCTTCACCTCGACGTCAAAGCGATGACCACCGAAGGCCGGCCGGTCGCCGACACGATTCGCGCCGAGGGTGGAACGTATCTGCATTACTTCCACGCCAACGATCCGAACCTGCGCGGTCCCGGAATGGGCGACGAAGACTTCAAGCCGATCCTGCAGGCGCTGAAGGACGTGAACTACGCCGGATGGGTATCCGTCGAAGTGTTCGATTACGCGCCCGGCCCAGACGAAACCGCCCAAATCAGCCTGCGCACCCTGAAGGAAGCGCTGGCCGCGGTAAAATAGTCGCGAAGCGCGCGAATGAGACTGAGATGATGGAAAAGGAGACCTACCTTGAGCAGCCTTGATTTGTTGGTGAATGCCGGTCGCCACGGTCGTTACGACACGCCGATGCGCGTGAACTTGGGCGCGAAACTGAAGGGCTCCGCTCAGGTGCGCCTAAGCGAAGCCGACACCGGCCGGCCCATTCCCGCGCAAGTGGACGGCGAAGAACTGGTCTTCATCCTGCCCGCGCTGGGCGCCCGTGAGGAGCGCCGCTTGCGTGTGGAACTCGGCGCCGAAGGGCATAAACACGGCGGCGTTAAGCTGGCTGATAGCGCAGCCTCGGGCCTCGCTATTGAGATCAATGGAAAGCCATTCACCACCTACCGTTACCTGCCCGAAGGCCAATTCCCCACCAAGGCGCGCCCTTTCTTCTACCCGGTCCTGGGGCCCGGCGGCGTGGGCATGACCCGCAACTATCCGATGCGTGCGGATGTTCCGAACGAGAAGCACGATCATCCGCACCACCGCGGGCTTTGGGTGGCTTTTGGTGAGGTGAACGGCACAGACAATTGGTCGGAGCAGAAAGAACATGGCTTCCAGAAGCATCGCGCGTTTACCGAACTGACGAGCGGTCCCGTCTTCGGACGGTTTACCGAAACGCTCGACTGGACTTCCCACCAGGGCCGCAAGGATTGCGAAGAGACGCGCCGGGTCACGGTCTGGAACTTGCCGCAGGACGCCAGGCTGCTGGACTTGGAAGTTACGTTCAAAGCCACCGAAGGCCCCATTCACTTCGGCGATACCAAAGAAGGCGGAATCTGCTCCATTCGCGTGCCCAGTTCGATGGACGGGGTCGCGACCGGTACGATCGAAAACAGCGCCGGAGGTGTGGGCGAAGGCGAATGCTGGGGCCGCGCCGCGCATTGGGTCGACTACCACGGCCAAGTGGAGGGGCAGCACGTCGGCGTGGCGGTGCTCGATCACCCGTTTAACCTGCGTCATCCGACGCCTTGGCACGTGCGCGATTACGGGCTCTTTGGCGCCAACCCCTTTGGCCACAGCTATTACAAGAGTTCGTTGCTGGCCAACGGTTCGTACACCGTGCCGGCCGGCGAGTCGCTGGCGTTCAAGTATCGCGTCTATTTCCATCGCGGCTGCGCGAAGCGCGGCGACGTGGCAAGCCGCTGGAACGATTACGCGTTTTCGCCCAGTGTGAAAGCCGCGGAATAGCTGCGGCTACAGCCGGACGCCTTGGCCGGTTGCGAGCACCTGCGTCGCGGCTAAGGTGAGCAACGTGGTGCGCAAGGCGTCGCCGTATGTGCAGCGCACACGCGACGGGTCTTTGTGCCGGACCGCGTCGACGAAGGCCGCGTCTTCCAGTGCGAAGATATTCTCTTCGCCTTTCACCGTCTCGGTCTCGAGTTTCGATTTGCGCACGTTCAATGTATGTTCCCAGCCGGTGAAATCGAGCGTCTGGCGGCGCGTGAAAATCTTGAGTCCGACGCCGTACCCTGGAATGTTCGCACAGCAGCTCAGTACCACCGCGAGACTTCCGTTGGGCATCACGAACGTCACGGCGCTCGCATCGTCGTTGTTGTAACCTTCCACGTCCTCCACGAAGCCGTGCGCGGCGCGTCCGATGATCTCGACCGGCTCGCCGAGCAGGTAACGAATCAGATCGACCGTGTGAGTGGTCTGTTCGACGAGTTGCCCGCCGCTGGTGCGCCGGTCGCCCCACCACGGCACGCGGTACATGTGGCCGATCCAATGCCCGAAGGTGAGTATCGCGGGCTCCTGTGCAAGAAGCTCTTTGGCGCGTTCCACCGACCGGCGGTAGCGATTCTGGTAACCGGCGGTCGCAACCACGCCCGCGGCGAGCAAGGCCGCTTCGATTTCGCGTCCGGTGTCGCCGTCGATGCAAATGGGCTTTTCGATGAAGAGATGGATGCCGCGCTTGGCCGCTTCTTTCTCGATGCGTCCGTGCGCGTTGGGCGTGACGCAGACGTACACGGCGTCAGGCTCGACGGCGTCGTACATTTCCACGGCGTCGTCGAAGGCTTCCGCTCCAGGATAAGCGCGCGCCGTCGCGTCCGCGCGCGCGCGGTCCACATCGCAGAATCCCACCAGCCGCAGGCCGGGCATCGCCGCCAACGTTTGAGCATGCGCTTGGGCGATGTGCCCGGCGCCGGCAAAGGCTACCTTGAGTTCGGACATGCTCCCGCCTCGGGGCCGGTCGAAAATCGCGTAGCATGCGGCAAGATGCGCGTGCGTCCCGCGCGCCGGTTCCGATTCGATGGCGAAACCGTACGAAATACGCGTATCGTCCTACCCAGCGCGGACCGCCGCGTCAAACGCGGTTGAGCGCGATTCGCGCTTGGGGCATGGCGTGCCGCGCGTTAGGATGTGGGCGATACAGGGGATGGGTACATGCGCCAGGCCGTTCTAATTAGTCTTGCCCTCGCATGCTTTGCGGCGCACCTGCGGGCCGCCGAACCGGCGACGGGAGGCGGATTGAAATCCGTGCTGCCCGACGGTTGGCAGAACGGTACAGCCGCTGCGGGAGAACTGTCCCTGACCGAAACGGCCGGTCCGGCGCGCGTGCGCGCATGTCGGCTGGCGCGGAAAACCGCCGCCAATCCCGCACAGTGGGCGCGCGCCTACGTTAAATACTTCGTGGAAGCCGAAGGCCGCAAGGCGCTCGTGGCCGGTGTGGAGCCCAAGCGCGTAGCCGGTAAGCTCGGCGCTACGGCGTCTTTTTCGGCGGAGAAGCCAGGCGGCGACGCCAAGGCCGACAAGATCTGGCAGCGTCTCTACGTGATTCCCTCGAAGGAAGCCGACCAGGTGATCGTGGTCATCTGCTCGGCGCCGTCCAAGGAATTCCGCAAGTACGCGAAGACCTTCGATCAAATCCTGGACGCGCTGGAAGAGCAGTAACCCTATCTTTCGCGCCAATCGAATGCGACGCCGAGCGCTTTATCCTTCTCTTCGAGCAACATTCGGTACAGGTCGGGGCCTTTGCGCCAAGGCGCGACATGCGTGATCGCCGGACGCGGCCGTACCTGTCCGGCGGCGATCATATCCAGCAACGCTTCCTGATTGCGTTCGACGGTGAACGGATAATCGGCCGGATACGTCGATCCGCACCCGACCATCGTCAGGTTGCCCTTCTGGAAATTCGTGTAGAGGTCCAGCGGCACCTGTCCGTGCACGCCGCCAAGCACCACGACGCGCCCGAATTCCGCGGTCGTCTCAACCAGCGTAGGCATCACCCGAGAAGTGCCGGTCGCATCGATCGAAACGAACGGCCCCGTGCCGCGGGTGAGTTCCTTCAGGCGCGCCTTGAAATCGGCCGCTGTCGGATCCAAGGCCGCATCGACGCCCAGCTTCGCTGCGATCTCGCGGCGCATCGGGACCGGGTCGATGCCGATGACCGGATAGCCCCCGGCCACCTTGGCCAGATGCGCCGCAAACGCACCGATCAGTCCTAATCCATACACGGCGACCGAGTCGCCCAAGCGAACTTGGCCAGCCCGCACGCCTCTCAGCGATATACCCAGCAAGACCACGGAACACGCGTCCACCGAATCGACATGTTCCGGGATGGGCTGCACGCGGTCCGGCGTGACATTCGAATACGCGCTGTGGCCCCAGCCGCCGAGAACGCGCTGGCCGATCTTGAATTCGCCTCCGTCGCCTTCCATCCCGATCACATGGCTCACTGCAATGTAGCCCGTCGCTCGAGGGTACGTAGTCGGTTTCGTATGGGTGCCTGTGATGTGGTGCAGTTCGGTGCCCGGGCTGACCATCGTGAACTCGGCCTTCAGGCGAAGCTCGCCGGGCTTCAACGCTTCCAAGGGGCGAACCGAGCAATCGACGACGTTCATCTCGCGCACGCGCAGATAGGGGTTGGCATCTAAGGGACCGGTTTCGCCAGGCATAGAGTTCGCTCCGCTTACAGTCGCTTGATCAGCGCATCCGTGAACTGCGCAGTCCCGGCCGTCCCGCCGATATCGCGGGTGCGCTCCTCGGGTTTGCCTTCGGCCAGCATGGCGTTGTACGCGCGCTTGATGCGGTCGGCCGCGGGAGTCTCGTTCAGGTGATTGAGCATCATCACGCCGGACATGATTGCCGCGAGCGGATTGGCGAGGCCCTTGCCTGCGATATCGGGTGCCGACCCGTGCACCGACTCGAAGACCGCGAGCCGGTCGCCGAAGTTTGCGCCCGGCACCACGCCCAACCCGCCCACCAGCGCCGCGCACAGATCGCTCATGATGTCGCCGTACAGATTTTCGAGCAGCAGGATATCGAAGCGCGACGGATCGCGGACGACTTGCATGCAACCGTTGTCGATGATCAGTTCGTTGTACTCGATACTCGGGTGTTGTTTGGCTACGCGGCGGGCGCAGTCGAGAAACAGGCCGTCGGACATCTTCATGATATTCGCTTTGTGGAAAACCGTTACGCGCTTGCGGCCGCGGGTTTCGGCGTACTTGAACGCAAACTCCGCGATGCGCGTCGAACCCGCTTCGGTCACGATCTTCAAAGATTCGACGACGCCGGGGACGACTTCGTGTTCGATGCCCGAGTAAAGTCCTTCGGTGTTTTCGCGCACGATCACCACTTCGACGTTCTCGTAGCGCGTCGGAATGCCCGCAATGCTACGCACGGGGCGCACCGCGGCGAATAGGTTCAGCTTCTGGCGGATCTGGACGTTGACGCTGCGGTGGCCCTTGCCGATCGGCGTGGCGGTGGGGCCCTTGAACGCCACAGTGTGCTGGCGCAGCGCGTCCAGCGTGCTTTCGGGCAAGACTTCGCCGTGCTTCTCGAAATGCTCCAACCCCGCTTGGCGTTCGATCCATGCGATGCGGACGCCTGTGGCTTCGATCAGGCGCTGGGCGGCGCCAATCACTTCGGGGCCGATACCGTCGCCCTTGATGAGGACCACTTCGTGTTGTGTGCTCATGGTTGCGCTCCGTTTGGGTCGTTCGCTTCGCCGGGCTGAGGCTCGCCGCGTATTCGGCGCACGAGAATGTCCAGTTCCGCCACGGCCTCCGCGTCTCCGGCGGCCTCGAATTCCAGGCGGCTGGCCGCGAATCGAGTCAGTGCCTCCTCGTCGGCGCCGCGCGAGGTGGCGGTCAGGCCCAAGCCAAAAAGCGCGCGCCCGTGCCAGGCCCGATCGCTTTGCCGTTCGGCTTGCACCAAGACCGCGCCAAACAGGGCGTCGGCCTGGGGCAACAATCCCCGAGCCAGCAGGATCTGTCCCTGTTCGAACAAGTTGGCCGCGCGCAGATCGTGACTGCTGGCGAAATGGGTCTCCAGGATGCTTTGCTCGGCCAGCAGGTGCTCCAGGCTGGCGCCAAAGTTATGTTCCTGCCGCTCAAGCTGTCCAAGCGCGCGGTGCATGCGCGCCTCGAGCGCCAGATCCCCCGTGGCATGCGCATGCGCCAGTTGTTCGGCGCATTGAGCGCGAACCCGCCGGAAATCGATCATGCGCTTTCGAGCCGCGCCAATTCCGCGGCCAGCGCTTCGGTCAGCGGCTGGACGGTGCGCGCGGAAAAGTCGAACGTCGCCCCGGCGGCTTCGAAAAGCTCCGGCAGCGGCCTGGAGCGCCCCAGCGCCAGCGCCGCGCGGTATTTTGCGATGGCGCCTTTGAGGTCGCTCAAACTATTGCGCCAGACTTGCAGCGCGCCGAGTTGGGCGATGCCGTACTCGATGTAGTAGAAGGGGGAGCCGAAGAGGTGGCCTTGGCGGTGCCACAGATGCGATTCCGCCGCTTCGAATCCGCTCCAATCTTCGGTACCGCCAAATCGCCGGAGCGTACTGAGCCACGCGGCCTTGCGTTCTTCGCGCTTATGACCCGGATGCGTGTAGAGCCAGTGCTGAAACGCGTCGATCGTCGCGATCCACGGGAGCAGATTGATAATGCCTTCCAGGTGTGTACGCCGGGCGCGCGCCGCATCTTCCGGACGATAAAACGCTTCCAGGTGCGGCCCACCAAGCAGTTCCATGGCCATCGAAGCCACTTCGCAGAACTCAAGCGGCGCGTGCCGGTATGCCAGCAGCGGTTCTTGACGCGTGGCCAGCGCATGAAACGCATGACCGCCTTCATGCAGCAGCGTCTCGACATCGCGCTGCAGGCCCACCGCATTCATGAAGATGAACGGCAGCCGCGCTTCTTCCAGCGTGTACTGGTATCCGCCCGGCGCCTTACCCTTGCGTGACTCGAGATCGAGCAGGCCGTGATCGACGAGCACCTGAAAGTCCGAACCCAGCGCCGGGTCGATTCGTTCGAAGACCGCTTGAGTGGAGGCTACAAAGGTTTCCGTGTCCTGAAACGGCCGCAGCGCCGGACGGTTCTGCGGATCGACGGCCAGATCCCACGGCATCAGCCGATCAACGCCCAGCAGTTTTCGGCGGCGCTCTTGTAGCTGCCGCGCCAGCGGGACCACGTGCGCTTCGACGGCCGCGTGGAAGGCTTCGCAGTGCGCCGGGGTATAATCGAAGCGGCCGCGCGAGCGGAATGCGAAGGCGCGGTAGTCGGCGCAGTCCGCGTTCTTCGCGATGCGGTCCCGGAGCGCCAACAGCTTCTCGAACAGTGTTTCGATTTCCTCGCGGTCGCGCAAGCGGCGCTGCACCACCATGCGGAACGCTTCTTCGCGCAAAGCGCGGTCGGGGTCTTCGAGGAACTTGCCCATCTGTTGCAGCGTGCGCTCTTCCCCGCGAAAGAGGACCGTCATCGCGCCCATGGTTTTCTGATACTGCTGTTTCAGTCGAGCTTCATCCGTCTCCAGCGGCACGTTCGCCTCGCGGAACAGATCGACCTCGTTTCGCGTATCGCGTTCGAAGACCTCCCAGCGCCGCGCGGGCAAGCCGGCGCGGTGCGGGCAGGCCAAAAACAGTTGCGCAAGGCGCTGCCAAGCGGGCTTGAGCTTAGGCTCGACTTGTTCGACGAAATCGAGGTAGGCGCGTTCGGTGGCCGGATCGTCGGTCTGGCACGTCATGCGAATGTAGCGCCGGGCGGTTTCCTGCTGCACCGCGGCATCGAGTTCCGATCCGTCCAGCACCCAGCGCTCCAACTCGGCCGCATCCGCCAGCGCGCGGCCGCGCTCTTCGAGTTGCTTGAACAGGGGCTCAAGATGAGTCCAGTTACCCGGATCGAAGGCCTCGGGCACGAAGCGCCGGGACTGATACGGCTTCAGGGTTTCCAGCGCGGCGACGGTCATGTGCGGCTCCTGCCCGGGTGAGATCTTTGGGGCGAGGATAGCTCGCCGGGCGGAATTGTCACGCACAGCGCCAAGAGGTCAGAAGTCCAGCCGCAGATGCCGTGTGGGCCCCCAGTTCCCGGCCTGATCCACCGCGCGGACATGCACGTACCAGACCCCGTGGCGCGGTTCGTCGCGCCGCGTGTTCACGGTATCGGTGATTCGCTTCGGCGCCTCGGAATCGGGCGAGCGGTCGATCAGCACCGAATAGCCTTCGATCCCGCTCGGGTCTTCCGCAGCCGTCCATTCCAGCACTCCGGCTTCGCCGTCGGCGAGCAGGTGCAGATTATCGAGCCAGAGCGCGGAGCCGCGCTTGCACCCGCGTTGCCCGTGCGCCGTAAGCACGATCTGCGAAATGATCCGGGCCGGAAGCTGCGGAACCGCCTTGTCCAGCAGCGCGCGAAGGTTCACGCCCGCGTGCCGCCACGATCCGTTTCCGCCGCTGGTCGCGATCTCGCCGATGGTCCGCTCACCGCCCGGCGGGCCCAGGAACCGGATGGTGTACCACTCGCCCAGCACCATAACCTGCAGATCCAGGGCCATTTCTCCTTCTACTTTGTAGTCGAAGTGGAGCATCGGGTATTGGTCGAAGTACCACGCGTTCTTGTGCAGCATCACCTGCACGTCGGCGTCGTCGGCCAGTGAAACGATTTTGATAGCCCGCTCTCCGTACGCCGCCTCTTGGGGAGCGGAGGTCCAGTCGATCCTGCAATCGCGCAGCGGGCGGACGTGCCCCAAGGTCTCTTCGAAATCCAGCGCCATGCTTAATTCGAGCAGCATCGGCCGCCGTGGCGTGCGCCCCGTCGCCCCGTCCGATGCGCAGTAGCGCAACTGGCTTACCGTCGGACCTTCCGTATCGTGCGTGCGGTCCACCTTAAACGTGAAAACCTGCGGCTCGATCATGCGGTTGCCCAAGGTGTCCTGCGCGCCGCCCACGAGCACCTGAACGTCGCCCGCTTCAGGCCATACCAGGTGCTCGCCCACCTTCGAGCCGTCGAACGTCAGGATATTCGTGCCTGCGTCCAGCGCACACCCCAGCTGGCCGTCGATGAAGAACTGACCGTTCACGCGCACTTGCACGCTACCGGGCAGGATCACGTGATCCTCCGCGAAGTGCAGCCGAAAAGTCTTGCCCGACAACGTCTCTCCGGCAGCCGGTTCGGTCTTGACGATGCGCGGGGAGTGATCGTCGAGCCGGAACTTGTAGTGTGCCGTGGGCGACCACTGGCCCGCCGCATTCTTGCTGCGCACATGCAGCCAGCGCCATCCCGACAGGGCCGGGGCAGGAGTGCCGGGCGCTTCGCCCGCCGCTTGCCGCGCGCGCCGCAGCGCGGCTTCCACGCTCTCCTGAAGCCGCACGCCTTTGCCCACAGGAATGCTCTCCGGCTGCTCGTCAATCGCGGCCGCATACTCGGCCATCCCGGTCAGGTCGGGCGCCGTCCAGCGAAAGGCGATTCCGCGCGAGCGCGCCGCCGGAAGCGCGCGCAGCGCATGAATCTGATAGGCCATTCCGCGCCGGTTGCCTTGATACCCTTGGTCCTGCAGCGCCAGGTGATGAATCTCGTAGGCCGACGCCCCTCCGTTGGCCGCGGCGAAATGCTTCAGCAGCGCGATCTCGCTCTTCCGCCACGTGCCGTCGTCCTTGAAATCTTCGGGAGGTCCCAGTTCTTCGCGGCGCAGGCGCGCTTCGGCCCACTCGCCGCCGCGGTCTTGGGCAAAGCCGATATCGTTGAGCAGCAGCACGTGCTGACCGCCTTGGGCGCCCCGATAGAAGAGGTTGACCGGTACCTCGCTGGGAATGTTGTACTCCAACTCCATGTAGGGCCATTGCGCGAGGTTGTAGACGGTTCCGGGCAGCGTGAGGCCGAAGTGCGCGCCGTCCATCAGCGAAACCACGCGCAAGCTGCCGGGTTCGAGCGCCCAAGGCGGCGCGGCATCGGTCTCGTACAACGCCATCTCGCGTGTTCCGCCAGCCGGGGCCGTTTGGTTCAAGCGCAGTCTGGGCGCTACGGGAGCCCGGTGCGCGCGCCCGCGGCCCAGCGCGGCATCCACATCCAGCAGCGCTTCGATTTCGGGCGCCGAGGCGGTCTTTCGTGCCGCGATGGCCTCCGTGAGCTTATACGTCCACGCCGTCTGGACGGGTTCCGCGACCGCCATGCCCGCGCGGTCGGCGAAGCGCCCCAGCGTCAAAGGAACCAGCGCGCCGTCCACCAAGGGCCGTTCGCCCAGCGCGCGCCACAAGTCCACGCGCGCTTCCTGTTTCGCTTCGTCGAAATCGATCAGCTCCCCGCCCAGCAGCCGGTCTTGAATCTGAATCTGCAGCGTATCGGGATCGACGCCGCTTCCGCCGGGATCGGCGAAGCGAAGCGTCGCGTGCCGGCCGTCACCGGCAGCATCGAACGGCCAGACGATTTCCAGAAGGCGCGGCGGCTCTCGGTCCACGTCGGAGCATTTCAGGAAGTACAGGTCGCTCGCCGCATACGAAGCGTGCAGCGCGTTACCGCCGAATCCTCCCAGCGCGTAGCTCCGATTGTCCAGGCTGGCCAGCAGCGGGCGCAGCGTCATGCGCGGAGGTTGGCGAAACCCGCGGCGCGACCAGAAGCGCCGCCAGTCCCGCCCCAGGTCGGCTTGAATCACGTGCCAGCGTCCGTCCGCCTTCGCGCCTTCCAGGCGGCCAATCAGCGGGATGTCTTCGTTCGCATCCTCGGGGCCGCTCAGGCGCCAGCGATAAAACTCCTCGCTGCCCAGATCCTTGAAGCATAAATCCACGAGCGTTCCAGGTTCGATGCGTACCGCAAAGCGCAAGACCCCGTGATCGGAGAGATCCACCAGCGTCTTCTTCCACTGCAACGCCAACGGCCCGCCGCCGACCCCGTTCTCGACGCGCCATCCTTCGCCCGCGCCCGCTTCGCCGGGCGGCAGCGCCGGAACGGAAACCGGTTTGAATGCCAGGAGCGGACCGCGCAGCGCCTGATGCGCCGCCGCGGGCAAGCTCGTCCGTACGACGCGGCTGTGAATCTCCCCGTCGAACATGTTGATCACGCGCCCGTCGTCGAATAACTGCGTGGCGCGCGGTTCCAAATCCGCCGGTTTCGCATCGCCCGTAAACGCGATCCGGCAGCGCGAAAGCAGGACGCCGTTCTTCAGCGTGCCGAATCCCACGCGTCCTTCCGCCAGCGGCTGAACGTCCTCGAACTCGAACGCGCGTTCGCCGTCCATGAAGAACCGAACCTTCGAGCCGGCCCGCTCCAGGCGCAGATGGAACCAGCGTTGATGCAACTCGGGCTTGTCCGGATGCCGCAGCCGGTCGCTGGGCAGGCGAAACTTTTCTTCCGTCGCCTCGGCCACCTGCACGCCGTCGCGGTAAAGGCGCGTCCAGTAGTTCCCTCCGCCTCCGACGATGACCGTATAGCCGCTGGAAAAATGCGTCCCGTCGCCGCAGATCGTAAGCAGATAGTCGCCCGCTCGCTCGTAGGGCGGGTCTTCGCGCTGCATCATCATCGCCAGATGTGCATCGACGCTCTGGTCCCCGCTGAAGACGCGCTTGTTCCAGATCGCCGCCGTCGTCGCGCTGCGACCGCCGAACCACGACCAGCGCGGATCGCAGATCCACTTATTGAGGAGCCCCCAGCGTCCGGAGGCGACTTTCCAGTCAGCCGGCGCTTCGTTGAAGGTGTACTCGTACGCCTGCGCGCCGCCCACCTGAACGGTGCGCGCGTCGCCCAGGTTGCGCAGGCCGCGCAGCGCCACACGGTCCCCGCGAGGAGGAGTGCCGAGCGGGAGTTCCAACCGCACGCCGTCCACTTCGGCCTCGAGCGTCCCACGTCTCGCATGCATCGAGATGCGCTCGAACGGACCGCCGCCCACCGGCGCGCGCTTCGTCTGGCCGCCGCCGCTGAGCACCGCTTCGCCGGCCTTGATGAGGAGTCCCGGCGCGTCGAGTGGCGGCGGAACGGCCTCTTCGCAGAGCAGCCGAATCTCCAGCTCGTCGAAAATCGGACGGCGCAGGCGCACGAATTGATCCAGCGGCGTACGCGCCGTATGCAGCGCCCACGGCGTGGTCGGGTCGCGTCGCCATTCCAGCGCCGGATTCGCCCAGCGCTCCATGTCCTGCTCCAGCGCGAAAATGTCATTCAGCGCGCGGTCAGGCCGGCGCAGCGAGGCCAGGCTTGCACGGTCGGTCACCACCGCAAGATCGTCGAAAAAGACCGGATCGCCGCGCAGCGCGTATAGGCCGACTTGCCCGCGTTTGAGCCCCGGGACGACCGCCTTGAAGACCTCTACCCCGTCCACCAGCGCGCGCATCTCCGAGCCGCGCCAGTCGAGCGCCAAGCGATAAAACTCGTACGGTCGGTAACTCAGGGTGCGTTCCGCCAGCACCGTGGCGCGGTTGCCTTCAACGCGCACCAGTTGCAGCGCTTCGGCCGCTGCAGGCGCGGCATCGGGCTCCGCGGGAACGCCTTCGCCCGGTTCGGCGGCGGCCACGCGCGGCGGCGGGCCGATCCAGCGCAGCAGCACATAGTCCTGCGGCGAAGCGACGGCCACTGCCAGGCCGAAGCCGCCGCTGCCCAGCGGCTTCGCCGCCACCTCCGCGGCGTAATCGCTCCAGCCTGCTTCGCCGCCCAGGATCATCCCGTCGGACCCGTCGCTCACTGGCTGGATCGCTTTGCCCACCATCGGGGTGCCCCAGCGGAAGACGTCGCCGGTCAGCGTAAAGTCGCGCAGCGTCTTTTCGCCGCGCCGCAGGATCTTCAGCGTCAGGCGCTGTCCGCTGCGAGCGGCCTGCTGCAAGAAATTCTGCGCGCGCCAAGGTGAGAGATCGTCCACGGTATGCCCGTTGATCGCGACGATCGTGTCGTCTTCCTGCAGGCCGGCGTACTGGGCGGGGCTGCCACCGGTAATGCGCAGGATATGCAGTGTGCCTTCGCCGCTGCTGAGCATCACGCCGATGCCGGTGTCTTCGCCGCGCATGCGGTCGCGGTAGAGTTTGTCGTCGGCCGGCGGCTCCGGGCCGAACGAAGCGCGCAGCGAGAACGGATTGGCGCTCCGTTCGGGGAACGTGAGTTGCGTCAGTTCCCAGCGACCGCGGGCAGGTTTCCAGAAACCGTCCGCCGATTCGCGCATGAACCCGTCGCGGAACTCCACTTGCGCCAAGTCCAGCGCCCGTCTCGCGCCCAGCTTGACGCCCGCGGCCTGCACCGCCCCGGCGCTGGGCCCTTTAAGGTCCAGGCTGCCTTTCCAAGTCAGGGCTTCGGCGTCGTCCCACCACACGCTCAACTCGCCGCCGCGCCAAAGCGCGCCCAGGCGCATATTCCCGTCCACTGCCGGAAGCCCGGCGCGGCCTTGAGCGAGCAACTCCGGCGCGGCCGAGCCTCCAGCCAGCCGTTCCAAGCGCAGTGACGGCCCCTGGAACCGCACGCGCACGCCGGCCGCGGTGGCCGGGTCGAGTGAAAGATACAGGTCGGCCACCGGCGCATCCGGCCATGAATCTGGGAGGTTCAGGCGCTGTTCGAGCCAGAAGTCGCCTTGCTTGGCCGAGGCGTCGTCCGAAAGCCGCACCGTTCCCAATTGCTGGATTTCGTGCTCGCGTTCGGGCGAGGCGTGCGGATCGGGGTAGGCCGGCGGAACCGGATCGGACTGTCCGGGCTGGGCCACGGGCGGCGCGGGCGTGGCAGAGGTCGGCCGCAGAACCGCCCAAACCACTCCGGCCGTCAGGACCAGCGCCAGAATCAGCCAGAACGTGCGCAACGCTGCGCGGGGTTGGGCTTCGGAAGGGGCGGGTTCGTCCATGGCGCTCGCGAGGGGTCTGTTACCTTTATGGATAGACGCCGCAACCAAGCCTTCTGCATCGAAAATTCTAGGGGCGCGCGGCCCTCCGTGCAGCTAAAAGTTGGTCCGGAAACCCAGGAACCCGTTCGCATGCGGCCAGGCAAACACCGTGGCGTCACGTTGGTGGAACTGCTGGCGGTCCTCGCCATCGTGGGCGTATTGCTGAGTATGGGGGTCTACGCCTACCGAGCCAGCCGCCGCAGTGTGGCGTTGGCGGCTGCGCGCGGGGAAACCCTGATCCTGAAGCAGGCCATCGAGAAATACCGCGATCTGTACGGCTTCTGGCCTCCGGGCGAAGGAAACGCCGCCGTCGTCCGGACCCTGCGCGCGCGATACCGCCGCGATCCGGTCCTGGAACCGCTCAAGGAGCGCCAGCAGGACGCCGATGGAAACTGGCTCGATCCCTGGGGCCGTCCCTATGCGGTGGAAATTCTGGACTCGGACGCTTGGCAGGCCGCGGAATCGGCCGTGGCCGCCGGAGCGGCCACCGTGCAGCAACGCTATTGGGTCGAAGTCGTGCGCGGTCCGGTGAACGTCTATTCGCTGGGACCGAACGGTACCGACGAGCGCGGCTTCGACGCCTCCGACGCCGCAAACGATCCGCCGCTGTATCCGTCGGGCGCCGCCCAGCAGGAGGTGGATGATCTGCGCGCGGGGGAGCCCTGAACGCATGAGACGCCACGCACATTCGGCCGGCTTCACGCTGCTGGAAATGCTCGCCGCGCTGGCGGTCATCGCGATCCTCGCCGGGCTCCTGGTCGCGGTGATCGGTCCGATTCGGGAGAAAGCCCGTCGCGCCGAGACCGCTCAATTCATTCAGGCCATCGAAATCGCGGTTAAGGATTTTCAACTCGCCTGCCACCGGTACCCCTGGCCAGATCCGGAGCCGGGAGTGCCGTGGAACCTCACCGAAGAGCGGCGCTTGCCGGATGCCGCGGTATTCAGGGCGCTCGCGCCGCAGTACCCTTCCATTCGCGCGGCAGACGTGGACGATGCCGGCGCCGGC
Organism: Planctomycetota bacterium; assembly: GCA_015075375.1. Taxonomy (GTDB): domain Bacteria; phylum Planctomycetota; class SZUA-567; order H5-PLA8; family H5-PLA8; genus H5-PLA8. The sequence continues at coordinate 805,279 of JABTUM010000001.1, read as the reverse complement.
TTGAACCCCGACGGCCGCAACTTCCTGGTGGTCCCGCCGCGCTTCCTGGCGGAGAACGGTTCGGTCGTGGATGCCTGGGGACGGAGGCTGCTGCTGTATTGGGATTCCGAGTCCCGCGAATTGGCGGTGATCTCCTGCGGACTCAATGGCCTCAACGAGTCCCTGACCCCGGACGGCGGCTGGCTTCCCAAACCGTACGGCGACGACGTGAATAATAGGTAGTCCGCGGCGCTTGGCAGGCCGTCCGAGTGCGGTAAGCTGAATGTTCAATCGATGGCCACGGAGCGTCTTCAGATCATGTCGGATCATTCGCACGACAGCCACGGACACGACAGCCACGCCCACGCCGGCGGCGGTCACGACGACCACGGCCACGGCGGGCACGGCCACCACGAAGAACACTGGGGCGACTACAACGCCGAGCCGATTCCGCCGTCCACGCTTCCAACGGTGAGCGGGCCGGCGCTGCTGGTCTTTGGCGTGGCCCTCTTCGCGATGATTCTGGCGATCGGCTTCTACAGTTTCCAGGTGCTCAAGCGCGCGAAACCGCACGACGCCGGCGCCGGACATGCCGCCCATGCCGAAGCCGACGATCCCCACGGCGCTTCGGCGCACGACGCACGTGGAGCCGCTCACGAAGCGCCCCATGGCGCGCACACGAGCGAAGAGAAGAGCGGACACGAAGCTTCCCACCCTTGATGGCCATCCGGTTCTGGAGTGCGGCGCCATGCGGCTATACGCCTCTCCAATAATCGCACTGCGCCGCGGATTTACCCTGCTGGAACTGGCCGTCGTACTCTCGATCCTGGCCATCTTGATGGGTATGGGCGCCGGGTATTGGTCGATGCGTGACCGCGAGCCCAAGGTCCGATCGGCCGGACGCTTGCTGGTGCAATCCTTAAGGCTGGGCCGGCAACTGGCGATCACGCGACGGGCGCCATGCCTGGTGGAACTGGTGAGCCCCGACCACGAGGCGTATGCCGGAGCCGACGACGCGCCAGAAGATCTCGTCCGCGTGCGCTGCTTCCGGGGCGAGCGCGATCCCGTGACCGGCGCCATGGTTTACGTTCTGGAGCCCGGCGTTCACGACGAGCAAGGGCTTCCCGCGCCGGTGCGTTGGGACGAACTCCCCGATGCCGGGGACGTGCGTGAAGCCGGCGGAGACTCCACACGTGTACGCCGGCGCATCGGTTTCGTATTTCTGGCCGACGGCACCTGCCGCGGCTGCGCCGAACCAGAACCGCGCGCGGCCGGGCGCATCGTGCTCCGCGATCGGGCCACCGAACAGCGCGGCGAGATCGAGATTGCCGCCCAGACCGGGCATTTGCGCGAGCGCTATCCCTGACGCCATGAATCCCTTTGCCATAGGCTTCGGTGGCAGGCGCCTGGCCGCGCCGCACGCACGAGCGGGATTCAGCCTGCTGGAAGTCCTGCTCGCGCTGGCGATCCTCACCTTTGGTTCCGTCGCCGTTCTGGTTCTTTTCATGAACAGCCTGCGCACCATCCGGCAGGCCCAGGAAGAAAGCATTCTGGCGCTGCTGGAGCAAGACCTGAAAGGTAAGTGCCAGCTTTCCGCGTACTTCGCCTTCGATGCCGCGAATCCGCGGCGTGGAACCTTCGACGGTTCCGCTTGGTTACCGCGCGATCCTGCTGCGCCCGACGATCCCGGCGCTCCGCCGTGGGAAACCGACAGCGAGCCGCCGCGCGTGGACGCTTACCTGAATCAAGACTGGGCGGTCGTCCGCGACGCGTACGATGAGCTGGCCGGGGACGGTCTGGCCTGGTCCCAGAACCCGCTCTACATCGGCTACCAGTACCGCCTGCGGACGGTCCTGCCCGCCTGGCGGGAGTCGAATCAGCTTGTCGATTTCGACGGCTACGGCTGGATCGGGGAAGACGAGACCGACGCCGATCTGGACGGCGACGGGCGCACGGGTGAAGCCGCAACGGGGCGCGACTTCGGGCTGCCTCGGCCCAGCCACGGGGTAGTCTACGATCCGCGCGGCCTGCGATTTTACTTAAAGCATATTGAGTGCGTCGTAGGCTGGGACTTGCAGGATCCGCGCGACATCTTCTCGGGGCAGTACCACGTCTTTCGCTTCACCGTCTACAACCCGGATGCACGGAAAGATCGGTAGTCCAACCGGATATCAGCGGAAGCGGACGGTGGGCAGCCCGAATCCGGAATCGCTCCGCGCCGGAATCTCCTTCGGCGGGGCGAGGTACTGATCGAAGAGGATCGAGATCCCCTGGATGGCGATGGCGCTGAGGAACGTCGCTTCGGCCAGCGGCGTGAGCTGGCGCAGGAGCGCTTCCAGCAGACCCACGGCGATTCCCGCCAGGATCATCCCGCGCTTCGAGCGCGGACAGGTCGTGGGGCTGGCGGCCAGATAGAAAAAGCCCAGCAGCGTGCAGCCGCTGAATAGATGGTACGTTACGTTCGGCGAACCGAAAATCTTGAGTGTCAGGCCCAAGGTGGCCAGTGCGCACAACGGTAGGATCCAGGAAACGGTTCCGCTGAAAACCAGCAGCAGGATGCCGCACAGCAGCGCGAGCCCCTGGCCGCCGCCGATGGATCCCGGCACGCCGCCCAGCAGCAGACTCCAGCGATCGTAGTAGAACTCCCCTTTGACCTCTTCGATATCCTTGTCCGAATGCAACTGCACTAGGTCGAGCGGACGCGGGCCGTAGATCGCTTCGGCCGGGACGGTTTGGGCTTCGTCTACGAACGGCTGGCGATTGTGCGTAAAGAGCTGCTCGTTGTACGCCTCTTTACTCAGGGCATTGCGGATATCCCCGCCAAAGAAGTCGCGTAAGTGCCGCCCGGCCGGCGCTTCGCCTTCGGCGGGTTTGGTGATCTGGCGGACCAGAACGGGCCACGCCGGCTTGCCGGCGTCCGACGGGTGCATCGGCAGCGCGAACGATAACGCGTGCAGCGCCAGCAGCGCCACCGCCGCCGGCTGCAGGAGCGGCATCCCGTCCACCGAGAGCCAATGCTTGCCGGCCAGGATCGCGATCACTCCGCCCAGGAACGCGCACCACAGCGGGAAGGCCGGAGGGAACAACAGGCCGACGATCAGGCCCGTCGCCAGCCACAACCCGTCTTCGGTTCCGTACGGATTATTAAGGATGAAGCGCCCGTTGAAGCGATGCGTGATCAGATCGGTGGCCAGCGCGCCCAGCACCGCAGCCAGCACCACCAGTCCCGCATACCAGCCGTAGAAGAAGAGGCCCACGAGAAGCGCCGGCAAGAGCGAAGCCGAAATGGTAAGGCGCCGCTTGGCCAGCGTCGCAGCGTCCGGCGGGACGCTGGAGCGCCACAACAGGTAACTATGCAGTAAAGTCCATCTCATGGCGGGCTCGCGTGGGCTGCTTGGAGTACGATTCCGGTTCGCGGCGCCAGGCGCATCCTCTGCGCCCTCGCGTAAGCCGATTCTCGAAACCATCTTACCAAGCGTGGATTATGGTAGCAACTCGCCCAGTTTTTGCGCTATTTTTTTGCGCCCTTCGGCATTGGGCGCACGCCCATACACGCCCTTCTGCTTGGGATCGATCCGCCAGAGCGTTTCGTCCAGCCATTCGCCCGGATCCAGCACCGAAGCATCCTGCGCCTTCGCGGACGCGCGGACTTCTTCCCACAGTCGTTCTTGCTGCTCGCGCGGCCGCCCGTAGTGGCAGGGAGGAGCCAGGGCGAGGCTCTTGGCTCCCATGAGCCGCAGGCGGGTCAGCAGCGCATCCAGTACGGTGCGGTAAACCCGCGGATCGGCCGCGACATCCAGATCCTCGGGCGGCAGCACCAGGATCACACCATCGGCTTGGGCGGTCTCCAGTGACCGTACCGCCGCGTCGAACGCCTTGAGCAGCGGCAGGGTGGTGTCGAGTTCGAACGGCCCCAAGGCCGCGGCCGAGTGCGGCTCGGCGAAGGCGTCGGGCAGCAGATCGATCAAGTCCGCCGCGCTTTGCGAGCCCGGTTCGGGTTTACGCCCCCAAGCTCCGGGCAGCAGCGCCAGGACGCGCGTGGGCTTGGCGCTCGCGGGCCCGCCCCAAGCCCATCGCACCGGTGCCCAGCGCCGGTCGTCCTTGGTCTGGCGGCGCTGCGTGAAAAAGACCAGCCGCGCGCCGCCGTCCTTGAGCCTCAACGCGCCGCCTGCGGCCTCCGCGTCCGGATACGCATCCCGGTCGCGCAGCACCTGCAGGACCGGTCCGGCTTGCTCGCCACCGGGCGCCTCCAGGAAGACGCGCAAGGTCGTCACGCCATCGAGCCGGAAGTCCTTCTGGTACGTCGCGAAGGCTTGGGCCTTCGGGGCAAGCTCAGTCCGGTCCACGCGCAACTCTTTGCCTTCGGCGTCGAACAACGCCACGCGCAGCGCGACCTTCATTTCGGCCGCCGTCGCATTCTCGATCCGAAAGCACGCCGTCAGCGGCTCGGTCTCGTACAGCGCCACCGGGAGGTGATCGACGATCAGGTGCACGCCGGCCGGCTTTGGCGCGGGGCCGCTGCTCGCGGGAGTGGCGGTATCTTCCCCACGCAGCGTCGCCGGCGCCAGCAAGGCGCACGAAAGAATCCACACTATCAGCCCGAACTTCGACATGCCCGAAGATCTCCGTTGCACCTATGCAGACGCGGAATCGGCGCGAGACTTGACCGGAATTTTCGCACTCACAGTGTGGGACTTGGCAATTCCAGCAAGATCTGCAACGCCATGTACTGCAAGTGCGCGCCAGTCAGCAGCAGAAAAATCCCGCCGCTAAGCAGGAGCCCTTCGCGCCACCCCAAGTTGCGCAGCACTCTATTCACGAACGTTCGAACCAGCAGATCGTAACAAGCCGGGAGGCGTCGCGCCCACGCATGCCGCCGCGCCAGGAGCCGCGTGCGGCGGCGGCCCTTCCAATAAAAATTTAGCACACCCAGCAGGTACGTTAGGCCCAGGTAAAGCACCACCGTGAGCGTAAGCAGCCGCATGACACGGAAACCCAGCGCGGGATGCGGCAGCAGGCTCATCGCCTGCGCCCCCAACCCCACCGCCGTGACGACGGCCGCCAACGCCAGCGCCAGCAGCGTCCGCGCCAGCGGATGCGCGTCGAGATCCCTAACCAGACGGCTCCAGGCGAATGCGCGCGCCATCACAGCACCGCTCGATGCAGCCACGCGAACAGGAGGCTCAGCGCACCCGTCACGGCCACTGCGGCGGCCATAATAAAGAAGAGCAGCGTGGCGGTGCGAACCTCTTCCTTGGCCCGGCGTTCCAGCGCGCTCTCCACGTGCTGCACAAAGCGCTCCGCCGCGGCATCGGTCTCCTGCCGCGCGCGATCGAGAAGTTTGTTCGCGCGGGCATCGGCCTCAGTGAGCATGGCTTTCCCGCGTGCGTCGGCCTGTTCGATCAGGCGGCCGCCTTCTTCGCGCATGCGCAGGGCCAGCTCCTGCCCCAGATCGCGACTCGGCCCGGCCAGCAATCCGCCCACCGGCGTATCCGAGCGTTTGCCTGCTTGAACGCAGTTCAAGCAGGTGAGCGTATCCGCTCCGCGCTCGTTGGTGCCCTGCTCGAAGCAGCCCTGTCCCACCAAGCCGCCGCACGCTCCGCACTGAAACTGCCGCGCGTGCTTCGCCAAGGGGTTCAGACGGTGGAACTCTTCTTGGCAAACGACGCATTGAGCCATGCCGCGTCCCTCGAGAGGCGCAGGTTGATGCGATCACCTCTTCATTAAGTATAAGGTGGGGGTCGTTTCGCGGACCACTCAGGAAAGCGCCCGCCGAACCCTACCAGCGGGTCGTGCACCTTGGTGCACGACTCGACGCAAGGCAAACAAGGAAGAGGGAAGGACTTAAGCGACCACGGCGTGTAGCCGGCGGCTGGATGCGGCAGGCGTCGGCGGGGCTTGGCCTTCTGCTTCCCAGCGTCCGGTGATCAGGCGTGCGCTTCGGCCACGCGTGAAATAACTCCAACCCCACTGGATCAGCACCAGCACCCGGTTTCCGAAGCTGACGATATACATCAGGTGGATGAAGAGCCACGCCAGCCACGCGACGGTGCCGCTGAGGTGCAGGCGGCCCATTTGTGCGACGGCCGCGCGGCGTCCGATGGTGGCCATGGAGCCCTTGTCGAAGTACTTGAACGGTTTGAGTTCCCGGCCCTTGAGCCGCGCCGCGATGCGTGCGGCGACGTAGTGCCCTTGCTGCATGGCCACCGGCGCGAGACCCGGAAGCGGCTGCCCGTCGGCGCCTTTAAAATGCGCCAGATCGCCGAGGACGAAGATCTCGGGGTGTCCGGGAAGCGAACAGTCCGAAGTTACTACGACACGCCCGCCGCGGTCGGTCTCCGCGCCGGCGGCAGCGGCCAGCTTTTTGCCCAATGGCGAGGCCTTGACCCCCGCACCCCACAGGATCGTGCGTGCAAGGAGCGTTTCGCATTCGTCGCCTCGTTTCAGCGCCACCGCGCCGGAGCGAATCTCCTCGACGGCCCAGCCCGTCCGGACTTCCGCGCCCATCTCCTCCAGCGCCTGGCGCGCCTTCGCGGAGAGGTCTTCCGGATACGGGGGGAGCACACGCGGCGCGGCTTCGACCAGGATGACGCGGGCCTGCGTCGGATCGATGCGCCGGAATTCCTTGCACAAGGTGAAGCGTGAAATCTCGCAGAGCGCGCCGGCCAGTTCGAGCCCCGTCGGGCCGCCTCCGACCACTACAAACGTGAGCCACTCGCGGACGCGCTCCGGATCGCTCTCCCGCTCGGCCTGCTCGAACGCATTGAGCACTCGGCGGCGAATCTCGATGGCGTCTTCGATATTCTTAAGCGGCGGCGCGTGCGCCGCCCACTCATCGTGCCCGAAGTACGACGTGCCCGCCCCCGCGGCGACCACCAGCGTGTCGTACGGGATGCTCCGGCCTTTCGTCAGCACCGCGCGGTTCGCGACGTCAAAATCGACGACTTCTTCCATCAGCACCGTCGCGTTGGGCTGCCCGCTGAGCACCGCGCGCAGCGGGGCGGAGATATTTGCCGGCGAGAGCGCGCCGGTCGCCACTTGATACAAAAGCGGCTGGAACACGTGGTGATTGCGGCGATCAAGCATCACCACTTCGGCCGGGGCGCGCTTCAGCCCCTTGGCCACGTTCAAACCCGCGAAACCGCCGCCGATAATCACCACTCGATGCGCCGTCGTGTGCATAACCTGCTTCCCTTACCGTGCCTGTACGAGGGGTATATGTGAGGCGAGGGGCGGGGCTATTCCAAGAATTCGACTAGGCGGTCGTCGACTGCTGGTGAATAGGCCAACGCGCCGCCCAACGATGAAGCGGTGAACGCTCTGAGTTTTGCTTTATCTCTGCTTTCTGCGTGCGAGGTATTCCACGATAACTCCTGACAAAATCCCAATAAAGGCGCAACTGCATAGATTGCGCAGCTTGTTCATGTCTGCCTCGTCGTCAATCCAATTTCTCGGTTCTACGCCCTCCCATGGTTCTTTTTGAGACGCCCAATAGGCCTTTAATTCATCTTCTGCTGTCAAGGAATCTATGGAAGCAGGCCATGGCCACCCAGATGCATTGACAATAATGGTTGCTCCAGCGCCAATGCCGGGTTCAAATATCTTAAAAGTCCTCCAATTCAGAATATTCAAGCCGAGCATTACACTCGTGGCAAAGGCCACAGCCATAAGTGTAGTCAGTCGGAACTGATACCAGTGTCGCTTTGGCACCAAATCCACCCCTACGCCGGCTTCTCCGGCTCCGGCAGGTCCACCTTGACCGCGCAGTCTTTCAGCAACGCGCCGTCCACCTCGGCGGGCGAACCGTTCATCATGTCCACGCCCTTCTGGTTCTTCGGGAAAGCGAAGACATCGCGCATCGATTCGGTCTCGCTGAGCAGCCAGACGAGCCGGTCCCAGCCCATCGCGATGCCGCCGTGCGGCGGCGCGCCGTGCTCGAAGGCATCGAGCAAAAATCCGAACTTTTCCTGCTCTTCGGTTTCCGAGATTCCGAGCGCCTGAAAAACGAGGCGCTGGATCTCGCGGCGATGAATACGCACGCTTCCGCCGGCCACTTCGTACCCGTTGAGCACCAGGTCATAGCGGTAGCACTTCACCTGCTTCAGCGGGCTGGCGTGCGACTGGTCGCCCGCGCCGCGCTCCAGGTCTGCCAGGCATTCGCGATGCGGCATCGAGAACGCGTGATGCGCGGCGACCCAGCGCTTGTGCTCTTCGTCGTATTCGAACAGCGGGGGATCGACGACCCAGAAGAAGTCCCACTTGCCGCCGCTGCCGTATTCGGGAATCAGCCCGAACTTCTTGCCCAGGTGCAGGCGCAGGTTCGCCATCACCGTGTGGACCATGGCTTCGGGACCGAATTGGAAGAGCAGCAGGTCGCCTTCCTCCGCGCCGAGAGCCTGGTTGAAGTCCTTGCGCATTCCTTCGGCGATGACTTTCGCCAGCGGCGCATTGCCCCAGCTCCCGTCGGGGCCGATCTTGGCCCAGGCGAGCCCCTTCGCGCCCATGCCTTTCACGAACGTCTCGAGCTTGTCGATCTGAGCGCGCGGCATCTCGTGCTGCTTGGGCAGACGCAGTCCCTTGACGATCCCGCCGCTGTCGGCGACCGCCTTCATGATCTTGATGCCGCCGCCGTCGTGCTTCTTGACCACTTCGGTCAGTTCGACGTGCTCCAGCCCGAAGCGCCGGTCGGGTTTGTCGTTGCCCCAGCGGCTCATCGCTTCGTCGAACGGCACGCGTTCGAACGGGAGCTTCAATTCGATTCCGAGCACCTCTTTCCAGACGGCGGCGATCGCGCCTTCGACCGAGGCAAAGATGTCGTCCTGCTCGACGAAGGACATCTCGATGTCCACCTGCGTGAACTCGGGCTGCCGGTCGATGCGCAGGTCTTCGTCGCGGAAGCAGCGCACGATCTGGTAATAGCGGTCGGTGCCGGCCACCATCAGGAGCTGCTTGAAGAGCTGCGGGCTTTCGGCCAGTGCGTAGAACTTGCCGGGATGCAGGCGCGAAGGCACCAGGAACGGCCGCGCTCCTCCCGGCGTCCACTTGATCAGAAACGGCGTCTCGACCTCGGTGAAGCCTTCGCCGGTGAGGTGGTTGCGCACGGCCATGGCGGCCTTGTGGCGCGTCTGAAGCACGCGCTGCATGGGTCTGCGGCGCAGGTCGAGGTAACGATACGTGAGCCGCGCCTCGTCGCCCGCGGTCAGATCGTCGCGAATCTCGATCGGTGGTGTCTTGCTGCGGTTGAGGACTTCGAGTTCGCTGACCTCGATTTCCACGTCGCCGGTCTCGAGCTTCGTGTTGCGGCGGTCGGCGGGGCGCGCCACGACCTTGCCCTTGGCCTGAACGACCCATTCGCCGCGCAGCTTCGCGGCCTCGGCGTGCACGCCGCCGCTGCGCTGAGGGTCGAAGACGAGCTGCGTGACGCCGGTGCGGTCGCGCAAGTCGATGAAAATCACACCGCCCATGTCGCGGTTGGCGTCGACCCAGCCGGAAAGGACGATCTCCTGTCCGACGTCGGCGGCGCGGAGCGCTCCGCAGGTGTGCGTACGGTAACGGTTCGGGCGCAACTGAGGCACGGCGTATCTCCTTAGCGTTTATCGAGCGGGCGGCGAGCCCCATTCATACGGGGGGCGGCGCAGACCCACAAATGCCAATCATCCCGGAAGGGTCATTGGCGAAAGCGTTGGAAGGTAGGGTTGAAGTCAGTTCGCGGCGCGGGGAGCCGCATTATCGCGGTTCGCGTCGCCATACAGGGGGAAGGTCAAGCGTTCCATGAGGGCAACCCTACCTTAAGGATGTCCGCATTGTCAAGGCGCGCACGCCGCCGGATGCAGAAGTAAAGCGATCCGGTATCCTTTAGAGCGCATCGAAACACGCCCTGGATTGGAAGCCTTGCCCTTGCTTTCGCACGCGCTGGCCGGACTGATGCTCTTGCCGCTGCCCGCGCTGGGGGCGTTGTGGATGCGCGCGGCGCTGCGCACCCGCGACGCGTTCACCGCCTGGGTGCTGGGCGGATTTTCCGCCTGCGCGGCGCATGCGGTGGCATTGAACGCGCTGTGCTACGTGGTGCGGCCGGGCGATGCGGCTTGGATGCTCTTCGCGTGCGAAAGCTTGGCGGTGCTGGCGTGCTGGCGCCGGCTGCGGCAGCCGGAAGCGTTCGATCCGACACCCATGCGTGCCGACCTCGGTAAGCTGGGATGGATGCTGCTCGGCTTGGGCATCTTCGGTTACTTCTCCGGGGTGCGTGCGGGCATCACCGATCAGCTGAACCACGCCAACAGCATCGGCGTCATGCAAGCGCATGGGCTGCCCATGCCGCATCCCTACGACCCCGGCCAGGTCTTCATGTACCACTACGGCTCCGACCTGATCGGCGCGGCCTACGGACAGGCACTGGGTGCTTCGGGCGCGGAAATGCTGGACGGTTGGCTGGGCCTGGAACGATTCTGGACCCTCCTATTGCTTGTGGAGTTCGTGCGAGCGGCGGCGGCGCGCGAACGCCGGAAGCTTCCGCGCGCGGCGTACGCGGGCGGCTTGTTGCTCTTTGCGCTGGGCGGAAGCTTCGGCTGGCTGGAATGGCTTGCCGGACGGCAGGCGTTTCTGGAAACGCTGCGGCGCGGCTTCGTCGAAGGCTTTTTCGAGAGTACGCGCGTGCCGGCGCTGGGCTGGGGCTGGCCGTGCTTCTTCGGTGTGCTGGCCTTGGCCTTGCGCTGGCCGGACCCTGCGCGTCAGCATGAACGCCAAGCGCCTCCGCATGCGCTGACCAGTCCGCTCCTGCCGCTGGGCCTTGCCTTGGCCGCGACGATGCTGGGCGCGCCCCATGTCGCCGCCGTCTTGGGCGGTGGATTGCTGGTCTGGTGCGCCGCGCGCCATCTTTCCAATCGCGAATCCGATACCGGCGCGTGGGCCCTGGCGGGGCTGCTCGGCATGGGCCTCGCGGCGGTGCAGGGCGGCCAGTTGACCGGATCGCTGCTGGGGTTCTCCGGAGGGGGGCAGCTTGAACTGGCTTGGAACGGTTCGCTGTGGCCCGAGTTTCCGGCCTGGGGCGAGCGCGTGCGGCCGGGTCAGGACGGTTATGTCTATTTCGGTTGGCGCGAATTGGGGCCGCTGCTCTGGACCGGTCCATTGCTTTGGGCGTGGACGTTTTGGCCGCGCGCGCAGCAGCCCACGGCGGCGCGGATCGCACTCGCGTTGGGAATTCCGGCGCTCGCGTTCTCGATCTGGTTTCACCTGGAGCGCGACCCGATCGGCTTGGGTCGCTTCACGCAGCTCTATACGGGCTGCGCGTGGCTGGCGTTGGGTGTCTGCGCGGGTAGCGCCGGCAGTCCTAGGCTTGCCGCCGCCTCGCGGGCCGGACGTTGGGTGCTGAACTTGGGCGGTGTGCTGCTCTTGGTGGGACTTAGCTTCGAGACGATCCGTCTAGGCTCGGGCTGGTTGCTGCGCCCCCATCCTGCGGTCCCTTTGCGTTTCGCCGCAGGCCAGGTTGCGGCGCTGCGGCACGCGGCCACGCAGGATCCCAAATTGGCGGGAGTGCTTGCGTACGGAGCGGACGGCGCGCCCGTAGCTCCGGCCTTGCTGGGCACGCCGATACGGTGCATCGATCCGGAGCTGAACGAGTGGGGGCAACGCACCCAAGCTTGGCAGCGCGCCGTGCGCGCGCCTTCGGCTGGAAGCGCTCAGGCGCTGGGCTTGGCCTGGATCTGCGCGGCGCCCGAACAGATGCCGCACGCGATACCGCTTCTGGAAGGCCGCATGGATATGGAGCCGCACGGCGCGTTCGGAGAACGAGACGCTTACTTTCTCTACCGCACCTCACTCCGGCCGCTATCTGGGGCGACCGTTCTGGCGCGCTGCGCTTGGTTGCGGCGCGAGCCGGTTCAAGCGGTGGCTTGGGGGCGCGAACCCCTGGAGCGGGCCGCGCAGGTGGCCCTGATTGACGGCGATCCGCGCAGCGCCACGGAGTTGTCCATGTCGCGTTGGGCCGCGGAGGGACTCGCGTTGACGTTGCGAACGCCACCCGGAGGGCGCTCGCCGGCCCTGAACTTAATATGGGTGTTGGCCGACGAAAGCGTTTCCGATGAGCGCGCAGTCCAAGTCCTGGGTCGCGTGGGACTCGAATGCTTGAACGCCCAAGGCGCGTGGCAGGCCGTGGAAACAAGGTCATTAGGCGATCCGTTCGGGCCGCGTGCGCGCGCCTGGTACGTGCCCGAAGGACTTTCGAGTGTTTCGATTCGATTGCGATTGGCAGGGGCGGCCACGGAAGGAACGCTGCGTATGGCCGAATTCTATGCGGGTGCGGTGGGCTGGGACGTCGGAGTCCCGCACGAATGATCCTCCTGCAAGGCGCGGCCTGCGCGCTCCTGCTGTTCTTGCCTTGCGCCTGCGGCGCGGCGTGGGTCGCGCGGTCATGGAAGACGCGCGACACCGGCACGTGCCTAACGCTGGGCAGCGCCGTCGGCCTGTCGGCCCATCTGGTGGCGCTTAACGTCTTGAGCTACCTCCTGCTCCCGGTTGCCGCAGGCTGGATTCTGGCGGCGGCCGAAGCGATGATCTGGGCGGCGCTGGTTGGGCTTAAGCGATTCCGCTTCGAATTTCGGGACTGGTTCGAAACGGTGCGTGCGGCGGCGCCGGTGCTCGTGCCGGTGGCGTTGGCATGGGCATACGACGCGCTGGAAGACGGCGGCACCGATCAGCTTACTCACTCGGCCAAGGCCATGGTGCTCTCAAAGCACGGGCTTCCCGTGCCGCATCCGTTCGATCCGCAAAGCATCTTTACCTATCACTACGGACCGGACTTACTGGGTGCGGCGTGGGGCGGCATGACCGGCTTGCCACCTTGGTGGACGTTTAACGTCTGGTTGGCGGCGCTGGGGATATTGGCACTGCTGCTGGTACTCGAAGGGTTGCGCGCGGTTTTCGCGGTCGGCGGTGCCGCGCTCGATGCCTGGACCGCGCGCCTGGGCGTGGCGGGGTTCGCGCTCGGCGGGAGCTTCGCCTGGACCGAATGGCTGAACGGAGCGGAGCCCTTCTTTCCGCCGCAGCGCGCGGCCTACGCATGCGAAGGGTTCGCATATTGCGCCAAGACCCTTTCGATGGGCGCAGGGTGGGTGGGTTTGCTCGCGCTCCTGGTGGCTTGGCTGCGCTGGCCGAAGCGCGATCCCGCCGCAACGGACCTCTGGGGACCGGCCTTACCGCTGGGGTTGCTTCTAGGCGGCGGCTGGCTGCTGGCTCCGCATGCCGCGTTTCCGGCGGCTTGCGTGCTTGCGGCGGTCGGCGTGGCGCGCATCGTACCTCGGTTCGTGCAGGCTCCGGCCATCGAATGGCGCACGTTGGGGGTGGCCTGCGCGCTGGGCTTAGGGTTGGGCTTCGTGCAAGGCGGCGCCTTACCGGCGCAACTGCTGGGCTTTCCCGAAGCGGCGGAAGCACGCCTGGCCTGGACGGGCTCTTGGGTGCCGTCCATCCCCGCTATGGTGGACGGGCGCATGACGAGCGTTTCGCTGCTCGAACCGCTGGGCTTCACGTTGATGTGGCGCGAACTGGGTCCAGTAGCGGGGGCGTTCCCGCTACTGATCGTTGCTTGGCGCGGGACCTCGGCGCATGCGACGGGTATCCGCCTGATCCTGGTGGCGACGTTGCCCGCGTTGGCGCTGGGCTTGTATGCGCGCGTGGGACTGAACGCGTTCGAGACCTATCGCTTCAATCAGTTCGCGTTGACAGGCGCGAGCTTGTCCGCCGGCATCTGGTTGGGTGGCTGGTGCGAGAGCAAGCCCACGTGGCTGCCGCGGGCGTGCGCTTGCGTACTGGCGGGCGTGTTGAGTCTGCAAGGCGTGCGTTATCTGGCGCAGGGCGTGGCGGAGGCCGTTCCGTTTTTGCCCTTTCAGTACGACGCGGGCCAAGCGGAAGCCGTGGCGTTTGTGCAAGCCCGCGGCGCGTTACGTGAAGGGGTCCTGACCGACGTGCTGGGCTTTTCCGCGGTGCCCGGCCTGACCGGCGAGCCGATGGCGTGCGCCGATCCGGGAACCGATCGATTCAATCGGCCAGGCGATGCCTGGCTGCGCGCGTTGGATACGCCCTCACCACGCAATCTGCGCGCCGCGCGCTGCCGCTGGCTTGCCCTGCGCCCCGACCAATGGGCGCGCTCCGCGCCGTTGCTGGAAGGCTTGAGCGCGTTTCGCCGTGTACAGGCCTTCGGCGAAGAGCCGGCCTATGCGCTGTATCGGTACGACGGAAGCTGGGAACTGCCGGACGGCTGCTTGTGGCAGGCGCGAAAGCTCCGGCGCCATGCGGCGACGCGAGCGCTTTGCGACGGCCGCCCCGTTTCCGAACGTGCGCTTTTGGCGTGGCTGGACGGAAACGCTCAAAGCGCGGCGGAATCGGGCCACGAAATCATGCTCGAACTGGCTCCCGGCGCGGAAGGCCGCGCACCCAAGACTAATCTGGTCTGGCTCCTCTGCACGCAGCCTTGCCCCGAAACCGGCTGGCGGCTGGAGATTCTGGAGCAGCGCGAACGCGCCGGCGGATTTACCTACGCGTGGACGGAAATCGATGCGGCTTCCGCCGAGAAACTGGCTTTGCCCGAGCGCCCGCACGCCTGGGGCTTCGGCTTTGTCCCGCAGGCGGTGGCGGCGATTCGACTGCGCGCGAACGGCCCTGCGCCTTCGATTTGCGAATTGTACGCGGGCCTTGCGGAACCCTGAAAACTAGCGGTTGCGTTCCAGCTCGTCGCGAAGTTGCGTGGCGGTCGCGGACCACGGCGACCCATCGGGGATCGTGGAAAGATCGGCGGCGGCAGCGTCCAATCGCGCGTTGCGTTCCGCGCTGCCTCGCGGAGCTTGCCCGGCGCGCGTCAACAGAATGCGCGTCCGTGCGATACGCAGCTCGGCGTTTTCCGGCTGCAGGTGCAGCGCTTCGTCAAACCGCGCTTGGGCTTCCTCCCAGCGCTGCTCGGCCTGCGCCATGACTCCAAGCCAGCCGAGCGCTTCGGCACGCACGTCGGGCTGATCGGCCATGCCTGCGCCCGGCTCCGCGGCCGCCTCGAGCGCCTTTCGCGCCAACTCGGCGCGGCCTTGCTCCAGCCGGTTCTTGCCGACTTCCAGAGCCACGGTGGCGCGGCGAAGCTGCCGCTCGGCGTCCACGCAATCGAGCATCGCTTCCCATTGCTCGAAGGCCAACTCGCGAAAACGATCCGCTTCCTCGCGCGTATGCAGATCGGTGCTTTCTTTGCGCGCGTACCAGCGTTCGAAGAGCGTCTGACCCAGCGCGTAGCGCGCGAACGCCGCGCGTGGCTCTTTGCGTACGGCGTCGGCAAAGAGCGATCCGGTATCGCGCCAGACCGCGCTGCGTTGGATCGAGCAGAGCCCCCACACGGCCAGCAGCGCGCAGACGAGCGCGCGCAACAGCGCTTCTGCGCGCGGGCCGCGCGATTCGAGCCTCCAGAGTCCGGCCAGCGTTTCGGCCGCGACGAGCAGGAAGCCCGGAAGCGCCAGATACACATAGCGGTCGGCCATGAGGTAGGGAATCGCAATCAGGTTCAAGCTCGGCCCCAGTGCGCCGAAAAACCAGAGCCAGCCCAGCGCCACGCGCGCGCGGTCGCGGCCCCATCGAAAACTGAGCGCGATCAGTCCGAACAGCAGTGCGGCGTTAAGCCACAGACGCGGATCGCTCAAGCTCACCAGCGGCTCGATCCCGTATGCGGCGCTGAGGCGCACCGGCGCGACGATATTGAATAAATAACGCAGGAGAATTTCGGTATCGGTCAATAGCGCCGTAAAGACCGAGCCTCCGGGCGGCGGCATCAGATACGCGCGGTGACCCCGAATGCCCAGCCAAATAAAGACGCCGGCCAGCAGGCACGGCAGTGCGAGGTTCAACGCGGCGCGCTTCCATCCTCCGGGCTCGCGCCAGACCGGACGTCCCGCGGGGCCGCTCCAGCCGCCGATCTCCAATGCCGCCAGTAAGGGCACCAGCCCCAGCGCGCTTTGCTTGCTCAGCAGCGCCGCGAGCAGGGCCAGGGACGACAACGGCGCGCGCCATTTATCGCGCGGAATACCCAGCCAAGCGTAAACGGAAAGAAATCCAAAAAGCCCGGCCAGCGCGTTCTTGCGTTCGCTCACCCAGCCGACCGTCTCGCATTGAAGCGGATGCAGCGCGAAACCGGCGGCCAGCGCCAGGGCGGCGGAACGGCCGAGGCCCAGCCGTGCGAACATACACAACAACACGGCAGAGGCGCCGAAGTGATACAGCGCCGTCATCCCGCGCACGCCGGGCGCCCAACTGCCTTTCCAGGCGTCTAGCCAGCCCGAAAAAAGCGTCTGGTCGATGCGGTAGCTCAGCAGCGTGACCGGAAAGTACGTTTCGTCTGCGTGCGGTACGAAGAGCGCGTGCCACGGCGTTTCGGCCTTTAGCGCCCAATGCTCCAGTACGTGCGCGCCGTCGTCGTAGGCCAGAAACGGAGCGTCCCAGCAATGCGCGAGCGGCAGGATAGCGGCCAGCGCGAGGATCGCGAATTCGCGCGCGCCGAAGCGCGGGCGGTCCGGTGCCGAAAGCGAGGCGAGTTCGGTCATGCGCGGCGCTCTACTCGCCGGTCTTTGAAGCGGAGGGCGGCGGCTCAGGCGCCGGAGCTTTAGGTGCTTCCGGCTGCGGCGCGTTGGACTGGGGCGGAGTAGAGGTCGTGCCAGGCGGCTTCATTTCTTTAAGCAACCGTTTGGCTTCGAGGTACTGCGCCGAATCGGGTCCTACTTTTTTCAAAGCGGTTTGCGCGCGCTCGAAATGCCGGCGCGCGGCGGCCAGGTCGCCGCTGCGTTCGGATAGATTATCGAGCGCGATCTCCGCGCCGGCCTGCACGAAATAGGCGTGGCTCAGTGCCGGGCAGGCCTCCACGGCCATCTGCGTGAGCCGCACGACTTCCGCCGCCGCCGCGACACGTGCATCGTGGGCCGTTTCGCGCAGCCAGGCTTCGTGCAGGTACGATTCGGCCAGCGCGAGGTACGCTTGGCCCAGCATATCGAGCCGGTAGTAGTACGAACGCCCGTCGATCTGCATGCGCCGGAAGCCCGCATTCAGTTCGTTCTCAAGCAAGCCGGATTCCGCGCCTTCCGGCGGCGGGGGCGGCGGCAGCCAACCCTCCAGCGCCCGGCGGCTCTTGTGGTACAGTTGCGGGTCCAGTCCCGCGACGGCCAGATCGACCGCGGCCTTGGCGATAATCATGCGCACGCGCAGCGGGTCGTAATAGCGGTACGCGTCGGGGCAACGCAGCGCGCGCTCGAGTTGCCGGATCATCTCGATACGCAGCCGGATGCCCATCGAAAGCCGTTCCAGCGGTACGGGCAGTTTGCGGACCCATTCTTCCTCGGGGTCGTCGCCGGCCGGCGTCAGGAGATTCGGATCGATCTTCGGATCTTGCTCCTGGGCGCGCCGAGCCAGCACGATCGCGTACTGGATGCGAGCGAGCCCCGCGTCGGGTTGCAACGCCACGCTGTCGGCCATCAGCCGCGCCGGATCGCCCCAAAGCTGTCCGCGCGGCAGGGCCAGCGCGCCCAGCGCGACGATGTAGCAGCCACCGATCAGGAGTCCCGATGCGCTGGGCCCTGGTTGGGTCGAGGTGGCGCCGAAAGCGTTGCGCAAATGCTCGAAAAGCCCTGCGACGGTCTCCAGCAGCACCAGCAGGAGGCCGATCATCGGGAGGTATACGAAGCGGTCCTGCATCGTGAAGCTGATCGCGACCAAATTGGCCGCCGGGGTGAGCGCGCCGAAAAACCAGAGCCAGCCGAAGAGCGCGCGGCGGCGGTGGCATGCCAGAAACACGGTGACGAAGATCGCGGTGGCCAAGCCGAGGCCGAACAGGTACAGGCGCGGATCGGCCAGCGAGGCGATATCCGCGACGCCGTAAATGTGCGCGAGCCGCACCGGCGCCACGATCTGAATCGCGTAGCGCGTGAAGATCTCGACATCGGTCAGCAGCGCGTAGAACCAATGCCCGCCCGGCGGCGCGACGAGGCGAATCTGTCCGGCGTCCACGCCCCACCACGCGAAGAATGCGGCCAGCAACGTGAGCGGCGCCAATCTCCAAATGAGGCCGGCAAACGCACCTGCCGTACTGCGCTGGCGCTCGTACTCGGCGGCGCTCAGCCGCAGCCGGTCGGGTCCGCCCAATAGTTCCAGCGCCACGAAGACCGGAAGCCAGCCGACGCCCGCGGGTTTGCTCATGCAGGCCAGCGTGAACCCCAGCGCGCCCAGCAGCAGGCCGGACCACGACGGAAACCAGCGCACGTAGGCGTACAGGCCGGCCAACCCGAAAAAGACGAGCAGCACGTTGTTGCGCAGCGTGATCCACGCGACGCTTTCGCAGGCGATCGGATGCGCAGCCCAAGCCAATGCCACGAAGAGCGCTTCCATCCTTTTCAGTCCCAGGCGGCCCAGCAGCGCCGCCAGGATCAATGCGCTCAAACCGTGAAAGATTGCGCTGACCAGCCGGAAGCTCCACGGCGCATCGCGCCCGAAGATCTCAAAGTTGAGCCGGAAGCTGACCTGCGTGATCGGCGCGTAATGCGTGTCGTGGGCTTTGGTGAATGGTTTGTACCAAGGCGTATCTTCGGCAAAGAGCTTGTTGTGCAGGACCAGGCTCTCGTCGTCCATGATGCTGAACGGCGCATTGAACGATCCGGCCACCGGCAGGAACGCGCCGGCAAAGAGCACAAGCGCGGCTACCGACCACCAGACGGTGGGCGGCCACTCCGGCCAGTCTTCACCCGTCTGCTCGTCGGCCATCAGCCCGCCACCTCGTGCCCGTCCAGCAGCGCGCCCGATTCGAGATCGAAGATCCTGACTTCGAACCGCGGCCGGCGCTGGCCTTCTTCCGGGTCGTGAATGGTGAGCAGCCCGTACGAAACCGGCAGCTCGAAGCGCCGCGGCCCGCACGAACCGGGATTGACGAACATCGTCCCGTCGCGCTCCTGGACCCGGGGTTGGTGCGTGTGGCCGGTCAGAATCAGACGCGGGCGTTCGGCTTTTATCACCGCCGCCACCGGCGGGAGCGGCTCGTCGGGTGTGCCGAGGTAATGTGTGATCAGGATCGAAAGGCCATGCAGATCGCGGATGGAGAAGCTCGGAATGCGCAGCGCCGGTACACAGACATCCACATTTCCCTTTACGGCGGTAACGGGCGCCAAGGCTTGTAATTCGGCGAGCACCTCGGGCGTACCGACATCTCCCGCATGCAGGATCTCTTCGACACCCGCCAGCGCGGCGGGCAATTCTGGCCGCAACAGCCCGTGCGTGTCCGAAATCAGCCCGATCCGGTAAGGGCCATTCGTGAGCAAGCGGCGGCGCGAAGAGCGGCGGGGAGCGGTCACGGGTTGCTTCCGCATAAAGGAGTTCCGGCGAGGCGCATGCCTCACACCATAGTCTTTTGCCCGATTCTTGGCGAGGACGAACCCTCGGCTTGACAGTAGGGTCGGGATGCCCTTACGCTGACTTGAAAGGAAGTGTTAGGACCGTATAGGGTTAGCGGTTCGGTGGAGCGCCTTAAGCAACGGCTGTGCCGAATTGGCTTTGAACTAAGGAACAGGAAGAACCAACGGTGTTGCATCGACTTTGCATTGTGGGGTTAGGACTGATGGGCGGGGCGGTCGGCTTGGCCGCGCGCAGGCACCGCGCGGCGACGCGCGTCATCGGCGTTGGCGATCAGCCCGAAACCATCGATAAGGCGCGCCGCATGGGCGCCGTGGACGACGCGACGCTCGATGTCCGCGAAGGCGTCCGCGATGCCGATCTGGTCATTCTGGCCGTTCCGGTGCGTCTGATCCCCGACGTCGCCAAGGCCATTCTGGGTTCGCTCCGCCAAGGCACAGTACTGACCGATCTGGGTAGCACCAAGGCGCCGGTTGTGCACGCCATTGACCATCTGATCGCGCAGGCGAAAGCGCCCGTTCACTTCGTGGGCAGCCATCCCATTACCGGAAGCGAGAAGTCCGGCATCGAAAGTGCGGGCGAAGTGCAGTTGGAAGATGCATCCTGCATCCTGACGCCGACACAGCAGACCGATCACGAAGCGTACCGGACCGTCGACGACTTTTGGAAGTCGCTGCAGATGAAGACGCAGCGCATGGCGCCCGAAGAGCACGACGCTGTGCTGGCGCGCAGCAGCCATCTTCCGCACCTGATCAGCTATGCTCTGATTCAAGCCCAGACCAGCCGCAGCCTCCAGTTTTCCGGGCCGGGCCTGCGCGATCTGACTCGCTTGGCGGGAAGCGACGTGCGCCTCTGGACCGATATATATACGCAGAATGCGAACGAAATGGCGAAGGTGGTGAAAGAATACGCCGATTCGATGCAGGCCTTGGCTCAGGAGTTCACCGCGTTGGCCCAAGCCGGCACGCCGGGTTCCGAGGCCGCGCGCGAACGCCTCTTCCGCTTCCTCGCCGACGCCCGGCAGCGCCACGACGAACGCTTTCCGCCCGGCAAACCCAAAGCGCCCGAGCCGGATCTGCGCGAGAAGGACACGCAGGTGGTGCCGCAGCAGTAGGGCGGAACAACTATGGGGCATACCATGGCCGATGCTACTCCCGACGCCCCCCAAACACCCGATGCACCGGACGTAAAACCGCCCAAGCCGCGCTCGGAGGCGCTTGCCGATCTGCGCAGCGAGCCGACCGAAGTCCCGATCCTCGACGTAAACGTCTCGCTCTGGATGGGCTGGAAAACTTTCGCCTGGGCCAGCTTGATCGGCATCGCCGGCTTGACGGTGCTGATCATCGGGCTGACCCAAAATGCGAGTCCGATCAGCCAAGCGCTGGTCATCGTCGGTGGAGCCGCATTCGGCGCGATCGCGCTCCTGATCCCCTACCTGATCCTTTCCATTAAGGCATTGCGCTACAAGATCACCAGCCGGCTGATCGAGCGCGAGCGCGGGCTTTGGGTTAAGAACGTAGACAGCTTGGACTTGGGACGGGTGAAAGATGTCCGGTTGACCCAGAACGTGGTTCAACGCGTCCTGGGCATCGGCACCATCCACGTGCTCAGCTCCGACCAGAGCGATCCGGTCATGACCCTCGAAGCGATCAAGAACCCGCGTCCGGCGTACGAACAACTCCGTGATGCCGTGATGCAAGTTACGCACTCGCGCGGCGTCATCCCGATGGACCGCTGACCCGGCTGCCGCGAATTCGGCAAGAAATTCCAACGCCACCCGTAATTCTAATGCAGGTTTGTAAGGCGCGGGCTTGGGGTGGGCGATGAGCGAAGCCGATTCAGCGGCCGAGAGCGCCACAAAACCTTCCGCTGGCCAACCGGAGGCGGGGCCGCCTGTTTCCGCTGCCGAACACCGGGAGCGCATGCAGCGAGCGGTGCAGTCGATGGCGCGGCACAAGCGCGTCCAACGCCTCGCGGAGTTCATCGACCAGCATCCCAAGGGTTTGAAACGCGCGGGCCGGACGTTTGGCACGGCGACCGCGCTGGGGCTGGGCGCGTTATTCGTCTTCCCACCGGCTGGGCTGTTGATCCTGCCGGTGGGTTTGCTAGGGCTCTTCGTCGTCGCGCTTCTGGAAGGCCCGTACCTGCTCTTTCGGCGTGTGCAGATTCGGCTTCATGAAATGACAATCACGGTCAGCCTGTTGAGCGCGTGCTGGGCGTACGGATACGACTGGAGCGTAACCGCGCGCAGCGAAACAATGCGCTGGACGCTCGTGGGGTTCGTGCTGGCGGGGTCGGTGGTCTGGATCGTCCGCGGAGTGGCGTGGGGGCTGTGGGTGGCCAAGATGCTGGAGTTGGACGGAGCATGGGCGCGGCTGGGTCTGATGTTCATGGGGTTGGGTGCGCCCGTCGCGCTGGTAATCCCCATAGCGCTGGCGGTCGAACGCGGTCGCTGGACGCTGTCCTACGGCTGGGGCGTGGCGGCGGACTTGGGCGTGGTAGCGGTATGGATGCTGGGCTGGCTGGGGGTTCCGGCGCTGCTGTACCGCCTGCATAAGCAGGCGCGCATGCGCGAGGCCTGGCTGCAGGCCGATGCGCGCGAGCGGGCGCTGGAGACGCGGATCCGAGCCGCGAGCACCGCCGAAATCGAAGAATTTCCGACAACTTCGTAGCGTGCCCGCATGACACGACTTGCACGGCCGCTCGTGCGTTTTCCTCCGTTGTCGCGATCCCTCTCAATTCTATACTCGCTTGCATGAGCACCGCTGAAACCACGCTGTATCGCATCGAAGTCGGGCTGCGCGAAGACCTGCCGGATCCGGCGGGCGCGGGCTTGGCGGGGGAATTCAAGACGCTGGGGCTGCCGGCCCCCGAGCGCGCACGAACCGTGCGTTTGTATTGGCTCGAAGGCCCTTTCGAGCGCGCGCAGATGGAAGCGGTCGCGCGGGAACTCTTTAGCGATCCCGTCACCGAGCGTTGCGCCATCGACGCGCCGGTTTACGAGACCAACGGGCAGTCCGTGCGCAGCGTCGAAGTCGTCCGCAAGCCCGGTGTGATGGACCCCGTCGTCGGCAGCATCCGGAAAGCCCTGGCCGACCGCGGCCTGCATCCGACGCTCATCGCCACCGGCCGCAAAGCGCTCTTCTACGGCGATCTGGACCACGAGACCCTGCGCCTTGCCGGACGCCGCATTCTGGCCAATGAATCGATCGAAGAGATCCACATCGACTGCGCCGCTCCGGTGCATCGCATTCGCGGGCAGGCGCCCTTTGTCCTGCGCATGGTTCCGCTGCGAGGCAAGAGCGATGCCGAGTTGGAGCAGATCAGCAAGGACGGCACGCTCTCCTTGACGCTGGCTGAGATGAAAAGCATCGTTGCGCATTACGAGTTGTTGGGGCGCGACCCCACCGACGTGGAACTGGAAACGATCGCGCAGACCTGGTCCGAACACTGCCGCCATAAAACCTTAAAGGGCTGCGTGGAGTTCACCGGTCCCGGCGGCCAGAAGAAGCGCTATGAGAACCTGCTCAAAGAGACCATCGTCCACGCCACCGAAACCGTGAATCATCCGGCGTGCCTCTCGGTCTTTAAGGACAATGCGGGTGTCGTGGCCTTCGACGAACAGTGGGCGGTCACTTTTAAGGTGGAGACGCACAACCATCCCAGCGCGATTGAACCCTACGGCGGCGCGGGTACGGGCATAGGCGGCGTGATCCGCGACACGCTAGGCACGGGCCTCGGTGCGAAGCCGATCGCGAACACGGACGTCTTCTGCTTTGGGCTTCCCGATACCCCGTTCGATGCGCTGCCCGCGGGCACGTTGCATCCCCGGCGCGTCATGAGCGGCGTGGTTTCCGGCGTGCGCGATTACGGCAACCGCATGGGCATCCCGACGGTGAACGGCGCCGTTCATTTCGATCCGCGCTACGTCGGCAACCCCCTGGTCTACGCTGGCAGCGTCGGCCTGATTCCCCGGAATCAAATCGAAAAAGCCGCTCGCCCCGGTGACTTGATCGTCGCTTTGGGCGGCCGCACAGGCCGCGACGGCATCCACGGAGCGACCTTCAGTTCCGTCGAACTGACCAGCGAGAGCGAAGCCGTCAACAGCGGCGCTGTGCAGATCGGAAACGCGATCGAAGAAAAGAAGGTCCTTGACGTGATGCTGCGCGCGCGTGACGAGGGGCTGTATTCCTGCGTGACCGACTGCGGCGCGGGCGGATTCAGCAGCGCCGTCGGCGAAATGGGCGAGCATACCGGCGCCGAGGTTGATCTCGAGACCGTGCCGCTCAAATACGCGGGACTCAGTTACACCGAGATATGGATCAGCGAAGCGCAGGAACGCATGGTGCTGGCGGTGCCGCCCGAACATTGGGCGCGCCTGCAGGCGCTGTGCCGGGAAGAAGACGTCGAAGCTACCGCGATCGGGCGCTTCGCCAGCGATGGGCAGCTTAAGCTGCGCTACCGCGGCATCGCGGTGGGCGAGATGGCGATGAGCTTCCTGCACGGCGGCTTGCCGAAGGTGGAACGCAAGGCCGTCTGGAACGGACCCAGCGACGGAGGCGCTGCACTGCGCGCCGAACCGTCCGGCGCACCGCCGCAAGCGCACGCCGACGTGCTCAAGGCGATCCTCGCTCATCCGACTGTGGCCTCGAAGCACCGCGTCATCCGCCAGTACGACCACGAAGTCCAGGGCCGCACGGTCCTCAAGCCGCTGGTGGGCGCCAGCGACGACGGCCCGGGTGACGCGGCGGTGATCACGCCGGTGCTGGGTTCGACGAAAGGCATCGCGCTCAGCAATGGGCTTTGCCCCCAGTTCACGGACCTCGATCCGCGCGAAATGGCCAAGCTGGCGGTCGACGAAGCGTTGCGCAACTCCGTGGCCGTCGGCGGCGATCCCGCCCATACGTTCATCCTCGATAACTTCTCCTGGGGCCGCACCTCGCGGCCCGAACAGCTCGGCAGCCTGGTCCTGACTTGCGAAGGCGCGACCGAAGCGGCCATCGCCTACGGACTGCCGTTCATCAGCGGTAAGGATTCGCTGAACAACGAGTACGCCTTCGGCGAAAAGACCATCGCCATCCCCGGCACGCTTTTGGTAAGCGCACTCGCCATCGTCCCCGATGTCCGCGAATGCGTGACGATGGACCTCAAGCGCGCGGGGAACCTCATCTTCCTGGTGGGTGAAACCGGCGGCGAACTCGGCGCCTCGCACTACAACCTCGTGACGGCCCGTTCGCCGCTCGATGGCGCTTGCCCGCGCGTGGACCTGGAGCGAGCGAAGAAGACCTACTTCATCTTGCACGCCTGCATCCGAGAGAAGTTGATCGCGAGCTGCCACGACCTGAGCGAAGGCGGCTTGGCGGTGGCCGCGGCGGAAATGGCCTTCGCCGGCGGGCTCGGGCTGCTGATGGGGCTCGAACATGTCCCCGGCGGCGCGGAACTGTCCGACGAGCAGCTGCTCTTCAGCGAAAGCCCCTCGCGCTTTCTGGTCGAAGTCGAGCGCGAGAAGAGCGAACTTATTCAGAACGCCTTCCGCGGCCTGCCGTGCGCGTGCATCGGAAGCGTGGACGAAAGCCCGATACTCGCCATCAGCCGGCCGGCCGGTCCGGATCAGGTGCGCACCTTGGTGCATGCGGGTATCGAGGAACTCAAAGCCGCGTGGCTCGGAACGCCGAACGGTTGAGTAGGTTTTTCGGAGAATTTATGGAATAGCCGTATCGCGGAGGCATCTTTTGGGGGAGCGCCTTCCATTTCGGTTGGAGCAATTGAAAAGGAGATCGTCATGCGCATCATCGACGGCATGTTGGGGGAATATGAACACGAGTGCGGCACGACGCGCAAGCTGTTGGCGCTGGTGCCTGAGAAAGAGTTTGGCTTCAAGCCGCATCCCAAGTCGATGAGCTTGGGCATCCTGGCGGGCCATTTGGCCGAAAATCCGGCATGGGTCGAGGTGACGCTCAAGCAGGACGTGCTCGACATGGACCCCACACAGTACAAACCGTTCGAACCCAAGACCGTGAAGGAATTGCTGGAGACGTTCGACAAAAACGTCGCGCACGCACGCGAAGTGATGAACGGCGCTTCCGACGGCGATTTGATGAAGCCGTGGACGATGATGAAGCGAGGCACGCCGATGTTCACGCTGCCCAAGGTCGCGATTCTGCGCAGCTTTATCTTCAGCCACACGATCCACCACCGCGGGCAGTTGAGCGTGTATCTTCGGATGAAGGATGTGAAGCTGCCGAGCATTTACGGTCCGACGGCCGACGAGCCGATGTAGCACCTCGAGTAGCCGGTGGCGGCGCCGCAGTGCCGCCGCTGGCCCTTGAATTTGGACTTCCACGAAAGAGATGGACCGATGAGCCAACCTTCCGTACTGCTGCTTCGCACCGCCGGCACCAATTGCGACGAAGAAGCCGCCTTTGCCTTCACGCAGGCCGGCGCACGGGTCGAGCCTGTGCACATCCGGCGCCTGGCCGAACAACCGGGCCTGCTCGACGAACACCGCATCCTCGCGCTTCCCGGTGGATTCTCGTACGGCGACGATCTGGGCAGCGGGGTGGTCCTCGCGCACGAGATCCGGCAGCGCCTCTCCGAACCTTTCTCGCGCTTCGTCGAGCGTGGCGGACTCGTGCTGGGCATCTGCAATGGCTTTCAGGTGCTTGTCAAGACCGGGCTCCTGCCGGGCGCGGCCTACCGGGCGGGCGATGCGAGCGCCTGGGCGGCGACGCTCACCTACAACGATTCCCAGCGTTTCGAAGACCGTTGGGTCTGGCTGGAGGTCGGTCAGAGCGATTCGCCGTTCCTAATCGGGCAAGCCGGCCGCCGCGTCACGTTTCCTGTTGCGCATGGCGAAGGCAAGTTCGTCACGCGCGATGAGGATACCCTGCGCCGCATCGTCGACGGCCGCCAAGTCGCGTTCAGATACGTGGGAGCCAACGGCGCGCCGCCGGCCTACCCCGAAAATCCCAATGGCAGCCTGGCCGATATCGCGGGCATCACCGATGAGACCGGCCGCGTGCTGGGCTTGATGCCGCACCCCGAACGCTACGCCTTGCCGTGGCAGCACCCGCGCTGGACGCGCGAAGGCCTCAAGGAAGAAGCCGACGGCATGTTCCTTTTCCGCAATGCGGTGAACTACGCCCGCGGCGCGTAACCATTACTTCGCAAGCGCCTGTTTCAGCACCTTTACGAGATACCGTGCCTCGTGCTGAGACAGCCCATGCCCGAAGCGCAGGAAGCGCCGGTCGCTCACGGCCACCAGCCGGTACGTACCCCCGCTCGAGGCCTCCACGCGCAGTTCCTCCAGTTCGCTCGCCGGCATCGCCGTCTCGCCGCCGAAGATCCGCCCCAGCTTCCAGACGCGAAGCCCCGTCGCGTCCGCTTCGATCCGCGCCGCCGCGGGGCGGTTCAGTTCATGCATGAGCAAGCCGAAACTCAATAGCGGCACGCTGACGCACGCCAGGATCCACACGCCGCGCACGAGGTACCAGCCGGCCGCGCGGAAGCGCCAGGGCCACAGCGACGGCGCGGGCTTGTTGGAGGGTGAGTCCTCCGCGTACACCGGAACAATCGGTTTATCCGGAAATGGATGCGCCAGCGTGTGCGCCAGCGCGCCCGAAAGCGCGCACAGCACCAGCGCCCGCAGCGCCCAGTCGCCCTTGAACGGGGGGCGCGGCACCGCGATCCGCACGCCTTGGTCGCCATTTTCATACGTGGCGAGGAATTCCTTTGCCGGCTCCGCGCTAGAAGTCGCGCCCTCGCGCTGCAGCCGTTCGCGAAGCGGTTCATCCAGTTTCTCCGGCTCGCGCGTGATGCTGTTCTCCGCCGAGGACACGTCCTGCAGCGGCAGGTGGACGAACTGCGCCACGTCCTCCGCGATGCGACGGGCCGCGACTTCGCCGCGTTCGTCTGCCACCAGCAGCGAGGTGCCCGAGCGCGCGCCCAACTCGATCGCAAAGGTGGAATACGAGTTCTTTCCGCTTTTCCGCGTCGCCCGCGTCAGCACTACGCGCTCGAAGTCCGAGAACGCCCTGCGCTCGCTGAACAGCGGTAAAAACAAAGGAAGCAGCGGCAACTGCAGGCCGTAAGCGAGGCGAACGGAGCCTTCCCTACGGTCGAGCCAGATCCGCTGCCGCCCCAGCAACATGGGCGTCAGGAGGCAGCAGAACAGACCCCCGAACGGGATCAGGATCAGGCTTACGCCCAGCGGCATCGCATCGTTGCCAAGGGCCCCGCCAAACGGCCAGGTTACCACGCCCGCGATGCCAAGAAAAAAAGCGCACCAGGCCATCCCCAAATGCGGTAGGAAAAGAAACGCGATGAGGATCGGACGCGAACCGAACCCCATGCGATCCTCACTCCAGCTCCATAGCCGGCGGAAGGAATTTCCTTGGACCAGGTCCTTGAAGATCGTTCGGATCCTGCTCATGCCCGCGCCTCCGCGCCTGCGGCGCGCTCCAACGCGTGCCACAGCGCGTCCTCGCGCTGCGACTCCGGCGTCTCGGGATAGGCCTCCTTCAGACGCGCGGCCAGCCGCGCGAAGAGCTTGCGCGTCACCGCCACCGGGGCTCCAGCCGGTCGGACCCGCCGCGTCAGCCCCGCGTCGAGTTCGAGATCCACATCATTTGCACCGCCCGTCGCGCGCAAAAGCCGCACATCAAGCTGCTCCATTGACGGCCGCACCGACCGGCTCCAGCCGCCGGCCTTGGTGATGTAGGTCAGGCTGGGCATCAGTCCCTGCGGCGTAGACTCCCACGTCAGCCGTCCCGTCCGCTTGGGCTGAGCCGGCGTCTTTACTACCAGTTCCTCCACCAGCCGCACCGCGCGAGCGCGCACCTGAAGCCGCAACTGCTGCTCGTCGTACGCCGCCGGGTCCTGCTTCAGCAGCCCGCTCAGCATCCCGTACAGATCCGGCTCCTGCGCGCGAAGCCGGATCGGCTGCTCGTAAAACGTCTCCACCGCCACAGCGAACGTCTCGCGCGGATGCGTCCCGCCGTATGCCCGCAGTACGCTTTGCCCGGTCTTCGCACTTTCCAGCGCACGCTTCAACGCGCGCAGCCAAGGCTCGAGCAACTCCGCGGGAAGATGCGTCGGCACCCCGTCGAGCTCCGGGACGAGGTCCGCATCGTCCAGCGCATGCGCGAACTCATGTACGCCCAGGTGATACCCGTCGCGCGCCTTATCGAACGACGAGGCCAGCGTTCCGCGCGTGAAGCTCACCAGCCGCCGCTTCAGGGGTCCTCCGTTGTACAGCCCGTGATACGCGCCACCGGCCCGCGGGCGGTACGTCTTCTCGCAAAACGCTTCGAGCGAAAGCCGCACCCGCCGCACCGGAGGAAAGGACCACTCCGGCCGTCCCACGAAAAGAAGCGCGCACGACGCCGCCACCCATGCGCGCTCTGCGTCCGTCGCGGGAGCGCCCGGCGGGCAATCGAACGCCACCACCTCCAGGAAATCGTGCACCAGCTTGACGAATCGCTTCCGCTGCCGGCCGCTCAGCCGGCGCACGAACGGAATCTCCGCCAGCGCCTGGGTCAGGTCAGGGGAAAGTGGAGCATACCGGGGCTGTGCGATGAACAGCGCGACGAGCCGATCCCACATGCGGCGGCGCTCCGAACCGGTCGCAAACCATTTTTATACGAGCGAATACGTCAATGGCTCCCAAGGCGCTTCACGGCCGCTCCGGAAAGAATTTCGTGCGCTTCCCGCAAATAGCCCGGTATCCGATCCTTAAATGGAGACTTCGCCAGCGCGGGCGCCAAGTCCAGCTCTTCGAGCTTGTCGGCCTTCGCGCCGGGAAACCAATGCCCCCCGCTCCCCAGCAGGTTGTAGCGCATTTTGCCGTACTCGATCATATCGAACGCCTTGGCGAAATTGCGAAGCCGAAGGATCTCCAAGACATGCACTTGCCCCGGCACTTCGCGGTAATCGGGCAACCCCACGTGCCAGCTTTCGAGCCACTCGCGCCCCAGCGTCCGCTCCAATTCGGCCTGCAAGCGATCTTCGACGGGTTGCAGCAGCGCGTGCGTATCGGCGCCCGGTTTCAGCAACTCCAGCGCCTTTAAGTGTTCGTCGAAATCCGTCGGCTTCGCCGCGCCCAGAGAAAGCGTGTGCACTTCCGGACGCGCGAGGCACCATGCGTCGTTGAAAACCATCGGCGAATAGGGCCGGCAGAGTTCGACCAGTTTGGCGCTGGGCTGGTACAGCTTTCCGCCCTTGTCGTTGGGGCTGATGATAAAAACGCCCATATCGCGGCGAGTGGCCTCTTCGACCGCCGGCCAATTGAAGCGGAACACGTAATACCAATGCAGGTTCACGTACTCGAAGCGCCCGTCGCGGATCGCGTCGAGGATGACGGGAAGCTGCGCGTGCGTGCTGAAGCCCACGTGCCGCACGCGGCCTTGCTCTTTCAGCTTCAATGCGGCATCCAGGCATCCGCCCGGGCGGAGCGACCAGCCCAGCAACTGCTCGTTGTTGATCCCGTGCAGGCTCAGCAAGTCCACGTACTCGAGCCGCAGCTTCTTCATGCTCGTCTCGAACGTCTCGAGGAACTTCTTCGGATCTTCCGAAGGCGCGACCTTGGTCTGGACGATCAGATTCCGCCTCGGCAGCGTGGGCAGAATCCGCCCAAGCTGTTCCTCGCTGGTCCCGTATCCGCGCGCCGTCTCGATATGCGTGATCCCAATCTCCAGCGCGCGGTGGATGCACGCCTCTACTGTGCGCTGGCTTTCGTCCCCGATCGGGTCGTCCGATTTCCACGACTGCTGGTAGCGCATCCCGCCGCACGAGAAGACGGGCATCTGGAGTTCGGTCCGGCCGAATCGTCGATAGAGCATGGCGTGGCCTCGCGAGGAGCGGACGAAGGATTCGAGTTGGGTTTAGCGGGAGCGCGCGGATACGTAAAACGTAAAACGAGTTCCGTAACCGCCGCTTGGAGTCATTAGATCTTTGGTCTCAGTTCTCTAAAGCCCTCTTTTCCTGGGATTTCATGAATCGATCGTTGCTCGCCGGGAACCGATATATAGAGGCCTAACACCAAGGGAGCGTGATCAAGGACGGCGCGGGGTCGGTCGCCAGTTAGCCGAGCGCGGCGTACAGGCGTTCGAGGAAGGCGCCGCGGGTCTCGCCGGCTCGGAAGGCGGCCGCTGTATGCGCGGCGGCATTGAAGCGGGCGGCTTCGCCTTCGGTGATGGGATCGTTCAGGCGCGCTTGCCAGGCGGGTTCGGCTCCGCGCAGCGCCGTCCATTGCAAGCCTTTGAAGCCGCGGTCGGCGGGCTTCGCGTCCTTGAAATAAATAAGCACCGCGCCTTGTTCGAGGAGCGCGCGCTGGATGCGTTCGACGGGGACGGCGGGGACGGGTGAAGCGGTCTTCGCGGCAAGCGCCGCAGCGGCACCGGCAGCCTGGCCGAGCGCCATCCAGCATGGTTCCATGCGCAGCGTGCTGAAGCCGAGATGCGTGCCGGAGACGGGGACGGGGATCAGCAGATTCTCGATCTGCGCGGCGACGATGACGCCGTAGGGGACGGTGTAGGGCTTGGTGGAGAGGCTGAGGAAGCCGTCGAGGTGGCAGCGGCCGTCCTCCCGCTTCCGGACGGCATGGGAATCGATAGGGTAGTGGCTGGCGGTGATGCTGGAGTCGTGGACGGGCGGGCGGGCGCTTTCCTGAACGGGCAGCGCGTCGTGGGCGGTGAAGAAGTAGCGGCCCTGGATGCGGCGGCCTTCGCGGACGTAGACCTGGCGCGGAAAGTGGGCGTTGTCGGTGTACTCGTCCTTGGCGAGGCCCCATCGGCGGCACTTTTCGCGGAAGGTTTCGGGGAGCGCCGGATCGTTCTGCGCGAAATAGAGCAGACCCAGCGAGTATTCCTTGAGGCGCTGCGCGAACGCGTCGCGCCAAGTCCAATCGGCGGTGGGCCAGGGGTAGTTTTCTTCGGGAAGGTCGGTGGAGATAAAGGCTTGGTGCTGGTTGTTGCTGTCGGTTTTGGCATTGGGGAGGCGGACCATGTTGACGACGCGGCCGATGCCGTCGAATTCCAGCTCGCCATGATACGTTCCGGTGATGCGGTTGAGCTTCACGTCGCCGGCGAGCGAAGCGAATTCTTCGCGGTCGTAGCGCGCGGGCTTTTCGATGGGCACCCGGCGCGTGGGGTCGTCGGTGAGGCAGAGGCGGTAGTTGTAGGCCTGGATGACGTCGTCGCCTTCGCCGGTGGAACCCGGTCCGACCTCGCCGCCCCAGACCTTGTAGATGCGACCGGCGAGGGGTTCTTTGAATTCGGCGTGGCCTTCGCGGCGGGTTCGAAACGGAACGCCGGCGGCGGCGGCGAGATCGCCTTCGTAGGTCGCGTCGACGAAGACCTTGCCGTGGTAGGTTTCGGCGGCTCCGGTGGCGCGTTCGGTGACGCGCAACGCCGCAATCCTCGTTCCGTCCAGGTCGAGGTTCGCGGGCTGCGCGTCGAACTGGCGCGCGAGGCGGACGGCGACCTTGGGTTGTTCGGCAAGCATCG
Organism: Planctomycetota bacterium; assembly: GCA_015075375.1. Lineage (GTDB taxonomy): Bacteria > Planctomycetota > SZUA-567 > H5-PLA8 > H5-PLA8 > H5-PLA8. Next base: position 773,390 of record JABTUM010000001.1, on the reverse strand, counting down.
CCAATAGCACCTTCTCGGCGACGGATGCTTCGAAGTGGTAGCCGCCGGAACTGAGGCGGGCTTGTTCGGAATCCGGCCCGTAGGCCGCGACGTAGTGCGCGCGAATGCGTTCGACGAATTCGACGAAGAGCCCGGCCGTGGCGCCGCGCGTGGCGATGTCGGTGGCGCCGAGGCCGTTGGCGGGCAATCCGCCGATGTGCGACGTGCGCTCGAGGATGACGGCGATCGATCCGGCCCGCGCGGCGGCGATGGCGGCCATGATGCCGCCCGGCGTGCCGCCCACGATGACCACGTCGAAGGATTCGCTGCGCATGGGGCGTCTCCGGGTTGCTGTTTCGCGGCCGAGTCACTTTACGGGGAGGGGCGGAAGCGGAAAGGGAAAAGTGAAGCGTAAGGGGTGAGCGGACGGCTGGACTTCCGGTCTCGATCCTTGGGCGTTACCTTTCACCGATTACCACGCCGAACATCATCCCAGCTTGCGGTAAGCGTCGGGCGTGCGTCCGACGTGCTGGCGAAAAACGCGGCAGAAGTAGTTGGCTCCGCTGAAGCCGCTGGCTCGCGCGATGGCTTCAAGTTTGGCATCGCTTTCGAGCAGTAGGCGCCGGGCATGGCGGAGGCGGTGTTGGACGAGGTAATCGGCGGGGCTGACGCCCAGGGCTTCGCGGAAGGTGCGGGAGAGGTGTTCGCGCGAGACGTCGAGGCTTTCGGCGAGCGCTTCGACGGAACAGTCGGGCAGCAGGCCGCGGGCGTGGATCAGCGCGGCGGCGCGCTGGGCAAGCGGCGCGGCGGCGACGCGCTGGCGGTCGAGGCGGTGCAGGAGCGTCATCACCACTTCGTAGAGTTGCGCGGAAAGGCGGTAGCGGTCGTGGTGGCGCTGCTGCGCGTGCTGGTAGACGACGGTCTTGAGCAGCGGCGCGACGGGGTTTTCGGCGCCGAGGTGAACGACGCGGCCGTGCCGTCGAATCAGATCCCGCCAGACCATTTCGACGGCCGGCCCGTTGAGATCCAGCCAAGCGTGCTCGTAGACGTCGCGAGCCGGTACGGGGATGCCGTAGCGAAAATCGGCGGGCATTTCTTCAATGAAGGCCATGCCAGCCTTGAGGAGCGTGGTTTTGCCCTCGCGTTCGTAGAAGCCTTCGCCTCGCAAGGTGAGTTGAATCACATAGTGCGGATCGCGGCGCCGGCTGGCGTCGCGAAGGTAATCTTCGCCGGGCGCGAAGAGTTCGTGTCCGGCACTGACGAGCCAGAAAAGCGGTTCGTCGGTGCGCACCCAGGGCGTGCGGGGCGGGTTGTGAGCCAGATAGGGCATGGTTGCTCCTCCCCCAAGGGGTGCCTGGATCACAATTGTACTATCCTTGTCATAAGCCTGCTATTGCGACTTAGGTCCGGAAGGGGGTTATTGAACGAACGGCCCAAACGCACCCCAGGAGTGGAAGCCATGAAGCTGTCCTGCCAGGAAGGCTTGGCGCGCGAGAAGTCGTTCGCGACGGCATTGCAGAAGCTGGAGCAGTACGGGTTCGACGGCGTGGAGTTGGCGGGGGGCGCTCTGCACGACGAAGTTCAGCGCGCAGAGCGGGTGCGCATCCTTAAGGACAGCAAGGTTCGGCCAAGTTCGATCTGCGGCGGCTTCCAAGCCGAGATGGTGCATCCCGATCCGAAGAAGCGCGCGGCATGCGTCGATACGCTGAAGCGATTTCTCGATTTCTGCGGCGAGGTGGGCGCGACGGGGCCGATCACGGTGCCGATCTTCAATCACAACGACCGCCTGCCGGACCTTTCCCCGTACAAGACGCAGCACCAGCTCGAGAAGGAACTGCTCACGCATATCGTCGCGGACCTGGCGAAGCACGCGGAAGGCGCGGGTTCGTGCCTGCTGCTGGAGCCGCTGAACCGTTACGAATCGAACTCGTTGAAGAATGTTGAGGAGGCCGCGGAGATCTGTCGCGCGGTGGGCGGGAAGGGCGTGCGCGTGATGGCGGACTTCTTCCACATGCACATCGAACAGCCGAACTCGCCGGCGAGTTTCCGCGCCGTGGCCGACGTTTTGGGTCACGTGCATCTGGCCGACAACACGCGGCAGGAGCCCGGAACGGGCGATATCGATTTCAAAGCTTCTTTCAAGGTCTTGAAGCAGGCGGGTTACACGGGCTACATGGCGTTCGAATGCGGGCTTTCGGACAAGCCGGAGATCGCGCTGCCGAAGGCGGTAAAGTACCTGAAGGCGTGCATCGCCGAGGCGTGAGGTGCATACGTAAAAAGGAAAAATGCAACCCGGCGGGGCTGCTGGTTTGAGGTGGTGAGGCATTCAAGGAGCTTGAGATGGCCGGCGCGAAGAAATTGAAGATCGGATTCGTGGGCGTGGGCGGGGTGGCGAAATGGGCGCATTTGGGCCACCTTTCGACGTGGGAAGACGTGGAGTTGGCGGCGTTCTGCGACGTGAGCGAAGAAGCGGCGGGGAAGGCGGCGAAGCAGTACGGCGGGCAAGCGTTCACCGATACGAAGACGATGCTCGATACGGTCGCGCTGGATGCGGCGTACGTCTGTGTGCCTCCGTTCGCGCACACGAACCAGGAATTGTTGATCGCGGAGCGCGGGATTGGCCTGTTCGTGGAGAAGCCTCTGGCGACGACGAACGCGAAGGCCGTGGAGATTGACGCGGCTGTGCGCAAGCACGGGATCGTGGCGGCGGTGGGGTACAACTGGCGCAGTACGGCGATCACGAAGGAAGCGCGCGCTCGCATGGCCGGCAAAAAAATCTCGGCAGCGTACGCGTTCTGGGTGGGCGGATTCCCCGGGGCAATGTGGTGGCGGCAGCAGGCGCAGTCGGGCGGGCAGATGAACGAGCAGGCAACGCACGTGGTCGATATCGCGCGGCACCTGATCGGCGGGAAGGCCGTGAGCGTGTACGCGGCGGGCGCGAAGGGGATCGGTGCGAAAAAGTGGGAGAAGCACGACATTCACGACAACGTGATCGCGACGGTGACGTTCGATAACGGTGCGGTGCTCTGCGCCGGCACCGGACATATCGCTCAGGGTTACCGAACGGGCGTCGATTTCCTGCTCGAAGATCTGATCGTCACGCACAACAACGGCGAACTGATCGTCAAGACTCCGGAGCGCGAAGAGAAGATCAAGAACACGAACCAAGCGTATCAGGAAGAAGACCGAGCGTTCCTGGAAGCCGTGCGCAAGAAAGACCCGCAGGGCGTTTACTGCACGTACGCCGACGCGGCGGTGACGCACGAGATCTGCATGGCGATCAATACGAGCCTGGAAACGGGCAAGGTGGTGGCGTTGTAGACGTGAAAAAGCGCGGAGCGAAGCGCATCGTTCGCGCGTCGTAATTCAGAAATTAAGCGCACTCTCCTTAGCCCACAAATTCATAGGCCGGGACGCCGGGGACTTCCATTTTGCAGTGGAAGAGATGCCCCGCGTTGGGCTGGGCTTTGAGGTCGTCGGGCTTGAGATGTTCCTTTGCCGAGGTGATGTAGAGGTCGGTGAATGCGGGGCCGCCGAAGGCGCAGGAGGTGATGTTCTTTGCGCCGGGGATAAGGATCTCGCCGATCAACTGCCCGGTCTTCGGGTTGAAGCCGCAGACGCGCCCGCCGCCGAACATGGCAACCCAGAGGCGGTCCTGGCTGTCGATGGCCATGCCGTCGGGCCAGCCTTTTTCTTCGGGGACATTGACCACGGTGCGGCGCGTGGTGATGTTGCCGGTTCGAAGATCGAAATCGAACGCTTCCACCTTCCGCGTCGGCGTGTCGATGTAATACATCGTGTTCCGATCGCCGCTCCAGACGATCCCGTTGCTGCACGTGATGCCGTCGAGCATCTTGGTCCACTTCAGGTCGGGACCGATGCGGTATAGCGCAGCGGCGCCCTTCTCGAATTTGTAGGTGAGCGTGCCGACCCAGAAGCGGCCTTCGGGATCGCACTTGCCGTCGTTGAAGCGCGCGGCGGCGTCAACCTCGGGTATTTTCACCAGCATTTCGGTGTGCCCGGTCTCCGGATCGAGGCACGCGATGCCCGGTTGCAGAGCGACGAGGAGGCCGCCGCTGTTGCGCACGACCACCGTACCCACGTGATGCCGGACGTCGAAGGCGCGGTTCTCTCCGCCCTGCGGTTCGTACTGGAAGACCTTGCAGCCCAGGATATCGACCCAGTAGAGCACTTCGTCGACGTGATCCCAGAGCGCGCCTTCGCCCAGATGCGCGCCTTGTTTGACGATCGGCTCGGCTTGCTTCGGCATCGCGGAAACTCCTTGAACGAGTAGCGGGTGCGTACCTCCATAGCCTACCTTCGATGCTCCGCGTTGCAGCCGGAAACCGAACGCTTCCTTACGATTCATGCGGGCTTCACGCACCCGGTGTGGCAGGCGCGGATCGCGATCGCGTAGAATGCGGGGCATGAAGGGGTTCATCGGTCCGCTGGTCTGTGTCGCGCTGGCTTTGCTGGTGCTTTGGTCGGTTCGTTTACGCGCTCCGGAAGACGTTCCGGTTAAGCCGCCCGCCGCGGCGGAAGCCCAAAGTCTGGCCGCGCGCCTGGCGCGAGGGCCGGTCCTGTACCGCTGGACCGAAGCGGGTCTGGCAGAGGCACTGGACCACCACGGCGGCGTCTGGTTCCTGCAGGCGGGCGGGCGCGTATACAGCTTCGCGTGGTTCGAACGCTCGGAATACGTGCGCCCTTGGCCGGCGGTGGAAGGCGTGGGAACGCTGGATGGCGACGAACTGTACATGGCGTACCGCAACGCGACCTACGACCCGTCGCACGACTTCTACCACGCACGCGTCCATTTCGTTTTCGAGCCCGACGCGAGGCGCTTCGAATGCGACTTCCTGCAGCAAGCTTCGAATACGGGAGCGGCCGACGAAGACTTGTCGCCGGGCGGCGCGAAGGGGGTCTGGGTCGCGGAGCCTGGACCCGATGATCGCGCGCACCGCGAGCGGCTGGAGCGGATGCCGGGCCCGGCCTACGCGGCCGAGTCGGGCCTGCATCGCGACGTTCCGCGCTGCGCGGTGCTGCCGCAGCGCGCGGCCGAGCCGGCTTACGAAGTAAACTACGAAGGACGCGTATACCGCTTCTGCTGCCCGAGTTGCAGGGAGGTGTTTATGCGCCGGCCTGAAGCATTTCGGGTGCAGGCGTCCGAGTAGGCTTTTTCTGAGTCAGATTTGGATCATATGCGGGCGGCACCGCGCCGGACGGGCGTGTACGTATAGCGGGGCATGCAACGGAAAGGGACGTGTATGCGAATCGCGCGATGGACGGTCGGCCTGGTGCTGCTGGCGGCGAGCGCAATAGGCGCGGAAGGCGATCCGAAAGACCTCTTCGCGGCGCCGGTGGCGCTGGCCGATGCCGCAGGCGTGGCGCTGACCACGGGCCAGGCCCAGGGTTGTCCTTTCGCCGCGGACTACAACGGCGACGGCAAGACCGACCTGATCTTGGGCGCAAAGCTGGGCATGGATTCGTCGCGCGGCGGGATCTGGCTGATTCCAAACAAGGGCTCGAACGAGCAGCCGGCCTTCGCGTGGGCGGACGGCTGGCGCGTAAAGCTCGAAGGCGCGACGGAATTGAGCGTCGGCTGCGGCTGCAAGTCGAGCGGGCAGGTGCAGCCGGTGGCGGTGGACTGGAACGGCGACGGCTACCTCGACCTCGTTTATTCGGACACCTACCAGCGCGCATACCTGCTGCTGAACGACGGCAAAAGCCGAGAGCAGCCGTCGTTCAAGCAGGAGGTCTTCTTCGATATGGAGAAAAAGAATCACGGGATGTACGCGGGCGGCGGCGACTGGAATGGCGACGGCGTGCTGGACTTCCTGCACATGACCTTCGCCGGCGCGCAGTTCAAGGTCTTCAAGGGCACCGCGCACGGATCGGGCGGGATCAAGTTCACCGAAGGCGGATTGCCGATGGCCGAGGTGTTGAAGTTTCACGGCGAGCGGCCGCGGAAGTGCGCGTGGGCGTGGGACTATTCGGGAACTTCGAAGTCGCGCGGCGTGATCGAATTCGTGGGGGTGGCCAAGCGCGCGGAGGGCGGAGAAGAGATCGCGTACTACGAACTGGCGAACGGCGAGAGCAAGAAGCTCGCTACGCTGGTCGTGCCCGACGGTCAGACGCCGTTGCTGACGGCGTGCGACCTCAATGCCGACGGCAAGAAGGATCTTCTGTATTCGTGCGGGCTATGGAACAACGAACGCGAGAAAACCAAGGTGTATGTGATGTACGGAAAGTAGATTTCGCGACGGCGGACCACGCAGAATCGAAAAGGAAAGCCTGTACGGAACGAACGAATCAGGGCTTCCCGTACAAATGGGGATGGTTGGAGTGCCAGCGCCAGGCGTCTTCGCAGATCGTCTTGAGATCGCTGCGCGCGGGCTTGAAGGCGAGTGACGCCTGCAGGCGCGCGGGATCGGCGACAAGGCGCGGCGGGTCGCCGGGGCGGCGTTCGCCCACTGTGAAGGGTATGCTGCGGCCGCTGGCGCGTTCGACGGCGCGGATCACTTCCAGCACCGAATGGCCTTGCCCGGTGCCGACGTTGAAGGCGCCGCATTCCCCTCCCGCGGCGAGGTATTCGAGCGCGGCGACGTGGGCTTGCGCGAGATCCCAGACGTGGATGTAGTCGCGGATGCCGGTTCCGTCGGGCGTCTCGTAATCCTTCCCGTACACGGTCAGGCGTTCGAGTTGTCCGAGGCCCACACGGCACGCGTTGGGAATCAGGTGCGATTCGGGGTCGTGAGCTTCGCCCATGTCGCCGCTGGGATGCGCGCCGGCGGCGTTGAAGTAGCGCAGCGTAACGAAACGGATGCCGTGCGCGTCGTGGTAGCTTTCGAGCGCGTGCTCGAAGGCTAGCTTGGTGCGCCCGTAGGGATTGATCGGGCGCAGCGAGTGATCCTCGGCAATCGGGGAGGCTTGCGGATTGCCGTACACGGCGGCCGTGGAGCTGAAAATGAAGCGCGGAACCTTGTAGCGCTTGCAGGCGGCCAGCAGGTTCAGGCCGCCGGTGACGTTGGCGCCGTAGTAGGTCTCCGGGTCGCGGACGGATTCGCCTACAAGCGTGAGTCCCGCGAAATGGAGTACCCCCGAAATCTTGTGCTGCTTGAAAACGGATTCGACGGCTTTTTCGTCGCGCAGGTCGCCCTGGTAAAGCTTGAAGTCGCAGGCGCCCATCACGGCTTCGAGGTGCCCGGTGTAGAGGTTGTCGAAGATCACGACGGAATAGCCGGCCTCGCAGAGCGCGCGGACGGCGTGGCTGCCGATGTAGCCGCATCCGCCCGTGACCAGAACCTCGCCCGAAGGCTGAAGCGCGGGCAGGTGAGCGGTGGATTCTCCGGGCTTGGAACCTTGGAGCGGATGGCTCACGTCGGCGTCCTCGATCCGGCGGGCACCTTACTGATCAACGCGCATGGCGACGACCGGTTCCATCTTGGCGGCAACCACCGCCGGATAGACCGCGCCGACGACGGCAATCGCGGTGCCGATGCCCAGCGCCACGCCGATCCAGCCCAACAGGCCCGACCACGGCAGGAATTCCACCGCGCCCGAACCGTATTCCCAATACAGCTTCCCGAAGCTCATGGCCAAGCCCAGGATGACTCCCAAGGTGGTGCCGATGAAACCTTGCATGGACGATTCGATCAGGAAGAGCCGGACGATGAAGCCGTTGAGCGCGCCCAAGCACTTCATCGTGCCGATCTCGCGGAAGCGTTCTGTGACCGACATGAGCATCGAATTGGTGATACCGACGAGAGCGACGAGGAGCGCGAGGCCGATCAGCCAGCGGTTGCGCGCCTGGGCTTCTTCATGCTCCTTGTCGGCGACGGCCGCGGCGGCCATTCCTTGCCCCTGCGCGGCGGTCATCTCCGTGTACTGCTCGGCGCTGAGCACGTTCTCACCGCTCTTGATCAATTCGAGGCGCAGCTTCTCCATCCCTTTGTAGCGCTGCCCGGATTGGGTCAGGACCTGCAACTCGGCGAGGACGTTCTGCGCTTCGGCATGCGTCCTGATCTGTTCGTCTTTGTCGAGCGCGTCGTTCCAGAGCTGCATGGAACGGTCGGCGTCGCCGGCGCGAAGTTCGCGCAGCGGCGAGTCGACCTTGAGGCCGGCCTTTTTCATGCCTTCGAGTTTGGCCAGCAAGTCTTTTCGCGCGGGTGCGGAGGCTTTTTGGAGTTCGGCGAGAGCGGGCGGGAGGTCGCGCTTGAGCCCGTCGATGACTTCGCCGCGGGTGAGCGTAGCCATCAGAAACATGATCGCAAGCACCACGCCGCCGGCTGTGATCAGACTGCGCCAGAAGCGGATCTTGACCGAATTGAGGCTGATCTCGATGGCTTTGGAGAGCGGGAGCTGGGTCTGGCGCGAAATCTCCACGCCCCGGCCGCTCAGGCCCATGCTGTCGGTTGAACTGGGGGACGATACCTCGGCCACGGGACTGGCGGCCTCCCAAGAGTGGACTCGAACGAATTCGGCCTTACGAGTTTGCGCGGCCTCCCGCGCTTACGCAAGACCAAATGAGCGGGGGCGGTACTTAATAGTACACCGCGACGGTCATTCGGGGCCGCTGGAATCTTCGCCGCCAAGCGGCGGCTTCGAGAGTTTGCGGCCGTGCGGCGAGCCGCCCGGAAGCGGGCGCGCGGGCGGGAGTTCCACCGGTGGCACGAGCGCTTTTATGCCGCGCAGCTTCAGGATCAGGAAGATACCCAGCGCAGCACCGCAGCCCAGCGCGCCGGCCCACCACGCCCAGTGCGTCGCGCCGGTCATCAACGCCCAGCACGACACGAATGCGGCAAGCGCAACGAGGGTTTCAGTCAGAAGCCGCGCAGTGCTGGGCGGCGCGGGCTGTTCGGGCAGCGGTTGCGGCAGGCCCGGCGGGCCAAACCGATCCGGGCGTTGCGGGGGCGCCGGAGCAGACACGAAAGCGCGCCGGTACTCAGGCGTCCGCGCTGGGCTTTTTGGGCGCCTGCACCGGCTTGACGGCCTCGCCACGCGGATCGTCGTTCGGCGCGTCGCTCGTGGCCAGGGCCAGTCCGCGCTTCTCGGTCACCTTGGTGGCCTTGCCGATGCGGTCGCGCAGGTAGTACAGCTTGCTGCGGCGCACGCGGCCGCGGCGCTTGACTTCGATCTTGTCGATGCTGGGGCTATGCAGCGGGAAGACGCGCTCCACACCCTGCGCCCCGACCAAGCGGCGGACGGTGAACGAGGCATTGGTGCCGTGCCCGTTCATCGAGATCACCGTGCCGGTGAAGATCTGGATGCGCTGCTTGTCGCCTTCCACGATCTTGACGTGGATGTCGACGGTATCGCCGATGTTAAAAACATCGCGCCCCTTGGTGAGTTGGGTGCTTTCCACGATCTGCATCAGTTTATTTCGGGACATGGCCTGCCTACCTCTCGGGCGGGGCGGAGCGGTTAGCACCGTCCCCTGGTTCCTGGTTTTCGATCAGGTCGGGACGCATCCGCGCGGTACGTTCCCGCGCCTGCTCCCGCCTCCACCGTTCCACTTTGCCGTGGTCCCCGCTGACGAGCACTTCGGGAACGCTGCGGCCCTCGAATTCCGCCGGACGCGTGTACTGCGGATACTCCAGCAGTCCGCCGTTTTCCTCTCCGAACGACTCCCAGACGACGCTCTCCTCGTCGCCCAGCACACCCGGCTGCAGGCGCGCGACGGCATCGATGACCACCATCGCCGGCAACTCGCCGCCGGTGAGCACGTAGTCGCCGATCGAGACGCGTTCCGCTCCGAGAATCTCGACGATCCGTTCGTCGTAACCCTCGTAGCGCGGAGCGATCAGAATCAGCCGCTCCTCGCCCGCCAACTCCCGCGCCAGAGCCTGATCGAAGACCCGCCCCTGCGGGCACATCAGCAAAACCCGTCCCGGCTGCCCGGGCTGCTGCGCCTGAACCGCTCGCGCCGCCCGCACCACCGGTTCGACCTTCAGGACCATTCCAGGGCCGCCGCCGAAAGGCCGGTCGTCCACCTTATGGTGCTTGTCGGTCGTGTACTCGCGCAGGTCGGTGAGGACGACCTGCAGCAATCCCTTCTCCTGCGCAATACGCCAGATCGAGGTCGAAACCACGCCCGCGAACATCTCGGGAAAGATCGTGATGACGTCGACGCGCATCGCCGGGGGCCCCTGATGCCGGCCGCCCTATGGTTCGCGGCCGCTTACGCGGATTTCTTCTTGGCCTTCGCGCGGCGCTTTTCGTGCGCCTGCCGGGTCGCTTCGAGGACGTTGAGTCCCACCTTCTTCAGCAGATGCACGACCGACTCGGTCGGCTGCGCGCCGTGGCTGAGCCAATGCTGCACGCGATCCTTGTCGATCAGCACCTTCTTGTCATCGCTGGTCGCGGTAGGGTCGTAGTTGCCCAACTTCTCGAGGTAACGACCTTGGCGTTTGACGCGCGCATCGGTCAACACAATGCGGTACTGCGCGGCGTTGCGCCGGCCCGTCCGAAGCAATCGAATCTTTACCACGTCCCGACACCTCCCAGGCATCCGGCTCGCAAGCCCAACAAACCCCCTCGGGTCGCCCAGCCGGCGCCCGCCGACAAAGCTCCACGCACAAGGGCATCAGAGTGTAGTTACCGGCGCGCCCAAGTCAATTCCCGTTCGCCGGTTATCGAATCCGAGGATACCGGGTTCCGATACAAGAATATGCACTATGTGTAATCTCGAAAGGCGCTCTGAATTACGCGCTATACTCCATTCCGCGTTAAGGAGGGCCGACCTCTCATGCCGTGCGGTTGTTTTCTTGTTCTGCTGGGCATGCCACGAGCGGCGATCTTCGTGACGTGGCTGATCGGCTGGTTCGGCCCGGCCTTCCAGACCGGCCTGATGCCGCTGCTTGGGTTTCTGTTTATGCCTTGGACAGCCTTGTGCTACGCCGCCGCGTGGCACGATTTGAACGGCGAGCCCTACACGCTCTTGTGGAAGATCCTGATCACGGTGGCGATCTTGACGGACCTCGGGGTTATTGGCGGCAGCGCGAACGAGCAGCGCCGGCGCCAGCGGGCGACGACCGTACACGTCGTGGAATAGCCTCAGTCCTGCAGCCACTTCGCCAGTACATCCACCGCCGCCTTAAGATCCTTCTTGTGGACGCTCTCAGTGGTGGTGTGGATGTAGCGCGTGGGCACGGAGAGCGTGAAAACGCGCTTGGCCCGTCCGCTGCGCTGGATCGAAGAAGCGTCGGTTCCACCGCGCGGCAGAATCTCGATCTGGTGCGGAATTTTTCCCTTCTGCGCAACTTTGAGGAACTCGTCGAAGAGTTCGCGAGTGGAGATGCTTCCGCCATCCATGATCTTTAGGGCCACGCCCTTGCCGAACTCGCTGACGGCCAAGTCCTTGCTGACGCCGGGCGTGTCGCAGGCGAGGGTCGTGTCGATGGCGATGCCGTCGTCGGGATCGATCCCGAAGGCGGCGACGCCCGCGCCGCGGCAGCCGACTTCTTCCTGCGCCGCGCCGACGTAGTAGATATCGAAGGGACTCTTGCCGCCGGCCTTGCGGATGGCGTTGATGGCCACCCAGCTCGCGATGCGGTTGTCCATCGACTTGCCGGTGACGACGTCGCCGATCTCGACGGTTTCCTGCCAAAGCGTGACGGGGTCGCCGATCTGGACGAGCTTCTCGACTTCCTTTTTGGGCAGGAAGAGATCGACGTAGAATTCGCCGACGTCGTAGGTTTTCTTCTTTTCGTCGTCGGACGCGATGTGGATGGGCTTGCCGCTGGGATTGAGCACGCCCAGGAGATCGCGCTTGCCCTGGACGATGACGCGGCGGCTGAAGAGGTTGCGCGTGTCGAAGCCGCCGACGTTCTGGAGGCGCAGAAAGCCGTGGTCGTCAATGAACTTCACGTAGAAGCCGATCTCGTCGAGGTGGCAGGCAAGCATGACCTTGCGCGGCGGTTTCTTGCCGCGCTTGGCGGCGCGCTTGACCCCGATCAGGTTGCCCATGGCATCGGTGTCCCATTCGTCGAAGAGGTCTGCGGCTTCCTTCTTGATGAGCGCACGGACGCGCTCTTCGCGCCCCGGTACGCCGCCGATTTCGGTGAGTGCTTTAAGGAATTGCATGGGGTTCGGGCTCCACGTGGCTGAGGTTCAGCGCCGATTCTTCTTCTTGCGTTCCTTCTCGAGCTTGCGGCGTTTCTTGATCTCTTTGCGTTGTTCGGCGGTGAGGACACGGCCGGGACGCTGCGCGCCGGCCGGGCCGGGCATCATGCGGTCCACGAATTTCTGGGCCTTGCCCAGCGAACTGAGCTGCTTGGTCACGTCCTCAAACTGTTTGAGGAGGCGCGAGACGTCGTTGACGCTGACGCCCGACCCGCGCGCGATGCGCTGCTTGCGGCTGGCGCCGATGATCGACGGGTTGCGCCGCTCTTCGGGCGTCATCGAGCAGATCACGGCTTCGACCTGGCCGATGTGATCGTCGCTGGCGTCGAGATCCTTGAGCCCGGCCATGCCGGGGACCATGCCGAGCAGATCCTTGATCGAGCCCATCTTTTTGACCGCGCGGAGCTGGGTGAGGAAGTCTTCCAGCGTGAGGCGGTCCTTGAGCATCTTGTCCTGGAACTTCTGGGCCTGATCCTGGTCGATGACCTGCTGAGCCTTCTCGACGAGGCTGACGACATCGCCCATGCCCAGGATGCGCGTGGCCATGCGCTCGGGATGGAATTCTTCGAGCCGGTCGAGCTTTTCGCCGACGCCGACGAACTTGATCGGCTTTCCGGTGACGTGTTTGACGGAGAGCGCCGCGCCGCCGCGCGCATCGCCGTCGAGCTTGGTGAGGATCACGCCGCTGATGGGCAGGCGCGCGTCGAACTCCTTGGCGCTTTGCACGGCGTCCTGCCCGACCATGGCGTCGACGACGAGCAGGATTTCGTGCGGCTGCGTGCGCTGCTGGACGGTTTCCAGCTCTTTCATTAAGTCGTCGTCGATATGCAAGCGGCCGGCGGTGTCGAGAAGCACGATATCGCGGCCCGTCTGCTTGGCGTGCGCCACGGCATGGACGCAGACGTCCGGCGGCGAGACGCCGGATTCGCTGAAGACGGGGACGTCGAGGTCTTCGCCGAGCACCTTAAGCTGGGCGACGGCCGCGGGGCGTTGCAAGTCGGCGGCGACCAGCAGCGGCTTGCGGCCTTTGGCTTTCAGTCGATTGGCGAGCTTGGCGGTGGTGGTGGTTTTGCCCGAGCCCTGCAAGCCGCACATCATGATGATCGTGGGGCCCTGATTCTGCAGGACGAGCTGCGCTTCGCCGCCGCCCATCAGGTCGATCAATTCGTCGTGAACGATTTTTACGAGCTGTTCTTGGGGCTGGACGGATTCGAGAACGGCTTGGCCGACGGCTTTCTCGCCCACCTTATCCATAAAGGTTTTAACGACGGGCAACGCGACATCGGCTTCCAGGAGCGCCATGCGGACGGTACGCAGGCCTTCCTTTACATCGGTCTCGGTGATCTTGCGCCCCTTGGCTCCGATCTTGGAGAAAAAGGAGCCCAGGGATTCGGTCAGTGTCTCAAACATGCAACCTCTGCTCTTTCGGGGAGCGATTTCCAGTCCGCAAAGATGCTCCGGAAAGATTCGAGATTCCATAGGCGGAGGAAAATGTCAAGTCGCCGTGGGTCGGAGTCGCATGAATCCTGAGGGGTAGAAGTGAATAAGGTAGGGCTTGTGCGGAAGGCCAAGCGAGGCCACGAGGTGCGTTATTTGAGCCGTAAAGATTCCCAAGGGAAGGTATGGGTGACTTATAAAAACCAAAATATATGCTTATAAATTACTAAAATAACACCCTAAAAAAATCCTCTTGGTAGGTTCGGATTCGTTGGAATTGGGCTCTGATTTCTCATGTGCGTAACGTCAGAAAGTATTGAGAGCATTTTTCTTACAAGGAAATCGAGGGATGGACCGGCTTGCGAAAAGTCGGTTCGGGTTGGTTGCAGTTGATGCTTGACCGATTGTGAAAAATGCATAGAGTTGGACTTTTGCAAAATCTAGACACGTGCAGGATCTGGCCCTTAGGGGTGATGCGGACGGCGTAAGCCTGCGTCCGGTGTTGGATTTCCGCAGGCGTCCGCTAGGGGTGCGGTAGAGCCACGCTGTGGCCGCTCGTTGAGCCGGCTGGTGCTTGGTTACCGTGGGGACGGATGTTAAGGCGGGCTGCTCGAATGCCGACCGAAGCACACGCAGAAGAAAGGACGTCCCGGCCGATGAGTCGATCCTTGACCTTCGCGGCATGGGTGCTCCTGGTGGGATCCGTAGGCCTTATGGGCTGCGGAGACCGCAAGGGTGACCTGGGTGCCGTGCACACCGACGCGTCAACGGTGGCCTACCCGGAGGAGACGGCGGCGCCCGCTGAAGTAGCGGCGGCTTCGTCGTCCGATACGGGTGCGGTCGCACCGGTGGAGGCTCAGCCGAGCGCCGTTGCGATGCAGGCCGAGCCTGCTTCGCCGAGCGCTGCACCGGCGGGCGAGACCGTGGCGCTGCCGGCGGAGACTTCGTCTAAGCCCGTTGACGTAACGGCTCCGGTGGGCGAGACGGCAGCTCAGCCCGGAACCGAGGCGGCCGCGGTCGAGACCGCCGGCCAGCCCGCGACGGAAGTGGCGCTTGCGCCCGCCGCTCCGGTTGGAGCGCCGGTGGCCGGCCCCGAAGACGAGAAGACGCCTGAGCCGGCTCCCGAGCCGACCCCGGCGCCCGCGCCCGGCCAGGAAACGCTGGAAGACCGCGCCACGCGGTTGCTTGAAGACGCCAAGAAGACGCGCACGCTGGATCAGCAGGCCGAATTGGTGCAGGCTGACAAACTGATCGAGGCGGGCAAGAAGCTCTTCGACGACCTCTACTACGAAAAGTCGCTGGAGTACTTCGAGAAGGCCGTGGCGCTGGACCCGACGAACCGCAAGGCGCAGGAACTGCTTGCGCAGAACCGCGCGCTGCTGGGCTTCCATAAGGATCGCCTCGGGCAGAAGCTGCGCGATCTGGAAAACGTCGAGCGGGTCAAGATTCAGGCTTCGCTGGTGGCGCTGGCCAATGCGTTCGAGGAAGCGCGGAAGTACGAAGAGAAGGGCAGCCAGATTCCGCTGGAACTGGAAGGTTCCGACGAGGAAGACATCCTCGCCACGCAGCTCGAACAGTTGCGCCAGGCGCAGGACCGCTACCGCCGCGTGAAGGAAATCGTGAACTGGATGCCGCCGCCGGTGGACTTGCCGGAGATGCGCCGCCAGGTCGACGAGGCGCTGCTGCGCGTGCGCCAGAAGTTGGCGGACAAAGATGACGAAATCAGCTTCCTGCGCCGCAAGCGCGCGCTGGAACTGGCCGAACAGACGCGGATGCGCGAGACGGAGTTGTTCAAGGCGCGCATTCAGAAGCTGATGGATCAGGTCGGCGATTTGTATACGAAGGGCGAATACACGGCGGCCGAACGGCTGGCCGGCCGTATCCTGCAGCTCGATCCGTTCAATTCGGATGCCGAAGGCTGGCGCCGCAAGGCCCGGGCGTCGCACCTGCGCGTGGACGCGGAAGACATCGGGATTCAAGCCAAGGAGCACCACATGCGCTCCTGGGAAGACGTCGAAGCGGCGAACATCCCGTACGGCGACTTGCTGACGTATCCGCCAAACTGGGATGAGATCGCGCGCCGGCCCGACCGCATGGCCATCGGCAAGACGAAGGTGGACGAGCAGTGGAAGCAGGACATCAAGAAGAAGTTGCAGCGTAAGGTCAGCTTCGAATTCGTGGACACGCCGCTGGACGAGGCGATTACGTTCCTGCGCAGCTTGACGAACGTGACGATGATCGTCGACCCCAAGGTGCTCGAAGGCGGGGCGGCTCCGATCAATCTGCGCGTGACGGACATGACGCTGGAACTGGCCTTGGAGTGGATTCTGAGGCTGGCCGAGCTGGACTATGCCTTAAAGGATAACGCGGTCTTCATCAGCAAGCGCACCTCGCTGGTGGAGGATGTCGAGCTTCGTATCTACGACGTGAGCGACCTGACGCAGACGGTGCCGGACTTCCCGGGTCCGGACTTCCAGCTCGTGACGGTCGGCGACGATCCTTCGGGCGGCGGCGGCGGCGGTCCGATCAACCCGTTCATGGCGCCGACGGCCACGGCGGCTCTGACGCCGCAGACGATCGCGGACATGATCCGCAATCGTGTGCAGCCCGATAGCTGGGATCCGAACCAGGGTACGAGCATCGAAGAGCGCGCGGGCAAGCTGGTGGTGATGCAGCGTCCGGAAATCCACGCGCTGGTGAACCACCTCCTTTCTAACTTCCGCACGACGGCGCGGCTGATGGTGAACATCGAGAGCCGCTTCCTGAGCATTCGCGAAGCGTACCTGGAAGACATCGGCGTGGAATTCCAGGGCTTGGATCCGAACGTGCTGTTCGGCGACTTCGGCGACGTTTCGCGCGTGCTCTCTCCGACACCCGGCGACCCGCTGGCGGTGCAGCCCCGGCTGCCCGGCAACGGCGACGGAACGCCGGTCAACGTGCCGTTCCCCGGCTTCACCAACGGTCCGGACAGCCTGTACTCGGGTTCGTTCAGCCAGGTGGGCGCGATCCTGAACCATACGCTGAACTTCTTCAGCAACGATCCGACGACTATTTCCGGCCGGGACGGCGCGAACCGCATCCGGCAGGGCGGTCTGTCGGCGCAGTTGACCATCCTTAATAACGCGCAGGTCCAGGCGTTTATCCGTGCGTTGGGCGTACGCGAAAACAGCACGACGCTGGTGGCGCCGCGCCTGACGGTCTTCAACACGCAGCGCGCGCATATGTTCCTGGCGCGGCAGCAGTCCTACATCGCCGACTATGAAATCAGCGGCGACAGCTACGACCCGATCATCCGGCAGTTCTTGGTCGGGGTGGTGCTGGACGTTCGTCCGACGGTGTCGAGCGACCGGCGCTACGTGACGCTGGAGCTTCGCCCGACGGTGACGGAACTGGCGAACTTCCAGACGCGGCAGATCGACAGCTTCACGGTGCAGCAGGGCGGTAACGTGATCATCCCGATTCTGCTGAGTTTCCCGGTGCAGTTCCCGGAACTTTCGATTCAGCGTGTGCGCACGACGGCGACGGTGCCGGACGGCGGCATCCTGCTGATCGGCGGTCTGTACCGCAACATTAAGTTCAACGCGGAGAACGGCGTGCCGTTCCTCAGCGATTTGCCGGTGGTCGGCCGCCTGTTCCGCTGGAACGTGGTGGACAATGCGAAGACTAACCTGGCGATTCTGGTCAGCCCTCGCATCATCCTCTTCAGTGAGGAAGAAGCGAAGCTGTAAATGCCGGTCCGGAACGGTCCGGCGGGCAGTGGACGAGCTTGGGACGTAATTGAAAGAGGGTACAGCCACCATGCATAGCGGTGTGACCCAGTGGATCCGAGCAGGAGTCGTAGCGGGCGCCTTGGCCGTAGGCTGGGGCTGGACCGCAGGCGCCCAGGCCCAGGAAACGGCTCCCGAGCCTGCCCCGGCTCCGGTTCCGGCTCCGGCAACGGGCTTGGAAGGACAGCTCGATCAAGCCGAGGCGGCTCAGAAGCGGCTGCGCGAGGAAATCCAGACGCAGGCCGAGTCGCATTTCCAGGCCGGCAAGCGGCTGTACGAAAACTTCGAATACGAAGGCGCGCGCGCCGAGTTGGAGCGGGCGGTTTCCTTGGACCGCGGCCACGCCGACGCCAAGAAGCTGCTGATCCAGGTCAACGACGTGCTGGGCCATCGCCAGGACCGGGTGCGCTCGGCGGTCGAACGGCTGCACGGCGCGAGCAAGATCGCGATCCAGGAACGGCTGGTCGAACTGGACAACCAGATCGATTGGGGCAACCGCTTCGTGCGGCAGGCGACGGACGACGTGGAACTGACCACGGCCGACCGGATTCGCCGGCTGGAGCAGGCGCTGCAGGCGTACGAGCGCGCGCGCGAGCTGGTGAAGTGGATGCCGCCGGACGTGGACGTAGAAGAACAGCACAATCTGGTGGTGCGCCAGATCCGCGAATCGCGCCGCTCGATCGAAGAATTGAAGGTTCAGCTCCACGAGCAGGACCGCGAGGTTTCGGCTCGCTTGGCCGAAGCGCGCAAGGCCGAAGAACGCCGGCTGCAGCAGCGCAAAGTGGACGTGATGCTGGACCAGGCCCGCGCGCTTTTCGAACGCGGCGAGTATGCCAAGGCCGAAGGGATGGCGGCGAAGATCCTGGAGACCGATCCGACGAACGCCGAAGCGCATGCGATCGAAGCGACCGCGCGCGACCGCAAGCACATCAAGCGCCGCACCTGGATCGAAGAAGAGCAGACGCACCAGTTCGCGCTGCAGCAGAACCGCGTGGACCGGATGATGATTCCGCATTCGGATTACCTGATCTATCCGGAAAACTGGGCCGAGATCGCGCAGCGGACTTCCGATTCGGGCAAAGCCCGCGCGGAAGAGCCGTGGAAGGAAGAAGTGCGCAAGAAGCTCGCGCGCCGGGTCAGTTTCGAATTCGTTGACACGCCGCTGGAAGAAGCGCTGGCCTTCCTCAATTCGCTGACGAAGGTCAACATCATTCTGGATCCGCGCGTCGCGGCCGAAAACGCGGGCAAGCTGCCGATCACGCTGCGCGTTGCGGACATGGACATGCAGACGGCGCTGAAGTGGATCCTGCGCTTGGCGGAACTGGACTACGACCTGCGCAATCAGGCCGTGTTCATCACCAAGAAGCAGAACCTCTCGGCGAACGTGGAGCTGGAGATTTACGACGTCCGCGACCTGACGACGACGGTCACGGACTTCCCTGGCCCGCGCATCGAGATGGGCGTACAGGCTCAGGGCGGCGCCCCGGTCAATCCGTTCGCCGGCCCCGCGGCCACGACGACGACGCTGGGCGCGCCGGACCTGGCGCAGTTGATCCAGGAACGGCTGCTGGCGGCGGACTTCGCCGATCCGGCGACGTCCATCCAGGAGTCGGGCGGCAAGTTGGTGGTGATGCAGCGCCCGGAGGTCCACGAGAAGATCCGGCAGTTGCTGCGGAGCTTCCGCGAGACGCAGACGGTCCAGGTGCTGACGCAGGTTCGTTTCATCGACGTGTCGGAAGGCTTCCTGGAAATGATCGGCGTGCACTTCACGGGTCTGGATGCGCCTCCGGGCGATCCGGGCATCCCGTTCGCGCGCGTCGATCCGCTGAATCAGCCTTCGAAGTACGGCCTGTTCCCGATCGGCGGCGGTCCGGGTCTTACGCCTCCGCTGCCGGGTGACGTGCTGCCTTCTCCGGCGTTCCAGTTCCAGGATTCGGTGGATCCGGCGACGGGTCTGTTCCGCCCGCCGTTCCATTTCGACGTGGGTCCGCCTTCGAGCAATCCCGGCCCGCGCCAGCCGCTCTTGCTGCGCCCGCGCTTGGACAGCAACTTCCCGGTTCGCGGCAACGCGACCTTCGGTCCGGCCAACGCGCCGGCCGGTTTCCGCCGCCAGTGGTACGAAAAGGCGTTCGGCTCGCCCACCTTGGTGCAGGGCATCATTCAGAACTTCGTGAACACGCTGGGCGGCGCCGGTCCGCTTGGCGCTGCGCTGACGGCCCAGCCGTTCGGCAACCAGGGTGCGATCTTCCAGTTCCGGTTCTTCCATAGCTTCCAGGCCAGCGCGGTGGTTCACGCGCTGCGCAAGGATCAGAACGCCGACCAGTTGCTCGCGCCGAAGCTGATGCAGTTCAACAATCAGCGCGCGCATATCATGGTCGCTCAGCAGCGCAGCTACATTGCCGACTACGACGTATCGGGCGCGGTCTTCGACCCGGTCATCCGCGCCTTCCTGATCGGCGTGGTGCTGGATGTGAAGCCGACGGTGAGCCACGACCGCAAGTACATCACGCTGGACGTGCGGCCGGGGACGGCGGTGGAGTTGACGCCTCCGCAGATCCTGTTCATCAGCAACGGGCTGGATGTGAACAACCCGCTGGGCAACATTAACCTGCCCATCGAGTTGCCGAATATCGAACTGCGCAGCATCAACACGACGGTCACCGTACCGGACAACGGCACGCTGCTCTTCAGCGGTCTGATCAACGACCGCAAGATCGACAGCAAGTCGGGGATTCCGTTCCTCTCCGATCTGCCGATCGTGGGGCGGCTCTTCTCGAACAACCTGAAGCATCGCGAACGGCGCAACTTGCTCGTGCTGGTCAATGCACGGGTGGTGCTGTTCGACGAAGAGGAAGAAAAACTGTAAGACGTTTCGGCATTCCCCTGCCGGGCAAAGCCCGGGGCATAGCCCCGGGCTTTGTCGTTTTCAGGGATCGGGCTGGATTACCGGAGTGTGGGTCGATTCCCGTGTAAGTCATTTACAGGCATGATCTTGTGAGGCTTTGCGAAGGTTCGTGAAGGTGCATTTGCAGTTGTGGAAGCGCGTCCAGCGGTATAGCCTGCACCTTCTGCATTTTCTTTTCGAACGCGTGCAAGCCCGATGTGGGGTTTGCGTTAATTCACCGGGGGATGCTCTGTGCGAGCGGAGCCCCCAAGGCCGATGTGGGCCGCAGACGTTCCGATCGATTCGAAGCTCCTGGGTACCGAGGCCGGCGGAGGACAGAAGGCGATGACAGCTCGTCGAGGCGTATTGAGCGTGGTGGCAATGGGCGGCATGGCTTGGGCCTTGTGGTCCGGTTCGGCGCGCGCGGAAAACGATTACGAGTTCGCGAAGGGCCTGCTGGAGATGGAAGACAGCGGCTCGTTCGAGGCCTCGGATCTGGTGACCCGCCTGATCAAGCAGCTTTCGGCATCGCCGAAGAAGGAATTGCAGCTTGAAGCGAAGCTGATCGAAGCGACGCAGCATCGCCGGCAGGCTCAGAACGCTTCGGCGGAGAAGCGCAACGAACTGCTGACGCAGGCGGACAATCTGTACAAGGAGTTCATGGCCGGCGGCAAGGATCACCGGTTGTTCAAGACCTGCGAGATGGAGCAGGCGACGATCCAGAAGGACTACGCGCGGGCGCTGATCAAGGCGGCGGAAGACAATCCGGCTCAGGCGAACGAGAGCCGGATGAAGGCGGTGGACATCTACAAGAAGAGCGCGGATTTGCTGGAAGAGGACGCGAAGAAGTACCGCCCGGCGCTGACGGATGCGCTGAAGAAGCTGAACGATTACATGGATGCGAACCAGGACGCGGAGTCGATTCCTCCGAACCTGCTGAATCCGGCTCAGAAGGCGCTGGAAGATTTCATTTCGCGCGACAAGCAGTACGTGGTGGCGCGGATGGAGCAGGTGGAAGCGTATCCGGAAGGCGCGGCGAAGAAGGAAGCGGCCGCGGCGCTGATCAAGTACTGCGAAGCGCTGACGGCTTCCGAAGACCTGGGCATGATCGATACGGTCGCGATGTGGTACTGGTTCATTAAGGGCCGGCTGCACTCGATGATTTTGGAAGAGGACAAGGCGACGGAATCCTGGCGCACGGCGCTGGAAACGCAGCCGGAAGCGGCCGACGCGGCGGCGAAGGCGACGATTCTGGAAGTGCGCAAGCTGATCTACGCCGACTTGGTGAAGATGAAGATGCGCGCGGCGGAGAAGAATCCGGAGCGCTTCGGCGACGTGATCGATATCGTCGGCAACGCGATCTTCGAACCTTCGATGAAAACCTTCTGGGAGCAACCGCACGGGAAGTTGCTGCTGATCGACTACGCCAACGCGCTGGTGAAGCAGCCCGAGGCGGGGCAGAACGAATACGAGCAGGCGATCAAGTGGCTGCGCAAGATCGTGGAAGGCGGCCCGCCGTGGTCGATCAACGCGTCGCGCGAGATGGCGAAGCTGATCAAGATGGGACGCAACCGCAAGCCTCCGGTTCACCCCAAGCTTTCGGCGGAAGCGTGGTTCGATATCGCTCGCGGCTTCTTCATCGAAGGCCAGGTGGAGCACAAGCGCTACACGGAGAATAAGGACGGCGGCGATGCGCAGAAGGCTCAGGCGGCATACGACGCGGCCGCGGAGCGGTACTCGTACGCGGTGGAATACTACCGCCGCGCGATCGGCCAGGCGCGCAACCCGGCGCTGACGACGATCCCGGTGCGGCTGAAAGTGGAACCGCAGTCGTGGTTCGAGATGGGCTTGAGCTACCTGAAGATGGACCACTACTACGAGGCGATCATCGCCTACCAGGCGCTGCGCACGACGTTTGGTCCGGAATACATTTCGAAGTGGATGCCCGATCCGTCCAAAGACAAGAAGCTGTACGCCGATGCGGCGGTGAAGAGCGCACTGGACGAATTGAACCGTAAGAGCGACGGAGATCCGCGCAACGAAGGACTGTTGCAAAAGACGGAAAAGAACATCGTCATCGCGCTGGGTCTGAATGCCAAGACGGCCACGCGCTTCAATAAAAAGCTCAAGATCGAGATTATGAAGGAGGAAGACCTCGATCTGCCCGGCGGCGTGAGCGACAACGATTATCAGGCCGGCAAACTGCAGATGGAAGACGGCAAGGATTTGATGGAGCAGGGTTCCCGGTTTGCCGGGCAGAAGAACGCCAAGGAAGCGGAAAAGCAGTACCAGGAGGCGATCAAGCGGCTGAAGGACGCGGCGGTGAATTTCGAGAAGGTTCAGCCTTCGTCCAAGGCGTATGAGATCGCGCTGTACCAAGGGGCGACGTGCTACACGATGGCCCAGCAGATCCTGGCGACGGACAAGATCACGCAGGCGCTGACGAAGGAAGACCGCGATGCGCAGATCAAGGAACTGACGGCGAAGGGTCTGGCGGCTTACCAGAAATACCAGGACCACGTGGCGAAGGAGCCCGACAACACGGAGGAAGGCATCGAGCGGCGCAAGAAGCTCGACCGCGGCGCGCTGCTTTCGCGCACCACGCTGTACTACGGCGCGGAGGACTGGGAGAACGTGATCAAGTCCTGCGACGAGTACATGGCTTACGACGCGAAGAACCCGGCGGGCGAGGGCGACCCGAAGCTGCTGACGGTGCTGTTCAACAAGTTCCGGGCGCTGAGCCAGATCGGCGGGATCAAAGAGCCGCCGGAGTGCGACGCGTTCCTGGAGCAGGCGGCGAAGCTGCTGCCCAAGCTGAAGGAGAAGGACACTTTTTACATTTTCGCGCTGCAGAACATCTCGCAGCGCTACCACAACGCACTGGCGCGCGCCGAGAAAGCGAAGCTCGACCAGGACGTCATCGCCAAGTACGACGCGAAGATCGCGGAGTACCAGACGATCGCGCTGGAGCTGAAGAACCCCGACGACCGGACGCTGCAGGAGTGGGGCAATCTGCTCTATTACAACGAGAAGGAAGGCAAGCTGAAGGAAGCTTCGGATATCGCGCAGGAGATGCTGAAGCGCTTCGATCCGGAGAACCGCAACAAGCAGATCGGCGACGACGACGAGACGAAGGAAAAGTCGATCTGGGATACGTATATGTCGGGGATCAACAGCGTGATCGCCAGCAGCTATTCGCAGGACCGCACCAAGGCGCTGGGCTGCCGGAAGGACCACGAAGTGCTGATCGACTACATGTACGAAACGCGGCAGGGTCTGGTGAACGAGAACTCGCCCGACAAGCGCCCGGCGTACGACAAGTTCAATATCGATTACGAGAAGGCGCTGAAGCAGATCAAGACGATCAAGCAGAATTACGCGGACTGCCCGACGCACAAGCCGACGCAGGAAGCGCATCAGGTGAAGGGCAAGTCCTATCTGCAGACGGTGGAAGACGAAATCGAATACCGCCGGCGCATCATCGCGGTGCGCGACCTGCTCTCGGAAATCGCGCTTAAGGTGGCAAAGGAGTTCGAGAAGAAGGGCGATGCCGAAAACGCGAAGAAATACCGCACGGTGGCCGACGAGCAGTTGGTGGTGCTCGAGGAGATTTACGGGAACGTGCCTTCGATGAAGCTGAAGAGCGCGAACATCAAGGTGGCGAACGAGGACTACGAAGGCGCGCTGCAGATTCTGTACAAGCTCAAGAACGAAGAGAACGACAAGACCTCGGATCTGTACGTTTCGGTCTCGAAGCGGATCTCGGAAGTGCATTTCCTGAAGGGCGAGTTCCAGGACGCGGTGGACTATCCGCAATTCATCGGTGCTACGGCGGGCCTGGAATCGAACTGGGTCAAGAAGAACTGGCCGGACATGAAGGAGTTCATGGAGCAGTGCTACGTGAAGGGCGCGAAGCGCCCGGACGTAGTGGCATCGACGACTCCGGATTCGGCGGTCAATTACCGGCCGAAGAGCCCGGACGAGAAGGAACTGGAGCAGTTGCAGGTTGTCTTCGACCAGGCGAACCGGGATCCGAACATGAAGGATCGCCTGCTGACTCCGGAGTTCCTGTTCAAGTTCGAGTTCCTGAAGGGCAAGATCGCGCACTTCGCGGAGTTCCAGACCTTGGAGCGCACGCTGCTGACGCATAAGGGCAAAGACGACGAGAAGCAGGTGCTGGACGCGACCTTCATGGCGCGCTACGCGGCGATCGAGGAATTGGTTAAGGCGGAGCGCGACGCGTGGCGGGTGCTCCAGAAGTACGACCAGTTGATCGTGGACAAGGGCGGAATCGCCAACGTGCCGGCCGAAGACCGGAAGGCGCGCGAGGACGCGATCTCGAAGGTCCAGACGCTTTCGGGCAAGCTGAAGGACATTCCGTTGCCCAAGGCGGTAAGCGCCGGCGCGTCCAAGACGGAAGCCCCGGCGAAAACCGAGGCCCCGGCGAAAACGGAAGATCCGGCCAAAACGGAAGATCCGGCCAAAACGGAAGCCCCGGCCAAAACGGAAGCCCCGGCTAATCCTTAAGGTAAAGATTGGGTGGAGTCGTTGTCGGGCGCCGTTCACGCGAACGGCGCCCGATCTGTTTAAGTCCTTTCGGTAGATTGAGTTAGGTGGTTTGGCGGGGCGGGGCGCCGAGTTCTTTGAATTCGGCTGGAAGGCTGCAAGTTTGTGATTTTGCACTCGTTACCCGATTGCGTAGGGAGAAGACCGATGCGGCAAGCGTGGAAGCGTACTTCGATCTGGCTGGTTCTGGCGATGGCCCTGGTGGGGTTGGCGTCGGCCGGGTTGTGCGCCAACGAAGAAGGCGGCGGCGAAGGTGAGCAGGAAGACCTGGATTACATCAAGCTGAACAGCGGAGCGACGCGCGGGACGAAGATTACGCGCGACGACTACATGCTAGTGGAAGGGCTGCACAACAAGATTCCGATCAAAGAGAAGACGTACAACATCGAGGACGTGCTCTACGCGGACCGGGACAGCAATTACATCCGGGGGATGGATTACCGGGCGAAGGGCAAGTTCCTGACGGCGGCGAAGTTGTTCCGCGCCAGCCTGGAGTCGATCGGCGGAAAGTCGAAGTGGGCGAAGGAATACTGCAACTACTACATCGGCGACTGCTTCTACCAGAACGGCACGTTTACCGGCTACACGGACAAAGGCGGCACGAAGTACGAGCCGGCGTCGGTTTACTTTCAGGAGTGCTTGAAGGCGAAGCCGAAGTCCCGGTTCGCGCTGGACTGCTACGTGAAGCTGGTGCTTTGTCTGGCCGAGGAAGGAAAGCTGGACGAGGCGGATAAGGCGTTCGAGGCGGCGAAGGCGTTCACAAAGACGTTCAGCGACGAGGCGCGGCAGGTGGATTCGCGCTACCTGGACGAAGCGAAGCGCGCGGTGGCTCTGGCGACCTTAGGCAAGGCGAAGATGCAGGAGCGCCGCGAGGACGCGAAGGCTAACGAGAAGGAACGGGATTACAACCAGGCGCTTTCGAATTACCGCAATACGCAGGGCGAAGCGCGCGGCAAGTTCCCTCAGATTTACGCGGACGCGTGCGAAGGCGAACTGGAAGTGCTGGTGAAGATGGCCGACGGCCTCTCGGAGGCGATTTCGCGCGCGGAAGGGCTGATCGCTTCCTTCAAGGAAAAGGCCGATCCGGAGTTGATTCCGGTGCTGCCCGCCGCGTACGGCGCGCTGGGCCGGGCGAACTTCATGAAGGGCGTAAAGTTCAAGGACCAGAAGCAGGACTTGCAGGCGGAGACGGCGTTCGCCGAAGCTCGGTGGAGCTTCCTGCATGTGGTGGTTCAGTTCTTCGACAAGGACGACCACGTGGCTCGCGCGCACTACTTCGCGGGGGCGTGCTACAAGGAAATGATCGGCAAGGAGCCGGATGCGCAGGCGAAGGCAATCCGGCACTGGAAGACGGTGGTGGAAGACTACGGCACGAGCGTGTTCGTGGACTTCGCCAAGCAGGGCTTGACGGAACTGGGGGCTGGCGCGGCGCCGGCTCCGGCGCCGGAAGGCGAGAAGAAGCCCGAGGGCGCGGCGCCCGAAGGCACCGAGAAGAAGACCGAAGAACCGCAGCCCAAGGAATAACCCGGCGGGAGCGGTGGGGAACGAGACACCGGAGTCGGTAATCGACACGGGGAGCGAAAGGGGAGGAAGTCACATGCGTTGGATTTCGGCGATCGTGTTGGCGGCGGTACTGGCCGGTCCGGTGGCGGACTGGGGCGTAGCGCTGGCGACGGGCAATCCCACCGCAGGCCTGGTCTTCGCGCAGGAAGAGGGCGAAGCGGCGGCGGTGAAGTCGTACACGATGTGGGACTCGATCAAGGCCGGTGGCGCGATCGGCGCTCTGATCATCCTGATCTCGGTGGCCTCGCTGGCGCTGGTGATCCAGTACACGGTGGAGCAGAAGCACGACAAGCTGATCCCCCCGCACCTCATTGCGGAGCTGGAGCAGCTTTTCGAAGAGCAGGCGTACGACGAAGCGGCCGACATGTGCCAGGCGCAGCCCTGCTACCTGACGAACATCGTGGGCGCGGGACTGGCCCAGATGGAAGGCGGCTACGACGCGATCATGAAGGGTCTGGAGACGGCGGGAGAAGAAGAGACGACGCGGCTGTTCTCGAAGCTCTCGAACCTGAGCCTGATCGCGAGCATCGCGCCGATGATGGGCCTGTTCGGCACGGTCTCGGGGATGATCGGCGCCTTTAACATCATCGCCTCGACGGCCGGCGGTGCGTCTCCCGGGCAGTTGGCCAGCGGCATCTCGGAAGCGCTGGTGACGACGTTCCTTGGGCTGGTCGTGGCGATGCCGACGCTGGTGGCGTACCACTTCCTGCGCGCCCGCGCGATCAAGGTGTCGATGGAATCCGGCTCGATCCTGACGAACCTGTTCGAGCGGTTCCGGCAGCCCGCGAGCTAAGTACTCAGTCAAACCCTTTCGGGTCCGTGCGGGGCCTGCGCCCCGCACGGACCGATTCAAAGGAGCAGGACCATGCCAAAGAGCAAACATACGGGCGACGAAGTGTCGATGGACATGACGCCCATGATCGACTGCGTCTTCCTGCTGATCGTCTTCTTCATGCTCGTCTCCGAGATTTCGAAGAACGAGTTCGAACAGGTGACGCTGCCGAAGGCGACGAAGGCGATCGAAGACGTGAAGGCGGATACGAAGCGGGTGGTTGTGAACATCACGTACGCTCCGGACTTCCAGACGAACAAGGTGTACTCGGACATCATCATCAAGAAGAAGAGCTACGGGGATCAGGAGCAGTTGATCACGTACTTGAAGATGAAGGCGGACCAGGACAAGGCCGAAGGCGCGAAGTCGTCGAACATGTCGGTGAAGATCCGCGCCGACCAGCGCTGCGAGTATCAGAAGGTTCAGCGCGTGATGGTGGCCTGCATGAAGGCAGGCATCAGCAAGATCTCGATCGGCGCCGAACCCAAGAACCAGTAAGACCGGGCGGCCCCACGCTAAGGAGTTGAGTCGATGGCCAAGACGAAGCTGGATAACGGCGAAGTGAAGATGGACATGACGCCGATGATCGACGTGGTGTTCCTGCTGCTGATCTTCTTCATGTGCGCGACGAAGTTCAAGCAGGTGGAGCAGCGGCTGGACTGCTTCCTGCCGGAAGACGAAGGGCAGATGGCGACGCCCACGCAGCTCAAGAAGCCCGAAGAACTGAGCATCTTCGTGAAGGACGACCACACGATGCGCGGTTCGTCGGACTTCCAGACCCGCGCGATGCGCGCGGCGACGTACTACCTGGCCAGCCGGGACGCTTCTCCGGTACGCGAGCCGCTCGAACTGCTGGGCCGCTTGCAGTCGCTGTCGGCCAATCCGGAACAGGCGGTCCTGATCGCCCTCTACAACGAGGATAACGACAAGGACCAGTTGGTCCCCTTCTACAACATCGTGAAGCTGATCGACGTCTGCAAGCTGGCCGGAATCCAGAACATCAAGTTCCAGGCGCCCGCCCAGACGCAGTAAGCCAATCGGCAGGGAATGGCAAGGGCGGCCCTCCCCATGCGGGAGGGCCGCTTGATTTCAGGGATACGCTCATCCCGCCTTGACAGCGCACTTCAAAAGCCGAAACTGACGCATAGCGGGGCTCGCGGTATGCGGGCTCCCTGGGCCTTTCGGGGACCGCATCGCGCGTGGCTCATTTGACGATTCTGAACGGACCCAACCACGGCCGCATCGTCGGCTTGGTGCCGGGGCACACCTATCGCATTGGCCGCGATCCGACGCTGGATCTGTGCATCGACGACGCGAAGGCATCGCGGGTGCATGTCGAGATCGAGGTGAAAGAGGATGTTGCGCTGTTGAAGGACATGCGCAGCAAGAACGGCACGCTGCTGAACGGCGAGACGGTCACGACGATGGAGCTTAAAGACCGCGACGAGATCATGATCGGCGAGACGCGGCTTTCGTACTCGCTGCAGGAAGCTCCGAAGAGCCATATGCGCGGCCGCGCGCAGGACAGCATTCTGGCCTCCCGGGTGCCGCAGGGGGCCGTGCCGACGATCGGGCGCGGGGCGGGGGAGCACGGGGGCGAGAGTTTCGAGACGCTGGACCTGGACGCGCCGCTGCCGCTTTTGAGGCTGGAGGGCGCGGCGCCGCTGGATCCGACGCAAGTTCCGACGGTTCCGATCATCCGGGAGACGCCGCAGGCGCTGGAGCGGGCGAATATTTCGCTGCGGGCGCTCTTTTCCATCGCACGGGCGTGCGCCGAATCGACGAGCACCAAACAGCTAATGGGCGTGCTGGCCGCGCGGTTGCAACAGGCGCTGGAGGCCGACCGCGTGACGCCGATCCTGATCGACGAGGCCGGCCGCTGGCAGGTGGCCGACCTGGACCCGTCGAAGGCGGCGGAAGGCAAGCGGCCGGCGGTATTCAGCAAGGTGCCGGTTTCGCGGACCATCGTAGATTACGCGTTGCGTACGCGGCGCTCGGTGTTGACCTCGCCGCGGAGCGATTCGCGCTTCGTGGGCGCGAAGTCGATCGGCGAGCAGGGCATTTCGAGCGCGATCTGCGTGCCGATACTGACGGGCGATTCGGTGCACGGGCTGATCTACGCCGACCGGCTGGGCGGCCAGGATTTCGCGCGCGAAGACCAGGAACTGCTGACGGCCGCGTGCCTGCAGGCCGCGCCCGCGCTTTCGGGTCTGCGGCGCCTCGAGGAGGCGCTGGCGCGCAAGGAGCGGCTGCTTGAGGAGTTGAAGGGCCAGTACAACCTGCTGGGCGAATGCGAGCACATGAAGCAGGTGTACAGCTTCATAGAGCGCGCGGCGCCGACGGATTCGGTGGTGTTGGTGCTGGGCGAGAGCGGGACGGGCAAGGAACTGGTGGCTCGGGCGATTCATTACCATTCGCCGCGGCGCGAAGGTCCGCTGGTGGTGGTCAACTGCGCGGCGCTCTCGGAATCGCTGATCGAGTCGGAGCTTTTCGGTCACGCGAAGGGCGCGTTCACTGGCGCGACGGCGGACCGCAAGGGCCGCTTCGAACTGGCCCACGAAGGGACGATCTTCCTCGACGAGATCGGGGAACTCTCGGCGGCCTGCCAGACGAAGCTGCTGCGCGTGCTGGAGAATGGAGAAGTCAGCCGGGTAGGCGAGGCGCGCGTGCGCAAGGTGGACGTGCGGCTGGTGGCGGCGACGAACCGCGATCTGGCGGCCGAAGCCAAGGCCGGGCGGTTCCGCGAGGACTTGTTTTACCGTCTGAACGTGCTGACGGTGAATCTGCCTCCGCTGCGCGAACGGGGGAGCGACATCCGGCTGCTGGCGGATCATTATCTGCAGGAGTCGGCGGCGCGCAGCGGACGCCCGCGGCTGCGCTTCAGCGACGAAGCGCTGGAATTGCTGGGGCTCTACGCCTGGCCGGGAAACGTGCGCGAGCTGCGCAACCTCACCGAACGCCTGGCGGTGCTGTGCCCGCACGAGACGATCGGCGTGCGCGATATGCCGGCCGAGTTTGGGCGGCTGGCGCGTCCCGCGCCGGACGAACCGGCTGTGGCGCTTCCGGCGCCCTCGGGGGCTCAGGCCAAGCTGCCGCCGGCCAACGCCACGCTTGCGGATGTGGAGAAGATTCACATCCTGCGGGTGCTGGAGACGAATCACGGCAATAAGAAGGCCACGGCGGAAGTGCTGGGGATCGACCGCAGCACCCTCTATGCCAAGCTAAGGGCATACGGTATCCTGTCGTCCAACTGATCGAGGCGGCTCCGCCCGGCGCAGCGCTCCGGGGGCAGGCGCCTCGTCGCGCACCGGCGGGAATCGCTTCGTTGTCCAAAAACGCCGATACACCTCCCGAACCGTCTTCGAGCACCGACGGCCTGCGGCCGCAGGGCGAGGCGCTGGAGGCGCTGACGCCGCAGGAAGCCTTGCTGGCGATGCGCGCCGACGGTCTGGCGCCTCCGGCAGTGCAGACCGAGCGGCTGATCGGGCGGGAACTGGGCCAGTACCGGCTCACGGCTCGCTTGGGCCAAGGCGGGATGGGCGCGGTCTACAAGGCCGACGACAAGGCGCTCCACCGGACCTGCGCGGTGAAAGTGCTGTACTGCGGGCCCTTGGAAGACCAGCGCACGGCCGAGCGTTTCCAGCGCGAAGCGCAAAGTCTGGCGCGGCTGAGCCACCCCAATCTCCTGCATGTGTACAACGTCGGAAACGTCGACGATCTGCACTACTTCGCCATGGAGTTGCTGGAAGGTTCGACGCTGTCGCAGCTGCTGCGCGCCCGCAGCCGGCTGCCGATGGAGGAGTTCCTGCCCATGGCGGGGCAACTGCTTTCGGCGCTCGATTACGTGCACAAGCAAGGCATCACGCATCGCGACATCAAGAGCGGGAACATCATGATCTGCGGCAGCCGCGCGGTGTTGATGGACTTCGGGCTGGCGAAGGACGAGCAGCACACGGGGCTGACCAGCGTAGGGATGGTGCTGGGAACGCCGGAATACATGTCGCCGGAGCAGGCGGAGGGGCTGACGTGCGGGCCGCCGGCGGATATCTACAGCTTCGGCGTGGTACTGTACGAGGCGCTGAGCGGAGACGTGCCGTTCCGCGGGCGCTCGGCGCTGGCGATCATCCGGCAGCATCTCGACGAGCCCGCGCCGCTGCTGGAAGCGCGCTTGCCGGGGATCCATCCGCGCTTGAGCCGGATCGTGCAGAAATGTCTGGCCAAGGCGCCCGAGGACCGTTATCCGAACTGCGCGGCGTTGGCCGCGGATCTGGTGAAGGTTTGCGTGACTCAGGAACTCCTGCATCTTTCGGGCGGCCACGACGAGCGCGCGACGGTGGCAAAGGCCGGGCACCCGGCGCGGCTTGAAACACCGGGAAGCCAAGGTCAAGCCGGAACGGAAGCCACCGTGTTGGGAACGGCGCCGCGCCTTGCGCCTCGTCCCGACCCGCGGGCGGCGGAAGGCGACCTGAAGCCCACGGTGCTGGCGCCGCTTACGCAGCGCGCGCCGGCAGCGGCGAAGCCGGCGCCGCCCGTGTCCGGGGCCCCGTTTGGCCTGTGGACCAAGGTGGCGCTGGGGATGGGGGGGCTGATCCTGCTGGTGCTGTTGGGGTTGGCGCTGCGCGGCCCGCGCCGTAATTCGGAGCGCAAGGCCCAGGGCGAGACGCCGCCGGTGCAACCGGAAACGCCCGAGCCGTCCAAGCCGCCCGCTCCTCCGGCGTACCGCACCGTCCGTGTACCTGCGGCCGACGGCCGCCCCGAAGAAGAATTGCGCTTCAAGAGTTTCCGGCAGGACCCGGCTCAACCGAAAGACCCGGCCGGCTGGCGCTACGTGGTCGAACGCAAAGGCGCGGACGGCACTTGGCGTGAAGCGGAATTAACGCAGGCCGAGTTTCAGCGGCTGATGGGCGAGCGCGCGCTGGAGTTTCTAACGCCCGAAGGCCGAGCGGCGGAGGGCGGTCCTTGATCGCGCTGCGGCGTTGCAGCAAGGCGGCCGCCTGGGCGCTCGTGCTGGGGCTGGTCTGGCCTTGCGCGTCCCGCGCGGGCGAGGCCGATGCGGAGGGCGACCCACCCGTCGCGCCGCTGGCGCCGATGGTTCCCGCTCCCGCACAGCCCGCGGAACCGCGCGATCCCGCAGTCCCGGCCGCGCCGGTTCAAGAAGAGCCCAAACCTCCCGTCGAACCCGTGCCTGCGCCTCCGGAGCCGCCCGCTCCGCCAAGCGATCCGGCCGGGGAGACCGTCGAGTTACCCGAAGGCGAAGGCGAGCACGCTCCGACGGTGCAGATGAATCCGCACGCGCCAAAAGGTCCGGAAGCGCCGGCAGCGGACTTGCAAGCCGTGCGCTTGACCACCGAGCCGGCCGAGGC
This sequence comes from Planctomycetota bacterium, assembly GCA_015075375.1. Taxonomy (GTDB): domain Bacteria; phylum Planctomycetota; class SZUA-567; order H5-PLA8; family H5-PLA8; genus H5-PLA8. The sequence continues at coordinate 740,879 of JABTUM010000001.1, read as the reverse complement.
GGAACTGGGCGCGCCGCTGCGCTTTCTGCTGCGCGGCCCCGATGCGTTTCTGAAAACCGGGATGGGCCGTTATGTGCTACGTGACGAGCACGGCCGGCACGTGGCCGTGGGCACGCTGAAGCTGGTGGAGCTGTTCAAGTCGGAGGACGGCGCGCGGATTTTCGAACTGCCCAGCGACGAGCTGCTGGGCCGCGAGCATATCCTGACGCTGGCGCTGGTGGGCGCGGACGACCGGCGGGTGGAACGTTCGGCGGCGGTGCGGCTGCGCCGGCCGAGGCGCTGGGACGGCTGGCGTACGCTGCTGCACGCGCCGTATCCGCAGGGGCATTGGGCGGCGCTGCGCGAATTGGGCGTACAGGGCGGGATGGCGTACCGGCTGCACGGCGAGCGGATGGCGGCGCTGCGCATGGCGGGGGTTCCGTTTTACGTCGAGAACGTGGCGCGGGAGTTCCTCGCCCGCTATCACGCCGAGCCCGAAGCGTGGGACCGCGCGGTGGAGCCGATATTGACGGACCCCTTCAAGACCGAGGCGCTGGCGCGGGAGCCGTCGCTTTGCGCGCTGGAAGCCACGCGTGCTTACGCCGAGACGCTGAAACGGCACGCCGAGATTTACCGCGCCGACGCGCCGCTCTTTTATTCGCTGGCCAGCGAGCCGTCGGTGACGCGGCTGGGTGCGGCATTCGATTTCGACTGGCATCCGGAGGCGCTGCGGGAATTCCGGCGCTGGCTGGAGCGCGAGGTGTACGGAACCTTGAAGGCCCTGAACGAGGAATGGGGGACGGAGTTCGAGCGTTGGGACGCGGTGGTTCCGATGCTGACGCCGGAGGCGCGGCTGCGCTTGCAGCACGGGATCCAGAACCTGGCGCCGTGGGTGGATCATCGCGAGTTCATGGATCAAGTTTTCGCGAAGACGCTGAAGGAAGGCGGCGCGCTGATCCGGCAGACGGATGACCAGGCGCGCGTGGGGATCACGGGGGCGCAGGGCCCGTTCGCGTTCGGGGGCTGGGACTGGGCGAAGCTGGCCGGCGCACTGGACGTGGTGGAAGCGTACGAGATCGGCGGCGCACGGGAACTCTGGCGCGATCTGGCGCCGGGCAAGCCGGCGCTGGCGATGCTGCCGCTGGGCTCGGATCTGGAGACGCTCACGCGGGCGCGGCGCACGCTTTGGACGCTTGCGCTGGAAGGCGGCCCGCGCGGCGCGCTGTTGTGGGACGAGGCGGCGGATTCCGGGGGAGCGCCGCGGCGGGTGCTGCTGGAAGCCGACGGCGCGGCCAGCGTGCCTTCGGAAATTCTGGCGCCGGCGCTGCGCGAGCTTGCGGGGCCCTTGGGACTGCTCTTGGGGCAGGCGCGGCGGGCGCCGGCGAGCGTGGCGCTGGTGTATTCGCCGCAAAGCGTACGCGTGCATTGGGTGCTCGAAGCCGACCGGCTGCACGGCGATAGCTGGCTGCAAGCATGGGGCTCGCGGACGAGCCTGGAGCGGCGCGAATCGCCGACGCTGCGCCTGCGGCTTTCCTGGATGAAGCTGCTTTCCGATCTGGGCCTGCCGTGGCGCTTCGTGAGCACCCAGGAGCTGGCCGAAGGCGTGTTGTCCAAGGAAGGCGCGGGCTTCAAGGCGGTGGTGCTCCCGCGTGTGGCGGCGCTGGGCGAGGGCGAGGCGGACGCGCTGCGAAAGTTCGTGCAGGGCGGCGGGTTGCTGGTGGCCGACGCGAATTGCGGGCTCTTCGACGGGCACGGCAAGCGCCGCGAACGTCCGGCGCTGGACGATCTGTTCGGGCTCGATACGAACAGCGAGCCGCTGGCGCCCGACCCCGAGCGTCCGCTGGATGCGATCTCCGCCGAAGGCGGTCCGGCGCCGGAGGGCTGGACGCGCGAGTTCGTGGCGGCGCTGCCGCCGGCGTATTCGGACCGTCCGAAGGCCGCCGCGGTCGCGGCAGGGCTGCGCTTCGAATACCGCTCCAGTCCGGTGCTGCATCGCCGCACGCACGGGACGGGCGCGGCGGTGTACCTGAACCTTGCGCTGGAAGATTATCTGCGCTGGCGGCTGCATCCCGAACGGCCGCGCGCGCAGGCGACGCGCACCCTGCTGAAACAGCTCGTCTTTCAGGAACTGTGCCTCGGACTGCCCGAAGACCTGGAGCGGAGCGAGCTTCCGGCGGGAACGGAACTGGTCCGGCTGCAACTGGGCGATGGCGCGACGGCGCTGCGTATTCTGGCGCTGCGGCGAAACGTTCAGGAACGCTTGCACGAGTTGGGGCAAGAAGGGGATAGCAACGCAAGCCTGGACCGTCCGGGGCGCTTCAAGCTGAGGCTGCGCAAGAAGCTGTGGGTCAGCCACCCGCTGGCCGAGCGGCCCACGGTGGAGACGGAGGTGCTGGAAGGCACGCTCGATCCGGTGACGCCGGCGCTTTTCGTGCTGCGCGATGGCCCTTCGCCGGCCCCGGCCGGGACGGCGCCGGAGCGCTGCCTGCTGGGGCAGGTGCTCTCGGTTCGGGTGGTGCCCGGTCCCGGGGCGTCGGGCGGCCCGCGGGTCTACGGCTGGCGGGTGAAGGGTCCGGACAAGCTGGAGCGGCCGTATTATTCGGGCGAGGCCCTGAGCGCGGACGGGAAGGCCGAGATTCGCGTGCCGCTGGCGTTGAACGATCCGGCGGGTACGTGGAGCATCTCGCTGCGCGACGGGACGACGGGAAGCGAGACGGTGCTGGCGGTTGAAGTCGCGGCGCCCAGCACGGCCGCGGAGTAACTACTCGGACGGCATACTGCCCGGCGGAAGCTCGGGTATGCGCGCACGCGCGCGTTCGGCCAGCTTGCGCAGCGGTTCCCAATCCCAATCGGCGTGATTCTTAGGCAACTCCTGGAAATAGGGGTCGTCGTAGGGCTCCTGAAAGCCCAGGCGTTCGGCCAGCCATGCTTTGGTGATGAGGATTCGCGTATGCGGAGAGGGCTCGGGGCGCGGGCGGCCTTGCGCATCGACGCTTTCTTCAATCAGATCGTCGAGTGTGTACAAACGTTCCCAGTCGAGGTAGTAGAGCAGCACTTCGGTGGGTTCGGGCGGCTTGACGGCGTAAAGCCGGATCGATTGTCCTTCGGCCGAATGCAGGACGCGCGCGAACTCGTCGGCGTGGCGGGCGAGCGGGTGCCGGTCGCGCTGATCGAGCGTCCAGAGCATCGTAAATCCCACCAGGCAGGCATAAGTGGCAAAGCCCACGCATAGCACCACGCCGATCCCGTTCCCTTCGACCCACTGCCGCGCGGCGACCCAGTAAAGGGCCACCGTCAGGATGCCCAGCGGAACGGTGAGCGGGAAGAGGAGAAATTTAACCCACAGAGGCGACAGCGCGACGAGCGTGCCGACCACCAGGCCCAAGCCCATCAGGAACCAGGCGAGGCGTTCTTCGCGGATGCCGCCCGGGTGGTTCAGGCGGCTGAGCGCGTAGCCGGCAGCGAGGGCCAGCGGGGGCATGAGCGGCAGGAGGTAGTAGTACTGCTGTTTCGGAAACGCGTAGAGGACCAGGGTCATGCCGACGACGGCGGCGATGAGGAATTTTGCGAGGTTTGATTCCAGGCGTTCGTGCGCGTGCGTTTCCTGATCTTCGGGGCGGCGCAGAAGTCCCAGCGGTACGGCGACAAGCAGCAACGGCGTCCACGGAAGCACTCCGCTGAGCCACATGTACAGGTAATAGATCCAGCGGTCGCTCTGGTCGTGCCCGCTTACGGTCCAGATATCTCCCATTTCTTCCTTCATGACGCCGACGGCTTCGGGCAGGCGTTCGTGCATGGCCAGCGCCCAAGGCGCGGCGATGCCTCCGGCGATCAGGAGCCCCAGGCCAAAAAGGGCACCCTTGCGGCCGTTAAACGAACGTCCGGCCAGCGCCATGAAGACGGTGGGGAGCAGGACCACCAGCAGGGGCACGTGCCACTTGGTCAGGATGGCCAAACCCAGACCTAGGCCCAGACCCAACGCGGCGGGGAGTCCGGGGCGCTTCGAGCAGACGATCCAGCCGGCGGCGAACAGCGCGGCCGTGGTGAAGAAGGTGAGCGGGATTTCGCCGGTGCCGGTCTGCGCGAAGCGGAAGAAGAAGTGCGAAAAGGCCAGCACGAATCCGGCCCAGACGCCGGCGGTGCGGCCGAAGACGTGCGCGCCGAAGAGGACCACCAGAAAGACCGTGCCCGCGCCCAAGGCGGCGGAAGGCAAGACCGCGGAGAGTTCCGATACGGGGCGATAAGCGCTTTCGGAAGGCAGGGTTTGCGCCGCGGCGGCGACCAGCCAGTAAGGCATGGGCGGCTTCTTGGCGCGCACCTCCCCGTTCAAGCGCGGGACCAGCCAATCGCCGGAACGGAGCATGCCGCGCGCCACGACGGCCACGCGTGTTTCGGCGGTTTCGGTGAGCGGGCGCCAGTGCGCAGGGAGGATGTACAGGCTGAAGGCCAGCAGTGCGAGCCCCAGTCCTGCGAGCAGGTTCTTGCGCGACTCCCGGAGCAGGCCCGGTGGGAGTGCGCCGATCGCCGTCAAAGGAGCCGTAGGCGTGATCGACCGCTCCGCCAATGCGCCGTTCTCCTATGAAGGCTGGTGGGCCACCGCTGCGAGGCACATCCGGTGGACTCGCGACAGACGAAGATACCCTCCCAATCCCCCACGGCCAGTGACAGGGCGGAAGAAGCGGAAGGAGCGGTCTGCTTTGCAGAATAGCGCGCACGGTACGATAATGCGGCGGGGAGAGAGGGCCGCATGAAGATCGTCTTCTGCAGCCGGTGCGGCATGCGCCTGACGGAAGACATGTTTCCGTCCGGGGAAGCCGTGCGCGAGCCGGACGGGAAGCCCTATCACCGCGCGTGCCTGCCTTCGGCTCCGCGCTCCGACGCGAACGCCCCGCAGGTGCTGCCCGCGCGCAAACGGCCGCCGTCGTCGCGGATCCTGGCGGCCCCGCCCGGTACGGGTTCGGGATCGCGGCACGCTTCGGTGGGGAGCGGATCGAAGCATCCGGCCACGTCATCGAGCCGCGGGCGCGGCGTAGCCGGAGATGGTTCGAACGAGCGACTTCCCGCGTGGATCTGGGCGGCGAGCGGATTTTTCGGGGGCTTGGCGCTGGCGGCGCTGTGGGCGCTGGCGCAACCCGAACCGCCGGTTCTGGCGCAACCGGCCCCGAGCACTCCGGATTTGCCGCCGCTGATTCCGAGTCCGCCGGTGCTTCCCGACGCGCGCCCCTTTCCTTCCGTGGGCCGGCGCATATTTGAGGCTTCGTTCGACCGCCAGGATCTGGGCGGCTTCGGCACGCATGACTTCGATTCGGCCGGACCGCCCTTCGCGATGCCGGACTCGGCGCGCGGGGCCGGGGGCGGTTATCTTGCGCTGGGTAAGCTGGAAGGGCACGAACGCCATGCGTTAGGCGCGGGTGTGGATCCGAATTTGGGGCGCATTCCCGGCGCGCGTCTGCGTCTGCGGTTTCGCTACCGCCTGAACATGCGCAAGCCGTCTCTTGCGATCTCGCTGAGCCTGGATCATCCGGACGGCTCGCGGCGATATGCGTTCGAGGTGGCCGACGCGCGGGCCAACCGCTGGCGCTGGTTCGACGAACCGCTTTCCGCTTTCAAAGCGGAGACCGTGGAGGAGAGCATCGGCGCGCAGTTGTTGCTTTTAGCCGGGGAGGCGAAAGACAGTTCGGCGGTCGGCGCATACATCGACGACGTGTTGCTGTACGAAGAAGCGGGGAGATAAGGACCGCGCATGGGCCGCTTGATCGTCCGCCCCGAGCTGTTTTCCGGCGAAGTGCCGGTGACGAAGCCGATCTTGACGGTGCTGCTGGAAGTGCGCGCGCGGATGCATTTCTCGTGCCGCCGGGGGCTGTGTGGGCAGGACCTGATCCGCATCGTTTCCGGTTGGGAGCACCTGAACGCGATCGGCGAACTGGAGGCCGGAACGCTGGAATTGCTGCAGGTCAAAGGCCAGCCCATGCGCATGGCCTGCTGCGCGAAAGTGATCGGTGACGGCGAAGTGGTGATTGAGGTGGTATAAGGTAAGCCATTCGAGGCACTGAACGCCATGCGCATCGTCGTCACCGGCGCCGCCGGTTTCCTGGGCTCGCACCTGACCGACCGCTTGCTGTCGGAAGGACACGAGGTGGTGGGCGTCGACAGCCTGATTACGGGAAACCCCGAAAACCTGAAGCACCTGAGCGACGAGCCGCGTTTTCACTTCGTCCGCGCGGACGTAACGAAATACATCGGTGTGAACGGCGTGGTGGACCGCGTGTACCACATGGCCTCGCCGGCCAGCCCCAAGGACTTTCCGCGCTTTCCGGTGCATATCTGCAAGGTCGGTGCGCTGGGCACGTTGAACGCGCTGGGGCTTTCGAAGGCCAAGGGCGCGCGAATGCTGCTGGCGAGCACCAGCGAAGTCTACGGCGACCCGGAGGTGCACCCGCAGGCGGAAGGGTATTGGGGGCACGTGAATCCGATCGGCGCGCGGAGCATGTACGACGAGGCCAAGCGCTTCGCCGAAGCTCTGACGATGAGCTACCACCATCAGAATCATGTCGATACGCGAATCGTGCGCATCTTCAATACGTACGGCCCGCGGATGCGGCTGGACGACGGGCGCGTGCTCCCGAACTTCATGCGCGCGGCGCTGCGCAACGAACCGATCACCATCTACGGCGACGGGAGCCAGACGCGCAGCTTCTGCTACGTGGATGACCTGATCGACGGACTGATCCGGCTGATGGAGTCCAAGCTCGACGAGCCCGTCAATATCGGAAATCCGGAAGAGGTGACGATTCTGGAGTTCGCGCGCGAGATCATCGCGATCGTCGGTTCGAAAAGCCAGATCGTGCAGCATCCGCTCCCGACGGACGATCCGGTGCGCCGTCGGCCGGACATCACGCGCGCTCGGACGCTGCTGGGTTGGGAACCCAAAGTCCAGCGGCCGGAGGGCCTGCGGCGTACCTGCGAAGATTTCACCCGCCGCGTCCTGATCGAAAAAGCGGACGCCGCATCCTGAATCCGGCGGCCTTTCGTTGCCCTCCGCATGCCCGCGCATAGGCTGAAGCGGCTATGAGCGCCGAAGCCCCGAAGCCCGAATCCTCCGCGCCGGCCATGCGCCCCGCACCCGTTCACGATCCGGGCCTGCGCTCGATCATTCACTTCTTGGCGATCCTGGGCGCGTTTCCGTTGACGTGGATTGCGGCCGATCCAGCCTACCCGATCGGCAAAGCGTGGGCGGCGGGTGTCTGCCTGGGCATGACATGCTTCAATATGTTTCTTCTTTCGCCGCTCGCGGTGGGCCTGTGGAACAAATCGATCCGGCGCGAAGGCGAGTCGTTCGTGAACGGAATCTGGCTGTATCCGCTGGCGCTGGGCCTGGGGTTCGTGATTTTTCCGGCGTACGCGGTGGGCGCGGCTTGGGCGGCGCTGGCGGCCGGCGACGCGGCGGCGGTGACGATCGGGCGGCGCATCCCGAAGCCCGCGCTGCCGTGGCACGAAAAGAAAACCTGGGCGGGGCTCCTGGCATTCGTGCTCGCCGCGCTGCCGTGTTGCGCGCTGTTGCTGTGGTGGACGCCTTGCCCGCTCTTTTTAAAGGCCAGCGGCGCTCCGGAGCTTCCGTACATTTGGACGCTGGCGGTGATTGCCGCGGTGAGCGGCGCGCTGCTGGAAAGCCTGCACGGACCGTTCGACGACAATCTGCGCGTGGTGCTGGGGACCGGACTGGCGGTTTGGCTTGCGGCGGTATTTTTGAGCTTCGGGACATCCGGAATGCCGGCGGGGCGGCACCTGCAGCCCGAGTGGTTCTTGCATGCGCTGGCGGTGAACGCGGGTCTGGTGCTGGGCGTGCTGGCGCTGCGCTTTTGCGATCTTCCCGGCGCGCTGGCGGGGGGCGTGATCGGCGCGATCGTCTACTTTTTCGCGCTGCCGCAGGGCTACGCGCTGCTGATCCTCTTCGTCGTGGGCGGCTCGCTGCTCAGCCGCGTGGGCCGTGCGACGAAGGAAGCACGCGGCGCGGCCGAAGCGCGCGGTGGCAAGCGCGGGATTTCGAACGTGCTCGCGAACCTGTCGGTGCCGGCGCTGGCGGCGCTGGCCTATCCGGCCACGCACGGGCATCCCGCGGCGCTGCTGGCTTTCGCAGGCGCGCTCGCGGCGGCCTTGGCCGATACCGTCAGCAGCGAGATCGGGGCGCTGGGACCGGGGCAGCCGAAATTGATTACGACTCGAAAAGAGGTTCCGCACGGGACCAACGGCGCGGTTTCGTTGCTGGGCTACGGCGCGGCGGGCCTGGCGTGCGTCCTGTTCGCGCTCGCAGCATGGGCGAGCGGATTCTGGTTCGTGGTGGAGCAGGGGCACCAGGGTTGGCGGCTGGATGTGAGCCCCGGACGGGGCGTGCTGTACGGCTTGGTGACGCTCTTCGCGGGCCTCGTGGGCACGACGGTGGACAGCCTGTTGGGCGCGACGGTGGAAGAGAAGGTGGCCGGTTTCGGGAAGGGCGGAGTGAACTTTGTCTGTACGCTTTCCGGCGCGGCCGTCGGGGCGTTGGGCGGATTATGGATCGGCTGACCGCCGGCTAAGCCTTCGAGGGCGGAAAGAACGCTTTGCAGGGATGGCAGGTGGCGCAGTAGCCGAAGACCTGCAAATGGTGGCGCACCGCGTGGAATCCGTGAGCGCGGCAGGCCTGCTCCTGCAATTCCTCAAGCCGGCGAGAGATAAACTCGATCACCGTATCGCAAGTCAGGCAGATCATGTGCTCGTGGTGTTCGTGCCCGTACGTGTGCTCGTAGCGCGCGCCGGTCTGCCCGTGGAAGACTTCGCGGATCAGATGGCATTCGCAGAGCAGCGCGAGCGTCCGGTACACGGTCGCTTTGCTGGCGCGAGCGGTGGTTTCTTTCAATTTCGAGCAGAGCCATTCCGCATCGAAGTGCTGGTGCGTGGACATGACCGTGCGCAGAATGTCGCGGCGTTCGTTGGTGAACTTAAGCCCCCTGCGGGCCAATCGACGGCGCAAAATGCCTTCTGGTGAAAGCGTTTCGCCGGGGGCCACCTGCTGCAGTTCGTCTCCTCCGCGCACCACGGCGGCGGCCGCCGCCGGGTTCGGCTTCTTGTGCGCCGAGTGGGGCGGAAACTGAGCGCCGCACGGATGGCAAGAGGCGCAGAATCCGAACACCTGCAGATGGTGGCGGACCGCATGGAATCCGTGCGCGCGACATGCCTCGTCCTGAAGCTTTTCCAACTCGCGGCTGACGAATTCGATTACCTGTCCGCACTGCTGGCAGATCATGTGCTCGTGGTGTTCGTGCCCGTACGTGTGCTCGTAATGCGCGCCTTTGGCATCCTGAAAGACTTCGCGCATCAGGTGGCAGTCGCAAAGCAGCCCCAGGGTTCGGTAAACGGTGGCTTTGCTGACGCGCGCGTCGGTTTTGCGCACGCGCTTGTAGAGCGTATCGGCATCGAAATGCTCGTGGGTGCTCAGCACGGCCTTGAGTATCTCGCGGCGCTCGGTGGTGTACTTCAGGCCGCGGCGCGAAAGCTGCCGGCGCAGGATCTGTTCGGGCGATTCGGTCTGCCCGGGCGCCACGAAGTGGAGCACATCGGCTTCGGGCGTATGGGGTTTCACCGGCCCGGCGAAGGCTTGCCGGGCAATGGGGCTGGAGGCCGGTGGCGGTGCGCTCATCGTACGTCCGCCGCAAGAGGGGCCGAAAGACCGTTCATACGGGCTTCAGCCTAGGGCTCGGCGGCGACCGCGTCAAGAATGGGCGATGCGAGTGCCGCAGCCCCCGACGCCGGACGGTCAGAAGCCCTGATCGTCGTGCGGCGTGACGGGGCCTTGGCTTTCGACGCTCAACTTGCGGCTGATGGAGAGATCCTGGTTCGCTTCGCGCCAGCGCCGCCATGCGGCAATCTGCTGCTCATCCAGGGTCGCGGCCAGGTCGGCTTCGGCGGCTTTGACATGCTTGCGCAAAAGCTCGCGGACCTCGCCGTCGGGGTTGAAGCCCATGGGCCGGTCGCCGCGCGTGGCGTATTCCTGGTTCAACGCGGTCAAATGCTTGGCCAGGACCGCGGCCATTTTGTCCTTTTGCGCGGCGCTGAGTTTGAGTTCCTGCTCCAGCGATGCCGGCAATTCGAGGTGGCTGGTCTTGATCTCCACTCTTTCATGCACCCCGCGGTTGGGCTCGCGCTCCAGTTCCAGCCAGTCGCCCCGGCGGCGCACGGCGGGCCGTTCGGGCTCGTTCGGTTGCGGCGCGGCCAGCGTAACGGCGAGGTCGATCTTCTCGCCGCGGCGCATGATTTTAAGGTCGTGCACGCCCACGGGCGCGTCGCGAAGCATCGTGATCAGGTCCAGCGCGGTACGGACGGGTTGCTTGTCGAATTCCACGATGCAGTCGCCCAAGGCGAGGCCGGCCTTCTCGGCCGCCGATTGGGGGACGACTTCGAGCACGAAGGCGCCGGATTCGGCCTCGTTCTTGAAGCGCGCGCGCAATTCGTCCGAGGCGTTATCGACGCTGACGCCCAAGCGCGGCTTTTGCGCGCGCTGGCGGTTGCGAGGCCCCAGATCGCGGTCGAAACCGCGGCGCAGGTCGAAGGGCTCTTCGTCGCCGAAATCCTGCCCCGGGCGCGGCAGGAAAAGCCCATCCAGATTGCGGCGCAGGTAATCGTTCATGCGTTCCTGGAACTGTTCCATCTCCTGCGGATTGAGCTGGAAGGTAAAGCCGGGCATTTGCGGCCGACCGCTTTGCGTCTGCTGCAATTGGCGTTGCAGGTCTGCGATACGCGCATCCTTCTCGACCATCGCGCGCTCCAGCGCTTGCAAGCGCGTCTCCATATCCTGGATCCGGTCTTCGGCGCTCTTGGGCTTGGGTGGAGTGGTCGTCGTGTCCTGGGCATGGGCCAGACCGGCAGGCAAAGCCAGCAGTACGGCGGTCAGCAACGGCAGCGTGCGCTGTGTCATGATGGAACCCTCATATGGCTAAGAACTTACGATCGACGCTACCGGGACCTTCCCGGTGCGTCTATCCGAGAGACGCGCGCGCGGCAGGGGGCCTTCACGCCTGGTTGAGCGAGAAGTAGGACGCCGTCGTGGAGGGTGGGATGCAAGGGCGACAATCAGCCGCCTCCGCCACCCCCACCACCCCCACCTCCGCCGCCCCCGGCCGGGGAGCCAGCCTCGACGCCGGAGTTTTCGGCGGGTACGGCCGCGGAGGCGGTGTCGCTGGCGCCGGCGCGATCGATCTCGGCCTGCGCTTCTTTGCGAGCCGCGGCCGCCTGCCGGTCGATCTCGTCCATCGGCAGGTGGCGCTCGATCTCCTCGTACTTGATCGCGATGCGCTTCGAGACACCGGGTTCTGGCATGGTCACTCCGTAGAGCATCTCGGCGTAGCCCATGGTCTTCTTGTTGTGCGTGATGACGACGAACTGCGAGCGGTCGAGGAATTCGCGCACGAGGCTGTTAAAGCGGTCGACGTTGGCTTCGTCCAGCGGCGCATCGACTTCGTCTAGGATACAGAACGGCGCGGGGCGGCTGCGGAAGACGGCAAAGAGCAGGGCGATGGTGGTCATCGCTTTTTCTCCGCCGCTGAGCTGGCGGATGCTGCGGGGTTCTTTGCCCGGCGGGCGCGCGACGATCTCGATGCCCGCTTCCAGGATGTCTTCGCCCTGCTCCAGGATCAGGTCGGCCTTGCCGCCGCCGAAGAGTTTGCGGAAGATTTCCTGGAAGTTGGTTTTCACGGCTTCGAAGGTTTCTTCGAACTTCGCGCGGCTCTTGCGGTTGATGCGGGCGATCACGTCGCGCAGGCTGCTGCGCGCGCTGCTCAGGTCGTCGTGCTGGGTCTTGAGGAAGGTGTTGCGCTCTTCGAGCTGTTGCAGTTCTTCCAGCGCGTACATGTTGACCGGCCCCAGGCGCTCCAGCTTCGCGGCCAGGTCGGCGGCTTCTTCACGCATGCCTTCGTTGACTTCGGGGGGGCCGCCTCGCGCGGCGAGTTCGTCTTCGGCTTCGAGTCCGAATTCACGGCGGGTTTCTTCGAGCTTCTGGTCGAGGCGCAGGCGCAGTTCGATGCGGCGGCGTTCGATGTCGGTGGCCTGGCTCTTGGCTTCGTCGAGTTGCTGGGTTACGGCGCGTTCGCGCCCGCGGGCGTCTTCGAAGCGCAGCCGCGCGTTTTCCTTTTCTTCGCCCAGTTGCCGGGCGCGAAGTTCGAGGTCCGCCGTCTGTGCGCCCAACTGTTCCTGCTCGGCGGCTTTCTCGGCCACGATGGTTTCGGTCACTTCGCGGCGCGCGTCGAGCGAATCGGCGCGGCAGCGTTCGCGGTCGGCTTCGTCGCGCTTTTCGGCGAACTGAGCGGAGAGCGATTGGAGGTGGCGGTCGAGGCCTTGAGCGCGTTCGTCCAGGGTGGACGCTTCACGCTTCAGGACTTCCAGCGCGCCACGGCGTTCGGAGACTTGTGTCTCGCGTTCGGATTGTGCGGCACTGAGCCGCTCTGCGCGCGCGTGAGCCTCGTTCTCCTGGCCTTTGACGACTTCCACGTCCTGGCGAAGCTGCGCGATATGCCGCGCATGCCCGGTGCGCTCGGCTTCCAGTTCGCGGATCTCGTCGGCGGCCACCTTTTTCTCTTCGGCCGAACGCGATTCCTCGCGCTGAATCGCGGAAAGGAGCCCCTTCAATTCGTTGGCGGTGGCGGCCAGCGCGGCAAGGTTGCTGCTCAGGCGTTCGTCGTCGCGCGCGAGCTTCTGGGCGCGCTTTTCGAGGAAGGCGCTCTGCTCGGCCAAGGCCTCCAGCGCCTGGCGGCGGCGTTCCATCTCGACGCCCAAGCGCTGAATCTCGTTGCGCCGGCCGATCAGGCCCAGCCGGTCGAAACGGTGCTTGCCGCCGCTGAACGCGCCGGAGGGCTCGAATAGATCGCCTTCGAGGGTCACGCGGCGCCAGCGGCTTCCGGGCGGATCGCTTTCGTGCGCTTCGCGCGCGCGATCCAGGGAATCGAAGACGAGCACGTCGCCCAAAAGGGCTTCTGCGATGGGCCGGTAGCTCTCGTCGGATTCGGCGGCGACAAGGTCGGCCGCGCGTCCGAGGCAGCCTTCGGCGGCCACGGCGGTCTCGTCCAACCCGGTAAGATACAGCGGGTCGAAGCGTCCGGCGTTGAGGCGGTCGAGTGCGAGGAAAACGGCACGGCCCAGGCCGTCGGCGCGGAGGCGCTCCAGGAGCCGTTCGGCCGTGGCGGCGCCGCCGACGACCAAGGCTTCGATGTTCGGCCCGAGCGCGGCTTCCATGGCCGTTTCGAGGTGTTCGTAGACGCGCAGGCATTCGGCCGCGAGTCCGTGCAAATCCCCGCCGTCGACGCCGCTTTCGCGCAAGGTCGTGCGCACGGCGCGCGCGCCGGGAGTAAGCCCTTCGCCGCTTTCGTTCAGGTCTTCCAGAACGGCCACGCGGCTGCGGCACTTTTCGAGGCGGTTGCGTTCTTCCTGGGCCAGTTCGGTGAGCCGGTCGATTTCGTCTTCGGTTCGCGATTGAAGGGCGCGGATGCCGGATTGTTCGGTCTCCAGCGTTTCGCGGCGCTTGCGGATCTGTTCGCCGCGCGAGCGGACGTCCTCGGCTTCGCGCTGCGCGAAGCGGATCAGGTCTTCGGCCTTGGTGACTTCCGCGCGCGCTTTGCGGATGCGGTAATCGATGCCGCCGATATCGGCTTCGGCCTGCGAGAGGGTTTGCTGGAGCTGCGTTCGGCGGCCCAAGGCGTCGAGCGACGCCTTGCGCGCGTCGTCGAGCTGCTTGCTGACCGTCTCGTGCGCAGTGCGGGCTTCTTCGAGGTCGTTGGCGAGTGTCAGGCTGAGGGCCTGCTTCTCTTCGAGCGACTGGCGCGCATTGGCGAGGTCGAATTCGCACTTCTCGCGTTCGCTGGCGAGCGCCGCGGCGCGGCCGCCGGCTTCGCGCGACGCCTGCCGCGCGCGCTCGGCTTCCACGCGCATTTCTTCGGCCGCGCGGCGTTCGGATTTCAAGGCTTCTTCCAGCGCCGCTAGCGACGCCTTGGCGTCGGAGTACTGGCGCTGCGCCACGCCCAGCTCTTCGTCGAGCCGGCTCATGGTCTCCTGCTCTTCGGCAGTGCTTGCCTGGGCCTGGGCCAGTTCGGTGCTGAGCGAGACGACGTAATCCTGCGCTCCGGAGAGCGCGCCGTCCTGCTCGCGCAGCGCCGTCTGCGCGACATGTGATTCGTGCAGCAAGAGTTCGAGTTTGATCTTGCGCAGTGCGTCGCCCAATTCCTTCGCGCGCCGGGCCTTCTGGGCCTGCCGCGTGACAGACTTCAGGTTGCGGTCGACTTCGTTAAGGATGTCGGTGAGCCGGGCCAGGTTCTGCTCGACGCGTTCGAGTTTGCGAAGCGCGACTTTCTTGCGCTCTTTGTATTTATGGATGCCGGCGGCTTCCTCGAACAGGAAGCGGCGCTCTTTGCTGTTGGCTTCCAGCAGCATCGCCACGCGGCCCTGCTCGATGATGCTATAGCTGCTGGTCCCGATGCCCGTATCCCAAAACAGCTCGCGGACATCGCGGAGCCGGCAGAGCGCTTTGTTGATCAGGTATTCGCTCTCGCCGCTGCGGTACAAGCGGCGCGTGACGGCGACTTCGGGCGCGCCCAGCGGGAGCTTGCCCGAGGCGTTGTCGAAGGTGAGCGTGACCTCGCAGAAGTTGAGCGGCTTACGATGCGCGGAGCCGTTGAAGATGACGTCGAGCATCTCGCCGCCGCGGAGGCTCTTGGCCGATTGCTCGCCCAGCACCCACTTGATGGAGTCGACGACGTTGGATTTACCACAGCCGTTGGGGCCCACGATACCCGTGAAGCCCGGCTGGAAATCGAAGACAATTTTGTCAGCGAATGACTTAAAGCCAAACGCTTCGAGGCGCTTAAGGTGCATCCGAGTCGTCACTCCCCCAGCGGGTCCCCCCCACCGTGGAGTCAACCCCACGTGCAGCAAAGACTTAGGGGGATCGGTCGGTGTACCGCGACCCGGCCCCCCAGATGCACACGGGAAGGCTATATCTTGTCTCAGGGATCGTCAGGTTCAAGCGTAAAGATGAGCAAAAGCCGAAGCACTTAGCATCGGTATTTGTGCGTTGATTCCGCACCTGGGGAAAGCAAATAAGCTCTAGAATTATAAGTAATTGGGGTCAAATCATAACACCTTCGGACTCAGCTCCGCGGCCACAGCATCGGAAACTGTGGGCCGTGCCAGGCTTCGCCCGGTTGCGGATGGACCGCGTATTTGCGCATCCACGGCTCGTTGGGATGCCCGCGTTCGTGGGATCGATACGTGCAGGCGCTGGACATCACGTGCGAGACCAGTCCCTTGCGCCAGCGGGCGCTCAAGTTCTTCCCGCTGCCGTGGAAGGTGAGTCCGTGGTGAAAGCTGACTTCGCCAGCTTTGAGTACCACTGGCACGCAGGGCAGATTCAGACCCGGCGGGAGGGTGGGGCGCTGTTCGTCGTCGCCGGTACAGCCCTTGGGCAGCGGATAGAGACCCAGCTTGTGGCTGCCGGCGAGGAATTCCATGGGGCCCTGATCCGGCGTCACATCGTCCAGCGCGATCCAGCAGGTCACCGTCTGGCATTCGCGGATTACTTGCCAGTAGCCCCAATCCTGATGCCAAGTGACGACCTTCCCGCCGCCCGGAGGCTTATAGGCGATTTGGTCGTGCCAGAGCCGAATGCCGGGCGCGTCGAGCAACTGCGCGGCGATCCGTCCCAGGCGTTCGCTGGTGACGGCGGCCGCGACGATTCGGCTGCCTTTCCAGGCGTTGTCGATCTTCCGGACGCCCAACGGATCGCCGCCGGGCTTCCAGTAGCGCCCATCGGGCTCGGAGCCCGGATCGTACGCGCCGTCGATGACGCGCTCGCACGCGGCGCGCAACGCTTCCAGTTCCTCGTCGCCGAAGAGCTTTCCGTGCACGTGGAAGCCGCGCTCGTGCCACGCGCTAAGCTGAGCCTGGGATAAGGTCGTTTCGGCGAGGGTCTCGGCTGCGGCAGGCATGGGGCGGGCTCCTTGAAAGTCCGGGTTTGCGTTGCGGCTCTCGATGGGGATAGAGTACGCGGGTCGGCCGCTGTCTAGCGTTCGAGTTCGTTCGAATCGTGTTCGAGATCACGCGATGCCGCGCTTTTTCGGGCCTCACCTGCCGCAGGTGGCGCATTTCCACGCGCACGAGCGCCCGCTTCCGGAGTTCCCGGCGCTGACTCACGTGCACGAGGCGATTTGCGCGCCGGCGCATTTTCTGGCGCCGCACACGCACGAGATTTACGAGCTTTGCTACATCCACGCGGGCCGCGGTGAGTGGCATGCCGGCGGACGCAACTACCCGCTCCAACCCGGTGACCTGTACATCACCAAGCCCGGCGAAGTGCACGGCGGCCGAACCGATCCGGCCGATCCGTTTCACCTTTATGTGGTGGGACTCGATCCGGCCGCGCTTCCTTTGATGGACCGCGTGCCGAAGTTGAAGGCCCTCGATGCACCGACGCGGGATGTCGCGCAGGCCGTGGACGAAGCCGCGGCGCTGGAAGGCGGCTTCTCGGCGCTGGATCAGAAGGTGATTCCCGGGGCGCAGGGGATCGAGCGAATCTACCGGCGGCTGCTGGCGGAATTGGACGCGGAGTGCGCCGGCGATTTCGCGGCACGCGGGCTGCGGTTGTTGATGGTTCAAGCGCTGCTGGTGGAGTTGCTGGTCTTCGCTGCGCGGCTGTATGCGGCGCGGACTTCGCCCTCCAAACTCGAGGCCGGCGGCGGGAACCGCCCGTTGGACGCGGGCTGGCGCGCCTGGACGCTCTGGATCTCTTCGCGATTGGCGGATCCGCCATCGCTGCAGGAGATGGCCGATCGTGCCGGACTTTCGCCGGCGCATTTCGCGGTGCGGTTCAAGGAGCAGACCGGTCAGACGCCGTTGGAGTACGTGACCGCCGCTCGAGTTGAGGCCGCGGCGCAGCGCTTGGCGCGCGATCCCTCTCTGAATGTCACCGAAGCGGCGCTGGATCTGGGTTTCTCCAGTTCGCAGTACTTCAGCGTGGTGTTTCGAAAGCTAAAAGGCTGTTCGCCGAGCGAGTGGCGCGGAAAGCATGTGACTTGAAGCGCAGTCTGTTTGGCTTGGTTACAGCGCGCGCCAGAGGCGTGTACAGCGTCCGGCGAAATGGCCCAGGCGATGTTTCCAGAAGCCCGGTGCGTCGGAGCGGACGTTGCGCTCGAGGCAAACGACGCCGGGGTGGCACCAGAGCGAATTCCAGCGCGAGGCGTCTGCTCGAACGGGCCGTCCGGATCGCCGGCGGGCAAGCGCCAAGCGGTCGCCCGAAGGGCGTCCGCCAGGGAGTTCGGCGAGCCACGTACCGAGAGCAGAGTTTTCAAGAACGCTGAGGTGAGCACGCATTTGATTTTCCGCGTCGGGCGTCCAAAAGTCCGCGCGCAGGCCCCAGAGTCTCTCCAAGGCCGACCAGCTTGCGCAGGCGAAGAGCGCGTGCCCGGCCGTTTCGGTTTCGCGCACGTAGGCGGCGGCTTCGTTCTCCGAAAGCGCCGCGCCTAGCCGGCGTAAGTCCTCGAGCCAGAGCCACGGGCGCTCGCCTACCTGAATCGCGAAATGCTGGACCAGAAGCAGGAGCAGATCGGGCGGCGCGAAAACGTCTATTTCGGTCCCGAATGCGGCCCGTGGCGCGGCCCGCGCGAGCATGCGGGCAGCCGTTGCGTCTGGCAGATCGCGATGATAGGCGTAGTGCAACTCGACGAGTCCGTGGCGTGGATGCACGAGCGGGACTTCGTACGAGGCGTTGAAGTAATAATCGCGAATGGCGGGGTCGTCGCGCTTGAGCCGGAAATCGTGCGCCTCGAAGACGCTTACCGCGGCTTCGAGGTGTTCGCGAGGCACCCATAAATCCAGGTCGCCCAGCGGGCGGCAATCGGGCGCTGGGTAGACTCCTGAAAGGAGCGCGAGTCCCCATCCCTTAAACCCCACCAGCCGGAGACCGCGTTCGCGTGCTTCTCGGAGGATCGGTTCGAGCCATGCTTGGCGCAGCAGGTGCGCGGCAAGGGCCTGCTGCCGCGCCGGACGCAGAGTTTCGCGCAGCGGGTGCGCTTCGGGAAGTGCTTCGAAAACGACCGGCCCCAGGCGATGGGATTCGATCCAGCCAGTAGCCTCCGCGAGGGCTTGCGCATCCGCTACGGGCGGAACTTCGCCGCGCCAGAGTGCGGCCAGCAAGGAGTGTCCAGCGTCGTCGTTCATGCGTGTTTCAAGATTAACGTGAAGGGCCGCTCCGCGCGCTGCCGCTTGACGGCGGCTCACTCCGCGCTTATTGAGAAGTCGCTATCACAGTCAAGGGGCGTGTGCCTCGCGCGTCTACTTAAGGAACGGCCGATCGATTCCGGGAGCGCCATGCCTGTCCTTGAGCTTCACGATCTGCGCAAAAGCTATCGCACGCCTTCGGGCGAAACGCAGCGCGTCATCGATATTTCGCGATTCGAAATCGGAGCCGGCGAGCAGGTGGCGTTACGCGGAACCAGCGGGAGCGGAAAGACGACGCTGCTGAACCTTATCGCGGGAATCCTGACCCCCGACGGCGGGACGATCCGGGTGGGCGATGAGGATCTGACCGCGTTAAGCGAAGGCGCACGGGATCGTGTTCGCGCGCGGCGCATCGGGTACATCTTCCAGACCTTCAATCTGCTGCAAGGGTATACGGCGCTTGAGAACGTGGCGCTGGGAATGATGTTCGGCGCCGGAGCCGATGCGGACTTCGCGCGGAAACTGCTGGAGCGCGTGGGGCTGGGCGAGCGGATGGATTACCGGCCGCGCGAACTGAGCGTCGGGCAGCAGCAACGCGTGGCGGTGGCGCGGGCGCTGGCCAACCGGCCCCAACTGGTGCTGGCCGACGAACCGACGGGAAACCTCGATCCCAGGCATGCGGCGGAGGCGCTGGAGTTGATTCGTTCGGCATGCCGCGAGCAGCAGGCGGCGCTGTTGCTGGTCAGCCACGATCCGGCGGTACTGGGCGCGTTCGATCGCGTCGAAGATCTGGAGCAACTCAACCGGGCGCGCGGCCCCGTGGCGGAGGGCAGCGCGTGAGGCAAGGCTTGCTCCTGATCGTGCCGCGCAGCCTGCGTCAGCACGCGGTATCGACGAGCGTGACGGTGGCGAGCACCGCGCTGGCGTGCGGTCTGGTCATGGCGGTCTTCGCGCTGAACAAGCAGACGTTCGACGCGTTTACGGGCGGGCCGGCGGGCTTCGACGCCGTGCTGGGCGCACGCGGCAGCCAGCTTCAGTTGGTGCTTAATGCGGTCTTTCACCTCGAGACGAGCCCTGGGAACATTCCGTGGACGCTGTATCAAGAGGTGAAGAAGGATGCACAAGTCGAATTAGCGATTCCTTACGCGGTAGGCGACAACTACCAAGGCTTTAGGATCGTCGGGACCGAGGCGGAGATTTTTTCGAAGTTCCGGTATCAGGAAGATCGAACCTTCGCGTTCGCGCCTGGAGGCCGAGCTTTCGATCCGACCAAGCGCGAAGCGGTGCTGGGCAGTTTTGCCGCTCAAGCCACGGGTCTGCGTCTGGGCGACTATTTCCATCCGTACCACGGATTGACCTTCGACGAATCCAAGAAGCATAGCGAACGCTATTTGGTGGTAGGCATCCTGGAGCCGACCAATTCGCCGTCGGATCGCGCGATCTGGATTCCGATCGAAGGTATCTTCCGGATGGAAGGACACGTGATCCGCGGGACCGGGACGGAGTACATGGCCGAGGCCGGGAAGCCGATCCCCGATGAGGCCAAGGAAGTGAGCGCGGTGCTGATCAAGTTCAAGGATCCGGCGCTGGGCTTCACGTTCGCCCAGAAGATCAACCGTCAAGGCACGCTGGCGACCCTGGCGTGGCCGATCGATCTGGTGATGGCAGATCTTTTCAATAAGCTGGGCTGGGTGGTACGCATCCTGGAATTGGTGGCCTACCTGGTGGTGCTGGTGGCGGCAGGTTCGATCCTGGCCAGCTTGTACAATACGATGAACGAGCGGCGGCGTGAGTTCGCGATCTTGCGCGCGCTGGGGGCGCGGCGGAGCACGGTCAGCGCGGCCATCGTGAGCGAAGCGGCGGCCATCGCGCTGCTGGGCAGCATCCTGGGCTTCGCGGTGTACGCAGTCATTCTAGCTGGCGCGGCTCACGTGATTCGCGCGCAGACCGGCGTGGTGCTCGTGCCGCTGCAGTACCATTCGGTACTGTGGGCCGCGCCGCTCGGCATGATTGCGCTGGGCGCGTTTGCGGGCCTTTTGCCGGCGTGGAAGGCTTACCGCACGGACGTGGCGACGGGGTTGCAGCCATCGAGTTAGAGTGCGTCCGTGCCAAGGTTCATGGCAACGTTTGAGCCATGCAACGAAGAAAGGGAACCGGATGATTAAGAACGGCTGGAAACGGGGCCTGGCGCTGGTGGCCGCTTTGGCGTTTTATGGATGCGGCCAAGCCGCCAAGACCACCACCGCGGCGGCCAAGACCGACGCGCACGATCACGAGCATGAACATGGACATCATCACGAGCCGCCGCATGGCGGCACTCTGGTGGAACTGGGCGACCACTTCGCAAATTTGGAGTTCGTGCTGGATAAAGCCTCGGGGAAACTGACGTGCTACGTACTGGATGGGCACGCCGAGAATGGCATGCCGATGGAAGCGTCCGAGATCGCGCTGAAGGTGAAGCTTGCCGACGGCTCGGAACACGAACTGAAGCTCAAGGGCGTTGCCAGCAGCTTGACCGGCGAAACCGCGGATAAAACTTCGCAATACGAAGGCGTTTTGGAGGCCTTAAAAGGCGCCGAGAAGCTTCGGATCACGGTTCCGGCGTTGAAGCTGAAGGGTACGGATCTGCCGGGACAGACCGTTAACTTCCCACAGGGCTCCGCGGCTTCGGCGGGCCATGACGGCCACGGGCACTAGGCTTCGTCCCGAAACGCTTTGATGGCGTATGCGTCGCGCGGACGAAGCTCTGCGCAGGTCCCCGCAAGCAGCAGCCGAGAACGTGATTCGGGACAGAGCCTAGTAGCTCGAAGAGCGCCGGGATTCGCGCGTCCGTATTAATGGCGCAATTCGGGACGTCCGATATATAAGGTAGGCGGCACGGACGAACGGCGGCATGAGCGAATCACGTTCCACACCGAAAGCACGCAGCGGCGAGGACTTCTGGGTCGCCGTGGGCGTGGTGGCGGTTCTTGCGGCGCTTTCGTGGGCGGTGAGCGGCTGGGCGGCACCGGCGCCCACTGCCGTGCCGGGCTTGGACGCGGCGAACCTGAAGGGCGACCCGATCGATGGGGCGGTGGCCGATCCACCGTACGATGCGGGGAAGGCGCCCGTTGAAGTGGGACCCGCGGTAGCGCAAGAATCCCGGCGCTTTAAGCAAGTCACCTTCGATCTGCTGGCCGGCTTCATATACAACGACCCCAACCAGGTCACGACGATGTTCCAACCCGCGCCGGGCGAACCGGCGGCTCAGGCAGACCAGATTCCCGCGACGATCCAGGCGCTCGATACCCAGGAAGTGGCGGTGCAAGGTTTCATGTATCCGCTGAAAGTAGACGGCGGATCGGTGAAGGCCTTTTGGCTGATGCGCAACCAATCGCTTTGCTGCTTCGGGCAGGTGCCGCGTCTGAACGAACTGGTCTTCGTGCAGGTGAAGAACGAGAAAGGCGTCGAGTGGTACAACGACGCGATCGTGACGGTATACGGCAAACTTGAAGTCGGCGAGAAGCGCAACAAGGACGGGATCGTGACGAGCCTGTATCGGATGGAAACCGAGACCGTCGAAGGGCCGCTGGACCTGTGAGCCGATTACGCATCCTCCGCGCCCTGCGTATGATGGCTCCGCTTCTGGCGCTGTGGGCGGCGCTGCCACTGGGCGCCCAGGAATTGCCCGCGTATAAATTCACGCTCAACGACCTAGAGCTTTTCCCGCAGATCATTTCGCTGAATTACGAATCGCAGCCGCAGGCCGGCGATCTGGCGATGATCAACGGGATCATGGTGACGCTGGGCGAACCGGGCACGTACGCATTCCATGTGCCGCTGGAGCAGCGGGAGCGTCTGTATCTGGCGGGCGCGGACGGGAAGCGGACACTGCATGGCGTACGCGTGACATGGGCGATGCGCGCGGGGGAGAAGGTGCTCGTCAACCCGCTCCCGGAACTTGAAGCCGAAGAACTGGCGGGCCTGCGCGGCGTATTTCTGGACTACTGGGACGATACGGTGGCCAAGCGCATCGGCCAATTGGATCCTCAAAAAACATGCGTGACGGTGACCGATTTGGTCGCGCTGGGCGAAACGCGAGCGCTTCCGGCATTTCCGGCGAACCTGCGCGCTCTGGCGGTCTACGAAAAGCACGGCGGCGGTTTCAGCGATTACGGATCGCTGAGGAAGCTCACGAAGCTGGAATTCTTCGCGGTGATCAGTTACGGGCATCCGGCGCTGGATATGGAACTCTTCACCGGAATGCCGGCGCTGAAGTATCTAGACCTGAGCGCCACGACGGTGCAACGCGCGGATGCGCTGGCGCGCTGCCCGGCCCTGCGCAGCCTGAATCTGGGCTTTACGCGCGGCGTGAAGGATGTGGCCTTCGCCAAGGCGCTGAGCGACCTGCGCGTGCTGGACGTGCAGCAGACCGAAGTGTCGGACCTCTCTCCGCTCTCTGAACACGCAAACCTGCGCTTCGTGCTCGCCAACCGCAGCCCGATCAAGAAGCTGCCCGAGGGCAAGCTCCCGGCGCTGCAAGGCGCGGAGCTGCTCAAGACGCCATTGTCAGAAGCGGATGTCGCGCAGTTTCGGCAAACGAACCCCAACGCGGTGGTGCTGTTCCAGCTCGATAAGCTGCTGGCGGAATCGCTGAAGCGTTGCGACCGGATGCGCGTGCGCTCGCTGCTACCCAGCGGTAAAATCATCGAGAAGCCCGCGCTTGAAGTGGCTGATACGGCCGTTTTGTTGGAACTGGGCGCCCAAGTTCACGTGGATATGGACGGCGAAGCGCTCGAATGTGCGTGTTCCACGGGGCCATTCCTCGAATTCATGCAGAAGGACCAGATCGTCGTGACGGTCGCGTTCCGGCACAACAAGCAGGCGGAATGGCTGGGCGGCGTGCTGGGAAACTGGCCGTTGCGCAATGAAAGCATTCAGTTCCTGGTGTCCTGGCTGGGAAAGCACGACGTAAAGGTGGAAGACAACCCGTTGCCGGGCCTGCCCAATCCGCTCGATCCTTAGTTCGTTCAGGAGCCCTGCGCATGGAATGCGAATTCCCGAAACAGAACGCGACGATGGCAGAGATCGCGGAGATTCTGAAGCAGTACAAGTCTATCGCGGTGGTGGGGCTGAGCGACAAGCCGGACCGTCCCAGTTACGGCGTCTCGGCGTACATGCAGCAGCACGGCTACAAGATCACGCCAGTCAACCCAATGCTCAAGGGGCCGGTGCTGGGCGAGACCTCGTACGCGCACCTGAAGGACTTGCCCGGGCCGCTGGAGATCGTGAACATCTTCCGCAAGCCCGAAGACGTGCCGCCCATCGTGGAAGAGGCCATTGCGAAGGGCGCGAAGGTGATCTGGATGCAGGAAGGCATCGTGAATAACGCCGCCGCCGATCTCGCCCGTGCCGCCGGGCTGAAGGTGGTGATGAACAAATGCCTGCTGAAAGAACACCGCGTGCTTTAGCCGTGCGGCGCTCGATGCCGAAAAAAATTCGCTTCGTGCTGCCGCGACTACGCGCTTGCTTCGCCTAAGCGTTCGGCTTCGAAGCGTTTCAAATCCTCTTCCTTGATGCCGAAGTAGCGCGCTTCCGGATGGTGGAAGACCAGCGCGCTGACGCTGGCTTCGGGGTCCATCATGTACTCTTCGGTGAGGCGCACGCCGATGGCTGCTTCGACGTCCAGGGCAGGGAAGAGCAGCGCCTGGTCTTCGAGGCGCGGGCAGGCCGGATAACCGAAGCTGACGCGGATGCCGCGGTACTTGGCCTGGAAGCGCTGTTGCATGCTGGTGCCGGCGGCATCGGGGAAGCCCCACATCGCCCGCAGCCGCGCATGGACCAGCTCGGCCAAGCCTTCGGCGCTTTCGATGGCCAGAGCTTGCAGGACGATACTCTCCACGTATCGGCCGTCTTTCTTGAGTTGCTCGGCGCGCGCCCGTACGCCTTCGCCGCAGGTGGTGGCGAAGAGCGCGACGTAATCCAGGCCTTCGGCGCCGGGGCCGCGCACGTAATCACTGAGACATAAGCCTCGGTCGCTGGTTTGGCGCGGGAAAGCGAAACGCGTGATCACCGCTTCCGCGCCGCCAGCCAAGGCTTCTTCTTTCTTCGAGGTCTTGTAGAGGACCAGATCGTTGCCGTGGGCCAGCGCCGGGAAGAACCGGTAGACCGCCTTCGGCGTCATGATCTTGTCGCGGCGCACGGTGTCGATCATGCGTTCGACGCTGGCTTTCAAATCTCTGGCCTTGGCGTCGCCTTGTGCGGCGAGCTTCTCGATGTTTCCTTTCAGGCCCAGGTGCTTTCCGTAGAGCATCAGCGGGTTGATCCAGCGAACTACTTCTTCGAGATCGAAATCGGCGAGGACGTGGCGCTTAAGGTCGGGCGGAACCGGCGCCGCAAAGCCATGATCGAGCTGGGCTGGCGCGACCGCGGGTTTGGCCTCCACTTCCTTTTTAACAGTGATAGGCGCCTGGCGGTCTTTCCATAAGGCTTGGAGTTTTTCGGGATCGCGGACGCGATTGGCGAGGTCCAGTCCGTCCATGGCGTCGCGCGCGTAGAAGACAGGCGAGCCGTAAGCCGGCGCGATGCGCGATCGCGTAAAGGTGTCCGAGAGCGCCGCGCCGCCGACGAGCACCGGGCAGTTGACGCCCGCGCGCTTGAAGTCTTCGGCGGTCAGGACCATCTGTTGCGCGCTCTTCACGAGCAGCCCCGAGAGTCCGATCATGTCGGCCTTGTGCTCGCGCGAGGCGGCAATGAGCGTTTCGCTGAGCACTTTGATGCCCAGATCGACCACCTTAAAGCCGTTGTTGCTGAAAATGATCTCGACGAGGCTCTTGCCGATGTCGTGCACGTCGCCTTTCACCGTGGCGAGGACCATGGTGCCGCGCGCAGCCGCGTCGGCCTTCTCCATGTGCGGTTCCAGATGCGCGACGGCGGCCTTCATGACTTCCGCCGACTGGAGCACCTCCGCCACGATCATCTCGTTGTTGTTGAAGAGCCGCCCGACTTCGTCCATGCCGGCCATGAGCGGGCCGTTGACGATATCGAGGGGCTTGCGCGACTTGAGCAGTTCGTCAAGGTCTTCGATCAGGCCGTCTTTGCTGCCCTCGATCACGTTGCGCGGGAGGCGCTCGTCGATGGAGAGTTTCAACCGGTCCTCGGATTTCCGTTCGGTCTTGCGTTCGCGGAACTGCGCGACGAACGCAGCAATGGGGTCCGGGCCGGTGTTGTCGATCAGATCGAGGCAGACTTTCTTGTCTTCGGGCGGAATCTGCGAGTACGGGACAAGCTTTTGCGTGTTGACGATGGGCAGGTCGAGCCCGGCTTCGACGTTCAGATGCAGGAAGACACTATTGAGCACTTCGCGGCCGGCTTCGGGGAGTCCGAAAGAGACGTTGCTGATGCCCAGCGTCGTTTTGCAGTACGGGAAGCGCTGCTTGATCAGGCGCAGGCCCTCGATAGTTTCGCGCCCCGCGCCCTTATAGTTCTCGTCGCCGGTGCCGATGGGAAAGACGAGCGGATCGAAAATCAGGTCTTCCTCGGGGATGTCGTACTTTTTCGTGAGCAGTTCGTGGCAGCGCGCGGCGACTTCGAGCTTGCGCTGGCGCGTGACGGCCATGCCTTGCTTTTTGTCTTCGTCAATGCAGCCGACGATGAGCGCCGCGCCGAACTTCTTGACCAGCGGCACGACCTTATGGAAACGTTCTTCGCCGTCCTCTAGGTTGATCGAGTTGTAGATCACCTTGCCCTGGATGCGCTTCATGGAGATCTCTAGCACCTTCTCGTCGGTGCTGTCGACCATGAAGGGGCAGTAGACGCGGCGGGTGAGAAGATCGAGGAAGCGCGACATGTCGGCGGGTTCGTCGCGGTCAGGATTTTGCAGACACAAATCGAGGACGTGGGCGCCTGCGCGGACCTGTTTGCGCCCAATCTCGACGGCTTCTTCGATCTTTTCTTCCTGAATCAGACGCTTGAACATGCGGCTGCCAAGCGAATTGGTGCGCTCGCCGACGAACCACGGCCGGCCGTCTTCGGCGATTTCCAGCGCTTCCATGCCGCTGATGGCGGTGCGCTTGATCGGATTCGGCACGCGCGGTTTGTAGTTCCCCACCACCGCCGAAAGGCGGCGGATATGCTCGGGCGTGGTGCCGCAGCAGCCGCCGACGATGTTGACCCAGCCCTTTTCGAGAAACTCCTGCGCCTTCGCGACGAAGCCGTCGGGCGTTAGGTGGTAATGGTTGTCCGCGTCGGGCAGTCCGGCATTGGGGTATAGACTGGTGTAAAAGCGGCTGTAGGTCGCCAGCGTGCGCAATGGTCCAACCAAGGCGTCTGGACCGGTCGCGCAGTTCATTCCGATGCTGAGCAGTGGGCGATGCGCAAGGGAAACGTAGGCCGCTTCGACGTCCTGCCCGGCAAGCATCTTCATGCCCAAGGTTGGATCGATGGTTACGGAAACCATAATGGGGAGCATGATACCGGTCTGTTCGAAGGCGCGGTCGCACGCCTCCAGTGCGGCCTTAATGTTAAGTGTATCGAATGCCGTCTCAATCAGGATGACGTCGGCGCCGCCCTCGATTAGCGCCAACATTTGGGCCGTATAATTGTCTGCCTGGCGTTCAAACGTGAAGCCTACCGTTAAGCTGATTTGCTTGGTGGTGGGGCCGACGCTTCCGGCAACGAAGCGCGGGCGTTCGAGCGTCGAAAATTGATCGCAGGCTTCGCGCGCGAGTTTGCAGGCGGTCAGGTTCATCTCGCGCGTGAGGTCTTGCAGGCCGAACTCGCCCAGGACGAGCGGGGTCGCGCCGAAGGTGTTGGTCTCGACAAGATCCGCCCCGGCGGCAAGGTAGTCGGCGTGAATCTGGCGGATCCATTCCGGGCGCGAACGGAGCAGGTTCTCGGAACAGTTCACATACTCGTCGCCGCCCCAGTCTTCGGCCGTCGGGTTGCGCTGCTGGATCATCGTGCCCATCGCGCCGTCGATGACGAGGATGCGCTCACGCAGGGCTGCGACGAGGCGGCGCGAGCGTTCGGGAAACTTCGGCAACAGGTCTTGGACGTTCAAGGGTTGAGCTCCGGCACGTGGAGAAAGTTTACGGCTTCAGTTCGTAGACGCGAATGGAGGCGTGCATGGGGCGCAGCGGTGCGTTGACGGGTTTTCCCAGGCGCGGCTTCTGCTCCAGCAGTTCAACGGTTTTCTCGGTGGCTGCGACGCGGCTCTTGATTTCCTTCGGTACGCAGCCTAACGCCATGAAGGCGATGTTGACGGTTTCGCCGATGATGTCGGGGCGCGCGTACTCGGGATGCCCGACCGGGCCGAGGTAAATCTCGCCGCTGTGGACCAGTACGTTCAACCCATCGTAACCGCTGACGCGGTGAAGCTGCAACGCGGCATTGACGGCTCGGTCGGCATGGCGCGGGCCGGAAAAGAAGCCGAGAAACCCGTCGCCCACGTACTTCACGGGCACGCCGCTGTGATCGATGACCGCTTCGGTGACCTGATAGAAGATGCCGTTGGCCCACGTGGCGACGTCGCGCGGCGGCATGCTCGAAGCGCGTACCGCGTAACCGTCCATATCGGTGCAGAGCACTGTGGCCGGGAACGTGCTGTCTTGGGCTTCGACACGTCCCAGCAGCCAATCTACGTTTACACTGAGGATGCGCGAGAGGTCCAGCAGCACCGCGATATCGGGCGCGTTCTCGCCGCGTTCCCACTTGCTCACCGCCTGAGCGGTGATGCCCAAGGCGTGGGCGATATCGGACTGCTTGAGCCGGCACTTTTCGCGCTGACCGCGAATACGCCGCCCGAGATCCTTAAGATTCATCGCCGTACTCCTGGGGCCCGTCGACCATTAAAGCGCAAAGCCGCCGCCGTTCACAATGGAGACTCCGTTGAGTCCAAGCAAGAGGCGGTTGGCTGGGCCGGGTTGAATCGAGCCGCCAGACGAGTACCATAGGATTCTTAGCCAACTGGGAACGATGAGTTTGAAGAGCCGAATTCGTGTACTTCTGCGTGCCTCCGCAGCGCTGTTTGTTTGGGCCGCTAGCGCGATCGTCGCCGAAGACGGTCCTACCGGGGCCAGTCATTTCAGCGTCACCCGCTACCTGTCGGGCATCCCGGGGCCCATGGCGATGACCTTTACGCCCGATGGGCGGATGCTGTTCTGCGAAAAGGAGGGCCGCTTGCGTGTGGTCAAGAACGGCAAGCTGCTCGCGGCGCCGTTCGCCACCTTTGCCGTCGATACCACCTTCGAGCGCGGCTTACTGGGCGTGGTTTGCGCGCCGGATTTTGCAACCAGCGGGCACGTGTACGTGCACTATTCGGTCAAGTTGCCTGTTCCGCACAATATTGTCGCGCGAGTAACGGCCGATGGTGACCGCATGGCGGCCGGAAGCGAGGTGCGCATCTTCGATCTGGATCCGACGCAAGCGGCCAATCACAACGGCGGCGCGCTGCGCTTCGGACCTGACGGCAAGCTGTACGTGGGCGTGGGCGACGACAGCCGGCCGGAGACCTCGGCGCGGCTGGATACGCTTTTCGGCAAGCTCCTGCGCTTAAACCCGGACGGCAGCATTCCCGAAGACAATCCGTTCTTCACGACCGCTACGGGCCTGAATCGCGCGATCTGGGCGTACGGATTACGTAACCCGTACTCATTTTCGTTCCAGCCCGGTACCGGACGGCTTTTCATTAACGACGTGGGCCAGGATGCCTGGGAGGAGATCGACGAAGGCGTAGCCGGATCGAATTACGGCTGGCCGACTTTTGAAGGTCCGTTCGGCGATGCCGAAACCAAACTACCGCTCTTCAGCTATCCGCACAGCCAGGGTTGCGCGATTGTCGGCGGCTTATTCTACAATCCGCCTGCGCCCACGTTTCCGCCGGAGCACGTGGGCCGGTATGCGTATATCGACTTTTGCAGCGGCAAGGTGTTTATGCTCGATCCGGACACCTTACAGGCTCAGGTGGTCGCGCAGGGCTTCACGCCCGCTTCGGACCTTCAGCTCGGTCCGGACGGCGCGCTTTATGTGGCGTGCGTGTACGAAGGCGCGATCTATCGCATTCAGTACGAACCGGGGCTCGCGCCGGCGATCGTGGAAGAACCTCAGGATTTGGCGCTGCCGCAGAACCGGCAAGCGATATTCGAGGTCGCCGCTTCGGGTGCACCGAAGCTGAACTATCGCTGGTACTGCGACGACCGCCCCGTGGGCAGCTCGTCTCCGCGCTTGGCGATTAGTGGCTTGAAGCTGGGGGACAGCGGATCGCGGATTCGCTGTGTGGTGCGCAACGCCTTCGGAGCCGTGGCCTCGCGCGATGCCGTCCTGACCGTGCTGCCGCCGAACTATCCTCCGGCGTTGACCCTGGACGTCCCGGCAAAAGGCTTGAAGTACGCGGGGGGTGATAGCGTGCCCTTCCCGGCGTACGCGGTGGACCCGGAAGAAGGTCCGTTACCGCCGGAGGCGTTCACTTGGAATGTCTGGTTTCACCACGATAAGCATCGCCATCCGTTCCTAACCGATCTAGAAGGGATCGATTCAGGCGTAGCGATGGTGCCCACCGTAGGCGAATCGTCTGCCAACGTGTGGATTCGCTTCGAAGTCACGGTTCGAGATGCGGCGGAGAATACGGTTACGGTCACGCGCGACATCTACCCGCGCAAAGCGTACCTGACGCTCGGCACGCAGCCGGCCAAGCGCACGCTTGCGCTGGACGGTTCGGCGCTGTCGCGGACGCCCGCGAGAGTCTTAGGTGTGGTCAATCTGGACCGCACACTGGACGCCCCCACCCCGCAACCTCCGACGGGTACGCGATTCGCATTCGTGCGCTGGTCGGACGGCGTACGCGAGGCCAGCCGCGAGGTCGCTTGGCCGGAGCGCGATTCGATCCTGGAAGCCCTCTTTCGTCCCGCGCTTCTGCCCGCTCTGCCCGAAGATTCGGACGACGATGGCGTGAGCGATGCGGATGAAGCGGAGGCGGCAACCGATCCGGAAGATCCCGAGCGCTATCCGTCCGATACTTTGAGCCTGGCGCGCGTGGCCGGGGCAGTGCGGTTTACCAAGCCGGGGTTAGATACGCTGACTCTGGTGGGAACGCTGCCGGAGGTTCCGGCTGCTTTGGCAGCGGAAGGCGCTTTGGTGCGCGTGGAAGTGGCCGGCGCGGAGGTGCCGTTCGTGCTCGATGCGAAAGGGAAGGGGCTTTCCCAGCAGGGCACGCTGAAATTTGCGGGTACGGTCTTCGAGCGCGAGGCGAACGGCGGTCCGCTGCGCTTTATCGGCGGATCGGTGGCGTTCACCGCGATACTCAAGCGAGGCGATTGGGCGGGTGCTTGGGCGGACTACGGGTTGCTTCCTGCCACCGGTCCGGCGAGCGTGCCGCTCCAGGCGCCCGTGCGGGTCCGCTTGGGCGGACGCGTTTTCGAGACCGAAGTCATTGTGTTGTACCTTTCGCGTTCGGCGGCGGCCGGCAGCTTTAAAAGCCCTTGAAACGGGCGGCTCGCCGGGCACCCGGTAGGGAGTCTCCTCGTGAATCTTGGTGCTTTCGGCGAACTGGCACGCACGCGCCGCGCCACGCGCAGCTTCCGTCCCGATCCGGTGCCCGAAGAGACCTTGCGCGAGTTGCTCGAGTGCGCGCGCTGGGCGCCCAGCGGTTACAACCTCCAGCCCACGCACTTCATCGTGATGAACGATCCGGCCCGCAAGGAGGCGCTGTACCGCGCCTGTTTGGGCCAGAAGCAGATTCGCGAAGCGCCAGTGACCGTACTCTTTGCCGGGGATCGGGACGTCGCATCCAACCACTTCGAAGACATCCTTAAGCTGGACCGGGAAGGTCAGGCCATCGACGCGGCGTACGAAACGCTGCTGCGTAAGGTGGTCCCTCTGGCCTTCGGCCGCGGACCGCTGGGGTTGCTCGCCCTCGCCAAGCGGCTCTACGTGACGATTGCACACCCGTTCACACCGCTGCCAGACGTTCCGGCGATTAACATGGATCGGTGGCTCACCCGGCAGGCAATGCTGGCGGCCATGAGCTTCATGCTCGCGGCGCACGCGGCAGGCTTGGCAACCGTGCCGATGGAGGGCTTCGACCCTTGGCGCGTGCGCGAGGTCGCGGGGTTGCCGAGGCGTATGTTGGTTACGCTGGTGGTGCCCGTCGGCTACGCCGCACCGGGGACGCGATCGAAAACGCGCCTGCCGTTGGAGCGGCTGGTGCACCGGAATGGATGGTAGAATTTTCGATTTTGGATTGCGCGCGCTCCGAGCCAAGACTCACATGGCATGGGAGTCCTACTGCCGACCCCTTGCACGCGCACCCACGCCTTCAATCCCCAGCCCAAAACCCTGAATCCAAAATCAAACGCCTCCCACCCTAGGCGCCCGGCAGAAGCGCCTCGTATCCGGGCAGGTCCGCGCCGTTGAGGCAGCTTTCGATGATCTTGCGCCCCAGCGGATCCAGTTCCTTACATTCCAGATAGGGCTTCAGTTCGCGTACGAAGAAGTCGTGCAGCATCTTCGCGCCGCGGTCGTAGGTTTCGACGCCGACCTCGGGCTGCGTTTCAACTTGCAGGAACCACTGCGCGATCTGCGTCCCTTCGATCACGATGGACTTCAGAGCGAAGCCCAGGAGTGGGCAGCGCGCGGCCTGGAGCTGATCGGGCCGGAAGCGCGCGCCGCCGCGGCGGGCGAGGTATTCGCGCACGATCCACTGCGGAGCGAACCCGACCTGCCAGACTCCGACATGCTGGTTAGGCGTGATGATGTAGCGCGTGCCGGGGGTCTTGCGGATCTGCGTCAGCAGCAAATTGGCCTGATCGACCTGGCGGCCGGTGCTGAACGGCCAGTAACTGCCCACGCCTTCGCTGCTGAGCGGCTTGGAATCGGTGATGCTGGGATTCGCGTGCCCGCGCGGCGCGACGAGCCGCCAGAGCCACGCCAGCGACGGGGGCAGGAGGTGCAGGATGCCGAGAATACCGTAGCTGGGCGCCAGGCGGGAACAGGGCGGGCAGCGTACGCCGAAGCTGCGCACGTCCACTTCCACCGGCTTGTCGACTACGCCCGGCACGATCCGCCGCGGCAGGATCACGCGCGGGTTGGGGCACGGTTCGCCCGGCCGGTCTTCGGCGTGCTCCCAAATCAGACACGTCGCGCCGGGAACCGCGTGGAGGTTCAGGAATACGAGCGGCTCCGGGGGCTGGACGGTCAGGCGCTCGAGGATCGGGTCGGTGCCGTAGTGGTCGACATGGTTGATGCGCACGAACCAGGCGTCTTCTGCGTCTGTAACGACGAGCTTGGTGCCCTTTTGGTGCTGAGGATGGCAGATGGCCATGTCGTCGGTGACCGGCCAGAGCGTACAGCCTTGTCCCAGCGCGAGCTTGCGGCGTTCGCCGCTGACAAGGTTTTCGCCAATCAGGAGACGGCCGTCGTGCTCACGATGCGGGTACTCCAGCATCTCGCTCTTGCCGCCGCCGCTGGCGCCTTCGTGCATGATCGTCACGATGTTGTCGTAGGGCGTGACCACCTGCACCGTGGACCCGTGCGCGGTGATCCAGCCTTCTTCCTCACCAATGGCGAGCAGCACGCCGTAGATGCCCTTCTTGGCGCTGGGGCCGGGGTAGAGGTTCAACGAGTAGATTTCATGGAGGTCCGGCGAACGATGGTGCACGACGATCTGCTGCCCGTCGCAGTGCGAATGGCGGAAGGGCGGAGCGACGTAGATGACCGCGCGCGGTTCGTATTTTTCGGGAAGGTTTTCGGGCAGGATCATGTTCTGCAGATCGGCCAGCGCTGCGGCGAAGAAGGCGGCGTTGAGCGGGCAGACCAAAAGGGCCGCGTAGCCGAAGTCGTCGCCGCCGGCGTAGAAGGGCTGGACGATCAACGGCTGCCCGCGCAGCCAATCCATGACCTCTTGCTTCATGCCCTCGAAGGTGCCCTTGAAGCGTTCCTGAAAGCGAGGCTTATCGGACGCGAAATTTCCGGCGACCACCATGCTGTCCGGATCGCGGCGGCGCATGTACGGTTCGGGGTAATTGACCGCCAGCCCGTTGCGGCAGCGTACGACTTCGGCTTCGACGATCGAACCGTTGGCCGGCGTGTCGTAGCGCACTTCGATGCGGTCCGCGCCGTTGCCGCCCAGCGCCCACTCAATCAACTCGGCGCGGTTTTTGGGGATGCGCACTTCCGGCGCGCCTTGCAATACCTGCTCGAGTTCGGGAGACAAAATCAAACTGGGATGTAGCGCTGAGCTGCTGGCCGGCATGAGGTGACTCCCTGGATCGAGGTTCCACGGCTTTGGCTGAGCCAAAACCCGCGCTACCCTACCATTCCAGCGAGCTAAATCAATTCAAGGTTGGACGGAAGATTCAAAGGTGGATGCACATTACGGCTTATGAATTTTCGGGCAAGATGCCCAATCATCACCAACCAAGAGGCCGCTGGCGTCTAGGGAGTATGGCGCCGAACGGCCGCACGATGGACAATGACCTTCGTTTGATGGGTGCCCACGCCGATTTTGGAACGGTCGCCTAACGAGAAGATTTCCATGGCCGGACGATGGACTTGCGCATTCACGTGCCAGGTGCAAAGCAGCCGTTGATCCAGATAGCCGCGTACCTCGCTATTTCGAACCTCGACGCGAGCCACCATGCGGCGGCCTTGGGGGATGTCTTCTTGCTGGTAGATATAGGTAGGATTCTCGGTTCCCCAGAATAATTGATCGTCCCAAATGATTCCGACGGTTCGGTAATCGCGGCACCAAAGTGCGAAGCGGGCATGATAGGGCCCTTTGCGGAAAATCAGACACACTTCGCCACGTCCGAAATCGGGACCGTCTTGCTGGTCCTGCGGCAAGACTGTGAATTCGACCTCGTAGTCGTATTCGGCACCGGCCGGGTCGCCCAGCTTGATCCGCGCATTGGGGTGGCTGTCCGAGAACAGCTCGTTGTTCCGCTTGCGCCACACGCCTTCCACGCCATGCCCGCGAGGGTCCACCGAAGGCAATAGATTGCGCCATTCCTGCGCAGTGGCTGGTGCGGTGGGCCTTGTCTCGGCAACGGCAGGCGCTCCGGTCTTGGCAGGCGGCTCGGCTGAAGCCTCGGTCTTCTCCGCCGGCGCTGCTTGTTTGGGCGCACGGGGGTCCTGTGCGCCGGGCGCCGAACGGGAGGGCCAAATGGCCCAAAGCAGTAAGAGGGCCAGGAGCGCTCCGGCCGCACCGCCGGCCCATAGCATCCATGCCGGCCGGTGGCGCTGGCGTTCGGGCTTTCGTGGAGCGTTCCCTCGCGCGTGTGGCGCATAGGTATCCGATAATCCCGGCGGCGCAGACTGCATCCCGGCGGGATCGGATTTCGCTCGCGGCGGCGGCGACGCCACCACCTTTTTCTCGGCCAGCGTCTGAGCGGCCAGCTTGGCGGGTGCTTCGCCACGCAGCAAGCGGTCGATATCTACGAGCAACTCGTCCGGATCCGCATACCGGCTTTCAGGATCCTTCGCCATCATGCGCAGGATCACGTACTCGCAGCCGCGGCTGATCTTCGCGTGCACGCGCGTCGGCGGGGTCAATTCGTCGGTAGCGTGCTTAAGCACCACCTCGTACGCAGTCTGGCCGTCGTAGGGTGTTTTGCCGGTCACCAGATGGTAGAGCGTCGCGCCGAGCGCGTAGATGTCGGCGCGAATGTCGATGTCCTTGGCATTGCGAGCCTGTTCGGGCGCCAGGTAATGCGGAGTGCCCATGGCCATGCCGGTCTGGGTCAGGAAACTGGCCTCGGGATCGGCGCCTTTGACGAGCCCGAAGTCGCTGAGCTTGACCGTACCGGCGCGGTCGAACATCACGTTCGCTGGCTTCACGTCGCGGTGGACGAGGCCCAGGCGGTGCGCACCTTGCAGCGCTTTGGCTACGTCACGCACGACTTCCAGGGCCTCGCGTTCCCCCATGCGCCCCGTCTTGCGCAGGCGGCCCGAGAGGTCCCCGCCTTCGATCAGTTCCAGGGTGATGTAGTGGACGCCGCCGTCTTCGCCGTAATCCATGGTCCGGACGACATGCGGATGGACGAGCTGCTGGCCCAGTTTGGCTTCGCGGTGAAAGCGCGCCAGCCGTTCGCGGTCCGAAACCAGGTCGGCGGGCAGCACCTTAAGCGCGACTCGAATGTTGGTGTCCTTGAGCCGGGCTTTGAGCACCGCGCCCATGCCGCCTTGGCCCAGTTTGCCTTCGATTTCGTAGGGCCCAATCTTGGTTGGGAGTTGCTCGGCGGCCAGCACCGCGGCTTTCATCAGTTGACCCACTTGCGCGGGAGTCAGGAGGCCCTGATCAACCAGCACCTGGCGCAACGCCGGGATGGTCGCACCGCCGCGCAGCGCATCTTCTTGGAGCTTCCGGCAGCGTTCCAGATCCGCGGGTTGAACGAGCCCCTCTTCAAGCGCGCGCTGGCCGATTATCGAGTCTTCGCTGGCCTTCATCGCCACCCGCTCCGCCCCGATCCGATACCGCATTCTACCGGTACGATTTCGAATTTCACCTGGGGTGCATGAGATTCGGATTGGTCGTGGCGTCAAAGCAACCCAGTGGGTATTTTCGGTCGCCTGCCGTGCACGTGTAGATCGATTGCCTGAGGATGAAATGGCTCGAACACCTCGCCCC
Organism: Planctomycetota bacterium; assembly: GCA_015075375.1. GTDB lineage: Bacteria > Planctomycetota > SZUA-567 > H5-PLA8 > H5-PLA8 > H5-PLA8. Next base: position 705,073 of record JABTUM010000001.1, on the reverse strand, counting down.
AAAAAGATGGGGGCCGTATCGCCCCTGCTGAACCATCCCGCCGATATTTTTGCTTCCGCGCCCTTGCCCGGGCGGGGCGTTCGGCCGATTCGCCGGCTGCTGGTGGCCAATCGCAGCGAGATCGCCATCCGTGTCTTCCGCGCGTGCACCGAATTGGGCATCGCGACCGTCGGCATTTACAGCCAGGAAGACAAGCTCGCGTTGCACCGCTACAAATGCGACGAAGCGTATCTGATCGGCGAAGGCAAGGGGCCGGTTGCAGCCTATTTAGGCATGGATGAAATCATCCAGCTTGCCCGCGAAAAGCAGGTCGACGCCATCCATCCCGGCTACGGCTTCCTGAGCGAGAACGCGGACTTCGCGGAGAAGGTGATCGCCGCGGGGTTGATCTGGGTGGGCCCCAGTCCCTCCGTCATGCGCAAGGTTTCGGACAAGGTGGCCGCGCGCGAATTGGCGCAGAAACTGAAGCTGCCGGTAATTCCCGGCACCGACGGTCCGGTGGGGAGCCTGAACGAAGCGCTGAAGTTCGCTCAATCGGCCGGTTTCCCGGTCATGGTCAAGGCCAGCCACGGCGGCGGCGGACGCGGAATCCGGCTGGCCCGGAATGCCGCGGAACTGAAGCAACTCCTGCCGCTGGCGCAGCGTGAAGCGAAGCAGGCTTTCGGCAGCGACGAGTGCTACATCGAAAAGGCGCTGGTTGGCCCGAAGCACCTGGAAGTGCAGATCCTGGGCGATATGCACGGGAACGTCGTTCACCTGTTTGAACGCGATTGTTCGGTGCAGCGCCGTCACCAGAAGGTGATCGAGATGGCGCCAAGCCTGGTGCTGGACGAGGACGCGCGCCGAGATTTGTGCGGCATGGCCGTGAAATTTGCTCGCGCCGCGGGCTACCAGAACGCCGGCACCGTCGAATTTCTGCGCGACCGCGACGGCAGCGTGTACCTGATCGAGATGAACGCACGCATCCAAGTCGAACACACGGTGACCGAGGAGGTCACGGGGATCGATCTGGTGCAGGCGCAGATTCGGGTGGCGCAGGGCTACCGGTTGAGCGACCCGGAGACGCGCGTGCCGCCGCAGGACCGGATCGAGCACACCGGGTACGCGATCCAGTGCCGTATCACGACGGAAGATCCGCGCAAAGGTTTCGCGCCCGACTACGGCCGCATCGGCACCTATCGTTCGGCCGCAGGCTTCGGGCTGCGCCTCGACGGGGGCACCGCATTCGCCGGGGCGATGATCACGCCCTATTACGATTCTCTGCTGGTGAAAGTCACCGCGTACGGGCGCGACTTTGCCGCCGCCGCCGCGCGGATGTACCGCGGCTTGAGCGAGTTCCGCATCCGCGGTGTGAACACCAACATGCCGTTCCTGCAGAACGTGCTGCGCCACCGCGCTTTTCTCGAAGGGCGCTGCGACGTGCTCTTCATCGACGAGCATCCGGAACTGCTGCGCTTCCATGAATCCCGCGACCGCGCGAACAAGCTGCTCGCGTTCCTCGCCGATATTACCGTGAACGGGAACCCGATCGTTGGGGAAGGGCAGAAAGCCCCGGCCGAGGCCAAACCGCCCGTGCCGCCGCACCCGCAATTGGCGCTCTCCGCCGGGCGCTTAGCGGGTGCCACAGAGGGAACCCGGCAGATTCTCGACCGCGAGGGGCCCGACGGACTGGTGAAGTGGATTCTGCGCCAGAAAAAGCTGCTGGTCACCGACACGACCTTCCGCGATGCGCACCAGTCGCTGCTGGCGACGCGCTTGCGCAGCCACGACCTGCTGCAGATCGCCCCGTATTATGCAGCGCATGCCGGAGACCTCTTCAGCCTCGAAATGTGGGGCGGGGCGACCTTCGATTCGGCGATGCGCTTCCTCAATGAGGATCCGTGGGAACGCCTGGTCGAACTGCGCCGCAAGGTTCCGAACATCCTGTTTCAAATGCTGGTGCGCGGCAGTTCGGCGGTAGGTTACACGAACTATCCCGATAACGTGGTCAAGGCGTTCGTGAAAGAGTCCGCGCATGCAGGCGTCGACATCTTCCGCATCTTCGACAGCCTGAACTGGCTGCCGGGCATGGAAGTGGCGATCGAAGCCGCGCGCGACAGCGGGCGCATCTGCGAAGCGGCGATCTGCTACACGGGCGATCTGAACGATCCGAGCAGGTCGAAGTACGGGTTGAAGTATTACGTGAGCCTCGCGAAGGAATTGGTCAAGCGCGGTACGCAGATTCTCGGCATCAAGGATATGGCCGGCCTGTGCAAGCCCTACGCGGCGCATGCCCTGGTCAAGGCGCTGCGCAACGAAATCGGCGTGCCGATTCACTTCCACACGCACGACACGTGCGGCGGACAGGCGGCGACGCTCCTGAAAGCCGCCGAAGCCGGCGTGCATATCGCCGACATGGCCATCGCGAGCATGAGCGGTCTGACGAGCCAGCCGAATCTGAACAGCATGGTCGCCGTGCTCAAGGATTCTCCGCGCGCAACGGGCCTCGATCCGACGGCGCTCAACCGGATTTCCGAATACTTCGAGCAGGTACGGCGGTTCTATTACCCTTTCGAGAGCGGAATGCAGGCCGGTACCGCCGAGGTGTGGGATCACGAAATGCCCGGCGGCCAATACACGAACCTGCAGGTTCAGGCGAAATCGCTGGGACTCGAGAACCGCTGGGACGAGGTCAAGAAGCAGTACCGCGCCGTGAACTTTCTGTTCGGCGACATTGTGAAAGTAACGCCCAGCAGCAAAATCGTCGGCGACATGGCGCTGTATCTGGTCTCGAACAAGCTCACCGCGGAAGACGTCTGGACCAAGGGCAAGCACCTCAGCTTCCCGGAATCGGTGATCCAGTTCTTCGAAGGGCACATCGGGTTTCCGCCGGGCGGATTCGATAAGAAGCTCCAGCAGATCATCCTTAAAGGCCGCAAGCCGTTAAAGAAGCGCGCCGGCGCGTACCTGAAGCCGGTCAAGCTGCAAGATCTGCGCGAGACTCTGGCGAAAAAGTTTGGCCCCGATACCGGCCTGCGCGACGCGCTGTCCGCGGCGTTGTATCCCAAGGTGTACGACGTCTTCGCCGGGCACCGCAGGACGTACGGCGACGTGGCTCCGATTCCGACCAAGAATTTCCTATTCGGCATGCAGGTGGACGAAGAGATCCTCGTCGAGATCGAACCGGGCAAGACGCTGATCGTGAAACTCGTTTCGATCGGCCCCCCGGCCGAGGACGGTACGCGCAAGGTCTATTTCGAACTGAACGGCGGGCCGCGCGACGTATCCGTGCGCGACCGCAGCGTCAAGGCGACGGTGGTCGAACGGCGCAAGGCCGACCCCGACAATCCGCACCATATGGGCGCGTCCATGCCCGGTGTCGTTGCCGAAGTGAAGGTGAAGAAGGGTAGTGAAGTCAAGAAGGGAGAAGTGTTGATGGTGCTGGAGGCCATGAAGATGCAGGTCAACATCACCGCGCCAGACGACCGGGTGGTGGGTGAGGTCTGTATCGCCGCCGGCGACACCGTGGATGCGGGCGATTTGCTGATAGCGTTCGAATAACGTACAGTCGGGCGCCGTCCCTCCGCTGCATGGGGTCCTAAGGATATGCACTACGGGACGGCAGGATGTGTTCCGATCATACTTTTCAACCGGTGCGCAGGTCTAACGGTTGCAATTCCAGCGCGAGCGCGCACATTAACGGGGTCCGCCGATTCGTCTGAGGAGCCGCAGATGGTACGCAGATGTTTGAGTTGGATCCTGGCCGGTCTCTTGCTGACATGCTCGATCACAATTCGCGCGCACGCGGGCGCGGCCGAAACGCCGGCGCCGGTCTTCCAGCCGGTTCCGCTTTCCGCGTTGCCTGATTTCTCGAAGGAAGTCGAAGAGCGCGCCACGAAGAAGGGTTTGGTGCACAACCACGGCTTAGTGGCCACGATCAACTACAAGGAATTCGAAAAGCGCAAGTTGAAGATGCAGGAGTGGAAGCTCCCGGTTTCGGCGACGGGATTTAAGGAAGACGTGAACGTACAGATCGCGCTGCAACCGGGCCGGGCGCCCTTGGCGGTGGCTCTGCTGGGTTTTGCGATGAAGCCCGACGGCAAGGTCGCGCAGGCTTGGGCGCACGATCTGCACAACGCCGGCTGCCACGTGCTCACCTTCGATTCCGTCTTTTGCCCCGAACTGAATTGCTGTGTCGGGCACGGAGTGGCGGGGCATCTTCGCGCCGAAGCCGAAATAGTGGTCAAGCTGGTCGATGCGGCGCTGACTCAGAAAATAGAAGGCGCGGAACGGCTGCGCGAACGGGTGAGCAGCGTTCGCATCCTGGGTGGCAGCTACGGCGGCGCACTGGCGTTAAACGTGATTAACATGCCGCGCGCGCAGGAATGGCCGGTGGACCGCACGTTGCTCTTGTCGCCTCCCGTGCGCATGCGCACCGCCGCAAGTACGCTTGACCGCTACTACCGTGATGACCTGCCGCTCTTCGGGCCGTCTCTCATGAAACTCCTCGACGGATACACGCCGGCGCACGATCGGCCCACGCCGCGCGAAGAGTCTCTGATGCGTGCGGGCATCGCCTACGATTTCCTCGGCACGCTCACCGAGATCCTCAAGGATAACGAGAAGCGCTATCTACCGGGCACCTTGGCGCAGTTTGAGGAATCCGACTCGAACGCCAATGCCGAACAGCGCCGCAAGATTGAAGAGGAGATTCTCAAAGGCCGGCAAAAGCGCCAACTCGAGGACCTGAAACTTCAGTTCCCCGGATTCGACAACGACAAGGCGGTGAAGGAAGCATACGAGCAGGCGCGCAAGTACATGGAAGACCGCCACAAAGCCGAAAAGGAGGCCGTGCGCCGCACTTTGGCCAATCCCGATCATTGGGGCTTTCAGGATTATGTAAATTACCTCTGCGCGCCGGCGTGGAAAAAGGATGCCGAAGGCATTTGGAGCTGCGGCGACTTGGACAAGCACCTCAGCGAAGCGCCGCCCTACGTCCAGGTGGTGATGGCACAGGACGATCCGTTAAACGATCCGGAAGAACTGGCCAACCTGCGCAAGTTGGTTGCCGAGCCCGCGCTGCTGGTGCTGCCTCACGGCGGGCACCTGGGCTATTGCGGCACGAAGTGGTTCCAGGAATTGATTAAGAAAACATTCCAGCCGTAACGCACCTTCGCACTCAAAACTACTCTCCGAAGCGGCTCGGCGCCTTGTACGAAGGATCCAGCGCCGTCAGGATATCCACGCTGCGGCGATGGCGGTCGCAAAGCGCGCGGAAGGCATCGCGGTCCAGCAGCCCGTCCACATAAAGCTCGGCGCTAACCGGGGTCGGGATGCGCGCATGGCGGCCCTCCCACTTCACGTCCACTTGATCCGTGACATCTTTGCCCGCACGGTCGAAGACCGCGAATCGCGGTTGGACCTTGAAGTACACCGCCAGCGCCTGCGCTTCCCAGCCCAGGAAGACCCACACCTTCGTTTTTTTGCGCTGCGTATCGAAGTAAACGGGAACCATCATGCGAGCATCGCGCGCGAGGTCGGGATCGTCGGCGCGGGCCGCCCAAGCTTCGAATCGGCCGATCGCGGATTCGTGGGCCGGGGCATCGAACATTCGATCCAGATCCGCTTGAGGGAGTCGCCCCAAAACCTGCGGAAGCGCGAAATCGCCCGCGCGTGGCGCCGGAAGGCCCAACTGCCGTAGCGCCAAGCCCGCCGCGCCGAGATGCAGGTCCATCACTTCCTGCAGTTCGGCATCAAGATCTATTTCGACGGGGCCGGCCTCCGTCAGCCTGTGCATCGAACGAAGCGCGTCGTCTCCGAAGGTTTCTCTGAGCGTACGTCGAACGGCCGCATACCCCAGCATGCGCCGCAAATAATGCGTAGGCAGCGGCTCGATATCCAGCCGCGGCCGGATGGTGACTTTAGGGCGTTCGTCCGGACCTGGCATGGCGCAGCCGGCCACCGGAATCTCAAGCTGCTTAATCTGCGTTTCGCGCGCGAGCGCCATCAAACTCTTGAACAGCTTTTCGAGGTGCTTCGCGTAGCGCGGCGAAGCCTCCGCGCGTTGGTGCTCCGGCAGCCGAGAGTACGCGATCAGAGGCTCCAAGGACCACGCTACCCAGTCGTACCAGCCCCCCTCCGGCTGAAGCGCAAGCTTTCCGTCGCGAACGCGGGCGATCAGTTCGTCGATGAGGCTGAAGCCGTCCGGTATCGGGCGGTTCCCATAGAGCTTTTGAATTAAATCCGTCTCATACGCGCGCGACGGCGGCAAGAATCGGTACACCGGAGATTCGGGTGCGAAGCGCCCCGCATCGAGCTGCCGCAGCAATCCGCGCAAGTCTGGCGCGTCGGCAGAGAACGGATTGACCAGCCACTCCACCATGCTCAAGTAGCGTTCGTATGTCGTCCGCTCTTCGGGCTTGGCGTGCAGCGTCCGCGCGAGCGCTTCGACGCCGGCGGCTTCCTTCAGGTCGCTTTGCAGCAAGCGATCCTGGCGGAAGATCCCGCGCAGTTCGTCGGACCACGTATAAAAGGAGATGGGCTTGGAACGAAGTTCGTCGCCGAGGAACTCTTCTTGAACCTGCTCGGAGCGGTCGTGAAGAGGCTGGGGGAGGTCCAGCCGCTGTCCGCCTAATTGCGCCGCGGCGGCCAGCGTGGCGGCGGTGGGCCCGCCGTTATTCGCCAACGCAGTGACAACTTCGCGCAGAAGTCGTGCTTTCCCCGCGAACGTCCCGCCGCCGTCCTGCGCCGCCCGTTCCACCGCAGCAATTAAGCCGTCGTCGAACTGCTTCGCCTTTTGCGCCAACTCCGCCGCCGAGACGAAACGCTCGGCGTCTTCTGCCCCTCGAAGTGCTGCCGGGGCCGGGTAAAGTTCACCGGGAGCATATTCGGGCGGCAGGTCGATGCGCAGAGTCTGGGTAGCGGGATCGATCCGAGCACGATAGGCATCGGCTTCGCTGCCGCCGCCCGTGGGAAGGCCCGCGCCCGGCGCGAGAGAGGGTGAGCCGCCGAACCAACCCTTAATTCGAGATGCCCACGATTTCACGTGCCGCCCTCCGGGTTGCTTGCTGCGTGCATGCTACCATCGGGGCCGGCTGTTGTAAGACAAGTGAGGGCTACTTTTTCTCCCCGCCGCCTTGGCCGTAGCGCTCCTGCATGGCTTTTCGAATCGCTTCCGTTTGGCCTTCGGCGCCCTCTTTGAACCACTTGTGCTCGGGACGTGCCAGCAACGCGTCTATCACTTCGTTGACGGCCTTGGCCTGCTCCGCTTTCCCGTGTTCGGCGGCGTGTTTGGCGATCTCCCGAGCCTGTGGAATCAGGTGAATGTAAAAGCGTTCGGCCACTTCAAACATGCCGTGCCAGTGGGTGTAGTCCGGCGCCATCATCGAAGCGCCGTGCCGGGCGCGGCGGCCTTCGTGATGCCACAAGTAAAACCAGGTCCACTCGATCTCTTCGTCGAAGTCCGTCTTCGTGCGCAAGCCTTGCTTGAGCAACTCATTCATAATTTGCATGCCGGGCTTGGCGAACTTCTCATTGTAGAGAACGACCAGATCGTCGTACTGCTTATAGAAGCCGTTGATGTAGTCCGGCGTATGGCAGTGGCTGCAGCCGTTCTTCATGCGTTGGCGCTTCTGTTCTGCGGTGTCGGCGATCTGCTTTTCACGCTCTACCGGATCCGTGGCGGTCACGATCTTATGTTCCGCGTCGGTATCCATGCGCAAGCTGATGGGCGGCCTGTTGGTCCACGAGATGCGCTCGCCCGGATCGTGCGTGGCCGGTTCGCGCGTATTGGCGGACATGTGGCACGTCGCGCACGTCGGAGCGGCATTGTAGTCTTTGCCCAACACCCACGACTCCGCATCGAGGTTCATCTGCTCGCGCAGATCGCGGTAGGCCACGCCGTGCTTGGACTCTTCGTAGATCTCTTTTTGGGGGTGATCCGGCCCGAGATGGCATTTGCCGCAGTTTTCGGGCTGCCGCGCGCGACGAGGTGAAAAATCGTGCCGGCTGTGGCATGCGCTGCACGAACCGCGGCTGCCATCCATATTCAAGCGGCCAATCCCCGTATTGGGCCACGTAGCCGCATGAAACAGGGGCTTCTGATCCTGATTTCGGGCAATCTTGGCGACTGCTTCGCTATTGGTAGGCTTGCCATCGGGTCCGGGTTTCAGATCGTCAACGTTGATGGCGCCGCCGTCGGTGCTCTGAAAGGCGACCTTGCTGCCGTGGCATTGCTGGCATCCGCTGAAAGCGCTCGCCATGCCGTTTACGGACTGCACGTCGAAGCCGGGCGTAGGCCCGTGCGGATTAAAGGGAGCGCGATGGCCTTCGACGGTCTCCGCGAGAAAGTTGTCGAGGGATGCGAGAATGTTCCCGCCTTTGGAGTGATGGCTATGCGCAAATTCCAGGGCCTCCTTCTGATGGCATTTGCTGCAATCGCGCGGGGTGACGATGGTCGCTATGTTCTGTCCGAAGTGCGCGAACACGTCGGCGTCGCCCTCCTCGGCCTGGTGGCATTCCACGCAGCCAACCCCTTTGCGGGCATGGGTGCTGCCTTCCCAATGGGCCACGATGCCCGGTTGCGCTTGCCGGTGGCAATCCACGCAGGCCTGCGAAGAAGCCGGCACCGCGATGTGCGGTTTAGCCAGCCCCGCTTCCTCCTGCTTGCGCACGACTTCCATCCATTGGACGAAGATCAAAGAAATCAGGAACAGAATGCCCAAGACTCCGATGATCGAGCGCTTGGTGGTCAGTTGCATGAACGTGAACTCCCTGGATTTCGATGAGTTAGTGCGCGACGGCGCCTTCCCAAACCGTGAGTCCCACAATGGCCAGAACGGCCACGATGCCGGCCCACACGCTGAATTCCGACTTGGGCCAGAAGCGCCGGATTAATCCGTCCAGCAGGGGCCACAGGAACATCGTGAAGAGAATAAAGCCCATGCTCAGCACCGCGGCGGTGCCCGGGAAAAGCTTCAGCCAGCGGAACGTAACGTAGAAAAACCACTCGGGCTTGATCACCTCGGGCGTGGTTAGCGGGTCGGCCTTCGGTCCCAGTTCGGCCGGAAATACCGTAGCCAGCACGCTCAGCAGGATCATCAGCACGAGCCCGACGATCAGTTCCGTGTAGAGGTGATCGGGGAAAAAATTGAAATGCCGGGGCTCGTCCGGCTTTTCATCTTCGAATTGGAACTCCGTCACGCCCTGCAAACGCAACAAGGTAATGTGGATGCCCAACAAGCCGACGATGGCCACCGGAAGAACTGCGGCATGCAGAATGAAGAACCGCGGCAAGGTCTGCTGATTATAGGCCTCGCCGGCCAACAGGAGGCGTTTCATCAACGGACCGATTAGCGGAACCGTCTCGTTGATGTTCGCGCCGACGGTTGCGCCCCAGTAGCTGAGTTGTTCGTAGACGAGGCTGTAGCCGGTGAAGCCGGTCATCAACGTGCAGACGAGCAGGCACATGCCCACCATCCAGTTCAGTTCGCGTGGCTTGCGGTATGCGCCGGTGAAAAAGACGCGCATCTGATGCAGGATCACCGCCGCGATCATCAGCGTCGCGGCCCATTTATGTACGCTTCGGATATACCAGCCGAAGGCAACCTCGTGAGTGATATGGCGAACGGATTCGTACGCCCGGTCGGGAGACGATTCGTAATACAGAGCCAGCAGGATGCCGGTGGCGATCTGGACCACAAAGAGGTACGCAGGGGTTCCGCCCAGGCAGAACCACCAGCGCCGCAAATGGTTCGGCACCGGCTCGTTGGTCATCTCGCGGAGCTGTTCGCCGCGGATCGGAATGCGCTCATGGAGCCAGGCGCCTATGCCGAACATGTCAGGATAACTCCTTCGCGCCAAGCACTTCGCTTGCCGATAGGCCTTCCAGTTCCACCTCGATGAACAGCAGCCCGTTTTCAATAAGGAGCGGATAGCGTCCCAGCGACTGCCCTTTGGGCGGACCTTCGGTGCCCAGCCCGGACGGATTGAAGACTCCGTTGTGGCAGGGGCAATAGAATCGGTCGTGCTGAGCTTCCCAATGCACCTTGCAGCCCAGATGAGGGCAAACGCTGGAGAGTGCGATGAAATCCTCGACGGAGCCCTGCGTCTGCTGGCGCGCAATTGTCACGCCGGCGCCAGTGGGCGTGCGGAACTCCTTGGCGCTGCCCATGGGGAAATCCTGAACGGCGGCGACGAACATCCAACCTTTGGCTGCCCCGTGAGACGGATAAAGGTAACGCGCAGCGAATGACGCAAAGGTCCCATACCCGGCAATCAATCCGCCGGCCATGGCTAACGCCGAGAGCTTGGCCAGAAAGTCACGTCGCTCCGGCGCTTCGGGTTCCGCGTTCGAGTGTGAAGGATTATTCACGAGGTGCTTACGCTCCGGCTCTTGGTGTCCGGAAGCATTCTTGCTAAGAAGACCTGTATGTCCACAATAAAAGTCGGAAAATACACATTCCGCTCCAATTTGGACACCGGAAGGTTGAATTTGTCGTCGCATTGATCGGATGAATGGGGCAGCTCATAAAAAAGAATTCAGATGTAGTCCGCCGATGCGAGCATGAACCAGCGCGCGAGTACTCGTGCGCGGGAAGCCAGTCCTTTACGTTCGCTTCAGTGCGGCGAAGGCCGCAAGCGCTTCTTCACGTGCGGCCGCGTGATCGACGATCGGGTGCGGATAGGTCTTTCCCAAATGAACGCCGGCGGCAGTCCGCTCCAGCCCCGGGCATTCCCAGGGCCGATGCAGGAACCGATCGGGCAGCGCCTTGAGCTCGGGTACCCAACGCCGTACGTACGCCCCTTGGGGATCGAATTTCTCGCCTTGGCTAACCGGATTGAAGATGCGAAAGAACGGAGCCGCGTCCGCGCCGCAGCCTGCTGTCCATTGCCAGCCTAGCGTATTGTTGGCCAAGTCCGCATCGACCAGCGTATCCCAAAACCAGCGCGCCCCTTCGCGCCAGGAGATCAGCAGGTCTTTCACCAGGAACGAGGCCACGATCATGCGTACGCGGTTGTGCATCCAGCCGGTGTGCCAAAGTTCGCGCAGGCCCGCGTCCACGATCGGAAATCCAGTGGCTCCCCGCTGCCACGCGAGCAAGGCCCGCCGATTCTTGCGCCAAGAGAAGGATTCGAAGGATGCTCGCAAGGGTGCGTTCGGCGTATGCGGGAAATGAAAAAGCAGATGATGCGCAAACTCGCGCCAGCCGATCTCGCGCAAGTACGTCTCCTCGGCGCGAACCCAGCCGCCGCCGGAGGCTCGCTCCGCCGAAGCTCGCACCGCGTGCCATATCTCGCGCGGGCCGATCTCGCCAAAATGCAGGTGCGGCGAAAGCCGCGAGGTTCCTGCTTGGTCGGGCCGGTCGCGGCCGGAAGAGTAATTCGCGAGGATGCCTGTTGAAAATCGTTTGAGGGCCGTTCGCGCACCTTTCGCGCCGGGTGTCCAATGCGCGTGAAAGCCGTCCGCCCAATCCCGGTTTGGCAGGAGCCCCAGCGAGTCCAGGGATACGCTTTGCGGCCAGCTTTGGGGTGCGGGAAGCGTACGCGGACGCGCCAGCGGTTCCGGCGGCTCGGGTTGTTTCAAGCAGGCCTTCCAGAATGGGGTGAAGACCTGATAAGGCGCGCCGCCGCCCGTTTGCACCGTCCAGGGCTCGAAGAGGAGCGCCGCGTTGTGGCTTTCGGTTTCCATTCCGTCGGCCTTCAGCGTGCGCTTGATCTTAGCGTCGCGCCGGATCGCCGCAGGCTCGTAGCGCCGGTTCCAGTACACCGCATTCGCGCCGATGGCTTGCGCCACCGAACGGAGCTCGGCCAAACTTTCGCCGCGCCGAAGGAGCAGGCGGGAGCCGAGCTTGGCCAGTTCGGCCTGCAGCGCCGCCAAGGAATGATGCAGCCACCAGCGGCTGGCGGCGCCGGGCGCCCATGGCGCTTCTTCTTCGGGCGCCCAGATGTATAGCGGCACGATGGGGCCGCCGCGATCCAGCGCCGCACGCAATGCGGGGTTGTCGTCGAGGCGCAGGTCCTGGCGAAACCAAACTAGGGTGGACGATGCGGGCATCGATCGGCTTTCGAAAGGTCAGGCGGCGAATCCCCTGCGTCTCTTGAATCTTGGGGTAGCCGCAGGATGTGTGGAGCATCCTACCGGCCTCGGTTGCACTCGCCAATGGCCGCCCTCAAGTTTGACAGAAGGCCTCGCCGGGGGGTATGAATAGTTCCCTGTGGGAGGACTTTCCGATGTACGCATGCTTCTCGATGTGACCGCCCCGCTCGCCTCCTTCGCGCCATCCGGCGCGCCCGCTGTCCTGTTTTGAAATCAAAGCATATTGCCGCACCTGAGGTTGGCGCATTCGCGCGAGCCGGTACGATGCTTTTACGGACATAAAGCAAGGAGTCTTACCGTGAGCAAGGTTCTGGTAACGAGCGCGCTTCCGTACGCCAACGGCCGCGTGCATCTGGGTCACCTGGCCGGCGCCTACCTGCCTGCCGATATCTACGTTCGCTGGCGGAGGCTGAAGGGCGATGACGTGGTCTTCGTCTGCGGGAGCGACGAGCACGGCGTCCCGATTACGCTAAGCGCACTGAAGCAAAATACGACGCCGCAGGCGGTGGTGGACGAATATCATATCTCCAATGGGGCCGCCTTTGCCGCCGCCGACATCCGCTTCGATATCTGGAGCCGCACCAGTTCGCCCGAACACCACGCGCTCGCTCAGCATTTCTTTAAAAAGCTTCTGAGCAAAGGTTTCATCGATAAGCGCACGACCCAGCAATACTACAGCGAGCAATCGAAACTGTTTCTGCCCGATCGCTATGTGGAAGGAATCTGTCCGCGTTGCGGAAAAGACGGTGCGCGCGGCGACCAGTGCGACTCCTGCGGCGAGACCTACGACGTCACCGAACTTAAGGAGCCGCGCTGCGCCTTGCCCGGCGACCGTTCCACTCCGGTGCTGAAGAACACAGACCATTGGTTTCTGAAGCTCGACGCATTTCAGAGCCGGCTCGAAGCGTACGTAGCGGAGCACGCCGAAACAGGCGCGGAACCTTGGCGGCTGGGCACTCTGCGCGGTGCGCAAGGCTGGCTCAAGCAAGGACTGCGCGCGCGCTGCATTACGCGCGACACCGAATGGGGCGTCAAAATTCCGCTGGCCGAGGCCGATGCCGCCGGGAAGCGCCTGTACGTCTGGTTCGATGCACCCATCGGGTATGTAACTTTTACGCAGCAGCTTTTCGCGCGGCGCGGAGATCCCGAAGGCTGGCGCGCGTATTGGCAGGATCCCGCGTGCACCATTTACAACTTCATCGGCAAGGACAACATTCCCTTCCATACGGTGATCTGGCCGGCCATGGAACTGGGCTACAACGACGAGCCGGATCCGGGCGAGCGGCCGTACAATCTGGCCGCGCAGGTGGTGGCGAATGAGTTTCTGAATTTCGGCGGAGAAAAGGGGAGCAAATCGAAGGGAAACGCGGTGGAAATTGGCGAGTTCGTCAACCTGTTCGGAGCCGATCCGCTCCGGTATTACCTGACCTCCATCGCCCCCGAAGAGAACGACAGTAACTTTACCTGGACCGATTTCGCGCAGCGTTACAACGGCGAGTTGGCCGACGTCCTCGGGAATTTCGCGCACCGCACGCTGACCTTCACGCATAAGTATTTTGACGGCCGCGTGCCGGAAGGAAGGCTGCCGGGCGAGGCCGAGGAACGGCTGCGCGCCGCCGCCGACCACGCTTGCAAGGCATCCGCGGAGAGCCTGGACCGGTTGCGCTTCAAGCACGCGCTGGCTGTGGCCATCGACCTCGCGCGCGAAGGGAATCGCTATTTCGACGAAAGGGCGCCTTGGAAACAGCGCAAGGACGACCTCGAAGCCTGCGGCACGACCCTGCGCATATGCCTGGAAACCGCCGCCGCGCTGGGTCTGCTGCTGCGCCCTTTCCTGCCGGAGAGTTCGGCCAAATTGCTGAGCTGTTTCGGCCTCGACCGCAACGCCGCGCACGCTCCGGGAACCGCGGCGCGCAACGCGCGGGAACTGGTTCTGCCCGGCCAGACGCTGGGCAAGCCCGAGGTGTTGTTCAAAAAGGTGGAGCCCGACCAGCTTCCTGCGCCTTAGCAGACCTTATAGCTTTCCGGCTTCGGTCTTCGCCTTCTTGCCGAACTCCGTATCCGGGTACTTCTCGGCGACTTGCATATAAAGCTGTTTCGCCAGGTCGGGCGCGTTGTTGCGCAGGTAATTCTCCGCGCGCTTGAAGAGTTTCTCGGCTTCGGCCAACGACTGCGCGGCGTTTACGCTGGGGTCCTGGGCCATGCGCGTGGCCGCGGCTTCCGCCGGCGCTTTGGCTGGCGTATCGGCATACTCGTGCGCCACGCGCTTGTACGCTTCGAGTGCCAAGGGCAGCTTGCCGGATTTCTCCAGCGCCTGCGCATCGGCCAGCGCCTTTTGCCCTTCGGCGTTGCGTCCTTCCTGCTTGCGCTGCCGCGCCAACTCCGCCGTCTTGGGATCGTCCGCGATCTTCTGCGCTTCTTGCTTGGCCAACGCCTCAAAGCTCGTGCCGCGATAATCCCGCGCAAAGGCGTGTAACGCCTCCAGCGCATCGGGCCCGGCTTGGCCTTTGGCTTCGGCAAGTTTCGCGCCCAAGTCAGCCTTCAGCGTCTCCAACAATTTCGCCGCTTCCTGGGCCGAAGCGCCGAATCCACCGGATGCCTCCTGCAACGCCTGTTCGGCCGGGCCCCATTGTTTGCCTTCCAGGAGCCGCTTCGCCGCGGTGAGTTTCTCCGCGCCTCCACGGTCGCAGGCCGCGTCGAAGTGCTGCAGCATACTTTCGATCTGGGCAGGCACGATCGTATGCCCAATATCCGGCTCTTCGTGTTTCAGGAATACATTCGCGGCCTTCAGCGTCTCGACGGTGGAAGCGTAGATGCGGTGGTTCGGATCCTGCTTCCCGACCGAGTAGTAGATGGCCGTGGTCTTGGACGCCGGTTCGTAGACCGCAGGCTTGGTTCCGGGCGACAGGCCATGTGCCGTGCCGCCGAAGCAAGTGAAGTGCGCATGCTCCTTCTCCAGCGTCATGAAGCCGATCGCGCAGCCCGCGGAATGTCCGGTCAGGAGTACGCGACCGGGATCCACGCTGAAGTTTTTCTTCACGTCCTCCAAGGTCGCCACGATGCGCGCGATGTCGTCGCTATTCCAGGTGTACCCGGGGCCTGCCTTGCTGCTCGCCTCCGGAACCGCCAGGATGCTCCCGCGCTTCTTCGCAAACCCCGTCCAAAACCGCGTGAAGTTCTCCGCCGTATCGCCGGCTCCGTGCAGCGCCAAAATCACTTCGTGCTTTTTCTCGGGCTTGTACGGCTCGGGCAGTAACAACACATAGTGGCCGCCCGCCGCCAGATCGCGCTTCTCCGCGCCAGCGGCAAACAAGTTGGCCGAAATCAGAAGCGCAAGAAGGAGTCCGCACTTCGTCCATACACGCATCGATCGATCCTCCGCTAAAGGGTCATACGTTTAGACGCGCTCTAAGCCCTTTGAGCGTGCGGATTCCGCATTCAATTAGAGCGAGGTCACCAGGAAATGCTGCCGAACGCGGGGCGGTTTGCGTTGCAATAAATGACAGTGCGGAACTCAGCCGCCGATCCGGCTCATCGCCGAAGCCGGGATCTCATGCCACACTTTGTGCAGTTCGGGCTTCAGCGCCGCGGCTTGCCGGAATGCATTCACCAAGTCTGCCGTGGAGCCGCCACCGCGCAGCAAACTCTTCACTTCCACGCCGCCTCCGTCGAGCAAACAACTGCGCAGTTCGCCGTTGGCGGTGAGGCGCAAGCGGTCGCACTTCGCGCAGAACGGCGCGCTCATGGCGCTGATGAACCCCAGCCGCCCCGCCGCGCCGGGTATCCGCCAGACTTCCGCCGGGCCGCGCATCGAGTTGCCGACTTCCAGCGGATCCAGCGTCCCGAAGCGCCGCGTCAGCCGTTCCTTCGTGACCGTGTTGGGTACGAAGCCGAAGCTTCCGCTCCCCAAGGCGCAATCCTTGGCTTCCTGCAGCGGCATGTATTCGATAAAGCGCATGTCCAGCGGCCGCTCCAGCGTCATGGCCGCGAACGACTCGACTTCATCGTCGTTCAGTCCGCCCAGCACCACCATGTTGAGCTTAATCGGCGCCAAGCCCGCGGCTTGCGCCGCGGCAATGCCCTCCAGCACGTCCTCCAGCCGGCCGCGCCGGGCGATCTGAATGAATTTTTCGGGGTTGAGCGTATCCAGCGAAATGTTGATCCGCTTCAAGCCCGCCGCCTTCAGGTCTGCGGCGTACTTACCCAGCAGCAACCCATTGGTGGTCAGCGCCAAGTCGGTGATGCCCGGCACCCGCGCGATCATCCCCGCGAGCGTCGCGATTTCGCGCCGCGCCAGCGGTTCGCCGCCCGTCAGCCGGACCTTGTACACCCCCACCGCCGCCGCGGCTTCGACGACGGTGGTGATCTCTTCGTAGCTGAGAATCTCGTCCTTGGGCAGCCACGCGACGCCTTCCTCGGGCATGCAATAGACGCAGCGCAGATTGCAGACATCCGTGACGGAGACGCGCAAATAGGTGAAGCGCCGCCCGTAGGCATCCACGACCTGAGCTGGCGTAACCATGACGGGAACCCCGGATGACCGCGCGCGGGAACCGGCCGCGCAGCGCTCGGAACCCTGGAAGTCTACTCCCCGCATCACGGCACGCAACAGGGGCAAACCTCACACCGACGGGAGGGTGGTGGAGGACTCCTTGAAGACGTATTGGATCGCGTTCAGCAATTCCGCGGTCTCGAAGGGTTTGCGGATGAATACGTACGCTCCGAAGTCGTGCGCGTGGGCCACATCCAGCGGCGAGAAGCGCGCCGTCATGACGATGACGGGAATCCGCGCGTAGCCCAAGTCGCGCAGGCGCCGCAGCGTCTCGAAACCGTCCATCTCCGGCATCATCACATCCAGCAGCACCAGATCCATCCAGGGATCGCGCCGCAGAAACTCGAGCGCCTCCAACCCATCGGAAGCTTCTTCGACTGTGTGCCCTTGCGCCGAAAGCAGCCGTACCAAGGCTTCGCGCACGTCCGCTTCGTCGTCTACGACCAGAATGCGTTTCATGGGCTGGACCCGCCTTCGTCTGGATTACCGGAAGCGAGCGCCAGCAGCGCGGCCTGCAACGTTCCGAATCCGGGCAGCGTTTCTCCCAATCCCACTTCGTCCAGCACGCGGCGAATGCGCGGCGGCACGTGCAGCAGCACGATGCTGCCCGAAAGCGACTGCGCGATCGCGCGCCATTCCACCAGACTTCCGATGCCGCGGCTGTCTATCTTGGAGCACGATTCCAGATCGACGGCCAGGTGCGGGGACCAGTTGCGCATCACGCGGTGAGCGATCTCGGTGATGCCGTGGATCGTTTCGAGGGTCAGCGGTCCGGCCACGCAAAAGCGTACGCCCGGCCCGTAGCGGTCGGCCGAAACCTGCACGCCCGGCAGCGCCCAGGATTCGCGCTGTTCGCACTGGGGCAACAGCGCAGAGGCTTGCGCCAGTTCGAACGAAAAGACGCAGCCACCGCCCGGTTTGGAGGTCACGTTCATGCGCGACTGGTGCGCTTCCACCAGCCCTTTGGCGATGGGCAGGCCCAGGCCGCTGGTGGCGCGTTGTCCGCGCGCGCGCCGCCGGTTGATCTGATAATAGGGAAGGAAGATCCGTTCCTGATCTTCGGCGTCCAGGCCGACCCCGTTGTCGCGGACCCATAGGCGAACGCGCGAGCCCAGGGATTCCGCGCCGATCTGCACTTCCACCCCTGGTTCGTTATGGACCAGCGCGTTGGAAACGAGATTCGAAAGCACCTGGCCGATCATCTGCGGGTCGCATTGCACCCACAACACGTCGCGGCGCAGGTCCGTGGACAAGCGCGCCTGGCGCTGCCGGGCCAGCGGGCGCAGCAGATCCAGAGTCTCGAGCGCCAGCACGCCCAGATCCGTTTCCTGCAACTCGACGCGCAAACGGCCGGACTCTATGCGCGAAATGTCCAGCACGTCGTTGATCAGCGTCCGCAGGCGGTCCACATTACGCCGCACCAGCCGCAAGTTTTCGAGGTGATCTTCGGCCGGCTCCTTCGGCGGCTTGCTCTCCATGAGCGACAGCGCCACTTCCATGGCGGTCACGGGCGTGCGCAACTGGTGCGATACGAAGGAAACGAACTCGTTCTTCAGCCGGTCCAATTCCTTGAGCCGCGCGTTCTGACCCAGCAATTGGCCCATCAGTTTTTTGCGCTCGATCGCGTAACGCAGTGCGCGGCGCAACAGGCGAATGTTGATGCGGCCCTTCTGCAGGCAATCCTGCGCGCCGCGTTCGATGGCCTTCACCGCCAACTCGTCGGCGTCCCAGCCCGTGAGCACCAGAATCGGGAGGTGCGGGGCCACTTCCTGCACCGCGGAAACGGTGTCCAGCCCGCGCGAATCGGGCAGCGTGAGATCGAGCAGCACTACGTCGAAGCCACGCTCGCGCATCTGGCGCACGGCATCGGCCAGCGTGCGCGCGGGCGTGACCTCGAAGACGTCCTCTTCGTATCCGCCCAGCATCTGCTTGTACGTCTCAAGCTGAGCGGGGTCGTCTTCGACCAGGAGAACCTGAATCGGTGGAAGAGCTTCCATATGCAGCCTCACTTCTCGTCAGCTCGGTATACGATACGGCCGAACAAACTTACTCATATAACGACAGAGCGAGGCAACGATTGGCCTCGCTATGCAACAGAAGTAAACCACGTGGTGCGCACCGGGTCAATCCATTCGCACCGGCATATTAACTCGGCGCGAAACCATTTTTTTCAATCGATTGACGGTAAACCTATTCGCCGTGCGCGACACACCGCTTGCGTTAACCGCCCGCGCGTTTTGCGTACAGCGGCGTGCGATCGAGCAACTCCGTGCGCGACAACTCGCGGCTGCGGCCTTTACGCCGCGTGACCTTGCGCGGCGTGCCATCGGGGTCGGTCACCTCGACCACCTGCCCCGATTCGATCGATTCTTCCGCCGAAATGGCGATCACCGCGCCCTCGCGCCCGGCCGCGAAATCCGTCAGCGGTTTGCGCCGCTCGTTGATCGCCGCAACGAACTCGCGCAGCATGGCCGGATCGCCGCCTTGGTGCCCGCCCGGATCCATCTCGACCGTCTCGCGCATGACCTTTCCCGGCCGCAGCCGGAAACTCACCGCGATCTCCGGCGCCCGGCCGTGCGGACAGGACAATTCGATCTGGCCTTTGGTGCCGATGAAGCAGAATTTCCGCTCGTAATCGGGGCTGAAATGGCACTCCGTATACGAAAGCTTCGCGCCGCTTTCGTACAGCACGTTCACCACGGCGTTGTCGTTCACGTCGACTTCGCGGCTGTAAGCGCAGAAATCGGGTTTGCGCTGCGGCTTCTGGACATAATCGAGCTGTATGAACCGTTCTTGCCGCTCGCTGCAATCTGCGAATTCGTTGCACTCGTGGCAGACTTTCTCCGCCGGTTCGTCGCCGCCGTAATAATCGAGGCCGCCGAACGAATGCACCCGCGCGGCCTTCGAGCCGATCACCCAGGAGATAAAGTCAAGCGAATGGCAGCCCTTCTGGAGCAACAGGCCGATCACCTTGTTCCGGCGGCTCATCCAGTGGTGGAAGTAATACGTTCCGCCCACGCTCACGTGGTCGATGCAGTCGGCGCACAGGATCTCGCCGATCATCCCGTTCGAAACCAATTGATGCACGCGCTGCATCGCATTGTTGTAGCGCATGCACAAGCCCACCATCTGAACCGTCTCGCGCTCTCCGGCAAACCCGTTCACCAGCCGGTCGCAGTCGGCGATGGAAATGGCCAGCGGCTTTTCCACGAGCAGATGCTTTTTGAACGGTTTGAGCGCCAGCGCACAGTCGACGTGGGTATCGTCGGTGGTCGCGATGAACGCGGCGTCCACGTCCTCCCGACGCCCCAATTCCTCCAGGCTTTTGCAAGGGGTGGCCTCAGGGAAGGCCTGCTTCGCCCGTTCGATCCCCGCCGCCGCCACGTCGTACAACGCCGTAACGCGCGCCAGCTTCAGGTGTTCCTGAAACTCCCGGCTGACCCCGATGCCGCGCCCACCGCATCCCACCAACGCCAAACGCAACGGACGAGATTCGTCGATCATGAACGGCCTCCCTTGTTGTGTACTAGTGCGCTCAAGTATATCCCCTTGGCAGGCCTTTTGCCAATCGAGCGCGTTTGAACAAGGGAATTTAGCGGCCCGGACCTTCAGGCATGCTGGGCGGTTTGATCGGCGCGGGGCTTTCGTCTGCCGTTCCCAGATCGGGGAAGGTGATTTTGATGATATCGCCGCCGCTGGCCGGCTTGACCTTCAACGCGATATCGGTCACGAACTCGGGCAGATCCAGATCCAGATCCAGCGCCTGCCCGGGCTGCAAGTCTACGGTCAAGGTCTTGACGACCGCCCCGGAACGCGTGTCCCAGCATTCCAGGCGGTACTTGCCCGGCGCGAGCCCCTGAACTTGCGCGCCCACGTTCTCGAACTTCGCGCGATGCGGCAACTCCGGCAATTCGTTCATCGCGTTCACGTCGTAGATCCAGACGTACGCCCCGTCCTTCCAGCGGTACTGCAGGCCGCCCAGCCCGCCGCTGCGGCGCGTGAAGCGCACTTGCTCCGTCACCGCTTCCAGCCCGCGGCGGTCTTCGCCGGCGATGTAGTTCGCGAACGCGCGGAAGGTCGGATACAGCTCGCGCTTGTCGATGAAGTCGTACCACCAGAAGAGCGGTGCGCCGCCCGCCTCGGTCATCCAGGTGGACCAGAGTCCGCAATGCAGATCGGCTTCCAGGCGCGGGATGCTCGTGGCGTTCCAGTTCCCGCCGAACTCGGTGATCCAATACGGCTTCTTGGCGTCGCGGAAGGCGTTCGCCCATGCTTGCGCGATGGCGTGGTAGCCCGGTTGCGCGCGATAGGCATCGCCGACGATGTAGTCCATCGCGGGCGAGAGCGCCAACTCTTTGTCCACGAAAGTGTAGTCGGTGGCGTAGTGGTTGGTGACCATGTGCCCGTAGGAATCGTATTCGCGCAACGCTCCCAGCATCTCGCGCGCCCAATCCTGGCCTTCCGGGGTACGGAAGTAGTTGCGGCCTTTGGGATGGCTGGGTTTACCCTTGCTTCCGTCGCCGATCAGATCGTACTCGCTCACCAATTCCCAGCCCATAATCGTCGGATCGGCGCCCCAGCGCGCAGCGATGTAGCGCAGCCGCTTCTTATGCAGATTCTTGGCCGCGTCCTGGGTCAGGAACTGGCTCGGCGTCGCGACCACGCCGCCGGGTTCCGTGAGCCGGTTCAAGGGATTGAGGTCCCATTCCCAGTCGCACCACTGGCTGAACTTGCCGTGGTTGTCGATCACCAGGTGGATGCGCATGCCGTGCTCGCGGGCCAGTTCCAGCACCCGGTCGAGTTTCCATGCGTGCTCCAGGCTGTAACGCCCCGGACCGTGGAAATGCCGCCAGCGCCTCGTCCATTCGATCGCCAGCCACCACGAAGCCATCCAGACTTCACCCACCGACTCCCCCGCCGCCGACATCTTGGGGAAGAAGTCTTTGTACATATTCAAGCCGCGGAAGAGGGGCGGCTCTTTCTCGAAGATCACATCCCAGCAGCGCAGATCCACCGGCGAGTGGACGTTGTGGCCCACCGGGTAAAAGAAGCTTCCGTCCTCGTACTCGAAGCAGCGCGGATCCTTGCGCGCCACGCGTACGAACCCTTTGTGGCCGGAAGGGACGGCCGTAAAGCGCACCGGCGGCGCCGCTACGCTCACTTCCTTTTCGGTGCCCGGGTACAGCGTCGCTTGCACGGCGATCGTGTGCTCACCCAGTTCGCGCGGCGTGACGCGGACATGCCATTCCGGCCTGCCCACCGGAGCCAGCCGTTCCTCGGCGAAGTACGGTTCGTCCTCGAAGTCCTGATGCCAGAAGCCGAAGACCTGCAGCGTGCGCCCCGACGGCGCGGTCACCGTTGCGCGGATATCGGCCTGCTCGGGATCGAACGGGTTGTAGACCTGGCGATTCAGTTCGAAGCGCACCGCGCAGGTCTGGAAGAGTCCGACGCGCGGAAGCCCGCTGCCGCCCGCTTCGGCCGGCGCCGCCAGCGGATCGGTGCGCAGGTTGAGAATCTCCAGCGCCTGCTCGTCGGGATCGCGAGCGGGCGCGCGCTCCCAGAGCAAGTTCAGCTCGGCCAGACGTTCGCGATCGGCATCGCTCTCCGCTTGGCGCTGCTCCTGCGCGAGCACCTTCTCGAAGCGCTCCTGCCGCAGCCACCCGCGGAAGCGGTCGAGGTGCAGCTTGCCCGCAAAGGGGCGGTCGCCGTAAAAGGTGATGCCGATGGTCCGGACTTGGCTGGCCTGGTTCTCTTCCCAGGCGCCCAAGTGTCCCAACGGCGCGACGTCGGGGCTCCCGCCGCGCAGATCGGCCGTGACCGTCGTCCATTCGCCGGGTTGCAGCGACGCTTTGGAGCGCGCCTGGAACCAGCGTCCATCCTTGTCCTTCAGGAAGAACAGGCAACCCACGTAGCCGCGCACTTCGGCCGGGACAAAGACGTCGTAAGCGATGAAGCGCACGCCGGACATGCCCGTGGGGCGGCGGAATATCGTGCAGGCATCGGGAAAGTGGACGGGAACAGACAGGCTTGCGCGGCTTTGGGGGTGGCTCACCACGCCCGCATCGACTTCCAGCGGCATGCCGTCCAGCGCCGGATCGCGCGCCGACTCGCCTTCGTCTTCGCCGGCCGGCGGTTCTTGCTCCGCCGGCGCCGGTTCCGTCGGCGGGGCTTCCGGATCGGGCGCTTCGGCAGAAGGCGCGACGCGCACGATCCCGTTTTCATCCAGCGCAAGCGACTGCTCTTGTTCGAGCCGCCAGCTTTCCGCATCTGCATCCCAACTGAAGAGCGGCTCTTGCGGATGCGGAAACCAGCCTTGCTCGGGGGTCAGTTCCGCCAGCGCCACCCGCGCCAGCGCCGCCGCTGGACGCTCCGGAGGCTCGCGCAGCGCCGTGTCCTGCACGTCGCTGAAGACCAGGAAGGCGGTTCCCGCCACCAGCGCCACGGCCACCAGACCCAAGACCGGGTACAGGATCTTCGAAAGCGTGGTTGCAGGCTGAACTTGCACGTGGTGCCTCACTCGGTGCGAGCTATACCATCAGACGCCGTAAGGTCAACTCCAGCGGCAGGTTTCCGGATTGATCCACACGGCCGCCGACAGGCAGAAGCATGTATTCAACCTCACGAGGTGCCTTGAAGTCACCTGAAGACTCGCCGGCCTCTTTCCTAACCCTTTACAGGGCAGGCAGATGAATCCACATCGCGATTTTCCCAGGAAGTTCGCCCCATCTGTGATGTGCGGGCAGGAATCGAGCGAAGTCCTTCGTCACAATCCTGGCGCTGGACTCGTCCACGAGTAAAGGCGCGACGCGGGGACCGGCGATGATCACAGTTCAGCGGACGATTCTGGCGCTTGGGGCGATGCTGGCCTTGGGCATTGGCGCGCGTGCGGCCGAAAAGGACGAGCCCGTCTGCACCGTGGTCCGGCTCGACGACGGCCGCGAGGTTCGCGGCATTGTGCTCGAAGAAAACGAGCGCGAACTACTCCTGCGCACTTGGACGGGCGATAAGCGCATTATGCGCAGCCTGATCACCGATTACCGGCGCAACTTGAGCCTCGAAGAGCGCGCATCGATTCTGCGCGGAGCGGATCCGTGGAAGGACAGCGCGGAGTGGAAAGCGCGCGACGCCGAGTTTGCCGGTGGCGCGAAGAAGGTCGATACGCCTTCAGTCGAACGCATTCCGCCGCGTGGCGGTACGCCCAATCCGGCGGTCGCACGGCACGCTTCGCCGGCGCCGGCATCCGCGCCCAGTGCCGATATCGGAGCGTCCGGACGTGCCGGCTCGGACCTCCTGGGCCGGCTCGACAAGCGCGTCTCGCTTGAGCTGGTCGACGACAAACTCGAAGACGCGCTCGACATGATCGGCGTCATGACGGGCATCAACATCATCCTGCACCCCAAGGTCCGCGAAGCGCAGCAGAAGGTCTCGCTCAACGTCAGCAACATGGACGCCGCGAACGTGCTCAAGTGGCTCACCCGCCTGACCGACACGCACATCCAGGTCGACGATCAGGCGATCTTCATCACCGACAAGCCCGACGAAGGCGAAGACGACCGGGAGCGCAACGAAATCCTGATGACGCTGGCGGCCAACGGAGTCGATCTGACCGTGATGCCTCCGGGCGGGCAGCCGCTGACGGACGCCGAGCGTATGCAGATCGCCATGGCGATTCACGAGAAGACCAACCCGAAGCCGACGGACTTCCCCGGACCCGAAATGGGCTTGGTGGGCGCCGAAGAGAACGGCGGCTTCGCCGCCAACCCCTTCATGGTCCCGGGCCGCTGATCTCCGGAGTTCGCCTTACGGCTTGAACTTTTCAACTTCCGAGGACATAACCATGAGCGAGTCGGCCGTGATTCCGGTCCGCAAAGCGGAGAAGCCGCTGGTCATGCAACGCATCCCCACGCTGGTGGGCACCTCGGGTCATTTCACGGGCGAAGTCTTCCCGCTGGAATACGGCAAGACCATCGCCGTGGGCCGCAGCCGCGCCGCCGATTTCTCCCTGCGCCGCACTCAGAAATACCGCGATCAGAAGCCCGAAGACCGCGAATCCGACGCCGACGCGAAGACCGTCAGCGCCAAGCACTTCGAGATCACGATGTACAACCTCGGCTCGATCGAGATTCGCAACCTGTCCAGCAACGGAACCTTCGTCGACGGCAAACGCATCGACACGCTGATCGTCGACGACGTGGCCAAGAAGTCGCACGAGATCCGCTTCGGGAAGGACGAAGTGCTGAAACTCGAGATGCGCGTCCACGAGGACCTGTAGGTCTGCGCTCAGCACGATTTAGAGCAGGTTCCGCCTGGACGGTCCCGCCGGTATCCGCTGCCGCAAGCCGCGCGTCTACTTCTCCGCATCCGTGCTGTTCGTCGCGATGGTGGTTCGCTTCAAGCGGATCTTGTGCGTCTTGCCTTCGCGTTCGACCGTGAATTCGCCGCCGAACTTATCGGCTTCGTACGGCCCGCCTTGCCAGGTGACTGTCTTCGTGGCCGCGTCGTACGCATACTTGCCTTCGCCGCCGGGTTTGCCGCCGGGGAGCAGCACCTTGTAGACCCCGCCGGCTTCCAGCACGAGCGAGCCCAGCACCAGCGGCGGGCGGCCGACCGCTCCGTAGGATTGAATGACATAGGTGCCCAATCGCGGCCCGGCGCTCGTATCGCCGCCGGCTTCTTCGGCGCCAAGCGTGCCGGATAAACCGGCAATGACTAAAAGCAGTAGGAATTTTACATTGAGAGGGCTTTTCAATGCGATTCCATCCAGTAGACAATCAAACCATTATGGCATCTCTACTAGGATTGAATCGAGAATTCAATGACGAAGATGAGCACTCCTGAAGGTCGTGAACTAGCACAGGTCGTTCCCATAGCTATCACATTATTTATAGGAATGCTTTTTCTGGCAATGAACCAGATTGAAAACAAAAAACAAGGGGCATCAAGCAATATGGCTGTCTACGTTGAAAGCGAAGATCGGTTTCTAGCCATCACATGGTATGAAAAAGGTTGGCCCTGGACTTACGCCTCATGTGTTCGTTTCGATCATCTTCCTGACGCTGACGTGCAAGAGGGCATGCGTTTCGCTTCGGTTCCCAATCGTGATTCGGGACCTTATTTCAAATCTGCGGGTGAAGTGTTTTCAGAGCCAGTTCAATTTTATAAGTACTCAGCTATTATGAATTTCGGAATTGTTGCAGGGATCATGCTGTTGACGTGGATGCTTACACGCGCTGTTGTTTCACGAAGTCCCGCACGCGCTGGCCGCTGACATCCTTAAACAGCTTCGAGAGATGAAACGGGCTGCAGAAGCCCAGGCGCGCGGCGACTTGCTTGAGCGAGGCGCCAGGTTCGGCGAGCTGGCGGCGCGCTTCCTGCACACGCAGCCAGCGCACGCGCGACATCACCGTCATCCCCGTCTTGGCGCGAAACCCGTGGGCCAGCGCCGAGACGGACATGCCCAGCGCCGCGGCGACTTCGTCCAGCGCCGGCGGGTTTCCCGAAGCGACCAGCTTGCCGGCGGCTTCGTCCACGCGCTTGAGCAGACTCTCTTCGCTCCAGCCGCGGCCCGGAGCGGAGATGCGCCACGGGTCGCCCGGCAAGCCCGCGCCGCCGCCGCGAGCGGCCCGCGCCACCTCCGCCAGGATCACCTGCAGGTGCGCCGCGGCCACCGGTTCCGCACCGGGCTCGCCGCTCTGCCGCAACGCCCACATCGCGCGCACGTGCGGCAAAAGGCGCTCTTCGGGATCGGACAGCAGCGTGAACGGCCGCTCGCTCAGCGGCGCACACGCTTTGCGCAAGTCGAAGTAGAACCAGACGTGCTCGATCTGCCGCGGCGGCCGCTCGCTCATGTGCCAGTACGAGACCCCCGGGCGGTACACGTACCACGTATGCACCGGCCGCGGGAAGGCGCCGATCTCGATATCCCGGCCCTGCACCCGCAGATGGCCGCCCGCCAACGCCACGTATTCCATCAGCCACGGCTGCCAAGTCCAAGGGCCGTACCACGTGCCTGGCACGTTCCGATAGGGCCGCACCTCGCAGACCACCGAATGCAGCGCCGCGTCCGGAAGCTCGTGCAAGATTATGTATCTCCTTTGCACGTCGATACAGATTCAAGTGGGTAAGCTTAATTTCGAGCACCGGACATTACAAGGATTTGTATTTTGGAGGCGCACCCATGACCGAGCACGAACGCTACCTCTTCGACCTGCAGGGCTACCTGACCGTTCCCGGCGCGCTGGACGCCGAGCAGCTCCGCACGTTGAACGCGATCCTCGACGAACGCTTGGCCAAGCTCAGCGCCGAGAAGACTTCGCACCGCTTCGGCGATCTGCTGAGCTGGGGCGCGCCGTACCGCGCGCTCCTCGACAATCCCGCGATTCTGCCGCATCTCGACGCGCTGCTGGGCGCGCACCCGCGGCTCGATCATACGTACCTCGATATCATTCGCGGCGGTTTAAGCCCCATCGGTGCGACGTTGCACGGAGGCGGGACGCCTTACGATCCGGGCCAGTTCTACCAGTACCGCGACGGGCGCATGTACAACGGGCTGGTGGTGATCGCATACAACCTGCATGACGTGAACCCCGGCGACGGCGGCTTCGCGTGCGTGCCGGGCAGCCACAAAGCCAACTTGCCGTTGCCGAAAGAGTGGCGCGACCTGACGCAGCCGCATCCGTGCGTGAAGGCCGTGACCGGACCGGCGGGCACGGCGGTGATCTTTACCGAAGCGCTCACGCACGGGCCGCTGCCTTGGCGCGGCGCGCACGACCGGCGCACGATCTTCTTCAAGTACAACGCACACTGCATCAGCTACGCCGCAGGCTACTACGACCACCAGACCTTCGCTTCGGACGAACTGACCGAGCGCCAGCGCGCGATGCTGGAAGCACCCAACGCCCGCTACGGCGGACGGCCCACCGCCCCGAAACCACAGGCGGCGAAAGCGCAATAACG
Source organism: Planctomycetota bacterium (assembly GCA_015075375.1). GTDB lineage: Bacteria > Planctomycetota > SZUA-567 > H5-PLA8 > H5-PLA8 > H5-PLA8. Next base: position 677,489 of record JABTUM010000001.1, on the reverse strand, counting down.
GCCCGCAAGAGCGGCTAAATCCGCGCGTACAGCTCGGCCAGCGCCGCGCCACGCACGGGCAGCGCGTGGACGCGTTCGGCGCGTTCCCGCGCCGCGTGCCCGCGTTGCGCGAGCCGCTCCGGATCGCGCAGCCACTGGTACAGCGCCTCCGCCCACGCCGCCGCATCCTCGGCGGGCAGCACGCGCGCGCATGCCGCGTCCTCGCCGAACTCGCGCAAGCCCGGCCTGTCGGCCAACAGCAGCGGCACGCCGCAGGCCAGCAACTCGGCCGCCGGCCGCGAACTCCCGTCGCTGCCCGTCGCGAAGACCAGTCCCGCGCGCAGCGCCGCCGCCTGCCGCGCGTAGCCCGTGTCCGTCTCTTCCAGCACGATCCGTTCGCGCGCCGGGTGCCGCGCGATCAGCCGCTCCAGTTCGGCGCGGTCTTCCCCGCGTCCCAGCAGCACCCCTTGCCACGGCAGGCTGCGTTCGAGTTTCTCCAGCACGTTCAGAAACGCGCGCTGTCCGCGGTCTTCGCCGGCTTTCCAGCGTCCGATCAGGCCCAGCTTCGGCGGTCCCGGCGGCCGTTCGTGCCGCGGGCGATACGCATCCGTATCCACAGCCGACGGGAGGTACCGCGCTTCGCGCGCGCCGCCGGCCGCAAGCGTCGCGGCGTCGGCGCGGTTCGTGCAGACCAGCGCGTGGCAGCCTTGCGCCAGTTCGCGCAACAGCGGGCTCGGCACGCGGCTGGGCGAACGATGCCACGTCCGCACCAGTTTGACGTGCCGCATCCGCCGCAGCGCCAGTTGCGCGAGCAACTGGTCGTCGCTGCGGTGCACGTGGACGGCGTCGAGTTTCAGGTCGTCCACCAGCGCGCGCAGCCGCGCGCCGTCGGCGGGCAGATGCAGGAGCCGTGCCGCCCCTCGGCCGAGCCTGAAGCCGCCGGCGAAGGCGACGCCCGCCGCCTGCGCGCCCTGCTCCGGATACGAGCCGCTCCGGCCGCCCAGCCACGCCGCGTGCCCCGCCGCCGAAAGCGCGCGGACGTCGTTCAACGCCGCCGCCACCGGGCCGGTCACGATGCGTCCGTGAATCAGGTGCAGCACGTTCAAGAGGCCGCTGTTGCTCCTAAGCCGATGCGGACCAGTCTAGCGGCTGTCTGAATTCGGGCGAATGGAACTGCCGGATTGGTAGGGGCCGTTCGTTATCGCCATGAGATGGTGTGCGGGTCGGCGCTCCCCGTTGGGAGACCGCGCATGTTTCGCGTACCGAATATTCGCAAGAACTTCATCCCCCTCGCGATGAGCGTGGGGATTCTGCATCTCATACTGGCGGGGGTCGAGTTCGAGGCGTGCTGCTGGGCGCGCGTGCAATCTCGTCTCGAGTCGGAATGGCTGCGCGTGCGTTGGGCGCCCGATTGGAGTCTGGGCCTCGGATGGTACGCCCTGGCCACCGCGTATTTACTGCTGGTGGGGTTGTTTGCGCTTCCTTTTGTATACCGATACCGGCACGAGGAGCGCGGGGATCGCGCATTGCGCTTGATGGGCTTGGCTCATGCGCTGCTTGCCTTGGCAAGCGGTATGGAGATCCTCCAGGTCACGGAGGGATCGGTTTGCGGTAGGGAGTCAGGCCTAAACAGTCTCTCGGTCTATTTGGCTTCGGGTTGGCTTAAACTCAGCACCTATCTCTGGATGCCGATAGCAGGCTGGTTGCTCACTCTTGGGGCGCTCGGAATACACGTGAGGCGTTACTTCGCCGTGAACCGCGAACTGGCTGGTATCCTCGCCAGCGCCGCGCTCAGCATTCTCGGTCTGGTGATCGGACTCGGCATGATGGTCAGCGTGCCGTAATTTGCCGAGCTGTCACGCGTGCTCGACGTACAACTCCCAGATCCGCTTGTAGCACTTCAGGCCCCACACCGCGTCGGCCGGCGTCGTCGGTCCGCCGCCTTCCCAACTCGTCCAGCCCTTGTAGCCGATCCCCTTGAGCAGCGTGAAGATTTCCTGCCACGGATAGCGCTTCGTATCCCACAGTTCCTGCATATGCACGCAGCCGATGCGATGCTTGAGCAGTTCGAAGTTCGCCTTCACGCTTCCGTTCGCGTCGGGCTCGCCGGGATTGCAGTTCCACGTCACGTACGCGTTCGAGTGGTCGGCGTGGTCCATGATCGTGCGCATTCGGTCGGGGCGTTGCGTCTCCTTCCCGTGCACTTCCAGCCAGACCTGCTGGCCCAAGTCCTTGCCCGCCGCCGCGACCTCCGCGACGCTCCGTCCGATCTGGGCCAGCGTCTTCGCTTCGGGGACTTCCGCCGGCAGCCCGTTGGGCCGCACCTTGATGCCTTCGCAGCCGATGTCCGCGGCGAGTTGCAGGTAGCGCTTGCTCGCCTCGATATCCGCGCGCAGCTTCGTCTGGTCCGGCGTGTGGTAGTCGAAGGCCGTGCCCAGTCCGTAGCATTTCACCGGGGAATCCGCGAACTTCTTGCGGACCTCGGCCCGCTGGTCCTTCGTCAGCGACTCCTCGACGCCGTGCGCGTGCGTCGTGCGCAATTCCACACCCGCGAAGCCGGCCGCCGCGCAGTTCTTGACGATCGTTTCGATGTCCCAGTGTTGCGCGACCTGATAGGTGACCAGTCCAAGTTTCATGGCAAAGTCTCCTCGAAGCCGGAAAGTATATTCGGATTTCGGATTCTGCTTTCAGAATCGTGCCGCGACGATCGTGCCCCGTTTCGGCGTCCCCATCCCCAAAATCCCTACGCCCCTACGCTCGCCGGAGCTTTGAAGCGACGCGCGAGCTTCCACTTGCCCGCGGCCAGCGCATCAAAGACCTCGTCCACCTGCGCCGGATCCAGCGGCAGGCGCATCGGCTTCTGCAGGAAATGACTCAAGACCAACGCGTTGAAGAAGTGCACGGCCTCGCGCGCGCCTTCGGGGTCCACCAGCGGCTTGCGCCCGTCGCGTACGGCGAGTACGAAATCGCGCACCAGCGAACCCGGCTCGAACGGTTCGGCCTCGGGAAAATCCTGCCACGTCAGCCCCGGCTTCTTGGCGAACATCTCCGCCTCGTCGCCCGCGTCGTAGAAGTCGTACACGCCTCCGTCCAAGCGCCCCAGCTTGATCGGCTTTCCGAACTGGATCGCGCCGCGTTCGGTCTCGTACTCGACCACGTTCGTCGGAGAGAAGCTCGAGACGTTCGCGACGAACGTACCCGTCGCGCCGTTGGCGTACTCCAGCGCCGCCGTGCAGGTGTCTTCCACTTCGTGATCGTGGAACAGGTTGTCCAGCCGCGCGCGCACTTCGGCGACTTGCCCGGTCACGTTCAACAGCGCGTCGATATCGTGGATCGCCTGGTTGATCAGGACGCCGCCGCCTTCGTACTTCCACGTGCCGCGCCACGCGCCGGTCCGGTAATACTTGTTGTTGCGGACGCTGTTGCTGATGTACGTCGCGCGCACCAGCGGGCCCAATTCGCCGTTGCGCATCAGATTAACCACGTGCCGCTGCGTGATCCGTTTCTGATGGTGGACGGTAAGCAGCTTTCCGGCTTTTTTGGCTGCGGCGAGCATCTTGTCGCATTCCCCGATCCGGATCGCCATCGGCTTCTCGACCAGCACGTGCAAGCCGGCTTGCAGGGCCGCGGTTCCGAGGGGCTGATGCAGGAAGTGCGGCAGATTCAGCAGCACCGCTTCGCACTGTCCGCTGGCGAAGAGCTTTTCGGCGTCGCTGAAGGCTTGCGCATTGGGGCAGAGTTTCTGGGCGTCTTCGACCGCCTTCGCGTTCAGGTCGCAGACCGCGGTGACTTCGGCTTCCGGCGTCTCGGCCGCGTTTTTCACGCGTCCCGCGCCCACGCCGCCGACGCCTACGATGCCCAGCCGTATTTTTCGTTGCCCCATGCGCGGACTCCTTAAGTGGATGCGTCGCTCGCTCTTCGATCGCTACGGAGTCACTAAACCCCGTCGGCGCACGTGTGGGCCATGGGGCGAAGGGCTGAAAGGATGTGTTTTTCTGCTGTCCCGGGCGTCAGGTGGGCCAGATTTTAGTCACGCGCCAGTCGCTGGGCGCCAGACCCGTCCACTTCTTGAACTGCGCGCTGAAGTGGTACGGGTCGCCGAATCCGGTGCGCTGCGCGACTTCCTTCACGCTCAAGCGTTCTTGCCCGGCCAGCAGCGCGCACGCGCGTTCCATGCGCTTGCGCAGCAGCAGCGTCTTTGGCGCGACGCCCATGTAGCGCCTGAACTGATGCGCGAAGTGGCTGGGCGAAAGGTTCGCGCGCCGCGCCAGCGCCTCCACGTCCAGCGCCGGATCGTCCAGGCCGCGGTCGAGCGTCTCCAGGACCGGCCACATCCAGCCCGGGCCGGAGCGCTTGGGATCGAAGCTCAGCCGCCGGGCCTGCGCCGCCGCTTCGAGCACCCGCGCGAGGAGTTGCACCAGCAGCGCTTTGGCTCGCAGCAGATCGAACGGATCGGCCTGCTTGCCGCCGCGGCCGCGTGCGAGCAGTTCCTCGAAGACGTCTTGAACTTCCGCGCGCTTGGGCAGAGCGACGGCCAGCGGCAGGTCCAGCATGCGCAGCGGATCGAAGCCGCCGCGCCCGACCTGAAAGTGAGCGAAGAAGAGTTCCACTTCGCCCTCGCCCAGGCTGCGTTCGTGAAACGGCGCGCCCGGCGGCAGCAGCGCCATCGTTCCCGCGCGCGCTTTCACCGTCTTGTGCGCGAAAGCGTATTCCAGGCCGCCGCGCAGGATGAAATGGAAATCGTAATCGTCGAAGGCCGGACGGCGAACGTCGCGCCCGGCACGGTGCGTGGAATGCCCGAGGCCGTGCGAGAGTTCCACCCGGGCGTGCGCCAGTTCCTCGCACAGCCAGCGAGCGGGGTAAGGCGAGGAACTGGCCGGAGCGGCGTCGGGTGGTCGAGCCATGCCGCGATTATACGCGGCTACGCACTACTTCTTCACGTGCTTGTAGCGGTAGACCAGCATCGTTCCGTCGTCACGGCTGTCGCCGGCCGTATAAATGAAGTGGGCATTTCGTTCCGGATGATAGAAGCAGCTCGTCGGCCCGCGCAGCTTCGGCATCTCCGAAACGGGCGGGGACCACGCGTTACGGTCCGGGTCGTAGACGAAGGCTCCGCGCGGTTGGCCCTCCTTCCCCGCCGCGAAGGAGAACCCGATGACCATCCCGCTGGCCGTATCGAAATCGAGTTGCCCGAGCGTGGAGTTGCCGAAGGAAGCGGGCGCGGGCTCCAGCGTGGTCCACGCATTCGCCTTGAGGTCGTAGCCGAACAGGTTTTTGTCGTCGAGGATGTAAATCTTGCCCCGTTGCGCATCGTAGCAGCCGACGTAGTCGTATACGATCTTGGCGCCGACGCGCGCATTGGCATCGATCCACTTGCTGTCTTTGAAGTCGTAGAACCAGGCTTTCCCGCCGGCCATGTAGAACGCCTGCTCGCGGTCGGGCAGGTACTCAAGCACGCCCAGATCCTTGCCTGGATCCACCTTATCTTCCACGAAGATGCGTTCCCATTTGTTCCCGTCCACGCTCCAGAAAATGGGATGCTTGGGACTGCCGTTCAGTTTGCCCGCGCGGTAAGGGTTGCCCCGGTCCTGCTCGGCAACCTCCAGCCAATCCGCGCGCTGCGGCAGGGCCTTGGTCCACCACGGCGAAGGGTGGTTGATGATCATGAAGCGGCGGAGCTTGGGATTGTACGTGAGCATGTTGTAGGCGTGCGAGAGGTACGAGACCGGGTTGGCGTCGCCTTCAAGCGTGCGCTCGAAGCCGTGCTCGTCGAGCCGGAGCTTGGTCTCCTTGCTTGCGCCGGGATACAGGCAGATCCAGCGGTGAGCGTTGGCGTCGTAGAAGTAGAGATCGTCCATGAAGTGCCCGTCGGGCTTGACGAAGCCGTGCGCTCCGGTGGCGCAGTAGAAGGCGCCGTTCAGGTCCGGCGCGAAGGCGGCCTTGGGCGAGTAGGCCCGCCCGCGGCTCTTGCCCCACTTCGGATCGGGCGCCGGGGAACCCAAGTCGAGCCACGCGTCCTCGCCCAGCGCCTTGATCTTCTCCAGGTGCGGGCCGGGTGACGATGGCAGGCCGGCCAGCGGATTTGACGCTTCCGGAGCGGACTCCGTGGCGTTGGCGCAAGCCGCCCACAGCAAGGCAAACAGAACAAGCATACGCATGCTGAACTCTCCTTACGGTTTTACGTTCTTGTAACGGTAGACCAGCATGGTGGCCTTATTGAGATTGCTGTCGCCGGCCCGGTAGAAGAAATGGGCGTTGAGCGCGGCATGGTAAAATCCATGCCAAAGAAAGTGCTTCAAGCTTTCGCCCTTGCCTGAAATGTCCGGGGTCGAGTCGCCCAAGTCGGTCCAGCGGTTGGCGTCCGGATCGTACACGGCGATCGGGCCGTTGCTCTGATGCCACAGCACAACTCCGTTGGCGGCATCGAAATAAAGCTGCGCGTTGTTGGTGGCGCCCAGGTGCTCCGGCTGGCCTTCGGCCTTGATTTCCGTCCACGTTCCGAGCTTCACGTCGTAGCAGGCAAAGCCGTTGGCTTTGGCGACGTAGACGCGTTCGCGCTTCGAGTCAAAGCAGCCATTGGAATCGTACACCGCAACGGAGGCCGGCACCTTGGCGCCCGCCTTCCACGTGTTGGAAGCGTAGTCATAGAACCAAGTTGCGCCTTGGTATGTGTACAGAGTCTGCTTGAGCGAAGGGATGTACTCTGCTACGCCCTCGAAGCGTCCGCCGGGGCCGGCCCCTTCCACGAACGTGCGCTCCCATTTGTTTGCCGCCACGTCCCAGAGCAGCGGATGCTTGGTCAGCGGAATGACGCCGCCGACGTTCCCATAGGTCTGCTTCTCCTTGGGCACGTCCAGCCACTCCCAGCGCTGCGGCACGGCTTTGCCCCACCAGGGGCACTGCGTCCACATGATGTGATAGAGCTTTAAGTCCGTGTTGTAGGTGGTGTTGTTGTAGGCGTGCGAGAGGTACGAGATGGGGATGTCTTCCCCGTCTTCGGTGACTTCGAAGCCGTGCTTATCCAGCTTGAGTTTGGTTTCTTTGCTGGCGCCGGGGTACAGGCAGATCCACCTATGCGCGAGGGCGTCGTAGAACCAGAGGTCGTCCATGTAGCGGCCGTCGGACTTCACGGCTCCGTGGACGCCGGTGCCGCAGAAGAACGCGCCGCCTAAGTCCGGCGCGGCAGCCATCTTCGAACACCAGGCTCGTCCGCGTGCCACGCCTTCCGCGCCCCATCTCGGATCGCCTTCCGGACAGCCCAGATTCAGCCACGCGTTATCGCCCAGAGCTCTGATCTTCTCGATGTGCGGACCGGGCTTGGACGGCAGATCGGCCAAGGGGTTGGTCGAGCTGCTTTCGCCGGCGGAGAGCAGACCCGCCAAGCACCAAGCCGCCAGGATGGCCATTGCGATCGGCTTCATACACGCTCCTTTGCGTTTACGCTTTCAGTAAGTCCTTCGGTATGCGCAAGATACCGAGTCGGCACGCCCACGCGGACCGTGGGCCGGTGCGGCTGCTGCAAGCGCGCGAGCGCCAGGGCCGCGCCGATGCGGCCGAGTTCGACTCCGTCGATGCGGATCGCGTGGGCGGCGCCGCGCGGAAGGCGTTCGGCGGCGCCGGCGGCTTCCAGGCTAAGTCCACGATCGGCGCAGGCTTGTTGCAGCGCTTCGGCTTGAGCCAGGTTGAAGCAGAGCAACGCTTCGGGGCGTTCGGTATCCGGTTGTTGCGCCCAGCTTTGCGCCAAATTCGCGGCTTCGCATGCGCCGACATCCAGCCGATGAATCCAATCTTCGCGCACGGGCAGGTTGAGTTCGTCCATCGCGACGCGGTAGGCGTGCTGGCGGCGGACGCTGTCGGGTTCGACGCGCGTATGCGTGCGGACGAATGCGGTTAGTGCCGCGCCGCTCAGGGTTTCGGAAGGCGCCGGCGCTCCGATGATGCCGCCTACGTAATGAATGCGCGTAAGGCCTTGCTTCGCGAAGGATTGCACCGCCGCGCGATAGCCGTCCAACGGATCGACGCAAACCTGATCGGCGCGACCGGCGCAGCGCGCGTCGTCGTAGTCCAGCAGCACCGTGGGAAGCTGAAGCTCCAGCAGGCTTTCCAAGTACGCCTGCTCGACGACGTTGGCCGTGATCAAGGCGTCGAAGCGTCCCGCGCGCACGGCTTCCAGCGGCGGATGCCGCGGATGCACCGGCAACGCTTCGCCCAAGGCTTCGAGCGTAAGGCCGCGCGCCGGAGCGTCCCAGACGGCGCGCGTGAACGTGGCTTCGCCCGGAGCGTTCCAACTGGGCGCAACATCCGTCAGGTTCCAGGCTTCCAGGACGCCGCGCGTAAGCGCGCCCCACCAGGATTGAACCAGGCGCTCGGGGCGCACCGAGACGGGCCAGAGCAGCCCTACGCGCAGATGCCGCCCGGGCAGCAGCGGCGGCGCTTGGCGGTCGGCGACGAACGTTCCGCTGCCGCGCCGCCGGACAATCAGGCCCTCGGCGACCAGTTCGCGCAGCGCGCGGCTTACGGTCAAGGCGTTAACCTGAAGACTGCGCGCGAGTTCCAGCTCGGTCGGCAGGCGGCTTCCGGCGGGGTAGGCCGTTCCTCTAAGGAGGCGCCGGAGATGCTCCATGACGCGGGCGTGTTTGGGGGCTTGAGTATCCATACCTTCCTGCGTACACCGCTCAAAAGCACAGTAATGTAATTTTTATAAACATTACTAAAACTGAATCCGAGTGCTGATAATTTACGCGCAAGATATGATCGAATTATCCACCATATGATCGATGAGCCCCCTTACCTTGGGTGTTTCCGAGGGGTATGTTGGTCTATCGATGATCGATTCGTTGGATCACCCGGAGCGCGCGCGTCCATGAAGCTCAGCCCCAAGCAGGTCGAATCCTATCGCGAGAACGGCTTCCTGATCGTCGAAGGTCTCGTTTCGCGCGCCGAACTCCAAGAGCTGAAAGACGATACGCTCAAGCTTTGCCGCGGCGAGTACCCCCATCCGGCCTTCCCGCCGCTTCCGGCGAATCTCTCCGACAACGAGGTGCTCGAGCATTACCTCTGCCTGCATCAGGTCCACCGGATCAGTCCGGTGATGATGAAGTACATCGCGCATCCGGGGATGGCGCAGGTCTTGAGTCAGATCGTCGCGCCGGACGTGAAGTGCATGCAGTCGATGCTCTTCGTCAAGCCGCCGGACTTCCCCGGCCAGGCGTGGCATCAGGACGAGCTGTACATCCCGACGCGGGATCGTTCGCTGACCGGCGGCTGGATCGCCATCGACGAGGCGACGAAGGCCAACGGCTGCCTCTGGGTTGTGCCTGGAAGTCACCGCACGGGCTACCTTTGGCCGCAGAAGGCGCACGAGCAGCCCGACGAGTTCGACTTCGCGCCGATGAGCTACGGGTTCGACGAGCGCGAGGAGATTCCCGTCGAGGTGCCGGCCGGATCGGCGGTCTTCTTCAACGGCTATACGCTGCATCGCAGCCGGCGGAATCGTTCGAACATTTATCGCCGCGTGCTGGTGAACCACTACATGAACGCGTATTCGCTGCTGCCGTGGAACATTCCGGTTCCGCAACAGCCGGTGCCGAAGCACGTTAGCGCCGGGCAGGCCGATTTCCGCGACGTGATCATGGTCGCCGGGAAGGATCCGTACGAGTGGAAGGGCTACACGCGCGAGAACGGCGCGTATGCGCGGCCGTGCGAGAAGATCAAGCAGCGCCAAGCCGCGGAGAAGCAACTCGCCGGCGCGAGCAAGTAAACCCTCAGCGTCGATTCAGGAGTTTTACGCCATGGCAAACCTCGATCCGAAAACCGTTTACGACCGCGATGGGTTTTACGTCGCGCGCGGCGTCTTCACGCCGGCCGAAGCCCAGACGCTGCGCGAGCACTTCATGCGGCGGCGCGCCGAAGGGCCGAAGCCCGGCGATCTGGGCGGGAATCCCAAGAGCGGCGAGAAGGACCCGCTCAATGCGTATCCGCGCATGATCAACATGCATCCGTGGGACGAGACGACGAACACGCTTTGGCAAGATCCGCGCCTGAAAGACCTTGCGGCGAAGCTGGTGGGCGACGCGGTGGAGCTGAAGCAGACGATGCTCTACTTCAAGCCGCCGGGCGGGCGAGGGCAGGGCTTGCACCAGGATTGCCAGTACATCCAGCAGAAGCCGCTGATCGGCGTCTGGGTGGCGCTCGACGATTGCGACGCGGCCAACGGGCAGATGGTGGTCGTGCCGGGGAGCCACAAGCTGGGTCTGCAGGAAGTTACAAGTGCCGACGAGTCCAAGAGTTTCGTCGGCGGGCAGACCGTATTGCCCGAAGGCTGCCGCGAGGCCGGCGTGCCGATGGCGGCCGGCGACGTGCTCTTCTTCGACGGCTTCACGATTCACGGGAGTTACAACAACACGACGGCCGACCGCTTCCGGCGGAGCTTCATCGTCCATTACGTCGGGGCGCACGCGGAGAAGCTGGTCGCGGACGAGAAGAAGCACATGAGTTACGTGCGCAAGCAGGTCTTGGAGAAGCAAAAGGTAGGCGCGTAAAGAGGTTAGCGGAAGGTTGGTCGGCGTTCGAAGGGGCGGCGCGCAAGGCCCGCTCCAGAGCGCAATTAACACTTGTATCCGCCTCGCTTTAGGCTATCTTCCCCGCTTCGTTTTGAGCACGTCCCCGCGGCCCCTGTGAGTGGCCGTATGGACTGCTGCTCGGGGCTAAGGGCCGGCGCCGCGCGAGTTTAGCTTTCGCCGCCGCGATCCCACGGATGCAAGGAGTCAGTCGATGTCTTCCGCCACAGGTATACTCGGCCGCAAGGTCGGGATGACTCAGGTGTTCAACGAAGCGGGCTTGCGCGTGGGCGTGACGGTCCTGGAAGTCGGCCCGTGTAAGGTCTTGCAGGTCAAGGACGTCGAGAACGACGGCTACTACGCGCTGCAGTTGGGCTTCGGCGAGAAGAAGGAAAAGAACACCTCGAAGCCGTTGCAGGGGCATTTCGCGAAGGCCGGCGCGAAGCCGGCTCCGTACGTCGGCGAGATTCGTCTCGCGGCAGCCGCCGAAGACAAGCAGGGCGAAGAGGTTACGGTTTCGATTTTCGAAGGCGTGCAGAAGGTGGACGTGACGGGCACGAGCAAGGGCAAAGGCTTCGCCGGCACGATCAAGCGTTACAACTTCCAGCGGCAGCGCGCGACGCACGGTAACAGCAAGAACCACCGGACGTTAGGTTCGCTGGGCCGGCACATGTCGATCAACAAGGGCGTGCCGAAGGGCAAGAAGATGCCCGGCCATATGGGCAACGCGAAGGTGACGGTGCAGGGCTTGAAGGTCGTTAAGATCGATCCGGACAACCACTTACTGCTGATCGAAGGCGCGATTCCCGGGCCGAACGGGGGCTTCGTGGTGGTGAACAAGTCGATCCAGGAGAAGGTGCGGAAGGACAAGGAAAAGCGCCCGAAGTACTAGGCCTTATTTTTCGAAGATTGCGATCGAACGGGCCGGAAGAAATTCCGGCCCGTTTTTTTGTGTTGATTCGCACGAGTGCTGCTCGAAGTGAGTCATGCAAAGCGTATGGTTGTCAAAGCTATACGAGGCGCTATATTCGCGCCACAACGTGCGCTAAGTGTATACTTGTATACCGTAACTGTATACTGTATACCTAAGTATCCAGTTAAGTATACACTTCTTTTTGACGCGGCTTGGGGGGCGTCAAAAGGGCTCGATCCGGCTCGAATTGCGTGAAAAATCCCGCGTCCTTCCGTGACCTTCCGCGTCAGGGTTTCGAAATCAGCGCATTAAAGGCCGAAGCTCGTTTCGTGAATGTGATCTTGGTCCATGATACGCTTGGCTGGCCTCGCGGCGCCGGTGAAGGGTCCGCTGGCCTGTGCGGATGTGGAGCGCAAACGGGTGCGTTCGCCGGAAGCGTGGCGCGGGTCGAGTTTTCGTTGGCTTGAACTGGGCAGGCAAGAACAAGAGTCGCTGGCGGTGGACGATTGGCGCGAGCTAAGAGGTACGCGGAGAATTGAGGCGTGATCGTGGCACCCACCGACCACGCGCCTACCGCCGCATACCGCGCGCCCACCGTGTACTGCGTGCCCTCCAGCACGTTGCCCAACGGGTCGCCTGCGCGGTAGCCTTGGTTGTCTCGGAATAGTTTCACGAACTTCATGTGGCCAATCCGCGCCTAGACCCGCGGGCGCACGTCCGCTTCGGTCTCGCCGGGGTTTTGCTTGGCGTAAGTCCAAAGGCGCGGCGCGATCTCGACTGAGACGCCCACGGCGCAGAGGATGCGGCTTCTGAGGGTCGCGATGTCCATGGAAATGCCCTCCTGCCCATGAAATTCGCTATAGAATCGCATTCGACCTTGTCCTTGATCCCTACGAACCTCGTGCGGGCTACCGAAAGCGCAGTAGAATTGGCGAGAGCTTTTAATAGGACCGAATTTTACCACTGTAAGGGGGGGCCATGAAAGCAATCGAGCGTACCTTGCAGCAGATGCTGGTTTCTGCAGAGCAATACGTGATACCAGTCTTTCAACGATACTATACGTGGGAACGGAAAAACTGGGCACAGTTGTGGGATGACATCATAGAACTTAAGGAAGACGCCAAGCCACGCCACTTTATGGGAGCAATCGTTTGTGTCCCCGAGCGCCCACAACCCGGGAACATTGTAGCGTTCCAGGTAATTGATGGCCAACAAAGACTCGTGACACTCTCATTACTGCTTAGCGCAATGCGCGACTTGGCTTTGAAAGAGAAGTGGGACGATCTTGCGGGAGAAATTGAGGAGAGTTACCTCATTCATAAATATCGAAACGCTCGCGAGCGATACAAACTCTTTCCTAGACTGCGTGATCGAGGATCTTACTTGCAGATTATTGATAAGAAGATTAGCGACCATCAAGGTCAAATCGCAGCTGCCTATGTGTACCATAAAAAGCGCCTTGATAAGGAGGGCTTTACTGCCACAAGAGATGATCTGCGCTCCTTTTTCCAACTAGTAGCTCTGCGCTTGGATTTTGTGGCCATTACCCTTGACGAAGAGAATCCATATAAAATCTTTAGATCACTTAATTCGACCGGGGTTGATTTGGAAGAAGGTGACCTTATTCGAAACCAAGTCTTTATGTCTCTAAATATCGATGATCAAGATGCTTTTGACGATGATTATTGGAGACCGCTAGAGCAGCACTTCTATGAGGATGGGAAGCTGAATGGAAAGCAATTTGCCCAATTCTTTCGTGATGTCTTGATGAAAGATGGAGCATATGTACCTGCCAAAGGGATCTTCGATGCTTTTGAAGTCAAGTTCCCGATACCGCTAGACTCAAGACAATTGGTAGGTGAATTGAGCACATTGGCACTCGATCATAATTACATGCGAGGGGCGACTAGGCATCCTGATGCTAAGATTGCTGAGGCACTTTCTCATGTACTTGATCTTGGAGCTACAACTGCATTCCCATTGCTGCTCGCCCTATTTGATTTGCAGCGTGAACAAAAACTCATGCCAGACCAATTGCGTGTGGCGTGCCGAGCGATATCAAGTTTTGTTTTTAGGCGCTATGTTTGCAACCATACTTCCAAACCATATTCACGGTGGTTCTGCACGGCGGCTAAGGTTGTAAGGGACTCTAGCCTCGAAGGTTTGTTGGAATTCTTGTTAAGTAAGGGGTGGCCAACTAATGAAGAATTCAAGCAAGGATTCTTGACTCTAAGTATTTATGAAAGCCCGTATGCGCGCGCCGTACTTTCTGCAATTGAGCGAAGTATTCAGCGACCAGCCGAGACTGTCGATCTATCAGGCTGTACAATTGAACATATTATGCCTCAAACCATTCACCCAGGAGATGAGGATGGCGATGCATGGATTGAAGCGCTCGGAGACAACTGGCAAATAGAACATCTAAAGTGGCTCCATACGCCGGGCAACTTAACACTTGTTGGTTCTGATTATAACATCGAGATGAGGAATGGAGCATTTTCGGACAAGCGGCGGCTTCTTACAAACAGCAAAGTATACTTGAATCAATACTTTTCGGGTCAGGAAGTCGCGGATTGGAATGTCGGGCAAATCAAGAAGCGTTGCGAATACTTGTCGAGAGTAGCTGTAAAAATATGGCCGGGCCCAGATCATGGAAGTGATGATGTCGTATAATCGGTATTTTCGTGATTGGTGGCGGGTGGCACGGGCAGCCCATCCAACCGTTCATGAACGCGTCGCCCCTTCTGGATTTGGTGCCACGGGATGCGGCCGTTGGCAATCAGTGCACGCCACCTTACGACGCTCGATGAACGCCGCGGACTGGGTTCGTTTGCGCGACGCATGACGGGCGGCTTTCCGCGTCGCTTGCTGCTGCTCTTGTCTGCTGCGGTTTCATCGCGCCCCTCCGGGGCGCGCGGGCGACGGGGGCGTCGGGTTCCCGGGGTTGAAACCCCGGGCTATTTTCAGCGCGTCCCGCTGGGACGCGGAGGGCGGCACCTGCTCTCGGCGACCTTCCAAGGTTGAGCGCTTCTCGTTCGCAAGCTCACCCACACCCATTTGAGATTGGGGTGGGCTACCTGCTACGGCGCTTTGGATTGGCGTGGCTCGCCCTGCAGCCACGTTCGGGCTTCGTCCAGGGTTCGGAAGACGCGGATGTTCTGGCCTTTGGCGCCGCTAAACATCTCGTACATGCGGGAGAGGCCGAAGACGATGTCCTGCGGCGCGACAAGCGCGCGGCGGACTGCGGTGGGCCAGGGGTTGTTGGCCGCGAGCAGTCCGACCGTGGCCGTCGAGACGTCCACGTGGCTCACGGCGCTGAAATCCACAAAGTGGCTCCAGGCGGCGTCCAGGGTTCCGGCTTCGAAGTGGGCTTGGATGCGATCTCTGTGTTCCAGCAATTCGGCGTCGCTCAAGTTGCCCCAAGCGCGAGAGTGAACGAGCTTGGCGCGGGCGTTCAGGACGATTTCATAGGGCATGGGCGCTTCCTTTTTATAAGCACGCAGGGCGGGGCCGTGTTGCGGCCCGAACGAGCGTGGAGTCACCAGCCTAGGGGAAGCGTTGGCGATTGCGCAATAGCTTAGCGGTCGCGTTGTTGTGAGGGCGGAAAGTTGGGTTAGGCTGTTCGGCGCATGGACGGCAAAACGCACCGGCAGCATGCGCGCACGTGCCAGCGGGATCGGCGGGCGGACGGCGTTTTGACCCGGATGCCTTGGACCTTCGCCTTCGCATGTTGCGTCACGCGCCCTCATCCGTGAAAGCTCAGATGCGCGTTCGCGCGTTGCTCCTGCTTTGGATCGCTCTGGTCTTCGCCGCGCTGTGGACGTACGGGATGCCGGCGGGCGCGGCGAGCGCGGGCGTGGGGTTCGTGCCGCCTGCGGCGCGGCCCGTCACCTCCGGCGAACCGTATCTGCATGCGTCCATGCTCGACGGAAACAGCGTGCGGTCGGTGCACAGTTGCACGCTGGTGGAACTCTCCGGCGGGCGTCTGCGCGCGTTCTGGTACGGGGGGAGCCGCGAGGGCGCGCTGGACGTCGCGATCTACACGGCGGTGTACGATCCGGCCGTTCGGACGTGGAGCCGCGAGCGGGCGCTGATCGACCGGGCGAATTCGCAGGACGGGTTGCAGCGCTGCGTGCAGAAGCTGGGCAATTCGTGCGCGCTGCTGGACTCGAGCGGGAAGCTGTGGCTTTTTTTCGTCACCTCGATGACGGGCTGGTCGGGCAGCAGCATCAACGTCACGACTTCGCCGGACGAAGGCGAGACGTGGACGCCGCCGCGGCGGCTGGTCACGTCGCCGTTCTTGAATCTGAGCACGCTGGTGCGCAACCCGCCGTTTCAGTTCGCGGACGGGACGATCGGGCTGCCGGTGTACCACGAATTCCTGAGCAAATTCTGCGAGCTGCTGCGGCTGGACGGGGACGGCAACGTGCTCTCGAAGCAGCGGCTGACGCAGGACCGCTTGGCGATCCAGCCGGCGATCGTGCCGTTCGGCGCTCAGGAGGCCGTATGCCTGATGCGGCCGACGTATTCTTCGCCCAAGCGCGTGATCGGTTCGCGGACGACGGACGGCGGGCGGACGTGGAGCGCGGCGGCGCCGCTGGGGCTGACGAGCGACCGTTCGGGCGTGGCGGGGGTGCGGATGCCGGACGGCGGGCTGCTGGCGGCGGCGCGGGTGATGCGCAAGCTGACGCTCTCCGTTTCGCGCGACCAAGGCACGACCTGGCAGACGGTGGCGCACGCGTCGGAGGGTCTGGTGGCGGAAGACCCGAACGAGCGGACCACGTATCCGTGCCTGCTGCTGACGAAGGCCGGCGAATACCACCTGGTCTTCACGTACAACCGGCGCGAGATCCGGCACATGCATTTCAACCAAGCGTGGCTGGATCTGCCATGACCGCTCACGCGCTGAGCGCCTGCTTCGGCCTGGGCGGCTGTACGCTCGTGGCGCTCTTCTTTTTGACCTTGGCGTTCCGCTTCGTGGCCGTTCCGGTTTGGGCGCGCTGGGGCTTCGCGGCGGTTGCGGCTGCGGCGCTGCAGGTTCCGCTGGACGGTTTGTCGGGCGCGGAGTACGTGCGTTCGTGGACGGGCGACGTGAGCCTGACGCTGGCGGCGCTGCTGGCGCTGTGGTGCTGGGAGCAGCTTTCCGGGCGGCGCGTGCTGGAGGCGCGGAGCTTGACGCGCATGAGCGGCGCGGTGCTGGCGGTGGCGGTCTGCTTTTATCCGTTCGCGCTGGGGTGGTCGATGTTCGATCCGTACGCGCTGGGGTACAGTTCGCACGCGCTTTTCGCGGGCTTGCTGCTATTGACGCTGGCGGCGTGGTACGCCGAAGAGCACGTGCTGGTGCTGGTCGTGACCCTCGGCGCGGCGGGCTTCGTGCTGGACGTGCTGGAATCGCGCAACTTGTGGGATTACCTGCTCGATCCGGTGCTGAGCTTGCTGGCGCTGGTGTGGTTGGGGTCGCGGCTGGCGCTGCGTTGGCCGGGGCGCTCGAAGCCGGCCGCCGGCGCGGCGCGCGAAGCGGCGGCGTCCTGAACCTTCCATTCATTTTAGCTACGTGGTTTAGAAATCCGCGCCGGGTTCGGCTTCGGCGGAGGGTTCTTTGGCGTTGGTCCGGAGGTGGTGCGGGAATTTGGATTCGAGGCGGGCTTTGAGTTTTTCGCGCGCGGGTCCATCGAGGGCGGCGAGTAGGCTCGCGCGGGCGGCATCGGCGAGTTCGCGTGCGGCGGCGGCGGCTTCCTGCATGAGCAACTGCGCGTCCTTGGCGAAGGCGGCGAGTTCGGGCGGCAGGTTCTGGGGTTCGCTCGACTGCTTGGCCTGCGCCCAGCCTTGGGCGGCGCGTGCTTCGAGTTCGCGGATGCGCGGTTCGAGTTTGGCGAGTCGAGCGGCCAGATCGGCGGCGAGCTTTTCGCGGACGGCGTCGAGCGCTTCTTTCTGGGCGCGGTCGGACCCGGTGAGCACGTCGTTGGCGCGCAATTCGTAGCGGCGGCGGAGTTCGATGGCGCGTTCGGCGAGGCGGGCCTGTTCGGCCGTCCATTCCTGCTCCAGCTTGTCCCATTCGGCTTGATAGGCCTCGCGCAGGCGCGGCATGGCCGCGGCGCCGGCGGGGAAGATCTCTTCGGCCGGTACGCCACGCGCGAACGAATAGAGCAGGTCGACGCCGCCGGGCGGCACCTTGAGGACGAAGCCGCGGCGCGGACCGTAATCGAGGTCGGAGAGACCGGGGGCGGCGGGCAGGCCGAACGCGAAGCGCACGCCCCGTTCGACGCCATTGGGGTGCAGGCCGAAGTGCATGGCTTGGCCGATGGCGCTGTAGTGCGCGGCGCCGGTGGCGAGAAACTGAAGCGAGACGGCGGCTTGCCCGCGCTCGGTCCGAGAGGCTTCCACGCGTATGACTTTGGGGCGCTCGTGCTTGGGCGCGGGTTCGTCCTCGGCGCGGGCGGCGGCCGACGCGAAGAGGAGGAGCGTCAGGGCGGCGGGGGCGAGGCGCATGGGGGCTCCGAAAGGCGGCAGGAAAATTCAAACTTCAAACGCAACAGCAAGGTACGGCTACCTCCACCGGCCCTTCAACGGCTGCGGGCGGGACGCCCGCGATACGGGTCGCGGCCGGCCCCCGTCCGTTTCGGACGGGGGCTGGGGCCGCAAGATGAGGGTTAGAAGTTCTCGCCGGGAGGAGCGGCGGGCTTTTCGGGCGCGCCTTGGGGCTCGTTGCCGCGATTGCCGCGGTCGCGTCCGCGTCCGCCGTCGCGCATCTGCTGGCGGCGGTCCTCGAGTTCCTTGAACTGCGTCTCGAGCTTGGTCTTGGCGTCGCCGGTGAGAGCGGCGAGCATCTTGGCGTGGGTGTCCTGCGTGACCTTTTCGATGGCCTCGCGGAGCTTGCCCATGACTTCCTGGCCCTTCTGGTAGACGCCGGCGAGTGCGCGCCAGTCGCGGTTCTCGCGGGCTTCGGTGCCTTTGGCCTCGGCTTCCACCTTGAGCTTGGCCAGGTCTTCGGTGAAGGGCTCGTTGGCCTTGGCGCGTTCTTCGTGATAGGCCTTGGCGAGCGCGTCGAGCTGTTCTTTCTCGGCCTTCTTATCGCCCAACTGTTCGTTGGCCTTGCCTTCGTACTGTTCGCGCAGGGCGATGACCTTGAGCGCGAAGGCTTTGTTGGCGGCGTCGAGTTCGGTCTGGAGCTTCTTGAGTTCCTCGGCGTACTCCTTGCGCAGACCGTCGAGGGAGGCGGTCTGTTCTTCGGTGAGCGTGAAGATTTCTTCGGCCTTCAGTCCGTCGCGGAAGGCATCGAGGTTGTCGACGCCGCCGACGGGGGTATTGACGACGAAGCGCTTCTGGGATCCGAAGTCGAGGTTTTCGACTTCGACGGGGGCGCTGCGTCCGACCATGAAATCGATCTGGCGATCGATCCAGGAGGTGGGGTTGTTGCCGCCGCCAAACCCGCCGTTTCCGCGTCCGCGGAAGCCGCGCATCATTTCCGGTCCGCCGCCGGGTTGCATGCCGTCTTTGCGTTCGCCTTGCGGCGCGTTGGCGCCGGGCGCGGCGGTGACGGGGGCGTCGCCGTCCTTCTTGGGCGCGCCTTCTTCTTCGGCCTGGGCGTGCCAAGGCAGCCAGCAGGCCAGGGCCAGTGCGAGCCCCGCTTGGACCTTCTTCGCTTCGAACAACATGGTACGTCCTCCTGTGGTTCGGCTCTTCGCAGCCGGATGAAAAGGGATGCTTACTTCGTTCCCGTCCATGCTTCGGGCGGGCGATACCGTTCGCGTCCGCGGCGCACGGCGCCGGCGGCACGTTCGAGCTTGCAGGCCTGGCCGGCGGGCGTGGGCGCTTGCGCGTCGCGTTCCAACTGGCCGAGCCTGCGTTCGTGGGCTTCGAGATACTGCGCGACGCGGGCGCGGCGTTCGGCGAGTTCGCCGCGCGCCGCGGCCTCGGCTTGCGCCAGACCGGCGTCGAGTTCCTTCAGGGTGCGGCGGTATTCGTCGACGCGCGCGGAGTAGAGCGCGCGCTGGGCCTGGAGGGCTCCGGCGTCGGCCGTCTGCTTGAGCGTCTCGACGCGTTTCTCGACGGTATCGAGGAAGACCTGGACGTTCTCGCGTTCGAGGTCGGAGACGTACATTTCGCCGGCTCGGACTTCGACGGCGCCGGAGGCGTGCGCGGCGGCGACCTGGGCCGAACCGCTGAAGACCATCACGATGCCCTGGCCGCGGCGGTCGGGGTTGGGCGCGCCGGGCGGCGGGGCTTCTTCCTGGAAGACCATGGAGACGCCTTCGACCTTGGCGTCGAGGGCGGAGCTTTTGACGACGAGCGGTTCGGCTCCGCCGGGTTCGTAGGCGAAGAGCAAGCCGTCCTGCAGATGCAGCGCTTCGGCGGCGCCGCGCGCCTGCGGCCGGAAGCGGGTTTCCTGGAGCAGGCGCAAGCGCCCGCCGTTGGCGGTGCCGAAGACGGCTTCGCCGTCCTTGCTGACTTGATAGAGCTGGCCCGGGGCGATCGCGCCGGCGGGTTTGCCGTCGGCGTCCAGGAGCGCGGCGGATCCGGACAGCATCTCGATGCGCGCGACGGCGGCGCCGCGATTCTGGAGCGCGCGGACGCCCAGCCAACTCAGTCCCAACGCGGCGACGCATGCGGCGGCCGCGCCGAGGCGGCGCAGCCAAGGCGAGCGGCGCGCTTCTGAAATGAGGAGCGGCGCGCTGCCGGGGTCGCGCACGGGCGACGGCTGGAGGGTGGAATCTTTCGCGGCGTGGTCCGACGGGAGCGCGGCCATGACACGCGCGGCGAAACGCTCGCCGGGCTGCGCTTCGCGCGCGGCGGCCACGAGTTGCGCGTCGACTTCGTCGAGCGCATCGAGGAGCGCGCGCGTGGCGTCCGACGCGCGGGCGCGTTGGAGCGCTTGCGCGGCTTGGGGCTCGAGCGTTTCGCCGTTGCGTTCGCGCACGTGCGCTTCGGCGGCGGCGAATGCTTCGGGCGTCAGCGCCTGTTCCAAGTCTTCCGGCGTCATGGCCACTCCTTCCACATCCAGCACGAGACTCGTTCGGCGGGTTTTGCTGCCGCAGGCGCGTAAATCCCGCGCGCTGCGATTATTTTCGGCGCGTTCACGGTGCTGCTCATGGGCGTTCGCCTTTGCCGATGGCGTTGCGCAAGACGGCGAGTGCGCGCGTCAAGCGGCTGGTGATGGTGCCGATGGGCACGCCTTCTGCTTGCGCAATCTGCTTGCAGCTCAAGCCTTGCTGGTACTTCTGCAGCATGGTCTGGCGGTAGGGTTCGGGGAGTTCTTCGACCATGGCCAGTACGTCGGCGGCGCGGGCGCGGTCGGGATTCGGTTCGGGTTCGGGCACGTCCATCTCGGGATGGAGCGCGCTTTCGGGGCGCGCCGACTGGCGGCGGGCTTCGCGCGAAGCGCGGTGGCGGGCGATCTGGAGGAGCCAGGGGAGAAAGCGGGCCTGTTCGCGCAACTGGGCCAAGGCCGAGAAGGCGTTGACGAAGACCTCCTGGGCCAGATCTTCGGCCCGGTGCGGCTCGCGGACGTAAGGAAAGACGACGCCGTAGACGACGCGCTGGTAGCGGCCGACGAGTTCGCCGAAGCGTTCGCGCTGGCCGGCCAGAACGGCCTGGATGCATTCGGCATCCGCGGCGGCGGCCGCCGAAACGGGGGGCTCGGCGGGGCTGGCTGCAGCCTTATTAGGGGGCACGGGCTGGGAGGCCCGGCGTGGCGAAGGCGCCGTCATCACACACATCCTACTTAGGGCTCGGAACCCTGATTCTTGCTGCCGTTAGCACCACCTTACTCTGTAACTCTTAATCCTGATAGTGTTTACCGCAAGACACGGGGGGTGGAGCCGAGGATTATATATAAGCTATATTTTTTCTATGGTTAACCTTTCCGGCGCCATCGATACACTGATTGAGATCACGTAAGCACTTGTGCTTTATAGACCTGCCGGGGCTGAAGGAATGCTTATGTCGACGTCGCACGTCGCCATCCCTGCCCCGCCGCCGCAGGTGCTGGGCGGCTTCGAACTGATTAAAAAGCTGGGCCGCGGGGCGATGGGCACCGTGTACCTGGCGCGTCAGCAGACGCTGGACCGGCTGGTGGCGCTGAAGGTGCTGGCGCCGCACTTGGCCGAGAACGAGCAATTGATCGGGCGCTTTCAGCGCGAAGCGCGCGCCTCGGCGCGGCTGAATCATCCGCACATCGTCCAAGGGATCGACGTCGGCCAAGACCGCGAGAGCGGGCTGTGGTACTTCGCGATGGAGTACGTGGACGGTCCGACGCTCTGGTCGGTGCTGAAGGATGCGGGCCGGATCCCGGAACGGCGCGCGGCGGAGATCGTGCTGGCGATCGCGCAGGCGCTGGAGTGCGCCGAGAAGAACGGGATCGTGCATCGCGACATCAAACCGGACAACATTCTGCTGACGCGCTTGGGCGAACCGAAGCTCGCGGACCTGGGCCTGGCGAAGGTGCTGGCCGACGACGCGACGGCGACGCAGTCGGGGATCGCGGTGGGGACGCCGCATTACATGGCTCCGGAGCAGGTGCGCGGCGAGACCGACCGGCTGGACGTGCGCTGCGATATTTATTCGCTGGGCTGCACGTTTTACCATTTGTTGAGCGGGCAGACCCCGTTCGAGGGCAAAGCGGCGACGCTGATCATGACGCAGCATCTTTCGGCGCAGCCGGTACCGATCCGGCAGCTTGCGCCGGAGGTGAGCGACGGGTGCGCGCGGGTGCTGGCGAGGATGATGGAGAAGAGCCGGCGCGCGCGCTTCCAGAGCGCGGCGGAGCTGGTGGCGGCGCTGGGGCAGCTTCTGGCGCCGGCGGCGGAGAGTCCCGTTCAGGAGCCGCGGCGCACGCCGCCGTCGATTCGCGCGGTGCGCGGACGGCCGGGGCGCAGCGCGATCCGGCTGGAGCCGTCTTCGCGGCGGCTGCCCGAGCGCGTGGCGCGGCGCGAGCCGGAGTTTCGGCCGCCGAATCTGCTGCGCGGGATTATGACCGACCTTGCGGTGCTGGTGGTGGTGCTGGGGGTGCTGGGCGGCGGCGCGTATTACGCGTACCGCGAAGGGCTGTTGGGATTTCTGCATCTGCCTCCGCCGAATTTGAGCAAGGACGCGCCGCGCGAGGCGCCGCCGGCCGCGCCGGAGCCGTCCGCGGCGAAGCTGCCGCAACCGCTTCCGCCGTTGGAGGTCGAGCCCGAGTCGGTGCCGGCGCCGGAGCCGATCGAGTTCGAGCAGGCGGACGGAAATTAGAGATTCAAAATTCGAAGTATTGAACGGCCGGGCCTGCGGTGGGTGCTTCGCGCGCGTGGGTTTTGGCCCCGCAGGGGCCGGGTATGACAGCGAGGGGCGCAAGCCCCTCGTACGAGCGTTTCGAATGTCGCCAAGCCCCAAAGGGGCGGCATAAAATCCCTCAGGCCCATACATAACGCTCGTCGAACGCCACTCCATACTTTTTAAAAAAGGAGCGCAATTCCTCCTGGTAGCCAACGCGGCGATGCCGATTCTTCTGGCTCTCGATATAGCGCATCAGCGCTGGGACCCCCGACTGGCCTATGGAGAACGCGGAGTATCCGTCTTGCCAGGCGAAGTTCCCGTGCGCTCGTCCTTTTCGTTTCGCCCAAGTAGACGAATGCGCTTTGACCTTACGTAACAATTCCGCCAAGGCCATGGTCTTGGATAGCGAACACAATAGATGCACGTGATCCGTATATCCGTTAATCGCCAAGGCGGGCGAATGAAGCTCCTTGCATACGCCTCCCAGGTAAGCGTGTAATTCCGGTTCCAGATCTGGCGTGATGAGCGGTTGCCGATTCTTGGTACTGAAGACGATGTGGACCAACAGGCTGGCAAGGGATTGTCCCATGGTTCTTCCTCCGTGGTGGTATGCCGCCCCTGCGGGGCTTGGCGCGAGTGGGGCGCGTGTACGAGGGGCTTGCGCCCCTCGCTATTTTACTTGGCCCCTGCGGGGCCAAAACCAAGGCCGGGGCCAAGGCCAAGGCCAAGACCAAGGCCCAGGCCAAGACCAAGGCCAAGACCAGGACCAAGGCCAAGGCGAACGCCTGGTCGATGGTAGGGGGAGGGCGTGGGAAAGGCTGGAGCGTGGCACGGTCGTTGGCGGGCAGGGGTTAGGCAGAACAATAGCCGAGAGGCGGTTCAAGCGGCGGACGGGGCGGAGTTGTTTATTGGAGGATTAGGCTTCGACGGGAAGCGGCTCGGGGTATAAAGGGTCACGTGCGCACACGAGTGAGCGGGGCGGTTACAGGGGATCGAGCGATGCGATTGCGGGGCTTGGGGTGGGGGATCGCGGTGCTGTTCGCGGCGGGCGCGGCGGCGCAGGAGCGGCCGCTGGAGGACGCGGGCGCGCCGTTCGGGAAGCTGCCGCTGGTGGACGAAGTGCGCTGCGGCGAGGCGGCCGGGGCCCGGGAGTTCGTCGAGCATCCGAAGGATGCGAGCACGATCGAGACGCTGCTGGGGACGGCGTGCCGCGTGCTGCCTAACGCGGGGGCCGCGAAGTACTTCGCCTACAAGCTGGGGAAAGGCAAGGGACTGAAGGCGGGACAGCCGTACGTGCTGGTGGTGGATTATCCGGAGGACCGGCCGCGGACGTGGTTCGTGCTGAATCGCGGCGGGGAGTACGGGCGCGGCTGGGCGACGGGTTCGGCCGTCGGCGACGTGCTGTACACGTACACGAACAACAACGCGGAGTCGCTGGAGTATCCGCTCGCGCAGCAGTCCCGTTCGTGGCGGACGATATTCTGGCTGCACGACCGCTTCGCGGGTTTGAACCTCGCGCGGGACAAGGCGGTGCGCGACCAGACGCCGGCGGACGGTTTCTGGGTCGTCGTGACGCAGGCCGACGCGGTGAAGGATCCGCTCAACGCAGGCGCGGCGGTTTCGCGTATCCGGCTCTTCGAGGTTCTCGATCCTAAAAAGCTCGACGCTCAGGTTCAGCTTCCGCCGCAGGATTTGCCGCACCGGCGGCTCTTCTGGCGCGAGGAGATGGCCGACGGCGTGATCGCGGGGAAGGAACCGGCGGGCCGCGGGCTGGACGACGAGACCGCCTGGTACCGCTACAAGGCCGAACTGATGCGCGTGCTGGGCATGAACGTCTTCGGTAAGGATTTGCTGGAGTTCGGGCACAATCAGGGCTGGGAGGCCGAGGGTTTCGGCGGGAACGACTGGTACTGGAGTTCGCACGCGCCGAAGCGCTGGGAAAAGATTCTGGCGATGCTGAAGCCGTACGGGTACGAGGCGCTGCCTTATTACGAATGGTCGGGCGGCGTGGGCGCGAAGGGCCTGGGCAAGGAGAAGCGCGCGAAGACGCTGGGCGGAAAAGAGTCGTACACGCATATCGAGTGGACCGAGAAGAGCAACGTCGATCTGACCGATCCCGACGCGCTGGCCGACGCCAAGCGGCTGCTCGACGCGACGGTGCTGAAGTTCAAGGCGCAGGCGGCGTTCGCGGGGGCGTGGTTCCGGCCGCGGCCGAGCCAGAATCCGATCGGCTTCGGCGACGCGACTCTGGCGCGTTTCGCGCAGGAGGCGAATGGGGGCAAGGCGGTCACGCGGGAGGCGCTGAAGGGCGATCGGGCGCTGATCGAGAAGTATTACGCGTGGTGGTACGGGAAGCGGCGCGCGTTTCTGGCGGAGCTGCACGCGCATTTGAAGGCGGGACTGGGCGGCGAGCCACACCTGCTCTACACGTGCGATCCGGGCGAGCCGGGTCCGTCGCTGCCGGGCGGCTTGAAGGTCGTCACCGACCGGCTCGACGCGTGGGCTCCGATCCTGAAGCAGAAGGGGCACGAGAAGCTCAAGGCTCAGGCGTACGACGAGGTGCTGAAGGACGACCTGTACCTGAAGGCGATCTTCACGCCGCACGGGACGTGGGCCGACTGGGAGTGGCAGCACGCGGTGCCGGTGGCCGATCCGCAGCGCTACCAGGATCTGCCGGGGGTGCTGCTGACGTACCCGTTCAACCGTTCGTACACGGTTCGATCGGAAAAAGCGTTCGAGGCTTTCCGCGGGCCGGCTGGGCTGGCGCTGCTGCGGCACTACCCGCTCAACGAGCACGCCATGCACGAGAGTCTGGGGTACTTCGTGAGCGACCTGGAGCGCGCGGGTCCGTTCGCGATGGAAGGCGAAGCGCTGGCGCTGGCGTACGGCGATCCGACGAGCATCGGTTATCTGAGCGCGGCGAGTTTCAACCGCGGCTTCCCCGAATACGTGCGCGCGTTCAACCGCGCGTTCCTGGCGCTTCCGGCGCTGCCGAGCAAGCGGCTCCCGGATGCGTGCGCCGATGCGCAGATCGTGGTGCGGGCCATCGACGCGAAGGCGCACGGGACGTACCTGGCGGTGGTGAACGTGAGCCGGGGCGAGAAGCAGGAGATCGTCGTGAAGCTGCCGAAGGCGGGGGCGGTGAGCGACGCGGCGACGGGCGCGGCGGTACCGAGCGAAGGGGGCGCGGTGCGGTTTTCGATGTATCCGTATGAGGTGCGGGCGCTGCGGGTGAAGGGAGAGTAATTACTCAAAACTCAAAGTCGATAAGCAAAGCGTAAGGAGCGTGAGGCGGGCGCTTATTCGCGCAGGGCATCGAGGGTGGCTTTGAGGGCGTGAAGGGCGGCGGCGTCTTCGCGTTCGCCGAGCCGGCGGTAGAGGTCCATGGTGCTGCGGGGGAAGAATCCGGTTTCGTGCACGCGGGCTTCGGCGGCGGGCGGATCGGTGGCGGCGGGGGGCGCGGGATCGGGCCTTAAGAGGGAGGCGAGGAGGGCGACGCTGCCGCGGGCGTAGGCGGCTTGGAGCGACTTCCAGGCGCAGGCCATGCCGACGGTTTCGTCGAGGACCTTGGTTTCGAGGAGCGAGCTGCCGGTAAAGAGCGCGGCGGCTTCGGCGGCGCGCGGGCCGGACAGGAGCATGCGGGTCGAGCCGGGAAGGAGCGGCGGGGGCCCGTCGAGCGCGGCGTCGACGATGGAGCCGCCGCCGGCGCGAATGGTCGCGGCGATGCGCCAGATGCGCGAAGGCGGCAGCGCATTGAGTTCGAGGTACAGGCCGTTGTAGCGCAGCCGGGCGACGGCTTGGGCCACGTTCTCGGCCTCGGCGGCGGGCACGGCGCTGACGATGACCGAGCAGCGGTTGACGATCGCTTCGAGGGTGCCGGCGTTGTTCAGCCGGGCGCGCTTGGCCAAGCGCGCGGTTCGCGGACTGCGGCGGTCGGAGGCCCACCAGACCTGCGCGCCCAGATCGCGCGCGAGCGCGCCGATTTCCGAGCCCAGCGTTCCCGGACTCACGATCCCCACGGCCGTTCTGGAACTCACGCGGCAAGCACCTCGGCACCGGCGCAAAAAGGAGCGTTACCGGGCGCGGCAGGCTGCCCGCTCCGGGCTCGCCGGGCTACACCTCTACAACGAAGGGCGGGCTTCGGCGTTTGCCGAATAGGCGGCGTTCGGATTGGCATCGGCGCTCGAGGCGGGGAACTGGCGTTGCGGAAAGCGCACCTCGAAGCAGGCGCCGTTCCAGGCGGAGGCGGTGAGGGCGACGCTGCCGCCGTGGAGTTCGGCGCAGGCTTTGACGGAGAGCAGCCCCAGACCGGTGCCGTTGGCCTTGGTGGTGAAGAAGGGCTGGAAGACGGCGTTGCGCAGGGCTTCCGGGATGCCGGGTCCGTTGTCTTCGACGCGGATGAGTACGTTTTCGCCGTCGAGGGCGGAACTGACGCGGATGCGCCCCATTCCGTCGGTGGCGTCGGCGGCGTTGAGGACCAGATTGAGGAGCATCTGGTGCAGGAGGTGCGCGTTGACGACGGTCTTGATCTCCGGCCCGGAGACGAATTCCATCTGGCAGTTTTTGATGCGCGTGTGGATGCCCGCGAGGTCGAGGGAGTCGCGGAGCACCGTGTTGAGGTCGCGTTCCTGCCAAGTGCCGTGGACGCCGGTTTTGCCGACGTTCATCAGGGTGCGGGAGAGGTTGGAGATGCGGGCGATGCATTCCTGGAGTTTGGCGTGATCGGCGGCATGCGCGGCGTCGGCCTGGGCCAGGCGATGGCTAATGGCGTTCATGGGCATGAGGAGGTTGTTGATATCGTGCGCGACGGAGGCGGCGAAGAGTCCGGCGGTGGCTCGTTTTTCGGCGGCGACGAGGGCCATTTGGTGGCGGACGATCTCGCGTTCCTTCAGGGCCATGCGGCGCAGCGCGACGTAGCCGACGACGAAGGTGAACAGGGACATGAGTGCGACGAAGCCGAGGCCCTTGAGCTTCTCGATGCGTTCCAGGTCTTCGACGGACCGAGCCCAGTGGGCGGCGAGGTGGGAGGAGATCCAGATATATAAGGAGGAGAGGAGCAGGTAGCTCAGGGCCATCAGGCCGGCGTAGACCAAAGGCCTTCGCATGCCGGTGTCGCCGGACGCCTGGGCGTCCAAGTCCGGATTCGTGCTGTTGGGCATAGCAGACTCCGCGGGCAAACGATTCAGATATCGTCGAGCAGGTGGCCGAGCTTTTCTTTCTTGGTGCGCAGATATTTTGCGTTCTTCGAATGCGCGGGCATTTTGAGCGGGACGCGGTCCACGACTTCGAGTCCGAAGGCGTTGAGTCCGACGATTTTGCGCGGGTTGTTGGTGATGAGTTTGAGGCGGCGCAGGCCGAGGTCGTAGAGGATCTGGGCGCCGAGGCCGTAGCGGCGCAGATCGGGCTTGAAGCCCAGGGCTTTGTTCGCTTCGACGGTGTCGGCGCCGCCGTCCTGGAGCTGGTAGGCACGGAGTTTGTTGACGAGTCCGATGCCGCGTCCTTCCTGGCGCATGTAGAGGACGACGCCCTTGCCGGCGTCTTCGATCATGGCCATGGCGGTGTGGAGCTGCGCGCCGCAGTCGCAGCGCATGCTTCCGAAGGCGTCGCCGGTGAGGCATTCGCTGTGCACGCGGACGAGGACGGGTTCGCGCTGGAGCTTGCCGGGTCTGATGTCGCCTTTGACCAGCGCGAGGTGGTGTTCGGATCCGATGTCGGTCTCGTAGACGTGGCAGCGGAATTCGCCCAGCCGGGTGGGCATGGCCACGTCGACGGTGGGGCGGATGAGCTTCTCTTTGCCGCGGCGGTATTCGATCAGGTCGGCGATGGAATAAATTTTCAAGCCGTGCTCGGCGGCGAAGAGGTCGAGGTGCGAAAGGCGCGCCATGGTGCCGTCTTCGTTCATCACTTCGCAGATGACTGCGGCGGGCTTGAGTCCGGCGAGGCGGCAGAGATCGACGCTGCCTTCGGTCTGGCCGGTGCGCACGAGAACGCCGCCTTTGCGCGCGCGCAGGGGGAAGACGTGTCCGGGGCGGGCGAGGTCGTCGGGGCGCGAGGCCGGATCGATGGCGGTGCGGATGGTGTGGGCGCGGTCGGCGGCGCTGATGCCGGTGGTGACGCCGCGGCGCGCTTCGACGGAGACGGTGAACGCGGTGCCGAAGCGCGAGGAGTTCTCGACGGCCTGGAGGGGCAGGTTGAGCCGTTCGCAGTCTTCTTCGGTCATGGCGAGGCAGATCAGGCCGCTGGCCTTCTTGGCCATGAACGCGATGGACTCGGGCGTGACCATCTCGGCGGCGAGGACCAGGTCGCCTTCGTTCTCGCGGTCTTCGTCGTCGACGAGGACGATCATGCGCCCGGCGCGGAGGTCGGCGATGGCCTCTTCGATGGGGCTGAAGGGGCTGTTGGCCGGATCGGGCAGCGCGGCGCCGGCCTCGGCGACGGCCGAACCGGGTTTGGGTACGGAGGTGCGGCGTTTGGGTTGCGCGGGGGCGTTAGACGCTTTGCGCGTACTGCGCTTGGGCATGGTGCGGTTCCCGGTCGGTTTTCGAGGAGCCAGTATGGACGAACGGCGCGCCATCCGCCAGTCCACGCGGCTTGGAAGGAGCGTCGGGCGACTCGAGCAATGGGATTGACGGGCGGTCCGGTCCTGGCAGCATGGAAGGGACCAGTCTTCACGCGGACGGGAGCCCGGAGCGGCCGGATGGCGGCCATAGGGGGCTCGCGCCCGCCTCTTTTTTGGGCCCGGGAGGATTCGATCTGTGTCTCAACGCGTGAACATCGGCGTGATCGGCGTCGGCATGATCGGGAAGTCGCATCTGAAGCGTTACCAGGATCTGCCCGACGCGAATGTGGTGGCGGTGGCGGACTTGAACGAAGCGGAGGCGAAGCGGGTGGCCGCGGAGTTCAAGGTGCCCGACGCGTACGCCGATTTCCGTGCGCTCCTGAAGCGCGACGACATCCAGGCGGTGGACGTCTGCCTGCACAACAACCTGCACGCTCCGGTGACGATCGCGGCGTTCGAGGCCGGAAAGCACGTGTACTGCGAGAAGCCGATGGCGGGGAGCTACGTCGACGCGAAGGCGATGTACGACGCGGCGCAGAAGACGGGGAAGAAGCTGCAGATCCAGATGAACACGCTCTACGATCCCGAGCACAAGATCGCGCGGCGGCTGATCAAGGAAGGGCATCTGGGCAAGGTGTATTACGCGCGCAGCTTCGGCTTCCGGCGTCGCGGCCGGCCGTGGGTGGACGGTTACGGTACGCCGGCGTTCGTGAACAAGCAGATTGCGGCGGGCGGCGCGCTCTTCGACATGGGCATCTACCACATGGCGCAGGTGATGGACCTTTTGGGCAATCCGGACGTGCTGGCGGTGAGCGGCGCGACGTACCAGGAACTGGATATGTACGCCGACCGGGCCAAGAGCGGTAACTTCAGCGTGGAAGAAATGGGTCTGGGCCACGTGCGGCTGAAGGGCGGGCTCACACTGGTGGTCGAGGAATCGTGGGCGGTCCATTACGACGGGAGCGAGCACAGCAAGATCCTGGGGAGCAAGGGGGGGATCAAGCTGAGCAAGCCTCCGGTGCTGTACTCGAAGATCGGCGACGTGGAGTACAAGGCCGAGATCGAACTGGGGCACGTGGATACGCGCTGGCGCAAGTGCGAGAGCGACTACGAGCATTACGACAGCAACGAGAAGCACTGGCTGGCGGCGCTGCTGGGGAAGGTGGAGCTGTACCCGACGGCGGCGATCGCGAAGAACGTGGCGCTGATCAGCGAAGGAATTTATTTATCGCAGGAACAGAACCGCGAGCTGCAAGCCGGGGAGATCCTGGAACGCTCCAAGTCCACGGCGCTCAAGGTCTAAGACGCATCCCAGGGGGCTGGAGGCCGCCGGCCCGGCGGTCTCCAGCCTGACTTTGAATTCCCGGCCGCGATCCCCTACAATGGTCCGCCTTAACGTGTTTTTCGCGCGCCTGCGTCCGGGCGCCGGCATGCGCAGGGTCGGACCTGTTGTGGCAAGGAGGCTAGGAACGTGGCTGCTGTTCGACGCAATGGAAACGATCATCCCTTCGCGAAGAAGGAACCGAAGCCGACCCGAGCACGCTTGGTGAGCCTGCTGGATCCGCTGGGCCGCAAGCGTTATGGGGAAGTCGAGCGCTTCCTGGCGACGGTGCCGGGCGCGACGAGCGGATTGCATTACTACGACACCGATTGGGGCTGGGCCGTGCGCTATATGCACGGGACCAAAGATGCGCTGTGCACGCTGCATCTGCTTCCGAACACGTTCGAAGCGACGATTCCCGTGGACGACACGATCCGCGCGAACGGGACGGCGCTGGCGCCGGAACTGCGCCGCCGCATCGGCCGCACGCGGACGGTGAACGGGAAGCGCTTGGTGCGCCTGCCGCTGCGCAGCGACGGGGACTACGCGAACTTCCAGGGCTTGGTGGGATTGCGCGCGGAGATGCTGCGCAATAAGCCGACCAAGGCGAAGTCGGCGAAGAAGAGCGCCGAGCCGAAGGCCGCCAAGAAGGCCGAAGCCAAACCGAAGCCGAAGGTCAAAGCCACCGCCAAGCGCTAATCGCGGCGGCATTCACAGGTGCAACAGGAATGTTGCACCCCAATTGGCTAATCCGTGCAGCGAGAAGCTATCCTGCTTGGTCCTATCCTAAACAGGTAGGCGGGGTGGCTGTTGCACAAAGTGCAACCCATGACGGGATTCCGAACTCACATCCTCTTTGGCGCCTGTGGGGCTTTGGAGCAGGTCTGAGCAGCCGTCCAGCTCCTGGATGCGCATTCGGAAGACCGATAGAGGTAAGAACTTGGCTACGATGGTCGGCAAACAGATCGGGAATTACGAGATCCTGGAGGAGATCGGCCGGGGCGCCATGGGGGTGGTGTTCAAGGCGCGGCAGGTCTCGATGGACCGGATCGTGGCGTTGAAGTTCCTGCCCAAGCAGATGGCGCAGGACGAGAAGCGCGTGCAGCGTTTCATCCGCGAAGCGCACGCGGCCGGCAAACTTTCGCATCCGCATATCGTCCACGTTCACGACGTCGGGAGCCTCGAGGGCTACCACTACATCTCGATGGAGTTCGTGGACGGCACGACGGCGCACAAGAAGCTGCACTCGAAGGGGCCGTTCAGCGAAGCGGAGTGCGTGGAACTGGGCATCCAGATCGCGGGGGCGCTGAAGGAAGCGCACAACCACGGCATCCTGCACCGCGACATCAAGCCCGACAACTTCCTGATGGACAAGCAAGGCCGCGCTCGGCTGGCGGACCTGGGGCTGGCGCGGTTCGAGGACAAGAACAGCGAAGAACAGGGACATCTGACGCAGGACGGCACGGCGCTGGGCACGCCGCATTACATGGCGCCCGAACAGGCGCGCGGCGCGGAACTGGATGCGCGCGCCGATCTGTACGGTCTGGGCGCGTCGCTCTATACGCTTTCGTCGGGCCGGACGCCATTCGAAGGCAAGACGCCGGCTTCGATCATGGTTCAGGTGATCAGCCAGGCGCCGCCGGAGTTGGACGAATTGCGCGAGGATCTCTCGCCGGGCTTCGTCGCGGTGGTGATGAGGCTTTTGGAAAAAGAGCCCGCGAAGCGCTTCCAGAGCGCGCAGGAACTGGTCGAGGCGCTGGAGAAGGTGAAGGCCGGGGAGTATCTGCCGAAGGGCGCGGGTACGGGCCGCGCGGGGCGTGTGACGACGGGCAAGGTGGGCCGCGTGACGACGGGGCAGGCGGCGCGGGTGCGCGCGGGGAAGCCTGCGGGCGAAGCGGTTCGCGAAGGGGGATCGGGCGCGGGGCTGTACATCGGTCTGGGCGCGGCGGCGGTGGCCGTGGTGGGCGCGCTGGCGATGTTCGGCGGGAAGTCGGGCGGGACGCCGCAGGCCAAGGCGCCCAAGCCGGCGGGGACGGAAGCGGCGCGCAAACCGGAAGCGGCTCCTGCCGTTCCGGCCAAGGTTTCCGTAGCGGCGGTGGATGCTTCGAAGCCGGCGTTCGAGGCGCTGTCCGCGCGGCACGCGGATCTGCTGGCGCGGGATCCGGCGACGCTGGCCGGCGCATGGGAACAATTCTTGGCCGGGCATCCGCAGGCGGCTTCGAAGGCGGAGGCGCAGGCGAAACTGGCCGAGGCGCGCGGCGCGGACGAACGGCTGAAGAGCGCGTGGACGCAGGCCGAACAGGCTTCGCGAGAGGCGCTGGCGGCGGGCCGGCACGCCGACGCGCACCGCGCGCTGCAAGGTTTCCTGGATGCGCACGGTTCGACCGAGCTGGCGGCGCAGGCGAGGACGCAGCAGGGGCAGGTGGAAGGCGCTTGGCAGCAGGTGGCGCAGGAAGAGATCGACAAGGCCCGCGCGGCGGCGCAGTCGGGCGAAATGGCCGCGGCGAAGAGCATCCTGAACGAGTTGAAGGAAAAGCTGCCCGCGGCGATGGCGGAGAAGCTGGAACTGGCGGCGCGCCTGAGCGATGTCGAAGGTATGGAGGCCGCGGCGGCGGCGAAGGTCTTGCAGGGGCATGCGGCGGACAAGCAGCGCCTGGCCGCGGCGCACACGCAGGCCGAGGCGAAGGTGCGGCATCCGGACACGCGCTTCGCGTTCGCGCTGGCGCAGGGCGTGTACCGGCAGGCGGCCGACGAGATGAAGACGCAGGAAGGAAAGCTGGAGGCCGCGCAATGGTCGGAGCGTTACCTGCGCGCGCAGAAGGCGTGGGAGACGGCGGCGGCGGCGGTGAAGGCGGGCAAGAAGCCGAAGGTGGATTCGATCGGGCGCTTCAAGGGCGGGGTGGAGCTTCTGGGCTGGGAAGACCGCGGCTTGCGCTGCGATCCGGCCGGTTTGCCGGCGGGGCAGATCGCGTCCTGGAAGGACGTGACGCCCGAGCAGGCCGTACAGGTGGCGAGCACGGGGCTGCCGGAATCGCCCACGCCTGACCAGACTTTGGACGTGGGGCTCTTCGCGTTCGCGACGGGCGCGTGGAAGCCGGCGATCGATTCGCTGGAGGCGGCGTGCCAGACGAAGGGCGATCTGCGGGCGCTGGCCGACGAGCCGATCGCGCGGGCCAAGCTGGGATGGGAGCAGGAACGCGAAGGGCTGGCGAAGGCCGCGCTGGCGGCGGCTCAGGCGGCGTTCGGGAAGCAGGACGCGCCGGGCGTGAAGGCGGGTCTGGATCCGCTGACGGGCGAAGGCGATCTGTCGGGCACCGCGTACGCGAAGGAACAGGCGGCGGAGATCAAGAAGCTCTCGGATTGGCTGGCGCAAGCCGGGGTTCCGGCGGAAGGCGCCGCTGCCGCCGGGGGCGACGCGAAGAGCATGCTGCAGCAATTGGGTTGGGCGAACGTGGAAGGGGAGTGGTCGCCCGATCCGAAGAAGAAGGGCAACTTCCTGACCAAAGGCGGGAAGCTCGAATTGCCGATCAAAGACGGCGCGGTGGACGTGACGGTGAACGTGAAGCCCGAGACGAAGGTGAACGTGTGGGTGCGTTACGACGCGGAGTTCTACAACAAGCTGCCGGAGAAACTGGAGCTGCCCGATTTCATGCGCGGAGGCGGCGACCGGACGCGCGAGATGATCCGTAACGCGATCAACGGCGATCCCGGCGACGGGTATGGGGTGCGCATCACGGGCGGCGAAGCGACGATCTTCGGAGTGAACGACCGACCGGAACTGGGCGGCGACCGGGGTCCGCGGGGCGGGCGCGGCGGGCGCTTCGGCGGCGGTCCCGGCGGCGGCTTCTGGGGCCGGATCACGGAACTGGCCAAGCAAGTGCCGGTGGAGAAGGAACGCTTCGCGGTCGCGCCGACGGCGTACCGGGTGCTCGTCAACGCGAAAGACGAGAAGCTGGACATCCAGGTGGGCGACAAGACCTACCGAGCTACGACCGGCGCGCGGACGGAAGGCAAGATCGTGATCCAGGTGGAAGGCGAGGCCGAGATCAGCCTGCCCAAGGTGGCCAAGCACTAGCAGCCATTTTCAACGGGCTGCTGGGCTCCGTCCCGACACCCTTCGTCAGCCTCACGTGCTGCATTTACTGCAGAGAAACAGCGCGTTCGGCATCCTCGCACTGCTTGGTCCGCGCGGCGCATCGGCCATCGAAGCGTTTAGGGACCAAGCCTCAAGCCGGCGGCTTCGTTCGCGCGTGACCGCGGCGCATTCGGCGGGTAATGTAGCCTCCGTGAAGACGCTGATTCTCTCCGACCTGCATCTGGGTCATCCTTCTTCGCGCCTGGACCCGGCGGGCCTGGAGGCGCTGGGCCGGTTGGCGGCGCGCTTCGACCGCGTGATCTTGAACGGCGACGCGCTGGACCGCTGGGAGCGCCCGGATCCGACGCCGGAGATGCAGGCGTGGCGGGCGCGGCTGGAGCGGACGCTGGTGTCGCGCGGAGGCCCGGCCGAGCTGCTGACGGGAAACCACGATCCGGCGATTTCCGAGCGGCATTACTGCTACCTCGAGGAAGCGCAGGCGCTGGTGTTCCACGGGGATTACGCGCTGGATTGCGCGTCGCCGTGGATGTGGCACGCGGGAGTCTTCAAGCAGACGTTTCGCGCGGCGTGGTCGGAAGCCGGGGGCGGCGATCATTTCGCACGCCGGGCGGAGGTCTTCCGGCGGGTGCAGCGGGCGTTTTTGTCGGCGCATCCCGAGGACTACGCGAAGGAAGCGCTGCGTCCGGGGCCTTACCTTTTGCGGCAGATGCTGAGCCCGCGGCGCGCGGTGCGGATCGCGCATTACCTGGTGCGGATGCCGGCGTGGGTGGCGCGGCGGGCGGCGGGATTCGACCGGCCGGTGACGCGGGCGGTGGTGGGTCACAGCCACCGGGCGGGGGCCTGGCGGGTGGGGGCGCTGGAGGTTTGCAATACGGGGAGCTTCATGCCGTTTTCGCAGCCTTGGGGCCTGGTGGTGGAGGGCGCGTCGGTTCGGCGCGAACCGGTGGCGGCGTTGCTGGACGGGTTGGGCCGTGCGGTGGCGGTCCCGGCGGCGGGGCTGGAAGGCACTCACCCGGTGCGCTGAATTCGGTAAGCATCAAACCTAGTTGACGTTAAGAGGGCGGTACTTAGGATGTGGGTGCCGCTTGGACGCGCCCCAGGAGACGGCGGGGGGCGCTTCTTTTTGTCCTCGAACGAAGTTCAGGCCTGTCGGGCACACCGGGGAGTTTCAGATGAACGTACGGATCGAAGGGCGTCACCTGAAGGTGACCCCGGCTTTGCAGGAACATGTGCACAAGAAGGTCGATAATCTGGATAAGTACTTCGACGGGGTGCAAGACCTGCATGTGATCCTGAGTTTGAAGGAGCCGAAGCATCACGCGGCAGAAATCGTGGCCGAGGTGGTTCGCGGCCAGCCGCTGGTGGCTCAAGCGGCGCACGAGGACATGTACCTGGCGATCGACGAGGCGGTACACAAGATTCGCGAGCATTTGAAGAAGTTCAAAGAGCGGATGCGGACGCGCAAGCGCAACAGCGGCCGCCTGGCTCAGCAACCTCCAGCTCCGGTGGTTTCGGAAGAGGTTGAGGACGACGAAGAGGCGTGAACGCGAAGCAGGGGCCTCGCGGAACGCATCCCGAACTTGGACGGCACCTCAGGGACTAAGGAGCGGCAGGGCGGATGAAACTCACGGACATCATCCCCGACGGCGGCATCAGCGACGATTTGCAGTCGACCGAGAAAGAGTCGGTGATTCGCGAGCTGGTGGAATTGCTGGTGAAGGCCGGGCGGGTGGATTCGGAGTCCTCGAAGAAGGTGGTCAAGGCGTTGATGGACCGCGAGGAACTGGGATCGACGGGGATCGGGCAGGGCGTGGCGGTGCCGCACGCGAAGCACGATTCGATCACGGACTTGGTCTGCGCGTTCGGTCGGTCGAAGCGCGGGGTGAACTTCGACGCGCTGGACGGCGAGCCGGTGTACGTGTTCTTCTTGCTGCTTTCTTCGAAGGGCGCATCGGGATCGCATTTGGAAGCGCTGGCCTTCATCTCCCGTCTGGTGCGCGACGAGAAGTTCGTCAAGTTCCTGCGCGACGGCAAGGACGTGAAGGATATCCGCGACGTACTGGGCGAAGCCGACCAAGCCTTCGGCGGCGTGTAAGCTCGGCCGTACTTTTTCGCACGCAGATTTAGCGGACCGCTCCTCGCGGTCCGTTCCTGTTATTCATCCACGGGCAGGCAGGCCATGGAGAAGATCCTGAAGTGGCTGCGGCCGGGTCTGCGCATCAAGCGCTGGATCGCGGTCATTCTCGTCGGCATTCTCTTCGCCGTATTCGCATCCGGATTCTTGGTCTTCTTCGCCACGGGCACGGCGGGCTTCGACGCCGGCAGCAAGCTGATCCTCGCGGCCGTGCTGGGTTACGCGCTGGCCGCCTTTTTCCTGATCACGGGCATCTACCGCCTGATCAAATCGATGTGGGGCCTGATCGACCGGCGCGGGGGCGGCAAAGGGCTGGTCGACGCGGCCTACAAGCGCGCGGTGCTCAGCCGCGGCCCGCATGTCGTGGCCATCGGCGGGGGCACGGGGTTGTCGGTGCTGCTCTCGGGCTTGCGCGAGCAGTCGGCGTACACGACGGCGATCGTGAGCATGGCCGACGACGGGGGCTCGTCGGGAAAGCTGCGGCAAGAGCTGGGCTTGCAGCCGCCGGGCGATCTGCGCAAGTGTCTGATCGCGCTGGCCGACGAAGAACCGCTGATGGGCGAGCTGCTCGACTACCGCTTTCCCGAGCACGAACTGGGCGGGCATAACTTCGGGAACCTGTTTCTCACGGTGCTGGCGCGGATCCGCGGGGATTTCGGCGCGGGCGTGCGCGAAGCGAACCGGATTCTTTCGGTGAACGGGCAGGTGCTGCCCAGCACGCTGGACCGCATCTTTCTGGTCGCCGATCACGAGGACGGGACCAAGACGACGGGCCAGGCGCAGATCGCCAAGTCGGAGAAGCGGATCAAGCGGCTGGAGTTGAAGCCCAAGCCCGAGCCGGCGGCGCCGGACATCCTGCGCGCGATCGAAGAGGCCGATCTGATCGTGCTGGGGCCGGGGAGCCTGTACACGTCGGTGCTGCCGAACCTGCTGATCGACGGGATGGCGGCGGCGCTGGCGCGGGCGAAGGCGAAGAAGGTTTTCGTGATCAACATCATGACGTACGAGGGCGAGACGCGCGGGTACCAGCTTGCCGATTTCCTGCAGGCGATCGACCGGCATACGTCGCCGTACCGTGTTTACGATTACGTGCTGGTGAACAACGGGAAGATCGAGTTGCAGGCTCCGGCGGGAGACAAAGCCGCACCGGTGAAGCAGGGCCAAGCGGCGGATACGTACGTGGTACACGACAAGGTCGCGCGGCTGGTGACGTACGACGCTCAAGCTTACGCGGGTGAGCCGTTCAAGCTGGTGGCGGCGGACGTGGTGAACCCGGCGTATCCGATCCGGCACGATTCGGGAAAGCTGGCGGAGTCGCTGCTGACGATCCTGAAGGAGCTGTGAATCCGCCTCGGCACTGGCGCTGGAGCCCCTTTCGCCGTATATGGTTAGGAATTCCGGTACGGCGCGGGACGAGAGCCTTGGGGAAGGCTGGCGTCCGGAGCGGCGGGGCGAAAGGGCAGCGGGCATGAGCGACGAATGGTTGACTCGTCGCATCAGCCTGAAAAATAAGCACGGGCTGCATATGCGCCCGGCGCAGAAGATCGTCGAGACCGCGACGCGCTTTCAGTCGGAAATCCGGGCCGCCAAGGACCATCTCGATTTTTCCGCCAAGAGCATCCTCGATATGATCGAGTTCGCGGCGTACATGGTCAACGCGGCTGCGCACGAAGACAACGAGTTCACCTTCAAAGCCAAAGGCCCCGATGCTCAGGCGGCGCTGGACGAGCTGGACAAGCTCGTGAACGCGCGCTTCGGGCTCGACTGAGCGCCGCGCCGGCCGGCGCCGGGGTGCCGCATGGGCGCTGAAGCTCCGCTGGTCGCCGAGCTCATCAACTTCGGCTGCCACGTTTATCCGTCGCAAGCTCAACGCTGGGATACGCATCTTCACGGCTTCCATCAGCTCGACGTGACGGTGGCCGGCGAGGTCTGGCTGGAGGTGGAAGGCGGGAAGCCGTTCCATTCTCGTCGCGGGGATGCGGTGCTGGTGCCGCCGCTGATTCGCCACGCGCACCGCACGCGGCGGGGCATGACGATCGGGATGTTCAAGTTCCGCGCGGCGCCGCGGTACTGGGCGCTGCTGGGGCGGCGGCCGCGCGGTCTGCGCCTGCCGGAGGGCCTGGTGGCGCAGGTGGAGGACGCGGGGCGCGCGATGCGTGAGCATGCGGCGCTGGCGCGGCCGCAGGCGCTGGCGGCGCTGACCTTGTGCCTGGTCGAGACGGTGCGGCGCGCGGGCGCGGCCGTGCCGGCGGCGGCCGATCCGGCGGCGGGGCGCTTCTGGCGCGTGCTGGAGCGGGTGGAGACGGAGCCGTTCGGATCCTGGAGCGTGGCGAAGTTGGCGGGCGAGTGCCACCTGTCGCCGGATCACTTCGCGCGATCGTTTCACGCGCTTCTGGGGCAGCCTCCGCGCGAGTACTTGCTCGGCCTGCGCATGCGCGCGGCGGCGCAGGTGCTTTCCGACGAGCCCGAGGTGGCGATCAAGCACCTGGCCGAGCAGGCCGGCTACGCGACGGTGCACGCGTTCGCGCGGGCTTTCCGGCGCGTGCTGGGGGCGCCGCCGGGCGCGTACCGGCGCGCGCGTTCGGAGCTGTAACCGGGCCGATCACGGATTCGGGTAAAAACGAGCCGGGTGGGGCTACATACGTACCTGGGTAAATCGCGTAGGTTGCTTCCAGCGCCGAACGGATTCGGCCCCTACGAGGATCCCCGCCATGCCTGCCGCCGCCGCTTGCATCGAGCCGTGCCCCGCGCAATTAAGCTCGGACCAGATCGAGCGCTTCCGCGCCGACGGATACCTGGCCTTCGACGGATTCCTGGACGCTTCGCGCGTCGCCGAAGGGCAAGCGGCGATGACGGAACTGCTGCGCACGCTGGTGGAACGCGCGCGCGGCGGCGAACTGAAGCTCGACCGCAACCCCGCCGCGATGCGAAATTATTCGGGCTACCGGATCATGGAACCGGGCACGGATACGGGGGTGCTCTTCGAGCCGGGGCTTGAAATCGATTTGGAGCGGATGGATTTCGCGACGCTGGAACGGAGCTACCGGAAGTTTTCGACGCCGAGCAAAGGGCATGGGTACTTCGCGCGCCTGAGCGCCGATGCGCGGCTGATGTGGCTGCTGGAGCCGCTGTTGGGTCCGGCGCCGATCCTGTACGGCGACATGGCGCTGTGCAAGCCGCCGCGGATCGGTTCGTCGAAGCCGTGGCATCAGGACAGCGCGTATTTCCTGTACGAGCCGTTCGACGCCGGGGTGGATGTCTGGATCGCGCTGGACGACGCGACGATCGAGAACGGCTGCATGTTCGTGCTGCCGGGCGCGCATCACCTGGGGCCGCGGCGGCACGAGCACCGCGACGACTGCACGGTCGCGGACGGGCGGCTGGACCTCACGCAGGCCGTGCCGGTGGAGCTGAAAGCGGGCGGTGTGCTGCTTTTCTCGGTGGTGCTGCCGCACTACACGCCGCCGAACCGCTCGGAACGGCGGCGGCGCGCGATGCAGCTCTTTTACCGCGGCGCGCAAACGCGGCTGATCGGTTCTGACGAGAAGCTGGCGAACTACCGGGAGAGCGACGGCACGCCGGCCTCGTGCGCGGCGGCGGGGCAGGCAGCGAACAAGAAGGCGCTGGGCGCGGCGGACGCGTAATCCTTCAGTCCGCGCGCCGCCAGCCCAGCAGCGGATCGGGATCGAAAGCCGTCAGGGCCTTGACCGTCGCCTCGGTGAGCGGTCCGAAATCGGCTTCGTACATCGCGCCCCCCGGCCCCAGCAGGTAGCAGTGCCTGCCGCTGCGAGGATACTGTGCGGGCCAGGCCAGCACGGCGTAGCCACCGATCCATTGGCCGTCCCGGACATACTCCTGTGCTTTGCCCGGCGCATGCTCGCCTTGCCGCGGCAGAAGTTTGAAGCAGTACCCGCGCCTGGGAATGGCGGCGGCGCCTTCGCGCGGTTCGGCGTCGGCGAGCGGGGTGACGATGAGTCCGCGCGCGGCGAGTTCCTGCAGCGAGCCGGCGTAGGCGTGGACCTTGTCGCGATCCCAATCGCCGAGCCTGTAGATCCACTGTGCGGCGGCGAGGTCGCGCAGGTCTTCGCGCGCGAGCGCGGCGTAGCTTTCTTCCCGCCCGCGCAGGATTTCGGGCAGCGCGAGCGCGGCGACGCCCATGGGCATGATGCCGCCGGCCACGTCGAGTGCGGGCAACGGGTAGCTGCTGAGCGTGTGCGAGGTGATGCCCCACGCGTCGGCTTGCGTCCAGGAGATGCCGGGTTCGAGGCGCTGTTCGAGCGCGCGCACGTCCGGCAGCAGCGCAAAGTCGAAGCTGCGTGCCAGTTTCAGCAGGTCGAGGACCAGGAGGCTGCGTTCTTCGCCGTGCAGTCTCCAGGCGTCCATCCACCAGCGGCCCGGCGCATCGGCGGTGGCGGTTGATCCGGAGATTTCGCGCACGTTTCGGCCTGCGGCCTTGAAGGCGGCGGCTTGCTCGGCCAGTTCACGCCGGGCCTGTCCGGCGGGGATGGACTCGAAATTTCCATCCAGCCGCAGCACGGCATGTGCGCCCGTGACCCGGCCTTCTTCGAGCACGTACGCCAAGATCGTGGCGGGCGGATCGGCGCGCAGGAGCCCGCTCAGGTAGCGCACGCCGCTGAGATCGGTGATCCGGGCCGCTTCGGCGCTGATGCCGGCCAGCAATTCGAGCGGAGTGGCGGGCCAGTCGCCTTCGCGGTGGTGCAGGAGCGCCAAGTTCAGCAGCCGCATGGCGGCCTGATTGCGGGTGCGCCGCAGTCCGGCTTGGGTTTGGAGGAGTTCCGGAAGATTCGGTCCAAAGGCCAGTCCGCCGGCCAGCGTGGTGGCAAGCACCTGGGTGGGCCGGACGCGGCGCGGGTCGAGGTAGCGCAGGGTCGCGGGCAGGGCGGCTTGTTCGCCGGCCGGGATGTCCGCCGCGAAGGCGGTCCGGTAGGCCGCCTGGAAATCGGGATTCGAGCGGATGTCCGCCGCCGCGGGCTCGGCCAGATGTTTGAGCATGCGGCGCAATCCGCCGAGGGTGGGGCTGAAGACGACGGTGCGATCCTTGATCGCCAGAGCGGGTGAGAGATCGGTGAACGCGATGCTGAGGTAGTGCGCCGTCACGCCTTCGACGGGGCGCGTGCGGTATTTGACGTCGAGGGTGGGGGGCGCGTTTTTCGCGGCAAAATCGAGCAGCTTGGCCGCGGCGTTCGCGAAGGCGATGGGATCGACGGCTTGGCCCACGGCGGCCAGACCCGGCATCAGGTCCATCAGCGCGCCGCCGCCGCCGGTGTCCGTGATGACCCACGTGTCGCCGAGATTGGCGAGCAGGTCGTTTTCCAGTTCGACGTCCGACATCGCACGCAGTCCGATGAGGTACATCGCCAAGCGGCCCGCAGCCAAATTGTCTCCGGTGGCGGCATCGAGACTTTGCAGGGCAAGCGGAACCACGCGGCGGAGATCCAAGCGAGTGGCGTAGAACCAGGCGGCTTGAGCCGGGACGTGACGGAGCAGGTCGGCCGGCAGCGGTCCTTCTCCTTCGAGCATTTTCAGCAAGCCCCGGCGCGGCGCTTCGGCGGCGGCCGGCGCTTCGGAGGCGATGCGGAAATCGAAGCGCGAACCTTTGACGCCTAGACTGAAGGAGAGGCTGCGCAATCCGTCGAGCCCCAGGGCTTGGAGCAACCGGCCGGCACTTCCGGGCAATACCTCGGCGACTTCGGGGTTCTCGGGCACCGCCATGAGGTGTTCCTGGACCGCCGCCAGATCCCACCAAGCGTACAACAGCGCATCCTTTCCCAGCGCCTGCTGCGCCTGCAACCAACGCGGGTTTCTTCCAAAGCCGGGGCTCTTGCCCTCGGTTTGGGCGGCCAGAAGGTCGAGGTCCTTCAATTCGGCCGCCGCAAGCAGCCAAGATCCTTGCAGGGTGAAGTAGAGCCCCTCTTCGCCGCGGGCATCCAGCCCCGAAGGAAGTTTATGATGCGGCAGCAGTTGAAGGGTTTCGGCGAGCGCGGCCGATGCGGCCTTGGCATCGGTGAGTTGGATCACGACGTAGGGCACCGCGCGTGGCGGGACGGCGGCTTCGGTGGAAGGCTTCAACGCAAGCCCCAGCGCCGCTTCTCCCAGCGGCAAGCGGGTCCAGAGTTCCATGCGCGGCAGCGTTTTCCAGCGTTGCTGCCAGCGCCCATAGGCTTGGCGAACGTTTTGCAGCGGAGCCTCCAGAAACGCGAGCGATTGGGGCTCGAGCATGAACTGTCCGGTGGGGGTGAGGGCGCTTTGAAATAAGAGCAGGGGTACTTGAACTTGCACCACCAAGGTGCAGTCGGGCGGCAGAAGATCGACCGCATGGACGGGGGCGTCTTCTGCCGCTATGGGCTGATGCACGGCGAAAAGCAGGCTAAGGGTAAGCACCTTCAGAAGGTAGCGGCCGGCGGATCGGCACTTGAGCGTGGTATTCATGGCGGTGCGCTCCTTAAAGTCGGGCACGCATTAATCTATATTCATACTTAAATATACACAATAAGGGCCGATTTGGCCAATTCCTCCGTCGGGGGGGTCGTAAGCTCAACGGAGCAGCTAGGTTAGCACGGTTGGATTAGACGCGCAGGGGACGTGCGTTAGGCAAGCGGCACGTGGCGCGGTATCCTTCCTCGAACACCTCCGAGGAACGCGCATGGCCGAGACGCGACGGACCAGCATTCGACATCCGCTGCCGCCGGCAGAACCTCCCGTATCGCCCGACGAGAAAGGCTGGAAGGAACTGCTGGCCACCATTCGCAGCGACGAATGGGTGGTGCGGCAGGGCGGGGGGCCGGACGCGATCGAGCGGCAGCACAAGAAGGGGCGGCTGACGGCGCGCGAGCGGATCGTGAAGCTGTGCGATCCGGAGACGGGTTTCTTCGAGCTGGGTCTGTTCGCGGCGTGGAAGATGTACGAGGAGTGGGGCGGCGCTCCGTCGGCGGGAACGGTGACGGGCATCGCTCGCGTGAGCGGCCGGCTGTGCGTGGT
Source organism: Planctomycetota bacterium (assembly GCA_015075375.1). GTDB lineage: Bacteria > Planctomycetota > SZUA-567 > H5-PLA8 > H5-PLA8 > H5-PLA8. The sequence continues at coordinate 633,679 of JABTUM010000001.1, read as the reverse complement.
GATCGCGAACGACGCGACGGTGAAGGCCGGCGCATTCTTTCCGCTGACGGCCAAGAAGGTACTCCGCGCGCAGCGCATCGCGATGGAGAACCGGCTGCCGCTGATCTACCTCGTGGATTCGGCGGGCGTTTTCCTTCCGCTGCAGGACGAGATCTTCCCGGACGAGGACGATTTCGGGCGGATCTTCCGGCACAACGCGCGGCTCAGCGCGATGGGCGTCCCGCAGCTCGCGGCGATCATGGGCTCGTGCGTGGCCGGCGGCGCCTACCTGCCGGTGATGTGCGACAAGATCGTGATGACCGAGGGGAGCGGGCTGTACATCGCCGGCCCCTCGCTGGTGAAGGCGGCGATCGGGCAGGACCTTTCGAGCGAAGAGATCGGCGGGGCGAAGCTGCACGCGGCGCTGAGCGGCACGATCGACTTCCGCGAGCCCGAGGACGAAGCGGCGATCAAGCGGCTGCGCGCGCTGGCGGCGCATTGGCCGGTGCCGCCGGCGCCGGCCTTCCGGCGCGAAGGGGCTCGGCCGACGAAGGAATCGGGAGGCGAACTGGTGCGGCGCATGCCGCTGGAACCGAACGCCGAGTACGACGTGCGCGCGATCCTGGAGTGCCTGGTCGACGGGGACAGTTTCGACGAGTACAAGGCCGAGTTCGGCCAGACGCTGGTCTGCGGGACGGCGCGGATCGACGGATGGAGCGTCGGGATCGTCGCGAACCAGAAGAAGCATATCCGCGAGCCGGGGCGGCCCTTCGAACTGGGCGGCGTGATTTACCCCGATGCCGCGGACAAAGCCGCGCGCTTCGTGATGGATTGCAACCAGAACCGCGTGCCGCTGGTTTTCCTGCAGGACGTGAACGGGTTCATGGTCGGGCGGCAGGCGGAGATCGACGGGATCATCCGCAGCGGGGCGAAGCTGGTCAACGCGGTGGCCAATTCGGTGGTGCCGAAGTTCACGATCGTGCTGGGCGGGAGCTACGGCGCGGGGAATTACGCGCTGTGCGGCAAAGCGTACGATCCGCGGCTGATTCTCGCGTGGCCGACGTGCCGCTACGCGGTGATGGGCGGCGAGCAGGCGGCTCGCACGCTGCTGGACCTGAAGGTGGCGCAGCTCAAGAAGCAGGGCCAAACGCTCTCGCAGTCGCAGCTCGACCATCTGTATAAGGAGATCGTCGCGACGTACGGCGAGCAGACCGACCCGCGTTACGCGGCGGCGCGGCTGTGGGTGGACGGGATCATCGATCCGGCGCAGACGCGGGCGTGTTTGGCGCTGGGGCTGGAGATGGCGGCGCAGAATCCGAAGGTGGAGGAGTTCAAGACGGGGGTGTTGCAGGTGTAAGGCCGGGATGCGCGATCGGATATCGGCTTTGTGCCATCACGAAGCGGCTTTTAGATGCTGCTTCCGGAATCCCGCCGGCGTCAGGCCCGTCTGCTTCTTGAAGGCGACGTAGAAGGCGCTCGACGTCGCGAAGCCGGCGTCGAGCGCGATCTGGAGCACGTTCTGGTCGGTGGTCAGGAGCAGGCGTTCGGCGTGGGCGATGCGCAGGCCCGTCAGATAATTCCAGAGCGTCATGCCGCAGCACTTCTTGAACAGCGTATGGCAGTACTTCGGATGCAAGTTCAAGGCTTCCGCGACATCCTGCACGCCGATGGGTTCCTGGTACCGTTGTCCGAGCAATTCGGTCATGCGCACGAACTGTTCCGCTCCGCCCCCGCTGGGGGCCTGGCTCTTCTTAGGCGCGGCGGGCAGGTGGAGCGCCTGGCGGCGGATGCGCGCTTCGAGTTCCAACCGCACGACCTGGCGCTGATCCGCATCGCCGGATTCGTACAGCTTCAGCCAATCCTCCAACTGCGCTTGGTCGGCGCCGCGCGCGTCGGCCAGGAGTTCGCCGGCCATCAGCGCATCGGGCAGGCGCCCGGGAATTTGCCAGCCCAGCAGCCACGTGACGGGAAAAGTGATCCAGATGCCTTGGAGATCGGGGCCGTGGTCCTGGAGCTGGTGCGGGATGCCGGCCCAGAAGACGGCGAAGGCGCCGGCGTTCACTTCGTAAAAGCGCTGCCCGTGAAAGTAGCGGATCCAGCCGTTCGAGATGTAGTTGATCTCGATGTCGGCGTGCGTGTGCGGCGCGGGCATGGTGACGCGCTTTTGCTGGCGCTGCATGCGCCAGAGGCGGAAGCCTAAAGAAGCGATGTGGCTGGTGGCCGTCAAGGCCATGGGGTGGCTCCGGGGGCGGCACCTTACTATTCAGGAGAAAATACCCGTTCGGGCGGAAGTATAGCAAGCACAAGAAGGCTAGATTGGATGCATAAGCACGCCGGGGGTCCGGCGGCAGGCTGGCCTGGAGGGTGCGCCGTGATTACCGATCGCGATAAATACTTCTTCGACCTGCGCGGGTACATCCTGCTCAAGGGCGCCATTTCGAAGGCGCATGTAAAAGAGCTGAACGACGGGATCGACGCGATTCCGAAGCTGGATCCGGGCGAGTGGTACGGCTACGTGCACGGGCACGCATACAACAAGAACAACGGGCTGAACCTGCAGCAGATCTACGAAGCGGGCGAACCGTTCGAGCGCCTGATCGACCATCCGAGCTGGATCAGCCATGTGAGCACCTTCATCGGCGGCGAGGGCACCTTCGACCGCAAGCACGGTCCGCTCTTCATCGACGAGAACTTCGCGAGCATGCGCGGCCCCGGCGATTCGATCGGGCTGCATTCGGGCGCCTATCCCTGGACGAAGCGCTGCCAGTACCACTTCTCGAACGGGAGCTTCAACTGCGGCCAGGTGAACATGCTTTTGGCGCTGACGGACATCGGCCCCGGCGACGGCGGGACGATGGTGGTGCCGGGCAGCCACAAGTCGAACTTCCGGCATCCGGACCTGAACAAAAACGGGATGCGCCCCGAAGGGAATTCGGTGGACGGGGTCGAGGGCGCGGTCGAGATTTTCATGGAAGCGGGGGACGCGATCCTGTTCGTGGATGCGATCGCGCACGGTTCGGCGCTGCGCAAGAACGCGGGCGAGCGGCGGATCGTCGTATACCGCTACGGTCCGAGCTGGGGCTTCTTCCGCGACGGGTATCGTCCGTCGCCGGAACTGCTGGCTCGGCTGACGCCGGAGCGGCGCAAGATCGTGTGGCCGCACGAGCCGCTGAAGCGTTCGCCCAACCGCTTGGCGGAGGTGGAAGCGGAGGCGGTGGCGTACTAACGGAAGCGTTGGTTACGGCGCAGGCTGGAAATACACGAGGCGGCTTGGCGATCCCAAGCCGCCTCGCTTTTTTTGTTACGGACTGCACGCCTTCAAGGCCGCCGCCAGCGCGGCGACCGGTTCGCCTTTGGGTGAAAATTCCTGCCCGATGTAGCCTTCGTAATTCGTGCCCGCGATCGCTTTCGCGATGGCCGGGTAGTACAGCTCCTGTTCGTCGTCGAGATCCTTGCGTCCCGGGTTTCCGGCGGTGTGGAAGTGCCCAATGTAGTCGATGTTATCGCGGAGGTTGCGGATCACGTCGCCTTCCATGATCTGCATGTGGTAGATGTCGTAGAGCAGCTTCACGCGCGGCGATTCGACGCGGCGGACGACTTCGACGCCCCACCACGTCCGGTCGCACTGGTAGGCCTGGTGGTCGACTTTGCTGTTGAGCAGTTCCAGGACCAGGGAGACGCCGGCTTGTTCGGCGTCCTTGGCGACGCGCTTGAGGCCGTCGGCGCAGATCTGGATCGCTTCGGCGTCGGGCACGCCCCAGCGGTTGCCGCTGAAGCAGATCAGCGCATGGATGCCGTGCTGCTTGGCCTTGGCGATGTTCTCCTTCAGTTCGCGTTCGATGCGGTCGTGGTTGTGGCGTTTGTTCAGGCCGTCGGTGAGCGACTTGTGGCCGCCCATGGTGGCCAGCGCGAGGCCGGCGTCCTTGACGGCGGGCCAGAGTTCTTCGCCGATCATCTCGACGCCGTCGTAACCGAGGCGCTTGGCGTCCTTGAGCAGTTTGGGCTTGTCTTCGACTTTGTTCCCGAAGGCCCACCACGCGAACGAATGCTTGAGCTTGGCCACGCTGGAATCCCCTTGAACGAGTGAGCCGGCAAGCCTATCCGGCCCCGTGCGGCTGGCAACGTCCGCGGGAGGTCCGGTTTCCGCATCGCCAATCGCCCGGCTCGCGGTGTAGTATGAAACGGAAGCACGGGAGCACGCGCCTCATGCCCGGCCCGGTCACGATCGTCGAGACGCCCCGCGACGCCTTCCAGGGCTTGCAGCGTCCGATTCCGACTTCCGAAAAGGTCGCTCATATCCTGGCTCTGCTGGACGCCGGCTTGAAGCATATCGAAGTGGGCAGTTTCGTGAGCCCGCAGGCGGTCCCGCAGATGGCCGACAGCGAGCAAGTGGTCCGCGCGCTGCCGTCGCGCCAGGACGCCGAGTACATCGCGCTGGTGGTGAACGAGAAAAGCATCGACCGCGCGGTTTCGGTGGGCAATCTGGATACGCTGGGTTTTCCGTTCAGCTTTTCCGACGAATTCCTGCGCCGCAACACGAAGAGCACGGTGAGCGGGACGTGGCCGGTGATCGACCGGCTGCTGGCGCGGACCGAAGCGAACGACATGAGCTTCCTGGTCTACGTCTCGATGGCGTTCGGGAATCCGTACGGCGAACCGTGGAGCGAGGACGCGCTGCTGGAGACGCTGCGTTCGCTGTGCCGGATGGGCGTGCGGCATGTGGCGCTGGCCGATACGGCGGCGGTGGCGCGGCCCGAGCAAGTGAAGCGGATCTTCGAACGCGCGCGCGCGGAACAGCCGGCGCTGAATTGTTCGGCGCATTTTCACGGCCGGCCGGACGACTGGCATCTCAATGTCGAGGCGGCGCTGGAGGGCGGTTGCCGGCGCTTCGACGGCGCGGTGGGCGGAATGGGCGGCTGCCCGTTTGCCAGCGACAAGCTGATCTCGAACGTGCCGACCGAGGGCTTGGTCGAACGGTTCGAGGCCGCGGGGTATGAAACGGGCGTGGATGCCGCGAAGCTGGCCGCGTGCGCGGGTGAAGCGCGGCGATTGCAGGCGGCTTACGGATAAGCAAGGAGCGGCTCCATGTCCGACGCGATTCTCGTCACGCGCTCGTCGCGGCACGCCGTGCTGACCTTGAACCGCCCCGAGAAGCGCAACCCGATGCCGTATCGTCCCGGCGACGGGATGCGCGCGGCGCTGGACGAGCTGGCGCGCGATCCGGCGGTGCGCGCGGTGGTGGTGACCGGCGCGGGCAAGGCGTTCTGTTCGGGCGCGGACCTGGAAGCGCTGCGCGAGATGCAAGGCGCGACGGCCGAGCAGAACCGCGCCGACAGCGCGGCGGTACGCGCCTTTTTCGAGTATCTGCGCGCGTATCCCAAGCCGCTGGTGGGCGCCATTAACGGGCCGGCGGTGGCCGGCGGCGTGGGCTTGGCGCTGCTGTGCGATGTGGCGATCGGCTGCGAGCACACGCGCTTCTGCCTCAGCGAAGTGCGCATCGGTTTCGTTCCGGCGCTGGTGAGCGAGTACCTGGTCCACGCGCTGGGCGAACGCGCGGCGCGCGAGATGATGCTGGCGGCGCGCTGGGTGAACGCGGAAGAAGCCCGGCACTTGCATCTGCTACACGAACTCGTGCCGTCCGAGGGGCTGCTTGCGCGGGCCGGCGAGCGCGCGGAGGCGTTCGCCGAACTGAGTCCCGAAGCGATCCGGCGGACGAAGCAGTTGCTCTTCGAGACCGCGGGCTTGCCCTTGCATCAAGCGCTGGAGCGCGCGGAGCTTGCCAACGCCGAGGCTCGGCAGACCCCCGACTGCTACGAAGGGATCCGCGCGTTCCTGGAGAAGCGTTCGCCGCGCTGGTCGGTCTGAGGCTTGAGGCCGGGCCTCCTCGTTATTCCAAGCTGGCTCCGGGGCACGCTTTGGATGCACGCCTGGTATTCGGGACGGGGCGTGCGTGCTGTCGTTGTCGCGGACCGCTGCTTCCTTTAGGATGATCAGTCTTGTCGCGCCTGCGTGCGCGTGAATAGCGAAGGAGCGTACCCATGTCGTCCATGAAGTTACGTGACATCAAGATCGGCGAGGCCATCGAGATCAACAAAGAAGTGTGGATCGTCTTCGACCGGCACGAGCAGACGCGCGGCAATTTGCGCACGTACTGGCAGGTGAAGCTGAAGCACCTCGAACGCGGCAACGTATTCGAACAGCGCTTCTCGCCCGACGACGTCGTCGAAAAGGTGATGCTCAACCGCGAGGAGTACGAGTACCTCTACGAAGAGCCGACGGGCTACATTTTCATGCACCCGGAGACGTACGAGCAGATTCCGGTGAACAAGGATCTGATTCCCGAAGCGCAACGCGGCTACCTGGTGCCGAATTCGAAGATCGTGCTGCTGAAGGTCGAAGACAAGGTGGCGCAGGTCGAGATGCCGCAGACGGTGGAGTTGGAGGTCGTCGATGCGCCGGACGCCGCGCGCGGCGACACGGCGACGTCGGTGACGAAGCTGGCCAAGGTCGATACGGGGATCGAAGTGCGCGTGCCGGGGCACATCAAGAAGGGCGACAAAGTGAAGATTCGCTGCTCCGATGGCGAGTTCCTCGGGCGCGTGTAGTCGTTTCTTCGAATGTCGATGCATGACGGGCGGCCGAGCGATCGGCCGCCCGTTTTATTTTTGGCGTGCCGTTTGGTCCAGCCTTGCACGCGCTGCCTTGAGAAGTAAAGCGATGGCCTCTTCTTCCATTTCATCCAAGCCTTCGGGCGTGTTGCTTGGGCGAAGGGCGTTTCCTAAATCCAAGTTCAATTCCCTTGCCATGAGTTCCGCCGCGAGGCGACGTTCTTCTGGCGTCGCGCCGGGTAGCTCCCATTTCATGAATTCGACAAGCACCTCCAGGTCGGGATCAAGCCAAAGACAGTCCAGCATGGTGCGTAACGCTTCGATGCGAACCTCGGGCGAGGGCGAGCGCAGCGCAACTCTGAAAATTTTTTGGCCCGAATGATCATGGAAATAGGTACCCACCAGGATGTCCCGCACCCGTTTGGGCATCAGCGTGTCCGGTTTCTCGAACTCGCCTTCTATTTTCTCCCGCATTCCGGGCGAATCGAAGTAGAGGTATTGCCAGGTATGGCCCCATCCGCTCACAGTCGACCCTTCGAGAATGCGCCGTTCGAACAGATCACGCACCTCAGCGGAGAAGCCACGCCGTTTAAAATTCAGCAGGGAGTGAATTAAATTGGTCTGCAATTCGGCGCTGAATTCGGCTCGTAATCGCGACCGTACTTGTTCGTCGCTACCGTGCCGGCCCAGCATCAGCCCCGCAAATTCGTGCGCATTTCCTGGCGTGGTCTTCTCTGTAACGGCCAAGGCGTTTCGCATGGCGCCTTCGGGGTCCAGCTTGTACCAGCCCACACTTGCATAGAGGTCAGTCTGAGAATACGCGGCTTGCTCTAGATCCGAAAGAGGCGCCAAGCCGAGAAGCATCATTCGTTCATCGCCATCCTTTACAAACACCGAGGACCAGAATCGTCCCAGGGGTACGCGTACCGACTCGGGGAGGTGGAGAATCCAGCCGGGCCGTGCGTCTATGTAGCGTTGCGCATACGGCCAAGAGAATGCGCCATAAAATGCCGCGTTAATGGGCAAGAGTACGAGTATCGACAGCGCTGCTGTTGCGCGCACCAATCGCCTCTTGAGGGTCGATTGCGTCTCTCGCGAAGGCCAGCATAACCACGCGCACCAGAGGGCGATGGGGAGCGCTAAAGCGGTGGCGAAGTCGCCGGGCGCGGAAAAGCGCGGAGTCTCCAATAGGATCAGACTTTCGGCCAGCACCGCGGCGCTTAGGAACCAGCTTGCCTGCGTGAGCGTACGGAGCCAACCCGGTTCGCTTGTCCCTGTGGCTTTGGCACGCAATCGCCATGCTTTGCAAAGTCCGAAGATCCAGCATCCATAACCCAGTACCAGGATCGCAAGGGATAGATATTGGCCTTCGAAAAGATCCCGCATCAAGCGTGCGTGCATCTCGTAGATAGGGAAATTGTCCACCAGGAAACTCAAGCCAAGGGCGAAAATTCCCAGTAACAGCCAGCACGGCTCCGCTCGAGCGGCTGGCCACGGCCGTTCGCGGTTGAGCATGCTTCGCAGGAGCCAACCGGCGGGCAGCAGACAGAGGGCGGCGAGAATGCCCCGATCCTGCATGTTCCGGATGGTCGCAAACAAGTACAGGGCGATCGCGGGCAGGCCGAGCGCATACAACCCGGCCAGCGTCATAAATCCCCAAAGGCTTATGCTTCGCAGCCCTCTGGCATACGCACTCGAAACCTTCCATGCGCCTAGTCCGCTGAGCACCAGCCACGCACAAGCCAGAAGCGCGCCCAGCGTGACAAATCCTTCTACTTCCAAGGTTTGAATGCTATTGGCGTAGGCCATGATGCCTACGCAGAGGGCCAAGGAGGCGAGTCCCAGGCTCATCAGGAGAATGCCGTCGCGCAAGGAGGCGCGGGTAAGGGGCAAAGTGCCTGCCGCGGTTGGTGAGGCCTCGGCCGCGGCGGAAGGACGCTGGGCTTCCATGCTTCGTCCTCGCCGCAAGCCCAATGTTTCGAAGGTATCCCGTATCCGGCTATTACGCTTCGGCGGTCCCGGCTTTCGAAATGTCCCCGCCGCAGGCTTCCACGATCACGCGGGCGCCGTCGATGCGGAGGATGCGCACGGGGGTGCCGGCTTCTATAAATCCGCCTTCGGTGATGGCCGTCAGGCGTTCGGATTCGAGTTCCACGGCTCCGGACGGGCGCAGGTCGGAGCGCGCGAGGGCGATCCGGCCGATGCGCGGGTCCGCGGCGGGCGGAGCGGGCGCCGAACCGTTGCGCGGTTGGACTTCGTGCCGGTTCGCCAGCGGGTTGCTCTGCATGAAATGCATGGTCAGCAGGATCGCGAGGCCGGCGGCGACAAGGTTCGCCGCGCACATGCCCAGTCCCGCGCCGGTCGAATGCCCGAAGGCGTACCAGACGCTGGCCACCCCGCAAAGGACCGCCGCGACCGTGAGCATCGCGAAGCTGGGCACGTAGAACTCGAGCACCACCGCGGCGGCCATGAGCAGCAGGAACAGGACGGACCAGGCGAGCGGTTCCATGCGTGGCGGGTTACTCCGCCGCTTCGACGACGATCTTGCTGCCTTCGACGCGCAAGACGCGAACCTTCGTTCCGGGCTCGATCCACTTGCCCGGCGTGACCACTTCGATGCGGCGGTCGCCGAAGCGTACCATGCCGCTCGGGCGCAAGGGGGAGATCGCTTCGCCTTCCTCGCCGGGTTCGGCCAGATGCCGCGCACCGCCGTCGGCTTGCTCAGGATGGAGCGACGCCTGGATATCGCCCTGATGCAGCAGCGGGCTGCGTTTGATGAACTGCATGATCACCAGCACGGCGATGGGGAAGACCGTCAGATTCACGGCGGTCATCGCGAAGCCGGCGGCCGTCGAGTGCTGGAAGCCCATGAGGATGCTTCCGCACATCACGCCCAACGCGGCGACGGTGAGGATGCCGAAGGACGGCGTGAGCAGTTCCAGCGCCACCAAGACCACCATGGCGAAGGTCAGAAGGATCGAAATCAGCAACGGGTTCATGCAAACGCGGCTCCGACTTTCCTTACACCGGACGCACCACGAGTCCGTAGGGCCCGACCGAGAGCACCTTAACCTTGGCGCCGGCATCCACCCAGTCGCCTTCGGCCATCGCTTCGTACGTGACGCCTTCCATCCGCACCTTGCCCGAGGGGCGCAGAACGGTTTCGGCGAGCGCTTCCTTCCCAATCAGTTCCGCCGCGGGGCGGGCGCTGGGCGGCGGTTTGGCGGACATGGGCTTCGGGCCGGCGATGGTCGCCATGCCCGAGACGAGCGGTTCGGGCTGCGGCGGTCCGGCGGAGACGCTCACGCCGCCCCCGGGACGCAGTGCCACTTCGCGCGCCAGCGCCAGGCGGTTGACGCCCGGCAAACGCACGCCCGCGACCAGCGCCGTCGCGATGCACAGTCCCGCGGCCAAGAGCGTCATCGAGGCCCACTTCAAGCCTTCGTAAATCAGTTCGGCTTTGAACGGGTCGGCGTCGTTCTGTTCCCACAGTTCGCTCATGCTGGCGCCCTGCGGAATGAAAGCCAGCACGATGGAGAAGAGCACGAGCAAGCCTCCGGCGATGCCCGCCACTCCGAAACCGGGCAGCACGAAGATCTCCACGCCGATCAGGACCGCGCCGAGCAGGAAGATCGAGATCTCGACCAGTCCCGTCGTATCGGCGAAGAAGGCGAGCCAGAAAAAGAGGCCCATGCAGAACAGGAAGAGCCCCAGCCCCAGGCCGATGCCCGGGGTTTTGAGTTCGTATATCAATCCGCCTAGCGCGACCAGCACCAGCAGCGCCAGCCAGCCCGGATGTCCCAGGAAGCGCGAGACCTTCTCGCTGGCCGTGACGCCCGCGAGCACCGCGTTCGAGGGCGCGACGCCCAGCGCCTGCATGAGCGCGTCGCGGTCGGCGACGATCTGCGAGGCCAGACCCACGTCGATCGCTTCGCCGGAGGTGAGCGTCAGGATCTGCCCGGATTCCTTAAAGGTGGCTTTGACGGCCGGCGCCGGCCCGCGGGCCGCTTCGTTCTTCTTCCAGTCTTCGAGTTCCTCCCCGGTGATGAAGCGTGGGGTCACTCGGTCGGTTTCGAGGATTTTCACTTCGCTGTCGACCATGGCGTGCGCGAGCGTCTCGGGGTGCCCGTTGCGTTCGCACAGCCCCTTGACCATGGCGACGAGCATGCTGCGCGCCTTCTCGCGTTCGTCCTTTTCTAGGTCGCCGAAGAGGCTGACGGCCTGCGCGCCGCCGATCTGCGTCCCGGGTTCCATCATGATCGCGGCGCTGCCGAGGCTGATCAAGGCGCCGCCGGAAAACGCTTTGCCGCGCACGAAGGCGATCACCGGGACGCCGGCGTGCGCGATCTCCTTGTTGATGCGTTCGCACGCGGCGACGGAGCCGCCGTTGGTGTCGATCTCCAGGATCACCGCGGCGTAGCCGTCGGCCTTGGCGCTTTGCAGGCGGCGGGCCACGAAGCCGGCTTGCCAGTTGTCGATCATGCCGTAACGCGTGGATTCGGTGTCGTTGATCGGAATAATCATGATCGACGCGTTGGCGGGGAGCTTGAACGTGTTGAGCGCCTTGGCGCCCGCGGGGACGGACGGCGCTTCGGGCGGATTTGCCGCGGGCAGATCGCCGCCGCGCACGGGGAGACCGGCCAGTGCGAGCGCGAGGACGAAAAGGCCGCGAATCGAACCGTAAGCCGCCATGCGGGTACCGCTCCTGTCGACCATTATACCTCTACCGGGCACCAACTTAACAGCACCGGGCGGACTCTATCTTCAGGGCTTTGCCAAGGTCCTATCAAGGATACCAGCGCGCTTGTGGCGCATGGGCGAACCCCTATAATGAAGTCCGCAACGCGACGTACGGCGAAGCCCCTGGGAGTCTCCTGGCGTGCACGGACTGAATAAGATATCCACGAGCGACGAGCGCGCCGCGATGCTGGGCAAGCTGGTCGCGCCGGTGTTGCCCGAACTGGAACAGGCCGAGGCCGCGCTGGCCCGGCATCTGACCAGCCATTACGCGTTCATCCAGACCCTGGTGCGGCATATCGAGCGCTTCCGCGGGAAGCGCCTGCGCCCGGCGGTGCTGCTGCTGTCCGCGAAAGCGTTCGGGGGCGAGGCTCCGCTGGGGCCCGAGGTCGGCGCGCTGGTCGAGATGATCCACCTCGCCACGCTCTGCCACGACGACATCCTCGACGACGCCGCCACGCGGCGAAACGTCGCCACGGTCAACGCCGAATGGGGCAACAAGGCCGCGGTGATGACCGGGGATATCCTCTTCTCGCGCGCCTTCGAGATTCTGGGCCGCTTCGACGATCCGCGCCCCAACCGGCAGCTCAGCCGCACCGCGCGCTTGATCTGCGAGGGCGAACTGCTCCAGATCGCCAGCCGCTACAACGCCGGGCTGACCGAAGAAGAGTACTTCGATATCATCGACAAGAAGACCGCGCAGCTCTTCGGCGCCGCGGCGGAATTGGGCGCGCTGATGGCCGGCGCCAGCGAGAACGACGGCCGCAAGCTTTTCGTGTACGGCCGGCGCCTGGGCATGGCGTTCCAGATCGTGGACGACTGTCTGGACCTGATGGGCGTCGAGACCACGGTCGGCAAGTCGCTGGGCAGCGACCTCAAGAACGGCGAACCCACGCTGCCGCTGATTCACCTGCTCTCGCACGCCAGCGGGGCGCAGAAGCAGGAACTCCAGCGTCTCTTTGCGCCGGACAACCACGATCTGACGCGCGAGAATCTGCGCCGCTACCTCGAAGCCGCGGGCTCCGTGGAGTACGCGCTGGGCGTGGCACGCGACGAGATCCAGCGTGCGCGCGACGAGATAGCCTTCTTGCCGGCTTCGACGGCGCGCAACGTCCTGCACGATTTGCCCTATTACGTGCTGGCGCGCGAGTCTTAACTTTATTGATGCAAAGCCTACAGGTGCAATAGTTTAATCCGCTTGATTTTCATGGTGCATAACTTAAAACGTAACCGTCTGCGTATGGTGAGGACGGTCCGGTATGCCCGATCCCAAAAAATCGGCCGACCCGTTTGGGTTCTCGACGCCGAAGCCGACGAACAAAAAAAACACGGCTGCGGTGCCGCCGCAGCCCGGGCCGCCGCGCTTGCCGGAGCCGGCGCAAGCGCCGCCCACTTCGCCGTGGCAGAACGTAAACCCTGCCGGTCCGACGCTTCCGGCCAAACCGCCGGGGAAGCCCGGGGCGAACTTCGTCTTCTCCGAGACGCCGCCGCCGCGCCATGCAGCCGCGGCGAAAGAGGCGCCGGCCCCGGCCGGCGACGCGCAGGCGTACACCAGCCTCCCGACGCAGGATCTCAGCGCCGAGAAGCTGTTGATGCCCGCTTCGCGCCAGGTCTTCAGGGACGGGAAGGTGCCGGCGCTGGGCGGCGTACCGCTGATGGCCAAGCTGGGGCAGGGCGGAATGGGCGCGGTGTACCTGGGCTGGCTGGAAGCCGAGAACCGTCCGGTGGCCGTGAAGGTGCTGCCGTTCCACATGGCCGAGCAGGATCCGCAGATGATCCAGCGCTTCGTACGCGAAGCGACGCTCACCGCTCGGATTAAATCGCCGAACCTCGTCAGCGTGCAGGAAGCCCGCGAAGAGAACGGGCTTTTCTTCATCGTCATGGAGTACATCAACGGGGAAAGCGCGGGCGGCTTCCAGAAGAAGCACAAGCGCGGGGGCGTGAGCGAAGCGGACGCGCTGGATATTTGCATCGCCGCGACGCAGGGGCTCGTGGCCGCGCACCAGGAAGGGATCATCCACCGCGATATCAAACCGGACAACATTCTGCTGCCGATGGACGTGAGCAGCGGGAAGCTGATGCTGGGGCGGGGGAAGCTCGCGGATTTGGGCCTCGCGCGCACCGAGGAGCACGGGCAGTCGCTCACCGCCAGCCAGACGGCCATGGGCACACCGGGCTACCTGGCGCCCGAGCAGGCCGTCGATGCGCGCAAATGCGGCAAGCCGGCCGACATATTTTCCATGGGCGCAACGCTGTATGCGCTGCTGACGGGCCGCGCGCCGTTCCAGGCGCCTTCGCCCATGGAAGCGATCATGAAGACGATGAAGGACCCGCACGAGCCGCTCGCGACGCTGCGCCCCGACGCGTCGCCGGCCTCGTGCGCGCTGGTCGACCGCTGCCTGGCCAAGGAGCCGCGGCACCGCTTCAAGGATGCCGAGGCGCTGCTGCGCGCGCTGAAGCTCGTGCGGACGGTGCTCGACAAGCCCGACGAACAGACGCATGCGGTCGAAGCGATTCGCCGGCAGGAGGCCGAGCCGGAAGCTGCCAAGAAGAGCGGCGAGGCGGTCTACTTCGATGAGCTGACGTACCAGGCCGCGGCGAAGCCCAAGCGCGCGGAAGTGCTGGAGATCGAGGCGCAGCACGCGCTGCGCGCGCAGGGTTCGGGGCAGGCCGGCACGCGCAAGCTGATTGCGGCGCTGGTGCTCGCGGGCTTCATGGGCGCGGGTATCGCGATGCTGGCGATGGGGCCCGGCAAGCCCGCGGTTTCCGCCGAGGAGCGTGCGAAAGCCGAGCAGGAGGCGCGGGCGCTGCTGGAAGCGCAGCAGCGTCCCGCTCCGGCGCCCGTACCCGCCGTTACGCCCGCGCCGCCTTCGCATCCCGGACCGCTGACCAAGGCCGAGGAAGCCGCGCAAGCGCAGGCCGACTACCAGAACAAGATGCTGGGCATGATGGACAAGGTGGACCGGCAGATGAGCAAAGCGAAGGTGGTGGAGCCGATCATGCCGGTCTCGTCGATCGGCGAGGCGTACGAGGACGAGGGTCATTTTTCCACGGGCCGGATCATGTACGGCTTTATTTCGTCGGTCCTCGGCGCGGCGTATATGCTTTACTCGCGCAAATCGAAGAGCCTCTCGTTCGGCTTATGCGGCGCGCTGCTCACGTTTACGAGTTGGTTCGTGCCGGGCTTGGGCTGGGCGGTGATGTTGGGCGGCGTGTGCCTGGCCATCCCGTTATTTACTGCGAAATCGTAAAACCGGCTTAAAGCAGCGTCCGATCGCCCAAGCGCATTTCTTTCGCTTTATTTTTTCTAAATCGGCTATCATGCGAAACCAATCCAAACGAGGGCTTTCGAATAATGTCCAGTTTCGCTGCCACATTGAAGTCCGAAATCGCGCGCATATCGCGCAAGGAAGGCCGTTCCCAGACGGGACACCTTCAGCGTGCTTCGGCGCAATATCGCCGCGATATCGCGGCGCTGAAGCGGCAGGTCGCGCGGCTGGTCAAGCAGGTCGCCTTCCTGGAAGGCCAGGAACGCGAGCGCGTGGCCAAGCCGGAGTTGAGCGGCGCAAAGGCCGATAAGGTCCGCTTCAGCCCGATCTGGCTGAAAAAGCACCGCGAAAAACTGAATCTATCGGCCGGCGATTACGGCAAGCTGGTCGGCGCTTCGGCGCAATCGGTTTATTTCTGGGAATCCGGCAAGACGCAGCCGCGCAAGGCGCAGATCGCCGCGCTGGCCGCCGTGCGCGGACTGGGCAAACGCGAAGTGCAGCAACGGCTGCGCGTGCTCGAAGGCCAGTAAGCGTTTCGTCCGGCTACGGATTCAAGAGTTCATCGGCCACGTTGGAGTCGTCCGACTCGGGCTTGCGCCCGCCGTGGCGCAGCCACCACCGTTCCCACCACGCGAGCTGGCGGTCCTCGGTCCAGGCCTCGGCTAGTTTCGAGTGGCGCAGTTCGCGCGCCAGATCCCCGGCCGAAGGGGGCCGGCGGTCGGGATCTTTCTCCAGGCAGCTCATCACGAGCTTTTCCAGCGCTTCGGGAATCTTGACGCCCGGATGCGCCGAGAGCGGGACGGGCATCTCGTTGACCTGCTTCATCGCCGCGCCGAAAGGCGTGCTGGATTCGAAGCACTGCCGCCCGGCGAGCATCAGGTAGGCCGTGTGCCCCAGCGCGTACAGATCGGCGCGCCCGTCCACGGGTCGCTTGCCTAGGATCGATTCCGGCGCGAGAAAGGCGGGGGTGCCGGCGAAGCTGCCGTCCTCGGTCAGATGCGGCTCGGTGCTGTCCTGAAAACTCTTGACCAGCCCGAAGTCGAGCACTTTGACGAAATCGTAGTCGATCCCGTATTGGCACAGATGCAGGTTACCGGGCTTGATGTCGCGGTGCACCAGGCCGGCGCGGTGCGCTTCTTCGAGCGAATGGCAGGCCTGTTCGAGGATGTACGCGACGCGCTCGGGCGGCTGCACGCCATCCTCCTGGATCAGCGTGTGCAGATCGACGCCTTCGAGGAGTTCCATGACGTAGTAGAAATCGTTCTCGTGGACGCCGAAGTCGTAGACGGCGATGGTGTGCGGGCTGCGCAGTTTGGCCGTGGCGCGCGCTTCTCGCTGAAAGCGCGAGATGGTGCGGTCGGGGTTGTGTATGCCCAGCGCTTCGCGGCGGATCAGCTTCACGGCTGCGGGCCGTGCGAGCATGCGGTGCCGCCCGCGCCAGACTTCGCCCATCCCGCCGCTGCCGATGATCTCCTCGAGCCGGTAATGGCCCAATTCGCGGTAGGTGCCGACCTGGCGGGCCAGCGAGAGGTTCTCGCGCACCAGCCGGTCCGCTTCCTGGCGCGCTTCGGCCGCGCGCCGCGCGTGGTCGAGGACGAAATTGACGAGCATCTGGAGCTTTTCGAGAGAGTCGTCGTTCACTTCGACGCGCACGAGATGGTCGAATTGCCCGTTCACGGTCAGGCACAATTCGTCGGCAATGCGCTCGATCCAGGCGCGCAGTTCGCCGTCCGGCACGCGGATGCCCATGGGATCTTCAGCGGGCATGGCGCGCATCCTTGCCCAGGAAGCGGATCGAAATCTGCGATTCGTCGTCGCCTTTTTTCAGGCTCTTGAGCATGGTGATCTCGGCCCGTTCGCCGTAGTGGGCGAGTACGCGTTCGACCAGCGCGACGTAAAAACCGCAGAGTTTGTTGGGCGAGCGATAATGGGTGACGATGCGGTCGTCCTGCGCTTCGACGCGGAACTTGTCGATCACCTTATGCCGTTCGGCGGGCGCTTGCAGGCCCGTGGCGAATCCGTTGTGGATCACCGGCTGGAGTTCCAGGAGTTCGCGCGCGGTTTTGCACATTTCGAACCATTTTGGGAAGCGCGCGTAGGCGTCGGCAAAGAAGCATTCGGCGAAGAGTTTTTCGGCTTTTCCGGGCGCGACGTCTAGGACGTCGCAGGCGGCGGCGAAGATGCGCTGCCATTCGTCGTCGGGGTACGGTTCGTTCATGCGGTAGACCCGGGCTTCGTCGACCCCGGCCTGCGCGCGCACGCGGGCGACGGCTTCGGGTCCGCCTTTGTCCGCGACCATCTTAAAGAGCAGGCGGTACACCAAGCCCAGCATGCCCGTATCCCCGTTGTGTAAGACTACCGGTTATGGTGCCTTTGTTCGGGATTACAAGACCGGGATTTCAGCAGGCGATACTTATCCTTCAGGTCACGAACTAAAAGAAAACGGCCGCCCTTAGGGGCGGCCGTTCGTAGCGTTACTTACAAGGCGATTCCGAATCAGAAGTCTTCCTTCGGCGGCGCGGCAGGCGGTACCGCAACGGCATCCTGCGGTTGATTCGTATTCGCTTCATGTTGCTGCATTTTGGCAAGCATGTCGCCCACATCGATTACGGTCGCGCCTTCTGGCAAGTTGAATACGAATAAGCTGTCGGCCAGCGGCGGGTTGAGCACCAAGTCGCTGAAGGTGGTCGTCAGGCTGGGCTTACCATCTTTTCCCGTGTATTCGAAGCGCCGAATCATCAACGTGGCGCGATCCAAGTAAACCACCGGCGAGCGCATCATTTCCATCTGCAAGTCCACCTGTGCTCCTCCGGCGGGGGCCAATTTTTTCATGGCGGCCATGCGATTTTCGTACACGCCGTTCTTATAAGTGCCTTTCAGTACGTACACGGGTTGATCCTCCAGGAGGGATTCCTCCAAGGAAGTGAATTCGTAATCGCGGAGGAACGTCCCCACGATCTCCATGGGGCTTTCCTGGCCCTTCGAGTTTTCCTGGCCGGTTATTTGTTTGCATAATTCACCGCTGGTTTTGTACACCACTTGAGGTCCGTTGTTGATCGTCGTTAACGCCCAAGCAGTTTTGCCATCCATAACGGTGCGGACCACGATATTCTGCCCCATCATCTGACTTTTCATTTCAGAGACGGATTCTCCGGTAAGGCAGCGTCCTTTGAACGTTCCTTCCGAGTTCACAGCCATACCCATGACTTCCCCTTCGGATTTCATCCGGCCGGAGTAAGTTTCGACCCTTTTCAAGGTTTCCGCAATGCGATCGACAATCGGCTGCGTTTCGATGAGCCCCAGGATGCGCCGGGCCGCGATGCGGGCGGTTTCGTCGCTCTGCTCGGTCATTTTCTCCAGGTACGGCTTGGCTAGAGCGCCTTGGGATCGCAACGCTTTTTCAGCCGCTTCGCGTGAATCAGGGTCCTCACCCTGAAGCTTTGCAAACAGCGCATCGAATGCCGCCTGCGTAAGCGCGGGCGCTTCAGGTACTTCCGAGGTTACGGGCGCTTCTTCGGCGGCCTGCACGCCTTGCCAGAACCAGCCGGTGCCTCCACCCACCAACACGACGGCCAGGACCGCCGCGGCCACTTTGAGTTTGCTCCACAGCATCATTTGAATCACTCCTTCGCTCAGGTTTACCACTTGAGGTGTCGCCAAGGAGGCTTGCGCCAGGCCGCCCTGTGCGATCAGGGACACGGTTTGGACCGTGTGACCCACCAGCGCGGACGGCACGGCCACGGCCGTGGCGTGCTGTCCGATCAACGTGCCCAGCAGGGCCGCGGATAGTTTCACGCCGCTCCGCTCCAGCCGGCCACGCAGAATCTCTTTGGCCCGGGCCAGCCGGCCCGAGACGGTTCCCTTCGTCCAGCCCAACTCACGCGCGGCGTCTTCCTGGGTCAGCCCCTGGAAGTAACAGAGCACCACCGGCGCACGGTACTTTTCGGGCAGCTTGTCGAGTTCGCGGTCCAGGATAGGCCTCAACTCCTCCCAACCGGATTCATCGTGCGGCTCGGCGGCGGGCATAGCCCTCTCCTTTTGTTTTTGGCGAGCCGCGGAAGCTCGTGCGCGCAGCGCCACCCGCGTGGCCACTGTGTACAGCCATGGTCCCAGTGCGGAAACCCCGCGCACCGCGGAGGCGCGGCGTGCAAGCACCAGAAAGGTGGCCTGGAACGCGTCTTCTGCGTCGTGCGTGTTGGAAAGCATGCGGCGGCAGACTCCGTACACGAGCGAGCCGTAGCGTTTCACCAGCGCTTCGAAGGCGCTCTCGTCGCCTGAAGCCAGAAAGCGCTCCAAGAATTGCGAATCCATACGATCCATCGGATGCCTTTCCGCCCTGCCTGCGGCTGCTTTGCCCTTGTAGAGTCTGGCACTCGCTTCATGAATACAGATTTTAGAGCGGGACTTTGCATCTCTGCGAGTTGCGCTTCGTGCATGAGATGCGGCACGGGCTACCGGCGGCGCACCATGAGGCTCGGGCTCTCGGTTGCGGGCTTTCGGAACTTCCACTACATTCGGGGCTTCAAACGCCTAACCCAGGAGAAACGTCATGGCCAACCCCGTCGTGGTCTTCGAGACCAATCAAGGTTCGTTCGAGGCCGAGCTGTACCAGGACAAGGCTCCGGTCACGGTCAAAAACTTCCTGCAGTACGTGACCGATAAGCATTACGACGCGACGATCTTTCACCGCGTGATCGACGGCTTCATGATTCAGGGCGGCGGCTTCGATCAGAGCGGCAAGCAGAAGGCCACGCGCGCCCCGATCAAGAACGAGTCGGGCAACGGCGCGACGAACTGCATGTACGGCTTGGCCATGGCCCGCACCAGCGACCTCAACAGCGCCACGGCGCAGTTCTACATCAACGTGGCGGACAACGATTTCCTCGACGACGGCAAGTACTGCGCATTCGGGAAGGTCGTGGCCGGCACCGAGGTGATCGACAAGATTCGCAAGGTGGCGGTGGAAAAGCCGGGGCGGCTCAGCGAAGCGCAGCCCAAGCAGCCGGTCCTGATCGTCAAGGCGACCGTCAAGGCTTAGGAAACAGCCGGGTCCGCCGAAGCCCGATCGTTCAACGAGCGTCTAAGAATCGGCCCCGCCGCGCGTCTTGCATGCGCGTGCGGGGTGGAGGCGGCGGCAGGCATGGCGGAGCGACTTCGATTTACCGTGCTGGGCGCGCTGCTGGGGTTGGCGGCGGCGTACGTGATCTGGGGCCGGCAGGCGCCGCCCGCTGAACCGGCGGTCGCGCCGCCTCCGCCGCCCGCGGTTGCCGAAACCAAGTCGCCCGACTTGCCGCCGCCCGAAAAGCAACTCGTGCCGCCGCTCACGGGGCAACCCGGCGACGCCACTTCCGCGCATCCCGGCAAGTACGAGCCGGTCAGCGGACAGCCGACGGTCTCGAAGCTTACCGTCGAACCGCCGCTGATCGATCTGGGCAAGGTGGATCCCGAGACGCATCACCCGCTGCTCTTCAAGATTTCCAATCCCACCGATAAGGCGATCACGATCAAGGAGGCCGCCGGCTCGTGCGGGTGCCTCAACGTTTCGCCCTTGGCGCGGAAACTGGAGCCCGGCGAGAGCTGCGAATTGCGCGCGAGCTACCATGCGCTGCCCAGCCGCTACGCCGACCGGGTCGCGATTTACGTGCGCACCGACGAGGCCGTTTGGGCGCACGTCACGCCTACGGTCGTCGCGACGGTGCATCACGAACTGCTGCTCGAACCGCCGTCGGCGAGTTTCGGGATGATTGCCGCCGGCCAAGCGAACACGCTGAAACTGGAGCTGCGGCACTACAACGAGGAGCCGTTTAAGGTCTTGAAGATCGAAGGGGACGCGCAGGCCGAGATCGCGCTGGCGCACCGGCCCAAGCCCGGCGCCAACGGCGCGGCGCACGAGATCGAGGTCACGCTCAAGGCCGGCCAGCGCTCGGGGCTGATTAAGGGCTCGTACACCATCGTAACGGACAACCCGAAGGCGCGGCGCATTCCGCTGGGGGTGCTGGCCAGCGTGCGCGGCGAGGTGATCGTCCAGCCGCTCTCGTTCATCGCCATGCGCCGCCCGGACGGCAGCATCGCGCCGCTGACGTGCTATCTGCGCCGCGCGGACAACCTGCCCGTACAGGTCGATGCGGTCGCCGATTCCGCCGGACGCGCCGTGGAAGCCACCTTCAAGGCCCAAGGGGTTCAACTGGAAGGAACGATCAGGTTCAAGGAATCGTACGAACGACATTACGGCTCGCTGAACGGGGAGCTGATCTTCAAACTGGCGGGCGGCAAGGAACTGCGCGTGCCTTACGCGCTTTCGGCGCCGCTGGATCCGCAGACGCACGAACCCCTGAGCAAGCCCGCGCATCCGCCCAAACTGGGAGCGCCCTAGGCCGGTGGGCGAGGGGCCTGCCGCGCCCGATTGGCGCCGCGAAACGAAGCGCGCGGCGCTGCTGTTGGGATTGGCCGTCACGCTGGGCTTGGGCACGAACGCGCTTTCCGCGCGTCCGATCGCACTGACCGATCCGCGCGGTCCCGGCGCGCTGCCCGAACGCGCCCCGCGCATCGACGCGGCCCGCTTGCGCGTAGCGCTTCCCCAAGGCGGCGTACTGATGTTGGATGCGCGCTCCGAACGGCTTCTCGCCGAAGGAAAAATCGCGGGCGGCTTCGCGGTTACGCCGGAAACCTTGGACGAGAAACTGGAGGCGCTCTTTCCCTTTTTGTCAGGAGCTCGGCTGATGGTCGTGGTTTGCGACAGCGATGACTGCCTCACCGGCGACCGCTTGGCCGCCGCGCTCGACAGCCGCGGTTTTCCGGATGCACAGGTGTTTGAAGGCGGGTGGCCGGCCTACCAAGCCGCCGGCCTGCCGGTTGAAGCGCCCTAATCCTTGGCGCTGGAGGTGCTCGGCTTGGCGCAGGCTTCCTTGCCGCAGCCGCCCGTGCCGCAACTGCTGCTGCTCGACGAATCCTTCTTCGCCGCTTCCTTGTAAGAGCTGCTGCGATAATCGGTTGTGTAGAAGCCCTGGCCTTTGAACAAGAAGCCCGCGCCGCCCGAAATCTGGCGCTCGGCCTTCTTCTTCTTGCACGCCGGGCAATCCTTGCTGGGCTTCGCCTTGATGCTCTCGAACTTCTCGAACTCGTGTCCGCAGGCCGCGCACTCGTAGGCGTAGGTGGGCATGTCCCGTTGCTCCGCAAAGCCGAATCTGACCGGTCAAAACGACCCAAACGTGGAACTCTACCACGTTTATAGGCTTAAGCCTAGCAATCGGCGTGCAGGAAGTACGCGTCCCACAGGTGCATTAAGGCGATTCGCTTTGGCAAGCGGTTTGATTCATACAAGTCTATGTGGCATCGATGTGGCGCATGGTGCATCAATTGGCTCTTGGGTTTCTGCTCAAGGTGCGGTACACTGGGACGAACTAAGGGTAGAGCCGTGAAGCGGTTCGACTTGCAACCGGGAAGTGGGCACATGCGCTGGAATGGTTGGGTTGTATGGAGCTTGGCCTTGTTGGCGCTGCCGCTGGCGCGCGCTGAGTCCGAAACGCCCGAAGCCCAGCCGCAAAGCGTACCTACGGCTCCTGCCGCTCCCGCCATCCCGCTGACCGACGCCTTGGTCGTCACGCTGCGCACGGTGCCCACGCTGGAGCGCCAAGGCGAAGATCTGGTGGGCGAGCTGCGCGAACCGCGGCTCACGATTCAGCGCCGCGGAACCGGCCAATCCGAAGAGGTCTCAGTCGGGGCGCGCATCCGTCCGCTGGATACCTTGGCGACCGACGAAGAGACCACCGCGCAGATCCAACTGATGGACGGCTCCCTGCTGGTGCTGGGCCCGAACGCGCGATTGACGCTGACCGAACGGGTGCTCACCACACGCGGCGTGCGCACGGCGCTCACGCTGTACCACGGGATGCTGCGCGCAAAAATCAGCCCCGTGGCGCACGCGGGCGGCTTCGTATTACGCACGCAGGCGATGCAGTTGCAGACGGCGCAGGTCTCGAGCTTCGTCGTGCGGCATCGCGAGGCCCAACAGGTCGGCAAGCACGGTTGTACCATCGTGACGCTGGTTAACGGCCGGATTGAAACGATCGGCGCGTTGTCCGGTTCGGCGGCTATTGTGCTCGACAAACCCGGGCAGCAGGCGCATTACTGCGACCTGACGCATACCGATCCGGTCCCGGAGGTGCTGCCGACCGAGGCGCTGAACGATTTGCTGGGCGAGATTCCGCTCTTCACGGGCGATGAGCCGCATCCGGGCGACGATCTGCCGCTTCCGGCTCCGGTGATTCCCAACACGCCGGCGGTGGGCGCGACGCCGGGCTTCCCGGGGCTGCCGGGCGTGATCGTCGCGCCGCCGCGCATCATCGGCGATACGCCCTTCGAGTTCACTCCGTCGGTTCCCGAAGGCTTGACGCCCGTCTTCGATATCAGCCCTTGATGGGCGCCGCTTCGCCCGTGAGCACCTGAACGATCACGCGGTCGGCCTGTTCGTGCGGAAGCTGCAGCACGCGGCCGTCCTCGCGCCGGATCGACCAGACCTTTCCTTCCTCGCCGCGCCCGGCCATGACGACCGTTTCGCCGACCTTGAGTTCGATTCCCGCGCTGGGTTCGCGCAGCGAGACTACGCGCGCGCGCTGTTCGTTGCGCAGCAGACTCAGCATCACCGGAAGCCCGCTCTCCAGATGCACGAAGTCGGCCGGAATCTCGCTGCCGTGCGGATCGGTGAGCGGGTGACCGAGCTTGTGGTCGAGGTAGTCGATCGCTTCTTCTTCGTAGATGTGTTCCAGCGAGTGCGCTCGCGCGTCGATCTCGGCATCCGGGGTGCCGACGCGCTGGAGATACGTTTCCCAGAGCCGGTGCGCGCGCATGACGCGCTTGGCCTGGGTGAGTCCGGCGGGGGTGAGGGCGTGGGCGCCGCCGGTCTCTTCGAGCAGGCCGTCTTTGCGCATGGCTTTGAGCGTGCGCTGCACGCGGTGGAGCGGCTGGTTGGTTTGCTGCGCCAGTTGTTCGGGCTGCTGCACCGTGCCGGACTTGAGTACCGCGCGGAGCAAATCCTCGACTTGGTCCTGCGGCACGCGGCCGCGGCGCCGCAGCCAGCCCGCCAGGAGGCCGTAGCGCGGCGCGACCGCCAGCACGAGCAGGAACTGCAGCGAGCAGAAGACCATGATCGAGCCGCCGCCGGACGAATTGAGCGCCACGCCCAGGTAAAGACCGCCGATTACGCTGCTGACGCCGAAGAATCCGGCCAGCGCCATCATGCGGTTCAAGCGGTCGGTGAGCAGGTAGGCGGTCGCCGCGGGAGTGATCAACAGCCCCACCACCAGGATCACGCCGACCATGCTGATGGCGCTCACCACCACCAGCGAGACGCAGAGCGTAAAGAGGTAATCAAGCAGGCCCACGTTAAAGCCCAGCGAGGCGGCCATGACCGGATCGAACGCGGCGATCTGGAAGTGCCGGAAGAAGACGACGATGCAGGTGAGCACCGCGGCGGCGACGTAGGCGACGAGCTTCAAGTCGTCGTCGGCCACGCTCAGCACGTCGCCGACGAGGAAATGCTGGATGTGGATGTGGATCAGATCCTGGAAGCGCGTGACCAGGACAAGGCCCGCGGCGAAGATGAAGCAGTACATGATCCCGATGCTCGCGTCTTCCTTGATGCGGCTGGAACGCGAGACGAAGTTGATCAGCATGACGGTCAGGACGGCCGCCAGGAGCGCCCCGATGAGCATACTGGGCGCGTGCGCGCGGTAACCGAAGACGACTTTGGTGAAGAGATACCCGGCGCCGACCCCGGCGATCATGGCATGCGAGAGCGCGTCGCCCAGGAAGGCCATGCGCCGCAATATCACCAGGCAGCCGACCACCGAACAGACCAGGGCCACGATGCAGCCGGACAAGAGCGCCTTGGCGAACCAAGGGTACGCGAAGGGCTCGGCAAAAAATTCGTACAAGCCGCTCATGCGCCCGTCTCCTTGGGCTGCAGGCTGCGGAAAATTTTGAGCGTGCCTTCGTACACTTCGCTGAGCAGATCCTCGCGCAGGACCTGTTCGGGCGTGCCGTAGGCGACGACGCGCTGCTTGAGCAGGAGCAGGCGGTCGAAGTATTCGCCGGCGGTGGCCAGATCGTGGTGCACGACCACCAGCGTGCGCCCCTGCTCGCGCGCGCGGCGCAGCACGTCCAGCAGGGCGCTCTCGGTCGCGGCGTCGACACCCGCGAATGGTTCGTCGAGGAGGAGCACTTCGCCGGCCTGCGCCAGCGCGCGGGCCATAAAGACGCGCTGCTGCTGCCCGCCCGAGAGCTGTCCGATCTGCCGGTCGATGAACTCCGCCATGCGCACCGTCTCCAACGCCTCGCGCACGGCCTTCCAGTCCTCGCGCCCCGGATCCCGCCAGAACGGGAGCTTGCCGTACCGGCCCATCAGGACCACGTCCTTCACGGTGATCGGGAAGTCCCAATCCACCGATCCGCGCTGCGGCACGTACGCAACCTTGCCGCGCGCTTCGGAAGCGGGAATGCCCAGCACGCGGACGATTCCGAAATCGACGGGAATGAAGCCCAGCACCGCCTTGATGAAGGTGCTTTTGCCGGCGCCGTTGGGTCCGATGATCCCGACCAGATGCCCGCGCGCGATGGAGACCGAAGCGTCCAAGAGCGCCGGCTTGGGCCCGTAGCTCACGGTCAGGTGCTCGACCTCGATCGCGGGCGACGGCGGCTTGGGTTCGAGTTCGGCCGCAGGTGGATCGCGGCGCTCCTTTAGCGCGTCAGTGTCCATCGTGTTCGTGCCCTTCCGCGCGCCAGGGGCCCTGCGCCGGATCGACGCGCACCGCAAAGGTGGCGGTCAGCCCCAAGCCGGGTTCGGTCCAGAAGGTGCGCTCGTCGAGCGCTTCGCCGTCGCGCAGAAGGCGCAAGCGCAGCGCATGGCGGCGCTGCGCTTCGTCCGGCGGGGGGGCCGCGCGCACCAGAAACTCGACGATCCCGGTCTTGACCCCGGGCAGGGGAGCGGTGCGCACCGGTTGGCCGGCTTCGAGCGGTTGCGACCAGACAGGCAGGTCCTGACCATCGAGCTTGAACGCGAGCGGAGGTGCGGCGGAGGTTGCGGCCTTCAGCGCGAACGGATCGGGTGCGGCGTCTTCCGCGCGCCAGGAGAAGCTCGCCGTGACCTCCAGTTCGTAGCGGCCCGCCGCCTCGGCGCGTTCGAAGCGTGCGTCCGGCGCGGGCCGCGCGTCGGTGCGCAGATGCAAGTACCCGTGGACGCCGCCCACCAGGATTGCCCAGATCGCCGCCACCAAAGCCAGCCGCATCGTTTCGCCTCCGCCAGCCGAACGGAATTACTTAAGCGCGTTCACGATGGTCAAAACGTTTTCGCGCATCATGCCGATGTAGGTTTCGCCGGCCGTGCCCGCCGCGCCCATCGAATCGGAGTATAGTTCGCCGCCCTTTTTCACGCCCGCTTCCCGCGCGATGTCTTCGATCACCTTCGGATTGACGCTCGTCTCGACGAAGATCGCCTTCACGTTGAAGCCGGAAATGGAGCGGACCACGCGTTGCCGGGCGTCGGGCGTGATCTCGCCCTCGGTGGACCAGCCGGCGGGCGCTTCGTTCTTGAAGCCGTACTCTTGCGCGAAGTAGTTAAAGGCGTCGTGGCTGGTGACGAGGATGCGCTGTTCTTTCGGTACCAGATTGACCTGTTCCTTGATCCAGCCGTCCAGAACGCGCAGTTGTTGCAAGTAAAGCTGCGCGCGCGCTTCGAACGCGGCCGCGTGCGCGGGCTCGAGCTTCGAAAGCGCCGCCAGCGTGTTGCGGACGTACACCGCGGCATTGGCCGGCGTGAACCAAGCGTGCGGATCGTCGTGCGCCGCGCCTGCTTCCTCCAGTTTGAGCGGCTTGATGCCGTCGGTAAGCGTCACGACGGGCTTGGCCGCGTCTTGGGCCAGCGTGGCCATCCAGTTCTTGCCTTCCAGGCCCAGCCCGTTCTGGAGCACCAGATCGCATTGCTGGACCATACGCGCGTCGCCGGGCTTGGGCTCGTACAGGTGCGGGTCGGCGCCCGGCGCGAGGATGCACTGCACTTTCAGGTGATCGCCGGCCACTTGGCGCGCGAAATCGGCGACCTGCGTGGTGGAGCAGACGACGAGCTTCTTGCGCGGCGTCTGCGCGGCTTCTTCGGCTCCTACGCCCAAGGCCAGTACGCAGAGCAGGATCGAGAGCATCATTCGGATCACGGTTCGACTCCTCTATTTTTCCAAGCGGTTCGTTCGCCCGCGAAGCCTACGGTTAAAAATTCACCTCGAAGCGCAACCCTGCGGCCAGCCCGTCGCGCCCTGTGCCCGACGGGTTGTCCACGTAGCTGAGCTGCGGCTGGAGCCACAGGAACGGCGTCACCTGCACGCGGTAGAAGAATTCCACCGCGGTTTCGTAGACCGCGCGCGTCTCGTTCAAACGGTTGCTGAAGCGCACGTGCGCGATGCCCGCGCCGGCGACATCCTCGTCGCGGCCCGGAATCGCCCCGCGGTACACGAGGCCCGCTCCGAGGTAGTGCTGCGCCTCGCTGCGGTCTTGCGGCGCCCAGGCGTACTGAAAGAACATCCCAAGTCCTTGCTCATCCTCTGGATCCTCGCGTTCCTTGAACAAGCGCTGGTCGAAGATCGCGTAGAGCCCGTAGCCGCTGCTGACTTCTTCGGGCGGATCGCGGTCCACGTTGATCTCTTCGAAATCGCCCGTGTGATGCCAGACGCCGAAGCGGTACGTGCCGGGCAGCTTTTCGGGAAGCTGCGGCGGAGTGAAATGGAATTCGAAGATCGAAACGTGGCCGCCTTTGCCGTCGAACATCGGCTCCAGCCCGCTCACCGAATCGGCGTTGGGCGCGCCGTCTTGAAACATCGCCTGCACATAGGCCCAGTCGTTGATGCGGTAGCCGGCCTGCACGCCCACGCCGGTATCGGGATAGGTGCCGAAGACGATCGAAGGCGGATAGCCGAAAGATGAGTGGATGAACTCGCCGCCGTAGTCGGAGGCCGCGAAATCGGTGTTCGCGTCGAACTTGCCGGCCTTGATCCAGAAACGCCCGTCCCAGAGTTCGTGCTTGTACCAGTATTCGTACAGCGTCGTGAAGGGCTCTACTTCGAGGTTGCTGACGGTCTGAAAATCGCCGAGGTGCTTCTCGGTGAGTCCCGCGCCGTGGACGTTGGTGAACCAGAAGTAGAACGTCCCGCCGGACCAGCCGCCCATTCGTTCGGGATGCAGTTCGGCGATCACGTCGGGCGTGCCGGTGTACTCGGTCGCGCCGCGCGTGTTGCGTCCGCCGCGAGTAAGGTTCATGACCTCGCCGGTGTAGACGATCTCGAAGTCCAGCCCTCGTTCGCGGGCCCATTGCCGTGCGCCGTTCCAGTCGCCGCTGAGGTGCTCGCCGTTCCAATAGTCGGGCGCTTCCACTTGAGCTTCGCCGTTGGGAGGCGGGTGGTGGTGGCGTCGCGGATCGGCATGTTCCTCGGCGGGTTCTTCTTCGGCGGGCACGTACGTGCAACCGAGGAGGAGCAGGCAGGCGCATAGTTGCCCTAGGCTAACTCCCAGCACCGAGAAAAAGCGTGCGGTGCCGCACGTTGCGGGTCGAATGGCGGTCTGGCGGCGCATTGGGAATGGTTCCGGGTTCGGTTTCATACGCGGCTCGTCCAACTGCGCTTCGCTCCGGATTTTCCGGCAGCGGACGCGCGCCCTTTTCGGAAGGGACGTGCGGACGTCCCGTTCTCTTCGAGATGGTCGATGAACTCCACAAGCCGTTCGACG
This sequence comes from Planctomycetota bacterium, assembly GCA_015075375.1. Lineage (GTDB taxonomy): Bacteria > Planctomycetota > SZUA-567 > H5-PLA8 > H5-PLA8 > H5-PLA8. The sequence continues at coordinate 605,322 of JABTUM010000001.1, read as the reverse complement.
GTTTCGTGGCTGATGGCGTGTTCGATCAGGCAGGCGTCGTGCTCGGCCAAAGCCTCGGGCAAGCGCAGCACGCCGGTCATGAAGCGGGTCAGCACGCGGTGGATGCGCACCTGCTGGCGGGCGAGTTGCTGGCCGCGCAGGGTCATGCCGACTTCGCCGTAGGGTGAATGCGTGACCAGTCCCTGCGCTTTCAGGCGCTTCAGCGCTTTCGAGACGCTGGGGCGTTTGACGCCCAATAGTTCGGCGACGGCCGAGGCGCGGCAGACGCCCTTTTCCTCGGAAAGGCAGTAGATCGCCTCGAGGTAATCTTCCATGTTGGCGCTGAGGGTGCGCGAAGGGGCGGTGGCGGGGCTTCCGTTCTTCGAGAGGCTGGCCATGACCACGGTCCCGGATCAAAGTTTCCCTTGTCTAACTTACCTGGGGCTAACTTTAGCCTCCGATCCGGCGCGCGTCAAGCGCAATCGCGCTGCACACGTGAGTCGTTCCGGACCGGTGGGTATTGGAATATGCTTGCGCATGGGGAAAAAGAAGGGTATCCCAATTGTATGGCGCACGCGCGGATCAACCTGCTGGGACAGCAGCCGGGCAAAGGACGCAAGTCCGGAGCGAGCAAGAAGCGGCGCAAGGACGGCCAGCCGCTGGGCCGGTTGCTGATCGAAGCCGGCGCACTCACCGAGGAAGCCTTGGATGCGGCCTTGGCCGCGCAGCGCCAGACGTTTCTCCCGCTGGGGCGCATTTTGCGTGACGAGTACGGGGTCGAAGAGGCCGCCGTCGCCGAAGCGCTGCGCAAGCAAGGCCACCTGCCCCGCGTATTCCTGCGTTTCTTCCCGATCGACGGCAAGGCCATCCGCATCCTGCCGCTCGAATACTGCCAAGAGAAGGAAGTGGTGGCCTTCGAGAACCTGGGCGACCTGCTTTGCGTCGCCTGCGCCAATCCCACGCGCAAGGATCTCGAACAGGAACTGGCCGAACTCACCAAGCTGGAAGTGCGCCTCTACCGCGCACCGTGGGAAGACATTCGCCGCAAGCTCGACCTGAGCGTCTGAAGTTTCCCTTAAACTCGATTGTTTGAATGGCTTAAACGAGGCGCTCGTTATGCGCTTTTGCGCCCCGTCGTGCTGAGCGAGAGCTTGGCGTGGTACACGCCCTTCTGTTTGCCCAGCGCGTCGGCCAGCGCGCGGATCAGGCTCGCCTTGCCGCGGACCATGATCATCTCGGCGCACAGGTCGTGGTCGAGGTGTACGTGCGTCGTCGCCATCACCGCATGATGGAAGTCGTGCTGCAGGCCGGTGAGCTTCTCGGTCAGGTTGCGCTTGTGGTGGTCGTAGACGAGCGTGATCGTGCCCAGGGCTTCCTCGTCGGATTCCCAGGCGCGTTCCACGAGCTTGTCGCGGACCAGGTCGCGGATGAATTCGCTTCGGTTCGAGTACTTGGTCTGTTTGAGCAATTTCGCCAGCTTGGCCGAGAGCGGCTTTTCGAGCGAGATGCTTATGCGTTCGAGGTCGCCCACGGTCAGTTCGCCGGCGCGGAAGCTTCGTGCTTCGCGTACTTGCGTTCGACGTACTCGTCCACCAGTTTCTTGAAGGCGACGGAGAGTTCCTGGGGCGTGCCGTTGAGGGTCGTGTGGTTTTTGCCGTCGATGTAGACGGGGCAGTGCGGCGCTTCTCCGGTGCCGGGCAGGCTGATGCCGATGTTCGCGGCCTTCGATTCGCCGGGGCCGTTGACGACGCAGCCCATTACGGCGAGCGTCAGGTCTTCGAAACCTTCGTAACGCTGGCGCCACTGAGGCATCATGCGTTTCACGTGCAGCTCGATTTCCTGCGCCAGCTCCTGGAAGGTAGTGCTGGTGGTCCGCCCGCAGCCGGGGCAGGCGGTGATCGACGGCGCGAAGCTGCGCAGCCCCAGGCTCTGCAGGATCTCCTGTGCCGCGTAGACTTCCTCGCGCCGGTCTCCGCCGGGCTTGGGCGTCAGACTCACGCGGATCGTGTCGCCGATCCCGTCCCACAGCAGGATGCCCATCGGCGCCGCCGACCAGATTACGCCTTTCATGCCCATTCCGGCTTCGGTGAGGCCCAGATGCAGCGGCTGCTCGGTCTTCGTGGCCAGTTCGCGGTACAGCGTGATCAGGTGCGTCGGCTTGCTGATTTTGCAGGAGATGATGATCTGGTTCTTGCGCAGTCCGCATTGCTGGGCCAGTTCGGTCGACTGCAGCGCACTGAGGATCATGCACTCGTCGATGATCGTGTCGGGATCTTTACCGCTCCCGCTGCGCACCGCCTCGTCCATCTTGGCGACGACCAGTTCCTGGTTCAGCGATCCGGCGTTGACGCCGATGCGCACAGGCTTGTTGTGGTCGACGGCGTGCTTGCAGATCGTCGAGAATTGTTCGTCGCGCTTCTTGCCGCGTCCGACGTTGCCGGGGTTGATGCGGTACTTGTCGAGGGTCCGCGCGCACTCGGGATAGTCGGTCAGGAGTTTGTGCCCGTTGAAGTGGAAGTCTCCGATCAGCGGGACGCTGCAGCCGCGATCGTGCAGGCGCTTGCGAATCTCCGGTACGGCGGCCGCCGCTTCGGGCGTGTTGACCGTAATGCGGACCAGTTCGCTGCCGGCCTCGGCCAGTTCGAAGACCTGCTGCGACGTGGAGACCGGATCGGCCGTGTCGGTGTTGGCCATCGACTGCACCACCACCGGCGAACCGCCTCCGACGGTGATCCCGCCCACCTTCACGCCTACGGTCTGATGTCGCTTGACGACGGACATGCGCGTGCAGCTCCAGGTGCCCCGAATAAAGCGACCTCAACCAGTTTAGATTCACCGCACCTGTGCGTCAATACAGGGCTAAGTGCTTTTAAGGGATACGGTTAGACGCGTTACCAGCCCGCCACCTCCTTTAGTTTGGCGGTCAGGACCGCCGCCATCTTGGCGTGCGTCTTGACACTGGGGTGCCAGTCCGCGCCGATCCCATCTTCCATCTTTTGCGGTTCGAACTCGACGTAGTGAAGTTTGGTCTCCCCCTTTTGTTTGCGCGCTTCGATCAGCGCCGCCAGATAGCCGCGCACCAGTTCCAGTTTCGGGCCGCTCATCATGCTGCCTACCGCGCAGACAATCTGCGCGTCGGGGTAGTTCGCGCGGACGGTGGAAACCAGTCCGTCGTACGCGGTGTTGAACTCTTGCTGCGTCGGGGGCTCTTTGGGCGAGAAGTCGTTGGTGCCGAGATTGATCACGACGACGTGCGGCGTCCAGCGCTTGAAGTCCCAGCGGCTTTCCTTCTGTGTCGGCAGCGTGCGCAGGTAATAGTCGGGCATCAGGTCCACGCCGCGCTTGCCGCCGTAATTCTGAAAGACGCCCATACCCGACCAAGCGGTGCAGACGTATTCGGCTTTCACCGCGCGCGCCGTGACGGCCCCATAGGCGAGGTAGTTGTTCTTCGTGATCCCGCTCGAGCGTTCGGTCTGGGCCGGTGCTTCGTTTCCGTAGCCGCAGGTGATCGAATCGCCGATGAATTCGATGCGCCGTTCGGGCCGCGGCGGCGCTTGGAGCAGCGCGTGGCCTTGATCGAGCTGCAAGCCCAGCACCTTGACCTTCCCGTGGTACGCCTCGGTGCGCTTGAAGACGCGGATCGTATGGAGGCCTTTGGGCAGATCGCCGGCCAGCCGGTACACCGTGCGGCCCTTATGCGCGGCGAGGACCGCCGGTTCCGCATCGCCGACGCAGACGGTGAAGTAGTCGGCGTTGTGCCCGCGTACGTTGCTTGGATTACCGGCCGCCGTGTCTTCGGCCACGAGATTGACGCTGCCCCCGTCGACCGTGAAGGCCAGTTCGCAACCCGGCCATTCGGCTTCCGGTGCGGCGGGGTTCTTGAGTTCCCAGCGCCCCGTATAAAGGAGGTTGGGATCGTTCGCGGCTATTTTTACCGCCAGAGCGGGGCTGTCGCCCTCCAGCGCCTCTTCGCCCGCCGCCTGCACGCTCGTGAGCGCCAGCAGTCCCAGTACCAGGTATCGCATCGGACCTCTCCCATTTAACGATCCGTCACATCCGCCGCATACACCGCTTCACATCCCGCGCGGCGCCCATTCGGCTTTGCGGAGCACCGACGGGACGAGCCCCAGGGCGACTACCATCACGAAGACCATCACGCCGTAAATCATCAGCAGCGCATCGTAGACGCCCAGCGTGTGGCCCAGCAGGGACCAGCTTTCCCGGAATAATCCCAACTCGATCCCCGCCGCGGCGAAGAAGCCCGAGCCCGCCTGGCCGCCGGCGACCAAAGTCATGCACAGCGCGGTCGAGACCGATTTGCCTTCCGCCGGGATCAGCGCCAGCATCTCGGTGCTGATCGCGACGTTGCTCGCCGCCAGCAGCATGCCGAAGAGCAAATTCAGCGTACCCAGGTAGCCGACCATCGGCAGCGGCACGAGGCCGCGCAGCAGAAAGGCCGCCAGTACGCCCGCGAAGGCGAAATGGCAGAGCAGGAATACGCTCTTGGTGCCCCAGCGATCGATGGCCTTCCCGCCCACGTAATACCCGGCGATCGATCCGAGCATCAAGAGGTTGCCCATCCAGACGACCTCTCCGTCGCTGAAGTGGAGGGTCTTCTTTTCGACGAGGCCGAACAAATTGGGCGCGTTGAACGTGAAGAGGCTGATCAGAAACGCATAGCAGCAAAAGGATGCGTAACCCGGCGCTCGAACGATGCCGCCCATACGCTCTAGCAGGCTTTCGCGTTTGGGCTGCGGCGGTTCGAGTTCGGGAATCCGCGCGTAGAAATAAACCCGGATGGCGAGCCCCACCACGATCACGCCCAAAATGATCTGGTACGTGTAGGCCGGCGCAGCCTGAGAGAGCAGGAAGCTGCACGCGATGCCGAACAGGAGGCCGGCCAGTTGCCAGACGAAGCGCATCGTCCCGAAGAAGCGCCCGCGCATATGCGCCGGTACGACGGGGCTCAGCAGCGCGAACCAGCTCGCACCGTACAAGCCCCAGCCCAATCCGTATAGGGTCAAGCCGCCGAAGGCCACGCCGTGGGAGACCGAGGCGTCCAGCGAGGCCGCCAGCGTTACGCCTAGAAATCCCAGCGCGGTCAGCACCATGCCCGGGATGCCCAGGCGCTTCATGCCCACGCGGTCGGCCAGGAAGGCCAGCGGCAGCAGGAGCACCGCTTGGAGCATATTCGGGAGCGCCAGGTACGTGATGGTGCTTGCGCTGGATATGCCGAGTTGCGTCAGGAATAGCAGCAGGAGGCCGTTGGAAAACGAACAATGCGCGAGGCAGCCGAACCCTTGGCCCAGGATGCAAGCGCGCATCCCGCGTCGCTGGAGCGGGCTGGGATCGAGCGGCGAGCCGGCGGCTGGCGCCGCTTGGGCCGTCGCTTCGGAGGGGGCGGCGCTTTGCGTGGTGTTCATGTGACAGATGTTCATGCTATAGCTTCCCTCGCGGCTGAGTAGGACAAACGCCGCCGCGCCCGTTGCGCTCGAGCGCGCTAGAATCTATAACGCGAAGCTGCGGAGTCCGACTGATGAGCGATGAATTGACGCAAGCGGCGGGGCTGGCCGGTTTGGTGGCTTGGCAAGACGGCGCCATCGTCAGCCGCGTGTTGTTGCGCCAGCCGACGGGCAACGTCACGCTTTTTGCTTTCGATGCCGGCCAGGAATTGAGCGAGCACACCGCACCGTTCGACGCCTTGGTATACGCCGTCGAAGGACGGGCGCGTGTGACGCTTGGCGGGCAGCCTCAGACGATCGAGGCCGGCCAGTTGGTCCGCTTTCCGGCTCAGGTGCCGCATGCGCTGAAGGCCGAGTCCAAGTTTAAGATGCTGCTGGTGATGATCCGCTCATGAATGCCTTCGGCGCCGCCCGGCGCACCGGGCTGACGCTCGCGTGTGCGGTTCTGGCGGCTTGCGCCGGCGGCGAACCGGCCGCCGCGCCACCCGCCGAGAAGCTTACGCTGGGCGAGGCCGTCGAGCGCTACGAGCGGCTCTTCGGCTGCAAGATCTTCTTTTCGTTCGATACGCGTCTGAAACCTTCCGCCGCCCGGCGCTATGCGCCGCCCGCGGCGAAGGATCGCCAGGCGTGGCTCGAATACTTCAACGACTTCCTGGTCCTCTCCAAGCCCATCGCCGTCGAAGGCTACAACGATGTGATCCTCAGTTCGCAAGCCGCCTTCGTCGAAGGCACGCACATGAATCTGAAAGGCGTGACGGTGGCTTGGCCGTGGTACGAGGTTCATCTCAAGCTCCCGCTGCTGCGCCTGGAAGATCTGGAGCGCGTACCCGAAGCGCTGCGCGTCGAAGCGGTCTGCCGCACGCGTTCCTTTACGTGCCAAGTGGGCGAAGCGGCGGCCACCTGTCCCAAGCGGCTCTATAAGGAACTGCGTGGCGGATGCTGGGTCGCGGCGCCTCAAAACGCGCGTTGGGGTTTCCTGGATGAAGACGGGCGCTGGGTTGTGGAGCCGGTCTACCAGGAAGCGCGCGCGTTCTACGACGGGCGCGCCGCCGTGCGCGTGGGGCGCGCCTGGGGCTTTGTGGACGAGTCCGGCAAGGTTCGCGTGCCCGCGCAACTGGAGGAAGTGCGCGATTTCCGCGAAGAGCGCGCCGCCTTCCGCCGCGGAGGCCTGTGGGGCTTCGTGGACCGCGACGGGCGCATACGCATCGAGCCGCGCTTCGAGGAAGTGCGCGACTTTTCGGAAGCGCTGGCCGCCGTGCGGCGCGGAGATCGCTGGGGCTTCGTGGACCGCGAAGGGCGCGTCGTGATTCCGATCGAGTTCGAGCACGCGGAATCGTTCCGCGAACAGCGTGCTGGCGCCGTTCTGGAAGCTCGCTACGGCTACCTGGATCCCAAAGGCGAGTGGGCCGTCTGGCGGCGCTTCGACTGGGGATTGCCGTTTGAGCGCGGACGCGCGCTGGTGCTGAAAGACCGCGAGTGGGACGTGATCGACCGCAGCGGGCTCTACGTCAACTGGCCCGAATACATGGGCTTGCGCGACCACGACCGGGACTGAACGGGGCGGGGTTCACCCTATGGTGAGCCGGAGGCAAACCGTGTATACTCCGCTTATTGTTGGACTCTTTTAAACGCGTGAGGGGCCGCCCATGGCCTTCAAGTATCTTCCTTCCAGCAATTTGCCCGGACCCGGAGCGGGGCGTTTCCAGACCACCGCCTGGACCGTGGTGCTGGCGGCGAAGGATCCCAACGACAGCCAGTTCAAGACCAGCCTCGACTACTTGGTCGAGATCTACTGGAAACCCGTGTATCTGTTCGTGCGCAGCAAAGGCAAGACGCACGAACAAGCCAAGGATCTGACGCAGGAGTTCTTCGCGCTCTTCCTGGAAAAGAATTTCCTTAAGAAGGTGGACCGGGAGAAGGGACGCTTCCGCACCTTCCTGCTCACGGCGCTGACGCGCTTCCTTTATAACGAACACGCCCGCGGCAAGGCGCTCAAGCGCGGCGGCGCGTTGAAACCGCTCCAGAGCCTCGATTCGCTCAAGGACGAGGAAGTCGGCACGGGTTACGAGCCCAGCAAAGGCGAGACGCCCGAGGAGGCATTCAACAGGCATTGGGCGCAGGCGCTGCTGGAGCGCGTCTTTACGAGCCTCGAAGCCGTCTGCAAAGAGGAAGGCAAGACCCAGTACTACGATGTGCTGCGCGAGCAGTTCTTCGGCGCCGAAGCCGAAGGGCGCCGGCCTTCTTATAAGGATATCGCGGACCGCTTAAAGCTCAGCGAGATCGACGTGACCAACTACCTGCACCGCGCCAAGAACATCTACCGCGACCTGCTGCGCAAAGAGATTCGCAGCTACGTCTCGTGCGAAGAAGAGGTCGAGGAAGAGATTCGCGACCTCTGGCGCAGCCTCTCGGCGTAATAGACCGGCTACTTCCGGTCCTTCCGCTCCTGGCTTTCCATGATCCGCTCCAGAAGCCTCAGCCGCAGCGTCCGCTCGATCTCCGCGTAGTCGGCGTGTCCGGCCAGGTTCTTCGTCTCGCCGGGGTCGCGCTTCACGTCGAAAAGCAGGTACGCCTGGCCCTTCTGGTTTACGGCCAGCTTCCACTCCTCCGTCAGCAGCACCGCTTCGCCGCCGATTTCGCTGAGCGCTTCCTCGCGGTGCCGCGTGCGCGGGTCGGCCACCGCCGGCGCCAGCGAACGCGCGAACTGGCGGTGCTTCAACTCGCCGCCGGCGTAATCCACCAGCGTGGGACCCACGTTGTAAAAGGCCGTCCTAAACCAAGGCGCGGCGTCCTAAATGGCGGATTTTGGCGGTTCTTGAACTAGTTTCGGCGCTTCCATTCGTTTCATCCGGCCGCTTTTTTTGAAGCCCCGAACGCAACCTGGACGATATTGGGAGCCCGAGAAGTGTCAGGCGCGCCGTGACTTTCGTTCTGAACTACCCCCTCCCCGTTTCGCCAAAAAGAGGTCTATGAGTGTCTCCATGGCCGCCCTCTCTTCCTTCGGAAGGGTGCGTAACTTTATCACCATTCGGGCAATGTCGGGAGGGTCTGGTATAGCGGAAGTCCCAAGGCTGGAAACACTTAAACGAGCGGACGGGAATTCAAGATCGTACTCAGAGAGTAACCAATCAGACGTAACATTAAGAGCGGCCGCGATTTCCATAAGCCGCTTTGTCTCAGGGATTGAAGTTCCAGACTCCCATTGACTTACCGCGCCTGATGTAACGCCTAAACGCTCAGCCAAGGCAATTTGACTGAGTCCCAGACGATTCCTCGCCTCGGCTATACGTGGCCCGACGTTCGCCATGGGCTACGCTTAAACTCATCACTTCTTTAGGGCAACTAAAGATTTCTTGAGTTTTACTCTTGAGCCGCGTTTTAGTATCGCTAAAACATTTAGCAATGCTAAAAGACGCGCGGAACATCCTCGGCCTGACCCAATCGCAGATTGCTGATGCGACTGGACTTACAATTCCCACCATCATCAACGTAGAGCGCGGCTTTGGTCAAGCCCGTTCTGCCGAGCAAATTCGCACCTACCTTCTCAGTGAATACCGGAAGGTACGCCCACTTTCGCCAGCCGCGCGCGATCTCATGTGCCGGCTGGCTTTAGGACTCGAAGACCCTTCCGACCCACCGGGCCGCAAGCCAAGAGATAAGTCCACAAAGGGGGTTTTACCTCTCGATAGGAGAAACCCCCCTCCCGTTGTCGAAGCGCCTGCTCCACCCCCACCGCAGGAAACGGTTCAAGCGGCTTGGCACTTCCGCACCTGGCGCGACGTGGAAGACGCCTATCTTGAAACTGCGCGCGCCCCTGAAGGACAAAAGCAAGCCGTGCGCCGCGCCTTCTTCGATGCGGTGCGCGCGCAGTTCCCGGCGCACGCCCCAAAGTCCAACCCCGCGCTGCGCATCGCCATCAAGCGCAGCATCGCGCAACGCGGCCAGGCCGCGCCGAAAGAACGGCCGCGCGATAAAGACCCCGACGTTCAGGCGACCCGCGCGCGCATTTTGGAGAGCGTAGGCCCGGCACTCGCTTGGCTGCGGAAAAATGGGACTCAAACCAAGGGTGCCTACGATCTTCACACCTTCGGGTTCCGCCGCTCCACGATCGAAGAGATGCTCGAACTCACGTGGTTCGTGAAAGCAATCGTGAACTCGGATACCGGCGTAGTGCCAACCGTGGCCTACATCGAGCGCGTGCTCCGCGAAGCCAAGTGGTTCGTGGACGCGCATAACGAGCCCGAAGACTTCGTTCAAAAGTTCCTGGGCTGGCGTCCGCGCTTCGCCGGTGACGTGATCCTCGTGGACTGGACGGGCATTCCCATTCAGGTCGAAGGACACGTATTCGAGATCGTCAACCGCCGGACCGGTAAGAAGGAACGGCGCTTCAAGAAGTTCGGCGCTCACATCGCGGTGGACGCCGCTACCAACTACACGTGGTGTGATCTCACCTACGGCGACAACGAGTTCGCGACCTGGCCCGCCTTCCTGCGCCGGCTGCTCTTTGATGACCTAGGCTACGCGCCGAACTATCTGATCATGGACAAGGTGAGCGGCGTCGCCGCGTCGCTGCTCAACACCAATCCGAAGAATAAGCATATCGCCGTGATGCCGGAGGTGATCGCCTGCGTCGCGGCGGGCACGCGGCTCATGCTGCACACGCCGGAACGCGCGAACGCGAAGGGGCATGTCGAAGTGGCGGCGCGCCTCATTAAGCACCGCGAATTGAACGGACTGAGCGTGCGCCGCGTGCTGGAGAAACAGATCAAGGGAACCCTCGGGAAGCCTCGCGTTTTCGACACGCACGCCGAAGCGGTTCAACTCTTCAACCAAATTCCCGAACGCGCCAATAAGCGCGTGCTCAGCCGCGACGGCCTGAAGATCGGTCCGCGCCACGAACTCTGGAATGCGGCTGATGAACAAGCTACGCGCGCGCGGCAGGCGCTTGACCCAAGCGCCGCCGTGACTTGGCGCGAGATTGTGGCGCGAACCAAGCTGGTCGAAGTCCACGGCCGCGCGGCCAGCCTGCGCATGGACGGCGTGCGTTACACCGCCGAACTCACGCGCCTGGACGAAGCCGGACTGGAAAAGATCGAAAGCGGTTGGGCCTGGATCGTGCCCCCGCTCCCCGCCGCGCACCTAGACCCCGAAGAATACCGCGTTTGTTATGTCCGCGTTCCCGAACAGGGCGGCCTTCCTCAGTTCCATGCGCTCGGCGCGAAGATCAGCAAAAAGGACCGCTACGGGTACGACGAAGTCCGGCCGTTCATCGGCGAAGAGCGCTACGCGCTGCCGAACACGCCCGCCGACAAGACCAAACAAGCCATTGATCTCGCTGCGGAGACCTGGGAGCGGCAGATCCGCGCGACCGGCACGACCGATTCGCACCCCCGCGAACAGCCGGTGGATGACCGCTAAGGAGGAGGGACGCATGAAGGAGCCGTTGCCGATTGTGGTTCAGGCCGAAGCGGAGGATTCCCTTCCGGGCCTGGGCTTGTTCATCCAGGCGCTCAAGCCGGCCGTGGTCAACGCTCGCCATCGGCGCGCGGAAGCGCACGTCGCCGGCTGGAACGTGGCACGCGCCATCTTCGAGTACTCGGCGCGCGCGGACGTTCAAGCGCGCATCAAGCAATTGAATTATGCGCCGAACGGCAAGATGAATCCCGGCCGCCCGAAGACGGCGCACGGATTGGTGATGGATGCTGCCGCAGAGCGCGGGATGTCGCGCAAGACGCTCGAAAAGTGGGTCTACGAATGGTTCAGCCCTGGCGACAAGGACACCGAGCCCAGCGGCGTATCCGTGCTGCTTAAGCTCAAGCCTGGGTGCGGCGAAAAGCAGTTCGCGGAAAACGTCGTCGCGAAGGCGAAGCCTGAATATGTCGAGGAACTCCTGGCGAAGCTCGCCGAAGCAAAGGGCGATCAGACTCCGCAAAACGCGGCCGATAAAATTAAAAACAGCGCGCTCAAGATCGCTGAATACCTGGAAGTCCACGCCGACAGGCGCGCCCTTGACCTCGTGATTAAGACGCTCGAACCGGCCTTGGAACGGTTCGGGTATGCCGTTCAGAAGCTCCCCAAGCAACCCGCGAAAGACCGCTAACCGGCCCAACGGCCAAGGAGGAGGTAATGAACGCTGTAGCCCCCGTCGTAGTCGCGGCCCAAGAGGAAGACGCGCTTCCGGGCTTGGCCGCTTTTGTCCGCCAAGTTTGCGGATCAATTGTCACGGCTCACCGGCAAAGTGCTCAAGCGCGCTTCCGCACCTGGGAAGTCGCGCGTTCGATCTACGAGTACGCCGCACGTCCCGACGTAGCGGCCTACATTTACCGCATGAATCACCCCGCAGGTGGGTCCAAGAGGCCAGGGCGACCATTTTCCGCGATTGCGCTAGTGAAAAAGATTTGCGCGAAGAGGGAACTGTTATCAACGCGCGCTTTAGAGCGTTGGCTGAATGAGTGGACGCGGGTCTCACGGCTTCTAAACCTCAAGCCGTCCTGCCCCGCTTCCGCGCTAAACGCGGCCGTGAAGTCCGAGCTTCCCATCTTCGTGGAAGGCGTCCTCGATCAAATTCGGAAGAGATCGCCTGCCGAGTACTTGACGCCCAACGCCACGCGATGGACGGAGAAGAATACCCGCGCTCTTCGGCGTTCTCTGCTCTACGAGGACGGCAATCCGAAGCCGATTCCGCGCAGACACCTGAAGTCCTTGGCCAAGCACTTGCATCGCCTCTTGAAGCCTCACGGACTCGTAGTGCGTCGCCGCAAAATTTCCGCGAACAGCTAACCGCCCCCACGGGCAAGGAGAAAGTCATGCGTTTGTACAAGCCCCAGCGAGAACTCGTCGAACTGTGCGCGCGTCCCGCGCGCGGCCTGGAGATCGACGTGGTTTGGAAGTCCAAGGCCAATCTTGGCATCACGACCGCACTTCGCGCCGCTCAAGGAAGTTTCGAGTGGGCGCAGGCGTCCACGGCCTGGGACGCACTCTGCGCGCTCTCGGCGTTCACGGACACGACGGGCAGCGGTTACTTCCTGCGTTTGCTGCATGCGGTGCAAGCGATCCAGGCGAAGCACGGCAAGCGAAGCGTGACGCTCGCGTTCGACAACGCCGAGCCTATCGTTCCCGCCGGCCTGGCGAAGATCGCGGCGGCGGCTGAAGACGTGCAGCGCAAGACCGATGCGGGTCTGCGGCTGGTCTTCATCGTGGGTGTCGTCGCCGTCTACGCCGGGCGCGGGCAGGGCTACAAGAGCGAGTACCCGCGCCTTTCCGGACGCCTCGACAGAGAGTACGGAATCCGCCCGCGCGTTCGCGGCTTCGAGTGGCGGCGCGAAGGACTGATCGAGTCGAAGCCGCGCGACCTCTTCACTTTCTTCGACGAACCGAAAGTCGAAGCGGAACCGGTGGCGGTTTCCGCGTAACCCTCAACATCCGCAAGGAGCCCCCGCCATGAAACACTCGACCAAGAAGGACTGCTTTGGATTCGATGAATCGCTACCGGTCTTTTCACGCCCCGCCGCATCGGCTGAAGGCGTCGCCTACGTCTGCGCCTGGTGTAACCGCGTGATGCGCGACGCCAAGGCCGGCCAGGTCGTATCGCACGGATGCTGCAAGAAATGCAGCGAGAAGGTCAGGCGTGACCTCAGCAAGGAACCGAAGCGATGACCACCTTCGAAGCTATCGCCAACTTACACGAGATGAAGGTGCAGAAAGAGAAGGAACTCCAAGTGTTGAAGGATCGAGTGATGGAGCACTGTCAGCGCGAGAACTTCAAGAGCGATCAGCACTACTTCGATATGGAGCGCTATTACGCCCGGGAACTGCAAAAGCTGAAGGACCAAGTGGCCGCGCTCAACAAGGCCGGCCAGATGATGTCGAAGCGATAACACGCACGCGCCCCCGCGCGAAGGAGAAAGGCCATGCCCCCGCAAGTAGCCGCCTCGGCGGAAGAGTTCGACCCGGACCCGGAGGTTCAAGCCAGCATCAACCGCTTGCTGGACGCCTGCGAGCGTATCGAAGGCGAGAAGTGGACGGACGGAACCGCGTGCTTGATCTGCGGCGCGTACATGCGGGCGCTGATCGAGACGCCGCCGGGCAGCAAACGCACGGTCTGCACCGATTGCCACGAAGCCTTACGGCTCGACGCCGAAGCGAAGCTCGAACGGGAACGCGAACGCGCGCGACGCTTCACGAATTGCGGCGCGTGCCTCGTGCGCACCGCCCGAACCAGGACGTTGCCTTGCCCTCGCTGTCACCGCGCGCTCTGCGTGGAGTGCGCCACCAAACAACACCGCTGCCGCTGATCGGCGGCCCAAGAAGGAGCAAGCCCCCATGGCCAAGAAGGACAAAGTTCGCTTGAGCGACCAGGAATTGAACGCGCAGACCAAGCGCCTGGTCGAAATCCGCCCCATCGCCAACGAGTACGGCCTGCTCTGCCGCTCCATCAAGGAAGAGCTGCTCGCGCGCGGGCGCGACGAACACCGCACGCCGGAAGGGCACACGGCCAAGATCGCGCGGACCAAGCGCTATTCCTGGGTGGTCGAGAAGCTCAAGAAGGCGCTGCCCGGCGCGCTCTTCGCTTCGCTCTGCCCGCCGAAACCGGACGCGAAGAAACTCAACCAGCGCATAGCCGCGTGCCCCGAAGACAAGGCGCTCGCCGCCTGCCGCGTCGAAGACGGCGAAGAGCGCGAACTGGAAGTGATCGCGGCCGAAGCCTCCGTTCCGGCGGCGGGATAGGAGGCGCTCCCGTGGACCTGACCAAGCCCCCGCTGCATCCGCCGCCGGCGACGGCGGACCTGATCCCGCACTTGATGGCGGTGGACGATTTTCTCGCCGCCTTGGAAGCGCATTACGCGGACCAGGAACGCTATCGCGCGCCGAGCGTGCTCGCGCGCGCGAGGCAACTCGAACGCATCCGGACCTTCCGGCTCTACGTCGAGGATGCCGCGCGCGCGATCCAAGCCGGCATCAAGCGCCGCGCCGCGCCGCCTGCGCCGCAACCCGCCGCGCCGGCCCAACCCGCGAAGCCGCAATCGCTCTTCTAGGAGACCAGCCATGTACCCACAGGGAACACGAGTCGAACTGCAAGCCGGAACGCTGCTCTTGATCGGTTGGACGAACACGTTGAGGGTCACGGTATTTGACACGGACACCGGAGAAGTCCTTTTCAGCGGCGATGCACGCGATCTTAAGCGCATCCTCAAACAGGCCGGTTGTTTCGGCCCGGCTATGAGCACCAGATAGGAGACGAACGATGCACGCCTGTTCCCGACCGCACTGTTCCGGCTCCGTCTATGCGCACGGCTTGTGCAAGCCGCACTACAGCCAGCGCCGGCAGGAGATCATTCTGGCTTCGGGGCGCGTATGCAGCACGCCCGGCTGCCGCGGACCCGAAGCGTACACGCGCCTCAAGCTCTGCCGCACGTGCTACAGCCGAGACCGCCGCCACGCTCTTCGCGCGGCCCAAGGCGCGAAAGAAGTCGAGGCCAGCCAGGCCGGGCGCACCGACTACCTCGGCAAACTCCAGTCGGCATACCGCAACGCGACCAACGCCGAAGCGCGGCTTCGGATGCGCCGCCTGCTCGAAGGATTGACCCCGCAAAGGAAAGGAGCCTGACCCATGTCCTACGCACCCCGCCCCGCTTCGTCCGCTCAGATTCGCCGCTTGGTGGTTGAGTTCGACCGCCTGGCCGGCGAAGGCGATCCGCGCGCCTGCGGACCGAAGCGCGAACCTTACGAGCGCACGCGCGAAGACCGCCTGGCATGGGCCTCCGCGCATATCGGCGTGCAGTTGCATTCGTTCAACGAACTGACCGGACCGCAAGCCGGCTACCTCTTGGACATCCTCAATGGCAAAGCCACCGCGTTGGATCGCGGCCTTGCAGACGACTGGAAGCGCCTGCGCGTGAACGATCCGGCGGCCTACTTCGCGACGATGTGTTCGCGCGGACCGCAGCACTTCGGGCAACTCTTCTGGCGCTTCAAGGGGCTGGACCTTTCGCAACTCAGCATGAAAGCCAAGTGGGAACTTCGGCGCATCCTCGCGCGTCGGCAGCCGGCCGCATAAGGAGCGACCCATGGACCTGCGTGAACTGGCCTTGAAGGTGAAAGAATGCCGCGATTTGCAGAAGCGGTATTTCCGCGCCCCGAAGGGACAGCCTTTCAACGAAGTCACCGCGCTGCTCCGGGAATCCAAGCGCGCCGAGCGCGAATTGGATTCGATGGTCGAGCGCATTCTTAGCCCCCAACAGAACCTCTTCGGAGCGGAGCCATGACGCAGCACGATCTATTCGGCCAGCCGGTAGCGACCGCGCGCAAGGGGCGGGCGCGCCGGCCGGACCGCAAGCGCTACGAAGCGCTCGGCGAAGTGGCGCTTTGGGCCGCGCGCTGCATCGTCCGCGACAAGCTCTTGGGCGCGCCGCCTCCCGGTTGGGATCGCGAAGACATGATCCAGCATATCGCCTTGCGTGTGCTCGAACGCATCGAACGCTGGCGCGACGTGGGCAAGAAGCCGCTGGACCGCTACGCCTATAACTGCGCGCGCTTCATCATCTGCGACTTTTTCCGCCGGCCGCGCGCGGAACGGCCCGAAGGACAGAAGCGCCGCAAGACCAAGCACCCCGAAGACGTGGACGTGATGGACCGCCCGGACCTCGTGTACCTCGCCGACCTCGTGGAGCGCTGAACCGTGAGCTTTGCCCGAGTACTGCAAGCCTGGATGGAACGCGAAGCGTGCAGCGGCAAGCACCTCGCGCGCCGGCTGCACTGCCGGCCGTCCTACGTCTACGCCTGGCTGCGCGGCGAGCTTCCCGAGCGCCGCTACTGGACGCGGATCGAAGCGGCCGGCATCGCCACGCGCGCGCAGCTTGAACGCTTTGAGGCGCCGGCCGCGCCGAGACTGAAGCGCGCGCGCGCGAACCCGATCCTGGCTTGCCCGCATTGCGGCGGCTTGGTGCGCCGGCGCAACGGCCGGCCCGTGAAGGCGGAATACGTCCATGGCTGAACCCGGCCGCATCCCGCCGAACCGAGAAGACCGCAACGCCGCGCGCGCACGCGCGCTGCGCGCGGCGCTCAACCGAGCTTTGCAAGGTTTCGGCGAGCTGGTCCGCCGGCGCGACATGGCGGACCTCGCCAGCGATCAGCGCCGCAAGGCGATCCTCGCGCGCGAGATCACGGAGCTTCTCGAACGCTTGGACGAACCGGCGAACCAGACGGCCTTCGCGCAGCCGCTTGGGCAGGCGTACCAGGAAGGCTGGTCGGGCGAGACGCTCGGCGCGCCGCCCGTTGACGTGGACTTAAGCGTGTCGCTGGACAAGGACCGCATCAAGGCGCTGGCGGACGGCTTCACGGCCACCGCCAAGCAAGGGCTGGCGAACACGAAGAGCGTCCTGCCGTTCATCGAATCGAAGGTGCTCAACCAGGCCGAACGCGAGAAGCTCCGCGAAGCCGCCATCGAAGCGACCGCGCGCGGTCTGACTACGCTTCAGTTCGCGAAGATGCTCAAAGCGCCCGGCATGCCCGTCGCCGCGCGCGCCTTCACGGAAGACGGCCGGCTCTGGATCACGGTCACCGGACAGCGCCGCATCCCGGCGGACCTCTACGCCGAGACGCTTGCGCGGACCCTGACCTATCACGCCGCGAACCGTGGCGCGTTGGATCGCGCGGAAGCCGCCGGCGTCGAGACGGTCATGGTTCCCGTGAATCCGGGCAGCATTGACTTTTGCTTGGACCTGGAAGGCAAGGTCTACGCGCTTACCGAAGCCGCCGCCGCGAAGTGGGGCGTGCCGTTGCTCTCCCGCACGCCCAACGGCGGGCCGCCCTGGCATCCGAACTGCCGGCACACGATGGCTCCCTTCACGCCGCGCCGCGCGGACGCCGGCAAGCTGCCCGAGGTTCCCGAGGACGTGTTGACGCGCGAGGCCGGGAAGGACGCGCGCAGCAAGGCGCAGGATGCATTCCTGGCGCGGCTCAAGCGCGACCCCAAACGCTACGCCGAAGTGCTGGCCGAAAGCACGGCGCGGCGCGGCTTTGGTTCGCGCTCGGTGCGGCTCAAGGGCCGGGACAAGTCGCTTGCCGGAAAGGAGATTCCCGGCATCGTGGGGCGCAAGGAGTACTTCGGCGCGGCCGGCGAAGGCGCGCTGGCCGAGGACGTGCACCTCTACAAGCGGATGAAGGACAGCGGCATCGTGAGCCGCAAGGAATACCGCGAGCGAATCGCCGACACGCTACGCGCCGGCGCGGCCGATCCGGACCGGCAAGCCGTCGTCGGTTCGCAGAACCGCCTGGCGTACTACGATCCGGCTACGCGCTGGATGGCGATTGTGGAACCGTCCGAAGGCCAGGCGGTGACCGCCTTCCCGCTCAAGCCCGGCGAATGGGAACTGGACTTCAAGAGGGCGCGCCGATGACCGCCGATCAGTACATGGAACTGATTCATGCCGGCGCGCCCGAGTTCCTGATCGGGCTGCTTGAAGCCGCCGACCGCGACGAACCCGGCGCGCGCGCGGCGGTGAAGGAACTGGCCGGCTACTGGCGCGAGGACGGGGCCTGGCGCGGCAGCATGAAACGTTCCGGGGATTGGGACTTTATTTCGTCGCACATTCAGCGTATTCGTAGCGGCGATTCCGGACCTTGGTGGTACATCCTGGATTGGGCGGACAGCGGTAAAATTCCAGACCGAGCGAAGGAGTACTTCGCGGCGTAAGGAGGTAGCCCCCATGCTGCGCGTGTCTCTGATCGTTGCTGTTATCGCGTGCCTCAACCTGCCTGCCGAAGAAACACTACTCGCCCAAAAGGAACGCCTCGAACGCGAGCTGCGCGAGATCAGCGAACGCGGCGCGCGAAACGAATTAAAGGCGTTGGTCCAAGTCTTCACGCTCGGCAAGACACTGCTTGATGCGGGGCAGCACGAAAAGGCTTTGCCGCTACTCAAAAACACGGTCGGCATGATCGAGGAAAACGAGAAGGCCGGCTTCAAGGATTGGAACCCGGAAGAGCGCCAGCAAGTCCGCGATCTGTTCGCGCTCGCTGAGCGGTTCGCCAAACTTCCACCCGATCCCAAGAAAAAGTATCAGGGTGTTTGGATGGAGTCTTGGACCAACCTAAAGACGAAGGTTCAGAACCGGGTTATTCGCTACATATCGGCGGACGGCAAATCGTACTCGCACAGCGAAGCGGACGAATACTGGATGCAGGATGGCAAGCTCTACGTTCAGAACAAGGACGGATGGTTAAACGAGTACACCGTCGCGGCCGATGGACGCTCGTACATGGGTCGGAATTTCGAGCCGCGAACGTGGCAGAAATCCAAGCCGCTGCCCGCGCCGGAAAGCACATGCCTGGGTCGCAAGGTAGCGGACGAACTCAAAGCCGACTAAGCCCCCTCTTCCTGCAATAGCTCCTGAAAACCCGCCGGCGCGGGGCCGGCGTACTGCCCCAACGGATCGTCGCCGCTTCCAAACACCACCTCCACCGCGCGCTCCCAATACTTCGCGGCGTACCGTTTGCCGGGCGCGCCGGTGTACTTGCCGGGATGGTGGAAGGCTTCCTCGTGCTGGCGTTGCGCGTAGGGTAACGCGCTCGACAGCCGCGCGGTCAGTTCGTTCCCGGCGCGCCCCACGAACTCCGCGCGCAAGCTCTGGCGCAGATCCCCGCCGGCGCGGCCGGGCGAAGCGCCCTTGATGAAGCGGCCTTGAGCGTCGCGCTTCCCGCGCGAACGGCCGTAGTGCCCCACCGGGGCCATCGCTTTCGCCACGGCCTCCACGTTGCCCACGGCTTTCCGAAACGCGCGCGCGGCGATGCCGTGTCCTTCGCGCTCCAAGCTCTTCATCGCTGCATCTAGGTCATCGGCCATCCCTGCACCTCGTCCGCGTATGAGTTATGGGGCGCTCATTCTACCACGGAGTACACCATGGCTGGCGAAGAACAGGGTTTGAGCAAGGAAGGCCGCGAGATCGTAGACCTGTTCTGCGAGAAGGTCGGCGCGAAGATTGACCGCAACAACATTGATATGCGCGAACAGCTTGCGCGTACCGAGTCCAAAATCAGCGAGCAAGTCAAAGACCTGCGCGAAGAGTTCAAAGAGGACATGCGCGACCTGAAGGATTCCGTCGCGGTGATCCAGCACGAACAATCCGAACTGCGCAAGGGCCAGGAAGCGCAGGGCAAAGACCTGGTTGAAATCCGCACGCGCTTGAACGAAGGCGATAAGCGCTTCGAGGCGCACGACAACCAGATCAAGGAACTCCAGCGCAAGGATGAAGAGAAGGGCAAGACCCTCGCCAAGGCGGCCGGCGCGGTGGGCTTGGCCGGCGCGGTGATCGGGTACCTCCTCAAGTACGTGAAGGGGCCGTAATGTACACGGCCACGCAAAAGCGCCTCATCGCGTTGGAAGTCGCGCGCGCCGGCCTGAACCTGGCCGCCGCGTGCAAGCGGCTGCGCGAAGAGTACGAAACCTTCGACGGCATCGGCGAATCCACGCTGCGCCGATTGCTGCGCGACCAGGAGTTCCAAGCCGCCGTCGCCGAACAAGCCGCCTCGTTGCGCGCGGCCGAGAACGAAGCGATCCGCGTCTCGGAACGCGACCGCGCCCTGAACGAACTGCAAGGCTCGATGGTCGAACGCCTCTCGCGCGACGAACGGCTCTTGGACGATGCGCGTACCCGGCTCGAAGAGGTGCTGCGCGACCGCAGCCTCGTCAACCCCAAGCTGGCCGTGTGGGCCTTCGATGCGCTCGCCAAGATCATTGACCGCCGGCGCTCCGCGCTGATTCCGGCCGTCGCCGAAACGCAGCAAGCCACCTGCCTGGTCAAAGCCGTGATGGAAACGGCCGTCGAGCAACTCGGGCAAGGCAAGTCCAAAGCGTTCATCGCGCGGGTGCGCGAACTGTACGAAGCGAAGGTGAAGGAAGCCGACCACGCCGCGGACGCCGCGAAGCTCAGCGCGGACGCGACGTAAGGAGGAACCGATGCCTAACTTTCTGGAAAACCTCAAGAACCTGGCGGAACGCGCCGGCATTCAGAACGCATCGAAGATGACCGCGCCGGAGATCTTCGCGGCGGCGGCGAAGTCTACGACGCTGGTCGTTGTGAGCGTCGCGGCGACGCTGCTGACGCTGAAGTATCAGGGGCAGGACGCATTCCGCATCCAACCCGGAACGGCTCCCAGCGCGATGGTGGCCGCGACGGATACGGATGGCGCGAACGTCCATTTCCGCATGCAGGACGGCGGCCCGGCGGACGAAGAGAATCCGTCCGGCGGCAGCGCTGTCTTCACGGTTGGCTCGAAAGGCGACGGCGGAACCGGGATTGACGGCTCGCTGATGGCCGCGAACGCCAGCGGCGCGCAGATCGCGCTCTTGCCCGGCTTCGGGCTGGATCAATGCGCACTCGTCGCTTCGGGCGCATTGGTGCTGACCTCGTTGGACGCGGCGGGCCTCCTCGTCAAGAATTCGGACCTGACCCTAGACTTCGGCGATCTGACGGTCGAGACGGGCAACCTGAAGGTGGTAGACGGGTCGCTCGATTTCAGCACCAACTTGCGGCTCGGATACTTGAGCAACGGGCAAGGTTACTTCGCCAGCACACACGCCTTTAACGCCGAATACCGATTCCTGGAATTCGGAGACTCCGAGCCGGCCAACTTCCAAGCGCTGGCCGACACGGCGGGTAAGGACGCCTACTTTCGGATGCAGAGCGCCGGCGCGCATACCAGCAACAACCCACGCGGCGGCGACGCCGTTTGGAAACTGGCCGCCGGCAGCGGGACCGGACGGATCGGCCGGCTGGCGGTCGAAGAGACTTCCGGCAGCGACCGCGTGTGGCTGAGTCACGACGGCTCGAACGGCCAGCTTGGCACCGATGCCAACAACCTGGACCTCATCAATCCCACGGGCTCCATCCGCCTGCGGATCGGAACCTCCGCGATTACCAGTTTCCTCCCGATCATCTTCTCGGGCGCGAACGCACGCGACGTGGGGAATACGTCCGGCGAAGCGCGCGCGCTGTATGTCGGCGAGGATGCGAACAGCGGCGTCTTTTGGGGGCTCGATCAGGACGCCCGCGCGTACTACGACGAAGCCACGTCCGACGAACTCAAGATCACCACCAACGCCAGCGGGAAGGATATTTCGCTGGAACCGGCCAGCGGCAGCTACGTGAAAATCGTCAGCACCAAATCCACGACGGGCGATCCGACCGGCGAAGAGGGCATGATTTACATCAACACCTTCGACAACGTGCTGAAGATGTACGCGGACGGCGGCTGGCGCACGCTCGCCTCTTGGTAGTCATTCGCGTTTGAAGGAGCCCCCGTGTTTCCCGACTACGGCCCGGAAGTGGAGCGGATCGGCGATTGGATCGCGGCCGGCGCGGAACTTGAGCCGGGCCGCCAACTTGTTTTGGAGCCTGAACTGCCCGACGCTCCGGACGTGGTAGCGGCCGTCTTCGAGGCCGGCGGCGAATGGGACCGGGATCGCGGCATCCAGGATTGGGGCGTGCTCCTGGTCGCGCGCGCGCCCACGCTCGCGCAGGCCCGCGCGCTCGCGCGCGAGTGCATCGTCGCGGCGCTGCAAGGCTTCGCCCAGGCGACGGAAGAGGCGCGAGGTTTGATCCAAACCTTGGACCTGGCATCGCTCCCCGTCCACCGCGGGCGCGACGAACGCGGGCGCGTGATCCTGGAAGCCACGCTCCGCATGCGCATCTTCGCGCGCGACGAAACCGGCGTAGCGCTGTAAAGGAGGCCGCCCCCATGAGCGAACCGTTCGGACCGTGGACCTTGACCGATCTGGAAGACAAGCGGCTCAAGGCGTACACGAAACTCAACGACCTGATCTCGCGCCGCGCGGCCGAGCACGATCAGCTTTTCCAGCGCGACAAGAACGAACAGCGGCAAGTCCCGCAGCTTTACGTGAACCTGCCCGGCCTGGTCTGCCGCGCGGCGGCGGACTTGGTGCTCTCGCAGCCGCCCACGATCAGCGCCGAAGACGAGGCCGTGCAGGAACGCATTGACGCGCTCGCCGCGCGCTCCAAGCTGCACCGCCTTTCGTGGCGCTCGGTCTACTGGACCTGCGCGCTGGGCGATGCGTATTTGACCGTGGCCGACGTGCCCCAAGGCGCGCAGAGCGCGAAGCAAAAGCCGCTGCCCGTGCTGACGCTGCGCCGCGCCATCGGCACCGTCGCGCGCGGCGTGCGAGCCGAAGACCCGCCGCACCTGCGCCAATTCCTGTTCCGTTCCAAGCTCGGCGCGGTGGACCTCTTCACCGAGCACACGGCCGGCGCGATCCAGCATTATGCGTACACCGGCGGGACGAAAGCCAAGCTGCCCGAAGGTTACGCGGAGCGCATCGAAACGAAGGAAGCGCTGCCGCTGGTGATCCACCTCGCGGCCTGGCGCGAACGCGACGAAGACGAAGCCTTCGGCGAGTCCGATTTCGAGGGCACGGAAGATCTCGTCTTCGAGGTGGCGAACCGGCTCCGGCAGATTCAGCGCATCCTGGACCGGCACGCCGAACCGCCGATGAACGTTCCGGACGGCGTGTTGGACGAAACGAGCCAGCTTGCGGTTCGGACTCGGAAAGTGTTCGAGCGCGGCGTGGACGGCGCGGGGATGGAGTACGTCACGTGGCAAAGCCAGCTCGGGGAGGCGTACAACGAGATTGACCGCCTGGTCAAACTGATCTCCTTAATGACCGAGACGCCGGCGGCGCTGTGGGGCATGGACGAAGCCGGCCAGGCCGAAAGCGGGCGGGCGCTGAAGTTCAAGCTGCTCTCGGGGCTGGGCAAGGCGCGGCGCACGGGCGGGATGCTGCGCGAGGCGCTGATCGAAGCGGTGAACATGGCGCTGCGCCGCGAAGACGTGCTCGCGGGCAAGAAGCCCGGCGAGTACGAGATCGAAGTCGCGCTGCCCGAAACCTTCATCGCCGATGAAATGGATACTGCCGATTACATCGAACGGATGCGCCGCGCGCAGGCCATGTCGGCGCGCCGGGCCGTGGAGCTTGGGCAGGGCTTGACCGGCGACGATCTCGAACAAGAGGTAGCGGCCATCGAATCCGAGGTGGCTCCGCCCCCCGTTCCGGGGCTGGAAGGCGGGCGGTTCTAGCCCGAGATAGCCGGGAAGGGCCGGGAACCGCACGGGAACCGGCTGGCGCGCGCAGGATAGGGCAACGGGAACCGCCATGAGCCACGATCCGATCCAGGACGCGCTTACGCAGGCCGAGTCGGCGGCGGTCCAGGCCGGCATCAAACCCGCCACGGCCGGCGCGCTCCTTCCTTATGTGCGCATCCTGGACCCGCACAAGGAAGAACTCGTGCCCTTCGAGGCGTGGCCGCTGACCGTCGAGCTGCTCGATTCGTTCTGGCCGTCCAACCGGCGCACGATCATCCTGAAGGCGCGGCAGCTTGGGGTATCGTGGGCCTTCGCGTTGTATGCCTTGCATCACGCCGGCTGGACGCCGCACCGCACGGTAGGCTCCGTGAACAAGACCAAAGAGGACGCGGCCGAACTGATCCGGCGCATGCGCATCCTATGGAGCACGTTGCCCGGCCACCTGCGCCCGGCCGCGAATTGGAGCAACCAGCACGCCGAGTTCGCGAACGGCTCGCGCGTCGTCTGCACCGCGACGACGGACGTAGCCGGCGCGGGCCTGACCTTTTCGCTCCTGGGTTGCGACGAAGCGGGCCTGATCCCGGACTTGGACGCGCTCTGGCCTTCGCTCTTGCCGGCCGTCGAGAAAGGGCAGTTCCACGTCTTCAGCACGCCGCGCGGCGACAGCGGCAAGTTCGCGGAACTCTGCATGACGTCGCGCGGCGGGAACGGGCCGTTCGCGTTCCGGCAACTGAATTGGTGGGAGCGCCCGGATCGCGACCAGGAGACGGAGCAGGGCCGGAAGTGGCTGGCGGACCGGAAGGCTGAACTTTCGGCGCGCGACTTCGCGCGCGAGTACGAGTGCCAGTTCCAGCGGCCGGGCACGGCCTACTTCGACGACGAGACGATCAAAGGCGCGCGCGCGAACTGCGCGGCTCCGATTGACCGCTTGTGGGGCGGACGGCTCGCGATCTTCAAGCGCCCGCAGGCCGGGCGGGCCTACGTCATCGGCGCGGACGTGGCGGAAGGCTTGGAGGACGGCGACTATTCCGCCGCGTGCGTCTTGGATAAGCACAGCGGCGAAGAGGTGGCCGCGTATCACGCGCATCTTGGAGTCACGCCCTATGCGGAAGACTTGGTGCGCCTGGCGAAGCTCTACAACTTGGCCTGGCTGGCCGTCGAAGCGAACAACCACGGGCACGCGGTCTGCGCGTGGGCCTATCAGCACCTGCGCTACAAGCGCTTGCTTCGCGAATCGCGCGAAGCGGAAGGCCGGATTGCCAGCGAGAACCGCTTCCGGCTCGGCGTGGTGACTTCGGTTTCGAGCAAGCCGGCGATGCTCGCGGCCTTCGAGCACGCGCTACGCAAGGGCCAGATTATTTTGCGCGACGCGGCGGCCGTGGAGGAACTCTCGACCTTCCTTTGCCTCGCCGGCGGGGCGTATGGCGCCGCGCCCGGCCAGCACGATGACCGCGTGATGGCGCGCGTGCTCGCGCACCACGCACGCGGCCGGCGCGCGCCTAAGACGGCCTGATTTCGTCACCTCCCCTGCCCCTCCTTGGCAAGGAGGTGAGAAATCAAAACCGCCCCTGCCCAAGTCTGCATCCGATTCCTTCCGCGTATTTAGTTACGTGGAACATTGAACCGGAGGCATGCCCAATGAAACTGTCCGAACTGATCGCCAAGGTTGAAGCCGTCGAGCCGGCGAAGGCGCTGGCCGGCGAGCTGCGCACGGCGCTGGCGGCCGTCGCCGAACTCGACACGGCCGAGATCGTCTCGCGCGCCGAGAAGTTCCCGGCGCTGGAAAAGCAGGTCGGCGAACTCTCGGCCGACGTGAAGAAACTCGGCGACGAAGCCAAGGGCGCGGCGGGCCTGAAGGAAAAGGTCGCGGCCTTCGAGGGCGAAAAGCGCGAGGGGCTGCTGGCCAAGGCGTTCGAGGCGGCGGCGAAGGAAGCCGGCGTGAACCCCAAGGCGGTGGCCTCCGCGCGGAAACTCGCGGACCTCGCCAAGGTCACGGTGGACCTGGCCGCCGGCAAGGTCGAAGGCATCGGCAAGGAACTCTTCGAGTCCCTCAAGAAGGATCACCCGGTCCTCTTCGGCGAAGCGGCGAAGGCCGAAGACTCGGCCAACATTCAGACCATCCCGGCGCTGGCGGCAGCGGCTTCCGGCGCGGCCGGCGCGGCCAAGGCCGAAATCCCCGGAGCCGTCGGGAAGTTTCTCGCGGCGGCGCGCCTCTAACGCCCGCTGAAACCAGGAACCCAAGCAAGGAGAGCCACACATGCCGTTGACCGCAACCGACTGGGCGAAGCTCATCACGGACGAGAAGGGCCGTCTGATGACGCTGGGCGTGATCGAGGCCATGGCCTCGTTGCGCGGCTGGCCGCTCTTGAACCTGCTGCCCTTCGTCCCCAAGCAAGGCGGGACGTACACCGCGAATTGGGGTTCCAGCGCGGCGCAGGCGGCGACGCGCGCGATGAACTCGGAATTCACCGAGGCCACGCCGGCGGTGAGCCAGTTCGCGTTCCCGATGCGCGCGGCGGGCGGGCAGGTGAAGATTGACATTAACGCCATCGCCGGCGATACGACCGGCGTGATGCGCGCGGGGCTCCTGACGCAGAAGCTCACGGATATCGGCGCGCGCCTGAACCGCCTGTGGTTCAAGGGCGACAAGGATGCCGTCTCGGGCGCGGAGTGGCACGGCGCGAACGAGTTCTGCGCCGACATGGGGCGTCAGATCGAGGCCGGCGACGACGGCGCGGCGCTCACTTCGGCCATGATGGACGATCTCTTGGCGCTGGTTCCCGGCGCGAACGTGATCCTCGCGAACCGCACGCTGGCGAATCAGATCGACAACCTGAACGTCGGCGTGCAGAAGACGGTGGTGCTCAACCAGGGCACGCTTACGCCGGGCATGTTCGTCCAGTCGTACAAGGGCGTGCCGATCTTGCCGGTGGACACCGCGCCGGACGACACGACGGCCGCGCACGCGCAGATCCTGCCGTTCACGGAAACGCAGGGCGAAGCCGAAACCTGCTCGCGCGTCACGGCCGCGCGCATCGGCACCGATGGCGTGTACGGCATCCATCACAAGATCATGGAGCTGTTCCCGGCGCGGCGTGAAGGGGCGTTTGAATACAACGACCTCAACTGGTTCATGGCCGGCCTGGCGATGGATCACCCGGACAGCATCGCGCAGTTGATCGGCGTCCTGGCCGAAGCACCGGAAGAGGAAGAGGCGTAACTCGCTCTTGAGCCGCGCGGCGGATAACGGTCCGCCGCGCGGTTCGATTTGAAGGGAACGCATGGCGCTCGATTCCACCGTCGCCGGAGCCAACGCGGAAAGCTACCTCTCGGTGGCCGATGCCGACAGCCTGGCCGCCGCGTTGGGCCTGAACGCCTGGACGGGCAAGACGACGCAGCAGAAGGAGACGGCGTTGCGGCGCGCGACCGCGCAGATAGACGCGCACCGCTTCCATCATCCGAAGACGTACAGCGTGACCCAGCGCCTGGCGTTCCCGCGCGAGCGCGACGGCGGAACGATCCCCGAGGCGGTGAAGCGCGCGACGATCAGCCAGGCCGAGTTCCTCGCGGTGGTTGGGGACGGGGATCGCGGGAAGTGGGAAGGACCGAACGCGGCTCCGGTGAAGGACGCGGGGAACGGAAGCCCGCTCTGCCGTGAAGCCTTTCACCATCTGGCGCGGTACGTGTCCCGCGCCGGAACCTACGGAGAATGACCCATGGCTCAGGTGTTGACGCAGACCCCGTTCGAGAAGCAGAACTATTCGCAGGGCGGCTTGCGCCTGCTCATCCGCGAACTGGACGTGCCGAACAAGGGCTATCAGTACATCGGGAACATCCACACGCCGGACTTCGCTCCGACGCTGGAGTTTTACGAGCATTTCAGCGCCGCGTCGGGCGCGGAAGTGAAGGACAACGAAGCGCCGAACAAGACCGGGTACAAGCTCGGCTTCACCGCCGATGAAATGCTGATCGGCAACTTCAAGCGCTTCTTTTTCGCCGGCGCGCCGGCGGACGTGGCGGCGGACGCCGATGCGGAAGGCGGACCGGATACGGTCATCGCCGGCAAGACCGGCGACCTCTTCGGCCTGGTCTACGGACGCCAGACCGAAGGCCAGCGCGGCGATCTGGTCGTGCGCAACGTCACCGACACGGCCGATCTGGTCGAAGATACGGACTACGAAGTCTTGACCATCTTCGGCTGGACGTTCATCCGGCTGCTTGTGGACACGCACAGCGGCGACACGCTGAAGATCGGCACGGGCGCGGCGGCGGCCGATCCCTACGAGTACACGCTGCCGGCTCACAAGAGCTTGAAGCCGATGACCTCGCTCAAGCTGGAAGTCGCCGCGATCCTTCAGGGGCCGGCGAAGGTGGGCGTCAACTTCGAGTGGCGCATCCCGCGCGCGGTCATCAAGCCGGACGGCGCCTTCGACTGGAACGCGAAGGAGGCATCCAGCTTCAAGTTCGCGCTGGAACTGCTCGACGACAGCGCGACCGATCCGGCCAAGCCGTTCGGCGAAGTGCTCTTCTACGGCCGCGACAACGCCGGCGCGGCGCTGATCTGACCCTAGTTCGGGGCGCGCCCGCCTGGTCCGCCAGGCGGGCCGCCCACCAAGCCCCGGGAGAATCCCATGCCCGCCCCCACGATCATGCTTGCCGGCCAGGAAGTGTCCCTGCGCAAATGGCCGATGCGGCCCGGTTTCAAGCACACCTGTCTCGTCTCGGAAATCGTCGCGAAGCTCGCCGGCTCGCTCGGCGGCGGCGCGGAATTGGACTTCACGAAGCTGCGCCTGGCCGAACTGGTCAACGATCAGAACTTCGAGCAGTGCGTCGCGATGGTCCGGGATGGCTTGGCTATCGAGGCCGCCGCGCGCAGCAAGGAGTTCGTCGAGGCGTTGAGCTTCGAGGAATTCTGCGCAGCGCTAGAAGCCGTGCTGGCGCACAACTTGGTTTTTCTCAAGGGCCGGCTCGGAGCCTGGCAGACATCGAGCGCGATGTCTACGACGCCGGCGCAAGGCTCGCCCGGCTCGGCATCCCCATCGAGCGCGCCCTCGATGAAATCCCAGGCGACGACGTAGAGCGCCTGATCGGCGCGGCCGTGCGGGCCGAAGAGCGCCACGCTTTCGATACGGCCTACTCGGTTCGGTTCGGCATGTATGCCGACGCAGAGCAGTGGGGCAAGGTCGAGCGGAAGATGCAGCGCCAAGCGGAACCGGAGAAGCCTCCGGAGCCGGACGAAGCGCCCGATTACACGGGCTTCTTGATGAAGGCCATGCGGATCACGGGAGGCGGATAGATGGCTACGCCGTTCGCCCTGAATCTGCGCCTCAACCTCACGACGTTCAAGGCGGCGCTGGGCGAAGTGCGCGCGGGCCTGGCGGGCCTGGCCGCGCGCCCGGTGCAGGCGTTGCAGCAAGCCTTCGGGCCGGCGGTGGCCGGCGCGCGGCGCTTGGGCGGCGCGGTGCGCGAAGCACAGTTTGCTTTGTTGGGCCTGGCCGGCGCGGCCGGCGCGGGCCTGGCCGCGATCTCGCGCGAAGCCGCCGGCGACGAAGCCACGTTGCAGCGCTTCAAGGTCACGTTCGGCGAGCTGAGCGACGAAGTAGGCGCGTTCGCTTCGGAGCTGGCGCTTTCGACCCGGCGCACGGAAGGCGGCGTGCAAGGGCTCCTGCTCGGCTTCCAAGACGTGCTGCGCGGGATGCAGTTCACGGGACAAGAGGCGGCGGGCTTCTCGCAGCAGCTTACGCGCCTGACCGTGGACCTCGCCGCATTCCGGGGCGAATCCGAAGAGGAAATCCTTTCGACGCTGCAAACGGCGTTGGTGCGCGGCGGCCCGGCCATCACGAAGTTCGGCGTGCTCCTGGACGAAGCGCGGATCAAGCAGGAGGCGTTCAATCGCGGCTTCGATCCGGAGAACCTGACCGAGCAACAAGAGGCGCTGCTCAAGCTCAACATCATCATGCAGGATACGCAGGTCGCGCAGGGCGCGGCGGCGAACACGGCCGCGACGTTCCGGGAGCGCGTCCTTGGCCTTCGCAACGCCTTCGCCGAACTGCTCTCGGACTTGGGGCGCAACTTCAACGCCGAACTCGGGCCGCTCCTGGACACGATGCGCGAGTCCATCGGCGCGGTGCGCGAATGGATCGCCGAGAACCCGCGCTTGGCGGCGACGCTGGCGGCGGCCGGCACGGCCGTACTCGGTTTCGTCGCGGCGTTGGGGACGCTCGCCCCGATCCTGGCGAATGCCTTATCGGTGCTCGGCGCGTTGGGCGGCGTCGTTGTCTCGGCGGTAAGCGGCCTGTTGAGCTTGCCCGGCGCGCTGGCGGCCGTAGCGGCCGCCTTCGCCGGCGTCTTGGGAGCGGGCGCGTTGGGCGGCCTGATCGAGGGCTTGCGCCGCTTCATCGCCGAAGGCCAGGGCGCGGGCGAAGTGCTCGCCGGCCTGCGCGAAGGCTTCACGCGCGCGTTCAATGGGCTGCGCAACGCGGCGGAACTCATCATCGAACCGGTGCGCGAGTTCATCGCGTCGGTGGGCGATGAAGTCTTCGGCGCGCTGGAACGCAACGCGGCGGCGCTTGGGTCCACCTTTGCCGGCCTGGGGGATCGGATCGGCGCGGCGCTGGAAGTCGCCGGCGAAGCGATCCGCGGCGTCTTGGCGGAAGCCTTCCGGTTCTTGGAGCCCATCGCGGTCCGCGCGGTGCAAGGCATCATCACGGTCTTCAACGAACTGCCCGCGATCCTGGATGCCGTCGTAGCTGCCGCGCAACGCATGGGCGGATTCCTGGCGGATATTTTCGGCATCGTGATCGGGCGCGTGGGCGACACGGGCCGGAGCTTCGAGTCCTGGCAAGTCACGGTGAACGGCGTCATTCGCGGCATCGTAGAGGCGCTCTCCGCGCCGGCGATCATCCGGCTGCTTGCGCGCATTCGTATCGCGGTGGCCACCATCGGGTTCATCTTCGGCGAAGTGCTCGGCGCGGCGCAGATCCTCGCGGCCGGCTTCGTGCTTCAATTCGGGATGATGGCGCAGGTTATTTCCCGGACGATCCGCCTGCTTGGGACGTTTAGCGCCACGGCCCGAAAAGCAGCGGACGATCTTGCGGCCTACGCGGACGAAGCGATTGACCGGGCGGGGCAACTGGCTCAAGAGGGCGCGCAGAAGATGGTGGACGTGGCGCGCCGAACCGGTCAGGAGATCGAATCGGCGCTGTACGACTTCGAGAACGCCGACACGATCAGCCGCCGCCTGAAGGCCGAAGGCGCGGCGCGCGAAGCGACGCTCAAGCAACTGCGCGAAGCCCAGGCGTTGGTTGTCGAGAAGGTGAGTGCGGAAGAGGCCGGGTTCAAGGCCGAACTGGCCGCGCGCGTGAAGTCCGGCGAACTGACCGTGGCGCAGAAGGAAGAGTACCTGCGCGCGGCCGAGGCGGCGCGGACCGTGCTGGACGCGGAGCTTGCGCGCGCGCTGTCCCAGGAAGAGGCGCTGAAGGTTCAGCCGGCATTCAGCCGCGCGCTGGACGAACAGCGCGTGAAGATCGAGGCGCAGGTCCAAGCGAATCGCCAGGCCGCGCAGGTCGAAACGCAGAAGGCGGACGCCGGCCGCAAGTACACGGAGGTCCAGAAGGAACAAGAGGAAGCGGCCAAGCGCCTGGTCCAGGCGCAAGAGGAAGTGAACCGCGCGGCGGAAGCCCTGATCGAAGCGCGGGTGCGCGCGACGCAGACGATCAACGACGATCTGGCGCTCTTGGCTCGGCAACGCGATGCGGCCGTGGGCAACGCCAAGACGGCCGAAGAGGCCGAGAAAATCCGGCTTCGGTTCCTGCTCGAACAGCAGCGCGTCATCGAAGAGACCGCGCGGAAGGAGCGCGAAGCGGCGCGCCAGGCCCTCCAAGACCTGCGCGATCGCGCGGCGACGTTTAACGATTTCATCACCGGCGTCAACCGCGCGTTCGAGCGCCGGCGCGGGCGCGACCTGGAAGTGCAGATCGAAGAGATCGGCGATCAGTTCAAAGAGCAGCTCTCGAATCTCACCCGCTTGGCGGACTTGCCGGCATTCAAGGATGCCTTGGGCAAGGCGCTTTCGGAGCCGCTGGAAGCCGCCACCGACCGCGCGCGGGAAGCGCGCGAGGAACTGAACCGGCTGCTTGCCGAGCGCGCCCGCGCGCAGGCGGAAGGCGCGGACCTTGGCCAGGTCAACGCGCTTCAACAGCAGATCAATCAGCAGCGCGACGCGGTGGCGACGGCGGATGCGCGGTTACGTTCCATCGCTGAAACCACCGGGCGCATGCAGGCCGAGTTCAGCACGCAGTTAAAAGGCATGCAGGATCAGCTTGCGGCCAAGGAGCGCGAAGCGGCGGCGTTGCGCGACCAGGCGGCGGACGCGGATCGGCTGGACCGCGAAGGCGCGGCGGTGGACCCGGCGCAGGCCATCGAGGCTCAAGGGCGCGCGAACGAAGCGGCCGGGCGTGCGCGCGAAGCGGCCGTCGCGGCGCAAGGCGCGGCGCAGGTCACGGCCGGCGCGGCCGAGCGGCTCGCCACGGTCGTTACCGACCTGGGCAACGGCGCGCGCAACGCGCTGGAAGGGCTGCGCGGCCAGGTCGAACAAGTGATCCTCTTCACCGGACAGGCGCTGCAAGCGATCAGCGTGATGCCGCAAGTCTCGGCGGCGCTGGATCGGGTCATCGCCGAACAGCAGGCGTTCGGGCAGTCGGTCAATGAGTTCGGGGACGTGATCGTCTCCAAGTTCGCGGAAGCCTCCGTCGAGTTCGGCCGGCAACGCCGGCTCTTCGACGGGCTTACCGCGCGCATCAAGGCCATCGAACTCGGCCGCGCGGCCGGCGGCGGCGAAATCGGAACCGCTCTTCCAGAGGGCGTATGAAGTAGCGAAAGGAGAAGCGCATGAGTGGACAGCAGACCGACGCGAAGGCCAAGGCGGACGAAGAGGCCAAGGCCAAGAAGGAAGCCGACGAGAAAGCCAAGCAGGAAGCGGAAGCCAAGAAGGCCGAAGAGAAGGCCAAGAAAGAGGCGGACGCCAAAGCCAAGAAGGAAGCCCAGGAACGCGCCAAGGCGGGCCGCGTGGACGTGAACGAACTGAAGCTGGACCTGCGCACGTCCAAGTACATCGCGGAAGGCATCCCGAATCCGGTCCGCGCCACGCAGATCAAGCGCGCGTTTTTCGTGCGCACGCCCGAAGGCATCCGCAACGGCGAGCCGGGAGACTGGCTCGTGATCCACAACGACGGAACCCGCGTCGTGATCTCCGACAAGACGTTTCAGACCCGCTGCAAGCCGCTGAAATCCTGAGTCGCGGGGCGAGGGAGTAGCGACCCTCGGCGTGTGGCCCCGAGCGCGCAAATTCGGGGCACCCTTTCTGGGGGCGCGGGGCAAGCTCCCCGCGCCTTTTTTCTTGGAGGACGGCCATGCCGGCAAGCAGCATGACGGGCGCGCGGAAGTGGCGCTTCACGTCGGGCCTGGACGTGGCCTTCATGGAAGCCACGGACTTTTGGCTCGATTACCGCGCCGAAGCGCGCGAGGACGGGCAAGTCCTGCTCGGCGTGACCCTGCGCTCCTGTTGGGAGCATTCCGACTTCAGCAGCCCGGCCGGCATCGCGCGGCGCTTCTACATCGAAGAGCGCTTGCGCGTGCTGACGCACACCTTCACCGGCAAGAAGGGCACGCTGGAGATTGATTACGGCACGGCGCAGGCCAAGGCGTTCGCGGCCATCACGTTCAAAGGCGTCTCGCCGGAATTGGCGCGGTCCAACGAGCTACTGAAGTTCGACCTGGCCTTCGAGTATCCGCTCGGCTCGGCTTCGTCCATCGCGCGAACCATCAGCTTCGCCGGCCATAACCTGAGCGCCGAGAATTTCCTGGTCGAGTACTCGAAAGACGATCCGACCGTCTTCAAGGACGTGTTCCGCGCCGCGCCGGTGCGCGTCCCGGCCGGGCCGGGCCTGAAGCGCGTCGTCATCACCGCGATCAAAAAGAGCGTCTCGGGCGCGGACGCGCTGGCGAAGCGCCAGGCCGCCGAAACCGAAGTGAAGGGCTGGGCGTGGGATCGGCTTGGCAACGCCGGCGCGCTGATCCTGGACGGCACGAATAACCTGGGCACGTGCCACCTGCGCGAAGTCCGCGCATCGGACCTCAACCTGCCCGACGCGGTGATCTTCGAGCTGGTCTTCGTCACGGGATACGCAAGCTGATGCCCGCGCTCGAACTCGCCACCGTCGCGAAGCTCGCGGTAACGAAAGTCACCGTCGAGCCCAACGCCGCGCGCACCCTCGAAGCCGTCCACGCGGTGAAGGTGGACGATCCGGCCGCGTTGACGCTCGGCGCGGAGGTTCAGTACACCGACGCCGAGTTGGGCTTGATCTTCGTCGGGAAGATCGTGGAGCCGCCGAAAGCGTATCGCGGCGGCGAAGGCGTCACTTACCGCTGCGCCGACAGCTACCGGCGCCTCGCGAATGAGCCGGTCACCATCACGGGCGAGACGGGGCGCACGGGCAAGGTCGCGCTGCCCACCGGAACCGGCGTGGACGGCGCGATTGACCTGGTGACCGCGAACGTGGCCGGGCTCTTTCCCGGCGGGATCTCCGTGGAAGGGCTCAACGGCGACTTGCCCGCGCTGGATCGCGGCGGGCAGACGGTGGACACCTGGTTGGACGATATTCTCCAACACACGGCCGGTGGGATCGCCTACGTCGAACCGAACGCCGGCACGCCGCGCCTGGTCTTCCGGGACTACTACGCTTCGCCGGATGTGTCGCTTCGCGTCGGGGACTACAGCCTCATCAATCCCGTCAACGGCGAGCTGCTTGTCGTCGAGGGCGAAGCCGGCCTGAGCTTGGCCGGGAAGGTCAAGAAGCTGACCTGGGAAGGCGCGGGCCGCTTCGCGCGCCGGCGCGAAGTGTTCCTGCCAACGATCTATCCGCAGAGCGACAACATCGGCGCGAACGAATACCGCTGGCCGGTTCCAGAGACCTGGATTCTGGATAAGTACATCGAGGACGGCGCATGCCGCAAAGGCACGCGGGCGCTCATCCGCATCGGCGGCGCGGAAGGCATCACCTTCGAGGTCGAGAACCCGCCGCTGCGGCAGAACGGCGGCGAGCCCTACTTCTGGCTCGTGATGCACGTCCGCCATCCGGACGGCTCGTTGCGCCAGATCGAAGCGTGGTTCGATTACACGGTGTATGAAGGGCCGCTGAACGTGACGGTGACCGGCGCGGACGCGCGATTGGACGGTGAGAAATGGGAGATTCACGACGAGTTTTTTACTTACGACGACGGCGACAACTCGGTGGATCACACGCCGCGCATGCAAGCGCTGGCCGAAGCGCGCTACAAGCGGATCGGACACGCGCCCGACTTCACCGGCAGCTTCTCGGTTCATATCAAAGGCTTGAACGCGAACTTGAAGCTCGGCTCGCGCGTGAGCACTTTCGGCGAGTCGCGCGTTCGACGGATCGAATACGACCTCGTTGCACGGAACATCCTCCTGAACCTTTCGGATCAGCCGATCCGGCCGGAAGCGCAACGGCAACGTCAAGCCTCGCGCGAGCGCAGCACGGTTGGAAACCAGAACTGGTACCAGAACAAGAACAGTATCCCGATGGACGGGCCGGAAGGCTGCTTCGCCGGTTGGCAGGAAGTGAACGCGGACCCGGCCGCCGGCGTGCCGATTGCAGGCGAGGGCGCCAATCCGGGCGGCGGCGGCCAAGGCGGCGGCGCGAACAAGTCTTGGGACTGCACGCCGCAAGGCTGCAAACAGCGCGACGACGGGCACGGCCAGTTTGCGACCGAACAGGATTGCAAGCAAAACTGTGGCGATACCTCATGGGACTGCATCAACGGCCTCGGATGCGTCGAACAGCCTCATGCGCAGGGCGCGTTCCAGACGAAGGATGAGTGTGAACAGAACTGCGTGCCGATGCCGGCGCTTTCGTATGACTGCATTGACGGGAACTGCGTCGCGCGCAACGACGCGGGCGGTCAGTATGCGAACGCGGGCGAATGTTCCGATGCGGGGTGCGGGCAAGGCAGTGGATCCGGATCGGGTAGCGGGAGTGGAAGCGGAAGCGGCTCCGGATCGGGTAGCGGTTCAGGAAGCGGCTCCGGATCAGGTTCGGGTGAAGGGCCGATTGTTCCGGCTCAAGGAAAGATTTTTTTCTGCAACGACCAGGAGAAAGGGCACGCCGGCATCGAATCCATACACGTCAGCCCGCGCGGTCAGATTATCGGAGTTACGTGCCTTCAGTGCGCGGAGATGGAGGTTTTGGTGGACGTAGCCTGCAACGGCGACGGCACGTTGACCAAGACGTTCGATACCATCCAGTACATCGCGTGCCCGTGGTGAGGTGACTCTTGCGAACGGAGAACGTCCCGTGCAAGTGCTGTGAAACGACCTCGCCGCCGCTCGATCCGTGCGAAGAGTGCGAGGACTGCGATCCTGAATTTCCGATGGCGGACCGCTACATACAGGCGGACGGGATTCTCGACCTTGGGTTACTCGGCCCGGATAACTGGTCTGGAACCGTGATGGCGTTGGTGGACCTGCCCGGCGGGATTGAGGTCCGCTTTTCGGTCGGGCCGGATAGCGGGTGGGGAAGCCTGAGCAGCCACCTTACGACCGCCGGGACGGTGGGCGGCGTGGTGAGCACGTTTTTCGATTCGTACCCGGCGGCCGAGACGAAGTTCATTGACGCGGCGTGCGATCCGTCGCTGGCTTTCACCGTATTCATCCCCGGACCCGTCTCCAAATGTCAGACCGTTTTCGTTTCCGCCTCGCCGACCTTCACCGCGTGCGGCGGGCCGTTGACCGCTTGCGCGTCCATCGCGAATACCACGATCACCAGGAGCCTGCTCAACGGGAACGTCGGGGCCGGTTGGTACACGGCCATCGAAGGCAGCGCGCTCAACATGCCGGCGGGTTCGGGTTTCACGTGCCAATCCGGCGAGGGGAGCAAGGTCGCCAAGAAGATCACCTATCGCATCTTCAACACGACCAGTGGCCCAACAAAGCCGCTTACGGTGAAGGTCCGGCACACGGGGGTAGCTTCGGCGTGCGGCGTGAAGGCGCTCTTGGGCTGCGCGACGATCTCCGATATGGCCGGCTCGGGGGGCGAAGGCGAGTTCGCGGAAGTGAACCTTCCGGCCACGTTCAATGCCTTCGTGGATGTGGTCGTTGGGTACTACCCGGAAGGCGTGGACGAAGAATGTTGCGGCATCTCGCCGGCCGCTACTTGGTCCATCCAATTCAACGTCACCGAAACGACGTAGGAGGTCCGCATGGGCATCGTCTGGAAGCCATCGTCCGCGCCTGTTCCACCGCGCCGCGATCAAGCGGTGAAGCTCAACGCCGGCGAACCGTGTACGACCTGCGGAGAATCGAAGTCCGCGGGGATCGTGAACCTGGTCAAGGGCTTGGCCTACGGCGCGGCCGAAGAGGACGTGAAGGCCGCGCGCTTGAATGTCTGCGCGAGCTGCTCCCGCGTGGACGGCGCGGGCGAGCGGCTCTATCGGCTGATCGAAGGCGCGCCGTATTGCGGCGTCCCGAGGCTCGAAAAAATATGGCGCGACGAACGCCGCGACGGCTGCGGTTGCCGCTTGGAGTTTAAGGCCGGTCGCGCGGAGGCGGCTTGTCCGTGGGGCGACTGGCAGGGTGAGTCGCGGCACACCGAAGGGCATATCGAGCTGAACTTCCGGCTCGAAGCGTGGGGCATCGGCGACGTGTGCATGGCGTCTTGCGTGCTCGCCGGCGTGAAGGCGGCCGATCCGAAGCGCGGCGTGGGCTTCGAGGTCCGGCCGCATCTACTGCCTTGGGCGAAGCTATTCAGCGCGGCCGACAAGCTGCGCCCGCATGGCACGGATCGCGGGCATCGGGTGATTTCGATAGATAAGGATTTCGAGATCGGGCGCACGCCTCCGACGCCGCAAGACGAAGGCGCGCAGAACTGGCACGAACTTTGGGCGGCGCGCTTCAGCGCGCGCCCCGTGCTTCCGAACGTGGAGATCCCGCCCGAAGCGCGCGCTTGGGCGGAACAAAGCATCGCGGCGATCCGCAAGCCGCTGGCGATCCTGGCCCCATTCGCGGCCTACACGAACCGCACGTGGCCGATGCGCCGATGGGTCGAACTCGAAGACTTCCTGCTCGCGGCCGGCGCGGGCATCATTGCGCTGGATGGTCCGGGCGACGGTTCACGAACCAGCGGCTTCAAGAGCATGCGATTTTGGGGTCAGGCCGCCGCGTTAGTGGCGGCGCAGGTCGAAGCGGCCGATCTGGTGATCTCCAATGAAAGCGGCCTGGGGCATGTCGCCGGCATGCTCGGTAAGCCGGCGCTGGTTTTGTGCGGCCCCACGGACGGCCGCCAAACCCATGGCTTCTACGGATGCGTGGAACCTGTCTTCGGAGCACTGCCTTGCAGTGGTTGCCATTGGCGGCCGGAGAATGGGTACGAACGCGGATGCGATCATCTGTGCGAGAGCTTGCATTCCATCCCGGCCGCCCACGTCGCCGCCCGCGCGTTGGAGCTTATGCGTATGAAGTAGGGTGCAGGTGAACCCGCGAAAGGAGGGTGGCGCTATGGACGGACAGAACCCGGTTACGACGCTCGCGCGTCCCGGAGAGGAAACGACGGAGTTCAAGGCGGCCGAAAGCGGCCGGCTCTGGAGCATCCTTACGATGGTCCTGGGCTTCTTGACGACGGCCGGATCGTTGGTGGCGGACCTGTTCGGAGCGAACACGGAGTTGGGCATCATCGCCGGCGCGGTGGTCGGCATCGCCGGCATCGCTTCCAAGACATTCGTGGACCTGGGGTACATCAAGAGCCGCACGGCGGTCAAGGAAGCGGGATTGAAGGCGTTGAAGCTGGTGTTCCTCGTCTTCGGCCTGGGCATGGTCCTGGCGCTGGCCGGATGCGGAAGCAGCGAACAGGCGAAGCGTTCGGTTGAGGCGATGGAGGCCAGCGCCATGACCTACGACCGGAACATGACCCGGATCGTGGACGGCTTCATCGAGGATTACCGGAAGCGCTCGATGGCGGAAGCCGATCGCCTGGCCGAAGACGCGGTGCGCGCCGAAACGAAGCTGGTGGACGGCGTACCGATGGCGAACGCGGTCAACTTGCAACTCATCCTGACCAAGAAGGTCGAGCACTACGCGGCCATCGAACAGCGCGTGATGCAGATGCGCGCGCAGGTGCTGGCCGCCAACGTGGATATCGTCCACCTGCTCAAGTACAGCGAGGGATTGCGCGCGTACTTCGAGGGGAAGGCCAAGACGGCCGAACTGATGAACCACACCAGCGAGCAACTGCTCGCGTTCCTACAGCAGTTCGTCGGCAAGAAAAACTGAACCACCGGCTCGACGCCAGGGGATAGCCCTGGGGCGGCTTTCGACGGCCGCCAATGGATGGCGGGAACCTGGACGGCTGGCCCGGCGGATCGAAGCCGCGTTAAGGCACGAATCCGGGGAATGTACCGCGTGAGGGACGCCTTGGACGCAAGGCACACGTCCTCTAACCCATTCAGGCTTGGGGAAGTTCCAGGCGAGCCGGCCAACTTAAAACTTGAACAGCAAAGGAACCGAACATGAAGACTGCGGCCGAAGTGAAAGCGGAACTGATCGCGAAGGGCTACCAGGGCGAGCCCACGCCGGAAGTGCTGAAGCAACACGGCTGGGAGCCCGGCGATCCGCTCGCCGGCGTTGTGATCGAAGGTCCGGCGCGGACACCGGAGCAACTGCGCGACGATCTGGCGCTTTTGCATGAAGAAATGGTGTCCAACGCGATGCCCGCGCAGATCATCAATCAGGTGCTGCGCTTCGCGGGCCTGGCGCTGAAGGCGTTCTGACCGATTCGCATGTGCGGGCTCGCGGGGTTGCACGGACCGCGCTTTGCACCGGGCCTACAGGCCAGCCCTGATCCCATGGGATGCGGTGGCTGGCACTAGGAGTCAAGCGTTGAGAACGGATGGCGGTAGTGAGACCGCCCTTGCGATTCGGAGACGGACATGCTCATCACCGATGCCAACCTGGCGAACTGGTTTCAATACCACCGGCCGCACGGGAATCAGGCTGAGCGGTACGAGGAAATCCGCAAGAACGCGGAGATCTACGCGCAAATCCTGATCCGGCTCACGCCGGCCGGCCCCGACCAGGCCGCCGCGATCCAGAAGCTGCGCGAATGCGTGATGCTCGCCAATGCGTCCATCGCCTGCGGCGAAGCGCCGCCCGAGCCGTTGCCGGCGACGCCGGCCGCGCCGGCGGATGTGGACACTCGGAAGGAAATCCGCGTCGAGCGGGTTTGACGGGAAGGGAGAGGCCCGGCGGAACCGAGTTAGTGGCTCGGCCCGCCAAAGGGGACTTCTTATTGGCGGCTTACGTCCGCCGAGCCGTGGGGACTTTGAAAGTGACTCCCAGTTGCCAGTCAAAGTTGCAAGCCCGGTTACTTGGGTCGGCGGGAAAGGCCGGCTCCTGAAGCACATTCTGCCCTTCATCAAGCCTCACCACGGGGAGTCCGTCTACGTCGAACCGTTCGGCGGAAGCGGCGTGGTGCTGATCAACAAAGATCGGCATCCGTGCGAGTGCTACAACGACACCGATGGTGATCTGGTCAACCTTTTCCGCGTGATCCGCGATCCGGACGGCGTGGTCCATCTGTGGTGGGAACTCATCAATACACCGGTCTCTCGCCAGGAGTTCCGGGACGCCCTTGAGCTTGGACGCCAACCGCACAGCCCCTTGACCCCAGTACAGAAGGCCGCATCGTTCGTGGCCCGTTGCCGGCAACGCTTTGGCGGCGGGATGACGGGATCGGCTCACGAAGACAGCGACCGATCTTGGGGTACTACCCGCACGTCCAGCCGTGGCATGGGTGCCCAAGTTTCGCGCTGGCTGAGCGCCCTTGAGGACTTCCCGGCTGTCCACCGGCGCGTGGCCACGGTAGTAGTGGATCAACAGGATGCCGTGCGCTGCGTGGGCCAGTGGGACAGCCCTTCGACGCTGTTCTATTGCGATCCGCCCTACGTCGGGCACGAGGACTACTACCAGGGCGGGTTCGATGAAGCCGCGCATCGGCGCTTGGCTGATTCCCTAAACGCCGCCCAAGGCCGCGCGGTGCTTAGCTACTATCCCTGTGACTTGGTGGACGAACTGTACCCCAAGAAGTCTTGGCGCAGGCACCGCGTAGAAACCTTCGCCTCGGCATGCGGCAATGCCAAGCGCGATCCGAACGGCAAAGCAGGTAAGGTCCGCGACTGCCAAAAGCGGGTCGAATTGATCCTCACGAACTTCGATCCAAGCACGCGCCGGCGGCTTTAATGTGACAGATGAAACGTTCCGGGTTCTCGACTCTGGACAGGAGCGCACGCTTGCCTAGATTGCACGCCATGCGTATGCCGAATCCCAGCGATAACCCAGGCCCGCTGATTGTTGGCGCGGTTCTGTGCGCTCTGGCGCTTTGGGGTCTTGTTCTCCTGTTGTTCTGAGCGTAAAACCGGCCCGAAAAGGCGTTTTAGGACGGATTCCCGGTGCTGGGGAAAACATCAGGGGGTTTTCTGGCGGGCCGGTAAGGACGTTTTTTTGAGGTTTTGGGACGCTGCTTTACAACGTCGAACCATTCGGCCGGAGCGGTGCAGATTTGGGTGCCGCGCCCCGCGCGCGCGGTCTCGGGCGTGCGCACGATCAGCGGCACGCGCAACGGGCCGTTCAGGAAGGTGCTCTTGTAGATCAGCCCCGCGTCTCCATTGTGTTCGCCGTGGTCGCTGGTGCAGACGATTACCGTGTGTTCCAGTTCGCCGCGCTTTTCGAGCACCTGCAGGATATGCCCGACCTGC
The DNA here is from genome assembly GCA_015075375.1 of Planctomycetota bacterium. Lineage (GTDB taxonomy): Bacteria > Planctomycetota > SZUA-567 > H5-PLA8 > H5-PLA8 > H5-PLA8. The sequence continues at coordinate 563,962 of JABTUM010000001.1, read as the reverse complement.
GCGTCGATCAGTTCCACGTTGCCCGCGTAGTCGGCGCGGCACGCGGCGATCTCGGCCGGCGTGAGCCCCGGCGGTTTGGCCAGTTTCGCGTCCAGCGCGCCTTGCGGCCGTTTCGCGGCGCTTTGCGGTACAGGCGCGGGGGGCGGCATCGCGGCCGGATCGTATTTGCTCGCGTACGGCTCCGGCGTATCCCATGGCTCGTGCGGCCCGCCGAAGCTGACCCAGCAGCACCACGGCTCGGCCCGGTCGTAGCGTTCGAGGTAGTTCGCCGCTTGCGTGCCGACGTACGTATCGAGGTAGAACTCGTAGCCCAAGGTCGAGGGGCGTACGACCCACGGTTTGTTCTTGAAGCGTTCGGCGTAGTCGGCGCGGTAGCCTTCCCACAGTCCGTGGCGTTCCCACAGGTCCGTCATGTGCGAGCGCACTCGCGCGCTTGCCCGCGGCCCGCCGATCTCGTCCACGTCGTCGAGCCCGTACGCGTGCATCAGGTGCTCGCGGTCGCGCAGATCGCCAACGTGCGGGTGCAGGTGCGTTTTCCCGAACAGGCTGGTGCGGTAGCCCGCCGCGCGCACGGCCTGCATCCACGTCGGAATCTGCGGGTTCAGCGTATGCTCGCAGTTTTCCCAGACGCCGGTGTTGTGCGGGTACAGCCCCGTTGCCATGCTGAGCCGGGCCGGGACGCAGACGGGTGTCGTGGTGATCGCGTTGGAGAAGCGCACGCCTTCGGACGCGATGCGGTCGAAGTTCGGCGTGCGCACCCAGCCGCCCGTACAGCCCAAGGCGTCGGCGCGTTGCTGGTCGGTCATCAGCAGTAACAAGTTGGGCTGCTTAGGCAAGCGGGACTCCTTATTCAGGGGGGCCTGAGCACCGCGCCCGGCGCCGAAAAGGGCCGGGAGTTCGCGCTGTCGGGCCGGCGGGGATACGGATAAACTATACCCCATGAGCGCGACGGATGCCGGGTCTTCCCGCGAAGCGCCCCCGGGCGCCGCCGCCGAACCTCCACGCCGCGACGGATTCGACAAAGCCAACTCGTTCGACCTCGCCGAACTGCTCCTGATGGGCCTCGACGACACCGATCCCGCCGTGGGCAAGGACGAGCGCGGGCGCGACGACTATCGAGAGGAAGAATGGATCGGCCGCCTGATCGGCGATTACCGCATCGAGCAGGAACTCGGCCGCGGCGGCATGGGCACCGTCTACCGTGCGACGAACGTCCGCGTCGGAAGCACCGTGGCGCTGAAACTGCTGCGCTTCGCGCCGGGGCAATCCGCCGAGCGGTTGCGCCGCTTCGAGATCGAAGCCCGCGCCGCGGCGGAATTGAACCATCCCAACATCATCAACGTCTTCGATTTCGGACAGCACGGCGATCTGTACTACCTGGCCATGGAGTACATCCAGGGCCGGCCGCTCTCGGCGCTGACCGAGGCCGGCCCGCTCGATCCGGCACAGGCCGTTAACATCGCCATGGAAGTCTGCACCGCGCTCCAGTTCGCGCACGCCACCGGCGTCGTGCACCGCGATCTCAAGCCCAGCAACATCCTGATCGAGTCGTCGGGTCGCGCGCAGTTGATGGATTTCGGAATGGCCCGGCGCTACGAGCGCGAGGATCTGCGTAAAATCACCGAAGACGGCGCGGTGATGGGCACCGCGCACTACATGAGTCCCGAGCAGGCTCGCGGCAAAAGCCGCGAAGCCGACAGCCGCAGCGACGTGTATTCCATGGGTGCGGTTCTTTACGAGATGCTCACCGGGCAGCCGCCCTTCGACGGCGATACCGCACTGGAGATCATTCGCGCGGTGGCCGAGGACGAGCCGATCGCGCCGCGCAGGCTGCGTCCCGACCTGGATCGCGATATCGAGATCATCACACTCAAGGCGATGGAGAAGGACCCGGCGCGGCGCTACCACAGCGCGGAAGCGTTGTGGGAGGATTTGTGGCGTTACCGCGGCGGCGAACCGATCCACGCGCGCGCGCCCAGCGTGCTCTACCGCGCCGACAAGTTCGTGCGCAAGCATCGCGTCTGGGCGGCCCTGCTGGCGGTGGTGCTGGGGCTGGCCATCGGCGTCTCGATCTGGGTGCCGCTGCACGACCGCAAGCTGATCGCCAATGTCCAGGCCGAGCAGGAAGCCGAACGCCACCGCGCGCTTGAGGCCGAATTGCGCAAGCAGATCGGGGAGCTGGAGGTCCGCGAATTAGGCGATCCGCTCTGCGAAAGCTGGCGGCATTTTCACGCGTTGCGCCTGGGTGGTTCGAGCGCTGAGGCCTTGTCCGCGCTGGATCGATTGGCCGCAGCGCCCTACGCGCATGCGCCCGCGACTCAGGCGGCGGTGCTTTTTTGGCGCGGCGTGCTGGAGGCCGAGGAACGGGAGGCCGCCGGGCGCCGCACGCTCGAAACCGCGCGCGAAGCCGCCGCCGTCTGCGGGGATCACCTGCTGGTTGCGCTGGCCGAACTGTACTTAAGCGCCGAATCCCGCGAGATGCCCGCCGGTCTGGACGCAGCCAGCCGGAGCATTTGGATGTACCACTGCGCCCGCCGCGCGCGTGCGCGCGGCGACCTCCAGGCCGCCCAAAGGTGCTTCGAGCACGCCGCGCAAATTTCGATCGAGTCCATCGAAGGGCGCTGCGCATTGCTGGAATGTGCGCGGCTGAAAGAGACCGTTCCACCTTAGCAGCACGATTGAGCCGAACGGCCGGCCGGTTTCCTGCCTATCTAAAATTTATCGCCTTTTTCCTCGGCGGGGGGTGCGGCTACCGTCGGGGGCGGCGGAGGTGCGGGCGGCGCGCCGTCGGGCAGGAACTTCTTCTGCGCTTCGTCCCACTTGGCCGGAAACGCGTCGCCGCCCAAAAGCTTCGCCAGCGCTTCCTTCGCCTCGCCGCTTTGGGTCTTTCCGTGCGTCTCGATCATCGGCAGCGTGTAGGCCGGCGTGGCCAGCGCCGTCAGCGCTTCCGCGGCTTCCCGTCCCGGGCCGCCGGACATGCCCTGGTTGAGTGCTTCCAGCAGCACCGCCAAGCCTTGGGGGTTCCCCGCGTTGCTCAGCGAGCGGATCAGGACTTCCAGCACGTTCGTATCGCCCTTCGCGCCGCTGCGGATCGCCGTCCATTCGCCGCGAATCGCGCTCGAGAGCGCCGCCATCGCATCGGGGCCGCACAGGTTCGGGAGATACTGCAGCGCCGTCGAACGCAGCGCCGGATGCGGCGCGGCCAGCAGGTTAATGAAAGTCACTGCCGCGCGAGATTCTTTCAGATGTCCAAGGGTGTACACGTATTCCAGGTGCAAATGCGGATGTTCCTTGTTGTTCGCCGGCGGGAGCTTTTGAAACGCGTCGAGCAGCGCCGGGCCGATCGATTCGTCGCCCAAGGTGCGCAGCGCTTGCAGCGCGGTGCGCTTCGTGTCCCCGTTCTCCGCATGGGTCGCTTCCAGTAAGGCAGGAGCGGCCTGCTTATCGCCCAACTGCCCCAGCGCCGCCAGCAGCCCGCGTTCGGCTTCGGCGCGTTGTCCCGGATCGGCGAAGCGATCCAGCGTCTTCAGCGCTTTCAGCAGCGCGGACAGGTGCTTGCCGTCGCGCGAACGGCTGATCGCGGCGGCGGCTTTGGCGACCATCGAAGGCTGCGGATCGTCCAACAGCTTAGCCAGCGGTCCGGCCAGAGCCTGAACGTCTGAACCCTGCATCAAGTCCAGCACCATATGCCGCGACCCCAGCGCCTGCTGCGCATCCAGCGCCAGTTCGGCCATCGACTGCAACCGCGTATCACTCGGCGCGCGACGGATCACCGTCACGGCCACGCGGACCAATTCGGGATCGTTCGAACGCAACAGCGCGGAGAGCTGCGCGTCGCCGATCTCGCGCGCGGCTTTCACATCGGGCGGGGCCTGGAGCGCGGACTTGGTCTCCGCCAGCGCGCGCTGCACGTCCGCCCAGCGCTTGTCGTTCTCGGCACTGCGCGCTTTGAGATCCTCGAGTTCCTTGCGCAGTTCGGCCAACTCTTGTCGCGCCGCCGCCAAGTCCGTGGCCGCGGCCGGTTCGGGGCCGGATACGCTGGGTTGGCCGCACCCGGCCAGCGTGAGAAGCCCCATAAATGCGATCGAAGCGTATGCGCGCATGGACGTGAAATGCCCCGTAGCCATCCTTAATGTAGCCCTGCGGCTTGTCAGCCGCCGCCACATAAGGTAAGGGAATACCAGAAGTTGCCTGCTTTTCATTACCGTTCAGGACGGCTCCATGTCCAAACGAAAAGCTGTTTTCCTGGATCGCGACGGCGTGGTGAACGTTTTTCCCGGTCCGGGGAAGTTCGTCTTGAATTGGACCGCTTTCGAGTTCATGCCGGACGTGCAGCCCCAGCTGAAGCGCCTGCGCGCAGCCGGGTTCTTCCTGGTGCTGGTCACCAACCAGAGCGGGGTCGGGCGCGGTCTGATGACGCTCGACGATCTGCACGAGATACACGTCAACATGCAGGCCGAACTGGGGGCGCATGGCCTGGATGCGATCTACTTCTGTCCGCACCACCCCGATGCCGGGTGCACCTGCCGCAAACCCAGTCCCGAGATGATCCTGCGCGCGGCGGCGGAGTATGGGCTCGAGCTGGCCGCCAGCTTCCTGGTGGGCGACAGCGGCCGGGATATCGAGATGGGCCGCGCCGCCGGGGTCCGCACGACGCTCTGCCGCGAAAACCTGCCGCCGTCCATCGAGAGCATGGAGGCGCGCTACCGCCCCGAACGTTTCAGCCGCACGCTGGCCGAGGCCGTCGATTGGATCCTGGCGGGCACGTAAACGCTTCGCTGCGCAAGAGTTTCGGAGTGCCGCGCGCCTCCGATTGCAGGCTACGGGTAGAGGGGTTAGCTTGGAGCTTCTGAAATCAGCCCCGCACGGGACGAAGCTCGCCGCCTTGACTGAGGAGCCGTTCGCATGTCCGAACCCGTATCCGCCGAAACCGCCGCACCGCCTGCGGCGCCCTCCATCGAGTTCATCGCCGGAAGTCTGAAGCGCCTGGTGCGCGGCGAAGTGCGCAGCGATCCGTACGCGCGCTCGCTGTACAGCACCGACGCCTCCATTTACGAGATCGAGCCGCTGGTGGTCGTGAACCCGGTGGACGAGGACGACGTGACGGCGGCGGTCAAGTTCGCCGCCGAGCACCGGATTCCGATCATCGCGCGCGGCGCGGGGAGCGGATTGACCGGCGAAAGCCTCGGCCGCGCCATCGTGCTGGACATGAACGTGCACATGGCCCGGATCGTCGAACTGGACCGCCAGAACCGGACCGTCGTCGTCGAAGCCGGCGTGGTGCTCGACAGCTTGAATCGCGCGCTCAAGACCTACGGTTTCCGCTTCGGTCCCGATCCGGCCAGTTCGAATCGCTGCACGCTGGGCGGGATGATCAGCAACAACGCTTGCGGCGCGCGCAGTTTGAAGTACGGCGCGACGCGCGACAATCTGGTGAGCTGCCGCGTCGTCCTGGCCGACGGTTCGGTGACCAATTTCCGCCCAGTGACGCTCAACGGCGGGAGCCATTCGCGCAAACAGAAGGAGAAGGGCTTCGCGGGGAAGGTGAACCGCGAGATTCCGCCGCTCCTGCAGCAGCACGCGAACCTGATCGCCTCGCGTAACCCCAAAAGCGAACGCAACCGCAGCGGCTATTTGCTCGATGGGGTGGTCGCCGACGGGGTTTTCGATCCGGTCCGCCTGATCTGCGCCAGCGAAGGCACGCTGGGCCTCGTGACGGAAGCGGTCCTGAAGGTCGTACCGCTGCCGGCGCGGGCGGGAGTGGCCGTGGTCGCCTTCGAGACCTTGAGCGATGCGGCGCGGGCGGTTCCGGCGATCCGGGAGGTCAATCCCGTCGCCTGCGAATTGTTCGACGCGATGGTGATGCACCTGGGCCGTAAAGCCGCGCCCGAGAAGGCGCATCTGCTCCCCGAAGGCGCCGGCGCGATGCTGGCCGTCGAGTTCGACGGCCCCGATGCGGACGCGGTCAACGTGCAGCTTCGCGCGCTGCAGGAGCGGTTGCAGGACGGCGTGAAGCATCGATCGATCCGGCTGGTCATGGATCCCCAGGAGCAGACCGACCTTTGGCAGTTGCGCAAAAAGGCGCTGCCGTACCTGTACCAGCGCGACGACGGACTCCAACCGATCGCCATCGTCGAAGACGCCTGCGTGCCGGTGGACCGCCTGGACGAGTACCTGACGCAGACCGTGGCGGTCTTCGAGAAGCACGGGCTGGAGTACACGGCCTACGGGCATGCCGGGCACGGCGAGCCGCATCTGCGTCCGCTGCTGGATCTCACGAAGCCTGAACACGTTGCATTGCTGGAGCCGATCGCAGAAGCATGCCACCAGGTGGTCTGGAACTGCGGGGGGACGATCAGCGGCGAGCACGGCGAAGGTTTGGCGCGCGCGCAGTGGATTCCCAAGCAGGCCGGTCCCGAGCTTTTCGCGGTCTTCAAGCAGGTAAAGGCGATCTTCGATCCGCAAGGCATCCTCAATCCGGACAAGAAGATCACGAACGATCCGCACCTGATGACGAAGAACCTGCGCCACGGCGCGAACTTCAAGATCAGCCCCGACGGATTTCATTCGGCCGGCTACAGCGGCCCGCGCGTCGAGACGCGCGAACTGCCTCCGGAACTGGAGCATGAGAAGCCGCGCCCGGCGATTCATGCGCAGGGGCCGGCGGTGTTGAACTGGAAGGACTTCGAATTGGGCCTGGAGACCGGGCGCTGCAACGGGAACGGCTTCTGCCGCTCGACGGGCCCCGAAGTCGATATGTGCCCGCGCTTTAGATACAACCGCGTGGAGGACGCCGCGCCGCGGGCGAAGGCCAATCTGATCCGCCGCCTGCTCAGCGGGCGGCAGCAGGTCGGGAGCTTCGCCGATCCCGAAGTGATTCAGATCGCCGACTACTGCTTCAACTGTAAGCTCTGCGTCGACGATTGCCCCAGCGCCGTGAACATCCCGAAGCTGGCGACCGAGACGAAGGCGCGCTACCACCGCGAGAACCGCTTGCCGCTCTCGAAGTGGATCTTCGTGAAGACCGAGCTTTTCGCGCGCGTGGGCCGCTGGCTGGCGCCTATCGTCAATACCGTCAACGAGATGTCGATTACACGCTGGTTCATGGAGAAGTTCACGGGGATCGACCGCCGCCGCAAGCTGCCGCGCTTCAAGAACTGGCGCCTGCGCCACAAGAACACGTACTCCGTCGCCGGACCGCGCCCGAAGGTGGTGCTCTACACCGACTTGTACGCGAAGTACTACGCGCCGGAAGTCGCGCAGGCCGCGGTGGATGTCCTGGAGCATCACGGGCATGAAGTGGTAGTGCCTGAAGAGCTGCCGTGGACCAACATGCCGGCGCTGATGCACGGCGCGGTGGGCGATGCGCGCAAGACGATCGAGACGATCGTTGCCGGGCTGGTGCCGTACGCGCGCAAGGGGTATCCGATCGTGGTCACCGAACCCACGGCGGCGCTTTGTCTTAGCCAGGAGTTCCTGGACTACTGCGATACCGCCGACGCGCGGCTGGTCGCGCGGCATGTCAGAGACTTCGGCGCGTATCTCGCGGAACTGAAGGCCGCTGGAACCTTTAAGACCGACTTCCACAGCTTGCCGCTAACCGTAGGCTACCACGCGCCTTGCCACTTGAAGGCGCTGAAGGTCGGCACGCCGGGCATGGACCTCTTGAAGCTGATTCCCGGCGTGAAGGTGGAGCACATCGACGAGGGCTGCTGCGGGATCGCGGGCACCTTCGGCATGACGAAGAAGAACTACGACGAATCGATGTGGATCGGCCGCGGGCTCTTTAAGGCGTTGGCCAAGCCCGAGTTGAAAGTCGGCAGCAGCGAATGCAGCACGTGCAAGATGCAGATGGAGCACGGGACGGGCAAGGTGACGCTGCATCCCGCGCAAATCCTTGCCGCGGCGTACGGTTACGATCAGGCGATGCCGCTCCAATCGGGCTTTACCACGATGGACGTGACGCCCGAAGCCGCGCATCACGCCGACGACGACCACGCCGCTCCGGCGCACGCCGAGAAGAAGGCCGCGCACCACGCCGAACCGGCGCACGCGGGGCATTGAGCGCACGCGGGGAAGACTAAGGGCGTCACGGGTTGGTGCAGGCGATGGAGGAAGCTTGCCTTCCCTCGTTGCGCGGGAACAAGTTCACCCTTTCCTGCGCGCGCCGAAGGCGGCAAAGACGGCGTGTTTATGCAGCACTTCCACTTCGTCAAAGCCTGAAGCGCGCAGCAGATCGAGCTGCCAGACCAACGGCCGGGGCGTGTCTTCGCGTTCGGTGTAGGCGAAGACCGCTTCGCGGTAGGCTTCGTCGCGCAGGTTCGTCAGGTACACTCCATACTGTTGCCAGTGCAGGGCTTGGAGGCGCGGATCGGTGTGCGCGATGAGGTCGGCGATCCAGAGCCAGCCGCCGGGCTTGAGCGCGCGGGCCAGCTTCGCAAAGACTTGCTTCCATTCGTCTTCGCCGCGCAGGTGATGCAGCACGGCGGCGGCGAGGATCAGGCCGTAGCGCCCGGGTTCCAGCGCCAACTCGCGCACATCCCCTTGCATCGCACGGACTTCGCCATTCGTCGCGCCGGCCAATCGTGCTTGGGCGCGGTCGAGCATCGGGCGACTGAGATCGATCAGATCGACGTTTAGGTTGGGGAGGCGTTCCAATAGTTTGAGCGTGTAGTTCCCGGCGCCGCACCCCAAGTCCAGCATGCACCGCGCGTCTGGTGCGGTCTGCGCCGCGGCCTGTGTGACCAGGTCGAGGACGAGCGTGGCGTCCATGAAGGCGCTGTGCCCGGTTTCGAGGTTCGAGAAGCGTTCCACGTCGCGGTCGAAGCGTTCGCGGATTTCGTCGACACTGGATTTTTGCATCGGGGCGACTCCTAAAACGAAGAGCCCCGCGGCTTGCCGGCCGCGGGGCTCTTTTAAGTCCGGTAGGCCAAAAGGTTAGTGCGTGAGGTAGTACATCAGTACGTTGATGCCCATCTTAATGCCTTCGAGGTTCTTCTCGGGCGCCCAGTACCGGTTCATCCAGCCGCAGTGCAGATCGCCGGGCGTGACGACGGTCATGAGACGGCCGGTGCCCTTCTCGAAGAGCCCCCACATGCCGTGGTCAACTCCTTGCATCATCGGGCACTTATCGAATTGGAAGTAGCTGCGGAAGATCTCGTGGTTCGACGGAACGGGCCGCATCGGGTTGTCCGGGAAGAGGCTGTTGATGATGCGGACGTAGTCCATGAAGAAGCGGTCGCCGTCGATGCCGGAAGTCTCGGCGCGGACGATGTATTCGAACTCGCCGTTCTTGAGTTCGGAGCGCATGATGCGCCCTTTACAGTTGCGGTGGCAGCAGTCGTCGGCATGCACAAACCCGCCCCGCAAAAGGAATTCGCGGAGGTTCTCGGCATCCTTCGGCGCAAGGTCGAACTCGGTTTCGGAGGTCATGAAGACGTAGGGATACTTCGACATCTTGTCCAGATCGTCGAGGCTTACGACGACCGGCTCTTCGCTGGCATTGATGTTGGTCAGCTCGCGGAGCTTGCGGCGGAGGACCACATCGCCGGACAGGCCGACGTCCCAAATGTCGAAGCGGCGGTCCTTTACGTGAAACTTGAGGCGCGGGAAGAAGAAGGTGCCGGTCTTGACGGCGTCGTCGGCTTCGTTCTTGCCGCCGGCGTAGCCTTCACCGGGAATGAGGTTGGGTTTGGGAGATTTGGGAGCGGCCAGCGCACCTTGCAGCATGGCGCCGAACGTTCCTGCAAGTCCAGCCCCGCCAAGGGCTGCACAGATGGTATCGCGCATGAAGCTGCGACGGCCGTAACCGTCTTCGCCAATCGGACGATAGGGGGGCTTACGACGCATGGACGATCCTCCGCATCTACTTAGGCTCCACCTTAACCGTACACCACGACGGGCACAAGAGGCCGCGTTAACGTTATTTACTTTGTGAAGTCCAGGCAGGGCTTGGTCTAACAAGAAGGTAGCGCACACCCTCCGTTCACTGATACCCGCGAAATTTTAACCTGTCCAAACTTCTTGCATCGCTTGGAGTTAGACTCGCCTTAGTGAACTAGTACACCGACTTTCCGTTAATTTCCATATACAACCCTGGAATTCGCGTGTACTTAGAACAGCACGGCAATCATGCTGTAAAGTTCAATTCGGAAAACGGTTACCGCAGGGTAACAAGGAGTCGTTATGGCCCAAGGTAAGTTGGACGTGGCGTACTTGAAGGATGCTAAAGAGCGTATTATCAAAGAGTTACGGCATATTATCGTGGGCCACGAGACGCCCATCGAGCAGGTGCTGACGGCGTTCTTCGCGGGCGGGCACTGCTTGATCACGGGTGTTCCGGGTGCTGCTAAAACCTTACTGATTGCCAGCTTAGCGCCGATTTTGAAACTCTCCTTCAAGCGCATCCAGTTCACGCCGGACTTGATGCCCGCCGACATCACGGGCACGGAACTCCTTGAAGAGGATAAGGTTAGCGGGCACCGCGAGCTGAAGTTCGTGCAGGGGCCGATATTCGCGAACATCGTGATGGCCGACGAGATCAACCGCACCCCGCCGAAGACGCAGGCGGCGCTCCTGGAAGCCATGCAGGAGAAACAGGTTACGATGTCGGGGAAGACTCACGCGCTGCCGCGGCCGTTCTATGTGCTGGCGACGCAGATCCCGTTCGAGCAGGAAGGAACGTATCCGCTTCCCGAGGCGCAGCAGGACCGCTTCATGTTCAACGTGATGATGCCGTATCTCACGGAGGATCAAGAAGTTAAGGTGGTTGAGCAGGCCACGGGCACGCGCTTGGCGGACCTGAAGCCGGTGCTGAGCGGCGAGGAACTCTCGGAGGCGCAGCAGGTGATCCGCGACGTGGAAGTGCCGAGCGCGTTGAGCGGGTATATCGTCGATCTGGTGGCCGCCACGCGCCCGGAAGAGGATACGGGGCTTGACTTTGCAAAAGACTACATCGCTTGGGGCGCTGGGCTGCGGGCGAGTCAGAATATCGTCCTGGCGGCGAAGAGCAGCGCGGCGCTTAAGGGCCGCACTCGCGTGGAGTTGCAGGACATCCAAGCGGTCTTGACGCCGGTTATGCGGCACCGGATCGGGTTGAACTTCCGAGCCGAGGTGGACAAGGTGACGGTGGAGGATTTGATCGGGCGCTTGGTGGAGCGCATAAAGGCTCCTTAGTGAAGGAGTTATATTCAGGCGCACGCTAAATTCGAGGTTTGTAACGGTAACGCTGGATTTGAAATGTGCTAAGCGACGGATTCGAAAGGGGTTGTGTTGATCGAAAAGTCCACCTGTATACCGATGTATACGCCAACTGTATACTTGGACCTCAATACTGTATACCGACAAAAGTTTGATGTTGGAGAAAATTAGGGAAAGTTGAGTTTGAAGGTTACAGCGGTTTTGCAGAAATGCGGGTTGGAAGTTACGGGAATCTTGGGACGGGAACAGCGCATGGCCGAACTGACGCAAGCCGACATCCGCGCCAAAGTCGAAAAGCTGGGCGCGTGCCGCACGCGGATTCTGGGCGAGATACGCAAAGCGGTGATTGGGCAGGAGCAGGTCGTCGGCGAGGTGCTGATGGCCTTCTTTGCCGGCGGGCACTGCCTGATCACGGGCGTGCCGGGGCTGGCGAAGACGCTGTTAATCAAGAGCCTGGGCGAAGTGCTGGACCTCAACTTCCGGCGCATTCAGTTCACGCCGGACCTGATGCCTTCGGACATCACGGGGACGGAGGTGCTGGAAGAGGACAAGGCGACGCATCAGCGCGCGCTGCGCTTCAAGCGCGGTCCGCTTTTCGCGAACATCGTCCTGGCCGACGAGATCAACCGCACGCCGCCGAAAACGCAGGCGGCGCTGCTGGAGGCGATGCAGGAGCACCAGGTCACCGTTGCGGGGATCACGTACAAGCTCGAGGAGCCGTTCTTCGTGCTGGCGACGCAGAATCCGATCGAGCAGGAAGGGACGTACGCGCTGCCGCAGATTCAGCAGGACCGCTTCATGTTTTCGAGCGTGATCGGGTACTTGCCGCGCGCCGACGAGATCGCGGTGATCGACCAGACGACGAAGCGTTCGCAGCCGGTGCTGGAGCGGGTGATGGGCGGCGAAGAGCTGCTGGAGTACCAGCGGATCGTGCGCGAGGTTCCGGTGGCGGAGCCGGTGATCCGGTACGCGGTGCAGTTGGCGGCGGCGAGCCGCCCCGAGAGCGCGTCGGCGCCGGACTTCATTAAGGAATACGTTTCGTACGGCGCCAGCACGCGCGCGCCGATCAACCTGATTCTGGCTTCGAAGGCGCGGGCGGTGCTGGACGGGCGCTTCCACGTATCGGTGAAGGACATCCAGGCGGTGGCGCTGCCGGTGCTGCGGCACCGCATCGTGACGAACTTCCGCGCGGAATCGGCGCGGATCAAGAGCGAGACGCTGGTGGGGCGGCTGATCGAGCAGGTGAAGGAGCCGAAGAGCGGGATGTAAGGGCGGTGAGCCGTGACCTGCAAGGGCAGCGCCACGGATGTCGATTTTCGCGAACGTACCTTCGGCAGATCGGGTTGGTGTGGCGGCAGGGCAGGCGCGCCGCGGCGGACGAGCCGCCGCGGGCACACGGGGTGGGTCGTGGTCGTAGCCGTGCGCAGTTACCGATTTCCGTTCACCGGGTGTTAAATGGCCGACTTTAAGTACCTCGACTTCGAGACGCTGGGCCGCATCAAGAGCATGCAGATGCTGGCGAAGGCGGTGGTGGAGGGCTTCATTCTGGGGCTCCACCGGAGTCCTTACCGCGGTTTCAGCGTGGAGTTCGCGGAGTACCGGCAGTACGTGCCGGGCGACGATGTGAAACACGTGGACTGGAAGGTCTACGCGAAGTCGGACCGCTACTACATCAAGCAATTCGAAGAAGAGACGAACCTGGCGTGCCAGATCCTGGTGGACTGTTCGCCGAGCATGGCGTACCGGGGGACGCACGGGGGCTTCAGCAAGCTGGAGTACGCGTGCCGGCTGGCGGCGTGCCTTTCGTACTTCATGATCGGGCAGCGCGACGCGACGGGTCTGCTGGTCTTCGACGACGAGATCCGGCAGATGCTCCCTGCGCGCGGCAGTCCCGCTCACCGGCAGCTTCTGCTTACGACGCTGGACCAGGTGGAGCCCGGGAAGGGCGATACGGACATCGCGACGCCGATGCACCGGCTGGCCGAGAGCCTGAGCCGGCGCGGGATGGTGATCCTGATCAGCGACCTGCTGGACGATCCGATCCGCGTGATGAGCGCACTGCAGCACTTCCGTTTTCTGGGCAACGAGGTGATCGTCTTCCACGTGCTGGACCGCGACGAGATCGAGTTCCCGTTCGACCGGCTGACGGAGTTCACGGACAGCGAGACGAGCCAGAAGGTTCTGGTGGCGCCGCAGTCGGTGAGGAAATTATACCTGAAAAAGTTCGAGGAATTCTTCGGCCCGTACCGGAAAGGATGCGCGGATTTGAACGTGGATTACAAGCTGATGAACACGAGCACGAATCTGGAGCTGGCGTTGAGCGAGTACATGTACAAGCGGGGCAGGCTGCATTAAGGCGGCAAACGATAAACGGTCGGCTTAGGGTTTCGCGTTCATGGCATTGTTGAACTCGTACTATCTTTTCGGATTGCTCGCCGTCGGCGTGCCGATCCTGATCCATATCTTGCAGCGCGACCGGGTGCAGCGGATCACGTTTCCGGCGGTGCGATTCCTGCTGGGGGCATCCCAGAAAATCACGCGGACGCAGCGGCTGCGCGAACTGTTGCTGATGCTGCTGCGCGCGGCGCTGGTGGCGTGTCTGGCGCTGGCGTTGACGCGTCCGTTTCTGACGGGTTCGGCGGCTTCGGCGGGCGGCGGGCTGGGCGTGCTGGTCCTGGCGGTGGACACTTCGGGTTCGATGCGCATCGGCGGGCGGCTGGAGGCGGCGAAGAAACTGGCGCTGGAGCGGTTGGCGAAGTGCGAACCGGGGGCGCGGGTGGGGCTGGTGGCGTTCGACCATGCGCCGAACGTGAAGGTGGCTCCAACGCCCGACCACGCTCAGGTCCGCGCGGCCATCGAAGACTTAAAGGAAGGGTACGGCGGAACGAACCTGGTCGCGGCGATGCAGCGCGCGGATCAGTTGCTGCAAGGCGACGATTACCGCGAGGCGGTCAAGACGCTGTGCGTGTACGGCGATTTTCCGCGTTCGGGCTGGGCGAGCTACGACGGGCAGTGGCGGCTCTCGTCGGGCGTGGGCCTGGAATTGAAGCCGGTAGCGGCGACGGCGGCCGAGAACGCGGGCGTGACACAAGTTTCGATGCCGCGCAGCACGGTGGCGAGCCCGCGGGCGGAGGCGATCCACGCGCGGGTGATGAACTTCGGCGCTCAGGATCGCAAAGGCGTGAAGGTGACGCTCTCGTTCAACGGCAAGCCGGCGGAAGAGAAGTCGATCCACCTGCGCCCGAACGAGGGGGAGATCGTGCACTTCCGGCATGTATTCGATACGCCGGGAGACGCTTTCGGGACGATTACGGTGGACGCCGACGACGGGTTCGCTCCGGACAACACCTATCATTTCAATGTACGGGTGCTGCCGCGGATCCAGGTGCGGGTCTTCAACGGCGGGGTGGCTCGGAAGAAGTCGGAGGACGAGGCGCATTTCCTGAAGGCGGCGCTTTCGGTGGAGGGTTCACCGTTCGAGGTGCGCGAGATCGCGGCGGAAGCAGCGAAGGCCGCGGATTTCGAAGGCTGCGACGCGGCGGTGCTGACGAGCGTGACGCGGTTGCCGAAGGCGGCGCAGGACGCGCTGGAGGCGTACCTGGAGCGCGGGGGCGGGGCGCTCTTCTGGCCCGGCGAGTCGACGGAGCTGGAAGGGTTCAACGCGGCCTTCGCATCGATCGCGCCGTGCCGGTTAAAGGAAGTGGTCCGCTACGACCGCAAGGGCGACGGGGTGCCGCTGGCGGAGATCGATTACACGCACCGGATTTTCCGGCTTTTCGCGGCGCCGCAGAGCGGCGAACTGACGCAGGCGCGCTTCTTCGCGTACGCGATGGTGACGGACTCGCAGTTGGCGCAGGTCCGCGCGCGGTATTTGGACGGGCGCCCGGCGCTTTTGGAGCGCGCGGTAGGGAGCAACGGCGGAATGACGCTGCTGTTCACGTCGAGCGCGGGGTTGGGCTGGAACGACTTCGGGCGCAAGGGCGGGCTCTTCGTGCCTTTCGTGCATGAGGCGGTGCGCTATCTGGCGGTGCGGGGCGAGGCGGTGACGACGGCGCAGGTGGGGCAGGCGGTGGTGCTGACGGTGGCCGGCGAGAGCGGGGAACTGACGCCTCCGGAAGGCGACACGGTGGCCTTGAAGAGCGGCCCGCAGAGTTTCGTGCCGGCACTGCCGGGCTTGCACGTGCTGGCTCACGGCGAGCAGGTGGAGCGTTTCGCGGTGAACCTGGACCCGGACGAATCGGACACGACGGCGCTGGACCCGGAGGAAGTGCAGTCGGCGGTGAGTTCGAATCCGGAAGGCGAGCAGCGCACGATCGACGGGGTGAAGGTGCTGGTGGCGGCCAGCGGCGAGGCGAAGGAACGGATGGAGAAGGGGCAAGGCTGGGGCTGGTACGTCCTGGTGCTGCTGGTGGTGGGTCTGGTGGGCGAGCACATTCTGGCGAACCATACGTCACGGAACTGACCTGAGAGCATGGATTTAAGGCAAGCTTTTGGGGTTTCTGCTTCGTCCTATGGCTGGGTCGGCGGTGTAGACATACAATAAGGATACCGGTTTCAGGTAGTTTCAGCGGAGGCGGCTATGGCTACGGAATACGCAACTCTTCAGGCCCACCTGGACCAGGTGCGCCGCGGCTGGAAGCGGACGCAGGCGCTGCAGGGTCTGGCGGTGGTGCTGATCGAAGGCTTGGGGTTGTTCCTGCTTTTCGCGCTGCTGGACTATGCGTACGCGATGCCGCAGGGCTTGCGGGTGACGATGCTGGCGGGTCTGGGCGGGATTTTGGCGCTGCTGTTCGGGCGGCATGTGATTCGTCCGTTGCGCCGCGAGCTTCCGGACGTGCAGGTGGCTCAGTACGTCGAAGAGCGGCACACGCAACTTGAAGGCGCGCTGGTGGCGGCGACGGAGTTCGGTTCGAAAAATCCGGCCGAAGCGAGCCCGATCTATACGTACATCGTCCACGAGATCGTGCGCGAAGCGGCGATGCAGGCGCAGCGGATTCGCTTGGGCGAGATTCTGGATCTGTCGCGATTGAAGAAGTACGCGCTGGCGGCGTGCGTGGTGCTCTTGATGTTCGGGATGAGCGCGGTGCGTTACCAGGACTTCTTCGGGCGGCAGTCGAAGCGCTTGCTGCTGCCGTGGGAGATGACGACGGAGGACCGGATCGAGGCGGGGGTTTTCGTCGCGACGGAAGAGCCGGTGCGGGTGGAGCTGGTGGCTCCGGCGGAAGGGGCTCGGCGGATTCTGCGCGGAGGCAGCGTGGACGTGAAGGCGCGCTTCACGCGCGCGCCGGAGGGCGAAGTCTTCCTGCTTTTCCGGACGAAGGGTTCGCTGGAGTTCCAGCGCCTGCGCATGGACGAGGTGGACGAACTGAACACGTTCGCGCTGCGGCTTTCGGACGTCAACGAAGACGTGGAGATGATGGCGAAGGCCGGGGCGGCGGCGAGCGAGAACGTGAAGCTGGAGGTGTACGACCCGCTGCTGGCGAAGGGTCTGGAGCTGACGCTGACGCCGCCGGCGTACACGCGGCAGGCGCCGGCGAAGCAGTTCGGGATGAGCGGGGACGTGAGCGCGCTGACGGGGACGAAGGTGCGGCTGCGCGCGCTGGCGAACGGGCCGCTGAGCGGCGGCAAACTGATCTTCGACGGCGGTAAGGAATTGGACCTGGTCGCGGCGGCCGGCGAGGAAGGGGCCGCGGCGGAGTTCGAAGTGACGGCGGATACGGCCTACAAGCTTTCGCTGCGCGGGTCGGACGGGCAGGCGCTGGATATGGAGCAGACGTACTTCGTGAAGGCGCTGGAGGATACGCCGCCGAGCTTCACGCTTTCGGCGCCGGGGAGCGATTCAAGCGCGCACCGGCTGGCGGAGGTGCTGGTGCGGGTGAAGGCGCACGACGACGTGGGGCTGGACGCGATCTCGATCTTCCTGCAGGCGGGCGACGCGGAGAACGAGCAGCGCAAGGAACTCGCGTTCAAGATGCCGGCTCCGCAGGCCGGCGAGCACGAGTACGACCATACGCTTTCGATCCCCGAGCTTCCGGTCAAGACCGTGCCCGGGGATACGCTTTTCTACCACGTGACGGTGAAGGACCTGAAGGGGCACCTCGCGGTGAGCGATCTGTTCATGCTGAAGATCGCGCCGCTGGAGGTTGCCGGCGCGTTCCCGGCGAGCGAGCCGCATCCGCACGAGCCGCACCCGCCGACGCTGCAACTGATCAAGTACATCGGCGTGGCGTGGAACATTCACGTCGAGAAGGAGCGGGAAGGGCAGGAGACGCACGACAAGCGCTGCCTGGATCTGTTCGCGGCGATGACGACGGCGGACGGTTTGCCGCAGAAGTTCCACAAGTTCAAACAGTCGAAGACGCCTCCGGACCGCTGGGAGCTGGTGGTGCAGGCGGACGCGAAGATCGCGGAAGGGATCGAGATCCTAAAGACGCATGAGCCCGCGAAGTCGGTGGCGTTGTGGCGCAAGGCTCAGGCGCTGCTGGAGAAGGCGGGCTTCGGGCTGGACTTCATGGACAAGGCGACGGCGCCGGGCGGCGGCATGGCGATGGAAGAGGACCCGATGCAAGCGGCGCTGGGCTTCCTGAAGATGGAAATTCCGCCGCCCGAAGGGGTGCCTCCGACGGCCGAAATGGATCCGATCAAGATGCCGGACTACCAGCGCAAGCTGCCGGCGGCGGATGCGGAGAAGTTGAAGCAGAAGGCGGAGGCGCTGGCGAAGCAGCAGAAGGAACTGAACCAGGACGCGGAGAATCTGGCGAAGTCGGAGCCGAAGCCGAGCGGGGCTCCGCAGACGCCGTCCGGGAAGCCGTCGGGCGGGGATCCGAAGGATAAGCCGGAGGGGGCTCAGCCGGCCAACGAACAGGCGGCGGATGACCGCGGCGAGCGGCAGAAGGAACTGGAGAAGCGGCAGAAGGATCTGGCCGATCAGGTGCGCGGGCTGGCGGCGGACTTGGTGAAGAAAGCTCCGGCGCACGACAAGACGGCTCAAGAGGCCGCCAAGCATTTCCGCGATGCGGCGGCGCGGATGGACGAAGCGGCGAAGAATCTGGGCGAGCAGAAGACGCAGCCGGCGACGGCTCAGGGCAAGCGCGCGACGGAAGACCTGGAAGCGGGCGCGGAGAAGCTGCGGCAGGGCGCCGAGCAGGATCTCGAACGCGCCGTGGCTTCGGTGGAGAAGCACAGCGACGCGCTGGCCGAGCGGCAGAAGAAGATCAATCAGGCGACGGGGCAGGTGGCCGACGAGATCGAGAAGCGCGCCGGGAAGCCCGCGGACGAAGCGGACTTGAAGGAGCGCGAGAAGCAGAAGCTGCAGGGGATCGCGAAGCTGCAAGCCGAGACGAAGGGCGAAGTGGAGAACCTGGAGAAGAATCTGAAGCGCGTGAGCGACTGGGCGCATCAGGCCGGGAAGAAGGAAACGGCCGAAGAAGTGGACCGCGCGCTGCGCACGCTGAAGCAGGAGAATCCGGCTCAGGAGATGGTGACCGTGGCGGTGAACCTGGGCCAGCAGTACGTGGACGACGCGCGCGAAGGTCAGGAGAAGGTGAAGCGGACCCTGGACAAAGTGAACGCGGCGGTACGCGAGGCGAACAACGGGCTGGCTCAGACGCGCGAGGAGAAGCTGCGCGCGGCTTTGAATACGGCGGCGGAGATCGCCAAGCGCGCGGACGAGGCGAAGAACGGGAAGCCTACCGGCGAAGGCGAGCCTAACGATAAGAAGGACGGCGCCGAGAAGCCGGGCGAAGGCAAGCCGGGCGAGAACGATCCGAAGACGGCTCAGGGCCAGCAGAAGCCAGGCGAGGGCAAGCCTGGCGAGAACGATCCGAAGACGGCTCAGGGTCAGCAGAAGCCAGGCGAGGGCAAGCCTGGCGAGAACGATCCGAAGACGGCCCAGGGCCAGCAGAAGCCGGGCGAAGGGAAGCAGGGCGAAGGCGACCCGAAGACGGCTCAAGGTCAACAGAAGCCGGGCGAGGGCAAGCAGGGCGAAGGCGATCCGAAGACGGCTCAAGGTCAACAGAAGCCGGGCGAAGGGAAGCAGGGCGAAGGCGACCCGAAGACGGCGCAGGGTCAGCAGAAGCCGGGCGAAGGGAAGCAGGGCGAAGGCGATCCGAAGACGGCTCAGGGTCAGCAGAAGCCGGGCGAGGGCAAGCAGGGCGAAGGCGACCCGAAGACGGCTCAGGGTCAGCAGAAGCCGGGTGAGGGCAAGCAGGGCGAGAACGATCCGAAGACGGCTCAGGGTCAGCAGAAGCCGGGTTCGAACGAACCGAAGGACAGCGAAGGGAAGCCGTCGAAGGCCGGACCGGCGGAACCGCGCCGGTCGCTCTCGATGGGCGAGAAGGAGGCGCTGGCGGGCGAGTTGCGGAAACTGACGTCGAAGTTCGTCGAGCGGCTGGATAAGGATCAGCTCGTGGAGGCGGGCCTGCGCGCGCAGTTGGACGAGGCGAATAAGAACGGGAAGACGTTCGAACAGATGTTCGACGAAGCGAAGAAGGGCGACCTGGACCGCTACTTGCAGACGCTGAACGCGGTCTCGAACCGGCTGGAGGAGAAGCTGGAGAGCACGCTGAAGGCGAAGCGGTTGTCCGACGCTCAGCGTGAGGAATGCCCGATCGTGTACCGGAAGATGGTGAACAGTTACTACGAGCGGATCGCAGAAGAGTAAAAAGCAATGGGTTGAGCAACAACGGTTTCGCTGCCGGTGGCGGAGCGCGCGAAATCGACAGGACGAAGCGGGGGTGCGGACAGGTAGCGCTTGACGGTTGAGATGCGTGAACGTTCGTGCCGATCGCGGGTTCGTTTTGCGCATAACCTTTTCGATTTTCTTTTTGCCGTTCTTCCACTGCCGCGTCGTGCGATTTTCTCGGAGGCTTTTCGCCCATCCATGTTCGAGTTCTTCTTCAAATATCCATGGGCGTTGTTCGGCGAGGGCGAGTTCGCGTTTTCGACGCGGATGCCGGTGGAAGTCCGGCTGCTGCTGCTGGTCGCGGCGGGGACGTTGGCGTGGTTCCTGTACAAGCGCGGTGCGGCGCTTCCGGCGCGGCGGCGGAATATCCTGACGGCGCTGCGTACGTTCTCGCTGCTGATCCTTCTATTGATGATCCTGGGTCCGGCGCTGCGGCTGCCGCGGGCGAAGGACGACGAGACGTTCGTGGCGCTCATGCTGGACCATTCTCGAAGCATGTCGATCGAGGACGCGGCGAACGGCCGGTCGCGCTTCGCGGCGGCGAAGGAATTGCTGGCCGGTCCGGGCGGGGACGGCGAGGGCGGCTTGGCGGGTAAGCTGGCATCGACGTGCGCGCTGCGGGTCTTCGAGTTCGACGACGATGCTCGGCGCTGGCGGCCGCCGGGCGCGGAAGCGCCGGAGGGCGACCGGACGAACCTGTATCGTTCGGTGCGCGACGTGGAGCAGGAGTTGCGCGGGGTGCCGCTGGCGGCGGTGGTGCTGCTGGGCGACGGCGGGCATAACGCGGGCGGCGTGCCGCTGGACATCGCCCGGCATTTGAAATCCCGCGAGACTAAATTCTACGCGGTGGGGTACGGTTCGCCGAATCCGCCGCAGGATTACGAAGTGGTGCGCGTGGCCTCTCCGCGAGAGGTGCGGCGCAACACGACCGTCGATGCCTTCGCCACCGTGCGCGCGACGGGCTTCACCGAAGAGTTCACGGTGTACCTCAAACATGCCGAGGCCGAAGGCGTGCTGGGGTCGGTGAAGGTCCAGCCGCAGGCCGGGCAGGATATGTACCGCGTGCACTTCCGCTTTTACCCCGACAAGGCGGGCCTGCAGAAGTACCAGGTCTTCATCAAGCCTGACCCGAAGGAGCGGATCGCGGAGAATAATTCGTTCGAGCTTGCGGTGGACGTAAAGGAAGGCCGCTTGCCGGTGCTGTACGTGGAAGGCAGCCCGCGGACGGAGTTCCGCTTCATCCGGCGCGCGCTATTCCGCGACCCGGATTTCCGGATTGTCTCGATCCTGCGCACGGGCGAAGGGCAAGCCTACGTGCAGGGCGGCGAGGACATGCCGGAACTGGCGAAGGGCTTTCCGGCGACGAAAGAGCTGCTCTATAAGTTCGAGGCCGTGATCTTCGGTGACATCGAGGCGGAGTTTTTCACGAAGGACCAGTTGGCGCTGCTGGAAGGGTTCGTGCGCGAGCGCGGGGGCGGCTTCGCGATGCTGGGCGGAGTCAATTCGTTCAACTTGGGCGGCTACCAGGGCGGCGCGGTGGAGAAGATGCTGCCGGTGACGCTGGGCGGGAAGAACGATTCGTATTCCGACGAGCATTTCAAGCTCGCCGTGCCCGAAGACGCACTGAAGCATCCGATCCTGCATCAGGACGACGATCCGGACGAGAACCGCAAGATCTGGCAGCAGGTGCCCGAATTGAAGGGCTACAACGTCGTGATGGACCTGAAGAGCGGCGCGCAGTTGCTGGGCCGCAATCCCGGGACGGGCAAACCGATTCTGGCGGTGCAGAGCTACGGGCTGGGGCGCGTGGCGGCGTTCGCGACGGGCGGAAGCTGGTACTGGCGCATGTCGGTGACGACGGACGTGGAGATTCAGGAGAAGTTCTGGCGGCAGCTCGTGCGCTGGCTGGCCGTGGGCAGCAAAGAGAAGGTTTCGGTGAGCCTGGACCGCGATATCTACGCAAAAGGCGAGCACGTGATCATCCGCGCGACGGTGCTGGACCCGGCGCTGGAAGCGGTAAACGACGCGGCGGTGAAGGCGATCGTGAAGGATCCGTTCGGGAACGAAGAGGAGTTGGAGCTGCCTTGGGTGCTGACGCAGGACGGGGTGTACCAAGCTCGTTACATCCCGCGCGATCACGGCGACTTCCAGGTGACGGTGAAAGCGGAAAGTTCGCGCCTGCCCAACGGCGGCGAAGCGGGAACCGGGTTCGCGGTGACGCGCCCGTTCCTGGAATTCAACCAAGCGGGGCTCAACGAGACGCTCCTTTCGGACATGGCGCGGATCACAGGCGGCGCGTACTTCCCGGAAGCCGACGGCGCGAAGGTGGCCGGCGAGATCGAATCGCTCTTGCGCAAGCGGCAGCAGGGCGGCGCGTATGTGGAAGAGAAAGACCTCTGGGACGCGCCGGTCTTTTTCCTGGCGCTGATCGTGCTGCTGGGCGCGGAGTGGAGTTTGCGGCGGCGAGCGGGGTTGGCGTAGGCTGATTTTGGATGGGGGATTTTAGATTTTGGATTGGATGGCGGTTAGAAGTGAACGGTGAACGGTGAACGGTGAACGGTGAACGGTGAACGGTGAACGGTGAACGGCAACGGCAACGGCAACGGCAACGGCAACGGTAGCGGTAGCGGCATGGGATGGGTGAGGCGAGGGGATTGGTCCTTGGTAATGGGCTTTTGAGATTTCGATTCCTTTCGGGGTTTAGGAACGGCGCATGAAATTCGGATGGCGGACGACGATCGGTCTGGCGCTGCTGGCGGGCGCGGCGTTGCTGGACGCGGGCGCTGCGGCTTTGCACGCGGGCGAGGCGGCGAAGGCGCATGCGTTGATCGTGGCCGGCGAAAGCGGCGAGGCGCCGTTCACGACGCTCTTTCCGGAATGGGCGCAGCGCTTTCATACGCTGCTGACGGCGAAGGCGGGTATCGCGCCGGAGCGCGTGGCGGTGCTGGTGGAGCAGCCGGATGCGTTGAAGAGTGTGGCGCGCGGGCCGTCGACGCTGGCGGAGGTGAAGAAGGTGCTGGCGGGCTGGACGACTGAGGTAAAGCCCGGCGACGCGGTGGTGGTGGTACTGCTGGGGCACGGGACGGGAGACGCGGGAGGCTCGAAGTTGTGTCTGGCCGGTCCCGACCTGACGGCGGCGGATTTAGCGGAGGCTTTAAAGCTGGTGCCGACGCGGGACGTGTGCGTGGTGCACACGGGCTCGGCGTCGCACGGTTTCGTGGCTGCGCTGAGCCATCCGGACCGGATCGTGATCGCCTCGACGAATAACCCGGGGCAAGGCAACGCGACGTATTTCGCGGAATTTTTCCTGCGCGCGTGGGAGCAGCCGGGGGCGGACGCGAACGGTAACGGCAAGCTGGAGTGGCTGGAGCTGTTCAATCGTTCGGCGCAGGAGTGCGCGAAGTGGTATCTGCGGCAATACTACGACGGCAAAGAGTGGCGTACGGAAGGGAAGCAATCGCGGGCGCTGTGGCAGAAGTTCTACGGTTCGAATTCGGAAAAGAAGATGGGCGCTCCGATGGACCCCGAGGCGGAGGACGCCGAGCCGCAGTTGGGCGAGTGGGGCGAGCAATGGATGGGGCGGCGAATGTGCACGGAGTTCGCGCAACTGGACGACAACGGGGACCGGGTGGGCAGCGCGGTCTTCAACAATACGGCGCTCACGCCGCTGAAAGGGAGCGAGCCCGGCGAAGACGGGAAGCAGGCGGCTGCGGCGGTTCCGGGCCAGCCGCGCGGGCTGGCGGGGCTGCCGGAATTCAAAGATCCCGAGCAGAAGTCGCCGTGAGCATGCGCCGGGTGTGCGTGGGTGCGCTCGTAGCGGCGTGGCTGTGGTCCGCGGGTGCGTATGCGGGCGAGCCCGCGGCGCCGGCGGAGCCGCCTCGGCTGGTCTGGCGCGCCGAGACGCGCGTGAAGCGCGCCGAAGGCGTCTTTCCCGATCCCAGCGATCCCGACCGGGTGCTGGTGGCCACCCGCCTGGGGCTGGCCGAGACGCGTGACGACGGACAATCCTGGACCGATATCCCGAATACCGGGCGCGCCGAGCTGGGGCGCATTGCGGATCTGCGCTTCTGTGCGCAGGATCCGCGCTTGGCGTTTCTGGGCAGCCGCGAACTGGGCGTCTTCCGTTCGGAAGACGGCGGTCGGACGTGGACGAACTCCGGTAACGCGGAGAAGGGCCTGGCGGACAACAAGGTCGCGAAGCTGGTGCTGTACCCCGGCGATCTCTCGCGGCGTACGCTGTACGTGACGCACGGCGAAGGGGTGGGGGGATTGAGTAAGAGCGTCGACGGCGGAAAGACATGGACGGTGCTGGCGCCGAAGCAGTTCGCGGAAGAGCTGGTCTTTCAGGGCACCAAGGCGTTCGCGGGCGGGGGTGCGCTGGAAGAGCCGGACATCTGGGGCGTGTACCGGAGTATCGACGGCGGGCGGTTCTGGGGCGAATTGGCGCGCGATATCAGGCCGATCTCGAGCCTATCGTCCGCGGCGTCGGGCGACGAGCCGCTCTTTGGGCTGCGCGGCGGGCGGCTGATGCACGCGGAGAGCGGCGACCGCTTTGGGCCGGAAGAGCCGGGGCAATGGGTTTCGCTGTTCGCGGCGCCGGGGAGCGGCAAGGCCGGTCTTTGGCTGTACGCGTACGATCCGTTCAAGCACGGGCTGATCGTGAGCGGGGACGGATTCAAGACGTACCGCGCGGAGAACGAAGGGCTTTACGTAGACGCGCTGGTGAAGTCGGGGGCGAGCGCGGCGGCGAACGCGAACGGTTCGACGATTTACGTGAGCGTGAACGGTCAGCTATACGTGGGTCGTGCGGTTTATCCGACGGGGCCGATCGTGTCGCGCGCGAAAGCCGATCCGGGCACGCTGGAGCTGCCGTACTACAGTTATTTGAGTTATATGGGCGGACTGCGCGCGCAGCTTCAGAAGCTGGCTTCGGCGCGGCATGCGGGCCGGATGGCGGTGGGGATGCAGGAAAAGACGAAGAAGCTGGCGGCGTGGTCGGACGGGACGCCGGTGGCGTTTCGGGTGGCGGCGAAGCCGGGTGAGAGCGGATCGTCGGTGAAGGAAGTGCGGCTGGACTTGAGTCCCTTGCAGGGTCCGGGTTCGGCGGTGTTGTTGGATGACGGGCAGCACGGCGACGGCGCGGCGGGGGACGGGATTTACGGCTGCGTGCATGCGCTGCGCCCGCGCGCGGTGGCGCTTTCGGAGCAGAACGGGGGCGGGCTTCCGGGTTCGATCGTGCTGCGCGCGACGGTGACGGACGAGGCGGGCAAGTCGAACACGGCGGCGCTGGTCTTCGCGGCGTGGCCTCGGCGCGAACACGTGGGCTTCTGGGACGGCGAGGACAACAGTTGGGGCCGCGCGCTGGCGGCGGAAGGCGACTGCGAACTGGCGGCGCACGAAGCGGAAGCGCATTCGGGTTCCCGCTGCCTGCGGGCGTTTTCGCGCGGCGGAGCGTGGAGCATCGGCTGGGGCGTCGATGCGTGGGGCGACGGCGGCGGCGCGGGGCGCAATCTTTCGGCTCAGGATACGCTGGTGCTGTGGATCAAGACGCCGCAGCCGGAAACGCGCGACGTGAAGATCCAACTCATGGACATGACCGACCACTGGACCGGCGCGAACCGATCGAAAGAAGCGTGGCTGATCAAGGACGGTTACGTCAAGAGCTTCAGCGGCGCTTGGCAGGAAGTGCGCATCCCGATGCGGCGGTTGGCGGAAGGAGCGGCGTTTTTCGCGGATAAGTGCGGCGCGATCCTCCTGGGCGGCGACGATCCGGAAGGGCAGGCGTTCCTGGTGGACGATGTGAGCTTCGAAGTGGAAGGACCGTAAAAGGCGGCGGGTTCGTCATTCGTGCGAGTGCGGATACCTGGGATTCGATGCAGGCGTTGTTCTGGAGACGGCCATGACGGTGCGCGGCGGTTTGCTTGTACTGGCGATGCTTGGCGCGGTTTCCGCCGCGGGCGGAGAGGATTGGCACAAGGACTACCAGGAACTGCGCACGCTGCGCGATCAGAACAAGTGGCAGCAGGCGCTGGTGAAGGGCCGCGAGATGTACGGCACGTTCGCGATGGATCCGAACAAGATCCGTGAGATCGCGGAGTTGATGGGCGATGCGTGCCGCCGCGGCAAGGAATGGGATCAGGCGGTGCGAGTGTACGCGGAGTACGCGGCGAAGGTTCCGGGCGACGAGAAGGCGAATCAGTGGTCGCTGAAGGCGCAGGCGGATACGGAGCGCGACGGGCAGCGCAACGAGAAGGCGCTGGCGGCGTATCAGAAGATACTCGACACGTATCCGAAAGCCGGAGCGCTCTGCGCGGACGCGCGTTTGCAGCGGGGGTACATCCACAAGGACCGCACCCGCGATTACGAAGCGGCGATCGCGGAACTCGTCCAGGTCGAGCAGACCGACAATCAGGACCGCGCGCGGGTGTCGTCGGCGCTGATGGGCATGGCGGATTGCCATCTGGTTCAGAAGCGTCCGGCCGAGGCGCTGGCGCTGTATAAGCGCGTGCTGACGGATTTCGTGAAGGATCAGCCGCATTGGACGCTACGCGGCGCGAAGGGCAATTCGATCCGCGCGATCAACGAGGGTCAGCTTTGGGCGGACGGCGTTCCGTTTCTGGCCCAGTTGGAAGCGCAGGAGACGGACTGGAAGTTCAAGAGCGAACTGGGGCTGCACCGTTCGAACGCGCTGCGGGCGTCGGGCCAGCGAGATGCGGCGTTGAGCGCGTACGCGCAATGCCAGGCGGCGTATCCCAACGAAGCGGATTACCTGTACGAGTGCCAGAAGCAGATCGTGGCGCTGTGGGTGGAGCAGCAGAAGTTCACGGAATCGCTGGCGCACGCGAAGCTGCTCTTCGCGCTGGCCAACGACGACAAGCGGATTGTGGAAGCGTGCACGATCGTCGCGGGCTGCCTGAAGGCGATCGACGGTAATCTGGATCGAGCGAATGCGTTTCTGCGCTTTCAGAAATGGGGCCCGTTGGGCGTGGACGGGAAACCCGGCACGGACGACATGGCCGATCCGCTGATGAAGGTGACGTATCCGTCGGAACCGGAGCGGACGAAGCTGCTGCTGGACGGGCTGGCGAAGACGGGCGACAGCGACGGGGGCGCCCGGCAGCGCGCGTTCCTGAACCTTCTGCTGGGCCGCCCGAAGGAGGCGCTGGCGGAGTTCCGTGCGCAGTTCGCGCTGTGCGACGACGCGAATTTGCAGCGCGCGGCGCAAGAGTGGGTGCTGGTCGGCGTGAAGACCGTGCAGGGCCATACGACCGGCCTGAAGCCGTTCTACGATTGGCTGAACTACGGCGCGGCCGGTCCTGACGGGAAGGGCGGCTCGACGGATCCGTTCAAAGAGCTGGAGTAGGCGGAAGGCTCAAGCGCTGCATTCGGGGCGTCGAATAAGTCAGGGAAACGGCGTATGAAATCAGGCTCCTGGATCTTCATGTGTCTGTGCGCCGCGCTGTGCGCGGGGCTCGTTCGCGGTCAGGAAGAGGCCGGCGGCGAGGAGGTTCCGGCGGGCGATCCGGCGGCGGAAGCGGCGGCGTTGCGGGATTTGCAGACGACGCTGGAGAAGCTTGCGGCGGACGGGACGGAGCATCCGCGCGACCGGGAGTACGCGCTTCAAGCGCTGGCGCGTGTGCGGCGCGCACTGGGTTCGTGGGGCGAGAGCGCGGCGTATTACGACGGTCTGCTCTCGCAGTGGCTTCCGGATCAATTGGCGGGGCAGGTGGTTTCGGGCGCGGTGACGGCGCGCAAGAGCAAGGCAGGTACGATTCAGGCGGCTCTGGAATTCTTCAAAAAAGAAGGTGCTGAATTCGCAAAGCGCTCGGGCGCGGTGGCGCAGGCGATGCAGCGTTCGCAGCAGCATATCGAGAAGGCGGCCAAATCCCTGGAAGCCGGCGCAAAGGAGCGGGATTTGAAGCTCAAGCCATTGCCCGGCGTACGAGCGAAAGATCCGGGCGATCCGCTCTGGCTGATCCCGGAGCCGGGGTGGCTCGCGCCGCCGCCCGCTCCCAAGAAGGCGCCGCCCCCCGATGCGCCGCTGCCCGGCGCCAACCAACTGCCTTGGAATCGCCCGCCAGGCTTGCAAGCGCTGGGGCCGGCGATGGTGAAGTTGGTGGAAGGGATTGGGGAAGTGAAGAAGTAATCCGCAGAGAGTAAGAAGCAGCGGCACGTACCTGGCGCCGGTTGGCATTCGCGCGAGCTACTAAACCTTAAACCGCATCGATGGGCATGAGCGCTGCTTTCGGGCCGGGGCTGGGGAGCGGCACGGCTTGAAACAGGGCGGGGGATGGCGGCTTGTAGGAGCATGGAGGTTGGTGGAAACTGGGAAACGGTAGGCGGTTCCGACGGGCGGCTATAAACACGGGATGCGTATGGCGTCCGAGCAGCGTTCAACGGTTCACGAGAGCGGCGCGCACGGCGCGACGCCGTATCCCAACAGCTTGCGCTGGCGGGCGACGCTGGCGGTGGCGGCCCTGCTTGCGCTGACGCTGGGCGGCGCGGGATTGTTGAACATGGCGCTGATGCGCCGTCAGGCGCTGGCGGAGCAGCGGCGCGCGGCGGAGGTGCTGGCGAACGGGTTCGCGCGTGCGGCGGAAGGGCCGCTCCTGGCGCATGACGACGAGCGGCTGGAGCGTTTGATCGAGCGGCTGCACCGCGATCCGATGCTGGCCTTCGCGGCGGTGCAGGATGCGGAGGGGAAGTTTCGCGCGGAGGCGGCTTCGCGTCCGGAAGCCTGGAAGCGGTTCGCGGCGACGGGGCAGGAGGACGAGACGTTCCTCCTGGCAAAGGCGCCGATCGGCGCGGGCGATGCGACGGCCGGTTGGCTGGTGGTGGGCTGGTCGACGGAGCCGCTGTACGCGGCGCAGACGCGGCAGGCGCTATGGACGCTGGCGCTGGTTTGCGTGCTGGGCGCGCTGGGCACGCTGGCGGCGTACGTGGCGGTGGGGCGGTTCGCGCTGCGTCTGGGGCGGCTGGCTCGGGCGAGCGCCGAACTGGAGCGGGGGGATTTCTCGCGGGCGGTGGAAACGGGCTCGGAGGACGAACTGGGCCGGCTGGCGGTCGCGTTCGATTCGATGCGCGAGGCGGTGCGGCAGCGCGACGGGGCGCTGCGCGAGCAAGCCGAAAGCTTGCAGCGCACGGTGGCGGAGCGGACACGGGATCTGGAATTTCGAGCGCGCTTCGAGGAACTGGTGGCGGCGATCTCGACGGAGTTCATCAGCCTGCCGACCGAGAAGATCGACGCCGCGATCTCGGATGCGCTGGGGCGGATCGCGGGGCTGATCGAGGTGGACCGTTCGTGCGTGGCGCTGTTCGACACGGCGTTCACGAAAGGCACGATCACGCACGATTACGCGCGCGAAGGATTGCGCCCGCTGAGCGAGCCGGAGCGCGAGCTTCCGTTAGAACCGTTCCCCTGGTTCAAGGACCGTCTGCTGCGGCTGGAGAGCGTCCGGCTGGACTCGCCGGACGACCTGCCGACCGACGCGCAAGCCGAGCGCGGCGTGCTGGCGTCGCGCGGCGCGGAATCGGTGCTGGTTATTCCGATGCTCTGCGCGGGGCGGCTGGTGGGTGCGGTGTTTTTCGATACGGTGGGCCGGCGGCTGGCTTGGCGTGAAAATCTGGTGGCGCTGTTGCGCATCGCGGGCGAGACGTTCGCGAACGCCCTGGAGCGCAAGCGGACCGAGCAGGCGCTGCGGCAATCGCAGGCGAATCTGGCGAGCCTGATCGACAACACCGACGACACGATTTTTTCGCTGGATCGCGCTTACCGCTTCGTGGCGTTCAACCATACGTTTTCGGAAGGCTGCCAGCGGTTAATGGGACGCCGGCCGGAGGTGGGCCTTTCGATCATGGATCTGGTGGGTGCGGAAGAGACGGCGCGCTACCGCCCGTACTGGGACCGCGCGCTGTCGGGCGAACGGTTCGCGCTGGAGCACCCGTTCGGGCCGCCGAATCCGCAGCGCTATTTCATTTCGAGCTTCAACCCGATCCGTACGGAGCGGGGAATCGTGGGGTTGAGCGTATTCAGCCGGGACATCACCGAGAAGAGGCGCACGGACGAGGCGCTGACGCGGGCGAAGGAAGAGGCCGAAGCCGCCGACCGCGCGAAGAGCGAGTTCCTGGCGAACGTGAGCCACGAGATCCGCACGCCGATGAACGGGATCATCGGCATGACGTCGCTTTTGGGCGACACGGACCTGACGCCGGAGCAGCGCGATTACCTGGAGACGATCCGGCAATCGGGGGATTCGCTGCTGGCGATCCTGAACGACGTGCTGGATTTCTCGCGGATCGAAGCGGGCCGTCTGGAAGTCGAGACGGTGGAGTTCGAGCTGCTGGACGTGTTGGAAAGCACGCTGGACCTCTTCGCGGAGCATATTCGCGCCAAAGGGCTCGAGTTGGGCCTGACGGTCGCGGGCGGTACGCCGACGGCGCTGCGCGGCGATCCGCACCGGCTGCGGCAGGTGCTGACGAACCTCCTTTCGAATGCGGTGAAGTTCACCGAGCGCGGCGCGGTGACGATCCGCGTGGAGGGTGCGCAGCAGGAGGAAGGCCCGTCGCGCGTGCGCTTCGAAGTGTGGGACACGGGCGTGGGGATTCCGGACCACTACCGCCCGCGCGTCTTCGAGGCGTTCAGCCAAGCGGACGGTTCGCATTCGCGGCGCTACGGCGGGACGGGGCTGGGGTTGGCGATCTCGAAGCAACTGGTGGAGATGATGGGCGGCGAGATCGGATACGAGAGCACGGTGGGCGAGGGGACGGTGTTTCGCTTCACGCTGCCGCTGGAGACGCAGCCGACGGTGTTGAGCATGCTGGACCCGCTGGCGCTGGCGCCGCTGAAGGACGTGCGGGTGCTGGTGGCCGCGACGCATCCGGCGGGGCGCGATCTGCTGGTGGAAGAGCTGGATTCGTGGGGTCTGCGCGCGGAAGGCGTGAGCGACGGGGCTCAGGCGCTGGACCGGCTGTGCCGGGAACGAGGCAGCCCCGACCCGTTCCGCTTCCTGCTGCTCGATTCGGAACTGGCGGAGATCGACGTGTGGAGCCTGCTGGACGCGGTGCGCGGCGATCCGGGGCTGGTGGGCGCTCGGGTGGTCCTGACCATGGAGCAGCGCGACCGCGAGGTGCTGCGGCGGGCGAAAGCGGCGCAGGTGCACGCGTGGCTGGCGAAGCCGGTCCGTCCGAGCCTGCTGCTCAAGGCGCTGCTGCGCGGCTGGACGATGACGCCGGTGCATCTCTTGCAGGTCAAGCCGTCGACGCAGGCGGCGGGGATGCCGGCGCGCCAGCGCGGACGGATTCTGGTGGCGGAGGACAACCCGATCAACCAGAAAGTCGCGGGCCAACAGTTACGCCGGCTGGGCTGCGAAGTGGATATCGCCGCCAACGGGCACGAAGCGCTGCAGGCGCTGGAGGTCAAGGACTACGATTTGGTGCTGATGGATTGCCAGATGCCGGAACTGGACGGGTACGCGGCGACGCGGGAACTGCGGCGGCGCGAACGCGAACGCGGGGACGACCGCTTGCCGGTGGTGGCGTTGACGGCGCACGTGATGCCGGGTGACCGCGAACGCTGCCTCGATGCGGGGATGGACGATTACCTGCCCAAACCGGTGACGCCGGAGCAACTCGCTAAGATGCTGACGCGCTGGCTGCCCGGCGGCGTACCGGCCGCCGCCGCGCTGACGCCAGCGGCGTCCTCTGGGGAGCCTCCCAACGGCGCGGAATCCGAGGGCATTCTGGATCGCGCCTTTCTGGCCACGCTGGACGGATTGAAAACCGAAGCAGGCCGGCCCCTTTTGGAGCGGTTGGTGGAGTTGTTCGTCGAGCAAGGGGCGGAACGGATCGCACGGATGGTGCGCGCACAGGAGTCGGGTGCACAGGACGATCTGGTGCGCGCAGCGCATGAGTTGAAGGGCAGCAGCGGGAATGTGGGTGCGCGAGTTTTTTCGAAGACGTGCGCCGAGATCGAGCACCTGGCGCGCGAGGGTAAAGTGGAAGAGACGCGCGGGCTGGTGGCACGCAGCCGCGGCGAGTACGAGGCGGCGGTGGAGGCGTTGAAGGTTGAAGTGGGACGTAGCAGTTAAGAATGGCAGACGACAAACGGCAAGGATCAAACAAACCTCAATTTCCAGCTTCCATCTGCAGGGCCTCGAGCCGCGGGGTCTCCCCGTGCCCCGCGGCTGAGGTCACGAACGGTACGGTGTCGATCAGGCGATGGCCGCCCGGCGGCGTTCGCTGCGTTCGATGAGCACGAAGAGCGTCCCGGCCAGAAGCGCCAAGCCGGTCACGAACCACCAAGGCGAGACTCCAGTGAGGCTGGGGAAGGTGGCTTTGCCAAAGTCCGCGAGGTCCAGCACGCGGGGTTTGATCCACGAGTAGGTCTCGGCGTAGACGCCTGCGCCGAGGATCATGCCCAGCACGGCATAGAGTGCGTGGCGGGAGCCGTCGCCAAGCGCCGCGACTCCGGTGCCGGGGCAGTATCCGGCCAGCGCCATGCCGACGCCGAAGATCAAACCGCCCAGAGCATTGGCGACGAGCTGCGCGGATTTGACGTGGAGCTTGACCCAGCCGGCCTGGTGCATGCCGTAGATGCCGATGCCGCCGACTACGATGGCGGTGAGCATGACCTTAAGGACCGTGTAATCCTTGAAGAGGAATTGTCCCAGGATGGTCCCGTAGCGCGTGACGCGCGCCTTTTGAAGCAAGAAGCCGAAGACCAGCCCGGTAAAGACGCCGGCGGTGACGAGCAGCATCGTGTCAAACATGGCTGCGGCCCTCCTTTCCGAAGAGTGCGAATGCGGTCGCGACGCCGGATGCGAACATCGCGGCGAAGAAGACCCAGGAACTGACGGCGAGTTGGAGCCCGCCGCTGATGCCGTGGCCGCTGGTGCAGCCTCCGGCCATGCGTGCGCCATAAAGCAGGACGGCTCCGCCGGCGAACGCGGCAAAATTGCGCTTCCAGGCCGCCGGTCCGAAGCGCCAAGCCCACAGCGCAGGGACCTTTTCGGTGAAAGGCTCACGGCCGAGTCGCGAGGCGATCCAGGCGCCGAGGGGGAGCGCGAGCACGAGGAAGAACTGCCAGTCGAACATGGGCTTCTTTGCGTTGAGTTCCGAAGCGTAATACGCGTTGGCCTTGAAGTGTTCCGGCGCGACGGTCTGCGTGGCGAGACCGCTCAGGTGGA
This sequence comes from Planctomycetota bacterium, assembly GCA_015075375.1. Taxonomy (GTDB): domain Bacteria; phylum Planctomycetota; class SZUA-567; order H5-PLA8; family H5-PLA8; genus H5-PLA8. Next base: position 530,896 of record JABTUM010000001.1, on the reverse strand, counting down.
CCATCGTGGTGCTGGTGCCGAGGGGCTTGTCGAGCGCCAGGAAGGTCGCCCAACTGAGGACGCCGATCAGTGCGCCGACGACGTAGGGATTCCAGGGCGGAAGCGTGAGGGGGTTCATGGCGTCAGTCCTCCTTGCGGGTTGCAGGCGCGAGTCCGAGCGCTTGGTGCTGGTCGCGCAGATGGTTGACGACGCCTTCGCAGACCACCGTGCAGAGGTCGAAGATCGAGGCATCGTGAACGAAGTAGATCATCTGGTTGCCTTCGCGCCGCGCTCGGACCAAGCCGACTTGCTTCAGCACGCCGAGATGTTTGGAGACGGACGGCTGAGCCAGCCCGAGCCCCTCGGTGAGCGTGGAAACGGAACTGGGCCCTTCGCGTAAGCGCATGAGCAGGCGCAGGCGGTTTTCATCGCCTAGGGCGCGCAGGCGTTCGGCGACCTTGGCGATAAGTTCGGGAGAGGCGTTTGTATGCATATGCCTATATTCCTCCTTAGGAATTAAACAATATAACTTCAGGTATGTCAAGAGGCCTGGAGGAGGTGCGGTTCAGGTCAGCTTAATGTACCTGATATAGGATGTGGTATAGATGTTATAATACCTTACTTCTATTGTCTTTACTTAAGAACTTCGAGCATTTTAGGAATACCGATATTTTTCGAACGAGACCACTTGTGCGGTGTAGGTTCCATCAGGTTCAATGGATGATCATGGAGACACCAGAGACCGTGGTAAGCAACCTACGCATCGAATTGGCTCGCCCGACTCCTTCGTACCTTCAGTTGGAGCAGGCGCTTCGGGAGGCGATCGCGTCGCGGCGCTTGAGTCCGGGCAGTCGGCTTCCGGAGGAACGGGAGCTGGCGAAAGACCTGGGACTCAGCCGCGGGACGGTTCGCCGCGCACTGGCACCGCTTGAAGTGGCCGGCCTGATCGTGCGTCGGAAGGGCCGCGGGACGTACATCGCGGATCAGACGCAGGCGCCGCCGGTTCCGCTGGAGGTTTTTCTGCGCGGTTCGCAGGAGGCGAAGATCCAGACGAGTTGGATCGGGGCGATCGTGCAGGGAATGTTCGAAGCGGCTCGGCGGCTGAACGCGGAACTGGTGCTGCGCGAGGCCGGTCCCGATGCGGGGAAGAACACGGCGGCGGGCGCTTCGCTGTTCGTGGCTCCGGAGGACCGCGTGGCGGTACGGCGTTTGGCGGCGAGCGGCCGTGCGGTGGTCTGCGTGGACTTGTCGGTGGACGGACCGGGTATCGATTCGGTGGTTTTCGACAACACGTTGGGCGCTCGCGAGGGTGTGCGGCGGCTGATCGAGATGGGTCACCGGCGGATCGCCTTCATCGGGGCGCTCTTCAGGCGCGGCGAGGGCTTCGTGGAATCGCTCAATGCGCACGAGCGGCTGGCCGGATACCGCCTGGCGCTGCAAGAGGCCGGAATCGCCGAGGAGTTCGTGTGGTGGATGCCGGCGGACCCGAAGGATGTGCGCGAGCGTTTCGTGCCGGCGATGCGGGCGATTCCGGAAGAACGTCGTCCGACGGCGATCTTCGGTACGGACGAGTCGGAGGCGCTGGGTGCGTGGCTGGCGGCTCAGGAGGCCGGCTGGCGGGTGCCGGCGGACTTGAGCATCGCTTCGTTCCGCAACTTCGACGCTCCGGATCCGGCGGGGATTGCATTCAGTTCGATCTGCATCAGTCCGCTGCAGATCGGCGTGCGCGCGGTGGAAGCCGCCTTGGAGCGGGTGCATGCCGCAGCGGACGAAGTGCCTCCGGGCACACGGATTCTGGTGCCGCACCGCTGGGTGGCGGGCGAGACGGCGGCCGAGATCCCGGGCGGGGTGGCGCTCGGACAAGCGTAGCCGGTCCTCGGCCGCGCGCGGACTTTAGCGAACGAATACGGCGAGACTAAAAGGAGCATGACCATGAGAGAGACGGCGTTTCTGGTGCTGCTTGCGCTTTCGATCGGGGCCGCGGTTCTGCGCGCGGGAGAGAGCGACGGAATGAAGCTTTTGCTCGACTTCGAAGAGGGCGCGGACCTGGAGGCGCTGAAGGCCCACAGCGAGAACATCGCGCTGGATATCGTCCAGGACAACGGCGTGACGAGCGGGAAGAACTGCTGCCGCTTGGTGGGGAACGCCGGATCGGGCTATTCGGTGATGGAACTGCACGGCGCGTTGCTTCAGGGCTTCGACCAATACGAGTATTTCGCGATCGATCTCTTTACGGAGCGGACGGACAAGATCCACTTCGTGATGGAATTGTGGGACGGCGATTCGAAGAATTACGCGACACGCTGCACGTACGAGAATCTGCAGACGCGGCCGGGGCAGCAGACGCTGCTGTGGAAGATCGATCAGCCGAAGCGCAACGGCAAAGAGGGGCTGGACTGGGAGGAACTGCAGCCGAAGGACAAGATCCGGCGCAACGCGCTTTCGAAGGTGAAGCTCTTTTTCGTGCCTCCTAAGGAAGGCGGGAACACGGTTTTCTGGATCGACAAGGTTCGGCTGATGAAGGCCGATGCGGTAGGCGGGACGATCAAGGTGGCGCTGCCGGCTTCGGCCAAGGCGTTCGATTTCGGCTCGGCGGGCGCGGCCTCGCCGGGTTGGACGGCGGTGGACGCGAAGCATGCGGGCGTGATGGGCACGAACGTGCGCGACGCGGGCCGCGATTGGCCCGATCCGTTGACGGGCGGCGGGCTGGAGGCCGACGGGGCATTCACCTTCACGGCGGACGTTCCGGACGGGAAGTACCACGCGTGGCTGTGCGCGGCGCCGGTGCTGAAAGAATCGACTCGCAAGCAACCGTTCCGGCTGAAACTGTGCGAGCAGTTGCTGCGCAACGATACGCTGACGACGGAGCAGTATTACGGCGAGCAAGGCATCTTCCGGCACCTTCGCACGCAGTACAGCCAGCGCGAACATGCGCAGTGGCTCGACTACGTACTTCCGGCGTTCCCGGAATTCACCGTTCAAGTGGAGGTGAAGGGCGGGAGGCTTGTGCTGGAAGCAAGCAACTACCGGATCGGCGCGCTTTTGCTGTTGCCGGCGGCGGAAGAAGGCGCCTTCAAGAGTCTGGGCGCCGAGTTGCGCGCGGCGCGGTTGACGTACTTCTACAAAAACATCTTCCTCGATCCGCACGAGCCGCCGAAGGCGGCGGCGGGGGACGGGGCGTACGTGTTCTGGGCGCCGAACGATACGGACGCAATCCGGCCCTGGAGCGCTCCGACCGAGGCCGCTCGGAAAGATTCGAGCGTCAAGCTGCAAGCGGCTGCGGGGCGGCGAGTGGTCGCCCGGGTGTGCGTGACGGCATTCGAGGACTTGGGCTCGGGCGACGTGGCGCTCTCGGATCTGAGCGGCCCCGGGACGATCCCGGCCTCGTCGGCGCGGCTGTATCACCAGAACTACGTGGTGCGCGGGACGAGCGTGGACGAACAGATGCTCCTGCCGTGGACGAAGATTCGCTTTGAGCCGGGGATTACGTGGGCGTACTGGGTCTGGCTGGCGGTTCCGGCCGATGCGAAGCCCGGCGCCTATAAAGGCACGCTGAACTTCAATCCGGAAAAGGGCGGCGCGAAGTCGTTGCCGGTGGAACTGACGGTGCACCCGTTCAAGCTGGTGGAAGACGTGCCGGCGAGCTTCGGGATGTACTACGCGCCTTGGAATTTTCCCGAAGGCTTCGACCGCCGGAAGCTGCTGAAGGAGCAGTTCGTTTTCAAACGCGAGATCGGTTTCACGGCTTCGTCGTTCGGATCGGGGAGCGTGAAGAGTTTGAAGCCGGACGGCAAGGTGGTGGTGACGTTCGACCCGCTGCTGCCTGAATTGATCAAGGAAGTGGGGATGGGGCGCACGCCGGAACAGATGCAGATGGGAAATTCGCTGGGCATGGCTCGGCAGATCGCCCGGCTGCTGGGCCTGCGCCCGGCGGTGGACCACAACCCGGGGATCGAGTTCACGAAGCCGGAACTGAAGGGCTACTACCAGGACGCGCTGCGGCAATACAAGGCGTTCATCGAATCGACCGGCCTGCCGGTGGCGGTGGAGACGGTGGACGAGCCGCGCGAAGTGCCGAATCCGTGGAACCGGAATCTGGAACACACGAATACCTACGGCGACTGGATGGAAGAGGTGGGGTTGAATTCGTTCGTGACGCCGATGGGCGACCTTCAATCGGGCAAGGACTACACGTCGCTGGCGCAGCACCATCGCATCGTCTCGGTGCATGCTTGGGAGGCGTCGCGGCGCATGATTGCGGCGACTCGGGAGCACAAGAAGACCTTGTGGTTCTACAACACCGGGATGGACCGCGTTTCGTGGGGATTCTACAACTGGAAGATGGAGTCGAAAGGCCGCTGGGAGTGGCATTTCTGCTGGCAGGACCGCAAGAGTCCCGAAGGCTACCCGGCGGAGAACGAATGGTATTCGCCGTTCGGGAGCCAGGACGGTTTCGCGCTGCACGCTCCGTATGCGACATTCGCGGGCGGGATGCTCTTCAAGTCGAACTATCTGCAAGTGGCGAAAGGCATCGAAGATTTCGCCTACCTCACGACGTTGGAACGCGTGGTTGCGCAAAAGCGCACGGATGCGGCGAAGGCCGAGGCCGTGAAGGCGGCGGACGAATTCCTGGCGGCGCTCAAGAAGAGCATCCCTGAGTTCCCGAAAGTGAAGGGCTTGGCTTCGCCGGACGCGGGGGCGCTGGTGGGCGAAGGCATGGACGCCTCGGTGGGCGAGCTGTGCGGGCCGTGGCAGGCCAAATGCGCGGAGTTGATCGGAAAGCTGGCGCCTTAAGGGCGTTTCCCGCGGAGCCGGAGTGGACGCCAAGCTAGGCGAGAAGGATATGGATGGGGCAAGACCACGGCAGGTGATACGAGGCAAGCGATCCAGGCAGGCGCTGGAAGTGCAGGCGGGCTGCCAAACACGAAAGGGAACTCGGCGATGCAGGGGACGATGGGCAAGGCGCTGATTGGCGAGCGGCAACTGGAGCAGTTTCGAGAGCAGGGCTTTTTCGTGACGGAACCGGCGTTCGAGGCGCACGAACTGGCGGCGATGGTGAGCGAGTTCGACCGTCTGCATGCGGAATGCATTCAGGCGGCCGAAGCCACGGGCGATGCGAAACGCATTCGCTTCGCGCGGCAGCGTCCATTCGTGGGCGAAGCGCATTTGAAGAGCGCGACGATCGCGGCGTTCGCGAAAGCTCCGGTGTACCTGGAGGCGTGCGCCAAGCTGATCGGGCCGGACGCGGATCTGTACTACAACCAAGTGGTGATCAAGCCTCCGGAAGAAGGCCTGGCCTTCGGCTGGCACCAGGACAGCGGCTACGGGATCACGGAACCGCTGGCGTACATCACGTGCTGGACTGCGATCGGCCGGACGACCTTGGAAAACGGGTGCGTGTGGGTGATCCCGGGCTCGCACAAGCGCGGGCTGCTGCGCCACGAGCGCGGGCCGGAATCGCTGGATGCGGTGCTGGATGACGAAGCCGGCGCGATTCCGGTGGAACTGGAAGCGGGGCAAGTGGCGATCTTCAGTTCGCTGACGCTGCATAAGAGCGGCCCGAACCGATCGAAGCAGCCTCGGCGCGGGTACGTGCCGCAGTATCACGTGCCGCGCGTGAAGCTGACCGAGACCGGAGCGTTGACGGGCGATCAAGTGCCGGTACTGAGAGGCGGCCGGGCGGTTGGTTAAGGTTCCGGGTCAAAAGTGCAAACGTAAATCAGAAAATGGCGGCCAAGTCGCCGGCCCTCTTGATGAAGCGGCAAGGGAATGGGCACGGACCATTCTCCGAGCAGGGGTGACGGAGCAGGCGAGTACGAATACGGCAGCAACCGGATCGTACGCAAAAGGGAATTTACAAGGAGCTTGGCGATGGAAATTCGACCTCCGTTGATTCAGGTGGCGCTGGACTTCGCGACCATCGAAGAGTCCTTGCCGGTGGCGGAAGCCGCGGTGAAGGCGGGCTGCGACTGGCTGGAGGCAGGCACGCCGCTGATCGTGGCGCAGGGCGTGAAGGCGATCGGCGCGATCGCGAAGGCGTTCCCGGCGATGCCGGTGCTGGCCGATTACAAGGCCATGGACAGCGGCGGGAAGCACGTGCTGGTGACGCAACAGCAGGGCGCGCACATCATGACGGTCTGCGCGGGCGCGGCGGACGAGACGGTGAAGGCGGCCGTGAAAGCGGGCAAGGAGACGGGCATCCTGGTCTGCGCGGATACGATCGGCGTGAAGGATCAAGTGAAGCGTGCCAAGGAACTCGAAGCGCTGGGCGTGGACATGATCTACCTGCACTTCGCGGCGGATGAGAGGCGCGCGTTTTCTTCACGCGATACGGTTCCGTGGGTCGCGCCGGTGCTGGAGGCGGTGGAAATTCCGGTGGGTGTGGCGACGTTCGAGATCGAAGACGCGGTGGCGGCGGCGAAGCTGGGCGCGGACCACTTCTCGATCGGGCACCCGATCGTGAGCAGCGAGCACACGTACGAGAAGCTGAAGCGGTACATCGACGCGGTACGTGCGGCTCACGCGCCGCGCCGCCGCGCCGCTCGAGTCTGAATCTGATGCGAACGCGCGCGGCCCGGGCAGAGGATACCGGGCCGCGCGTGTAATTTTGAAGTTAGTCAAAGAGACAAATCTTATAACTCTCCAAAAAATGCTGAACCTATTAGCTCTGAATTCGGTAAGAATTTGCGCAGTAGTGCGTAGCTAAGTGCAGTTCGAAATGCTCATTTTGGCTCAATAGGCCTGTATTTGGCCTGTTGGGCCGCCTGCCAGTCCTTCTAGCGCTTGTTGTCGCGCGCAAATTTAGATATGAAACAAGTGTAAATCGGGTGGGCGTGCCGCCGATAAGGCTCCAATTCGGTCAGGCCGACCTGAAGCGATTTGTAGCACACTGCGCTGCTCACACGAGTGCAACTCGGAGACAGGAACATCATGAAGAGCAAAGCTCGTTCGGGACACGCCAAAAAGGGGCCGAAACTGGAACTGAAGGTGGACGCCAAGCAGGCTCGTAAGATGGGCATCGACGCCGAATCGAAGGGTCCTCCGAAGACGCTGTCTCCCAATCAGGCCGGCCGCGTGTTGGGCGTGACGGGCGAAGCGGTGAAGCGCTGGATCTACGATCGCCGGCTTCCGGCGACCAAGCTGACGAATGGCTATTGGCGGATCAAAGTCGACGACCTGGAACGATTCATTAAATGCCGCGTGAGCGCGCCCAAGACGCGGGTGCTGATCTACTCGTCGGATCCCGCGACGCTGGAATCGCTCAGTTCGATCGTGGCGCACGAAGAACGCGAACTGCTCGTTGCCGGCAGCCTGCTCGACGCGCTTCTGAAGTGCCAGGACGTGTACCCGAACATGATGCTGATCACGATGGACGGCGATGCGCAGGGCTGGAAGCTGATCGAACGCATCCGCCAGGCCGCTCACGTCCGCCCGGCGTCCGTGCTGCTCTTCTCGACGAAGGAACTGAGCGAGGCCGATCTGGATCGAGCGCTGGAGCTTAACGTTCAAGGCTATTTGCGCCTCCCGGTGGACAAGGACGCGCTGTTGATGGAGTTGGAACGCTTAAGCCGGGGCAATACGTAGGTTTTCTTCCGGACCCGTATTGTTCGCCGAGAAATCACGCTAAACAAGCCGCTACCGCGGTCCCGCGCGCCGCGCGGGACCGCGCCGGCCCAAGCTGGGAAGCGGACCTTTTTTGCCCTTCTTGCCATAGACGCGCTGGCGAATTTTGTACCGTTTGAGCGCCAGCAACCCCTGCCGGTCGCCGATGTTCAGAAGCGCTTCGCCGACGCGGTGGCATAAAAACGGATTGGCGACCAGGCGCACCAAGGCTGGGACGGCCTCGCGGATCTTGTGCTCGCCCAGCGTGCGCACGACGGTTTCGCGGACGCTAACATCCCCGTATTCGATCATCTCCAACAATCGTTCGAGAACCTCGGGGCGCGCGGCGAACTTGCCGAGCGCCACGACGGCGCCGCACTGCACCTCGTAGTCCTTGTCCCGTGTGGCTTCAAGCAGCGGTTCGACGACGGCGGGGCTGTCCATCCCCAACAGCGTGGCGACAGCCTCCTGGCGCAGGTGCTCGTCGCCGCCGGCATCGCGGAGTTGCAACAAGCGTTCGTATACGGCCGGATGTTTGGCGAATTTGGCGAGCGCCTGGAGCGCGCCGCGCTGGACGTCGGGGTCAGGATCGCGGCTGGCCAGCAGGAGCGGCTCGATCATTTCGGGCGAGTCGAGTTCCTTCAGGCCGCGCAAGGCGAAGCGTTTGACGGAGGCGAAGGGCTGGCGCAGCGCGCCCAGCAGGAAGCGCAAGCTCTTGTGTTCGGGGTAGCGCTTGAGAAACGGCTCGAGCTTCTCGCGCTGCCCGCCGCATTCGTCGAGCGCGCGGACGAGGGGCACGAGCCCGCGCGGGTCTTTCGCTTCGGCGAGGACTTCGACGACGCGGCGGAGGACGTCGGGGTCGTCGGTGCCGGCGAGCATGGCGAGTCCCTGACGCGCGCGGGGGCTTTGGGCGCTGGCGCAGCGTAAGGCTTCGGCCGCGGCGCGGCGCACGACGGCGCTGGGGTGGCGCGCAGCCGCCACGAGGCATTCGATGTAGCCGGGAGGCGCGGAGGCCGCGAGGGCTTCGACAAGCGCGGCCAGTTCGGCGGCTTCCCAGTCGAGGAGCGCGCGCGATCGAGCGGCTTGGCGCCCGCCGGGTTGGAAACCGGCGACCAGTAGGTCTTCGAGCGTGCGTTTGTAGGCGGCGGCCAATCCGGGCAGGACGATCTCGCGGGCCAGCAGCGCCCGCAAGGCGGCGATGCGAACGGCCGGGTCTTCGTGGCGCGCGGCGCGCACCAGCGCGCGTCCGGCATCGAGGCTTTCGGGAAGTTCGACGAGGCGCGCGGCGGCGAGTGCGCGCAGCGCGGGATCGGCGTCGGCGGTGGCGCGCGACCAGAGCCGCGCGGCGTCTTCGGGCAAAAGTTCGGCGAGCGCGGCGCAGGCGGCGCGGCGCAAATCGGGATCGGCGTCGTCGAGAAAGCGGCGGACCCAGCGCAGGGCGCGGGTTCCGGCTCGGCCGAGGGCTTCGAGCGCTTGGCGCCGGACGTCGGCCTGCGAGTGGTTGAGCAGCGTAGCGAGAACGGCTCCGGGGTCGGCGGCGTCGTGGCGTTCGAGCGCGGCGACGGCTTCGGCGCGCAAATCCGGATCGGGATCGTGTGTCAGGCGCTGGAGGCGCCGGATCGCTCCCGCATTCCCGGCAGGCTGAACGGCTTCGGCCGCGACGAGGGCGCGTCGCAGCCAGAGCGGCGGCTCGGAACCTGCTTTGGGACCGGCCGGTTCGGCGGCCGCCCAGCGGACCAGTTCGTCGCGCGGCCGCGCGCCGGCGCGGAGCAGGAGTTCGAGGAGCGCAGGGGGGTCGGGAGCCGGCCAATCGCGCGGATAGCCGGCGCAAGCGGAAACGATCGATGTGTGAATGCGTTGCGCGCCGAGCCGGCGCATTTCGCCTGCGCCGGCCTGCGCGGCTTCTCCGTCCGCGTGCTCGGCGGCCCACGCGGCCGCGGCGAGCCCCAGGAGATCGTGGTGGCGCGGCAGCGCCTTGAGCGACTCGGCTTGCAGCCGCGTTTCGGCGCCGCGCAGATTGGCAAAGAGTCCTTCGATGCAGACTGGATCGGGAAAGCGCGCCGCGAGCCGGATGGCCTGGGCGCGGACGGCCGGATCGGCATCGGCGAGGCCGCGTTGCGCGGCTTCGGGGGCGGGCTGGTTGAGGATCAGAATGCGGGTCAGCGCGCGGCGGCGCAAGCTGGCGTCGGGGTCGGCGAGCCAGAGGACCAGCAGGACCGCGGCGTGGGGCGGTTCGAGCTGGCCGGCGCGGTCGAGGGCGGCGTCGCGCAACCAGACGTCGGTATCTTCGGCGATGCGCTTCCAAAAGGGCCGGAAAAGTTCGGATTGCGGGGCGGGATGAGCGGCGAGAGCGTCTAGCGCCGCGGCGCGCGCGGCTGCCGTGTCCATGTTGACCAAGGCGTGCAGGCATTGAACGGCAGCGGCAACGTCGAGATGCGCGAAGGCGAGGCGTGCGTCCGCTGCCCCGCCGGGATCGAGCAGCGCGGCGGCGAGGGCGGCGGGTTCGAGGGGCGCGGGCATGGCCTTAGCCGGCGCTCCAGTTTTGAAGCGTACGAATCCGTTCGCGCAGCAGGAGCGGATCGGCGAGGCGTTGGGTGGCGTCGGAATGGAGCAGGTCCAGGCAGAGCGCATCGAGCGCCGAGCTGAGTTCGGGGCGGCGCTTGGATGGCGGTTCGATCTGGCTGCTTAAGGTGAGCCGGCGGGTGACGCCCAAGTCGGGTGCGCCGAAGAGGCGCGAACCGGTAAGCATTTCGTATCCCACGACGCCGAGGGCGTAGTAGTCGGACGCGGGACCTGGGGCGGGCAGCCCTTCGTCGAGTTGTTCGGGCGCGGCGTAGGGCAGCGTGCCGCCGTGGTGGCGTTCGGCCCGGCGCGAATCGCGTTTCCGCCCGGCGCCCGCGTGGGCTTCGCCGGCGCGGAACCAATCGGCCATGGTGAAATCGGTGAGCAGAATACTGGGCTCGCCCAAGGCTCCGGAGGACGGGAGCGCCGGCGCGTCCAGACGCAGCAGGATGTTGCCGGGCTTGACGTCGAGGTGCACGACGCCGCGGGAGTGCGCGTAAGCGAGTGCATCGACCGCCTGCGCAAGGACGCTGAGTGCGAAAGCGGCGGGAAGCGCGCCTCGGCGCGCGATGAGGCGGTCGAGGGACGGACCTTCGACGAGGGGCATGATCAGAAAGGGGCTGCCTTGCTGGATGCCAAAATCGAAGATGGGGACGATGTGGGTGTGGTTCAGGCGCGCGGCGACCTGGGCTTCATGGCGAAAGAGCGCGAGCATTTCCTGGTCGGCGTGGAAGGTGGCCTGAAGCACCTTCAGCGCCACGTCGCGGTCGAGGACGGTATCGTAGGCGTGGTAGACGATGCCCTGTCCGCCGGAACCGATCTCGCGGAGCAGTTGGTAGCGCCCGAAATCGGCCACCGGCGCGATATCCTGCGTGGCGTCTTCGTCCAAGGGTTCGTCGCGGCTGGAAGGCGGACGAGGGGGCGGCGCGCCCTCCAGCCGGGGAACGGCCGGGTAACGCGCGGAAGACTCGATGCCGGATGGGTTGGCGCGGACGGTCTGTGCATCGCCGCGGACCTCTTGCCAGGCTTCGCGAAGGTCTTCGAGCATCGCGGCGCCGTTGGGGTAGCGCTGGGCCGGATCGGCTTGAAGCGCGCGGTGAACGGTCCGGCGCAGGGCGGGTCCTAGATCGGGCCGTTCGGATTCGGGCGGCGCGTAGACGGAGCCGCGAATCTTTTCGAAGAGGAGCGTGCGGCGTTCGGCGCGGGTCTTGCCCTGCCAGGCCTGATCGAGGAACGGGTGCTTGCCGGTGAGCGCCTGGTACAGGATCACACCGAGCGCGAAGCAATCGGAATGCGGGCCGGTGGCTTCGCCGCGGGTTTGTTCGGGCGCCATGTAGAGCGGCGTGCCGAGCGTAAAGCCGCTGCGCGTGAGCGTGCTTAAATCGCGCAAGTGCGCGAGCCCGAAGTCGCTGAGGAAGGCGACGCCGTCCTGGAGCAGGATGTTGGTGGGCTTTAGGTCGCGGTGAACGATGCCTTCGGCGTGCGCGTAAGCGAGTGCGCGGCCGATCTGGTACGCCCATTCGACGGCGGTGCGCCGGCCGATCCCGCTCTGCATGGCCGACGCGAGGGTGCCTCCGGCGATAAGTCGCATGGCGAAGAAGTAATAGGGCTCTTCGTCGCCGGCGGCGTAAATCGGGACGATGTGCGGATGTTCGAGCCTGGCCAATGCGGCGGCTTCGCGCAGAAAGCGGCGGATATTCTCACCGGGCGTGAACAGATTTTCCTCGAGGACCTTTAAGGCAACGGAACGACCAAGCGATATCTGCTTCGCGCGGTAAACCCGGGCCATGCTGCCTTGTCCGAGATCGGACTCAATCTCGAAGTCGCCGAGGGTTCGGCCGAGCAGTTGGGCGGGCATATCCGCGGTCCCCGGGACGTCAGTCGATAATGCGCACCATTCTACCGGTCCTGCCGAAATGCCGAAAGGCGCAAGCGAGGCTGGCCTCCGGATTCGGAGGTATTTAGCGCGCCAGACGAGAAAGATTTCGAACGCACGAGTTCAAATTCGACACGCACGGGTGCAAGCGCGGACATTTGGGCATTCCGGCGATACAAAAGTGCGCGTATCCTGTAGAGGTGGTTCGAGGAGGGGCAGGTATGTCAAACAAAGACGAACACGAAGCGCCTGAGCTGGTGAGCCCCGAAGAGGGGCTGGGTACGTTGATGGCGCAGATGACGCGGAAATGGGTGGACCGGATCGTGGGCACGCTGCGCGTACAACGCGCTCGTGGTACGAACTTCGCGGCCTTGAATCGGTCGCTGCAGGCGGGCTTGCCGAACTTCGACGCGCATTCCAGACAACGGCTGTTGGATCTGGCCGGCGACCTGCCGATTCCCGACGACTTCCCGCCCGAAACGGTCTCGAAAGCCGAGCAGCCCAAGCCGAATACGATTCATCTGAGCGTGACGCAACCGCCGGCCGCCGACTTGGGTCCATACAGTCTGGTCCGCTATCAAGGCACCGAATGGCTGGTGGCGGAGCAAACGGGCGCAAAGTGGACCTTGAAGCTGCTGGAATAGTCCTCGATCCGGGCTTGGGACGGGATTCGGGTTTCCAACCGCTACGCGTTAAGGGAGCCGTGCATGGCCAAGAGCGATTCAGGTACGGCGGGACAATCGGTGCGACGGGGCGCGCTGGCGGAATTTTCGGAAGCTCAGGCGGCGGAGTTCGTGAAGAGCCTGATTCCCGCGCTGCCGCAGGAGGAGGTTTCCGAACGCAGCGAGAACGCGCCGCCGCTGGCGATCGTGGAAGGCGACTCGCCGGTGGTGCAGATGGTAAACGCGATCCTGATCCAGGCGTTAAAGAGCCGTGCGAGCGATATTCACATCGAGCCTTATCCGGACGCGGTGCGGGTGCGCTTTCGCGTGGACGGGAGCCTGGTGACGGCGCATGAGTTGCCGCACGCGGCGCAGTCGGGGGTGATCAGCCGGCTGAAGGTGATGGCGAGTCTGGATATCGCCGAAAAGCGCTTCCCGCAGGACGGCCGGATCAAACTGAGCCTGCCCGAGAAAGGAAGCAGCATCGATTTTCGGATGAGCACGCTGCCGAGCATTTTTGGAGAGAAGATCGTGCTGCGCGTACTGGGCACGGGCCAACTTAAAGAGAGCGTGGATGAGCTTGGGCTGACCGGCCAGCCGCATCGATACGTGAAAGAAGCGCTTCGCAACAGCTTCGGTATGATCGTTGTGACCGGACCTACCGGGAGCGGCAAGACCACGACGCTGTATACGATGCTTCGGGAGCTGCGCAAACCCGACGTAAATATAGTGACCGCCGAAGATCCGGTGGAATACAATCTTCCCGGAATCACGCAAGTTTCGGTGAAGCCCCAGATCGGCTTCACGTTCGACGTGGCCTTGAGAAGCTTCCTGCGGCAGGATCCGGACATCATCCTCGTCGGCGAGATGCGCGACTACGAGACGGCGGCGATCGCGATTAAAGCGGCGCTCACGGGGCACTTGGTCTTCAGCACCGTACATACGAACGACGCGCCTTCGACGGTGGTGCGGCTGGTGGACATGGGCATCGAGCCCTATTTGGTGGCTTCGGCGGTGAAACTGGTGGTGGCGCAGCGCCTGGTGCGGCGCATCTGCGAACAGTGCAAGGAAGAGGTCGAAATCTCGACAGAAGAACAGGAGAACCTGCACGAATCGACGCTGGCGGGCCTCGAGAAGACCTGCCGCGGGCGCGGCTGCGAAGCTTGCAATCGGACAGGGTATCGCGGGCGCGCACCGGTCTACGAGGTGATGCCCATCAAGAGCAAAGACCTGAAGCGTGTGATTACCGAGGGCGGAACGGAAGTGATGGTCGCTCAGGTGGCCAAGCGCGAAGGCTTGCGGACCTTGAAGGACGAAGCCATGGCGCTGGTGAATGCGGGTGTAACGTCGCTGGAAGAGGCCATGCAGATCATCGTGAGCGAGTGAGCCAAGGCGCTCATTTGCTCTGTACGATGGGCGAATAGGATCCCCATAAACGCGAGCTTTCTACGGATTAGACGGAACTGAGCCGGATCGATCCTTTGTGCCCATTAGAGGTTTATGTCCATCGAATCTCTGCATGCATGGAGCCGGTACGGCGCATACGTCTGTGCGGCGGCGGTTGGTATTCCAGGCCTGCTGGCGACTGGGGTCATCGTTTGGGCTTCGGCGATGGGATTCGTGCACTCCGGCGTGGGCGTGCAACTGTTCAGCGCGTATCTATTCTTTTGCTTTGCGAGCCCGGCCTGCGGCCTGGCGGTCTTGATCGCGAATGGATTGATGCGCCGAGCGGCAAGGAAAGCTGACGCCGATGCGGATTGGACGATTCTTAAGCGGACGACGTGGTGGGCCGTGGCGGCTTTGTTATCAGGAGTAGTATGGTTATTCCTGCTTCCCTTTGTATTCTTCGCATTGGGTGGAAGCCGATAACTTGCCTTGAATTGGCATATTTCTAGCTTGTATCCATAAACCGAATTTGAGCGGTAGTCGTCTCGCTAATGCATGGGAAATGCGGTTGTGGACGCTTGGAGGGTTCGTCGCATTGAGCTTCTCATCGACACCCGACTTGCGGGCGGGGAGGGCTGCGATACCTTTACAGCGCTTTTCGGCTCGACTTTTGGTCGGGCGAAACGGGTGCGAGGTACTTACGGGTGCGAAACGCTTCGAACGCAGTTCCGAACTCTTTTTCTTGGCGCGTGTGGGCGTGCGCCGTGGCGCTGAGTGTTTGCGCCGCGTACGGCGGCGAGGCCGCGGTTTCTCCGGCTGAGGCGACCTTTCAGAAGGGCGTCGAGGCGGTGAAGGCGAAGCAGTTCGAAGAAGCCGCGAAGCAATTTCTGGAAGCGGCGAAAGCCGGGCACGGCACGGCGCAGCACAACCTGGGTATTCTGCAGCTCACCGGTTCGGGCGTGCCGCGCGATGTGAAGTCGGCGTTGGGGTGGTTTCAAAAGGCCGCCGAACAGGGGCAAGGCGACGCGAAGGTGCAGCTCGCGGAATTGTACTTTCAGGGCCTGGGCGTGGAGAAGGACGCGCCGACGGGATTGAAGCTGCTCAGCGAAGCCGCAGATTCCGGATACGCGCCAGCCATGTTGCGGCTAGGGAACTTGTACCGTTTGGGACTCGACGAAAACGGGCAGGGCGTAGTCCCGCGCGATCTGGAAGCGTACGCGGCATGGCATCGCAAGGCGGCGAGCGCGGGGCTGTCCGACGCGCAGTATTCGATGGGTTTGATTTATTCGGAAGGGCAAGGCGTGCGCCAGGATTTCGCTCAGGCCGCGCGCTGGTTTGGGCAAGCGGCGGAAGCAGGGCACGCTCGCGCCCAAGTCCGCTATGCAGGCGCGCTGGCGCAGGGACTGGGGATTCCGAAGGATGAAGTGGGAGCGCGGGCGTGGGTGCAAAAGGCGGCCGATCAAGGATTGGCCGACGGTCAGTTCAAACTCGGAGTGATGTTCCGCGACGGCTTGGGAGGGAAGGCCGAACCGGAGAAAGCGGCGGAGTGGTTCGGCAAAGCGGCGGCGCAGAACGACGGCGAAGCGCAACATGCTTTGGCGCTTTTGCACCTGAACGGCACGGGCGTGGCGAAGGATGCCAAGCTGGCGGCGGAACTGTGCCGCAAAGCGGCCGAGGGAGGGCTGGCCGCGGCGCAGGTGACCTATGCGCTGCTGTTGATCAACGGCCACGGCGTGGGGATCGATCAGGCCGCCGCGGCGGTGTGGACGAAGCGCGCGGCGGAGCAGGGGCATCCTCAAGCACAGCATAATCTGGGGCTGATGTACCTGAACGGCACGGGGGTGGCGCAGGATCATGCGAAGGCGGCGGCATGCTTCCGGGCGGCGGCGGCGCGCGGGAATACCGAGTCGTCGGTCCAGTACGCGGTACTGCTCTTCAAAGGCCAAGGCGTGGAGAAGGACGAGGCGGAAGCCTTTGGCCTGATGCAGCGGGCGGCCGAGCAAGGCAGCCTGTTGGCGATGACGAATACGGGGATCATGTTCCGCGACGGGACCGGGACGGCGAAGGATTCGAAGGCGGCGGTGGGCTGGTTCAAACAGGCAGCCGAGAAGGGCTGGGCGGATGCTCAATTTGCCTTAGGTCTCGCCTATGAACAAGGTGACGGGTTGGCCTCCGACTTGGCGTCGGCGAAGGCTTGGTACGAGAAAGCAAGTGCACAAGGGCACGCTCGCGCACAGGCCGCGTTGAAGAGGCTCTCGGAAGGCGTGTTAGGCAAATAGATAAGTATTTATACAGTATACAGTTAATACCTCGATTGGCGAATTCGCACTTATCTCTGCACGACGTGGACTTTGCGTCGTGCAGAGGCCGGATTGTGGTTGCGAATTTCGGCCTCCTAGCCTACAACCTTATAGTTTAGTCGGTCTCCGCAGATACCTGGAACGGCTGGAGCCATCCCATGTTACGGCAATTGGTCGGATTGAGCGCGGTCTTACTGACCGCGGCGGTCGGGCTTTGGGCCGGCGAGTCCTCAGGGCCGCAGGTTACGGGCGGCTCCGCGA
This sequence comes from Planctomycetota bacterium, assembly GCA_015075375.1. Classification (GTDB taxonomy): domain Bacteria; phylum Planctomycetota; class SZUA-567; order H5-PLA8; family H5-PLA8; genus H5-PLA8. The sequence continues at coordinate 514,267 of JABTUM010000001.1, read as the reverse complement.
CGTTCGCACAGAACGGCGCGAATTGGACGGTCACCACGGGTTCGAACCGGACGGTGATTCGCTGGAACAGCTTCGGCGTGCCCCAGGGTTCGACCACTCAGTTTATCCAGCCAGGGAAAGGTTCGGCGGTTCTGAACAAGGTGACGGGTTCGCTGCCGTCCGAAATTGCCGGCGCGCTGCTGTCGAATGGCCGGGTGTACCTGCTCAATCCCAACGGCATTCTGGTCGGTCCTTCGGGCGTGATTCGCACGGCGGGGTTCGTCGCGAGCACGCTGGGGGTCAACGAGGGCGAATTCCTGGCGGCGGGGACGCTGCATTTTGCCGGCGGCGGCGAGGCGTCGGTGGTGAACCTGGGGACGATCGAAGCCTCCAGCGGTCCGGTGCTGCTGATCGCGCCGCGCGTGGAGAATCATGGAACGATTCGGGCCGCTGAAGGCGTGGCGGGGCTGGTCGCTGGACGCGACGTGCTGTTGACGGCGGACGACCAGATCTACATCCAGCCATCGGCCGAGACGCTGGGCGGCACGGGCATCGAGAACACGGGCACGATCGAAGCGGCACGGGCCGAACTGGTGGCGCAAGGCAACCTGTACGGGCTGGCCATCAACAACAGCGGGACGGTGAACGCGACGAGCGTGGTGGAAGAAGGCGGGCGGATCCTGCTGCGCGCCGACGGCGGGCGGATCGTGAACAGCGGGACCCTTTCCGCGAGGACGCTGAACGCCGAAGGCAAATCGACGGGCGGTACGATCGAGGTCGCCGGCGCGGAGGTGATTCTGGACGGTCCGGCGCGGCTGGACGTGAGCGGCGATCTGGGCGGCGGGACGATCCACGTCGGCGGGAATTACCAAGGCCAAGGCCCGCTCCCCAACGCGCAGTACGTCTGGGTCGGCTCGAATGTCGAGATCAACGCGGACGCGCTGGAAGTGGGCGACGGCGGGACGGCCATATTCTGGTCGGATCTGGGGACGTGGTTCTACGGTTCGTTGAGCGCGAAAGGCGGCGCGCAGGGCGGGGACGGCGGCTTTACGGAGATCAGCGGGAAGGCGTTCCTGCGCATGGCCGGCTCGGTGGACCTTACCGCCACGAACGGGAGCTTGGGGACCCTGCTGCTGGATCCGACGGATATCGAGATTCAGGACGGTACCGGCGACGGGGACGACACGGGACCTGACAGTAACGACTTTTCCAATAATTTCCCGGGTGGCGCTCCGGCGACGAGCGTGATCTTTGAGTCGGAATTGGAAGGTCTTGCGGAGAACGCGAACGTCACGATTCAAGCCACCAACAGCGTGACCCTGAAGGATCTGACGACGGATGGGGTGCTGGAACTGGCCCTCGATTCGGGCTCGCTGACGATCGATGCGGGCACCTCGTTCACGTTCGAAAATACTTCCAACACGATCCGCACGAACGGCGGCGACCTGATTGTCACCGCCGCATCGGCGACGCTGGGCGTGCTGGATACCACCGGTACGGCGGGGACCGCGACGGGTGGAAACATCACCGTCACGACCTCTGGCACGATCACGCTGCACCAGAATCTGACGACGCTGGACGGCGACATCTTGCTGGACGGGGCCGTTTCGCTGCAGACCGACATCACCCTCAATGCCGGCGACGGCAACGTGACGATCACCGGCGCGGTGACGGGCGGCGGGACGGAAGGGTTCGTCGTCGATGCAGGCACGGGCGCGCTGGATCTGCAAGGCGCGCTGAGCGGGCTCGATACGGTCGATTTCACGGCGGCATCCATCAAGCTGGGCGACGACGTGACGACGGCGAGCACGCAGGACTACCACGGCGACGTGGAGATCGTCGGCGCGAGCGTGACGCTCACGACCACCGACAGCACCGTGACCTTCGACGGCGCGATTGAAGGCGATACCGATGGTGGCCAAGCGCTTACGGTAAGCGTGGGCAACGGCGACATCATCCTCTCCGGCGACGTGGGCGCAACCAACGCGCTGGCCTCGCTGAACCTGACCAGCACCAGCACGACCATCGAGATCGGCGGAGACGTAACCACGGCTGGTGCGCAAGTGTACGACGGACACGTGCTGATTACGGGCGGAGACGTGACGCTCACCGGCGTGGGCATTGAGTTCACCGGCGACGTGGACGGTTCGGGCACCGAGAACCTGACGGTCGATGCCACAACGGGGACGGCCGACTTCCAGGGCGCGGTGGATCTTCTCAATAACTTCGCGGCCTCCGGCGCGGCGATCCTCTTCGCCGGCGACGTGAACACCGATGGCACCCAGACCTACACCGGCGCCGTGGAACTCTTCGGTGATCGGACCTTCACGGCTTCGGATGCAGGCATCACCTTCGACGGTGCGGTCTCGGGCAATACCGCGGCTGAGAACTTCGTCGTAGACGCAGGTACCGGAGCGGTGTCCTTCACCGGCGCGTTGACCGACTTGGCCTCCCTGGACGCGACAGGTTCGACCATCGGCGTGGGCGACAGCGTGACGACTTCCGGCGCACAGGACTACCACGGTGACGTCTCGGTGAACGGCACGGCGACGCTTTCCGGCTCGGACCTGACCTTCGAAGGCACGGTGACAGGCTCCGGCGCAGAAGATCTGACCGTAACCGGCACAGGCACGGTGGATTTCCAGGACGCGGTAAGTGGTTTGAATAGCCTAGATGCGACGGGAACGACGATTCAACTGGGCGGCGATGTGTCCACGACGGCCACGCAAGCTTACACAGGCGCAGTGACGCTGAGTAACGATACGACCTTGACGGCGGTGGGAGTGAGTTTCTCGACCACCGTGACGGGAGCCGCCGGCGTGGATCTCGTGATTGAATCTACGGGCGGGACGGTGGATTTCGGATCAACCGTGAGCACCCTCGATAGTTTGGACGTGACGGCCGACACCATCCAATTCGCCGATAACGTTACGACGGTGAACGGGCAAACGTATACGGGCGATGTGGAATTGACCGGCGATGTGCTTTTCACGACCACCGACAGCGCAGTGACCTTCGACGGTGCGGTGAGCGGAAGCGGCACGGAGACCTTCACCGTCGACGCGGGCGCGGGCACGGTGGAGATCACCGGCGTGGTAGGCGCGCTGGCCAGCCTCGACCTGACGGGTTCGACAATCGATTTGGGCGGCGATGTCACGACCACCGGCGCGCAGACGTACCAAGGGAACGTGCAGATCAACGAGAGCCTTACGCTCACGGGCGCAGGCCTCACGTTCGAGGGCACCGTCGCCGGCGGCGACGGCGACGAAGACCTCACCGTGGACGCCGGCGCGACTACGGCCGATTTCCAGGACGCGGTAAGCAACCTCGCCAGCTTCGACGTCACCGGCGCGGCCATTCAGTTGGCCTCCGACGTGACGACGACCGGACTGCAAAGCTACGACGGCGCGGTGACGATTTTTGGCTCGCTCACGCTGACGGCGGGCGACGTGACCTTCGTGAGCACCGTGGAAGGCGACACGGGCGCGGAGAGCCTGACGATCGATGCGACGGGCGGGACGGTGGACTTCGGTTCCACGGTGGATCAGATCGATGTGCTCGATGTGACGGGAGCCACGATTCGGTTCGCCACGGACGTCACGACCGACGGCGCGCAGACGTTCACGGGCGACGTTGAACTGACCGGCAACGCGATCTTCACGACGACCAACGACGGCGTGACCTTCGATGGGGCACTCGACGGCGGCACGAACGACCTGACGGTGGACGCCGGTACGGGTGCGGTGGAGATCGCCGGCAATGTTTCGGATGTCGGGACGCTCGACTTGACCGGAACCACCATCGACTTGGGCGGGGACGTCACGACCAGCGGCTCTCAGACTTACCGTGGCAACGTTCAGGTCAACGCAAGCCTCACGCTTACCGGCGCGGGAATCTTGTTCGAAGGCACGGTCTCCGGTGGCGCGGGGACCGAAGACCTGACGGTTGACGCTACGACGAGTACGGCCGACTTCCAGGACACCGTCAGCGGCCTGAACAACTTCGATGTATCTGGCGTGGATATCTTCCTGGCGACGGACGTGACGACCACCGGCACGCAGAATTACGACGGCGCGGTGACACTCTTCGGCGATGTGCTCCTGACCGGCAGCGATGTGACTTTGGTGAGTACCGTGGAAGGCGACACGGGCACAGAAAATCTGACCGTGGACGCCACGGGCGGCACGGCCGACTTTGGCGGCGATCTCAGCAGCCTCGCCAGCCTGGACGTGACAGCCGACTCGATTCTGCTTGGCGCGGACGTCACCACCACCGGAGCACAGGACTACCACGGCGCCGTCGAATTGCAGGCCAACGTGGCGCTCACCACCAGCACGGCCGGCGACGTGACCTTTTCCGACACGGTGGACGGTTCAGGTGCGGGCGGGCAGAACCTGACCTTGGACGTTGCCGGCGCCATCGACTTCCAGGGGGCTATTGGCTCTTCGGTGCGTCTTGGCGCAATCCAGGTGGACGATGCTACCGACGTATCGCTGGTAGGCCTGACGGCAGGCAGCTTTACGCAGGTCGCCGGCACGGGCACGACGACCTTTGACGGCGCCGTGGATTTGGATGCGGCGGGCGGGCTGAACGTCGCGACGGACACCATCTTTGTCAACGGCACCGTGGACACGGCGAACGGCGGCGGCGTGACGCTGACGGCCGCCGGCGCGCTGACGATCGATGCGGCAGCCGTGATGAACCTGGACGGTGCGTTCCTGGAGAACGGCGCCGGGACGGTGAGCGCGGCGGGCAGCATCACCACCAGTAACGCGGATGTGACCTTCACCAACACGGTGACGCTGGACGGAGATCTGGCCGTTACAAGCGGCGGGGGTGAGATCGAATTTCTGGGCGGCGCGGTGGGGTCGACGGACGGAGGAGAGTCGCTGACCCTGGACGCGGGATCGGGCGGATTCACCTTTGGGGGCGATCTGGGGGCGGCGGGGGCGGCGTTAAACGATTTGACGCTGACTTCGGACCAACTCTTTACGCAGGGCGTGGATATCGTCGCGGCCGGCACGGTGCTTTTGCAGACCGCCGGCGTGACGCAGAACGCCGGGTTTACGGTTCAGGCCGATACGCTGCTGCTCGAAGGAGCGGGCGATTTTACGCTGAACCAGGCGAACGATGTTTCGAGCTTCGGGACCAACGGTGCAGGGGTGGACGGCGATATCGTCTTCAATAACGGTACGACGAACCTAACCACCCTGGCGATCGACACGACCGGCACGGGCAACCTGACGCTGCGTCACGACGGTACGCTCGACCTGATGGGCGCAGTGAGCCTGACAGGTTCGTTCGTGGAAGAGGACGCGGCGGGCGGCGGTGCGGGCGGGTTGGTGACGCTGGCGCAGGACTTAAGCGTTGGCGCGGACGAGGACATCACGTTCCGCAGCGCGCTGGAGATCGACGGTACGGTGGAGATCTCGACGTCGGGCGCGGGCACCTTGAACTTCTTTACCATCGACGGTGCGACGGCGGACAGCGATTCGATCACGCTGACGGTGGACACGGGGTCCATCGCTTATACCGGCGGGTTGGGCGGCGGGACGCGCTTCGACAGCATCACGCTGAACACGGGTGCGGGGATCACGATCGATCAGGATCTGAGCGCGGCGACGCAGGTGGCGATCAACGCGGGCGGGAACATCAATCATTCGGACGGAACGATCACGGCCGACACGGTCACGCTCACTACGACGGCGGGCGGTGCGACGCAGTCGGGTACGGCGAGCATCGATGCGACGACGCTGCAGGTGGAAGGCACGGGCGACTTTACGCTGAACAACGCGAACGGGGTGGACGAGTTCGGGACCATCGGCGCGGGAGTGGACGGCGATATCGTCTTCAACAACGGTGCGACGAACTTCACGACGCTTGCCATCGACACGACGGGCACGGGCAACCTGACGCTCCGCCACGACGGAACGCTCGACCTGATGGGCGCGATAAACCTGACGGGTTCGTTCGTGGAAGAAGATGCGGCGGGCGGCGGCGAAGGCGGACAGGTGACGCTGGCGCAAGATCTGAGCGTCGGGGCCGATCAGGATATCACCTTCCGCAGTGCGTTGGAGATCGATGGGACGGTGGAGATCTCGACGTCGGGCGCGGGGAACCTGAACTTCTTGACCATCGACGGCGCGACGGCGGATACGGATTCGGTGACGCTGACGGTGGACACGGGAGCGATCACTTACACGGGGGCCATTGGTGGAACTACGCGCTTCGACAGCATCACGTTGAACACGGGTGCAGGGATCACGATAGGGCAGGATTTGGATGCCGCGTCGTTGATTGCGATCAATGCCGCCGGGACCATCGCGCAGACGGCTGGGACGATCACGGCCGACACGGTCACGCTCACCACGACAGCGGGTGGCGCGACGCAGTCGGGCACGGCGAGCATCGATGCGACGACCCTGCTGGTGGAAGGCACGGGCGACTTCACGCTGAACAATGCGAATGGCGTGGACGAGTTCGGCACGACTGGCGCGGGGGTGGCGGGCGACATCGTCTTCAACAACGGAACGACGAACCTTACCGCCTTGGCGATCGATACGACGGGTACGGGCAACCTGACGCTGCGCCACGACGGAACCTTGGACCTATCCGACACCATCACGCTTTCGGGTTCGTTCGTGGAAGAGAACGCGGCGGGCACGGGCGCGGGCGGGCTGGTTGCGTTGGCGCAGGACTTGAGCGTCGCGGCCGGCGAGGACATCACCTTTAAGAGCGCGTTGGAGATCGACGGTACGGTGGAGATCTCGACGTCGGGCGCGGGCAACCTGAACTTCTTGACCATCGACGGTGCGACGGCGGATGCGGATTCGGTGACGCTCACGCTAGGCACGGGCACGCTGACCTTGGGCGGAGCGATCGGCGGCGGCACGCGGCTCGACAATGTATCCTTCAACTCGGGCGCAGGCATCACCCTGAACCAGAACGTAACCGCGGCGACGCAGGTGGACGTGAGCGCAGCGGGGACCATCGCGCAGACGGCTGGGACGATCTCCGCCGACACGGTCACGCTCACCACGACGGCGGGTGGCGCGACGCAGTCGGGCACGGCGAGCATCGATGCGACGACGCTGCTGGTAGAAGGCACGGGCGACTTCACGCTGAACAATACGAACAGCGTGGATGAGTTCGGCACCAATGGCGCGGGCGTGGACGGCGATATCGTCTTCAACAACGGTGCGACGAACTTCACGACGCTTGCCATCGACACGACGGGCACGGGCAACCTGACGCTGCGTCACGACGGTACGCTCGACCTGATGGGCGCGGTGAGCCTGACGGGTTCGTTCGTGGAAGAGAACGCGGCGGGCGGCGGCGAAGGCGGACAGGTGACGCTGGCGCAAGATCTGAGCGTCGGGGCCGATCAGGATATTACCTTCCGCAGTGCGCTGGCAATTTCCGGAGACCGAGAGATTTCGACCTCAGGTGCGGGGAACTTGAGCTTCTTCACCATCGACGGAAGCACGGCGGATACGGACGCGATCACGCTTACCGTGGATACCGGCGCGATTACCTACTCCGGCGCGATCGGCGGCGGCACGCGCTTCGATGCGATTACGTTGAATACCGGCGCGGGGATCACGCTAGGCCAGGATCTGGACGCGGCATCGCTGATCGAGATCAACGCAGCGGGGACCATCTCGCACACGGGCGGTACGCTCTCGGCCGATACGGTGCACCTGAACACGACCGCCGGCGGCGTCTCGCAGGCCGTTGGAAGCGGGGGGATCGCGGCGACGACGCTGACGCTCGAAGGGACCGGGAATTTCACCCTGCTCGACGCGGACAACGCGGTGGGCACGCTTGAAACCAACGGCGCGCTGGCCGGGAACCTGACCTTTGTGACCGGTTCGACGGTGACGACCGGCGACATTACCGCAGACGCAGTTGCCGTTGAGCACACCGGCGCGCTGACTCTGGGCGGGGACATCACCGCGGACTCGTTCGTCGAATCGAATGTTGGGAATACGGGCGGCAGTGCCGGCGGCGTCAACACGCTTGCCGGAGCCGAACGGACGATCGATACGAGCGGCGCGGGCGGAGCCATCACCTTCAAGAGCAATGCGACGCTGAACAGCGACCTGACGTTGAACGCAGGGGCCAGCGGCGGAACGATCACGCTGGCGAACGTGAACGACTCGGTGGCCGGCGCCGATACGCTTGACCTGACCGGCGGCGGGTTCTCTTTTGGCACGCTGGGGACGCCGAACCGGCTGGGCGAGATCGCGCTCACCACCAACCAGGCCGGTGGCATCACGGTGACGGGTACGGGCCTGAACGCGGACCGCATCACCTTTGAAAACACCGGCGGCAGCCTGACGGTAGGGTCGGCGTTGACGGCAGACGAGATCACGCTGACGGCCAACGGGGTGCTCGCGGTGAACGGTCTGCTCACGGCGCTCGACGGCGGCGCGGGCCTGGTGACGCTGAGCGGCACTGGGATTACGCAGACGGCGGGCATCCGCACCGATACGCTGGAACTGGACGGCACGGGGAACGTGGTGCTGAACTCGGCCGCGAACCAGATCGAGGCGCTGACGGCCCTCTCGAACACTCTGGACGATGTTCAGGTGACGACGAACCCGGCGAGCGGAACGTTCACGCTGGGCGCGTTCGATACGACGGGCGCGGCCGGAACCGGCGACCTGACTGTCAACTTCGGCAGCGACAATCTGCTGATCAACGGCCCCGTGGACCTAAAGGGTTCGTTCTCGACGGGCGCCTCGACGGGCGGGATCACGTTGGCCGGCGACCTTACGGTGGGTAACAGCATCACCTTCACCGGAACGCTGGGCGTTTCGGGCGTGGCTTCGTTGACCAGCGGAGCCGGAGGCGGGATCACGCTGGGCGATGTGACCGGCGCGGGCGCAGACTTGACCCTGACCGCGGGCAGCCTGGGGATCGATTTCAACGGCAACGTGGGCACCTCGGGCGGGCGCCTGAACAGCCTGACGCTGGACACCGACGGACCGGTGGCGCAAGACGCCGGCGAAAAGCTGCACGCCAACACCTTGACGCTTCTGGGCGACGCGGCGTACTCGCTGCGCACAAACATCCTGACGCTCGACGGCGGCGGCGCGGCGCTGGGCGGATCGCTGTCGCTGACCAACGACGGCGCGTTGGCCGTGGATGTGAATCCGCTGACGGTCGCGGGCGACGTGACCCTGCGCACGCTGGCCGGTGCGATCATGATCAACGAAGACGTCAGCTCGACCGGTGCGGGCGGAACGGTAACTCTGGATGCGGCAGGCGGCGCTACGACGGCCGGCGGATCCACGGTAAGCGCGGACAATCTCCTGCTGTCCGGAGGCGGAACGTTCGACCTGGCAACCTCGGTAGATACGGTGGCTTCGACCAACCTGGGCGCAGGGTCGGTCACGCTCGTGAACGACCAGACGCTGGCCGTGGGCGACGTCGGCGCGGGGTCGGGTTTGACGGCCGGGGGCGGGATCGACCTTACCGTCACGGCGGGAGACCTGACGCTTAACCGCGGGCTGAGCGCGGGGACGGGCGATGTGAGCCTCGACTGGGCCGGCACGCTGGCGCAAAACGCAGGGACGATTGCTGGCGGCACGCTGACGCTGGCCGGCGACACCAACGCGGGTCTGGCGCTGGCGCTTAACGTGAGCGAGATCGCGGGAACGGTGACGGGTTCGAGCACGCTGGCGCTGAACAATGCCGGTGTGCTGACCTTCACGGGCTTCGACGCGGACACGAATTCGCTGCGCGTAAACGCGGCGGGGGCGAACGGAGACTTGAGCGCCGCCGATCTGCTGCTCACGGGTACCGGAATCTTCAGCCTCGACACGACGGTCGGCACGCTGGCGGCAAACGTGACCGGCCCGCTGACGATCGACGAGGCCGACGGGCTGATCGTGGGAAGCGTCAACGGCGTGGACGGCGTGCAGACTGCAGGCGGGAACGACATCAGCCTGACAGCCGGCGGAGCGTTGACCTTGAACCAGCAGGTGAATGCCGGCGCGGCGGGGGATGTGACGCTGGACTTCGCGATGCTGGGCGGCGCGGCGCTGGTGACCGGAAACGTGCTGGACTTGGCCGGAGCGAGCGGGTTCACGCTGGCGACGGACGTAAACGTGCTGCAGGGGACTCTGACGGGCGCGGCGGCGACGACCGTGAACAACACCGGCGCGCTGAACCTGAACGGGTTCGACGCGAGCGGGATTTCGCTGCGCCTTTCGGCCGACGGCGCCACGGGCAGCGTGACGTCGAACGAACTGCAACTTAACGGTACGGGAGTCTTTAACCTCACGACGACGGTGAACACACTGGCGGCCAACGTGACGGGCGCGCTGAGCGTGGACGACACCGACGGGCTGACGGTGGGCACCGTGGGCGCGGTAACGGGCGTGAACAGCAACGGCAGCGCGGTGACGCTGGGCACGAACGGTGCGGGCATCCTGGCGCTGAACCAGGATGTGACGGCTGCCGGTGCGACGGTCATCCTCGATGCGGCCGGCGGCGTGACTTCGGGCGGCGGCACCGTATCGGCCCAGACGCTGGACTTGCGCAGCGGCGGCGCCGCGACGGTTGACGCGAACGTAACGGTATTGCGCGGGTTCTCGAACGGAAACTTGGATCTCACCAACGCGGGCCATTTGAACCTGAACAACTTCAACGCGGCAGGCGTCGATTTCCTCCTGACGGCGGCGGGCGCGGACGGAACGGTGAGCGCCGGCGGCTTGGCAATCTTCGGCACGGGGGCTTTCGCTCTGACCGCGACCCTGGACCGCCTGGCGGGGAACGTCAACGGAGCGGTGACGATCACCGACGCGGGCACGCTGACGATCGGGACGGTGGGCGCGCAGAACGGGCTGATCAGCACCGGAGGAGACATCCGGCTGACGGCTCCGGGTGGCTTCGGCTTGGCGCAGGACCTGCGCGCGGCGGGTTTCGAGATTCACCTGCTAGGGAGCGGCGCGCTGCAGACGGGCGGAACGCTGGAAGCTGACCGGCTGCGGTTGGCGGGACCGGGTGCGTTCACACTGACGGGCGCGACGAACGACGTGAACGTCCTGGCGGCGCAGACCAACAGCGCGCTTTCCTTTACCGATGCGGACAACCTGATCATCGGAGCGGTCGGCTTGACGGTGGGAATCGATACGAGCGGCAACGACCTGACGCTGACGACCGGCGACACGCTGACCCTGGCGCAGGAAGTCCGCGCAGGCTTGGCCACGACCACCTTTAATGTGGCGGCGGGTGGCGTAAACCAGATTCCAGGCGCGCGCGTCATGTCCGAACGCTTGCTGCTGACGGGCGCAGGTGCTTTCAATCTCCTGGAAGGCGGCAATCTGATCCGCACCCTAGCCGGCAACCTGACCGGCGGCGGAGCCTCGACGTTGAACCTGCGCACGGCGGGTAACCTGTTCATCGGGACGGTGGGTGTACAGAACGGGATAATGACCACGGGCGGCTCGGTCACGCTGGCCGCGCCGGGCGGCTTTATCCAGGTGGATCGTGCGATCAATACGGGCGCCGGTCCGCCCGGTACAGCGACGCTGACGGGAGATATTCGCCCCGCGAATCCGATGCTCGCGGGATCGGGCGACATCACACTCACGGCCCAGATCCTGCCGGGGGGCGGAGCGGGGAATACGACGACCTTTCAGTTGAACCCTTCGATTCCGATGGGACCGCAGGACGGCGGCTTTACGCTGCCGGACCTCGGGAACGTGAACATCGGGATCGATACGTTCGACGATCCGGACGGGCTGGGTGCGGGCGGCGATCTCGGGACGAACGGAGACGATCTGCAGATCACGCTGCCGGAAGAGTTGCTGAAAGCGTTCAACACGGTGCTCTCGGTGACTTCGACGACGGGCTTCGAAGACGAAGGCCTGCGCAATTCGCTGGACGAGTTCCAGGCGTCGGAACAGGCGCTGACGCTGGCGCAGCAGGTGCTCGACCACGCGGCCAAAGTGCTGCGTTCGCTGCAGCCGGGCGATCCGCTGCGGGAGGCGCTGCAGAAACTGATCGACGAAGTGAACGCGGCCTCGCAGGAAGTGCGAAAATCGAACGTGGCGCTGGCGGAGCTGATCGCGAAGCTGTACGCGGACGGCCGTCCGGATCGCGTGGGCAAGGATGCGCTGGAAGGCGCACTGAAGGGCATGCAGCGCGCGAACGAGCGGCTGCTCGTCACGTCGCGTGCGCTGGAAGCGGCATTGAAGGCGATTCAGCAGCCGGCGGGCGCTCCGGCGGCCGCGGCGGATCGGGCGGTGCTTGAAGTGGCGGCTCAGCGAGCGCGGGAGCAGGCCACCCGCGAGGCGGCGGATGCGCGCGACCGGCAGGACCGCGTGGGCCAGGACGCGAAGTTTGCGACCCTGGAAGAATACAAGGCGCAGGAAAAGGGGCGCAAGCCGGAAGGTCCCGACGGGAAATAGCCCATGAGCGAAAACGAGACACCTAAAAAAGATGAGGCCGAGCAGGACGTGGTCCTGCCCTCCGAACAGTCGGAGGAGGAGTTGAAGACCCTGCTTCAGGAAGTGTGGCGCAATACGATCGCGCCGCACGAAATGAACAAGGTCCCGCTGAAGTCGGATCAGCTCAAGTCGGACGTGACCATCGTGACGGCGCAGGCGTTGCCGCAAGCGGCGGTGGCGGCGACGGTGATGGGGAACGGCACCAGCAGCGCCCCGAAGATGAATCCCCGGACGGTCTTCTCGCTGCCGGAGACGCAGACAGTCGTCGGCTCGACGGGATCGCGGTTGGGCGTGACGGGCACCAAAACCCAGATCGACGATCCGGATGCGAAGGCCATCGAGACCGCCGCAACGCTGATGGGGCCGCAGGGTACCAAGTCCCCGAACAAGACGCCGACGCAGACGGCCCGGGGTACCGTAACCTCCCGCGGATCGGTGACGGCGCGCGGTACGACGACGACGCGCAGCACCAGTGCCAAAGCCCTGCTCCAAGCGGCCAAGAAGCTGGCGTCGATCTCCGTTTCTCGCCTGATCGTGCAGGAAAAGAGTGTCGTCGACAAACCTGTGGACGCGCAGCCGCTGGATTTGGATCCGGAAGCCGGCGTAGCGGATTTCGAGATCGAGCGGGTGTTGGGCGAAGGCGGCATGGGCGTGGTGTACATCGCGCGGCAGACGGCCATCGACCGCGAAATCGCACTCAAGATGATCAAGCCGAAGATGTCGCAGAACCCGGATATCCAGGCCGTCTTCCTGGCCGAAGCGGCGGTGACGGGCGATCTGGAACATCCGAACATCGTTCCGATCTACGACCTGGGCGTGACGAGTGACGGAGTGCTGTTCTACGCGATGAAGCACGCGAAGGGCGTGCCGTGGAAGAATGTGCTCACCCAGCGCTCGCAGCAGGACAACATCGAGATCTTGATGAAGGTGGCCGACGCGGTGGCGTTCGCGCACGCGAAGGGCATCATCCACCGCGATTTGAAGCCCGAAAACATCATGCTGGGCGAGTTCGGCGAAGTGCTGGTGATGGACTGGGGTTTGGCGGCCTGCGTGAAGGACGGCGGGAAGATCGGCCGGCTCACGCCAGACAACGCGGCAGGCGGCACGCCTGCGTATATGGCGCCCGAGATGGCCACGGGCAACGTGGAATTGATCGGCTACGTCAGCGACGTGTACCTGCTGGGCGCGATCCTGTACGAGATCGTTGCGGGCGTACGCCCGCACGCCGGCAAAGACATGATGGACCTCCTGTTCAACATTGCGACGAACAAGATTCAGCGGACAGACAAGAAGGGCGAACTGATCGATATCGCCTTGAAGGCCATGGCCGCGAAGCCGGAAGACCGTTATCCCAACGTCAAGGCCTTCCAGGATGCGATCCGCTCGACACAGAAGCATTTCGAAAGCATCGCGCTTTCGGATAGCAGCCAGGAGCGGCTGAATAAGGCGCTAAAGACCAAAGAGTACGAAGACTTCGCGCAGGCGCTCTTCGGTTTCGAAGAAGCGCTGCAAATGTGGAAATCGAACAAGGCGGCTAAACAAGGGGCGCTGGATACGCGGTTGTATTACGCGAAGGCAGCGGTGGAGAAGGAAGACCTGGACCTGGCGGCTTCGCTGATCGAGCCGGCGAAGGAGAAGTTCGGGAGCTTCCTCAACGAGATTAAGTCCCGCATGCGCTCGCGCGATGCGCGGCGCTTTCGGCTGCGCGCGCTGACCTACGGTTCGGCGGGCTTGGCGGCGCTGTTCCTGGTGGGCGTGACGGTGGCGTACTTCCTGGTCTCCGACGAGCGCGACCGCGCGGAGGTGGCGCGGCAGAACGCCGAGTTGGCGAAGAAGGCCGAAGAACAGCAGCGCCAGGAGGCGGAAAATCAGCGCGCCGACGCGGTACGGAGCAAGGAGCTGGCCGAGGATGCCCGCGTGCGCGCCGAGACGGCGCGCAAGGAAGCCGTTTCGCAGCGCGAGCGCGCGGAGAAGGCACTTACCGATCTGGCCCAGGAAAAGAGCAAGGTCGAAGAAGCCTACTCCAAGCTGGAGAAGCAGGCGCGCGAATTGATCGAAGCTCAGCAGGCCGAGTTGGAGGCGAAGAAAAAGACGGAACTGGCGGAACTCTTGAAGAGCGAGGCTCAGAAGAAAGCGGACGAAGCGCAGGCGGAAGCTGCGCGTACGGGCATGCTCATCAAGGCTTCGGAAGATTGGATCTTCGACGGCGTCGAAGCCCAGAAGCGCCAGACCGCAGCGGCGGCCAAACTAGGTAAACCGGCGCAGTTGGACCTGGATCTGCCCAAGGCCGCAAAGCTGCGCATGATGTTGGTGCCGGAAGGCGTTTTCGTCATGGGCAGCCCCGCCAAGGAGTCTTCGCGCGCTGCGGAAGAGTACCTGCATCAGGTCATGCTGCCGCAGGCGTTTTGGCTGAGCGCTACGGAAGTAACCCGCGCGCAGTGGGAAGCGCTGACTGGACAACCCGCGCCGGCCATGAGCGAAGGCGGGGACCTGCCGGACCTCCCGGTGGTGAACGTGAGCTACAGCGACATTACAAGCCTGTTGCTTCCGAAGTTGCAGCCGCTCGCGCCCGAAGGCTACGTTTTCCGTCTGCCGACCGAAGCTGAGTGGGAGTGGGCGTGCCGCGCGGGAACCAATACCGCGTATGCCGTAGGCGACGACGAAGCGGCACTGCGTGATGCGGCGTGGTTCCGGCTGAACAGCCGCGGCGCTCCGCACCCGGTGGCGCAACGCCGCGCCAATCCATGGGGTTTGTTCGATCTTCACGGCAACGTCTCGGAACTCTGCCACGACGCTTACGATCCGAATTACTACCTGACTGGAGCGAAAGAGGCTCCGATGAACGTAGACAACGAAAAATTTAAAGTGGTGCGCGGCGGTTCGTGGGTGAACCTGCCGCAGCACTGCCGGTCGGCGTACCGCAGTTACGCGCACCCGGACAATCGCTACGACCATTTGGGGCTGCGCGTCGCGCTGGCTCCGAAGGCCACGAGCGGCGGGCGCTAAGCGGTAAAGGACCGACCGATAAGGCTTTGCCAGGTCATGGAACGCCGCAGTACGGCTGGGAAAGGCGCCGGGAAACCGGACGCATGGAGCGTTGTTTTCCGCATGGGCAGCCTCGTGCCTAATCGAATGCACGTCGTAGCGTGGCTGCTGGCGCTTGGCCTGAGCGGGCTGAGCGTTGCGCACGGCGTGGAAGACGAACGGCGCAAGCCCAAAGAACCCGAGAAGCCCGCTGCTCCGGACGTGGAAATCAAAAAGCCGGAACCCGAACAGACCGAAGCCGAGAAGAATAAAGACGCCGAGAAGACGCTCGTCGAAGCGCTGATCGGACTGCGTCTCGTAGGCCGCACCGAAGACGTGATTCCCAAAGACGCGAAGGTATCGGGCATCGATACCTCCAGCGTACCGATGCTTAAGTCCGAGGAACTGCACCAGAAGCTTTCGGAATTTTTGGGTAAGCCGATTTCGCTGAAAGCGATTCGCGGCATGGCGAAAGAAGTGATTCTCCACTGCCGGGCGCACGACAGGCCTTTCGTCAATATCTCCGTCCCCGAACAGGACATCACGGGCGGCGTGGTGCAACTCCTGGTGGTGGAAGCGAAGGTGGGCGAAGTGCGCGTGGAGGGGAACCGCTTTTGGCGCACCGCCCAATACCGCAAGGGAGTCACCCTTCAGCCCGGCGATTCGGTGAGCGAGCAGAAGCTGATCGAGGAGTTGAACTATTTCAACGAGAACGCCTTCCGGCGAGTGAAGCCGATCTTCAAGCCGGGCAAAGAGCCGAATACGACGGATTTGGTCCTTAAAGCCGAAGAGCGATTCCCGGTGCGCTTCTACGGAGGCTACGAAGATACAGGTACGCAGAGCACCGGCTTGGACCGCATGCTGGTTGGATTCAACTGGGGTAATGCGTTCATGCACGGCCACGAGATCGGGTACCAGTTCGCGGCGGATATCGACGTGGAGCGCCTCCTGAGCCACAGCGGGTACTGGCGTATTCCGCTTCCGAATAAACACTCGCTGGCGTTTTCGGGCGGCTATTCGACCATCCAGGCGCCCCTCAACGCGGACATCGATAATGGCGGGTTCAACTGGCAGGCCAGCATGCGCTACATCGCGCCGTTGAACAAGCTGGGGCGCTACCGGCATGAGGTGCAGATCGGGTTCGATTTTAAGCAGACGAACAACAACCTGGACTTTGGCGGCGAAGCAATCTTCGATTCTACCATCGATATCGCGCAGTTCGCGTTTCAATACAGCGGAAGCTATCCGGATGCCTGGGGCCGCACGAGCTTTTCGGTGGGCGGCTACGCGAGCCCAGGGCACTTGACGAGCCGGAACACATCCCACGAGTACAACGTCGCGCGGCCCGGCACCGATCCTCAGTACGCATACGGCGAGTTGAGTTTCGAACGCGCGTGGCGGTTGCCGAAGGAAATACTGCTGGTGCAGCGCTTCCAGGGGCAACTGGCGACGGGACGCCTCGAGAGCACGGAACAGTTCCTGGTGGGCGGCTACAACTCGGTCCGCGGATACGACGATCGTTTGGTCTCCGGCGATCAGGGCTTCGTGGCGAGCGTGGAATTGCGCTCGCCGAATTTCCTCCTGGGCACCGTGAACGGCGACCCGCAGTACGAAAACCGCCTGCAGTTCATTGCATTCTACGATTTCGGCCGGGTACATAACCACGGGCGTTTGGTTGGCGAAGCGAAGCGTACGGATCTGGAAAGCGTCGGCGCGGGCTTGCGTTACCGTCTCGGCAACCATGTAAACGTACGGTTCGATTACGGCCGGCAACTCAGGCGGATCGACGGCAATACCGAAGGCGGCGACCACGGACGCGTGCACTTGGGCGTTGTGGTCAGTTATTGAATTCAATGAAGGCCTTGAATTTCGGCCGCTCTCGAAAGACACTGTAAAGAGGTTCGGCCGCGCGACACGCAAGGCGTCAGGAGCAGGCTTCATGGCGTCCCCACCCGCGGGCTCCAATGACATCGCAGGCAAGACGATGAAGCCGGGCATGGCCACCATTCGCGTGCTGGCCGAGATCCAACTGGAACGCGGCCAGCCGCTTACGACCGACGACTTACAAGCCATCCCCATCTTCGAAGGCATTCCGCTGGCGCAGCTTGCCCGGCTACCGGGCTCGGTGGTGCGGCGGCAATTCAAAGCGGGCGAGGTGATCTGCCGCGAAGGGGAGTACGGTTCGACCGCATTTTACATGCTGGACGGCCAAGTGGAGGTCTCGCTGCAGTCGCCGCTGGCGCACGTTGCGAGCCGGAAAGCGGAAGCCAAGCGCGGCGGATTCTTCGGCCTGCTGCGAGACTTCACCCACCGGCTGGCCAGCGGAAAGGATGACCCGCGGCCCCAGGCGGCGAACGACCAGCGTTATATTCCCATCGACGGATCGGTCGACCTGCCCATGAACAAGCCCATCGCGACCATGGCCGCGGGCGATCTGTTCGGCGAGATGACGTGCCTCAATTTCAACCCGCGTTCGGCGACGGTCAAGGCGTTGAGCGATTGCACGACGCTGGAGATGCTGCGCAACGTGCTGCAGGTGCTGCAGAAGAACCCCAAGTTCAAGCAGAAGCTGGAACGCAACTACCGGGACCGCGCGCTGGGTCAGCATTTGCGCAGCGTCCCGATTCTGGCGGGGCTTGAGGACAAGTTTATCGACCAGTTGCGCGAGCGCGTGGAATTGGTCTCGTACGAGCCGGGCAAGGTGATCTGCAAGCAGGATGAACCGGCCGATGCGTTCTACCTGATTCGAGTCGGCTGCGTGAAGGTTAGCCAGGAGCATCCCGGCGGCGAACTGGTGCTGGCGTACCTAAGCCGCGGCGAATTCTTCGGCGAGATGGGACTGCTGCAGGGCGGAAAACGCAACGCTACGGTCTCCGCGCTGGACCACGTGGAACTGGTCCGCATCCGCATGGCAGACTTCCGATTTATGCTGAGCTGGTACGATGATTTGAAGGAAAAATTCGAGCAGGTGTACGAACAGCGCTCGAGGTCGATGCAACGCGCGCAGCAGGTGGCCTCGCGCATTCCGCTGAACGATTTTCTCTCGCAGGGCTTGATGCAGGCGCAGAGTCTGCTCCTGCTGGATTTGGAACGCTGCACGCGCTGCGACGAATGCGTGCGCGCGTGCGCGGACAGCCACGACGGCGTCACGCGGTTGGTGCGAGAAGGTCTGCGCTTCGATAAATTCTTGGTCGCGACCTCGTGCCGAAGCTGCCTGGATCCCGTTTGCATGATTGGCTGCCCGGTGGGCAGCATCCGCCGCAAGGAAAACCTGGAGGTGGTGATCGAAGATTGGTGCATCGGCTGCGAGAAGTGCGTGCAGCAGTGCCCCTATGGAAATATCGCCATCCACGAGTTTCCGGCCAAGGCCGGTGCTGCACCGGAGGTCGGGGCGGGAGAGGAGAGTGCCGAAGCTCCGGCGGCAGAGGTGAAGAAGGCCGCCATGGAAAAGAAGGCGGTGACTTGCGATCTGTGCACCGACCTTCGAGAGCCCAGTTGCGTGTACGCGTGTCCGCACGATGCCGCGCATCGCGTGGACGCCAAGCGCTTCTTCGAAACGGGCCTGGCGAAGAAATCTCAAGCCTCGCCGACTTGACCGAACCCGCCGCGCGGATTCGGGTGAGCCGGTCCGCATTAAGCTCGGCGCAATGCTTCGACAACTTTAAGCCGCGACGCATGGAGAGCCGGCAAGAAGCCTCCGATAAATCCCATCGCCAGCGCTAGGAAAGACGCGATCAGCAGGATGTTGGGCGTGACCGTGAATTCGAAGGCGGTCTCGCTGAAGGTGGCCCAATTGGTCGTGCCGGTCTTCATGCCGTCGAAAATCATGCTCGCCGCGCAGCCGATGACCGCCCCGATGCTCGCCAGGCACAGCGACTCGACGATAAAAGCCACCCACAAAGACTCCGGCGAAAATCCCATGCTCAGCATGCAGCCAATTTCGCGCTTCCGCTGAGCCACGGCCGCGTACATCGTGTTCATCGCGCCGACCACGCCGCCAATGGCCATGATGAACGTTAGGATGCCGCCCAAGATTGTAATCACGCTGGCCATCAGCTCCGACTGCTTGCGGTAGTACTCTTTTTCGTTCAACGCCTGTACCGATTGTAGCCGCGGATCGTCCGCGATCGTTTGTTCCAAGGTGCTGCGGGCCGCTTCGGGGTCCCCGTTGGCGCGAAAGATCGCGGACTGGTACACGTCTTTGCGGTTGAAGGTGCTTACGAAGATTGTCCCGTCCATCCATATTTCGCTCTCGAAGGAGTTGCCGCCCGCTTCGAAGATGCCGACGATCTCGAAGCGGTGCCGCCCGGAGACGAACTCGCCGCCGATGCCGAAGCCCTCGAGCCGGCGAGCCAGCGCCGCGCCCACCACCACTTGGTTGGTGCCCCAGGCGATCCAGCGTCCTTCGCGCAATCTGACTTCCTCGTGGACATCCAAGGAACGCGGCGAGGCGCCGCGCAGGTTGATGTAGCTGTCCCCACTGCCGTCTTTGCGCGGCAGATTGATCAGCGTCAGGCACTCCAGGCTGAAGACTTTAGCGCCGTCCGCGCCTGTGGCCACGATCGGCATTTCTTCGATGATGCGGGCGACTTCGCGCCGCACCTGGCTTTGCATTTCCGCGTCGGCCCCTTTGCGCAGCACGATTACATTCCGGGGACTCCCCGATGTCGCCACCGCGCGCCGGAATCCCTCGGCCAGCGCCAAGAGCACCACGAACACCACCACGACCAACGCGATCCCGAACACCGCCATGGCCGAAGAACCTTTGCGAATGGCAATGCTGCGGTAGCTGTACGTGAGCGGGATCGCCATGGCTAAACGCTGCGCAGCGCCTCCGTGGCTTTCATACGCATGCCCACCACCGCCGGTACGATGCCGCTCATCACGCCCGTCAGAACCGCGATGCCCAACGCACCAAGCAGCGAAGCCGGCGGCATGTGGAAAATGGGAAAGAAGTCCGGCTTGGGATTCACTTCGGCCACATTGAACATTCCGAAAGCTCCGCCGGCGCCCAGTACAAAGCCCAGCCCGGCAATCACCATGGATTCGCCGATCAGCAGTCTGAAAACGTATCCGTCCGTGAACCCAATGGACTTTAAGATGCCCATCTCGCGCGTCTGATCGCGCGCGCTCATCATCATTGTGTTGGCCGCCACCAGCAGCATGGTAAGCACGATCGCCGACCCGATGGAGCGCAGCAATAATTGAAGATTGCCCATCATCGCAACGAACTGCATGTTGAACGCTTTCTCGGTCACGGTCTTGGTCTCGAACGGGCTGTTCGCGAAGCGGCGGTCGATGGAAGTCGCGATGTCTTGAAATCGTGCCGGATCGTCCATGCTCATCAGGAAAATTCCGACCTGCCCCTTGCCGAACTCTCTTCCTTCGTCGAAGTACTTGTAATGAAAGAGCATCATGGTCCGGTCGAAGGTCGGGCTGTTCGAGGTGTAGATGGCGCGTACGTTAAAGGCCCAAGGCTTGTTTCCCGGTTGGTTCCAGATGGTGCTGCGCAGGACGATCCGGTCGCCAACCTTGATGTGCAGTCGCTCGGCCGTCTTGTCGCCCACGACGCAGCCGGCTTGATCGTTCAGCAGCGCTCGAAGCTCGTCCTGATCCGCGATGATGACTTCTGGCACAATATCCAGGTAGTCCTTCAATTCGACCGCGAACTGGGCGAAGAATTCTTCCCGCGCGTCCCCTTGCGTATCTTTCGGCGTATACAGCCCGCCGAACCAGACCATCGGCGCCACGCCGCTCACGCCTTCGCACTGCTCAATATTGCTGCGGTAGGCGATCGGGATCGTAAACGCCAGGGACTCCTTGTGCTGGACCACCAGACGAGAGGCGCTCGACATCGAGACACCCACGTTGAAGGCGTACAGCACCGACTCCAGAAAACAGTACAGAAACAGCGCGAGCGCGATGCTGACCACTGTAAGCAGGGTTCGCAGCGGTTTGCGGAGCAAGGATTTGAGCAGGAGATTCATACGAATGGGCCGGTTCTCACGCCCTTGGCGAAGTCGCGGAGTCCAGGGCCAATACCCCTTTCTCCAGATGAAGCTGCCGCCGCGCGCATTGCGAAACCTTGGGATCGTGGGTCACCACGATGATCGTTTTCCCGTGATCGCGGTTTAGAGAGAGGAGTAAGTCCATCACCTCCTGCGCCGAATGAGCATCCAGATCCCCCGTGGGTTCGTCGGCAAGCAGCAACTCCGGGTCGCACGCCAATGCCCGGGCGATGGCCACGCGCTGTTCCTGCCCGCCGGAAAGCTCGTCGGGCCGGTGATGCATGCGCTCGGCCAAGCCGACAATTCTCAACGCCGTTTCTACGTGCTTTTTACGCTCGGCTTTCGTCAGCGGCAACAGCGTCAACGGAAGCTCCACATTCTGGTAGGCCGTAAGCACCGGAAGCAGGTTGAAGGATTGAAAGATGTACGAGACGTGCCGCGAGCGCCATTGGGCCAGTTGGCGCGGCGAAAGTTCTCCCAGATCCTGCCCGCATACGATCAGCGTACCGTCCGACGGGCTGTCTAGGCCGCCAATTAGATTGAGCAGGGTCGTCTTCCCCGATCCCGACGGACCCATCAAGGCGACGAAATCGCCTTCCGCGATATCGAGGCTCACACGATCCAACGGGAGAATCAGTTCGCCGCCCTTGCGGTAGAAACGCGTGCACTCGCGAAGCTGGATGATGGGTTCGGGCATGGCCTGTGCCTGGTGGTCCAAAGCTGCGTTGACTATTTTTCCGGAACGACGACCTTCGCGCCATCCCGATCCAGTCCTTCAGCGCCGGAAACAACCACCGCTTCACCCGGCGTCACGCCCTCGGTAATCTCGATCCAGTCGCCCGCCCGCGTGCCCGACTTCACGGGACGGCGGGAAGCGATGCCGTCTTTGACAACCCAGACCGTCTGCCCGTTCTCTTGCAGCGCACTGAATGGGATCGCGCATTTCAGCGGAGCTTCACCGGTGTCGGCCCCAGGCGGCGCGTCGTCCGGCAGGAACTTCACTCGGATGCCCATGTCGGGCAGGATACGTTCGGCCACGAATACGCTTTTCCCTTCCTTATTGGGCAGGAAGTCCACTCGCACCTGTACCGTTGCCTTGCTGCGGTCCGCGCGAGGCAGGATGCGCTGCAGCTTGCCCGCAAAGGTCTTGCCTGGCATGGCATCAACGTTGATCGCGGCGCGCTGTCCGGGCATCACGCGTCCCAGATACGTTTCGGCCACATCCACCTCGGCTTGCAAGGACGCCCAATCCGCGACGGTCACGATCGATCCGCGCGCCATCTGCCCCCCGACGCTGACGGGTGCGATAATCTCGCCCAACTCTGCCGCCTTCTCGGTCACGACGCCGTCGAACGGCGCGCGAATGAAGTATTCGATCAACTGCGCTTCCAGCACCGCGAGACTGGCTTCGGCGGTCGCGACGTTGGTTTGCGCCACCGCGACCGACTGCTTGGCCACCTCCGCCTGCTTCTGACGCACGCTGACGAGCTGCTCCGAAGCTTCCCGACGCCGCGCGATGGTCTTCATCTTCGCTTCGGCCATGCGCACTTCGGTCAACCGGTCGTCTACCTCCGAGAATCCCATGGCCTCGGCTTGAGCGAGCTTCGTATCGCGCTCCAGCCGGCGCTGCGCGTCATCCCACATCACTTTCATCTCAGCGACTTCGGCATCGAAGGTGGCCAAAAGCACTTTTGCGGAAACTATCTCTGCTTCGGCCTGTTCATGCGCAGAGCGTAGGCGTTCCACTTCCGCCTTTCGCCCGGCGATCTCGGCCTTGAGCTGGGCAATCTGGGCATCCAGTTCGTGGTGCTCAATCTCGGCTATGATCTCGCCTTGTTTGACCTCCTGCGCTTCCTTGACGTTCAGCTTCGAGAGCCGGCCCACGAATTTGGCCGCAAGGACAGCTTTTCGATCCGCCACTACATATCCTGCGGCGGTCAGCTCGGTATCCTGAGCGCCCCCTTGAGCCAATTGGTTCATGGTCAGTACTTTAACCGCAGACGCCGTCTGCACTTCCACGCCGCGCATGCTGCGTTGCAGGGCTGGGGCCACGACCGCCAGAAGCAGGAAGAGGCCACCCAATACAAAGGGCCAAAGCGGCAAACCCTTGCGTTTGCCGCTGCGGTCGATCTTCAGTTCCGCCAGCTCGTCCGTGGCGCGAACGGGATGCGTCCCGGTGTCTACCTTCATGCCGTGCTCCGTATCGAGGGTGCCCACAAACCGCCAATTACAATCGCCAAGGTCGAGTAATTCAAAGGATGATTCCATCTGGGCTCGCCGCGACGTGCGCGAGTTGGCACAAGAAGCATGGGATGCTAGGATATAGGGATGCCGCGCAATCTTCTATTACTGGCCTTAGTGTGGACCCTCTTCGCCGCAGGCTGTGGCGCAGAAACGCAAGCGGCTCCATCCGAGTTGCCACTCGGGGTATGGACGAAACTCCACGAACAGCGCGCCGGCGAAGGCGTTACGTTTAGGCGCCAACCGCACGGGGGGAGTTGCTTCGACACTCGGCGCGGGCTCCTCGTGCTTTTCGGCAGTGACACCCACGGGAAAGACTGGACCAATAGTCCGCTCTGTTTCGATCCGCTCACTCGAACGTGGACTCGCGAATATCCCGACGATGCGTTTGAAACCTACCGAGTGACCGAAGCAGGCGTGCCGGTGTGCGGTCCCAACGGTGCGCACCCATGGGCGAGCCACACCTTCGGCGCGGTCGTTTACGATTCGCAACGCGGCGAGATGGCGGTCGCATGCTTCGACACGCACCTGGAGCCCGGCCGGTTCACTTCGGTATTCAAGGATCTCTGGCCGCAGATTAAGCTTCAGCCCACTTGGTTCTTCAGCAGCGAAACGAAGGCCTGGTCGATGCTGCCCAAGGGAGTCAGTTTCTTTCCTCATTGCGCCTGTTGGGACAGCGATCGCAACGCGGTACTGGGATATCGAGCGGACGGCTTTTACGAACTTGCCGGCGAGCCGCGCGCGTGGAAGAAAGTCGCGCCGGCCGTGCCGCCGCTTACGGGCTGGCACACCAACGCGGCATACGACGCAAAGCAGAAGGCCATGCTGGTCTTCGGGCACCATCAGAATTCGAACGATATCGTGGCTTTTTTCCCGGCGAAGGCCGAAGCGCGCCTGATGCCCACCCCGGGCGCGCGTCCGCCCAAGGACCAGCATAATCCCATGGAGTTTCACCCCGGAATCGGGAAGACCGTGGTGCTGATCGATAAGACGATCAAGAAGGATGGCGCCGAAAAGGATACGACCGAGACGTGGCTTTACGATCTCGGCGCCGATGCATGGACCCTAGTCGAATCGGCAACGCTCCCCTTTGCCTGCGGGATGAATTACAACCTTGAGTACGCACCCAACCTCGGCGCCCTCTTACTTGTTACCAGCAATCCGGCGACGACAGTCTGGGCGCTGAAGCTCGCCGAGTGAAGGTTAGGGCGCGGAGATGTTGGCCGCCGCTTCCGCGCGGTAACCCAGATCCACCCGAACGATGCGCCCATTCAGCTTATCTGCGACGAAAGCAGCGCGTTGGGTCACGCGTACGCGAATCGGCCATGCGAAGCCGATTTCCGGTTCTCCAGCGGGGCTACCTGGACCTTCCGCATCGCGGTTTCCGTACCGTCCAAAACGCGTCAGCACTTGGCCTTCGGTATCCAGCACCTCCACGCGAAACTGCATCGCGTCCGGTACGAAAATTCGACCGAAACCGTCGGTCCCGAAGCTGGCGTGTTCGCAGGTACAGCGCAGATGGTCCCTCGTTCGCGCGACCAGCGGCGAAATGCCCAAGTGTGCCCATTCGAGCCCTTCGACTCTGCAGAGCGGATGCCCGCCGTAGTTGACGCCGATGGCCCAGTCTCCGGCCGGATCCAGAGTCACGCGGCCCCCCGTGGGCTTGAACTTGACGACGGAACCGTAGCAGTGCGCATACCCCAGCCACGGGCCGGGCGCCACGCCGCTGTCGCGAGGGAGTCGGCCCTCGAAAAACTTGGGCATCAATTCGTCGGGTTGCTTCAGCGAGCAGGCGATATACAGCGCGCCATCGCGGTCGCACGCCAGCGTCGCCGCCGGTCCTGAACTCAGCGCTGGCATGGGCAGCGCCAGGTGGTTCTCGGAGGCCAATGTGCCGTCCGCGAGGTGCTTTCGAACCACCGAACCGGTTTCCTCCGCTTGGCTCGCCAGCGTGAAGACCGAGCCCTCCGCATCCACGGTGAAGTAATAGCAGCGCGGCGTCTTCAGCGCGCCCTTCGCATCGCTTTTCGGAAAGGGGTCGGGCTCGCCCTGAGCCGTGAAGCGTTCGAGCTTGTCTTTAGGTTTGAAGGCATACAGCTTGCCATCGCGTCCCCGGAAAAAGTGTTGCGGCTTTTCGCCATTCACCAAACTCCCGTCCCGTACGTCGTACACATAGCCGCCGCAGTGCAGATAACGTTCTTCGTGGCCAATCTCGAAGGTTTGAAGCGCTTGCGCCTGTTCGTCGTCGCCCACCCTACGGCCATGGGCCGAGATCGTATCGCCGCGGTCTTCGAAAGTGGCGCCCTGGTCGATGAGTTGATGAACGCGTCCCGGCGCCACACTTACCCACAGCAGCGGAGCCTCCGAGTGAGCATCCAACGCCATAAGCGCGGGCGTACGCCGAGCCAGAGAAAGAGCCTGCTCCGCCAGTTGCTTCCCTTCGGCAAAGCCGTCGAACTTTACCAATCGCTGTCCTTGCCCCGTGAGCGCCAGCACGTAGACCGCGCCGGTTTTGGGATGCACCGCCACTTGCGAAGGCCGCTCGATCCGAATCGCTCCGGCGTAAGCGCCGTTGGCTTCGAAGACGGCGATACGCCCGTTGCCTTGGTCGGCTACGTACACACGCCCTTGCGCATCCACGGCCAATCCAGTCGGATCCTGAAAGCGGGTCTCGCCGTCGCCCGGTGTTTCGAACGTGCCCAACCACGGTTCCGCGAAGCCGTCCTTCAATCCCACCGGTGCGGCGTTCAGGTCAAAGCGGTACACGGCATGATGAGGCGTACCGCCCCAGATGGTTCGTCCTTCCAGGCCGGTGACATACGCAAAGCGCCCGTCGGGACTCAGCGCAAGAGCCGCCTGTCCGCGAATCAATTCATCGGCCAATACCGGACCCAAATAGTCGGACGACACGCCGCCGTCGGCGCCCAGGAAAAGCAAGCGCTTGGGTGCGCGCATCCGGATCTCGTCCACGCCGTTGATGACCATCAGCCTGCCGTCACCCGCGATGGCCGGTTGTTGGGGCGGAAGCGAACCGATCTGAGGCACGAACGGATGCAGGAGCGGTTGGTAGGTCAGCGGCATCCATTCACCTTCGGCAGTCGCCAGCACTCGCGCGCCGGCGACTTGGTCGCGAGGAAGTCGGGCGGGGAAAGGGAGCGTCTGGCGTACGTAGCGCCCTTCGCGATCGAACGCGATGATCGCATGTTGCCTGTAATGCGCACCGCCGATGGACTCTGAAATGGCGTACAAAATGCCCTTGGCATCCACCACCAGGCCGTGCACTCTTCCCAACCGCTGCCGGTCGCCCACCACGATCCCGCCAAACGAAGCCTTCAGGCCCAGTCCTACATGCACGCGATACGTGCCTGCTGGCAAGCGCCGTCCGTAATCGTCCTTGAAATCCCAATTCAATTCCTGCTTCAGCGAATCCGGTTGAAAGGGCTTGGGCGCCTTCGGCCCCAAGTGGCCCGCGGCCAGATGCCGGACCACACGGTCTTGTGCGTCCAGAATCGAGACGGCCGCATCTACGGGAGCTTGCACCGTGAACTGAATCGTCGCTCGCTCGCCCGTGCTTTGAACATCCGGGGCATGGACGAATCTCGCTTCTGCTGCTTGGGCAGCTTGAGGAATCGCTCTTGCATCCTTTGGCGCGGCGCGCCGTTTCAGGCCAAGCGCCGCAAGATTCACCCCTTGGCGCTCCCAAGCTGCGGCCGTCGCTTCGTGCAAGGTCCGGCCGCTCTGGAATCCCAGCACGCCGAAGCGGTCCGGCATGTGAGACGAATCGGCCACGTTCCCGCGCCATGCGAATTCGGTGTTCGCCCAGACAATGTCCTCCGAGTGATCGTCGCTGGCGCGCCCGATCGTGCGGTAACGCAAAAAGTTGACGCCCCATACCGCCGGAAGATCGGCGGAATCGATGCCCAGATCGCGGTAGGCGATGCGCATTTCCAGGACCCAGTGCCGATCGTTCACCCGCGCGCACGTACGCAGCGAGGCCGGCTTCCAGGCTTGCCCGTCGCCGCGCGCCAAGGCCGTCTCGCCTTTGGAGTTGGCTTCCAGAATGAAATAGCCGCCCGATGCGAGATCCGCCGTTCGCCCGACGTCGAGCAGCACTTCGCACATGTCCTGTGCCCACATCGCGCCTTGAGTAATCATCTGAGCCGGCTTTTCTTCTTCGCACAAAAACAGCACATACAAATGCTCCGCATCGCTGACTGTCCGTACGAAGGTGCGATTGCGCAGCGGCGTCCCTGCCAGTTCGCCGTCTAGGAATCCCAAAGTGATCGGCTCGGCGTGGCGCCACGCTTCGTCGTCGGGCTGCCCATCCACCTCGGGTGCCTGCGGAACAACCGGCACCAGGCGTGCGGGGCTGCCTCCGCAGAGTTCCTCAAGCTGGGGACGGGAGAAGGGGAATCCTTCTGGTGGTTTCGCGGCGGCCAGCGGATGGGCCGGAAGCGCTCGGGCCAAACGCTGAATTCGTTCACGCTCTGCGTCGAAAGCCGGGCCGTGCGGATGTAGCAATACGCCCAGCACCGGACGCAACGGATGCCGGATCCGTTTCGCATCCACGGGCCAGCCCAGTAGCTGGGTGCCCCAAGCGGGCTCCGGAGCCCCCGCAAGCGGTGCAGCGCGGTTTTTTCGGAACGCGTGCAGCCCCAAACGGCACGTCGCCGACGGCTGTAGGTGATCCGGCAGCGCGGTCCACGGAATCTGAATTTCCACTGTCCACCAGCCGTACTGCTGCCCGCTGGCGTACGCGATCCCGGGTCCGGCCCAGACGTCTTTCGAAGCGCCGTCGGCCACCGTCCTGCGGCAGGCGACACCGTTCGAATTGACCGCGATTAGAAACCCGCTCTGGCCTTCTTCTGTCACTGCACCCAGCCACAGGCCCACGGCGCAATCGTCCAGCACGCCCAGCGCATCCGCTTCGCGCGTATCCGATTTGAGACCGCCTTTGGGAATGCGCCCATGAAAGCGTGCGTAGAGGTGCCGCGCGTCCGTGGCGAATCGCACTTCGCCGCCGAATTTGGCCGGACCGGCCACATCGGGATGCGTATAACGCAGGTCCATCGCAGGCGCCGAACGCCAGACCGTGTCCCAAGGTTTGCCGTCGATGCGGGGAGGCTCGCTGCATGCAGCCGCCAGCGCATGATCGGCGCCCAGCGCCGCCTGAAGGTCCGCAAGCGTCAGGGGTTCCTCCGCCGCGGCACAAGCGTAGGCGGTCAACCAGACCGCGCACAGCACCGCGGCGATACGCATGGGGGTTCTCCTGGCGCTGAGTCGCTGGCTTACTTCGCCGTGCGCGGGCCGTAATGCGGAAGCTCCGCCCCGAACTCGAAAGCGCCCAAGTCCGGCGCCGCGCCTTTATACCCATCGTTGAAGTTGGGCAGTACGACGCCCTTGTCGATCGCACCCGATTTCTCGGCCAGCCGCATATCGCAGGCTTCGGGCGACGCTTCGACTTTGGGGTCCGCCGGAGGCTTGGTGCCGCTCGCGAAGCAAGTGGAAGCGTCGATCGAATGAGCGCCTTTGTCCTTGTAGATCTCGCCGCCCGCCCGGGCATCCTCGATCGTCTTGTAAGTCTTGCGGGCGTTCCACGTGGCGAATGTCTGGAAGCCGCCGTACCCGTCGTTGTCGAAATCGCAGTAGCGCATGTTCGGCGTGCCGACGTTCAGGCCTGTGCCCCCCGTGCCTAGGAACAGGTTGTTCCGCAACAGTAGATTGGTCACCGTCTCGTGGGCTGGCACGATGTTGAAGCCGCCGCCGTTGCGCAGGCTCGTATTGTGGAAAATCACCACCCCGCTGGTGTGGTTGTGGAGCTTGAAGGGCGAGTACGTGCAGTTGTAGACCACGTTTCGGAAGAAGTAGACCGGACCGCCGCGGATCGGCTGCGCTGTGAAGCCGTGCGCGACGTTGCGTACGCGGTTGCCCCACACGCGCACGTTGAAGTCCGCGTAGTCCGTCTCGATCCCGTCGTCGGTGCAGATGTTGCAGTCGTTATGGTAGAAGTCAGTCGACGAAAGCCCGCCGTGTCCGCAGCCGTGAATCGCATCGCCGGTGTTCTGGATCAGGTTGTGGCAGACCACATGCCCCGCGCCGGTCATGTACGTCAGGCAAAACGATTCGATACCTTTCGTTCGCGGCCAAGTGGTCGGCCCCAGGTAATCGTTATCGGCGATGAAATGCCGCTGGCTCTTGGTCTCGTCGCCGTTGTGAGCCGTGAAGCCTTTGGTGACCTCCCGGAAGACGCAGCGCCGGATCACCCAGTGGCTGCCTTCGTGCGCGACGATGCCGTACTCGCGCCCGCGCAACGTCAAGCCTTCCAGCCAAATGTGCTTGAGCGCGTTGGCGCTGATCAGCCGGCCGCCTTTTTTGTGGTCCCCGCCGCCGTCAAGAATCACCTCGCCGTCGCCCGCTGCGCGGAAGACCAGCGGCTTCCCCGGCGCGCCGGACTTCGGAATCACGAACGTGTCGCCTTTGCACTGCTCCTTTACGTACGTCCCCGCGTGCAACAGGAAGAGCGTCCCCGGCTGCGCCGAGGCCACCGCCGCGTCGAGCCCCTTAAAGGGATCTTCCTTCGTACCCGTTCCGCCTCCGGTTCCGGGCACCACGTGGACGGTGGTCAAATCGGCCGGGGCCACCGGTTCCTGCCAGGTCGTCATTTTCAGGACCTTCTCGGCGGCGCCGCCGTCGGGGTCTTTCAAGTTGAGCTTAACTTCGTATTCCGTGGCCGGTTCCAGCCCCAGGACGCTTCCGGCAAACATCCAGCCGCCTTCCACCGTGTGCTTCTTCGACGTATTCTCTGCGTGCGGATTCGGCCGGCTGCGGAAGAGCGGAAAGCCTTGCCGCCATTCGGGTTCGCTCACTTTGCGGTATTGCACCGCAATCTCGGCATTGGCGTTGGCGTCGCCCTTGATCTTCCAACGCACCCCTAAGCAATGAATCGTGGGGATCTCCTCAACCGGCTCCCCCAGCGGTTCCGAGGCATCCTCCCCGGCGCCAATCAACCCGGTAAACAGAATGGACAGGAGGCAAATCCAGCGAGTTCCGATGTGCATGCGGGTTCCTAGCTTCTCAGGAGGTATAGACAGCACCTATGGACAGTACACCGTTACTATATATAGTTCGCCCGGATTCGGGCAATTTTTTGGACACGGGCTAGGCGTCCGTCCGAATGCGGCATCTACTGCCCCAGGCACGACTTGCCTTGAAGCCCCGTTGGAGTATCCGCGTCTCTCGTCAGGCGCTATAATGGGAGCGCTACTCCTTAAACGGGGCGCAACGGCGTTCCAGAGTGAACCAAACCACAGGACCGGGAGCGGTCGATGAGTGCCATTGACGTTCAGCAGATCAAGGCGGAAGTCGATAAGTGCGCCGAAACCATGGAACGTATCCGCCTGGAAGTGCGCAAGGTGCTGGTCGGTCAGGATGAACTCCTCTCGCGCCTGCTTACCGCGCTCTTAACCGGTGGCCACATCCTCCTTGAAGGCGTTCCCGGGTTGGCCAAAACCACCGCGATCAAGGCCCTAGCCGCCGCCGTTCAGACGCGCTTTCAGCGCATTCAATTCACCCCCGACCTCCTCCCCGCCGACCTGATCGGCACCCTGATCTACAACCCGCGCGAAGGCAGCTTCACCACCAAGAAGGGACCGATCTTTGCCAATCTGATCCTGGCCGACGAAATAAACCGTGCGCCCTCGAAGGTTCAGTCCGCACTGCTTGAAGCCATGCAGGAACGTCAGGTCACTATCGGCGACGAAACCTTCAAGCTGCCCGCTCCGTTTCTGGTGCTGGCTACGCAGAACCCCATCGAGCAGGAAGGCACCTACCCGCTGCCCGAAGCGCAGGTCGACCGATTCATGCTCAAGGTGGTCGTGAGTTATCCCAACAAGGACGAAGAGCGCAAAGTCGTCGACTTGGCGCTGGGCGAAACGGCCCGCGAAGTCAAGCCGGTGCTGGAGCCCGATCAGATCCTGCACATGCAGAGCCTTGTGAAGCGCGTCTACTTGGACGACAAGGTCCGCGACTACGTGCTCGAACTGGTGACCGCCACGCGCCATCCCGAGGCGTACCAGCTTAAGGACTTGAAGAACCTGATCGAGTTTGGCGCCAGCCCGCGCGCCTCGATTTATCTCTGCCACGCTGCACGCGCCGGCGCATTCCTGGCCGGGCGCGGCTTCGTGACGCCCCAGGACGTAAAAGACATCGCCTACGATGTCCTGCGCCACCGCGTGATCCTCAGCTACGAAGCCGAGGCCGAGGAAATTTCCAGCGAGCAGGTGGTGAAGCGCATCCTCGAATCCGTCCCCGTTCCGTAGCGCATCGAAAGCATCCTGACGCCATGGCCGAAGCCGAGGTCGCCGAACTCCTGAAGGAAGTCCGCCGCGTTCAGATCGTGGCCAGCCGCCTCGTCAACGACCTGCTCGCCGGCGAATACCTTTCCGCCTTCAAAGGCCGCGGCATGGTCTTCGAAGAAGTCCGCGCGTACGTGCCCGGCGACGAGATCCGCAGCATCGATTGGAACGTCACCGCGCGCACCGGAGAGCCGTACGTCAAACGATTTTGCGAGGAACGCGAACTTACGGTCCTTTTTGCCGTCGACGTCTCTGCCTCGGGACTCTTCGGCAGCCAGCGCCGCAGCAAACTTCAGACCGCCGTTCAGGTCGCCGCGGTGCTGATGTTCAGCGCGCTGCGCAACAACGATAAGGTCGGACTCGTCACCTTCGCAAACGGCGTGCGCGAGTACGTGCCGCCGCGCAAAGGCCGTGGCGCAGTGCTGCGATTGATCCGGGACCTCCTGGCCGCCGAGCCCGTCCGCGAGCCCACCGATCTGGCTTCGGCCTTGGAGTTCGTGGGCCACGTCCAGCGCCGCCGCGCCGTGGTCTTCGTGATCAGCGATTTTCAGGCGCCCGATTGCAGCCGCGCGCTGCGCATCGCACGCCAGCGCCACGACGTCATCGCCATCACGCTGGCCGATCCGCGTGAACACGCGCTGCCCGATGTCGGCTTCGTCACGCTCGAAGACGCCGAGACCGGAGAAGTTCGGGAGGTCGATGCGCGCCACCCGCGCGTCCGGGCCCTCTTTGCGCACCGCGCCGAACAGCGCGAAGCGCGCCTCGCCGAAACTCTGCGCCGCAGCGGTGTCGACCGCATGGACATTCGCACCGACCGGCCCTACGCCAGCAGCTTGCAGCGCTTTTTCCGCATGCGGGAGCGGCGCTACCGATGAGACGCCGAGTACGCCACGCTTCCGTCTTCGCCTTGCTGGCGGCGCTGGCGGCTTGCGGGCCGGCGCCCGATGCCGGTACCTCGAACGACGACCCGGCGGCGCTGGGAGTGCCCCTGGTCCGTGAGGCCGAGAAGGGGCCCGTCAAGCTGCGCCTCGAACTGCGTCCCGCGCAACCCCGGCTCTCCGATACGGTTCGCCTCCTGCTCGAAGTCCGCGCCGCACCGGAAGTCGAGATCGAACCCCCGGCCTTCGCTAAATCCATGGGCGAGTTCCTCATCTCCGACTTCCACGAAGCCGCGGCGGGCCTCGATGACGGTGTGCCCGTGCGGCGCTTTCACTACGAGTTGGAGCCCACGCAGGCAGGCCCGCACTTGATCCGCGAGCTTTCGGTTACCTTTGTCGATCGTCGCGCGGTCTCGGAAGCGAAGGATGCCCGAGGCGAAGTGGCGCTGGACCCGATTCAGGTGGACGTGACCTCCGAGTTCGCTTCCGGCGCCCCCGATCTCGCGCAACTCGAGCCGATGCGCGATCCCGTGGCCCTTCCCGTGCCGCCTTCGCGTTGGGCCTGGATCGTCGCCGGCGCGCTTGGCGTGCTGGCGCTCACCGGCTTGTTACTGTACCTGCGCCGCCGCAGGCACGCGCTCGAAGCCGCCGCGCCGCGACTGTCGCCCGAGGAGATCGCGCACGAAGCCCTCAGGCTGCTGCGCGAGCGCCGCCTGCCCGAACAGGGCCAGTTCGCCGAGTTCTACGTCGAACTCACGGCCATCGTCCGACGCTACGTCGAACTGCGCACCGCCATTCATGCGCCCGAGCAGACCACCGAAGAATTCCTCCGCGCCATGCGTGCCGATGTGCGCTTCGATCCGGGGCAGCGGGAACGCTTGCGGCTATTCCTCGAAGCAAGCGACTTGGTCAAGTACGCGGCGCAGCGCCCGCGCGCCGAAGAGATCGAAGACGCCTTCGACCGAGCGCAGCAATTTGTCGGACTGGGCGGGCAGGGGCTGTTGCGCACGGAGCCAACGCCCGAACTCGCGGAAGCCGGCGGAGCGGCGCGATGATCGAAACGTGGCCCACTTTCCGCGCGCCGGAATTTCTCGCCCTCTTGCCCGTCGCCGCCGGAACCGTCTACTACGCGCTGCGCCGCGCCGCGCGCCCCACCGTTCTTTACTCCAGCGTCGCCGACCTGCGCGGACTGCCGGTCTCGTGGGCCCACCGCCTCAAGCAGGCCATGCCTTACGTCCGCATGCTGGGCTTAGGATGCCTCATCGTCGCCTTGGCCCGCCCGCAGCAGGGCATCACCGAGACCTTGCTGCGTACCGAAGGCATCGCCATTCAGGCCGCCCTCGATACATCGGGCTCCATGGACGCGATGGATTTCACGCTCGACGGCAAGCGCAGCTCGCGCATGGAAGCCGTGAAGCGCGTCTTCACCGAGTTCGTGGCCGGGGCGCCGGCTGCCAGCTTGGCCGGGCGGCCCGACGATCCGATCGGCCTCGTCGCGTTCGGCGGATACGCCGACAGCCGCTGCCCGCTCACGCTCGATCACGGCGCGCTAGTCGAAGTCGTCAAGACGCTCGATACCCCCAAGCTCCTCGAAGACCGACGCGGCAACGTCGTCAACGAAGACCTGTGGCGCGAGGAGCAGCGCACCGCCATCGGCGACGCCATCGCACTATCGCTCGGGCGGCTCAAGGAAATTCCGGCCAAGAGCAAGGTTATTGTCCTGCTTTCCGACGGCGTGAACAACGCCGGCGTGGCCGACCCCGTCGAGGCCGCCCGCGCGGCGAAAGAGATGGGCATTCGCATCTACTCCATCGGCATCGGGCAAACCGGCTCGGCGCTGTTTCCCGTCCCCGATCGCTTTGGCAAGACCGTCCTGCGCCCCATGGACGTCGAACTCGACGAGCGCCTGCTGAAAGAAGTCGCGAGTCTGACCGGCGGGCAATACTTCAACGCGAAGGATACCGAAGCGCTGCGCAAGGTGTACGCCGAGAT
The DNA here is from genome assembly GCA_015075375.1 of Planctomycetota bacterium. Classification (GTDB taxonomy): domain Bacteria; phylum Planctomycetota; class SZUA-567; order H5-PLA8; family H5-PLA8; genus H5-PLA8. The sequence goes on along the minus strand of JABTUM010000001.1, from coordinate 479,330 downwards.
CGACCGCCTTGAGCGGACTGAGACCGAGCGCCGCGTGTTCACGGATTACCACGAGCGCTACCCCGCGCCGCTGTTGGCCGGGTTGGTGCTCCTGCTGCTCGACGGCGTGCTCGCGGCCACCCGGCTGCGGACCTTGCCTTGAACGGATTGAACCGAAGGAGCCGTGCGTAAACGATGGAATGGGCCGAACCCGCCGCGTTTTATCTGCTCTGGTTGATCCCTGCCTGGATCGGCCTGCAGGTCTACGCACGCTCGCGCCGCCGGCGCGCCGCGGCGGCTTTCCTCGATCCGGCCGCGCACGCCAAACTGCTCCCCCAAGCTTCCGCGGCGCGCTTCTGGACGCGCACAGCGCTCGGCTCGCTCGCGTTGCTCTTCGCGATTCTTGCCGTCGCCCGCCCGCGTTTCGGCTCGTACGTCGAACAGGTCAAGCGCCGCGGCAGCGACCTCGTCGTGCTGCTCGACGTTTCCCGATCCATGCTCGCCACCGATGTCCCCCCCAACCGCCTGGAGCGCGCGAAGGGGGATATCAAGCTGCTCCTCCAGCGCCTGAAAGGAGAGCGCGTCGCGCTCGTCGCCTTCGCCGGCAAGCCCGTGATCAAATGCCCGCTCACCGCCGATCACGGATTCTTCCGCCTCGCGCTTGACGATCTCGATACGAACAGCGCGCCGCGAGGCGGCACTTTGATTGGCGATGCGCTGCGCAAGGGGCTCGAACTGCTCCCTGCCGATACCCAGCGCGATCAGGCCATGCTGCTCATTACCGACGGCGAGGACCAGAATTCGTATCCGCTCGAAGCCGCGGCGGCCTGCGCCGACCGTAAAGTCCTCGTCTTCACGCTCGGTCTAGGCGATCCCGACCAAGGTGCCCGCGTGCCCGGGCGCGAAGCCGGCAGCTTTCTCACCCACGAAGGCCAGCAGGTCTGGTCGAAGATGGATCCGACGCTGCTACGCCAGCTCGCCGTGCGCACCCGCGGAGCCAGCATTCTCGCCGGTACACGCAATTACGATCTCGGCCAGCTTTATGAGGACCACCTCGCCCATTTGCGCGGCGAAGAGGTCACCAGTGAGAAGCGCCAGCGCCTCCACGAGCGCTACCAGTGGTTCCTCGCGTTGGCTTTGCTCAGTTTCTGCGCCGAACTCCTGATCGCGCCGTATCCCCCGCGCCCCGCGCGCGCTCCGGATCAAGCCGCGGTTCCCGTCGCAGCCGCGCACAACCGCGCGAAGGCCGCGGCCGCTTTGCTATGGTTGGTGGCCGTCACGCATGCGGCGAGCTTAGCCGAAGAATCGAAGTCCCCCGAACCGCCTGCCGAGCCCGCGCCCGTTCAAGCCGGCCCGCCCGCGCTCGACGAGTACGAAGCCTATACGCGCAACGAGGAAGGCCTGCAATTCTACACCGCGGGAGCGTTCGCTCAGGCGCGCCAGCGCTTCGAACAAGCGCGCCCCGGCCTGCAGGACGCCTCTGCCGTCGAATTCAATCTTGGTTGCGTTGCGCACAAGCTTGAAGAACGCGACGAAGCCGAACGCATGTACTCGGCGGCCAGTCTCGCGCAGGATCGCCGCCTCGCCGTGCAGGCACGTTTCAACCTGGGAACCCTCGATTGCGACGCCGCGCGCAAACTCGTCGGCGCCGATCCCGAGCAAGTCGAACCCGCGAAGCGCGAGGAAATCCTGAAAGCGTTGGAATCCGCCGTCCGGCACTACCGAGCGTGCCTGAATCTGGATCGCGGCTATCAGCCCGCGCGGAAAAATCTCGAACTCCTGCGCCAATGGATCAAGTACTGGACCGGCCGCTGGAAGGAACTCGATCGCCAGAAGCGCCGCGAACAGCTCGATCTGGTGCGCTTTCTGGAATTTCTCGTCGCTGCGCAGCAGAAATTGCGTGGAGCTACCGAAGAACTTGCCGCACAGGAACGCGCGCCCGCCGATGCCTGGGCCGAACTGAAGCGGGTGGAGAGCGAACTGATCGAAGAGATTCCTTTCCTGAGAAAGAAGATCGAACAGGCCGCCGGAACCGAAGCCGGCGACCCTCAAGCCGCCGATCCGAAAGCGCTCGAAGCCCAGAAGCAGGCGCTGAAAGCGTTGCTCAAAGCTGGCGACGAAGCGGGGCAGGCGATGGAGCGGGCCGAAGCGCGCCTCGCCTCGCGCGATGGCACGGCGGCCCTGGACGACCAGCGCGTGGCTATCGAAAAACTCGATTTCATCTGGGAGATCGTCGTTCCGTTCCAGCGCCTCCTCGGCCACGATTTCAAAGGGCAGACCGAGATCGTCAAGCACCTCGAACCCACCCGCATCACCCAGGAAGCCGCGCACGTTCCGCTTCCGCTTCGCGCGCCCGATGCCTCGAAAGAAACGAAGCGCCTGGCCGAAGCGCAGGAAAAAATCGCCCGCCGGACCGCGCTCCTGGTGCCCAAGGCCAAGCAGGAACTCGAACAGCTCAAGAACGAACCGCCGCCCGAGCGCCCTGCGCCGCCCCCGGAACCCGGCCAGCCCGCGCCGCCGACGCCCGAACAGATCAAGCAGGGGCTCGAGAAAGCCGTCGAACTCGCGCCCGGCGCCGTCGCGAACCAGCTTTCGGCGCTGAAACACTTGCAGGCCGAATGGCGTCTCGACGCCTATCCGGAAGCCGAGGCCGCGCGCAAAATCCTTGAAGAGATCGTCAAGGCGCAACCTCCACAGCCACCCGATCCGCAGCAAAATCAAGACTCGCAGGACCAGCAGGAGCAGCAGCAAGAAGAACCGGAGCCCAAGCCGCAAGAAAACAAGACCGGCACGGACGGTAAAACGCCGGAATCCAAGAGCGAAGAGCAGCCGGACAAGCCCGAGGATGGGGAAGGGAAGGAGCCGAAGCAAACCCTTTCCCCCGATCAGATCGATGCCTTGCTGCGCCGCGTGCGCGAGCGTGAACAGGAACGCCGCCGCAAGCTCGACGAAATTCAAGGCCGCTTGCTGGGACCGGCCGAGGTGGATAAGGATTGGTAATGCCGCGCGCGCTCCCGGTGAACCGTTGGCTTCTCCCGGTGCTCCTGCTCCTGGCGGGGACGGCGCATGCCCGCGACAGCCGCGTCACCGTGGATGCCGCCGTGGATCCGCCGGAAGTGCACATCGGCGATTCGCTGGTCTATGTCGTGCAGGTAACCGGTGCGCGCGAAGTGGCGCCGCCCGATCTCTCGGCCTTGAAAGCCGATTTCGAGATCTCCGGTCCAAGCGTCCAGTACTCCACGCGCAGCGAGAATTTCCGCTCCTGGGTAGCCGCGCAATTCCGCTACGTGCTGACGCCGCTCCGCCCTGGAAAGTTCGTGCTGCCCCCGCCCAAAGTGACCGTAAACGATCACGAATACGCCGGGCCGCAGCATGAAATCAACGTGCTCCCGCCCGAAGACCAGGACGTGGTGATCCTGGAACTCGAAGCGAAACCGCGCCGCGTGTACGCGGGGCAGCCGTTCAGCGTTACCCTGCGCGTGGTCATGAAGCCGTTGCCCGAAGTGGATCGCGAACCGCTCCAGTTCACCGAGCCGCCCGTCCTGCGCATGCCGTGGCTAAAGGAACCCCCGGCCGATGTGCGCGCCCTGCAGGAGAAGAACGACATTCTCGGGCCCATCCTGGTGCAGACGCGCCGATCCGGCGACGCGCGGGGCTTCGAGTTGGAAGGCTTTGTATTTCAGGGCGGATTTTTTTCGGAAAAAGCGGTCGTTCGGCCCGAACCCAAGCGCGTGGCGCGAACCGACAAGACCGGCAAGCAGGTATCCTATTTCGTCTACGAAATCGAAGCGCAATACGCCAGCGACAAGCCCGGTACGTATGCGTTCGGGCCGGCGCTGCTCAACGGCCGCTTCATCGCGGGCGTGAATGCCGGACGCATGATCGTCAAACGCTTCCCCGTGGTCGCGCCGGCGGTTGAAGTCGAAGTTGCGTCCCTCGATCCGGCCGCCATGCCGCCTGGATTCTCCGGCGCCATCGGCCGCTTCTCCATCTCGGCCACCGCCACGCCGCTCGAACTTCGCGTCGGCGATCCCTTGACTCTGGAACTCGCCGTGAAGCCCGCCCCCGGCAGCGTTTCGCTGGAACAGGTTGGCGCGCCCGATCTGATCCGCCAGGAAGGGCTGGCCCGCGATTTCGTGGTGGTCGACGAGAAGCCCATCGGGGAAGTGGCTGGAGGCGAGAAACGCTTCCGATATGCGCTGCGCCCCAAACGCGCGGGCGTGCAGATTCCTGCGCTACGGTTTCCGTACTTCGACCCCCAGGCCGAGAAATACGTCGATGCCGTCAGCGAACCCATCGCGCTGAACGTCACCGAGGCCGTGGCCTTGGGCGCCCAGGATGTCGTCGGCGCGCCGCGTGCCAACGACGACCGCGGACCCGTCCAAGCCAGCGCCGGCGGTATTCACCAGAACGTTACCGGACTTCGGGATATCCGCGACGAACGCGCCGATCCGCGTCTCGTCATCGCCTGGATCGCCGGCTTGGCCGTCTTCTACGCTGCGCTCAGCACCTTGGTTGTGCGCCGCCGCCGGCTGGCGGGCGATTGGGCGCGCCAGCGCCGCATGCGTGCGCTCAAAAGCGCGCGGGCGCGGCTCGATGCGCCGGACGCCGCCGCCCCTGGCCCAGTGCGCGCCGCCTTGCTGGGCCTCTGCGCCGATCTGTGCCACTTGGCCGAGGCCGGCCTGACGGCGCGCGAAGCCGATGCGGCGCTATTGCGAGCCGGCGTATCCGAACCCGTGCGGCGTGAACTGTCGGCGCTGCTCGAACGCCTCGAACAGGCCGCCTATGGCGGCGGCAACTCCCTCGATCCGCAGGTCTTGGAGCAAGCCCGCGCATTGGCCCCGCGCATTGACGCCGAGGTGCGCCGATGAGCCTGCGCTTCATGCTGGCGGTTGCGTGTTGGTGCCTGAGCGTGGCGGCGCTGCACGCCGAAGACCGCGAACGCGTCTTCCACCGAGCGCTCGATACTTTCGATGCCGCCCGCAGCCCCGACGAATTTCGCGCCGCCGCGCGGCTCTTCGAAGCCGTCCTCGACGGCGGCATCGAGAACGGAGCGGTGCTTTACAACCTCGGCAACGCGCACTTCCGCGCCGGGGATTACGGGCGCGCCATTGCTGCCTATCGCCGCGCGCTGCGACTGCGCCCGCGCGATCCTTACCTGCGCGCCAACCTGCAGGCCGCGCTCGAAGCCGCCCCCGGCGGCCGCGCCGAAGCCGATCCGCCGTGGTGGAAGCGCGTCTTCTTCTGGCACGCCACGCTCGCGCAGCAAGAACGCCTCTTCGTCGCGGCCGGCGCGTGGAGCCTGCTTTTTCTGCTCGCCTTGGTGCGGCTTTGGCGCGCGGGCGGTTCTGAACGAACGGCCGGAGCCCTTCGAGGAGCCCTCGCGTTTGCCCTGCTCGTGGCGCTCTTGGCCTCGGTAAGCGCCGTGCTCGGTGATCGCGACGAGTACGCCCGCCCGCGCGGCGTCGTCCTCGCCGAAACCCCGGCGCGCAAAGGAAACGGGGAAAGCTACGAACCCGCCTTCGATCAGCCGCTCAAGCAGGGCGCCGAATTCGAGGTCCTCGATCGGCGCGGCGGCTGGGTCCACCTGCGCCTCCCCGAAGCAGGCGAAGGCTGGTTGCCCGAGTCGAGCGTAGTCACTTACTAGGCGGGGCGTCCGGCGCCGCCGGTTGCGAAAGCATGTTCAGCCACGTCATCGCCGGACGCGTCAGCGTGCCCATGAATGCTTGTTCGTCCGCGAAGACCGTGCATTGTTTGATCTCGTCCCCGTCCACGAATGCGATCAGGTCCAGCTGCTGGCCAGCCGCTCCGCACTCGTTCACGTACTTGCGTACGATCTCGATAGCCGGAAGCGTCTTGCGCCCCATCACGTCCACCAGCGGAAAATCGATCACGCCGTCGTACGCGCGGAACACCAGCTCCGTGCACACGATCTTGTCCGTGCTGAAGAAATCGAACTCGAAATCGTACGGCCGCCCAACGTAACTGAAGCCGCGGGCGATGGCTTCCTTTTTTTGTTCCTGCGACAAGCGCGGACGCAAAACCGCCACCGAGTCTCCGCCGCCCGCGCTATGCTCCAGTGACGTACAGACCACTCCTTCGCTCAACGCTTCGACGACCACGTGCGCGTGTCCCTGCTCGTCGGCCGCCGCGAAGGCGTCCCAATGCGGCGCGATGCGCGGGTCCGTATGCAGGCCTAAGTCGTGCAATTCGTCTGCGGTGCCCACGTACAGCGCCGCATGCGGCCAGTAGCCCGGCAGAAACATATTCGAAAGATACCAATTACGCCGCTCGATCAGAATGTCGCCCGGCTGCAGCAGTCCGCGCAGCCGCTCAAGGTCTTCCGCCGTCAGCAGCGCCCGCCCTTCGCGGGGCGCCCGGATCTTCGTATCGCCGATCCACGTCGCAATCATGCTTTGCGCGCCGTACGCGATGCTCTTGCCCAGGCCCGTCACGTCCGTGGCCACGAGGCTCACCTTCGTCTTCCAGACCTCCCCGCCCAAACGCTCGATCGTCTCCGTGGCCCGCGCGATGCGCGCATGGAACAGCGCTTGTGGCTCCGCTTCTTGCAATCCCTCCCGCGCATACCCTTCCGCTTGGGAACGATGGTACGCCAGCGCTTCGCGCAGGTGCTTCAGGTTTTCCAGTTGCGCGAGATTCGCCTTGATCGTGTCGTAGGTGCCGGCCGGGATATCCCACTGCGGCGCGGCTTCGTTCAGCTTTTTAATCGTCTCGTCGCGCTTGAAGCTGGTTACGAACTTCGCGCTGGCTTCGTACAGCACCGCCGCCGCCGTGCACGAAAGCAGTCCCGCGCGCAGCCGCAGGTCTTCACGACGAACCTCGCCGGCCTCGCGGTACTTCCAGATCAGATGCAGCAAGGCCTTTCGGTAACCCAGGTAGGCCATCAGTTCCTGGCGCACCGCGTCGTTGTCGGACTGCTTGTAGTACGTCCGTTCGCCCGACTCGAATTCGCTGCGCAGCTTCAGCGCGCGCGCTTCCAAGGCGTCCAGCCCATGCAGCAAGTCGGACAAGCCGGCTTCGTCGCGTTCCAAGCGCGCCGCCAGATGCTCGGGATCGATCCGTCCCAGATTCGGAGCGCGCCCCGATAATTCCGCCAGTGGCTTCTCGCGCAACATCTCCCGGCCCACGAAGAAGGCCGCGCAGCCGGCCGTTACGGCCAGGCCCCAGCCCACGCCCGCGGCCATCCGGCGCCGCCAGACCGGCGGAGCCGGCGGCAGCGGCTCCTGGGGAAAGGCGCGGACGTAATCCGCGGCCATGGCGTTTAGGCGCATCTTCAATTGGGACAGCTCGCCGCGCAGCTTTCCCGCGCGGCGCGGGTGCAGCACCAGCCGCATCTGGTGCCACCACAGCAAGAACGCCTCGCGGCCTGCGTTCAGATACAGCAGGGCCATCAGGCCCGCCCACGGCATCAGCGCCGTCCAGGTGTAGATCGCCCAAGGCCGGAAATCGGTCTGCGTCAGCCAGAACCAAACCACCCCCGCGTACCACGCGAGGTATATCGGAAGGCCCAGCGAAAGCCGCGCCAGCGCCACCGTCGTTCGCCCCGGCGTCTGCACCCGCGGCGCCAGCAGGCTCACCAGCGAATACGGCACGAAGTGATGCAGCAGGCCCGCCAGCGCCGGCAGCAGGCCCAGCAGCAGCAGGATCGGAGTCGCAAGCAATCGCGCACAAAGCTCCAGGCCGCCGAAGCGAAGCACCGGACTATCGATCCGCAAACCCACCTCGGCCACGCTCTCCCGGTACGCCTGAATCGCCGCGATCCCTGTCGCCGCGCGTGGCGGATCGCTGGCATGAAAGTAGTTGATCGCCCCCGCAATCCGGCGCCGGAACATCAGTGCCGCCGCGGGATGTTTGAGGGTCTCTTCCGTGGGCGGCGCAAGCACCTCCAGATCGGTCAGCAACCCTTCCCATTCCGGCTGGTCGAGATGCACCGTCAGCGTGCGCAATTCGCGCTCGATTTCGCGCGTCAATTCGCGCATGGCTTTGCGCCCGTCCCCGCCATGCTTTTCCAGCCAGGCCGATACGTCGATGGGTTCGCCCACGCGAATCCAGACCGCGCTGCGGAAGCGCCCCTTCTCCTGGTAGTTCAACCCGATCGGCACGACTTTGAGCTTCTGCGCGCCCTGCTCCAGCGCCTGCATCGCGATCCGCGCCGCACCGGAGCGCACCTTCGCCACCTGCGGAGCGTCGTGCGTCAGGCCTTCCGGGAAAATGCCCAGCGCCTCGCCGCCCGAAAGCTGTTTCGCTGCGCGCTCCAGCATCCCCACGTTCTGCTCGACCTGTTTCGGATCGTCCTGTCCGCGGTACGCCGGAATCATCCCCAACGCACGCAGCACCGCACCGAAGACGGGCACCTCGAAAAGCGGGGCCTTGGCCAGGAAGCGCACCGGCCGCTGCGCCGCGATGCCCAGCAAAACCGCGTCCAGCAGGCTGTTCGGATGATTCGCCGCCAGCAGCACAGGACCGTCTCGCGGGATGCGCTCGGCGTGGCTGACCTCGATGCGTGGATAGTAGAAGCGCGCCAAGCGCCGAATCAGCCAGCGCGACGCGTTACCCAATCTCCTGCCGATAGCACCCATGCGGTTTCCAATAACCGATTTATTACGGTAGGTTACACGATAGGCCCCCTTTTCGGGACGTCAATCCGCTTGCATGCAATGTTTCGTCTACCGAGTAACATGAGAGGGCAAGAGGAGGTGTCGCGTGCCCGCGTCCGCGGAGCGAACTTGGGCCGTACGAGGCATGCACTGCGCCAGTTGCGTGCGTGCCGTCGAAAACGCATTGCGCGCCGCCCCAGGCGTGCAGGCCGCTGATGTCAACCTTGCCACTCGCTCGGCCCACGTCACCGGAGCCATCTCGTTTGAGGCCGCCTCGAAGGCCGTTCGCGGCGCCGGGTACGATTTGGCCGAAATCGACGCTGCCGCCGGGGCCGACGAGAGCCGCGCCGAACTCCGCGCCGCTTGGGTTCGGCTGGCCGTCTCCGCGGCGCTGACCGTCCCCATTCTGTTGACCATGTGGCCGGGTTTTGGAGAACGCTTTCCCGAGATCATGGGGTGGGGGAGCGCGATTCTCACCACGCTGGTACTGGCCGGGCCGGGCCGCGATTTCTTCCTCAACGCCGCGCGCCTCGCCACGCGCCTGCGCACCAACATGGATACGCTCGTCGCGCTCGGGGCTGGTTCGGCTTGGACCTACAGCGCCTACGTCATGCTCGTGCACGGCGGGCACCATCTGTACTTCGAGTCCGCCGCGGTCATCGTCACGCTGATCTTGCTGGGTCGCTGGTTCGAGGAACGCGCGCGCTTTGCCGCCGGCGATGCCGTTCGCGCCTTGATGAGCCTCGCGCCGGCCACGGCCACCCTTGTCGAACCGGGCGGCGACCGCGAAGTCGCCGTCGCTGCGCTGAAAGCGGGCGATGCCGTTCGCCTGCGTCCCGGCGATCGCGTTCCCGTGGACGGCCGCGTACGCTCGGGCGAAGCCGCGCTCAACGAGAGCGCCCTGACCGGCGAACCGCTTCCCGTGCGCAAGAGCTCCGGCGACGCGCTCTGCGCCGGCGCCGTGGTCGAAGAAGGATCGCTGATCTTCGAAGCCACGCGCGTGGGCGCCGATACCTCCCTGGCCCAGACCGTGCAAGCCGTCGAACAGGCGCTCGGTTCCAAGGCCGAGTCGCAGCGTCTGGCCGATGCCATCAGCGCCGTTTTCGTGCCGGTCGTGCTGCTGCTGGCCGCCGTCACCTTCGCGGGTTGGTGGTGGAGCGGACACGGCTTCGAAGGCTCCTTGCTCCCCACCCTCAGCGTATTGCTCATCGCCTGCCCTTGCGCGCTGGGGCTGGCCACGCCCACCGTGGTGATGGTCGTCTCCGGCCGCGCGGCGCGATCCGGCATCCTCGTCTCGCGCGCCGCGGCCCTCGAACGCGCCGGCCGCCTCGACACGCTGGTGTGCGACAAAACCGGCACCCTCACCGAAGGCCGTCCCGAAGTAACCTTCAGCCGCGCGCTGACCCCCGATGGCCGGTGGCCCGCCGGCTTCCACGCGCGCCTGCGCGCCGCCGAATTTCCCAGCGAGCACCCCGTCGCGCGCGCCATCGTCCGCTGGTGCGAACGCGAAGCGCCGGGCGCGCTGCTCGAGAGCGAGCGTTTCGAGTCCTTCAGCGGTCGCGGCGTCCGGGCCTTTGTGGATGGCGTCGACGTCTGCGCCGGCAGCGCCGGCTTTGTCCGCAAACGCCTCGACCCGCAGGTTGCGTTCCCCGAACTGCCCGACTTGCCCCCCGAAGCCACCGCCGCCTGGGTCGCCTTCGACGGAAAGCCCGTCGCCGTGCTCGGGCTGGCCGATACGCTCCGCCCCGGCGCGGCTGAAGCGCTCCGCGAACTGGCCGCCGCCGGGATCGAGGTGCACATGGCCACCGGCGATCGTGCCCCCGCCGCGCAAGCCGTTGCGCGCGAACTCAATATTCCGGCCGAGCGCGTCCATGCCGAGCTCACGCCCGCCGCCAAGCAGGCGCTCGTCGAAAAGCTCCGCGCCGCCGGCCTCCGCGTCGGCATGGTCGGCGACGGAATCAACGATGCGTCCGCGCTCGCCGCCGCCGAGGTCGGTTTCGCCGTCGGCTCCGGAACCGGCATCGCCATGCAGGCTGCCGACATCACCCTCAAACAGTCCGACATCGCCAAGGTCCTCGAAGCCGTGAACCTCGCGCGCGCCGCGCGCCGCACCATGCTGCAGAACCTCGGATGGGCCTTCGGCTACAACATACTGGCGATCCCCTTCGCCGCCTTCGGTCTGCTCAACCCCATGCTCGCCGCCGCCGCCATGTCGCTCTCGTCTGTCTCCGTCGTCGGCAACGCGTTGCGCCTGCGCCGCAGCCGCTCCACGGCGCCAGCCGCGCCGCCAAGGCCCGCACCGGGCCCGGAGGCCGCGTCGATCACGCTGCCGGTGGAAGGCATGAGCTGCGGGCATTGCGTCCAGACGGTCACGGATGCGTTGCGCGGCATCGACGGTGTCGCCGAAGTCGAAGTCACCCTCAAGCCCGGCGCCGCGCGCGTGCGCTTCGATCCGGCGCGCGCCGACCGCGAGCGCCTTGCCGCGGCCGTCCGCGGCTCCGGTTTCCAGGTGCCGTGATATCCTTGCGCGCCGCCCGTGCCGCGGCCAAAATGACTGCCTCGTAACCTTCGCCTCCGCGGATGCCCACCCTTTGAAGAACGTCTGGTTGCTCGCCACCGTCGCATTCCTGTACGGCGTCGTGATCGGCACGTGGGCCACCGCCACACCGCAGGCCTGCCTCGAACTTCGCTTCTCCAGCGAGCAACTCGGTCTCATCGGGTCCGGTCCGGCCGTCGGTTACGCGCTCAGTTGCTTGATCTTGGGGCAGCTCTGCCGCGGGCTGCGCGGCAAGCACGTCCTGCTGGCCGGCGTTGCGACTTCGCTCGTCGCGGCCGTCTGGATGAGCCAGGCGAGCGAAGCCTCCGGCGCCACCGCCGCGCAACTCTTGCTGGGGTTGGCCGCCGGAGCCTTCTGGCCGTTCTGCAGCGCATGGATGCTCGACTTCCAGAGCGAAGACATCTCCAAGTCGCGCATCCTGCGTTTCTACAACTTGGCCTGGACCTCCGGGACGATGCTCGGCTTTCTCGTTGGCGGCTGGCTTTGTGCGGCCGGCGTCGTGCTCGGCGCGTTCCTGGCCTGCGCGGCGCTCTTCGGGGTGGTCCTTGTGCTTTCTCTTTTCCCAAGCGGCACCTCGCCGCGGCAAGGCGAGGTCCTGCCCACGCAGCAGCGCCGCGCCGTCGAAGCTGCCCGCGCAGTCGCGCACCCCGTCGGCTGGGCGCTCTTTGCCGCCGCCGCGCTCGCCAACCTCGCCGCCCTCGCCGGACGAGCCATCGTCAACGTCAACTACGCCGAACTGAACGAAGTCTACGGCTACGGCAAGGAACGCATGGGCTACCTGGGCGCCGCCAGCCTCGCCGGGCAGATGCTCGCCTTTGCCCTGGGCCGCTGGTACGAACCTTACCTTGGCCTGCGCCGCACCTACTTCGCGCTCGGCGCGGTTCTCGCGGCGGTCAGCCTGGCGCTCGCCTACGTCGAGAACCTCCCGCTGCTGCTGCTGCTCGTCGTACTCGTCGGCTTTGTTCTCGCGCTGGCCTTTCAATCCGGCATCGTCGCCGCGACCGGATTCTTCGCCTCGCCGCGCACCGGAACCACCGTCCACGAAGCCGTCGTAGGTCTCGGCACCATGGCCCCCCTCCTGGCCGGTGTGGTCGTTCAATGGGCCAAGGAATCGGGCTGGGAAACCCGCGAAGCCCTACGCGCCCCCTTTGCCGCCCTCGCCGCTTCGGCGCTCCTCGTCGCCGTCGTCCAAGCGCTGCTGGTCTCGAAGCAGCCCGAACGCCGCGCGCTCTTGGCCGCCGATGGGCACGCCGCGAAAGCCGCCGGAAATGTGGACTGAACTGGCTATCTTTAAGAGTTGCCCCGACCCGTTCTGCCGATAAAAGGATAGAGCGGTTTTTCTGAGGCATCGGAGCAGGCGCGTGGCACGCTGGTACTACTACCCGGGCGAAGAGTCCAACGTCCTCGAGAAGCTGCGCAACCGCATCTTTCGCAAGCCCGTGCCCGACTTTCCCAAAACGATCCTGATCGAGACCCAGTTCGGCTGCAACGCAGGCTGCGTCTTCTGCCAGTACCCGCAGATCAAGGACGACCTGCCCCGCGGGCGCATGACCAACGCCACCTTCGAGAAGATCGCCAAAGAGTGCGCCGGGCGCGGCGTCGAACGCTTCATCCTGGCGCTCGACAACGAGCCGCTCATGGACGGCGGCATCGTCGAGAAGTACAAGCTGCTCCAGCGCCACTGCCCCGACGCCAAGCGCAACCTCACCAGCAACGGCTCACTCTTCACCGACAAGAAGATCGAGGAACTCCTCGGCAGCGGCGCAGTCAACGAAGTATTCCTCTCGATCAACGGCTACACGAAAGAGACCTACGAAGCGCTGATGAAGCTCCCGTTCGAAAAGAGCATGGAAGCCATCGAGCGCTTTTGCGCGTACCTCCGCGCCAATCCACAGGTCCGCCGCAACCTCGACATCGCGGTGAAGGTCGTGAACACGAAGAAGGTCCAGCCCGAATTGGAAAAGATGCGCGAGAAATGGGAACGCCAGGAAGGCTTCCGCTTCCTCGTGCTCGACATGGACAACCGCGGCGACCAGCTCGATATGGGCCAGGAATCGGTCCTTGCCGCCGAAGAGATGAAGCCCAACACCACCTGCCGCCGCCCGTTCCACACGCTGGTACTCTCTTGGGAAGGGTACGCGGTCATCTGTTGCGTCGATTACATGCGCGAAGTCAAACTCGGCAACGTGCACGAACAGTCGGTTTACGAGATCTGGAACGGTCCCTATTTCACGAAGATGCGGCAGGAATACCTGGCCGCCGATTTCACGAACCTCAAGCCGTGCCGGACCTGCAAGATCAACAACTGACGCGCCGCGAGGGCGTCGAGTGTGATGCTTTATCGGTGAGGCCGCTGAATTCGAACTTGCCGTTCACCCTTCCGAGTACGGGGAAGGGCAGAGGAGGTGATCCGAAAGCGCGCGAAGCGTTTCCTTAACAATCAATCCGGTTCATTCCTCGTTTTTCCCACGCGGGAAAAGGAGGAGAGAAGTGGATGGTTCGTTCTGCGGTGCGCCCAAACTCGGGAGGAGGCCCAGATGAACAAAGCCGAAGCCCTGAAGGCCCTCGAACGCGCGGGATCCGAACAGACGCGCAAGACCTACGCCCGCCACGGCGTCAAAGGCCCGATGTTCGGCGTCAGTTACGCCGAACTCGGCAAGCTCGCCAAACAGATCAAGACCGATCAGCGCCTCGCCGAACAGCTCTGGACCAGCAAGAACCACGACGCCCGCGTCCTCGCGACCATGATCGCCGATCCCGCCTCCTCGCGCGCGCCCTTGCTGAAGGATTGGCTCAAGGACGTGGACAACAACGTCCTCGTCGATGCGCTCTCCAAGGTCGCCGGGAAAAGCCCCGATGCCGGCAAGCTTGCCGCGCAGTGGATCAAGACCAAAGCCGAATGGCCCAGCGCCGCCGGCTGGGCCGTCCTTTCCGTGCAGCTCTGCGAAGAGCAGGATCTTCCCGAAGACGAATTGGTCGAACGCATCGCGCAGATCGAACGCGAGATTCACAAAGCGCCCAACCGGACGCGCCACACGATGAACATGGCGCTGATCAACATCGGCACGCGCGGCGGCAAGCTTCAGGAACTGGCCATCGCCGCCGCCGGACGCATCGGTAAAGTCGAGATCGACCACGGCGAAACCGAATGCAAGACGCCCGATGCGATCGAATACATCCGCAAAGTCATGGCCTACCGCGAAAACCGGGAACAGCCCGGACGCAAACGCGCCGGCTGCTGAAGCTCGAGCCAGTGCCGTGAACCTTCGGTTCACGACCCTATAAGCCGGCTACCGGACTGCCATCTAAGTCGGATTATGGCCTCGGACGCCTCCCCTCCTTGCCAAGGAGGGGCAGGCGAGGTGATAAAATCAGATCGCGCGTTGCGCTCTCAAGCCCTGAAGACCTGAGCGCATTCGCGTGGAACGTGCATCTTCCTCCGCATGGCCGTTCAATCTAAAATCCCAAGTCCCCAATCTAAAATGGTTCTACACACTCGCCCGCAGCAACGGGTGGTGGAAATCCACCCGCATCGGCTCGCCCTTGCGGTCCCGCGTCCCCGGCGTCATGAAGTGAATCGCGAACGCCCGACGCGGCCGGTCCGTCGTGTTAGGAGCGGTGTAATGAAGCGTCTGGCAGTGGTGGAACATCGCACCGCCCGCCGGCAGATCCACCACCACGGCCTTCGACTCGTCCACGTCTCTAATCTTAAGCAGCGCGTTCGTCTCTTCGTTCTTGTCGTGCCAGACCGGCTTCAAATGGCTCCCTGGGATCACCTGCATCGCGCCGTTCGCCACGTCTGCGTCGTCCAGCGTCATCCAGCAGCTCACCAGGTTCGCCGGCCGGCAGCGCCAGTACCCGTTGTCCTGGTGCCAGCTCACCGCGCCGCCCGTCCGCGCAGGCTTCGAGAGGGCCTGGTCGTGGAAGAGCATGATGTTCGGACCGATCAGATCCTGCACCGCGTCGAGGACGCGCGTGTCGTACAGCAGCTTCCGGAACGCGAGGCTCCGCTCGCACATCTGGCAGATCTGCAGCATCTGCTTCGTCGCCGCCGCCTTCTGCTTCGCGTCCCCGCCGTCGTCCAAGGACAAGTTGCGGAACGAATTGCCTTCCACCGCCTGCCGGAAGACCTCGTCGTACTCCGCCCGCAGCGCCTCTATTTCCTTGGGCTCCAGCAGCGGCCCGAACTTCAAGTACCCCTGCGCCGCGAAGAAATCGAGCTGTTCCTGACTGAGCGCCATGGCCGTACCTTTCTGAAATGAACCCCTGCGAAAAGGGCTGTGAACGGAGAATCGAGGGCTTTCCTAGAGGCCCAAGCCCTGCCCCTGCCGTGCTCCGTTTCCGGATTGCCGTTTGCCTTCCCCATCTAACCCCATCGCCCCTTGCCGGGGAATGGACCGGCATGGTAAAAACATATCTGAAATTAACATCCCGGGAACCCGCCCCATGCCCGACGAAGCCGACTTCCTGTACCGCATCGACGCCGGCTGGGCCGCGCTGCCGCCCGGCGCCACCTACGGCCCGCGCCGCGTCAACCACTACCAGTTCCTTTACATCGAGGCCGGCGACGCCGTGGCCGAACTCGACGGCCGCTCCTACGACGCCCCCGCCGGCACGATGATCCTGCTCCACCCGGGCATGACCGATTACTACCGCTGGGACCCCGTCCGCCACACCAAGGCCAGCTATATCCATTGGCAGATGCGTGCGCCGCTGGCCGAACTGCCGCCGCGTGAAGCTTGGCCGCGGACCGTGCGCCTGCCCGAAAGCGACATCGTCCGGCCGCTCTTCCGGCACCTGGGCTGGCTCATGGATCGCAAGGGGCCGCACCAAGCCGCGCTGCTCCAAAGCGCGCTGCGGCATCTGCTGGTGGCTTTCGTCAGCGGCGAATTGCACACACGGGCCGAAAGCAGCGGCGATCTGCCCGAACCCGTCGCGCGCGCGCTGCGGCACGTTCAAGCGCGTTGGAACGAAGGGTCCGTCTCGGCCTTCACGCTCGCGCAGCTTGCACGAGCGGCCCACGTCAGCGCCGGGCACCTCTGCCGCGTCTTTAAGCAGACCCTCGGCTGCGGGCCGCTTCAGGCCTTGCGCCTGATCCGCGTCGACCGCGCCGCGACGCTCCTCGCCCGCACCAACTTGCCCGTCCGCGAAATCGCCCGCCAGACCGGCTTCGAGAACGCCTTCCACTTCTCGCGCTGCTTCCGCGAAGCCTTCCGCATGCCGCCCCGCGAATACCGCCTCAAAGCCATCGCCGGCCAGATCGTCCCCTCCACCCGCCTCATGAACGTCCGCCGCATCATCGGCCCGCAATGGGGCTAAGCCGTGCTCGCGTGGTGAACAGCCCCAAAAACATAACCCGGGTGCCCCCCATCACTCCGTGATGACGGCGCGGCAGGCATTTACAATCTCATGGAAGCCGCGGGTGGCCCACACAAATCTCTGATTTGTGTGGGTGAGCTTGCGAACAAGAGGCTGGAGGCGGCTGTACTTTCAGGGTAAGCTTCCGGCATGGTTCGCAAGCGGACCTTGGACGAATTCGGCGGCGCTTCGTTCGTCACGTCCTCGTGTTACAAACGGCGCCGGTGGTTGGAGCATGACCAAGGCAAGCGCATCCTGCTGGGCATCCTGGCTCAAGAACTGCGGTTGCGAGATGGGCTTTGCATCGGCTTCGTCGTCATGCCCGATCACGTCCATGGACTCTCCTGGTTCCAAGAACCTCGGCGTCTCAGCGCGTTCATGCAGATGTGGAAACGCCGGAGCTCGGTGGCCTTAAAGCATTTGGGCACGGAAAAGGTGGTCTCATGGGTGCGAGAGTTCCCTGCATCGGACGCGGTCTGGCAAAAGCGGTTCTACGAGTTCAACGTGTACTCCGAACGTAAGGTGTATGAGAAGCTGGAGTACATGCATTACAATCCGGTGCGAGCCGGTTTGGTCCGGGAGCCGTGCGCATGGCCGAGGAGTTCGGCACGCTTCTGGGGGCTTGGGAAATCGGTGGGCGTGCCGGTGAGGATGCCGTCATGAGCGCCTCTTGTTCGCAAGCTCACCCACACAAACCTTCGGTTTGTCTGGGCCACCCGCGGTTGATGAATGGGTGGAGGCTTGAACGTGCTCGGTCGGCTGGGCACGGAGCAAGCAAACGACGCATGCTCCGTGGCACCCGCTCCCGGCCACCCGCCACCCGCTCCCGGCCACCCGCCAAACGTCGTCACTCAACCGTGAGGTGAAGTATGAACCCCAAGGCGGCGCAAGTCCTACTTTTGATTCTGGTGGAGGGACTTGCACTTACTGGCGCAGAGAGTGTAGAAAGGGTGCATCCGCCAAAGCCGTATGTATTTTCCCTTGGATGCTTGACAGATCAGGATGTGCAAATTCTGAAATCAGTTCCTGGTGTGATAGATGTTTCGGTTGGGGAACGTATTGGAGTAGTCTGGCAGCCATTTAACGATGGTCCCTGGCAGGCGGATGGGAGTAAGTTCATTAAAGGCGCCGAACGGATATTCGATGTATTGGCGATCAAGAAGCAAATTGGCAATACGAAGTGGACACATGGCGGGATAATTGGCCATAACGCGGGATCAATAATTTGGTATGGACCCGAGCTTCATGGGAGCTATGCAGTTCCCAAGGTCTTTGGGATAATGTTCGATGATTTAAGAACGGGTCGGAATGAGGTTATGCGTATTACGTGTTATAGTGAATGCGAGCCTGGACAATTAGTGCATGAAATGGTTCGTGGAATGATCGGCATGCCAATTAGCTTGAGAAAATGCGGCAATGGTTACGCATTGGTTGCAGATAGTGATAAAGAAGTCCGGGTTGCATGGCAAGTTAGTAGTCAGCATTTTGTGACAATTGACTTCAGCTTTGATATTGAAATGGTTTCTTCATACATGGATCGGCTGGGTTGTATCACGCCACCTAACTTTAGTGTTTCAGTAGAGGATTGGGTAGAAAACGAGATTCGCTGGCGCATGAAGCAATTAGATGCTTCTTACGAAAGGAATGCAATAAAGGGGTATAAAAGTTTGCCATTTGTCGACTTTTTTGTTTCGTATTTTCAGGCAGTTGGGAAAAGATTTGGGAGCTTGAGAAATGAAGCATCCTTGCTTGAGCAGTGGGGATATCTAGACAGTTGTCGGAAATTCTTATGGTCCAATCGACATAATTTCAAGTATGTTTCATCCGCGGGTTGGTTCGCTCTAAAGGGCGAAGATCTTTACGATCCTGCGCATCCCCCCTCTTTGCCCGAGGAGTTGCGCGGTCCCCCGCGACCAAGCGATGAGCAAGTGACTGCTTGGGAGCAAGCGGCTTTGGATCGGGAGCGAAAGGCATTCGAGGATGCCTTTCGGAAGCAATTCAAGGACTGGAGCAGGCAGCTTCAGGATATTTCCAAGGAAGGCCAAAAAATTTTTGGTGTGGATGTGCGGTATCCATTTGAGGAAATACGCCTTAGTCTGCAAAGACGCCTCCCGATTCGAAGCAGGCAAGAGGCGGAAGCGTGGATTGGAGAAGCACGTGGCAGGCTATGGGCGAACCGGGATAATTTCGAATGGCGAAAGAACGGTTATTACTTGAAAGGTCCCGATCTCTTTGACCCGCAGAATCCCCCGAAAGTTCCCGACGATCTGCTAGGGCCGTAGCGCCGCGTCCCGTCCTACGCGAAAACTCATCGCGTGGCGGAACAGGGGATGAAGAAGCCGTCGAAGAAAAAGTAAAAGAGTAGGGTTGAGGGAGAATCGGATTTGGCGTCTTCCGAGCAGATCAGTGCAAACGGTTGCAACCCCTTCCGCCAAATAACCGCCAAAGTTTTTAGCGCGAACGCGCAAACCGTAAAACCGAAAAGGCTTACAACCTACGACCCCCGGTTTCCTAAACCGGAGGCCCTCAAACAAAACCGCCCCGGCTCTCGCGAACCGGGGCGGCTATAGCGTCTTCAAGTCGTTTCCAAGACCCGGACCTTCTCCGCGTCTCCGCGGCTTACACGCCCCATTCCTTCCGCGCGTCGGCCATCGACTTCGTCTGCCCCTTCTGCCACGCATAATGAGCGATCGGGTTCTGGCCGATCCAGCGCTCGTCCACCGGATCCTTCAGCGGCTGGTAGCGCGTATCGCAGCTCAGCCGGTAGCGGTCTTTCTGGTTCGTGATCGATCCGTGCATCGTGTACATCCCGAAAATCAGCACATCGCCCATCCGGAACTCCGTCGTCGCGAAGCGCCCGCCGAACCGGTCCACCATCTCCACCGGATCGTCGCTGAACCAGCCCTGCACCTTGTCGCGATCGACGTCCATCTTCCCGTACGTCGCGCGCAGCTTTGCGTAGCTCTCCAGGTTGTGCGAACCCAGCAGCAGCGCCAGCGGGCCTTCGTCGTAGTTGATGTCGCCCAGCGGCGTCCAGACCGTATGCAGCCGCTCGCTCCCGCGGCCCATGTACACCACGTCGTAATGCGCGCCCGTAAACCCGCCCTTGCCGACCGCGCGGATCCACTTGTAGTCGAACGTCAGGCTCGGCTCGCCCAGGTACTTGTCGAAGAAGCCCATGATCTCCGGCGACTCCACGACGCCCAGGAACTCCGGCGTGTGCGAGACCGCCTTCGCGCCGCCCAGGAAGCCCCCGCGCGCGCCTTCCTTGATCACGCCGTCCATCAGCGGAAAGTCCAGGTTCACCTGGTCGTTCTGAGCGAGGTTTTCCAGCAGGACCTTCCGCGCCGCGATCACCTTCTCGCGATGCTGCAAGCCGCGCAGCAGCAGGTAGCCGTCTTCGGCCATCCGCGCGCGCAGCGCTTCGGGGTTGTCTTGAATATCGTTGCTGTCGCGCAGGTGGCCCAGGTACTTGCCGCCCAGTTCGAGCTGGCGCTGACCCATGGGAAGCGTAAGTCCGGTGGCGATGCTCATGGCGTTTCGAGTCTCCGGTCGGGTTCGGGGCGGGCTGGACGAAATGACCTTACTTCTTGCCAACCGCCCTGGTGCCATTCATACTATTCCCTTAATGGAGCCCCCGGAATGGATAGGGTGCTCCAACTACCTGGACTTTTTGCTCAAATGGCGCGCGCCCGAACCGTCCCCGAACTCCCCGTCCGGCCCCCCACGCCCCCCGGCCGCGAACACGGCGCGCGATGGGAAGTCCCCAGCGCCGCCCACAAGGAACTCGGCCTCTGGGTCCGCGCCGCCGGCTACCAGCAGCAGACCAAACCCGGACTCGCCTCCGACCGCCGGCTCGGCAACTACGCCGCCGTCTACCTCGTCGAGGGCAGCGGATGGTTCTGGAGCGAACCCACGGGCCGCGTCGAGGTTCAGGCCGGATCGCTCTGGTGGATCTTCCCCGAAGTCCCGCACCGCTACGCGCCGCACCGGTACTGGCACGAACGCTGGGTGATCTTCGACGGCCCCGTCGCCGAACGCTACGAACGCCACGGCTACCTGCGCCCCGAAAAGCCCGTCGTCGACGTCGGAGCGCATCCGCAGGTCCAGGAAATCTTCACCCGCTTCCACGACGACTTCATCCACGGCCACCCGCTCGCCGTGCCGCTCGCTTCGGCGCTGACGCACCAGCTCATCGTCGTCGTCCACGGCCTCGCCACCGGCCAATGGGGCAACCGCGCGCCGCCCGATCCGCTCGTCGCCGAAGTCCTCAGCCTCATCGACCGCGAAGCCACCCAGGGCCTCACGCCCGAAGCCCTCGCCGAACGCGTCCACGTCGGCTACTCGACCCTGCGCCGCCACTTCAAGCGCCACACCGGCTACGCGCTGAAGGAATACCTCCTCAGCGTGCAGCTCAAGCGCGCCAAGGAACTGCTCGCCTTCACCGAACGCCCCATCCAGACCGTCGCGGCGCAAGCCGGCTTCGCCGATCCGTATTACTTCTCGCGCATCTTCCGCGCCCGCGAAGGCGTCTCGCCCAGCGACTTCCGCGCGCGTCAAAGCCGCATGGCCGGCGGCTTGGCGCGGCATTCGTAAAAAAAAAAACGGCGCCCGCCAGAAGCGAGCGCCGTTCGATCCGTCGTCCTGCCGTGAGGCTGCGCGAGATTACTCGGCCGCCTTGAGCTGCTCGCCGCCGGCCGTCCAGCCCGACGACCCGCCGCTGAAATGCTTCACGTTCGTGTAACCCAGCTTCTGCGCCGCCTCCGCGCCGGCCTTATACGCGTTGCACTTCGGGCCGCCGCAGTACGCCACCACCAGCGCCGTCTTGTCTTCCGGCAGGTGCTTCGCCAGATCGCCCTTGACCGCCGAGAAATCGATCGCGCCCGGGATGTGGCCCTTCTTGTACGAATCCGCGCCGTTGCAATCGATCAGCGTCACCTTCTTCTCGGCGATCGCCTTCTTCAGATCATCGAGGCTGATGTCGCCCACCGGATCGCCGGCGTAGCTCGCCACGCCCAGCATCGCCACCAACGCCACCGCAAAAGCACTCGCCAAAACTCGCTTCATCGTACGCCTCCTGGAATGGGGTTTTCCTTCACATGCTATTCGACGCAAGTCGACGCATCTCATTCAAGTACAAGACGCCGCGCCCTATTCCCCTGCTTCACGAAATTCTGAGTCTACGTACTATACGAACCCCTTGATAGTAAACAGGTTATGAGATTTTGGGTTTGAAATTCACCCGCTCAGGTAGGTATTCGCGCCTGCACCTTGAGGGGCTTGGATCCTCATTCCGTACGATCGACGGCGTTCAAGCCCGCGCCGGCCAGCCCGGTTGCCGGGCCGCGTCTTCCGTGATCTCCAGCGCCATCGAGTACGCCGGACCTTGCCGCCCCATCACGCTCACCGTCCGCACCTCGAAGCGGCAGCGGCCCGGATGCAGCCGCCACGGATACTCCATGCCTTCGATCCGCTCCGGCGTCCCGTCGTCCACGCGCACTTCGTAGTGGCTGAAATACGGCGCGCACGGCGTATAGAATTGCACCCGGCCGTAGTACGGCATTTTATGCGGCGGCAAAATCTCGAAATGCGCCGCGTCCAGATCGGGATACGCGTCGGCGAGTTCCTCGGTGAACAGGAACGTCCCGCTCGCGTAGCGCTTGTGCTCGAACGTCTTCGGCGGCTTGCCCTGGTACCAGCGTTGCCGCTTGCGTGCATCGTCCAGCGGCAGGACCACCGGCGGCTTGCCCCCGCGCCCGTCGCGGCGAAACACGTCGTTGCGGCATTCGATCAGATGCCAGAACAGCGCGCACGCCTCGGGCTTCCCCGCGATGCCCGTTCGCGCGCGAGGCACCGCGCGATTCTCCGGGCCGACCCGAGCGACGATCCCTTCGCCGCGGTGCGTCTGCCAGCGCCGCCCCACTTCCTCCGCGTTCAACGGTACGCCGTCCAGTTCGTAATGATGATCGTAGTTCGGATCCACGCAGACCCACTTGCGCAGTTCGTTCACCCACACGTCGGCGACGCCGTGCATGTTCGAAGCCTCGGTCGGCAGGTGCTCGCCGTCCACCGCCAGCTTGCGCGCGGGAATCCCCAGCGCCGCGGCTGCCGCCACGAAGACCGTTGCGAAGTGCGTGCAGAAAAAAGTCCCGCCCGAACGCGAGGCCGCCAGCAGCGTCGCAGGCTCCAGCCCCGGCACCGCAGGGTCCGTGCCGTTGACGAGCTGTACGAACACCCAGTGCCGCAGCTTCAGGATCGCGTCCCATTCGCTTTTCGCGCCGGCCACGACTTCATCCAAGCGGTTGCGCACACGGAATTCCGCCGCAAATCGGTTATCGAAATCTTGGAAGCAGAACGGCATCCGGCTTACCGCCGGCCGCGGATTGTCGTACGCAGCCACCTCCACGCGCCAGCCGTGCCGCCGCTCCAGTTCGAGCCACACGTTGTCGAAGGGCCGAGCTGGAATTTCCGCCGGGACCTCAGGCGCCAAGCTCACCGGTTGGGTATCTAGGGACAAGGAACGATTCCTTTCTGCCTACGGCGCGGCGTTGAGGGCCGCGGCATCCAGACGCAGCACTGCCCATTCGCGGGAGCACCTCGAAAGTAAAATCAAGCCGCGCGCACTGTCGTAGCAGGCGTAGTTCCACTCCGTCGAACGGTCTCCGGAAAAGGAAAACGGAGTGTGCTTGAGTTTGGTCCATGCTCCGCTCTCGGGATGCATCAGGTATTCGCCGGAATCGGTGCGCAACCAATAGCGATCCAGGTGCTCGACGTAAACGAACCCCATGCGAGGATTGCCTTCCACGGTGCCTGCGCCCAAGCGCTCGAACTTTTCGGTCTGGGTGTTGAAGACCAAAACGGTGTGCATCGGCAGTTCGGCTTGGCCTTCTTTTTTGGGCCGCCATGCGGTTCCGCCATGAAAAAGGATGCGCTGCCGTTTCCCGTCCACCGCGGCCTGTCCGCCGATATACCCGTTGGCGGCATTCACTTTCGCATTCACGGGACTGCCGCCCGGACAATCCAGCAGAATCGTCCAAGTCTTCGTCTTCAAATCATACCTGGAGACCGACCAGTCGCTGAAATGGTAAAGCTTGCCCGCCCCCGGAACCGCGCGCAGAATGGTGTCGTACGGCTCCTTCCGCTTGAGCGCGGGATAGTCAAGCTGTGTCCATTGCTTCGAACGGATGTCGTAGGACCAGAACGTAAACACCGTGGTGCCTTGGTTCGTTTCGAAGAGCGGATGCTTGTTCGGAACGCCCGCGTTCGCCCCGTTGATCAGGAAAAAGGCGCCGCTTGCGGCATCGTAACAAATGCCGTTGTAGGTATGCCGGGGGCAGGGCGTCGGGTCGGTCTTGTTTTCGTCGAGCGGATACGAGCATTGGTTGGGGTCTGTGGAACGCGCGCCCGC
This sequence comes from Planctomycetota bacterium, assembly GCA_015075375.1. GTDB lineage: Bacteria > Planctomycetota > SZUA-567 > H5-PLA8 > H5-PLA8 > H5-PLA8. The sequence continues at coordinate 455,410 of JABTUM010000001.1, read as the reverse complement.
GCGCCAGTTGCTCCGTTTGATCAGTTCGAGTTCGTTACGCATGCAATCGAAGGAATACAGGCTGTCCGAATAGTTATTCGGTACGGCTTTGCCCGCCGGCAGCGTCGTGTAGCCGGTGATCGTCAGGATCTTGTTGATCCCCGGGCAGAATACGTCGCTGCCGAACGAGTTGATGTGTACGATCCGGCCGCCTTCCCACGGCTTGGGAATCACCACGCTCGGAGGCGGCAAGCCCACCCATTGGTTCGCCGGAAATTTGGCCGCGGCTTCCGCGAGCAGGCCCGAGTCCGTGGCCGCATGCACGGCCGGTAACGCCATGCACAAAAGGATCGAAAGGTAACGGGCGGCGTGGTCGGGCATGGCGCGATCTCCGGAAAACGGGGCTCAGGAACGGCTCGTCCGCTGCGACGTTCACGGCACGTATCGGAACCGGAAACACTCGAGCTGGTAGTTCATCAGTACGCAATCCGTCGCCGGATCGTATTGCAAATACCCGTTCACCAGCGGCAGCTCGCCGCCCTTTGCGTCCTTCCATACGTTCGCATTCGGATCGAAGACGCGCGTATCGTTCCCCGTGGGGCCGATCACGAGATACACGTCGTGCTTGGAGATATAGCAGACCCCCTTGGCCTTGCGGCGCGGATCCTTGTCCTTCGCCGCTTCCTCCTTGGAAAGCACAGGCAAATCCCAGCAATTCGGAAGCGCAGCGAACTCCTTGCTGGCCGGATTGAACGTGCAGAGCTTCTCGCCCAGACGGAAGACCCACAGCGCGCGCTTGCTGTCCCAGGCCGAACGCGCGTTGTATACGCGCATCGGACACTTGTTCTTGGTCGAAAGCTTTTCCCACTTCTGCGATTTCAGGTCGAATTCGGCGTAGAAATTGCCGCCGTCGTTGAGAAATAAAAGCTTCTCGCCTTGCGGCCAATGCGTCAGATGGTTCTCGTACGGCGACCCCGTGTAGCCGGCGCTGGCGATTCCGTCCTCGATCCGCGTCCAGCGCTTCTCCGCGAAGGCGTACTTCCAAAGTGACTTGTTGTCCTTGGCCAGCGCTTCCTTCGCATCGGCCTCGGCCTTGTCCCCCAAGCCCGTCTTCCAGTTTGCGCCCAGCACCAGGTACACCGCGTCCTCGGGCTCAACGTAACAGATCCCGTCGTACGTATGCCGCGGACTCGGCGTCGGATGTTCCTGAAACGCCGGCAGCAGCTTCCCTCCGCCGTAGCTCCCGCCGCCCCAGTGCGCGATCTCCTCTACGGCCGCCGCGCCCGCCTTCGGGTCCCACCGAACCGTCGTGTTCGTGTAGTACCCCGGCGAGGTGCCCAGCGCCTTCGACTCGATCCCCGTCCGGATCAAGATTTCGCCCGTCTTCGAGCGATACACATTGTCCGAATACCCGTCCGTGGTATCCCAGCGCCCGTCCGGCGTATGCGCCGCGAGCACCGCCTTCCAATCGATCTCGACTTTCTGCCAGGTATTCGCCGGAACTTCGGACGCGCAGGCGGCCGAACACCACGCCGCGGCAAGCAGGACCGCCAGACCGCACGGCGAAACCGAGGCGATTCGGGACACGGGAAGACTCCTTTCGATTACGGCGCCTTAGCCAATGCGGCCACTTCTTTCGGGTCCAGCACGCGGTGGTACACCCGCAGTTCGTCCATCCAGCCGTTAAACGTGGGAGCATTTTTTTCTGATCCGGTCACGAATTTCCCGCCGATGCGCAAGCTATAGCCGGAATTCTGGGGTCTTCCGATCGCGCCATTACCCGCTTGCCTTTGGCTTACCTGCCGGCCGTTCACATACGCCAAAGAAACTTTTCCATCGCACGTCCAAGCCACATGGATCCAGCCGGTTTCTGCCGCACGTACCGGTAACGGAGCAGGCAGCAGGTAATTGTCTTCTCCCTGGATCCATTGCCAGGTCACTTGGGTGGCTTGAAGGCTCAGGCGGTAGCGGTGCCGGTTTTCCAGTATCGTCAGGTCGGACGCATGCGCGGCGCGTTTGATCCACAATGCGATGCTCACCTGCTCTATATTCTTGAGGTGTGGGCCTTGCAGGATGATGCCGCCGGAGTCGTGTCCTTGGCCGTTGAAGCGGAACGCTTTTCCATGTACGCCCGAATCGGAGGACTCAGGGCCGGTGGTGGCGCTTTTGCTCGATACGACGTCCTCGAAGGACTGCTGGAAGACCAAGCCCTCCCGCAGACTCGGATCTTCGTAACGTGCGGATGCGGGCGGCTCCACCGTCTTGGCTTCCGTGGGCGGCGCCGATTTCGAGGCACGCGGTTCGTCCGGCGACGCGCTCTTCGCGAACGTGCCTTCGGCAGGCGCTTCCGACGGTGCGGGTAGAGGAGGGCTTTTCGTCGCTTCCGCAGGCACGGGCGTCTGCGTCAGCTCAGGCCCGGACGGTTCTTCCGTCTTTACTTCCACGACTTGCTTGGGTTGAGTAGTTGGCGGAACAGGAGTCTCGACCGCAGCTTGAACCGGCGGCTCGACGGGAGCCGGAACAGCCGGTTCGACGGCAGGCTCCGCAACGCGGGCCGGTTCGCGCTCCGTAACGGTCGGGAGCGTCTTCGGTGCCGGAGGCTCGGGCGCCGCGGGCGGAGAGGTACGATCGAGGACGCTGAGCGCCGGCGCCGGAGCCTTGGCGTGTTCCTGGGCCGGCGTGCTCGATCGGCCGAACACGAGGGCCAGCAGCAGGACGAAGACCAGCAACCCCGCCCCCGCGGCGGCGAACACGCTGGCCTTCGAACGCTCGGGCTTGGCCGGCGTCGCCCGGGCCTTGGCCGGCCGGATCGCCTTCGACGAAGACGCGCCCACCGTCGCACTCGGTTTCGACGGCGTCGGGCTCTTGTCCAGGATCGCTCGCGCCGCGTCGTCCGTCAGCGCCATTGTTTCCAGCGTCAGTACGCCTTCCGCGCATTCCGTGCAGAATACGCCGCGCAATTTCTTGTTCTTGGCCTGGCCTTGGGCCACGTCCACGGCCGTGACCCGCTTCCCGCACTTTTCGCAGAAGTAGAATTCCATGCGCGATACCTTGTCGCAAAGCTCCGCGGCGGCCGTAGGCCCTGCGTTACTTGCTGACCGTCTGGGCCGGCCCGCCCGCCGCCGCCGGAGCGTGTTTGTACAAGTATACCTTCCCGTCGGCCCACATACTCACGCCGTACTCGGGGATGAACGCGCAGACCGGCATCGCGCTGCTCTTAAAGGGCCACTGGGCGATTGCAGTTTCCACCGCCCGGTACTCGTTCGCGTTGCTGTCGAACTCGAAGCACTTGGCGCCCGCGTCATCGCGGAAGCCGAAGATCAGATAATTCCCGGTGGCCGGATCCAGCGTGATTTTGTCGCCGCGTACGGTGAGCTCGACCGGAACGTCCTTCAGGCGTTCGATCTTGCCTTCTTTGGTGATGCGAGCCATCACCTGGAGATTGTTGTTCCCGCCCGTCATCAGCAACTCGTTGCGGTAGGGATTATGCCGGAACAGACTGTGGTAGCCGTCCACCGGACTTGCACCCAAGTCTTCCCACTTCTGGCGCGCGTTGCTGAAAATGAAGGCTTTCTTCCCGAGGATAACCAAGCCGTCCATGGCGCCAAAATACTCGATGGACTGGCCGGTAAATCCCGAGTTGGCCGGAATGGCCGGCAGCTTCGTCCACTTCTCCGTCAGCGCGTCGAAGAACGAGATGCCGCCCTCGAGCTTCAGCCCTTCCTTCTCGCTCTCGAATCCGTTGTAGCGGTGGTAAAAGCGGCTGCGTTCGTGATCGAACCCGTTGCTGCTGTAAATGTGGCCGAACTTGGAACGGAAACACGGATTGTCGCTCGTAGGATCCAGTTCCACCGTGCGCCAGGCGTTCTTCTCCTCCGAATAGGCGATGAAGCGCCGCGTCTGGCGCAGCCCCATAAAGAAGAACTGCCCCGTCCGGCTGTCCCAATGCGCGTCGTCGGTCCAGCCCGCGATATGCAATCCGCCGGAGCCGCCGTCGTTGCGCCCGCCGTTCACCTTGGGCGAACTCCACGTGCCCGGCGGAACCTCCGTCTTCAATTCCGCCCAAGTGCCCGGTTGCATCGAAAGCGCCAGCTTGGACAGCTCGCTCTGGCCTTTGCGCGCCGCCACCGCCTTCTTGGTCTCCTCGCCGCCGGGCAGCCAGGCCGGCTCGAACGCATGAGCGGAAAGCGCCAGCACCAGGCCGCACAGGGTAAGCATCGAGATTCGCATGACTCGGTCTCCGTGAGGGTTCGTTCGTATCCGGCGCTACTTCTTCTCGCTCGCCTGACTGTCCCAGATCGACGGATCGTGCTTGTACAGCCACACCTTGCTGTCCGCCCACATGCTCACGCCGTGCTCCGGAATGTAGGCCACCAGCGGCGAATCGTATGCGCCGAACGGCCACGCCGTCTGCGTGAAGTCGTCGATCTTTCGGTAGTCGTTCTTGTCCGCGTCGAACTCGTAGAATTGGCGCTCCGGAACCATGAACAAATACCGCCCCGACTGCGGGTCCACCGTGCAGATCGAGAAGCGGATCGTGAGCGGCCCCGCGGGGAAGTCCTTCATGGCCTTCACCGTGCCGTCCTTCTGGACGATGGCGACGGCAGCGGAGTCGTTGCCGCCCGCGAAGAGCACCTCCTTGCGGAACGGATTCTCCCGCGCCACCGTGTGATAACCGTGCGGCGCGATCTTCCCCAGGTTCGACCAAGCCTGCTTCTCTTCGCTGAAGAAGTGAACCACGCCCGTGGGCTTCTTGGTCAGGTTGAGCAGCCCGTTGAGGCCCGGATGAAACTCGATGGTCATGGACTGGATATCGCCGCCGATCGGAGGCAGCACCGTCCACGTATCCGCCCGAACGTCGTAGCGCCGGCCGTTCGTGTAGTAGCGGCTCGTTTCGGCGTCGAAAGCGTTGGCCGAATACTGGTGCCCGAACTTCTGCAAAAGCTCCGGTCCATTCTCCTTCGTGTGGAACTCGATGTTCCGCCAGGTGTTCGTCTCTTCGGAGTACGCCACGAATTTACGCGCTTGCCGCACACCGAAATAAAGGAACTGCCCCGTCCGGGAATCCCAGTGCCCGTCGTCCGACCACGTGCCGATGTGCAGCCCCTTCGACGGCTGCGGCGCAGACCACAAGCCCTTCGGAACCTCGCACGGCAGCACCGCCCACGTCCCCGGCTTCATCGAAGCCGCCAGCTTCGACAATTCCGTCTTGCCGCGCCGCGCTTCGACCAGCTTCTTGACTTCTTCCCCGCCGGGCAAGTACGCCGCGTCGCTTCCGCGCACCGTCCCCGCCAGCAGTACCACCGCGCCCAGGATCGCCATCGCCGTCCGCATGCGTCCGTCCTCGCTTCCGATTGGTTTTAAGTTCATGAGGAAACCGCCGCGCTTGGCACACTCGCCGTGAGCCGCGCGTCGAAGGTCATCGGCACGCCCACCCGCAGCGCCGGACGTTCCGGGCGCTGCATCCGCCACAGCAGCAGTTCCGCCGCCGTCCGCCCCAGTTCCGCGCCGTCCGTATGAATCGGCAGCGCCGGACCGCGGTACGCGCCGGAGACGCATCCCGCCGCCGGAAGCCGCAGCCCGCGCGCCGCGAACGCCGACTGCAACCCTTCGGCCTGACTCGCCGAATGGCACACCACCGCGTCGGGCCGCTTCTCTTCGGGCAGCGCCAGCAGCCGCTCCGCCATCCGCGCCTCGCGCCCCACGAACTCGAAGTGCAGCGCGTCCTCGCCCGCCACCAGCCCCAGTTCGTCCATCGCCGCGCGGAACGCGCTCAAACGCAGGAAGCTGTCCGGATCGATCCGCCGCTTCCCGTGCTGGTACGCGACCACTTCGGACGGCGTCAGCGCGTCCGATGGCGCCGCCACCACCATCTCCGCGCCGACGAAATGAATCCGCCGAGCGCCCTGTTCGTACAGCGCGCGCACCGCCGCGCGGAAGCCCATCGTCGGATCGACGTACACCTGGTCCGCGCGCGACGCAAAACGCTCGTTCGGAAAATCCACCAGCACCGCCGGCACGTTCGAATCCAGCACCCGCGCCAGCCAGTCCTCTTCGATGATGCTCAACGCCACCAGCCCGTCGAAGCGGCCCGCTTGCACCGCCTCCAGCGCCGGATGCCGCTCGCGGCTCCAGCTCGATTCGCCCAGCGCCTCCACCGTCACCGCGCGGCCTACGTCCGACCAGACCACGCGCGTCGGCTCCCGCTCGCCCGATCGATCCCACTCCGGCGCCGCCGCTTCCAGGCCCCAGGCCGTCAGCAGCCCCCGCGTCATCTCGCCCTGGAACCAGCTCTGCATCCGGTCAGGACGCACCGACCGCGGCCACAGCACCCCGATCTTCAAATGCCGGCCCGGCACCAGCGGCGGCCGCACCGGATCGGCCACGTACGTACCGTCCCCGCGCCGGCGCACGATCAAGCCCTCACGCACCAACTCCCCCAACGCGCGGACGACCGTCTGCTTCCCGGCCTTCAGCAACCGCGGCAACTCCGTCTCGCCCGGCAAGCGGCTACCCGGTTCGTACACCCCGTCCCGGATGCGCTTCCGCAGCGCCTCGACCACCTCGCGATGTTTGAGCATGCGTGGTTCCATACCTCCGCATACACCGTAACATCGATGTGGTTAGATTAAAACACCGGTGTTTTAATATTTGTGTAAGTTATTATATAGTATATGTTTATGAATTCAGTGGGTGCGCCCTTAACCGGAATCCGGATACAAAAACCTGAATACCCACCCGTATCCTTATATAGCAACACTCCCCGCCGCTTGCGCTCGCCACCTTTCCGCCCGGCTGCTACCATGCCCGCTCGCCTCAACACCTAAAGGAGATCGCCATGCGTCTGGTCAGCTTCGGCCCCGCCGGTTCCGAACGCCTCGGAGCCCTCATCGCGAACGAAACCAAGATCGTGGACCTGAACAAAGCCGATCCGGCGCTCCCGGACCAGATGCTGGCCTATCTTCGCGGCGATTTTGAGTCGCGCGTGCGCAAGCTTCTGGCCGATACCTCCCAGGTGGCCCCCTCTGCCGTTGTGGACCGGGCCGCCGTTCGGCTGGGCGCTCCCGTTCCGCGGCCGGGGCTGATCGTCTGCGTGGGCCTGAACTACAAGGACCACGCCGACGAACAGGGGCACGAATACCCCAAGGCTCCGCTGCTGTTCTGCAAAGCGCCGTTCTCGGCGGTCGGGCCGAACGACGACGTGGTTTATCCGGAAGACGTCACGCAGCTCGATTACGAAGTCGAACTGGGTGTGGTGATCGGGAAGCCGGCCAAGCGGGTTAAGGCGGAAGACGCCGGGCGCTACATCGCCGGCTACTGCACGCTCCACGACGTTTCGGCGCGGTGCGCGCAGTTCGGGGACAAGCAATGGTTTCGCGGAAAGTCCTTCGATACCTTCTGCCCCTTCGGACCCGCGCTGGTCACGCCCGAAGAAGTGGACGCCGCCAACCTAAAGCTCACCTGCAAGGTGAACGGGGAAATCCGCCAGAACTCGAACACGAACAACTTGATCCACGAAGTGCCGAAGCTCGTCGCCTACATCTCGCGCGGCATCACGCTGCAGCCGGGAGACGTCATCGCGACGGGCACGCCGGCCGGCGTGGGAGTCTTCATGAAGCCGCCGGCGCTCCTGAAGCGCGGCGATCTCGTGGAACTGGAAGTCCACGGCCTGGGCAAGATCGTCAATCGAATCGTCTGATCGCGGGGATCCGGCCTGTCCGCTTCCCCGCACGGGCCTGACGGCCCGAAGCAAGGGGGGATGTACGGATGCGGCAGCGCGAACGGTCGGATTCTCGAGTGCTCTTCCGCGGCGCGCTTGCCGCCACGCTGGCGCTCGCGGCGCTCAGCGGATGCGGCGACAAGAAACACGCCAAGGCCCCTGCGCCCGCCACCGAACGCATGGCCTCCGCGCCCTCGGTGACGCCCAGCATGCCCCAGCCCGAACCCCGCACGCCGCCGCCCGCTCAGTCCGGCGCCGTGCGCTGGTCCGATTCCATCACGCTCTACGGACCCATGCCCCAGGCCGAACTCGATAAGCTGATCAACGCGCCCGCGATCACCAACGTCGGCATCGCGCGCCCGGTCTCCTCCGCTTCGGCCGGTCCGGCTCCCGTCCACGTCGCCGCCGCCGATCCGCGCTGGGACGTCCGTCTCGGCACCGACTGGAATTACCTCGTCCTTCACCACTCGGCCAGCGCCACCGGTTCCGCCGCCAGCTTCCATCGCGCGCACCTCGCCCGCGGCTGGGACGGACTGGGCTACCATTTCGTCATCGGCAACGGCTCCGGAAGCGGTGACGGCGAAGTCGAGATCGGCTACCGCTGGCAGCAGCAGACCCGCGGCGCGCACGCCGGAAACGCCGAATTCAACGAACACGGCATCGGCATCTGTCTCGTCGGCAACTTCGAAGAGACGCACCCCACGCCGCGCCAGATGCAGGCCCTCACCACGCTCGTCCGCTTCCTCCAAGCCAAGTGCGGGATCCCGGCGAACAAAATCGTCGGGCACTCCGACGTGCCCGGCAAGGATACGCAATGCCCGGGTCGCTACTTCAGCATCGCCAGCTTCCGCGGCCAGGTCGGCTCCGCCGCTTCCGGCCCCGTCTCCGTCAGCGCCGCCAAGCCCGCCAAGAAAAGCGCCGCGTCCTCCGTCTCCAGCGGCATCAAGACCAGCGCCCTGCTGCCCTGATCCCTGTCGTACCGCGGGCGCTCGCCGCGCTGGAATGAAACGAAAGCGGGTGGCCCGCCCGCAAGGATCCCGGCGCCCGCCGCCCCCGCGCCACGCCGTTCAATCCCCAATCCGCAATCCCCCATCCCAAATCTGAAGTCTGCTGTCGCTTTCCGCCCCCCGCAACCCTGTGGTAAACTCCCGCCCACCGAACCCCTCTGGAGTTCCCATGCCTACCGAAGCGCAGCGCGCCTATATCGAGATCCTCAAGCTGATCGACGAGAGCTACGCGCCGGGCGAACGGCTCCCGTCGGAACGCGCCTTCGCCGACATGCTGGGCCGTTCGTACATGCCCGTGCGCCAAGCGCTCGAACGCCTGCGCAAAGAACGCCGCGTGCGCACCGAAGCGGGGCGGGGGAGTTTCGTGGCCGGCAAGCGCCCGGGACGCATTCGCGGAATCGCCGATAAGGTCGGCGTGCTGGTGCCGGGCATGCGCACCGAGATCATGCGCCGCGGCTTCGCCGCGCAGGTCTTCCGAGCCGTCGCGCGCACCCTCGCGCGCTCCAAGCTCAAGCTCACCTTCGTCGAGACCCCGCCGCTGGGCCCGCGCTTCACGCGCCAGTCGTTACGCCCGCCCGTCGAGAAGCTTCCCTGGAACGACCTCGCCGCGCTGATCGTCTACGACGTCTTCGATTCCGAGGTTCTGCGCCACCCGCGCCTGAGCGAAGGCCCGGTCCTCGTCATCGACCAGGACGCCACCATCTACGGGCACCACAGCGTCGCCTTCGACGACCGCCAATCCGGACAGCTCGCCGCGCGCCACCTCCTCGAACTCGGCCACCGCAGGTTCATGCTCATCGAGGAAGCCGCGTACCACGGCCGCGCCTACGACCGCGCGTGGCTCGACCGGAGATTGGCCTTCGAGGAAGTCGTGCTCCGCGCCGGCGGCGAGATTCACCCCGACTGGCGGCTGCGCCAGAGCCGCTACGACGATCCCGCCGCGCCGAAGGCCGAATGGCGCGACAAGATCCGCCGCCTCTCCGAATACGCCACGGCACACCGCCCCACCGCCTGCTTCGCGCCCAGCTTCGCGACGCTCGACGCCGTACGCGCCGCCTGCGATACCTTCGGACTGCGCGTCCCGCGCGAAGTCTCGTTCGTCTGCGTCGATGCCGAACGCGAGGAAGCCGGAGCGCCGGAGCCGCCGGCCGCGCAAGACGCCGGGCAGAAAGCGATGCCGGTCAAGAAGAACGAAACCAAGCGCGCCCGCCGCGAGCGCCTCAAGGCCGAGAAAGCCGCGCGCCTCGCCGAGAAAAGGAAGCTCGTCACGCACGAACGCTCCACCTACGTCTCCTGCGACCCCCGAGCCCTGGGCCGCCGCGCCGCCGTTCGCCTCCTCGAAATCCTGAAGATCCCCGTCGCCTTCGGCTCGCCCGCAACCATTTCCTTCGTCCCCGTCACGCTCCACGAAGGCAACTCCTCCGCCCGAGCGCCGCGGTAGGCGATCGATTTTGGGTTTTGAATTTTGGAGGGGGCCCGCAGCGCCGGCTGCGCTGCGCCGCCAACGCTCGATTGGGGAGTTTGGATTTCGCGCGCTTCCCGCCACCGTCGCTTTCGCGCAACGCCGCCGTTCGATCCAGAATCTACAATACGCTACCGCTTCGCACTCGGTAACCGCTCCGGCCACGTCTTCGTCAGCACCTTGAATTCCTCGTCGGCGATGACCTTTACGCCTTCGGCGTTCGGATGGCTGTCGAAAAACCAGTTCGGCGTGTCCTTCATCTCGGCGTCCTTCGACGCATCGAAGACCCGGTCCCCGAACTTCTGCCGGCTCAACCCCTGATTGCGGATGCGCAAGTCCCAGCGGTCGGCCAGGATCTCCGCCTTCAAGCGCTCGTACACGTCCACCAGCGTGTACCCCCGCTCGCGCGCGACCTGCCGCGAGATCTCCCAGTATTCGTTGTACTTCCGGTTCGAGCCGTCGTTGAAGTCCCGCGGCGCCGCCTTCTCGCCCCAATGCTGCGTATCGATCGCCGTGTTGCTCTCCAGCACCAGCGTCACGCCGGGGTAATCCTTCAGCAAGCGGTCGCAGAACTCGATCAGGTGCGCCTTGAACTCTTCGGGCTTGAAGCGCTTCATGTCGTTCTGCCCGTACCGGATCAAGGCCACGTCGATCCGCGGAATCTTCGTCTGCACGGCCTTCTCGTAGCGCCCGCCGTCCAAAAACTGGCGGATGAAATCCCCGTCCAGCCCCGCGTTATGGTTCACGATCTTCTGCGTCTTGTAATGGGCCTTCAGTTGAGCGTTCAAGAGCGTATCGACGCGCTGCTCCGGCTTCAGGTAGCTCGTGATGCACGTGCTGTCGCCGAAGTGCACGACCACGATCTCATCCTCCGCGCTCCAAGCCCCGCCCGCCGCCACGGCGCAAACCGCCAGCGCCCAAACCCAACCGCCTGTGTGCATCGTGTGCCCCTCTCGCATGTTGCAGTCCGTGCTTAATGGCATACACCGCCGATAGGTTGCTCCGTCGGGACCTGATCAAAATAGCCAGCGCAGGAGCGTTTGCGAAAGCAGAGGAATCTTCCTTCCCGCTCCTGCTGGGAGCGGGCAAGGTGAGGAATGCCTTTTCGACCGGCCCGTTAACGCCGCCGCCCCGAGCGCCGCTCCACGCTATCGATTCAACTGAACGATGGCCGCGTTAAGCGCCGCGGCGAAAGTCACCCAAGCCCAATAAGGCCCCAAGAGCCCTGCGGCCAAGCGGTCCCGAGCCGCAAATAAAACGATGGTGACCAGAATCAATATCCAGAGCACGAGAAGATCGAGCAACGCCAAGCCCGGCAGTCGAAGTCCAAAAAAGAGGCCGGACCAGATCGCGTTGGTTGCGAGTTGTAAGCCGAAGACGCCCAGAGCAAGACAGCCTTCGCGTAACCCATCCCGGCGCCAGACGCGCCAGGCCGCAATCCCCATGCATAGATAAAGGAGGCTCCATACTGGGCCGAAGACCCACGAGGGCGGCGTCCACGCAGGCTTGGCGATGCTCGGGTACCAGTTCGCGATGCCGTCGAACGAAAGCAGGGAACCTAAAGCTCCTGCGCCAAGACAAACGCCGATACAGACCGTTAGCGCGAGCAACGAGCGGGTGCCGGTCAATGCGGCAGGCGCCGGCTGGGTTTCTGCGATCGCTCGGCGAATCGCTTCCGCGATACCCATCGGCTTGACCGAGAAGACCCGCAACGCCGAGTCGTCGCCGACCGTCGTTTCGTTTCGAACGCCGTCGATCAGCAGTTTCCCCACCTTCGCATAGCGAGGCACGACCAAGGCCAGCCATAGGCTGGAGACCTTGGGCGTGAGCACCGGCACGGGCACCATGCCATGCCATCGGCCGCGCTGCCGCGCATATTCATGCATGAGGCCGCCGTAGGAGACCCGGTCGGCCCCTCCGATCTCGAAGAGTCCCCCATTCGGCAAATCGATCTCCGCCGCCTCCACGAGGTAGGCCACGACATCCTGGATCGCAATGGGCTGCGCCGGCGTACGCACCCAGCGCGGCGTGACCATGATCGGCAGCTTATCGACCAGCGTGCGAGCAAGCTCGAAGGAAATGCTCCCGGCCCCTACGATCACCGAAGCGCGGAACTCGATCACCGGCACACCCGATTCGCGCAGGACATCACCGACTTCCTGCCGGCTGGCAAGGTGTTTGGAAAGTGCTTCGCCGTGTCCCAGGCCGCCCAGGTAGATGATCCGCTTCACGCCGGCTTGGCGAGCGATCTCGCCGAAAAGCCGAGCGTTCTCGCGATCCGTTGAGGCGAAGTCGTGCGCATGCGTCATCGCATGCACCAGATAATAGGCGGTCTGCACTCCCTCCAAGGCGCGAGCCAAGGCGTTGCGATCTCCTATATCGCCCTGCACGGCGGCCTCTCGCACGCCTTCGGGAAGCCGTTCGACGTGGCGTGCGAAGCAGCGCACCGCTTGGCCGCGCTGCAACAGCGCGGTGAGCAGGTGGCTCCCGACGTAGCCCGTCGCGCCGGTGAGTAGGATCATGAATCGGCCTCACATAAACGGATTCAGCGAGCGAGGGTAAGGCAGAGAAGCATAGCAGAATTCACCTTGCCTGCCGTGAGCCGTTATCTTTTGTGGCGCACGCGGCAGGATTTCAGCGATTGCTAAGCGGTCTTACCTAAGTCTTTTGCTTGGGACGCGGCCGTTTCCCCTCCTTGCCAAGGAGAGGTAGGGGAGGGGGACGTCACACGCCGCGCGAAGCGCGCTCCCAAAGGAGCAAAAGAAATTTAAGTGAGACCGCTGAGCACCCACCTTAAGGGGGTGAACCGGAACCCCTCAAACCCGCCCATCCGGCTTCTCGAAATAACCCAAAGCCACCCGATACGTAGTGGAAGTAAATCCGAAACCGCCGCACCATCCACCCCCGCGCCGCGTCCCATTTCGCCTCCCAACCGTTTTTTTTCGATTTCGCTACCGTGCGCCCCGGAGTGCATAGCGCGATTTTTCTGATGCACCTTGTGTGTTTTTGATACGCAAAGCGTCTCTATTTATAGCGAAAATATAGCAGGATCGATTTTTTGCCCCACGTGCGTTGGTGTACACTGATGCGTGATGCACCTCGATGGTCGAGCCCGGCCCGGATTGCCGGTAAGCTCAAAGGAGCCGCCATGAACACCGCCGACGCCCGGATCGCTCTCCTCTTCGCCCTGGCCATCTGCGCCGCCGGCGTCCACGCTGCATGGAGCGAAACTCAACCCAGGACCTCACTTACAGCATCCGAGACGCCCGTCCGCGAGCCCGGCAAACTCGACAAGCCCGGCACGACCTACGTCCTGACCCAGGATATCCAAGCGCCCGGCACCGTCTTTTTCCTCGGCAAGGATATCGTCCTCGACCTGAACGGACACACAATCACTTACTGCGCCGGACCTTACGAGCACATCCCCAACCACGGCTTCGAGGACGGGCTGAAGGGCTGGGACCTCTCCAAAGCCCCGAACGCCAAGGTGCTCAAAACCGCCGAGACGCTTCCGTTAGTCGGCGAACACCTCTGCAGCCTCCCCGGCGGCTCCGAACTCGTCTCCCCCTACATCACAATTCCCGTGGCTAACAGGAGTTACTACGCCATGGTCGCGCTGGCCAAGCAGGAGATGCGCGTCAGTGTCGCCGTCGACGACGAGAAAGGTCAGCCCGTTCGCTGCATCTTCAAATTTGGAGCAAACGAGCGGCAGAGCTGCCCCGAGCCGAACCGTTCACCTAAACTCGGTGGTGGATTCGTCTTCGCGCATCTTCACGGCCTGCCTGCGGGCAAATACCGGCTAAAAATAAAGGCCGAGAACGATTGTCTGATCGATGAAGCCGATATTCGACCGGCGCTCGACGCCGGACTGGCCGTCGTCGAGCAAGTCCTTCCTTGGGCGTACTATAAGTGCATCCTCGACGGCGACAGCACCGCCTTTTTCGACTGCTACGGCCGCGAAAAAGAGCTGCCCAACGTCACAGGACCAGGCTCAATCTCAATCAAGAATGGGATCGTAAAGTCAGGTTTCAAGGCCATCCGGACCTGGGGTCTTCAGTCCACCGCCAAGGACGTGAAGTTCAAGATCGAGAACGTAAAATTCATAGTAGAAGGGATTAACACGAACGCCATCGACGTCCCCGACGCCGATTTGACCGACTGCCGCTTCGAGATCGAGACTCCGTTTATTATCGATCGCCACCGCCAGCAGGACTATCCGGTCCATATCTCCAATGCCAAAGGCTCCATCATTCAAGGCTGCGAGTGGGTCGGTGGGCAGGGCGGGCTTTCGATCAGCGGTTCCAACGCCGAGATCAAGAACAACGTCTTCCGCGTAAAGCAAACAGTGACCAACCATTACTGCATCGGTCCCGGCGGCAACGGGCATAAGATTCATCACAACCTGTTCGAGCCCCAAATGGGTTCGGGGATCTACGTGGGCCGATCTAATAATGTAGAGGTTTTCGAGAACGAGTTCAAAATCGTCGCTTCGCCGCCTATTTGCGAATACGCCCACACGGACTACAGCGTCAGCGCCGTTCGCTTGAGCGACTACAACGCCAAGCCCGGCAACGGCAAGGGCGTCTGCGCCGATAACTCGGTCTACAAGAACAAGATACGGATCACCGGCCGCGATTACCCGCAAGCTCGAACTTCGGCCTGGATGAAAAACTACCAGCCCCGAGCCTATGGATTCTTCATCTCCGTCGGCGGCGGAACCAACAAAGTGTACGAGAACGAGATCACCCTGACCCACGAAGCGCCCGAATCGACGCACGCCGAAGCGTACGCCTTCTTCATCGGCGGAAGCGACAACGGCGGCGAGATTTACAAGAACCGCGTCAGCACCAACGTGCCCGCCTTCTGGATCGCCAGCAGCTACGGCCCGGCTTCGAATACCAAGATCTACGAAAACACGGTCAGCCGCCCCGCCGACTGCACCCGCACCTTCAAACCCGTGCGCATGGGTTGCGGAAGCTTCCTCGCCACGCAGATCGAGTTCACAGCTAACCGCTGGGAGAATCTGACCTTCGGAGTGGACGCCACGGACAAACCTCATGTCTATAAGGTTCAATAGCCACGCTGGACCTTTCGCGTTTCAGGCGGCATGCTTAGGCCATGCCGCTGACGATCGTCACGCATAACCTCTTCTGGCTCCAAGGCGCGCCCTTCGAAGGCACCGATCCCGGCGCCGCGCGTCCCGAGATCCTGGCCGCCTTGGCCGAGTGCTACCGCCCGCTGGAGCCCGATGTGGTCTGCGTACAGGAACTTCAATCCGAGTCGGCGTTTAGCCAGTTCGCGAACGCGCTGGAACGCGACGGCTTTTACTGCGCCGGTAACGCGCATCGCGCCTACGGCGGCGCAATCCTCTTTCGCCACGGCCGCTTCGTCGCGCAGTCCGTTCAGACCGCCATCGCCGCCGAACGCTTCTGGATGAAGATCGAACTCACGGCCGGTGCTTGGGATGGCTTGATCGTGGCGAACGCGCACCTGCCTTCCGGGCGCCAGACCTCGCCCGACGAAGCGCGCCGCCGGCGCCTCGACGAACTGACCGCGCTGGTTTCCCATCTCCCGCGCCCCGATGTGGTTACGGGTGACTTCAACGAACCGCCCGGAGGCTCGGCCCACGAACTGATGACCAGCCTGGGCTATATCGACGCGGCCCTGCCCAGCGGCGCCGGCGCCATCGGCACCAACGCCGCCGGACAGAATCGGCGCATCGATTACATCTGGCTCGACCGCAAACTCGCGCCCGCGCTCGCCGGCTACGAAGTGCTGCTGGCCGAACGACTTGCCGACCCCAGCGGAAAGAAGAAGTTCCTCAGCGACCACTTGCCCGTCATCGCGCGGCTGAAGTCCGTCGAGCCGCGGAGCTGAAATCGTGACCCCGAACCATCCGCTTCAGACGGAACTCGACGCGCAGCGCCGCCGCACGGCCATCTTCGCGCTCGTCGCCTGTAACCTCTTTTGGGGTTGGTCCTTCCCCGCGATGCAGTTGGCTCAAACCGCGCTGGCCGAACACCTGCCCGATGCGCAGCGCGATTCGCTTGGCGGCGCGCTTTCCGTGGCCGGAGCGTTCATCGGCTGGCGCTTTCTGGCCGCGGCGATCTTGTACTCGCTCTTCAGTCTCCGCCATCAGCGCGGCTTCACAAAGGCCGATGTCTTCGGCGGTTGCAGCACGGGGCTGTGCTTTACACTGGGCCTGTTCCTGCAACTGATCGGCCTGCGCTTCACGCCGCCGTCCGTATCGGGCTTTCTGACCGCGCTCGTGGTCATCCTAGTCCCGCTGGCGCAGCGCTTTGTGCTCCGCCAAGCCCTGCCGCCCGGGATCTGGCCGGGCATCGGTCTGGCGCTAAGTGGAATGGCGGTCCTCAGTTGGAACGGCGAAAGTGCCCTCACCTCGCGCATCGATCCGCCTTGGCCGCTCTTCGGCGAGACGCTCACCGTGCTGGGCTCGCTGGCCTTTACGGGCCAGATTCTGTGCCTGGATCGCTTCGGCAAAGCGGCCCATCCGGCGCGCTTAAGCTCGATCATGTTTGGAGTTACCGCGCTGGGGGGGCTGCTGATCGGCGCCCTGAGCGCCGGCGGGGGCGCGCTCTTCGAGCCCTCCGGGCTGGCCGAAATCGCCGCCGACCGGACCGTCCAGTGGACCTTCCTCTCGGTGGTTATCTTCAGCTCCGGCCTGGCTTTCCACCTGATGAACACCCACCAGCCGCGCCTCCCGGCCTCCTTGGCCGGCGTGCTCTACGGGCTCGAACCCGTCTTCGCGACCCTCTTTTCGCTGCTTTTGCGGACCGACGACCCGCGCCCGAACCTGTTTATCGGTGGCGCGCTGGTATTTATGGCGATTCTGGTGGTCACCCGCCCGGCGCCCCGCGTCCTGGAATCGTCGGCTTCCACGGGTTGACAGAAATTGAAGCGTTAAATACACTCCTGTACTTGTCTTAGCCAAAGCGTAGGAGAGTTGCGTTGAGCGACCGGGGGGACGACGCGCCCGCGCGCGGGGATGCGTCGTTGGACGCGGCGCCGGAAGAGTTCTTGCAGCGCCTGGAGCCGTTCGAACGGGTGCTGCTGGACCTGAAGGAACAGCTTTACGAAGGTTCGTGGGACCGGATTCTCGCGGACCTGCGCGCGCGGCTGGACGGTCAGCCGTACATCTACAAGCTGGGACAGACGATAGCGCGGGACATTGCGGCGATCGAGAAAATGCGCGCGTACGAACGGCTGCATGGCGTGAACTTGGCCGAGCGATTGAAATCTTCGAAATGAGTTCCACGCGCGGCTTGCGCCGCGGGTTGCGAGAGGAGCAAGGACGATGACCGGCATGCGACGGCAAGGGAAGCAGGGAATGGGCGGGATCCTCGCGTTGCTGGGGGTGCTGATCGCTTGCGCCGCGCCGGCCGCGTTCGCGCAGCGCGAAGAGCAGCTTCTGGTCTCTTCGGAGATCGAAGGCCGCAAAGTGGTACTGCCGCCCGGCTTGGCGCTCGAACTCGAATGGTACAGCCCCGTCGTCGACGCCTCGAAGGCCGGTTTGATCGTTCGCGGGTGGGTCGACGAAGAGTTGGTCCTGCTCGAGACCGACAAGCTGAACCTGATCTGCGTGAACCGTAAAGACGGCACGGAAAACTGGCGCTTGGTGCTGGAGCAGCCGCTGCGCTACCAGCCCGAAGTCACGCGCAACAACGTCATCGTCAACGTCAACAACTTCCTCGTGGCCGTAGAGAAACGCACGGGCGAAGTGCGTTGGCGCCTGCTGCCGAAGTTCGTCATGAGCACGCCGCCGCTGGTCTTCGATCCGCCGGCGTACAAGGCCGAATACACGCGCGAATGGCAGAACATGGAAAGCGTCTACACGGGCGCGTGGGAAGGCCGCATTCACGGCATGTCCGTGCGCGGCCGGCTCGAACAGTACAGCCCGTCGCTCGCCGCGCCGCAGTTCGATATCTACTACAACTGGCACAAGACGCACGTAACCCGGGGCATCATCTCCACGCCGCTCAAGCTGTACGACGACGCCATTTACTACTCCGCCGACGACTCGCAGGTTTACGCCGTGACTCGCGACGGAGAAGTGCGCACGCCCTACAAGCTTCAGGGCGCGCCCTGCACGAACCTCGCCGTCGACTCGCTGAACGTGTACGTCGGCGCGCGCGATTACTACTTCTACGCGCTGGATCGCCTGACGCTCCAGAAGAAGTGGGCTTACCCCTCCGGCGGCCTGATGCAGGGGAATATTTACGCCGACGAGCCGGTTAAGGAGAGCTTCGTGTACGTGCCGACGGTGGCCGACGGGATCCACGCGCTCAGCGTCCAGCGCGCCACTGGCGGCGGGCAGAGCAGCCTCGTCACCCCCGAGTCGTACCAGTTGGCCTGGAAGGCGCCGGGCACGCACGGAGTCGTCAGCGCCAGCGAGAAGGTCGTTTACTTGGGCAAGAACCCGACTACGGATTTCGCCGGGTACACCACGCTCGTAGCCGTGGACAAGGCCTCCGGCAAGGTGCTGTGGGAGACCGAGTCGGCTAAGAAGGAAGGCGCGCGGTTCTACATCGAGTTCCACAACGCGTGGCGCCGCGACGACCAGCAGATGCGCATCTTCGCGGTGACGGCCGACAACCGCCTGCTCAGTTTCCGCGAAAAGCGCGCGCTGTACGGCCCGATGGCCGAGAAGGTCGAGAAGACCGCCGCGCCCGCGGCGCCTGAAAAGAAGTAAACGCGCTTCCGGACGCCGAAACATGCCCTTCAGCCCCGCGCAAGCGGGGCTTTTTTTATGCGCCGTTCGAGTCCGGGGTAGCGCGCTTCAGGCCGATTCGGCGGGCTTGCGCGGGCCTTGGCCCAGGTGATGCAGGATCAGGCGCTCGACGGGCTTCCCGCCCAGCAGATGCTGTTCGACGATCTCGGGAATATCGCGCAGCTTCACGCCGTAGTACCAGACGCCTTCCGGATACACGACCATGTTGGGCCCCAAGCCGCATTGCGCGAGGCACAGGGTCTTGGTGAGCTTCACTTTCTTCTCGTACTCGTCGCCGAGCTTATCACGGAGCAGCTGATGCATCTTCAGCCGCAGCGCGAAAGGATCGCCTTCGGCGCAGGTGGTGCTGGTGCAGATGAATACGTGTCGCGAATAGTCTTCCACGCGGAAGCGCTCCGGCCGTGCCGCTTAAAGTATCGTGGAATCGGGTGCGACTTGCCAGCGCGAGCGGGCGGCAGCCGGGTCAATATTCCTGCACGCGGCGGACCAGGCGGTGCATGACGCGGACCTGTTCGCGCGGGATCTGCTTCTCGGGGCTGTCCGGATCGGCCGCGGCGAGCCGCAAGGGCGCGTCCCCGCGGTCGAAATGGACCTGCCGAAAGACCTGCATCGTATCGGTCTGAATCAGGGCGAAATCGCCCGAAGCCACCTCGGGTTCGTCCGCGAAGATCAGCACTTCGCCTTCGCGAAATCCGGCGCGTCCGCCCGCCATACTCGCATCGTTCATCCGCAGCCCGAAAGCGCGGCCCTCCACGGGCAGCAACTGAAGCGTGATGTTCGCCTTGCCGATCGGATACCCGGAGGCGTCGAACTCAAGGCGCTCGCCATCCTCGAGCTGGAACAGCGGGATGGCGGTGAGCTTGCCCGAAAAAAGCTGCCCGGCGTTGCGCGGCGTCATCGCCGCGCCCCACTTCGCTTCCGCCTCGCGGACCTTGGTCTCGCTGAGCAGATCGCGCAGCTCGAGATCCAGCGCCATGGCGACCTTCTCGAGCGTCGAGCGGCGCGGAACCACGAGACCGTTTTCGATGCGCGAAAGGTTCGGCTGCTTGAGTCCCGTCAGCGAAGCGAGTTCCGATTGGCGCATGCCCCGCTCCTTGCGGAGCAGGTGAATCACGCGTCCTACATAGCGGTGTACGGGCGGTGGGCTCTCTTTGGCCATGCTCGCGCGCTTGTTTGGAAGCAAAGTAAGGTCGTTGACCACGGGCTCAACATATCAAATGCACGCCGCGAAGGAAAGGCATGTGATATGGAAAATATCGAAATCGACGATAAATGACGGGGGCAACAAATCAATTGCACGGTGCAACCGAGCGTAAATTGAAATCACGGGTGCAGTGCACTCATGCAATGCGGGCGTGACGGAAGACGCGATCAGCCAGGGCGAGCGCCGGAGATGCACGGTTTATAGAGTGAAAAGGGGCCTGAGGAGCCTGGAAAGCAGGTTTGGTTAGAGCCGTCCGATCTCGAAGATCATCTGTTCGAGTTCGGTTAATTTGTTCTGAATTTCAATCTTGAATTCGTTGTTCGCCGGCGCTTTTTCCTTCGTGTATTCGATCTTGGTGGGGCTCACGTTCGCATACAGCGCCTTGTAGCGGCGGTTGATGGTAAAGCGGACGGGCTTGAATTTGGGCACTAAATTCGGCGCGGGCGGCGCGTCGAGCGACTCGATGGCCGCGCCAGGAAAATGAACGACCCACGGGAACTTCGTGCCGTAGTACGTCTGGCCTTCACCGTGTACATCCAGCGTCTTGCCGCGATATTCTTCGAAATCGGCCGGCAAGGCGACCGTGATATGCATGATCAAGGGCTCAAACCTTTCGTTACGCGTCCGCACGCCTCTGTGAAGAGACGCCACGACCAGTCACATGCTTGAAATATATCACAATCCCCGGCATCGGGGAAATAGCGGTCGCACAGGTGCGTCTTTAGCGTGCGTAGAGCGCCGGGCGACGGCGCTTCCAGGTAAATGTGCGGAGGTTCACCTTCGGCCAGCGGCCGTGCCAAACCGGCGAACGAACCGGCGGATCGAGATCGATCTCGGCGCTCAGCACCTTGGCGCCGTAGACGGTCTTGGCGAGCACGCGGCCGAACCCGTCCACGATGCCCGCGCCGCAACCGGTGCTTTTGCTCCCGCGTTCGAAGCTGTAGCTCGAGAAGATCAGCGGCGCGTGATTTTCGATCGCCCGCGCGCGCGCCAGCGTGAAGAAGGCGTCCGAATTGCCCGCGGTGGGCACGACCAGAAAACGCGCGCCGCGCGCGACCTGCGTGCGCGCCAGTTCGGGAAAGTGAACTTCGTAGCAGGTGATTACCCCCGCCGGTCCCAGGTCGGTGGGCAGGGGAGCGATCCGGCCGCCGGCCGCGATCCCGCCTTCGGGGCCTTCGTCCGGCGCCAGATGCGTCTTGGCGTACGTGCCCAGCACCTTGCCGCGCGAATCGACCGAGACGGTGAGATTCAAGAGCTTCCTGCCCGACCACGCGCACTGACCGTACAGCACACCGATCCGGCCGCGCGCGGCTTCGGCGCGAATCAATTCGGCGAAGGCGCCTTCCGGAAAGCGCGCCGCGAGGCGTTTGTGCGGACGGTCGGGCAGCGTTACCGCTTCGTGCGTGCGCTGCACGTCCACGTATTCGGGAAAACAGACCAGCTTCGCGCCGGCCGCGGCCGCCGAACGGATCGATTTCCGGACCTGCGCCTGGCGTTGGGCGAGCGTGACGAGCTTCATCGGGATCGGCGCGACGGCGACTGAGGACATGCGCATGCCTGGGCACTCCTTCAAGGGGCGTTGCGTAAAGGCACCGGCAGGTCGATTCGTTCCGGCTTTGCCGGGCACATGGCGCAAGTCGGTTCTTCTTCGCGAGCGAGAAACTCCGCGATCGCTTCGTCGGAGCAATCGGGCGCGAGCGGCCGATAGGCAAGGTACGGTTCCCACGCGGCCGAAAGCGGATGGTGCTTATGTTGCAGCGGCAGGTACGCCAGCGGGCTGCACTTCCAAAGCATTCCCTCGTAAAGCTGCCGCGCCTCGCGCGAAAGACAATGCTCCCAGCTCGAACGCGGATTGGAGTCCTGAAACGGCTCCATTGCCGTGCCGCTGCCGTGATACGTGCGCTGCCAATACGTGTAGGACGGGTACAGCGCGACCGTCACGCCGTAGACGGCATGCCATCGTTCGGCCAGTTTCAGGTTCGCGAGGACGTGCTGGCGGTAGGCCGGCGAGTTGTGGTGGATGGAAATGTAAAGTTGAGCGCGGCCGACCGCGGCGAGCGTGGCGCCCAAGTCGGGGTGGCGGTCGAGGAAGAATCCGTTGGTGACGAGGCGCAGCGTGGAGTCCGGGAACTGTGCACGGGCCAAGCGCACCCAGTCGCATAGCTTGGGGTGAATCGTCGGCTCGCCGCCGACAAGCGAGAAGAATTTGGGCTTGAGGCGCGTGCTCCAAGGCGTCATCCAGACGTCGGCTTCTTCGAGAGAGACGAGTCCCTTGTGGCCTTGATTGGAATAATGCGTGCAGGACTCGCACGCCAAGTTGCAGGCGTGCGCGACGTGGATCTCGAGGTTTTCGAAAGCATGCCGCATTCGGAAAGTGTAGCTCGGAAGGGTGAAGGGGCTATCGGAAGCAGCGAATGCAAAATGCTCGCTGGCTACTGAGCCGCGGCCCAGAGATCGGCCAGCGAAAGCGCAAAGCCCGGCAAGATGTCTTCGCCATCAAGCGATCCGGTGGAAGCGATCAGCAACGTCTCGCGGCCCTGCCGGAAAACGTGGGCGTTTCCTTTTTGTGGATCGATGACCCAGACGAGCGCGACTCCCGCTTCGAGATACATGTCCACCTTTTCGGTTACATCGGACCACGCATCGGAAGGCGAAACCACTTCCACGCAAAGGTCGTAAGGCACTTGGAGGTATTCGTCGAGGTTGGCCGGCACACGTTCCGTGCGAATGAATCCGATATCCGGCCCGCGCACGGTGTCGGGATTGCGCTCGATCAGCATGCCCGCGTCGTTCGTGAATACGCGGCCCAGTTTGCCTGTGCGTGCAAAGTGCCCGATGCGGTACGCAATCTCGGCCGACACCAAGCCGTGCTTGGGTTTGGGATTGGTCAAGGGCCGGACCTTTCCGCGGATGAGTTCGCACGGACCCCATTCGGGATGACGGGCAAATTCCTCGGCCGTAACGAGCCGGTCAGCCGACGGAACGCGATTGGGTTGACGTTGAGCCACCGACATGCGCATATCCTCAACCACGAAGATAGCATAAGAAGGCGGCGGCCGAAAGACCCTACCCGGCTGTGACTCTAATCCCCCGCCGGCTCCGCCTGATAAATCTCCGCGCCCTTCTCGCGGAACTCCTTGGACTTCGCCTCCAGCCCCTGCGCCAGCGCGTCCTCTTCGCCGATGCCCAATGCCTTCGCGTACGCGCGCACGTCCTCGGTGATCTTCATGCTGCAGAAGTTCGGGCCGCACATGCTGCAGAAATGCGCCGTCTTCGCGCCGTCCTGGGGCAGCGTCGCGTCGTGGTAGGCGCGCGCGGTCTCGGGGTCCAGCGAAAGGTTGAACTGGTCTTCCCAGCGGAACTCGAAGCGCGCCTTGCTCAGCGCGTCGTCGCGAAGCTGAGCGCCGGGGAAGCCCTTGGCCAGATCCGCGGCGTGCGCGGCGATCTTGTACGCGATCACGCCTTCCTTGACGTCCTCGCGATCGGGCAGGCCCAGGTGCTCCTTCGGCGTCACGTAACAGAGCATCGCGGTGCCGTACCAGCCGATGTTCGCCGCGCCGATGGCGCTGGTGAGGTGGTCGTAGCCCGGCGCGATGTCCGTCGTCAGCGGCCCCAGCGTGTAGAAGGGCGCCTCGAACGTCTCGGCAAGCTGCTTGTCCATATTCTCTTTGATGAGCTGGAGCGGAACGTGGCCGGGGCCTTCGATCATCACCTGGCAGTCGTGCGCCCACGCGCGCTGGGTCAGTTCGCCCAGCGTCGCCAGTTCCCCGAACTGCGCGGCGTCGTTGGCGTCGGCGATGCTGCCCGGGCGCAGCCCGTCGCCCAGCGAGAAACTTACGTCGTACGCCTTCATGATCTCGCAGATCTCGTCGAACTTCGTGTAGAGGAAGTTCTCCTTGTGATGCGAGAGGCACCATTTGGCCAGGATGCTCCCGCCGCGGCTGACGATCCCCGTCACGCGCCGCGCGGTGAGCGGAATGTAACGCAGCAGCACGCCGGCGTGGATCGTGAAGTAATCGACGCCCTGCTCGGCCTGTTCGATCAGCGTGTCGCGGTACAGTTCCCAGGTCAATTCCTCGGCCTTCCCGTCCACCTTTTCGAGCGCTTGGTAGATCGGGACGGTCCCGATGGGCACGGGGCTGTTGCGAACGATCCATTCGCGCGTCTCGTGGATGTTCTGGCCGGTACTGAGGTCCATCACCGTGTCCGCGCCCCAGCGGATCGACCAGACCATCTTCTCGACTTCTTCCTCGATCGTGCTCGTGACCGCGCTGTTCCCGATGTTGGCGTTGATCTTCACCAGGAAGTTGCGCCCGATGATCATCGGTTCGATCTCGGGATGGTTGATGTTGGCGGGGATGATGGCGCGCCCGGCGGCGATCTCTTCGCGCACGAATTCCGGCGTGACTTCGTCGGGGATGCGCGCGCCGAAACTTTCGCCCTTATGCACCGCGCCCTTGCCGCGCCGCCAGAGTTGCTTGAGCAGTTCCGGGCGCTGCACGCGCAGCAGATTCTCGCGGATGGCGACGTATTCCATCTCGGGCGTGATCTGCCCCTTGCGCGCATAGTGAAGCTGCGTGACGTTGGCGCCGGATTTCGCGCGGCGCGGCGTGCGCAGATGGCCGAAGCGCAGCGCGTCGAGCTTCTGGTCTTCCAGGCGGCGCTGGCCGTAGGCGCTGCTCAAGCGGTCCAGCTTCACCGTGTCGCCGCGCGCTTCGATCCATTTCTCGCGTACCGGCGCCAGCCCCGCCAGCACGTCGATCTGAACCGCCGGATCGCTGTACGGCCCGCTCGTGTCGTAAAGCACGATGGGCGGATTGGCTTCTTCGGGTTGATTCGGCAGCGGGCTGCGCGTCGGAGACTGCTCGATCTCGCGCATCGGCACGCGCACGTCCGCGTGGCGCTCGCCCTTCACGAAGATCTTCTTCGAGGCCGGCAGCGGCCCCATGCTCCGCTTCAGGACTTCTTCGGCGGGGACGCGGTCTTTGCGCTTGCCGGGGGAAAGGTTGCTGGGCTGAATCATGGCGGTCATCCTCGTAGAAAACGGAAACACGGCTCACGCCGAAGCGCGCTAAGCGAACGATTCAAACAGGCCGGGAGGGAAGGGGACCGCGATTTCGCAGGCAGGCCGCCTGCGTGCGGTCGTGGGCACTTTCCTCCGCCAGGATTACCTGGATCAGGTTCTAGGGTGTTATCTCAGGCGCCGCTCTTTCGAGCGGACCACCCCTAGCGCCCCTGCACGAATCGGTTGTCAGCCCGTAGTCTCGCCGTTGTCCGGGCGCTGTAAAGCGAAAACCGGAGCGCACGAGGTGGGTTTCCGCGCGGCGGACTTGGAGGTAGATTCATGCGTAGTTCTCAGGGAGCTCCCGGCTGCGCATGGACGATCGCCCGCTTGCCTTTCCGATCCGGCTGGTTGCCGCCGCTTATAAGGAGGCCGGGCGGAACTACCTCGTCAATCCGCATGTGAACCGCAGCTTCCAGTGGTACGGGGTGCTCCACGGCCGAGTGGACCTGGTGCTGGGCGATGCGACCATCCGCCTGCGTCCCGAAGAATCGGTGCTGATTCCGCCGCTGGCATCCCGGTCCCCGCGCTGCGGCGGCCGGCCGCCGGCGTACCTATGGGCGGTCTTTGACAACGTGCGGCTCGATCTCGACGACGTGGCCGGCCGCAAACTCACGACGCCCGAACCGCTGCGCCCTGATTTGCAGGCGCTGGCGGCCGAACTGCGCAAACCGCGCGGCGCGAATACCGACGACCTGACCCAAGCGCTCTTGGTGCGGCTGCTGGTGGGCTTGGCGCGGCATGCACGCGAAGAAGCGCGGAGCGCCCCGGCGGCACTCTCGCCGGTGGGCGCGTTGAGCCGCCGCGAGACGGTGCTGCGAGCACAGGCGTTCATGCGCCGGAATCTGCACCGCGAGATCGGGCGGGAGGAAGTCGCCGCGGCGGTGCACCTCTCGGCCCCGCACCTGGCGCGCGTTTTCCGCGCGGCTACCGGGCAGACGCTCAACCGAAGCCTCACCGAAATGCGCCTCACGCAAGCCAAGGAGCGCCTCGTCGGAAGCTCGCTCTCGATTACGCAGATCGCGCGCGAAGTGGGCTTTTCGTCGCTCAGTCACTTCAGCCAGCTCTTTCAGCGCGAGGTGGGCAACACGCCGTCCGACTACCGCCGCCGCGGCGGCCGCGCATGGGGTCCTTGAACCGTTCACACAAGGTGATCCGGCTCGATGATCGTTTTCCGCAAAAGCTTGCACGCCTGCCGATAGCGCGGCGGTCCCGCATGTAGGTATGGTTTCCGCATACTCCCGCGGAGATCGAAAATGCTGCTCTCTTTCTTCACCGACGAACTGGCCCTCGATCTGCCCGAGGCGCTTCCGCTTCTAAAAAGCTGGGGGCTGACGCACGTGGACCTGCGCGGCCGCGTCTTCGGCAAAGCGTTCGAGGCGCTCACGCCCGAAGAACTGAAGGAAGTGCGCAAGCTGCTGGATGCGCACGGACTCAAGATCGGCGCGCTGCAATCGTCGCTGGCGAAAGTGCACTTGCCCGTGCCCGAGCGGCTCAAGGCCGAAGAAGCGAAGCTGGAGGGCGTGATCCGCGCCGCCGATGCTCTGGATTGCCGCCTGGTCCGTGCCTTCCACTATTGGCAGCCGCCGGCGGAACTGCGCGGGAAGCTCGCCGAACAGCCCGACCAGATGCAGCGCGTCCTCGATGCGTTCGCGCCCATCGCTCGGCGCGCGCAACAGGCCGGCCTGACCCTCGCGTTCGAAAACTGCGGCGTCACGCCCGACGAAGTACACGGCGTGCTCGACGCGCTGAATGCGCCGAACTTCGGGCTGGCTTGGGACTGCACGAATCACTGGGATGACGATGCGCGCAAGCGCGACGAGGTCGCTTACATCGTCCGCCACGTCACCCGCTCGAAGATGCTTCACGTCAAAGCCTGCGGCACGCTCCCGGCGCTGACGGCGAGCCCGTTGCCATGGGATCGGCTCCTCGCGGCCGCGCAAGCCGCGGGCATGGAAGGTCCGGTGAGCATCGAGACGCATAATCCGTCCGGCAGCGGTCTGACCGCGCAGGAAGCCTGCCGGCGCACGACGGTCGCGATCCAGCGCGCGTGGCCGAAGGCGTCCAAGCTGAGCGTCGAAGAAGCCGCGCGCCGACCGGCGGCGTGGAACCGCGCCTACGCCGCGCGCCCCGTCGGCTTTGTCGTCGTGGGCTTAGGCATGGGCCACAGCCGCGCGAAATTGCTGCACCGCACCAGCGGCTGCAAGCTGCTGGGCGTCGTTGACCGCGACGAAGCTCGGGCCAAGCGCAGCGCCGACGAGTTCGGCGTGCCGTTCACCACCGAGCTGGAGCCGTGGTTGGCCAAGCCCGAGGTGGATGTCGTCTACGTGATGACGCCCACCGGGCTGCACTCGGCCGTCGGGCTTCCCGCGCTCGAAGCGGGCAAGCACGTGCTCACCACCAAGCCGATGGAGGCTTCGCTCGAAGCCTGCGACCGCTTGATCGAAGCCGCCGAACGCAAGGAGCGGCTGCTCGCCGTGGACTTCGACCTGCGCTTCCAGCGCGAGACGCTGGAGCTGAAGCACGCGGTCGAGAGCGGCGCGTTCGGCAAGCTGCTCAACGCCACGGCGGCGCTGAAGATCCGCCGCACTGAAGCGTACTTCAAGGCCAGCGGCGGATGGCGCGGTACGCGCCGGCTCGACGGCGGCGGCGTCCTATCCAACCAGTGCATCCACGTAATCGATCTGCTCCACTTCGTCCTCGGCCTTCCCAAGCAGGTCCGCTGCGACATCTTCACGCAGGCCCAACCGATCGAAGCCGAGGACTTCGGCAGCGCGCTGTGGCGCTACGAAAGCGGCTTGGTCGTGAACCTCGTCGCGACCAGCACGCTTCCGCACGACGCCTGGTACCAGCGCCTCGAAATCCACGGCACGGCCGGCGCGTTCGTCGAACATCACGGCGGGCCGTCGCGCGGCGAGCGTCTGTACTACACCGGTGGCGCGTGGTCGGACCTCGCGCCCGCTCCCGTCTCCGCGCCGTGGGCTTGTGCGGCGGACAACATGGCCGCGGCGATCCGCGAACGCGCGGCGCTGGTCTGCCCGGGAATCGAAGGCCGCCGCTCGCAGGCGATCCTCGACGCGATGTACCGTTCGGCCTTCGAGGGCGGGAAGTGGGTGGACGTCGACGCCGGCGTTCCGGCGCTGGCCGGAGCCCGCTAGCTCGTTCGCTTCGCGCGCAGCCCGCGTGCGGCGACTTCGGCCAGCACGCACACCGCCGCGAGCACCAACAGCCACCCGCGCACCGGCACGAACGCGCGCTGCGGGCCGCATGCTTCGCGCCAAGCCGCCAGATCCTGCGCGGGCAAGTGGATCATCCGCGAGTGCCCCCCCGCTCGGTCCACCAGCGCTTCCAGCGTCAAGCGGTCGGTCCCGAAGCGCCGGAACTCCTGCGGGTAGGGAATCGCCACCAGCCGTTCGGCCAGCGCCGCGCCGCCCGCCGCGTCGCGCACTTCCATTCGATAAACACCCGGCGGCGGAAGCGCCGCTTCGGCGCGGAACGTGCCAGGCGCGACCGGGCGCAGCGGCAGATCGCCGGGCGCCGGCGCGCGCGTTTCGTCCAGCGGCCGCAGCCGCGCAGCATAATGGCCCTCGTTCTGCGCCGCTTGCGAACCCACCGCGCGTGCATGCAGCGTCAACTCCAGCCGGTCGTCGGACAGCGCTTCGGCCTCCAGCCGCCAGCCCGCGCGGGAGGCCTCGCGCTCGCCTTCGCACCAGCTCATCGCCGCCGCCAAGAGCGCGCGCCCGCCGCGCCAGCCGTTCTTCGGCTGCAAGAACGCCTGACCCGCCGCGCCCTCCAGGCTCAAACTCAGCAGCGCCGTGCGCGCCCCGCCGCGGTGTCCCAGCAACAGGAGCGGATCGGGCTTCTTCGAGCCCGCCGCGTGCGCGTGATCGGCCAGCGGAGCGCTCCACAGCAGCGCCTCGCTCTCCGGCCGCGGCTTGACGCGGTTGCGGAACGGAAGCACCGGCCAAGGTTCGCCCGCCGCCGCGACGATCTCGTGCGCCGCGCCGCGCGTCTGCACGCCGAACGGGCCGTGCCGCGTGTACAGATCTTCGCGCCGTTCGTCGAAGACTTCCTGCAGCCGCTTGGCCAGTTGCAGGAACTCGGGAAAGAACTGCCCGCCGCCGGCCAGGGCCATGCGCTTCAAACGCGCTTCGCCCGGCGTGACGCGCTCCGTCGAATTCGTGCCGATCCCGAAAGCGAAGAGCCGCGTGCGCCAGCGCGCCGTGGCTTCCGCGGGCGGAGGGCACAGCGCCCGCACCGCCGCCTCCAACTCCGCATCCGGCACTGGCGGCGTCGGCTCCCCGTCGCTGAGCAGCACCACCAGCCGCTCTTCCGCGTCGTCCGATTCCAGCACGCGCTTCGCCTCCGCAAGCGCGCCCACAAAGTTCGTCTCCTGGCCCAGCATCCCTTCCTTGAGCCCGTTCAGCGCCGTCACCATCCCGGTGCGGCTGGGATCGGCGTCCAGCGCCGCCAGAAGCTGCGCCTCGCGCGAAAAGACGATCAGCCCCACGCGGTCGGTCGCGCGCAGCTTCCCCACCGCTTCGCCCAACTGCGCCCGCGCGAAATTCAGTTTCAAATCTCCGCGCGGCTGCACGGGAATCTTCATCGAGGCCGATATGTCCATCACGAACAGGATGCTGCGGCGCCGGTCGTCTTCGGGGCGCAGCGTCGCCGGCAGCAACCGCTCCCACGCGCCGCCTTCCGCGTGCCGCCCCGCGCCGAAGGCGGCTTCGCCGCCCACCGCCACGAGGTTCAAGCCTTGTTCCACCGCCGCCGCCAGCGCCTGCAGCGCTTCGCCTTCGGGCAGTTCGCTCGCGTCCAGCCCGTCCACGAGCACCCCGGTGAAGCCCGCGAAATCCTGCGCGCGCTTGGGCAGCCGCTCGGGCGTGAAGAGCGCCGCGTCCACGCCCAGCGGGCGAGCGCCGTCGCGCGCCCACAGCGCCAGCGGCGAACGCTCCCGCGCCAGCACCGCCCACTTCGCCGGCGCGTCGATGGGCAGCGCCGCCCAGAGCGTGTTGTTGGGCGTGAAGTCGCCTGGCAGCGCGCCGCCTTCGGGCGCATCGACGACGGCTTCGTAACGCGCGAGGCCCGGCAGCGCCGGGCGGTCGATCAGCGTCGCCGTCGCGCGAAAATCCTTGCGCCGAGCGTCCCCGCGGCCCTGCAACTCGACGATCCGCGCGCCGATTTCCACGACGCCCCCGCCGGCATGGCGGCGCACCCGCACGCGCACCCGCGCCGCCTGTTGCCCGGCAATCGTCACGTCCAGCGGGAGCCCCAAGCCCACGCGGCCGCGCTCGGGATGCCGCAGCGCCGCCACATGCACGTCGCCGTGCGCTTCCATCGCCGCGGGGCGCGCGAGCAGGTCGATGCCCGATCCGGCCAGCGCAGCCGCGGCCTCTTCGGCGCCGCCGGCCGTATCGAGTCCGTCGCTCAGCAGCACGATCGCCCGCGCCGCATCCTGGGCATCGCCAAGTTGCGCGCGCGCCAAGCGCAGCGCGCGCGCGAGGTCCGTCCCTTCGCGCTCCACCGCCGCTTGCGGGCGCGTCACGTCCGGCACCGGCGGCGGGCCGGCCGCCGGAAGCGTGCCGCGTTCGGCGCCGGGCGGAACGCTTAACGGCAACGGCGCCACCGCGCGTTCCAGCCCCGCCGTGCGACCGAAAACAACCACGCCCAGTTCCACGTTCGGACCGTGCAACTCGCGGGCGAGCGTCTCGAGTTCCGCCTGCTGCGCGGACGGATCGTAGATGCTGGCGCTTACGTCCACCGCAGCGACGACGCGCACCGCCCGGACCTCGCCCGGCAGGCGCAGCCCCGCCAGCGCCAGGATCAAGCACGCCAGGCCCGCCGCGCGCCAAACCAGCCGCCAGCGCAAGCGCCGGTCGGCCCGCCCGCGCGCTTGACCGCGGTACCACCAAGCCAGCGCCGCCGCCAACGGCAGACCCGCAAGCAGCACCGCCGGCTGTTCGAACCAATCGCTCAAATCCCGCTCCTTCGATGGAATAAGGCTTCATACCACATGCGCGGTTTTTCTTGGACAAGCAGCCGTTGGGTGGATGGCGCTAGGCAAGGGTGCATTATTTTTCTCGAACCCTCTTTAGACCAGAAGCGTTCAAGAGCGTTAGAGGGTTCATTTCACCCATTGTTGCACCGGTGCTTGCCGCGCTAAAATGGGATTTGGATCAAATTCGGACTAAATTAGGGTAGCTAACGCGAGCCTCATATAAGGATGCAGCGCGAGGTCTCGTCCATTCGTCAGCCTTACGCCCGGGACGAAGTCGGTTCCGGACGGTTGGAGGGTCACAGCAGCCATGGCATCGCCACGCAGCAAGCGGAACGGTTCCGACGATAACGACAAGAAGAGCACCGTGGATTGGCGCAAGCGCATGGGCCGGGAGCGCCTCTTTGGCACCATCAAGCTTCTGCTGTTCGTGGTGGTGCTCGGCGCGCTGACCGGGTTGGGCATCGTCTACAAGAACAAGATCATGGCTTGGCTGAATCCGCCGGTCCAGACGACGCGCGTCGAGCCCAAGGCTCCGCCGCCTCCGCCGCCGGTGGAAGCGCCGGCCGCGCCCAAGGCCGCGCCGCCGCCGGAAGCTCCCAAGGCCCCGGCCCCGCCGCCCGAAGCTCCGAAAGCGCCGACGCCGCCACCGCCCGAATGGAACCAGGCCGAGGACGCCAAGGCCAAGGAACTGATCAAGCAGGCGCGCGAGAACCTGAGCCAGTTGATCACGGTCAAGCAGGGCGGGCTGGAGTGGCCGGACTTTAACTTCGACGGTGCCAAGAAGCGCTACGAAGAGGCCGCGCAGCTCAAGGCCAGCCCCGAGACGCATAAGCTGGCCGTCGACGGCGCGAAGAAAGCCAACGAGTTCAAGCTTGCCACCGCGCACATTCCGGTCACCGAGTTCGCGACGGTGCCCACGACGTACGTCGTGACGCTCACCAACGGCAACACGCTGCGCGGGCTCAAGATCGAAGAGAACAACGATTTCCTGAAGCTCCAGACGATCCCGCCGGACAATCCCGCGACGCAGGGCAAGATGAAGATCCCGATCCCCAAGGGCGAGATCGCCGAAGTGACGGGCGTGCCGCTGGCCGAGCGGCAGGGCCAGTTCCGCCAGTTGCTCTCGCAAGTCGAGAGCGGCGTGGACCTGAACGGGACCGATCCGCGCGACCTGTACGACATCGTCTTCCTGGCCAAGCGCCTGGCCTTGGGGCCGGAACTCGTCGAGTACCTCGATAAAGCCGCCTCCCGCGCGCCCGACGGACGGCTGGGCGATGCCTTCCGCAAGCTGGTCGTCGACCGCGCGCTCGAACGCGCCGCGCTCCTGGCCGCCGCCGGCCGCAAGCATCTGGCGACCGACGAACTCAACCGCCTGCTCCGTTCGCTTCCCGGCTACGCCGTGGCGCAGGACGAAGTGGATGTCTTCAAGCTCCAGGTTCTCGACAAGATCAAGCAGGACTTCAAGTCCACCATCACGCTCGTGGCCAAGAAGGAACCCGCGCCGCAGCCGACGACGCAGGCGAAAGTCGAAGAGCCCAAGAAGACCGCGAAGGAACTGGCCACCGAAGCCGCCGGCATGGGCGGCGGCGAAGAGATCCTCGTCGATTCCAGCGGCCTGAAAGCCCAAGGCGCCAGCGCCGGGAAACTGGCCGAAGCCAACAAGGCTTTCGAGGAAGGCATGAAGTACTACAAGCAATACAAGCAGGGGACCAAAGGCAACAACAACGCCATGCTGGACAACGCCAAGGAACATTTGGGCAAAGCGGTGGACCTGTACTCCGAGATTCTGGAGAAAGAGCCGAACAACCGCGCGGTCGAAGACCGCCAGACCGAAGCCAATATGATTTACTACGCCTGCTTGAAGTACCATACGCTGGACTTAGGCCGCTGAACGCAGGAGCGGCGTCGTAGACGAACGCACGGCGGGCCGCAAGGCCCGCCGTTTTTTATGATGAAGTATGTGAATTCAGAAACGATATGAACGAGCAACGGAATACACACATTTTGACACCAGATGCTTTACATAGAAGGATGCTTTTGCTGCGCAATCTTGCACGAGCTTTAGCGATTGGCGCGTCAATCTGGGGCGTAATTTGTTTAATCTTTATATTTGCCGGCGGATTGCTTGCGATAATAATACTTACTCCAGCTTACCTAATGACTGCGGGTTACTTTTGGAGAGCCTGGGGAAATCCGTCCCTGGAATGGCGACGGACCATCTGGGGCTTTTCGTTTTTTATTCAAGGTGCTTTGGCCGCTCTTTGGTTATTCGACTCTTCTGTTCTGTTTCAAAATTGGTTTGGCCAATGCGCAATGGTTTGGTGGGTAATTTCTGCTTCAATTTCACTTGGCGCAGCGTTCCTAGAGCCGAAGCTCTAGGCAAAGCCCTGAGGGCGCTTCATGTCACAAGCTTGCCCGCCATCGAAGCTTTGAAGGTGCGCTCGACTTTGTAAGATCCATTGAGCCGCGAATCCTGGTAGCGAGGCCATCCACGTGCCTACACCCGAAGACGATCTCCTCTCCGCCTTCGACGGCCACGATCTCGAAGCCATTCGCACCGTGTTGACGGCCGGCGCCGATCCGTGCGCGCCCGTACGCGGCAAGCGGCCCGTCTACTGGCTGCTCGAGGAATACACGCGTTCGGACCGGCTTCCCGAGTGCCTGCGCTTGCTCTTCGAACGCGGAGCCGTGTTGGACGATCCCGCTCTGGCTCCGGTACTCCTCGACGACCCCGCCGCGATCCGCGACGCCGTCTCGAAGAACAAGGCTTTGCTCCAGCACCGCACGAGCCTGGTCTCTTCTTTCACCTCGCTTACCGGGGTCACGCTCCTGCACGTCGCCGCCGAGTACGGACACCTGAACGCCGCGCGCGCGCTCGTCGAGGCCGGCGCCGATGTCAACGCCGCCGCGGCCACCACCGCGCACGGCCTCAACGGGCACACGCCGATCTTTCACACCGTGAACTCGAACCGCAACCGGTCCGAGCCGATCATGCGCCTGCTGCTGGAAGCCGGCGCGCGGGCCGACGTGCGCCTCGCGGGCCTCGAATGGGGCAAGGGCTATCCGTGGGAGACGACCTTCTTCGACCTTACGCCCGTCTCGTACGCGCAGATGGGGTTGATGCCGCAAGTGCACCGCAAAGAGCCCGATATCTACGCCAACATCCGCCTGCTGCTCGAAGCCGCCGGCCGCCCGATCCCGGCGTTGGAAAACGTGCCCAACCGCTACCTGCAGCCGAAGAAGTCTTGATTAAGAAGGGCGTACGTGCAGGCCGACGGCAAGCGTATTGCGTTTCTTGCTGAAGGTCGGCCGTTCGAAACCCTATTTGGTTCTGCCGATTGCAAATCGGTATCGCGCCGCCTACTTCTTCAACCGCTCTTCCCACCGTACCTGTGCGGGAATCTTGTTTGTCGCTGCGTCCTTCACGTCCGGTCCAAACGGCGGCCACGCCAGATTCGCGGGCCAGTCGGCGGGCTTGGCGGTCAGGTACAGCGACGCCGGAAGCTTGGTGTTCGGGGCCAGCGCGCCCCAGTCCACCTGCCCCTTAATCACGTTGGCGCCGACGAGCGTGCCCTGAGAAGTCCGCGGGTCGGTATGCTTTTGGAGCAGAATCTCCGAATCGTTGAGCAGCACGTTCCCGACCAGCACTTGCCCGTCGTTCGTGCCCATCACCACCAGTCCCGCGCCCTGCTGCCAGCCGCCGTAGCGCTTGGGCTGCCCGAGCGGGCGGTTGCGGAAAAACAGATGCGGGCCGTTCGTCTTGTGCGAACGGTCCACGACGCCGTTGTAGAAAATATTGCCCTCGAAAAGAATCTGATGCGGGAAGTTTCCGTGCGCGCAGACGTCGCTGGTGATGAAGCCCGTCGTGATCCCGTTCTCCGCGCCGTTGTTGATCCATTTCTCGCTCGCGCAGCCGGCCGGCGCATCCGGTGCGTGGCAGCGGTCGCGCAGGCGGTCGACCACCAGGTTGTAGCCGAATACGGAATAGCTCGCCCCCGTCTCGGTCGCCATCGCGTGGCGCAGGTCCTTGAAGATGTTGTGCTCGATCCGGACGAACGTGGACAGATCCCGCAGGTCCACCCCGTAGCCCGTCCCGCCGCCGCCTTTGCTCTTCGCTTCGTCGAAGAAGCAGCGTTCGACCGTGACCCCGTGCGAGTACGCGACCTCGGCGTGATGCACCGGCGGGTTGAAGCTCTCGACGTCGCGCAGCCACGCGTGGCAGGCGCGCTTGAAGTGGAAGAGGCTGCCCTTGCCGCCCTGCCCGTCGGGGCAGACGACCCGCACGCCTTCCAGACCTACGTTGCGGACGGGCTTGAGCTTCGCGACGATCGCGTTCTTCTGGTCCGCGGCCACCTGCTTCAGCCCCAGCGCGAGCGGCACGTTCACCGCGATCGAGGTCGCGGTCACCTTTTCGACCAAAGCCACCGCGCCGCGGCAGCGTTTCGCCGCGTCGTAGCTCCATTCGTCCAAGTCGGATTCGATCAGCACCAGATCCCCGGCGGCGAGTCCCGCCGTATCGGCCAGCGGAATCTCCTTCGCGCCCGGCGCCACTTCCGCCGTCACCGCGCGCGGTTGATACTCTTTGCTCAGGTAGCCGTAATCCCACTTCCCGCCCGCGCCCTGCCACAGAAACGCGGTCCCGTTCTCGAGCATCTTGAAGACCGTCTGGTCCGCGCCGGCGCCCTTCAGGATCAGATCGCTGCGCCCGATGGTGATTTTGCGCAGACCGTACTCCCCGGCCGGGAAGAGCAGCACCGTCGGCCCTTGGGCTTCCTGGATCAGCTTCTGCAGCGCCGCGGTGATGTCGCCGCCGCCCGGCGTCACGCCGCGCTTCGTCACGTCCACCTGCGCCCAGCGCCCGGCATGCGGATCGGTCCAGGCCGGCAGCGCGAAGCCGCCCGGCGGCAGATGCGCTTCCAGGCTCTCCCCGCCCGCGCAGGCCATGCACAGTCCCAGCAGCACCCCGGCTATCGTTCCACGCATCGACTGGCGTCCTCCCGAGTCATTCCTATTGAGTACACGCGCCGGCTTGCATAAAATTCGGAAAGCGTGCCGCGTCCGCCCCGCCGCCGCCGGAAAATCGGTCCAGTCTCCGCCGCGGCGTCCGGCCATAAAAAAACCCCCTCCCGTGCGGGAGGGGGTTGGAGCTGCGGTTCGGGTCGTCCCGTCCTTACGGCAACGGGAGGCTCTTGCCGCCCGCGTACAGTTCGGCCATCGCCTTGGCGCCGGCCGCGAACTTGGCCGCGTCGTAGGTTTCCGCGTCGCCCAGTACGTCGTACAGCGCGGCGACCTTCTCGGCCTTGGCTTCGCCGTCGGCCGGCTTGGCATCCGTGTTGTAGCTTCCGGAAACCGCCAGCATGCTCATCACGTACGCTTCGCCCGCGCGGTAGCCGTGCGGCGCGATCGCTTCGCCTTCGCTGGCGAGGCCCGCCAGCACCTTCTCCGTCTTCGCCTTGTCGAACGCGATGCCGTTAAGCTTGTCGGACCACGCGTCGACGGCCTTGGCGACTTCCTTCAGCGCCGCCTCGCGCTTGGCCGCGTCGGCCCAGTTCGCCTTCACGTCGCCCAGCAGCTTATCCAGCGCCGCCCGGCCTTCGGCGTCCACCGCTTCCGCGGCCTGGCGCGTCAGGATCGCATGCCCCAGCATCCGGTCGTAGCTGGCCTTGATCAGCTTCTCGTCGGCGCCGGCCTTCGTGCGCTCCGCCGTCTGCATCGCCGACTCGCGCAGCGAGACCGCCTGGCCCATCGCCCACGCCTTCGCGCCGAACCACTCGCCGTGGTTGCGCCAATGAATCCAGCTCTCGTCGCTGCTCATGATCGAAAGCTCGAACGGCAGTTCCGGATGCCCCGCGGCCACCAGGTCCGCCTCGATGCGCAGGTGGCAGCTCAAGCAGACGTCCGCGCGGAACTTGAGGTTCTTCGTGTCGTACAAGCCCCACTCGTTAAAGAGCTTCTCGCTGCCCAAGTCCGTGCGCAGCTTCGCCGTCCAGCCCTTCTCCGTGTGCGGCTTCAGATACTTGTCCGCCGGACCGTGGCACGCGTCGCAGCTCACGCCGTCCTCGACGCTGTACTTCTCCGCGTTGATCTGCTCCGGTTTCAGCACGATGCGATGCACCGTGTTGTCGTGCTTCGTGAAGCCCGAGAGCCCGTGGCAGTTCAAGCAGCGCTCGGACTTGGACGCGTCCTCGATCTTGAGGTTCTTCGCCATTGCCTTGGACGTATCTTCCAGAAGCTGCGTGTACGCCTTGGCGTGCGCGTCGTTATTTGACCAAATGTGGTTTTCGTTATGCCGCGTCGCGCCGCCGTCCTTCTCGGTAGCCGAACCGTGGCACGCCGCCGCCGCGCACGAGCCCGCGCCCGTGTACTTGATCCCCGTGGGATCCGCGAAAGCATCGTTGGAAAGCCCGGTTAGCCCTAGGTTTCCGGACATCGTCAAACCAACCACCAGTACCACCGCGGCAACCACCGCGAGGGACTTCCAATGCGAAATGGCCTTTCGTACCATGGCGCGCGCTCCCCTATTGTGATTAGCGTCTTCGCGTCTAGTTCGTAGGATGCTTTGCACCCTACCAAAGAGCATTAGCCTTGCCAAGCCATTTTCTGTTCTTCACGCAACTCAAATACTGAATTCATGTTGCATGAAAGATTTTAACTTGGCCCCGCCGTCTGCCTGCGATGCACCGCGCATCGTGCAAGCCTTTTGGCTCATCGGCTACACTACGTCCTGCTCCTGCCGGTGCTAGGACGACGATAGGATGCACGCCGTTCTTCAATGCCTCTACCTTTATTATCAGGCTTCCACACCCAGTTGGTGGATATAGCCCAAGTGCCCGCCCTTCGGGTCGCGCGTGTAGCCAAAGCGCGCGCAAAGCTCATCGGGATCTTCGAAGCGGTCACCGAAGCGGGCGAGCAGGCCGTCCAGTTCCGCGTCGAGCAGGTGCTGCACCTCGGTCGCCTCGGGGCGATTAACCAGATTGGTCTGCTGGAACGGATCGAGCACATTGTCGTACAGCAGCCACGGGCCTTGGCGCGAGCGCACGTAGGTATGCGTCTCGGTTCGAGCGGCACGCCACTCCGGGCCGCGGAACTCGCTGAACGCCACCAGGCATGCGGCCAGCGTCGCCGTCGGTCGCGCAAACGAAGCGCCGCGCAACGCGGCGCTGAGGTCTAGCCCTTGGCAGGTTCCGGGCACGCTCAGGCCCAGGAAGCTCAGCAGCGTCGGCATCAGGTCCCACGCGTTGATCAGACACGGTTCCGCGCGGCCTTGGCCGCCGGGCGTGCGGATCAGCAGGGGCACGTGGATGCTCTCTTCCCACGGGCGCTGCTTGCGCTGCTCGCCTTGGCTGCCCAGCATGTCGCCGTGATCGCTGGTGAAGACGAAGACGGTCTCGTCAAGCTTGCCCTGCGCTTCCAGCGCCGCCAGGATGCGCCCCACTTGCTCGTCCAGCGCCGAGACGTGCGCGTAGTAGCCGCGGATATCCTCGCGGTTCGGATTCGGGCAGTTCGGCGGAATATACAGCGCCGCCGGGTCGTACAGCGACCTGTAGCGGTCCGGCACCGCGCCGTACGGATTGTGCGGCGGGCCCCACGAAAGAAATCCGGCGAAGGGCGCCGAGCCCGCATCCTTCAGAAACTCGAGGAACAGGTCGGTTTGCGCGATCGCGTCGTAGCCTTCCCAATACAGCGGCGTCGGATCGTCGCGGTAGTACAGCGATTTCATGTAGTCGTGCGAGCAATTTCCCACCGCCCAGAAATCGAAGCCTTGGCGGCGCGGACCGGGCGG
This sequence comes from Planctomycetota bacterium, assembly GCA_015075375.1. GTDB lineage: Bacteria > Planctomycetota > SZUA-567 > H5-PLA8 > H5-PLA8 > H5-PLA8. The sequence goes on along the minus strand of JABTUM010000001.1, from coordinate 416,443 downwards.
CGTCCAGCCTCCGCGGTTGCGCCCGTCGAGGTGCCACTTGCCCACGTACCCGGTGCGGTAGCCGGCTTCCTTCAAGACGGTCCCAAAGGTCGGGCGGTCGGTCGGCAGGCGAGCATCGTTCATGAACAGTCCGTGCGTCAGCGGGTATTGTCCGGTGAGCATGCACGCGCGCCACGGCGTGCAGACGGGCACGCCGGCGACGGCGTTCGTGCAGTTTACGCTTTGCGAAGCGAGCCGGTCGAGATGCGGCGTGCGCATGCCGGGCGTGCCGGCGAAGCCCGCGGCGTTGAAGCGCATCTGATCGGCGAATACGAAAACCAGGTTCGGTCGAGCCATGCGGAATCCTCGAGGAGCGGTTTCCGCTTACCTTAAACCATGCGCCGCGCCGCCGCACGTGCCGCTTGAGCATCCCCCGCGCCGCGCGTAGCATGCGCAACGTATGCGCTTCCTCCTGGCTCTACTGGCCGTGCTGCTCCTGGCCGGCTGCGAATCCCGCCGCGCCGCGGCGCCGGCTCAAGCTCCGCCCGAGGCGAGCGGCGTGCCGGTGGCCTCTAGCGCCGAACTGCTCGACGGATTCGAAGGCCCCGCGCACACCGTCTGGGCCTTCGATTCCGCCGATGACGAAGGCGACGCGAGTTACGCCGCCGATCGCGCGACGCAGGGCCAGTGCGCCTTGCGCGTGGCGCTGCGCGGAAAAGGCGCCAAGGGCAAATTCCTGCTGCGCCGCGAAGTCGCATGGGATCTATCCAAAGCCGCGGCGCTGCTGCTCGATGTCGACAGCCCGGCCGGCGGGATGCAGGCGGCGCTGGCGTTCAAGGCCGATCCCGGCGACGTGTATCAGGAGTCGCGCCCCATCGATTTGAAGAAGGGGCTCAACCGCGATCTGCGTTTCGCGCTGGCCGCGCCGGACTGGAAACACGCCGAGACGAACTGGCAGCTCACCGGCGCGCCGGTGAATCTTGCCAAAGTCACGCGCATGATGGTGGTGCTGTACACCGGCGAGCAGGCCGAAGGCGCGTTCGCCCTCGATAACCTGCGCGTGTCCGGATCGGCCGAAGCCGCGCAGCGTGCGTGGCGGCCGGAGATCCTGCGGCTGAGCGACCTGCGCGCGGGCGAACAGTTCCGGCCCGTCGAGCCTGCCGTTATCTTCCGCGCCAGTTACCGCGATTTCTTCGACCGCGGCGATCTGAGCGTCACGCTGCGTGTCGAACCGCCCGGCGGGCGCGCATTCGAGCTTCCGGGCTTCTTCTCGGGCCTGCTGCCCTCCGCGCCGGAACCGCCCGATCCGGCCGGCGCCGTTCCGCCGCCGTGGGGACCGTGGCCTCCGAAGGACAGCGCCCCCAAGGACGCCGCGCCGGCCGAAGCAGGGACCGAATGGCCGGTCTGGCGCGCGCGCTTCACGCCCCGCGAGAGCGGGCGCTACCGCGTCCAATGGAGCGTGCGCAACCGCGCCGGCGAAGCGCGCAGCATCGAGCAGGAATTCCTGGTCGTGCCGCAAGAACGCGAACGCGCCGCGCCGGGCTTGCGCGGCGGATTCGTCCGGATCAGCCGGCGCGATCCGCGCAGGCTGGAACTCGACGACGGCGCACCGTTTTTCGTGCTCGGCCAGAACGTCTGCTGGACCACCGACTGGAAGCCCTACCTCGAGAAGATCGCCGCGTACGGCGGCAACACCTGCCGGATCTGGCTCTGCCCGTGGGGCCTGAAGCTCGAACGCACCACCGAGCCGGGCGTTTACGATCTGGGCGTCGCGCGGCGCATCGACGAACTTTTCCGCATGGCCGAAGCCCATGGCGTGCGCATCGTCTTCTGCTTCACCTTTCACGGCGCGAACGGGGATTTCTGGCACGAGTCGCCCTACAACCGGCTCAACGGCGGTCCCTGCGCGCGCGGCGAAGCATTTTTCACCGATGAGCAAGCGAAGGCGCAGTTCAAGCAACTTCTCGATTACGCCATCGCGCGCTGGAGTTACTCTCCGGCGCTTTTGGCGTGGGAGACGATGAACGAGGCCGATCTGGCGAAGTACGACGCGCCCGAGGATGTCGCGGCATGGGCGCTCGAGATGGCCGGGCATTTGAAGGCGAACGATCCGCACGGACACCTGGTCACCGTCAGCACTACGCGCGCCGATTTCGCGCCGCGCCTGTGGGACGATCCGCGCACCGATTTCGTCAGCGGGCATGCCTACGGCTTCGACGCCGCGGCGGCGCTCGACAGCCAACTCGGCCCCCAGCGCTGGCGTTTCAAACCCTTCCTGCTGGCCGAATACGGCGGCGGCTGGCAGGCGGCCGACGACGCGCAGGACCGCGAAGGCCGGCGCCTGCAGGCGGCGCTCTGGCTTACCGCCTGCGCGCCCGCCGCCGGATGCGCGCTGCCGTGGTGGTGGGACACGCAGATCGAAGCGCACGGGCTCTACCCGCGCTTTGCGGCCGTCGCGCGCTTTTTGAAAGGCGACGAACGCCGCGCGCGCTACGGCGAGCCGCTGCAGGCACGCATCGCCGCCGCGCCGGGGCTGGAAGTCCGCGGCATCCTGGATGCGCAAGGCGGCCGCTTCTACGTTTACCGTCCCGATGCGGTTACGAACCCCGAAGCGCGCAAAGCGCGCATGTTGGAGGCCGCCGCGGCGCTTCCGCTGCAAGGGTTGCTCGATGGGACCTATCGCGTCGAGTACTGGGATGCCGAGGAAGGGAAGCCCTCCGGCCGCGCTCAGGTCGAAGTGAAAGGCGGCCGGCTTGAATTGGAGCTTCCCGCGCGCGACCGCGAGTACGCGATCAAGCTGGACCGCGACCCGCGCGTGGAGCCGGGGGTGGGAAAGTAATCCTGCGGGCGGTGGAGGGGCTCGTTTCAAACGTTCGCAGGTTGGGGGTAATCTGGTAGCATGCTTGCGGTTTCCGGCGTTGAGAAGGGTAGTACCTGGAGGCAGATTTCATTATGCGCGCGGCCATGGGTTTAATCGTTTTAGCGGTGCTTTGCTTCAACTCCGGCTGTCGCTCCGTGCCGCGCGATACCAAGGAAGGCGTGGAGCGCTCCGATGTCGTCGCGGCCGAACGGCGGCGGGTGATGCTGATCCCCGATTACTCCGCGCCGGAAATCGCCGAGGCCGCGATGAAGCGCCCGCCGGATGCCATTCAGCGCGATGGAACCGACGAAGTTCACTACTACCTCATTCAAGGCGCGGTCGAAGGCGAAGCCCTGCGCCTGGTCTATCGCGACAGCCGCCTGATCGGGCGCAGCGTGGTCAAGACCCGGCCTTCCGAATTTTCTCCGTAGCTCCCGCCGTCCCCTCCGGTAACCTCGCCGCGCCATGGCCGAACTGCTCAAGAAGACCGTCTTCGTCACGGGCGCGAGCGCCGGGATCGGCGCGGCGTGCGTGCGCCGTTTTGCCGCCGCCGGCTGGCGCGTCGCCGCCGGAGCGCGGCGCCTCGACCGCCTGGAAGCCCTGGCCGCCGAAGTCGGCGCCGCGCACCCGCTCGTCGAAGTCCTCCCGCTCGCCTGCGACGTGGATTCGGACGCTTCGGTGGCCGAGGCCTTCCGGCGCATCGGCGAACGCTTCGGACGGCTCGACGCGCTCGTCAACAACGCCGGTTTCGGGCACTACGGAACCGTCGAAAGCCTTCCGATCGATGCCTTCCGCGCCTGCATGGAAACGAACTTTTTCGGCGTGTTGCGCTGTACGAAAGCGGCGCTGCCTCTGCTGAAAAGCGCCGCGGCCGAAGCCCGGACGCGTAACGGCGCGGCGGTGGTGATGGTCAGCTCCATCGTCGGCGTGCGCGCGTTTCCCGGCGCCGGGGCCTACTGTGCCAGCAAGTTCGCGCTGGAAGGGCTTGCCGAAACCCTGCGCGTCGAACTGCGCGACGACTGCATTTCGGTTTCGGCCATCAACCCCGGCGTCACGCAGACCGATTTCTTTGCGGTGGCCGAAGGGCAGCGCCCCGCCGGCTTCGTGACGGCCAAGGCCGGCATGAGTTCCGCGGAAGTCGCCGAGGTCATCTTCCGCGCCGTGCGCCGCCCGCGCCGGAACGCTTACCTCACGCTGCCGGGCAAAGCCGGAGTGCTGCTGCAATGGATCAGTCCGCGGCTCTTCGATTACGTGCTGGGCAGGATGTGGAAGTGATTACGGATGCGGGATTTTGGATTCGGCGAAGGCTGGCTGCGGTTGCATAAGGGTAAGCGGGATGAGCTATAGACAAAAAGTGAAGAGTCGAAAGTAATAGGAAATGCGGCTGGTAGGCGCGGGGATTGGCTTACGGCAAGCGGAAGTGAGCCGCAGGGCTACCGGAAGGCACCGGCTCGACCCACACCGCTCGCGGCCGCACCGGCCCCTGCGGCCACCAATCCAAAATCCAAAATTGAAAATCTAAAATCCCTACAACGCCAGCAGCGCTTCGATGAAGCCGACTTTATGCGCCTCGTCCTTGACCACCAGCACCGGCGTGCGGGCGTGGCGTACGACCTTCGTCGTCACGCTGCCCAGCAGAAAGCGTGCGAAGACCGAGCGCCCGCGGCTTCCGATCACGATCAGGTCCGCACGCCGGGCTTCGGCGTTCTGGCAGATCACGTCGGCCGACGGGCCGTTGTCGACGATCGTATGAATCTTTACCTGCGCGTTCTTGACCTTGCTTAGCACCTTCGCGACGTCTTCCTCGTGCAGCTTTTTCATCTTTTCGCGCGCCGTCTCGTAGGTCATCCCCGCTTCGATGTATCCCGTCGGCACTTCATAGGCGTTCACCAGATCCAATCCGGTCAAGCCCTCGCGCACGGCCAGATCGATGGCCCAATCCAGCGCCATGCGCGCCGTCGGCGAACCGTCGGTCGCGCAGAGAATCTTAGCGATATCCTGGGAAGGGCAGGGGCGGTACACCAGCACCGAGCAGGGCGAGAGCGCCAGCAGCCGTTCGGCCACCGTCCCCAGCGGCTGCTTGTTGTCCGGTTCGCCGCCGTACGCGCCGATCACCAGCAGTTCCGGCTTGCGCTCCTGCATCACCTTCGCGACTTCGTCCACCGCCGAGCCTTGCTTGACGATCACGTCCACCGAAACCGGATGGTGCTTGCGCAGGTGGGCCAGTTCGGCCGCGACTTTTTCCTTGGCTTCCTTGGCCAGCGATTTGGTCAGATCCTCGACCAGAAAGTCGTAGCGCTTATCCCACTGCTCGACGACGTGCACGACATCCAGGTGCGCATCGTAGGCCTGAGCCAGTTCCGCGGCTTCGGCGAGCACCAGGTGCGACGTAGCCGTCAGGTCCATGGCGCAGAGTACGCGCGAAATCCGGGAACTCTTGGCTGCACGCTTGGAGGTTTGCTTGGCCATGTACCGCTCCTTGGCTGCCTTAGGATTCAAGTTGTGGGAAGGGTTCGAGCGTAGTGCAGCGGACGCCAAGCGCCAAGAACCAAAATGAACGGGCCATGCGTCACGCCGGCATCAGTAGGGGTTATCGAACTTCATCTCGATGGTTTTGGGGGCCTGCGTCGCTTCCTCGGCCGTACGCTTCCCGACCGGCGGAAACGGAGGCTTGGCGGGTTTCTCCGGCGTTTCGGGCGCGGGCGGCGTGGCCGGCGGCTTGGGCTTCCCGGGCACCACGATGATCGGCGCGTTGTAGTAATAGGGCGGGTAACCGTAACGCCCGTACGCATGCCGCCAGCGTTCCCGTTCCAGCGCCGCCCATTCTTCGTCGAGGCGGCGGCGTTCGAAATCCTGCTGCCGGCTCTGCGATTCCAGCAGCGCGCGTTCGGTCTCCGCTTTTTCGGTCTGCGCCTGCTTGAGCCGCAGATCGGCCTCCTGGAGCTTGCGGTCCAGGTCGTCCTGGCGCGCGCTCTCGGCTTTGCGCACTGCCTCGTCTCGCGCTTCGGGTGTGACCCACTGGCCCTGGTGCTTGACCAATCCCAGCGCTTCGTGCCGTTCGTCCCCGGTCACCCAGCGGTCGCCCACCTTTAAGTAGCCCAGCGCCTGGCGCGCGGCCTCGTGGCCGGAATCAAAGCTCAACACCCGTGCCAACGCTTCTTCGCGCTGCCGCGGGAGATTCTGCTGCCCGCACCAGCCGGCCAGTTCGAACCACGCGCGCGCCGCCGCCGGCCGGTCGGGGGCTTCGCCGCAGTGCGCCTTGGCCAACTCGCTCGCGCGCTCGTGGTACGTATCGAGGGGCGTCTCTTTTTTGACGATCCTCTCGATCTGGTCGCGCTTGACCACGATCGAGCCGTAGCCCAGATGCACGACCACCGAGTCGTCCTTTTCGACGACGCGGCCCTCAAGCTGTTTGCCGTTTTTGAGAACTACGATGTCCGCGTGGGCCGCCGGTGCGAGGCCCAGAGCCAGCAGCAGGGCCGCGGCGCCATACCATCGGGCCACGGCGGAAGGACGCAGCATGCTTACTCCGCTTTGACCGCCCGGACCATCACCAGAATCTCGCCGCCGAGGTTCGCCTTATCGCCTTCGGGGCCGTTGATCATCTTCTTCGCGATCATGATCGGCAGCGTCTTGTTCTCCGCCATGCCGCGCGTGATCGATACGCCGTCCTTGACGCTCCCGCCGCTGTACTGTTCGACGCGCAGCCGTTCGGGATACATCGAGCGCTGATCGTACTGGTCCTTGTTGCGCTTATCCTTGTACTGGCGGTTGAAGATCACGTTGTAGATCGTCGGATCGCTGCGGAAGGACGCGAAGAGTTCCTCGTTGGTGGCCTTTTCGCTCTCGCCTTTAACGAAGCCCGCGCCCGCGCTCAGCGCTTTCTGGAACGCCGAATACGCCAGCTCGTCGTTCTTTTCCTTGGCGGCCTTCTCGGCGCGCACTTCGCGCTGGTAGTTCTCCTGCTCGGAGGACTTCATGCTGTACAGCACGCCGCAGACCACCAGCAGCAGGCCCAGAACGGCCAGCAGAATGACCAGCTCCATCCCGCCCCCGCCGCCGCCGGCGCGCTTCTTCGGCTTGCCGCGGCCCGAATCTTCCGTTCCGGCCGGCCCGCGCTGAGAACCTCGCGCCGACCCGCGAGCCGATGCCCGCGCCGATCCGGTCGCCGGCGCCACGCCTCGCGCCGATGCCCGCGCGCTGCCTCGAGCCGATTGGCGACCGCTTCCACGCTGCGCCATGCTGAGCACTCCTTGCTGCTTTGTTCCAAGCCCGCTGGCTTGATCGACTTAATGTGTGATACCCACAAATCCAAAGGGGGTCAAGGTGCAATGCTGCACCTCTAGTGATTAACGGGAGCGATGGCGGGTACTGGCAAAAGTTTTCACTTTGCGCAGTCGAAAAATCAGGGCTTGGGCGGCGCCTGTACCGGAACCTTCTTAGGTCCTGTCTGGGACGTGGGTTGGGGGCGAGCCTGAACCGGCGCCGCCACCGGCGTGTCCGTGGGCAAAAAGAGGTTCAGGTAGCTTTCCAGTTCGCGGCGCGCTTGTGCATCGCCTTCCATGGCGCGCTTGAATTCCGTCTGCACCTGGGAGCGGTTACCCATAAAAAGCCCCGCAATCTCGCCCAACTGGGGGAAGCGCGCGAGGTACGCGTCGGCGACCTCCTTAGAATCTAACTTCGTGTTGCTTACCAATTTAGGCTGTGGGGTCGTCGTCTCGCCGGGGAGCATCGTGAGGTCCGAGGTATCCAATTTGCCGATCTTCCCCTGCGGGATCACCGGCGCTTCGGGCACCGGTTTGCGTTCCTGTTCTCGGAACCCGCTGCCCTGTACGACTTTCTGGGCTTGTTCCGAGCTGGTCTGGAATCCCTTCACCTTGCCTTCGTCCGGGCCGCGCTGGACCTCTTTGACCTTCTCGGCCGGAATGATCTTTTGAATCGGCTTGCCGTCCGGATCCTTGGGATTGGCTACGATAATCAGTACGCCGCGGGGCGTTTGCATCACCACAATGCACGGCACCTCGGAACCGTCTTCGAGGATCACCTTGTCTTTGCGGTAGTTGACCTGAACGTCCGCCCATGCCGGAAGCGGGCAGATCCCCGCCGCCAAGCACGCGCTCAAGGCGCACGCCAGCAGGCGCTGGGGCCATCCTTGGGCGGAGATTGAGGTTCGAGCACGCATCGCTTTATTCTCGCTGCTCTTGGGCACCACCTCAAGGGTGTACCGGTCACAAAATAGAGGCCCGGCCGGCCGTCGAGGGAGGCGATCAGGGCTGCTCGTCGGGGCGCTTCTTGTGCTTGTTGCGCTGCTGGAAGCCTTGGCGCTCGTCGTGCCGGCTGCGTTGCCCGCGCTGCTTGCCGCGCTTAAAGGCCGGGTTTGGAGTTTCGCCCGAACTGCCGTCGAGCTCGACCTGCGGCGGCGCAAATTTAATGCTGCGGCGTGGGTTCTTCTCGGGCCGCGGCGGCTTTCCGAAGCGCGACTCCCGTTTGGCGCCGCCTTCCGGCCGCTTGGCTCCGGTTCCGTCATGCCACTTGCGCGGGCGCTCGCCGCTTCGGTCGTTCGAAGCGCTTTCGCCACCGCGTGGGCGGTCTTTGGGCCCCTTGCGTTCCCACGGCTTGCCGGATCGCGCGCCAACTTCGTCACGCGATTTGCGTTCCCACGGCTTTCCCGATCGAGCGCCCATTTCGTCGCGCGATTTGCGTTCCCACGGCTTGCCGGATCGCGCGCCCGCTTCGTCGCGCGATTTGCGCTCCCACGGCTTTCCGGAACGCGCGCCCGCTTCGTCGCGCGATTTGCGTTCCCACGGTTTTCCCGACCGCGCACCCGCTTCGTCACGCGATTTGCGTTCCCACGGCTTGCCGGATCGAGCACCCGCTTCGTCGCGCGATTTGCGTTCCCACGGCTTGCCGGACTTCCCGCCCGAGTCGCCGCCGCGCTTTTCCCATGGGCGCGGCGAACTATCGCGCGGGCCAGCATCCCGAGCCTCGCCGCCGGCATCCGGACCGCGGGGCCGGAGCTCGCGGTTGCGGAAGGGTTTGGCGGACCGGTCGGCGCGCCCTTCGGCTCCGTGCGGGCCGGGCGCTCCGGTTCCGGTCACGCCGGCTTCGCCTTGGCGCAACGCATGGTCGATGGCGCGCTGCAGCACCGCGACTTCAGGCGGCGTAAGGGGACGCGATCCGCCAACGGGCATCTGACCCAGCGCGAGCGGCCCGATCTTTACGCGCTTGAGGCGCCGGCAACGCAGTCCAATTGCGGCCAGCATGCGCCGGACTTCCCGGTTCAGGCCTTCGCGAATGGTGATCATCAGCACGCTGACGGACGGGTTGCGCTTGCGGATGCGCACATACGCCGGCTGGGTGCGCCCTTCGGCCAGATGCACGCCGTGCTGCAGCTTGGCCAGATGGGCGCCGGTTACTTTCCCGTCGACGCGCGCCACGTAGGTCTTAGGCACGCCGAAGCGCGGGTGCGTGAGCTTATGCGCCAGATCGCCGTCGTTGGTGAGGACGATCAGGCCTTCGCTGTCCTTGTCCAGCCGTCCGACGCAGAAGATCCGGCGCTTCTCGGGGACCATCTGAACGGCCAGCGGACGGCCGCTGGGATCTTGGTTGGTGCACAGGACGCCCGCGGGCTTGTTGAGGATCCAGTACACCTTTTCGTGCTGCTGGCGCAACGATTTGGCTTCGGGGCCGGGTCCGGCCACCTTCTGTCCGTCGAGCGTGACCGTCTGGGTTTCGGGATCGGCTTTGGCGCCCAATTCGGCCACGGCGACGCCGTCGACGCTGACGCGTCCGTCGAGGACGAACTGCTCGCACGACCGGCGGGAGCCGAAGCCGGCTTGAGCGAGGATTTTCTGGAGCCGAATGAGCGTGCCCATGAGGTACCGGGCGGTCGAAAGGAGCGCGCGGCGCCGAAGATTGTACTCGCAGTACGGAAGGCGCGTCAAACGGACGAACGCAGGTCCATTTAGGAACTCGCGCGCGGGGCGCTTCTGGTAGAATAATCGCCTCTGCAGGGGTATGGATTTACAGAGCGAAAATGGGCCGGTCCGCGGGTGACGGACCTGCCGGTCCCTCGCAAGCGCGGGAGCCAGGAGCCCGTTTTATGGCCGCCAAGCCGGGGCGCGCAACGCCGCCGCCCGAAGACGACAGCGACGACGACCTGCCGACCCTCGAGCCGCTCGAAGAGCCTTCCGAACTGGATGAGCCCGAGGAGATCGAGGAACTCGACGAGATGTTAGCCGCGCCACCGGCCAAGCGTCCGGCCCCCGCGCCCGCCAAGCCGGCGGCCCAAGCGCCACCGGCCGCGCCCTCGAAGCCGGCCTCCGCACCCGCCCAGCCCGCAGCGGCGCCCGCCAAGCCTGCTCCCGCCGCGGCCCAGCCCGCGGCTCCGCAACCGATTCCGCTTCCGGCCGCTCCCGATGCCTTGCCCAAGCCCGTGCCGATCGAGCAGTTTGCCGGCCAGCAGCAGCACGTGAAGGATCTCGACGAACTGGCCGCCATGCTCGAAGGCAAGAATCTCGACGACGACGACAACGACGATCTGGCCGAGCCGTTCGAAGATGCCAAGCCTGCGGCCAAGCCCGTCATTCAGGCCGCCGCGCCTACGTCCGTCACGGAAGTCGAGACGGCCGAAGACGAAGACGACGAGGATGCACGCGAGTCCGAAGGCGGCGGTGCGCCCTCGCAGGAGGCCTACGTCACCGTCATCGACGGCGAAGGGAACGAGACCGTTTTTGCGCTCGACCGGGTGGCCGTGACCTTCGGCCGCGACGAAGCCAACACCGTCTGCATCGCGGACAAGAAGGCTTCGCGCAAGCATTTCGTGATCGAGGCCGCGGGCGACTACTTCAACGCGCTGGATCTGGGCAGCACCAACAAGATCCGCATCCGCGGGCACAAGCTGACCAAGCGCCGTTTGCGCGACGGCGACGAGATCGTGGTCGGCTCGTTCCGGATCGTCTACCGGGGTCCGACGGACGAGAGCGAGCCCGACGAACTGGACGCGCTGCCCGCGGCGGCGCCGTCGGGTTCACGCGCGCCCGCGGTGCCTTCCGCGCCGCCGCCTGAGCCGCCCGCCGAAGCGGCCGAGCCCGAAGAATCGGAAGAAGACGAAGCGCCGGAACCGGCCGCACGCGGCGGAAAAGCCCGGCGCGAACGCCCGCGCCGACGCGCGGCCGGCGCGGACGCGGAGGCCGAACCGCAATCCGCGCAAGAGCCCGAGCCCGACGAACAGACCTGCCCCGAATGCCAGGCCGAGATGGGCGAGGATCTGGTCTGCACCGGCTGCGGCTACAAGGCGCTGAAGCTGCGCGCCATGGAACACTTCGTCGATCACATCGCGCGCGGCGAATCGCTGCTGGGCGGGCTGGGTCTATGGGGCCTGAAGCGCAAGAAAATCCTGGCGCAGTGCTTCGAATTGCCCAAGGTCAAATGGATCCTCCATGTGGCCTGCCCGAAATGCGGCGAACGCTACAGCGAGATCAACGAGTTCCGCGTGAAGTGCATCAACTGCGAGGAATGCGGCGCGGAAGTCAAGCTTCCGGTCCATCAGCCCCCGAAGGTCGGTTGAAGCCGGGCGGCGTCCGTTCGCGCGTTTTACGATTTACGCCTACGGTCTGGAGCTACATACTGTCCGGACTTGCAGCATCCGGAGCCCGCCGCACTCGATGATCGCCATTGTTTCGGACGTGCACGCCAACCTGGAGGCGCTCCAGGCGGTCTATCACGACATCGTTCAGCGCGGGATCAAGCGGATCTTCTTCCTGGGCGACATCGTCGGCTACGGGCCCAATCCCGCCGAGGTGCTCGATTTCATCCAACACTTCGAGTTTTGCCTGCTGGGCAACCACGACCAGGCGGCGCTGCGCGGGCCGCTCAAGACCTTCAATAAAGTCGCCCAGTCCGCGACGTGGTGGACGCACGACCAGCTCAACCCCGAAAACGTCTCCGCGAAGTTCCTGCGCAAGGGACTGTACGAACAGAAAAAGAAGCACTGGGAGTTCCTGCAGAATTTGAAGCCCGTCCGGAATGTCGGCGACACGATGTTCGTCCACGATTACCCGGCGGAGCCCGGGAGCTGGAAGTACGTGCGCAAGGCCGAGGACGCGCTGCGCGGGTTCGGCGCGCACCCGCAGATGCGGCTCTTCTTTTTCGGGCACAGCCACATACCCGGCGTTTGGACGCGCGAATCGTTCTCCAAGCCCGAACCGGGGCAGGTTTACCGTTTCGACCAGCCGTTGATGGTCAACGTCGGTTCGGTGGGGCAGCCGCGGGATAAGGATCCGCGCGCCTGCTACGTGATCCTGGAACCCGACTGTCTGCGCTTCTACCGCGTACCCTACGACGTGGCCAAGACTCAGGCCAAGATTCGCGCAACGCCCGAACTGGACGACGTGCTTGCCGACCGCCTGGGTACGGGGACCTGACCGGCCATGCCGCTCTACCTGGTTGCCACGCCGCTGGGAAACCTCGGCGATCTGACCCCCCGGGCGCTGGAGATCCTGCGCGCCGCGCCGGTCCTGGCCGCCGAAGACACGCGGACCGCGCGGCGGCTTTTCAGCGCCATGAACATCCCGCTGGCCGGGCGCGAACTGCTCAGCTACGGCGACCACAACGAAGCCGGCATGGCCGCGCGGTTGGTGGAGCACTTGAAATCCGGGCGCGACGTCGCGCTTTTCAGCGAGAGCGGTACGCCGCTGATCAGCGATCCGGGATTTAAGGTCGTGCGCGCGGCGCTCGAAGCCGGCATCCCGGTCGTGCCGTTGCCCGGACCGTGCGCGGCGGTAACGGCGCTGATCGCCAGCGGCTTGCCGGTGCATGCGTTCTCGTTTCACGGCTTTCTGCCCAAGAAGCCCGGCGCGCGCGGGCGACTCCTGGCGCAGCTTAAGGACCGCCCTGAAACTTTGATCTTCTACGAATCGCCGCAGCGCGTCCCCAAGGTCTGGGCCGAACTGGTTGAGGTCTTTGGCGCCGATCGCCCGGCCTGTCTGGCTCGGGAACTGACCAAGATCCACGAGACCTTCCTGCGCGGGACGCTGCGGGAACTGGAGGCGCGCGTGGCCGGCAAAGACGCCGTTCCGCTGCGCGGCGAATGCACCTTATTGATTGCCGGCCGGTCCTCCGCCGAACTGGAATCTGATTCCGCCGGTGAATAGTAACTCGTTTGTTTTAAGCGCTTTATGAAGTTTATGCGCGAATCGCCGCTAGAACCGTGCAAGAGTCCTGCACCTCGTTCGATAACGAGTTGGAAGCGCGCCTTCCAGGGTGCGGCGTGGAGCGTTGGGGCGAGATCATCGTGCCTTGCCGGATCGATGGACTACGGCTAAGGTTAGCGCTCTGCTCGACTTGTTGCTTTGAATCGAATCCGAAGTTCCGGGTCGGCCGGGACGTGTACGGGAGGATGTTTAACGATGCGTGGTTGCGCAAAGTTCCTGCCTGGGGTGATTTTCTGCGCGCTGGTGGCGCTGAGCGCCGTGCGGGCGTCGGACGACTCGGTGGAGATGGCCAAGGGCGAACCCATTAAAGGCGTCGTGACCAAGGACGAGGTGGACGGCGTGGAAGTCCGCGTCGGCGGCGGGCGCATGAATCCGCCCTTGGGTGAGATTCTCTCGATCAAGTTCGACGTGCCGAATATGGAGTACATGGAAGGCATGCGCGCCTACAACGGCGGCAATTTTGCCGATGCCGCGGGCGCTTTCGAGGTGCTGACGCAGGACGAGATGCAGAAGCAGCTGCGCCCGGTGGTACAGCCCTATGTCTTCTTCCTGGCCGGCGACAGCCTGTATCGCTCGGGCAAGCATAAGGAAGCGGCGGAGATCCTGACCAAGTACATGGAGAAGTTCCCGCGCAGCCGCTACGTGCCGCGCGCGACGGAACGCCTCGTGGACGCCGCGATTCAGTCGGGCAAGTTCAAGGACGTGCCGGCGCTCCTGAGCAAGCTCAAGGCGCTGGGCGCCGAAATGGCCGCGAAGGCCACCTGCTTCGAAGGCGACCTGCTCCGCGCGCAAGGCAAGGCCGATCTGGCGGTGCCGAAGTACGAAGAAGCCGCGCGCACGGCCACCGACACCGAGACGCGTTCGCTGGCTCGTCTGGGCGTCGCGCGCTGTGCGATCGAGAAGAACGATTACGCCAAGGCCCGCCAGATGGCCGAGCAGGCGCTCGAAGGCGGCAGCATGCCGGTCGTCGCCGCGACGGCGCACCTGATCATCGGCAACGCGCTGCTGGGCGAAGCCAACGCCGCCACGGGCGAACCCGCCCAAGAGAAGTACCTGGACGCGGTGCTGGAATTTCTGCGCATTCCGGTGGTTTACGGCGGCGACGAACGGACCGAGCCGGAAGCGCTCTTCAATGCCGGCATGTGTTTCCAGCGCCTCTCCAAGTTCCCCGGACGGACTAAGGACAAGCGTCGCGCCGCCGGGCTCTACAGCACCGTCATTCGAAACTACACCGGCTCCGCCTGGGCCGCCAAAGCCCGTGAGAACATGAAAAGCGTGCAATAAATTTACCTACTTCTCATTGGACTCCGAGCCCCGCGGCGGATAAACATCCGCCGCGGGGTTTTTTGTTGTTTTAGGTTTGCACCAGGTTGTCCGAGAACATTACGGGCGCCCTATTCTGAATTAGACCCCTAGATTTCCGTTCCGTGCACCTGGCGCCGTTTCTTTGCATGCACCTTGTTTAAACTCGTGGTGTAGGAGCAATTGTGCGAAGGAATTCGTGACATTTTCTAAACACGCTGGGTACCACCTGAGCGTCAAAGCAGGAAAGCGCGATGCACCGGTGGGGTCTTTGATGCGGTGGAGGAACGAAAGACGATGACGTGCAAGCTGACGATGCTGGGGGCGCTGCTGGGCGTTTGGGTGCTGTGCGGCGCATCGGCGCAGGGGGCCGATCGTTCGACGGCGCTGGCGTTGCTGGACGGCGCGGACGCGCTGATGCAGCAGGGCAAGCACGCCAAGGCGCTGGAGGTGTGCGACCGGGCGCTGCAGGCCGATCCGCAGTGCGCGGAGGCGCAGTTCAAGGCGGCGCAGTGCCACGAAGGCATGAACAAGCCGGCCGAGGCGTTCAAGTGCTACCGCAAAGCGGGCGAGTTGGCGGAGGGCTACAACCCGCGGCTGGTGCGCGATGCCCAGGTGGCGGCAGAAAAGATTTCGCCCGGACTGGTGCGGCTCGACAACGTGGACCAGGACTTGGTGCGCAAGCTACTCCCGGTGGCCAAGCAGGCGCTCGCGGCGGGGCACCTTGAGACGGCTATGGAAGCGTACGCCATCGTCCTCAACCTGCAGCCCGGCCAAAAGGAAGCCGAGAACGGGCAGGCCGAAGCGCAAGCCGAGTTGCGCAAGCGCGGCGATCTGATCGAAGCGAAGCTGGCCGAGGCGATGCTGGCGGAAGTCTGGTACCTGATCGGTTCGAACAAGAAAGCCGATGCGCGCAAGATGGCTCAGGAACTGAGCGGCCGGCACGGGCAGACGCTGGCCGGGCGCGAAGCCGTCCAGTTGCTCGCCAACGATCTGCGTCCGCCGAAGAAGGAAGACATCCTGGCGCTGAAGAAGGAAGTGCTGGCCGCCGAGAAGCGCGATAAGGAAGTGAAGGCGGCGGTGAAAGCCGTTGCGGCCAAGCTGGATACGCCGCCCGCGCCTGCGCCGCCGTCGACCGGCAAGCGCATGGAGGAAGTTTCGGTCGAGAAGCTGGTGGCCAGCGCCGAGACGGAAGCGAAGGCGCTCGATAAGGCGCAGTTGATCGCCAAGTTCAAGGAAGCCTACGACGCCGGGAAGGCCGCTTACAGCAAGGCCGCGCCGGGCACGCCGGGCAACCAGGAGAACCTGGCCCAGGCGCTGGAGAACTTCACGCGCTGCGAGGCGCTGTTCCTGAAGCTGGAAGAGACCAAGCTGGCCAACGCGGAATTGGAAGCGTTGAACCAGGAAGCTTCGATGCTGCGCTACGGCTGCATGAAGATGACGATCCTGACCCGGTATTGATCGAATCCGGCCCCATTCACCCGGTCCCGAACGAGGATGCGAACGATGAAGGCTCTTTCCGTACGAACGCTGTTCCTGGCCGCCGTCCTGGCCTGCGCGAGTCTGGCCGCGGCGGATGCGGACATGGCCATGGCGCTGGCGACTTCGGCCGAAAAAATGCACGAAGGCGGCAAGCGCGAAGAGGCGCGGACCATGTGCTACCGCGCGCTGGCCAACGATAAAAACTGCCCGCAGGCGCTGTACCTGATGGCCCGGCTGCTGGAAGAAGACGGCCAGGAGGTCGCGGCGGGGATGTTTTACGAGCGCGCGGCGCGCGAGTTGAGCAAGGCGGCCGTCGAGCAGAAGCATCTGCAGAACAAGGCGCGCGATGCGAGCATCGGGATGCGCCGTCTCAATCCGTTCGCTTCGTTGATGCAGCGCGAGATGGAGAAGTACACCTTCGAGCTGGCCAAAATCGCCGAGCGATCGCCCGACAGCCTGACGGCGGATGCGACCTACACGCGCGCGCAGACGCTGAATCTGGCCCATTACGTTGCGCCGGAGAAGATGCCGGTCTTCGCCAAGTCGGGTCCGGCCGTGGCCGCTCCGACGCCGCCGGTCGATCCCTTCCGCCGCTCGCGACCGGAAGAACCGGTGACGGCCACGCAGCTTACGCCCGAAATCGAGCGCGCGCTGAAGCAAAGCGGCTGGGACACGATCTCCGGCTCGTGGAAGAAAGTGAATACGAACGTCTACGAAGTCACCGACGGGCGCCTGGAAGCGAACAAGACCAACGGCTTCGCTTCGGTGATTGTGCACCGCAGCGCGGACGGTCAGGTGTCGCTCTTCTGCCGCAACAACAAGCAGTCCGAAGCCGAGGTCGCCGAGATGCGACGCTTCCCCGGCTACAGCAGCTCTTTCGGTGGTTCGGCATCCGGCTTCGGCGCGCTCGTAAAAGGCAACAAGGTCGATATCTACGCGCCTTCGGAGATGTGGACGATGGGCGGCGGCAGCAACTGGGAGCCGTACAAGGCGCACACCAGCCCGATGCCCGACGGCTATCCGAAGGACGCCATCGTCGTCTCGGTGGCGAAGAACAACCTGGAGATCCAGGTGAACGGGAAGAAAGAGAAGAAGACTTCGTATCAGATCTCTGAAAGCGGCCCGTTCGTCCTGATCGTGAAAGGCACCAAGACGATCGAACTGCCGCAGGTGCGCGGGCAGTAAACGCGCCGTTAACCGCCAAGATAAGGCACGCCAGCCGGCGAACGGTGGATCGGTTTCGGTAGCCGTGACCGCGAAGCGCGGGAGCGCGCGACCGGACTTGAAGCCCTTCCCCGGCTTGCGTGCTGGTTAGCCGCGACCGTCCAGAAACGCCACCATCTCGGCGATATCGGTGAACTTCTCGCGCAGTTTGCCCACCGCCGCTCCGCGGCGGAGTTCTTCGGCATCCAGGCGCAACCAGTCTTCGAAGGTCACGTAGCGGACGCCGCGCTCGCGCAGCAGGGTCACGATGGCCTCAGGCTGTTTCTGCGTGGCCGCACGCAGCCCGGCCGCGCCGGCAGGGAAATCGTCCAGCAAGGCACTCACCGTAGCCGCGGAATCGAGCTTGTTCGTTCCGATCAGCCCCGAGGGTCCGCGCTTGGCCCAGCCGACGACGTAGGCGCCGGGGACGGCCTCCTGCTTGCCGGCTTCGACCAGGACGCGCCCTTCGCGGTTGGGCACGGTGCCGCTGCGTGCGTCGAAGGGCACGCCCGGAATCGGGATTCCGCGGTAGCCCACGGCGCGGAAGGCCAGGCCGGCGTCGAGGAGTTCGAAGGTGCCGGTGCCGCGCGGGCGCAGCCCGCCCTTGCCGTCTTCCTGTAGCACGTTGCGCTCGATCCGGACCTGCGCCAGCCGCCCGCCGGGATCGCCCAGGAATTCGGTGGGCGAGACCAGAAAGCGCAGGTGGATCTGGCGCGGCTTGCCTTCGGCCGCGTCGTGAGCGTGTTCGCGCACGTACTCCATGTTCTTGAGCGCGTTGGGATCTTTGGACTGCTCGAGCCACGCGGCGCTGAGCGGATCGAGGGCGGCTTCGTTGGGCTCGAAGAGCAGGTCGGCGTGCTCCAGTTCGCCCAGTTCCTTGATTTCCTTCGGCGTGAAAGCCGCCTGCGCGGGACCTCGGCGTCCCAGGACGTAAATGCGTTTGAGTTTCGTGGCCGCACGCAGCGCATCGACGGCGTAGCGCGGCATATCGGTTTTGGCGAGGTCTTCGGGATCCTGCGCGAGCACGCGGGCGACGTCCATCGCCACGTTGCCGATGCCGACCACCACGGCGTTCTCGACGTTCAGGTCGAAGCGCAGGTGTTTGTAATCGGGATGCCCGTTGTACCAGAAGACGAATTCGGTGGCCGAGTGGCTCCCGGCCAGTTCTTCGCCGGGAATGCCCAGCGGGCGGTCGTCTTCGTTGCCGACGGCGTAGACGACGGCGTCGTAAGCGGCGAAGAGGTCGGTCGTCTGCAGGTCGCGGCCCAGGCGGACGTTGCCGAAAAAGCGGAAGCCGGGTTTACGCGCGATCTTCTCGTAAAGCGCCACGACCTTCTTGATGTTCTGGTGATCGGGCGCCACGCCGCCGCGGACGAGCCCGTAGGGTGTGGGGAGGCGGTCGAAGACATCGCAGCGGACTTCGCGGCCCGATGCGAGCAGCGCTTCGGCGGCGTAAAAACCGCTGGGGCCGGCGCCGACGATGGCCACGCTCAGCGGGCGTGCCACGGGGGTGCTCATCTCGAGTTGGTACGCTCCAGGGTTGCCCGGATAAACGTCTCGCCACGCGGCGAACCGGGCATCACCCTACGGGAAGGGCGCGAGGTTGTAAACAGGACTCGGGAAGGTCTGATTCCCGCGGCCCGGCCGATTACTCTTCCTGCTGTCCCGCGATCTGTTTCAAATAACCGGAGTACTTCGGGAGCAACTCGTCCGGATCGGGCTCCGCGTGCATCGACTCGATGGAGAGGTAGCCGCGGTACAGGCCCGCGCGCAGCAGATCCACCACGCGCTCCATGGGCACCATGCCTTCGCCGGGATCGCACAGCGAAATCTTGGTGCGGTCTTCGTTGAACTGCCCGTCGGCGAGGTGCACGAACCGCACGTTGGAACCGATGCGGTCGTAGGTCTGTTCGACCTTCTCGAGCATGCGCACGGGGTTGAGCGTATTCCAGAGCACGCCGATCTTGGGGCTGTAGACCTGATCGAGGACTTCGGTAATGAACTTGGAATGGCTGAGCAGCCCCTGAGTCTCGATGAGAATCATGCTGCGGACCTTCTGGCTTTCGGCGAACTCGGCGACTTCGGCCAAGCTTTCGGCAATGTAGTCGACCACGCCGGTGACTTCGAAGCCGGCCGGGACTTCGCCGCCGAAGACACGCACGAACGGCGCGCCCAATTGGTCGGCCACGCGCAGGCACTGCTTGAGGCCTTCGACGATCTTGACTCGGGTATCGTGCTCCGGATGCGAGATCACGTTATGCGTGGCCAAGCAGGAGATCGCGGTGCCGGCTTCGTCGAACTGCTTGCGTACGTCGGCGAGCAGATCGGCCGGGCTGTCCAGCTCCACGCCGTGCAGGTGGCTCTTGCCGAGGCAGAACTCCACGCCTTCGAAGCCGTACGACTGCATGCCGTCGATGATCGCCGCCGCCGTCCACTCCGGACAGAGTGTCGTCGAGAAGCTGAGTTTGAAGTTGTACGTATTCGCAGCAATGGTGGCCATTTGTCGGCTCACCCCCAAAAAGGTAATGCCCAACCGGAGCCGCCGGAATCCCAGGATCCCAGGGCTTCCCTTGAGCCTTCGTGCGCCGAAGGGAAGCAGGAAGTGTAGGGCACTCGCGCGAATGCGTCAAGGACAGTCGAAGATTCGTGCGCTCGACCCGCCTTGACAAGTTCGCGAACGCTCCGCACACTCTCGCCCATGTCCACGTCTCCGGCTGGCGCCACGCTCGACATCGGCTGCGGAAATTCCAAGACGCCCGGCGCGGTGGGCATCGATATTCTGCCCGGGCCGCAGGTGGATATCGTCCACGACCTGAACAAACTGCCCTGGCCGCTCGAAGAGAACCGCTTCGACCGGATCGTCTGCAGCCACGTGCTGGAGCACCTGAACGATCTGGTCGGCGTGATGAACGAGATTCACCGCGTTTCGCGGCACGGCGCGAGCGTCGAACTGCTGACGCCCCATTTCTCGAGCCTCAATTCGTGGGAAGATCCGACGCATACGCGCCACTTCGCGCGGCGCAGCTTCGAGTTTTTCGATACGTCGAAAAAGCATCATTACACCGACCGCTGCATGAAAACCCGGCAGGTGGATCTGACCTTCGGCAGCGGGCTTTGGGATTTGATGGGCAAGATGCACTATGCGCTTTGGCCGAACCTATGGGAAAAGCACTTCTGCTTCATCTGGCGCGCGCGCAACCTCAAGGTGATTCTGGAAGTCGTAAAATAGCGAGCCGGTCGAAAAATATCCGGATTTTCGCAACTCCTTCCGGTTCGGCGGCATTCCTGGATCAGGTACGAGATGAGGCACCCGGTGGAAACCCCATTCGCGCTCGGTACGGCCGAAGCGCTCCGGCGGCTCGCGCAGCGGCGCGACCCCGAGGCGTGGACGGTGCTGGTCGAGCGTCACGGCGGCGAGATTTTCGCCGTCGCGCGGCAGATCCTGCGCGACGAGGGGTTGGCCGAGGATGCGACCCAGGAGGCGCTGCTGCTCGTGCGCGATCACGCCGGCCAATTCAAACCGCCGGAGGCGGAGGCCGACACGGCCGCCCGCGGCTGGCTGCTGAAGCTGGCGTGCAACGCCGCGCTGCAGATGCTGCGTTCGCGGAAACGCGCCCAAGCTCGCGACGAGCGGGCAGGCGCGGAACGCGGCGGACGCGAACCGGCCGATGAGGCTCAACGCGATGCCGCGCTGGCCGAATTGGCCCGCCTGCCCGACGAACAGCGCCAGCCGCTGATGCTTCACTATTTCGGCGGGCTCGAGTACGCGCAGGTGGCCGCGCAACTCGACGTCCCCATCGGCACGGCCAAGGCTCGCGCGCACCGCGGGCTGGAAACGCTGCGCCGGCGGCTGGCGGTCCTGGGTCTCTTCCTGACGTTCGAGCAACTCGGTGGGCTCTTCGGCGGATCGTCCGCCGAAGCCGCCGAGGCGGCCGCTTCGCCGAGTGCCTCCCAACAACAGGGCTGGCGGGAACTGCTGGAGAGCGCGCGCAAGCCGCTTTCGGCCCCGCCGCCCGAAACGGGAGGTTGGACGACCATGCAGAAAGTAAGCCTGACTGCGATCGCGCTGCTGATGGCCCTGGGCGCGCTGATCGTTTCGAATCGAAGCGAAGGTGCGGACCCGAACGTGCGGACGGCGAACCCCGGACCGGTGGCCGAAACGCGCGGCGAAGAGCCGGCCCTGCCGCCGGTGGAGAAGCTGACCGCCGCGGACAAGGGCGCGCTCGCGCGGGCCGGCAACGCGTTCGCGATGGACCTCTTCGGGCAGTTCCGCCAACAAGAGGGCAATCTTTTCTTCAGCCCGTACAGCGTCAGCACCGCGCTGGGCATGTTGCATCCCGGCGCGCGCGGGGCGACGGCCGAGCAGATCGGAAAGGTGCTGCATGCGCCCTTCGGCGGGGAGCGGCTTGCGGGGGCCTACGCCGCGCTGCTGTCCGAGCAGAACACCATCGACGGGGAAGCCAAGCCGTATGTGCTTCGCGTCGCCAACCGCATCTGGGCGCAGCAGGGGTTGCCGCTCGAGCCGAGTTACGTGGCTTTGACGCGGCAGTACTTCGGCGCGCCGACCGATTGGCTGGATTTTATTCAGCGTCCGGAAGAAGCGCGCGCCGCCGTCAACGCCTGGATCGCCGATCGAACCGAGCGGATGATCCCCGAGATGCTCCGGCCGAGCGAAGTGGATTCGGGGACCCGCCTGTTGCTGGTCAACGCAATCTACTTCAAAGGCGACTGGGCGGACCCCTTCAAGGAGAAGCACACCGAAGACCGGGAGTTCGAGCGGAAGGCCGGTGACCGAGTCACGGTCCCCATGATGTGGAAGCATGAATCCTTGGGCTTCTGCGAGAACGCGAAGGTCAAGGTCCTGCGGTTGCCCTACAAGGGCGAAACGGTGGCGGCTTATTTCATCCTGCCCGTGGCTCGCCACGGACTCGGCGCCGTCGAGGCCGGGTTGAATCTGGCCGATTTCGAGACCTGGCGAAAGGGTCTGCGGAAGCAGAAGGTCAACGTGCTGCTCCCGCGGCTCAAACTGCGCGCTCGCGCCGACTTGGCCCCGCCGCTGAGCGTGATGGGCATGCCCGACGCGTTCAAGCTCGGCCAGGCCGATTTCACGGGCATCGTTGCGGACGGGAAGCTGTTCCTGAACCGCGCCTTGCACGAAGCCGTGCTGGAAATGGACGAAGTAGGCACCCGCGCGGCGGCGGCAACCGTATTCGAGGCGAAGGAAGAAGAGATCTCAGCCGAATTCCACGCCGATCAGCCGTACCTGTTGTTGCTTCGGGACGAGAAATCCGGCGCGATCCTGTTTATGGGCCGCATCTCCGATCCGAGCTGACACGAGGTCGCCGTCCGGAAACAAGCGCGGGCAGCCCCAAGGGCTGCCCGCTTTTTTGAATTCGGAAGCAACTGCGAATCAGTGTGCGCGGGCTTCGGCCTGCGCGATGCGGCTCATCGCTTCGCGCAGCGCGTCGGCGCGCGGGCCGACCAGCGATTCGTCGGCTTCGACGAAGAGCACGTTCTCTTCCTGATAGAAGTCGTCACGCAGGCGCTGGGCGATGCGCTTGCCCAGCCGCGCCAGCTCCTTGCCGTCCTCGCCTGGCTTCAAGACGTTGACCAGCTTGCTGAACTGGTCGAGTTCCTCGTGCAGCAGGCGGTGCTCTTTGGCCATCATCGACATCGGGCTGCCCCAGGAAATGAAAGGAACCAGGGCGGGGAAGAGGACTTCGTCTTCCTGGCGCATGTGCGCGGCCAGTTCGACGCTGAGGAACTGGTCGATGCGCCGGAGCGTGCGAAGCTGTTCGGCATTGACGGGATGGGCCTGCAAGGCCTCGACGAGGGCGTCGAGTTCCTGGAGCACATCTTCCGCTTTGCGGTGGTCGGCGCGCAGGTTGGCGGTGACGGCGGCATTCGTCGCGGGCGCGGCAGGCGGCGGCGCGAACGGGCTCTGCATCGGCTGCACTTGCCCCGGCGTCGGCGGCGGATGCGTCGCCACCGGCTCGGCGGGCATGGACTGGACGACTTCGGTCACTTCGGGCACGCGCTTCTTGAGATGCGTTTCGATGCCCGACTTCAGGGTCACCGTGGACGACGAGCAGCCGACGCAATGGCCCATCAGGCGCACCGTCACGACGGTGTCCTCGACCTTGACCAGTTCCACATCGCCGCCATCGGCTTGAATGTAGGGCCGGATCTCGTCCAGCGCCGCTTGAACCTTGGCTCGCATCGTTCCTCCTTCGGCTCGCTCATTATGAGGGACGCGCCGCACAGGGTCAACCTGCACGCTTAAATCAATCTGCGGTAAACCCTCACAACGAGCAGGCACCGGCATGGGGGGCCGGGTCCGAGCCCATTGGCGAACGCGCGGCGGGGCCGTAGAGTCAGGGGAACTCCTGGAGGCGCCGCTCATGCCTGCTTACGCCATCTTTATCCGCGAACGCTCGCGCGATCCGAAGCATCTGGCGACGTACACGCCCAAGGCCGGGGCTTCGATCGAAGGGCGCGACTTGAAGGTGTTGGCCGCGTACGGCCGCCAGGAGGTTTTGGAAGGACCGCAGATGGAGGGCGCGGTGATCCTGGAATTCCCTACCCTGGAGGCGGCAAAAGCCTGGTACGAGAGTCCGGCGTACCGCGAAGCGCGCGAGCACCGCTTCCTGGGCGCGGATTACCGGGCGTTCATCGTCGAAGGGGTTTGAACCGGCGCGCGCAGGGCTCAGGCCTGGTCGAAGGCCGCCTGGAGCCCGGCGACCTCGAGTTTGCCCATCTTGAGCAGGGCTTCCATAACCTTGGCGGTCTTCCGGGCATCGCCGGAGGTCAGCTTACCCAGGTTCGAGGGTACGATCTGCCAGTGGACGCCGTAGCGGTCCTTCAGCCAACCGCATTTCAATTTCTCGCCGCCGGCCGAAAGCGCTTCCCAAAGCCGGTCGATCTCCGCCTGCGTATCGCAATACAAGACGAACGAGATTGCGCCGGTGAGCTGATAGTAGGGTCCGCCGTTCAGCGCCATGAAGTCGCGCCCATCGATCCGGAAGGTCACGGTCATCGTCGAGCCGGCGGGCTTCCCCGCGACTTTCGAACCGGCCTCGCCATAGCGCGCGACTGCGGTGATCTCCGAGTTGGGGATCGTGGCGGTGTAGAACTTCACGGCCTCTTCGGCCTGATCGTTGAACCAGATGCAAGGTACGGCGTTCTGCGCTTTCACATCGAAGGGCGTGCCCATAAGCAATCTCCTCGCAGGCATCCTCCTTATCTCAAAGGCCTTGAGCAGGGTCAAGGCGGTCCGCGGGAAGCACATGGCGTCAGGGCTGCTTGAGCGTGCGGACCCAGGCGAAGAGCTGCTTTTCGATCTCCGCGATGCTGAACTTATCCTCGAAGACCTGCCGCAGCACCGTGGCGGCGTCGTGGTCCTCGCGGTCGCGCACGCCGGTGTAGAACGCTTCGAACTTTCCGTGCACCTGGAGCCACTGCATCAGATACCTCGAGGTAGCGTAATTCGCGCCGCTGCGCTCGCCGTAAAAGGTTGCCGTGTCCATCGCGAGCAAGTCGGCGAGTTTGGTGGCGGTCCCGGCTTCCAGATCCTTTTGCAAGCCGCGCAGGCGCCAGTTGGTCACTCCGAAGACTTTTCCCGAAGGCATGCAGGTGCTCGCTTCGAACAGACTGCCGATGCCTTCGTTGAGCCACGAGGGGATACCGGGCCAGTCGGCTTCGGCCATGGCGTGGACCATCTCGTGGAGCAGCGTGCCGCCGCCGGTGCCGATGTTCATGACCATCGCGTTGCGCGCTCGACTGTAATATCCGAAGGGTGTGGAAGGGCGTTCGCCGAAGAGCTTCACGTTCCAGGTGGTGTAGCTGTCTGCATCGGCGAAGAGCATGACCTTGACCGGACTGCTGCGCGGCGTTTTGAAAAGCTGCTGCTGGATCTTGGCGGCGTAAATCTGGAGCGTGCTGTCGACGAATCCGCGCGCTTCGTCGGCCGGCAAGTCGGTGGCGACCACCCACGGCCCCACCGGGTAGATGCGGAAGCGGTCGCCGGGAAGGTCCTTTTTCAGTTCCTCGATCAGCTTTTGGGACGCTTCCGGCGCCGGCGCCTTCCAAGGGCTATCCCGGCGCAGCGTAACCGCCAGCACGGCAGGCGCGGCGGCGTCCAAAGCCGCCGCCGAAAA
This sequence comes from Planctomycetota bacterium, assembly GCA_015075375.1. Classification (GTDB taxonomy): domain Bacteria; phylum Planctomycetota; class SZUA-567; order H5-PLA8; family H5-PLA8; genus H5-PLA8. The sequence continues at coordinate 391,247 of JABTUM010000001.1, read as the reverse complement.
ACTCACCGTAGCCCACACCGCCAGGAGCGCCCTCGTGCTCACGTGCATGCGCAATCCTCCGTAATCCGTATGCCTAAAGACGGTTGAAGCGCGCCGCGGTTCTCATGAAATGAGCGTTCCGGAAAGACTTTACATGAGGCTTACAGGCCTGGACCGGTTCTCGCATTTGGCGCTCGGGAAGGCTATAAACCACGCGCTTGAATGCATTCGCTGCATGGGGGTCTGGCACATGGCGTTCGCCATTACGGGCACGCACGGTAAAGCGTTGCAGGGCCAGGTCGCGCTGATCTCCGGGGGCGGCACGGGCATCGGACTGGGCATCGCGCGGGCCTTCGTGCGCGAAGGCGCGAAGGTGGCTTTGACCGGCCGGCGTTTGGATAAGCTCGCCGAAGCGGCGACCGAACTGGAACGCGCCGGAGGTTCCGCGCGGGCCGTGGCCGGAGACGTCTCGAATCCGGCCGACGCGGCTCGAATGGTCGCCGAGACCGTTCAAGCCTTCGGCAGGCTGACCATCCTGGTCAACAACGCCGGCGTCGCGAACTTCGGCAAGCTGGAAGATACGCCCGGCGACGCCATCGAACGAATGATCGACATCGATCTCAAAGGACCGCTGTACCTCAGCAAGGCCGCGTTGCCCGAACTACGCAAGGCAGCCGGCACTGGCGGAGCGAGCATCCTGAATATATCCAGCTCGGTGACGTCCCTCGCGGTACGCGCATTCGCGGTGTACTCGGCGGCCAAGGCGGGGCTGGACCAGTTGACGCGCTGCCTGGCGTTGGACCATGCCGCGGAAGGGATTCGAGTCAACGCGATCCTGCCGGGGATGGTCGAGACGCCGATCTTCGAGACGGCGATGCCCAAGGCCGCGGTGAAGCCGATGCTGGAGAGCGGCGCGAAGATGCACCCGCTGGGCCGGATTGGCAGCGTGGAGGATATCGCGGAAATGGCGGTATTCCTCAGTTCGCCGGCGGCCGCGTGGATCACCGGCGCGCGCGTGAACGTGGACGGCGGGATCGGGTTAGGGTCGTAGCGGGGCGGTACGGGAAAATGGCTGCAATTAAAAAGGAGGGCGTTCGATGCTGCGCTTGGTGACTCTGTTGATCGTGGGCTGTGCGATGCTGGCTCCGCTGGCGGCGCAGGCCGAGGAGAAGGATCCGCTGGATGCGCTGAAGGAAGACGACCTGATCGACGTGGGTTACTGCTTCCAGACGTTCGTGGCGGCCATCGGCGAAGGGAATGCGAAGCTGGCCAAGGCGTTTCTGTCCGAAGTGCCGGCCCATCTGGCCAAGCTGGATCTGAACAAGCCGGCCGACAAGGAATCGTTCATCAAGGCGCTCTCGTCTTACAAAGGCGCGCAGATCATCAAGCACCAGAAGATGGCGATGGCGGGTATCGCGATCGTGACCTACGCCGACGCCAACGGCGGCGAGAAAGAGCTGCGCATGCAGAACGTGGCCGGGCGCTGGAAAGTCGTGCAGTAAGCGTAGCCGGACGCGATTGCCAATGGCACGCCGCGCGGAGCGAGGGACGGTGGCCGGACCGGACGAAGCCGGCATCGCCTTGCCGTGGGTGCGCGGCGTGGCCTTCAAAGAGAAGCGCACCGATTACGTATTCCCGGGCGAACGCCACCCGGGCCTGGAACTCTGCTACGTCGACCGCGGCGCGGTGCATGCCCACGTGTCCGGCGGGCGCGGACCGGCGGTCGATCTGCTGGCCGAGGCCGGGACGCTGCTGGCGTGGCTGCCCGGCGAATTCCATAGCCTCTACGCCGCGCCCGGGCCCGCGCCGAATATCGTGACCGTTCACGCGCTGGGGCCGCTGCCCGAAGGAATTGCGGCCCTCTCCAAGCGCGCGTTCACGCTGGAAGGCGACGAGCGCGCATTGCTTAAACGCCTGATCGACGAACACACCCGCGGCGGGACGGCCACGGCGGCGCTGCAAAGCGCGCTGCTCGTGGCGCTATTGGTTCCCGTGATCCGCCGCGCGCGCTCGAAACGGGCGGCGGGGCCGGGCCCCGGCGTGGCCGATAACGTGCTCCGCTTTCAGCACCTGCTGGTGGACGAAGCGCGCGCCGAGATCGAGCGGCGGTTGGGCGCACGCCGGGACGTGAGCGTTCCAGATCTGGCGCGGGCGCTGGCGGTCAGTCCCAGCCATCTGGCGCACACGTTTCGTGCGGCCAGCGGGACCAGCGTCATGGCTTACGCCCGGGCCCGGCGCACGACGCTCGCGCAGGAACTGCTCCGCGATTCGGCGCTATCGATCGGCGATATCGCCGCACGCTGCGGGTTCGAGTCGCTCCACGCGTTCAGCCGGGCGTTCAAGAAGGCGACCGGGTATGCGCCGCGGGACTACGCGCGCAGCGTGCGGCCGAACGAGCGGTAGGGTGAGTCAGTCGGGTTTGGGGATGCGCTGGGTTTCGTCGAAGCGGCGCAGCGACTCCATCAGCAGACCCATGGTATCGCGCGTGACGGCGGCGGATTCCGGCCAAGCGGGCTGCCCCTCGGCAAAGGCGAAGTCGCCGTCGAGCCAGAGGGAGAGGTCGTAAAACGCTTCGTCGCTCTCGTGTTCGCCTAACTCGGCGGCCTTGATCTGTCCGCCGACGAAATACACTCGCGCTTCCTCGGTCTTCTTATGGATGGTCAGGGTGCCGGTGCGGCGGCTGGCGTGGAGGGTCTGGACCAGATCGCCGAGGGTGAGCATGGAGAGCTTGCCGCGGATGCCGCGCCCGCGTTCGGCCTGGAGGGTCAGGTTCAGCGCGCGCAGGCGGTCGGCCAGCAGGTGCGCGAAGATGCGGTTCAGTTCGGGGCTGGAGGCGAGCAGATCCTCGAGCTTGTTGCGCGAGAGCGCCAGGATTTTGACGGGGCCGCGCGCGCGGACGGCTGCCGAGGTGGGCTCGCCGGTGACCAGCGACATCTCGCCGAAGCATTCGCCCCAGCCCAGCACCGCGAGGAGCGTCTCCTGCCCGGTCTGCGGGTTCTTGCGCACGACCTCCACTTCGCCGTCGCCGATCACATGCAGCGCTTCGCCCATCACGCCTTCTTGAAGGATGGAATCCCCCGCCGCGAAGGTGAACGGCTTGGCGGCGGCGACGAGCTTTCCGGCGAGCACCGGCGAAAGGCGCGCGAGAAACGGTCCGGAGGCCGCGCCTTGGCGGCCGGAGAGCGCCGTGAGCGGTGCGGCGCCGGCCCCGATGGCCTCTTGAACCAGAAAAGCGACTGCGCAACCGGCTCCGTTGCAGTGCAACGTCGCTTCGGGCAGGGCTTGGCCCGGCGAGCTGGACTCCAGCATGCGCTCCAGCGTGGGAAAGACCGAACAGACCGCATGCGCGCAGACGGCGCCGTCGGCGGCGTCCAAGCGCCCGTTTTCCAATATCCAGCGCTCCCCCGTCCGCAGGAGCGGACAGCCGCCTTGTTCGATGACCTTCAAAGCGATACGGCGAGCACTCATTCCGGGAACTCCCGCGACCCCAAACCATCCTTCTGCCTACCGGTTCGGCATGCAACATCAATAATTTGAAGGGGAAATGGAGGCGCGCTCCACGTGTGCATGATTAGGCATTAAGTTGAATCCAAGCGCTCCATTTGGACAAGCCGCATCCTGCGTCGCCGGCGTTGCACTGTGCGTCCCCTCTGGAGCATGGGAGGAATCGTGGTGCAGTGCAGCCTGAATCCTGAATACGCACTATCACGGCTGCTAATGATCAGGCACCTTTGTTCGTGGCCCCTTTTGCTTGGAGAAATTGGCAATCCGGCTTCTGCACGCTGCGTGTTTGGGTTTTGGCACGCTCTATGCGTAACTTTGAGCAGCTGCCGCAGCTTGCGGCAACGTGCAAGCAAGGAACGGTCCCATGATCCGCCTCGAACCCAGTCTGGTCATGAAATACGTCGAGGGCTTGGATGCCTTCGTCCGATTTCGGATCTTCTCGCAGGACGAGCTTCAGGTCGTGCTGCGCGATGCTTCGATCACGAACCGGCGTTCGTACTTGGACTTGGTGCTGGCGAAATGCGTGGTGAGCTTGCCGGATGCGGCTCGGGCGCGGTTGGAACAGCAGACCGAGAAGGCCGAACAGTTGCGCGAAGTGCTCTACGAGGTCTGCATCGGGTTGAATCCGGGGCTGGATATCCACAAGGTGATTCTGCCGGTGACGGAGCCGGGGATGGAGGCCGGAAGCGCGGGCTTGGGCATGGCGCTGGGCTTGTTGCCCGAAGAGCGGCCGATGGGCATGAAGGAACTGGCGCGGCGGCTGCGCGAGCAGGTGGTCGGGCAGGACGAGGCGGTGGAATTGGTTTCGGCGGCGGTGGCGCGGGCGCACGCGGGCTTGCGCGATCCGAACCGGCCGGTGGCCACGTTCCTTTTCGTCGGGCAGACCGGGGTGGGTAAGACCGAACTTGCCAAATCGCTCTCCGAGATGCTGGGCAACGGGGACCGCCGCAGCATGGTGCGGATCGACTGCAGCGAGTACAGCCTGCCGCACGAATACGCGAAGCTGATCGGCGCGCCGCCCGGATACGTCGGGCACGAGCAGGGGGGATACCTGAGCAGCGTGATGGCCGACGCCAATGCCGAGGTGGTGCTCTTCGACGAGATCGAGAAGGCCGACGAGAAGGTGCATCACCTGCTGCTGCAGATCATGGACGAAGGCTTCGTAACCGACGCGAAGGGCGTGAAGATCGATTTCACGGACTCGATCGTGGTCCTGACGAGCAACCTGGGCGCGCAGGAGGCCGAGGCGCTGCAGCACCGGCTGGGCTTCGGGATGTCGGCGCGGCGCGAAGCGCTTCCGCACAAGCAGCGCGTGGAGGCGACGCACGAGGAATTGCGCAAGCGCTTCAAGCCGGAGTTCCTGAACCGCATCGACGAGACGGTGATCTTCCGTTCGCTGGGCCGCGAAGACGCGGGCCGGATTCTGGACAAGTTCGCGGCGCAGTTGGACGCCCGGGCGCGCAAGCAGGGCCTGGAAGTGAAGCTCTCTCCGGAAGCGCAGGGCTGGCTGCTGGAGCGCGGCTTCTCGGCGGCGTTCGGCGCGCGGGAACTGCGCCGGAGCCTGCAGCGGCACGTCGAGACGCCGCTGGCGCACGAGTTGGTCAACGGCCGGCTGCCGCGGCGCGGAAAGGTGCGCGTGGAAGTGGCGGGCGAGGGCTTGACCTTCGTCACCCTCCGCCGCCGCTCACGTACGCGCCGCTCCAGCGAGCCTGCCGCCTCGCTTTAGTTTCTCAGATTCGCCCCCCGACCCACACCTTGAATCTCACTTGGATAGGGCTCCGGTTCGCCGGCCGCGCCCAGGGGGGCGTTTTTTCATTTCGAGAGAGCGCTTCCCGGCGGATGCAACGCGGGAAGGGGTGCGGTATACTCCCTGCCGATTGACCGAGGGGGCGAAGGGCATGGCGACAGCACCGCAAGGCAATCCGGGGACGCCGGGGCGCAAACCCGCGGCGGGTTCGCCGCCGGCGGGGTCTTCGGCCCGCGGACCGGCGCCGAAGCCTGCTTCGCCCGCACCGTCCGCGAAGCCGCCGGCCGATCCCGCGGCCCAGCCCGCCGAAGCCACGGGCGAAACGCGGATCCTGCCCAAGCGGCCTTCCGACGGGGCGAGCCCCAGCGGCCGGGCGCGCAACACGCCGGGTCGTTCGAGCGGGCGGCAGCGTTCGGTCTCCGGCAACGCGGTGGGCGAACACCGCAAAGCGCTGGGCCTTTCCGAGATCAAGCCGTCCGAGATGGTGAAGGGGCTCGACAAGCTGGCCGAGCGCGCCGAGAAGGCGCACGCGCGCGAGGAAGCCAAGCGCAAGGCCGGCGGCAAGATGAATCTGAACGTCGCGCTCCACGTCGACGAGACGGGGGAGAAGTGGCGCAAGAAGGTGGTGCTGGGCATCGTGGGACTGGTGGTGGCGGCGTGCGTGATCGGCGGAGTGATGTATTGGCGATCCAACGTCGAGACGCTCGATCCGCGCGCAGCCGCGATGGAGACGAACAACCGGCTGGCGCGCTACGACGCGGCGGCGCGGCGCATGAAGCCGTTCGAGGAAGACGAACCGGTATCGCCGGAGTTGTTCAAGGCGCGGCTGCTGGAGCAGATCGCGGCGGATCAGGCCGAACTGGAGAAGCTGGCCGAGCAGGAAAAGCAGAGCCGGGAGGCGGTGACGCCGGCGACCGTTCAGGCGCTGGCCCGGCTGCGCAGCGACTTGGCGCTGGTGGACGGGTGGGGCGATCCGCTGCTGTTCAAGAGCGGCGACGACGAGAACGAGATCGAGATCCGTTCGAAGCACATCGGCGAGTTCAAAGTGCCATCGACGCGAACCGAAGGGGAGTTCGACCAGTTAAAGGTGGACGCCCAGAAGATCCGCATTCCGCGCCTGTCCGCCCGCGGCGCGCCCGCCGGGAAGACCCCCTGATCCACCGCGGCGGCATCCCGTATCTGGCGCTGGCCGCGGTGCTGCTGGCCGCTCGCGCGCCGGTCCTGCGGGCCGCGGACGCGCCCGCCCTCGAAGCGCTCGAAATCCGCATCCTGGAACCCGACGCGCGGCTGATCCTGAGCCACGGACCGCGGTTGCTCGCGGCGTTGCAGTTGCGCGCGCGCTCGGCGGACGGCGTAGCGCCCTCGGGCGACGCGTGGCGGCAGACGGCTCCGCTGGCCCAAGGCGCAGAGGTACTGCGCACGCTCGAGTGGAAGCTGCCCCAAGGGCGCACGGCCGCGGCGCTGGTTAGCGTGCAGCGCTTGGAGAAGGGGCTGCACCTGCTGGTGCGGCCCGGCGCGGTGGAAGCGGCCGACGGCGCACCGCCGCCCGAACGCGCGGAACTGAATCTCGAACTGGCGCTCGAACTGCGCGACGAGAAGGATGCCGGGAAGCTGCGCCTGTTCGCGCTCAATTCCACCGGCTCGGTGGACGTACCCGATCCCGATGACGATCTGCCCGAGGAAAACGGCCGGCCGTTCCCGGCGCGGGCCCTGTCTTTTCGCGACAAGTCGATGCGGCGGGTCGATCTGGCGCGTTCGGGGCCGGCCGAGTGGGTGTTGCGCAAGCTCGACGGCGGGCGGCTGCTGACGCAGGCGCTGCGCCCCGATCCGCGGCGCGTGGACCAGCCGGGCGGCTTCGACTTGTTCGTGGGGATCGACCGCGACGGGCGCGCGCCGCTGCTGTCGCCTCTGGCGCTCGACAAGCTGCAGACGCCGGCGGGCGACTTCCTGGAAGGCGCCGTGCGCGTCTACGCGAACGGGCTGGATCCGAGCAGCTTCGACGAACTGACGGTGATGGCCGAAGTGGCGGTGCCTGCGGCGGAAGGCGTGGTGCCGCCGGTGTTGCGGCTGCCGTGCTTCTACTGGGAGGCCCCGACCGACGCGCCGGCAGAGGGCGAATTCCGCTTCCGCTTCGCGCCGCCGAAGGCGGGCGAATACGGCGTGCGGATCGTGGTCGTCGCGCCGACGGGGATGGTGCGCGGTCCGGCTCAGGCGTTGCGCGCCGGACCTCCGGCGAGCCGGGGCTTTGTGCGCGTGCGTCCGGGCGAGCGCGTTTTTCGATTCGACGACGGGCGCGTCTGGATGCCTGTGGGGTTGAACCTCGCCTGGCCCGAACGGGCCGGCGATGCGTCGAGCATGCGGCGGCGCTTCGTGGAACTGGCGCGCCACGGCGGGAACGCGACGCGGGTTTGGCTGAGCCACTGGGGTCTGCCGCTGGAAGGGCCGCGGGCGGGGCGCTTCGATCCGGATGCGGCGCAGGCGCTGGACGAGATCTTCCTGGCCGCTCAGGCGCGCGACATCCGCATCATCCTGGTCGCGGAGAACGCGCACGACTTGACGGTGACTTCTAAGGAGCATCCGTATTTTCGCGAGCACGGCGGCCCGCTGGTTTCGGCGCCGCAGTTTTTCAGCGACACGGAGGCGGTTCGCAGCTTCAAACGGCGGCTGAGTTATCTCGCCGCGCGCTACGGGGCGTACCGTTCGCTGTGGGCCTGGGAACTGCTCAACGAGATCGACGAAGCATGGCCGGCGCTGAAGGCCGATCCGGACGATCCCGGGGTGCCTCCGGTGGATGCGGACCGCGCGCGGCGCTTCCGGCGCGAGGCGATCGCCTGGTGCGGGACGATGGCGCAGCACCTGGAGGCGCTGGATGTACACGCGCACCCGGTCACAGTGAGCACGGCGCTGGAGCCGGCCGACGCGTGGCTGGGTCTGGAGGACGCGCCGGGGCTGAGCTTCGTGCAGGTGCACGGGTACGTGCCCGAAGCGGCCGACGCGCGGGACGATCTGGCCTTCGACGAAGCGGCGCTGCTGATGTCCTGGGCGCGCGCGTCGCGGGAAGTCGGACGGCCGCGGCGGCCGTATCTGGTGGGGGAGTTCGGTTACCGAGGGATCGCAGATGTGGACCTGATGCGCGCGAGCGACGAAGCGCGTTCGGCCGAACGGAACCTGCGCGATCGCGGCGGCATTCTGTTTCACAACTCGCTGATGGGAGGCCTGTCCGCGGGGCTGGCCGGGACGCCGATGCTGTGGTGGTGGGACCGGCACGTCGAACGGCACGAGCTTTGGCCGCTGCTGCGCGGACCGGCACGGTTCGCGGCGGCGATCGAGGATCTCGCGACGCGCGAGGATCCCGGGACACTGCGGACGTTGAGCAACGCGCAGGAAGCGCAGGCCGCGGTGAGCGTGCGCGGCTGGGTCGGCGCGCGGGGCTTGTGCGTCTGGATTCAGGACCGCCGCAGCACGTGGGCGGCGAAACTGGAGCGGCGCGAGGCCGATCCGCCGGCGATCGACGACCTGACCGTGCGCCTCCCCGCGCTGGAACCGGGCGCGTATACGGTCACTTGGATCGATACCTGGGACGGCACGGTGCGCGCGCCGGAGGCGCTGGAAGTGAGCGCGCCCGATCCCGGGCAAGCGGCCGGACCGCTGGTGCTGAAGGCTCCGCCGTTCGCGCGGGACGTCGCCGTAGTGGTGACGCCGAAGTAGCGGGTTGCGCTACTTGGGTTCGGCGAGGACCTGGGCGCGGTACTCCTTGGGCGTCTGGCGTTCGGCGGCCTTGAAGCTGCGCGAGAAATGCGCGGCGTCGCCGAAGCCGCAGAGTTCGGCGATGCGCCCGATCGGATAGTCGCTGTTGCGCAGGAGTTCCTTCGCACGGGTGAGACGGATGAGGCGGAGTTCTTCGCCGATGCTGCGGCGCGAGTGCTTCTTGTAAGTGTGCGCGACGGTGGAGGGGCTGCGCTGGAGGTAGGCGGCGAGTTCTTCCATCGCGAGCGGGCGGCGAAAATTTTTACGCAGATAGATATGCACGAGATCGACGAGGCGCTGGCCGCTGGGCGGCGCGCCCGCCGCGCCGCTGGCCCCGGTTGCGCGTTCGGCGTGTTCGCGATGCAATTGAGCGAGTGTGAGCAGCAATTCCCACAGGCGCAGCTGCACGATCGGGCTCTGGCGGTCGAGGGCCTCCCGCGCTTCGCTGCGCAGGACGTCCAGCGCGCCTTCGATGAGTTCGCGGCCGCGGGCGTCGAGCTTGAGGGGATCGCGCCAGGGCGCGCCGGAGAGTTCGGCGATCAGGCCCGTCAGCGGGCGGTGCGGGTGGAGGACAAAGGTCGCCTCGAGGTACGTGTGCGGATCGCGCCGCGCGGCGGAGAAGCTGTGCAGGGCTTCGGCATCGACGAGGTACAGTTCGCCGGGCGAAACCTCGTACCAGTCGTCGCGGACGAGAATGCGCCCGCAGCCGGAATGATAGTAGATGACATGCTGCTCTTTGTTGGTGCGATGGTGGTGCGGCTGGTTGGTCTCGCCGGCCATAAACGGCATGCGCTCGCTGTGGCGAAACTCGATGCGCAGGGGCCGGCCTTGAGCGTCGTGAAGCATCAGCATGGCGGGTCTCACGGACGTTGCGGAACGCCCTCAAGGTACTCGATTTTCGTGCGCGCGCACGAGCCGCCGCAAGCGATTGGAAAGCGCATCGGCGGGTGGGTATAACGCCAGCCTGCCGAAAAGCGATTGCCCCAGGAGTGCCCGAACGTGCACCTCGAACCGAACGTGATGCGTCTGGCCGTGCCCAGCAAGGGCCGGCTGCAGGAACCCGCAGAGAGCCTGATCAAGGCCGCGGGAATCAAGTACCGCCGCCGCGACCGCAGCCTCTTCGCGCACGCCACAAGCCTGGACCTCGCGATTCTTTTCGTGCGCCCCGACGACATTCCGGTGCTGGTGGCCGAAGGCGCGGCGGACCTGGGCATCGTCGGGCAGGATCTCGTTCACGAGCACGGCTGCGAGAAGCGCGTCGAGAAGCTGCTGGATCTGGATTTCGGACACTGCCGGCTCTGCGTGGCCGCTCCGGACCGCAGCCGGATCAAGAAGGTAAAGGATCTGGCCGGCAAGAAGCTTGTCTGTTCGATGCTGCAATCCGCGCGCTCGTTCTTCAAGAAGCACAAGGTCCGCGTCGATCTGGTCGAGGTGAGCGGCAGCGTGGAAGTGATGGTGGCGCTGGGGCTGGCCGACGCGATCGTGGATCTGGTGGAGAGCGGAGATACGCTGCGCGACAACGGGTTGAGCGTGATCGAGACGATCTCGCATTCGCAGGCGGTGCTGATCGGTTCGAAACAGCCGCGCGACGCGGCGTTGAGCGGCCTCGTGCAGCGGCGTTTGAAGGGCGTGCTGACGGCGCAGCAGTACACGCTGCTGGAATACAACATCCCGCGCGCGAGGCTGAAGGACGCGGAGAAGATCGCGCCGGGCTTCGAGTCGCCGACGGTAAGCGACCTGGAAGACCTCAAGTGGTGCGCGGTGAAGGTGATGATTCCGAAGAAGAAGAGCGTGGAGATCATCGACCAGTTGGAAGCGCTGGGCGCGAGCGCGATCCTGGAGACGCAGATCCTGAACTGCCGGTTGTGATTCACCGCGGAGGCGCGGAGTACGCGGAGAAGATCAGGACCGTTTGTTGAAAGGGCAAGGCATGGCGATCGAAGAGGGCAAGGCGGCGCCGGCGTTCACGCTGGCGGATCAGGACGGCCAAGCGGTGAGCTTGAAGGCGTTCAAAGGCAAGGACGTGATCGTCTACTTCTACCCGAAGGACGATACGCCGGGCTGCACGAAGGAAGCGTGCGGATTCCGCGACCATTGGGCGGCGCTAAAGAAGAAGGGCGTGGTGGTGCTGGGCGTTTCGCCCGACGACGCGTCGAGCCACCAGAAGTTCATCAAGAAGTTCAAGCTGCCCTTCCCCCTGCTGAGCGATCCGGACAAGAAGATGATGGCCGAGTACGGCGCTTGGGGCGAGAAGATGATGTACGGCCAAAAGAAGATCGGGGTGATCCGCAGCACGGTGTGGGTGGGCGCGGACGGTAAGGTGAAGAAGCACTGGCGCAAGGTGCCGAAGGCGGAGACGCACCCGGAGCAGGTGTTGAAGGCGATGGGGGAGGGGTAGGCTTCAAACTTCCGGTGGCAACCGTCGAAACACCTCGGCTAAAAAAGATTGGCTCAACGCTTCACCCGCGCGTTACCCGACCAGACGCTCCAGACCATCTCTTCGTCCGCCGGCTGCGCATAGTCGGTGAGGAAGGTCGTCGCGAGCGCGCCGCTGGCCCAGCCGAACTGAATCCACTTCTCGGCCGGCCAGCCCTTCAGAATACCGTAGAGGAATCCGCCGACGAAGCCGTCGCCGCCGCCGATGCGGTCGAGGACCGGGATTTCGCGCGGTTCGACGACGTGCCATTCGTCGCCCACGCGGGTGATCGCGCCCCAGTGGTGGCAATTGGTGTGCTCCACTTCGCGCAAGGTGGTGGCGAAGGCGCACGCGCCGGGATACGCCTTCTTCACGCGGTCGATCATGCCTTTGAAGCTCTCGATTTCGGCGGCGATCCCCTTGCCCCCGGCCTCGGGCCCCTGAATGCCGAGGCAGAGCTGGAAATCTTCTTCGTTGCCGATCAGGATGTCCGCGACGCCGGCGATCTCGGCGAAGATCGCGCGCAGCTCTTTTTCACGGTTCTTCCAGAACGAGGCGCGGTAATTGAGGTCGAAGCTGATCCGCGTGCCGTGCTTCTTCGCGGCGCGGGCCAGTTCGAGGCAGAATGTTCCGGTCTCGGGCGAGAGCGCGCCGACGAGCCCCGATAGATGGACGATCTGGACGCCTTCCTTGCCGAAGATGCGTTCGAGGTCGAAGTCTTTCACGTTCAGGGTGCGGCCGACTTCGCCGGCGCGGTCGTTCCAGACGCGCGGCCCGCGCGCGCCGAAGCCGCTGTCGGCGATGTTGATCTGATGCCGGTAGCCCCAAGGTCCGCCTTGCTCGACGTCCTTGCCTTCGTACGCGATATGGCGGCTGGCGAGGTTGTCCTTGATGATGCGCGCGATGGGGCTGTCCTTGACGAACGTAGTCAGGATCTTGACCGGGAGGCCCAGGTACGCGGGGATGCTCGCGACATTCGATTCGGCGCTGGTCGCCTGCATCGTGAACGTATCGCTGCTGTGCACCGGCTGTCCGTGCGCGGGGGTGATGCGGATGCCCATGCTGGTGGGGACCAGCAGAGCGGTTGCGCAGTTCTGGCGGAGTTCGAGCTTCACGATGGGCGCCCTCGTCTTTGGGTTGGGGCGCTTAATCTACCCTTGGCGGGCGGGGGCGCCAGTCGAAGCGCAGGGCGCGCGGGCTATTTTCCGGCGCCTTGTTTCGATTTTGCTTCGATCTTTGCGAGGATTTCTTCCGCCGCTTGGCGCAGCAGCGGGTGGCGGTGGTGAAGCTGGTTTTTAAGAAAGCAGTCGAGCGCCGGACCGTATTGCAGGAGCGCATCCTTTAAGCGTGTGATGTAATCGTCGGCGATGCGCAAGCCGCCTTCGCCGCCGTCGTTCGTGATGTTGATGTAATCGCCCGGCGCTTTGGCCTTGAACTGGACGGCTTTGCGCGTGGCGTCTTCTTCGGCGTCCTTGAGCTTCTTGATTTCGGGGTCCTTCTGCGCGGCGGCGCGGACCAGCTTGTCCATCTCTTCAAGCAGACTCGCGTACTTTCCGTTGCTCTTGCCGGCCTGGGAGCCCAGATAGTTTCCGCTTTTCCAGAACGCGGTCACTTCTTTCTCGATTTCCAGTTCGATGGCGGCCCAGCGCGGCTCCTTGCGGCGCATGGCGTCGCGGAGGGCTTCGGTGGCGAAGGCCGCGGCGTGCTGAGCGTTGCGAAACTCCTGGATGCCCGGCCGGCGCGGATCGTTTTCGAACCGTAAAACTTCCTCCAGGGCTTCCCAAAGGTAAGCGGCGGCCTGCGGGCCGATTTCGTCGAGCACCGCAAGGGCTTCCTTGACCGCTTGCTCGCGGCCGGTTTCCGTTTTCATCCAGGGCGGGCTGTCGTAGGCGTAGTTGTAGGGGTCCGTGTACTTGAAGATCACGATCATTTTTTTGACGACGGACTTGAGCACCAGATCGTGAGCCATGCCGGGGCGCAGCGTCTGGTACGGGCGCACGCGGCTGTCGATGGGGAAGAGCGGATACGCATCCGACCACTTTTTTCCTTCGGGCAGCGGCGGGAATTTGAAGTCGTCCTTGAGCTTCGTCCAGCTCGATTCGACCGTGTACTCGTAAAAGTTGGGCAAGTGGAAGCCGTCGGCAAGCGGGCTGAGGCCGCTCGCGGCCAGCCAGCCGGTCAAGACGAGGAGATAACAAGCGCGCCGGAACTTGCGCGGTCGAGTTCGCATGGCCGATCCTCCCGCCGTGCGCATGGGACGCGCCAAGGTATGCGCTTGTGAGCCATAATTCGGGTTTAATGCGCGGCGCTGGGCCGCGAGGCCGGGCCTTGGATTGGACTTGACTCGCGGGCCGCCGCCGCCATACTTGTTCAACGGCCTCGCCAGGTGGCGTCGGCCGTTTTTTTTTTGGCCGCGGATCGGCAGGGCGCTCGTGGGGGCCCTCCAGAAGGCGGCCGGCTCCGGCCTTCCCAAGAAGGGGGCCGCCCAACGGGCGGCTCCAGCCAAGCGCCGCCCGCGAAGGGAGGCGACCATGCCGGCTATGGTCATCGTGGGCATGCAGTGGGGCGACGAGGGCAAGGCGAAGGTCCTCGACGCGCTGTGCGACGAAATCGATATCGTCGTGCGCTTTCAAGGCGGCGCCAACGCGGGCCACACCGTATATGTCGGTAAGGAACGCTATGCGTTCCACTTGGTCCCGTCGGGCATCCTGCACGAGAATAAGGTCTGCGTCATCGCCAACGGCTGCGTGGTGGATCCGGCGCAGTTGCTGAAGGAGATCGACGCGCTGCATCAGCGCGGCGTGAAGGTGGACGGGAGCAACCTGAAGCTCTCCGACCGCGCGCAAATCGTGATGCCGTATCACAAGCTCGTTGACCAGCTCTCCGAAAAGCGCAAGGAGGCGAGCGGGAAGAAGATCGGGACGACGGGACGCGGGATCGGTCCGGCGTACGTGGACAAGATCGCGCGCTCGGGCATCCGCGTCTCTGACCTGCTGAATCCGGGTTTCCTGCGCGAACGCGTAGCCGCGCGGCTGGACGAGCTGAACGCGGTCTTGCAGCACGTCTACGGCGAAAAGCCGCTCGATCCGAAGGCCGTGGCGGACGAAGTGCTGGCCAGCGCCGAGCGCCTCAAGCCATGCATCGCCGATACGGCGCAGTACCTCAACGCGGCGCTGGACGCCAGGAAGCGGCTCCTGTTCGAAGGCGCGCAGGGGACGCTGCTGGACATCGACCACGGCACGTATCCATACGTGACGAGCAGCAACTCGACGGCCGGCGGCGCGGCGACAGGCAGCGGCGTTTCGCCGAAGCGGATCGAGACGGCGCTGGGCGTGGTGAAGGCGTATACGACGCGCGTGGGCGCCGGGCCGTTCCCCACCGAACTGCTGGATGCGCAAGGCGAGGCGCTGCGGCAGCGCGGGGGTGAGTTCGGGACGACTACGGGCCGCCCGCGGCGCTGCGGCTGGTTCGACGCGGTGGCCGTACGATACGCGGTTGAAGTCTCCGGCGTGGACGCGCTGGCGCTGACCAAGCTGGACGTGCTGACCGGCGAGCGCGAGCTGAAGGTCTGCACGCATTACACGGTGGACGGCCGGATGCTCGATCGATTCCCGGCGGATTTGTCCCTCGTGGAACGCGCGCAGCCTGTGTACGAGACGCTGCCCGGCTGGAGCGAGACGCTGGATGCGTGCCGGCGCTTCGCGGAGCTTCCGGCCGCGGCGCAAGCGTACGTCAAACGCCTGGAGCAATGCTCGGGCGCGCCGGTGCGTTACATCGGCGTCGGGGCCGCGCGCGACGCGTTGATCCGCTGCTGAAGAAGCACGTGCGGCGCCCTGCCTGGTGCAAGCCAGGCAGGGTCCGCACGGCCTTGAGGAAGCTCGCATGCCCGCCACCTTCGCCGGAAAAGCGCTCGACGCCGAGTTGCTGTACGAAAGCGGATTCCCGAACCTCGACGATTTCTGGTCCGAAGGCACGCCGGACGTGAATGCCGAAGGCGGAAGTCTGGTGGTGCGTACGCTGTTGGAACGCGACGAACGCAAGCACTTCGTCAGCTCGGTTTTCTTGAAGCGGGTCTTCCAAGGCGATGTGCTGGTACGCTACCGCGCGCGCAGCATCCACGCCGATTCGCACCGCAATTTCAACTTCTTCATACACACGCGGCATCCCGACGGGCGCGATCTGTACGCCACGCGCGGCGAACGCAGCGGCGACTATCCCGAGTACCATGTGCTCGATAATTATCTCTTCACGTGCCTGAAGTCGGACCAGCAGGACCGCGAGGGCTTCGACTTCTTCCGCTACCGGATGCGCCGCGACCCCGGTTTCCATTTGATGAAAGAAGTGCACAGCTACCGGTGCGAGAACTTCCGCTGGTACACGTTCGAATATCTCATCCGCCAAGGCGAGGTGAGCGTCTGCCTGGACGAGCTGCCGCACGAATGCTACACGTGGCGCGATCCGCAGCCGCTGCGCGAAGGGTATCTCGGGTTCCGTAGCTTCATGAGCCACCTTGAATTCAAAGACCTGCGCGTATTCCAGGCACGCTGAATCGCCGTTCTCCTTGCTCTCCTTATAGTTCCGGCATCCGCCGAAAATTCGGCCGGAATAGGCTGGCGGTTTTTGGTTTCCTGGTGTAGTTTCTATATAGGAAACAATAGTTTCCTAATGTAAGTAGATGATTTATAAGGATTAATGAATTGGCCAGTACCCCCCTTAGCCCTGAAATGCTGGGTGCACGCATCCGTCAGACGCGCATCGCTCAGGGCCTTCGGCTCGAAGATTTGGCCTCGCGTGCAGGCTTCACGAAGGGCTTCTTGAGCAAGATAGAGAACGGGAAAGCATCGCCGCCGATCGCTACGCTTTTGAAACTCGCGGCCGCGCTGGGCGTGGACGCGACGGACCTGCTTCAGGACGACGCCGGCGGAGCGCATGACGATCCGCACGCGACGGTGCATGTGCGTCCGGAAGACCGCTTGGAGATCGCGAACGCGGCGGCGGGTCCGGGCTACCAGTACCTCTCGCTCGCCGCGCGCCGGCGGCTCAAGATGATGGAGCCGTTCCTGATCACGGTGCGCCCCGAAGACGTGGACCGCGAGAAGACCTTCCAGCATCCGGGCGAAGAGTTCATCTTCGTGGTGGCCGGCGAGACCGAGTACCGCGTCGGCGACGAGACGTATCACCTGAAGCAAGGCGACAGCCTGTACTTCGATGCGAGCAAGCCGCACGCGCCGTACCCGAAGGACGTACCGGTCACCTTTGTGGCGATCTTCTGCGCGCCGCCGGCTCAACAGGCGCGCGCGGCGCGCCGGGCGGCCGAGGCGGTCGCGGCGAGCGAAGCCTGAACCCATTTTCCTGGAGCGTGTACCACGCCATGTCCATCGAACTGACCACGAGCGCCTGTTGTCTGCAGAAGCTGACGCGCGACGAACTCTTTCAGGCCGCAGCGCAGGCCGGCTACACGCATGTCGAACTCTTCCCCGGCATGACCAGCAAGTACGATCCGGCGGGAGAGCCGGCCGAAGCGTTCCGCGGGCACGGCGTCGGAGTTTCGGCCTTCCACTTACCGCCCGATCTGCCGCGTGCGGCGCAGGCGGTGCGGCTGGCGTCGCGCGTGGGTGTGCCTCAACTGATCGCGCACGGCGGCGGCGCTCCGCTCGAGGCCGACCGCTGGCTGGCGCCGACGGTGGCTCTGGCGCGCGAACTGGGCGTCGAAGTGGTTGTGACCAACCACAAGGGCCAGTCCATCGAATCGGCGGAACATATCGCCGCGGTTCTGAAGGCGTGCGGTCCCGATGCGCCAGGCGTGCTGCTGGAAGCCGGGCAGTTTTGGGCCGCAGGTCTCGATGCCGCGGAGGCGCTCGAGCGCTTCCGTCCGCTGGTGAAGCTGGTGCACATCAAGGATCTCGACGCGCAAGGCAAGAGCGTCCCGTTCGGGACGGGCGTCTCGCCGCTCGATGCGTTTTTGCAGGACCTCGCGAGCCACGGCTACGCGGGGCGGATCTGTGTGGAACTGGAAATGAAGGAACTGCCCACCGCCGAAGTGGTTCGCCATCTCGATGCGGCGCGCTTCGTGCTGGCCACAGGATTAGGGCTGGCCGTGGCGAAGTAGGCTGCGTTAGCGATCTCTCGGAAACCAACACTAAGGAGCATGCAATGCCTGCCGTGACCCCGGACGAGGAAAACCTGACCCGCCTGTGCATGATCGGTTGCGGCGGCTTGGCGACGAGCCGGATCTGGCCTTGCTTCCCGCGGCTGCCGGTGCGGCTGGTGGGCGTTTGCGATCTGGACGAAGCGAAGGCGCGGCGCAACGCGCGCCGCCACGGCGGCGAGGCCGTGTATGCCGACTTCGAGAAGATGCTCGACGAGACGAAGCCCGACGGCGTGGTGGTTTGCGTCGGGCCGCAAGGACATTACGCGCTGGGCAAGCGCATCCTTGAAAAAGGCTACCCGCTCTATACCGAGAAGCCGCCCGCGCCCACCGCGGCGCAGGCGTGGGAATTGGCCGAAGCGGCGCGCAAGAGCAACGTGCTGTGCATGACGGCCTTCAAGTACCGCCACGCGCCGGCGCTGGTGAAGGCCAAGGAGATTCTGGAAAGCACCGAGTTCGGCGGCTTGCAGGCGCTGAATATCCTGCGCACGGCCGGCGGCATCCAGCACCTCGACAAGCCCGGCCAACAGTACCACTTCCTGCTCGATTTCTGCATCCATCCGATCGACGAGGCGCTCTTTCTGGGCGGCCCGGTCCAGTCGGTCTACGCGGTGGGCCGCGGGACCGACAGTTTCGCGGTCACGCTCGTCTATGCGTCGGGAGCCGTCGGCGGCCTGACGATGTCGGCGCGCGGGACGTTCAAGCGTCCCATCGACCGCGTCGAGATCCTCGGCAATCCCGGGCACGCGATCGAGATTCAGGACCAGATCTTCATGTCGTACCACGTGGAGGATCAGCCGAAGTACGAGCACCATCCGCGCTTCTGCACGGCGGGCGGCGACTCGCTGAAAGAGACGGGCTTCCTGACCGAGGTCGAGGCGTTCGTGCAGCATCTGCGCGGACAACGCCCGCTCGAAGCCGTGGCGAGCCGGATCGACGAATCGGTGCAGAGCATGGCGCTGTACGAGGCGATTCGGAAATCGGTCGAGACCGGACAGCCGGTGCGGCCGGAGGTTTTCGCGCACGAACCGGCGGTAGCCGGCGCGGCGCGGTAACGCGTTCAACCCCAACACGAAAGCAGGAGAACGAAGCATGTCCATCGTGGCCGAACCGACCTACGCGGTGATTCCGAAGTCCGACGCGCGCAGCGAGCCTTACGGCTGGGGCACGCTGACGTTTCTTGCCGACGGCAAGAGCGGCACCTCGCCCGAGGTGAGCATGGCGCGGGTGACGATCCAGGCCGGGAAGCGCAACATCCTGCACCGGCACCCGAACTGCGACGAGCTGCTGTACCTGCTCAAAGGAAAGCTGAAGCATCTCGTCGGCGATAAGTGGGTGACGCTGGAGGCCGGCGACACGATTCGCATCGCGCGCGGGCTGGTGCATCAGGCCGAAGTCGTAAGCGCCGAAGACGCGGACATGATCGTCGTGTACTCGGCGGGCGACCGCGAGACCGAAGTATTGGGCGAAGGTTCGAAGTAAGCGGAGCGGCCACGATGATCGTCGGGTATCACGCGGGCGGACTGGACGAGCCCGATCTCGAACGCGCCGCGCGGCGGCTGAAAGCCGCGGGTTACGGCGGCGTGCAGATCGCCGGGCCCATCGCCAAGACCATCGCTCAGAGGGATGGCTGGGAAGCGGCGGGTGACCTGTTCCGCGCCCACGGATTGGACGTGCTGTGTACGTGGGGCGCGAACCCGGCGCTAAAGGAATGGGCCGACGGCGAGCGCGGGCAGGCTTCGTTCGCCAAGCTGCGTCTCTGCGCCGAACAGGCTCGCCGCGCGAAGTGCGCGTCCTTGATGCTGATTCCCGAGAGCGGGCCCAAGGCCGATGCCGACTTGTTGCGCGCGGCGGGGCGGCAGTGCGCCGCGTTCGCGCGGCGTTTGCACGGCGAGACGGGGGTGCGGCTCAGCGTGCATCAGCACCGCGGCGGCGTGGTGGAGTCGCTGGAGGAGGTCCGGCGCTTCGCGGAAGCCTTCGACGGTGTGAGCAGCGCGCTGTTGGCCGATACCGCGCATTTGACGCTGGGCGGCGTCGATCCGGCGGCCTTCGCAACCGAGTTCGCGGGGCGCATCGATACGGTGCACTTAAAGGATGCGCGCGGCGGCGCCTTCGCGTTTCCCGGAACGGGTACGGTGGACTTTGCCGCGTTTTTCAAGGCGCTGGACCGTGCGGGCTTCGACGGTTTCGCCATCGCCGACGTACACGACGCGCCGCATGCGGGCGATCCCGTGGCCGACGCGCGCGTGTGGCTCGACCGGGCCTGGCCGCGGGCGGCCGGCGTGGCCGCGAGCCGTAACGACCTTTAAACACGAAGAGGAGCGGAATCATGCGCATCAATTTTCTGGGCCGAGTGGTGGACGAGCCGGAGATTCGCGCCGGCTTCATCGGCTGCGGCTCGCACGGCTTCCGGAACATCTTCCCGTGCTTCCAGTTCACCCCGGTGAACTTGATCGCGACGTGCGACCTCGATTTGGCGAGGGCGCAGGCGTTCGCGAAGAAGTTCGGCGCCGAGCGTAGGTACACCGATTTCCGCGAGATGCTGGCGAAGGAAAAGCTCGACGCGGTCTTCATCGTGCTGGGCGCGGACAAGAGCGGCCGGCCGATATACCCGAAGATCGCCGCCGAATGCCTGCGCGCGGGCGTGAACGTCTTCATCGAAAAGCCGCCCGCGGCGACGTGCGCCGACGTGGAGCTGATGCGCGCGGCAGCCGAGGCTTCCGGAAAATTCGTGATGTGCGGGCTCAAGAAGATGTTCGTCCCGGCTTACCGCAAAGCGAAGGAACTGACGAACGAGCCCGATTTCGGGCAGGTCAACCTGGCGCTGCTGGAGCGCAACGAACGCATGCCTTCGCAGGAAGAGTTCGACGCTTTCATGCACCGCGGCGAAGCGGGAAACGTCGCGCACTTCCTCGACCACCTGTGCCATCCGGCGTCGGCGCTGGTGATGCTGATGGGGATGCCCAGCGCGCTGTACTACGACCGCAGCGCGAACGGTTCGGCGATGATCACCTTCAACTTTCCCGGCGGCGCGCTGGCGTCGCTTTCGATCAACTGCTCGGGCACGACGAACGGAAGCATGGAACGCGTGATGCTGGTGGGGGACAAGGGCCGCCAGATCGTCGTCGAGAACTCGCTGCGCGTTTGGTACCACCGCAACGCGCCGAAGCCGGCGGGGCAGGGGTACGGGAGCACGCCCGACTTCTTCTGCGGCAAGCCGGGTGAGACGAGCGCCTATTGGGAACCCGAATTCAGCCTGGGGCAGCTCTACAGTAAAGGACTCTTCCTGTTGGGCTTCTACGACGAGGTGAACGAGTTCGCGCGCGCGATCCTCGAACGCCGGCAGCCCAAGCTCGGCACGATCGACCATATGTGGCAGATCACACGCATCTTCGAGGCGGTCGCACAAGGCCCGCGCAAGCGCGTGGAACTGGAACCGCAACCGCAACCCACGGCGGTCGCTCACGCGTAACGCGGCGAGCGATATAATTTCTCGCGCCCTATTGACGGAAGTTGTGAAAAACAGTCATATGCACGTCGCAACTTTGACTGCGATTCGACGCCTGGGATGACGATACCCAAAGGGTACCGGCGGGGGGCTCTCGCGCGGTCGCAGCTTCGATGACCACAAGGGACTCGCGTGACCCGCCATGCATGATGACGTGGGCGATCCGGCCGGCGTGCTCGAAGCCCAGCCCGCCGCCGCAACCTCCAACGCCTCCTCGCTGAAGCTGGAACTCTCGCTGGCCGAGGCATGGCCGTGGCCGGGCTTGGTCGTGCGCGCCGCGGTGAACGTCAACGGCCAGCTCCTGCGTTTGAAACTCCTGCAATCGGAAGGCGAGCGCCTGATCTGCCAAGGCGTGAAGCTCGCGGTCGACCCGGTGGACGCGCTGATTGTGCGGACGCTGCGCGGGATGGCCAGCAGCGACGGGATCGCGTACCGCGTCGAGCGCGAACGCTTTGCGGCGGTGCTTGCGCTCTTGCGGCAGGGTTCGCCGAGCGTACGCCTGCGCGAGAGCACGCGCGTGGCGATGACGCTGGTGCTGGGCGAAGCGCCGCGGCCGGCGCTGACGCTGGAGAGCCTGGGCGGCAACGGTCCGGTGCGCCTGCGCGCGGCGGCGACGTGGCGCAACGCCGAGACCGGAGCCGAACTGGGGCTGCCGCTGGCGCGCAACGCCGAATGGTGGAGCTTCGAGCGCGCGGTGGCGCCGGCGCCCGAGTGGTCGCCCGAAGGCCCGCTGGGCGAAGTCTTCGAGCGCGGCGAGCACGTTTTCGAAGACCGGGACGCGTGGACGCTGCTCGAAGCCGCGCAGCGCGCGTCGGCGAGACTGGATCTGCGCATGCCGCCCGAACTGGCTGTAGCCTCTGCCGCGGCTCAGGCGCCGCGCCCGGTGCTGGAGATCAACGCCGATCCGCAGTCGCCCGAGGAGGTCAAGGCGGCGTTGCGCTTCGAAGTCACGGCCGCGGGCACCCGCGCCGCGGAAACGTTCAGCGCGGACGAACTGATCGAAGCGGCCACGCGCGGGCAGGCGGTGATCCGCAAGGGCACGGCCTACTGCCGCGTCGACGCCGAGACGGTGAAGCGCGCGCGCGATGCGGTGAAGAAGATCGCCACCGCCAACGGTTCGCCCGACACGTTTCACGCCCGCGACGAGCAGGTTCCGGCGCTGCTGGATTGGGCGCGCAAGCAGGCGGTGGACACCTCGAACCCGTGGAACGTGTACGTCGCCGACGCGGTCGAAGGCGCGCACTCGGTGGCCGACGAGCCGGTCGATCTGCGCCTGCGGCTGGGCGTGGAGGAAGAAGGCAGCGAGACGTGGTTCACGGTCGACGCCGAGATGTCGGTCGAAGGTCAGGCGCTCTCGGACCAGGAATTGCGCAAGCTGATGGTACAGCGCCGCCAATGGCTGCATTACGGGAAGAAGTGGTACCGACTGGACGGCGAACTGTTTAAACAGTTCCACCGCGACGCCGAACGCAGCGGCCTGCGCCGCCATGGCGGCAACCGCTACCGTTTCCGGCCCGACGAACGGCGCAAAGTCGAAGCGCTCTTCAGCCTCGCCGGCAGCGTGGAGCATTCGGACCGCTACCGCTCGTTCCTCGACGGGCTCCACCGCTTCGAAGGCGTGGAGCATGCCGAGCAGCCGGCGGGCCTGAAGGTCACGCTGCGGCCGTACCAGAACCAAGGCTATTCGTGGCTGCGCTTCCTGACCAAGTACGGCTTGAACGGGATCCTGGCCGACGAGATGGGCCTCGGCAAGACCGCGCAGACGCTGGCGATGCTTTCGGCGCTGCGCGAGGAACAGGGGCCGTGGCCAACGCTGATCGTCTGCCCCACCTCGCTGGTGGACAACTGGCGCGCGGAGGTTCGCAAGGTCGATCCGCGCATGACGGTGATGCGCTACACGGGCTCGCCGTCGCGCCGCGACCAACTGCGCAAGCGGATCGCCGAGCACGACCTGATTCTGACCACGTACGCGACCGCGCGGAACGACGCTTCGCTGCTGAAAGAAGAGCAGTGGCGCTATGTGATCCTCGACGAAGCGCACACGATCAAGAACGCCGCGGCGGCCACGAGCAAGGCGATCAAGACGATCCCCAGCCGGCACCGTCTGGCGCTGACCGGCACGCCGGTGCAGAACCGGCTGGAGGAACTCTGGTCGCTCTTCGATTTCCTGATGCCGGGGTACCTCGGTCGCTACGCGCATTTTTTCCGCAGCTACGAGGAGCCTATCACCAAAGGGCGCACGCCCGGCGCGACGCGGCAGGAGTTCGACCAAGGGCAGGCTTCGGCCGAGACGCTGCGCCAGCGCATCGGTCCGTTCGTACTGCGCCGGCTCAAGACCGAAGTCGCGAAGGACCTGCCGGCGAAGATCGAGCAGGACGTGCCGTGCTACCTCACCGCCGACCAGGTGGCGCTGTACAAGAAGTTCGGCGTCAGCGAACAGGCGAAGCGGGCGGTGCAGGAGTTCGAGGAACGCGGCGCCGGCGGCGCGCAGACGCAGATCCTCGCGGCGCTCACGATGCTCCGCAAAATCTGCAACCACCCCGATCTGGTGTACGTCGAACGCGACGAGAAGCAGAAGCGCTTCACGCCGATGCCCGGCTACGAGACGCGAAGCGGCAAGATGGAAGCGCTGGCCGATCTCTTGGATCAATGCAAAGCCGGCGGGCACCGCTGCCTGATCTTCAGCCAACTCACGAGCATGCTCGACATCCTGGAACATTTCCTCGGGCAGCGCGGGGAATCGTGCCTGCGCCTGGACGGCTCCACGCCCGGCCCGTCGCGGCAGGGTTTGGTCGACCGCTTCAACGCCGATCCGTCGCTGCTGGCGTTTTTAATCTCGACGCGCGCGGGCGGCACGGGGCTGAACCTCACCGGCGCCGACACGGTCATTTTCTACGACCACGATTGGAACCCGGCCAACGACCGGCAGGCGCAAGACCGCGCGTACCGCATCGGGCAGACGCGCGTGGTCAACGTGTACAAACTGGTTTCGCAGGGCACGGTGGAAGAGAAGATTCTCGCGCGGCAGGCGCTCAAGCGCGACCTGGCCGATACGATCGTGCGCGCCGACGAGCAGGGCTTTAAGGATCTGGACCGCGACGATTTGCTGAGCTTGTTCCAGTACACGCAGCCCGAGGTGAGTTAGCCGCCGCTACTCCGACTTCGTCCAGGCGTCCGCCTTGACCTCGTACTCCCACTCCGCCTGCCAGATCGCTTCCTGCCGCGAGGCGTGCTGCGTGCGCCAGACCAGCTTGCCCTTGTCGTCCTTGCGCACCAGGAAGTGCGGCGTTTCCGGATCGGCTTCGGTGGCCTCGATTTCAAGCCGTGCGACGCGCGCGGTGACGTCCTCGAACCACGAGCCGTCGGCGTCCTGCACGGGGCGCGTGGCGAAGAAGACGACCTTGGTGGGATCCAGCGGCTTTGCCGCGGCACTGCAGACGACCTTGCCCATCGGACTCGTACGCCTCCCGCGCTCATCCAGCTTTTAACCGCAAGGCGCGCAAATGAAAAGCGCGCTCGTTTCCTGATGTTGCGCGGCGCGTGAAGGCCTGCCAGCATAGACGCACGTTCCATGCAACAGGGAGGCGAAGTTAACCGCGTACTGCCGCGCGCGTAGCGCAACGCAAGGCACGCCGAACTTCAAGCCCATTCACTTCCATAAGAGGATCGCACGATGGCTAAGCCGTGGTTGATGCTGGTCGGAGGCAAGTGGCACGCGTTCCAACAGGCGGCGGACGTCTTTTCGGGCGTGCTGGCCGAGGCGCTGGGCGTGAAGACGACGGTCGCCTTCGACCGCAAAGCGCTGAAGCCGGCGGCGCTCGCGCGCTACGGCGGCGTCCTGGCCTACACCGAATGGGGCAAGGTGACGCCGGCCGAGGCCAAGGCGTTGGAGGCCTTCGTGCAGGGCGGCGGCGCGCTGGTGGGCGTGCACTGCGCCAGCGACTACCAGCCCAACGAGACGCTCTTCAAGCTCTTCGGCGTGCGCTTCCGCGGGCATCCGCCGGTCGACGAGTTTCCCGTCACCTTTGCCGACCGCGGGCATTGGATCACGCACCGCCTCGACGATTTCCGCATCACCGACGAGATGTACCTGATGGACGTGGACGATTCGGGCTCGCAAGTGCTCGCGACGATGCACCACCAGGGCCGCAATCTGCCGGCGGTGCTGTGCCGCAATCATGGCGCGGGCCGGGTTTTCTATACGGCGCTGGGGCACGACGCGCGGAGCTGGTCGAACGCGACGTTCCGCAAGTTGCTCAGCCGCGGCGCCTGCTGGGCCGCGGGCCGCGCCGAACCCAAGGCGCTGGGCGTCGCCGTGGTCGGTTACGGCGGCAGCTTCAACATGGGCAAGCACCACCTCGATTCGATGGCCGCGCAGTTCGGCTTCAAGCCCCGGGCGATCTGCGACGTTTCGCCCGCGCGGCAGTTGCAGGCGCGCCAGGATTTCCCGGACTTGGCCGTTGTCGGCAGCACCAAGGATCTGCTCAAGGTCGATGGTGTGGATCTGGTGACGTGCATCACGCCGCACAACGTTCACGCGCCGGTGACCGTCGAACTGCTCAACGCCGGGAAGAACGTCGTCGTCGAGAAACCGATGGCGATCGATACGAAGGAATGCACGGCCATGATCGACGCGGCCCGCAAGAACAAAGTCATGGTCAACGTCTACCACAACCGGCGCTACGACGGCGATTTCATCACGCTGCGCCAGATCGTCCAGTCGGGCGCGGTCGGCGACGTCTTCCAGATCGAGGCGTTCAGCGGCGGGTTCGGCGAACCCGGGACCTGGTGGCGCAGCGACAAGGCGATCAGCGGCGGCATCGCGCACGACTGGGGCGCGCACTTCCTCGACTGGATCACGCATCTCGTGCCGGGCCGGATCAAGCACGTGATCGGGCGTTTCCGGAAGAAAGCCTGGGTGCACACGACCAACGAAGACCACGCGCAGATTTTCGTCCACTTCGAGAACGGCTGCATCGCGGAGTTCGAGACTTCGCAACTGGCTGCAGTGGGCAAGCCGAAGTTCCGCATTCTGGGCGAAAAGGGCGGGATCCTGCAGGACCACAACGATTACGTGAAGCTCTTCGCCGAAGCGAGCGGAATCCGCGGCCGCGAAATGCAGGTGCGCACGGCCAAGACCGTCTGGCACCGCTACTACCAGCAGCTGGGCGATTATCTGCTGCTGGGCGAAGCGCTGGAGATCACGGCGGAAGAAGGCCGGCGCAACATCGCGATCGTCGAAGCCGCGGAGAAATCTTCGGCCAAGGGCGGCGTGCCCGTGCCGGTGCCGTACGAGGATCTGATTCCGAAAGCGTAAGGATTATTCCTTTACGCAGCGGAAGCCTTGGTCGATCGAGCGCGCGTAGGTTCCCTTGGACGTGTCGCCGCGGTTGTCCAGGCAGAGATGCCCGAAGCACAGTTGCCAGCTTCCGCCGCGGGTCTGGCCGGGTTCGCGCATCCATTCCCAGACGTTCCCGCTCAGGTGGAGCACGCCGAAGGGGCTGGCGCCTTCGGGCATGCTGTTGACCGGGGCCGGACCGTTGAATTCGTCGCGGAATTCGTATTGGTTCCCGCCGTTGAATTTCTTGGCGTCCTCGCGGTCGTTCCACTTCCCGGTCGGCATGTTGCGCCCGTCGGTCCCGCGGGCGGCTTTTTCCCACTGTTCCGGCGTGGGCAATTTCTTGCCCAGCCAGGTTGCGTAGCTGTAAGCCGAGTGCCAGTTCACGTCCACGACGGGGCGGTCGTCTTCATGGACCTTTTGATCCATGGCCATACGGAACTCGTCCTTGAAGCGGTGCATATTCTCGAGCATGTAGCGGAGTTCCTTGGTGCGGTCTTCGCCGCCGGGGCTGTCGAACCGCCGCCGCATGGTGTGGTCTTCGCGCGGCCCGCCCGGCCCGTCCGACTCGTTCTTGCGTTCGGTCATCGCTTGTACGCGGGATTCCAGGAATACGCCCAGTTCCGGCATGTAGCGCGGAATGTACAACCCTGCGTGGCGCGGTGATTCGGGGTGGCGGACGGAGGCCAAGCGCTTGTCCTGCTCTTCGATGTTGCCGTCGGCGATGAGCCACTTCACGAAGAGTTTGTAGTCCTTGTTCGAGACTTCGCAGCGGTCGATCATGAACGCGGGGAGGCTGCGCTTTTCGCGCTCGGGTCCGTATAAGAAATCGCCCGCCGGAACCAAGACCATGTCTTCCTTGGGTTTACCGATGGCGGCCTGGAGGGTTTCGCCCAGACGGTTCCATTCGGATTGAAACGGCGCGACGACTTCGGGGTCGGTGAACTTCTCCTTCAGGGCGTCGAGGCGCTGCTGGGCCGGTTCGAACTGCTTGGCTTTGATCGCGTTGTCGATCTGTGAAAGTTCGCGCTTCAACTCGTCTTGCGCTTTGGCGACGGCCTGAGCGCGCTCGGCGGCGTCGCGGGCTTTCTGAAGCGCGTCCACCTGATCCGCGTAGCGCGCGCGAACGTCTTCCGGGAGCTTCTCCAGAACGGGCCGCGCGGCGTCGAGATCCTGCACCGCCAGGTGCAGCACGGCCCGGGCGCGCTGAGCGTCTAATTCGGGCAGCTCGGGCTTCGCATCGAAGAAGGCCAGGATTTCCTGCGTGCCCAGCTTGTTCATGGACTCCAGAAGCATCAGCGATTGACCGCGCTCTTTCACGGTCACTTCGACCTTACCGTTGCGTAAATCGTTGATGATGCTGTCGTTGCCTTTGAAGCGCATCGGCTGCCCTTTGCGCAGCGGCACGTTTTGTTCGGCTTGCGCCAGGAGTTTGCCGAGGCGTTCGATGTCCGCCGAGTCTTCTTTAAGTTCGGGCTTGAGTGCGGCGAGCTTGGGGTCTTGCTGCGCTTTGCGCATCAGCGCGCCGGCTTCCGTTACCTTTAACTCTTTGACCAGATCGGAGATCTGGGCGCGCATCGGCGCGTACGCGGCGCGGGCGGCATCCAGCGCGGCCGAGTCGGACGCTTGAGCGGCCGGAGCGGGCTTGGGTGCCGCGGGTTCGACCGGCTGATGCGCGATCTGTTGCGGTGGAGGAGGCGGAACCGGTTGGGGCGCTTGAGGTTCCGGCTTGGCCGCCACTTCAGGCGGATCCTGCGGCTGGGTTTGCCCCTGGGGCGGCTCGGCTGGAGGCTGGGCCTGAACCGGTTGCGGAACGGGCGCGGTCGCCACCGGCACGGGCCGGATCGGCGCGGGCTGGGCGGCCGGTTTCGGCGCCGGAGCCGGTTCTTCAACGGCCACGCGTTCGGCGCGCTTGGGCGCGGGCTTTTCGCCGCCGCCGCCGAGCATCAAGGCAAAACCGCCCAGCAGAACCACACCGGCCACAGCCGCGCCGACCATGACGGGATTCATGCCGTTTCCGCCCGGCGCATCTACGCCTCGCCGTGGGGCGGACTTAGCGGAACGATCCACAACCACGCTGCGGCGCGCATCGACTGGGACGAACTGCCCGGTGCCGCGGCGGGTGCCGCTTTTCATGCCCGGTTGGCCGACCGGGGCGTGCCGGCCGGTGCGGCGTTTGCCGCCCATGCCCGCGCCGCCCGCGCCTGCCGGCGGCGTGCCGGCGATCGCATCTTCCATCAACGCAATCACTTCCGCGGCATCCTTGGGGCGCTGCTCGCGATCTTTGCTCATCAGCAGCATGATCAGTTCGCTGGCCGCGTCGCTGATTTCGCGCTCGGGCGCGCGTTCGTGCGCGGGTACCGGATCGTCCATCAGGTGCGAAGCCATGATCACGGCCGCCGTCTCGCCGTTATACGGCGTGAAGCCCGTCACCATGTGGTAAAGCGTGGCGCCCAACGAGTAAAAGTCGCAGCGGTGATCGATATCCTTGTCGCCGCGGGCTTGCTCGGGGCTCGCGTAGTGCGGCGTGCCCAGCGCCATCCCAGTCTGTGTGAGGCTCGTGTCGTCTTGGGTTGAGCGCGCGAGGCCGAGGTCCATCACTTTCACGACGCCACGCTTGTCGATCATGATGTTGTCGGGCTTGATATCGCGGTGGATAAGCTTTTGCTCGTGCGCGCCTTGCAAGCCTTTGGCGACCTGGCGGCAGATCTGAAGCGCTTCTTTTTCGGGCAGCGCGCCGCTCTTTTTCAGCAGCCCCGAAACCGTCGTGCCTTCGATGAACTCCATGGCGATAAAGTGGTAGCCTTGGTCTTCGCCGACGTCGATGGCGCTGACGATGTTCTCGTGGTTCAAGCGTCCGGCCAGCCGCGCTTCGCGCACGAAGCGATCGACGAACTGCTGGTCGTGGCTGAACTTAGGCGGGAGAATCTTGACCGCGACGATGCGTTCCATCGAGAGTTGCTTGGCTTTATAGACCGTGCCCATGCCGCCTTGGCCGAGCTTCTCCATCAACTGATAGCCACCGATGACCATCGTTTGCTGCTTGGCGATCATGAGCCACTCCTCAAGGGTGCGAAATACCGTCCTTTAGTTTACGTCGTGCATAAGTTGAATTCTATTGCGTAAACTCTTTACTCAAAACACTTTATTCACACGTGCACGAACAATCACGAGTGCGGAAAGGGGCGGAAATCGCGGTCCGATCGCGTGCCATTAGCTTCTCGTGGTGCACCGTCTTGACACATCTTCTAATAGAGCCTGAACTTAGTAGCGGCTTCGCGGTGTATAAGCGCGTTGCAAGCGTGCACGTGCAGTTCTAATCTGTGCGCAGGAAAGCTTGCGGACCACGCTAAATAAGGAACGCCCATGCCGACTCCTGCTCCTCGAAAAGGCCCCGTCATGCTGATCGTCATGGACGGCTGGGGCTTGCGCGAAGCGAAGGAATACAACGCGGTGAAGCTGGCGCAGACGCCGAACGTGACTCGGTTTACGCGCGAGTATCCGTATACGACGCTGCGCACGAGCGGGACGGATGTGGGGCTGCCGAAGGGCACGATGGGGAACAGCGAAGTCGGGCACTTGAACATCGGCGGCGGCCGGGTGGTCTGGCAGGAGCTGATGCGGATCACGAATGCCGTCGCCGACGGAAGCATCAACTCCAATCCGGCGCTGGTGGGCGCGTGCGAGCACGCGAAGAAGCAGGGCACGAAGCTGCATCTGTTCGGCCTGGTAAGTTCGGCGTACGTCCACAGTTGCGACGAGCATTACTTCGCGATCCTGCGCTTGGCGCGGCGGATGGGGCTGACGGGCGACCGGGTGGTTTTCCATGCGTTCACGGACGGGCGCGATACGGCGCCGCGTTCGGGCGCGGCGGTGATCGCCGATTTGCAGCGCAAGCTGGACCTCTACGACGCGGGGACGATTGGGACGGTGATCGGGCGTTACTACGCGATGGATCGCGATAAACGCTGGAGCCGCGTGAAGTTGGCGTACGACGCGATGGTCTTGGGCGAAGCGCCGTTTACGGCGCGCAGCGCCGAAGAAGCCGTGCACGCGGCGTACGCTCGCGCGGACGCGCACTCGAAAGGCGACGCGACTCCGGCGGAGACGGACGAGTTCATCCGGCCCACGGTGATCGTGGACGAGCACGGCAAGCCGGTGGGGCGGATCCAGGAAGGCGATGCGGTGATTAGCTTTAATCATCGCAGCGACCGGCCGCGGGAGATCATCCGCACGCTGATCGAGGCGGACTTCGAAGCGAAGACGAAGAACGATCCGAATCCGGGCTTCGAGCGGCGCGGCCGGCCGAAGATTCATCTGGTGACGCTGACCGATTACCGCGCGGGTTTCGACGTGCCGGTGGCGTTCGATTCGAGCGAGCTGACCGGGACGCTGGCGGAAGTCGTGAGCGCGGCGGGGCTTAAGCAGTTCCACGCGGCCGAGACGGAGAAGTATCCGCACGTGACGTTCTTCCTGAACGGCGGCCGCGAAGCGCCGTTTCCGGGCGAAGAGCGGGTGATGGCGAACAGCCCGAAAGTCGCGACGTACGACCTGCAGCCCGAGATGAGCGCGCCGGAATTGACCGATAAGGCGGTGGCGGCGATCAAGAGCGGAGCGTTCGATCTGCTGGTATTGAATTACGCAAACGGTGACATGGTGGGGCATACGGGCGTCTTGGAAGCGGCGATCAAGGCGGTGGAGACGGTGGACGCGGGCGTGGGGCGGCTCGCGGCGGCGATTTTGGAAATGCATGGCGATGTGCTGGTTACGGCGGATCACGGGAACTGCGAGCAGATGTGGGACGAGGCCAGTAACGGGCCGCATACGGCGCATACGACGAACCCGGTGCCGTGTTTCCTGGTTAGCGAACGGTTTAAGAAGGCGAAGTTGAAGAGCGGGCGGCTGGGCGACCTCGCTCCGACGCTTCTCTATATGTTGGGCGTGAAGCCGTCGAAGGAGATGGACGGCGAGGTATTGATCGAGCTCTGATTCGGTGGTCGTGGCCGGCGGAACGGGGCCCATGTTCCACGTGGAACATTCACGATGTGCGCGATGGCGCACAGGTGCGCCGGAATTTCCGACGAGTTTATTGGGTTTAAATAAGCCGACCGAGCGGTCGAGTTCGGGTGTGCACGTCGGGCAAAAATTCGATTCTGCCATAAAACTGCTATAATTGAATAACGCTCTGCGTACTTTCGGGCGCACAAGGTGCGGCACGAGTGCAATCGGTAGTTAATGAGGCTGTCCTTTCAGGGCAGGCGGTTTTGGGCGGGCTTTACCCAGGGCGTCGCTGCGCTTTGCGCAGCTTGCCCTGGGCTTTCCAAGCATGCCCTTTCGGGGCAACCAACTGCCATTTCATTTTGGGCAATCGAGTTCACGGTTTGGGCTACGAGTCATTTTGTACTGGGGGCCTATGGAACTCCGATGGAGCATTGAATCTTCTTTCATGTCTGGCCTAAATCCTGGTCATATGACCAAGTCAATCGGGTTTGTCTGTACATGGACATTTCGTGAGTATGGATTCAGAATAAGTTGGAACACCTGAGTGCAAGTTCGTTAAAAGGTTGCCCCGAAGGGGCATTCTTAGAAAGCCCAGGGCAAGGAGTGCCGCAGGCGCGACGCCGCCCTGGGGAATGGATGCCACCACGTGTGGCTGCCCTGAAGGGGCAGCCTAAATCGGGGAATTTGCGATGGCGCAATCGCTCGCAAAAATTCTGGTTCACATCGTCTTTTCGACAAAGGGTCGCGTTCCGTCGATCAATTTGAGCATAGAGCCGGAGTTGCATGCGTATATGGCCACCGTGTTGCGCAGGCTCGAATCGCTCGCGCTCGAGATCGGCGGCTCGGACGATCACGTTCATGTGCTCTGTTCGCTGGGCCGGAAAGTATCGGTAGCCGATCTGATCAAAGAGTTGAAGCACAGCAGTTCCGGTTGGATCAAAAGCAAGGGCGGCGAGTACCGGTCCTTTTATTGGCAAGGCGGGTATGCGGCGTTCTCCATCGGCGAATCGGGCGTTGCCGCGTGCCGAACCTATATTCGCAATCAAAGAGTGCGACATCGCAAGGTTTCGTTTCAGGATGAATTGCGGGCCTTGTTGTCCCGATATCGCGTGGAATTCGATGAGCGGTATGTGTGGGATTAGGCTGCCCTTTCAGGGCAGGCGGTTTTAGGCGGGCTTTACCCAGGGCGTCGCCGCGCTTTGCGCGGCTTGCCCTGGGCTTTCCAAGAATGCCCCTTCGGGGCAACCAACGGCCCTCTTAATGTTTGCAGTCATTGATGTTATAGAATTATTCGAAAGTTCTCCGGCCGCCATTCTGGATATTTCTATCGGTGTATGATATAAGTACGGAACGAACCTCGGTAAGGAGTCCGACGCCATGCGCGTGATCTACATCGACATCGATTCGATGCGCACCGACCACTTGAGTTGTTACGGCTACCACCGCAAGACTTCGCCGAACCTCGACGCCTTGGCCGCGCAGGGCGTGCGCTTCACCAATTACTACGCGACGGACACGCCGTGTCTGCCTTCGCGGACGGCGTTGTTTACGGGCCGCTTCGGGATTCACACGGGCGTGGTGAACCACGGCGGGACGCAGGCGGATATCCGGGTCGAGGGGCCGGGGCGCGGCTTTCGGAGCAAGAGCACGGACTGGGCGCTGGCCGAACGGCTGCGGCAGGCGGGTTGGTACACGGCTTCGATCAGCCCGTTCCCGCACCGGCACAGCGCGTACCATGTCTGGGAGGGCTTCCACGAGACGTTCGACAGCGGGAGCAACGGGCACGAGCGCGCGGAGGTGGTGTATCCGTACGTCGAGCGCTGGCTGGAGAACAACGCGAAGCGCGACAAGTGGTTCCTGCATTTCAACTATTGGGATCCGCATACGCCGTACGACACGCCGCTGGAGTACGGCGAGCCGTTCAAGGACGATCCGCCGCCCGCGTGGGTGACGCAAAGCGTGATCGACAAGCAGCGCCAGAGCTACAGTCCGCACGACATCCAGCGCCCGCATTCGAACTACAAGGCCGATAAGCTGCCGTGGCCGCGCGGCGTCCACGAGATCAAGACGCCGGCGGATTTCAAAAAGTGGATCGACGGGTACGACACGGGGATTCACTACGCCGACCACTACGTCGGGAAGGTGGTCCAGAAGCTGAAGGATCTGGGCATCTACGAGGACACGGCGATCATCGTCAGTTCGGACCACGGCGAGAACCACGGCGAACTGGAAGTCTGGGGCGACCACCAGACGGCGGACCAGATCACGAACAACGTCCCGCTGATCGTGAAGTGGCCGGGGCTGACCGACGACAAGGCCGGGCGGGTCTTCAAGGGCAAGCACTACAACATCGATCTGGCGAGCACGCTGGTGGACCTTTTCGGCGGCACGCAGCCGGAATGCTGGGACGGCCAATCGTTCGCGGAGACGTTGCGCAGCGGGAAGGAGACGGGGCGCGAGAGTCTGGTCTTGAGCCAGGGGGCGTGGAGCTGCCAGCGTTCGGCGCGCTGGGACGATTGGATCCTGATCCGCACGTATCACACGGGGCACAAGAATTTCCCGAGCCTGATGCTCTTCAATTTGAAGGACGATCCGCACGAGCAGCACAACCTGGCGTCGAAGCGGCCGGACCTGGTGAACCACGGCTTGCGGATCATCGACGGCTGGGTGGCGGAGCAGTTGAAGAAGAGCGGGCAGCCCGATCCGTTGCATCAGGTGATCGCCGAAGGCGGCCCGTTGCACGCGAACGCGAAGAACCTTCCGGGGTTCGCGGCGTTTCTCCGCGAGACCGGCCGCGAGGCGCACGCGGCGTGGCTGGAGAAATACGACGGGGCGCCGAGGGAAGCGTAGGGATTTTGGATTGCCGATTGCCGATTTTGGATTGGGACGATTCTGACGCGGGAGGCGTTGGCGTTATCCCGGGACGCGCAAGATCATGGGACACGCATCGGGATGGCGGCGCGGTGGCCGTTCCATCCCCAATCCAAAATCGCCTGGGAGAAAACCGTCTTGCGTATCCTCTACATCGACATGGACAGTTGCCGGCCCGATCATTTGGGCTGCTACGGGTACGCTCGGCAGACGTCGCCGCAGATCGACCGGATCGCGCGGGAGGCGGCGGTCTTCGGGAACTGCTATGCGTCGGACACGCCGTGTTTGCCGTCACGCACGGCGCTGTTGACCGGGCAATTCGGATTCAAAACGGGCGTGGTGACGCACCACGGGACGCCTTCGCATCCGCGGCGCCCGAACATGGGCGGGGGCGCTCGCTCGGCCGACGCGGCTTTGCCGCGGGCGCTGGTGACGGCGGGCTGGTACACGTGCTTCATCTCTCCTTTTATCCAGCGCCATTCGGCGTGGCACAGCGGCGCGGGTTTCCGCGAGGTGCTGGATACGGGCAAGGCCGGGCACGAGATCGCGAGCGAGACGAACGCGGCGGCGTTGCCGTGGCTGGAAGCGAACGCGAAGCGCGACCGCTGGTTCTTGCACCTTAATTATTGGGACCCGCACCGCCCGTACCGCACGCCCCCCGAATACGGGAACCCGTTCGCGCACGAACCGGCGCCGGCGTGGCCCGATGCCGAGACGTTGGAGCGGCAGCACGCCAGCTACGGCCCGCGCAGCGCTTCGGAGCCGATCAACTACCGCTACCGCAATCCCAAGCCCACCGCGCGCGAGGTGGATGCGTTGCGCACGCGCGAGGATTTCAAGACCTGGATCGACGGGTACGATACGGGCATCCGCTACATGGACGACCATATCGGGCAGGTGCTGGGGGAACTCGAACGGCAAGGCGTGCTGGACGATACGGCGATTATTTTCAGCGCGGACCACGGCGAGCAGCAGGGCGAGTTGAACGTCTACGGCGACCACCATTGCGCCGACGAAGCGACGGCGCATATCCCGCTGATCGTGCGCTGGCCGGGCGTGACGAAGCCGGGGCGGCACGAAGGGCTTTGCTACAACCTGGATTTGACGGCGACGATCGCGGAATTGGCCGGGGCGGAGCGTCCGGCGCTGTGGGACGGGACGAGTTTCGCGGCGGCGTTGCGCGGGGAGGCGTGGCGCGGGCGGGAGAGCCTGGTGCTGGGGCAGGGCTTGTGGACGTGCCAGCGCAGCGTGCGCTGGGACGATTACCTGCTGATCCAGACGCTGCATCCGGGGTTGAAGCCGCTGCCGCCGACGTTGCTCTTCGACGTGAAGCGCGATCCGCACGAGACGCGCGATTTGTCGGGCGAGCGTCCTGAGCTGGTGGCGCAGGGGAGCCGGCACCTGCTGGCGTGGACGCACGATCTGGTCTCGCGCCCGCAGGCGTACGCCGATCCGTTGAACACGGTGATTCACGAAGGCGGTCCGTGCGCGACGCGCGGGCACCGCGATCGTTACGTGGAGTATCTGCTCGAACGCGGCATGCCCGGCGCGGCGGAGGAAGTGATGACGCGGAACGCGGTGTAGAAGGGCGAGTTGCCGCATCGATCTAACGGCGGGCGGTTAGCAATCCCAGGATATATGAGTTGGTGCGCCTTACGCGTCCCGGCGGGACGCGCAGGGCACGGCACGGCGTGGCCGGGCAGTGGCCAAAGCATTCGTTGCATCGCGTCCATGCGGCGCCTTAAGGCATGCGCCTTTCCGTTCACGGTTCACCGTTCACCGCGTACCGTTCTCCCGCGCTTTCATCTTCTCCGTCACTCGGTATAGTCTCGGCAGCAGTTCATCCATCATCGAACCTGACGAGGACATGTTGACGATGCTGAACATCGATTTGACGGGGAAGCGGGCGTTCGTGGCGGGGATTGCGGACGATCACGGGTACGGCTGGTCGATCTGCAAGGCGCTGGCGGCGGCGGGGGCGTCGGTGAGCGTCGGGACGTGGCCGCCGGTGCTGGGGCTTTTTTCGAAGAGCCTGGAGCGCGACAAGCTGGACTTGGAGTTGCCGGGCGGCGGCAAGATGAAGATCGAAAAGGTGTATCCGCTGGATGCGGCGTTCGATACGCCGGAAGACGTGCCTCCGGAGATTCGCGACGACAAGCGCTACAAGGAACTCACGAACTACAGCATCTCGGAAGTGGCGGCGGCCTGGGCGGCGGAGCACGGTCCGCAGAGCGTGGACATCCTGGTTCATTCGCTGGCGAACGGTCCGGAGGTGAAGAAGCCGCTGCTGGAGACGAGCCGGAAGGGTTATCTGGCGGCGGTGAGCGCGAGCGCGTATTCGATGGTGAGCCTGGTGCAGCGTTTCGGGCCGCTGATGCGCCCCGGCGGGGCGGTGGTCTCGCTGACGTACATGGCCAGCGAGCGGGTGATTCCGGGGTACGGCGGCGGGATGAGCAGCGCGAAGGCGGCGCTGGAGAGCGATACGCGGGTGCTGGCGTTCGAGGCGGGGCGGAAGTACGGCGTGCGCGTGAATACGATCAGCGCCGGCCCGCTGGCGAGCCGCGCGGCGAAGGCGATCGGGACGATCGAACTGATGATCGATTACTACAAGAAGAACAGCGCGCTGCCGGAAAACAATACGGCCGCCGACGTGGGGAACACCGCGGCGTTTCTGTGTTCGGCGCTGGGGCAGGGTATCTCCGGGACCACGGTCTACGTGGACAAGGGCTATCATTCGATGGGGATGGAGCCGAACGCTCTGGCGGGCGCGGCGCAGTAAGCCGCACGGACGCGGCGCGGTACGTCATTGATTCGCTGGAGCGCTCCGAGATCGAAGGTTCGCCGCGCTGCTTTGCGGGCGGCCGCATAGGGCCGCTTTTTTTATCGCATGCCGGCGGCGGATTCGGGGAAAGCCATGGGCAGCCTGCGCTGCAAGGTCCATTGGATCGAAGGGGTGTCGCCGGGCCGCTTGGGCACGATGGCGCACCCGTACGGCGCGGAGTTCCTGCCCGCTCAGATGGAGGCGTTGCGCCGCGAAGGCGTGCAGACGGTCGTCTCGCTGCTGGAACCGTACGACGCCGAGGTCTTGCAGCTTCAAGACGAGCGGCCGTGCTGCGAGGGCGCGGGGCTGCGCTTCCTGGCGTTTCCGATTCAAGACCACGGCGTGCCCGAAGATATGGCGGAGGCGCGGGCGTTCGCGTTGAAGCTGAAGCAGGAGATCGATTCGGGCCGGTCGGTGGCGGTGCACTGCTTCGCGGGGATCGGGCGGGCGACGCTGATGGCGGCGTGCACGCTGATTCTGCTGGGGCTGACGGCGGACGAGGCGCTGGACCGGATCAGCGCGGCGCGCGGGATGCGCGTGCCCGATACTGGTGAGCAGGAAGAGTGGGTGCGGCGCTTTGCGGAGACGATGACGCCATGAGCGTCGAACGGCTGTTGGAGACGTTACGCGCGCGGGAGCAGGAGCAGGTCCTGCGCTTCTGGGACCGCTTGCCGGAAGGCGAGCGCGCGCAGTTGCTGGGGCAGTTGCACGCGCTGGACTTCGACCTGCTGGCGCGGCTGACGCGGGAACTGTCCGCGGCGGGGGGCGCTCCGGCGGCCCGCATCGAGCCGGCGCCGGTGATCGGTTTGCCGAAATCGGCGGACGATCTGCGGCGCGAGCGGGATGCCAAGAACGCGGGCGTGGAGGCGTTGCGCAAGGGGCGCGTGGCGGCGTTTCTGGTCGCGGGCGGGCAGGGCACGCGGCTGGGCTTCGACGGGCCGAAGGGCGCGTTCGAGATCGGGCCGGTCTCGGAGCGGACGCTCTTTCAGTTGCACGCCGAGAAGATCAAGGCGCTGCGCAAGCGGCACAAGACCGCGCTGCCGTGGGTGATCATGACGAGTTCGGCCAACGACGCGGCGACGCGGAGGTATTTCGAGAAGCGCGATTACCACGGACTGGGCGCGGAGAGCGTGCGGTTCATCGTGCAGGAGAACATGCCGGCCGTTGACCGGCGCGGGAAGCTCCTTTTGGAGTCGCGTTCGAGCCTGGCGCTGGCGCCGAACGGGCACGGGGGGTCGATCAAGGCGCTGCACGATTCGGGCGCCGTCGCGTGGCTGCGCGGGCAGGGCGTGGATACGCTGCACTATTTCCAGGTCGATAACGTGCTGGTGAAGATCGCCGATCCGGTCTTCGTGGGCTACCACTTGCAGGCCGGCGCGGAGATGTCGAGCAAGGTCGTGCGCAAGCGCGACTGGAAGGAGAAAGTCGGGGTGATCGGGTACCTCGACGGGAAGCTGGGAGTGATCGAGTACAGCGACTTGCCGGAAGAGCAGGCGAAGGCGGTGAACAAGGACGGTTCGCTGCGCTTCAGTGCGGGGAGCATCGCGATTCACGTGCTGGATCTGGGCTTCGTGGAGCGGCTGAACGCGGGCGGCTTTCGGCTTCCGTACCATAAGGCCGAAAAGGCCGTGCCGTGCGTGGACGAGCAAGGCCAGCCGGTGAAGCTGAAGCCGGGCGAGAAGAACGGGATCAAGTTCGAGACGTTCGTCTTCGATGCGCTGCCGCAGGCGAAGGCGGCGGTGACGATGGAAGTGGCGCGCGAGGAGGAGTTCGCGCCGGTGAAGAATGCGGAAGGCGAAGACAGTCCGGCGACGGCGCGGGCGTACTTGATGCGGCAGTACGCGCGCTGGCTGGACGCGGCGGGGCAGAAGGTTCCGCGAGACGCGCAAGGCGAACCGCGGCTGCGGCTGGAGATATCGCCGCTGACGAGCGACGACGGTTCGGGGCTGGACCGGCTGGGCTTGCCGCCGCTGGAGGCGGGGACAGAGGTTTTGTTGTAGGCGGGCTTTAACCGCAAACTTCAAACGGCAGGCACCCAATAACCTTCAAACGTCTAAACATCGAGTATCGGCTCGGGCAAGCCTGCGGGCGGGCGGTCCAAAGGCGCGCCGGAATTTGGGCGAAAGTTTGCCGCTGGGACGATTCGCGTGCTACATTTAGGTGCGTAGCATCGTGGCGGTGCGAGCACGCCGTTCACCTTTGCGATTCGTATTCACGCGCCGCCGGTTCGCTCTTTCTCGCTTCCATGTTTCCTGACGATTCCGCGCGGCGCGCGCTTGCCCGCCCGCGCGCGCGGCGCGGAGTCGTTCGCATCAGAGGAACGGGCATGCACGAAGGCATCGTTGAAACCTACATCCGGACCAAGGCCGAAGCTCAGTTGCGGCTGCGGGCGCAGCGCATGGCAGGCATCGCGGATGCGGCCGCGTTACGCGCGCGGCAGGCGGATGTGCGGGCGGTGACGGCGGAGATTCTGGGCGCGCTTCCGGAGCGCGTGTCGTTGTCGTTGCAGCTCATCGACCGATTGCCGCGCGAGGGGTACACGGTCGAGGTGGTGACGTTCCTGAGCCGCGCGGACATTCTGGCGACGGCGAACGTATACGTGCCGGCGGGGCCGGCGTCGAAGCGTCCGGCGGCGCTGCTGTTGAGCAATCACAACGTCGAGGGCAAGGCGGCGGCGGAGTACCAGCGCATGGCGCAGATGCTGGCGCGGCGCGGGATCGTGACGCTGGTCTTCGACCAGTTGGGGCAGGGCGAGCGGATTCAGTTCTTCGACGTGCCGATGCGGCGGAGCTGGATCGGGCACACGGTGGCGGCCGAGCACACGCATCTGGGCAACATGCTCTTCCTGACGGGGCGGCATCTGGGCCGCTCGATGACGTGGGAGGCGATCCGCGCGCTGGACGTGCTGGCCGAACGCAGCGACGTCGACGGGGCTCGGGTGGGCGTGGTGGGCTTGGACGGCGGGACGGCGGTTCTGCGTTTCCTGGCGTGCCTGGACGAGCGGATCGCGGCGGCGGTGTGCGTGCTGGGCGCGGAGGAACTGGATCCGCTGGGCGGCGGCTGCGTGGACCAGAATCTTTTCGGCGCGCTGCCTCGCGGGGTGGCGCCGGTGGACCACCTGATCGCGCTGGCTCCGAAGCCGCTGCTGCTGACGTACCCGCACCGCGCGAGCGAGGCCGATCCGATGGCGGGGCACGTGGAGGAATTGCGTGCGGCGTACACTCGGGCCGGGGGCGCGGGGGCGTTCGAGACGTGCACGCTGGAGCCGGGGGCGGCGGTGGGCCGGGTGCTGCGCGTGCGCGCGGCGGAGTTTTTGGCCAAGGCCTTCGGCCTTCCGAATCAGGACGTGCGCGAGACGCAGGCGCCGACGGAGAAGGCCGCGGTCCTGCAGGCGACGGAGACGGGCCAGGTGGGGAATTCGCTGGGGCACGCGGACCTCTTTCACCGGCACCTTGCGGTGACCGGGGATCTGCCGCCGGCGGCGGAGCTTCCGCGCGACGCGGAGTCGGCTCGAAAGATGCAGGAAGAATTGCGGCGGCGGATGGCGGCGCGCTTGCAGATGCCGGAGCCGACGGGTCCGGTGGAAGGGCATGTCGAGAGCCACAGCACGGACTGGGGCCTGAGCGTCGAGAAGGGGCGTTTGATCGTCGACGAGGGGATTTATCTTCCGTACGCGTTTTATACGCCTCCGGACGACGACCAGGGCCGGCGGATGCGTCCGGTGGTGCTGGCGGTGCACGACCGGGGCGTGGCGGCGATCAGCGCGATCGGGCCGTGGATGACGCGGCTGGCGGCGGCGGGGTACCACATCCTTTCCATCGATGTGCGGGGCACGGGTGAGACGCGCTTGCAGCCTGAGCGGCTGGACGGCGATCCGTACGAGAAGCTGCTGATGGGCCCGGAGTCGATGTGGGCTCGGCGCGCGCTGAACGCGGGGCTGAATCTCTTCGGAATGCGCGTCTTCGATACGCTTCGCGCGCTGGAGTATCTGCGCACGAGGCCGGACGTGCAGGCGGAGGAGGTTTCTCTGGTGGGCGTAGGCCGCGGCGCGCTGTGGGCGCTGTACGCGTCGGCGCTGGACCCGAAGGTCCGGCGCGTGGCGCTCTTGCGCGGGCTGGGCACGTACAAGAGCCTGGTGGCGCACCGCCTGCATAACCACCATTTCAGCATGTTCTTGGGCGGGGTCTTGAACGATTACGATCTGCCGCAGGTGGCGGCGAGCGTCGCGCCGCGCCCGCTGACGCTCTTGAATACGGTCAACGAACGGCGCGAACGGATGCCCGCCGAGGAGGTCGCTCGCGCGTACGCCTTCACGCAGCTTCTGTACAAGCGCTTCGACGCGCCGGAGGCGCTGCGCGTGCGCACGACGGATCATGCGCCGGCGACGCTGGATGCGTTGAGCGAGGCGCTGGGGTTGCCGGCGGCGGAGTAGGCTAGGTTTCCCGTTTCCGGTGGCCAGTTAACGGCAAGGGCCCGTCGGGGCGGCTGCACCTTCCTTTGCGTCCGGCGGCTCATTGGGCTCGGTTTTTCCTTCCTTTAGTTGCGCGCGGGCATCGGGGCCGCTCCTTATAGGGAGCTGGGCGGCGGCCGGTGGCGTTGGATTTGGTTGCGCTCGTGCGTCTAACTCCAGGCTCCGGGCCGCGTTGCCTTGCGTGGCCGGGCCTTAATTTCCGTCCAGCCGGACCCCTCATCGGCCGATACCGAATCGAGCGTGTTCTGCGCCCTCGT
Source organism: Planctomycetota bacterium (assembly GCA_015075375.1). Lineage (GTDB taxonomy): Bacteria > Planctomycetota > SZUA-567 > H5-PLA8 > H5-PLA8 > H5-PLA8. The sequence goes on along the minus strand of JABTUM010000001.1, from coordinate 349,439 downwards.
CTGGAGCGGGCGCGGCTCCGTTTTCAGCGAGGGTAAGCGCGTGAGCTACTGGGAAGCGATCGTGCTGGGTCTGCTGCAAGGCGTGACCGAGTTCCTGCCGGTCTCTTCGTCGGGGCATCTGGCGGTGGGGCATCTGCTTTTCGGGGAGCGGACGGCGAGCAGCACGGCCTTCGACGTGCTGGTGCACGGGGCGACGCTGCTGGTGATCTTCGGGGTCTTCGGGCGGCTGCTGGTTTCGCTGGCGCGCGAGAACCGGCGGCTGCTGCTGATCCTGCTGGTGGCGAGCATTCCGACGGCGCTGATCGGTCTGATCTGGCGGCACGAGATGGAATCGCTGGCGAGCCATCCGCTGGCTCTGGCGTGGTGCTTCTGCATCACGGGATCGTTCTTGTGGAAAGTGGGCCGCGAAGAGGGTTCGGCGGCGGACGGGGCGGGGGAGGGGATGCCGGCGGCGGCGGCCTGGCACGTGCGCTGGGGCGACGCGCTGGTGATCGGGCTGGCGCAGGCGCTGGCGATCGCGCCGGGCTGTTCGCGTTCGGGGCTGACGATCTCGGCGGGGCGCTTGTGCGGCGTCTCGGCCGAACAAGCGGTGGCGTTCAGTTTCCTGCTGGGCGCGCCGGCGATCGTCGGGGCGCTGGCGATCGAGTCGAGCCAGATCGGGCAGTTGGCGGCGGTGAGTCCGGGGCCGCTGGCGGCGGGATTCGCCGCGGCGCTGGTCTCGGGCATTGCGGCGATGAGTCTGCTTAAACACGTGGCGAAGCGCGGGCTGCTGCCGCGCTTCGCGCCGTACTGCTTCCTGATGGCGGGGCTGTGCGTATTGCTGGCGGCCACACGGTAACGAGGTAGGGGGAACGATGGACCACGAACGCTCCAAAGAAACGACGGCGATCGTCACGGGCTTGGGCCTGGCGGGCCTGGCGCTCTTCTGCGGCCTGAGCCTCTTCACGCACCATCCGGCGGACGTGATGGACTACCAGGCGGGAGCGGCGCCGCTGCACAACCTCGCGGGGCTGCTCGGCGCCTGGACCGCTCAGCATCTGCTTTGCTTCTACGGACTGAGCGCGTGGGTGCCGGTCTGCTGCCTGCTGGTCTTCGGGGTGATGACGGTGGCGGCGCGTTCGATGAGCGGTCTTGCGCTGCGGGGCTTGGGTGCGGTGCTGATGACGCTGGTCGCGGCGGCTTGGGCGGGGACGGTGGATCTGCCGAACGCGGCGGCGCGCGAAGCGGCGCTGGCTTCGGATTATCCGGCCGGGCTGGGCGGGCTGGTGGGGGGCGCGTATCTGGCGGCTCCGCTGGTGAGCTACTTCGGCGCGGTGGGCGTGTACCTGGTGCTGGTGACGGCGGGGCTGCTGGCGGGGTTGCTGCTGGCGCAGGACGTGACGGAGACGGCGCTTTCGCTGGTCGGGCGGGGTTGCGCGCGGCTGGCGGCGTGGAGCTGGGAGTCGTTCAAGCAGCGCATGAAGGCGACGGGCGAAGCGGCGGCGGCGTCGCTCTCGGCCGCTCAGCCCCAGGCGGCGACGGAGACGGCGAGCTTCCGCGCGGCGTTGAACGAGGCTCAGGCGAATGCACCGCGGGCGAACGCGGGCGCGGCGGCGGTGCTGGAAGCGCCGCCCTCGAAGCGCAAGGCTCGGGCGGCGGAGCCGGAGGCCGCAGACGAAGCCGAAGAGCCGGCGGTGAAGAAGTTCGATCCGGAGGCGGAAGCGGCGAAGATCACGCGCGCGCGGGCGAAGCTGGTCAAGTCCGATGAGGCGCCGAAGCTTTCGCGCGAGGAGCGCGAGCAACTGGAAGCGCAGCAGCGCCGGGAAGAAGCGGTGCGGCAGGCGGAGCAGGCCGAAGGCGAGCGTCAGAAGCGCGAGCAGGAAGCGCAGGAGCAGGCCAAGCGCGAAGCGAAAGTGCTGGAGCGGCTGGAGCGCGAGCGCGCGGCGAAGGACCGCGAGCAGGAGAAGGCGCGCGCGAAGCTGGCGGCGTCGCTGGGCGCGAAGCCCGAAGAACCGGCCGAAGCGCCGGCGGACGGGGACGCCGCGCCCGATGGGGACGCCGCGCCCGCGCCGCCGAAGCCCAAACTGCCCGACAACTACCTCCTGCCGGACATCAAGAAGCTGGAAGAGAAGGACATTTCGGTGGTCGTCAGCAGCGACACGTTGAAGGAACGCGGCGCGAAGCTGATCGAGACGCTGTGGGAGTTCAAGATCGGGAGCCGGCTGGTGAACATCCACCACGGCCCGACGGTGACGATGTTCGAGCTGCAGCTCGATCCGGGGATCAAGGTTTCGCGCGTGCTGGCGCTGAGCGACAACCTGGCGATGGCGATGAAATCGGAGCACGGCGTGCGCATCGTGGCTCCGCTGCCGGGCCGTGACAGCATCGGGATCGAGATTCCGAACACCGAGGATTACACGGTGCGGATGCGCCCGATCCTGGAATCGCCGGCCTTCCGTTCGGGCAAGTGGACGCTGCCGCTGATTCTGGGCCGCGACGCGACGGGCAACGCGCTGGTGAGCGATCTGGCGAGCATGCCGCACCTGCTGATCGCGGGCACGACGGGATCGGGCAAATCAATCTGCGTGAACTCGATCATTCTTTCGCTGATGATCCTGCGCCGGCCGCATGAGGTGAAGCTGATCCTGGTGGACCCGAAGCAGGTGGAGATGACGGACTTCCGCGGGATTCCGCACTTGCTCAGCCCGGTCGTGACGGACATGAAGCTGGCGGCGGGGGTGCTGATCTGGGCGGTGGAGAAGATGGAGCAGCGCTACGAGCGCATGAGCAAGGTGGGCGTGCGCAACATCGCGAGCTTCAACAAGCTGACGCGCGAAGAGCGGCTGGAGCGGCTGCCGAAGGACGAAGCGCCGGACGAGTACATGGATCACATGCCGTACCTGGTGGTGATCGTGGACGAGTTCGCGGACCTGATGATGACGGCGGGGAAGGAAATCGAGCAGTCGATCGCGCGGCTGGCGCAGAAGGCGCGCGCGGCGGGGATTCACGTGATCCTGGCCACGCAGCGCCCGAGCGCGGACGTGGTGACGGGGCTGATCAAGACTAACCTGCCGTGCCGCATCTGCTTCCAGGTGAAGTCGAAGATCGACAGCCGGATCGTGCTGGATACGTCGGGCGCGGACAAGCTGGCGGGCAAGGGCGACATGCTCTTCCTGCCGCCGGGCAGCGCGAATCTGGTGCGCGCGAAGGGCGTGTACATCGCGGACCACGAGATCCAGGAAGTGGTGCGCTTCTGCAAGAACCAGGCCGAGCCGATCTACAGCGACGAGATCGAGAAGGTCGCTCGCGCCGCCGCCGGCAACGAAGAGGAAGAAGCCGCGGCCGTGGAAGCGATGGTGCTGGACGACCGCTTCGACGAGGCGGTGGAATCGTTCCTGGCGCAAGGGCGCGCGAGCACGTCGCTGTTGCAGCGCCGCCTGAGCCTGGGCTACACGCGCGCGGCGAAGCTGTGCGACCAGATGGAAGCGCTGGGCATCGTCGGTCCGGACCGCGGCGCGAAAGGCCGCGAACTGTTGATCACGATCGACGGCTGGGATTCGTACAAGCGCAGCCGCAACGCAGGTCCGTCGGCGTGGGGCAAGCTGGGGAGCAAGGACAATCCGATCAAGTCCACCGCCGCCGCGGCGCCGGATGCGATTGCGCTGCTGGATGACGTGGACGGGACGAAGGCGGACGAGGCCGGGATCGATCCGGAGCAAGGTGACGGCGCGGCGCGTCCGGACACGTCGCTGGTGCGGGCGCTGGAACCGGTGGAAGACGAGGATGCGGACGAAGTGGATGAAGAGGAAGCGGATGCGGACGACGAGGCCGAGGCGGATGAGCCGGAGGAAAGTTGAGCATCCCGTTTTTTGTCGCTGAAAGGATTGCCGGGCCGCCTTCGGGCGGCCCGGTTTGTTTTGGGGCCGACGGAGCCTGCTATTCAAATGGTTCAGCACCTGCGCATTGACTGCTCGAAGGCCTTTATTCAAAGGTTTCCACGGGCTGCCGGAATATCTCGGCGGGCGGTATACTGTCCGCACCCTTATAGGAACTTTCATGGCCTCAGCGCCCCTCAGCCTTGAGCCGCCTTCGCCCTACCTCGCTTTCCGCGTGCTGCGCGCGCTTGGCCGCGATGCGCTCGTCTATTTGCTGCTTTTTCTTGCCGTCCGCCTTGCACTCGAGATCGAGTTCCTCCGCGCGCCGGTCCGCCCGGCGCTGCCCGAGGAGATCGGCCTGCTCACGATGTGGGCTCTGGGCCTCTTCATCCTGATCGAAGCGATCGTGCGCTTCGTACGCTACGCGCGCAAACCGCCTTATCCGTCCATGCGCGGCCTGCTGCTGGTGCTGCGTGCACTTCTGATCTTCCCGCTGGTCTTTCCGATTCAACTTGCCTACAGCGTTCTCGTCCGAACCGGGGCCATCGCGCTGGCCTTCGCGCTTCCGCTGCTGGGCTTCGGGCTGCCGGCGCCCGCCGAGGGCCCTTTCACGGCTCCGGCACACTGGGTGTGGTGGTGGTTCCTGGCGCTGCTCGCTGCCGCGGGCGCGGGGCTGGCGTATGCGGGGTGGCATGTTTTCCGTGCCGCGAAGCTGCACCGCTTTGCCGCCGGTACCGCCCGCCGGCTCGCGCCTTCCCCCTGCGCCGGCGAGCACGGCGCGATGATCCTCGTCGCCGGCCGGGCCGGCCGGGCCCCCGACGACCAGCCCAGCCTCGAGGATGCCAGCGTCCTCCTGCGCTACGACGCGAAGAACCCGGCCAAGAGCCGTTGCCGCCCGTTTGTGGTCGCCGACGAATCCGGCGAGACCCTTGTGGATCCCGGCACCGATCCGCGCATTTTTTCGAACGCTCTGTGGGTGACGCCCGAAGGCGTGCCACGACCCGACGTCGAGATCCTCCGCGAAGGCGATCCCGTCTGGGTGCTGGGGCATCCCGTCGAGATCCGCGACGGAACGGATTCCGGACCGTCGCGCTGGCGGATCGAGCCCGTCCGGCCCTTCTTGTGGGAATGGTCGTTGGCGCCGGAAGGCTTCGAGCCCTGGGAGTGCCGCGCGCTGCGATGGGGGCGTTCGACCGAACCCGTCCTGCGCATCGGTTCTCCGCCGTGCCGCCCCGAGGCGCTCCCGTCGGCGCGCGGCGCGTGGCCGCGCCTGGCGCTGGCCGCGGTCTGCTTCCTGCTCGCCTCGGGCCTTCTGACCTTCGCCGCGCGCGGCTTCTGGGGCGAGTGGCGCGTGGGCCAACTGATCGAGCGCCTGCGGCCGGGTGATCGGCCCGTGGATGTCACGCCCGCCGTCGAAGCCCTCGCCGATGCCTACGCGCCCGTGCGCATCCAGGCCGCGTACGCACTGGCCTCGAATACCGCACCGCATCCGCAGGCCGTGCCGATGCTGCTCAAAGCGCTCGACGATCCGCACCGCATCGTCCGCCGCTACGCGATCCATGCGCTGGGCGAACGCCGCGTCGTCGAAGCCATCCCCGCGCTGCTTCGGGCCGGGGTGAGCGGCGAGAAGGCCCGCTTCTTCCCATTCCTCGAACGCGACCTGCGCTACCCCGTGTTGATGGCCCTCGAACGCCACGATGTCCGCAACGTCGCCCCGTTCCAGCAGGACGACTACCTCGTTATTGGAACGCGTGCTGGCTCTCGAACCCTCGCATGCCGAGGAGACGCGGGCAAGGGCTACATCCATGTCCCGCTCGTGCTGGAAGCGCTCGCCAGTCCGGATTCGTACATCCGCTGGGTGGGCGGTTGCGCGCATGAGGACCTCGATCCGCTGGATCCCGAGCTGGCCCGCGGCCTGCTCCAACGTTTGAAGAAAGCTAAGGGCGACGCGCTCATCGAGCTTCTCTCCAACTCGCGCTGGGATCGCGTGGAGTCGTCCGACGCCGTCCGCGAACTGGCTCGCATCGTCCGCGAAGGCCCCTTCGAGCCACGCCTTCGCGCGCTGCATGCCCTGCGACGCATGGGCAATCAGGCCGCCGAAGCGCTTCCTGAGATCAACGCCTGCGTGAACGATGCGACGCACGAGTCGGCCTGGGAAGCCATGAACGTGATTCGGATGCTCGGTCCCAACGCCGCCGACTCGGCCGGCTCGCTTGTCGGCGTGCTGCTGAGCCCGAGGTATTCGCTGCATGACGCGGCGGTGGAGACGTTGCTGGCGATCGGTCCCGCCGCCCGTTCGCTGGTCGAAGCCGCTCGCCTCGATGCCGCACCCGCATCCCTTTCCCGCCTCGATCAGGTTTTGCTCAAGCTCCCCGCACCCCCGACGCTGCGCCCCGGCCAGCCGCTCGAAGCCGAACCGCTCCCCGCCGAGGCCGCAAACACGCTCGCCCTCGAAGGCGAACTTCTCTTCGACGGCAAGCCGCTCACCGACCTCACCCCCGCCGCGCCCCAGGTCCAGCTCTACGACCGCACTCAGGCGCGCTGGCTTCGCCAAGAACCGGTCGTCGAAGGCCACCGCTTCCGCTTCGATGCGCTGGCCCCCGGTGAGTACCAGGTCAACGCCAGTGTGGACCGGCTGCCCGGCGGCGGAAGCACCGGCCCCGAGGACTTATGGAGCTATGCGACCGTCACGCTCAAACGTGAGGGCAATACCCCGCTCACGATGAACCTCCAGCAGGGCATCCGGCTCCTCGAACCCGCAGACACAGGCGAGCCCGTGCGCGTCTATCCGAAGCTCGGTCCGCGCGTCCGCTTCGCATGGAAGCCCGTCGCGCCCGGCGTGCGTTACACGCTCGGGTTGCACAACCAATCGCTTGGCACCGGGCGCAGCGAAAAGACGGAGGAATGCCACCTCACCCTCGACCTCGATCCCGGCAACTACCAACTCCGGCTTTACGCCGATCGCGACGGGAAGCGCCTCGGCGCGCTGCGCGTGCCCACTGCGCAGAATCAGTACTCCGTCGAGCAGTGGAATTTCAGCATTCAATATGCCGAAGGCGAGCCCCGGGACGTGGCGGTGCAACTCATGTACGCCGCCCGGCCTTGCGCCTACCTGCCCGCGTGTCCGCTCGTCGTGAAGCTGACCGATCGCGTTTCGAACAAGCCCGTCGAGGTTGCCCATGAACTCGACGGCGCGCGGTTGATCCTCAAAAACCTGCCCACGAGCGTGTACGGTCTGCACGTCGAAGTGCGCCTGCCCAACGACGATCCTCAGGGCCCCGGTTCGACGCTCGAAGGTTCGCTCGTCTTTCTCGCCAAGCCCGGCGGACCCCAACCGATGCTCGTGCCGCTCACGCGTACCATTTACCTCGATGCGCCCGAGGACACCCGCAAACACGTCCTCGCCCACCTCCCGCCGCTGCAACGCCCGCCCATTCTCAACAGCCCCGTCACGATCCGCTGGACCGGTTTGGGGGAAGGCATCGAGTACCACTACCATCTCCATGGCCCCAAGTACCTCGTCGGGAAGGTAAAGGAAACTTCGCTCACCTTCGACCTGCCGCACGGCGTCTACCGCTTCTCGCTCCAGGCCCTTCAGGACGGCCACCACCTGGGACGCCTGCGCGTGACCGGACCTCAGTACGAAGGCCCCCTATACACCTTTAACGTGGCCCCTTGACCCGCCCCGCACGGCAACCGAATCCCTGTCCCAGCCCCGTACCCCATTCCGTCTAAGGACCACGAGGCGAAACCCGCCTTTACTAAGGAAGTTGCGCGCGGCGCGGGCCGTGGCTCGAGGGACATTCGCCGGTCCCCTCGGGAAGAGGGCCGGGTGAGGGCGATGTCGAACCGGCCGATTGAAGTTTGCCGTTTGTTTGGTTCTTACCGCTTGAGGTTAGGCATCCGCCGTACCGCTCCCGCCGCAGGTGCGCTTTACGCTCCCGGAGAGTATCATGTCCGCGCAGGTGTCCCGAGGTCAGCCTGAGATGAGTTCATCCGCGTCGGAGCCTCGCGAAGAAGCCAACCCCGCGACCCCCAACGATCCGTCGGCGCCCGAAGGCGCCCAGCGCATTCCATTCCCCGAACTTGCCGGATTCCGTTTGATCCAGGAGCTTGCGCGCAGCCCCAAGGGGGTGGTGTACAAGGCGCGGCGGCTGGTCGAGCAGGACGTGGTGGCGGTGAAGATTTTCCGTGACGAGGCGGGGCGCGAGAGCGGCTTCCGCGAGCGCTTGCAGCAGAGCGCCGAGGCGAGCTTTCTGCTCGAGCATCCGGCGCTGGTGCGCTGCCTGGGCTGCATCGAGGACGACGGCCGGCTGCTGCTGGTTCAGGAATACGTAGCGGGCGAGCCGTTGTCGCGGGCGCTGCAGCGGAACGTCCGGTTTCGTCCGGCACGGGCGCTGCAGGTCGCGGAGCAGCTCGCGTCGGCGCTGGCGTACGCGGACCAGAAACACCGGCATCACGGGCGGCTGCATCCGGGCGACGTACTGGTGCGCGACGGAGAGGCGCGCGTGCTGGGGATCGGCTTGGGCGAACTGCCCGAGCACGCGCCGTGGAACGTGAAGGATCCGCATCTTTTCCAGCCGCTGATTTACTGCGCCACGGAATGCCTGCCGCCGCGGGGGTATCCGGCGGACGAGGCGGGCCGGCGCGCGGCGGATCTCTTCGCGCTGGGCGGGCTGCTGTACCACATGTTGACGGGCACGCCGCCGTTCCGCGGTTCGGACGCGGAGTCGATCGTGCAGGAGCGCGCGACGATCGCTCCGGCGGCGGTGCGCTGGCCGCGGGGCACGGAGCGTTCGCTGCCGGTGCGCGCGGTTCACCTCGTCCAGCGGCTGCTGGCGGCGGACCCGGCCGAGCGCGGCGACTTCGATATGACCTTGGCGACGCTGGAGGCGGCGATTCACGAGGCCGAGGGGCGACCGGCGCCGGTGCACGCGGCGGCGGCGCCTCCGCCGCTGCCGCCGGCCGAACTTCCGCCGCGGCTGCGCGCGCCGGCGTCCGATGCGGCGGCGCAGAGCGCGCCTGAAGCGCCGGCCGCCGGGGCCTACGGGGCCGTGCCGGCTCCGCCGCAGCATCCGGCGCGCTACAGTCCGCCGCGTACGCGCGAGCAGGCGACTTCGGCGATGCTGATCGGCGCGGTGGTGCTGGTCTTCGGGATCGCGATTGGGCTGGCGATCAAAACGTTCTTCATGACGCCGGAAGGCGGGAATCGGAAGGCGGAGACTCCGCCGGCGGCGGCCGCGCCGGTGACGCCGGAAACGCCGAGCGCCGCGCCGCTGGTGGCGCCGGCGCAGGTTTCGGCCGAGGAAGCGAAGACGGCCAAGACGCTGGGGCTGATCGAAGAGATGCTGCGCAGCGGCGACGCGAAGCACGACACGACGACGCTGCGGCTGGTGGACGACCTGGTGCGGCGCACGGACGAAGCGAGCGTGACGGGGGTGCGCGCACGGCTCTTGAAGGCCCGGATCGAGGAAGAGATCGCGCGCGGCGGCGCGGCGCCCGCGCCGGCGGCTGTTCCGGTACCGGCGGCGCCGACGGACGCGGAGGAGCAGGTATTCGCCGAGCATCTGGCGCGGGCTCAAGCGAAGGCCGCGGAACAGCGTTTCGGGGAAGCGATCGCGCTGGCGAAGGAACTGCCTGCGGCGCTGAAGATGGCGCCGTATCCCGAGAAGGCGGCCGAAGCGGCGCAGAAGTTCGAGCAGCAGGCGAAGGCGGCCTTCGCGGACATTCTGCTGGCTTCGGATCAGGCGCTGCAGGCGGGGGACTTCGCCAAGGCGCGCGGGCTGTTCCAGGGCGTGCAGGCGCGCTTCGGAGTACCGGAGCTGGTCGCGGCGGCGGGGCAGCGTTTGCAGCGCGTGCAGGAGCACGAAGAAGCCGCGCGCGGCGCCCAGACGCAGAAGCTGGCCGAAGAGAAGCGGCAGCAGGAGGCGCGGACGTTCGCGAAAATGATCTCCGGAGGGCTGGCGGAGAAGGCTTCGAAGTTCCGCTATACGGAGGCGCTGGAGGAATTGCAGAAGTTCGCGGACGCGGCGCAGGATCCCGAGACGAAGCAGCTTTCGGGGCGCTATCTGCAACTCATCAAGGACGAACAGTGGCTCTTTAACACCGCCCGCCAGCGGCTGAAGGATCAGATCGAGCGCGATCCGAAGCACGCGTCGCCGCTGCAGGCGTTCAGCAAGGACAAGAAGCCGATGTACGACATCATCGACTTCAACTACCGCGGGATCACGATCCGCGCGCTGGCGGGGGCGGGTGAGGGCGAGCGGATCAAGCCGTGGGAAGAATTGGATCCGCGGCAGCCGGTGGTGATGATCCAGTTGCTGATGGAGAAGTCGAGCGCGCAGGAGCAGCTCGCGTACGGCTCGCTGAACTTTCACCGCGCGCTGTTGGCCGAAGGGATGGCGAAGGCCGCGCCGCTGGCCGCCGAGGGCGAGGGCGACGCTCCGCGCTTCCAGCCGCAGGCGCTGTTGACGATCGCGCAGAGCTTGCGCGACGCGGTGGAGCAGGCCTTGGATGCCGCGGCGCGCAACGACGCGGCGGCGAAGGACCGCTGCGCCGAGTTGCGGGATACGATGAAGAAGGTGGCCGAGGCGTATAAGGCGCCGTAGCGGTCCGCGTGCGTGTTGGGTACCCCGCGAGACCGGGCCAGCCGAAAAACCTCCCTCGCCCGGCCCTCTCCCAGCGGGAGAGGGATAGGCTCAGTCCAAGGCAACCAGAATTTCGCGAGACCGCTTAGACAGGCGCAGGAATCCCTTTCTATTCGGAATTTCGCCCGATTCGGGCTCACGAGCGGTGTATCGAGTGTACTAGTGCGCTAAGGAGGACCGCTCATGGCGTCCCCGAAACGACTCCTGCTTGCCAGCGCCTTACTGACCGGAGCCGCGCTTGCGGCCGACGGGATCGTGCCGGGTAAGCTGCTGCTCGACCCCACCTTCCAGTGCATCGGGGTTGAAGTGACTTATACGGGGGACGTGCGACCGAACGCGCAAGGCACCGTCCAGTACCGCGCCTCCGGGGAGACGGCTTGGCGGACGGGGCATCCGTTGGTCCGAGTCAGCGACAAACCCACGGACGCGAAAGGCGGAGGCGCGAAGAATCCGCGCTACTTCAGTTCGATCTTCTGCCTGAAAGAGGACACCGAGTACGAAGTCGAGGTGAAATTCGAAGATCCGGACGGCGTTTCGGCGCAGCTTCCCGCCCAGAAGGTCCGCACTCGGAATTCCGCGGTCAAGACGGGCTCGGGCCGGCACTTTTACGCCAACCCGGCGGCGGCCGCGGAGGGCGACGGCTCTCAGGCGCAGCCTTACAAGAGCCTCGAGAAGGCGCTCGCCGCCGGCGGTCCCGGAGACACGATCCATCTGGCGGCCGGCGTCTATCCGGTTCTGGCTCCGCTGGCGTGCGATCTGAGCGGCGAGGAGAACGCCTGGCTTCACATCAAGGCCGAACCCGGCGCGATCGTGACGGACGCCGACCCGGAACTCAGCGGCATCGGCAAACTGGCTTGGGAAAAGTTCAAGCAGGATGAGGATGGGCGCTGGATCTACAAGCTGCCCGTCAAGGATGCGCACCGGGTCATGGTCCGCAAGAAGCCCGGCGACGTCACGACCGGCTACTTCCTATGGCGCGCGATGCAGAACGACACCACCAAGTACAACGGACCACACCGCGGGCAGACCGTCGCGCACCTGATCGAGAATTACACCGGGCTCAACAAATGCGGCATCTTTCTTCAGGAACCCGACGCGCTGTATGCGATCCTGCCCGAAGGGATGGACGATCCGGCCCGGGTGGACGTGCAGATCAGCCGCGGCAACGTCGCGCAGCGCCAGAGCGGCCACGTGCTGTCCTTCAAGGGGCATCACGTGCTCGTCGAGGGGCTCACCTTCGACCTGACCGTTTCCCTGCAGGTCGCCGGGCACCACGTTCATTTCAAGCGTATAGCCGTCTACGGCAACAACGGACGGAACAACATCAGCACCGGGACGTACGGGCTGATCGAGGATTCCACGTTCGTCTTCAACACCAACTACGACTGGCACCACGCTCCGCCGGCGAAGATTTCGAAAGGCAACCGCTGGGATCCTTGGGGCCGGGTCAAGAATGGGGCCAACGACACGCATCTCGTCTCGCCCGCACAAGGCACCGTCTTCCGCTACAATTACATTTCCGGGTTCAACAACGTCGTCGGCCCGCCCGCTCCGGCGTTGAGCAAGAACATCGAGATCCACCACAACCGCTTCGATCACGTCTACGACGACTGCATCGAACCGGACGGCCCGGGCGTCAACTGGCGCGTCTACGAGAACCAATTCTGCCGCTTCATCAACGGCATCTCCGACGCTCCGGTGGACGTCGGCCCCTTCTTCGTGGTGCGCAACAGCTTCGATAAGTACGTCCAAGGGGCCTTCAAGGTCCGCAACGGCGCGGCCGGCAAGACGCTCTACTATCACAACGTCTGTTATCCGCAGAAGAACGTGCAGATATACAGCCATGGACCGCGGCCGGAGGCCTGGCCCATTCCCAATCCCGGTTTCGACGGCTTGGCCTTCTGCCCCGACCAGGACGGCGAACGATGGATGCGCACGCGGAACAATATTCTTGTCGGCGGGCGCGCCGCATACAGCGTCCGCGGCGACAAGTGCGTCCTGATGGATACGCTCGACTTCGATTACAACCTGCTCGCCTCCGTCAACGGCGGCAACACGCGCCGCGTCGGCGAAAAGCATTCGCTCTCGGGCATGCCCGTCTTCAAGGATCTCGAGAAGGGCGACCTGCGACTGATGGACGAGAGCCAGCCCGGCGTGGATTCGGGCGAGATCGTCAAGGGCATCAACGACGAGGTTCCCGCGCCGTGGCAGTTCACGGGCAAGGCGCCGGATATGGGGCTGTACGAATACGGTATCGAGTTGCCGCAGGTGGGACCGCGGAAGGGCCGGTGAACGGCGAGCGGATCGAAGGCCGCGGATGAGGCCGCAGGGTTCGCTTACGGCGTGGCGGCGCGCTGGGGTTTGACGATGCGGTCGCCTTCGACGAGACCGGTCAGGACTTCGACGTGGAGGCCGTCGCGGAAGCCGAGGGCGACTTCCTGCTTGGCTTTGCGCGACTGTGCGCCGTCGGACTCGTACTTGTAGACGACGTACTTCCCCTCTTCGACGGTGACGTAATTGCGCGGGATGGCGAGCACATTCTCGCGCTTCTCGAAATCGATCTTGGCGTCGAGACGCAGGCCCGGGCGGAGGGCTTTGTGCGAAGCCTTTTCGTCGTCGCTCTGGGGCGGATCGAGGGCGACGACCGCGACGACGACCTCGCCGCCGAGCGGCTCGGTGGGGTCTTTGCTGAAGAGGGTCTTGGGCCCGACTTCGTCGATGAAGCGGATGATCTTGCCGCCGATTTTTCCTCCGGGGAGCACGTTGCCGCTGAGTTCGACGGACTGTCCGACGCCGAGTTCGGCGGACCAGAGCGCGTCGAGTTCGGCGCGGACCTGGAGGTGCGAGGTGTCGGCGAGTTCGAGGACGGCGGCGTGGGGCGGCGGCGCGCTGCCGGGTTCGAGGAAGCGCCCGGTGACGGCTCCGTCGAAGGGCGCGCGGAGGACGGTGAGCGCGCGCTGGGCTTTGGCCTTTTCGAGCGCGGCCTGGGCGCGGGCGACGCCGGCCTGGAGCACGGCGAGATCCTCGGCGCGGGGGCCGGCGAGCGCGAGCGCCTGGGCGGCTTGGGCTTCGCGGTGCGTGGCTTCCGCTTGCGCGAGTTCGAGGCGGGCGAGTTCGATTTCGTGCGCGGGCGCGGGCGGCGGCGCGGCGGGGGACTGGAGACGCTTGAGTTCGTTGACGGCGATCAGGTAGCGCGATTGGGCGGCTTCGGCGCGGGACTTGGCGGCACGCTTTTCGTCCTCGGAGGCGCCGCGCTTGGCCTGGTCGAAGAGCGCCTGTTCCATCTCCAACTGGCGTTTGGTCTGATCGATGCTGGCTTCGACTTCGACGATCTGCCATTCGGCGAGGGCTTTGTAGGAGCCCGGCCAGGCGGACTTGCGTCCCGCATCGACCTTCTTCTTGGCGGTCTCGTGGTTCACCTGGGCGAGGTTCACGCGCGAGAGGGCGATGGCTTTTTCATCTTCGGAGGGGCGGCTGAGGACGAGGTTCTGGTTGAAGACGGCTTCGTTCTGCTGGTGGGCGGCGAGTTCGACTTCGCGCCTGGCCTTTTCGAGCAGCCAGTCGGCGGCGGGGGGCGGCGCGGTGGGCTGCATCAGTTCCTTGAGCCGGACCTTGGCGGCTTCGGCTCGGGCGTAGGCGCGTTTGACCTGTTCCTCGAACTGGCGCGCCTGCTCGGGGTGCGGCTTGGCTTGGAGCTGGGCGACGCGGGCCTGAGCTTCGGCGAGCGCGGCCTCGGCTTCGCGGACGGCCATCTCGAACGGTTCGGCTTCCAGTTCGGCCAGGATATCGCCCTGCGTGACGCGCTCGCCTTCTTTCACCTTGACGCTTTTGAGGAAGCCGGTGACAGGGAAGCTCATGCGCACCGGATGATTGACGCTTTCGACGCGGGCGATGCCGCGCGCGCTGCGGTCGATCTCGGTGCGCTGGACGGTGAGGGTGCGTTCAAGTCCGACGACTTCGGGCGCGCTGTAGTAGAGCACCACGGCGATGAAGCCCAGGCTTGCCAGCACGATCAGCGCAAGAATCCACTTACCCATCGGTACCACCTATCTCGTCACCGGTTCCGCGCCCGCGGCGGGAACCGTCAGCCCTTGAAGACGTCGGCCGGCTGGACCTGCATGATGCGCAGGACCGAAAGGATCGAAGCGCAAACGCAGACCACCACGGTGCCCAGCCCCAGCCACGCGTAGGTCGGCGCGTCGAGGGCCAGATGAATGCCTTTGCCTTGGATTTTCTGCATCGCGATCCAGAGCAGGATGCCGGCGATCAAATGGGCGGGGAGCGCCCAACTGATGGCTTGGGCGATGATCGCCACGGAGACCTGCGCGTTGGTTGCGCCGATTGCCTTGAGCGTGCCGTATTCCTTGAGGTGTTCGATGGTGCTGGTGTAGAGGACCTGCCCGGCGACGACGATGCCGACGACGAGTCCCATCATGGCGGCGAAGAAGAGCGCGGTGCCCGCTCCGGTGCTTTCGAGCCAGTAGCGCTGCGCTTTGACGGAGAAATCGGCGCTGGAGTAGGCTTCGACGTAATCGAGCGCGGCGATGCGGGCGAGGACGTCGGAGGGTTCGGCGCCGGGTTCGAGGCCGACGATCACGTAGTGGAGGTGGTCGTCGTGCAGGCTGCCGACGGTGCGGGCGGTCTCCATGTCGCAAAAGATGATGGGGTTGCCTTGAAAGGACTGAATGCCGTCGCTGATGCCGGCGATGTAGACGCGCTTGCCGCTGATCTCGGCCCAATCGCCGAGCTTGGGGTTGGCGAGCTTGCGGCGGGTGCTGAGATCGACGGTGACGTGCCCCAGCGGCGCGAGGTCTTCGGGAAAGCCTTCGTCCATCCTCCAGGGACCGCCGGGGAGGCCGCGCACGGCGTCGAAGCCGACGACCTGGACGGTCTGCTGCGAGCCGTCGGGGAGGCGCCAGTCGCGGAAAAGGATCAGCATGGGCGCGGCCCAGGCCACCCCGGAGACGGAGCGGACCTTGACGAGCTGGTCTTCGGTGAGCAGGTTGGGGAAATCGAAGTTGTCCTGGAACTGCGCGCAGACCCAGACATCGCCGGGCGTGTGGTCGACGATGACCGAGGCGTTCTCCTTGAAGCCGAAGTAGAGGCCCAATTGGATCAAGGCCAGCCCCGCGGCGACGCTGATGCCCAGCAGCGCGACGAGGTAGCGCATCGGCCGGTGCGCGATGATTCTCAACGCCAGTGCGATCATCGGTTCCCGTACCGCCTTATTCCGGTGAGGCCAGAGGGCCTACTTCAACAACGACTTGAGGGCGAAGGAGCCCGCGAGCCGCATCTTTTCCATGGTGCTGAGGCTGACGCGTTCGCTCAATACGTCGTACTCGCGCTTCTCGATCTCTTCGAGCAAGCGGCGGTAAATCTTGACCAGGACTTCCAGCGCGGGGCGGCCGTCGGGTTCCATGAGCGGCACGAGGGCCTCGCCGGCGCGGTAGTAACTCTTGGCGCGTTCGGCCTCGAACTTGACGAGTTCGCGAAAGGCAGGCGAATCGGCGCCCGCACGGACCTGATCTTCGCCGATGCCGAAGCGCGCGAGGTCTTCCTGCGGGAGGTAGATGCGGTCGCGCTCCTGAACGTCTTCCTTTATGTCGCGCAGGATGTTGGTGAGCTGGAACGCGATGCCGGTTTCTTCGGCCAGCTTGAGCGCCTTGCCTTCGGGATCGCGAAAGCCGAAGACGTGAATGGTCATCAAGCCGATCACGCTCGCGACGAGGTAGCAGTAGCGGTAGGACTCGTCCCAGGTGGCGTAGCGTTTTTTGACGGCGTCCATCTCGGTGCCGGCGATCAGTTCGAAGAGGTACTCGGGATTGACCTTGAAGCGGCGCACGGTATCGGCGACGGCGGGCAGAATGAGGTGGCGGTCGGGGTTGCCGTCGAGCGCGCGCTGGAGCCACTCGCGGAGCTTGGCGGCGTTGGCCAATGCGCGCTGCGGATCGGACTCGTCGTCGCTGTAGTCGTCGGCCAAGCGGGCGAAGGCGTAAAGCGCGCAGATGCCGCGGTAGCGTTCGGGCGGCAGAACTTGAAACGCAAAGTGGAAGTTCTTGGCCTGCTCTTTGGTCACGTGGACGCAGTGCAGGAACGAGGCTTCCAACGCCTCGGCATCGGACTGCCGTGCGCTTGCCGGTTCCGCCACGCCGCTTCTCCAAAGGCTTGCCTGTTAACAACATCGGCCCCGCAACCGGGGCCGCAATCCTGCACGAGAGCATTCTATTTTCGGGGACCGTGAGGCCCCTGTCAAGAGGACCGCCCGGCTTGAAGAATATTTCGATCCGGCCGGTCTTACAATGGGTGAACGATTCACGGGCGCCGGTACGTTAGACTACTCAGGCACCGCATCCTTCAAAGGAGTCGCAGCGCATGGTACGCACGGGAACGCTCGTTGTGTTGATGCTCGCCGCAGGCTGGTCCGCCGCGGGGGAAGAGGTGGAACTGAAGGCCAATTTCCTGGGCTCGACGTTTCGGATCAACGGAAATGCGACGAAGCTGAACGACGGGAACTGGTCGGAGCCGGATAAAACGTGGCGTACGGTCGGCGAAATGCTCAAGACGGCCGTACCTCCCGCGAACGAAGAGGGCCAGCGGCCCGGCGTGGTGCTGATGAGCGGAGTGGACGATGCAACGCCATGGGGCGGCTTGAAGAGCCTTTTGATGGCCTCGGCGGGGCTGGGTTTGCAGAAAGCGCGGATCGCGGTGCCCGGGAAGCCCAACGCGGAGGTGGTGTTGCCGTTGCCGGGAGCCGATCCGAGCCAAGGCGAGGTGGTGAAGTTTCCGCTCTTCGCGGGGCCGCAAGGCGTGCAGACGGAGAACGGCGGGAAGCGGTTGGGCGTCACGCACGAGTTGTTGCAGGGACTGGTGAAGCAGTTGCCGAAGGCGACGATTTACGTGGAGGCGGCGCCGGAGCTGAAAGCCGTCGCGGTGCTGGGCGTGCTGCGGATGTTGCATCAGGAAGTGAAGCCGGCGGGGGTGGCGTTTTTGCCGGTGACGGAATGCACGCCGGAAGAAGCGGCCAAGAGGCAAGAGGCGAAGGATGCGGTGAACCGTGCGTTCGAGGGTGGATTGGGCGGGCTAGGAAAGTAAGCGAATTACAGCGCAAAAGTCGGGGTCAAATGCCAGGTCTTAAAAATTCTTCTATGGGTATGTGAGTGGCCGGAAGCCATTTTAGGTTTGAAACCTTAACTTTTAATGGGCCCCCCTCGCGCGGTTTCGGCGAGTAGGAGCAGGACCAAGCCCCAGGATCCGAAGGCTAGGACGAGGCCGGGGTTGATGCCGCCGATCGAAAGCGGCGGGGTGCCGGGGGGCGCGCTGGGCGGCGGAGCTTGGATGCGCGCGTAGCGTTCGGGCCACAGCCGCGGATAGGGGAGCAGGTCGTACATGCCGACCCAGCGCTGGTAGGTGATTTCGCCTTTGAGCAAATCGTGCCCGCCGGGGCCGCCGTTCCAGACGGCGGCGAAGCCGGTGGCGGGGCTGAGATTCAAGACGGCATCCGCCCCCCAGCGTCCCAGCGCTCGATCTTGTTTGTAGAGCGCCAGGAGCGGCGTGCGGGTCCAGAGCAACCCCGCGATGACGAGTGCGAGGACAAACGCCAGAGCCATGCGTCCGGCCTGCGCGTAGCGCCCCAGCCAGACCGCCAGCAGACTCGAGAAACCCAGCACGGCTGCTTGGTAGGCGCAGAGGTACGCGGCCAAGGTGAGCGTCACGGTCCAGCCGATCTGAGCGCCTCCGGCGAATTTGAGCCCGGCGCAGGCGGCGACGGTCCAGAGCGCCAGTTGAATCCAGGCACTCAGCGCGGCCCACGTCCGGTCGCCGGCTCGCGGCGTGCGCGCGAGGGCGAGCGCGAGGAAGACGAAGCCGAGGACGTAGGAAGCGGCTTGGGCGGCCGGCGGCGTGGCTTGGGGCTGCGGCGGCGCTTTGAGTACGCTGGCGAGAAGCAGGGTGACGAGCGCACCGGCGGCCAGCGCTGCGGCGGCGCCGGCAAGCGTGGCTCCGGAGTAGAGCCCGTAGGCCAGCGCGCGCGGCAACGCTTGCCACGCCCCGCGCAGGGCCTGGGCCAGCGGCGACGGTCCCGAGGGCGCGGCCGCCGCCGCTTCAAACGCGAGCGGGGGAGCGGGCGGCGGTGCGGTTAGCGGCGCTTGGGTGCTCACTCAGGGCGTCTGCTTTTCCTTCTCGAGGGTCTTGGGCTCTTGAGTCGTATCGGTGACGTCGGCGGAGGTGAGTTCGTCGCCGGTCCAGGGTTCCAGGATGAGCATGCATTTGGTCCCCTTCTTGGGCATGAAGGCGCGGTTGACTTCGTAGAAGGCGCCTTCGCGGTCCTGCCCGACGTTTGCTTTTTCGGCGGTGTCGAGGGGCGTATTGAGCAGCGCGTTGGGGTCGGCCATGATCGCGGCGACGGACTTTTCGATCACCGCCATCAGGACGTCCTTGCCGGTGTTGGGATCTTTGACCATCTGCGAACCGGTGAAGGCCCAGGGCGCGCGGCGCATGGGCTTGCCGGTGCGGCTGTTCCAGACGAGCGTTTCGGCGGGGACGCGGATGCGCTTCTTGACTTCGCCGGCCGGGGCCGGTTCGACGAATTCGAATTCGATGGAAAGCATCACGCCGGCGCCTTTGGGCAGTTTGACTTTGCCTTCGTCGCGGAGTTCGCCGACGTAGGTGTACTTGGCGGCGAAGAGCGCGTAGACGAGGTCCATGGGGAGGCAGTCGAGGGCGAGGGCGGTTTCGTGGAGCTTGGCGTTCTCGCCCTTGCAGACGACGAGGTATTCGAGCGGCCCGGATTCGAGGCAGAATTCGGCGTCGACGACGATGATGCGCTGGTCTTTGTTGATCCGCACGTGGGGATGGCCGGGCTTGTTCTTGGCCGGATCGCCGCCCATGCCGGTGACGAGGGTGTGGTCGAGCGGCGGGAGCGCGTACTGGAGCGCCATTTTCTTAGCCAAGAGGGCTTTGACGAGGACGAGGGCCGGCTGTTCGGGCTGGAGGAGGGCGGTCCAGAGCGCTTCGCGGGCCGCGGCGCCGAGTTCGTCGAGCGCCGCGTAGGCGCCGGCGCGTTCGGCGGCATCGGCCGAGGTGAGGCGCGCGACGAGGACGTACGGCCGCGCGGCTTCGGCGGCGGCTTTCAGTTCTTGGACCGCCACGCAGGCGTCGACGGCGGCCAGCGAACCGGGACGCGCGAGCGTCTTCAGGGCTTCCAACGCGGCCAAGCGCTGGGTTTGCGGGCGCTGGGCATCGGCGGCGGCCTGCTCCACCGGGCCGACGTGCTCTTTCAGGCCGGCGATGCCGGCCGCGCGTATCGCGGTTTCCTGGACGCTTGCGTCGGCATCCTGAAGCGCCGCGCCGACCAATTCGACCTGTTTGCGGTGGCGCTCCGGATTGGTGTGCGGGTATCGGTACTCGCGGCAGAGCCCGGCCAGTTCCAGCAACGCGGATTTGCGGACCACGGAATCCTTCGAGGCGGCGGCCTGCTCCAGCGCTTGGTAAGACTCCTTATCGAAGTTGCGGCCTTGGTAGAGCGCGAGGATGCGGGCCATATGCGCGCGCCACTTCTCCGGCTGGGGCGCATCTTCCAGCATCCCCGTCACGTCGTCGACGAACCACGGAACGTCCCATGCAAAGAGCGTTTCGAGCGCCGCGTCGCGCAGTTCGAAGGGCTTATCGACTTGGTGAATCAGCCAGCGCAGCGCGCGGGCGGGCAATTCTTCGACGGGCTTCTGGGCGGCCTGCTTGAGTTCTTCGCGGCGCTGCTCGAGCGTGATTTGCGCATCGGCGCTGAAGGTCAGGCCCAAGCCGTCCGGAATGGGATTGGGCTTCGCGACGGGGCAATAAGGTTCGGCCGGCGCATCCTGCGCGAAGGAGTTAGGGATCGCCAGCAGCGCGAGCGTGGCGAGGGCCACCTTTATATAGAATCCGGCTGGGTAGCGTGTCACGCGCATGCTCCTGAGTTTTGGAACGAACCTTCCGACTAACCGGCACACGCTTTTCTACACGAAAACGCGGGGCCGTGAGGTTCACAAAAAGACCCCGATCGAATCGATGTAAGTTGTTTTATAGCAAAATCTTGCGAAGCGGACTCTGCGCTGCTTCGGAAGCTTGCGCACGTCTGTACACTTTAGCGATAGCGCTTGCGGCCTGAATGTACATTAAGGGTTCGACTCGGCCAGCCGCTCCTTTAAGCGATCCAGCAAAACCGCCTGCATTTCGGGGCCCACGTGGCTGTAGGTCTCAGGCATGGTGAGGACGAGGTTCTGGGCTTGGCCGGTGGATTCGAAGGCCGATCGCGCGGCCTCGGCGGCTGCGCGGATATCGGCTTCGCGCGCCTCGCGTTCGATGCGCGGGACGATCAGTTCCACCGGGCGCGGCGCGATGGCTTCGAGCAATTCGGGCAGATCGTAGGGCACGTTTTCTTCCTGCCCGATATAGGCGCCGAGGTTAGGTAGGAGCGGAAGATCGCGCGACCACCGTGTGAGTCCGCCGCAGCCGCCGGCGGCGGGATCGCGGCGGAAGGGCTGCGGCGGCGCGACGGCGATAAGGCCGGCCAGACGTTCGTCGAGCGCGGCCAGATGCAGGCCGACGAACGCGCCGAGGCCGTAACCGACGGCCCAGATGCGTGTGGGATCGATGAAATCGAGCTGCGCCAGCGCCCCGAGCAGATCCTGCGCGTCGCGGAGCATCTTGCCCAGCAGCGACCAGTTCGGGAAGCGCGTGTAGAACGCTTCGGCTTCGAGAACGCGCCCGCCGAAGCCGATCATGTCGTGCCCACAGGCGGCTACGCCGGCTTGGGCGAGCGCTTGGTGGACGTACGGACCGCGCTTGTAGGTCGCCGTATAGCCGACGTGAAAGACGTACGAATGGAGCCAGAGCACCGCGGGTAAGCGTCCGCCCTCGGCGGCGCCTTCCTGGAGCCAGAGGTCGGCGTGGAGGGCTTCGCCCCAAACAAGGTGGCGCTTTTCGATTTTCGCGCCGGCCTCCTGGCGCATCAGGAGCGCGGTTAA
This sequence comes from Planctomycetota bacterium, assembly GCA_015075375.1. Lineage (GTDB taxonomy): Bacteria > Planctomycetota > SZUA-567 > H5-PLA8 > H5-PLA8 > H5-PLA8. The sequence continues at coordinate 327,938 of JABTUM010000001.1, read as the reverse complement.
GTGTTCGCGTTCGTCGCGGCCTACGGTCGAACCGGCGTGGGCGTGCGGCGGGGCATCGCCGCAGAGTTCGAGGATGCGCTTGCGCGTCCGGGCCTGACGCGCCGGCAGGTCCTTAGGTGAAACCGAGGGAGCAAGGGGCTTGGCGCGTTGCGCCAGGCCGGCCTCGAGGAGCGGATGCAGCGCGCGCTCCGGAAACGAATACGCCCCTCGTCCGAACTGCGTATCGCACCAATCGACGTAGCGTTCGATAAGGAGGGCCGAGGTTTCGTGCCCGCCCCAGCGCCAGTGAATGCGCAGCTTCTCCGGCGCCTCAAGGAGTCGGTAAACGCGCGCGGCTTCCAGCACCGTTCGCTGCAGCGCGTAGACGCTCTCGAAGGGATCGTTGTACGAGGAAGCGATCAGGCAGGCGCGGGGCGCGACGAGCGCCACGAGTTCGTGGAGGTCGAATGGGAGCAGATCCTCGCGGCCGGTGAAGAAGCGCAGGCGCCGATGAAACCATTCGGGGAACTGGCGTGTGAGGTACTCGACGCTCTCGCCGCCGTGCAGTTCGGAGCAGAGCCGGAAAGCGCAGGTGCCTCCGGCGCCGGGGCTGCTGGGGATGACGCAGGCGATGCGTTCGTCGAAGGCCGCAGCGATGAGCGACTGCTTTCCGTTGCGCGAGTGGCCGGTGAGCGCGATTTTGCCGAGATCGGCTTCGGGAACCAGGCTCAAGTAGTCGATCGCGCGCGAGGCGCTCCAGGCGCGGCGCGGGATGCGCGTGAAATCGTGCTGCGGGTAGGCGTCCAGGTAGCTGTCGGTGTCGTCGTCGCCGTCGCTGGCGGCATACGCGCAGCCGATGTAGCCGCGTCGGACGGCCACGGTCGTCCAGCGCCGGTGCGTGAACTGGGTCATAAAAACCGGAAACGGTCCGCGCCCCGGAGGAAGCCAGAGTTCGACGCGCAGGCGCGCTTTTTCGTGCGGACCGAAGCGGAGCGTCAGCGTGCGGTGGCGGACGCCTTCGTGGACGGATTCGACGATGTTTTCGGCGCGCACCGCGGGCGGCGCAGGCGGGAACGCGCCGAGCATCCACTGCTGCAAGGTGGTTTGGATCTCGCTCCGGCGTTCGCGCCACGCCGTGGCGGTCTCGATTCGGCTGGGACCGGCGGTGACGGGCGGTTCGAGCGGATTCCACAGGTTGTTGAGCGGTGTCTGGGCGGCGAAGTCGGGAGGGAGTTCGGCGCCGCGCGCTTGCCATTCGTCCCAACTGGGGAGCGGCGGGAGCACGCGCTTCAAAAGTTCGAGGTACGCCTGGCGGCGGAGGAGCGATTCGGACATTCGTGAACCCCTATATGGATGGCGGAATTTTACCATAGGTCGGCTGGATGGGCGGCGCTTTCCGCCCGTTCGCGCTTGGGGTGTTGCTCTATACTGACGGGCGCTTCGTGGAGGCCTGCGTGGACGCACCGGAATCGATCGAGCCGCCGAGCCGTCCCGCCGAACCGCCGGGCGACGCGTTTCGGTTGCGCCAGGGCCATCTGCGCGCCGCCGCGCTGCTCTTTGCGGCGGTGCTCTTCTTGCAGCTCGCCCTATTCACGGCCCCAGGTCTGACCGGAGCGACGCGGCAGGCGCCAGCCGATCCGCCACCCGAGCTGGATCTGGCGGCCGTCTTCGATGCGGAGCACGCGCCGTGGCCGGCGACCGTGGTGGTCTTCACGTTCTTGGCCCTGAACGCCGGCGGGGGGCTCTTCTGCGCGTACTACGCCCTGCGCTTGACGAAGGACGAGTCGATTCGCGAGTGCTTGAAGCTGGGGACGCCGAGAACGCCGGCGCACGTATATCTGATCGACGTCTTCGCGTTCATCGCGCTCGCTTTCGTACTGCGCATTCTCTTTCAGCAAGACGCGATCAAGCATACGCCCAGCGGCTGGTGGGTGGCGACGCAAGGCGGAGTGATGCCGGCCGGGCTGGCGGGATTGCTGGTGAGCCTGGGGGCGCAGTTCGCGGCGTACACGGCGGGGCTGGCCGGCGTGGCGTGGGCCGCGCGCGCGCGCGCGGCGGCGGACGAAGCACTGGCGGGGATCTGGCCGCCGTGGCGCAACGGCGCGGAGAGCGACTTGCCCGGCGACGCGCTGCGTGGCGTGGCGGGGTATCTGCTGGTGAGTTGGTTGCTAATCGCGCTCAATCTGTTTAGCGGCGTGGTCCTGAAGGCGCTGGGGCGGCCGACCGACACCAACCCGGTGCTGGATTTATTGCAGCACGAACTGAGCGGCGCGTTTTCGTGGGGGCTGGTGGCGCTGTTGGTCGTCGCGGCCTCGGCGGGTGCGGCATTTTTCGAAGAACTGATTTTCCGCGGCCTGTTTTATCACGCGCTGCGCCGGTATCTGGGCGTGTGGGGCGCGGCGATGGTGGTCGCTGCGATCTTCGCGCTGATTCATTTCGTCTGGTCGAACCTCTTGTCGTTGTTCGTGCTCTCCCTGGTGTTGACGTGGCTGTACGAGCGGACCGGCCGGCTGTGGGCATCCATGTGGCTCCACTTTGTCAACAATCTGATGGCGTTGCTGGTAGCGGTTGCGCTGGCGAGTCCGGCTCACTAAAGCTTGAAGAAGGCGGAAAGACCTGATGAGGGTTCCGGGTATCGGGCTTTTTCCCCTAATGCTTGACTCAACTACCTGTGCTGCTCCTACGGCGCACCAGGAAGTAAATATTTATCCACATCAATTCACAAGGTGAGTACGCGGTTCGTTTAACCCTAATATAATTATGGAGTTGGGGTGTGGATAAGGAAGTGAGATTAAGATTTTTTCATGCTTCCCATGCCCCTATATCGTGGTGTAGAACGCTACCTCACCGGACAAATAGTAGGTAATCGGTTAAAGGTGTACTAGCGCTTCGGACGAATCCAAGGGCTGGGAGTGGTGAGAGTTGCACCCTAATATAATTAGGGATGGCGGTCATTTTGGGGAAATTTTTGGGGGCAGGAGGATAGGATGATCAGTCAGGCGAATTCGGTAGAGAAGAAGGACGCTTCGGCTCAAGATAGCGATGTGAAGGATCGCGCCGGGAAGCTCCAGGAGGCGTTGCAGAAGGCCTCCGCGGCCAAGTCCGCCAAGACGGCGGGCGGCGACGACCCGATTACGGCGAACGGCAAGGCGTTGGGTCTGTCGGAGAACTGCATCCGGGTGCTGAAGGCGCGGTACCTGAAGAAGGACCAGGACGGGCAGGCGACGGAGACGCCGGAGCAGTTGTTCCGCCGGGTCGCCCGGGTGGTGGCGGATATCGAGAAGGATTACGGCGGCTCGCCGGAGCTGGCCAAGCATTATGAGGATACGTTCTTCAAGCTGATGGTGACGGGCGAATTCATGCCCAACAGCCCGACGCTGATGAACGCCGGCCGCGAGATGGGCATGTTGAGCGCGTGTTTCGTGCTCCCCGTCGGCGACAGCATCGACGAGATTTTCGACACGGTGAAGGCCACGGCGCTGATTCAGAAAGCCGGCGGCGGCACCGGGTTCGCTTTCGACCGCCTGCGCCCGACGGGCGACTGGATCAAGAGCAGCGGCGGGACGACGAGCGGTCCGATCAGTTTCTGGAAGGTGCTCAGCGAAGCGACGAACGCGATCCAGCAGGGTGCGTTCCGGCGCGGCGCGAACATGGGCATGATGAATATCACGCATCCGGACATCCTTAAGTTCATCAACGCGAAGCAGGACCTCACGCAGTTCACCAACTACAACATCTCGGTGAAGGTGACGGACGCGTGGATGGCGGCGTACCGCAAGGACCGGACGAAGCCGCATGTGGTGATCAATCCTCGCACGGGGTTGAAGTTCGTGGTGCCGAAGGATGTGGAGACGATGGCGTACCAGGTCGCGGATCTGGTTCGTCTGGACGAGTACGAAGCTCAGGCGCCCGAAGCGCGGCCGGAAGTGTGGGCGATGGGCGAGATCTACGACACGATCGTGCATCACGCGTGGCAGACGGGCGAACCGGGTGTGGTGTTCATCGACCGGATTAACCAAGCCAATCCGACGCCGCACGTGGGGCCGATCGAAGCGACGAACCCTTGCGGCGAGCAGCCGCTGCTGCCCTACGAGGCGTGCAACCTGGGCTCGATCAATCTGGGGCTGTTCGTGCACGCGGGTTCGGACGGCAAGCCGGCGCTGGACTGGGACGCGCTGCGCACGAGCATCCGGATGTCGACGCGCTTCCTGGACAACATCATCGACGCGAACAACTATCCGCTTCCCGAAATCACGCATATGTGCAAGGCCAACCGCAAGATCGGCCTGGGCATCATGGGCTTCGCCGACGCGCTGTACAAGCTGGGCGTCGCATACAACAGCGAAGAGGGCGTGGCGTGGGGCGAGCGCTTCATGAAGTTCATCAACGACGAATCGCACCAGATGAGCGAGGAGCTGGCCGAAGAACGCGGCTGCTTCCCGAACTGGAAGGGCAGCACGTGGGAGACGATTCATAACCGCAAGATGCGCAACGCGTGCACGACGACGGTGGCGCCGACGGGGACGATCAGCATCATCGCCAACTGTTCGGGCGGCGTGGAGCCGCTGTTCAGCCTGGCGTTCTTCCGCAACGTGCTGAACGGGCAGCGGCTGGTGGAAGCGAATCCGATCTTCCAGGAAGCCGCGAAGGCGCGCGGGTTCTACAGCGACGAGCTGATGGACAAGCTGGCGACGGTGGGGACGCTGCACCACATCGACGGCGTGCCGGAAGACGTGAAGCATACGTTCGTCTGCGCGCACGACATCACGCCGGAATGGCACGTGCGGATGCAGGCGGCGTTCCAGAAGCACTGCGACAGCTCGATCAGCAAGACGACGAACTTCCCCGAGAGCGCGACGGAGGACGAAGTTCGCACGATCTACGATCTGGCCTTCGACTTGGGCTGCAAGGGCGTCACGGTGTACCGCGACGGCTGCCGCAAGAACCAGCCGATGGCGCTGAAGAACAGCGGTAAGAAGAAGGAAGAAGCTCCGGCGGCGGCCGTCGTGGCGGCTCCGGCAGCGCTGGCGCCTTCGCCGATGCGTCCGATGAAGACGCCGGCGATCCTCTCGGGCGTGCGCATCCGGCAGAACACGCCGTTCGGACACATGCACGTGACGATCACGGTGGATCCGAAGAGCGGGCGGGAACTGGAAGTCTTCGCGCAACTCGGCAAAGCCGGCGACGTGGCGATGTCGGACCTGGAAGCGATCTGCCGCATGGTGAGCCTGTTCTTGCGCGCGGGCGGTTCGATCGAGCAGGTGATGGACCAGCTCGAAGGCATCGGCAGCCACCTCTCGATCCCGACGCGGGACGGGCGGGTGATGTCGCTGGGCGATGCGCTGGGCAAGACGATCCGGAAGTACTGGATGTCGAAGAAGGAGTTCGGACTCAAGGCCATCCTGCTGGGCGAGGTGGATTTCGACGGCGTCGCCAACGGGAACGGCAACGGGCACGCGAACGCTTCGGCTCAGGCGGCGGCGGTGACGGCGGCCACGCTTTTGGCGCCTACGTCGACGACGGTGAGCATCGATGCGACGATCAAGACGGCGGCCGACAAGCTGCTGGAGAACTACAAGCTGAAGTGTCCGGAGTGCGGGAACGGCACGCTGTCCTTCATGGAAGGCTGCGTGAAGTGTCCGAGCTGCGGCTTCAGCCAGTGCTAAGAAGATAAAGTCTTGCGGTCTTACGCAACGGCCTGGATCCAACCATCGCTACCCCCCCCACGCGCTGGTTGCCCAGGTCGTTGCATTTAACGAGGTGACGGGGCTTTTCAGGTAGCAGGCGAAATGCTTCCAAAGCTGAAAAGAACTAACGACTTCTTAATGAGAGAGTTGATGTTCTTTCTAAAGAAAAGAGTGAGGGGGGGAAGATCCTGTTCTGCGACAGATGAGGGTTTCTTTTGTTCACGAAGGTAAGAAATCCACCTACATTAACGAAGAAGGCCGCGAGCACTTAACGGAATTTGAGCAAATAAGTGCCTCGTATGAGATAAGTAATGAAGAAGTTGAAAAGATAGATATTGATGGAGTAAAGGAAAAGATATTAGTAGTGGCAGAAGCATTCATTGCGCAGCAATTTAAGCAATTTCGGTACGTGTTAGATAAAACTCTAGCCGAAGCGGGCCAGGTTGTTGATGGTAAAAACATGACCTTTAGGCAAAGCTTTCTGGCGCTATTGGAAAAAGTCCAACTTGATTTTGATCATAACAATAGACCACTAATGTCTCAGCTAGTAATGTCTCCTGGAACTGCGGAAAAGTATAGAGCCGAAATGGAGAAACTAGAATGCGACCCTGAGTTTATCAAGGAATTCGAAGCTCTGATGATTAAGAAGAGGAATGAATGGCATGATCGAGAGGCTTGTAGGAAATTGGTTGACTAATTGCAGTGAACGGGGTTTTGAAGTCCCGTATTGCCAGCTATTGAACCAGCAGGGGTTTAAGGTAGTACACTTAACAAGACATGGTCCATATGAGCAGGGTAAGGATATTCTGGCAATATCTCCAGAAGGTAAACCTGCAGCATTCCAATTAAAAGGAGTAAGAGGTGCTCGACTAACTCTGACTGCATATAGGGAAATGAAAGCGCAGATTACAGATCTTGTAGAGCAAAGAGTTACCTTTCCAGGCATTTCAAGGGATGCTCATCGCCCTTATTTGGTTCTTACGGGTCATATTGATGAACAAGTCAGAAGGGATATTGATGACTCAAACAGAGATCGTTGGAACAGTGCCAATGGGTTCGAAAACCTTATAGTGAAGACATTGCCATGCCTTGAGCAGGAATTCGTCCAGGTATTTAAGAATAACCAACCAACATTCGTTAATGTAACGAAGGATATTATCCAGACATGGCTCTCAGACGGCACGGATATTTTAGACAAGAAAAGGTTTTCAGAGATAATTGATTCCCTGTTAGATGCTGGGAGTAGACCCAATGGTGAGCAGGCGGCAATTGAGAAAGTCTCTTGCGCTAGTGCGATCTGTGGTGTTGCACTATCTCCCTATTGGGAAGCAAGGAATCATTGGGCGCTAATTGAGGGCTTAGTGCTTGTTTGGTGCTATGTATATTCGTACGCCGAGCGTTATGGCATAAATAGTAGGAATTTCGACAGTACTCTCAAGATACTTGAAAAAGAGATTGACTATTGTCTCGAGTGTTTAGCGGTTGAAGCAACAGAAGAAAAAAGTTGGCTTTCAGTCTCCCTTGCTGAGGAGAGGTGTCAGCGGAGGGCGGTTAAGACAATTGTGTTGGGATGTATGTGTGCGCATAGAGTGATTAGAAGAATGCAGGGAGTGCATGAGTTAATTAGTGATCGAGAGTATAGATTTGTGCTTGATGGATTAGATAAGCTGTTTCTTTGGGGGGAAAGTGCAATTCCATTTATGCTTTCCATCCATTGGTGGGGTGGAAAGTTCTCAGGTAGTCAGAAATTCCAGCTATTATTGGCGAAATGCATCTATGGAATTTTGCAAGCAAACTCACGTTCACTGGACAGAGGTAGATCGAATTTAGAAGACCCTGGTTTAGCTAGTCCGTACTATGGCGTTGAGGAGGTATTGTTGGCAAAATTTGGCGATAAGAGTAGTGCAATCGAGGAAGAATTTATAGGCAGTTCATATAGCCTGGAGGCGTTAGTGCATCTCTTTGCTCCCCTCCTCTGGAAGCGTCACCTTAAGGTTTATTGGCCGGAAATTACTCGGACCAAGTACTGTAGATTTGTTCCAGAAGAGAGGTGGCAGCTACTTACGTGGCGTTGTCTGGATGGGAAGCTGGAGACGCGGGAGCCCGGACATTTGGTGAGATTTAGTGATTTGATCATTAAATCTGAGAATATTGATAGCGCATTCGTACCAATGGGGTTGAGTGAGAGGCCGCATATGGCATTGCTGTATTTATTAGTGTTTCCGCATAGGATCAATGTTGACCTCGTGCTTTGGTTAAACCAGCAAGTTAAGAATAGTGAGAATTAATTCTAATTTTCCTGGAAATTACGCCTCGAACGGCAGCACGCAGTCGGCTTCGTTGTAGGTCGCTTTGTTCACTTTCTGGGAAACCGGGTAGGCGCGGATCCAGTCGGCGGGGCAGGGGGCGATGAGCTTCGGCAGGTCTTCCGCGGGCGTCTCGGGGTTCAGCCAGGCGTCGAGCGTGCCGCCGTCGAGGATCACGGGCATGCGGTCGTGGATCGGTTCCATCACCGCGTTGGGGCCGATGGTGACGATGGCGCAGGTCTCGAGCGCCGCGCCGTCCTTGGGCTCCCAGCGTTCCCAAAGCGCCGCGAGCGCCAGGACGCGCCCGTCGCGGCGGACGATGTGGAACGGCTGCTTGTTCTTGCCTTCGCGCTTCCACTCGTAAAAGCCGCCGGCCGGGAGCACGCAGCGGCGCTTCTTGTACGCGCTGCGGAACGAAGGCTTCTCGGCCACCGTCTCGCCGCGGGCGTTGAGCATCTTCACGCCGATGGCCGGATCCTTGGCCCACGACGGCACGAGCCCCCACTTCAGCGCCAGGAGCTTGCGGCGCCCGCCTTCCTCGCGGACGGCGGCGATCTGCTGCGTCGGAGCGATGTTGTAGCGCGGCGCGAAGAGCCGTTCGACGGACGGGTCGATGTCCAGCGGGCCGAAGACCTCGAGGAGATCCTTCAGCGGCACGGCGAGGGAGAAGCGTCCGCACATGGAGGAGGTGTTAAACGGCCCACGGCAGGAAACAATCGAATTTCAATCCAATGCCGCTCACCGATGCCCTCGTCTAGGCCAGCCCCAACGCCAGCGCCTCGCGCACATTCTTCGCGCGCAGCACCTTCGGGCCTCCGGAACTCTTCGTGGCCGTTTCGCGTCCGCGCGCGGGCACCAGCACCGCCTCGAAGCCCAGGCGCTTGGCTTCGCCCAAGCGCGCTTCCAGCCGCGGCACCGGGCGCAGTTCGCCGCCCAGGCCGATCTCGCCGGCCGCGACGAGCTTCTCCCGCACCGCGCGACCCGTGGCCACCGAAGCCAGCGCCAGCGCGAGCGGTAAATCGGCCGCCGGTTCGTCCACGCGGAAGCCGCCCGCCGCGCTCGCGAAGACGTCCAGCATCCCGAACGGAACGCCGGCTTTGGTTTCCAGCACCGCCAGGAGCATCGCGAGGCGGTTCTGATCCAGCCCGCTCGCGCGCCGGCGCGGACTGCCGCCGCCGGGCACGGGAACCGTCAGCGCCTGCAGTTCGACCAGCAGGACGCGCGTTCCTTCGCACAGCGCGCCGATGGCCGTGCCGGGGCCCTTCTCGCCGCTTTCCGCCGCGTCCAGCAGCGCGCGCGACGGATCGGGCACTTCCGCGAGCCCGTAGCCGGTCATCTCGAACAGCCCCACCTCGTCCACCGAACCGAAGCGGTTCTTCAGCGCGCGCAGGCAGCGCAAGCCCAGCCGCGTATCGCCTTCGAAACTCAGCACCGTATCGACGACGTGTTCCAGCACCTTAGGCCCCGCGATGGTCCCCTCGCGCGTCACGTGCCCGATCAGGAAGATCGCCACCTCCAGCCGCCGCGCCGCTTCCACCAGCGCCATCGCGCATTCGCGCACCTGCCCCACCGCGCCCGGCGGGCTGGCGAGCTGCGGGTCGCGCAGCGTCTGCACCGAGTCGATGACCGCCACGCGCGGGCGCTCCTGCTCCAGCAAATCCAGAATCGCATCGAGGTCTGTCTCGGCGGCCAGCTTCAGCGCATCCGATTCGAAGTCGTACGCCACGCCCGCGGCTTTCTTGGAAGCCAATGCCGCGCCTTCGCCCAGGCGCAGGCCGCGGGACGAGATCTGCGAAGGCGCTTCTTCGCCGCTGACATAGAGCAGCGGGCGCGCCGCGCCGGAGCCCTGCTCCGCCGCCAGCGCCCCGAGCACCTGCAGGAGCAGCGTGGATTTTCCGATGCCCGGTTCGCCGCCGATGAGCAGGCTGCCGCCCGGCACGGCGCCGCCGCCGATCACCCGGTCGAATTCGCTCAGCGGCAGATGCAGCCGCGGCAGGCGTTCGGATGCGTACGATTTGAGGGGCCGCGCGCCGCTGGACAGCCCCAGCCCCGGACGCGGCGTGTGCGAACCGCCCGAGCGCAGTTTACCGCCGGAACCGCGCGGGCGCGTCCCGGCCGACGGCTTGGGCGCTTCGGTGAGCGTGTTCCATTCGCCGCAGCCCGGACAGCGCCCTTCCCAGCGCGAGGTCTCGTGACCGCAGCCCGAACAGAAGAATATCGTTTCCGATTTTTTAGCCATAGCGCGCAGAGATTAGCCGCGCGCACGAAACTCGCCTAGCGCCGAAGCGATCACTTCTTCTTGTAGGCGCGAACCCAGTCGATCTCGAAGACGAACGGGAGCTTCGAGTCGTCGATGCCGTGCCGGCCGGCCCAACTGCCCCCGATGGCCAAATTCAGCAGAATGTGCGCGGGCGGCGCTTCGCGCCCGCTGTTGTAGACCCATTTGGTCCCGTAGCTCACCAGCTTCTTGCCGTCGAGAAATATCGTCGCGCTCGTTTCGTCCCATTCCAGGCCGGCGGTGAGCCACCGGTTGGCCAGCGACTCCGGCGCGCGGTAAAAGGTCCAGCGCTTGTTGAACGCCGGATCGGCGTAAAGGAACTCTTTGCCCTGCGCGGGCTGCCCCTTGTTTTCCGCGGCCGTGGATGGCCGGCTCACGACTCCGGCATGAATCATGTTCTCGGTATCTTCCTTCCCGTTGATGACGTACTCGAAAATATCGATCTCGGGCGGCCAGGAGAGTTTCTTGTCCGGCCCGTAATCCGAGTTCAGCCAGAACGCCGGCCAGATGCCGATCGCATCGCAGAATTTCACGCGCGCCTCGAAGTAGCCGTACTTCTGGGTGTGCGTCGAGCGGATCATGCCCGACTCGTAGTTGATCGGGTGCGGCGTCTTTTCGGTCTGCGGCGCGTTGCCGACCTTCTTGGCGATCAGTTTCAGGGCGCCCTTTTCGATTACGTGGTTGCCGTTGTCGCGATAGCGCTGTTGTTCGTCGTTAAGCCGGTCCTGCGTCTCGTTGGCGTAGATGTAACGCGTCTTCCACTTCGTCTTGTCGAGCTGGTCGCCGTTGAAGTCGTCGAAAAAGGTGAGTTCGTACCCGTCGGGCACGTACGAACCTTCGGCCTTTTCCGTAACCGGCGCAGGAGGCTCCGCTGCCTCCGCTACGGCGCAAGCGAGAAGCACGAAAAGGATCGCACGCATCGAAGAAGCTCCAGTGAGCGCCAAGCGAAGCGCATGGTGGATGCTTCCCGCGTGAAAGTCAAAATATAAGCAGCGTTTTCCGCATAAATTCTTTCGAATCTTGCTGCAAGAATTGCATGGCCGGCCGCGGCGCACGCTGGCCTAGGGTGCTTTCGTGCAGGTCAAACGCTCCTATTTCGTGCAGGCCACCTCTTCGATGCATTCGTAATCGAGTTTGACTCGAATGGTTTTTGCCATCACGTAATCGACCACGTAGCAGAAGTGATCGTTGGCCGCGACCATCGAAGGATAACGGAACTCGAGCTTTTCCTGATTCGCGCCGCGTTTGCCGAAATAGAGCATCGTATTGCCGTTGGAATCCGCGATCTCGACACGCGCCATGAGGCCGTCGGGAATGAACAGCCGCTCGAAGTCGTCCAGTTCGAAACGCGGCGAGTGGCACGCGCAGCGGGGGCCGTTGCCGGGGCCGCCGGTGCGGTTGGTCATGGGCGAATACCCCGGATGCACCCACAGCGCGCCTTCGAGCGTACACGCCTGGGGCTTCGCTTGGCCCGTCTTGCAGAGCAGGAATTTGCCCGCGGGATCGAGCGCGGCGGAGCCGCCGTCCTTATCGAATTTCACGATGGAACCGTAGGACCATTTGTAAATTTCGCGCACGTCCGGCGTGATCTGCCGGGCCAGGTCGGGTGGAACCAGCGCGTCCGAAGGCCGGACGGTGCAGCCGACGTACACATACCCCTTGCGGTCCACCTTGATGCCGCCCGCTTGCGTTCGCAGGGAGATGTACCCATATCGCTTCACGCGGCCGTTCGTGCCCATCTGCGAGATCTGCGTCGATCCGTTTCCGTGCTGCACGATTCCGTGAATGAGGTACACATCGCCGTCCGGGCCGCCCACGCAAATGCCGCGCAACGGGTTGTAATTGCTGCCCAGGAAATACCCCGAAAAGTTCACGTTCATATCGGCATACTTGGCCGGATTGCCCAGGCGGTCCAGCCGCACGACATCATTGAAACTGCGCACGTACATGAACCCGTCCCGGCCGAACGCGATCTCGCCCTCTTTAGCCAGCGATCCTGTCAGCTTGCGGTTGCCCTTTTCATCCTTAAAGAGATTCATGTCGCGCCGCTGTTCACCCGTGGTCGCGTCATGAACGATTTGCCCGGAGAGGTACAATTCGTTTCGTTCCCGGTCGATCTGGATGATGTTGTTCGCGCCGCCGGCGTGGTCGATCGCGGACATGCCCTTGGCATCCACCTTGGGGCTGGGGAGGTTCTCCAGATCGAGGAATTTGTAGCTGTCGAGTTCGGTGAATTTGCCCAGCGGCATTTCGCCGGAATACGTGGGCTTGAGGCGCAGGGCCACGCGAGCTTTATACGAGCCCGAAGGAAGGGGCTGGCCGTAATCGTCTTTTCCGTCCCACAACAGATTCTGCGACAGGCTGTGGGCGGCCAGCGGTTCGGGCGCGTTGCTTCCCAGCACGCCGGATGCGAGATGCCGCACGATCTTGTTGTTTCGGTCTACGATCGCCACATGAACGTCCACCGCTTCTTTGACGCTGAATCGAATCTGCGCGCCTGCGGCCGTGGAAGTGCAAACGGGCTTTTGCACGAATGCCGCCTGGGGATCGAACGCCGGATTGGGCATCACGGTCTTGGTTTCCACCTTCGCGAAGGTGGTGGGAAGGTAGTCGTCCAGAACCTCCACACGGGGATAGATGAACCGGTAGTACTGCGACTCGTACTCGCGCGAGATGTTCTCCGGAGGAAGCAGCTTGTTTTCGAAGGCATGCAGGCTCAGTTCGACCGGAGCGCAACAGTGATAAGCCGGCACATGCGGCGAGGCGTTGATTTTGTTGATGTCGGCGGAGCCCACGCTGGCGCGCTGCGTGCCGAATTCGATCGGTTTCCACGTCACCATATGCTCGTAATGAATGGCGCCCTTGCCGAAGTCCGCCATGCCGGTCCAGTCCGCGCGCGGCTTGTGGCCGCGGTCGGCGCCCCATTGCACGCGGCGAAAGTTGAAATTCAAAAATTTCGGAGCTCCGTCCATGGGATGCCGCAGGATCTGCGCCAGCGGCAGCTTCATCTCCACGTACCAAGCCTTCCGCACCGGATCGATCTTGGCCGCGCAGACGGGATGGATGCCCAAGTCCGGTTGCGAGTAACCGTCCCAAGTGGTCATCCCGCCGCCGGCGTGAAGAGCGTAGGCGTGGCACTGGCCCGCGGCGTTGGCGTATATCTGGAGGTACGAAAGCACCGTGAACTTGCCGCCCATGACCTCGATCGCGACGTAGTCCGAGCCCAGAATGGAGAGCCCTTCGCGCTCGAACTTCTCCTTGCAGATCCACGGGCCGTCGGCGTGCGATTCCTGGCACGAGAACGCGAGGTACAGGTTCTCGGCATCCATCGTCTGGCGCAGGTCCGTCGCATCCTTGGGCTTTCCGGGTCGCTTCTTGACGTCGGCGTGCTGATCGAGTTTGAGGGCCAGCGCCTGGGTCCAGGCGGCGTCGCTTAGGTCGCCGTCCACTTGGAGCGAAGACTTCAGAGCGGGGATGGCGGGCGGGCGTTCCGGGCCGTTCGAAGATTCGGCCGCCCCTCCGCGCGCCGCGCAAATCGCCAGGACCGCCAGCAGCAGTACTCGTGTGCGATACCCGTTCATCACCGTCTCCTTGTGTGCTCCCTGCCTGCTTCGGTATACCGCGCGTCGGCGGACCTTTGAGCACTATTACTTTAATCGTGTGTTTATGTGTGTATAATGGCCGCATGGCCACCCATTCCAAACTCAAGCCAGGCCGTCCGCCCGCCGCACAGGCGCGTTACCGTCATACGGCGAGTCTGCTGCGCGCGAAGCTCGAGCAAGGCGTGTGGCCGCCGCTGGCGGTCCTGCCTTCGTTGGCGCAGTTCGCGCGTATGTTCGGGGTGGGGCGGGAGACCGCTCGCGCCGCCGTCGGGCAACTGCGCGCGGAAGGCTGGATCGTCCCCAACGCCCGCGGGAGGCTGGTCCGCGCGCAGGATCCGCGCTTCGCGCGCCGGGATAAGGGCTGGGTCCTCGTCGTGTACGGCTATCCCATGTCCGACCTGTTGAAGAATGCCGACAGCGAAGCGCTTTTCCTGGGATTGGTCGAAGGCCTCGGCCTTGCCGAACGCCATTTCGTCGTTGCGCACGACTTCTATTTGCGCGAGGCGCTCCCCGAGCGGCATCTCGGGCTTCCGCTCGCGGGCGTCCTGGTGGCCAGCATCGGCACGCGGCCCGTCTTCGAACGCTGGGCTCGGCTGCCCATTCCGGTGGTGCAGGTGGATCTGCCGCCTTTCGCGCAAGGACCGCCCGCCGTAGCCGTGGACAACGAGCGCGCGGCGCGAGAAGCCTGCGAGCGGCTCGTCGCCCTGGGGCACCGCCGCATCGGATTCGTGCAGATGCTCAGCGCCACGTTGGGGGAACCGGACCCGGATTCGCGCGAACGATTGGCAGGCTTTCGAGCCGCGCTACGCGCTCATCGGCTCGGCAGCCGCACGTGTCCGGTCATCAGCACCATTTCGCGCGATACCGCGTCGCACGGCGGGTTGCGCCGGATCCTGACGGGCCCCCAACGCATTACGGCGGCGCTGTGCGTGGACGGCGGGCGCGCGCGGCTTGTCTCGCGCTGCGCTCAAGCGCTCGGGCTGGCCGTCCCGCGCGATCTGAGCATCGTTGCTTTCTCGGGCGTAGGGGCGCGAACCGCCGCCTATTCGGGCCCCCGAATCGATTTCAAAGCTCTGGGCAGGACCGCCGTCGAAGTCTTGCTGGCGCCGAAGCCGGCCACCACCCGCTTCCCCGCCGTTTGGCACGAGGGAACCACCCTGGCGCCTCCGCTGTAAGACCGGTCCATCTAACGCGGCAACGCCGCCAGCGGAGAGGCTTCGATCGTCACCGCGTATTGTTTCGCGTTCTCGATCACCTTCACCACCGGCTGAGTGCCGCGAACGTCGTACTCGACGATGACTTGGCCTTTCACGTCACCCTTCTTCGCATCGCCGATCCAGACCGCGAAGTGCCGCGTGACCAGAAACCCGGGCACCACCAGCCGGCCGGTGGGCGGGAGCGCCGGGGCCTTCGGCTTCGGTGCCAGCACGTCGGGCAAAAAGAGGGCGTCCGCGGCTTCCCCGGCCGGCCGATAGCCGTGCGTCCAGCGCGCCTTGTCGCCGGCTTTGCTCACATGCACCGCCGCGCGCGTGCCGCCCGCTTGCCGGTACGCCGCGACGAAGTCCTCGATCATCTTTGGCGGACATTGTTTTTCTTGGTCGTCCCAGCAGAAATGGAGGCTTCCGCACCGCGCATTCCCGGCTGCGGGAATGAAATTCCGCGCCAGGTATACCTCCGGCTTGGCGTCCGGAGGCCCGCCCAGCGCCGCCTCCATTTTCGAATTGCAGTCCTTCCGCCCGCCCGAACGGTGCCACGCCGCGTAGTCGCTGATCCCGAAGAACGAAGTGTACGAATGAAAGAGATCCGGGAAGCGCACCATGCAGGCGATCGTGTTCCCGCCGCCGCCGCTGTAGCCGACGATGTTTAGATTCTTCGGGTCGGTTTCCTGCGGATACTTTTTCAGCACTTCCAGCACCGCGTCGAGGATGTCGTGGATCTCCAGCCCGCCGCTGTCGAAGCGTCCCGCCGAGCCCCCCGCTCCGCGCATGTCCGGCGCCAGCGCCACGATCCCTCGCGCCGCGTGCGCCTTAAGGTCCGCGGTCATGTTGCCCCGGTTCCCGCCGTAACCGTGCATCACCACCAGCACCGGTTTCGGCCGCCCGTCGGCGACCAGAGCCACATCGACCTGCAACGGCTGAATCTGATCGGCGCTGCTGGCGTAACGTAGCGTCTCCACAGGCACCTCCACCGCAACCGCGCCGCCCCACGCGAGCTTCGCACTCAGGCTACAGGCGAACAGTAAACTCCAACCGATCGTTCCAATATGCCGCATGCATCGCCCCCTTATCGCCGCCGCCTGCCGCGGCTACCTTAAAGGATGGTCCCGAGGCCTCGAAAGGTCCCAAATTCGAGCAAAATCCCGTGTGCGCTAGACCTCCTTTCGATCAACAACCTGTAGGAGCATCCACAGATCAACGGGCCGAACCGCTGCAAACGGCTTCGTGGGTTCTGTAACATGTTTTAGATAAAAGAGTTAGGCGGGGTGGGGCGACTTGGGCGCAGTGCAAGGAGGCAGGCTATGAAGTCCAAGCTGGTCATCGGGTTAGCGGTTTTGGCACTGAGCCTGTGGGGCATCCAGGCGCTGGCTGACGGACCGCATTGGCACGTCCCGAACCCGGATTCCGAAGAGTACTCCGACGGCGACGAGACCAAGCCGCCGGCCGTGCCCGCCGGAGGCGGCGGCGCCGCGAACGCCAAGAACGCCGATTGGGCCAAGAACCCGGGGAACTTCTTTCTCCTCGACCAGCCCTGCATCGACTACTACGAACGCCATTGCGTCATCAAGTACAACAAGAACGACCTCGACTTCTACCTGCTGATCATGAACCGCTGCGCGCAGGCCATGCGCGAAGTCGACAACTACCTGCCTTGCCCCGACAGCTTCCCGCTCTGGCACACCGAAGAACTTCGCGAATTGATGGTCGTCTACGCCCAGCGCACTTGGCAGCGCAGCACGCAGCTCAAGGCGCCCCTCAACGAGAAGTGCGCCGAGTTCATCGTCCAGTGCTTCACCGATTCCGTCCGCTTCGGCGACGACGCCCGCCGCAACGCCCTCGACGCGAAGGTCAAGCAGTTCTTCGACGCCAACAAGGAACTTCAGAAGATGCTCGAACAGGCGGCGATGGAGAAGGATAACGCCAAGAAGCAGGCCATCCTCAAAGAGTGGATCGCCAAAGGCCGCGACGGGCTGAACAAGACCGGCCTTTCGAAGGACCTCGCCAAGACGTTCGCCACCTTCAAGCTCGTCACCGGCGACATCCCCATGCAGGTCGACGAAGCCGAAGCGCGCATGATGGAGGGCCTCTCCAAGATGGGCTCCATCGTCATCCCTTACCTGCAGAAGGGCACGCAGGACAAGAATCCGCAGGTCCAGCGCCAGTGCTGGGCCGTGCTGCAGATGATTCAGGCTCAGTTCGCCGCGCCGGCCACCGGCAAGCCCACCATGAGCGGCGTGTTGGATCAGTTGAACTGGATCGAACACAAGCCCGGTTCGCCCGAAGCCGCCCGCGCGCTGAAGGTCCTCAAGAACATGGGCGACGAAGCGATCAAGCACCTGATCCAGATCGCGCGCAGCGAGAACCTTGGCTCCAAGAAAGCCATCGCGCTGGGCGCGCTGGCCCACGTCGCCGGGCGCAATTACGGCAGCGATCTCAAGAAGTACGAGGCCTACTTGGCCGAACGCGAAGGCAAAGCCGCCGAAGAGAAGGCCGCCAAGGTGGAAGCCAAGAAGTCCGAAGAAGGCGGCATGGGCGGCCTCGAGAACGTGCTCGACGGCCAGAACAAGAAGACGCAGCCCGCCGTCCAGGAAGAAGAATAACCGCCGCGCATTCGCGCAGGCGTTCGAGCACCGGCGCGGCCTCAGGCCGCGCCGTTTTTTTTTTAGGTTACGCCGGCAGCGCGTCGGAAGCGGCGTGTACGCCGTGCAGCGTACGCCGCTCGTCCAGGGCCAGCGCGATCGCCTGCAACCAGCGCGCCGCGTCCGACCCTTCCAGTCCGCCCAGCACCAGCACCCGCTCGGCGCGCGCCGCGGCGTCCTGCGCACGGGTGGCCTCTTGCGGCGCGGCCGACGAGAGCACGTTCGTCCCGAACGGAATCGCTTCCCGCGCCAGTTCGGCTTGCGATTCCGCGCCAAGGAAGTCCAGCACCACCGCCGCCAGCGCGATCCGCTTCGCCCGCGCCTCGGTCTGGCCGGCTTCCAGCGTCAGCGCGCGCACGCGGTCGCGATAGGCCGCGGCTTCCCGCAGCGCCTCCGCGCCGGCCACCGCCAGCGACCAGCCGCGCGCTTCCGCCGTCTGCGCCAGTTCTTCCAGCAGCGCCCCCGCCACGGGGTGCCAGCCCAGGATCAGAATGTTCTGCATCGCGCGCTCCCGATGTGAAGTTGGTTCTCTCAAACCCATACGCTACCATGCGCCCGCCGGGATTCGAGAACGGGAGACGAACCATGCGCGCTCTGACGACCCTTCTGCTGGCTTGCGCCGCGGTCTGTGCGGTTCGCGCCGAAGTCGTGACCCAGCCCGTCGAATACAAGGACGGCGACGCTCTTCTCGAAGGCACCTGGGTCTTCGACGCCTCCGCCGCCGAGAAGCGCCCCGGCGTGCTCCTCGTCCCCGATTGGATGGGCCCCAGCCCCTACTACGCCGAGAAGGCCGCCGAACTGGTCAAGCTCGGGTATGTGGCGTTGATGGTCGATATGTACGGGAAGGAGGTGCGCCCCAAGTCGCCGCAAGAAGCCGGCGAGCAGGCGGGCAAGTGGAAGAACGACCGCCCCGGCATGCGCCGCCGCATGAACCTCGCGCTCGAACTCCTCAAAGCGCACGCCAAGGTCGATGCGCAGCGTACCGCCGCCATCGGCTACTGCTTCGGCGGAACATGCGTGCTCGAACTGGCCCGTTCAGGCGCGGACGTGACCGGTATCGCCAGCTTTCATGGCGGACTCGGTACTCCGGCGCCGGAAGATGCGAAGCAGATCAAGGCGCGAGTTCTGGTCCTTCACGGCGCCGACGACCCCCACGTACCCGAGTCCGAAGTGTTGGCCTTCCAGAAAGAGATGCGCGACGCGAGAGTCGATTGGCAGTTGATCAGCTACGGCGGCGCCGTACACAGCTTCACCAAACCTGCCGCCGGAAACGATCCTTCCAAAGGTTCCGCTTACGAGGCCAAAGCCGACAAACGCTCCTGGGCCGCCATGACCGACTTCTTTGCCGAAATTTTTAAAGCCCCGTAGCCGGCAGGAACCCGTCGAAGCTCTCGCCCATCCTCCCTCGCGGCTCTGCAATCGAACGCTACGCCACCCGTCCGACCATCAGCGCCGCCTGCTTGTCGATCGCCCAGCAGCTTTCGAACAGCAGCGTCGAAGTCGGAGCGGTCACGTTCCACGCGCCCGGCGCGGCTTTGGAACGATAGAATTTGAAGGTCCCCGCATGCAGGTTCGCCGCCGCCAGCACCGCGGCGCTGCCCTTCAACGCCGGCAAGTCCGAAAATTGGAAGCCTTCGGACGCCCCCTGCATGCCGTGCGCGAAGACCAGCCGCCCCACTTCCAGGTGGATCCGGTAGCGTTGGCCGGCGGCGATCAACTCCAGGTCGCCCGTCTGCCCCGTCACCTGCAAGTGATGCAGCAGCACCGGCACCGTGAAGGCGCTCAGCGGCCCGTTCATCGTCTCGTCCTGCGTCGTGAAGGGCGGCAGATCGTTCCGCGTCGGCGGCTCGCTCGAAAGCGCCTGCACGGCACGGGTCGTCATCACCGTTTGGAGGCCGATCGGTTCGAGCGGATCGCGAGCCGTTACGCCTCCGCTGCCCGGCCGGGGCTGCCCGCCCGACAGCGCGCTCAGGCGCGGCAGACGCGAACTCGAACCGTCGCAGGCTTTCCCCCTCGGCCCTAGCACCACCCAGAACAAGCGGCACCCGATCCGGAAGCAGGTTCCGTCGGCCAGCACGCGCGGAGTCTCCGGCGCCAACCGCTCGTCGCGTAGGTACGTCCCGTTCGTCGAATGCAAGTCCATCAATTCCACGCGCCCGTAAGTCGAGACGCGCAGCCGCGCGTGCTGGCGGCTGATGTTCTTCGCTTCGACCGGGATCGTGCAATTTGGATCGCGGCCCAGCGAGTAGGTCGCGCCGGCTACCAGCGGCAGCGGGCGGCTGGAGCCAAACAAGTACGCTACCGGCGGCTCATGAATCGGCGCCGGGACGTTTGAGCGTTCCGTGACCTGTGTCTCGGGGCTGAAGATCTGTGCTTTGGACATGATAGAGGCTCCAGGTTCCCATGTTCCAGGAACCGAGACCGCAAAGACTGGACCAGTGTAGCGAAGCCGCTTCGTAAGCACCCGTGCAGCGGCGTCTTCGACCCCACCGGCGCAGCTTTGGCAATACGAAATAAGTGAAGATCGAGAAAGACGTTAGAACCGCTCATCCGGCACGAAACGCGGACGCCCTAAGCTCTGAAAGGGGCCTTAAATCGGTCTGAAAACGAGGGCTTTTGAGGCGATCCGGCCTTTGGGACACGCGCTTTGTGTCGGCCACTGCGGACACGCCCGCTCAGGGCTTGTCCGCCGCTCCGGACCACGCGCCGCCGCGTACGCGCATCGCCAAGGCATAGACCTTTGCGCTGCACGTCAGGTACAGCACCTTTCCGTCCGCGCCGCCGAACGTCACGTTACTCACGAACTCCGGCACCGGAATAAACCCCAGCCCGGTTCCCTCGGCGCTCACCGCCCAGACCCCGCCGCGCCCGGTAAAATACAGGTTCCCGCGCTCGTCGATGCTCATTCCGTCCGGGTCCTTCGTGTTCTCCGTCTTCGGCTCGAAGAAGAGTTTCCCCTCGCCGGCCGTACCGTCTTCCTTAAGAGGATACGAGCGCCAATGCTTCTTGTGGCTGTCGGCGACGTAGAGCGTCTTGCCATCGAGGCTCGTGATCAGCCCGTTCGTGATGGCCATGTCGGTAACGATCTTGTGCACCGTGCCGTCCGTCCGCAGCAGGTAAACGGCGCTGCTCTCTTTCTTCTTGAAATCCGGATCGCTGAAGTAAATCCGGCCGTCCGCGGTCTGGCAGATATCGTTGGGCTGATGCAATTCAGGGTTGGCGTAGAGGATGACGGTGTCCTCTGGCGCCGCCTTGCCCAGCGCGAAGCTCAGAACGCGGTGCCCATACGCCTGCGCGCCCAGCATCCGGCCGTCCTTCGCCGGCCATGTTCCGTTCACGCCTTCGCTGGCCGCCAGCCACACCTGCGCCTCGCCTTTGGACTCGAGCCGCAGGATGCGCGCCGCTTTCTGGGGACCGAAGGCGGTGAAGTAGAGTTTGTTCTCTTTCGGGCTCCACGTCGGGCCTTCGAAGAACTGCTTCGCTTCTTCGTACACGAGTTCCAAGGCCGCGCCTTCGGCCACCGTCTCCGGCAGCGGAGGCGCCGGCGGAGCTACTTCGTTCAGGTCGGCAATCGCCCACGCGGGCGAGACGAACGTGAGCGCCAACAGCAGCGTCGTGAGCCGAATGGGAAGCATGGGTTTCCACCTTTCGCCTGGAAGAAGCCTGCGATTTCAGGATTCTACCGCCGAATTCGCGGAGCAGATAGAGTGCGCTCAAAGCTCCGTATACTTCTTTGCCGAACCTTTCGACTTCTCCACCGGATACTTCGACTCGTTCTTCCGCAGCTTATTCAGCACCGCGCCCGCCACGTCCACTCCGCAGCGTTCGGCCAAATGCAGCAGGAAGATTTGTACGTCGGCCAGTTCTTCCTCCAGCTTCGCCCGGCCCGCCTCGGTCGCAAGGTACGCTTCGATCTCGGCCGGCGTCTTCCACAGAAACGGTTCCTGCAACTCGCCGGCTTCGATCGCCACCGCCGCCGCAAGATCCTTCGGCTGGTGAAACGGCGCCCACGCCCGCGCATCGCGGAACGACGTGACGCGCGATTTCAGGTCCGCCAAGGTAGTGGTTTCGTCCATGTCCGGTCTCCGGTTAGGCAGGATCTGCGGCGGATGTACCACGTTGGCGCCCAGAAGTCGGATATTCACGCCGCGTACCATTGCGGGATCGGCGGAGTCCGTTTCACCGCGTGCGGCCGTTCCGCCATCTCGGCCGCTCTCCGCGCTTTGTGCCTCCCGTGGTCAAACCGCCTCAAATAAAACGGGCCTCGCGCAATAGCTTGAGGCCCGTCTGGAACCGCTCGCGATCTTCCGGATCAGGCGACCGTGACTTCCTTGCACAAGTACACGTCCTGGATCGCGTTCAACAGCTCGACGCCTTCCTTGAGCGGACGCTGGAATGCCTTGCGGCCGCTGATCAGGCCCATCCCGCCGGCGCGCTTGTTGATCACCGCCGTCGTGACGGCTTCCTCAAGGTCGTGAGCGCCGCTCGCGCCGCCCGAGTTGATCAGGCCGATGCGGCCCATGTAACAGTTCGCCACCTGGTAGCGGCACAGATCGATCGGGTTGTCCGTCGTCAGCTTGTCGTAAACGAGCTTGTGGGTCTTGCCGAACTTCAGCGCGTTGTAGCCGCCGTTGTTCTCCGGCAGCTTTTGCTTGATGATGTCGGCCTGGATCGTCACACCCAGGTGGTTGGCCTGCCCGGTCAAGTCGGCGCTGACGTGGTAGTCCTTGTCGGCCGTCTTGAAGCCGCTGTTGCGCGTATAGCACCACAGCACCGTGAACAGCCCCAGTTCGTGCGCCGCCGAGAACGCCGCGCTTACTTCCTGAAGCTGCCGGCGGCAGTCTTCGTGGCCCCAGTAGATCGTCGCCCCGACGCTCGTGCAGCCCATCTCGAACGCACGCTCGATCGACGTGAACATCGTCTGATCGTGGATGTTCGGCATCGAGAGCATTTCGTTGTGGTTTAGCTTCAGCATGAACGGAATCTTGTGCGCGTACTTCCGGGCCACCGCGCCCAGCACGCCCGCCGTCGAAGCCACGCCGTTGCAGCCGCCTTCGATCGCCAGTTCGACGATCTTTGCCGCGTCGAAGTAATCGGGATTCGGCGCGAAGCTCGAACCGGCCGAGTGCTCGATGCCCTGGTCCACCGGCAGGATGCTCAGGAAGCCCGTCCCCGCCAAGCGGCCCGTGTTAAACATGTGGTTCATGTTGCGCAGCACCACCGGGCTCCGGTCGGTCTGCGTGAAAACCGTGTCCAGGTAGTTCGGGCCGGGAAGGTGCAGCCGCGACTTCGGGATGCCTTTGCATTCGTGAGCGAGCAGACTCTCGTTCGCGCCCAGCAACTTCTGAATCTTGGCCAGCATGGCGAAGTCTCCTTTTAGGTTGATAAGAAAGACCATGCTACCGGGCTTGGCAGTTAGGCCAAGTGGGATTTGAAAGGTTCTGCACGCCAAGCCTCAGCGAGCATCTCCATTTTTCATGGAGTTGACGTAAAGGTGAGCCGGAATGGCCTTTTGCCGATTGAAGACGGGGGGTGCTTACCGTTTGCAGTGACCGTCTACGGCTTCCGCCAAGCCTTCAAGCGCCCCATCAAATCCGACCCACCGCGTCCGAAGTAGTCCGAGAGTTCTGTGTAGCCGGCGTAGAGTTCCGAATAAGTTTTCGCCGCCTCCTTCGAAGGCCGGAAGCGCCGCGCGCGCACGCCGCCCATCGCCTGCGCCGCCGAGGCGAAATCTGGATGCCCGCCGCCATCCGGACCGGCCGCGATGGCCCCCAGAATCGCCGCACCCACGCCGCACGCCTGGGTGCTCCGAGCCACTTCGATCTCGCGACCCGTCACGTCGGCGAGCATCTGCAGGAACGGCGGGTCCTTGTGCGCGATCCCGCCGCTGCAGACGATCCGGTTCACCGGCAGGCCCTGGCGTTCGAAGTTCTCGACGATGGTGCGCGTGCCGAAGGAGAGGCTCTCCTGCAGCGCGCGGTAGATCGCTTCCGGAGGCGTAGAGAGCGTCAAGCCGACGAGCAGTCCGCTCAGATCGGACCGGTTGAGCGGACTGCGGTTTCCGTTGTGCCAATCGAGCGCCAGCAGGCCCGTCGCGCCGGGTTTGTACCGCGCCGCGCGCCGCGCGAGTTCCTCGTGGACCGAGCGCTTCGCCGCCCGCGCTTCCTTTAAGAGCGCCGTGTTGCCGCAAGCCTCCGCGCACCACGCCCACAGATCGCCGCCGCCGGCCTGCCCGGCTTCGTAGCCCATCAGCCCGGGGAGTATCCCGTCGCGCACCGAACCCGAGATCCCCGCGCAATCGTCGCGTGCGTCGCCCGCGCCCAGCAGCATGTGGCAGAAACTCGTGCCCAGGATCAGCGCCATCTCGCCCGGCGCCGACAGGCCGCTTGCCGCTACCGCCGCATGCGCATCGATAATCGCCGCGCCCACCGGCGTGCCTTTCTTTAAGCCCAGCGTGCGCGCCCACTCCGCGGTCAAGCCGCCGACGCGTGTCCCTGCCGGCACGACTTCGCGGGGCAGCTTCGACGGGAGGTGTGCGAGCTTAGGATGCAGCGCCCGCAAAAAATCAGGGCTGGGATCTCCGCGCCCCGGCACGTAACAACCCTTGTAGCCGGCGGCGCACGCATTGCGTTTGTAGTCCCCGGTAAGCTGTCCGACGACCCAATCACCCGCTTCGAGCCATCGATCGGCCGCGTCATAGACCTCCGGCGACTCGTCGGCCACCTGGTGCGCTTTGGGAATCAGCCATTCGCACGAAACGCCTGCACCGTAATGCTTTAGCCAGGGTTCGCGGCGTTCTTGGGCAAGCCGGTTCAACGCGTCGGCCTGTGCTTGCGCAGCGTGATGCTTCCACAGTTTTACATACGCATTCGGTTGGCGATTCATAGCAGTTTTATAGCAGATGGGAGTCCCGTCCCTGCACGTAGGGAGGATCGTGCACGCCGTGAAGTCCACGCCGATGCCGCACACGCGCTCTGGTTTGGTTCGCGCCGCTCGCAAGGCACCTCGTACCGCTTGGCGCAGTCCATCCAGGTAATCCCGCGGATGCTGCAGCGCCCAATCGGGCGGCAAGGCGCCTCGGATGCCCGGTACACGGCGATCCATAACCCCGTGAGCATAGGGAGTTACAGCAGCGCCAAGCTCACGGCCGCGCAGCACATCCACCACCACGGCGCGAACGGAGGCGGTTCCAAAGTCGAGTCCCAATGCGGCCTGAGCCATGCGTTACTCCAGTGCGCAATCGAGTGAGCACGTATGTTAGTCGCTCCCATCCGCAAGGCAAGAACCTTCCGCGCCCGACCTTTCTGAGGCCTGCCCATGCACCTTGGATACGCTTCTTTCTGGCCACGCCCGAAGTACGAAGAACCGCCCTATCGTTTTCATATCTTGCACACGTGACTAAACTTAGCGCGTCCAACCGGCACGATTCTCCCCTCGTGCAGTGGACTTTAGTTCGGGAACTGGCATACTCGGGCAGCCATTGGCCGGATGCTGGGTGCTCCGCGGTTCCGCATACGCAAGCGCCGCAATGTTCTTGAGTTGTCCATACCTAAACGCTGCTGAGATCTGGTGAACATGAGTTCCTCCGAAAAACCTCGCCATCCCGGGACGAGCCGTGTTCCGCGAACGGTGAAGAAGAAAGTCGAGTCGGCGCCAGCGGTTCCGGCCAGCCGATTGACCGCCGCGCGTGGTGCGGGCCTAGTCATTATCCGCGTGGTCGGTTCGGGCAACCTCTTGCTCGCGCCGTCCCTGCAGGAATTTTTCGAGGAAGAACGAAGCGCCGGTTTCCGCCGCTTCGTTTTCGACCTCGGCGAATGCCGCGGCATGGACAGCACCTTCATGGGCTGCATGGTGGGCATGTACACGGCGCTCAAGCGCGATTCCGGGCGCTGGGCGGCTGTCGGCCGAACCGATCCCGAAGCCGAGGTGCATGCTTCCGCCGCCGCGGCTGCGGAAGAGGACGAAGCCGAGGATTCGCTCGAAGCCCTGAGTCCCGAAGAAGCGCTCAAGGTGCTTCGCTCCTCTTTGTCGGCCACCAAAATGGGCTCCACTCCGGATCCCTCGCCTCTGGACGACGGCTTCATTACCGCGGTGAACGTCACCGAGGAATGCCGTGAGGTGATGAACATTCTGGGCGTGGATCGTTTCGTGAAGATCGTGGGGGCCTTCGACTTATCCGGCCTCGAAGTCGAGCCGCTACCGGTGAAGGACATGAGTTCCACCGAGCGCCGAGAACTGATTCTCAAGGCGCACGAGAACCTGGTGGAAATCGATAAACGCAATGAAGCGCAATTCGGAGCCTTCCTGCGTTCGCTCTCGGACGAACTGGCCAAATCCCGCTCGGATAAGCCGCCGGCCTGACCGTCCGGGGAATGCCTTGACAGCCCCGCGAAAACCGGGGATAAACGGAAAGCTATTCCGGTAAACCCTTTGCGACTTGCCCTAAGGAGGGCTGCGCATGTCCATTTCTACGCGAACCTGGTCCCGAAGCGTTGCCGTCGTCGCGCTTTTGGCGCTGGTTGCAGGCTGCGAAGACCCGGACGCCCGTTCCGCGGCTTCCACGGCGAAGAGCAAGGCCACCGAGTTGGAAGCTCGCGTCGCCAAGCTGGAGTCGGATCTCAAGAACCTCCAGTCGGCGGTCGACTCCACGCGCGGATCGCTGCAAAACAAAATCAACGAGGACATGGAGAAGGTGCAGAACCGTGTCCGTCAGGTCGAGGAAGACTTGACGAAGAAGCTGGACGGGAAGAGCGACGAGCTTTCGAAGGATCTGCGCGATCAGCTCGAATCGGTGCGCCGCGATTTTGACGGCCGCTTGAAGAACAAGATCGAAGTGGATGTCGCGGAGTCCTTCCAGAACGTGCGCAAAGAGATCGAGAAGGCGCGCACCGAGTTGCTGGGCTTCATGGACAACCAGCTCAAGGAACTGTACCCCTACGCGTACCAGCCCAAGCGGATGGATCCCAACGCCGCTCCGGAAAAGCCGCAGGAATAGCCGGCGCGCCATGCCCGCGACTCGACGCTCTGAAACGCCCCGCTCGCACGCGGGGCGTTTTCGTGTCCTGAGCTGGAATATCCTCGAAGGCGGGGTGGACGACGGACGGCTGGACCTGATCCTCGCGCTGGCGCGGGCGCAGCGGGCCGATGTGGTGGCGCTGCAGGAATGCAACGGCTGGCATCACCGCGGCGCGAAAATCCTGCGCCGGGCCGAGCGAACGCTGCGGATGCGCGCTTTTCCGTTTTGGACGACGGGCGGCTACCAGCCGGTGCTGTTGACTCGGTTGGACGGTGCGCGCGAGATCCACCACGACGACCAGGACGATTTCCATCACGGCTTCCAAGAGATCGTGCTGCCCTTGCCGGGCGGCCGCGAGTGGCATTTCTTTCACACGCACCTCTCGCCGTTTTTGGAGTCGCAGCGTTTGCTGGAAACGAAACGCCTGCTGCGCGAGATGGCGCCGCATAAGCGCGGTTGGGCCTCGCTGATGGGCGACTTGAACAGCGTCGCGCCCTTTGAGTTATACAACGGGGTGAAGCTGGGCGCGGGAACGACGCGCCTGGAACTGGCGAAGCATCCGCTGCTGCGGTTCAAGTTTCAGCAGGCGGGGATGGCCGGGATGGCGGGCTGGAAGGAAGGCGGCAAAACGCTCGCGCTGCCGCAAATACCGTTTCGCCGCAAGCGGCTCGTAAAATTCGTGGAAATGCGCACCGACGTATATCGCGCCTTGCGTGGAGCGGGGTGGGTGGACGCCTACCGCCGGCTGCACCCGAAGGATCCGGGCTTCACGATTCCCAGCGATGCCTTGGGCGCACGGATCGATTACGCGTGGCTTTCGCGCAAGCTGGCGGATCGGCTCGTCGCGTGCGACGTGCTGAGCGGTCCGCGCGAGGCCCGCGCCAGCGACCATTGTGCGCTGCGGCTGGACTTCGATCTGAGTTGAGGTGGTCCGGCGCGTTCAGCGATCCGGCGATTCGTATTCGAACTCTCGAATCAGTTTCAACTTCAGGCGTCCGCTCGAGCGAATGTGTCCGCAATCCGGGCAATCCATCCACATGCCTTCGGCCGCGCTGCCGCCCGCAGGTCCAGATTTAGTGCAAAACGGACAGCGCATCCGCAAGCGGCCCAACGCCATAAGGACGCCCAGCACTCCTCCGGTCAGGCCCAGCAGAACTAGCAAGCCTAAGGATATCGTGCGCACCAGATTCCAGGCCGGATTCGATTCGCAAAGCGATGCCGCCAGCAGCACCGCGAGGAGTGCGCCGCCACCCACCTTGGCCGAGTAGAACCAAAGACCGAAAGGCACGCCGTTACTTCACCGCGCTCGAAACTTGGCCCCAGGTTCCGCCGAATACGATTTCGCTCAGGGGCTTGCGTCCGCGCGGAGCCGTGTCGCGCCCGCGCAGCGCTTCGGGCGCTTGCGCCGGGTCGGCCGCGTAGCCGATCGCCAGCGCAGTCAAGACCTCAAAGCCCGCCGGCACGCCGAAGACACTGCGCCCCTTCTCGGGATCGAGCCCGATCATCTGGTGGACGTGCAGTCCGCGTGCGGTGGCTTCGAGGGTCAGGCTCGCCGCGGCCAATCCGAGGTCGTGCTCGGCGGCCTTGTTGGGCTTCCCGTTGCGCTCGAAGTTCCGGCCGATCACGCCCAGCACCAGAACCGGAGCACGCTGAGCCCAGGCTTGATTGGCTTCAACCAGCACGCTTAGCACCTTGGCGTATTGCTCGGGCTGATCCTTGGTGGCCACGATGAAGCGCCAAGGCTGCTCGTTGTAGGACGACGCGGCCCAGCGGGCGGCCTCGAAGATCGAGCGCAGATCCTCGGCCTTAACCGGGCGTTCGTCGTACCAGTAAGGGCTCCAGCGTTTGGCCAGCAGCTCGTGAATCGGGTAACTCGGTTGGGCTTGCTTGCTCATGGTCGATTCCTTTTTAAAAAGGGTTGGTGTTTGAATTTCTTGAGCGGCCATCCTGCCGCTTCATGCCAGATCGAACAACAACACTTCCGCGTGCGCGCCGGCGCGCAGTTCCAAGCGCCCCGAGCCCTCCGCGGCGGCGCCGTCGCCAGCGGCCAGAGCCGCGCCGTTCAGCGTGACCTTACCGCGCAGAACTTGCACCCACACGCCGCGCCCCCCGGATAGCTCGTGCGAGAGCGTATGGTTGGACTCGAGCCGCGCGAGCTTCACGATCGCGTCCTGCCGGATCGGCAGCGCGCCGCCGTGCCCGATGGGCGCGGCGACCACCTGCCAGCGGTTGTGCGCGTCGGCGGGGTTCAGGTCGAGCTGGCCGTATGCGGGCTTGAGTCCACGCTGCGCGGGCAGAATCCAGATCTGGTACAGGTGCACGAACCGCTCGTCGGACGCGTTGAACTCGCTGTGCTCGATCCCGGATCCGGCGCTCATGTATTGGAACGATCCCGCGGGGAGCGCTTCGGCATGCCCTAGGCTGTCGTGGTGGGCGAGCGCGCCGTCGAGGATATAGGTGAGGATTTCCATGTCGCGGTGTGGGTGTTCGCCGAAACCCATGCCCGGCGCGATGCGGTCTTCGTTCATGACGCGCAGCGAACGGAAGCCCATCCAGGCCGGATCGCGGTAGCCTCCGAACGAGAAGGTGTGTCGCGCGTCGAGCCAGCCGTGGTCGAAGCGCCCGCGCTCGGCGGCGGGACGTAAAGTAAGGGTGGGCGTGGGAGCGGTAACGTTCATGGCGTATTCCTTTCTCAAGAGCCCCTTAAAAGTTGTTTCAACAACTATATGGCGCAAAGCCAGCCCGGTATTCCGGCAAAGCGAACCGGGCACTAGGTCGGATGTTCCGAACGTGTGCGCGCTTTGGTGAGAAGTTCGCTTATGGTGCGCAGCTCCGCGCGGGTCAGGTGCCCGAGCAATTCACGGACGGTCTTGGCCACGGGTTCGTCGAGGGAAGCCAGGAGTTTCGAGCCGGCCGGGGTGATGCGGGCGAAGACGACACGGCGGTCCGCGTCGGAGCGCGTGCGGCGCACCCAGCCGGCGTCTTCCAGGCGGTCGAGCAGACGCGTGATATCCGGTTCGCGGGTGACCATGCGAGCGGCGACTTCCAGGCACGGCAAGCCTTCGCCGCCGGCTCCGCGCAGGATGCGCAGGATGTTGTATTGGGCATGCGAGAGCCCGTGGCCTTTCAGGAGCGCGGCGGCCGGTCCCATCAGTTCGCCGTGCGTGCGCAACAAGTTTAAGAAAGCTTCTTCCTCGGCCGAGGCGAAGGGCCGGGTCTGTTTGAGTTCGGCCT
This sequence comes from Planctomycetota bacterium, assembly GCA_015075375.1. GTDB lineage: Bacteria > Planctomycetota > SZUA-567 > H5-PLA8 > H5-PLA8 > H5-PLA8. Next base: position 297,980 of record JABTUM010000001.1, on the reverse strand, counting down.
GAAGCGTGCGGTTGGGCATGGCGAGGCATCCTCGGTCGACCCGCTAACTATACCTTTGCTCAATAAATGTTTCAACAACTAATTGACCCAAAAGCCGGAACGCGGCCGGCGCGTGCCGGTGGCTAACCTTGCAGGTGAAAACGTGCGGCTAGAAAGCGTTCGAGGCGCTGGAGCGTGGGCCAGAAGTGCGGCGCTTTGTTAAACCAGCCGTGCCCTACGTCGGGGTACAGCTCCAGTTCGCAAGGCACGCCGAGTTCGGCGGCGCTGGAGTGGAACGCAGTGGCCTGCTCCGGCGGCACGGTGGTGTCGTTTGCGCCGTGCAAAATCAGGCAAGGCGGCGCGGACGGATGCAAGCGGAACTGCGGCGATGCGTCCTTGAAGCGCTGCGGAGCGTCGGCGACTTCGGCCTGCAGGAGTTTGCGGACGGCCTCTTTGGTGCCTTGGCGCACGGCACGGGTGAACAGGTCCAGCGCGGGGTTGAAGAGCACTGCGGCGTTGGCGTGGCTGGAAATGCCCGGAGTGCCGCCGTCGCCTTCGTAGTCGGGCACGCCCGGCGTAAGCGCGACCATGGCCGCCAAGTGGCCACCGGCCGAACCGCCGGCGACGGCGATCCGTTCGGGATCGATATTCCAGCGCTCGGCGCGCGCTCGCACCCAGCGCACGGCGGCCTTTACGTCCTGCAGGCAAGCCGGGAATGGCGCTTTATCGGTGAGCCGGTACCGCACGCTTACGGCGTAAAAACCGTACTTCCACGACAGGTAGGCGGCTTGCCCGAAGAATTGCTTCGCGTCGCCGCCGGCCCAGCCGCCGCCGTGAATGAAGACGATGGCCGGACGCTCCCGTTCGGGCCGCGTGTGCCGGTCGAACAGGTCGAGCGTCAGCTCGTGTTCGCCGCCGCGCCCGTAGACCACGTGCTCCTGGCAGGCGATCCCGTGAGGGAGCAGGCGCGACGCGCCGCCTTCGGTCTGGAGTGCATCGAGGAAGGCGGCGGGATCGACGGTGGCGAGCGGCATAGACGGGTTCCTTTCGTCAGTGCGTTCGTTCGGCTTGGAATACGGAACTACTATACCCCGTAAACGCACGCTTCGGAATGGGTTGCCGTGCCCTTTGTCACGCTCGCCTATCGTGCGTAGTCCTTATCTTCCTTAAAGCGCACGCGCGGCTTGGGTTCGTATTCGATCACCACGGGCTTGGCGCCGTGGGTAATCGAGAGGCGGCCGGCTTCGATGACCAGTTCGTTGTAGGCGCTGTTGGCGGGCGTGGCCATGATCCCGGCGGAGTCGAGTTCGGCCAGCAGCCCCTGGCGCGTCTGGAGGGCCGTGGCGGCGCTTTGGCCCGCGCAGGCCGCCTCGACGCGCGCAATGGCTTTGACGATGTACTCGATGCTGCGGTAGCCGTAGCCGACGGGTTCGAGCCCCGCACCTCCGCGGTCCACAAGCTGGAAGTAGTCGGGGTTGTTCTCCATGAAGGCGGTGTCGCCGGGGTCGCCGCCCTTTTTAAGGATCGCATGCTTCACGCCGCGGAACTGGTCGCTGTGCCAGATCATGCCGGCGGCGTCGGGGCCTTCGGTATGCAGCACGATGCCTTGCGTATTCCCGCCAGGCCCTTCGTCGGGGTAGCCGAAGCCGTTGACGACGTTCAACGTCGCACCGTTTTCCCAGATCACGCGCGCGTCGGTCCATAGGTAGCCGAGCTTGCCGTTGGGCCACGGCTGCGGTTTGCTGTAGACGCTGACCTCGACCGGGCGCAGGCCTGTGACGAAAGCGACCAGATCGACGTAGTGGCATCCGATGTAGGTGAAGGCGTCGGAGTTCTCGCACGTGCACCAGTTCTGGAAGTTCGAGTGCATGTAGTAGTACTTCTCGATCAGGTGCGCCTGCCCGCAGCGGAGTTCGCCGAACTCGCCGTTGCGATAGCGCTTGCGCGCCATCAGGGCGCGGTCGTCGAAGCGCTTGTGATATTCGATGCCGATGACGAGCCCCTTCGCGCGAGCGAGGGCTTCGAGTTCCTGCGCTTCGGCGTGGGTCATGACGAAGGGCTTGACGGTGAGCACGTGCTGATCGGCCGCGAGGCATTCTTTGATCACCGGATAATGCAGATTATCGGGAAGCGCGACGAGGACGCACTGGCGTGGCGGCAGCGCCTTCAAGGCGTCGCGGTAGGCGTGGGGGAAGCTGCCTTTGGCGTCCACCTTGCGGTAATCGGGGTACATGGCGAACGAGTGCCCGGGGAAGCCGTCGAGGAGCCGGCGGTCTTCGGCGAGCGTTTTCATCGTGCCGGGACGCGTGCCGCAGACGGCCAGATTCCGCACCACGCCCAGTCGCTGAAGCTGATAGAGCGAGGGCATGAGCTGGAGCTGGGTGATCATGCCCGGTCCAAGCACGGTGACGTCGATGGGCAGCAGGGCCGGCACGGGCATGGCGGGGGCTCTCCCTAATAAGGATAGGCGCTTGGGGCGCGAATCGGGTCCGAATCGTACGAGGCGACTCTACTATAGGTAAGAAGGGGCGAAGCTGCAACGCGGGACGCGCATTCGTGCGGGTGGTGCTATAAAAGGGAAGGCGGGGAAACCATGGCCGTCCGGGAACACGAGTCGATGGTCGATTTGCCTTCACGCGAACCGCTGCAACCGCGCATTCCGTTCAGCATCGGTTACCTGGCGACGGTGGTGATGATGGCGGTGGTGAACGCACAGATCTTCGGGCTGCTGGCGCGGCGATTTCAGGACATCCTCGCGCCGGGCACGTCGGCGGCGGTGCTCTGCTTTGTCTTCGGCATTCTCTTCGCCGGCGCGTGCAATCTTTCGGCATCGGGGCTGACGCGCTGGGTGCGGCGGCGCGAGCTGACGGACCGGATCCTGTGCTTTTTACTGCTGGAGATTCTGGGACTGACGCTATTGGCCCTGATCGCTCCGCATTTCTTGAAGCTTCTGGCGCCGGAGGCTTGATCAGGCCTTGGCAGGCCGGGTGCGATGGAGCGCTTCGCGCCCGCGCAGGCTGAGCGCCAGGCGTTTGCCCTTGCCGCCGTGGGGCTCCAGATAACCCTTCGCGTACATCGCTAGCAGATCGGCGAGCAGATCTTCGTACCTCACCCCTTTGAGCACAGCCCACTGCGGGAGCGCCTGAAGTTCGGCGGTGCGGCTTTCCTGGCTCTGCGCGCCGCCGCGCAGAACCGCGACGGCCAGCGAGGGTGCGAAGCGCCCGGGATTCGCGTCGAAGAGTTCGAGCATCAGGACACCGTGCTTGCGGGGGACTTCCCGCGTTTGAAGCTCTTCGCGCGTGAAAGCACGGTCCTTGCCGCGCCAGAAGGCGGCGCCTCCGCCGGGAACTTCTGCGCGCGGTGACTGGGCCTTGGGTGAAGCCGACGCAGATCCCTGCTCGCGGCGGTCCTCGTCGAGGACCGCTTCGGCGATGGTGTGCAGCGTGCTTATGGTTAAATGGTTGAGTGCGCCGAATCCCGGGAGCGCGTGCCATGCGGCGGGGATGCTTTTGGCGTCGCTGCCGTAAAGAAATCTCGCGAGGGTGGCCTTGTTGAGTTTCCAGGCGGCCTGGAAGACGGCGCGATGGCGTTCGAGGACGCGGCGCGCTTCGTCGCGTGCGGCGGCGTGCCCGACTTCGGCGGTTCCGCCGCTGCAAGCCGAACAGTTTCCGCAGCGGTAATCGGCAGCGAAGGTTTCGCCGAAGTAGTGCAGGAGCCGCTTGCGCAGGCAGTTCGATTCGGCGGCGAATTCGAGCATCGCGTCGAGGCGCGCGTAATCGGCGTTTTTGCGCGCGAACATCGCATTCAGGTCGATGGCTTGGGCCTGCGGGTTTCCGGCGGCGCGGCAGATGCGGCCGTTATCGTCGTGCCAGACGAGATCCTGTTCGTGGAGCGCCAAGAGCGCGACGTTGAGCTGTTCGGGCGTCAGTTCGCTGGCGTGCGCGCGGAGTTCCTCGAGCATGCTGCCACTTGGATCGACGCTGGCGTAGACGGCCTGAACCTCTTCGCGGGCTGGGTAGCGGTTGCGCAGGAAAAAGCGGATCAGCGAGGTGTCTTTGGGCGCGTAGAGCAGAATGCATTGAGCGGGCTTGCCGTCGCGCCCGGCGCGTCCGGCCTCCTGGTAGTAGGCTTCCAGCGCGGGCGGATGCTGGTAGTGGATCACCGCGCGCACGTCGGCTTTGTCGATGCCCATCCCGAAGGCGACAGTGGCGACGGCGATGGGCCGGCGTCCGGAGAGCCACTGTTCCTGCGCGGTCTTGCGCGCCGCGGCGCTCATGCCCGCGTGGTAGCACGTCGCGCGCAGGCCCACCTGGTTCAAATCGGCGGCGACGCTTTCGGCATCCTTGCGCCGGCCGACGTAGACGATCTGCGAGCCCTGTCCGTCGAGGTCCTTGAGGATGCGCTTCAAGCGGCGCGGCTTCTCGCCGGGACCGCAGGGGTGGACTTCGAAGCGCAGATTGGGGCGATCGAGCGAACCGACTTGGACGAGCGCCTTACGCAGCCCGAGTTGCTTGACGATGTCGTCGCGCACGGCCGGCGGCGCGGTGGCGGTGAGCGCCAGGACGGGGCAAGGGCGCGCGGCTTCGACGGCCGGCCGCAGGCGCAGGTAGCTGGGCCGAAAGTCATAGCCCCACTGGCTTACGCAATGCGCTTCGTCGATGACGAAGAGTTTGGGCTTCAGCGCGGCGATGCGGCGGCGGAAGGCTTCGGATTCCAGGCGTTCGGGGCTGACGTACAGGAGCGCGGCTTCGCCGGCGTGGACTTCGCGCAACGCTTCCTGCGCTTCGGCGGCGGAAAGATTCGAATGCAAGGCTACTGCACGGGCGTGCCCGTGGCGGTTCAGCGCATCGACCTGGTCTTTCATCAGAGCGATGAGCGGCGAGACGACGACGGTGAGTCCCGGGAGCAGCGTGGCGGGAAGCTGGTAGGTGAGGGACTTGCCGCCGCCTGTGGGCAAGACGCCCAGCGCGTCGCGCCCGGCCAACGCGGCTTCGACGAGTTCGCGCTGGCCTTCGCGGAAGGCGTCGAAACCGAAGCGTTTGAGTGCTTCGCGCAGCTTGACAGGCACGGTGGCGGACATGGTCGTTCGCGTAGTTTTAGGACTTTGCGTCCCGAGTGTCTAACGCGAGAGCGGGGGAAGCGGGAGAACTCTTGCGCCGGCCGCTCCCAAGGCGTAACGTGAAGGCATGAGCGAAGCCGCAGCGAACACGGGCGCAGCCGGACCGTCGCCCCCGGGGATCGTCGCCGTCACCATGGGCGATGCCGCGGGCGTGGGGCCGGAGTTGTGCCTGGAACTGCTGGCGCTGAAAGAGTTTCCAGAGCATACGGTGCCGCTGGTGATGGGCAATGTGGCCGTGCTGCGGCAGGTGGCCGACCGGACCGGCCGAACTTTTGGCGCTCAGGTGCTGGATGCCATTCCCGAGCGCCTGCATGCGCCGGCCGTTTTCGACGTCTCCGATACCTTTAAAGGTACGACGGTCACGCCGGGCCGTAGCCAGGCCGCGTGCGGCGCGGCGGCGGCGCGCTTTATCGAGGCCGCGGTACAGGCTTGCCGCAGTGGGCGCTGCGTGGCGATGGTGACGGCACCGATCAGCAAGAAAGCATTGAATCTCGCGGGCATCGATTTCCCCGGGCATACCGAGATGATCGCGTCGCTCACCGGAGCGCCGGACATCGCGATGCTGCTGTACAGCGAGAAGATCGCCGTCACGTTCGTCACCGCGCACCAGTCCCTTAGAAGCGTGCCTGAGTCGATCACGCTGGAGCGGATTTGCCGTGTGGCGACGCTGATGAACCAGAATCTGCGCATCTTGCGCGACGGAAAGCCGCCGCGGCTGGCCGTGCTGGGGCTCAACCCGCACGCCGGCGAGGAAGGGCTCTTCGGCGACGAGGATATTCGCATCGTCAAGCCGGCCGTGCAGCGCCTCCAGAGCTTGGGCCTGCAAGTCGAAGGCCCCTTGCCGCCGGATACGGCTTTCACGCGGGACGCGCTGGCGCGCTTCGACGGGCACGTGGCGCTGTATCACGATCAGGGCAGCATTCCGTTCAAGATGTTCGCTTTCGACACCGGGGTGAACGTGACGCTGGGGCTCGAGATCATCCGCACCTCGCCCGACCACGGAACGGCGTACGATATCGCCTGGAAGGGCCAGGCGCGTACGGACAGCTTCATGAGCGCCTACCGTTTGGCCGCGCGTCTGGCCGCGGCCCGGCATCGCCTGCCCGGCGACGCCCGCACTTCCGGCAAGCGTCTGGCGCAGAACGCGTGAGCGGTCTTCGGTTTTCGAGTCTCCTCTCGTCGTAATGCCGCGCGTGCGTTAACATGCGCGCGTTGCCTTGGTTTCCTGCGCCCGTCCGGTCACCCACTCTTGGACTTCCATGTCGATCAAGAAAACGCCCGACGACTTCCGCGTGGACGAACTGCTCGATCCGGGGTTTACCTTCGGTGAGACCGCGGGTCCGTTCGCGCTGTACCGGCTGACGAAGACCGGAATGGGCACGCCCGAAGCGATCGGCAAGATCGCCAAGCACTGGATGATTCGCCACGCGGCGCTGGCGTACGCGGGCTTGAAAGACAAGCACGCGAAGAGCACGCAGCACCTCACGCTGGACTGCGCGCAATTTTCGGGAAAGGCCCCGGAGCGCGAGGCGGGGCCGTATTGGTCGATCGAACGCCTGGGATATTGCGCCCGCGCGATCCGATCGAGCGATCTGGCGGGTAATCGTTTTCGCATCGTGGTGCGTTCGTTGACGCCGGAAGACAGCCGGGATATGGACCGCGCCGCGGCGTTGCTGCGCGTGCCCGGCCGCGAGCCTGCGGCGCTGCGTTTCGTGAATTATTTCGGCGATCAGCGTTTCGGTTCGGCCCGGCACGGCGAAGGCTTTCTCGCGCGGAACCTGATCGACGGGGATTTCGAGACGGCGCTGCGGCTGGCGGTGGCCGTGGAACACCGCAAGGACCATCGCGACGTCAAAGCGTTCAAGCGCGCATTGCTTGAGGGGTGGGGGCGCTGGCAGGAGGTGCTGCCCAAGCTGCGGCATTGTCCGGAGCGCAAAGCGTTCGAGCATCTCGCGCGTCATCCGCAGGATTACCGCGGCGCCTTCACGCAGTTGCCGTACTTTCTGCAGCAGATCTGCGTCTACGCGTACCAGTCGCATCTCTGGAACAGCGTGGCGCGCGGGCTGGCGGCGCAATGCGAGGGTGGGCGCGAGGACCGGATCGTCGCCGAAGATCCGTACGGCGTGATGCTCTTCCCGGCGGCGTTGACGATTCCCGCCGAGTGGGAGGACCTGAACGTTCCGCTGCTTTCGCGCAAGACCGAACTGCGCGCGCCTTGGGGTGAAACGGCGAGCGAGGTACTGGCCGAGGAAAACTTAAAGCTCGAAGATCTGCGCATTCCGGGTGTACGGCGGCCGTTCTTTGGCGAAGCGCCGCGCAAGCTTTTCGTCGAGGCGCGCGGCTTCGAACTGGGGCCGGCCGAGAAGGAGGAAGGCGGTGGCGGACGCTTGATGCGCGTGGCGAGCTTCGAGTTGCCGCCGGGCGCATACGCGACGGTGCTGTTGCGCGCTTTGGGCGAATGAGCGCTTACGTACGCGTTGACACGCTTCACCTAGCGTCCTAGAGTGACCGCGCTTCCGCGATCGGAGAGCGCGTCATGGAACCGAGCTTGCCGCCCGTATTCGAGGTTCCGCTTTTTCCGCTGCCCGACGTGGTGCTTTTCCCCGGAACGATCCTCCCGCTGCGCATTTTCGAGCCGCGCTACAAAACGATGCTCGCCGACGCCTTGAAGGGACCGCAATTCCTGGCCATGGCGCGCCTGAAGCCGGGTTGGGAAGACGCTTATTTGGAAGCTCCCGCGCTGTTTCCCATGGTAGGCGTGGGGCGGATCGTGGCGCACCAGCAACTGGACGACGACACCTACCAGATTGCGCTGCTGGGGCTTTCGCGCGCACGCATTCAATCCGAGATCCAGAAGGAACCGTACCGCATCGCCACGGTGGTGCGCATCGAAGACGATCCGATCCTGGAACCGGCATTGGAAGCAAGCGCACGCTCCACGCAGCGCACGCTGCTCGATACGGCCCGCGCGCTGATGAACCGCGTGCTGCGTCCGGACGCGCGGAAACAAATCGCCCGTTCGCTGGCCGAACGCAAGAGCTTGGGCGGAGCCGCCGACTTGCTGGCCAGCGTCTTCCTCCAGGATCCCGACCTGCGCCAGACTCTGCTTGAAGAGACTTCGGCGTTGCGCCGCGCGAACATGGTCGAGGAGGCGCTGGAGCGCTTTTGCGAACAGCTCGAACCGCCGCCTCCGCCTACCACGGGCCGGCACGACGACTTCAATCCCAACTGACCGATCCTAAGGAAGCCGCATGGCTCGACGACCGCGACGGAAGCTGCGCGCCGATGAAGACCTGGTTCGCTTTGGGGTATCGATTCCCAAAGGCTTGAGCCGTGAGTTCGACGAGTTTCTGGTGAATCACGAGAACTTGAACCGTTCCGAAGGGATCCGCGATCTGATTCGCGAGCGCTTGGCTCAAAAGGCGTGGACCGCCGGCAAGACCGATCAGGTCGCGACGCTCACGCTGCTGGTTGAAGTGAAAACCCCCGAACTTCCGCGCCGGCTGGCCGACGCGCGCCGCGAATTGGCCGATCTGCTGCTTTCGTCGACCCAGATTCGGCTCAGCGAGAAGGAAGAACTCCACGTCTACGTGCTGCGCGGTACCGGTACGCGCCTCCAGGAGCAAGTGGATCGCTTGCTGGCGCTGCGGGGCGTGCTGGGTGGCAAGCTAGCTGTCGTAGGCGGCACGGGTCGGTAGGAGATGGTCTGGCGTTTGCCCACCCGATAGAGGCAGATGGCTGGATTGTGCCCTTGGGGCACAACCATATGTATTCGGCGGTTTGAAAGTGGAGTCTTCAGGGATAGTATTGAATCGAGAAGATGCAGGAAGAAGAGGATCGGCGTGCCTTCGGGGTTGGCAGTTTGTTAGGGGCTTCGCGCGCGCGTTGACACCATAGAGGAGAGCACCTATAAGACGTGCTTGCTGTTCGTTCGCCCATGTTTCGTAAGACGCGCCTCTGGACCGGGTAAGCTCCGGAGGCGCGAGGAGAAGCTGCCATGCCCGTGCTGGGCGTCGATACCGAACTGATGCAGTACAGTACCGTCTTCCTGCTCTTGGGGTCGGCGGTGGCGCTTACGTTCGCGCTGCTGACGCTTTCGCGGCTTCTGCGGCCGTACCATCCGACGCCCGAAAAAGAGATGACGTACGAGTGCGGCGAAGACCCGGTGGGCAGCGGCTGGCTGCGCTTCAACATCCGGTTTTACGTGGTCGCGCTGGTTTTCGTGCTCTTCGACGTGGAACTGGCGCTGGTCTTCCCGATCGCGACGATCTTCAAATCGCTGACGGCCGGCGGCGGGACCGCGGCGCTGGTGGCCTTCGCCGAGCTGTTCTTCTTCATCGGCGTCCTTTTCCTGGGGCTGGTTTACATCTGGAAGAAGGGCGACTTGGGCTGGGTGCGCAGCTTCCGTGTGCCCACCGAACAGGGCATCCGCAGCTGGGAGCAGCCGAAGCAGGTGGGATTGGCGCCGTCATCGGCCAAGCGGATCAGCTAGCGGCTCGCACGGCAGAAGGAGTACGCCATGGGCATTCTGAATCACAAGTTCGGCGAAGACGACGTGATCTTCACCAACGTCGATACGCTGCTGAACCTCGGCAAAGAACATTCGCTCTGGTATCTGCTCTTCGCGACGGCGTGCTGCGGGATCGAGTTGATGCAGTGGGGCGCGAGCAAGTACGACTCCGACCGCTTCGGGATGATTCCGCGCTCCACGCCGCGCCAGGCCGACCTGATGATCGTAGCGGGTACGATCACGCTGAAGATGGCCAGCCGCGTGAAACGCCTCTACGAACAGATGCCCGAGCCGAAGTGGGTTATCAGCATGGGCTCCTGCGCCAACGCGGGCGGTCCGTTCTGTAAGTACAGCTACAGCGTGCTGAAGGGGATCGACAAGTACGTGCCGGTGGACGTGTACGTGCCGGGTTGTCCGCCGCGCCCGGAAGCGCTGATCGACGGGGTATTCAAGTTGCGCGAAGTGATCCACGAAGAGCGGACGCTGCGCAAGCTGGGCAAGACGCCGCCGCCGCGTTCGCCGATCGTGGTCGAGGACAAAGGCGCGCTGGACCTCTTCGGCAAGCCGGCCATCGCGGCGAAGATCGAAGCGGCGGCCAAGGAAATGGCTGGGAAGAACTGAAGCGCCGAGCGTGGCGTTCGTGGAACCGCAAGCAGCCGGAGCCGTCATGGAATTCGACCAGATTGTTGCGAAGCTGAAAGCACATTGGCCGGACGTCGAAGCCCCCGAAGTCGAAAACGGGGAGCGCGTGATTCTGATTCCGCCCGAGCACAACAAGGCGATCCTGCGCTACCTCAAGGACGACCCCGAACTGGCCTTCGACAGCCTGATGTCGCTGGCCGGCGCCGACAACGGCTGGACGCTGTGGGTCGTCTACCCGCTGCACAGCTTCAAGCACCTGCATAAGGTGATCGTCAAGGCGGTGCTGGATCGCGACCACGCCGAGGTGGACACGGTCAGCGACTTGTGGGGCGCGGCGGATTTCTTCGAACGCGAGGCGTTCGACTTGTACGGGATCAAATTCAAGGGCCATCCGGATCTGCGGCGCATCCTTAATCCGCCGGATTGGGAAGGGCATCCGGGGCGCAAAGACTTCGAGTACCCGAAAGAGTACCAGGGGATTCCGACGACGCGGCTGCATCAGTATTTCGCCGACGCGGTCCGCCGCGAGATTTCGGCGCGCGAAGAGGAAGAGAAGAAGCTGGTCGAGCGCCTGACCGCCGAAGTGAAGAAAGAGATGGCGGAAGAGGCCAAGCAGAAGCCGGCCGCCGCAGGAGCCGAGGACAAGAAGGAAGGCTGAACGAAGCAAGCAACGTCGAGGCCGTACGCCGCGCCCGAACGGGGCCGCGGCCAGCCACGGGAACGAGCCGCATGTCCGATGCACAAAGCGTTTTGACTCCGTCGGGCAGCACGCAGCGCGTGCATGCCGAGGAGATGGTCCTTTCGATGGGGCCGCACCATCCGTCGACGCACGGGGTGCTGCGGCTGGAGGTCGTGACCGACGGCGAAGTCGTCGTCAGCGCTCGCCCCGACATCGGCTACCTGCACCGCGCGATCGAGAAAATCGGCGAGTATGTCGATTACCGCCAGTTCATGCCTTACACCGACCGCGTCGATTACCTCTGCTCGATGAGTTCGAACTTCGCCTACGCGCTAGGCGTCGAAGCGCTGGGCGGCTACAAGCTCCCCCTGCGCGCCGAACTGCTCCGCGTGCTCTGCGGCGAACTCAACCGCATCAGCAGCCATATGATCTGCATCGGCGCGCTGGCGATGGACATGGGCGCGTATACGCCCTTCCTGCACGGGATCTGCCACCGCGAGCGGGTGAACGACCTGTTCGAGGAAGTCTGCGGCGCGCGCCTGACCTACAACTACTACACCATCGGCGGCGTCAGCTACGACGCGCCGCCCGGCTTCATCGAGAAGTGCGACCGCTTCATCGATTACCTGCACCCGCGCATGGTCGAGTTCAACGACTTGATCACCGGAAACTCGATCTTCCAGGAGCGGCTCTGCAACGTCGGGATCGTATCGCCCGAAGACGCGATCAACTGGGGGCTGGTCGGCCCCAATCTGCGCGGCAGCGGCGTAAAGTGGGATCTGCGCAAGAACGAGCCGTACAGCATTTACGACCAGCTCGAATTCGGCGTGCCCGTCGGCGACGGCGGCGATCCGAACGGATCGAACCCTCAAGGGACGCTGGGCGATTGCTACGACCGCTTCGTCGTGCGCGTGAAAGAAGTCTTCGAGTCGCTCAAAATTCTGCGCCAGGTGGTCGACAAGCTGAAGGAAACCGAGAAGCTGCCCGCCGACCATCCCGACCGCCAATATCAGGCCAAGCTCCCCGCGCGCCTGAAGATCAAGCCCGGCGAGGTCTACGTGCGCAGCGAGAATCCGCGCGGCGAGACGGGGTATTACTGCGTGAGTGACGGGACGGATTGCGCGCTGCGCCTGAAGATCCGGACCGGAAGTTTTTCGGCGTTGGGCATCTTCGAAAAGGTGACGCGCGGTCTGATGATCGGCGATGTGATCGCCGTGATCGGCAGTTTCGACATCGTGCTTCCGGAAGTGGATCGATAGAATCTGGAAACCGAACGGAGAATACATATGCGTGGTGTGGCGATGCTGGTGGCGTCCTTGGTGCTGGCCCTTACTTTGGCTGGTTGCGGGCGCGGATCGAAGCAGGACATCATGAAGAAGGCCGAGGGGATTTCGAAGAAGGCGGATCTCGAGGCCAAGCTCGGGAAGCCGGACAAGTTCGACAAGGTGGGCGTCGGCCCGCTGACGGCCGAGACGTGGGTCTACAACGGTTCGGATGGGGAGGTGGTCTTCGTGATAGCCGGTGATACCGTGACTTTGAAGGCATCGGGCAACAGCGAGAAGAAGGACTAGTCGCCGGGCACCCTCATTACGAAAGCGGGACGAGCACCGATGGTACCTTTGTACGAGTGGTTGCTGCAGGGCGAGGCGAGCCGGTGGGTGGTGGACGCCATCGTCAAGCTCTTCGGCATGGCCTGGATTCACATCCAGCCCGAGTCGGTGGCGATGGTGATCGCCGCGCTGATTCCGGTCCTGATCGCCTTTGGGCTGATTCAGGCGGTGGCCGGCGGGAGCACGTACATCGAGCGCAAGGTCGCGGCGGACATTCAGCGCCGCGTGGGGCCGAACCAGTGCCAGCCCAGCAACTTCCTGGGCGCGGTCTTCTCGGAAGCCATCGAACGCGCCGGCCGTCCCAATGCTCGGCCCGGCGAAAAACTCTTCGCCAAGCTCGCCGCGCCGCTGGTGGGCGTCTTCAAGCTGCTTGACGCCACGCTGGGCCGCTGGCTGCCGGGTTTGCTGATCTTCCTGGCCGACGGCATCAAGCTGATCATGAAGGAAGATCTGGTTCCGGCCGCGGCCGATAAGCCGATGTTCAAGCTGGCGCCGACCATTGTGCTGGCCTCCGCCTTCGGCGCACTGGCGGCCTTGCCGTACAGCGACCGCTTCTACATCGCGGACTTCAACATCGGCGTTTTCTACATCGCGGCGATTACCAGCATCGAAGCGATCGGGATCCTGATGGCGGGTTGGGCCTCGAACAACAAGTGGGCGCTCCTGGGCGGCATGCGCAGCGCCGCGCAGATCGTCAGCTACGAAATCCCGGTGGGCCTGGCGCTCCTGACCGGCATCGTGATCAGCGGCACGATGTCGATGCAGGGCATGACGGTCGCGCAGTTCGGCTTCGACGGGGCCGGATGGAGCGAAGGCTGGGTCTGGAACTGGAACGTCTTCTCCAGCCCGTTCATGTTCGTGCTCTTCCCGGTTTACTACCTCGCGGCGCTGGCCGAGTGCAACCGCACGCCGTTCGATATTCCCGAAGCGGAATCCGAACTCGTGGCCGGCTACCACACCGAATACTCGGGGATGCGCTTCGCGTTCTTCTTCATGGCCGAGTATGCGATGATGTGCGTCACGTGCGCGATCGCGGTGACGATTTTCCTGGGCGGGTGGTCGACGGGCTTTGCGCCTTTCGAAAACTGGGCGATGCAGGTTCGGCCGGGTGAGATCAACCCCGCCACGGGTCTGGTTGCTACCGCCCCGATCTTCAGTATTTGGGGGTCGCTGATGCATCTGGCTGCATTCCTGATCAAGACCTACGCGCTGGTCTTCGTGATGATGTGGATTCGCTGGACGCTCCCGCGTTTCCGCGTCGACCAGATGATGACGCTGTGCTGGAAGAAGTTGATCCCGCTGGGCATGTCCTGCCTGGTGGGCGTGTCCGGCTGGATGCTGGTGCGGCCATACGTCGCAGAGAAGTACGGTGCGGACGCGCTGAACAACGCCACGGCCGGGATTTCCTGCGCGGTCTGCCTTCTGAGCGGGATCGGCATCATCTGGTGGTTCGGCTTCAAGAAGCTTTCGCCCGACGAACAGAAGTCGCGCAAGTTGCTGGTGGAAGGCAACGTGATCGCACAGGGCACCAAGTTCTAGGCAGGGCGTGCCGCGAACGGCGGCGCGCAGGAGAACGGCAGCGATGATCGACTTCGTTCGCGACATCTACGACGGCGTCAAGTCATTCATGGTCGGCATGAAGGTGACCGGCGGTTACCTCGGCAAGAACATGGTCATGGAAAATTTCGGCGGAAAGGTCGACGACGACATCGCGCCGAATACGGTCACGTGGGACGGTTCGGCGCAGACGCGCGGCGAAGTGAAAGTGGCCGACCGCTTCCGCGGGCACCTGCACAACGACATCGAACGCTGCATCGTTTGCCGCAACTGTTCCAAAGCCTGCCCGATCGACTGCTTCTTCATCGACGGCGAAAAGACCGTCTCGAACAAGTGGCGCCCCAGCCGCTTCGACATCGACATTCTCAAGTGCATGTACTGCGGGCTGTGCGTCTTCGCGTGCCCGACGGGCTGCCTGACGATGACGAAAGAGTGGTGGGGTTCCACGCGCGCCGGCACACCCGACACCACGGGGGGGCGCTCGAATTTGCACGGCCTCATCCGCGAGTTCGGCGTGGGCTTTTACACCGACGACGAGAAGATCAAGACCGAGAAGATGCGCATCCGGCTGGCCGAAGAAAAGCGCATCAAGGCCGCCGAAGCCGCGGCCAAAAAGGCCGCCGCCGCCAAGGCCGCGGCTGCCGCGAAGCCCGCCGCGGCTCCGGCCGCCGCCAAGCCGGCCGTTGCGCCAAAGCCCGCTGCCGAAACCAAGTCGGCGGAAGGCGCCGCGGACGCCAAGCCCGCCGGCGACGCTCCTCCACCCGCCAGCTAACATTCGAGCACGCACGATGCGAAAACAGCCCGGCGCAAGCGCCGGGCTGTTTCGTTTGGAGCCACTTTTCCGCGCTGGCCTGCACGATGCGTTGCGTGCGGCTAAGCATCTTCCCCGATTAGTGGTTGAGTTGCTTGCAGGCGAGTGGCAGGCGGCTATATTCGGCTGCTTCATTTGCTTCTCACCTCAGGGATAGGCGGGCCGCGCCGAGGCGCGGGCTGCCGTGGTCCGGGCGATGCATTCCATGCTGGCGACCCTGCTTTTCTGGATCGTGGTTTTGATGACCGTGACTGCCGCGACCTTCGTGGTGGTGGCGCGGAACATTCTGCATGCGGCGTTCGCGCTGGCGGTGGCGTTCCTGGGTGTGGCGGGGATCTATATCTTTCTGCATGCGGACTTTCTGGCGGCGGTGCAGCTCATCGTGTACGTCGGCGGCATCATCGTGCTGGTGATGTTCGCGATCATGTTCTCGGCGCATACGCAGGAAGGCACGGTCGAACCGCGCCGGACGTGGCTTGCGCTGGGCGGCGGCGCGCTGGTGGCCGGAGTGGTGCTGGCCGCGACGATCATGCTGATCAACCGCCTGCAGGTGCCGTTGGCGGAAGCGAACGCGCACGCCGATGCGGCCTACCGCACGACGGCCAGTGCCGCGCCGGGCGAGATCGCGCTGGGGCATGTGCTGCTGGGCGAGTACCTCCTGCCGTTCGAGGTGGCTTCGATCTTGATTCTGGCCGCGCTGGTGGGCGCGGTGGCGATCGTGCGCAAGGAGACCCGCTGACGTGGATGCTTTCGCGCATGGTCTCGTGCTGGCCGACCAAGGGCTCCTGAGTTCCGGACCCAACAACCTGTTCAATTACCTAATCCTCGGTGGAGTGCTCTTTGCATTGGGCATCTTCGCGATGGTCAGCCGCAAAAACGCTGTGGGCATCCTGCTGGGCGTCGAGCTGATTCTCAACGCCTCAGGGATCAACTTCGTCGCCTTCGCGCGCTTCAACGGTCATCAGGCCGGTTACCACGGTTTCGACGGGCAGGTCTTTACGCTGTTCATCATTGTGCTGGCGGCCGCGGAAGCGGCGGTGGCGCTGGCGCTGGTGCTCGCGGTCTTCCAGACGCACCGGACCATCGAGATGGACCGCGTGGACGAATTGCGGATGTAGGTTGGACAGGCACCCACGGACGACGGAATACGTATGGACGCCCTCAGTCAAGTCTACGGCACCGAAATCCAGGTACTCACCTGGGCGCCGTTGGCGATTCTGCTCCTGCCGCTGCTGACCTTCGCCATTCTGCTTTTCGCGGGACGCAAGCTGGACAAGGGCGCCGACTACCTCGCCATCGGGTTGATGGGCATCGCGTTCCTGCTTTCGGCGGTGCTCTTTACGGTCAACCTGCGGGCCGGCGGAGCGGATCACGAAGGCTGGGCGCAGGCGCAGGCCAAGCCGTTCGTCGTCTCCGCGTCGTGGATGAACTTCGGTCCGGCGGGTGTCTTCTCGCTGGGGCTCTTGGTCGATAACCTCTCGACCTTCATGGCGCTGGTGGTCACGGGCCTCGCGACGCTGGTATTGATCTTCAGCATCTTTTATCTGCACGGCGATACCATGTATCGCCGCTACTTCGCTTTCATGGGCTTCTTCTGCTTCGCCATGCTGGGCATCGTCTTCAGCAGCAACCTGCTGATGACCTTCGTCTTCTGGGAACTCGTCGGCTTGGGCAGCTATTTCCTGATCGGGTTCTGGTTTTACAAGCCCACCGTCTCCAAGGATCACCATTACCAGGAACTGAAGGCGCCTTACGCGACGGGCATCGACGAACGCTACTTGTCGCCGGCGCATGCGCAGAAAAAAGCCTTCGTCATGAACCGCATCGGTGACTTCGGGTTCATGGCCGGGATCATGCTTTTCCTGACCACGATGTTGTGCGTGGCCAACCAAGCCAACGGCTACGCGAATTCGCCGCTGGATTTCGGCACGCTGTACGCCGCCAAGTCGGCCGGAGTCTTCGATCAGGTCACGATCAAACTCTTCGGTTGCGCGTTCACGGGGGTGGAACTCCTGACGCTGGCCGGGATCCTCACCTTCATGGGTGCGATCGGCAAGAGCGCGCAGTTCCCGCTGCATTCGTGGCTGCCCGACGCGATGCAGGGCCCGACGACGGGCAGCTCGATCATCCACGCCGCGACGATGGTGGCCGCGGGCGTGTACATGACCGCGCGTATCCATCCGCTGCTCACCGAAGGTTCGCTCTTCTTCGTCGCCATGATCGGCGGGATCACCGCCTTCCTGGCCGCGACGATGGCGATGGTGCAGTGGGACATCAAGGCCGTTCTGGCGTACAGCACCATCTCGCAGTTGGGCTACATGATGATCGGACTAGGCTCGGGGAATTACACCTCGGGCGTCGCGCACCTGTACACGCACGCGGTTTTC
Source organism: Planctomycetota bacterium (assembly GCA_015075375.1). GTDB lineage: Bacteria > Planctomycetota > SZUA-567 > H5-PLA8 > H5-PLA8 > H5-PLA8. The sequence continues at coordinate 280,686 of JABTUM010000001.1, read as the reverse complement.
AAGTGCATGCTCTTCCTGTGCGCCGGCAGCGTGATCCACGCCTGCCACCACTTGCAGGACATGAACCGCATGGGCGGCCTGCGCAAGAAGATGCCGCTCACCTTTATCGCCACCTGCGCGGGCGTCCTGGCCATCATCGGCTTCCCGGGCTTCAGCGGTTTCTTCAGCAAGGACATGATTCTCGCCGCGTCGCTCGAGAAGGCGCTGGGCGAAGGGCGGCTGCACTGGGCGCCGTACGTGCTGGGGCAGCTCACCGCGGCGCTGACCACGTTCTACATGTGCCGAATGCTCTTCTGGTCGTTCTTCGGCGAACCGCGCGACAAGCACGTCTACGAGCACTGCCACGAATCGCCGCCGATCGCGACCGTTCCGCTGCTGATCCTGGCGGTGGGCTGCCTGGGTTTCTGGTGGAGCAGCCATCTGATCGGCGGGGACTTGATCGCGTTTGGCACGCCGACGATGGAAGCGCCGTACGTAGACGATCACGCGCATCTGATTCAGAAAGAAAAGGGCTGGCTCAGCGCCACGATGACCACGCCGGTGCAGGCGGAAAAGCTCCAGGCGTTGGTGGACGGCGGCGAGCACGAGGCGGAGCACCATCATCACCACGAACATACCGCTCATATCTGGGCGACGGTGCTTTCGCTGCTGGGCGTGGCGCTGGGTTCGCTGCTGGCTTGGCTGATGTACGGCTCGAAGAAGATCGACGTGGACCGGCTGCTCGAGCGGAATCCGGCTACCTTGGGATTGGCGTGGCAGCTCTGCGCGCAGCTTTGGTTCTTCGACCGGCTGTACCAGGACGGGATCGTGCCCTTCGCCAAATCGCTGAACCGGATGTTCTACGTCTTCGACTTTGGGGTAATCGACCAGATTCTGGTGGACGGCTGGGCGTACTTCGTGCGTTCGATCGCGCGCGTATCCAGCGCGATCGACACTTGGTTCGTCGATAAGTGCGTGGATGCGTTCGGCGTGGCGACGTGGATGCTGGGGACGGTGGCACGGACGCTGCAGGCCGGACGGATTCAGTACTACGTGTGCCTGACGTTCGGCGCCGTAGCGGTGGTGCTGTTGGTGCTGATGATGGTGTAGTCGCCGGAGCCCCGCATGGGGCGTCCGGAGCTTCTCGTGGAGTCACGACATGTACGAGTTGATGGACTGGCCGCTGCTTTCGCTGTTCACCTTCGCGCCCGCCTTGGGGACGGTGGTGGTGCTGCTGATTCCGTCGCGCCGCGCGGACATCATCAAGACCGTGGCCTCGGCTGCCGCGGCGATCCCGATGCTGCTGGGCGTTTACGTCTTCTTCGCGTACCGCGACACCGGCAACATCACCTACTACGAATCGCATAAGTGGATCGACGGGCTGAACGTCTGGTACCGCATGGGCATCGACGGGCTTTCGGTGCCGATGATCATCCTCTCGGGTGTCGTTGGGTTCATTGCCGTCGTGGCGAGTTGGGGCATCGAAAAGCAGGTGAAAGGTTACTTCGCGCTGATCCTGCTGCTCCTGACGGGCATGAACGGCGTCTTCGTCTCGCTCGACTTCTTCCTCTTCTATGTCTTCTGGGAACTGATGCTCCTGCCGATGTACTTCCTGATCGGCGTCTGGGGCGGACCTAAGCGCGTGTACGCCGCGATCAAGTTCTTCCTGTATACGATGGCCGGCTCGGTGCTGATGCTGGTGGTGCTGCTGGCGAGCTGGTACTGGTCCGACGGGAAGTACCTCGAAGGTCACATCGACCGTAAGACGCAGGAAATCGCGAGCCTGGTGCGGCAAGACAAGGAAGGCGCGAAGGTCGATCCCAAGGAAATCTCCGACGCGAACGGCTACCTTGCGGCGATGTACCAGCGGCTCAACGACATCAAGGCGCGGGTGGTCGAGACGCGGGTAAACGCGTACCGGGACGTGCAGCGCGTGGCCCCGCTGGGCGGCGCTACGGCCGCGGAGACGCGCCGGGCGCTGACGCGCAACGGGATCGACTGGACGCCGCACTCGGACGATATGTTTGCGCTGGCCAATCAGGTGGACAGCAACCTGAAGGGATTACCCGGGCTGGTCAATCCCAACAACGCCGACTGGCTGGCCTATGAGCGTACGCGCGCCGAGATCCTCGCCGACATCAACCTCGGCCGGACCTTCGACCTCAGCGAGCTGAAGCATCGCTGGCCGCTTTTCCTGGGCGATTTCCAGCTCTTCCGGTTCCTGCCGCCGATGAGTTTCAGCGCGGTGATGTTCTTGTTCCTCTTCGTGGCCTTCGCGATCAAGGTACCGGTCTTCCCGTTCCATACGTGGTTGCCTTGGGCGCACGTCGAAGCGCCGACGGCGATCTCGGTGATCCTGGCCGGGATTCTGCTCAAGATGGGTGTCTACGGCTTCTTCCGGATCAGCTACTCGATCTTCCCGACCGAAGCCGTCAACTACGCGGTGCCTTTCGCGGTATTGGGCGTGATCAACATTCTGTACGGCGCGTGCTGCGCCATGGCGCAGGACGACATGAAGAAGCTCGTCGCCTACAGCTCGGTCAGCCACATGGGCTTCTGCATGCTCGGAATGGCCGCGCTGACGCAGTGGGGCATGACCGGTTCGATCCTGCAGATGTTCAACCACGGCACCTCGACGAGCATGATGTTCTTGCTCGTAGGCGTGATCTACGACCGCGCCCACCACCGCGACATCAACAAATTCGGCGGGTTGGCGCAGCGCCTGCCGGTCTACGCGGGCTTCATGACCTTGGCGCTCTTTGCCAGCATGGGGCTGCCGGGTTTAAGCGGCTTCATCAGTGAAGTGCTCGTCTTCCTCGGCGCGTTCCGCTCGGACATGGGCCGCTGGAGCAGCCCGTCGTTGAGCTTCCAGAGCCTCACGATCCTTGCGGTGCTGGGCGTGGTGCTCACGGCCGCTTACCTGCTTTGGATGATGCAGCGCGTATTCTTCGGACCGCTGAACGAGAAGTATAAGGACTACGCGGACATGAACGGGCGCGAGCTGTTCACGCTCGTGCCGCTGGCGGTGATGGTCATCGCCTTTGGAGTGTATCCGCAGCCGCTGCTGGACCTCACGTCGCAGACGGTGCCAAAGCTGGGCCAGCACATCATGGCCAGCCGGGGTATCGCGAGCGCCGAACTGAGGTCGGTGGCCAGCGAAGGAGAGCCGGACGCGGCCGAAGGCGTGGCTGCGCACGGCGCTGTGCCGAGCGCTCCCAGAACCGGGGCCGCGCCGCAAGGTGACGAAGCCCAGCTGGAGCCTGCGTTGGCGCCTCGGGCCGAAGAGACCGGCGATATGCGCGCATGGCGGGAAGAAGAAGAGGCCGTGTTGCGTACCGCTGCCGTTGAGCGCGAGAAGAGGTAAAAGAGCCGCCCCATGCCCCAAGGCTTCGCCGAACTGCTTTCCCGCAATGCCGCCGACCTCGGCCTGATCTTGCCCGAGGTGATGGTGGCGCTCGCCTTCATTTTCGGGCTCGTGGTGGAATTGGCGCTCCCCGCCAAGGATGCCGAGAATGCCGAACGCCGCAAGACGGGCACGTATGTGCTGCTGATCGGCCTGCTTCTGGCGCTGTGGATCAATGTAAACGACATGAAGGCGTACGTCGGCAGCCTGGATCAGGCGGTTACGATTTATTCGACAGGCCGAGACGGCGCGACCGTAACCGTTACGCGCAACACCGACATGACCAGCCAAGACTTCATTTACAGCAAGATGGTCGTACGGGACTCGTTTGGCACATTCGTCAAATTCGTGCTGCTGCTGGGCACCATCGTCACGGTTCTGGTCGCGCTGAACGCCAAGGAGCTCGAGTCCAACGGTCGCGGGGAGTTCATCCTGCTCCTCGCGGCGACGTGCCTGGGCGGGATGTTTCTGGCCAGCTCGACCAATCTGCTGATGCTGTACCTCTCGCTGGAATCGCTCTCGATCGTCAGCTACGCGATGGCCGGCTTCCTGCGCGGCGACCGCAAGTCGAGCGAGGCGGGCCTGAAATACGTCATGTACGGCGCGATGGCCAGCGGGATCATGATCTTCGGCATCTCGTATTTGTATGGGCTGACGGGCACGCTGAATCTCGACGAGGTCGCGGCGCATTTCCGCGGCATGGAAGCCGGGCACGCACCGCACACACGCGGCGCGCTGGCGGCGGTGCTGGCCATGGTCTTCGCGGGGTTGCTCTACAAAATCGCCGCGGTGCCTTTCCACTATTGGGCGCCCGACGTCTACGAAGGCGCGCCGACCACGGCCACCGGGTTCTTCAGCGTGGTGCCCAAGGCCGCCGGATTTGCGGTGCTGGTGCGTGTGATCGCCGCCTTCTTCCCCATCGGTGACATCGACGACCAAGGCTTCAATTTCGTGACCGCCGAGAAAGTGCTCACCGTGGTGGCGATCCTTACGATGACGATCGGGAACCTCGCGGCGCTGGGCCAAAGCAACGCCAAGCGCATGCTGGCGTACAGTTCCATCGCACACGCCGGATATATGTTGGCCGGACTGGCAGCGCTTTCCAATGCCAACGGAGCGGCGGCGGTCCTCTTTTACCTGGTTGTCTACTTACTAATGAACCTCGGCGCATTCCTGGTGCTGGTGGCGCTGGAGAACGTACGCGGAAGCTGCGACCTCGATAAGCTGCGCGGAACGATCCGGCGCGAGCCGCTTCTGGGCACGGCGCTGGTGATCTTCCTGTTCAGTCTCACGGGTATGCCGCCGCTGGCGGGTTTCATTGGCAAGTACCTGATCATGCTCGAACTGGCATCCGCCGGGAACTGGCTGCTGGTGGTCGTGATGGGCCTGAACAGCGTGATCAGCCTCTATTACTACATGCGGCTGGCCAAGGCCGTGGCCATCGATGCGCCGGGCGAAACGCCGGTGAGCGGCGAAAGCAATCCTCCGGTGCTGGGCGTGCTGGCCGTCGGCAAAGTGGCCATGCTTTTGGCGCTCTTCGTCTGGTTCGAGCCGGTCCAGAAACTCTGCCAGCAAGTGATGGTCCCGTTGCTGCCGTCGGTGGACGAGCGTTTCGTGGCGAAGCCTGACGCCGGCTCCGCGGTTCAGGATGAAGCGCGGCTTACGCCGGCGCCGAGCCCCGAGCATCTGGCGGCCACACCCGAACCGGAGCGGTAGGTTTCACCCGCAGGGGTCGAGCGCCCCGTCCGGCCGTGCGCTATATTTCAACTCGATGCAATTTCCGCTTCCGCTGGTCCACGGCACGCTCATCAAGCGCTACAAGCGTTTCCTGGCGGACGTGGCGCTTGCCGGCGGTTCCGTCGTCACCGCGCATTGCCCCAACAGCGGCAGCATGAAGGCCTGCGCCGAGCCCGGGCGGCCGGTCTTCCTTTCCGATCACGGCCCCGATACGGCGCGCAAGCTGCGCTACACCTGGGAAGCCATCCGCATGGGCCGCACGTGGGTGGGCGTGAATACGATGAATCCGAATCGTGTGGTTCACGAAGCGCTCGTCGCCGATGGGATTCCGGAACTGGCCGGTTACGCCCAAGCGCGGCGTGAAGTCGTCTACGGTTCGCACGGGCGCAGCCGCATCGACGTACTCCTGACCGGGCACGCCTCCCGGCCGGACTGCTACGTGGAAGTCAAGAACACGACGATGCGGGAAGGGGAGGCCTGCCTTTTTCCGGACGCCGTCACCGAGCGCGGGCGCAAGCACCTGGAGGATCTCGCGCGCGAAGTAAAGCGGGGGCGTCGCGCGGCGATCTTCTTTTTCGTCGGTCGCGGCGATGTGGAATGGATGGGGCCGGCCGACGGGATCGATCCGGCCTATGGGAAGGCTTTGCGCAAAGCCGTGGCGCAGGGCGTGGAGGCGCTGGCGTACCGCGCGCGCGTCACCCCCGCGGGGATCGTACTGGAACGCCGCGTGGATATGCGGCTCTAGAATTCCTGCCACGCTTTCACAAACATCCAGCCACCCAGCCCCAGCAGGAATACGTTGACCAGCACCGCGAAACGCGCGGCGGGGATGAAGCGGTCCATGTACACGCCGCTCTTGCCGCCCAACCAAGCCACCGGCAGCAGCGACAAGCCCGCCACCGCCCAAGTCGCATCGAGCATGCCCTTCAGCGCGAAGTTTCCGGTGCGAAAGAGCAGCGAAGCCATGAAGACCGCGTTGAGGGTCACCTTGAACGAGTCGCGCGAGATTCCGCTCGCGATCAGATAGGCCGCCAGGAGCGGACCGACCATGCCCATCGATCCGCCCAGCACGCCGCTGATCAAGCCCACGACCACGCATGCACGGCGCGAGTAATCGCGTCGCGACAGAGCTTCGGCTGCGACGAGGGCCTCGGCCGTAGGAGCGCTCACCGCACGCGGGCGAAGCTGGTAGAGACTCTGAAGCATGAGGAAGATTCCCACGCCCGCGCGCAAATACGGAAGCGGTACGCGCTGCAGCAGTTCCACGCCCAGCGGGGTGGAAACAAGCGCGGGAATGGCCAGCCAGAGCGTGCGTTCGAGATCCAGATGGCGCCGGTAGCGATACAGCACTTCGACGACGGTGCCGAAGGCCACGATGGTCAAACACGGGACGGCGTGAATTCCGATGCCGGGCTGACTGAGCAGCAGCGGCACGGCCAAGAGCGCCATGCCGAAGCCGCTTAAACCCTGGATGAAGGCCGAGACAAAAACGACCAAGACCGCAAAAGCGAACCAGGGCTCGTAAAAGGGCAAGGACATAGTGTGAATGCTCCCCCGCCTGGTCGCGAGGGTGCCGAGGCGAATGACGCAGACTGCGAAAGAATGGGAAGTTTATAGAGTTCTGCAGGACTTTTATAGATCACTTGCGAATTCGGGTATCGTGGCTTTACGATGAGCACGGGAGAATGCTGGGTCGGATATTACAGGTCCTTTGACACAAGGTGGTTAGAAGCGTGGCCCTGGAATAGTTGGGTGACTCGAAGGTTAATAAATAAAGAGGTCCCTAAGAAAGGAAACATGCACAAGTAAGTTGACACGCCAGGTCTGATTGGCTAAAAGATTGCGTTCTTGGGATGTTTAGCGGCCCAGCCCTTGCGGGACTAGGCGCGATACCCTCGTACTCAACGTTGGGCCGGCATGGATGTCGCGAGTGTTCGCCTGGAAGCGGTCGTAATCGAGGCCATTTCCAGCGCGCAGTTTCAGGTGGAGTTGCCCAACGGCCGGCAGCTTTCGGCACGGGTGTCGGGCCAGATACGGATGCATTTCATTCGCATCGTACCGGGGGATCGGGTCACGGTGGAGCTTTCGCCGCTGGACCCTTATCAGGCTCGGATCGTGCATAAGAATTCGTAAGTGAGAAGGTGAGCGATGAAGATTCGAAGGTCGGTGAAGCGCCGTTGTGAGAGCTGCAAGATCGTGCGCCGTAAGGGCCGGCTGTACGTGATTTGCGATAAAGAACCTCGCCACAAGATGCGCCAGGGGTAAGGGGCCGGGAAGCGGCGGCCGCGCGGCGCGCGGTGATGCCGTATTCGGGCCATGAGGAGAACGTGTTGCCATGCCGCGCGTAATGGGTGTCGACATTCCGAACGAAAAGCGAATCGACATTTCGCTGCAGTATCTCTACGGGATCGGTCCGTACCGGGCGGAGCTGGTTTGCCAGCGCTGCAACATTCCTCCGGAGACGCGGGCGCGGGATTTGAAGGAAGACGAGCTGGCGCGGATCGCGTCGTTCATCGATACGACCTTCAACGACGAAAATCTCGTGGAAGGCAAGAGCGGGATGTCGGGTCCGGTGGAAGGCGCGCTGCGCCGCAAGACGCAGATGAACGTGCAGCGGCTCAAGAAGATCAATTCGTACCGGGGCCTGCGGCACATTCGCGGCTTGCCGGTGCGCGGGCAGCGCACGCGGACGAATTCGCGGACGCGCAAGGGCAAGCGCAAGACGGTGGCGGTGAAGGTTTCGGTCAAGGCGATGCGCTAAGCCGCCGGCCGGGCGCGGACATCGGATTCATAGGGCAGGGAAACGAACATGGCCAGGACGTACCGCAAGAAGAAGGTCAAGCGCACGGTTTCGCGCGGCGTCGCGCATGTCCAGGCGACGTTCAACAACACGATCATCGCGATCACGGATCCGAACGGCGACGTGTTGTGCTGGGACAGTGCGGGGACGGTGAAGTTCAAGGGCGCGCGCAAGAGCACGCCGTTCGCCGCTCAGCGCACGGCGGAAGCCGCGGCCGAGAAGGCGATCAAGATGGGCATGAAGGAAATCGAAGTGCGCGTGAAGGGTCCGGGATCGGGCCGCGAGAGCGCGATCCGCGGGTTGCAGGCCGCGGGCTTGCAGGTGCGGGCCATCGAGGACGTCACGCCGCTGCCGCATAACGGTTGCCGGCCGCGCAAGCGCCGCCGCGTCTAAGGTTCGATCGTGAGATTGCCGTGCCGGGGCGATTCGTTTCCCGGCCGGTCCAGGGCGTCAAGGGGAAGGTCGCGTCATGGGTCGTTACACCGGTCCGAAGTGCAAGCTGGCTCGCCGCATCGGCATGAACCTCGAGCTGAAGGGCAAGCGCCTGGAAGCCGAGAAGTGCCGCGGCCTGGATATTCCGCCGGGCGGACGTTTCCGCCGCAGCAAGCTGAGCGCCTACGGCGAGCAGCTGCTCGAAAAGCAGAAGCTCAAGTGGTTCTACGGCGTGATGGAAGCGCAGTTCCGCCGCTACTTCCACGAGGCGGCGAAGTCGAAGGGGAGCACGGGCGAAGCGCTGCTGCTGTTCTTCGAGCGCCGTCTGGACAACGTGCTTTTCAAGCTGGGCTGGACGCTCACGCGGGCCCAGGCGCGGCAGTTGATCGTTCACGGCCACGTGAACGTCGGCGACCGGCGCTGCACGATCCCGAGCTGCCGCGTCAGCGCGGGCGACGTGATCCGGATTCGTCCCGCGGAGAAGTCCCAGAAGTACGTGCGCGCGCGGATCGAGGAATCCCGGGGCCGCATGGTTCCGGCTTGGCTGAGCGGCGATAACGAGAACCTCACGGCCCGGGTGGTGAACCTGCCCACGCGCGAGGACGTTTCGCTACCGGTGAACGAACAGTTGATCGTCGAGTTGCTGTCGAAGTAAGCGCCCATTAGCGGCCTCGGCGCGGCGGCCACCGGTCGCCGCCGTGGGCCGTTTGCGGCGCGTTCCGGACGGCCTGGGTGCGAACCGACCGCGCGCCCGTCACAGGCCGAGAGTCGGAAACGAGAGGCGAGGACCTTCTATGCGCATCCGTTGGCGTGGCTTTGAACTCCCCACCCAGGTGTCCCTCGAGCAGGAAACGGCCACCGAGCAGTACGGGAAGTTTCTGGTGGAACCGTTCGAACGCGGATACGGCGTCACCATCGGCAATTCGATCCGCCGCGTTCTGATTTCGAGCCTGGAAGGCGCGGCCGTGACCTCCATTCGGGTCAGCGCCACGCGGCCGGGCGAGGACGGTCAGGAACAGACCCTCACGGCGAGCCATGAATTCATGGCGATCCCGGGTCTGTACGAGGACGTCACCGACTTGGTGCTCAACATCAAGGAGATGCGGCTCAAGGCGCATACGGACGAGCCGATCAACTTCAAGATCGAGAAGAAGGGCAAGGGTCCGGTCAAGGCCGGCGATATTCAGCATGACGAGCGTTTCGAGATCATCAATCCGGATCTGCTGCTCTGCACGCTGACGGACGACCAGACGGCGCTTTCGATCCAGTTCGCGGCGCGCAAGGGCCGCGGGTACAAGACGGCCGAAGAGAATGCCGCGGCGGAAAGCCCGGTAGGCACGATTCCGGTGGACGCGATCTTCAGCCCGGTCAAGCGAGTGCGCTACCGCGTCGAGAACACGCGCGTCGGCCAGCAGACGGACTTCGACAAGCTGATCCTCGAGATCTGGACCGACGGCACGGTGAACCCGGAGCTGGCGCTGGTCGAGTCTTCGACGATCCTGCGCAAGCACTTCAACCCGTTCGTGAAGTACTTCGAACTGGGCCGCCAGCTCGAGACGGCCGGCGTGATGGCCGCCGCTCAGCCGGAGATCGGCGAAGACGCGCAGATTCGCGAGTTGCGCGAGAAGCTCAAGCTGCCGGTCAGCGTGCTGGACCCGTCGGTCCGCGCGGAAAACTGCCTGGCCGCCGCGAACATCCAGACGCTGGGCGACCTCGTCCGCAACACCGAGGGCGACCTGCTCAAGATCAAGAACTTCGGCAAGACCTCCATGAAGGAGATCAAGAAGAAGCTTGCCGATATGAGCATGCAATTGGGAATGGAAATCCCCGAGGAAGCCAACGCGCCCTCGGCCTGACCGGGAAGGTAGTCCAACGCCATGCGACACTTGTCGAGCTACAAAGGTTTCAGCCGTCATTCCGGCCACCGGCTGGCGATGATGCGCAACATGGTGCTCAATCTGATCGAGCACGGCCGGGTCCGCACCACCTTGCCCAAGGCCAAGGCGGCGCGTTCGATGGCCGAGAAGATCATCACGCTGGGCAAAAAAGGCACGCTGCACCACCGCCGCCAGGCGATCGAAGCGTTGGGCAGTACGGTCGCCGCGAAGGCTGCGGTGCGTAAAGTGTTCCAGGAACTGTCGGCGCGCTTCGCCAGCCGTCCGGGCGGGTACACGCGGATTTTGAAGCTTCCGCGCACCATCCGCCAGGCGCAGAGCGACTTGCCGCGCGGCGTGACGAAGCGCAGCAAGTTCTACGGTTCGCGGTTGGGCGACAACGCTCCGCTGGTGCTGTGGGAGCTCTGCGAGGCCGAGATCACCAAGAAGGAAAAGCCCAAGGCCAAGAAGAAGAAGGCCCCGGCCAAGCCCAAGGAAGAAGCGGCGACCAAGTCCGAATAAACCAGCCGCACGACCCAGACCTTAAACGGGCGCCCTTGCGGCGCCCGTTTTTTTTAGATCGAGCCTTTGGGACTGCTATTCGGAGTCCGCTTTGGACTTTCGTTTTACCGGCGCGAGCCCTTCCGCGTCGGGTCCGACCTGGTTGAGCAGGACGACGATATGATCGTCGTGCGCCAGCAGGCGCGAACCCTCGGGGCGGATATCGTCCAGAAATAAGGCGTAGTAGCGGCGGTGAATGAAGAGCAGCACTTTGCCTGGCGGCTCCGAATCGAGGAGTTCGCGCACGATTTGGCTTCTGGATTCCCCCTTCTTAGGCCGCCGAGCTTCCTGAACGACGCGCTTCAGGTAATAGACGAGGCTTTCTTCCTCGCAGCCGACGGTATACAGCTTTTCAACGATCTGAGCCCATGCGCCGACGTCGTCGACGATGACCTTGTTGGAGCGGTCGGCCACGTGGGGCAGGGCGATGGGTACGAGGCCCCAGACCAAGGCCGCGAAGACGCCCGCCATCGCGAAAGCGGCGGGGCGGACGTACCGAGTGAGCACCGCTACGGCCCAAGGCAGGCAAAAGCACAGTCCGGTCACGGCGGCGATGGTCCAAAGAGGAACGGGAGCGGCCTCGACGACTCGCGCCCAGCGGTTGGGCAATTGGACGATGCGCGAAGGCACGACGATCCACGCGGCTAGGTTTGCGGCCGCGGCGGCGATCAGGACGCCGGTCAGGATGCCGCGAAGGGTTGGTTCGCCGGTGCGAATCATGGCGCGCGCGGCCGCGTAGGCCGCGGCGATCAATCCCAGGCAGGCGGCGATCAAGAGCACGAGCTGCCAGATGCGGTCTGGGTTTTCGGGGGGCCGCCCGGGCGGTTCTTCGGCGGGCGACCAGGCCATCACGACGAGGCATTCGGCAAAGAGCAGCACCAGAAACAGGAGCGCTTGCTTAGCCCGCGGTCCCACGGCTTCGCATCCGCCGGCCAAGCGCGTGAATAGGCGCGCCGTCAGGAGCGCCGCGGCCGGCATGGCAGGCAGGATGTAATACGCCAACTTGGCCGCGGGAACCGTGAAAAAGAGCACGACGCCCAATACCCATGCAACAAGGAACGCATCGGCGACGCGGTATGTAGCGATGCTTGGCGCCTTGGATTCCAGGGGCAGCGGCAGATTCGCCGGCCGCCAAGCCGCGATCAGGGCAGCCGGCAGAGCCAAGGACCATGGGAAGAAAACGCCGAGCATGATGTAGAGGTAATAGACCGGCAACTCTTCATGGACATTGCCGCGCATGCGGCCGGCGGTCTCGTAATGGACCATCTCCTGAAAGCGCTGGGTGCCCAGGTAGGACCAGAGGTAGACGTACCACCAGAGTCCCAGCACCAGGAACAGGGCGAGCGCTACTATCCAATGCCTGGGCTTCCAATAATCGAGCAGGCCATAGTAGATCACGCAAAAGGCCGCCATGACCGGACCTGCGATGACGAAGGCCGGAAATCGTCCGGTCAGATCGCCCGGAGGGTCCAGGGGCGCGACCAGCCCCCACAGCACTCCCAGAACGCCCATTCCGAGCCAGACCGGCGCCCAGAATCGCCCCACAGGTTGCGCGTAAAAGGAGCGGAACCGAAAGAACAGCACGAACAGCAAGGGCACGCAGAACACGATCAGCGTGGCGGTGCCTTTGGCCAGAAAGGCCAAGCCGGCCAGGACGCCGGCGGCGAGCACCGAAGTATTAGGGCGCCAAGGCCAGCGTCCCGTCAGACCCAGCATCAGGCAGGCGATGGCGGCGCAGAGCAGGGTCGCGAAGGTCTCGTCGATCACGCAGGTGCGGCTGATGGCCCAGCAGAGCGGGGTGGTGGCGAGGATCAGGCCGGCCAGATAGCCCGTGGCGTCGCCGTAGATGCGCGTGCCGAGATAGACGGTCAGGAACAGCATCAGCGCGCCCATGAACAAGGATGGCAGGCGGGCGGTGACTTCGTCGGCGGGGCCGAAGGCGCGGGCGGAGAGAGCCACGAGCCAATAGAAGAGCGGGGGCTTGTTGACGCGCGGTTGCCCGTTGAACTCGGGAATCAACCAGTCGCCTCCTTCGGCCATCGTACGTCCGGCGGCCGCGTAGCGCGGTTCGTCGGGGTCCACCAGCGGCAGGTCGGAGAGCCGATAGGCGCTCAGCGAGCAATAGAACCCCAGGAGGAGCACGCCCAGCGCGATACGGCGCGCGGCGCTCCAAGGAGGCCGCGGTTCGACGGCAGCGGATGGATCTGGGTGCGGGTTCACGCGGCGGGTGCGGTTTCGTGGCGCGGTCGCGGGGCGCTCATGCCTTGGTCCGGCCCGGCGGGAGTCCGGGGCCGCCGCGATTCCAGGAACCTTGGAAGGCTCCGGCGGCATCGAGGCGGATGGACTTTCGATCCCCTTGGTCTTGGAGCACGATTTCGCGCGCCTTTTCGAGCGCGGGGTGCGCTTGTTGGACGAGTTCCGCGGCGATGCGCCGGGCATCCAAATCGTCCCGCGCCTCCACATCGATCAGAATCTTGAGAACGTATTGCCCCATCGTGATGAACTCCCCAGCCGTCCGCGCCGCGTGTGCACCGATTCTCCGGACATGCTCTATCGGATTCCGGGAAGGTGCGCAACCGATGGGAAGACGCCGTACGGGCGCGATTCGTCGCCGCATCGGGGCAAATTCCTCGGAGTTCCTTGCACGCTGCGGAACGGTGCTATATTCTGAATCTCGGTGCACAAGTTGCACCGTGTGGCTTTGGTGCAGGTTAGAGGCCGGTCATGGCGCAGGAAGGTGGCGCGGAACGTCGGCAGCACAAACGGGTGACGCTGGATCTCCCCGTGTTCTATCGCTTTCGAACCTCTGACCCGCGGCTGAAGATCGAGAAGTTGACGTACCAGGGGATGACTCGTAACCTCTCGGAAGGCGGCTTGTTGATGTCTGGGCCGCTGCCCGACTTGGCTTGGATCAGTCCGCTGTTGATGAGTAAGATATTGCTGGACATGACTTTGGAACTGCCGGGCGCAGCTCGTTCGATAGCCGTGGAAGGGCGAGCGGCGTGGGTGGAGGCCAAGCCGGGCGGCCTTCAGGACGCGATGTACGGCATCACCTTCGGGACGGTGGCGCGGGAGTCGAAGGAAGCGTTGCGTGCCTGGATCGAAGCACGCGGATCGTGAACTGCGGTCGAAGTTTTGGCGTTGCGCTTGCGGAAGTTTGGAACGGGCGAGATAATCAGCGTGTTCAGTGAATTTCAATTAAGGGCAGACCACGCCTCGCCTGCTCTGGGCGTGGGAGATTGAGGTCCCATGCCCCTCGTGCGCAAGTACGGCATCATATCGGATATCCACGCCAACTACGTTGCGCTTAAGGTGGCGTTGGACTATCTGAGCCAAGCGGGCGTGGACAAGGTCCTCTGCTTGGGCGATCTGGTCGGCTACGGCGCCGAACCGTTCGAATGCATTTCCGCCATCAAAGACAAGCCCAACGTAGACTGCATCGCGGGCAACCACGACCGGCAGGTGATCGGCGAAAAAGATCCGCGCATGCGCAAGACGGCCACGAAGGTGCTCGAGTGGACCGCCGATAACATCAGCCCGTCCAACGCGCGCTACCTGAAGCAGCTTCCGCAGGGCCTGACCATCGACGAGACGTTCATCATGGTCCACGGGTCGCTCGTGGAGCGCGACGCGTACATCCTGCATGCGCCGGAAATTTCCAAGAACCTGCAGTGCATGATCAACGACTTCCCGGGGATGAAGATCTGCTTCTTCGGTCATACGCACATCCCGATGCTGATCGGGACGAAGGCGGTCATCACCGACCTGCGCGAGACCAAGAGCTTCCAGCTCGACCGGAACGATATCTATCTGATCAATCCGGGATCGGTGGGCCAGCCGCGCGACCGTTGCCCGCTGGCGGCGTTCGGGATCTTCGACGCCGAGCATTGGACGATGACGTTCATCCGCCGTCCGTACGATATCCGCCAAGCGCAGCGCGCGATTATCGACAGCGGCCTGCCCGAGAAGTTCGCACGGCGGCTCGCCGTCGGCGTCTAAGCGCCGTCCGTCAGCTCACGGAATCGTTGGAATATTTAGCCTGAGCGCAAGCCGCTGCGTTTGGCGTGCGGTACGGCGGCGGGATCAGAAGTCTTCGTCGGGTTCTTCTTCGGCCGGTTCTTCCGCCTCGCCCGCTTCTTCGGCGCCTTCTTCGGCCTCTTCGACTTCCTCGGCTTCCTCTTCCTCCGGCTCGGCCTCCGATTCGGCTTCGAGGTCGGCGCGGATTAAGTCCTGCTCTTTCTTGAGCGCGGCATGACGGAAGCGGATGAGCGCCAGCCGGTCGCCTTCGGGCGGCTGTTCGATTTCCTCGGCCGGTTCTTCGCGCGGCGCGCCGCGCTTGGCTTCCTTGGCCGGAGTGTCCTTGGCCGATGCGGAGGCTTTGGGGCTTGTTCGAGGGGCGACGGGGGTTGAGCGTTTCACGTTTTTGGGCGTTCCGGAAGTAGAGGGCGAGGGTTTAGGAGCGGCTTTCGACGCCGGAGCGCTTTTTGCGGAAACAACGCGCGCCTTCGCCGGCCGAGCCGGTTTCTTCGCTGCCTTCTTGGGTTGGGTGCCACGACTCTTGGAGCGGCTGGCGGCCGCCTTTCGCTTGGTCTTGGGCTTGGGTTTCGAAGCCAAAGGCCATTCTCCTATGCCCGAGTTCCGAATGCAACGCGGATACCGGATCGCTCAGCGTCCCGGCCCGCGCGCGTTCTTGAACGCGTCGAAATCGTCGAACTTCGCCGCCCGGCGTCCTGCCGCCGGAGGCGGCATGCCCGGCCGGGCCGGAGGCGCCTGTGTTCCCGGAGGCGCCTGTTGGCCGCGCGTCTCGGCTTCCAACGCCTTGAGCGACTCGCGCATCCGTCCGATCGCTTCACTCAGCGCGTCCCGGTACGCTTGGTACTGGTCCAACTGCGCCAGCGCCGGCGGTTCCTCGAGCTGCTGGAAGATCGGATGCTGGCTGCGCAGGTACTCGATCCGGGCCTTGTCGTACAGCGCCGCGCGGATCTGCTTTTCGGTCTCTTTCAGTTCCTCGGTCCGTGTCTCGATCTCGTCGCGCAGAATCTCCAACTGCTCGAAATTGGTGAGGCTGATCTGGATCGGTGGCAAAGCCATAAAGTCATTCCACTTGCATGGGCCAGCCTGCTGTGAGTACCTGTACCATTGTCGCCGCAACGGTGCAACTTACAGCGCAAAAAAACGAAACGGTTCGGATACGCCGCAGGGCTGGATCACGAACCTGCAGGACGGCGTAGGGCGTGCGGGGTAAGGCACGTGCGCACCCAAGGCGAAGATTGTCCTAAAGGACGGGCTGCTGGAGGGGCTGTGGAGCCTCCCGCTCGTGCGTATAACCCGGCATCGGATAATGCTTTGATTCTGGAACCTGCTTGACGCACCTGGAAAGACCGGTATCACCCATGCAGCTACATATTTGATCCCTTTGGGTACGCGAGCGATGAGGACGGCGCATGCGCGAACACGTCATCAACGCCATCCAATTCATCTTCCTGATCGTAGCTATTGTGGTGTCCTTCAGTTTCTATAAAGCGCACAACCGGGTGGTCGTCAAAACAGGCGACGAAGGCATGCTTCCCGAGTATGCGCAGGGCTCGTACGGGCTGCGATCCGATTACGAAAAGGCGGCGGATTTGGCGGTGGGGGTGGCGGTGGCCTATCACCCGCCCGGGAAGCCCGAGGAAGAATGGGTGGGCTGGGTGGTCGCCCGCGAAGGCCAGAAGGTACAGACCAAGCCGCGCGGCGCCGATATGCGCCGCATGTACCTGTGGGTGGACGGGCAGGAATCCGCGCTCCAATCGGCATTGACGCCGCGGCAGCCGATGCCCGAGATCGTGATTCCGCGCAATTGCGTTTTCGTGATCCGCAAGGATTCGGGCAAGGACTCGTATACGTTCGGCCCCATACCGCTGCGACTGGTGAAGGGCCGCATGAAGTGAACGGTTTTGCATCGAAGGCCGAGGAGCGGGCATGAGGCTGGGCCCCCTGGACGTCACGCTGCCGTCGCTGGTGTACCTCGCGCTGGTCGTGGTGCTGGTGGTGGTCAATTACCGGCTTTACGATTCGCGCATCGAGACGCGCGCGCAGGGTTATCACAACCCGACCATCCGCAAAGCGCTGCTGGGCGGCAAGACTCAGAATCTGATCGACGGCGAGACGGCGTGCCAGTCGGTGCTGAAGAGCGCGCCGGGTCTGCCGGCGGCGAACCTGTATCTGGGCACGTTCCTGTACCGCCAGGAAAAGTACGCCGACGCTCAGGCGGCGTTCGAGGCTGCGGGCGAATCGTCGAAGCTCAGTCCGGCGGAGCAGGCGCTGGCTTGGAGCGGCGCGGGAGCTTCGGTCTTCGCGCGGTATCGCACCACGCAGCTCGAAAAAGCCATCGAGGAAGCGGGCAAGTTGTTCGAGCGCGCGCTCAAGGCCGATCCGAAGAGTCCCGAAGCGATGGTGGGAAAGGCGACGATTCTGCTGTGGCGGGAGACGAAGAAGGAGCCTACGGAAGCGCTGGCGCTACTGGACCAAGCCTTGGCGCCGGGGCGTCCGCCGGCGCGCAGTTACGCGGTGGCCGCTTACAACGCGCGCGGCGTGGCGCTTTCGCGGACCGGGCGCGGCGCCGCGGCGGATCAATCGTTCGAAGCCGCTGCGGCGGTGGATCCCGAATGGCCGGCGCCCGAGCAGAACCGGCGGCTCTCGGCCATCGGCAGCTTGACCTTGCCGGACCTCGAACTGGCCAAACGCGAAGCGTTGATCCAGAAGTACGAGAAGATCACGCAGCAGTTCGGGGAGCACGAGGTCCTGGTGCTCAACGCGCTGGCCGTGGGCTTGTGGCGCACGCGAAACGATCTGAAGAGCCGCGAGTTCACGGAAAAGATGTACCCGCAGATCGGCCGCCAGTTGCAGCGCGCGATGTCCAAGTTCAAAACCGATCCCCGCGCGTATTTGAATCAGGTAGGGGTTTATTTGTGGCGCTTATACGGCGACGCGGAGCGCCCCGAAGAAAAGGGCCTGGTGGCCGACCTCCCCGCCGACTTGGTCGATCCGTACAATACGTTTGGTGCATCTAATCTTTTGATTCCGCCGGCGAGTTCGGAAGGACGCCGGATGCTCAGCCCCGACGAACAGAAGCTGGTCACCGAAGTGCTCGACTTGGCGCGGCAGGCCGCGAAAGTGCTCGACGAGTTGCTCTTGCGCGTCAAGCTGCCGCAGGAAGACCGGCTCAACACGGAAAAACTCCTGGTGGGGATGCTCGAACTCCAACAGGTCTGTGCGACGCTGCGGGACGACCGGGCCAAGCTGAATGCGCGGTTAAGCGAACGGGCGCAGGTGCTGCTCGAACAGGGCCCCAACGACGCGGAAGCCTTGCGCATTTCGGGCGCGATCGAACTGCGCCAAGGGCGCTACGGGCCGGCATTGGAGCGGCTGCGCGCGGCGCAGAGTAAGGGCGACAAGAGCCCCGAATTGGAGAAGCTGCTCGCGCAACTGGGCCGCCCGCCGGAGTTCGTGCGGACGCGGCCGGTCAAGAACCGCTGGTACGGCGCCCGGCCGCTGTTGGGGGGGGCGGTGCATGTGCCCAGCAATCCCGGACCGCTGAAGCTGGAGCTGCTGTACGACGGCAAGGAGCAGTCGCAGTCGGTGCGTTGGGACACGCAGATTCTGATGCTGCTCGACGACGGTTCGATGAAAGACGGGACGCACGAAGTCAAGCTGACCGCGACCGACGGCGCGGGGAATGTCGGAGAGTCGGCGTTCAAGCTGTACATCGACCGCCGCGCACCGACGGGGACGCTGGAGTTGGAAGCGGGTACGGCGCTGCCTCGCCCGGTCTGGAAAATCGTGCTGGCGGACGCGGGCGTGGGCGTGGACCTGAATACGGTGCGCATCACCTTGAAGTCGCTGACTCCCGGCGCCACACCGCTGAATCTGTTGCTGGTACAGAACGGAGCGTACACCAAAGACCTGCCGGCGATTCAGGCGAAGGCCGGCGACCGACTGGCTCAGGAGACGTTTAAGTTGTCCTCCACCGGCGATTTGTTGCCCGGCACGTACGGCGTGAAGGTGGAGTTCGCCGATCTGGCCGGGAACGAGCGAACCTTGGACAAGCCGTTCAAGCTCGAATAGGAGCGTGCTGCCTCGATGAAGTGCCCGCATTGCCAGAGCGAAGTGACGATCAATCACGAGTTCTGTCCGCGTTGCGGTCAGCGCATCACGCTGGCGTTCGACGATATTGCAGCCTCGGTGCACGTGGACGCGGCTTACCGGCGCGGGCAGCGGCTCGAGCGCACGCTCAAGTGGGTCATTCTGTTCCTGATATTCACCGGCGCGATGATGTACGGCATCAACGATCTGTGGGACCGCGAATTGGCGTACGACGGCAACGATTTGCCGCCGGTGGAAGCGCCGGCCGCGGCGTTGGGCGAATTGGGCGGGGTGCCGCTGAACTATAAGGAAGTATTCGCGTTGCGCCCGCCCGAGGGGTTGCCGCCGCGCGGTTACGCTTGGCGTATGGGTGCGCTGCGCAATTCGCTGCGCGCCAGCAACGGCGGGCGCGCCGAAGGCGCCGAGGCCATCGACCGCGGACTGCGCTACATGATGCGCCTGCAACAGCCGGATGGAAGCTGGCTCGTCAACACCGAAGGTTTGAACATCGATAAGGCGCGTGACGAGGCGTTCAACTTCAAATGGGGCCAGACGGGCCTGACCGCGTTGTGCCTCATGGCCTACCTGGGCGAAGGGCATGTCTGGATGCCGGATGTTCAGGGCCAGACCAGCGCCTACGCATCCACCGTGAAGCGCGGGCTGGAGTTTCTGGTCAAGGGCCAGGATCCGCTGAACGGGCGTTTCGGGCCGCCCGAAGGCAACTTCATGTACAACCACGGTCTGGCGACGCTGGCGGTTTCGGAAGCGGCGGCGCTTTCGGGCGCACCCGATCTGCGCGCGGCGGCCCAGAAAGGCGTGGACCTGATCGAGCGGACGCAGGGAGAGAAGGGCGGGTGGGGTTACCGGGACGTGGCCGGGGCTCGGCAGGACACCAGCGTGAGCGCGTGGCAGGTTCAGGCGCTGCTGGCGGCGCGCGAGGCCGGTTTGAAGGTCAACGACGAAGTGCTCCAGAAGGCATTGGGTTATTACCAGGCGGCGACCGACGCGCAGGCCGGAATCGTTTCGTACGATTTCACCGATCGGCAGGTCCGGCCGAGCCTGTTCGGCGTGGCCTTGATGCTGCGGTTGTACCTGGGCGAAGCGGTCACCACGCCGGATGTGCGCTGGCTGACTCGCATGACGGCGCAGACGGCGCCGACGTGGAAGCGCGGGTGGGGCCGAAGCTGGAAAGAAGGCCGCACGCGCGGAGTCGACGACACGGAACGAGCGAACACCTTCGACCCTTATCGCTGGTACTTCGCGACGTACGGGCTCTTTTTCGCGGGCGGCGAGGAATGGGAGCCTTGGGACGGCGCGCTGCGCGACGCGCTGATCAATCTTCAGGACGGCGACGGCGCCTGGCGCGCGAACGATATCTGGAGCGTCAAGGCCGGTCCGGCGTACTCCACGTCGATGTGCATCCTATGCTTGCAGGTTCATTATCGCCTGCAGTAACGGGAACTTGGGGCGATCCCTGGGCTCCCGCGGTGTATATCGAGTACGGCGGGGTGGCTGGACACGTGCGGTCCGCGGCCCTATCATGCCGCATCCTTTTGCCGCCCCAGAGACGAGCGATGGAAGCCGACCGCGACCACGAAGACGACAGCGTCAAACCGGAAGAAAGCCCCGCGCTGATTCCCGATCACAGCGGCGCTCCGGGCGCGATCCGCCCCGACGAGTCGGCACTGATCGCGATTCCGGTGCTGGAAGACGACGAGGACGATCTGCCTGCGGAGGCCGCGGCGGGCGAGGAAGGCGAAGCCGGCGAGGACGGATCGGAGTGGGACCGCCGCCAAGTGGTCGTGCGTGCGCAAGGCGTGCGCCGCGTGTACCGCATGGGCAAGGAAGAAGTCCACGCGTTGCGCGGGATCGACCTCGAAATTTATTCGGGCGAATACCTCTCGATCATGGGCCCGTCGGGCTCGGGCAAATCGACGTTCTTCAACATGATCGGCGGATTGGATAAGCCCACGGCTGGCAAGGTCTTTATCGACGAAGTGGATATCGCGGCGCTGGACCCGTACGAACTGGCGTGGCTGCGCTGCCGCAAAATCGGCTACATCTTCCAGTCGTTCAATATCATTCCGGTGATGACGGCGCTGGAAAACGTGACGCTCCCGATGGTCTTTGCCGGGCTGAGCGGCGACGAAGCGCGCGACCGCGGCGCCGAACTGTTGACGCTGGTGGGACTGGGCGAACGCGTGCACCACAAGCCGTACGAGCTTTCGGGCGGGCAGCAGCAGCGCGTGGCCATCGCGCGCAGCCTGGCGAACAACCCCGCGATCGTGCTGGCCGACGAGCCCACGGGCAACCTGGACCTCAAGACCGGCACCGAGATCATCGACCTGCTGTGCCGGTTGAAAGAAGAACGCGGCGTGACGATCATTTCGGCCACGCACGACCACAAGATGCTGGCCGCTTCCGACCGCGTGGTCTGGATCAGCGACGGGCAGATCAACAAGATCGAATTGCGCGAAAACCTGGACATTCACGTCGGCACCATCGACGGCGAGGTCGAGTAGGCGAGGAACCCACGTTGAGCGAGCCGCAAACCCAAGCCGCCCCGCGCAAGCCCGGACCCCGCGAAGAAGTGATCGTGCGGGCGAAGGACGTGAAAAAGATCTACCGCATGGGCGACCAGGAAGTGCACGCGCTGCGCGGCGTGGACCTGGATATCTACAAGGGCGAGTACCTCTCGATCATGGGCCCGTCGGGCTCGGGCAAGTCGACGCTGTTCAACATGGTCGGCGGCCTGGACAAACCCAGCGAAGGCAAGGTCTTCATCAGCGGCGCAGATGTCGCGAGCTTGGATGCGCTGCAGCTCGCCTGGCTGCGCTGCCATAAGATCGGCTACATCTTCCAGACTTACAATATCCTTGAGGTGATGACGGCGCTGGAAAACGTGACGCTGCCGATGGTCTTTGCGGGGGTGGATACGGCTTCTGCGAAAGAGCGCGGCATGACGTTGCTCAAGACGGTGGGGCTGGGCGAACGCTGGGACCACCGGCCGTTCCAGCTTTCGGGCGGGCAGCAGCAACGCGTGGCCATCGCGCGGGCGCTGGCCAACAATCCCGATATCATTCTGGCCGACGAGCCCACCGCCAATCTGGATACCAAAACCGGCGCGGAGATCATCGATCTCCTGTTCAAGCTCAAGTCCGAGCGGCAGGTCACGGTCATCTCGGCGACGCACGACCACAAGATGCTGGCTGCCTCGGACCGCATCGTCTGGATCCGCGACGGGCGCATTGACAAGATCGAGCTGGCCGAGAACCTGAAGATCGAAGTAGGCACCATCGGCGGCGCGCACTGAGCGCGAGTCCGCTCTTTCCCCGCATGGCGTCGCGCCCGCGGACTCGTTAGACTTCTTCCCTCTCTCTTCGGCCACGGAAGCATCCGCATGCGGTTGCGCTACGCGCTGATTCTGTCGCTTTCCAGCGCCGCGGTGGCGGCGGTTCTGGTCGCGTTCGACCTGGAACGCCGGATCGGCGATGCCGGAGCTTCGTCGGCGGGCCTGCCGGAAGCGTTCGCCGGGGTGGGCACGCCTTACGCGGTGGTGCTGGTGGCCATCGCCGTCGCCAACCTCGCTTCGCTGCTGCTGCTGGTCACCGCGTTTCGCGAAGAGCGCGAGCGCGCGGTGCTCCGCGCCAGCCAGACGGCCGGCGCCGCGGTGCGTCCGGCCTCGGAGCCCGTGCTGCGCGGAGAGCAGGCGCCGGCCTTCGTACCGCCGCCGGCCGCGCCGCCGCGCACCTACGCTTGGGGCCGGCTCGAAGAATGGTCGGCCGCGTCGGGTAAACCGTTCATGGAGCTTTGGAACCGGTCGTGCGTGGGGCTGTACCAGGCCTGCCCGCTCCCGGAGCGCATTTTCGAGAAGCTGCTGAACAGCGACGAGTTCGATCCGGCCGGAAGTTTCGCGGCTGTGGACGCGAACGGAAAATTGATCGGCGCGCTTTGGTCACTGCGGCAAGCGCCGTTCGAGGACGAAGGGTATTGGTGGCTCGAATCGCCTGGGGTCATGGCGGCGCTGCTGGTCGATCCGGGGCTGCGGCGCAAGGGAGTCGGCCGGGCGCTGGTGGCGCATGCCGAGTTTGCGGCGCTGCGGCAGAAGCGCCCGCGCCTCTTCGCCGGGGGGCTCGAGAACTTTCCGCATCTCGTGCCCGGCGTGCCCGATCAGGATCACGGCACGCGGGTCTTTTATACGGCGCTGGGCTACCGCGAAGTGCGGCGCACCTGTCATATGGAAGCCGATTACCGCGCCTACACGCCTCCGCAGGAATTGATCGACCGTGAAGCGCAGTTGCGGGAGAAAGGCTACGCCTTCGCCGCCGCGAAGCCGGACGATCTCGCGGAATTCGAACGCTTCGTCGAGCGCAGCAGTCTGACGCGCAAAGCCCGGCGTATCGAGCGCTTTCGCGGCGAACACGACCGCTTTTACCTGGTCCGCTTTCACGCCGATATCGTGGGCTTCATCCAAGTCACGCCGATCGACGACTTCGGGCATTCGGGGATTCACCTGATCTATTTTCTGCGTGAACACCGCGGAGCAGGGCTGGGCAGCGTGCTGCTGGTGAAAGCCCACGAACTTTGGCGCACCATGGGCGCCAAGGGCGGGAGCATCTGGACGTATCCCGAAGCCGCCGAACGCTTTTACCGCCGCGCGGGGTTCAAGACCGTGCAGGAGTGGGTGGTGTATGCGAAGGACTTGCCGCACGCCTGGTCGGACCCCGATTTCGTGAACCGCTACCGCTGAAACGCGCCGAATGTACGCAAAAATCCGCTGCGCCCTTGACTTGTCATGACAAGTAGACAAGAATAGGGGCATGGCGCTCGACCCCGCATCCCCCGTTCCGCTGTACCACCAGCTCGAGGCGCTGCTGCGCAAGCAGCTCGAAGCGCGCGGCTGGCCGGTGGGCGAGAAGCTGCCCAGCGAGCATGAGCTCTGCCGCGAGCACCGGGTCACGCGCCCGACGGTGCGCCAGGCGCTGGACGGTTTGGTGCGCGAAGGTCGCCTGGTCAAGCGAAGGGGCCTGGGGACGTTCGTCGCCGCGCCGCCGCCGCCGGTGGGCCTGTTCTCGCTCGCGGGGACCAGCGAAGTTTTCGCGGCCAAGCGCCTGAAGCTGACGACGCGTGTCGTCGATCAGCGCGTGGTGTCGGAAGCGCCGCTTCAGGACGGCGAGGCGCCGCGCACGTGGGTGCGGCTGGTGCGGCTGAGGTCGGTCAACGACGTGCCGGCGCTGCTGGAGCGGACGTGGGTGCTTGCGGCGGCCGCGCCGGGTTTGGAGTCGGCGAATCTGAATAACCGTTCGCTGTACCAGACGCTCGAGCAGCGTTTCGGCCAGCGCATCGAGGCCGGGATCCAACGCTTCAGCGCGGTGGCGGCAGGGCGCGAAGTGGCGGAGTGGCTCAAGCGCCGGCGCGGAACGCCGGTCTTGCGCATCGTGCGGCTGTTGGATTTGACGAGCCATCCGGGCGGGCTGCGCGTGGAATTGTTCGCCGGTGAAGGTCCGTTCGTGCTCGAGGAGCACGTGCCTGCGCGCGGCGGGGTGCAGGAATTCGTGCCGCAGCGGACCCATACGGGGGTGCATTCGTGAGCGTGCGTTACCGGCTGAACCGGCTCTTCGGAGTCTCGGGCCATTGCTTCGACGTGGCGATCGATCACGGCTTTTTCAACGAGCACCGTTTCCTGCAGGGCATCGAGGATCTGCCGGCTGCGGTGGAGACGATCGTCGCCGCGGGGCCGGACGCGATCCAGCTCACCGTTGGGCAGGCGGAGTTGCTTCAGCGCGTACCGGGCAAGCACAAGCCCGCCTTGGTGCTGCGCACCGATGTGGCGAACTGCTACGGCAGCGAGCTGCCCAGCCATCTGTTCAGCAAACTGATCGATGCGCCGGTCGAGCAGGCCGTGCGGCTCGACGCGGCCTGCGTGGTGGTGAATCTGCTGCTGCTGCCGGGACAGCCCGACCTGCACGCGCAGTGCATCGCGAACATCTGCGCGTTGAAGCCCGTGTGCGAGCGTTACGGAATGCCGCTGATGGTCGAGCCGCTGGTGATGCAGGCGAACTCGAAGGCCGGCGGCTACATGGTCGACGGGGACCTATCGAAGATCGTGGCGCTGGTGCGGCAGGCGCGGGAATTGGGCGCGGATTTAATCAAGGCCGATCCGTGCGACGACGCGCGGCAGTACCACGAAGTGGTTCGCGCCGCCGGCGGTCCGGTGCTGGTGCGCGGCGGCGGGAAGGCCGACGAGCGCGAGATCTTCGCACGCACCGTGGAACTGATGAAGCAGGGCGCCAAGGGCATCGTGTACGGCCGGAACGTGATTCAACATCCCAAGCCCGGCGCGATCACGCGCGCGTTCATGGCGATCGTGCATGAAGGGGCGGGGGTGGATGAGGCCATGCGGGTGTTAGGCGGGAAATAAAGGCCAAAACGAAAAACGGGAAACGTAAGCGGCTTGGTCAAGCGAACTGCTCAGGCGGAAGACGGGACACTCATGCGCACCATTCGATTCGGGATCATCGGTTGCGGCCTCATGGGCCGGGAATTCGCCAGCGCGGTGGGGCGCTGGGGGCATTTGCTCGACTTGGACGTGAAGCCCGAGCTGGTGGCGATCTGCGATACGAACCCCGCGCTTTTCGAATGGTACCGCGCGCACGTTCCGACGCTGAAGCTGGCGACGCAAGATCATCGCGAGATGCTGGCCTCGAAAGACGTGGACGCCGTCTATTGCGCGGTGCCGCACAATCTGCACGCGAGTCTCTATAAGGATATCGTCGCGGCGGGAAAGCATCTGCTGGGCGAGAAGCCTTTCGGGATCGACGCGGCGGCGAACGCTGAAATTCTGGCGGCGCTGCGCGCGAACCCCGGTGTTTTCGTGCGCTGCAGCTCGGAATTTCCGTTCTTCCCCTGCGCGCAGCGGATCGTAAAGGCCGCGCAGGCCGGGCGCTTCGGGACGATCCTTGAGGTGAACGCCGGACTGCACCACAGTTCGGATATGGACCCGCAGAAGCCGATCAACTGGAAGCGCATGGTGAAGTTCAACGGCGCGTACGGCTGCATGGGCGATCTGGGCATGCACGCGCTGCATATTCCGCTGCGGCTGGGCTGGAAACCGAAGGACGTGCGCGCGGTGCTCTCCAAGATCGTGAAAGAGCGCCCCGACGGGAAGGGCGGCATGGCGCCGTGCGAGACGTGGGACAACGCCACGCTGCTGTGCACGGCCGCGGATCCGAAGACCGGCGGCGATTTTCCGCTGACGATCAGCACCAAGCGCATTTCGCCGGGCGATACGAATACGTGGTTCCTGAGCGTCAAAGGGACGCGCTGCAGCATGGAGTTCAACAGCCGCTATCCGAAGACGCTGCGCACGCTCGATTACACGTCCGGCGGCGAGCAGGCTTGGCGCGAGGAAGACCTGGGATACCAGACGGCGTTCAAGTCGATCACGGGGCATATCTTCGAGTTCGGCTTCAGCGACGCGATCCTGCAGATGTGGGCGGCGTACTGCGTGGAGTTGGCGCACGGCGCGGAGGCCGTGCCGTTCGGCTGCGTGAAGCCGGAAGAGACGGCATGGCAGCACGAGTTGTTCACGGCGGCGCTGGCGTCGCACGCGGAAGGGAAAGTGGTTCGGCTTTAATCGGATGAACGATCGGATTCAGGTTAAAGGAGCGAGGGATCGATGAAGCAGATCAAGTGCGGGAAGGGCGTTTTCCGGTTCTCGGTGGGCCCGTGGAACAT
Organism: Planctomycetota bacterium; assembly: GCA_015075375.1. Classification (GTDB taxonomy): domain Bacteria; phylum Planctomycetota; class SZUA-567; order H5-PLA8; family H5-PLA8; genus H5-PLA8. The sequence continues at coordinate 254,039 of JABTUM010000001.1, read as the reverse complement.
GCATCCGGGCGCGGACCCGTTTGGGCCGCCGGTGCGAACCGAGCTGGGTTTTCTGGAGAAGATCCGGCTCTTCAAGAAACTGGGCTTTGGCGCGATTCAGTTCCACGACGACGACGTCTGCCCCGCGGGCTTGAATCCAGCGGCGACGCGCAAGGCGACGCGGGAGATGAAGAAGCTCCTGCGCGACCACGGTCTGGAGCCCGAGTTCGTGGCGCCGCGGTTGTGGGAAGATCCGCGCACGATCGATGGAGGTTGGACAAGCAACGATCCGAAGTGCCGGCGTTACGCGCTGGAACGGTCGCTGCGCAGCATCGATATCGCCAACGAGCTGGGCACCAAGCGGATCGTGCTCTGGCCGGCGCGCGAAGGAACGTACATCCGCGAAGCGAAGGATCCGCTGCTGAGCTGCAAGCGCTACCTGGAGTATCTCAACGCGCTGCTCGCGTACGACAAGGGCATCCGGATCCTGGGCGAGATGAAGCCCAACGAGCCGACCGATGCGGCGTACCTGCCGACGCCTGGGCACTTCCTGGGCATGGGCGCGCAGACGTCCGACCCGAAGCGAGTGGGCGTGCTGATCGAGTCGGCGCACTCGCTGCTGCTGGGCATCGACGCGAGCGACGATATGGCCTACTCGTTGGCCGCGGGGAAGCTGTGGGGCGTGCACCTCAACGATCAGGACGGCTTGAAGTTCGACGAAGACAAATCGTTCGGGGCCGTGAACATTCGGCGCGCGTTCAACCAAGTCTGGGTGCTGGCGCGCGGCGGCTTCGGCCGGAAGGGCGAATGGGTGGGCTTGGACGTGAAGGCGATGCGCACGCAGAAGCAGGAGACCGCGCACAAGCACCTCGCCAACAGCCTGGCCTTCTTCGGCTACTTGGCCGAGATCGTGGACCGGGTGAACGAGAAGACCGTCCAGAAGCTGCGGGATGAGCGCGATTACGAGGAACTGGAAGCGTACATCGTTCGGCTGCTTCTGGGCCGGAAGGGGTAAGCAGAGCTAGTATTTGAGTCGGTTTGATATGGGGCGGAGCGCGCGTGACGCTTCGCCCCGTATAGTTTTCGGAAATCCCCAACCGATTTTTGAGCTCGAATCGGGCGCAACTCCTACAAGGTGCACATCAGCCATGGGTTACATCATCTAGGGGTTGTACGCAAGGTGCATGCCTTCTTATTGACTTGGGCTCAAAAAATGAGATATTGCATGTGCAGGCATAGGGTTGGAACAATCGAGACCAAGCTCTTTGGCATCCTGAACCGCAGATTTCTTCGGTCGGTTCCCTCCTTCAAGGCATAACCAGCGCGCGGGCGTATCGAGTGGCGGCACGATTGTGCGAGCCACCCAACTCCATTCTTATTTCGCGAATGGCCTCGCGCTCGCGGCGTCCAGATGGTGGTCCCGGCCGGGCTGGGCGGTTCGGAGCAGGTTCATCCATCTGAAGGGGACGCATTCATGAGCGGAAGCCAACTGTTCGAATCCATCGCTCGGGATCAGGACACCGAGACGTTCCAGGAGTTGCACTGGGAAGGCAGTTTCGAGGAATACCTCGATCTCGTGGTGCAGCAGCCTCAGATCACGCGTAATTCCTACCAGCGTCTGTACGACATGATCATGGGCTACGGGACGGACGAGATCACCCAGCATCGCGAGCGTGTGACGCGCTTCCGCTTTTTCGACGATCCGATCAGCGACGGGCGGGACGGAGTCTTCGGACTTGAGAAGCCGCTGATGCGGCTGGTGAACATCCTTAAAGCGGCGGCGATGGGTTACGGCGCGGAAAAGCGCGTGATCCTGCTGCACGGCCCGGTGGGCAGCGCGAAGTCGACGATCGTGCGGCTGCTTAAGAAAGGCCTGGAGGTCTACAGCAAGACCGACGCGGGCAAGATGTACACGTTCGCGTGGAATCTTCCGGACCTGCACGGGCAGGATGCCGTGGCGCTGTGCCCGATGAACGAGGAACCGCTTAAGCTGGTGCCGCCCGACCTGCGGGACAAAGTCGCGGGCTGGATCAACGAGAAATCGAAGAGCGAGTACCAGGTGCGCATCGAGGGGGACCTCGATCCGTTCTGCCGCTACACCTTCCGCGTGCTGATGGACAAGTACAACGGCGATTGGAAGAAGGTGATGAGCCATATCCGCGTGCGGCGGCTGGTGCTGAGCGAAAAGGACCGCATTGGGATCGGCACGTTCCAGCCCAAGGACGAGAAGAACCAGGACTCGACGGAACTGACCGGCGACATCAACTACCGCAAGATCGCCGAGTACGGTTCGGACAGCGATCCGCGCGCGTTCAATTTCGACGGCGAATTCAACATCGCCAATCGCGGGCTGATCGAGTTCATCGAAATGCTGAAGCTGGACGTCGCGTTCCTATACGACCTGCTGGGCGCGAGCCAGGAGCACAAGATCAAGCCCAAGAAGTTCGCGCAGACGGACATCGACGAAGTGATCATCGGGCACACGAACGAACCCGAATACCGCAAGCTGCAGACGAACGAGCTGATGGAAGCCTTCCGCGACCGCACGGTGAAGGTGGACATCCCGTACAACGTGCGCGTGAGCGACGAGATCAAGATCTACAAGCGCGACTTCACGAAGGAGCGTGTGAAGAAGCACGTGGCGCCGCACACGATCGAGATGACGGCACTGTGGGCGGTGCTGACTCGGTTGGAAGATCCCAAAAAGGCGCAGCTCAGCCTGTTGCAGAAGGCCAAGCTGTACGACGGGAAAAACATCCCCGGCTTCACCGAAGACCATGTGATCGAACTGAAGGCCGAAGCGCAGCGCGAGGGGATGAACGGCATCTCGCCGCGCTACATCCAGGACAAGGTCTCGAACGCCCTGGTGCGGCACACCGACGCGCGGAGCCTCAATCCGTTCATGGTGCTGAACGAACTGGAAGAGGGGCTCGAGCATCACTCCCTGATCGCCAACGAGGATCACCGCAAGCGCTACAAGGAAATGCTGGCGGTGGTGCGCGAGGAGTACGAGGAACTGGCGAAGAACGACGTCCAGCGCGCCATCAGCGCCGACGAGGAAGCGATTACGAAGCTGTGCCAGAACTACATCGACAGCGTCAAGGCGTACACGCAGAAGGAAAAGGTGCGCAACAAGTACACCGGGCAGGCCGAGGAGCCGGACGAACGCCTGATGCGCAGCATCGAAGAGAAGATCGAGATTCCCGAATCGCGGAAGGACGACTTCCGGCGCGAGTTGATGAACTACATCGGTGCGCTGGCGATCGAAGGCCGGCAGTTCGACTACCGCATGAACGACCGGTTGCGCCGGGCGCTGGAGATGAAGCTCTTCGAGGACCAGAAGGACTCGATCAAGCTCAGCACGCTGGTCTCCAGCGTGGTGGATCGCGAGACGCAGGAAAAGATCGACGTGATCAAGAGCCGACTGATCCGCAACATGGGCTACGACGAGGAATCGGCGACGGACGTGTTGAACTTCGTGGCGAGCATCTTCGCGCGGGGCGATACGAAGAAGGACAAGAGCCGGAACTGAGGACGGCGCTTGCGCGGCGGGGGCGGGCGGCGCGGAGCCGCTCGGCAGGCCGAAAGGGCAGACCATGGCCGACGGTCCCAGGAAGCAGACGCAAGAGCCCGGCTTCTTCGCGAAGCTCTGGGCCATCACGCAGCGCGGCGGTTCGGCGGGCTGGCTGTTGACGACCGCGCTGCAGGCGCTTTTGACGTGGGCTTTCATCGGCATCGCGAAGCTCAGCGAGGGGCTGCCCTGGGAACACCAGGCGCGGCAACTGGTGCTGATCGCGATCGTGGCGACGTGGTGCATGGCGCTGCGCACGATCCGGCAGCGCCTGATCGAGCTGCTGCGCACGTGGCATATCGCGAGCCAGGGGTTGGTGGCAAAGGCGCAGCAGACCGCCAGCGAGAGCGGGATCGCGAAGATTCCGGAACTGCTGCAGCGTTCGCTGCAGGGCGTGTACGTACGGCAGTCGATCCTGCGGCTGCGGATCATCGCGGCAGGGCTGACGATGCCGTTCTTTATCCTGCCGATTTTCGCGGCGGGGCTGGCTATATCACTGTGCATGCAAAAGGGCGCCGCGGACAGCGAGTGGCTGGGCTTGGCGGCGATCTGCGCGCTGATTTCTGCGGTGGTGGGCGTGTACTTCCACTGGTCGATCCTGCCGGCGCCCGCGCCGGTCCGGATTTCGGCTCGCAAAGCCGTGTTGATGCGGCCTCGGCGGTAAGGGCGACAGGAGCGCGTTTGACTTCAAGGAGGGAGCCTGAGGCTCCCTGGAATCAACCGAGATGAGCGATCAGGACCAGATTCTCAAGCAGGGCGTGAGCAAGATCGAGCGCGATCATTCGCGCTTCCGCCAGATCGTGCGCGGCCGGATCAAGAAGGATCTGCGCAAGTACATCACCAACAGCGAGATGATGGGCAAGAAAGGCAAGGATCTGGTCAGCATTCCGGTGCCCCAGATCGAACTGCCGCGTTTTCGCTTCGGCCGGAATATGGGCGGCGTCGGTTCGGGCGAAGGCGAAGTGGGCGATCCGGTGGGCGGCCAGCCGCAGGAAGGCGAAGGCCAGGGCGAGGCGGGCGATCAGCCCGGCGAGCACGCGCTGGAAGTCGAACTGACGCTGGACGAACTGGCGAAGATTCTGGGCGAAGAGCTGGAACTGCCCAACATCGCGCCGAAGGGCCAGAAGACGATCGTCACCCAGAAGGAACGCTACAAGACGATCAGCCGGCAGGGCCCCGAGAGCCTGCGGCATTTCAAGCGCACCTACGTCCGCGCGCTGCGGCGCCAGATTTCGATGGGGCTGTACAACCCGGACGATCCGCGCATCATCCCGGTGAAGGAAGACAAGCGCTTCAAGAGTTGGCAGATCACGCATGTCCCCGAGTCCAACGCGGTGATCTTTTACATGATGGACGTCTCGGGCAGCATGGGCGACGAACAGAAGGAACTGGTTCGCACGACGGCCTTCTGGATCGATACGTGGCTGCGCAGCCAGTACAAACGGCTGGAGAGCCGCTACATCACGCACGACGCCGCGGCGCGCGAGGTGGACCAGGAAACGTTTTACCGCACGCGCGAATCGGGCGGCACGGCGATCAGCAGCGCATACCGCCTGTGCACCGACATCATCGACGATCAGTTCCCCGCGGGGAACTGGAACATCTACGCGTTCCATTTCAGCGACGGCGACAACCTGCTGAGCGACAACGAGCAGTGCTTCAAGATCCTCAGCGACGAAATGCTGCCGAAGCTGAACCTGTTCTGCTACGGGCAAGTGCGCAGCCTGTACGGATCGGGGGAGTTCAAACGCAAGCTCGACGACGCGCTGCAGATGGAGAACCTGGTGACGGCGGACATTAAAAGCAAGGACGAGATTTACGACGCGATCAAGATTTTTCTGGGGAAGGGCAAGTAGGGTTACGCCCGGCTGGCGGGGCGAAGCGCCCCGGATCATCGAGGCGAAAGATAGAGTCGACAGGATTCCATGAACCTCACCGGCGAACTCGACGACCTGAAGGAAGAGATCAAGTCCCACGCGATGGACTGCGGGCTCGATTTCTTCGACGTTGTCTTCGAACTGTGCACGTACGACCAGATCAACCAGATCGCTTCGCTGGGCGGGTTTCCCACGCGCTATCCGCATTGGCGCTTCGGGATGGACTACGAAAAGATCAGCAAGTCGTACACGTGGGGTCTCAGCAAGATCTACGAGATGGTGATCAACAACGATCCTTGCTACGCCTATCTGATGATCTCGAATCCGCTCGTGGACCAGAAGCTGGTGATGGCGCACGTCTACGCGCACAGCGATTTCTTCAAGAATAACTTTTTCTTCGCGCACACCAGCCGCAAAGCCATCGACGACATGGCCAACCACGGGGCGCGTGTGCGCGCGCATGCCGAACGGCACGGGCACGAGATCGTCGAAGACTTTCTCGACTGCTGCCTCTCGATCGAGAACCTGATCGATATCCATTCGACGGGCATCCGGCGGCGCTTCGATGGCCGGGGCAAGACGCGGTTGCTGGAGCAGGCGGAAGAAGAACCGCTGGAAGTCCGGCGCATCAAGTCCAAGGACTACATGGACCGCTTCATCAACCCGCAGGAGTTCCTGGACCGCAAGCGCCAGGAGTTGGAAACCGAGCGGGCCAAGCAGAAGCGTTTTCCGCCCGAGCCCGAGCGCGATCTGCTGCTCTTCCTGCTGGAGTACGCGCAACTGGAGCCCTGGCAGCGCGACATTCTGGCCATCGTCCGCGAAGAGGCGTATTACTTCGCGCCGCAGTGGATGACGAAGATCATGAACGAGGGCTGGGCTACGTACTGGCACTCGAAGATGATGACCGAGCGGCTCGCCACGGACCAGGAGATCGTGGACTTCTGCGATCACCACAGCGGCGCGGTGGCGCAGGCGCCGGGGCAGATGAATCCGTACAAAGTGGGCGTGGAGCTGTTCCGCGACATCGAAGAACGCTGGAACAAAGGGCAGCACGGACCGGAATGGGAGTCGTGCGAGGATTTCGAACGCCGCCGCACGTGGGACACGGGCGACATGAAGGGGCGCGAGAAGATTTTCGAGGTCCGGCGCTTCCACAACGACGTCACGTTCATCGATACGTACCTGACGCCGGAATTCTGCGAGCGCCACAAGCTGTACCGCTACAACTACAACAAGAAGACCGGCATGTACGAGATCGCCAGCCGCGACTTCGACGAGATTAAGGGCCAGTTGCTGGTCAGCCTCACCAATGGCGGGCATCCGTTCATCTACGTGGTGGACGGGAATTACGGGAACCGCGGCGAACTGTACCTCAAGCACCGCTTCGACGGGGTCGAACTGCGGATCGACCACGGGCGCGACACGCTGCGCAACGTATGCGCGATCTGGGGCCGTCCCGTGCACCTGGAGACGATGGTGGGCGGCAAGGGCCGCTTGTATTCCTTCGACGGCCAAGAACACCGCGACCGCGAAATCGCCGTCGAGAACGAGTAATCCGAATCGATCCGCACTGGCATCCCCACGCCGCGACGCTAGCCTGATTTCCAGCTTTGGTGCCGAAAACTTTGCTGCAGGAGATCGCGCTCATGCGTGGGCTGTGTCTTTCGATGGTGGCGCTGGCGATGCTGGCGGGATGCTCGACCGACCGGCCGTACGCCCAGGCCGGACACGACGAGGTCGTGCAGGCGGTGATCACCGCGCTGGGCGAGGAAGGGCACGTCAAAGCCGATCAGGTGACCAAGACCGAGGATAAGCTGGACGGCGACGAGCGCCGCACGCGGCTGGAAGGCGCGTACTCGACCTATTCGAAGTTCCGCGTCGACGTGATCTCCAAGCCCGGCAAGGATCAAGGGCAGCCGGTGGTCGAAGCGAAGCTTCAGACGCGGGAGGCGCTGTACACGCGGCACCGCGATTTCGAAGACCGCCTGTTGGAGCGCGTGGCGCTGCATTTGAACAAGACGACGTACGGCGAGCAGTCGCGTCCGACGGCCCTGCCGCCCGAGCCGATTCCCGAACCGGGCCGGCTTTCGAGCGACAACGGCCGCACGCCGGAGAAGAAGTGACGCGTCCGCCCCGGAAATCGAACGGACAGCCCGGACATGCGCACGGAAACCATCGAACTTAGCGGCCACCTGCTCGACAATCTCGTTCTGCCTAAAGTACTCGATCTGATTATTGCGTTCGGCGGCGACTACCGGATCGAGGAGATCCGGGTCGGGTACTCGCCGCGCGATGCCAGCACCGCGCGGGTGCGCGTGGAAGCTCCGGATGCGCGCACGCTGAACGAGATCCTCGAACAAGTCACGCGCTCGGGCGCGACGATGGCCGGGCGGCCCGAAGTGCAGATGCGGCCCGCGCCGAAGGCCGGCGTTTTTCCCGACGACTTTTATGCGACGACGAACCTGCGCACGGAGATTTATCACCGCGGGCGCTGGATGCGCGTGGCGAACGCGGAGATGGATTGCGGCATCGTGCTCGACCGCGCGCGCGGCACGGCGCGCTGCCTGCGCATGCACCGCATCCGCAAAGGCGACCAGGTCGTCGTGGGGCATGCCGGGATCCGCGTCGAGCCCATCGACCGCCAAGCCGACCGCCAGGCGTTCGAGTTCATGGGCAGCGCGGTCTCGAGCGAGAAGCCGAAGCTGCTGCTGATCCGCCGCATCGCCGAGAAGATACGCGAGACGCAGCGTGCGGGGCGCAAAGTGCTGCTGGTGGGCGGGCCGGCGATCGTGCACACCGGAGCGGGCCCGCACCTCGAAGCGTTGCTGAACGCCGGATGCGTGGACGTGCTCTTCGCCGGGAACGCGCTGGCCGCGCACGACATCGAAGCGAGCATGTTCGGGACCAGCCTCGGCGTCAGCCTGACGTCGGGCAAGCCGGTGGAGCACGGACATGAGCATCACCTGCGCGCGATCAATCGCGTGCGCCGCGCCGGCTCTATTGCCGCAGCGGTGCGCGCGAAGCTGATCAAGGGCGGCGTGATGCACGCTTGCGTGCGCCGCAGGGTTCCGTTCGTGCTGGTGGGAAGCATTCGCGACGACGGCCCGCTGCCGGACGTGATCACCGAGATGCACGAAGCCCAGGACGCCATGCGCGCGAAGCTGCCGGGCGTGGGCCTGTGCATCATGATCGGCACGATGCTGACATCCATCGCCGTCGGGAACATGCTGCCCGCCGACGTCTTCACGGTCTGCGTGGATATCAACCCGGCGGTGGTGACGAAGCTGGCGGACCGCGGAACGTTCCAGGCGCTGGGGCTCGTGACGGATGCGGAGATGTTTTTGCGCCAGCTTGCGCGGGAACTGGGCTTGAAGGATGTGCCCGCGCCTAAAACGAAACCGGCGCGCTCGAAGCGCGCCGGTTCACGGTCCTGACCGCTCGTTCGCTTGAACTCTATTTCTTGAAGATGCGCGAGAACAAGTTCCCGCCACCCTTGTTCCTGTCGTCCGGCGGCGGCTGCTTGCTGGCGGCCGGCGCGGCGGGCTGAACGGGCTGGCGGTCCGAAGGCTTCTTCGGCACCGCCTCGGTAATCACCGTCTCGTGCTTGATATACCCTTGCGTTCCCGGTTTGGCCGGTCCGGCCGGCGCCGCGCTGGGCGCAGCCGCCGAGGCCGCCGCTTGCTTGGGCTGCGGTGGCGGTGCGGGCGCCTGCGCCGCGGGCGGCGGGGCGGGGGACGGGGGTTTGGGCGCCGGAGCCGCGGGCTTGGACGGCGTTTCGGCTTTCGGCTGCGCAGGCGCTTCGGCCTTCACCGGCGCGGGAGCCGGCTGCGGCGCGGGTTGCGCCGGAGCGGACGGAGCGGACAGAACGGCAGGAGCCTGAGCGCCCGGGGCGACGACCGGCTGCGGCGGAACCTTGGGCGCTTCCGGCGCCGCCGCTTGCTTAGGGTCCGAGCTCACCATGGCCGGCTTCGGCGCACCGGCCTGCTGCGGTTTAGGTTTATCGGGTGGCGGTGGCTCGGGCGGCAGGTCCTTGCCGTCGGATTCCTGGAGCACGCGCGAGAGCCGCGCGCCCAGTTCCTTCGAGAACGAATCGATCTGGCTCTGGATGTGGCTGCCGGCCTGAGTGAGCGTGTCGTAACGCTTTTTGAATTCATCGAGCTGCACGCAGGCGTTCTTGAACTGCTGCGTGAGGTTCGTGTTCTCGGTGGCGAGGTCCGACATGGCGCGGTGGTACTGTTGCGTCAGGCTCTCGATACCGTGCGAGGCCGCCTGCTTGTAGCGTTCGAACTCGCCGCGCACCTTCCGGCCGTAGACGGCGGCGTCTTCGTGCCGTGCGACGGCCTGATCGCGCTCCTGCAGCGCGCGCTCCTTCGCCTCCCGTTCGGCTTTGAGCGCCGCTTCGAGCGTTGCGCCGCGGCCCTGCAACTCGCGGATCAGCCCGGCTTGCTTCTCGCGTTCGTCGGCGGCCAAGCGGTGCGCCTGCTTCTCGCTGGCGAGCAAGCTCTTGGTTTCGGCGGCTTTGGCATCCAGTTCGCGCTTGGCGATGGCCAGCGCGTCGAAATCTTTTTGCAGGGCCTGCTTGGCCTCGCGCTCGGCGCCGAACCTCGAATCGAGGTCCGCGACGCGCGCTTCCAGTTCGCTGCGCGCCTCGGAGAGTTCGTTGCCGCGTTTGAGCGCCGTTTCCTTGGCGGATTTCTCCAAGCTGAGCATCTGTTCCAGGTCGTTGGCTTTGCCTTCCAACTCCTTCTTGGCTTCGGCCAGTTCCGCCACGCGCCGGACCGCCGTTTCTTTTGCGTCGCGCTCCAGCGAAAGAATGCCGTCCAATTCGGCGACGCGCGCTTCCAGTTCGCGGCGCGCTTCGGCCAGTTCGTTGCGCTTCTTGAGCGCGGTGTCCTTCAGATCGGTTTCTGAAGCCAGGCGTTTCTCGAGTTCGGCGACGCGCGCGTCGAGTTCGGCCTTGGCTTCGGCGAGCAGGCTCTTTTCGGTGAGGGCTTCTTCCTTGGCCTCGCGCTCGGTCGATAAGCGCACCTTCAATTCCGCTTCTCGGACTTCGCTTTCGCGGCGCAGCCCGGCCAGCTCTTCGCGGAGCTTGCCGTCCTGCTCCTCGTAGCCGCGGCGTTCCTTCTCGGCGGCGGCGCGTTCCTCGCGCAGCTTGCGCTCCCATTCCTCGCGCGCCTTGTGCTCGCGCTCGTCGCGGAACTTGCGCTCCTTCTCCTCGCGCGCTTTCCATTCGAGTTCCTGCTTCTCGAGCTGCATTTGCAGCTCCAACTCGCGCTCTTCCTGTTTGTCGAGGAGGCGCTTTTCTTTTTCGGCGTACTCGACGAGCAGCCCTTCGAGGCGTTCCTTTTCGGCGCCCAACCGGGTTTCGAGTTCGACGATCTTCGCTTCCAACTCGCGCCGGGCCTCGGACAGCTCATCGCGCTTCTTAAGCGCCGCCTCCTTGCCCTCGCTTTCGCCGGCGAGCTTTTTGGAGAGCTCGGCTGCTTTGACTTCCAGCGCACCGCGGGCCTCGGCCAGCTCGTTGCGTTCTTTCAGCGCCGCGACCTTGGCCTCGCGTTCTTTGGCCAGGCCGGCCTCGAGGTCGGCGGTGCGCTGTTCGAGCTGCTGGCGTGTCTGGGCCAGTTCGTCGCGGAGCTTGCGGACCAGTTCCTCGCGCTCCAGCGCCTCGCTCTCGGACTTCTCGCGCTTCTGGCGTTCGTCGCGTTCGGCGGCGTCGCGATCGGTCTTATCCTTTTCGGATTTCGACCTTTCGGACTTCTCCTTCTCCGCCTTTTCGCGCTCGAACTGCTCGCGCTTGGCCTGGTCGCTCTGCTCGCGCTCCAGGCGCTGCTTCTCGACGCGCTCGTCGGTCTGCTTCTGGCGCTCTTCGCGCTCTTTATCCTGCTTGGACATGAGTTCCAACTCCTCGCGTTGCCTGCGTTCCCGTGCTTCCCGAATGATCCGTTCGTGGTCGGCTCGTTCCTGCGCGGCGCGTTCCAGGGCGCCGCGTTCCTGCATCCAGAAGGCTTCGCTCTCGGCGCGCGCGTACGTTTCGCGCGAAGCGTGCAACTGTCCGATCAACCGTTCGGCGCGCTTGGGCAGGGCGTCGAGCGCCGCTTCCACGCGCGCCCAGCGCGGCTCGTGCGAGCCGGAGTAGGCGTGCTGCTCGGCCTCGAAGCGGGCCTGGCATTCCTGGCTGACGCGCTTGGCGATGCGTTCGCGCAAGGCTTGGCGCTCGGCGGCCTGGCGCTGTTCCCAGGCTTGGCGCTCGGCTGCGGCCTGGCGCTCTTGTTCGGCGGCTTGTGCGGCGATTTTGTCCAGCGCGGCTTTGAGGCGGGCCTCGCGCTCGGCGCGGAGGCGCCGCTCCTCTTGCTCGTGCTTGCGTGCTTCGGCTTCCAGCGCCTGCTTGCGCGCGTTCGCGGCCTGGAGCGCTTTTTGAGCGGCGGCTTCGCGTTCGCGGGTGGCTTCCAATTCCAGGGCGGCGCGGCGGTGCTCCAATCGTGCGCGGGCTTCCAATTCTTCTTGTTCCCGCGCTTCGAACGCCTCTTTCCGGCGCTGAGCTTCGGCCAGAACGGCTTTCTCGCGTTCGATGCGTTCGCGCAGTGCGCGCTCGTCGCGCTCCAAATCTTCCAGTTCGCTGCGCTTGCGCCGGGCGTCTTCCTCGCGCCGCCGCGCTTCTTCGGCGGCGCGTTCGCGTTCTGCCTGCTGCGCGCGCGCTTCCAGCAAGGCCGCTTCGACGCGCTCCTGCTGCGCCTTGAGTTCCTCCAGCGTGGCCGCGCGTTCGTTCGCGCGCGCTTCGGCCTGCTGGCGCTGCCCGGTGAGCTGTTCGAGTTCTTTGCGCAGTTCGGCCAATACGGCGGCCTGGCGTTCGCGTTCGGCCTCGCGTTTGACCGATTCTGCCGCTTCACGCGCCTGGCGCTGGGCTTCGGCGGCGGCTTCGCGCGCCTGGTTCTCGGCCTGGACGCGCTCGGCTTCTTCGCGCAGCTTGCGCAGGCGGGCTTCCTGCGCTTCGCGTTCGCGGACCGCGCGTTCGCGCGCTTCGCGGGCGGCGGCTTCGCGCGCTTGAACCGCGCGCTGTTCTTCTTCCGCTCGTTTCGCGGCTTCGGCGGTGCGCGCTTCGGCGGCTTCGCGTTCGCGCTTCTCGTGGGCCGCCCGCGCTTCGGCCTCCTGCTGCTGGCGCGCGGCCTCTTCCTGTTGTAAGCGCAGCGTCTCCGCCTGGGCGGTTTCGAGGCGGCGGCGGCGGTCTTCGGCTTCCAGGCGGCGGCGCTCTTCTTCTTCGCGGGCGCGCGCTTCCTCCGCTTCCTTGCGTTTGGCTTCGCGCTCGACTTTCGCGGCCTCCAGGCGTTCCAGCGCCCGGCGCGATTCGGCCTCCGCGGCTTCCTTGGCCACGCGCGCGCGTTCGAGTTCCTCCGAGGTTGTGCGCTGGCCTTGCTCCAATCCGGCCAGTTCGGCCTGCGCCTCGGCGCGGCGCTGGAGCAACTCTTGCTTGCGCCTCGCGTGTTCGGCGTTCTCGCGCGCCTCGGCTTCCTCGCGCGCTTTCTTTTCCGCTTCTTCCTTCCCGCTGATCCAACCCACCAGGCGCTGCGTGAGCGACTGCTGCGCCTTCTTTTCGGCGCGTTCCTTGGACTCCTTGAGCAACTGGTGGTAGCGAGTCAAATCGTCGAGGCTCGAGCCCTGCGCCGCGCGGTACGTCTCGCGGTCCAGTTCGGCGGCGGCCAAGTCGTCCAGTTCGGCATGGCTATCGGCCGCGGGCGAAACGACGGAGAGACCCTTCGCGGAGTCCCGCGGATCCGAAGCGCTCTGGCTCGCCGGCGCAGGGGCACGATCTTCCGCTTTCAACATCAAACCATATGTGGCGCTCAGCCATTCCAGCAGGCCGTCCAAGTGCCCTTGCAGGCGTTCGTCGAGGACCGCGTGCTTGGGGAAGTCGGTGCGCGGCTTCCCATTCCCGCCGGGCAAGCCGGGAAGGTCGGGGACGGCGGCGCGCATGCGCTTCAACTGCGCGATGACGGCGCGCGTCAGGTCGCCCGCATGAGGGAAGCGCTTGCGCGGATCGCGTTCCAGGCAGCGCGCAACCAGTTCGAGCGTGCCGGGGCTGAGGTCTTTGCGGATCGACTCCAGTTCGGGAATGCGGCCGGAACGCACCTGCTCCAGCGCCTCTTTCATGGAGACGCCTGGCTTCGCGGCGCCGGGATGAATGGCCAGCCCCGAGAGCATGCGGTACAGGCCCGCGCCGAGCGCGAAGACGTCGGTGGCGGGCGTGAGCAGCAGCGGATCGAGGCCGTTGGGCGGCGCCTGCTCGGGGGCGAGGTAATCCAGGTGGCCGAGCATCGCGAGGCCGCGCAGATCCTCGCGTGCGTGGCTGCTTTCGAGCGGGAGCGGCCAGGCGCATTGGGCCAGGCAGATGCGGCGCAGCTTGGCCTCCAGCACGAATTCGCCCAACCCGGCGCTGAGTAGCAAGAAACCGGCTTGGTGTACCGCGGCGACCAAGTGGCACATCTCGGCCCAGTGCTGCAGCGCTTCGGCTTCGGCGGCATGTCCGGCCAGGAGTCCGTAATGGTCTTCGAGCGTGGGGCCTTCACGGTGCGTGATGACGACGGCCCATCCGCGCGTGTCGGCCCCGGCGAAGCTCAGTTCGGGCAATCCGCTATGGCGGGCGCGCGACCACAACGCCGCTTCGAAAAGCGCGCGCGCACTGGCGGACGGGAGCAGCGTGGAACCGGTCAGAATGCGGACGGATGCGCCGTTCTGGCGATCCTGTCCAAGCAGGGCGTTTCCGCCGGGACGAAAGAGGGCCTCTTCCGGAAGATCCGGAAGTTCAAAGCGCGTCCACAAGGACGCCAAGCCGTCCTGCGTGGCCTTGGTACGCCTGGCCATGACGTGGGGCCATCCCCCGCGGCGAGTGACTGATGAAAACCGAATCTATCCCAAGCGAGTGTAGCACGAGGCGGGGGGATTACATCCGTAAGTTGGGCGAAACGGCTCGCGCGGAAGCCCGAAAATCTAGCGCTTGGCGGCTTCGGCTCGGCGCACATTGCGTATGTGCTTAAAATCGTCGAACCAGCGCTGCCAAGCCGCCGGTTCCGCGCCCAGGTCGCGCTGGCTGATGGTGCGTAAGCCCGCGAAGGCAAGCACCGCCACAGAGGTTTGGATGCTGCGCAATTCCAGGTTGGGCAGCTCGATGGGCAGGTTGATGTTGCCCAGCGGGTTGTTCACGTCGAGCCCGTTGGAAATGAACAAGGTCTGAGGCGGTTGAACTTCGGTGGCCGTGCCCACGCGCAGCTCGTAGCTGACGATTTGCACCAGCGCTTCGATCACCTCGGGGCGGTCGAGCCAGCGGATGCCTTCGGCCGCGCGAAGCCGGTGCTCGGCCTTCACCGCCGGGTGGATCACGGCCTTATAGAGGAACTGCATCGCCCGGGTGTCGTCGAGCGTGTCCATGGCGCGCGCCGCGGTTTTGCGCACGCCTTCGTCGGTATCGAACAGGATGCGCTTGAACAAAGCTTCGCTGATGGCGACGGGCACCGGTTTGGTGGAAATCGACTCCAGGTTCTGAAGGGCGGCCGTTCGCTCGGCGGGGGTCTTGGCCTCCGCGGCGGCTTTGAGGTTCGCTTCGAGGTTGGGCGGGGTATGTGCGGTCCGATCGGCCGGCGACTCCTGCGGCGCGGCCTGAATGGTCAACGTCTCTTCCGCGCCGGCGGGACAAGCCTGGCACCACAAGGCCAAACTCAGCAAGGTCGCAGCCCAAGCACGCATTGGATTCGGACTCCCATCGATCGTTCAACACTAGTGGCGTATGCAAACCTCCTACTCTTAGAGCGATGAGCCTAATTAGGAATAGTCCTCCAGAGGCTCGAAATTCGTGCGTTCATTAAGGCCTGCTGCGGCTTGGTGCGCTTGACAGGTCAAACCGGGGCATCTATACTGCTTAGCCTTAGTTTGCATATCTGAAGCGTAACATATTAGTGTGCAAGGATTTGGGTGTTTCCGGGGCGTTCCCATACGGTGCGCGGTCCGGGTGTGATGCAGGCGTTTGAAGGCAAGAACGAGACTCCAGGTCCGGGCAGCCCACTTCATGTCCAGCACGCGTGCTAAAGTCCAGTCGTTCTTACGCTTGTACAGTCGGCGCTTGGGTAAGGTTCAGCGGGTGGAGTTCATGCCCCCGCCGGCCTCGGCCGATCCCGAAGCGGCGCTGCAGGTTGCGACCAAAAATTCCGAAATTGTAGCCGGTGCGGTGCTGGGTCTACACGGCCCCCCCTTGGAAGGGTACGACGCCGCCCGCAAATTGATGAACTTTTACGTCGACTGGAACGAAGTCCGCGTGGCGGATGCGGAAGTCGCCGGCCGCTTGTTGGGCCGCGACCACCGTGCGGTGGCGCGCATCCAGCTCCTGCAGCGCTTCCTCGAGGTTTTCTTCCTGCGCCAGCGGAACATGAACCTCGATTATCTGGCCAACCTGAAGCCCAACGACCGCAAGCAGTTCCTGTCTAACCTCGAGGTCTTTGACCGCGAGGAACTGGCGGCGCTGCTGCTGACGGGGTTCGGATACCTTTCCTTCCCGGCGGCCGATGCGATTCACGAGGTCGCGCTGGAGCACGGGCTGGTCAAGAAAAAGACCACCGTATTGCAGATGGCGCGGGAACTTCAAAAAGGGCTCGATGCGGAAACGATGTACGAGTTGTACTCGCACCTGTACACGCTGGCCCGCTACCCCGACAAGTCCGCCCGCCCGCGCAAGAAGGTCAAAGCTTAACGCCGTTTAGCCGCCCGTCGCGCAGGGGGCCTCCGTGGACGCCGTTCTCTTCGATCTCGACGACACGCTGCTGAATTATTCCGAAGGCGCGGATGCCGTTTACGCGCGGTCCCTGGCTGAAGTCGCCGCCCCTCTGAGCCTGGACGTACCGGCGCTGGTGGCCGAACTGGATGCCGTGCGGCAATGGTTCTGGGGCGATCCCATCCGGCACCGCCGCGAACGGACCGACATGCCCGGCGCCTGGCGCAAAATCTACGTCGAAGCGCTGTGCCGTCAGCGGGTGCCGGCCGCACGCGCCGAAGCGCTGGGCGCGGAGATGGCGCGGCGCTTCACCGAGGCGCGCTGGGAAGTCGTCCGGCCGCTTCCCGGCGCGTTCAATCTCCTGGAAGCGCTCGCCGCGCGCGGGGTGCCGCTGGGGATGATCACCAACGGCGACGCGGCGCAGCAGCGCGAGAAGCTGCGCCGCTTCGACCTCGAACGCCACTTCCGCGTGATCGTGATCGAAGGGGAGTTCGGGCGCGGGAAGCCCGACCGCGAGGTCTTTGCGCACGCGCTGGAGGTCCTGGGCGTCGAAGCGCGGCAGACCTGGATGGTAGGCGACAACCTGGAGTTCGATATCGGCGGCGCGCAGGCGTTGGGGGCGCGGGGCGTCTGGATCGACCGGCATGGAAAAGGTCCGCCCGCCGGCGCGGCGGTGCGGCCCGACCGGGTCGTGTCGAGCGTGGCGGAGCTGGACGACTGGCACTGAGGCCGCCCGGCGGTTGCGCGCTTGTCGTTGGTGCGCGCCGCGGATGGGTTATGATCGGTGCGGGTGGACGGACGCTTAACGGGGTGCTGCGGACTTGGCCTTCGACTGGCTCAAACGATTCATGCCCAAGCGCGGCGGACAAGCGTCCGTGCCGGCCGAAAAATCGGCCGACCGGCTCTGCTGTTCGTGCGGGCAAAGCGAGATTCGCGTCAAGCAACTCATCGCGCTGCCCGGCGACCAGTTCATCTGCTCGGCCTGCTGCATCCGCCTCTCGGGCACCTTCGGCGCGGGCGGCGGGGGCGGTTTCACGACGGCGATCCCGGGGCGCTGTTCCAGTTGCAGCCGCGAAGGCGAACGCCGGCCTCCGGTGGTGCGTACGAAAACCGGGCTGATTTGCAAAGAGTGCGTCCGGTTGCTCGCGCAGATGGCGTACGAGCGCGAGGTCTTCCCCGAAGCCGAATTCAAGCGCCGCCGGTCGCTTTGGGCCAAGCAGACCTGTTACTTCTGCGGCAAGGACAAGGCCGCGATTAAAGGCGCGGGCATGGCCTTGCTCTGCTACACCTGCTACGATGCCATGGCGCGGATCGGGAAGAACGAGCCCATCGCCGGCGACGTGCAGTGCGATCTGTGCATGAAAAAAATGAGCGGCGCGAAGGGGCAGATGGGCGTCCAGGGCGGCATCATTTGCGCCGAATGCCTGGCGCGCCACGAGAGTTTCAAGACCCAGTCGCGAACCTGACCGTGTGGAGACAAGCGATGCTCGACAAGGACCTGCTCGACATTCTGGCTTGCCCCCATTGCGTGAGCCTCCCGGAGCGCGCGCCGGAAGGCGTCCGCAAGGGCGAGATGGAGCTTTTGGGGACCGAACAGAAACCCGAAGCGCTGCGCTGCAAGCAATGCCGGCGTGTGTATAAGATTGAGGATGGAATCCCAAACTTGCTGATAGAGGAAGCCGTTATAGAGGGGCAGGCGTAGAGTTCGCGCAGATATGCGCTTTGTTCCTTTTTGCTTGACCAACCGCGTGCAAAATGCACAATGTCCAAGGGGTGAGCCATTCTCATCCTACGGTGCTATAAGAGGTTAACAGAAATCGAAGGATCGGGCGTTCCGGGCGAACCGCTCGGTCGCCGGTGCTTCTTGGACCCCCTCGAGAGCTGATTGACGCATGGCAGATGAGGCCTCGCCCCCAGCCGGAGCCGTCGGTAACCGGGCGGAAGCCGAGCGGTTGCTGCAGCAGGGGCTCGATCATTACGACCGCGAGCAGTTGGAAGAGGCGCTGAACTGCTACCAGCAGGCCATTGCCGCCGATCCCGATTTCGCGCTCGCTTATAACAACGTCGGCATGATCCTGATCGACTTGGAGCAGTACGAACAGGCGCTCGAGTACCTGTACTATTCGATCCGGCTGCAGCCCGAGAGCGGCGAATCGTTCAGCAACCTGGGTTTTGCGCTGCGCCGCGTCGGGCGCGATCTGGAAGCCGCTACGGCGTACGCTCAGTTCCTGGCGCTTGAGCCGGAGTTGGAAGAGGGCGAACGGATCAAGCAGTGGATCCTGCAGGTTATGGAAGCTCAAGGGCTTCAGGAACTGCCGCCGTTCCAGTTCCCCGAAGAGCGTGCGGCGGCCCAAGCGGAAGCGGCGCCGGAAGCTCCGCCCGAACCGGCCCCCGAACCCGAACCGGCGCCCGCGCCGGCTCCCGCCGCGGAAGAACCGCGCAAGATCAAGAAGATGGCCGCCTGGGAAGCGTCGGCCGCGCCTCAGCAGACGCTGGCTCCGTTGACGCCAACCGGGGAGTACGCCGACGCGCCCGCGGCGGCTCCGGCCGCCGCCGCACCTCAAGCGCCGTCGCAGCGCGCCACGCCGGTCCGGCCGCTCTCGCGGGTTGCGGCCCAAGCCGTCCAGGCGCCCGCCGCCGCGCCGGTTCAGGCCGCACCGGCCGTACAACCGGCGCCGCAAGCCGCTCCGCCCGCGCCGCAAGGCGGGCAGGCCGAGGAATGGATCGAAGCGGCGCTGGATTGCTTCGCCGCCGGCGACATGGACGGCGCGACCGAACGTTTGAACCAGGTGCTGCAAAGCGATCCGGCCAACGCCGAGGCGCTGACCGGTTTGGGCAAGGTTCTCGTGCGGCTGGAGCAGTACGACGAAGGCATCGGGCGGTTGCAGGAAGCGCTGAGTATCGATCCGGAGGATCCGGCGGCGTACTACGTGCTGGGCTTCGCGCTGCGCGCGACCGGGCGCGAGTCCGAGGCGGCCGATGCGTACGACCAGTTCCTGGCGCGCATGCCCGACGCGCTCGACGCGGCACGGATGCGGCAATGGGTGGAGCAGGTGCGGGGCAACGGGGCGCAAGCGCCGGTACAGGAAAGCCCCCCGGCTCAGGACGAAGCGCAGGAACAGCCGGCGACGCTGATTCAACCTCAGGAAGGCGCGGGGGATGCCGACGCCGAAGCGCAAGGCGGTCCCGGCGAATCCGGCGGCGCGCTTTTTGTCCCCAAGACCGAGAACGACAAGCGCTTCCTCGAAGCGCAGGGCATGTTCCAGGACGGTGACCTCGACCGCAGCTACCGCATCTGCGTAAGCGTGCTGAACGACGATCCGGGGCATTACCGCAGCCGTGCGCTTTTGGGCCGCATCCTGCTGCGCCAGAAGCAGTACGAGCAGGCGATCGAGCAGTTGGAAGGCTCGCTGGTCACCGAACCGGATTACGCCGAGGCGCTCTATTTCCTGGGCCAGGCGTACGAGCGCGCCGGCGGGCGCGATAAAGCCAAGGAAGCCTACAAGCGCTGCATCGAGGTATCGCCCGAAGGACCGCGCGCCGAACGCCTGCGCGAATGGCTATCCGGGCAGACCGCCGCGCTCCTGAAGGAATCCGGCGAACAAATTCAGTGCGAACTGTGCCTGCGCTACTTCCCCGAAGAAGAAGTCCGCCTGCACGACAGCAAGAATACGTGCAAAGGCTGCTTGGCGCTGATCGGCGCGCTGCCGGCGGAAGAAATGAACGCCAGCGGCTTGCCGCATGGGCACGGCCCGGATGCGCCGCCGCTGCCCAGCCCGGAAGCCGTGGCCGAGCCGCGCCGCCGGCCGCGCGGCGTGCTGCTGACGGGCGTCGGCGCGGTGCTGGTTCTGGCGCTGCTGGGCGGTGCGTGGACGTTCACGAAGCTGCCCGAGCGCTTGGGCTTGCGCAAGACCGTGGAAGTCGCGCCTCCGCCTCCGCCGCCGGACCAAAACCCCACGCCTCCTCCTCCTCCGCCCGATGCCTTCGACGCCGGGAAGGTCGCGCTGGAGGGCGAAGCCGCCGGACGGCTGTTGCCGTGCGCGGCCTGGAGCTTCCAACCGCGCCTGGCAGGGCTGGACAAGGCGCCGGCGGGATTGAAGGTCGAGTACGCGCTGACGCAAGCCCCGGAAGGAATGACGGTGGATGCGGCGACCGGCGCGGTGGCCTGGACGCCGCGGCCCGACAACTACGAAACCCTGAAGGAAGGCGTGACGCTGACGGTCGAACTCACCGCCCGCGGGCTGCGCGGCGCCGACAACGAAGAGGTGTTCAAGGTTTCGCGGCAATGGACGCTGAGCCTGCAATTCAGCCTCCAGGCCGCCGATCCCAAACCGCTGGAAGTGGAAACCGATCAGCGCGTGGCGCTGGCGGGCGGGGACTTCAACGGCGACAAGCTCTACGACTTCGCGCTGGCGGCCGGGCATTTCGGCGTCGGGCGCGTGAAGTTCTATTTCCAGATGCAGGACCACTCGCTTTCGGTGCCGCTGCCCTTCAACACTCAGGGCCAAATCACCGCGTTGGCGGCCACGGACCTGAACCAGGACGGGCGCACGGATCTGGCCGCGGCCAATCTCTTCCGCGGCGACGTTTCCTTTTTCCTGCAAAATGCGCAGAGCCAGCCGGTGGAAGGCCCGCGGATCGCCGTGGGCCGCGGGCCGGTGGCGCTGTGCGTGCAGGATCTGGACGGGGACAAGCAGGTGGAGATCGGCGTGCTGCTGGGTCTGGGCCGCGCGCTGGCCATCGCTTCGTATCAGGGCGACGGGCGCTTTACCGAGGTCAAGCGCGTGGCGATGCCCGCCGGCGGACCGTTGGGCTGGGTGCTGCCATGGCCGTCGGTCGAAGCCGGCGCCGGATTCCTGGCGGTCCTGCCGCTGGCCGAAAAGCCGCTTCAGTTCGTGCCCTACTCGAAGTCCGGCGGCCCCGGATTAGCGGTGCCTTCGGGATTGTCCGGCGAACCGCTGGTGGCCGGTGTCGCACGGATGACCTTTAACCCCGCGGACGGTGGACCCGATCAGGCGCGGCTCTTGGTGCTGATCAACGATAAGGAAGGCGAAGTGCGGGTGCTGGAAGAACGCCAGGGACAGTTCATGGCCGACACCACGCGGCGAAGCGTGATGCTGGGCGATCTGGCGCTGGCCATTCGAACGGCCGACTTCAACCTCGACGGCCGAGAAGACCTGCTGGTCGTGATGCCGGAATCGGCGCGCATCTATTTTCAGGACGCTTCCGGGTTCCAGCCCGGTCCGCGCTACACGGGCTTCGGGCGGCTGCAGGCGGCGTGCGACATCGCCGACTTCAACGGCGACAAGCGCCCTGACTTGATGCTCTTGACCGAGAAGCAGGAAATCCTGGTCTTGCAGTCGGAGATCAAGGAACCGGCCTCGGCCGTGGCGGCGGAAGCGAAGGGTTTCCCTGGTCAGGAAGAACTGAAAACCGTGCAACTCGGCGAGCCGCTCAAGAGTCCAACCCATGGGTTCGAGATGCGCGCGCCGGAGGGGATGGACACGAAGCTCGACGAAGCGCCGGAAGCGCCGTTCCGGGCTCAGGAAACCGGTGAAGAGCCGGCGCGGTCGCGGGTCTGGATCAATTGGTTCGAAGAAGCGCCGCCCGCGGTGGACGCCACGCGCGAGAAGTACAAGGCCAATCACGAAGGACTGGAATGGGTGGGCGAACCCGTTCTGGGAAGCCTGGCCTCGGCCCAAGCCGCGCGCCTGGAATTTAAAATGAAGGGCGAGGACGGCAAACTCAAGCACAGCGTCGTATACATCGTGGATCTGGGTAAGCGCTACGCGGAGATCGTGATCCTGATGGACGAGGACCTCTGGCTGGCGCGTAAGGCGCGCTACGAGGCCGTCGCGCGCAGTTTCGTGCCGCCGAAGAAGTGATCGCGGCGGGGGGAGGCGACGCATGAAACGCTCCGGTTGGTGTTGCTGGGCGGGCGTCTTATTGGCCGCGAGTCTGGCGGCGCAGGACGAGTTCAACGTCGAAGACCTGCCGCGCGAAGAGATTGTCCTGCCCGGCGGCGGGAAGACGTACAACGTCCGTTACCTGAACCGGCCGTGGCACGAAGTGGACACCTCCATCCTGCAGACGCGCAACATGCTCGAGTCCCAGGACGTCTGTTTCGAAGGCAAGTTCGACATCCTGATCAAGACCGAAGTCAAACTGCTGGGCGTGCGCGGGCGGATCGTCTGCCAAGACCCCCAGCGCTTGCGCTTCATGGAATCGCTGAAGCGCGGAGACAACGTCTGGATCTGCGGCACGCTGCGTCCCAAGCCGGGCGACCAGAACGTGGAATTGGCGCTCGTCGAGGTCAAGCGCCTGCAGGCCGATCTGCCGCGCTTCGAACGGCGTTTCGATCTCTATAAGCAAAAGTCGGACGCGGGAGCGCTGGAGGACTTGGGCCATCGCATCTCCAAGCTGCTGAACAGCAAGATTCACGATTTCAATCAGCACGACCAGTTCGTCGCGCTGCGCACCAAGACCTGGACCCTTTCGCTTGCGCTGCGTAAACGTGAATTGGCGGCCAACGACGCCGAAGGGCTCTACAATCTGGCGGTGAAGACCTACGACCTGCTGCGCCGGACGCACGAGTACCACGAGATGATCCGGCAGGTGCTGGCCGTGGACCCGAACCACCCTCAGGCCAGCCGCGTGGCACGCGACGAGATGGATATGTTCAAGATCGGCGGGCGCTGGATGACCCACGACGAGCACGAGAAGATGCTGGCCGAACAGGCGCAGCAGGTGCAGCAGACCGAAGCCGCGCAGAAGGAAGCCTTCGAACGCAAGCGCCAGCAGCGCGAAGCGGCGGCGCGCGAGCGGCAACGCCTGCTTTCGACGTTCCTGACCGCGTTGCGCACGCCGGACGTGAAAGCCACCGAGGGCGCGCTGCGCAGCCTGGGTGAGGCCGTGCGCGACACGCCCGATCCCATTTTCGGGCGCATGGGTGTGGACGTGCTGGCGCACTTCGACGATCCGGCCTCGATCAAGCCAGGACTCGATTTGGCCGTGCGCTGCGATTATTCCGAAGTGCGCCGCGATGCGCTGGAGGCGCTGGCTTGGCGCGGCGACGAAGCGGCCCTCGCGACGCTCGCCGACGCGCTCAAGCGCGAACAGGATACCGACACCGCGCGCAGCGGCATCGAAGCGCTGGTCCGCCACGGCGGCAAGCCCGCCTGCGCCGCGTTGATGGCGGGCCTGGAAGCCGAGAACCAGCGCGTCGGCTCGGAAGTCGTCGAAGGACTCAAAACGCTGACCGGCCAGACGACGCTGACGACGCGCGAAGAGTGGGAGCGCTGGTGGCAGGAAAACCGGGAACGCGCCGATCTGAATTTCGCCAAACCGCCGGGGCAGTAACGATGCGGCTTCAGGGCCGCGGCCCGTACTCCAGCACTTCGTAGCTTGGCTTGCCGTCGATCTCCACCCGCGCGACCCCGAAGGCCAGCGCCGCGCTCGTCCAGGTTTTCACTTTTTCCTTCCGGCCTGACTTTTCCAGCCTCGATTCGCTCACCGCACAGCGCAATTTCTGGCCCGCGACCTTGAGGTCATCGGCCTGAGGCGAGGCCGGGGGCGCATCGGCCTCCGGCGGCATTACGCGCAGTCGTTCTTCGTAGGTCTCGGTTACCCCGGCGAACTCGATCCGCGATTTGACGCGCAGCAGACGCGCTTCGCCGTCGCGTTCGACCGCTTCGATGCTGCGCGTGACCACGGCTTCCACGCGGCGCTCGGCGTCCAGACGGATCGTGAGGCGCGCGCGAATCCATTGCCCCGCGCGCGCCTGTTCGATCCAGGGGCCGGGTTGGAGAGGGAATTCGGGTAGCGCGGCGGTTTCGGCAGACCAAGCCTGGACGGCCAGGAAGAACAGCGGCCAGAGGCCCAGGCGCGCCGCGCGCGTCATTTACCGGAACCGAAGCCGGAGAGGACGAACGTCTGCGTCCCGCCGTTGGGCATCTCCACTTCGGACTTCACCTTCCCGCCCATCGGGACGTCGGGCGAGGTCCAGACCTTCTGCGTGGTGACGAGTTCGTTTTCGCCGACGGTGACGGTGATCTTCCACTGCACCCACTGGCAATGGTACACCTTGCCGTCCACCGTCACGTCTTCGGCGCCTTCACCGATTTTCTCCTGGCGGATGGCCTTGGACGTTTTGGCCGCGCCGGCGGCCTCCTTGAGCTTGTAAACGTTCTGGCGCGTGACGGGTTGGCCGGCGACTTCGGTGCTCGTCTCGACCGTAACTTCGTCGTTGCCGCGCGCGACGACCGTTTCGCGGTGCGTGTACGCGACCGGATTTCCACCTTGCTGGGCGCTGACCTTCCATTCGATCCAGTCGCCCGGCTTGGACTTGGCGTAAGGACTTGCGGCGCCGTCGGCCGCAGCAAGGTGCGCGGCGCACAGCAGAAGGCACAGCCCCGTCAGCACATGGATCGAACGCATGGTCCCGCTTCCCTCCCGCGGTCCGGCACGGGCGTGACCCGTGCCGGACGCGCAGCCGGTTACTCCGCCTTGCCCGAACCCGTCAGTTCCATGACCATTTGAGTAGTCATCTTCGTGCCGCCGACGTCCATATCGGTGGCCATCTCCATTCTGACCAGACCGCCCAGCGGAACGTCCTTGCTGGTCCAGATCTTGGCGTTGTTGACCGTCGCGACGCCGTTCACCTCGGCGCTGATTTTGTACTTCACCCAGTTGCAGGCGTAGGACTTTTCGCCGGCCTTGGCGTCTTCCTTGCCTTCTTCGAGCTTCTCGACCTTGGCGTTAGGCATCTCCGGCACGCCGGTCCATTCCTTCGTCAGGTCGATCTTCTGTTCGGAATCGTACGACTGGCCGGCGGCCTCGGTGGTGACCTTCAGAGTAACGGAAGTTTCGTCCTTGGCCGTGACCACCTGCTTCATCGGACTTTCCATCTTCTGGCCGGTGGGCAGACTGACGGTGTTCTTGTACGACACCCAGTCGCCGACCTTGGCTGTCTTGTACGGGTGCTCTTCCGCGCCCTGAGCCGCGGCGGTTACCAGCAGCGCCACGCCCAATACCCATGCCCAATTCCGCTTCATTTCAAGCTCCTCGCTAACACCGCCCGCCCCGCCGGCCGCTCCAGCGGCCGTTTACCAGGCGAACGGAATGGGATTGCTCCATGCCTTCCGCCCTGCATGGTCCAATATTTCGACCCGCACGTATCGGCACCCGGGGCGTACGACGAACGAACCTTCGGCGATCGTCGCGCCGCCGCGCGCCGCTTCCGGATCGGGTTCGCAGCACGAACCGCTCACGTCGGAGACGAAGAAGATTTCGCGCACGGGGGAAGTCCGCACCGTGATGCGGTGCGTCGCAACCTGCGGCTTGCCGTTGCCGCCCAGCACCGCGTCCTCGATCTCGAGCGCGAGGATCTCCGGCCCGCTGGAACTGTAGTTCATCCCGCCGCGCAGCGCTTCGATGGCGGCCTCGCGGGAACGCTCTTCGGTGCGGATCCAGGTCCACCCGCCGTACGTATCCGAAGCGCCGCCCGGGCCGTGGCAGTCGTCGGTCGCGATGCCCGGGCAGACGCCGGACTGCGCCAGGAGGTCGTCCCACTGTGCGCCGCTGTCGGGGCGTCCCGCATCGCGGCAGCCGTGGTTGTAAACCTCGACGCCCGTGTACCCGCTCAGCGGTTCGAAGTCGCGGAGCTTGTGTTTACACCAGTACGGATGCGCGAAGTAGACCAGCCCCCCGCGTCCCGTCACCTCGTCGATCACTTCCTGCGGATGCGCCGCCGTCCGGGCATCGCGAGCCTGTTCGACGTTCAGGCAGACGAGGTGGTAGCGGTCGCCCCCAAAAGGGTTGCCGGGGTGCAGTTCCGCGCCCGGCAGGACCACGAAGCCCGGCGGCGCCTGGAGGCCCTTCAGATCGGTAATGGCGTGGTGATCGGTGATGGCCAGGACATCCCAGCCGGCAGCGGCGTACTCGTTGACGCGCGTCTGCAAGTCGACACGTCCGTCGCTATGAGTGGTGTGCGCGTGCAGATTCGCTTTGCGCCACGCACCCGGCGCCTTGAACGGATTTCGCCAGCCAGGGGCAAGCATGGGTATCGATCCTCGCGAGGAATGCGCCCCATCTTAGGCGTGCGGTTCGGCGCGTCACCTTCAGATTACACGGCGTCCCGATGGCATGCAGGACGGTGTGCCGGCGCCGCTTATTCGCGAGAAGCGTTGCGGTCGCGGGGTGGGGGAAGGGCTTCTTCCTCGCGGGGCGTGTAGAAGCGGTTTTGGGCGGTGGGTTCGCCGCTCTTGGTTTCGCGAACGGGCGCTTGATCCTGCGTGGGCGCGGAGGCTTCCAGGCCGGCCTCGACGGGCGCGGCCGGGGCGTTGGGTGCATTCGGCTCCACCAATTGAGGCGGTGCAACTTCAAGTCCCTGCACGCCTTGCGCGCTTCCAGCCACGGCGTTGCGTTGTTCGTCCTGCCACCACTGGCGCCAGGATTCGATCGACTTGACGCGTGCCAAATCGCCGCCCGACGGATCGAAGCCCATGTCGCGGCCGGTGACGAGTTTAAGCTTTTTGAAGGCCGACTCGCGCATTCCAAACTCTTCGTCGCCCAGCACTTCGATCAAATCGCCGACGCTTTCCTTGCCGCCGTACGTCATGGTCAGACGCAGCGCGGGCGCACGGACCTCAATGCGCGGATCTTTAAGCAACAACCGCACCTTGCGCACGATGATCTCGGCCACGCCCTGCTTTTGCGCCCAATAGTGAAGTTCGTCTTCGGCAGGAATGACGTACGCGAGTTCTTTGCGCTGGAGCTGGTCGATGAGGAGATCGATGGCCTGATCCGGAGCCATATCGTCGCCGATGGGCTCGGCTTTGCGAACGGCCTTGCTGTCCTTGGTGCGGCTCTTGTCGCCGAAACCGGAATACGTATCTTCCGCGTAGGGCTTATTCAGCGCCTTCTTGGCGGCTTTGGTGGAGCAACCGGGGCAGACGAGCAGTATCGCGCCCATCAGCACGCCGATTCCGATCGCTTCGGACAGCCGCGCCATGAAACCATTCTCCCAGGTACTCGTAAGACGAAACAGGCCAAGCTTTTGTTAGTATGCCAGAAAGCCGGCGCAACTCAACTCAGAAGAATGCACCCAACTTGGACGCTTGGCGAGGCAGGAAATGGGACTCCAAACCTGAAACGAAGCGCCAAAACAGATGATTTGCGCGGCTTAATGGAGAAGGTCGTTTTCAATTGCATTTTGGGGCGCGTGCATCCAGATTGCCCCTATATCTTATGCGATCTGGAGTTATGCCGATGGAATGGAGCATTACATACAGTCCAGAGCTTCCTTTTGTGCGCATCGTGACGCGCGGTTCGTTCAATCCCGAAGATCAGCGCCGGATGAACGAAGCCATCCTCACCAGCCCGTTCTGGCAGCCTGGGATGCATACCCTATTCGACCATCGAAATCTGGATTTCGGCGGCACGGGTTACGCCGGGATGATTCAGGCCCGCGGCAACCATATTCGGCATAACGAACGAATCGGTGACGGCAAAGCCGCGCTGTTGATGGGCACGATGGACGCGTTCGGCGTCGCCCGGCAGTTCGAGATGCTCTCCGAAGGCCAGGTGCTCGCGCGCTTGCGGGTCTTCAAGGACGAAGCCGAGGCGCTGGCCTGGCTGACCGGAGGGCCGCTGGTTTAATGACTCAGCGCACCCGGAACGCCAAGTAACGCGGCGATTCCTCTATCCGGAAGCGGACTTGTCTTGCCTCGGCATCGTATTCGAACGGCAGCGCATCGAAGCTTCGCAGAGGCGAGAGCGGGAGCACCTCGGTCGGCGCGGCCTCGCAGTCGAGCGTCACTTCCACCCCGCGCAGCGTCTGCTGCGGGTCGAGGTTCAACACATGCACGACGCGGGAGCCGTTGGGTGCGGCCACCGCTTCGGCCAGCGGTCGCCCCGACTGGGCCTGGACGCTCCAAGGCGGAGTGCCGGCGACATGGCGCAGCGCGCCGAGCAGCGCATCGGCATTCCCAACGCTCGCCCAATACTTATTGAAGACGTACCAGACGTCCGGGGAGGCGGCCGGCTGCGCCGCGTGCGCCAGCTCGGGCAGGTAGGCCACGCGCCCATTGCCGTATTGAACGTGAACCGCGCTGGGCCACGCCGGTCCGAAAAGCTCGGCCAGCGCCGAGCGCGGGCGGCGCCGGCGCCAGGCATCGTACTGAGCGGCTTGTTCGGTGAGCAACAGGCCGCCGCCGCGCTCAACATACGCCTTCAAGCGTGCGCAAATCTCGTCGCTGAGGCATTCGGCATTCGCCAGCACCACGGCAGCGTAGCGTTCCAATTCGGGAAGATGAGTCGCGAAGAGCAGATCGAACGGAACGTTGCGCTCGATCAGCGTCTGTTCGACGTTGAGCTGGCTGAGGTGCGTTTCGAGGCTGTTCCAAGTGAGACTGGGCGTATCGCGGAAGATGGCGATGCGAGCGAGGCTGCGCGTCTGCAGAAACAGTTCTTCGCGATGGCGGCGGTAGAATTCGATATAGGCCTTGGCAAGCCGCGCGTTCTCGTCCCGCTCGGTGCTAAGCGATTCGCCCGGCGCCCAGAAGCCATGCAACGGATGCCCGAAGTGCCCCAGCCCCTTGGGGTTGAAGGCGAGATGCTCCGCCAGATTCAGTTCGTACTCGGCGCCGGCTCCGTGGTGATAGGTCTGGATGGCCACGTCGAAGGCGCGCGCGGTCTTGAAGGTGCGCGTGCGGGTAATCGCCGCGCCCAGCTCGTTGAAGGTTCCGGTGCGGTGGGGTTCTTCGCTGAACGCATAATCGAGATGCGGGAGTTGCGCGTTGTAGTCGATGCCGTGCAGGTAGCCGGTGTTCTCGCCGTGCGCCTTGAAGAGATTGGCTTCGACGGCGCAATCGGGATTCTTGCGCTGAATGAACTTGGAGAGCCGCACGATGCAGCGAGTGAGGCTCAGTACCTTGAAGCGAACCCACTCCTGCTGGTGCGGGACTTGTACGTGCCGCTGCTCCACGGCCTGGTTCCAACGATTGAAAAGCGGCGGGCGGATATGCGTGAAGCTGTTGTGTCCGAAGCGCGCGACGCCCGCCGCGCGCGTGTCTTCATCCTGCGGGCCGTACTCTTCGCGGAGCATCTCGCGGAAAGCCGCCACGCAAACCGGGCAGTGGCAGGTGTCGGGCTCGGCGTTGAAGCCGATGTTGTCGAAGTGAATCATATCGGAGCCGGCCTCGATGGCCGCTCCGCAGACGCGTTCCATGTAGCGCAAATACCCTTCGCAGTTGTAGCAAGGGCGCACGCGGAAACATTGGTAAGAGGTCTGGCAGCTCGGCGGCTGTCCGTCCTGGTTGATCTGGAGCCAGTTCTGCGCTTCGGGTTCTTCGCTCAGGAGCGTTTCGGGCGTCAGCGAACCCAGCGTCACGTACGTGGCGACCTTGATGCCGCGTTCGTGCGCGCGGCGGATGTAATCGGCCGTTCGTTCCATCTCTTCGGCTTCGAACTCCAACCCGAAGCCTTTGAAGTAATGGATCCAGACCAAGTTGATGCCGGCGGCGGCGAGCGCGTCGAGCGATTCGTCGGAGTGCGCGCGTTCGTACTCGGCCTCCAGTTCCGTGGATTGCCCGCCGCGGTACTTAAGGAAGTACAACGGCTCCCAGAATCCGACGGAAACGAGGCCTGTGGTGCGCAGCCAGGCAGGTTTGGCTTTAAGCGGTTCGGGCATGGGGCGACTCCTGAGCAGAGAAAGCCCGCACACTCTAGGGAGTTGAAAATTTCCCGCAAGCGGCGAGGAGCATTGCTTACCGAATTGAAGTAAAGGCGCGGCGGAAAACAGGTAACATCATACGGAGCGCACCTTTGGAAAGGAGCGGAATGCATGGCCGACACACCCGAAGCCGACGTCCGAATCGAAAAAGCCTTGGCGCAGCTACGCATTCTTGCGGCGGCGCTGGTGATGGGCGTGGCTACCTTTACGGCTATCGTACTCTTGGTGCCCTTCCACGGCGCTCAGGCCGAAGCGCCCCCGCAGCCCCTGCTGCCGATCCCTTTGCCGGCGCTGGGACTGTTGATCGGCCTCGGGCCGCTGGCCGGCTCGTTCATCCTCAAATCGGTGCTGTTGAAGCCGGCGTGCTTCGTGCCGCTGGCTCCGGAAACGCGCCTCGATGCGTTTCTAGCCAAGTACCGCCAAGCGACGATCACGGCGCTGGCGTTATGCGAAGGCGCGGCGTTTATGGTGCTGGTCTTCACCATTGTGGATGCAACGGCGCCCAAAATGTGGGTCCTGGCGGCGGGGTTGCCGATGCTGGGGATGTTCTTCCATTTTCCCACGCGGCTGGCGGTGGATGGCCGGCTGGACGAGATCGCGGCGCAGGCCCGGGGATAGACGCTTTTCCGGAGGCATTTTCGCGTTTTTCACGCTACTCGAACCGGAAAGTCGGGCACAATGAGCGCTTGCTTGCCGCAACTGCTGCGCGCTTCGGGGGGGTGGACTTCCGACGCGAGGTCAGGACGATGGGTAGCGGAAGATGCGCGCCGATGGGCGCGTGGTTGGGCATCGTGGGTCTTTTCATGACGATGGGCGCGCAGGCCGGCACCGTGCTGCAGGACGACTTCGAAGAACTGCCCTACGCCAGAGGCTGGACCTACGAAAAGGGTTCGCCCCAGGAAGAACCGTGGAGCGGCGACTTCGCGGCAGCCGGATCGCACAGCTTGAAAGCGGCCGGCGGCCAATGGTTCAGCCCGCCATTTCTGGTCAAACCGTTCCAGTGGTATCGCGTGAGCTTCCAGACGCGCGCGGGAAAGCCGGGTCTCTGGGCGGCGCTGTTCCAGGACCGCGACAACGCGGAACTTCCCGACCACTATTCCCAGTTCGACGCCGGCGACTCCTGGGTGCGCCACGAGTTCTGCTTCCGCGCCAAAGCGCTGGCGCGCAGTTGCCGTATCATGCTCACGGCGGCCGAAAACGGGGTGGCCTATTTCGACGCGTTCGAAGTCCGCACCGCCGAGCGTTCGGACGTGGCCGCCTGGTCCGACGCGGTCTACGCCACGGTTCCGCCGCTGCACGTCACCTCGCCGGCCGACCGCTGGTCGCTCCTGCCGAACACGAAGCGGATGCTCGACGAGGCCAAGCCGTTGCGCGTGGTCATGTTGGGCGACAGCATCATCAACGACACCGGTTCGAGCCCCTGGGAACTGCTGGTCGAGCGCGAATGGGAAGACACGCGGATCGAGGTGGTCACCAGCGTGCGCGGCGGGACGGGGTGCTGGTGGTATCGGGAAGAGAACCGCGTCAAGAGTTACGTACTCGACCATAAGCCCGATCTGCTGATTATCGGCGGCATCAGCCAGAAGGGGGACTTGGCGGCGATCCAAGCGGTGATCGATCAGGTGCGCGCCGCACGTCCGCAGCAGGAAATCCTGCTGATGACCGGCCCGGTGGGCTTTTACGGCGATCCGCGCCGGCCGCCGCCCGAGCCCAAGCCCGGCGTCATGCCCAGCCCCGAGTACATTCAGAAGCTCGCGGCGCTGGCCACCGAACAAGGCTGCGGCTTTTACGATATGGAAACGCTGTGGAAGGCCTACATCGGTACGAGCGAGAAACCCTACGAGTATTTCCTGCGCGATCCGGTGCACGCCAACGACCGCGGCCGCGCGGTGCTGGCGCGACTGATGGAGTCGTTTTTCAAGAGCTGACGGGTGCTTGCGCGCTACGTCCGGCGTGCCGGTACGCCGCCAGTACGTCGCTTCGAGTCACGATCCCCAGCAATCGGGCCGGGTTCTGGCGTGAAACCACCGGCAGTCGTCCCACTCCGTGATTCAGCAGTTGATCCACCGCCTGCCTTACGTGGCAATCGTGGTACACCACCACGGGCGGACGACGAATCAGCGTTTCCAGCCGAGTCCGAGGATCTGCCTCTGAGGCCAGCACTTCGTGCCGAGTCAGCACGCCCACTAGCGCACCTTTCGCATTCAGCACCGGAAAACCCTGATGTGTGAGATGGGCATCGGTCAATCGCTTGCGCGCCGCAGCCAGGGACTCTTCCGCGTTCAAGGTTTCGAGCGACTTGCTGGCAATATCCAGCACCGTGATCTTGGCCAAGGGATCGGCCGCGTAACTCTCTGGAACCGGGACGCCTCGCCGCGCGATTTTCTCGGTCATGATTGTATGCCGCATCAGCATGCACGAAACCAAGTACGCCGCCGTGCATCCCGCCAGGAGTGGGAGCAGGCTGTGCGGCTCGTGGGTGATTTCGAATGCGAAGACGATGCATGCCAACACAGCTCGGCTGGCTCCTGCGAATAACGCCGCCATGCCCACCAGCGCCGCCGCGCGCGGATCGACGCCCGCGCCGGGCCAGAGTGCTGCGGCGACTAACCCTAGACTCGCGCCCAGTCCGCCGCCGACCGTAAACAGCGGAGCCAAGGTTCCGCCGGATGTCCCACTGCTCAGGGAAACCAGCCAGGAAAAGAATTTCAATCCGCAGAGAGTCAGGAGTGCCGGAAGCGTGAAACGCATGGCCAGGATAGCGGAAATGTTGTCGTACCCGACACCGAGCGTGCGCGGCTCGAGCAGCCCTACGCTTCCCACCACCACCGCGCCTAGCGCGGGCCACCACATCCAATGCAACGGCAACCGCTCGAACAGATCCTCCAGACCGTAGACCGCCCTCGTGACGGCGACCGCAGCTAATCCTGCGCACGCGCCCACGCCGGTATATACGCACAGGGCCGCCAACCCCGAGCCCTCCAAGGCCGGCATACCGAAGACCGGTTCCACGCCTTCCCAGTGCATGCGCAAGCCCGCCGCGATCACGCAAGCTAGCGAGACCGGGATCAGCGAACGTGCGTGAAACTCGAAGAGCAGCAATTCGACACTCAACAGCACAGCTGCAAGCGGGCTGCCGAAAGTGGCGGCCATGCCGGCGGCTGCGCCGGCAGCCAAAAGCGTTTTTCGTTCTTCGGTACTGACCGTTAGCCGCTGCCCAAGCCAGGAGCCCAACGCGCCGCCGCTGGCAATGATCGGACCCTCGGCGCCGAACGGTCCACCGGTGCCTATGGAGATCGCGGCGGAGATGGGTTTCAGGAAGGTCATGCGAGGAGGAATGCGGCTCTCGTTGGTCAGAATCTGTTCCATGGCTTCCGGTATGCCGTGACCGCGAATGGCCTTGGAGCCGTAGCGCGCCATCAACCCCACCGCTACGGCGCCCATAATCGGGACAAGCAAAGCCCAAGCCCCCAGCGTGTGACCCGCCGGCGAAACCGGAATCGGGGAGAATCGCCCGAAGTAACACACGTTCGTGATCAGCGCGATCAAAGCGGTCAACGCTTGGGCAAGGAGGGCCGCGGCTACGGCCAGCAGCATCGCCAAAGCCGCTACATATACCGTGCGCCAGTCGAAGCGCGGTTCGGGCGGTGGAATATGCGTAGCGGCCAGCGTGAACGACATGGAGGGAGCCACGGGCAGACCGCCGCCACGCAAGGCATGCCTGGGCTCAGGCGGTAGGTCGGGCTCAGTTCCGGGCATGACGTTTGGAAGTTCCTTTGGCCTGGGGCGGTTCGAAGAAGAGTTCAGGCCTTTCGGACGAGAGGCCCGTCTGCCGCACCACCCGGGTTAGTAACGCAGCCAGGCGCTTGCGATCCCCGAGCGGGAGGGCTTGAAGTGCGAGGACTAGGCGTTCCTGCGCGGCCTGGGGCGCGCGCTTCAGAAGCGCACGGCCTGTGGGCGTGAGCGCCGCCTCGACGACGCGGCGGTCGTTTTTCGAACGCCGCCGTGTGATCAGTTTGTGCCGAGCCAGACGCTGGACGACGACCGAAACGGAGCTTTGATGT
The DNA here is from genome assembly GCA_015075375.1 of Planctomycetota bacterium. Classification (GTDB taxonomy): domain Bacteria; phylum Planctomycetota; class SZUA-567; order H5-PLA8; family H5-PLA8; genus H5-PLA8. The sequence goes on along the minus strand of JABTUM010000001.1, from coordinate 220,063 downwards.
GTGTGCGTCCGCGCCGCCAGATCGTTGATCGTCAGGTGGCCGGCCTCGCCGAGTTTTTGAAGCACGAAAAGCTGCGCCGCGCTGAGTCCCACGCGCTTTTCAGCCTCGCGGGCGGTGAGGCGAAGCGCTTGAACGATCCTTCGAATCGCGTCCAAGGACTGGCGCACGGAGGGATCGGCGAATGGCATGGCGTATTTCCATGGGTTCCCATATAGTTTGACGCAAGCGTGCCCGTATTCAAGCGCAGACGGCTCCTATGGTAGCGGCAATAAGCCCGTGAACGCGCCCGCCATCGCGGCCAGGATGTATGCGGGCACGGCCAGCATGGCGGTGACCAGCCCGCCCAACGCGCTGTACGCCCACAGCGAGACGATCGTCGAAATCGCGTCCAGGTTCGAGCCCTGCCGTCCCGAGCGCAAATCCACGCAAGCCCAAAGCCCCGCCGCCAACTGGCCTCCCAGCATCACGAAGAGGGCCCAGAACGCGAGCAGCGGCACCAGCGGCATTGGGTTTCGGTCGACTTCGTATTGACGGTAGCAGAATCCGAAGAGCAGCATGACGGGTGCGAAGCTGAAGAAGATCGCCCACAAGTCGGCGATGCGGAACTGGACTTTGTGTCCGGAGCGGCGCAATTCGGGCCAGACCATCCGGCCGACGCCGTAGACCGTGCCGCCCACCGCGCCAGTCCAGAACAGCATGAAGATGAAATAGAGCGCCATGCGCGCCTTACTGCGGATCGCCGCCGCTTTCGTCCTTCGCGGGTTCCTCGCCCTCGTCGCCGTCATCGGCCGGCTCGTCCGCTTGATCTTCGCGGGCTTGGTCTTCGGCGCGGCGGAGCAGTTCCTTCACTTCCGGCGCATCGGGGTCGGCGGGGGGCGCCTCGCCGTTGGCGGTAGGCGCGCCGGCTTCATCCTTGGCTTTGGCCTTGCCGTCGCGTTCGGCCAATTCGCGAGCTTCGGCTTTTTGGGCCTCGGCTTGTTCGTTGGCGGCGTCGGCGTCTTCGCGTGCGATGCGCGCCACGGCGGTGACCTTGTCGTTTTCGCCCAAGTCCACCACTTTCACGCCCACGGCGGCGCGGCCGGTTTCGCGGACGTCCTCGACCGGGCAGCGGATCACCTTGCCGCTCTCGGTCATGACCATCAGTTCGTCCCCGTCGCGCACCGGCGTCACGGCGACCACCGGGCCGTTTTTATCGGTGATCTTGACGTTGATGACGCCTTTGCTGCGCTGGCTGGAAACCTTGCGGTATTCGTCAAGCTGCGTGCGCTTGCCGAGCCCGAGTTCGCAGACGGTGAGCAGGTAATCGCCCGGCGCCCCAACGACGACGGCCACGAGCTGGTCGCCTTCTTCCAGCCGCGGGCCGTTCACGCCGCGCGCGGTGCGGCCCATGTCGCGGATCACACTTTCTTCGAAGCGCACGGCCATGCCTAAGCGCGTGGCGAGGACCAGTTCCTGGCCGCGCTGCACGTACTTCGCGGCGATTACCTCGTCGTCGGGGTCGATGCCCATGGTGATGATGCCGCCGCGGCGCGGATTGCTGTACTCGTCGAGCTTGCACTTCTTGATGTAGCCGCGCTTCGAGACGATGCAGATGCTGGCCTCGGCCGTGAAATTCTCCACCGGAACCACCGAGACCATGCGCTGCTCGGGCGTCAGTTCCAAGAGATTCACGATCGCGCGGCCCTGCGCCATGCGGCCCAGTTGCGGGATGTCGTACACCTTTTGCCAATACACGCGTCCGTCGTTGGTGAAGAAGAGCAGGTAATCGTGAGTGGACGCGATGAAGAGGTGTTCGGGGAAGTCGGCTTCGTCCTTGCTGCGCTGCCCGATGATGCCTTTCCCGCCGCGCGACTGCACGCGGTAGCTGGCCAGCGGTTCGCGCTTGATGTAGCCCTTGTTGGTGATCGTGACGGCCATCACTTCGTCGGCGATCAGGTCTTCCATGGCCAGTTCGCCGGAATCTTCGACCACCAGCGTGCGCCGCTCGTCGCCGTACTTCTCCTTCATCTCGTACAGGTCTTCTTTGATGATGTCGTAGACGCGCGCCTCGTTGGTCAGGATGTCCTGGTAGTCGCGGATCGCGTCCTGAATCTCGGCGTACTGGGTCTTGAGCTTCTCGCGTTCCAGCCCGGTGAGCGTGCGCAACGCCATGTTGAGGATGTGCCCGGTCTGGCGCACGCTGAACTCGTACTTCGCCATCATCTGGTCGCGCGCGTCGTCGGCATCCTTGCTGTTGCGGATGATCGAGATGATGTCGTCGATGTGGTCGAGGGCCATCAGCAGGCCTTCGAGCCGGTGCGCTTCGGATTCGGCCTGCGCCAGGAGGTAACGCGTGCGCCGCGTCACCACGTCCATGCGGTGTTCGACGTACTGCTGCAGGATCTGCTTCAGGTTCAGGATGCGCGGGCGGCCGCGCACCAGCGCCAGCATGATCACGCTGAAGGTGAATTCGAGCGGCGTATATTTGTAAAGCCGGTTGAGGACCACGTCGCGGTTCTCGCCGCGCTTGAGTTCGATGACCAGCCGCACGCCTTCCTTGCTGCTGTGGTCGACCACGTCGGCGATGCCGGTGATCCGGCCGCTCTTGGCGGCTTCGACGATCTTAAGCACCAGGCGTTCGAGCCCGACCTGGTAGGGAATCTCGTCGATGACGATCTTCTCGCGGTCTTTCTCTTCCTCGAAGTGCACGCGCGCGCGCAGCGAAAGGTGCCCGCGGCCGGTCAGGTACGCGTCGCGGATGCCCTGCTTGCCGCAGATCAGCGCGCCGGTCGGGAAGTCGGGGGCCGTCACGTGCTTCATCAGGTCTTGGACCGTGCACGTGGGATTTTCGATCAGGTGAATCAGGGCGTCGCAGACTTCTTTCAGATTGTGCGGCGGGATGCTGGTGGCCATGCCCACCGCGATGCCCTGCCCGCCGTTGACGATCAGGTTGGGGAACTTGGCCGGCAGCACCGTCGGCTCGGTACGCGACTCGTCGTAATTGGGGATGAAGTCGACCGTGTCCTTGTCGAGATCGTCCAGCATTTCGACGCAGGCGCCGGTCATGCGCGCTTCGGTGTACCTCATCGCCGCCGGCGGGTCGGGGCTGATCGAGCCGAAATTACCCTGCCCGTCGACGAGGATGTAGCGCGTGTTCCAATGCTGGGCCATGCGCACGAGGGTGGGGTAGATCACCTGTTCGCCATGCGGGTGGTAGTTGCCCGAGGTGTCGCCGGCGATCTTCGCGCATTTGCGGTGCTTGGCGCGCGGCCCCAAGCCCAGGTCGTGCATGGCGACGAGAATGCGCCGTTGCGATGGCTTCAATCCGTCGCGCGCATCGGGCAAGGCACGGGCGACGATCACCGACATCGCATAGGTGAGGTACGATTTTTTCAGATCCTCTTCGATCAAGAGGTTCTGAACGTTGCCGCCGTGAATGTCCGGCGCAAAGCCTCCGGACGTGCGCGAGGCTCCCGCGTCGCCGGCCTTTTCGGCGGGCGTTTCCGGGGCGTCGTCATCGGGATTTTCGGGCGGGGGCGTATCGGAATCGGCCATAGCTTGTCAGTACATTCCTTCGCCTTCGCGGCGCTCTAATGGAAGCCAAATCAGTGTAATCTAAGGGCAGGTTTTCGGCTACCTCTGGAAACGCCTAAACGACGATTCCCAAAAGCTTTTTGAGACTCACAACGAGGATCTATTCAGGTGTTTTTTCGGGTTCCGTGGTTTTGCTTTCCGAATCGGCAGGCGGAGCGTCGGCGGGCGGCGGGGTGGGCGGGGTGGGCGGGGCATCCGGTACCTCCGCGGGCGGCGGCGGAGGCGGCGCGGCGCTTGGCTTTCCGCTGGGCCGCAGGCCATCCCAGGCATCCGGCTGGACCGGAATCTTGAACTGCTCGCGCTTGCGCTCTTCCGGCGATGCGCGCGGCGTGGGACGGCCCCAGACGTAATACCAGATCGCGTAGCCGCCGCCCGCCACCAGGCAGAACAGCAGAAGACCCAGCACCAGCGGCGCTTTGCTCGCGGGCGGATCGGGCGACGTGTCCCAGACGATGGCGTCTTGATCGCGGCGAATGATGACCTTGGGCCCTGGCGTGCGCGCCAGCGCCTCGGGCGACGTGGCGGCCTCAAGTCGAATCTTCTTGCGTTCGGGCGCGGCGGCCGGTTTGTCTGATGCGGCGGCCGGTTTTAGCGGCTCGGGCTTGCGCGCCGCGGGCTTCGCCGCCGGTTTGGCGGATTCGGCCGGTTTCGTCGCGGGGGCCGGTTTTACGGGCTCGGCGGGTTCGCGCGGCGTCGGAGGATCTTCAACGGCATCCAGCGCTTCGGGCGGCGTGGCGGAATCTTCGGGCCGTGCGGCCACGGCCACCGAGGGCGACGGCGCCGTGCGGGCGGCAGGACTGGGCGCGGGCGGCTGGCTATCGGGCTCGGCAGGCAAGCTGCGATACTCCGGCGCCAGTTGTTCCGGCGGCGGCGGTGCGGCTTCGTCGCTTTCGGGAATCGGCACCTTCGCGCCGCAGCGTGGGCAGCGCCCGGTCTTGCCGGGGCTGTCGGGCGCGCGAATCTTCTTCGCGCACTGTTTGCAGTAGACGACGATCGGCATCGCGCCGCGCGGGCTCCCGGTCGCTGGTGGCTGACCGGAACATCTTACGCCAAGCCGCCGAAAAGCTCACGCTCAAGAAGTCCGCCGCGTTTAATATAAGCGCATGACTCGAAGCGACCTCGAACTCGACGCCGTGATCTTCGACCTCGGCCGCGTGCTGATCGATTTCGACTGGAGCCGCACCATGTCCGCTTGGGGCTTGGGTGGGATCCCGCTGTCCGAGTTGCAAAAGCGTTTCCTCAGCGAGACGGACTTTTTCGACTTCGAGACCGGCGCCATCGCTCCAGACGCGTTTCACGCGCAGGTCCAGACTTTCGTGGGCCGGCCGCTCTCCTTCGACGAATTTCGCGCCGCGTGGAACGGCGTCTTCAAAGACGAGTTGCATGCCACCGTGGAACTCGCACGGAGGCTGCATCGCGGCGGCTCGGTCAAGGTAGGCGTGCTCTCGAACACCAACGTATTGCATGCGGAATACCTGCGCGCCCGGATGCCGATCCTGCGCGAACTGCCCCATGTCTACTGCAGCCAGGAACTGGGTGCGCGCAAGCCCGACGCCGAGGCCTACGTCCGCACCCTGGCCGGCATGAACGTCGCCGCGAACCGCGCGGTCTTCGTCGACGATTTGGAAGAAAACCTGGTTGCCGCGCGCGCGCTGGGCATGCGAACCGTGCTCGCGCGCTCGCCCGAATCGGTCGCGGACGGCCTGCGAGCGCTGGGTCTGGAATAGGTAAAGCGGACCCGCCGGCCGCAGGGATAAGGGTTCTGCGTCTTGAGTGAACGCTTTCGGGGGGCGGAGAGCCGCCATGCCGAGCCGTGTGACGCACGAAAAGCCCGTGGCCTTTGTGACCGGCGGAGCGATCCGGCTGGGGCGGGCGATGGCCGAGGCGCTCGCCGCCGACGGCTACGATCTGGTCTTGCATGGGAATCGTTCGGCGCGTGAGCTGGAAGCGCTGGCGCGGGTGCTGCGATCGCGGGGCACCCGCGTCAAAGTGTTGCGCGGCGATCTCTCCAAGGCTTTACGCGTCACACGCCTGGCGCGCGAAGCGTGGAAGGCCTATGGGCGCGTGGACGTGCTGGTGAACAACGCGGCGCTCTTCGCGCCGACGCCGCTGCCGCGCCTCGATGCGGCGGAATTCGACCGCTACGTGAACGTGAACCTCAAGGCGCCGTATCTGCTGGCGGCGCAGTTGGGCCGCAAGATGCGTTCGCGCGGGTCCGGACAGATCGTCAATTTCGCGTGTCTATCGGCTTTCAAGGCGTGGCGCGACTACGTGCCGTATTCGATTTCCAAGGCCGGCGTGGTGGCTTTAACCCAAGGGTTGGCCAAATTGCTCGCGCCTGAAATTCGGGTCAACGCCATCGCGCCCGGCACCGTACTGCCCCCCGAGGACTACTCCGGTGCGGCGCTGCGCGCGTTGAAGCGCCGCATTCCGCTCAGCCGCCTCGGGCAGCCCGGGGATATCGTGCGTGCGCTGCGCTACCTGTTGAACGCCGAATTCGTCACCGGACAGGTTCTGGTGGTGGACGGCGGGCGTTCGTTGCGCTGAGTAGCGCTATTGACAGGTTTCGGAATGGGCCTGAGACTGCCCGAATGCCGCGACAAGCCATTATCTCGGATATCCACGCCAATGTGGTGGCGTTGGAGACGACGCTGCTGGATTGCGATAAGCAGCAGGTGGACGAGATCGTCTGCATCGGGGATATCGTCGGCTACGGTCCCGATCCGGTGGAGTGCGTGGACTTGGTTCGCAAGCGCTGCGCCTGGACGCTCTGCGGCAACCACGACGTCGCGCTCTTCATGGCCCAGCCGCTGGGTTTCAACAAGATCGCCCGCGCGGCGATCCTTTGGCACAAGAACCTGCTCCTGCCCAAGTGGTACAGCTTTCCCGAAGCCCGGCAGCGCTGGAATTGGCTGCAGGGCTTGAGCCCCTCGCGGACGGACAAGAACGTGCTGTACGTCCATGCTTCGCCGCGCGACCCGCTCACCGAGTACGTCGAAGAAGGCGACGTGGCCGACATGGGCTTCGGACCTTCGCAGAAGATCGTGGAGATTTTCGAGCAGATCCCGTGGCTGAGCTTCTGCGGGCACAGCCATAAGCCCGGCGTGATTACTCAGAACTTTTACTGGATCAAGCCGCACGAGTTGAAAGACCACACCTACACGCTGCCCGAGAACGAGAAGACGCTGATCAACATCGGTTCGGTGGGGCAGCCGCGCGACCATACGCCTGATTCGTGTTATGTCATCTACGACACGGAGGCGCGAACCATTCGTTTTCGCCGCGTGCCCTACGACGTGCCCGCCGCTCAAGCGCGGTTTAAAGGCAAGCCGGACCTGCATGAGAAAAGCTGCCAGCGGCTCGCCAGCGGCGTTTAAGACGCGGCGCTATTTCTGCTCGGCCTCGGTCTTCGGTGTTTCGGCCGGCGCGTCTGGACGCAGCGGGATCCCCGGCAGTTCGAAGCGGTAGGCCCGGTTCGCGCGGTCTTCGACCCACTGCAGCACCAGCGTCTTGGGCTCGTTCTGCAGATTCATCTTCACGTCCCACGACTGGCCGTTGCCGCTGGCGCTGTGTCCGCCGCCGAGCAGTTTGCCGTCGGCATCGAGCCAGAACATCCCTTCGGCGTTTTCGGGAATTGCCGGCTTGTCCGCGCCGCCGGCCGCCGCGCCGCCGCCCACGGCCACTGCGCGCATCATGGCTATATTCATGCCCATGCCGCGCTGCCTGCCGCCGAATAGTTCCCCGGCCTGGCCCGAGGCCGTGAAGGCGACTTCCCAGCGCGCGCCCGATTTGGTGGGCTTCTGGAAAATCAGCACGCCGTTGCCGATCTGAATCTGCTTCCCCGCTTCGGCGGCCACATCGAAGGTGCGCTTCTGGACCTTCAGCGGTACTTCGACTTTCACTTCGCCCTTCCAGGTCAACGGGCCCTTAACGTCCGCCCCCGCGGGCAGCGTGGACTGGACCGTGTACACTCCTTTGGTGCCGTGCATCTCGAAGCCGCCGCTGCGCATCCCGTTGCGCTGGTCGTTCGCCGCCGCCTCGGTCCCGTCGGGCTGCAGGAAGGACTGCTCGGCGATATTGAAATTCTGGACCGGCAGTCCGGGTTCGGTGACCACCGCGCCTTCCAGGGTCCGCGATGCGTTCTCCGAGCCTTGGCCCTGCATCAGATCGAACTCACCTTGGGAATGGCTGCGAACCTTGGCGAAGATGAGCAGCATCGGTCCGCGCGCTTGCGCGAGCGCCACGCCGCGCTCGCCCAGATCGCACAGCGAGACCGGCAATTCACCGTCCGCTTCGGCGCCAACGAAGCCCTGTTTGATCTGGTACCCCAGCCCCGCCGCTTGCCGCAAAGCTTCCAGCGCTTCGAAGAACATCACCTCTTTAAGGTCCAGCGTGACCTTTTTCTCGCTTACGCCGGCTGCGGCGACGCTCCAGCCGTAATGCTCTTTCAGTTTATCCAGGACCTCCTGAACCGTCGCGCCTTCCACCTTGAGCGTCACGCGCTTCGGCACGTCGTAGCGCTTGAGAGCCTCGTTCAGTCCCAGTTCGTTCAGCAGTCCGTTGAGCTGGGACTGGTAATCCAGGTCCGCGTCGGAATTCTTAAGCGCTTCCTGCACGGCTTCGCGAATGGCCTCGCCTTTATTGATCAGGGCCTTGCGAGCGTTGGTACGCCGATCCGGATCGTCGGCGCGAAGCTGCTCAAGGAGCGTTTTTACCTCCACTACCTTGGGAGCGGCTTCTTCGGCCACCGCACTTCGCGACATACCCCAACCCGCGACCAACGCCAGGAGTCCCCAAGCCAGGGGCCGTATCTTTAGAATGGACAATAAGCTAGGCATAGTGGAGCTCCTTACCGTGGGATGTGCAGTCGGATTGCACATGTAGGACGGAATATCCCATGAAGTTGGATGGAGGAAATCCAAAACCCGTGCCGATGCACACTATACAGAGGCTTTAGCGCGCGAGATGCTGCCGGGAGCTCCAAAACGCTGCTTGCGTTTCGGGGATCGTTCTGAAAGAATCACGAATCGCTGTAACCGTTAAGTGCAATAGGGTTAACAGGATTCGCAAGGAGACAGGCAGTTGCCTAACAACGAACGTCGTCGCATGGAAATTCGCCTCAAGCGGAAGCGCCGGGCCAAGAAGAAGAAGGCCGAAGGTTTCCTGCGCGTGGTGGAGCGCACCAACGGACGGAAGAAGGTCCGCTTCATTAAGCCGGCCGAAGCCTAACCGTAACCCCTGGATCCGCCGGATGTCCGAGCAGCCGTCCGCGCCGTCTCCTGAGCAGCCCGCCGCGTCGAACGGTTCGGCGAGCCGCAATGGCGTGCACGGACTGCGCGCGGTTATCAGCGACATTCACGGCAACATCGAAGCCTTCGTGGCGGTGCTGAAGGATATCGAACAGCAGAAGGTCGATGAGATCGTCTGCCTGGGCGATGTCGTCGGTTACGGCCCCAATCCCGTTGAATGCCTGAAGCTGGTGCGCAAGGTGGCTCGCTGGAGCCTCTGCGGGAACCACGACGCGGCGATGTTCATGTCGCACGCAGTGGGTTTCAACGAGATGGCCGCGCGCGCGGCCGCCTGGCAGCGCAGTTTCATGCGTCCGGGGCTGTTCAGCCTTCCGGGCAAAGTCGCGCGCTGGCGCTGGCTCGAGAACCTGCCCGCGATGCGGCAGGAAGGCGACGCGATGTACGTCCACGCCTCGCCGCGCGATCCGCTCATGGAATACGTCCTCGAAGAAGACTTTCAGGATATGGGCTTCGGGCCCAGCCAGAAGGTCGTCGAGATGTTTGAGAAGTTCGATTGGGTCTGCTTCGTCGGACACAGCCACCGCCCCGGCATTGCGAACCACGAGTACAAGTGGATCAAGCCCGCCGAACTGAAAGACCTGACCTACGACCTGCCTTCGGGCGAGAAGACCATCGTCAACATCGGCGCCGTGGGCCAACCTCGCGATCACAATCCGGATGCATGCTACGTTCTGTTCGACGGCCACCGCGTCCGCTACCGCCGCGTGAAGTACGACGTCGAGACCACCCAAAAGAAGATCCGCGCCGTTCCCGAATTGGCCGACCGCCTGGCCGACCGCTTGGGCAAAGGCTTGTAACAGCTCCGCCTGACCCGCCGCGCCTTCACCTTTCAGCTTCCACAGCCTATTTGCCGTTGAAAGCTTGGTTGCACCTGTGGTGTTAGGGGCAACCCCAAGGTTTGGCCGCACGGAGCCGGTGAAATTAGAGCAAAAAGGTTCAACGTGTCCCCGCCCACGGTGTAAGAAAGATTGGAAGACAGAAGTCAAGGGGCCGCGCAGAAAAGGCCCCCAACCGAAACGAATCCCACCCCAATCAAAGGAATCGGGTGGATCAGGGTGAATCCCCTGTCCAGGAGGCATGCCATGTCCGCGCACCGGTACGGCGACCATCGAGCGAAAACCGAAGCGCTCTTCGCCGCGTTGCCCGGCCCGCAGGATACGGTCCTCCTATCGCGCGGCGAACTGGCGGCCATCGGCCCCGACCTGCTGAACGAGCCCGAAGATTCGAACTACGGCGACGCGAACACGGTCTTCAAAGCGCTGCGCCGGATTCAGACGCTGCCGCGCTTGCGCCCGGCCCGCAGGTTGCGCCGGGAGCGCGAAGAAGCCAGCCGCGCGATGCAGGCCGCCGAAGCCATGAAACCAGGCCGCCGCGTGACGGAAGCGCTGCGCCGCGCTTGGAGTTGGCTGCGGGCGTAAGGATTGAAGCGAAAAACGCGAATACGGCAAAGGCTCCGCAGGGGCCTTTGCCGTTTTTGTTTGGGTCGGCGGTTCGCAACGGCTACCCGATCGCGAGCATCCGCTCCAGGCTGGTCATGCTGCGCAGGCGCACATCTTCGTCGACGGTGATCTCGTAGCGGTCGTGGCGCAGCGATTCGAGCGTCTCTTCAAGCGAGATCTCGTTCATGTGCGGGCAGCGCACGCTGCAAAGCCGGATCATCTCGCGTTGCGGGTTCCGCGAAGCGATGTTGTCGCCCATGGTACATTCGGTGAGCAGCAGGTAGCGTCCGCTCTTCATTTCTTCCACGAACTTGATCATCTGCGTGGTGCTGCCGGCGTAATCGCTGGCCTTGACCACGTCGGGGCTGCATTCGGGATGCGCCAGGACCAGGACATCCGGGAACTGTTTGCGCGCGTTGGTCACGTCGCCGACGGTGAACTTGTCGTGCACCTCGCAGCGCCCGCGCCAACCGATCATCACCTTCTCCGCGCCGGCAGGCTCCGCGGCCTTCGACAGCTTCCCGTTGCGTTCGGGGTACACGATCGCCATGCCCGTCTGACGCGCCACGTTCGCGGCGAGGTACTCGTCGGGCAGGAAGATGATTTTCCGGTGCCCCTGCGCGAGGATATGCTTCACCACCTCCTCGGCGTTTCCGCTGGTGCAGACGTAGTCGACCTCGGCTTTCACTTCCTGGTAGCAGTTCACGTAGGTCACGCTGGGCACGCCGGGGTAAAGCGCTTTTAGTTCGCGCACCTCGGCGGCGGTGATGCTCTCGGCCAGGGAGCAGCCGCCCTTGGCCGACGGGAGCAGCACCTTGCGCGTGGGATTCAGGCTCTTGGCCGTCTCGGCCATGAACTTCACGCCGCAGAAGACGATGGTCTGGGCCTGCGCCTTGGCGCTGACACGGGCGAGGTACAGGCTGTCGCCGGTGTAGTCCGGCACGCTGTGGAAAAGCGCCGGCTCCATATAGTTATGCCCAAGGATGATCGCGTTTTTCTCGCGCTTGAGGCGGTTGACCTCGACGGCAACTTCGGCTTTTAGCTTCAGCTCGAAATCGGGCACCACATCCTTGAGCCGTTCACGCAAATGCGCGTGCATGGCCGGGACGGTTTCGGGGTACGTGAACGGTCCGCTCATGGTCGAATTCCTCGCTGTCGGCGCCGCCAGTATGCTGCGGTGAAGCCCCGGCGGCAAACGCCTTCGCCTGCAACGCTATCTTACCGGGTTTGCTCATTTCGTGTCAAATATACACTAAATTAGGACGCGTTGCGGCAGGCGCCGGTCATGACGTATGCTTAATGCAGCCGGTTGAAACCGTCCTCCAATCGCTCAAGGATGCTTCCTATGGATTTCGAAGAGATCGATCCGCTCCAGGCGCACAAGCTGCTCAACCAAGGCGGCTACGTGTACCTGGACGTGCGCACCGTTGAAGAATTTGCCCAAGGCCATCCCGCCGGCGCGCGCAACGTGCCGGTGATGATTCGCGATCCAGGCACGGGGCAGATGACGCCCAACCCTGAGTTCGTACGCGTCGTGGAAGCCCATTTTTCGAAGCAGACCGCGCTCCTCGTGGGCTGCCGCAGCGGGGGGCGTTCGGCGGCGGCTTGCCAGTTCCTCGCGCAGGCCGGTTACACGCAGCTTTGGAACGTGAACGGCGGCTTCCACGGCCGCGCACTCCCGCCGGGGATCACCTTTATCAAAGGGTGGGCGGCCTGCGAACTGCCGGTGGAGAACGACCTGAGCGACGAAAAGAGTTACGCCGCTCTGCGCGCGAAAGCGGGGCTTTGAGCGCCATGGACGTCACGCTCAAGCTGATCTGCCGCAAGCTCCCAGGGCTTGTCTTCCAGGACTACCAGCCGGTCCACTTGGGACTGCAGCGGGGCAAGGAAGTCGTCGAGATCGTCCCCGCCGCCAAGCGCCAGGTCACGTATTGGGTGCCACTCACCGTTGAGCTCAAAGGAAAGCGCGTACGGCTCAAGGGCCCGTTCGTGCAGGGCAAGCCCGACGACCCCTTTTTGTATCTCGCGTGGGGCGTGATGAAGGGCAGCACCTTTGATATGTTTCGCCGCGCGAAGATCGGCCTGAAGCATCTCACGCCGGCGACCTTGCAACAGCACGTCCGTTCCGGAAAGCCGCTGGAAGCCACCGTGTTCTGCACCGATGCACACGGCTGCCCGATCTGCGCGACCGTCCCGGACGACTTCATCGACTGGAAATTCTGATTGCCCCAAGTCCTGGACGGCAAGCTGCGGGTCCAGATTGCCGGACAAGGCTTGGTGTTGTCGGTCGTTTATGTAACCTATTGAATTTCATTGGTTTGCATTGAATCTGAAACGCGAAAACTTACTGGCATGCCATGTTCTGTACCTCCTTTCGTAAGCCGGGTCAGTCCGGCAAACCGACAGGAGTGGAAGCCATGAACAAGACCCTCAAAACCCTCGGAACGGCCCTCACGCTGATCGCCCTGTACATGCTGATCCTGCCCCCGGTCGCGCTGGGCGGCGATAAGGGCCGCAATCAGTACCGCATCGCGCTGAGCGCCCGCCACGACGGCGGCCCGGTCAAGGCGATGCCCATCGGGATGCAGGTTCCCGACGAACTGCTGGTCTACTCGACGCCGGACATCGAGATCGAACGTCAGACGCTGTTGGGCTGGCACTACCGCAACGCGGCGCACCTGGCCGCGGCCTTCGCCGAAAAGGAAAACGTGACGCTGCAGCGCACCTCGCTGCCCGGCCGCGTCGAGATCTTCCTCGATCCTTCGGGCGTCGCGAAAGCCACGGGCTGCCCGGCGCGCGAGAACGGGATGCTGGCGGTGGCGCGCATCGACCTGGTCAACGGCTGCGTCTACCTGGGCCGCCGCACGCCGGAAGACCTGTACACGGAGCTGGGCAAGTGGTTCTACTACGGTCCCGACTACCAGTGGGGCAAGAACCGCCTGGAAGACATCAAGATGCTGCGCCTGGCCGAACGTTTCGCCCGCTACTGCCTGAACTCGGGCAACTGGGTCGAAGCCGGCGGAAGCGCCAAGTCGATCTGGTAAGGAACGGCCTGCGGGGGTGGGAGTGCGCGGCGGCTCAGCGAGGCCGCCGCGCGCATTTTGGAGCGACCGGTTAATCCAGCAGCGGCAGATCCTCCGGCACCTGTTCCAGCGTCACGGTCTCGATCTGCGCCCACTTCCAGTCTTTGTCTGAAGGTCCGCCTTCGGCTTCGAAGCGGTGCTTCCACTTTTGCTTGAACTTCAGCCCGTTCTTCACGGTCAGGTAGGGATAGTTGAGCGCCCCCGTGCGGCCGGTGGTGACGTTTTCGAAGTGGTACAGTTCGACACTCGGCTCGTAGCGGCAGGTGTACCCGGCTTCGCGGATGCGGTAGCAGTAGTCGATATCCTCGAACTGCACCGGCGAGAAGCGTTCGTCGAGCAACCCCACTTCGCGGGCAACCGACGACTTGAGCATCCAGCAGGCGCTGATCAGCGTCTGGCATTCTCGCGGCTTGTTCCATTCGGGCGCGCTGCGCTTCTCGCCGCGCCCGCTGAAAATCACCTGCCCGCCCGTGGTCACCTGGCAGCCGGCGCACTGAATGTCGTGCGGCGGAAGCGGATAGACAAGCTTCGGGCCGACGACGCCCAGCTTCGGATCTGCGTCCAGCACCGCGCGCAGCTTCTCCAGCCAACTGCGCGTGCGCACCACCGCGTCGTTGTCGAGGAAGACCCAGTGCGTGCCGCGCAGCAAGCGCATGCCCTCGTTGCGCCCGACGATGGCGCCTTTGTTTTCGTCGAGGTTCAGGATGTCCGTTTCGATCCGCTCCTCCCGCGCCAAGTTCTGAAAGCGCTCGAAGACCTCGTCGGTCTCGTCGGTGGAGCCGTTGTTGACCAGCACCACGTGAAACGGCCGCAGCGAACTCTTCAGCAGCGCGTCGAGGGTGCGGCGCGTGTACGCGGCCTTGTTGTGGGCGAGGATCAGGATCGAGAGGTCGGAGCGCATGCGTCGGGTTTCTCCGCTGGCGTGAGCGAGGGTCGGCGCACATCCTAGCGCAGGCCGTCCGTTCTTGCGGAGGCAAACCGCCGCACTTGCTCCGAGGTCACCTGTTGCCGCTCTCCGCGACCGAACTTCCTGCCGCCGAAGCGCTCTGTGCCGATGCCTTGGCTTTAGTCCAAGCCGCCGAGGGCGCGGACGCCGAGCGGCTCCGCGCGAAGCTGGGCCCCGCCGCTTCGAGCCGCTGGAGCGTGCTGCTGTCCGGCTTGCGCAGCGTCGGGAAGAGCAGCCTCGTCTGCATGCTCTGGGGCGACGCCGAACTGCTGCCCACCGCGGTTCGCGACTGCACGCAGACCAATACGCTGATCCGCACGCCGCGGGACGGCGAGGCCGAGCGCGTCCTTAAGGTGGAACACTTGCCGCGCGAGAAGGCGCTCGATTTCGCCACGCGAGATCTGGCCTACGTGCGGCTGGCGGAATTTCTCAAAGAGCAGGACGGCCCGCTGGGTGCGCGGCTCGAGAATATGCCCGCCGAAGCGCGCTTGCGCCGCGCTTGCGAAGACGTCCGCAAGCTTTTCAACCAGCGCGGCGACCTCGCGGTCCTGCACGATCACCTCAGCGACGACCTCGACCGGCTCGACGCGTTCTTTGCGTTCCTCGACGCGCCGGAATATCGCCCCGGCGAAGTGGTCGAAGCGCCGTGGGACGAGCGCCGCGACCACCTGATGGGACGGTTGCTGCCCGACGGCCGGCGCCTGGACGTGGGCCGCACCCTCGCGTACCGGCACGTCGAATTGATTCGCGCCACCGGTCGTTTCGGCGGCGAGCCCCCCGAGCTGATCGATACGCCCTGGATTCCGGCCTTCCACAACGCGCGCCGCGCCGATCTGATCCTCGAACGCGCGCGCGAGGCCGATCTGTTGCTGGTGGTGAGCCTCCCCGAGCCGTACGAGCCCGAGCCGTGGCTCGAGGAGTTCCTCAAGGCCTACCCCGAGCGCGCCGGGCGTATCGCGCTGCTCTTCAACCAGGTCGATACGGTGGACACGCTTACGCTTTTCACGCGCGAAGGCTTCGCGCAGCGCTTCGTCGAGAACGTCGAGAAGCTGGCCAAGCGCGGCCTCGATCCGCAGCGCGTTTTCCTGAGCTGCGCGCGGCTGCCGTTCCTGGAGCAGGGAACGCGCGATCCGTTCCTGGTCGAGCGCGTTGCCAAGCTGAAGGGCACGCTCGAGAAACTGGCCAAGCTCGCGATCGACCGATCGCAAGGTTTGTTCAAGGAAAAGCTGATTCAAGCCTGCGACCCCGCCGGCGAGGGCGGGCTGCGCGCATTGCGCGCGGGATTGGAGTCGCTGGGTCTCGAACTGCGCTGCAAGCGGGTGGGGGAGGCGCTGAAAGCGCTGCGGATGTTCGGCGCCTTGGACGTTCCGCCGGAGCATCGCGCCGCGTGGCCGGCACTGCAGCAACGTGTGAAGGAAGCCCTGGGCTAAGCGTGCGTCAGCTTCCCGCAACGGCCACGGATTGCGGAGCCACCAGCATCGCGTAAGGTCCTTCGGGGATGACGGCGATGCGCGCACGCGGATGTTCGCGCAGGTAGGCGTCGACGAAGGCTTGCGTGCGCTCGGCCGCACCCCCGGCGCCCGTCACGGGATGCACGCTCAATCCGGCTTGAACGCCGGCCTCCAACCCGTCGCTGACCAGGCAGAGGCGCTCGGCGCCGATTCGCGCCAGGACGCGCGCCTGCATCTGGTACTGCCACTGATCTTTGGTCGTCACGCCGCTGCGCGCGATGAACTCGAGGAAGCCACGCCAGTCGCGCCCCCAACGCTGCATCGTGGCCGTGTACTCCGGGCTTCCGATGCCTTCCGAACAGGCGCTCGCGATAAGTAGCGTCGAGCGTTCGTGCAGCGCGGGCAGCGCGGCACACATGCCCTTCACCGTCTGGTAGTAGGTGGCGTCGAGCGGATAGCCGCCGGCGTTGGTGACGACGAGGTCGTAGGTCTCGTCGAGCAGCACCCCGTTCCATAGACCCACTTGCCGGCAACCGGCGAGGTGCGCGGCTTCCAGGTGGCCGCCGTAAATGCCCGCTGGACGGCGGTTGTGCGCGATCGCGGCGTTGAGCAGAAAATCGCAGCCGACGATTCGCGCCACGCGCAGCGCTTCGGCGTGGCAGGGGTTCCCGTCGAGCAGCCCGTTCTCGGCCAGCGGATCGCCCATGGTTTTATAGCCGTGAAAGCGCTGGATCGTGGCGAGGTCCACCAGCCCCGGGCAGATGCCTTTGCGCCCGCCGCTGAAACCGGCCATGAAGTGCGGCTCGATCAGGCCCGTGACGATCTTGAAATCGGCGTCGACGTAGAGCCGGTTGACGCTTACCGGCGGCTCGGCGCTGACGCGCACGACGCTCGCGGCGTCCGAAGCGAGATGATCGACGACGCGGCACGCGCGCTTCAGGACGCGGCCCAGCATCTCCTCGCGCTCGCGCGGCGAGCTGGCCCGGTGCATCCCGGTGGCGATCAGGACCGTGACGTTCGCGTCGGGCACGCCTTCGGCATTGAGCGCGTCGAGAAGTTCGCCTACGAGCAGTTCGTTCGGAACAGGGCGCGTGAAATCGCTGATGGTGATGACCGCGTTCTTCGGGGCTTGGGCTCGAATCAGCTCGCGCAGCGGCGGCGTACCCGTGGGCGCGGCCAGCACGCGCCGGACTTCGGCGCGCGGATCGGGCAACGCCGGAATCTCCGGGGCCTCCAGGACACGCGCCGATTCGGGTACGCAGATCGAAAATCGTTCGCGTCCGTAGCGAAGGGGAACCGTGCGGCTGGCCATCGAGCGCTTCTCCAGGCGATGCGGCGCGCGCATCCTACCGCATCGCGCGTCTCGCGGCTACCGGACGGGGGCGTTCAGGGCGCTTGCTCGGGAGCACTCAGCGCTGCGGCCAGCGCCGCGGCCTCGCCGCGCACCCAATCGTCCTCGGCGCGTTCCGCGGCCGCCTGGAAGATCGCCTGCGCTTTCGCGCGTCCTGCGATCTCGATCAGATCGGGCAGCAGCCGAGCGTAGCCGAGAAAGAGGTCTTCCGGTCGCTCCATGAGGCGCTCCAGCCAGCGCGCGGCCTCGGCATCGGCCCCTTCCAGATACTTCGCGAGCGCGTAGCGCCGCAGCGCCGCTTGGCCATGCCATGCGGTGTACGCATCGCCGACTTCACGCGCGCGCAGCGCCAACGCCACGGCGGCCGGGTCGCCGCGCCGCGCGAACGCCCACAGCGGTCCAACGGCCGTCTGGCTCCCGAAGTGCGGGCCGTTTAAATGTTCGCCCATGCGATACCGGATCAGGCGGCCCTGTGCGTCCCGGCCGTAGGCGGCTTCGATCTCCTCGTTGGAACCTAAGAACAATTCGGCCATCCGGTAGCTGCCGGAAGTCCGCGGCTTCGGCGCCTCGGATGCCTGCGCGCCGACCGGGCGCAAGCGTTCGCCTCCCAGCGGAGGATTGCGGTACGCCGTGGTCAGAGATTGCGGCCCCACGATCAGGCGATGCACGCCCCACCCGGGCAGGAATACGCTTTGCGAAGAATCCTCTTGCGACCAGCGGAAGGTTGGAGCCTCCCAGCGTCCGCACGTCAACGCCACGGCCGTTGCCTCTAAGCGGTGCGTTCCGGGTGCCAGGTACTCGGTCCAATCGGGTGAGGATTCGACCGTCTGCTCGAACGGCAGCCGGATCAACGGACCGCGGGCGTGCAGCATTTGGCTCGGGACGGCCCAGGCGGTGCGCTCCGCCGCGCCGTTGGTGGAAGTCATCAGACGCAGAATCAACGGTTCGCCGTCGCAGGCGGGAACCAGTTCGCACCAACCGGCTGGACCGGCTCGAACCCGCAGGTGACCGTTCGCATGCAGGCGCAACTCCAGTCCGCGCAGTTCGTCTTTCGCAGGACTCGCGCTTGCGGGCGTCTGCACGCGGCCGGCGTACTGGGCGAATGCGTTCAGGCTGCGCTTTTCTTCTTTGGGCGTTTGCGGATTCCGCGCAAGCGCGGTCAGTTCCTCCGCCGCGCGCGGCGTGCCCAGTTCGGCCAGCGCCCTGGCGACGGCCGCTTTGGGAACCGGCGTGCCTTGGCCATGCAGCAGACGGATCGCCTCGCCTTCGCTCGATTGGTCGCGCATGCGCCCGCAGGCTTCCAAGGCGGCCAGGACGACATTGGGATCGCGATGCTTCAGCAGCGCGCGCACGCGCGGCAGATGCGATTCCGCCGTCAGGTAGGCCAGCGAAAGCAATTCGGCGCCGAACGGACCCGCTCCGGCTTCCAGCGCATCCAGCGCCGGCGCGGGCGGCGGACACGCCGGCGTTGCGCGCGGGCGCTTCCCCAGCCAAGCGCGCAGGTCCGGGTACGCCGGCGTTTCGCCCCGCGCCAGCGCTTCCAGAAGCTGCGCGCGTTCGAGCGCGATCGGATCGGCGGCTGCGCCTTGCAACATTTCGATGCGAATCGCGTGGGGCGGAAGGGCCGCGAGCGTCACTGCTTCGCGTAGCACTTCCGGCTCGTGCACGCGTTCGACCCAGTCGCGCGCGCGCAGCCGCTCGTCGGGATGCGGGCCGAAGCGCTTTTCGCGCTGGCCATAAAGCGCGCGCAAAAGGTTCGCTTGTATGCCCGGCGGTTGGCGCTCCAGCGCCTTCCAGCCCGCGTCGCCCATCGCCTCGCCGCGCCGCGCACGTGCCAGCAACAGCTCCGCGTCGTTTCCTTCGGCGGCGATGCGCTCAATCAAGTCCGCCGGCGTCCCGCGTGCGCTTAGCGCCGCACGCAACGCCTGGCGCGTGGGCGCGTCACGGCATGCGCCGGCGAGCGCTTCTTGCGCGCCGGGATCGCTCGGGTGCGCGCGAAGGAGTTCCTCCAGCACCGCCAGTCGATCGGCCGGTCCGCTGCGCGCGAGCAGCCCCAACAAATCCGCCGCAGGCTGCGCCTCACCGGCCAAGCGCAGCAGCGCAGCGGGGACGCCGTCGGGCAAGGGGCCTTCGCGCCGTACAAGCGCCGCCAGCGCTTCGCGCAGCCGCAATCGAAACGCCGCGCGCGAATCTTCCGTGAGCGCTTTCGACTTCAGGG
This sequence comes from Planctomycetota bacterium, assembly GCA_015075375.1. Taxonomy (GTDB): domain Bacteria; phylum Planctomycetota; class SZUA-567; order H5-PLA8; family H5-PLA8; genus H5-PLA8. The sequence continues at coordinate 200,693 of JABTUM010000001.1, read as the reverse complement.
CGGTATCGATGTGGGCCAAGCGTTCCGTTCGGCCTTCGGCGAATTCCTCCAGCAACCCGGGCAGCGCGAGGTTCGCCGCTTCGGTCAGCGCGCGCTTTACCCACGCTTCGGGATACGCATTCGGGGCCAGGAGTTCGGCCAGCGCGGCTTTGACCGCGCCCGCATCGGGTTGTTCGGGTTTCTGAAGCAAGGCCGCCAGTGCCGGCGCCGCGTAGCGCACTTTCAAAACCGGTATTTGCGTCCTGCCGGCCCATACGGATTGGCCCTTCCAGTACTCTTGCGGCCTTACGAAGAGGCCGAGCTGCACGCTGATCTCGCCGTAGGCGGCCAGGCTGATGCTTTTAAGCTCCAGCGGCAGGTCGAGCGAAGCGCCGGGCTCCAGCGCGACCAAGCGCTTGGCATCGGCTTCGGCATACGGTGAGCGTTTCAGATACGCTTCGCCGTCGGCGCGCGTGCCGGTGTTCGTGTAGCCGGGATAGGAGTAGCCCACGAACAGACCCGCGTAGGCTGCGCCGGCATCGAATCGAAACGCGCGGCGCGCTCGGTTGCTGATCCGAAGCGTGATCGTCGGCGCTTCCCCGCATGCATACGTTCGCTCCGGCGCGAGAATCTCGATTTGCACGTCCTCGGGCTGCGGCTTGAACGGATCGGCCTCGGCGTCCAAGCCGTGCGCGTGCGGAAGTCCGCAAAGCAACAACAGACCAAGCCCTGCCCACCTTAAACGCAGGACGCGTTCCCTATAAGGAAGCAGCAGTCTCAAGCCGAAGCATCCTCCAGCGCCGACTACCTTATAATCCGAGTAATCGCCGCTTCCTTGGCCGATAGGGCGGGTAGGCAGCCTGCATGGGTTTCGTAACATGTTTACAGTCAAGCAGATGCAGATTCAATGGTGGTCTCGAGAGCAAAAAATGGAAAAAGCGCCGTAAACATATATGTATTGGTGTATCTCCATTCAGATGAGCACATCGACCCGAAACCCCCTGCGCCGCAAACCGCCCAAGCACGAGCGGGTTCGCGAACTGCTGCGTGAACGTATCATGACCGGGGCCTATCCGCCGGGCATGGCGCTGCCGCCCGAAACCGAGCTGCCCCAGCAACTGCGCGTCAGCAAGATCACGGTGGTCCGTGCTTTGAACGACTTGGTCCGCGAGGGCTTGATCGTTCGCCGCCGCGGCCGAGGCTCGTTCGTGGCCGATCCGGAACTTCGTCCGCTGATTCCCGGCCGCTTTTTGCGTTTGGGCGTGCTGATGTCCTCCTCGGTCTTCTCCGATTTTCGCTTTGGCTCGTTGCAGGCCAAGATGCTTCAAGGTGCGCTCGCGCAGTGGGGCCTGTCACGTACGCCGCCGCAATTCCCGCGGGTCCGGAACGACGAACCCACCCGCGGAAGCTGGGTCAGCGAGCCGCACGGATGCTTGGTTGAAGCGCTGGGGGAGGCGCACGACGAACACCTCCGCCATCCGTCCTTGCAGGCCGTGCGCGAAGCGCGCTACGACGGATTGCTGGCGCTGAGCATCATCGAGGAAAGCTGGCTCGCCGAACTGATGGCCTTGCGCATTCCCACGGTCCTCGTCGATTACCCCAACGAACGCTTTGCCCTGGAAGCCGACCAGGTTTTTTTCGATCCGCTGACGGGGTATCGCGCCGCGGTGCGCGCGTTCGTGGAGCGCGGCTTGACGCGCATTCACTTCGTCGGCTGTCTGACCCATCAGCCTTACGAATCCTTTGATGCAATGACGTCCGACGCCGATTTCTATAATCCGCTCAAAGCCCGGCTCGATCCGGATACGTTTGTGCGCCAGAGCGCCTGGCGCCAGGCCCTGGACGAAGCCGGGATCGTGCCCGGTCCGGACTGGGCGCATCGCATCTTTACGCTGGAACGCGATTACGCGGCGCTGGCGACACGATTCCAGACGCTTCCCGAAGCCGAACGCCCCCAAGCGGTCCTGTGCCACAGCTTGACGCATGCCGCGCGCTTGGTCGAACTGTGCCGCGCGCGCGGATTCGAATTGGCCGGAGCCGGCGCGGGCGAAGCAGCGCTGGAAAACGCGCAAGCGATTCGCGCCGAGCCCGGCGCGCTGGGACGAACCGCTGCCGCGCTGCTGCTCTGGAAGCTTCAACAACCCGAACGACCGGTCTTGCGCGTAGGTGTGCCGATGACGCTCGACGCGTAAGCATGACCAGGAGCCGTACCATGCGCCATGCCTTCAGAATCCTTGCGCTGATCGGTTGGACCGCCGCCGCCGCGGTTGGAAGCGCCGAAACGTCCGCGCCCGAATCGGGCTACAAAGCCGAAAGCATTCCCGAGCGAAAATTCCCGGCGATCGAAGCGGCGGGCAAGCCCTACGCGACCCCGGCCACCAATTGGGAAAAGCGTCCGGTGTTGTGGGGCTGGACCTGCGAACTGCCCAACGGCACCGGGCTCTCGTTCGGCGGCGTGCATCAAATCGCCGACGACGGCGCGCCGCCCACTTCGATCCTCGAAAACGGCCAGTGGAAGTCCATTCGCGACGAGCTGCGCAAAGCGCACGCGCTCCAGAAGCATGCCGACGCGGTGCGCATCCTGCGCGGGAACTGCAAAGACGCGCTGGCCAAGGCGCGCCACCTGTACTTTGAAGGAATGCCTGCCGAGGAAGAAGCCCGGCTCCTGGCCGCGAATGTCGATCCCGAAATCGCGCAACTGGCCGGGAATCTCGCCAAGCTGTTAGCCGAACTGAAAGGCCTCTCGAAGCTCGAAGCGTACGAGGCGGGACAAGTGAAGGCCGCGCTCAAGCGGATCGAAACCGCCGCCGGCCTCCTTAAGCCGCTCGCGCCGCGGACTTCTCCCGAAGCGCTCGCCGTCATGCGCGGCGCGCAGATCGAATTGGAAGCCGCTGCCGAGTACCTGGACGCCGAACCCCCCGCGCGCGCGCTCAGCCGCATCGCGTTCGATGCGCGCACCAAGCTCTTCGTGCTTTTCGGCGGGACGCATATGGATTACGAGACGAACGACCTGTGGGTCTTCGATCCCGCCAAGCGGCGCTGGTTCCAGCGCCACCAGGACGCCGCGCCTGAACCGCGCTGCGACCATCTTTTCGAAGCGCTCGGAGACGGCCGCATCGCGCTGTACGGCGGATGCGCGTACGTACCGGGCAAGCATTACATCCATATCGGTCCGGCGCGCTGGATCTACGACGTGGAGAAGAACACTTGGACCGCGGACGGACACCAGGAAAAGCCTGTGGCGTCGGGCACGCGCACCGCGCGCTACGCGCCGCCGGCGGGGCCCGAGCATTTCATGAAAGGCCCGCGCCCCGATGCCGCCGCGCACGAAGCCATGCTCAAGGCGCTGCCGGTCAACACGCTGGTGCGCCTCGAGATTCCCGTACCGCTGGGCGGGCGCGACTGGGGCACATGGCTGCACGATCCCGACCGCGACATGCTTTACCTCTGGGCCGGCGGACACGCCAGCTACGCCGGCTGCGACGTCGCGCGCTTTCACCTCGCCACAGGGCGCTGGGAAATCACCGAGCCCGTCGAACTTCCGCTCGGCTGCTGCGGCACGAACGAGCAGTATCCCAGCGGATTCAATTTCAACGGGCGGCCGTGGGTCAAGAAGCACGTTTGGAATTCGCATGCGTACGACGCGGGACAGAAAAAGACGGTCATGGGCGGCGCCAACGATCAGTCGCTCGATCCGTACTCTTACACCTACGATCCGGACAAAGCCGATTGGACCGGCCGCATACGCATGCCCGAGGGCATGCCCAACGACGCGTACAACATGCAGATCCGATACACGAAGCTCGGGATGCTTTCATGGAACGGACCGTATATCCTGGACGCTCCGGCGAAGACTTGGAAGAAGCTCGCAGTGAAGGGCACCATGCCCGGCGGAGGTGTGGACAGCTCCGGCCTGGTTTACGACACCAAGCGCGATCGCATGATCTTTGCCACGCTGGGCGGCTACGGCAAGCCCTTCGACGGGCAGCTTCACGCGCTGGACATGGCTTCGCTGCAAGTCGCGCCGCTCCATCCGCAAGGCATGGACCCTAAGCGCAACTGGTCCATCTTTCTGCGCGAAGTGGCCTACCTGCCCGATCACGATCTATTTCTCTGGCCGCAGCGCTTTAAAGCGGAGGGCGTCGAAGCCCCGGATCGCTACATAGCTTACGACGCGGCCCAAAACCGCTGGGTCACCGTCAAGCTGTCCCTACGCGCGGGCGCTCCGCAGTTCAATACTTCGCCGGTCTGTTCCGGCATCGCCTACGACCGCAAGCGCGGCCTGATCTGGCTTGGCGACGCGAGTTGGAACGGCGCCGTCTGGGTCCTGCGCTTCGATCCGAAATCGGCCGATATGCAACCGCTGCCTGCCGCCGCGCCGGCCGCCAAGCCCTGAAGAAATAAGGAGCACGCCATGCGATTCCTGGTCTGCCTGCTCGTCCTCTGCTGCGCATCCCTGGTGGCCGGGGAAGCGGCCTTTACGTCGGGGCCGGCGGTCGCGAAAACCGCCGAAGGCTGCACGGTCGAGTTCACGCTCGCCAAGCACACCGACCTTGAGGTCGCGATCCTGAATGCGAAAGACGAGCCGATCCGCCACTTGGCGGCCGGACTGTTGGGCGGCGAACGCGCGCCGCCGCCGCCGCTCAAGCCGGGCTTGCAGCAGAAGTTGAGCTGGGACGGGAAGGACGATTTCGGGAAGCCCGCGTCCGGCGGGCCGTTCAAGGTCCGCGTGCGCACCGGCACCGGGGTGAAGTTCGGGCGCTTCGTCGGCGGCGATCCGTGCCGCTTCGGCGCCGTCAACGGCATCGCCACCGATGCCGCGGGCAATTTGTACGTGTCCGGCTTCCGCGGCGAGACGAACCAGAACATGTCGGTCGTGCGCGCCTTCGGGCCGGACGGCGGCTACCTGCGCACGCTGCTTCCGTTCCCCAGCGACCTGCCGCCGGAAAAAATGGCCGGCATCGCCAACTGGGATCCCGAACGCAAAGTCTGGATTCCACGCAACCGCAACAGCTTGAATCCCACCTTCTATCCGTGGGGCACCGACGAAGCTCAGATCGCTGCCGCCACCGCCGAAGGCATCACGATGGTTTCGGGCCTCGACGTCTTCCGCTTCGACGCGCGCGGCGGATTCGTCGACGGGCCCAAGCCGATGTGGTCGAAGGAAGCCAAGCTTCCGTTGCCCAAGTGGCTTGCCGTCCAGGTTGCGATGAGCCCCGACGGGAAGTACCTCTACTACTCCAATGTGGCCGGCACCAAGTACCAGCCCAAGCACTTCGACGATACCGATCCGAAATGGCCGCAGGGCCGCATCTACCGGCAGGCCGCGGGCTCGGGCAAAGATCCCGAACCGTTTTACGATCTCGAACTGCCCGTCTGGGAAAAAGGGAAGTACTGGCTGCCCGACGCGTGGAATAAGCGGACCGCCGCCTACGGACTGTGTACCGACGCCAAAGGCCACGTGTACGTATGCGATCTGGTCAACCAGGGGATCGTAGAGATCGATCCGCAGGGCAAGAAAGTGAGTTTCACGCCTGCGCCGTGGCCCGAACGCATCCACGTGGACGAGAAATCCGGCGCTTATTACGTGATTGCGCGCCTGGAAGGCCCCAAGGACGGCTACGTGCCGAACAAGCTGGTCAAAATTGCCGGTCGCGGTCCGGAAGGAAAGATCGTCGCGGAACTGGCCCTAAAGGATCGCGGCCTCGGCGCGGCCAGTGCGCTCGGTCGCATGGACGGCAAACCCGCGCTCTGGATCGGCGGCGGCGGTGCGCTCGTTTGCGTGCGCGACGACGGTGCGGCACTGACCCTGGTCGAAACCAAGTTCAAGCCCGATCCCGAATCGCAGGGCGATTACAACCGACTCGCCGTCGATTGGGCGCGCGATCACGTCTACGTCAACACCGGCACCAACCGTGTCTGGCGCTACGACGGACTCGCCGGCACGGGCGAACTGCTCAAGGTCGGCGGCAAGGTCTTCCATGCCACCGACCTTTCCGTCGGTTACGACGGGCTGCTCTACATCCGCAGCGGCGAAGGCTACAGCGGACCGCTCGAACGCCGCACCCACACGCTGGAGCCGGCGCCCTATCCCGAACTGAACAGCCACGTGCTGACTCCGTACGTGTACAGCCGCATGGGCGTGGGTTTCAGCGAGCACGGCGTGGGCGTCGGAGCCGACGGCCGCTGTCTCTTTACGTACATGTACGACTGGAACAAGTATTGCATCTCGGCCTTCGACGGCAAAGGCACGCCGGTGGCGGGCGCATACCTGAAAGGCAAAATCAACCTGCCCGACGCGAAGACCGGTAAGAAGCCGATGCCCGAAGGACTCGACAGCGCCGTCGTCGGACCGCTGCCGATGTCCAACGGCGGCCTGCGCCTCGACCTGCAAGGGAACATCTACGTCGGGATGCGCTTGCGGCCCGAACAAGCCGGCGCGCCGCCCGGTTTCGAGAAAGATCCGGCCTACGAACATTGGGTCGGTTGCGTCGTGAAGTTCCCGCCCAGCGGCGGAACCATCCTGAATACCGAAACGAAGGACGATCACCCCGAAGCAAGCGGACAGAAATTGCCGATGAAGTGGGCCACGCACAAGATGGAAGTCGTCAGTGCGCTCAAGGTCTACTCGGGTGTCGGATCGTTCAGCGGGAGCGGGTGGGGCGGCAACGGCTCATCCTGCGTCTGCCGGGTGCCCCGCTTCGATCTCGACCGCTACGGACGCCTGGCGCTGCCCAACGTCGTCACCAACACCGTCGAACTGCTCGACAACGCCGGCAACCTGATCCTCAGCTTCGGAGCCTATGGCAATTTCGATTCGCGTTACGAACCCGCTTCGGGTGCGAAGCCGATCGTCGACGGTCCGGAGATTCCATTGGGCTGGCCCACCTGCACGGGACTCTCGGCGAAACATCTCTACGTCAACGACACCTACAATCGGCGTGTGGTGCGCGTCGACTTCACGTATGCGTCCGAGACCGTGCAGCCGGTGAAGTAGAGCCCAGGTTCGAGCGAAGAGAGGGAATACGATATGCGCATTCGGCGAGCGATGCTCTGCATGGCGTTGGGATGGATCGTTTCGGCGGCGGCGGCGGAACGAACGGGTACGTCCGCGCTGGCGCTTGCCGCGGCTTCGCTTAAGCCCGGCGCCTGGGTCGAGCTGAAGACCGAGGGTTTTACCAAGGAACTGACCAAGACCTCGAAGAGCTACTCGATCTTCGGCTGGAGCGACGACGGCGCGTGGGATCCACAGAGCGGGCAGTTCCTCTTCATGGGGTTCCGCCAGGAGTACAAGTTCATCGCGCTGTCCGAAGCCACCAGTGCTTGGCGCACGTATCCGGCGCCTGAGGTGAAGCAGACTTTCGGGCATCCCTACGGCAACAACGCCATCGATCCCGAAAACGGCCTGTACTACCACCTCGAATGCGGCACCCCGCAGGTTCGCGCGTTCGATACGCGCAAGGAAACGTGGACGCTGCTTCCGCCTTGTCCGTTCCCATGCGCGGGCTTGGCCTTGAGCATCGAGTATTTCCCGGAAGCCAAGGCTCTGATTTTCCTGCATCACCAGAAGGCGTACGCCTACGAGCCCGCGGCTGGAAAGTGGCGGGAGTTCGCCAAAGGCATTCCCGTGGGCACCGACCACGTGCTCTTTCACTACAACACGAAGCACCGTTGCCTGCTTCTGTTGGGCGGCAACGGGCATAAAAACAAGGTCGCCGTCATCGATGCAAAAGGCCAGATAACGGCCAAGAAAGATGCGCCCGTCGAGATGGGCATGGGCTCGGCCTACAACGCGGCGATCGAGGATCCCGTCAGCGGAGATGTTCTGGTGGTTTCGATCAAGGACGATTGTTACGCCTACGATCTTGCCAGCGATACGTGGCGGCGCATGGGCAAGACCGCCGAGGTTACACCGCTGCGAATCAGTTGCGTGATCGGCGCTCCGATCGCGAAATACGGCGTCAGCATCTGGGTGGAAGGCTACGCGGATTCGGCGCGGCACGTCTGGCTGTATAAGCACGCGCGCCCGTAAGCGCCGAAGCCTCAGCGCGCCCAGCGCGAGCCGGGTTTGTAGGGACGGATGGCGCGCGGTGGGCCGAGAATCTCCATCGCCATGATGGCTTGCGCGGTCAAGACCGCGCGGTCTTCGCCGCGAGCGCGGCGGAACTCGCGAATCCACGGCCTGACCTGCAGCGCCGGCGAAACGATGTCGCGCCGCGGGTCGATGTACGCCTGGGCCGGCTTATTCGGATTTTGTTTGTTCTGAAGCGCAGGCTGCGAGCGGTTGGGGGAAACGCTCGCCTGCTGCCGTTTGCGGCGTTTGGCCATGCGGCGCTTGGTGTCAGACGCATCGGCTGAAGTGTCGGTGGGCGGTTGCGCGCTGAGGTCGGCGATCTTTTCGACCGGGCGTATCGCTTGCACCGTCTTGATCGTGGAGGCCGGAGCCTGCGGCATGACCATCACCGGCGCCGCTCGCTGCGGTTCGGGCGCGCGCACCACCGGTTGCGGCGGCGGGACGGCCGGTCTTGGCGGCGGCGGAGCGGGGGCGACTTCCTCGCGCGGAGCGGCGGGGCGTGACCCGCCTTGCTGCTGCCGCGCTTCTTCCAACAACTCCGCCAGCGTTTTCGGCCGCGTGCCGGACGGCGGATTGCGGCCGTCGCCGTAATCGTACGGTCCGCGGCCGCCGCCTTCGGTCCGGTTGGAACGCGGGCCCATCTGCGAAGGCGGCTCTTGCGCATTCGAGAGCGCTTTCACGAGCCAGACAATGAGTTCGATCACGGCATTCCTTCCGCGTAACGGCCAGCCTGCCGATTAGAACGAGTCCGTCTTTCCGCCGCCCAACTGTTCCCGCATGTTCGTGTCGGCCTGGATGTTCTTCAGGTTGTAGAAGTCCATCACCCCCATTTTCCCGGTGCGCAGCGCCTCGGCCAGAGCCTTCGGAATCTCGGCCTCGGCCAGCACCACCAGGGCGCGGTTTTCTTCTACCGTGGCTTTCATTTCCTGTTCCTTGGCGCGGGCCATCGCGGCGCGCCGTTCGGCTTCGGCCTGCGCCATCTGCAAGTCGGCATGCGCCTGGGCCGTGCGCAGGTTTGCGCCGATGTTCTCGCCCACGTCCACGTCCGCAATGTCGATCGAGACGATCTCGAACGCCGTGTTCGCGTCCAGCGCTTTGTTCAGCACCGCCTTGGAAATGCGGTCGGGATTTTCGAGCACCATCTTGTGGCTGTCGGCCGAACCGATGGCCGAGACGATGCCTTCGCCGACACGCGCGATGATCGTTTCTTCCGTCGCGCCGCCCAGGAACTGCTCCAGCTTCGTGCGCACTGTCACGCGCGCGCGCACCTTAAGCTGAATGCCGTCTTTCGCCACGGCATCGATCGTCACGCGGCCTTGGCGCGGATTCGGGCAGTCGATCACGCGCGGATTAACCGAGGTGCTTACCGCGTCGGTCACGCTCTTGCCTTCCGTGCGCAAGGTCGCCAGGTCGATCGCGCAGGCCTTCGAGAAACTCAAGTCGATCTGGCTGCGCCGCGCCGCGATCAGCCCTTCGATCACCCCCTGCACGCGCCCGCCTGCCAGGACGTGGCTGGCCAGGCACTGGAAGAGATACGCGTCGCGGTCGCGCTTGTTCATCTGGCTGGTCGTGTCGTCTTCGTCGCGGCGGATGTCCAGGCCGCCCTGATGCGCCGTGATCAGCGCGCGCAGCAGTTCTTCGACGCGCCCGCCCGCCAGGAAGTGCGCTTCCCACAGGTCGGCCGGTAGATCCAGACCCGCCTTCTTGGACGCGATGCGCGCGCGCACGATCAACTGCAACGGCACCCGCCGCAGGCGCATCGCCAGCATGTCGAAGATGCTGATTGGCGCGCCCGATAGCTGCGTCTGCACCCACAGCATCCCGAAATTCCACAAGATGCTCAGGACCACCAGCAGGAATATGACCGCTACGATGATGATCAGAATAAAGAAATTCTTATCCATGCCTTTGCTGCCTCCTTGTGCGCGCGGCGCGGTATTACGCTTCGGCCAAGCCTTCTTTCGCGCCGGCGCTTAAAAAGTGATTTTCTCTCCGGGGCTCATCACTTTGCACTTCGCCCCGTGCTTCTCCACGTGAAACGCAAAATTAAGCGGATCGGCCTTGATGATCTCGAACGTATTGTAGTGCATGGGCACGTACGTCTTCGCCTTAAGCCACTCCGCGGCCTTGTTCGCGTCGGCCACGCCCATCGTGAAATTGTCCCCGATTGGCAGGCACGCCACATCCAGATCGTAGTCCTCGGCCAGCAGCTTCATGTCGCCGTACAGCGCCGTATCGCCCGCATGGTAGAGCGTTTTCGTTTTGCCCCACTGGACCACGTAGCCCACCGGCGTGTTGGGCGGCGGCACCGAGCCGTCTTCGCGCGGATCCGCTCCGCAACCGTGGAAGGCCAGCGTCGCCTTGACCCGCCCGAAGGGGAAATCGTATCCTCCGCCCGCGCCCAGCGGATGCACCTTTATTCCGCGCTTCTTCAGCCACATCGCCAGTTCCCACGTCGCGATCACCGTCGCATCGTGCTTCTTGGCCAGAAACTCGGTATCGCCCAGATGGTCGGCGTGCCCGTGGGTCACCAGGATGTAATGACAGGCCCGAATCTCCTCGACCTTGCTCGGACAGACCGGGTTCCCGGTAAGGTACGGGTCTATAAAAACGGTATGCTTCTCGTCTTGGATGCGAAAGGCGCTATGGCCGTAGTATTTAAGCGTCGGCATGGGCGACCCTCGAACGATTGGCGTTGCACCTTATTATTCAGGACCGGGGGAAGCTTTGCAATGGCGGTCAGGACGGGGCGTTTCGCGCTGCCATTGCGCGCACCGGCCGGAAGGCCGTAAGCTCCACCTTTATGAGCTGCTCCCTGTTTATTTACGCGGCCCTGCTGGCCTGCTTCGATCTGTACCTTTTGGTGCAGATCGGACGCGAATTCGGTCTCGCGCCGGCCTTGGCCATTGCCTTCCTGCCCAGCGTCCTGGGCGGCGGTATCGCGCAGCGCCAGCGCGCGCGCGTCTGGAGCCGCATGCAGGACGACCTCAAGGCCGGCCGCCCGCTCGATCAAAGCCTCACCGAAGGCATCGTCGCCATGGCGGCAGGGGTGCTCCTGGTGATTCCAGGCCCGGTCAGCACCGTGCTGGGGCTCCTGCTCCTGATTCCCGGTTTGCGACGCTTGGCCGCGCGATCGTTGCAGCGCCGCATGGGCGCGCGGATGGCTCAGGGCCGCACGGTGCCCGGCGCCGTGGACGCCACCTTCCGCACCGTCGATGCGGATTCGTCCGAACCACCTCAGCCCTTCGCCGGCGGCTACGTAAAGGTGGTTCGCGTGGACGGCGCGGGGCCGGCTTCCGGCGGCGGCATCAAGGAAGCGCAAGGACGGACGCTAGACGACGAAGAAGAAGCGCCGCCGGCCTTGCCCGCCGAGGATCCTAAAGGATGAATTCGCGATGATGTCCTTTTTGGCGCGCGTGCTTTTCTACCCGACCCTCGTTTGGAATCTGGTCCTCAGCGGCCTGATCAAGGAGCGGCGCTGGTGGGACCAGATCGCCCCCAAACTCTGGATGGGCGCGCTGCCGACCGAAGCCGACGTAAAGACGCTCTTTAACCTGGGCGTCGGAGCGGTGATCAACACCTGTGCCGAAGCCGACGGCCCCCAGCGCGGCTACGCCACCTACGGCGTCGAACAGCTCCGCATTCCCATCGTGGATTTCACGCCGCCGACGCTGGAAGAGGTCGAGCACGGCGTTGCGTTTATTCGCGAGCAGCACGCCGCGGGAAAGGGCGTATACGTACACTGCAAGGCCGGCCGCGGGCGCAGCGCGACCCTCGTGATGTGCTGGCTGATCGCCGAAAAGCGCATGACGCCGGAAGCCGCGCAACAGCACCTGCTCCAGCGCAGGCCCCACGTGAACAAAAACCTGTATCTGCGCCCGGTGGTGCGGATGTATTACGCACAGCAGGGGAAAGCGGAAAAGAAAAAGGCTTAATCGAGCCGGAGTTCGTGTACGGTCTCGCTCCAGCGCGGCTCGTGGCGCCGGTTGCGGATGCGCAAAAGCTTCGCGTGCGAACCTTCGCGCACGAAACCGCAGGCCGTCGCATTCGACATCCACCCGCCCAAGTTAAGCAGCTCAAGCTCGCCCGCGCGCTTCGCGCCCGGCACGTGCGTGTGCCCGAAGACCATGGCCCGTACGGGTTCGTCCGATTGCAGTTCTTCGGCGAGCTTCCGCGCGCGCAGGCGCATCATCGGATTCCACGCCACCGGCGCGATCCACTCTTGGGGGATGCGCTCGTACGCGCGCTCGATCAGCGACCAGTGCGCCTTATCTTTGCGGCTGCCCAAGCGCTGCGGACCGAACTTGCGGCGGTTGAGGTCCGCCATCCGCTGCGCCGCATCGCCTTCGCGTGAAAGCTTATGGAAGAGCGCATGGCCGTGAAGATACAGCACCCCCGCAAGCAGCACGTACTCCGCGCCGGCCGAACTATTGGCGTCGTGGTTGCCGCGGAACCAGACCACTTCCTTCGCTCCGCCCGACCGGCAGACCGCATCCACCTCCGCCGCCAGTTCGCCTGCGCGTTCGGGCGAGACATACCACTCGTCCACGATGTCGCCCAGCAAGAGGACGCGTTCGAAGCCGTCCACCAGCGGGCGCAATTGCTTGGCCTCGCGCAGACAACTGGGGCCGCGGCCCAGGTGCAAATCGGAAAGCGCCAGCGTGCGCAGCGTTCCCATCGACCGGTAACCCTCGAATCCGAATGTCGAATCCACAAGCCTTCATTATGGCATATCGAGGGCCAAATAGACAGACTTGAGGGGACGAGGTTGCTGCACCTGCGCACCGTCGCTAACTGGCGTTAACGCCTGAGGTTCCAATCGTCCTGACCGTACTTCTCGCCCAGCAGGTGCGCCGCTGTAGCGAGTTCGGAGGGCAGGGGTTCGGTCGATTCGGAGTCGATTTGACCGAGGATCCGCCGAAGCGACGCGCTTAACGCAGCCAGCGAAATCGGAGCTCCGAGGTCCTGAAGCGAGGTCAGGAACGCGCGATGCCCGCGTCCGGCGCGGTAATCGGGTTCGCGCGACGGGTGCTTGAGTACGCGATCCATGAGCGCCCAGTCCGGCGCGGCCAGGAGCGTGCCGTGAACCAGCACGCTGCGGCGTTTGCGAGCTTGGCTGTTACCGGCGAGTTTGCGCAGCGCCCCACCGGCGCCCGGTGCAGCCAGATCGGAAAGTCCCGCCAAATGCGCGTGGACCCCCAGCAGCGCCAGCGCATCCAGCACAGGCCGCAAGGCCGCTTCCATCGCGCCGGCGATCGTTTGGCTTCTGGGAAGTCGATCGAAGTAGAAGCAGCCCGAATAGTTCAGCGCGCCGGGACCGATCAAGACCGCGCCGCCGCCGCTGTGCCGGCGCAGAACCGGGATGCCGGCCGCCCGCGCGGCTTCCAGGTGGACCTCCAGCGCGTGCTCTTGGCCCGTTCCCAGCACCACCGCATGCGTACGCGCTTCCCAGAGCCGCCAAGTAGGCGGCGAGGTATCCGCTTCGAGTCCGCGCTGGATCGCTTCGTCGAGGGCCAAGTCTTCGGCGGGCGACGCGGCGGTGTAGTCGAGCACCCGCAGGTACGGCTCGCCGCTAAGCGGTCTTGGCGAAGTCATGGGCCTTTGACCTGGACCGTTTCTCTTTCTTGCCAAGAACCGGCAGAGGAGGTGAAGCAAGCAGCCCGCGCGAAACGCAATCCTTAGTCAAAACATGCGTCGTGCGAGCGATTAGTCGCACGCGCAGAAGCGCAAATCGAGCTGCCGCGCGGCCTTCGTTTCGTCCACCTTGCCCACCACCGACGTATGCGGTGCGTTGATCACGAGGTCAGGCGTTTCCAGCGCTTCCTGCGCGATCTTCTCCATCGCCGCGACGAAGCCATCAAGCGTCGCTTTGCTCTCGGTCTCCGTCGGCTCGATCATCATCGCTTCCTTCACCACCAGCGGGAAGTAGATCGTCGGCGGATGGTAGCCGTAGTCGATGAGGCGCTTGGCGAGATGCAGCGTGCGCACGCCCTTGGCCAGCATCGCGTCGGTCGGCTGGATGATGAATTCGTGCATGCACGGCAGGCCCAGCGGGCGATTGTAGGTCTTCTGCAGCTTCGCCAGCACGTAGGCGGCGTTCAGGACCGCGTGTTTGCCGACTTGCGGGAGTCCGTTGCGCCCGTGCTTGCGGTAATAGGTGTACGCGCGGACCAAGACGTTCGCGTTGCCGTAGAACGCGCCGACGCGTCCGATCGTCTTGGGCCGATCCGCGCTGATGGCGTAGCGTTCGCCCTTCTTCTCGATCCACGGAACCGGCAGAAACGGCCGTAGGTGTTCCTTCACGCCCACCGGTCCGGCGCCAGGACCGCCGCCGCCGTGCGGGGTGCTGAAGGTCTTATGCAGATTCATGTGGACGACGTCGAAGCCCATGTCGCCGGGGCGCGCGACGCCCAGGATCGCGTTCAGGTTCGCACCGTCGTAGTAAAGCTGTCCGCCCGCGTCGTGAACCATCTTCGCGATTTTGACGATGTCGCGCTCGAAGAGCCCCAGCGTGTTCGGATTGGTCAGCATCAGGCCGGCGATCTCGTCGCTAAGCGCCGCTTCCAACCCTTTCAGATCCACCAGGCCTTCCGGCGTTCCCGGAATCGTGACTACTTCGTAATTGCAGATCGCGGCGCTGGCCGGGTTGGTCCCGTGGGCGGCGTCGGGGACCAGAATTTTCTTGCGCTTCGTGTCGCCGCGGCTGTCGTGGTACGCCTTGATCAGCAGCAGCCCGGTCAATTCGCCGTGCGCGCCGGCCAGCGGGTTAAGCGTCACCTCCGCCATCCCGGTCACCTGAGCGAGGCCGCGCTCGAGTTCGTACAGCACCTGCAGCGTCCCCTGCGTCGTCTCGTCGGGCTGCAGCGGATGCAGACCCGCAAACTGCGGGAAGCGCGCGACGGCTTCGTTGATCTTCGGGTTGTATTTCATCGTACAACTGCCCAGCGGATAGAAGGTGCTGTCGATGCCTACCTGCCGGCGGCACAGCGCGAGGACATGCCGCACCACTTCCAGTTCGCTCAACGACGGCAGATCGCGCGGCCGATCGTAGCGCAGGCTTTCGGGAATCAGGTCCCGCGCCGGACGCGTCTCCGCGGGCTGCTCGGCCGGAAAGTAGATGTCCGGCACATCCGGCCGGGACTTCTCGAAGATCAGTTCCATGGGTTCTCGCTTCGCATGTGCCGCCCGCCCGCCTACTTCACCACCACCGCCGTCCCGTTCGCGCTCAAAAGCAGCATCACGCCGGGGCTGTCGCCGCGGATGCTCTCGTAATCCAGGTCGATCCCCACCACCGCGTTCGCGCCCAAGGCCGCCGCGCGGCGCTTTAAGGTCTCCATCGCGATCTCGCGCGCCGTATTCAACTCCGCTGCGAAGCGCTCCGCGTCCCCGGCGTGCACGTCCCGCACTCCGACGAAATGGTCCTGCATCAGGTTCGCGCCCAGCACCGCTTCGCCCGAAACCACGCCCAGGATGCGCGCGATCTTCTTGCCTTCGATCCGGTCGGACGTCGTCGCCGTGATCGCCGTTTCCGTCCGCGGGGACCGCTTCGCCTTGGCCATCTCGGGCTCCTTACGCTTTCGAAACGACGTCCACGTACGCGTCGATCTCCGCCCGTGTGCGCTTCTCGGTCACGCAGACGAGCAACTGATGCTTGCGCGCCGGGTCGAATCGCCCCAGATCCAGTCCGCCCAGAATCTTCTTCTGCAGCAGCGCGTTCAACACCTCGGCCGCCGGCGCGCGCGTCTCGACGACGAATTCGTGGAAAATCGCGTACTCCGGCACGCTTTTCAAGGCGCCGCCGGAGAGTCCGCGCAGCTTGCGCCGCAGCAGATCCGCCTGCGCGATGCACAATTCGCCCGCGCGCCGCAGCCCCGCGTGGCCCAGGCAGCTCACGTAAAAGTGCGCCATCATCGCGCAGAGCGCCTCGTTTGTGCAGATGTTGCTCGTCGCCTTCTCCCGGCGGATGTGCTGTTCGCGCGCCTGGAGCGTCAGGGTGAACGCGCGCTGCCCCTTCACGTCCACCGTCTGGCCCACCAGCCGCCCCGGCATGCGCCGCACCAGCGCGGAAGTGCTCGCCACGTAGCCGAGGTACGGCCCGCCAAACTGGAGCGGAACGCCCAGGCTCTGCGCTTCGCCGCAGACGATGTCCGCGCCCACCTTGCCCGGCGGCTTCAGGAGGCCGTACGCGAACGGAGCGCCCACGGCCACGAGCAGGCTTCCTTGCTCGTGCAGCGCCGCGGCCAGTCCGGAAAAATCCTCGATCGAACCGTAGAAGTTCGGGTAGCCCAAGGCCACGCAAGGCAGCGCTTCGCCGGCGGCTTTCGCTTTCGCCTGCAAGCCGGGCAGATCGGTCTTGAAGCCCGCGGGCGGCACAATCTCGATCGGCAGGCCCATCGCTCCGAAGACCGTCTTCAGCGTATCCAGGTAGTACGGATGAATCGCGCCGTCCACCAGCACCGCGCCGGTTCGCCCGCTTTGGCGCACCGCCATCTGCACGCCTTCCACCAGCGCCGTCCCGCCGTCGTACAGGCTTGCGTTGGCGACTTCGCAGCCGCACAGCGACGCGATCATCGTCTGGTACTCGTAAATGAGCTGCAGCACGCCCTGGCTGATCTCGGGCTGGTACGGGGTGTAGGCCGTGTACAGTTCGCCGCGCGAGATCAATTCCATCACCGCCGGCGGAATGAAGTGGTCGTACGCGCCGCCGCCCAGGAAGCAGGCCAGTTCGTTCGTCGCGCGATTCTTGGCGGCCAGGCGCTGCATCTCGGCGAGCAGTTCCATCTCGCCCAAGCCCTGCGGCACGTCCAGCGGCGGGCATTTCACTTCGGCCGGCAGGTGCTTGAACAGATCGTCCAGCGATTTCGCGCCCACTTCGGCGAGCATCGCGGCGCGTTCGGCTTCGGAATGGGGCAGGTAACTCATGGCCGTCGCGGCTCCTGAATCGTACGTGTGTGGGGTGCTGCGGGTCCTGTTTAAGCAACCAGCGGCAGCAAGCTGCCGCTGGGATCGATTCGAATGGCAGTCCTGCGAACGAGGCTTACGCCTGACCCAGGTGTTGCTGGTAACCCTTGGCATCCAGCAACTTGGCGACTTCGCCTGCGTCGGCCAGTTCGACCTGGATCATC
This sequence comes from Planctomycetota bacterium, assembly GCA_015075375.1. Lineage (GTDB taxonomy): Bacteria > Planctomycetota > SZUA-567 > H5-PLA8 > H5-PLA8 > H5-PLA8. The sequence continues at coordinate 183,515 of JABTUM010000001.1, read as the reverse complement.
CAGCCTTCGCCGTACGGATCCTTGTTGATGGTTTCCGGCGCGCCGTCCAGCACTCCGTTCACCGCCGCCACCTTGCCGGTTACCGGAGAAAATAGATCGCTCGCCGCCTTCACCGACTCCACCGTCCCGAACGGCTTCATGAACGCTACCGCGGCGCCGGCTTTGGGCAGTTCGACGAAAACGATGTCGCCCAACTCCTTCTGAGCGTGGTCGGTGATGCCGATGGTGGCGACGTTGCCGTTCAGCTTCACCCACTCGTGTTCCTTGGAGTATTTAAGTTCGCCGGGTACGCGCGACATGGTCCGCTCCTGGGTTGAGAAGCTAGGTTGATTGACGCCGCGCATGTTACCCGATGGGCGCAGGCGTTGCACGTGAGGAACGCGCCGCAGGCGGCTCTCTAACTGGTTAAGCTGGCAGGAGTTATTGCTTCTGTTCGTAGACGTCGAGCTTCTTGAGGCCCTGTTCGGCCGAGCGCCGCACCGCCTCCTGGCTGCTCTTGATCAGCGCTTCGTAGATCTTGCGCGCTTCGGCGAACTGCTTAAGCCGGCTCAGGCATTCGGCTTCCTGGACTTGGCGCTGCTCGCGCGTCGATTCCACGCCCGATTCCTGCACCGAGCGCCGGAAGAGTTGCAACGCTTCCGCGTATTCGCGCTGCTGGTACAGCACGTTGCCCAATTCGTACGCACAGAGCGCGTGGAGTTCACCATTAGGCTGAACTTCCATCGCCTTACGCAGCAGCTTGTTGGCCAAGTCGAGCGCCTGCACGCGGCCTTCGCCGGCGAAGCTGGTGCGCGCGCGGTACAGCGCATTCCCCGCCTGCCGCAGCAGATCGGCGTTGGGCTTCGGATCGGCGAAGATCTGCGTGGCGCACTCGAGCGTGCCCGGCAGATCGCGCTTCTTCTCGCGGATCTGCAGGATTTCCAGCCACGCTTCGCTGCGGTGCGCCGAATTCGGAGCCGCTTCGAGATGGCGCTTGAACAAGTCTTCGGCTTCGCCGAACTTGCCGGCCCGCGTCATGTTCTTCGCCGCCAGCGTAACCCATTCCCAGCTCTCGACATGCTTCTCGGCCAGTTGCGCCTGAATCTTATCCACGCGTTCGCGGAAGGCGGTCGTGTCTTTGCCTTGCCAGTTACGCTTCTTACCCAATTCGCTGTTCAGGCGGCTCGCATCTTCGCTGCGCAGGCGTTGTTGCAGCGCGCGCTCTTCGGCGGGCATCTCTTCGGGGAATTCCAGCGGCGTGGCGACGAGTTCCAGCGCTTCGCCGTAGGCGTCCGCGGCTTCCAACTGCTCGTCGTTAACGAACAGGTAGTGCCCCAGGTCCATGCGGTGCGCAACACGTTGCGGCTCGGCCATGCATTGGCGCTTGAGCATCGCCAGAATCAGGTCGCGCAGTTCGAAGCCTTCGAACTCGGCCACTTCGTGGGCTTTGATCAGCACGCGCTGCGTAAAGCTCTCGAAGTTGGTCTTGCGCACCACCAACTCGTAATCCCCGATCGGGACATCGGTTAGAACCAGCGGTGTATTGCCGACGACGACCCCGTTCAGGAGCACTTCCGCGCCGTTGGGCTCGGCATTTACGGTCAGGCCGCCCGTGGGCAGCTTAACCATCTCCTCGCGCAAGGTTTCGTCCCCGCCGCCTACCGCCACCTGCCGGATCAGCGGCGAGAAGCCTTCGCGTTCCAGGCGCAGCGCATAGGCGCCTTCGGAAAGGCCGCTGATCGTAATCGGCGTTGCGCCGACCAGCCGGCCGTTCACGAAGACCGTCGCGCCCGCGGGACTGCTTTCGACGGTCAGCTCGCCTTGCGACGATCCGAAGATGCGCCACGGCCAGGGTTTAAAGGCGAAGATCGCGACCAGCGGAATCAGCAGCGTCAGGCCGATCGGGAAGAGCACTCGGGGCAGGTTGCGGCGCGGGGCCGCGGACGCGTCCGACGGCGCCGCCGTTGCAGCGGCTTTGCGCCCACCGTTCCAGGCCGGATCGGCAATGGCCACGCCGTCGCCAAAACGCTTACCGCATTTAGGGCAAGGACTTTCGCGATGCCCGTTGCGCACGTTCCAGGCGACTTGCTGTTTCAGGCAGGAACGGCAATACAGGATGCCGCAGCTCACGCAGCCGCGGCCATGGACGGCATCGGCGTCGGGCGCCAGCGCATCGGCGGCCGGGTCCAGCGCCAGCTTTGTGCCGGAGATGGAAACGCCGCAGCGCGAACAGGTGGTCGCGGCGGATGGAGATGCGGTCGGCTCGGGAGCGGACATAGGTGCGTGCTCGCTGGTTGTGCGGGTTGCCCCGCCGCTTACTCCGTACGCGCCATCTTGACTAAGATGAGGCCTGTCTTGGCTTTCTCGCGGATCGAAACGCTTTCGCTCTGGGTTAGCTTCTCGTACAGCGCCTTGGCTTCGGTGAAGCGTTCGGACTGCCGCAGCGCCTCGGCCAGACGGACCTCGCGATTTTCGCGCTCGCCTGTATCCGGCGCATTGGCCGCCGCCTCCTTATAGTAGGCGATCGCTTCGACCGGATGCTTCTGCGTGGTCAAGACGTTGCCCAAAAGCAGGGCCGCCTCGCCGCGCTGCAAGCCTGCTTGGGCCGCGTCGTAGGCTTGGCGGTAGGCCTTTTCGGCCAGTTCGAGCAGTTCGGCCTGATCGTTGAAGCGCACGCGGTTCTGGAAGCGCTGCAAGAGTTTACCGGTGTTGATCAACTGCTCGGGGCGAGTCTTGGCCAGTTCGAGGATCTTGGCGAACGGCTCTTCGGCGGTGGAAAGATTGCGCTGCTGCAGGCGCACGTCCAGCAGCGCCATGTAGGCTTCGACCGCGTTTGGACCGTCGGGAACTTTCGCAAGGTGTTGCAGATAAAGCTGTTCGGCGGCGGCATGCTGGCCGTTTTCAAGCAGGTTGTTCGCCGCCAGTTCGACCCAGTTCCAGGAGACGATGTTGCGGCGGCTGTAAATCTCCTCGGCCTTCTGGAGCTTATCGCGGAATTCGGCGGTCTGCGGGCCGGTCCAACGCTTGTGCTTGTCGAGTTCCTTCTGCAGCCGGGCGCGGTCTTCGTAGCGCAGCCGCACCTGCAGCCCGCGCTCCTCCGGATCGACGTCCGGAGGCAGTTCGAGGGGCTTCTCGGCCATTTCCTGCCCGCGCATGAAGGCATCGACCGCCTCGTCCATGCGCAGGTTGACGAACTGATAATGCCCCAGGTCGATGTAGTGAGCCACCCGCTGCGGCTCGGCCCGGATCATGTTCTCGAGCATGCCTAAAATCTTGTCGCGCAACTCAAAGCCGTGGTAGCGCTGGGTTTGTCCGGCGTGAATTTCCAGGCGCGTGGCGAAAGGTTCGAAATTCGTTTTGCGGATCAGGAGTTCGTACTGCCCCACCGGGACCGCATCGAGCGCAAGCGGCGCATGTCCGACGAGTTCGCCGTTGAGCAGGACTTCGGCTCCGCGCGGCTGGATGTCTACCTCCAGCTTGCCTTTAGCCAGCGGCGGCAACTCGAAGCGCGCGGTCTGGGCCTTCCCGGTGCATTCCAGGAGCCCCACCAGCGGTTCGCGCCCGGCTTTTTCCAGGCGCAGCCCGTAGCGTCCGGGCGCCAAACGGTCCAAGGCAAGGGGCGTGGCGCCCACCAGCCGCCCGCTGACGAACACGCTCGCGCCGGCCGGGTCGCTCTCGATGCGCACGGCTCGGGACGGTTCGTTCCCGTCCGGTTCGTTCGCGGAATCGCCGGCCTCGCCGGCACTTGAAGGATCGCCGGGCGCGCTGGAATCGTGCAAAGCGCCCCAGAGTAACCCGATCAACGCCACCCCGCCCAGGATCAGGAAGATCCGGGTGAGGCGCGCTTTCGGCTGCGCGGGCGGGGGAGCGGTCGGTTCGGTCATCGTTCCTTATTGATCGTAGATCGTCTTCAGCGGCGCAAGTTCCTGGTCCGGATCTTCCATCTCGGTCCCGCCTTGGCCGGAGATGCGGATGCGGCTGAGCATCACCGCGTTGTCGTAGGTCCAGATCGCGATGTGCTTGCCGGTGAGCGGGTTGGGATCTTCGTACTCCAAGGCGCCTTGGGGCATGTTGTTGAAGTACTTGTCCACGCGGTAGCTGAGTTTATCGCCGCGCTTCTCGACGCGGATGTAAAACCAGTGCCGGTGAATCTTCATGCTCGTCGGGATGGTCACGTTCTCGCGCTTCACTTCGACGCCGTTGCGCAGAATCATCGTGGCCTGGTTTTCCTGGCCGCCGAACATGAACGTGTAGCCTTTGGTTAAGTCCTGGCCGTCGCTGCAGATGGTGAGGTTGATGTCGCGCGCGTACGTGTACGGCCGGCCGCGCTCGCCTTCCATCTTGCAGCCGACGAAGAACTCCGCCGTCACGTCGCCGTCGTACAGCTTTTTGCTCCACAGCACCGCCGGCTTGCCCTTGGCGCGGTCGTTCTTGAGCGAGAAGAAGGACCAGCGCGGGTCGCACTGCCAGCGGTTGGCGACTTCGGCGATCGCGTAACCGGCCGTGCGCCAGGAGGTTGGCGCGCTGCTGAAGAACTCGTCGTGGAAGCGTTCGCTGATGATCTTGGACGCCTCGATCTTGGCCAGCAAGCCCTTGGTGTAGTACGCCACCTTGGAGCCTTCCAGGGGCTGCGGATCGCGCCAGGTTAAGTACGGCTTGCCGTTGATCTTACCGATCAGGAACGAGCCGGCGTGGCGCAACGAGAGCGTCGAAAGCTCACGCACCTCGCCGTCGGCCAGGATGCGTTCGGAGACCGTCTCGCCTTGGCGGACGAGCGAAAGGACGGTTCCTTTCTTGCCTTCGGCGGTGGTCATGCCCGCGCGGTAACGGAAGACGTAGCCGTTGTTGCGGCCCGAACCGTCCTTGCCGACGGAGAGCGCCGCTTCGTGCTCTTCTTCGAGGATCTCGCGCGGTTCGATCACCAGTTCCACGTCGCCGGGGAACTGGTTGGAATGCCAGTACAGGTTGACCGGGCGGCCGTCGACGATCAGCGGGCGCGCCGGGCGCATCCATTCTTCCTGCGAACTCGTCCACGCCTGCATCGTGTACTCGTCTTCGAAGATCGCGTTGGTGGTGACGAGGTTCTGCGCCGGTTCGAGGAAGGTGAGGCGGAAGCCGCGGAAGCGCACGGGCTGCGTGCCCGAGCCGTCGCCGGGCGCGGCCCACAAGCCCGCTCGGCCGCGCAGAACGTCTTGCGTCTCAAAGCCTTCCACCGTCGTCCCGTCGGCGGCCGTGACGCGGATGTGGTCGTCTTTAATGGTGGCGTTGAGCGGGATAAAGCCGTCGCGCGCCGCGGCCTCCTTGAGCTTGGCGCGGTCGAGCGACTGGACTTGCCCGTTGGCGACGCGGACGAGTTCGAGCTGCCGGCCGTCGGTCCGGGCGATGAAGTGGTTGGACTCGTCGCGGTACAGGAAGACCAGCCCCGCTTGCCCAAGTCCGGGTTGTACCGAGGCTTGCAGATTGTACTGCGACCAGGAGCGGTTCCCGATCAGGCTCTTGGTCGACCACGAGCCCGGATCGACCACCAGATCGCCGGGACGGCCGTCCTGCGCCGTCTCGACGTGCCAGCTCCCGGTGCCCACCAGCCAGCCGCGCGCCAGCGCGCCCGAGTGGCGGAAGTCGTCCTCGAAGCTGCTGACGGTGCTTACCTTTATGTCGTCGAAGGCGGCATGCTGGCTCATCAGATCCCACAAGCTGTTGATCGCAAACGGCGCGGCTTTGGGATCGGCGGCGACCTGTTCGGGCAAGCGCACGTCGCACCAAAGCCCCACGCCTCCTGCGGCCAGGAACGGATCGCTGGCTTCGATCAGCGTATGCCCGTCGATATTGACCTGCACGCGCGCGTGCGTGACCAGCAAGTCGGTCTTGTACCACTGGTTAGGCAAGTAGCCGCCGGCCGCTTGGGCGACGACTTCTTCCTGCCCGTTGCGCACGCGGACCAGTTCGCGCTGCCCCGGGCCGGACGGCGTCCCGTCGGCATGCACCGGGCGCGCCGTCCAGCGGAAGAGCCCGTAGTTCAGTTCGTCCTGGTAGGCGATGACAAGTCCGATGCGCGCGTTTTCCGGGCCGCGGATCGCGCTCTGGAAGCGGTAGTTGCTCCACCAGTCGTGCCCGCTGACGTACATCGCGCCCTGACCGGCGCCCATGCAGGCGAACGCGTTGGCGCTTAAGAGCGGATGGCGCAAGGACTTGATGTAGAAGTCGCCGCGCCCTTCGCCGCAGCGGACTTTGGCCCAGACCGAGGAGGTGTTGTCCTCGCGCATGAAGTCGTCGGTGAAATGGATCTCGTCGCGCGCCTTGGCGTCGATGGTGAGCACCGCGCCTTCGTCCTGGTTGCGCAGGCCGACGGTGCCACCCAGGAGGCGATCGTCGAAGGCCGAAGCGAGCAAATGGTTCGCGACGAAAAGCCCGCACAGCGAGCCGTGCCGCGCGACGCGAATCGCGCCTGGAACTCCCGCCGGCAGCGTGGCTTGGACGAGCGACTGCTCGACGCCGCCTTCGCGCAAGCCGAGCGACAACTGCGTGCCCGCGCGATCCAGGAAGTGGTAGTTCTCGTTATCCTTGCGGTCGAAGTAAAGGCGCCACTTGGAGGAATCGCCGCCGACCGTGAAATCGGCCCAGAAGTAGTGCGTGCCGCCGTCTTTACCGGCTTCGGCGCCGACGACGACCATCGGGCCGGGGTCGGCCTGGAGCGGGGTCGGTTCGAGCTGCAGGTTTACGCTGGCCGGCGTAACCTTTTCCTGTCCCGTGACTTGCCCGCGCCATGCGCCGCTGAAGGCGATCCCGCTTACCGCCGCGGCCACCGCTAACAGTCCCGCCGCTCCGCCTCGTGCCGCTCGTGTCATACGCACCTCATGCGTGATTGCCGAACTCATGTTGAAGACAGCACTTACGCCACCGTGAAAAGCTCGGTACTTCTAGAACAAAGAAAGGCCCCCAGAGTCAAAGGAACTCCTCACTAATTTTACGCTTAGAGCAGCCGGTTGTGTTAAAGCGAATGCTCCAAAGGGCGAGAAATCGAACTTTGTGGCGCTCATGTGCAGCGCCGGTCGAACTCCACCTTTAGAAGACTCCTGAGCGTGTAGAGATTCCAACCATTTCGACCTCCTAAGTTTAGTCGGAGCAAACGATTGGCCTGATGCCGTCAAATCCGCGGCGAAGCCGGAAGCCTTCGGGCGCGCTGCACACGTTCAGCCCTTCGTGCCGCATTCGATACTAAGCGGATTCTCGTGGGTGCGTCCTTACCATTAGAAGGGTACGATGGCATTGGCGTGGGGTTGCTTTGGGGAATCGCATGATGCGCGGGTTGAGCTTCGGAATCGCGGCGCTGCTGGCGGGCGTATGCGGCATTGCGTATGCCGATACGGTCACGCTTACGGACGGATCGGTGCGCGAAGGTACGGTGGTGAAAGAAGATGCGGATCACGTGACGCTGGAAGTGCGCGTCGGCGGGATGCGCGGGCGCGTCACGATTCCGCGGCACGAAGTGGCGGCGATCCGTAAGTCGGCTCCGGCGGAAGACTTAGTCGAAGCGCAAGCGGCGAAGCTGCGCGCGGCGGCGGAAGCGCTGACCGGCGCCGGCGCGGGCGATGCGTGGGTGGCGCTGGGCGATTTCTACGCCGAACGGACGGGCTATTCGGTGCAAGCGCGCGCGGCGTACGAACGCGCGATCGAAGCTCATCCGGATCACGCAACCGCTCGCAAGGCGTTGGGTTACACGAAGACCGCAACGGGCTGGGAAGCTTTGGATGCCGAACGGCGCGAGCGCGGGCTGGTGCCGCTGGGCGAGGCTTGGGTGAAGCCGGCGGAACGCGCCTGGATCATCGACCGGCGGCACGAAGAAGAGACGGAAGAATTGCGGATCGGGCCGCGGAGCGCGGAAGCGTTCACGCAAGATGAAGTGCTGCGGCGGCTTGAAGAGATGCGCGAAGCCGAACGGTTCGCTCAGCGGCAGGCGCGGCTCCAGGCCGGCGAGGATCTGCTATCCCGTTACGGCTACTTCGGTTTCGACGACGGGCTGTACATCGGCAATGCGTATGCGCCGTACTACGCCGACGGCGTGGGGATCGGCTACGGCGATTCGAGCGCGTTCTTCGGGACGGTCGGCTACGGCTATCCTCTTGTGGGCTATCCGGTTGGATACGGTTACGGCTACGGGCCTTATGCTTACGCCGATCCGCATTACACGCTGCAAGGCGGGCCGCGGACGGGTTCGGCGGAGTCGTTCCGGGCGCAGGAGTTCTATCGGACGTACGGTTACTATCCGGGCGTAAATGCTGGCACGGGAAGCGTTTCGGCGACGGGCGGGACGCTGTTTTCGAGCTACCCGAAGCTGACCGATCCGGCGCGCGGGGTGAGTGGCGTGGGGTATCCGGACGGGAGTTTCAATCGCACGGCGCGGCCGCTGCCGGCGCACACGACGACGATTGGACCGTTTGGGCCGGGGCAGACGGCGACCTTTGCGACGCTGGGAAGTTATTACTACCAACCGTATTACAGCGGCGGGACGAGCAACGCGGCGTTGAGCCGGAGCTTCCAGCGGCAGTACGGGTATTCGCCCGGGATCGTGTACGGGAACAAGAAATTCGGGTTCGCATTCGGGACGAATTTCAGCGGCGGCTACGGGTATCCGTCCTACGGGAACGGGTACTACGGCGGTTCTAATTTCTATATCCAAGGCGGGAGCAAGAACTTCCGCTACTCGGTCGGCTTCGGCGGTTTCAGCGGGTACCGCAGCGGTGGATTTGGGTTCGGATTTTAAGCGGAATGGCCCCGATTTCGAGCGCTGGATAAGAGCGGAAAAAGCGCCCATTTCGGGCGCTTTTTTTGTGCTCAGAACGGCATGAAATATAGCATGAATGAAGCATGAACGCCGTGGCGGGTGGTGCTCTTGTGCGGCGGAATTTCGGACGTGTTTTAAGGGGTTATAAGAACAAAAAGGCGGTCTATACCACCTCGCGCACGTCGAGCAAAAATTCGATCCTGCCATAAAACTGCTATAAATCGCTACTGCAAAGCGTATATTTGCACGCAGGTGCTTAGCGCTTTGCGCGCTATGCGCGCGGGGCTGAACGGGTGCAGGCGGCTTGGAGGCCAAATAAGCGCGGCCTTCCGTGGCCTTCGGCGCTCGGCGACGCAGGGCGGTTACGCGTGTGGGTAGGTGGGTGCGGTTGTTTGGGGTTTTCTAGTTTCGGCGCGCGGGGTGAGTGCCTAGCATGCGTGGGGTGGGGTGGATGTTGAAGGTACGGCTTCCTTGGACCGGACGCTCCAGCGCAGCCGAAGACGGCGCGGGCGCATGCTGGGAGTTGGAAAATCAGTGGATGAATCCGTGCGGATGCCGTCGTGAGCGCCTTTTGTTCGCAAGCTCACCCACACAAATCGGGGATTTGTGTGGGCTACCCGCTGCGGTCCATCTAACCTTTCCATAATTCGAGAGTGTAATGCGACTGCAATTCAGAAAAACTTTAATAGGCGGGCTACTTCTGCTGAGTTGTGCCGGCACATTTGCAGCCATCACCTATTTGCGTCCCATACGAGTAGCCTACACCAGTTGGCGACTTAAGGATTTACGATCTGCGACAACTAGCCTTCCTCGAAATGGAACCGACGAATACATTTGTGCATTAATTGCGGATGGTGCGCTGTACTTAGGAATTAGCAAGGGCCGTTTAATTGATATACTAGGGATGCCGGATCAGGAAATTCCGACAGGTGATGGTTGCATTGACCTTGTTTGGATTGCGTGTGACTATGGCTCCCAAGTTGAGAGATATGTTGTTCGCATAAACTCGAAGGAAAGTGCAGTCTTCGTGCCATTCTTGCGGAGAATCTATCAGAGAGACGGCCTGAAAGTAGCTGAATATGTCAGAAGTCCAGAGGGCTGACTGTCCTCTGCATAAACTCGTCGCGTGACGGAACTGGGGATAGACTCACACCTCAAAGGGGACTAGCGTGGTCTTCGCAAGAAAGATTGATGGGAAGTTTGAGGTTAGGCTATTCTGTGCTGAAGGGCTTGACGCGCAAGTCGAGTGGTTGTTTAGCGTCCTATCTAACATTGCTTTAACTAGTAAGGGGCTTTTTGATGGATGTCGTATTCAAGTCGGGTGGTCACACTTTGTCCTGTATGAGCGTTCGTTTGGCTTTGTTGTTTGTGAGCCCGATTTTGATAGAAACCCGTTTTTAGAGTATCGCGAGAGTGTTACATCAACCCTCCGTATTTTAAGTATGCAAGTTGATGTTCTAAACCGATGTGGCGTAGAAGGTACGGAGTGCTTGTTTAGCGAGAAGGTTATATTTGATGCAGGCTGCATTGAGGATGACGAAATATATCTTGAGAGAAATGTCCCCAATGCCAAGGTTCATGATTCTGGTTGGTATATCGGTCCAGTTTTAGGTAACGGCGTCAAGCCGCCTCCGGACAAATTGAAGGCTGCTTATGTATATGAGTTCTTAAAGCTGCGGCCCATTGTTCTCTGTGCTCTCTTCTTGCCAAGTAAATTCCTTGTGGTGATTAAGGGCGCAGAGATAATTTCAGTACTGAATGGAAGTAACAAGGAAGTATGGCGTCTGTAACCGCGTCCTACTCAAAAACTCATCGCGTGCGTCCTCCGCAAAAACTCTTCGCGTGGCGCAACTGGGGATGAAGGAGCCGCCGAAGGAATAGTAGAATAGGCGGGTGGCAGAGGGCGAGCGCGTGGCGGTGGACGAAGGGGTGGAGGCTTGCGCGTGCGCGGCCGGTGAGGCGCTCGGTGTTCTTCGGGTCGGGGTGGCTTTATGTCGCCCTTTCAGGGCTCTTGATGGAGAGGGGTGCTTGGGTCGAGGGGCTCGCGCCCCTCGCTTTAGTATGTCGCCCCTGCGGGGCTGCGGGCAAGGGCGAGCGCGTGGCGGTGGATGCGTAGGTGGAGGGTTGCGCGTGCGCGGCCGGTGAGGCGCGGAGCAAGCCCACGGCGCTTGTTGCGTGGCGCCCGGTCCCGGCACCCGCCATTCCGTAAGAGTAAGGGATAATCATGGCATCCTGGCATTATGCTTTCTTTTTTCCAGGCCCTAGGCTGGCGCTCAAGCCCGCAGGTGCGGTTAGCGTGCTTGCCGACTTTGGGCTCGAATTTGACGATTTAATCCGACCCGCAAACCCGATTGACGAGTTGGGTCATCTTGAACATGGCGAAGAGGTTCGAGTGGCTCAACCCATCAAAGCAGATCTAATAAAGCGGTTATCGAAGCATGAGCAGTTCTTGGTTGAATGCCGCAATTCTGAGTTGTTCTTTGTCTGTGGCTTTGCAACGGGATACTCCAATCCGTATATGGAGTTCGGATGGTCGAAACGGCTGTTTCATGAGCTTAACGAATCGAGGAAGCGAAAGTACTGGAATATGATTAAGAAGTGTGCGAGTTATTGCAACGCAGCTCATGTCATTGTTGTCGACGATCCCCCTGACTACTTTGAGGATCGCTTTCCGGAGATTGGAGGACGACGGATACTTGAGAGCGAAATGCCAAACGGTAATAAATGCAATATTAGTGTGGTCTGGACCGATATGGAGTTGAGTGAATTGCCAGTATGCATAGACCGCCAGTATTGTAACAATCCTGGTTGGGATGTGAAGGGCGCTTGAAAAGTGCGGCGGGGGCGTCCTACGCAAAACTCATCGCGTGGCGGAACAGGGGATGAAGGAGCCGTCGAAGAAAAAGTAGAATAGCCGAGACGAACGCAAGCGGGTGGGAGGGGCGCGACGCGCGGCGTGCGAAGACGGGGAGCGCGGGAATCGGCCGCGCGTGAAGTGCGGATCGGTTCGGCTACCGCGCCGTCCATCCTCCAGTATCCGCTCGTGGCTGTTCGGCGGAAATCGTGTCAAGGGGTGACTTCGTGGGGCCTGCGGTGTGCCTCTTGTTCGCAAGCTCACCCACACAAATCGGGGATTTGGGTGGGCTACCCGCGTCTAATTAATGTAAAAGGAATGCAAGTTTTTGAGGTTGAGCCATGATAACCACAACGGAGCATCTAATTCTGTTATCTGAGGATGAGGCGCGTTCAGGAATAGGCAGTTGGAGAACTTCCGGGTTCTCATTGAATCTAAGTGACCTCAAACTATCCAAGTATAGTCTTTGTGCGATTTATGAGCCCGAAGACGGGACAGGGTGGCTAATCCGAATTGAACGGGAATCTTCGTCTCTACCCAACGGAACTTCCCATAGGACAACTCTTTATAAATTGAATCCCAAACTAAGAAATGTCCTAAAAAGCGCAGCTGCTAATCCGGGATCATATATTCTCGCCTGGAGTACACATTCCATTAATGAGCCTTTTGGGGATATACCCGTTGAAGAGCGGGTAATTCGACGCGACATATTGCAAAAGGAGGCAGCCTCCGGCTACCAAGCCCTCTGCAAATTTGTTTCCGTCATATCGGAAAGGCTTTCTGCTGGAGACGACCTATATATTTTAGAAGAGCGCATTGAATTCTGTACCGGTGTACCGGCCAAGGAGACTGATAAGCCCGTCCTGCGCAAACCCTCATCGCGTGGCGGAACAGGGGATGAAGGAGCCGTCGAAGAAAAAGTAGAATAGGCGGGCGGCAGAGGGCGAACGCGTGGCGGGGGACGAAGGGGTGGAGGCTTGCGCGTGCGCGGCCGGCGAGGCGCTCGGTGTTCTTCGGGTCGGGGTGGCTTTAGGTCGCCCTTTCAGGGCTCTTGATGGAGAGGGGTGCTTGGGTCGAGGGGCTCGCGCCCCTCGCTTTAGCATGTCGCCCCTGCGGGGCTTCGGGCAAGGGCGCGCCCGTGGCGGTGGTCGGTTAGGCGCGGAGCAGGCCCACGGCGCTTGCTCCGCGGCACCCGGTACCGGCCACACGCCCACTGGCGAAGTGCTTATAGCAGAGCCAGTTGCCCCATAGTATCTCACTGTAAGCTCAGGGGGAGTCATGAGCGTTGATCTGACAATCTTACCCACTCGGAGTGGGCCACTTTGCGCTAAAGACGTAATTGATGCTCTGTCGAAGGACTGTGAACTTGCTCGTTCTATTTCCAAAGAACTTCCAAAGTTTGATCTTATTGATCTGAAGCGTAATGCAAAAATTGATGCTAATGGAATCCTGGAAAAAACAGCGGTGTATGGATTTGAGGACGCGAGGCTAAAGAGCATTCACTTTTATATTTGTGAGTCTGAAGAGTCAGCGATAAAGGCTGTATTTGCGGGTCTTGGGAATACCATTCCTCCTGAGAGTAGGTCGAGTATCATGAAGGCCATGACTGAGGCTGGTTACGAGATTGTCGTACTATGCTTTGCCAGTCGAACTCACGTGGAAGCAAATATATTGCCCCTGGTTGTTGCGGATATAGCGCAGTGCTGTAATGGCTATATTTACATAGACGAAGGCGAGTTCTTTACCTCAGGGGCGGGCATTTTCACGGGTGAACTTTTTAGGCAAACTAAGTCTAGATTTACAGGTATGGGGCCATTCCAAATGACAATTGATGAGGACGCAAACGTCAGCATCCTGCCCAAACCGGTCTTACGCATACCGTCTTCGCGTGGCGGAACAGGGGATGAAGAAGCCGCCGAAGAAAAAGTAGAGTAGGCGGGCGGCAGAGGGCGAGCGCGTGGCGGTGGACGAAGGGGTGGATGCTTGTGCGTGCGCGGCCGGCGAGGCGCTCGGTGCTCTTCGGGTCGGGGTGGCTTTAGGTCGCCCTTTCAGGGCTCTTGATGGAAAGGGGTGCTTGGGTCGAGGGGCTCGCGCCCCTCGCTTTAGTATGTCGCCCCTGCGGGGCTGCGGGCAAGGGCGCGCCCGTGGCGGTGGATGATGGGCGCTAGGTTTGAGCGTGCGCGGCCGGTGAGGTGAGGCGCGGAGCAAGCTCACGGCGCTTGCTCCGCGGCACCCGGCGCGGGAATCGGCCGCGCGTGAAGTGCGGATTGGTTCGGTTACCGCGCCCTCCATCCTCCAGCATCCGCTCGTGGCTGTTCGGCGGAAATCGTGTCAAGAGGTGACTTCGTGGGGCCTGCGGTGTGCCTCTTGTTCGCAAGCTCACCCACACAAATCGGAGATTTGTGCGGGCTACCCGCTTTAAGGGTGCCGGAGATGGTGCACCAATTCCTGATGCGAATCGGCCCCAAGAGGCTAGTGAGGAGTTTTAGAAGCAGTGGGACAAAAGGAGAAATGGAGAGGAGATCTTAAGTGCTGCGGTGAAGATATGGGGTTTGTCCGCATGCCGTAGAAGCCCTTGTCGTGGAGGCATGGTGATAGTGGGCAAGAGATCACTACTTCAGATGCATTTGCTGACTCTTTGTCTTGTCGTTATTGAACTTGGGCTCTTTATGCCCACATTTATCATTCGTTGGCCGGAGCTTCGGTATATTGGACATCGACATCACGACTGGGTGGGAAATAGAGCGATTTTAGATATTCTAACTAGGCTTGGATTCCTAATATTGACCGCTGCTGTTTGCGAATGGTGCCTTAATCGCCGTTCAAAGAGTCGTCCCGTCCTCCGCAAAAACTCATCGCGTGGCGGAGCAGGGATGAAGGTCCCGCCGAAGAAAAGGTAGAATAGTCTAGACGAACGCAAGCGGGTGGGAGGGGCGCGAAGCGCGGGAATCGGCCGCGCGTGAAGTGCGGATCGGTTCGGCTACCGCGCCCTCCATCCTCCAGCATCCGCTCGTGGCTGTTCGGCGGAAGTCGTGTCAAGAGGTGACTTCGTGGGGCCTGCTGTGTGCCTCTTGTTCGCAACCTCACCCACACAAATCGGAGATTGGTGTGGGCTACCCGCTTCCTTCAAACATATAACATTAACGGAATAAAAGTGAGGCTCGCACATTGATAAAAAACAACCTTCCCCTCATTCACGGCTTGATCGATGCTATCTTGTTGCTTGAGTCTTCTGGGCCAGATGAAATAAATCCAGATACTGCGGTACGCGGCATGGAGAATATTGCTTCAAGCCTCCTTGCGCTGCAACCTTCTGATCAAGTGGCCCTCCGCAAGGAACTGGAACAGATAGCCTCTGAAGCGCAGGACCACGCATATAGAAACTTTGTTAAGGAATTGCCGGACATGATTGGTCTTGCAACAGAGTAGCGTAGCCCCGCCGTCCTACGCAAAAACTCTTCGCATGGCGGAACAGGGGATGAAGAAGCCGTCGAAGAAAAAGTAGAATAGCAGAGACGAACGCAGGCGGGTGGGAGGGGCGCGAAGCGCTGCGTGCGACGACGGGGAGCGCGGGAATCGGCCGCGCGTGATGTGTGGATCGGTTCGGCTACCGCGCCCTCCATTCTCCGGCATCCGCTCGTGGCTGTTCGGCGGAGGATCTCGGTGAGGCGCTCGGAGTTCTTCGGTTCGGGGTGGCTTTAGGTCGCCCTTTCAGGGCTCCTGATGGAGAGGGGTGCTTGGGTCGAGGGGCTCGCGCCCCTCGCTTTAGTATGTCGCCCCTGCGGGGCTGCGGGCAAGGGCGCGCCCGTGGCGATGGACGAATGGGTGGAGGCTTGCGCGTGCGCGGCCGGTGAGGCGCGGAGCAATCTCGCGGCGCTTGCTGCGTGGTACCGGGAAATTTTTGACCGGATTCGGTCTCACCCCCTTTACAAGCACTTACCTGAAATATGATTGGCGAATAACATGGAAATTCTTAACCCGTGTCCTAAATGCGGTGGTGCTATGGACATAGTTGCCGATTTAGGGGCGCTAGTAATAAGCAAGTGTAATCAGTGTGGGATTGAAATTGGAAGCGTTCGCGAAATGAAGGTTCCACGTGAGGCTGGTGGGGCAGACCGTGTGGAAGTGTATGCCGTGTCAAAATCGTCTGGGGATATAGCAAAGATAGTTCATTGGGTGCGAAAAGGGTTCACTCGATTACAAAGTGTCTCCATTAAGGAACTCCTTTTGGAAGCGAGGATTAAAGGCAGGCTTTCCCTTGGTGAGATGTATCGAGGACATGCCGAGTTGTTGGCTCAGAAGGCCAAGCTTGACTCTATAGATGTTACAATTGAAGACAAACCTGTGTAGCTGCTGTGCGTGCTACGTGAAAACTCATCGCGTGGCGGAACAGAGAGTGAAGGGACCGTCAAAGAAAAAATATGAAGAGTAGGGTTGAAGGAGTATCGGGTTTGGCGTGGTCCGTGCAGATCAGTGCAAAGCAGCGCAACGCCTTCGGCCAAGTAGCCGCCCAAAGTTTTCCGACGAACGCGCAAACCTCAAGACCGAAAAGGCTTACAACTTACGGCTCCCGGCATTCCTAAACCGGGGGTCGGCTTGGTGCCGCCATATTCTCTTACCCATGTATCGAAGACCGATGGCCGTTGCCATGCTCAGGTGCATGAGCAACGTTACGCCCTTATGACTGCCCTCGAAAGGGGGAGGGGATATCACGAAAATCCTTGGTATTTTATCCTATTACAGCATACAATTTTCTAACTTCGTGTTGGACGCCTTGAACGCTCTTTCTGCTTGGGAAATTTCCATTTCATGCCTCCAAGAAATTGCACGAACGGCAGCGCTTCCGCCACTCCGCACGGCATGATCGAATTGCTGGTTATTGCTGGGTTCCTGGTGGTGCTTGTGCTGCTGATGGGGCTGACGACTTCCTGGGTCCAGGCCGATGGCGCGCCGCCTACGGTGCGTTCGTACGTGCCGGGGCCGCAGCCCGTAAGCAACTCCACTTCAACGGCCAGCACGGCGACGGCCTCCACTTCGGGCATGCCCGAGCAGGCTCCACCTCGTGTCATCTCCGTATCGCCTGCGCCAGGCAGTACGGTTGACGGTGTGCCCGCGGAACTGATTGTGACGTTCAGCGAGCCGGTCCTGGCTGCCAGCGTGAATACTCAAACGGTGCTTTTGGTACGCAGTGGCGGCGATGGGAGCTTTGGGGAGGGGAACGAAGTACCCGTGGTACCCACTTCGGTAACATTAACGAGTTCGACGACTGCACGCGTTGATTTGGCGGGCAAGAAGCTACCCAATGACAAGTATCGGGTTTACCTGCTGGGTAGGGAGTCCGATCCTTCGACTTCAACTTCAAGTACGAGCAGCTCAACTGGTGGAAGTACTTCGGCTTCTACCACTACTTCAGGGAGCATGAGCACGACCGCCGCAAGCACGGCCAACTCCACAAGCAGTAATAGTTCGAACAGCAGCACGTCGTCCACGGGCACGGCGTCCACGAGCGCGACTTCGAATGCGAGTTCAACTTCTACATCCTCGACGGCCGGTACAGGCGCAAGTTCCACGGCTTCCAGCACGGCCACGGCGTCAACCAGCAGCACCAGCACGGGGCAAGGTTCGACTACGGCGACTACCTCAGGAGTTGGCAGCAGCACGAACACCAGTTCCAGCACCAATTCCAGCGCCAGTACCAGTACCACTACCAGCACCAGCACCAGCGGCGGCGGCGGCACCAGCAGCGGAGACGGGCATTACTAGCCGGACTTAAACCTGACGACGGAACGGCGAGAGCACTCGGGTACGATGCAAGCAAACGGTATCGAAAACGGATGGCTCCAGCGGTTGGCGCTGCTGGCCTGCATCTGTTTCGCCTGTATTCCAGCTTCCGCGCAGGACGATCTCGTTGTCCACCTGACCTTCGACGAAGGGTCCGGCCCGACGGCCTTCGACGAGAGCGCCAACGCCTACCACGGGACTTTGGTTCAGAATCCGCAATGGGTGCCCGGCCTCTTGGGCGGCGGGCTGAAGTTCGACGGCGTGGACGACCACGTGAGCTTGAACGTGCCGGAAATCCCTGCGCCGTGGACGGCGGCGGTGTGGGTGCGTCGCGAATTCAGCGGTGGTTCGAACAGCAAGATCGTCTACTCGCCTACCTCCGAGATTCTGCTGGAGCAGTGGCCTTCTTGGAACATGAATGTCGGGATCACGCGTACGACCGGCACCGCCGGCGACTTTCTCTCCAGCTTCGTTTATTCGGCGCCAATCGACGGGAGATGGGTGCATCTGGCATTCGTCTGCAACGGGAGTACTACGCAGCTATACGTGGACGGTTCTCTTAAGAGCACTCTGAGCAAAAGCATGGCCCTGAGTATTCAGAATCTGGGCGGCGGCGGCGAAGGAACTCTGAAAGGTACGCTCGACGACTTCCGGCTGTACAGCCGCGCGCTCGGCAGCACGGAAGTCGCGGACCTGATTCCTCCGCTCCCGCCGCAGATTATCAAGGATCGATATTTCTCGGTGCCTTCCGAGGAGGTCTTCCAGGCCACTTTGCCCGGGGTGCTCAATCGAGCGTACGATCCCAACGGCGACGCGATTACGGCTCAAAAGGAGAGCGATCCGCAACACGGTACGCTGAGCGTTAACTCCAACGGTCAATTTTCGTATACGCCTTTCGGAGGCTATCGGGGACTGGATTCGTTCACTTACTCGGCCAGCGATGGCACGTTTACTACGGCACCCGCGACGGTTTATCTGATCCTGGGCGGGCAGATATCGCATTACCCGTTCGACGAGATGACGGGTACGGCGGTCGCGGACTTAGGCGCGTTGCCCAATCCCGGCACGCTTTCCGACGATACGGCCTGGATACCCGGCATCGCTGCCGGTGCTTTGCAGTTGGATGCCGCCCATCGTGTCGTGACGCTGGAGCGCGAGATCGCGCAGCCTCAAGCCGTGAGCTTTTGGGTCAACCGCTTGGCCGAGATTTCGGTCGAGCAGACATTCGGGAACTTCACCTCTTCGCCGAATTTTCAGAGCATCGGCGTGAACGATCTGGGTAAGCTGTACATTTCCGACTACCTAAACGCCGACATCAAGAACTATTTCAATTACACGGTGCCACTAAATAAGTGGGTCCATATCGCGATTGTCAACCCGGGCTTGGGGCCCTACCGGCTTTATATTAATGGCCGCTACCATTCCGCTCTTACCTCCGGTAGCGGGTCATCTCTGCCGCACATCACGCAATTCGGCAGCGCCGTATTTCCGCCGCACTGCCAACTTGACGATATACGCATCTACGGCCGTACCATCAACGAAGAGGATCTGAGAGCGGACTTCGCGCCTGTCGGGCCGATGGCCAAGAATGACGTGTTGTATACGGCTCGAGACATGCCGCTCAACCAGCCGGCGCCCGGGGTGTTGGTCAACGACTTGGACGTCAACGGCGACGAACTGAACGCCGAGAAGTTGAGCGATCCCACGAACGGCAGCGTGACGCTGAACGCCGACGGCTCGCTGCAGTACACGCCCCATGCCCTTTTCACGGGCGAGGACTCCTTCACCTACCGCGTGCTGGCGGGAGGCTTGTATTCGGAGGCAGTCACGGTCCGGATCGTCGTCGCACCGGCGGGAAACACCTATACGCTGGGCCATTGGAAGTTCAATGAGGGTGTTGGCTCATCGTCGGCTGACAGTTCGGGCAAGGGTCGAACGGCAATCCTTTCCAGCGGTGCGACCTGGGGGCCCAGCCCAGAGGGTTTCGCAGCCAGTTATCCGGACACCTTAGGCTACGTACAGGTCTTTAGCACGCCCAGTTTGAAACCCGCCAACGCGATCACCTTCGCGTTGTGGGCGCGTATGACGCAGACTCGTAGCGGCAGTGGACAGCATTCGGATCTGATGCGCAACGGCTCATCCTCGCTTGGTCCGTTCCTGCGCTGGAGCCACGCTGACGGGCGTCTCCAATTCCGAATCGATCGCGTCAATGCGCCCGATATATACGTGTTCGATACGCAGCTCAACGCGGCCTATCTGAACGAATGGCATCACTTCGCCGCGACATACGATTCCGAATCGGGCGCCGCAATCCTCTACGTAGACGGCCAGGAGCGCGCCAAGGCAACGCACCTTTTCGGCTTGCTGGAGTACGGCAGCGACAACGTCTTCATTGGAGGCACCAGTACGGCAACCAACCGCACGCCCGGACGGATAGACGATGCGCGTTTGTATGGGCGGGCGCTGAGCGCGCTGGAAATCCTTAATCTGGCTCATCCGCCGCCGGTAACTCAGAACGACCGTTACGACTTGCCCGGCGCGCCGGTCCACGAGATCGCTTCGTACCGCGGTGTGCTAGCTAACGACGATGATTTCAACGGCGGGCCCATCGAGGCCGTTAAGCAGAGCGATCCCGCGCACGGGACGCTAGATCTACGCCCTGACGGCTCCTTTACGTACACGCCCGAGCCTGGATACGAAGGCCCCGACGCATTCACGTACGTGGCGCGCGATTCCGACGGCGACAGCGCCATCGCCACGGTGACGCTGAACGTGAACGGTTTCCCTCTCCCGGCGGGCAAGGTAAAGCGCCTGCTGCATCTGGGCCCAAGCACCGGACGTATGACCGGTTCGCCCGCCGATGGCGTGGACATCCTTTGGGACTACATGATCTATTCGGGCGAAGTCGCGGAGGAGCGCCACCAGCCCAGCGTCGGACAGCACTACCCCATGCGCGGCTTACCGTCGACTACGCAGATGGTCTGGACTGACCTGACCGATGCCGACGACGACGGGGATTGGCACGAAGACCTCGGCGATAACTATGTCGGCTATGCCGCGCTCTATCTGTACGCGCCCACTGCCCGCGATGTACGCGTCCTGGCGCATGCGGACCGGGAGTT
Organism: Planctomycetota bacterium; assembly: GCA_015075375.1. Lineage (GTDB taxonomy): Bacteria > Planctomycetota > SZUA-567 > H5-PLA8 > H5-PLA8 > H5-PLA8. The sequence goes on along the minus strand of JABTUM010000001.1, from coordinate 162,997 downwards.
GCAGATTTTCGTGGATCAGAACTCCAACCCTCTTTCCGCGCAGGGCGATCTCGATACGGTTATTCCTCTCGCGGCCGGTTGGCACTCAGTCCTCCTCAAACACCATGAAGATACGGGAGGGGACCGCTTCAGCCTCGCATTCGCCAACCCTGACGGCACGGACATGACGGACTTGCGCTTCATGCTTCAAGATCCGCTCCCCCCGAGCGTCGAATCCTTCTATTGCGGGGACTCACCCGGTCATGCGCCTCGTTGGCAGGATCTGATAGTCTCCTTCAGCGAACCGATGGACACGAGTGTCGCGGCGGGAGACGTGGCCAGCATCACCGGTGGCACGGTATCGGGAACCTGGGTCTGGTCGGATCATCGAACGCTGACGTTCACGCCCGCAGGCTTATGGGATTCAGGCGCGACGTACACCGTGACGATCCAGACTCCGTCCGCACGCGACCGATTCGGCAATGCCCTACCGGCGTCCGCCGCGTTTCAGTTCAGTGTGACTTCGGCGCTTTCCACGCCGACAGTGATTGGCGTGGATTTGAGCGGATCGTGGACGGGCAGTAGTCCAGACAAAATCGTGCTTTCAGGGACGGGCTTCCAGGAAGGCCGTATTGCGTATACGGCGGGCGCGGTTCCCTATGCTGGAAGGTATTACCGTTACATCAAGGAGGGCGTTTCCTGGACGAGCGCGCGGTCGCAGTGTGCAAGCCAAGGCGGCCACTTGGTCACGCTGGGCGACGCGGCCGAGAATGAGTTTGTTTGGCGGCTAAACGGGCGTGCCAACGGATGGATCGGGCTGAACGACCCGACGGCAACCGAAACGAACGTGTGGGATAATGGGGAAGCAGTCGGATACACGGCGTGGGCCGATGGAGAGCCGAACAGCACATCCGAACAATATGTCGCCTACGCCCATGGGCTGTCCTGGAAAGACACTACCGCTTCTTCGCGCCCGTACGTTTGCGAATATGTGAAGCGCATACCCCCGCAGGTCGAGTTGAGGATGGAAGGACAACCAAAGATCGCCGCGACGAACGAACGGCTAATCGGGGCGGGCAGCCTGGAATTCGATCTGAATCTCGCCGGGTGCTTTCCCGGGACATGGGACGTGGTGCTGATCAATCCTGACGGAGTGGAAGCATTATTACCCGGCGGGTTCGAAGTGACGCCCCCTCCGGTGCTGCATGCGGCGGTGCCACGCGCGGCCGCAAAAGGCAGCGTCATAGAACTCGTCATCGCCGGCGCCCATCTTCCCACGTGGTCCGGAACGGGAGCAACCTCATCCGTTCCGGCGCGCTTTGGCGTGCGCGTGAGCCCGGGGATCTTTTCTACGGGAACGCTGACGCTAACGCCGACGGGACTGGTCTGCCAAGTGGATCTAGACTGGCTGTTCGTTGGGACCCATACGATCGAGCTTTTGGAAGGCTACACGCCGGGGGCCAGCACCTCGATGGAAATCGTGGAAGCTAGCCACAGTATCTACGGCGAGTCGGGCTACGCACTCGATGGCGAATTCAATCTTGGTTCCGGTCTTCCATCGGGCGACGGAGAAGAAGGCGGCGATTTTGTGGCCGATTTTACTGTGGCTGCGCCGGCTCCGCGCGTGCTCTCGCTGCTGCCGGCGCCGGGGCCGCTCGGCGCGCCGCCCCAGGAGGTCGTGGCTGAGTTCGATGAACCGTTGGATGCGGATAGTGCGATCGCGGAGAGCATCCTGCTGCAGTACGCGGGCGACGACGAGGCGCTAGGCACGGCCGACGACGTCGCAGTGCCCCTGGAAACGTTGAGCCTTGAAACGCCACAACGCATACGTGCGACCTTTAACCCAACCGTATGGGCGCGGGGGAAGTACCGTCTGCGCCTGCTTTCTGGAGGCCTGAAGGACTTAGACGGTAACGCGCTGGACGGCGAAAACTCCGGTGGGGGCGATTCGTTCCCGACTGGGGACGGCGACGCGGGCGGGCACGCGGAATTCGATTTCGAACTCAATCGCGCGCCAGCCACAACCGCCGACTCTTACGCGACGGATGAAGACACGGCGCTGACTGGAACCTCCGTGCTCGCTAACGACAGCGACGCGCACGGCGGCGCACCGGGCGAATCGAATACGCCGATTACCGCTGAGCTTGTGGATGGCCCCGCGCACGCGGCGGCCTTTACGCTGAACGAGGACGGCACCTTTGCGTACACGCCGGCCACCGATTACCAAGGTTCCGATGGGTTCACCTATCGCGCCGTGGACGCCCTGGGGGCGGAATCGAACGTCACCGCGGTCACGATCACGGTGGGGAGTTTGAACGACTCTCCTGTGACCGTAGCGGACGCATACACCACGAATGAGGACACCTTACTGACTGGAAGTTCGGTGCTCGCCAACGACAGCGACGCGCACGGCGGCGCGCCGGGCGAGTCGAATACGCCGCTTACGGCTGAGCTTGTGGATGGCCCCGTGCACGCGGCCGCCTTCACCTTGAATGAGGATGGCACCTTCACCTACACGCCGGCCGCAGAGTACAACGGCTCCGATGTTTTCAGTTACCGCGCTGTAGATGCGCTGGGTTCGGCATCGAGCGATACGATAGTGACGCTCACCGTCAACGGAATCAACGATGCGCCCGTCACGTTGGCAGACCTATATGGCACGAGTGAAGACACGGCGCTGACAGGAACTTCCGTGCTCGCTAACGACAGCGACGCGCACGGCGGCGCGCCGGGCGAATCGAATACGCCGATTACCGCTGAGCTTGTGGATAGTCCCGCGCACGCGGCGGCCTTTACGCTGAACGAGGACGGCACCTTTGCGTACACGCCGGCCACTGATTACCAAGGATCCGATGGGTTCACGTATCGCGCCGTGGACGCCCTGGGGGCGGAATCGAACGTCACCGCGGTCACGATCACCGTGGGGAACGTGAACGACTTACCGAAACTGACCGTAATGGGTGGCTCGGACGGCCCCTTCGGCACCGATCCCGGCGATCCGTTTGCTTTCGTTGCCGAAGTGGCCGACGCCGACGCAGGCGATTCGCACACCTGGCTATGGGACTTTGGAGACGGGCAGACTTCCACGGAACCGAACCCCGAACATATCTACGCCGCGCCGGGGGTGTACCGAGTCACGGTGGTGGTGACGGACGAAGAGGGCGGGCAAGACGTGTTGGAACTGTTCGTGGAGGTGACGGGACTGATCAAACACACGGGGTTGCTCGTGAGCCAGACGAAGTACACGCTGAACTTCGGTAAGAAGACGATCGCGCACCCGTATGTGGACTCGTTCACGTTAAGCGGAAAGGTTAACGCCCAATCTTTGCTGGATGCTGGGCTGAATCCGGAGCAACTTTCCGGGAAACAGGTCGAGGTTGACGTAGGAGGGGCAAGTGCTTCGCTGGCGTCTCCCAGTTCATCGTCATCCACTTCGGTCGTCTGGCAGTCGCCGCGTGGAGCGATTCCGAACCTAAAGGTCACGTACAGCCCGAAAACGGGCGCGGTGAGTGTGGCGCTTAGCGGCATAGACTTGGCCGAGAGCCTTGACGCATTGGGTGCCGAGAATGCCGCGGGAATCTCGAACCGACTGGTGATGGTGCCGGTAGCACTGCGCATTGGCGGCACGGGAGGCTGGTCGAGTTTGGCGCTGTTGGGCACGCGATACACGTGCTCACGCGTAGGCTCCTCGGGTAAGGGAATTTTCCGCCTGGCTCGTCCCGAGCATCCGATTCCGGGCGGGCTTTTCTTCGTAACCAAGGCTGCCGTTTCGCAACGATCCTCAAAAGGTGTTTTGGAGCAGCGGGTTCAGGCGACGGTTCAGTTCGTGCCGATGGCCGGTGCTCCATTTAATCCGGCGGGTGCGGGCGGCGCGGCGCTTCGGCTGGGTCAGTACGAAGAAGATGTGGGTGACGGATCGGTCGGCTCAACGGGTTTCGTGATTCTTGGCGAAGGTTTGCAACAATACCTGCGGCCCAAGACCGTGGCGCTGACCGGTGTATCGAGCTTGCGATGGGATGCCGGACGCGCCACGCTCACGATTATTACAAATTGGCTCCCTGCTACACCCGGCACAGGCAGCTTTGGGATCGCTCCGGTACTCGATTCGCGCAGCGATCCACGAGTCGTTAGCGAATTCCTTATCGGCATCGAAGCAGACTCATCCGGCGGCGAACAACGCGTACGGCTAAGGCGGGCCGGAACGTCCTGGAAACCTTGAGTCAAACGGCCTCTAACTATTTCTACAAGCGAGAAGCGGGCTTCATAAGTACCTCAAAGCGATTGGCAGACCCGCTCGTTGAAAGAACGCTTAATAGCTCCTTATGTCGCGGTCGTAGCGAACCACCAAGCGTGACCTGCTCCCAAAAACCGATCCAGGCTTAGCGAGAGAAACTCGCTAGGTGAGGTGCTCCTCGCATTAGGTCCGCTTTGGATGCGGCTCTTGTGCTGTTGGTACCTCTTTGCGCATGGGCTTCCGGATGAGCGAAGCGAAATCGGAGGCCCATGCGCGGGCTGGAGTGAATGGTCGGTTCGGTACCCGCAGCCGGAACCGGTGGCGGGCAGACCTCCCGAGTGTCTTGACACCCAACATTTGTTGGGTATTACTTGGGGTGGAGACTCACCGTGGCTCAAGACACGCGCACGCGCATCCATGCCTTCGTCCGCGAACGCATCCTGGCTGGGATGCCGCCGACCGTACGCGAGGTCCAGGCGCATCTCGGCTTCAAGAACGTCAAGAGCGCGCAGGAGCAGCTTGAGCGGCTGGTGCGCGACGGGCTGCTCGCGCGTGACGAAGGCCGCTCGCGCGGGCTGCGCCTGCCGGGGGAAGCGGCGCTGCCGGGCGCGACCGTGCAGGTGCCGATCCTCGGGCGTGTGCAGGCGGGGGCGTTCCAGCCCGCCTTGGAAGATGTGGAAGGCTACTTGGCGGTTCGTTCGCGCGTCGCGCCCGAGAACCTGTTCGCTTTGCGCGTGCAGGGCGAAAGCATGAGCGGAGCGCATATTTTGCCCGGCGATGTGGTGATCGTGCGCCGGCAGCCCAGCGCCGAGCATGGCCATGTCGTCGTCGCGCTCGTGGACGACGAGGCCACCGTGAAGTTTTTTCACCGGCGCGGAAGCCGGGTCGAATTGCGGCCTGCTCACCCCGCCTTTCCCGTACTGCGGCCCGACCCGGAACGCCTTTCCATTCTGGGCCGAGTTATCGAAGTTCGCCGAACACTTGCGTAGCTGCCGTGGGAGAATCCGTGTTGCCGCCAAAGGCCACGTCTGGAGCGTTTGCCGCCGCGCATACCGAACAAAGCTCGAACGCCGAGCTTTGGATCGGCACCAGCGGCTACTCCTACCCCGAGTGGATCGCGGCGGGCGTTTATCCCGAGGGCTTGAGCACCGCGCGCATGCTGCGCCATTACGCGTCGAAGTTCTCCACCGTCGAGTTGAACTACACGTGGTACCAGTTGCCCAAGGCCGACGCCGTGGAGCGCCAGCGCCGCGAGGCTCCCGACGGTTTTCTCTTCGCCGCGAAGCTTACGCGCACGCTGACGCATCAAGTGGACGGCGGCTGGAAGGCGCAAGCGGCGCAGTACCGCGACGGCATCGCGCCGCTTGCGCAGTCCAGGCAATTGGCGGCAGTGCTCGCGCAGTTTCCGCCGGAGTTCAGCCGGAGCGCCGCGAATCGCAAGCACCTTGCCGCGCTGCTCGATGCGTTGGAGGGCCTGCCCGTGGCCGTCGAGTTCCGGCACGCCTCGTGGAACCACGAACGGGTTTTCCGGGAACTGGCGCGCCGGCGCGTGACTCTGGCCGCCGTGGACGAGCCGGACTTGCCGGGGCTTTTCCCGCCGCTGGCGCGCGTGACGGACGCGCGGCTTTTTTACGCACGCTTCCACGGCCGCAACGCGAAGGGCTGGGGCTCCGGGCGCATGGAGCGGAAGTTCGACTATTCGTACTCCGACGCGGAACTCAGCGAGTGGATCGTGCGGTATCTCGAGCCGATGGCGCAGGCCGCGCTGCGCGGCGTGATCTTCTTCAACAACCACGTGCGGGGGCAGGCGGTCAAGAACGCCTGGACGCTGCGGCGACTGCTGCGCGCGCGCGGCTGGGAGGCGCGTTAACCATGGCCTGTGAACCTCGTACGATCATTCACTTCAACGTGGCTGACTTTGCCGTCGCGGTGGAACGGGTGCTGGCGCCGGGCTTGCGCGGGCGGCCGGTGATCGTCGCACCGGAAGGCGCGGCGCGGGCCTGCGTTTTCGACATGAGCGACGAGGCGTTCCTCGCGGGCGTGCGCAAAGGTATGCGCCTGGACCACGCGAGGCGGATCGAGCGCGACGCCGAGGTGCTCCCGCTGCGCCGCGACCGGTACGAGCGCGCCATGCTGGCGCTTATCGAACGTGCGCGGCCTTACACTCCGCTTATCGAGGCCGCCGACGAGAACGGCCATCTGTTCCTCGACATGACCGGAACCGGACGGCTATGGGGGCCTGTGCCGGACGTAGCCGAACGCATCCGCCGGTCGTTCCGTTGGGATCTGGGCTTCCATCCGATCTGGTCGGTGGCCTCCAACAAGTTGGTCGCCAAAGTTGCCTCGCGGCTCGTCAAGCCGTACGGCGAACGCCACATCGCCTTCGGCGACGAGGAAGCCGCCCTGAAACCGGTGCCCATCCAGCTTGTGCCTGGCATCGAGCGCGACGACTTGTTTCGTTTGCGCGAGTTCCATCTATGGCGCGCGGGCGAGGTGGCGGCGCTCTCGCCGCGGCAGCTCGAAGTCGCGGTAGGCAGTCCGGCGCGCGCCGCTCAGCTTCACGCGACGGTTCGCGGCGTGGACACCGCCCCGGTTCTGGCAGTGGACCGCAAGCCCCCCGTGGTCGCCGGAGACCACGTATTCCCGTCGGATACCAACGACGCTCCGGCGGTTCTGGGCGCGGCGTGCGCGCTGGCCGAGCGTGCCGGTCGAGAACTGCGCGCGCGCGGTCTGGCCGCGCGTCGCGTCGGCGTGCTGCTGGATTATTCCGACGGCGCGCGCGTATCCCGCAACGCCACGACGACCGAAGCCACGGCGGGCGACATCCGGCTCTTCGAGCTGACCCGCGCGGCGCTCGAACGCGCCTGGACGCGCAGGATGCGCGTACGGCATCTGCGGCTCCTCTGCGACCGCTTGGTCTACCCGCCCGCGCAGTTGGATCTGTTTCCCGAAGCAGCGGGTGCGTCCCGGCACGAGGCGGACCTTTGTGCGGCGCTGGATGCCATTCGCGCCAAGTTCGGGGCGTGCGCCGTTCGCATGGGCCGCACGCTGGCTGCCGGATGACGCCGATGATCCCTCTGTGTGTCCGCTCGTACTTCTCCCTGCTATGGGGCACACCGGGCGTCGAGGAACTGTGCCGGACCGCGCGGCGCATGGGCTATACGCGGCTTGCGCTGACCGATACCGACAACCTGTACGGGTTGCCCGTCTTCTTGAAGAGTTGCCGCCGCGAAGGGTTGACGCCCATCGTCGGCGCGGAACTGACGGATCGCGCCTCGCTTCTCCGAGCCGTCTGCCTGGTCGAAAACGCCGAGGGCTACCGCAACCTGTGCCGGATGCTGACGGCGCGCCACCGCGACGCGGCCTTCGAGTTGGCTTCGGCGCTGCCGCGCCATGCGGCGGGGTTGACGGTCTTGTGCAACGATCCGGCCGCTCTGGAGACCTGGCACGGCGCGGGCGTGCGCGTCGCCGCCGGCGTGCCGCGTAAACCCGCCGGAAACTTCGGCGTCCTGCGCGCGACGGCCCAACGGTTCGACCTCCCGCTCGTGGCCGTGCCGGGGAGCTTCCTGCTGAGCCCGGAGGATCACGAGGTCCATCGTGTTCTGCGCGCCATCGAACGCAACAGCGCCGTCTCGCGCCTGGTTCCCGGCGACGTGGCTCCGCCGGACGCCTGGCTGGCCCCGCCGGAGGCGTATCGCCGCCGTTTCGAGGTTTGCCCCGAAGCCCTCGCCGCCACGCACGAGATCGCCGAGCGCTGCGCGTTCAGCGGGCCGGAAACGCGCTCCATTTTTCCCGAATGGCGCGACTCGTCTGGGCAGCCGGCGGCGGCGGTTTTGCGGGAGCGCGCGTATGCCGGGGCGCTCAAGCGTTACGGCGCGCCGCTCAACGCCAGCATGACGGCACGCATCGAGCACGAACTGCACAGCATCGAAGCCAAGGGCTTCGCGGACTACTTTCTGGTGGTCCAAGAGATCGTGGGGCTGAGCCCCCGCATCTGCGGCCGGGGTTCCGGGGCGGCCTCCATCGTCGCGTACTGTCTGGGCATCACCAACGTCTGTCCGCTCAAGTTTAACCTCTACTTCGAGCGTTTCCTGAATCCGGGCCGCACCGACCCCCCGGACATCGACGTGGATTTCGCCTGGGACGAGCGCGATGGCGTACTGGAACAGGTGCTGGCGCGATACGCCGGTCACGCGGCCATGGTCTGCAACCACGTGCTTTTTCAGCCGCGCATGGCGATCCGCGAAGTGGCGAAGGTCTTCGGCCTGCCCGACCGCGAGATCCAACGCGTGACCGGGCGTATCCCGTGGTTCTGGCAGGACGACGACGCTACGGGCGGCTTGCAGGAGAGCCTCGCGGCTTTGGCCGAGATGCGGCGCGTGGAGTTTCCCGAGCCGTGGCCGGATATCCTGCGTCTGGCCCAGCGCATTCTTGGCGTGCCGCGCTACCTATCCGTTCATTCGGGCGGCGTCGTCGTCACCCCCCGGTCCAGCGCCGAGTACGTGCCCCTTCAGACGGCTCCGAAAGGCGTGCCCATCGTCCAGTGGGAGAAGGACGGCGCGGAGGAACTGGGGCTGGTCAAGATCGACCTGCTCGGTAACCGCAGCCTGGGCGTGATCCGCGACGCGCTAGCCAACCTGCGCGCCAACGGCACGCCGTTGGACGAAGCGCGTTGGGAACCCGAGGACGATTCGACGACACAGGATGCCGTCGCGCGGGGCCTGACCATGGGCTGTTTTTACATCGAGAGCCCGGCCATGCGGCTGCTTCAGCAGAAGACAGGGCGCGGCGACTACGCGCACCTCGTCATCCACTCCAGCCTTGTCCGGCCCGCCGCCAACGAGTACATCCGCGAATACATCCGGCGCCTGCGTGGCGGCGCGTGGGAACCGTTCCATCCGCTCCTCAACGACGTGCTGGACGAGAGCTATGGCATCATGGTTTACCAGGAGCATGTTTCGCAGGCCGCCATGGCCTTGGCGGGCTTCGATCACACCGAGGCCGACCGTCTGCGAAAGGTGCTCTCGAAGAAGGACAAGGAGCGCGAACTGGCCGACTACCGCGCGCGCTTCGCCTCCGGAGCAAAGGCGCGTGGCGTCACCAACGAGACCGTGGAGGCGGTGTGGGACATGATCATGTCCTTCGCGGGCTACTCGTTCTGCAAGCCGCACAGCGCCAGCTACGCTCGCGTGAGTTTTCAGGCGGCGTACCTGAAGGTCCATCATCCCGCCGAGTTCATGGCCGCCGTCATCAGCAATCAAGGCGGTTTCTACAACGCCTTCGCCTATGTCTCGGAGACGCGGCGCTGGGGTGTGGCCGTGCAGCCGCCCGACGCGAACGAGTCGCACGTACGCTGGCATGGCAAGGACCGCGCCGTGCGCACGGGACTGCTCTCGGTTAAGGGTCTGGGCGCCGAAACGATGGAGCGCATCGTCGCGCGCCGCGCGGAAGGTCCGTACCGTACGCTGGCGGATTTCCTGGAGCGCGTGCGCCCCGACGAAGCCGAGGCTCGCGCCTTGATACGCGCGGGGGCGTGCGACGGCCTGGAGCCGGGGCGGGATCGCGTCGCGCTGCTTTGGGAGTTGGCCGCCTGGCGGCATGGGCGCCGCAAGCGCACCGCGCGCGCGGCCGCCCCCAACCTCTTCGATGCCGCGGAAGATAACGCGCCACCCGCCCTGACGCCGACTTCCGAGATGGAACGGCTGCGCGGAGAGTTCGACGTGCTCGGTTTCCTGTGCGACCAACATCCGCTGGAACTGTTCCGCGCACTCCTTCCCGACCATCTCGTCAAGGCCGCCGCACTGCAGCGCTGCGCCGGGCGGCGGGTTTGCCTGGCCGGTTGGCTGATTACCGGCAAGGTGGTTCACACCCGGCGCGGCGAGCCGATGGAATTTCTCACCTTCGAGGACGAGACGGGGCTGATCGAGACCACTTTTTTTCCGCGCGCCTATGCGCGGTACTGCGACAGCCTGGGTCTGGGCGGGCCGTTTCTGCTGTCCGGAAAAGCGGAGGAGGAGTTCGGCGTGGTCACGGTCGTCGTGGAGCATGTGGAGCGATTGCAACAAAACACGCGGCACACGGGCGGCAGCAAGGATCGCAAGGCGTTCCTTGCTTCCCACGAGCGGCATACTCGTGGGTGAAGTCCAAACGATGTGCGGCCGGTTCTCCTGACGATTCGACCGCGGAGCCGTTGGATCTCTCCGGCATCGATCCTCAAGCAGCGATACGCCCCGCCGCAACGACGCGCCGGCGCCAACAGGGCGCCATCCGCTTCGAAGGCGGACTATTTGCCGGCATTAAGCGCCGAGAGCAGCGCGTCTTTGTTCAGAATGGTTTCGCCTTCAATCAACTTCTGTTTGGCGGCGGGACCGGACTTGCCGGCGTCGAGCACCACCAGCGCCGGTGTGGCGGCGACGTCCAGATCCTGCGCCAGTTGCGCGTAATCTTGAATGTCCAGGCGTACGAACTGGTACTTTTCGCGCAGCACTTTCTTGACGCCTTCATCGGCAAAGGTCGTCCGGTCGGCTTGCTTACAAGCGCCGCAGCGTTTGCCGTAGAATTCCACGGCCAGCGGTACGCGGCGCTCGCCGGCCAGTTTGCGCGCAAGCACCAGATTTTCTTCCGGCGCGGCAGGCGCGGCGATGGGTTCGCCGCCTTCGTAGGCCACCACCAACGTGGGGCGGAAGGGATAATCGGGGAATTCGCTGGCGCACAGGTAGACCGCTCCGGCGCCGTTCAGTTTTAACAGGATGCCGTGGTTGGGCAGCGCCCCGGCATGCCATTGCTGCGCGGCCGAGGTTAGATCGATCGCCACCATGCGCCACGGTTCGCGCGGCGCTTTGGCGTCCTTGGAATTTGCGCCGGGGTCCAGCAGGGCAGGGAACGGTCCGGCCACCGCCGTGCCTAACGGATCGGGAAAACGATCGAGGGTGGTGTCTTCGGCGCCGGGCTTGCCCCAACGCACGACCGTGGGTTTGCCCTGCGGTCCGGTGTAGATCATTTCCGGCCCCTGCCAGTTGGTGGCGGGCACCGTGGAAACCGGCCCGCGTCGCGCTTCGATCCAAGTGCGCCGCATGGCATAGGCTTCAAGCGTGGCGCCTTCCTTCAATTCGGCGTACTGATCGGTTCGGAGCAGCGTAATGCGCATCTGCGCGCCCAGAATTTTGGCATCCTTGGGCAGCGCCGACAGATCGAAGCGCAGCAGCGCGGAGGTCGTGTGCTTGCGGCCGTCGCCTTGCATGGAGCCTACGATCATGCGCTGATCGTTGCCTTCGTCGGCGTAGGGCATGCAGTCCTGAAGGAGGTACGTGTCTCCGATGACGGCGGGCACCAAGGGCTCTTCGGGGAAGGTTTTGCTGAGCGCCAGATCGGGCCCGGCTCGGCGCAGCGTGACGATGCGCGCGGACGAGTGCGCAGCCTTCAACGCGGCGTAGGCTGGATCGACCATGGGCTTGCCGTAGGCTGGATTTTCGATCGTAACCGGGAAGATGAAGTCGGCGTTCCCGCCCAGGATGGCGGAACGCTTGGCGTGGGCGACCACTTCATGCTCGCCCGGCGGCACGCGGCTGGGGATCATCAGGTGCTGACCGTACCCGCCCCCGCAAACGCAGCCGCCGACAAAGGGGATTTCTTCGACGACCGCGCCCTGCGCGTTCTTGACGCGCAAGAGCGTCGCCGGCGAACTGTCTCCGGCCTTTGCGCTGATGAAGCGCAGGTGAGTTTCGGCATCGCCACCGTAGAGCTTGACCGTGTACCAAGCGTCGTAGGTCAGGCCGGCCGACCAAGTTCCCAATGAGGTGCCCGGCTTCTTGCCATTGATCTCAGGTATGGCTTCGCCGCCCAGCAGGTAAACCGGCGCGGTCTTGAGGTCGTTGGACCAAGATAGATTGAGGTTGCCCGGCAGCGGTCCGACGTCGAAATGCCCTTTGGCGGAAGCGACCGAGATTCCGAAGGGGTACTCGATGCAATCGTCCTTGTATCCAGCTTTCAACGCGAAGGTGGCGGTGCACGACCCGTCGGCGGTTTTGACGGCGCCGAGGTTGTATTCCTCACGCAGGCGCTTGGCGTGCTTGTCCTTGTCGTAGTTTTCGCAAAAGAACTTCTCGGCTTCTTCGGTCAAATCGCCGTTCAGATTTTTGTCGGCGTAAAGCGTGTCGTATCCGGAACCGGTGCCCCCGGACTCGTCCCAGGCGATCGCCATGACCGAATCGCGGCCATCGCCCAATACCCACAGACTGTAGCGGACCTTCTCGCTCTTGAACGCCGGCGCCTTTTTCAGTTGCCGCGGCACCCAGGACGTGTCCGCCGCCTCCAAGGGCTTATCGATGCGGCGGAATTCATCCGAGGTCTCGGCCGCTTGAGCGAGCCCCGTCCAAGAGATTGCGGCGGCCATTAATGCGCAGGCCATACGGCTTCGGGCCGAGTAAGGGTGGCCATAGGAGCGACGGGTGAGGTTCAGGGATGGGTTGGTCATGATATTCGCGTCCTTATTTCACCTGTCCACGTGGTTATCCTGCTTGTTCAACTTATTCTACTTGTTATACACCGGGCCTGGCGGCGTTGTTGATTTTCGAGTAAAATGCACGTAAGTTAATTGCGTACAAGTATTTGCAGATTCATTTTCTGTGACGCGTAGACGGGATCGTTCGTCGCTGACGCGATCCCACCGCACGCGGCCAGGCAAGGTGGTGGCCGGCGAACTACCCCGCCCTGCATAGGTCCAGGGTTGGGTTTCCTCCTTTGATTACTCCTTGGGAATCGGAACCCCTTTCTCCACGGCCTCGCGGAGGAGCGCCAAAGCTTCTTCCTTCTTGCCCAAGGCTTCCAAACGAAGAACCTCTTCCAGGAGCGGCTCCGAAGCAAGCGGACTCAAGCGTCGCTCTATCCGATGGACAATCTGGAGGATCTCGTTGGCCTTCCAGGCCGCATCCACTTCCGCGGCTTCGGGCAGTCCTGCGTACTTGAAAAAGGCCCATTCGGTTGACGAAACGGATCTGGGGAATGCTCGGAGTGAAGTGCGCATCAGTTCTGTGACGCGGGAAAAATCGGGGTGGCTTGACACGATGCCGCGCCAAGTGGGATTGCGAAGCAGAAAGACGAGCGCCTGACTCCCTTGCAGGCCGCGCCGATGCTTCTCAAGGTAGTCCTTGAGGGCGGCATCCTTTTGCGCCAAGCCGGCCAGCAGCCGAGTGCGATAAGCCGCGAGGAGCGTTTTGTTCGCCTTGCTCGAGGGGCATAACCGAGCGACCTCTTCCGCCAGGTTAACCATTTCGTCCAAGTCTGGAGTTCCCCCGGCCGTATGCAGCGCCACCCCTTGCTCGATGGAGTCGCACAGCAGGGCCGCGCGCGTGAGGGGCGCGGCGTCTTTCGGCAACGCATCCAGGCGTCGCTTCATGATGGTGGCAAACTGCGTGCAGGTCGCTCGGGTTTCGATCTCCCGCTCAGGTTTGTAGTAGTCGAGCGAGGCGCGGATGGCTTCCTCGGGCGTATACCCGCTGCGCTCCACCTGCGCCTCCAACTCCTTGAGGCCCGCCAAGTCATCGCGCACCACCAGGATTCCGGCCAGCGCGCCGTACCCGCTGTGCGATTTTGGCGCCAAGAGCGCTTGGCGGCGATAGTACTCCATGGAACGCAAGCTGAGCGGGTGCTCGATCAGCGGCTTAACGGTTGCATGCCATCCGGGATCGTCGGCGTAAAGCAGGCTTAGGTCTCCGTAATTGGGCACGCGGCGCAGGGCGCGCAGGTCGAAGCGGTCGCCGTACACCGCCAGGCGCGCGGAACTTTCCAGCGCGCTGGCCGCATTTCCCAGCACGATGGAATCGTCCGGGTCCAGCTTCTGCGAGGCTTCTACCAGCGAGGCGTACTTCTCGTAATCCGACCGCGCACCCGAAAGGAAGAATAGTTCCAGATAGAAAATGGCTGTGTTGTTGAGGACTACGTCGTTGGTGGGGACCGATTCGTATCCGCGAATGGCCTCTCGGTAATAGCGTTCGGCCGCCGTTTCGTCGCCGGCTTTGAGCGACATGCGCGCGCGGACCCCGGCTATTTCGGCCTGCACCGTTACGCCGCGGCCGTCACAGCGTTCGAGCCACAGCAATCGTTCGGCCTCTTCGGAGGAGAGGCTTGCGCGCGCACCGGCGATTTGCTGCTTCGTCTTCTCGTCGGCCTTTTCGTAGGCTTCTTCGTACAACGTACGGGCGCGCACCTCGTCGCCCACCGCGCGGAAAACCTGGGCCACTTGGCCCAGGCTGCCCGAGTCGCGCTGTTTGGATGCCAAGAATTCGTCGAAGAGTTTCGCTCCTTCTTCGTGCTTGCCCAGCCAGTACAGCACCTGTCCGTAGAACAGCCTGTATGCGTCGGTTTCGCCGGCCACTCCGCCGATGGCCAGGAAGACTTTCTCCGCCTCCTCCAGACTTGCCTGCCGCTCCGCGCCTGCCTGCTCTTGGGCGCGGCGCAAGAGCACGATTCCCAGATCCAGGGCCACCGGAACCACGCCCGAGACGTTCATCAGTTCGGCTTCCGATGCTTTCAGCTTCGTGTCGGCCTCCATGCGGGGCGCGATCCATTCTTGGAACATCTTCTCCTTGGTTTCCTCGTTGGATCGCTTGTACCCTTCGTACCACTCTTTCGATGCTTCGCCGCCGTTGAGCCGCTTGAGCAACCGCTGGTAGGCGGATTCGCGCATCATTTCGTAGTGCTTCTGGGCGGAATGAAGGGCTTCCAAGCGCTTCGTTGCGTATCCTTTAAGGAGCGGAAGGGCTTTCTCGAAATCGCCGGCTCGGACGTAAAGCTGTCCCAGTACGCGCGCGCCTTCCTGTCCGGCCAGCTTTCCGGCATGCGGTTCCAATAGCGCCCGCGCGGCATCCCACTCTTCACGCATTACGTGCAGATCGGCCAACTCGGCGGCCAAGTCCAGATCGTTGGGCTCTTTTGCGATCGCGGCTCTCAGGAATTTCTCGCGAGTCTTGATGAAGGCTGTCCCGTCCGGATCGAGAGATGCCGAAGATTTCAGCAACGCCAGCCCGGCACGCGGATTTTCCAGCCCGCGGGCTTCGGCCAGCTTGAGGACTTCGGCGCGCAGCGCCTCGGGCGTCATCAACGTCCGGTTGAGCGAAGCGCGGTTCAGGGCGAACTGAATCAGCGGCTCCGCGTCCGCGGGGGCCGCTTGGGGCAACGCTTCGGCGAAAAGCGCCTTAGCCTCCTCCGCGGCTTCTTTGCTCGAGGGCGTGCCGCTGTCTTGGACTTCCGCATACGCTTGCAGGGCGAGGAGCGTTTGCCCTTCTTCCCGTTGCGTACGGGCCTTTTGCAGAGCGGCGGTCGCCTTGTACTCGGGGGTCGAGGTGTAGGAGGTCCAGCCTATGCTCACGGCGATAAAGAGAACCGCCGCCAAAGCCGCCAGGTTCAGCATTTTGCAGGCGCCCGACAGCGGCTGTTTACCGATGAAGTACCAGCCCCCGTTATCCGCATTGGCGACGCGATACGCGCCCAAGGCCAGCACCGGTACAAAGAAAAAGACGATGAAGTGCGTTTTGACGTAGGTGTCCGATTCGGCGTCGTAGTCCCGCCGTCCGTAGACCATCGTTCCAAGTCCGTTGAAGGTGAAAAGCGCCGGCGCGCCGCCGCCCAAAACAAGATCCGGGAATTTCCGCTCCAAGCGATCCTTGGGCGATTCTTCCAATTCGCTCATAAGGGAACTCCTTTTAATTTTTGATTCCGGAAACCTATCACATCCTGAAAAACAGGAAAGGGCTCACGCGCGAAAATGACCGTCTGCGGGCCTTGCGTGCGCGAATCGGTTCGAAAGGCAGATACTTGTCGCGGCGGGCGAGACAATCCCATAATAATTTTGCGAGCTGTGCCGACGGCTTGATTCGGGACCTACTTCTTCAAGCTGCGGCAAGCCTTCACGTGTGCAGTCGAGGCTGGATGCAAACGGTGCTTTGCTTACATGTGAAGTCGGATGCTCTTGCTACTACCTATACGTCCTATAGCATGGCCGCACACAAATTTTATAGTGCTTGAACGGATTCCATACAGGACGGCGGCGAATGCCTATTTCGGTCCAATGTACGTGCGGGAAAACGTTTCGCGTCAAGGATGAGCTGGCAGGGCTGCCGGTTACCTGCCAAGTCTGCGGCGCGCAGATTCTGGCGACGGAAGCTCCTGTCGTACCGCCGATTCATGCACCGACCGCTCCGCCCAACGCCGGCACGATTTCCTGCCCTGCCTGCGCGGAGCCCATTCCCGCCGGCGCCCGCAGGTGCCCTCATTGCGGCGAGTCCCTGGCTTCGACGGCCATGTCGAACGAGGAACTGGCGAAGGCGCTGGATCTGATTCGTGGCGAGTTGGCTCGGCATTCTCCGGCTCAGGACGACGTGTTGCGTGGCGGCATGTGGTCGGGCAAGACCATCGCGCTGGGCGTACTGACTCTTGCGAGCCTGGCGCTGCTGGCATTCGGAGCGATGTCGCGTAACGGCGAGCCTGCGCTGGCATTTGGGATCATATTGGGACTCTGTTTCGGCATCCCGACGCTCGTTTCGTTTTTCAACGACCGCAATGCGATGCACCTGCAGGAGTCCGAAGGCCCGATACAGGCGTACAAGCGCTTCTTCATGGCGGTAAAGACGGGTCGTACCGGAAAGGCGTTCGCCGCGTTGATTCCGCCGGCGCGACAAGCGGAGCATCCGCCGTCGATTGCCTTCAAGAATCCGAAGATTCCCAATCACCCACAGCGAAGACCGTTTTCGGACGTGAAATCGTATGCCGCCTATTGGAAAGAGATCTTCCAGGGTAAGAACAATTGGGTGCGCTACTACCAGCTCAATAAGGTGCGCGTCATTCTTCCGGAAACCGACGGGGTGGCGGTGGTCGAGGCGAACCTCAAATTGACCACCTACAACAGCCTCCTGATGCTTAGCATCCTGCTGAGCCTCTGGATCGCGGTAATCCTGATCCTGATTTTCCAGCAGAAGGAAGATGTGGTCGTACGCAAGGCGTTCATACGCCACGAAGGGCGCTGGTACCTGCTCGACGGTTCCATCGAAGGCGATCTGGACAAGGCGCTGGCCAGGCGCCGGGAGGTCGGTTCGTGAGCGATGCAGGCAACATCAGTGTGGAAGTCTGGGACGCGACCGGCAACAAGAAGGCCGTGGTCAGCCTGCCGGGCCAAGCGTCGGTCAATCGCATCATCGTGCTGCTGGTGGATCGTATGAACCTTCCGCGCCACAGTCCGGACGGACAGTTGATGAGTTACAAGTTTCACCATAAAGCCAGCGGGCGGCAGTTGCTCGATGAGGAGACGCTGACCCAGGCCGGCATCCGTGAAGGAGATGTGTTGCGTCTGCAGCCGGAGATTACGGCGGGCGGCGCGCGCGTCTAGGCGCGGCCTTGGGAGGCTGGCGGCTTGATCAAAGTCAATCTGGACGACTCGGCCGACAGCCGCTTCAGCCGTTTCGAACTCATTTCATGGTGGGAGCAGGAGCGCCTGAGCCGCGCAAAGGTGCTGGTGATTGGCGCCGGTGCGCTGGGCAACGAGCTTGTCAAGAACTGTGCGCTGTTCGGCATCGGCCGCGTCCTCGTCGCGGATATGGACCGGATCGAGCTTTCCAATCTCACGCGCTCGCCGCTCTTTAGAGAATCAGACCGCGGGCAGCCCAAGGCCGAGGTGGCCTGCCGCGCAGCGCGCGAACTGTATCCGCTCATCAAAGCGAAGCCGTTCGTAGGCAACGTGGTCCACGATCTGGGCCTGGGCGTCTATTTTTGGGCCGATGTGATCCTGGGCGGGCTCGACAACCGCGAAGCACGAGTCGCGATCAACGGTTCCAGCCTCTTTGCCGGCAAGACCTGGATCGACGGAGCGATCGAGGTGCTGAACGGTGTCGCGCGCGTCTTTGCACCGGATGGGCCGTGCTACGAGTGCACGATGAACGAGACCGACTGGAAGATGCTCGAGAGCCGCCGTTCGTGCGCTCTGCTGACGCGCGAACAACTTCAGGAAGGAAAAGTACCGACCACGCCGACGACGGCCAGCATCATCGCGGGCTTCCAGATGCAGGAGGCCGTCAAGCTGCTCCACGGACTGGAGACGATCGCCGGTCGCGGTTTCGTGTTCAACGGTCTGGCGGGCGAGTCCTACCTGGTGACGTATACGCGCAAGCCCGAGTGCTTTGCGCACGAGCGCTTTGCCGAACTGGAACCGTTGGGCGGGGGCGTGGCGGAGGTGACCCTCGGCGCGCTGCTCGAACGCGCCCGCAGCGCGCTGGGGCCGGAGACGGTGCTGCAGCTTGCGCGCGATCTTGTCACCGGGCTTAGCTGCGCGGCTTGCGGCGAGACGGAGGCGTGTTTTCGCTCGTTGGGTAAGGTGACCGAAGCGGAAGGGCGTTGCCCCAAGTGCGGCCAGATGCGCGCGCCGGAGACCACGTCGACCTTGGGCCTCGAGCCGGGGCATGAAGACATGAGCATGGCCGCGTGGGGCGTTCCGCCGTACGACGTGGTCACCGCGCGCAACGGGGAGCGCACGATTTCGTACTTATTCGATGGGGATGCGGGCGAAGTCTTGGGCGATTTGGCGAACTAACGGCAAGGAACAGCGGTATGGCCGGCACGTTGGACTATCGGCAGGTCGAGAAGAAAGATGCTCCCGAAGGAGCCTTTCCGGCCAAAATCGAGACCGAGTATCGCGTCTGCTTTTCGCCCGAAGCCTATCGTCGCATGAAGGCGCACGCGGCGACGACGGACGAAGTAGAGATCATGGGCGTGCTGGTGGGCGACGTGAAGCGCGATGCGCAAGGCCCATTCCTGTACGTGACCGCCGTGATCGAAGGCGAAGACACCAAGAACTACGGCGCTCAGGTGACCCTTACGCATCAGGCGTGGCAACATATTTACGGCATTTTCGATAAGCAATATTCGGACCGCAAGATCGTCGGCTGGTATCACACGCACCCAGGTTTCGGCGTCTTTCTTTCCAAGATGGATATGTTCATCCAGGAAAATTACTTCAATGCGCCCTTCCATGTGGCGGTGGTGATCGAGACGAAGCGCAAAGAAGAGGGCTGCTTCGCCTGGGTCCGCGGGAACTGCCTGCCGCTGGCGCGGTACTGGGTGGGGAGCGACGAAGTGAAGTTGGTGACGGGCGCGGCGGAGCCGTTCTCGATGCACGAGGCTTCGGGCGGGAGCGCGGCCGAGGAACGCCGCTCGCCCGACGCGGCGGCCTCGCGGCCGGCCGAAGAACCGCGCGTTCCGATGGGGCTGTCCCACCTCTTCTTTCTCGTGGTTTTCTTTCTGTGCGGATTCCTGCTCGGGCAGAACTTGATGATGCACAGCCTGCGCGCCACGGCGCTGGAGGGCTTGGAGTCCGAGATTTACTCGGTGCTTGAATTCGCGGGCATGAACGCGATGGCCTCGAAGGATTTCGCCGCATTGGGCGACAAGGTGGAATCCGTCGAGCAGGCGTTGGCGAAGAAAGATCCCGCGGCGGCCGAGCAAGGTATCAAGGATCTCTCCACGCAGTTGGCGACGCTGAAGTTGGCGTACGACAAACCTCGAAAGACGTTTCGAAAAGATATGTCCGAAGCGATGAGCATGAAGCAGACGCTGTCGGGACGCGTGCGCGAAAATGCCGACCGGCAGGATCGCCTGGAGACGTACGTCGGCATGCTCTTCGTCATGCGCTTGAGCGAGTTGCTGCTCGTGGGCGGAAGGCCCATCGATCTCGAATCGCTTTCGCCCGCCGAACTGGGCCATTTGAAGCAACTGGTGGAGACCGCAGTGCGGTTGTATCCGGAATGCAAAGAGACGCTGGCGCGCATGCATCCGGGTTTGATCCAGGCGCTTTTCCCCGAGCGCAAGGAAAGCGCGGACGAGAAGACGAAGACCGAAGCGGAAACCAAGTCTCCGTAGTGGACGAATCGGGACGCGCCGGGATCCCGGGATGGTACAAGAAGGAAGGTGGCCGATGGCCGATATCATTATTACCGACGACGAACTGAAAGATCCGGGCATCGACGACATGATCAATCTGCAGCGTTCGCTGCAGCCGCAGTCCGACGAACCTATCGCAGAAATCAAGACGCCGCTTTATTTCAATCCCATCTTTTACTACGCGGTGGCGGGCAGCGTGGGCGCATTGGCGGTCTGGGCAGCCTTCGAGCCATACTTTAACGACGAGACCGACCAGATCGCGATTCCCTTCGTATCCGACTACATCCTGTTCGGCCCCGTAGCCGGGGTACTGGGACTGGCGATCGGGGTCATGTATGGCATCGCCAATCGCAACGTCCGGCAGGCGGCCTATTGCGGCGCCGTTGGATTGGGGGTTGGCTTGGGGGTGACGGTCCTGACCACCGTCGTGGCGGACATCGTCTTCAGCATCACCTCCAACGTGGCCACCAGCAACATCCAGGTTCCGCCCGGCGGATTCAAGCCGGACGAGTTTCCGATCAAGGGCATTAACTTCTTCATCTTCATGTGCGGCCGCGGTCTGGCATGGGCCATCATTTCCATGGGGGCGGGCTTGGGTCTGGGCATCGCGCTGAAGTCCAAACAACTGACCCTAAACGGATTCGTCGGCGGGTTGATCGGTGGATTGTTGGGCGGACTCTTCTTCGATCCGATCAGCCGCTGGATCGACTTCGCGTCCGGCGATGCGTCGATGAGCCGTTGCGTGGGCGTGCTGGCGGTGGGTTTGTTCGTGGGCTTGTTCATCGGCATCTTCGAGAACATTTCCAAGGAAGCCTGGTTCCAGATGCTCAAGGGGCCGCTGGCCGGGAAACATTTTGTGCTCTTCAAGCAGTCGATGCGAATCGGCTCGGCGCCGAAGTCCGACATCTACCTCTTTAAGGATCCCGATGTGGCGCCGCTGCATGCCTCGGTGAAGCGAACCGGCCGGCGGTACATGATAGAGGACGAACGCAGTGAGAAGGGCGTGTTCGTGAACGGGAAGAAGGTCGAGAAGTACCTGCTCCAACCCGGGGATACGGTATCCATCGGGGAGACCGTATTGCGCTATCACGAAAAGGGCCAAGGCGCCTGAGAGCGACGGGTGCCCTAATGGAACGATTCAGGAGAATCTATTGATGCCGCAACCGGGTTTCTTTACGTGTCCTCAGTGCGGACAGGAGGCCAGACCTTTAGGGCCGAAGAAGAAGTGCCCTAATTGCGGTATGGAGAATCTCGGCGTGGGGTTTGCGGCCGCGCAGGATGCCGGCCTGCCCTCCTTTCCCGAACGCATGAAAGCCAACAAAGTCCTCGCCGGCCGCATCTGTCCAGGTTGCAGCGTGGGGATCGAGTTGGGTCAGGATGTCTGGAACTGCCCGCAGTGCCAAGGAACCATGCACCAAGCCTGCCACGAAGCGCACGGCGCGTGCCGGAATGCCGACTGTCCCAGTGCGCTGCAGATGGCCGCCGCCCCCGCGGCCAATGTTCCGCAGGGCGCACCCGGGGGCACGAATACCGCGGCCATGAAGCCGTGCCCCTACTGCGGCGAAAGCGTGCTGAAAGAAGCGCGCAAGTGCCGCTATTGCGGCGAGTTGCTCGACAAGGCCGCGCGCTTTCGGCAGGACCGGATGAAGCGCCAGGCGGCCGAAGACGAAAAGCTGAGCGGCTCGGAAATTCTTTTCGGAATCCTGTGCGGTTGGATCGCCTGCATTTGCGGAATTGTCTGGATGATTCAAGGCAAAAAGAAAGGCGTGAAACTCGTATTGCTTACGGTGGCCGTCACGCTGGTTCATATCCTGATTCGCGTGGCATTGTTGAACGAAAGGTAGGATTCAGGGCATGGCTGCATCGCCGCACGCCGCTTCCGCCTTTCCGCAGCCGCCGGTCTATTCGGCTGACGCGGAGGTGGCAGGTAAGCAATGTTCGATCTGCCAGTCGTCCATTCTGGGCGGCGAGCAGGTCTTGAATTGCCCGTCCTGCTCGCTTGTATTCCACGCCGATTGCTGGTCCGAGAATCGCGGTTGTTCGGCCTACGGGTGCAAGTCCGCTCCGCCAACGATCAAACCCTCCCATCAGGACCAACCGGTTTCCAATGCCTGGGGAGACGAGAAGCCGTGTCCATCGTGCGCACGGAAGATTCGCTCCGAAGCGCTGAAGTGCCGATTCTGCGGCGCCGTATTCGCCTCGCGGGATCTGATATCGAAGGACGAGTACCGCAGCCGTTCGTACGAGGGCACCGAGTACGCGGCGGCGCGCAACAAATCCGTGATGCTTTTCCTGCTTTGTGCCGCGGCCTGTTTGGCGCCCTTGGGGTTGGTATTGTGCCTGATCCTGATCCAAAGCGGGAGCTTGATGGGAGTCGACTATCGGCGCTTGCCCACTACGCTTAGAGCGTTGTTGTGGTGCGGGGTGGGCATCGCAAGCCTGCTGATCGTGATCATGATCCTGTTGGCGGTATTCGATTGATGGCCACAAGCACGCCCGATCCGGTTTTGGCCAGCCTGTTTCATGCGGGCAATACGTGTCCATTTTGCCAGGAAACGGTTACGGCCGGCCAGTTGATCATTTCCTGCCCGTCCTGCGGAAGCATTCATCACGAGACGTGCTGGGCGCATAAGCGCGGTTGTTCGTCGTACCATTGCGACCAAGCGGTGCGCATGGATAACCCCGCTCGTCCGGCGGATATCGTGCTCTCGGAACAGGAAGTCCTTAGCGCGCCGTTGGCGCCTCCGCGCCCTCGGTCGCCCGGGGGAGCCGCGGCGGCCGCGGCTTTTCTTCCGCCTCCTCCCGAACGCCACAGCCGCATGGCCTGGACCGGCGTGGCGCTGGCGATTTTGAGTCTGGCGGGCCTGGTGGGCGCGATCCAAGCCAATATGCAGCTTCTGGTCCTGGGCATGTTCATGGCGTTCGCTGCGATCGGCGTCGGCGTCGTGGCGTTATTGCGGATCAACAATCCCAAGAACCGCATTTCTGGGCTGGCTACGGCCGTCGGTGCGACGCTTGTGCCGGTTGCCTTGGTGATCGCTTACTTTGTCGTGCTGTACGGACAGCTCAGCCGCCAGCAGCAATTGGTGAAAATCAATAACGACTTTTACGAGAGCATGCCGTCCGAAGACCACCTGGCGCGCATGCCGGCGCCCATCGGCAACGCGATGCGGGCGAATGTGGTGGTTGCGGTGGGCGGTTCGGCCGAGGTGCAGAGCTACGGTTCCGGCGTGATCCTCAAGCATGTCGATCACACCGCGTACATTCTGACCAACCGGCATGTCATCGGCGAAGCGAAGTCGGGCGAGATCGAAGTCATTTTCTACACGAGCGAATCGAGCAAGGCCGAGATTCAGTGGAAAGCCGAAGGCGACGTCGATTTGGTGATTTTAAGTTGCCCCGTGATCGCACTCGAGCGCTATGCACAGATCAAGGTTTCCCGGGAACCGGTGGGGATCGGTGAAGACGTGTTTGCGGTGGGCAATCCGATGGGCTTGAGCTGGAGTTACACGCAGGGATCGATCTCCGGCCTGCGCCGCATGGAGGGGGGGCCGCACGGCGTCGAACTGTATCAGACTCAGACGCCGATCAATTCGGGGAACAGCGGCGGCGGTTTGTACACGAAGCAGGGCGATTTGGTGGGAATCAACACGTTGACGGAAGATAAGCAGGTGGCCGAAGGTCTGAGCTTCGCGATCAGTACGATGACCTTGTTGAAATTGCTCGACGCCGGGCAGCAGGAGCGCTGGCTGAGCCTCACCGAAAAGGAGACGCCATGAGTGTCCGGCTGCGGCGCCTCAAGGCCGATTACGACAAGCTCAGCAGTTTCTTCACCAAGGATTCCCGCATTCGCATCAAGAAGACGCTGGGCAATCCGCCGGAGAAGTACCAGCTCGAGTATCTGGTCACGGGCATGGAGAAGCGTCTCGACGGCGGCTTCCAGATCCGCAATCAGTTTCAGATCGAGATTACGCTGACGGGCAGCTATCCGCGCATGGCGCCGCAATGCCGCATGCTGACCCCGGTCTTTCATCCCAATATCGCGCCGCACGCCATCTGTATCGGTGACCACTGGGCGGCCGGCGAGTCGCTGGCCAATCTGGTCGTGCGGATCGCGGAGATGCTGAGTTTTCAGTCCTATAACATCAAGAGCCCTCTGAATGGCGAAGCCGCCAAATGGGCCGTGGAGAACAAGGATCGTCTTCCGCTGGACACGACGGATTTTTCCGCGCTGCTGTCGGTCGGCGAGGCGACGGGGCGGCGCGAAGACGGTTCGGCGGTGGTGGGCGACACGTGCGCGAACTGCGGCAAGCGCGGCGATCCCAGCGAAATGCAGGCGTGTACGAATCTGCATGTGGCGTGCGAAAATTGCGTGATGAGCTGTCCCGTTTGTGGAGGCTTAACCTGCCTGAAGTGCGATCTGGTCACCTGTTCGACCTGCAAACGATCCGTCTGCGCCAAATGCGGCTATCGCTGCGCGGCATGTCAACAAGCGGTCTGCTCCGAGCACGCGGGACATTGTGCGGTCTGTGAAGCCGGTCGCTGCCACGATTGCTTGGTGGCGTGCCGGGTTTGCGGCGCCAGCGCGTGTCTGGACCACGTCAAGAAAGTTCGCATGAAGAGCGGAGAGGAAGATTTTGCCTGCCACGGATGCATCGAGAAAGCTCGAGCCGCGCGTGCCGGATGATTCCCTCCCTGCGCGCCGGTCGGCGTTCTGGGGTCTTTCGCTTCGCTATTCGGGCGGCGGCGAGAGCCGCACCGATCATTTCACGATACTCTGCTTCTGCTTGGTCCTGCTTCTGACCCCATTACTATTTAAATACGAAGCCGGGGGCGGTGGACTGTCGATCGCGGGTCATTCCATTCCTGCGCTATGCCTAAGCCAGCGGTTGGTGGGCCTCGATTGTCCGGGCTGCGGACTGAGCCGGTCTTTCGTGCGTCTGACTCAAGGCGACCTCTTGGGCGCTCTTCAATCCCACCGGATGGGGCCCTTGCTTTATTTCTTCTTTGCCGTGGCCGCCTTGTATCGTCTTTGCGCGATCCGCTGGCCAAGCCATCCACGCTTGAACCGCGCCGCGGCGACGCTGCACTACGCAGGCTGGGCTGTAACCGGAGCCTTGGGTCTAAATTGGCTGCTGAGTCTGGGGTAAAATTCGTATTCTAGGTCTCATGCAAGCCGCTTTTTTGAGGGTGGGTGGGTACAAAAAATCGTACCCGTTTAAGCGCGGTTCCGGGACGGCCGTTGGGCGCATGGAGCAATGGCTATAGCCCATTGGGTCTAAAGGCAGTCGGCATCTCTGGAATGGGCGTGATTTTTTCAGGTGCGCCGCTTCTGCGTGGGGCGGATGTGGATAATGAGGGGGCAAGGCGGACTCCTGAAAAGGGCAATTTTCCGCGATTCTCAGGCTATTTTCGGACGCGGTTCGGGACATAGACCCGAATTTTGCTCTTTCGAATATTTGGAAAATCGTTTGTGTCTGGCCCCCGCGTACCCTATTGTCAATGACGATGCTTCAGGCCTAGTATCTGTCCGTGGTGATGGATAGCCAGGAAGCGTAAGAATTTAGTTGGAGGCCAGTCAATGGCTCTCGGTAAGGTCAAGTGGTTCAACGATCAGAAGGGGTTCGGATTCATCACGCCCGATGGTGGCGGGAAGGATCTCTTCGTTCATTTCAGCGAGGTCCAGAGCGAGGGTTTCAAGAGCCTCCAAGAGGGCCAGGCGGTCGAGTTCGAAACCGTCCAGTCCGATAAGGGTCCGAAGGCTGCTCGCGTGCGCGTCGTCGCCGGCTAACGCATCTATCACTCACGGGCACTATGCCGAAAGCCGGCGGGTTACAACCCGCCGGCTTTTTCATTTTCGGGACTAGGGCTACGGTGCCGACTACGGCGCGTTTTTGCCGCGCTTTTTGGGTTTCTTGCCCGGTGGCGCATAGGGCCCGACGCGCTCGCCGAGCAAGACCAATTCAGTCAGCCGCACGTTTCCGCAACTCAAAGATGGCAGCACCAGCCTGATCTGATTCGTTTCCACGGGCTTGGCAAAGAGATGGGTATGCCGCGCCGCGTTCGAAAGACAATCCTGCACGCGCACCCAGATGTTTTTCTCCAGATCCCACACTTCGATCGAGCAGTCGCGCAGCCATGAGGCGGGGTGCGCTGGATCTTCGAACAGGGCGATGCCGGTCACGCGTACCTTGTCCTGGTTGAAGGCCAGAGTGATATGCGGCGGCGGGCCGGATTTGGCCAGGTGCGAAAGAATCGAGTAATCGACCCATGGATCGGAAGCGGGGTCGGCTTTTCCGTCCCAGAGCAGTTCGGGTTCGTGGTTCAGGGGCTTGCCCCAGGACGATTTTACGGTTACCGGGTGCGCGGCCAGGAGGTTCGGCGTGAGGTCTGCGTTGGAAGGGGCTGCGTTGGTCCAGGTTTCGATGCGTGCCGTGGGAGTGGAGTCCGGTTCAAGGAGGCGGGTGCGCAGGTCGATCGTGTCGGGCTTTAGATTCATGGTCCAGCGCGGCCGGTACTCGCCGTCCAGGCGCTGGACGGAACCCATCCACGATGCCAGAACCAAGTCGCCATCAGGCAGCCAGGCAGGAACGCAGAGTGCGCCCAGGTCGCGTTCGAGCAGCACGCGGCCTTCTCGTTCCATGACGCAAAGCGTGCCGAGATCCGTCGCGCAGGCGAGCCGCACGCCGTCGGGGCTGAAGCGAGGAGCGCGCAGCGGGGCATCGCCGCGGTAGGTCCAGCGCAGCCCCTGGTCGATGCCAACCCACTGCAGGCTGTCCATGCGCGTGACGGCCAAGGCCGTGCCATCGGGCGAGAGTGCCAATTCGCTGAAGGGCGACGGGTAGCGCAGAATAATCTGGCGATCGCGAAGTACCAAAATCTGCCCGCCGTTTCCCGGTGCGCCCAGCGCGAGCGTTCGGCCGTCTGGATTCGAGATCACCTCCGTTACCTCTCCGACTCCGCCCAGATCGAGCGGCGGATGGAGCGGCTTACCGCTCGACGCCTCATACGATTCCAGTTTGGACGCACCGATCACGTACAGGTGCTTGGCGTCTGGCGCGAATAGCCGGACGTCGCGCCGTTCGGTCTTCCACCATTCCTGACTCCAAAGCAACGCGCCATCGCGGCTCCAAACGGCCAGTCCCAGGTCGCCCGCGGCGGCGACCCAAGAACCGTCCGGTGCGGTTGCGAAATTGTCGATGCGGTCGCGCAGCAACGTCGGCAGGTGGCGCCATGGCAAACGCTTGGGATACGCGGGGAGCGCGAAACGCCGCTCGGCCGCACCGTCGGAACCGAGCAGGTACAAGTGATAGCCTTCGGGCGATTGAAAATCGAAGCCGCGTACGGCAAATCCGCGCTCCAAAACTTGGGGCTCAAAGGCGAAATAATGCCCCAGGCGAACTTGCGTCTTGGTGGCTCCGGTGGCCGCGTCTATCAGGTACGCGTTACGATCCCAGTTGAAAGCATTGATCAGCACGGTCGCGCCGTCGCGGGAAACAGCGACGTCTCGCAGGTGCGGACCGAAAGCCGTTTCGGGCGCGGGCCGCGGCGAAGCGTCGGGCGATCCGTCTCGCGCGGCGGCTGCCGCGGGAAGCTCCGTAAACGCGCCGGCCGCGGGTTCCACGGCGATTACCAACCGGCTGGCCTTGCCGCTGAAGCGCTCGAGGGCTTCCAGCGTGACCGACGCGCCTTCGAAGCCCCAAGGAATCGTGAACTCGCCTTGTGCGTCCATCTGGCCAGAGACGGCGGGGCGCTCTTCGATCGTCCGACCGTTGCCGTCCAGCAGGCGAAGCAGGAGGGGCAGACTTGCGTTTAACGGCTCACCGTCTTCACCACGGGCATGGGCGCTCCAGGCGATGGCTTGGCCCGCTCGCGCCCGCTCGGGTCCGCGCAGCAGCACGCCGCCGACCGGTTTCGGGAGCAACGCGAAAATCCGGCCGGGAACGCCGCGCAGATCGGCCTGCAGCGTACCGTTTTCGGCCGGCATCTGGCCTTGAGCGAATAGCTCGTAGACGGCTCGGCCCTGCGTATCCGTGCGCAACGGGATGGTCAACGGGAGCCGGTGCGTGAGGTAGAGACTCATGCGCCAAAGTTGCTCGGGAGGCAACGGCGGATGGGTGTGATTGACGACATACAGAAAGCGCGCATCGCCTGCTGCACGCGCAGTGACCCATACGTCGGGTGCATCCAGTTCCGCGATGGGTTCGACGGCGCCCGCCAATGCTTTGCGAAGTGCGTGGGCATGCTCCTTGGCCCACTGCGGCATGCGCCAATACGCGGCATCGTCGGCGGCGGGGGAGGGATCGTTTTCGAACCGATTGAATGCGAAACCCAGCGGCGTGAATCCTTTGACCGCCGACTCAAGGCAGCCGGAATCGTGGAGGATCTTTACGCCCTTCGCTTGTGCGGCCTTCAGCGCGCCGGCCAACGCCGGCTCCAACTCGAAGCGCTGGTCGACCACCAGGATGGCTTTGAATCGCGCCAGCAGATCGGCGGACGCGTCCTCCGCGAAAACGATGCGGGCCGGGTGGTGCGCAAACATGCAGGAGACCCAGGCCTCGAACAGCCGGCCGAAGTGCAGCCCCGTCAGGCGATGCCATTTATCGGTCTTCAGCATGCGTGCGGAGGCGACGATGGCCACGCGGTCGTCGTCGCGGAGCGTCGCAAGCCAAGGCCCCAAGCTTTCCATGAGAGGAAAAAAGGCGCGCTGGATGCTGGGACAACCGCCTTGATTCGTGCGTGGATCGGGTTCCCGGTAGCCGTATCCGCTGGCGAATCCCGAGGAATTCGAACCGCGCGCGATGCTCATGAACGAGTTGGGCAGGAATTGATCGCCGGTGCCGAGGTCGTTGCCCAGTTCGGGATGGGAGAGCACGTCTTTGCCCGGCCGTTTGTAAAAGTCGACCGCGAAGGCTGCATGGTAGGGCAAAGAAATCTGCTCGAACTGCGCCTGCAAATCCACTTCGTCCACATTGTTAAAGGTGACGGGCGGGTAACACTCCACGTTGCGAAAGGGACCGGAGACGGCGGTCACGGCCTTCGGCGCCAGTTCGCGCAACGCGGCGTTGAACAGATCCTGAGCCTCCACGGCAAAACTCAGGCGAACGTCGCAGACCGTATCGAGGACAGGATCCCACGCGCCGGTGGTTTGGGCGCGCTCCAACGCGGCTTTGTAAGCCGCTTGTTCTTCGGGCGTGCGCCCGGCCTTGGCTCCGCGCTTGGCAAAGACCCACCAGTTGGCGGCCCAGGTCCAGCCGCGGAAGGCGGGGAACTCCTTCACGTATGCGGTCACGGCCTTGAGTTGAGCCAGCAGTTCCTCGGGCTTGCGCTTGTCGTATCCGGTGCCGAGCGGCAGACCGGCATCGTTGTTCATCAGGATCGACATATGTTCGACGCCTTGCGCGCCCAACTGGGACAAAGCCTGCGCAAGCGGCGGCGCAAGGTCTGCTTTCTCGGGCGCGGCAGCCAGTGGATCGGCGGCCAAGCGCTGGCGCAGGCCGTCCAGGAGTGCGAGGTGGTCGGGCTTCCAGACAAAAGGATCGCCGGAGGTGGGCGGCACGCCCAGGCGTTGGATCAGCAGCGAGCGGCCCAGCCGGCGCTGTTCGGCGGCTTCTTCGGCGGCCGCGTCGGCGCTGTTCCACAAATGGGCCGCAGACTTACGGTCCTGAAACGCTCCGTAGTCCTGGTAATCGAGGGTGCGAAAAGTCGGACGGGAAGGCCCCGGACCGATCCAGAGGCATTGATCGGATGGGGCCAATCCTTCCGCGCGCGCGGACAGTACGTAGCGCCCAGGGGCCAGCACCCGCGTGAAAGCAGAGGATAGTTCGAGTGCGGCCGCTTCGCCGGGCCGCGCATCGAGCGACCACGAGTGCAGCGTTTGCGCTCCGGCTTGCAGGACCACGCTTGCTTTGCGCGGTTTGGGATCCGCGGCACGCACCAAGACTTTGAAGGGAATGGATTCCCCGCGGGCATAGGCTTCGCGATTGGCCGGTGTGTACACACTGATCGATCCGTTGGACTGCGGCGGCCGAATCTCGACGGCGCCTTCCAGCGTCAGGTCGGCGGGCATGTCCTTCCCCACGGTGAAAAAGGGGCGCGGCGCGATGGAGGCGGTGACGCGAAGCCTATACAGCCCGCTGGCATCGGCCGGAAGTTCCAGCCGGTCGTTGGACCAGGGAAATTCCCGCCACGCGGTGGATCCGAAGGGCGCTGCGTAGACGCGCCACCGCGGCGCGCAGGCATTGGCGCCGAGCATAGCGCGTATCGTAAAGGGTACGCTTTGTCCGGCTTGCCAGACGTTCTCGGTGTACTCGGCTTTCAAGCGCAGGGTCTGTGAACAGACCGTTTGCAGGAGCTTGCCTGACTTCAGTTCGTAGCGCTGGAAAAGTTCGCCGGGTTCGGTGCGCAAGCGCCGGCGGATAAGGATGTCGCTGCCCGCAACGGCGAGTTGCAGGACGCCTTGCTTCTCGGCGCCGGGGCTGGGTCCCAGCTGCTCGGCGGGGAGTTTGACCGATCCCAGGGCCTCGGGCCCGCCGATTTCGTTGCCGCTGGCATAGACTTGAACGGCGCAGCTCTTGGCGTCGTACACGTAGAGCGTGCCATCCGAACTCAAATCGAAAGGCAGGTCCAGCGCACAGCGGGCAAGTACGGCATGCAGATTAAAGGGCGCGGGAACGCTCCAGCGTTCGGCGCCGTCGAAACCTACGCAATGAATTTTGCGGTCCTGCGCCAGGATGAAAAACGCTTCGGAACCTTCGTGAACCCGGAAGGCTGCGGGCTTCTGGCCCCACAGCGCGCCCGGCGGCGTGTAGGCATGCACTTCCTGTCCGTCCGGAGCAACGCGCGCAATCTCGCTTTCCCTGCGGAAGTAAAAGTCGCCGCTCGCTTCCCCGGCTTCGACCTGCGTGTACTTTCCGGAACTCTTCGCCACCGGCTCGCCCGAGGCGTCGTACGTCGCCAGTCCTGAATTCTGCCAGGAATGGTGGCATGCCCCCAATTCCCCGCGCGCGTTGGACGTGACCATGTGCAAGGACGCGCCCAATTCGCGTCCGGAGCGATTCGATCCGTCGGGCGCCATAAGCAATACGTAGCCTTGCTCAAGCTCCTTCGGCGAGGCCAAGCAGACGCGTCCGTCCCGTCCAACTCGCAGTACCGCACGCTCAGGGTCGAACTGGAGCGACTCCAGCGATTCGATGCGCTCCATTTCCGCGCCCGCCAGCGCGGCCGAGGCGAATACCCCCAAGACCATGGCGAGCCGACAGTTAGGACGCACGCGCGGAATCAAGCGAAACTCCCTTCGAATGCCCGGTTCACGGCGCGCTGAGCGCATAAACGCGGCCGTCCGCCAGGACGACGGTCCACCGCGAACCCGTGCCAGTCAAGGCCGCCACGTCCTGCTCAAAGGTTTGCGACGCGAGTAATCTGCCGGTTTCGGCGTCGAGCAGCCGCACGGTACCGCCCCAATAGGCTACCGCCGCGCACGAAGCACCAGGCGCTACGAATTTCACCAAGCGATCGGGGTAGCGGTTTTCCCAAAGCGGCGCCGACGAACCTTCGCCGCCCGGCTTCTTGAAGCACCAGAGGCGTCCTTGATGGCTGGCCACCAGCGCGCCGTCGCCGATGGGCCAAACGCCCAGCAGCGTATCCGGCAGCGGTTGGCCGGGTTTGGCGGTCAGCCCTTCGCCCTCGGGCAGCACACGCAGGGTCGAAGTTACGGCGCCGTCTGCGGTCAGCAGCGCCAGTTCGCCGGCTTGCGTGAGCAGGACGAACCCATTGCCGATGCGATCCGGGCGCGCACGGGCCGTATCTGCCAGCTCGGCCAGCAGTTTTCCAGACCCCGTATCGATAATGAGCGTGTAGCTTTCGAAACTGGCAAGCAGGCGCGAGCCGTCGGCGCTAAAGATCAACTGGTGGCACGCTTCGGGTGAATCGAAACGCGGCGCTTGCGGACCTTTGGGAACCGGAGCGGGCTTCCTAGGCCGAGCGCCGCGCGTTTCGGCAGGAGCCTGCTGCCACATGGCGTCGGCCTTGCTCCAGGCTTCCAAATCCACCTTATACTGTTTGACCTTCTCGTCGCGTTCCGCCTTGATCGCCAGGTAAGCTTTGCGTTCGACGGAATACTTGTCGAATTCGTCCTGGGTCGCGCCTCCGTAGGCATAGCGTTCCTGGCCGTCGGACGCCCAGAGCCGCAAGTGACCCGATTCGGTGCCCGCCGCGATCAAACTTCCGTCGGGCGAAACAGCCACGACACTGGCCGGAGACGGACGGATTTGGCGCAAGCGCGGGTCCAGGAAGCGCAACGGAGTCTCGAAGACCACTTCACCCGCATTCTTAAACACCGTCAAGCGGTCGAATAGGGCGGATGCCCAGACCGTACCTTCGGCGTTGGCCGCCACGAGCGGTTCTGTCGCGCCGGGCAATACGTGTTCGCTAAGCGTCGATCCGTCGGCTTTCAGCTTATGCACCCAGCCGCTCCACGAAGCCGCCAGCAAGGCCGCGTCGGGCAGAGTTTGCAAGTAGTCGGCGCGGTCGGGCAGTGCCGCGAGCAGTTCGATGCGCGGTGCGGGCGCAAGCTGCGCAGGCACATGCGCCGGCTTCAAGAGCGCCTTGCCGGGCAGGATCGTATCCGTTGCGGCGCGGTAGCCGTTGGCGATTTCGCAGAGCGTGCCGACAGCTTCGGCCATGCCCTCGGCGTCGTAGGCTATGCAGGCGATGCTTTCGTAATTGGAATAGGCCAGCGCCTCGACCTGCCACGCCAGCATCCCGCGACCTCGGCCAGGGTAACAATCCCGCAAGGGCGTGTAGGGCGCCAGGTTTTTGGGCGCTTTGGCGGTGGGGCACATCGCCGCAATCAGCGCATCGTCCTCCGGTGCGCCGAAGAGAATCGCGGCTTCGCCAGGCATGTCGAGATCCGGATGCCCCTGCGCGCCCGGCCAGTTTTTCGTCATCTCCTTATTGCGTTCTTTCTTCTTCAACGAAGCAGCCGGGACCACCGTGCAGGCGATGTTCCAGCGCGCCAGTGTTTCCGCGAGCCGCTCGGCTTGTGTTTTATGGAATTCGGCGTTGCCCACGACCAGCGCCACGTTCCGATGCAGCCGGAAAAAGCGGAACATGTTGGCCTCGTCTGCCGGGAGGTAAACCGCTCGGCGGGTGGCGCCCAGCAGCGCACCGCACTGCGCCGGCGCCTGGGTGACGAAGTGCTGCTCGCCTTCCTTCTGACTCAATAGCTCTTTGACCGCCACCCGCCAAGTGCCGGGCGCGTCGTTTACGCCCAAGGGAAGTTGAACGCGAAGCACCCCTTGCTCGGTCGCTCGGAACAGGTCGAAGCGCACTTCGCCGAGCGGATCGGTTACGCGCACGGCGAGCGGAATCGCGCCATTCAAAACCTGACCGCGGTCGTCGAGGACGACGGCTTGCAGCTCCAGGGCCACCGGCGGGACATGGTCGAAGGCGTAGTCGCCAGATCGCACAAGCGGGGTAAAAACCTGGACGGCTGCGATCGGCCGGACCGTTCGCGCGAAGACTCGCATCTGTCCGCTGCCGAAGCGGAGATCGGCCGTGAGTTTGCCATCGGTCAGCGTAAACTCGGAAGCCGGCCCACCGCGAACGGCGTCGTACAGCGCGCCCTGCGCATGAGGCAGCGCCACTTGAGCGCGCGCCGGACGTGTCGCGTTGAAGCGGCCTTCCTTCACTTCGGCGTCGTCGGAGTTGGCGTTGGCCAGGAAGAAATATTCGACGTCGCCCTGTGCGTGGCGAGTGGCGAAGACCTGCGGATGATCGCACTCGAGCACCGGCGCGATGCCGGCTTCGGCGCAGCGTTGCTTCAGCGCCTCGGCCAGCGGACCGCACGCACGGTAGTACGCTTGCGCGCTGCGCGCTGCGCAGCCCAAGTTGCGGCGCAAGAGCGGGTGAATAGTCTCGTCGCGGAACACGCGTTGGGCTTCTTCGTAAATCTTGGTGTGGGTCTCCGCACCCAGGCGTCGCGAGCCGGGGATGTCCATCTTGCAATCGTCGGTGAGCCAAACGTGCCCGCCGGCTGCGGCATAGGCGCTTAATGCCGTGACCACCTTGGAATCCAGGCGTTCGATGCCCGTCAAAATTACGGCGCGATGGTTCGCGGTCAGGGTCCCATCCAGGACATCCTCTTCCACGATAGGAAAAAGCGGTTGATGCGCCATCTTGCCGGCAACGTACGTCATCAGCAGACGCTCTACCTGCCCGGGGAAGTCCTGGGTGAGCAGGAGGTTTTCGCTGCGCACGCTGGCCAGCGCGTTCTGCGACATGGAATAGAGGATCGCCACGGGCGGGCGTGTGAGCGGCATCGCATGGAAGATGGTGCCCAGCCGCGCCATCAGCCGGTTGGATTCCAGCATGCCGTCATCCTGGTTGCCGGTACCGGGCGCTTCGGTGCGCGTGCCCGGCGGGATGGCGATGCCCTGTACGCCGGTCATGAACGTGAGGTACTGTTCAAGCCGGAAGAGCGGGGAGGCCGTCTGGTCCCACCAATGCGGGAGGTACCACGCCGGCTTGGCGTAGTCGCGCATGCGTCCGAACTCATAAAAGAATCCCGGGGCGAGGAATCCACCAGCCAGATCGTCGTATCCGCCGTGACCGCTGTTGACCGGGAGCGAGCGAGTGACATTGAAGTAATAGCCGTCGCCGAACGCCAGCCAGCCGTACATGCTCTGGGTCGCCGAGAGCAGCCGCGGATCGACCCACTCGACGGCGAAGCGTCCCATGCGCCACCCGGCTTCGAGGTAGACCTGTTTCTGGCGCAGCACTCGTTCCCAAGCGTCGACGTCGGCAGGCTTCACGGGATCGATCGAGTCGTATTGAACGGGCTCTTCGCCCAAGGTGGCTTTATAGGCCCAATCCTGGGAAGGGATGTTGTTGGGGCTGTCGATCCCGGTGCGGTGATGTTTGAGCCAAGTCAGCCCCGGTTCGTCGTAGAAGTGTACGCCGATGGTATTCCCGCTGGTCCGGTCGCGCAGCGCTTGGCGCGCCACGCGAGCCATTCCGCCGGTCAGGACACTGGGGTCTGACCAGTCGTTGTTCCGGTTCAGATCCATCTGGTGCCCGCCGCCCATCGTACAGTTGCGCATGTAATCCATACCGCCGCGGATGTTGGCGCTCTGGTCGTGCCCCGCCGACGAGGCGAGCATCAAGTTGATGCCGGTGCCTTCCTCGCCGCAGCGCACCTGATCGGCTCCGTTGCCGCTGCCGCCCCAATCGATGATGCGAAAGCTGGTCTTGCGGATGTGCGAGTGGATATCGAAGGCGAGCTGTTGGGTTGCACCGTCGCAACGTATCGTCGCTACGTACGAGCCCGGACGAAGCAAGCGTGCGTCGAGTCGAAAGTGTTCGGTCCGCTGCGCCGCACCGTTTGCGGCCGGTACGGCTTCCACTGGGAAAGAGGTCTCGAACGCACTGCCCGCAGGGCCGGCCAGTTGGAGTTCCAGCGTGCCGGCGGGCAGCGCGTCCGTACCGTAGCGGAGGTAGGCCAGATCGACGCGTTCGTTGGTCTGGTAGGCAGTTCGGCCCAGCGGGAGCAAAACTTGCGGACCGGGCGGAGGCGCCGGTTCGGCTTCCTGAGCACGGCGCTCTTTGGATTTCTTGCCGCCCTCCGGTTTAGGCTTATCGGCCGCAAGTGTAGGCAGGGCAAGAAGTAGCACTACGAAGCACAGGACTGGAGTACGCATGGTGGACTCCTTCAGGATGACCGCGCCTGCCGACTCGCGGCGTTCCACTGTATAGTCCGAGCGGCGAACGCTTGCGGTAGAAACACAATGTATACATAATGGTTGCATGGCGCGCAGACGAGTATCCCGTGACCTGCCTCCGCTTGCGCAGGCTTTCGCCGATTTCACCGGCTTTCCGCCGGAAGCCAACCGGCAGGCGCTGCTCGAGGAGCACCTGCGCGCAGCGGTGGGACGATTGCGCCGCACTCGCCCGCGTACCTTTTACGCGTTACGCGATGTGGCCGCATTTTTCCGCGTGCCGCTTCGTTCGGTTGCTCGAGCGTACGAGCGTTTGCGCGGCGAAGGGCGCTTGGTCACAATCCGCAGCAGTTCCACGGAAATCCCTTCGCGACACTCTCAAGCGCGTTCGACCGTTCGCGGCATTGTCGGCATTCCAATCTGGCTGCCGGGTTTTTTGCTGTACTCCGAATGGCGCACCTTTTTCACGACTCTGGAAGAGGAGCTTCGGCATCAATCCTTCGTGGCGAATTTCATCTTCTACTCTCAAGGGCAGGAGATTCGGCGTTCGTTCCTGCGCGGCATATTAAGGCGCAGTCTGGATTTCCTGATCTGGTTCTGCCCCGCGGAAGCCGATCGCAACACGGTCGGCATGATTTCAGATGCCGGCCTGCGGGTCGTGGTGATCGACGCCTTGGCGTCGCCCTTTCCCGCCTTGTACCGGCTGGATCGAACGGCCGCTTTGACGCAGGGGCTGCGCGAGTGGCGCGAAGCGGGTCTCTCGTTGGCGTTGGTGCCATGCCCCAGTTCCGCACATATTCCACGCCAGCCGGACGAATTGGAGACCCTGCTCCGCGCACAAGGATTCGGCGTTCGATACGCGCCTGGGGGCCGAGTTAAGCCCGAGACGTACCTCGAAACGCTGGCCGTGCGGCCGGACGAGGGGCTCGTTTTCGAACGGGACTACTGGTACGTGCAACTCTGCCGCCGGCAACCGGAACGGCTTGCGAATGTGATGCGCTCGGCGCGCTGCATGATTTTTCGAAGCGAGATGCCTCAGGCGCTCAAAGGAGTGGGAAGTCCCACGCAACTGATCTCATACGATCATCGCGACATGGCCGTGGCCATTGTGCGCGACTTGAGTCAAGAAAAGCTGCCTGCCCCCGATGCTCCGGGCCGGTTCAACGCCGAATGGCATACGCCGGCGCGTACGAAGCTGCTCTCGTTTCAGGGCAAGTAATCGGAGTGCTGGGTGCAGACGGCGCGGTGTCGGGCGCTCTTACCTTCAGGGAGGGTGGTCGGGGCGACAGGATTCGAACCTGCGACCTCCTGGTCCCAAACCAGGCGTTCTACCAAGCTGAACTACGCCCCGAGTGGCTCCGCAGGCCTTCAGGACCGCGAACCCGGTCGGTATGGTAGCGGACTGGCGGCCTGACGCAATGGACCGCAGGAGGAAGGCCTTATGCCGCAGGGTGGGCAGGTCGATTCCGACGGTTGGGTAAAGGGCTATTGATCAGGGAATATCCTTGACCCGGATTCTCCATAGCGTAGAGTTAATGGGACTGCATTGAGAATTATTCTCAAGTGAGGCGGTGGACAGCATCTCGAGTTGAAAGTAAGTTGTAGCTAGACTCGTGGTAATGCAGTCCAAACCGATCTTGTGGAGTGCCCCATGCCTTCCTCTTCCATTCGCGCCTCAAGAAAGTCCGGTCGCGGCGCGGTGGTAGGGTTGGGTGGCGCGTCTCGCGACGGCTGGTCTGCGATTCCGCGTGTCCTTTCGCGCATGAAAGCGGCCGTGACGCACCTACGCGGGAATGGCGCCCAAGTGGCGCCGCCTGCGGAACGGCTGATTTTGAACGAAGTGACCGTGGGGCGAACCGTGGTGGTGCTCGAAGTATGCGGCGATCCGGTTTGCGCGCGGCGCTTAGGAGAACTGGGCTTGTTTCCAGGGGCCTGCGTTCAAGTGGCGGGCGGCCATAAAGGTGGCGACGTGGTGTTGCGCATTGGCGGTTCCAAGCTGGCGCTCTGTTCCGCCCAAGCACGCGAACTCGTAGTCGCCGAAGCTTGAGCGGCGGGCGAATGGGGCGGCCGGATATGTGGTTAGAATCGGTTCTGGTCGGCGCGGTCGTATGTGTTGCCGCTGGTTTCTGCGCCCGCAGTCTGTTCCGCGCATTTCAGCCTTCTAATTCCTGTGGCTGCGGCACTTCCGGATGCGCCAAGAGCACTTCCCGGGCGGTCTCCCAGATTGAACACTTGACGGCCCAGCCGCCGGAAGCCGCTTCAACGGCCTCCGACGCTCGCTAGGATTATACGGTCATGCTTTTGAGCGAGTGTCAACCGGGACAAGGCGGCGTCGTGACACGCACGGCCGGTGACGGACCGATCGGCCAGCGCTTGCTCGAGATGGGCCTGATCGAAGGCGCGCGGATTCAGGTGATTCGCGTCGCACCGCTGGGCGATCCGATCGAGATCAAAGTCGGCGGATACGCGCTCTCGCTGCGCCGTTCTGAAGCCGCAGGCGTGGAAATTCAGCCATGAGTTCGACGACCCAGGCGCGCGTGCGGCGTGTGGCGCTGATCGGCAATCCCAATACCGGAAAAACGACCCTCTTCAACGCGCTGACCGGTCTTTCCCAGCGGGTTGGCAATTACCCGGGCGTGACGGTGGAAAAGAAGGTCGGGCGCATGTCCGAAGGCGTGGAGGTGCTGGACCTTCCGGGCACCTACAGCCTCGCGGCGCACAGCCCCGACGAAATGGTGGCTGTCCGCGTCTTGCTGGGCGAACAGGACGGCGAACCGCGCCCCGACCTGGTGGTGGTGATCGTCGACGCCAGCAATTTGGAGCGCAATCTTTATCTCGTAACTCAAGTGATGGAAGTTGGACGGCCGGTGGTGGTCGCATTGAACATGACCGACATGGCCGCCAAGGCGGGCATGTCGGTCGATCCGGCCGGACTGTCCCGCTCCTTGGGCATTCCGGTGGTTCCGCTGGTGGCCGCACGCGGCGAAGGCATCGAGGACTTGCGTGCGGCGATACAAAGCCATTTGGACGCCGCGCCGGCCCAGCCCGCCTGGACTTTTCCCGAGCCGTTCGCGCGGGAAGTGGAAGGGCTTGAACGCGAATTGGGGCAAGAGCGCTGCATGGCGTTGCGCGCGCTGGTGGATGCCGGCGGCACGGTGGAGTTGGATCTCGTCGCATCCCGGGGTGAAAAGGCGCGCCAAGCGCTGAGCGAGGCGCGGGAGCGCCTGCGCGTCTCGGGGAAGGTTCCGGCGGCGTACGAGGCCCAGGCGCGCTACGGCTGGATCGCGCAAGCCGTCGCGCCGCATGTCAGCCGCAGAGCGGTCGGCGCTTCGCTTACCGATCGCCTGGACCGTGTATTGACCCACCGGCTCGCGGGCAGCCTGGTCTTCCTGGCCTTGATGACCGCGGTATTCATGCTCATCTTCGAATGGGCGGGTCCGGTGATGGACTGGATCGATGGTGGCTTTGGCACCTTGGGCGAGGCCGTTTCCGGCGCATTTGCAGATACCCGTTGGGCGGGCGGAGCGCTGGAAAGCCTGCTCGTGGACGGCATCGTTGCCGGCGTGGGCGGTGTGCTGATATTCCTGCCTCAGATCGTTTTTCTTTTCCTGTTCATTGCGTTGCTCGAAGACTGCGGCTACATGGCGCGTGCAGCGTTCTTGATGGATCGCGTGCTGCGCTTTTGTGGCCTGAGCGGCCACAGCTTCATCCCCCTGATGAGTTCCTTCGCATGCGCGATTCCTGGGGTCATGTCGGCGCGCACTATCTCCAATTCGCGGGACCGGCTGGTGACGATCCTGGTGGCGCCGCTGATGAGCTGTTCGGCGCGCATTCCCGTGTACGCGCTGATGGCGGTCGCCTTCGTTCCCGACCTGCGAGTCGGCGGTGTGCTGAGCTTGCAGGGGTTGGTCTTTACGGGGATGTATTTTTTAGGAATCGTAACGGCCATCGGTGCGGCCTTCCTGTTCAAGCATACGATCCTGAAAGGCCCCACGCCTCCGTTCGTGATGGAATTACCTCCCTACCAGCGGCCGCGCTTACGAAATATCGGCCTGCGCGTGTGGGATGCCGTTCGCGCCTTCGTGATCCGGGCCGGGACGATTATTTTGGCGATTTCCGTGGTGATCTGGGCGCTGAGCTACTACCCGCGTGGTGAAGATTTGCGGGAGCAGTTCCAGGCCGAGCGCGAAGCGTTGGAGGCGCGGGAACTGTCCGAAGACGATCGCACCGCGGAACTGGAAGCGCTGGACCGGCGCGAGCGCGGCGCGTTGGCGCGACAAAGTTGGTTCGGGCGGATCGGGCACGCGCTGGAACCCGCATTCAAGCCGCTGGGTTGGGATTGGCGCATCGGGATGGCGGCGCTGGCAAGCTTTCCGGCGCGGGAAGTGATCGTGGCCACCTTGGGCATCATTTACGACGTGGGCGACGATGTGGACGTGGACGACGAAGAAAGCCGCAAGCCGCTGATCGAGCGCATGCAGGCCTCTGAGTGGCCGGACGGTAAACGCGTCTTTAACCTGCCTGTAGCGCTTTCGATCATGGTGTTTTTTGCGCTCTGCTGCCAGTGCGGCGCGACCGTGGCGACCATCAAACGCGAGACAAACTCCTGGAAATGGGCGGGGTTCACCTTCTTCTACATGACCGCATTGGCCTACTTGGCTTCGTTCGTTACCTACCAAGTGGGTCGCCTCTGGCTGTAGGCGTGGGGTATACTTCCGGATCGGAGCCAGGATCCCGCGATATCACCATGAGCGATGCCCAGCCGTTTACCCCCGGACACACGCCGCCGCCGCCGCTGGACCAGCAGGTCTGCTACTGCTTCAGCGTGACCGAGCGCGAGATCGAGATGGCGATTCGTATCCTGGGTCTCAAGAACGTCGAAGAGATCAACGAGGCTACGCGCGCAGGGTGCGGCTGCCATACCTGCTGGCCGGACCTGGAGACGATCATGCGCCGCTGCGCGAAGGGGCAGTTCAAATTCGAGATCACGGAAGAGGACCGTAAGCGCTGGTCGACGCCCCCGACTTCCGGCATGGCCAAGCGGATCGGCTGAACTCGAGTTCAAGCGCCCCCTTGCGAAAAAGGGGATTCCCCGCGAAACTCTCCAGTGGACTTGGGCCTTGCAGCCGGGAGACGAACGCACGATGCCAGCCGTAATGTTCTATACCGTGGATGAGGCCGAACGTGCGCTGCTTTTGGTACGCCGGATCGTGACCGACATCGTGGCCACTTTTACGCGCCGCGAACAGACCGGACAGCGCCGCCGAGCGTTAGGCGCGCCGTTAAATCCGGGCTCACGCGCGGAAGAAGAAGCCTTTCGCCTGGAGAGAGAGATCGAGATCCACGAAGACGATTTGCGGCGCTATCTGGCCGAACTGGACCGGCTTGGGGTGGAACTAAAGGATTGGCGAAAGGGCCTGATCGATTTCCACAGCCGCTTTCGAGGTCGCGACGTGTACCTGTGCTGGATGCTGGGCGAAGGTGACCACATCGGCTTCTACCACGAAATCCAGGCAGGCTTTACGGGCCGGCAGCCGATTACGCCGGATAATCGCCAAGAGTTCAAGGGTTCCGGTTCGCCGTCCGAGCCCGACCGCCAAGCCACTCGGGCGCACTAGGCGCTGTCTCGAAACGCTTAAAAAGCCTATGCGCCGCGCGGACGAAGCTCTGCGTATGTCCCCGCAAGCAGATGCCCAAGAAGCGTTTCGGGACTGAGCCTAACCTCAAGCAACGGGTTGCTGGGCCGCACTGCCGGGGAAATACGCTTCCGTGGCTGCGGCGCAACGTTCGATGGCGAAGCACAGGCCATCCGCGGCCTTGCCTTCCCGCAGGCCGTCGCGGACCAGCGTAACGGCTTCCTTCCAGGCCTCCGGCCGAACCTTCACGGAGACTTCAGGATCCGCGAGCAGCACGACCTGGTGCTCGAACAGCGAAACGTAAATCAATATGCTGGGGCGTTCGTCCCGTGAAGCCGTGGCCAGCGCTCGTTCCGCGGCTTGGCGAACCCGGCGCTCCATCAGCGCGCGCCCGGCCAGGATGTAGCGCAGTGCCGGGATGCGCCCCAAGCCTAGTGCGCCGGCCAGAAAGCCCGCGAATTGCGCCGGAATCAGCACGTACAGGGGAACGGCATCTGCGCCGTACGGCGCCATCAACAGGAGCGCGGCCAGCAGCGCCCCAAACAGGCCCATGACATCGGCTGAGCGATCGTAGGCATCGCTCTCGGACACCAGAACGGGGCACACGGTCACGGAGGTGCGCAATTCGGCCGCGCGAACGGCCGCGTGCAGCCGCTCCCGTTCCGCCGCGGTGAAGTAGCTTGCCACCGGGCCCGTCATCGGCGCTTCTCCTCTGAGGTATTCACGCGATCAAAGATCACCAATTCAAGCCAGCATAGGCGCGATCCGTGGACGGGGGCGCTCCGGCCGGCCGCCGCAGCGAGAGCACGGAGTCGCGCAATCGTTCGCCCTGAAGCACCAGCACAAGCATGCCCAGAAAGATCGGCAATCCCAGCAGCAGCCCCGCCAGATACCACTGCGGGTCCTCCTTGGTGCTGAGCACGTACACGAAGCCCAATCCATGCAGCGCGGCCAGAATCCAAAGCCAACTGGCCGCCAAGAATCGGCGTAACGATGAAGCGAGCACCCCGCCGGCGGACTGCTGATCGCGCACCATCGCAGGCATCAGCTCCTGGAGCGCGCCCATCATCGCTCCCATGACATCGGGCTTCCTGGTTTTTCCGTCCGCGTCCGATTTGCTGAGCGCCGGCTTCATCACGCGCTCAATGACTTCGTTGACCAAGGCATCGTATCCGCCGCCCCACGCCCGGCCCAAGCGAATGCAGACGTAGCGGTCCTCGGTTGCCAGAATGACCAGCACCGCGTTCTCGGAATTACTCCGCCCGCTCTTCCATTGGTTTAGCAGCTTTTCGGTGACCGCCCATTTGTCGTCCGTTGGAGCCGAACCGGTCTCGCTGAGATGCTTTAGGATTACCACGCCGGCGGGGTAACCCGACTGCATTTGAAAGTCGTCGCAGAGTTCTTGCAGGCGCGTGATTTCCAGGGAGGTCAAAACGCCGGCGGTATCGAAGATCGAACGATCCAGACGGAAGGTGCCGGGCTGCTCGACCGGAGGGGTTTCGCTTTCGCTGGCTCCCGAGGCGGCCCTTGCCGAACTCAAGATCAGCAAGAACAGCAGCACGTTTTTTAAGCCCCGCATAACATTCCCGTCCCGGTTCGCGTCCATTAAGGCGGCGCGCGGTTGTACCATGTTTTCGATGCTCCGCCGCAATAAGTCGGCGCCTCGACGCCGCGCCGGAGCTTTCAACCAAGTAGCGTATGCGGCCCCGAGACAGACCCATAAATCAACCGGGTGGGGTGCCGGGAATGGCTGGACGGAGCGCTTGTGGACGCCGGTCCGGCTAAGCCGGGAGACCGGACGGAGAGGCGGCGGGTCCGAAAGAGGGATCGAGTGCTCGAACAACCTTATAAATGAGCACCTGGATTACAGTTGAAGCGTTTTCACAGGCTGGCGGAGGGGGCTCTTTTCGGCTATCATTTGGGATCGATTCTGGTGCTCGCAAGCACTCGTTCCAGAGCCCTTTTTCCGGTCTGGAAGAAGCCGCAAGTCCGTGAAAAGTAGCGACGCCGGTCTGCAATTGGCGTCGACAGAGAGGATTCCGATTCCATGGCCGAAGCCCCCGCTCCCGATGCCACTCTGGCCCCCAATTCAGCCCACGTTCAGGATGGCACCTACACGGCTGACGAAATCCGAGTATTGGAATTCCCCGAAGCCATTCGCAAGCGCCCCGGGATGTACGTCGGCGGAACCAACGAGAATGGGTTGCACCACTGTGTGTATGAAGCGATCGACAACGCCGTCGATGAGCATATGGCAGGTTACTGCAAAAACATCAAGGTGAACATCTACTCGGACGGCTCGATCTCCGTTGAGGATGACGGCCGCGGCATTCCGGTGGAAGAGCATGCGGAAAAGAAAGTGAGCACGTTGGAACTGGTGCTCAGCGAGTTGCACGCGGGCGGTAAGTTCGGTGACACCAAAGGCTATAAGGTCTCAGGCGGGCTGCACGGCGTAGGCATCAAGTGCGCCAATGCGCTTTCGGAATGGTTCCATGCAACCGTATGGCGCAATGGCGGCCAGTTCGAGATGCGCTTCGACCGGGGCGTCCGGCGGGGCGGGATGGAGCGCTCGGGCGATGCGAACCGCAACGGCACGCGCGTGCACTTCAAGCTCGACTCCGAAATTTTCCCCAACATGGAGTTCAAGTACGAGACGCTAGCCAAGCGCTTCCGCGAACTGGCATTCCTGAATCCGGGGCTGCGCATTTCGATCGCGGACGACCGCCAGGATAAGACCGAGGTTTTCAGCTTTCCCGGCGGGCTCAAAACTTTCGTGGAGCACCTGAACGCGGGCCGCTCGGTGATTCATAAGGATGTGATCGTCTGTCATGCGAGCAGCGAAAACATCGAAGTGGATATCGCGCTGCAGTACAACGACAGCTACGACGAAAAGATTTACTGCTTCGCCAACAACATCAACACGGCTGGCGGCGGGACGCACCTCTCGGGATTCAAGACGGCCCTGACGCGTATATTCAA
The DNA here is from genome assembly GCA_015075375.1 of Planctomycetota bacterium. Classification (GTDB taxonomy): domain Bacteria; phylum Planctomycetota; class SZUA-567; order H5-PLA8; family H5-PLA8; genus H5-PLA8. Next base: position 118,532 of record JABTUM010000001.1, on the reverse strand, counting down.
CCGCTACGCAAAGGACAAGAATCTGCTCAAGGAAAAAGACCCGACGCTGAGCGGCGACGATTTGCGTGAAGGGCTGGCGGCCGTGATCTCGATCAAGATTCCCGAGCCGCAGTACGACAGTCAGAATAAGTTCAGGCTGTGCAACGCGGAAGTGGAAGGGCTGGTCAACAGCCTGGTGGGCGAGGAACTCGGCCGGTTCAGCGAAGAGAATCCGAAGGTGGCCTCGGATATCGTGCGCAAGGCCGTGAGCGCCGCGATTGCCCGTGAGGCCGCGCGCAAGGCGCGCGAGATGGCGCGTCGCAAAAACGCATTCTCCAGCGGCGGCTTGCCGGGCAAGCTGACCGACTGCCTGACGCGCAATCGCGAAGAGTCCGAACTGTTCATTGTCGAGGGAGACAGCGCTGGCGGGAGCGCCAAGAGCGGGCGCAACCGGCAGTACCAAGCGATCCTGCCGCTACGCGGAAAAGTGCTTAACGTCGAGAAGGCGCGGCTGGATAAGATGCTCTCCAACGCCGAAATCTCCACGATGATTCAGGCCATCGGCACCAATATCGGCGACGAGTTCGACCTCGAAAAGCTGCGTTACGGCAAGATCATCATCATGACCGACGCCGACGTGGACGGCAGCCACATCCGCACTCTGCTGCTTACGTTTTTCTACCGGCAGATGACGCACCTGATCGAGGACGGACGGGTGTATTGCGCGCAGCCGCCGCTGTTTCGCGTGAAGCGCGGCAAATCGCTGGAGTACGTGAACTCCATCGAAGAGATGAACGCCACGTTCCTGAAGCTGGGGCTCAAGGGCACGCGGCTTGAAGTAGCCAACCGGACCGATGCCATCGACGGCGAAGCGCTGGAACGGTTGTTGAAGATCCTGGAGCGTCTTGAACGCCTGCGCTCGAAGCTGAAGCAGAAGGGCATTCCCTTCGAAGACTATCTGGCGCAGGAAGACGAGGGGCGCTTCCCCGAGTGGCACGTCCAGGCACTGGGCGAAGAAGGCTACTTCTTCGACAAGGCCGAGGCGGAGAAATACCGAGACGAGAAGCTGCAAGCCGCCGAGATCCGGCGAGCCGAAGCGGGCGCGGCGGACGGCGAACCGCGCAAGCGCCGGCGAGGCGAAGATGAAGGGGAGGGCGGGGAGGCGGGCGAAAGCGAAGCGGAGGCCGTGGGCGAGATCGACGAAGCAGGCGGACAGAGCCAGACGACGCTCGCAGTAGCGGGACTGGGCATCGAGATGCGCCGCCTCAGCGAAGCCAACGGGTTGACCGAGTCCTTCGGCGAACTGAGCGCCATGGGTTTTGCCCGCGCCGACTATTTGGGGACGGGCATCACGGACGTGGGATACAAATTCCACGTGCTAGAAGCGAACGCCACCGACCACGGCATGTCGTCACTCGCCGAGGTGCTGGATCGCATCCGAGCCTTGGGTAAGGATGCTAAGGGCCAGGATGTGGCGCGGTTCAAAGGGCTGGGTGAAATGAACGCCGAGGAACTGTGGGATACGACCATGGATCCCGCGCGCCGCACCTTGTTGCGCATCAAGCTTGAAGACGGCGTGATCGCCGACGACATGTTCAAGATTCTGATGGGCGAAGAAGTCGGCGCCCGCCGCGATTTTATCGAGCAGCACGCGCTCGAAATCACCGACCTCGATATCTGATCCGGGCCGTATTCCAGTCCAAGCGCGTCCGTCCGGGGCTGTCCGCCCCGGACGGACCTTTGAGCTTATTTGTGATCGTGGTCGTGATCGTGCTTCAACTCGACGTTGTACTTCTTTTCGCCGATCTTCAGCGCGATCCGGCCGGTAAGGCCGTGCGTCTTTAGCGCGTCGTCCGTGACCTCGAACTGCGATGCAGCGCCGTCCTTGGGGTCCACGGCTTTGGTCTCGATCTGCTTGGGACCGGCTTCCAGCTTGAGGTTGAGCTTGGGCGCCGTGGCAATGGCGACGGGAGTCTTGGCGTCCTTACCCAGCACGTAAAGCGTCACCTTTCCGGCCGCTTCGTCATGCACCATCTCGAGGTGCGCTTCTTCTTCGCCGACCTCTAACAGGACGCCTCCGTGGGGCGCCTTATGTTCCGCGTGACCGTGCTCTTCGGCCATCGCGCCGGCAGCGTACGCCAGCACCAGACAACATGCGGCGAGTTTCAGAACCAACGTCTTAGGCATGCGACACTCCTCCTGGGTTTTGAGCCGCCACCGCTTCGGCAGGCGCCTCGGCTTCGAATTCCGCGGCCATGGCTTCGGCTGCACGGTCCTTCTTCGGCCGCGCTCGCGCGAGCCGTTCCGCATCGTTTCGTCCGACAATCCAGAAGACGCCGGGCGTGAGCAAAAATTCGAGGATCGTGCTGGAGAGCAGGCCGCCCAGGATCACAGTGGCCACCGGGTACAAGATTTCGCGGCCGGGCTCGTCAGGAGCCAGCGCAAGCGGCACGAGCGCGATTCCGGCGCAAAGGGCCGTCATGAGCACCGGCACCATGCGCTCCTGCCCGGCCCTGACGATCATCTCGTGCGAGAAGCCTTCGCCTTCTTCATGCATCAAATGGATGTAGTGATCCAGCAGCAGAATGGCGTTGCGTGCGGCGATGCCGCCCAGCGAGACGAGCCCCACCAGCGTGGCGACGGAGATATCCTGCCTGGAGAGAACGAGGTACACGACTGCTCCCACGAATGCCATGGGAATGCTCAGCAGTACTTGCAGGCTTAAGTTTACGGATCGGAAGTGGAGATACAGAATCAGAAACATGGCAGCTAAAGACACGAAGCTGAGTGCGAAGATCATACGCGTGGCTTCGGCTTGCGCTTCGAACTGTCCGCTGACTTTTAAGGAATAGCCCGGCTGTGCGGCGAGCTTGGCGCGAATGGGTTCCAGCGCGCGTTCCACATCCGCGACCACTTCGCCCAAGGAGCGGTCGCCGACGTTGTGCTGGACCACGATGCGGCGCGAGACATTCTCGCGGTTGATGTTGTTGGGAGTCCTGCCGATGCGCACCTCGGCGACGTCCCCGAGTCTCAGCCGACTGCCGGCCTGAGTTCGCACCTGGAGTGCGCGCAGCGCGTCGAGATCCCGGCGATCCTTCTCTTCCAATCGCACTACGATGGGGTAGCTCACTTGGCCGACGAGCATTTGGGATACTTCTTCGCCACCGAGCGCCAACTCCACGGTCTGGCCCATCTCTAGGACGGTCAGTCCGTGACGCGCAAGCCGCTCGCGGTCGGGCACGACTTCCACCTGCTCCACCAGAACCTGTTGTTCGACATGGAGATCTTTCACGCCGGGGATCGCTTTGAGAGCGGCCTCGGTCTCCTGTGCGGTCTTGCGGAGTACATCCAGGTCCGGACCGCTGATCTTGATAGCCACCTGCGCGTAAACGCCGGAAAGCATATGACTGAGCAGGTGGGCGAGCGGCTGTTCCACGGCGGTTGTTACGCCGGGCAATTCGTCGGCCAGCCGCTCACGAATTTCCGCGAGGATTTCCGACCGGCTGCGCGGCGAATCGGGCTTTATCGTCACGATCGCTTCGCTGACATTGACCCCTTCCGCATGCTCGTCGCCTTCAGCGCGGCCGCTGCGCCGGCCTACGTGCGCGACGCCGTCGACTTGCAGGATGATATGTTCCATGCGGCGCCCGTATTGGTCGGAAGCGTGCAACCCGGTCCCGGGAGGGAGAATCAGATTGACCTGATACGACCCCTCGTTGAATGCCGGCAAAAACTCCGATCCTCGCGTGGCCAGCAAAAGGCAGGATATGAGCACACATCCCAATAGCGCTCCGGCGATATGCACCGGAAAGGCCAGGCTGAAGCGAATGGCGTGCGCGGTAAGGGCCTTGAGCTTGCGCACCAGCCAAGCATCTTCGCCGTGCTCCAATCGAACCGAACGGCCCAGCAGGTAATAGCAGAGCACTGGCGTAACCGTCAGCGATACCGCCAGCGAGGCCAGAATGCTGATGATGTACGCCAGCCCAATGGGCGCGAACAGGCGCCCTTCGATGCCCGTGAGAAAGAAGAGCGGCAGGTAAACGACGATGACCAGGAGCGTGCCGATGACGATTGGGCTTCGAACTTCCATTGAGGCGGTAAAGACAACCGCGAGCGCCGAGCGCGGTTTCTTCAGCTGAACATTCTGCCGCAAACGGCGGAAAACGTTTTCCACATCCACGATCGCATCGTCCACCAGCGCGCCGATGGCCACGGCGAGGCCGCCCAAGGTCATGGTGTTGATCGTGAGACCGAATGCCGCGAAGACCAGCGCGGTGATGGCCACAGAGAGCGGCAATGCGGTGAGCGTGATCAAGGTCGTGCGTAGGTTCATCAGGAACAGGAAAAGTACGATTACCACCAGGATCGCGCCGTCGCGTACGGCATCCTCGACGTTCCCTACCGCCCGGTGAATGAACTGGGCCTGCTGGAAGAGATCGTTGACCACCGTTACGCCTTGCGGAAGCGTGCCTTGAAGCTCTTCCAGCTCTCGATTGATTCGATCGGTGAGTCCCACCGTGTCCACATTGGGCTGCTTGAAGATGACCAGAATGACGCCTGGATTGCCGTCGATGCCGGCTTCGCCCGTTCGAATGGCCGCGGGCCCGAATTCGACGCGCGCCACATCGGAAATGCGAATGGGTCTGACCGGGTCTTCGCGCACGATGGCGTCTTTGAGTTGACGAGCTTCGGTGATCCGGCCCGACACGGTGACCACGGGGGCTTTCGTGCCCTGATTCAGGATTCCACCGGAGGCGTTGAGATTGGCCGCTCGCACGGCTTCGGCCAACTCTTCCATCGAGACGGCGAAGACACGAAGCTTGTCCGCGTCGGCAATGACTTGAAGCTGCCGCGGCGCCCCGCCGATCGATACGATTTGTGCGACACCGGGCACCGAACGAAGTCGGGGCTTGAGCCGTCCATCGACCATGGCGCGCAGCTCGGAAACGTCTGCGTCCGGGTCCGTGGAGCGAATGCCGATTAGTTGAATCTGGCCCATGATGCTGGAAATGGGCGCCATCTGGGGCTGCGCGTCAGCCGGCAACTGCGCCTGCACCAATTGCAAGCGCTCTTGAACGATTTGCCGGCTGCGAAATATTTCCGCGCCCCATTCGAATTCCACTTGGACTACGGAAAGGCCCAGGCCCGACGAGGAGCGTACGCGCGTGACGCCCGTGGCGCCGTTCAGCGACAGTTCCAAAGGCAAGGTGATCTGGCGCTCCACATCTTCGGGCGCCATGCCGTGCCCTTCGGTTATTACGGTAACCGTGGGCCGATTAAGATCGGGCAACACGTCGATGGGCATACGGTGAGCGAGGTAGCCGCCGTAAAGCGCGACTAGGAGGGCTGCCGCCAGTACAACGGCTCTGCTTTTCAGAGCGGCGGCGATGATTCGATTGAGCATGATTCCCCGCTCCAATTAGTGCGAATGTCCGGCGTGTGGATCTATGGCGGCGCCGCTGCCTACCTTCAACGCCAATCCAAGTGCGAACGCTCCGCGATGCACTACAGGGTCGCCTGGAAAAATTTCCGTAAGCTTGTTATTCGCGACGACGACTGCCTCGTGATCGCTGTAGAGAACCTCGACTTTGACCGGTTTGAAGGTGTCTCCGTTTTGCAGGAACACGATGCGATCCGGACCGTCCTCCGTGACGGCATCCGCCGGAAACACGTATACGTTTTCGAATTGCTGGGTGGGGATATTGAAGCGATAACGCTGTCCTTGGCGTAACTTCCAAGTGCGAAACTTTCCTCGTGCGCCTTCCTCGCGAACCTTCAACGGCTCGTTGGCAGAAGCCGCAATGCCGGCAGTGCCGTGGTCGGGGCCGTCGCTTCCGATTTGCGTAAGTTTCAGCGCCTTGAGACGCGGGCCTTCACCTTCGACGAGCGGCCACGCGGAAATTTCCAGGTCGCGCGTCAACGCGTCCTGCAACACGGAGGCTTCTTGCCCCCAAGCCTCCGCGCGCAGGTACATGACTCGCGGGTTTGCGAGCACGAGCAACTTGGCGCCGGCGGTTACCGATTCGCCGGGCTTGACCAGAACCTCACGAAGGTCCCAATCCACAATCTCGGGATCTATGGGCGCTCGAACGACCACCGTTGCACCCAACGCATGAAGTGCGTGCAATTGCCGGATTTCAGCGACACTTTTTCCTTCCTGAAGCAGGCCGCCGATGGCTTGAAACTCCAGTCCGGCCGTGGGGTCGCTTTTGATCCATTCCAGCAAATCGTTCGTCGCCAGTCCGGCCGCGCCCAATTCGCCAATGGTCGCCACGATCCAGCGCTCGTCGCGCACCTTCTCGGGAAGCGCGGTATGCAGGGCTTGCGCCATTTCCGTCCAGAGACCGTTCTGTTCGAGAACCTGCTTCCAAACTCGTTGGGAAAGCGGGGGTGGCGGCTTGCCGGCTTCAAGATCGGCAATTTGCGCGTCCGAGCAGCCGTGGCGATAGAGTTCCGCACGCGCGTTGGTCAATTCCTTTTCCGTTCGAGCCAATTCGTACTGCAGATCGATCAGATTTTTTCGGGGAAGAATGGGCAGGCCGCCTTCGGTTCCAGTCTCCGTGTATTTAAGCACCCGTTCCAACTCGATTTTCACCAAGTCGACCGCACGCGCCGACTTGCGAAGCTCCGCCACCGAGCGGTGGAATTCTTCGTTGACCGGCTTCAGTATTTCATCGGTTAAGCGCAGTTCCAGCCGAGGAACCGCGTCGCGCAATATCGTCAGCAACGGTGCGCCTCCGGCAGCGATCGCGCCTCTTTCGGTCCAAAGGATTTCGGAAATGCGCCCCGAAACCGGCGCAAAAATTGGCCTCTCTGCGGAGGCCGGCTCTTCCACTACGGCGGGGATTGCGATCGTGACCGCATAGGAAGTGAGTTCGGCTTCCTGAACGGAAATACCAAGATTTTTGAGGGATTGCGGAGAGAACTTCATACTCGCCGGACCCTGCTCGTGACTCTCATGCCCGGCCTCGTCATGTCCGGCCTCTGAGCCATGCCCCGCTGACGCCGGTGCCGACTTGCTCGCCGCCAGCCAGCCGCCGAGTACGCCTAGGGCCGACATGAAGATGCTGAGTATCAGAATGGGAAGATGCTTTAGCATGGAATTAGTCCTCACCTTTTTCTTGGCTGCGCGACTGCTCCAGCGCATTTTCAATCGATTCTTCGGGAGCCGTTTCGGCGGCAGGCGGAGTTTCCGGCAATTCGGATTCGACTCCGGATTCAAATGACAAAATCGGGAAACCTACCGCCTGCTCCAGCGCGATCCAGGTCTGGTAGACCGAAACCTCGGCTTCCAGGGATTCTGCGACCACAGACCGGTACGAGCGCTCGGCATCCAGGAAGTGGAGCGCATCGGAGGCGCCCGCTTCAAGCGATCGGGCCGCGAGGTCTAGCTGAGCCTTGGCGTGCGGGCGCAAGGTCGACGCCAGAAGGCGATGGCGTTCGGCCGCCCATTGGCAACCTCTCCTTGCACGGTCCAATCGGGCCAGCGCGCGATGCGCCGCGGCGGTGTATTTGATGCGCAGTTCTTCGCGTTTGAGTGTGGCGGTGGCGATGCCTTGCTGGTTGCGGTCAAAGAGCGGGAGTTCCAAGCCGAGCGTCAGCCCCAGGACCATCTTTTTCTCACCGGTTTCGCCGTCATACGACGGACCGAAATGGAAGTCGGGGTATTGCCTGGCAATTTCCAGCCGTAAACCGCGCTCGGAAGCTTCGTAGTCGGCGCGCAAACGCGCCAACTCGGGATGATGGGCCAGCATCCATACCTTCAGTTCGGCTTCGCTCGGAATCTGAGCCGGGAGTTCGGGCAACGCGTCATTCGGTGCGACCGCCAGCCTTTCGGTGTGAATGCCAAGTAGTTCCGCCAACGCGGCTTCCACTTCCGCACGACGATCTTCGGCTTCAAGCGTACTCAACCGAGCACGCGCGGCTTCAATCTCGAGCATGCCCACATCCAGCGCGGTCGCAAATCCGGCGGCCACTCCGCTGCGCCCCACCTGTACCGATCGCTCCGCGGATTTCGCCACCAACTGCATCTCTTTAAGCCGGCTGAGACTTAAGGCCCAGTTCGCGTAAAGCGCCCGCAGTTCAAGGAAAGCTTCGCGATGACGCAAGATCCATTCGACTCGAGCGCGCTCGGCCAAGGCACGGTTGAGTTCGTCCTGCCGGCGCAGACGTTTGCCAAGCGGTATCGAAAACCCCAGGCTGCCAAAGGGCTGAACGCGGTTAACGTCGCCGATATCCGGCCCGAACCCGAAGTTGGGCCCCACCTCCAGACCGGGGTTGGGGAGGGGCGTCTTGAGTTTAGCCGCTGCCAATGCGGTTTCGTATTCCGCTCGAGCTTCGCGAAGGGAGGGCCCGTTTCGGCTCAAACAATTGGCCGCTTGGCCAAATCCCAAGGGCTCCGCAGGAACGGCTGGCCGAAATTCATCCACGGAATTCGAGTGGTTTTTCCGTCGTTCCAGTTCTACCTGCCGAAAAATATCGGCGGTATCCAGCGGCTTGCGGCGATAACTTTGGCAGCCGGTAAAGAAGACGAGCATGCAGCCGCATGCGGCCACAGTGAACCTATTGCGAATCACGAGTATTCCCCCAACGCAGACGGTGAATCCATACCGAAATAAGATAAGCATCACCGAGCGCTTGGCGTCGGTGCGTGGTAACGGCTGATTCTGTGGAGGATCAGATACGAAGCGGTAACGGTGGAGGGGTGCTTAGACGCAAGCCTGAATGGTATTGAGGCGGAGCTTGATAGCGATACATCTCCGCGGCCACCAATCGCCGAGGCACGTGCGGTGTGGCGTCGCATGCGACAAGGAGAATGTTCAGGCTTTTCGAGCGCTCCGGACTGATTAATGCGCTGATATTGGGGGCCAGTTCATGCGAGCTTCCTTCGCAAGTTCGGCAGCAATCGTCTTGGTTGAAAGGAACTTGGCCGTGTGTATGGCAAAGGTGGGGCTGGTGCGTGTGAACGGCGGAGTGCCGCGACCAATGGGTCGACTGGCACGTGCGGCATAAGTCGGGCAGCGCAACCCCTATTAGGAGAAGTACCGCCGAGAATAGGAGCAAAAACCTTTGCTTCATGGCCTTCAAATACCATTACCCAGGCGTCAAAGCAAGCGAGTTCCCGGCACGAACGGCGGCATCAATTGATACGGAATTTCGATTTTCAAGGCAGATTAGGGAGGTCTGCGGGGTCTGGAATTCCGAATTCAGGCAGTAGATCGAAAGGCGAATTGCGACGGCCATTCAATCAGGAAAGGCCGGAAAGGACGCTCGAATGCGAGTAAGGACGCCTTCACGCTTTTCGGAACTATCGCACCAGGAGATGGTTCCGCAGATTGAAGTAGAGTCTGCTTAGGGCGCGGTGTGCGGGTCGGGATCGGTTTCGATGTAAGTCGTCACGCGCAGACTCAGTTTGAAGGGTGGCGGTGTATCGAAGACGATGAGGGCTTCGACAACTTTCAAATCCATCAGTTCGCGTGGCTCGCCGGTGCGGATGCGCTTTTTGCCGGCGGCGATACCCACGCTCTCAATGCGTCCCTCGAAATCCTGCTCGCCGTAGGCGTCGGCGCGAACGCGGACGCGGCGGCCGGGTTGCACGCGAGGAAAGTCGGCCTCGTGAATCTCGGCGCGCACACGAAGCGTGCCGTCATCGGCTATGGCTAGAACGGGTTCGGGCGGGAGGAGTCCGACGGTTTCGCCGGTGTGGCGGTAGCGCCAGACGACGATTCCGTCTACGGGGCTGCGAAGGCGGGTCTTGTCGAGGTCGGCTTCGGCGGCTGCCACGCGGGCTTTTGCGCGGGCGATAGCTTCGCGCGCAGCAATCAGGCGGGGCTCGCGCGTGGCAAGGAGTTTCTCGAATTCGGCGCCGGCTCCGCGGGCGAGCGCTTCGGCCTGTGCGCGCTCTTCGGCGCGCGGGCCTTGTTCCAGCGCCTTGAGCGCGGCCTGCGCGGCCTGGTATTCGGCTTCGCGGATCTGGGCCAGCCCGGCGCTCATCTCGATCTGCTGCCGGGTGACGGCCTCGGGGCTTTGGAGGTAGCGTTCGTGGTCGGCCTTCTGTCGGCGCCATTCGGCCTCGGCAGCGCGTAGGTGCGCCCGGGCGCGGTCGAGGTCTTCAGGACGCGTGCCGGCCTGGAGCAGGTCTCTCTCGGCGCGACGGCGAGCAAGGTTCTGAGCGGTGACTTCAATTTCGCTGGAGAGGCCCAAACGCAACGACGATTCCTCGGCCTCGGCGATGGCAAGATTCGCGCGGGCTTCGGCGAGACGCGCGCGCCCATCCGCTGAATCTAGCTCTGCGACAAGTTGCCCTTCGCGGACGCGTTCATGCTCGGAGACGTGCACTTTAGCGATACGCCCACCTAGTGGGAAAGCCAGTTCGCGCAGTCCTGCGGCGGATTCGACGACGCCCGGAGCGGCGACAAAGCTTGCGGGTGCAGGCGCGGCAGGAAGCGTGGCTAGAGGTTGTTCGGACGGACGAGTGAGCGCGTAAGCGCCAAGGCTAGTCATTAGCGCGAGCGAGGCGAGGAGCACGGGCTTTCGACCGCGGTGCGGTGGGGTGGGCGGAGCTTTCGCGCGCGCCGAGGCTGGCGGCGCGGGCAGCGATGTCGTTTTAGGGACAGCGACAGGGCGCGGGTGGGTGCGGCGCGCGGTCTGGATCTTCGCTTGGGGCGCTTCACGCAGGGACACGATTCACCTCCTGAGGTCCGGACCGGACGACGCGTCGAACGATGCGGCGCAGTCGGCCGTCCTCCATTTCGAAGACGCGGTCGGCGAACCCGCGAACGCGTGCGTCATGGGTAACGACGACGACGGCGCTGCCGTGCTCGCGCGCGCGGCGTTTCAAGAGACCCATGACGACGCGGCCTTGTTCGGCGTCGAGTGCCGCGGTGGGTTCATCAGCGAGCAAGACAGGCGGGGAACCGGCGAGGCAGCGAGCGATGGCGACGCGCTGGCGTTGCCCGCCACTGAGTTCGTGCGGATAGGCCGCGGCTTTCGAGGCGAGGCCGACCTGCCGGAGGAGGTCTGCGGCGCCGGCCGGATCGCCGCCGCGCAGCGCGAGGCCGACGCCGACGTTCTCGGCGGCGGTGAGCGCGGAAAGGAGGTTGTAGTTCTGGAAGATAAGGCCGACGCGGCGGCGGCGAAAGACCTGGCGACCGGCCTCGCCGAGGTGCTCGACGCGCTCGCCGCAGATGTTAAGCCGGCCCGTCGTCGGTGCGAGAAGACCGCCGAGCATGCTGAGGAGCGTCGTCTTGCCGCTTCCAGAGGGGCCCATCAGGACGGTGAGTTCGCCTGGCATGACCGAGAGGGTGACGCCCTGGACGGCCCAAGGCTCGTCGGGCTGCGCGGTGTGTGTGTAGCGCTTGCCGAGCAGGACGGCTTCGATGGCGGGTGTGGTGCGAGAAACGATCACGGGCGTCTCCCTCGGCTTGGCGGCGGCACACTTGAAGCGCCAAGAACTATCCCAATGGCAGCTGCAACGTCAGGTACGGAAAACCATGGCCGGCTCGACGCGGTGAAGCTTGGCGATACTAAAGAGCGCGGCACCGGCGCAGAGCAGGACGGTCAGGAAGATCACCGCGGCGGCGAGCGGCAAGGGAATCAGAACTGCGGTGCCCGCAGCCTCGGCCAACGGCTGCAAGGCGAAGGTCGCGGCGAACCCAAGAAGCAGTCCCAGCGCCCCGCAGATGAGACTTTGTTCGAGTACGACGCGCGAGAGTTCGCCCATGGTCGCGCCAAGAGCCTTGAGCACCCCGAACTCGGGAAGGCGTTCGACGGTCATCGCGTAAAGCGTCTGGGATACGATCGCACCGCCGACAACGAGCCCGAGGAAGGCGGCGAGTAGAAAGCCCAAGCCGACTCCGGTTTCGAGGAGCCAGTAGGTGCGAGTGCGCAGCGCGAAGGACTCGCGCGTGTGGGCTTCGACCCCGCTGATTCGGGCGTTGATCGCGGCGACAACGGGGGCGGGATCGCCAGCCGTCTGGACGAGGTAGTAGATAGTTTGCTTGCCGCCTTCGGTGACCCAGCCGTAGGCGTGAGAGCGTTCGAGTGAAGCGAAGACGAAGGGGGTGGTGGTGAAGCTGCGCATGCCGCGGGTGAATCCGACGATGCGCGCGCGGCGGCCCATGATCTCGACGGTATCGCCGAGCGCGGGGTTGCCCAGCTTCGCGCGGTCGCCTTCGTCGATGACAATGGCGTCCTGATTGTGAATGGCCCCGAGGCTTCCGGAGACGAGTTCGAGTTCGGGGGCGAGCCTGGCGCGCGCTTCCATGCCTACGATCTGTACGCTGATGTTCCCGCCGGAAGGCAGCCGCCACATCGTGTACGAGACGTTGTACTCCTCAACGCGTTCGACGCCGGGGATGGCCTCGATGCGGTGCTTCTCGCGCGGATCGAATGGCGTGGCGAAGTCGAAGGTCTTGACGTCCACCTTGGAAATCCAGACCTCGGCGCGGGAGCGGTCGATGAGAAGCGAGGCATTGCGGACGAGGCCCAGAAGCATCCCGACCTCGACGGTGACGAGGACGACGGCGAAGACGACGGCGAAAACGGCGATACCCATGCGTACGGGATCTCGGCGGAGGTTACGCCAGCCGATGGAGGGAAGGCGCGGGGCGCTCATCGGACGACGCTCCTTGTCCGCACGCCAGCGGTTTCGAATTGCGGAGTGGTGAAAAAAGCGGCGCTTTGATAAGCGCGGAGGCGTTCGAGCTCGTCGGCACTCTTCATGCGTTGGATTTTCAAGTCGATGGCGCTGAGGGTCTGAACCATGTGCTGCTCGAGTTCGTGTCCCAGGGAGTTATCGTCCTTGCGGCGGCGGTACTCGGCGCGGAGTTCGCAATAGGTTCGGGCGAGCGCCTCGAAGCGATCGTATTCATCTGGGTTCATGGGCGGGCGCATGCGGCGTTCTCCCGAACGGCGGCCGAGGAGGCTCTGGCGCGTCCAGCCAGTTCGCGTTCGTGCAGGTCGCGGAACGCGGGAAAGTGGCGGAAGGCGGCCCAACGCAGGAAGCGTCCGCGTAAGGTGCCGCGCAGAGCAGGACGCGCGCGCAGGGGCAGCGTACGGCCGTGGAGCGGATCGAGGTAATAGCCGCGCCCCGGCGATGCGAGACGGCCGCGACCGGTGACAAGCTTCAGGACTTCCATGCCGGCGGCGGCGGCGCAAAGCATGCAGGACGGGGCGAGCGCCGGTCCGCGCGAGCGTTCGAGGTCCACGTAGCGAGGGTCCACGCCGCCTCCGAATCCAGGGGCGAGGCCCAGTCCGAAGGCGATGAGTTTCTCGGCCTTCGTCATTTCGTCGCTAAGCCCGAAATACCGGTCGAAGCTGGGGCCGTCCGGAGTGAAGACGAGCACGGCAGCGCCGTAGCCGACAGGGCCGGCGTTGACGACCGGGATGCCGCGTGCACGGCAGGCGGCGTATAGCGCGCGGCGGTCGTCCATGTGGAAGAATTCGATTCCGTCTACTACGACGTCCACCCCATCAAGAAACTCCGCGGCATTCGCGGCTGTGACGCATTCGCGGAAGACGCGCACGTCGGCTTCGGGGTTGATTCCTTGGGCCGTCTCGACGGCGACGTCGGCCTTGCCGCGCCCGAGGGTCTGGAGCGAGGCGCCGAGTTGGCGATTAAAGTTCGCGACCTCGAAGGCGTCGGGGTCGGCTAGGCTGAAGGCGCCGACGCCGAGGCGCGCAAGGGCCTGGAGGTGCGCGCCACCGACTCCGCCGAGACCCGGGAGGCCGACACGGAGCGCGGCGAGCTTGGCCTGTTCGGATTCGGTGATCAGGCCCAGGTTGCGGCCGAATGCGGTCTCATAAACGAAAGGCGAAGCGCTCACCGGCGGCCCTCCCCGACGGCATTGATTTCGCGGCGAGCCTTAGCGGCGCGGAGATACTCAAGCGCGCGCGTTTCCTCCTCGGAGCCGAAGCCGGCGGCATAGAGGGTTCGGGTAAGCTCAGGCGCGTCCTGGCGCCGCGCGGCGTCGAGGAAGCGGGAACTGGCGTGGAGGTCGAGGCGCAGGAGTACGGCGGGCGCGTTATTCACGCGCGGGCAAGGCCGCTCGGGGCCGCAGGTCTCGAAGCGAAGGAACCGGCGGTAGAAGCCGGCGTGGCGTGGATTCACTTCAATCAAAAAGTCGTCGCAGCCTTCGATGCGATGCGCAGCGAGAAAGAGGAAGGCGAAGAGTCGCACGAGAAGGCTCTTGTCGCGGTCGAGCGAGCGGTCGAGGGCGAGGCGGGTGACTTCGGCCATGCGCCGGCTCTGGCTGCGGAGCGCGCGGACTTCGGCGCCGAAGATCTCGTCGCAAGGCAGGCCGGCCAGCCCGTCGAATGCGAGGGAGGCGGTGGCGATATCGCGGTGGTATTCGTCCTGGACCAGAAAGGTGAGGGTTTCGCCAGGATAGCTTTCGGTGGCCTTGGCCTCCTCGTCGGAAGTGTACCCGCAGGCGCGGTAGACACGATGGGCGAGTTCGAGGGCACGTCGGCGGAGCGCTTCCGATTCTGCGATACGGAGGCTCAGGCCTGCTTGACCGGGCGAGGCGGGCAGCACCCAGCGCTCGGCGGGCCCGTCAAGGTCTACCTCGATGCGCCGAAGGACCTGCGAGACGGCGGAAGGCCGGCGCGGCGCGCGGCCGGCCGCTTCGAGGGGGTATCTCATGGTTTGGATTCCTTCGAGTTAAGCGGATGCGGTGTCAGCAATTTCGAGCCCTCCGACGACCCACCGAACTTGAAGACGGCGCCATCGAGCCCGGGGGCTTCCTGGGTTCCGGTACGGCGCTCGGGCTCCACACGCGCCCACGCCGCGTAGAATTCTTCCAAGCCGGGCACTTCGGATTCAGCGATCTCGCGCACCGTCAGGTCGTCGATAAGCATCGGGCCGGCCATGGAGATAACGAGGGAGCCGGGCTGCGGTACGGGTTCACCCAGAAGGAGGTGCATGCGGCGATCCGCCACATAGTGGTCAATGCCGCGCGCGGAGACGTAGGCGTGCGAGCGAACCCAAGTGTTTGGCCGGCTGAGCTGCATGGCGCGCCGCGGCCAGTAGAGTTCCGTTCCGTTACCCTTGAAGACCGCGCCCATGCCGACGTCGTAGGATTTTTGGTTGCGGACTTCCCGCGGGCTGAAGCGGAATTCGACGAGCAGCGGGAGGCGCAGGGCGGGCAGGTCGAGCCGGAAGGTAGTCCGTTCGGAGCGCACGTCCATGCAGCCTTTCTCGCCGGAGTAGAGCCAATCGCCCTGCTCGAGGACCAAGCCGGCCTCGCTACCGGGCGCGTCGAAGTTCCAAGTTCGCGCATAGCGCTGGCTCTCGCCCATGGACGCAGGCTCGGAAGCGGGCACAGCGGACGGCTGAGGCGCGGGGCGGAGCGTCCACCAGAGCGCCGCGCCGGCGGCGAGGATGCCGAGGAGGCCCAGGAACGCGTAGATCGGAGCGGCCGAGGGCGTGGACTGCGTAGCGCGGCGTGAGAATTTACGTACGTCCAGAGCTTCGAGCACGCGGGGAAGAAGTTCGGCCGGGGCTGGGGGGCCTTCGAGCAGGACGTCCTGGATCTCGAGTCCCCCACCGGCCACGCCGACGGCAAGCGCGCCGAAGCCTGCCTTGCGCAGTTCGTCGCGGAGGCGCTCGAGTGCGGCCTGGACCCGGTCGCTGACGGTCCGGCGGGGTACGCGGTAGAGGTCGCCAATATCCTTATGGGAGAGCCCGGCGCCGACGGCGAGGACGACCATCTCGCGCTGTTCCTGCTCCATGCGCGCGAGCGCCGCGCGCAAGGCCGCGCCCGCTTCGCTCCGTTCGGCCTCGCTGGAAGGCGAAGCGCTTTCGCGTGCGTTCGATAAGCTTCGATCCATCGCTTTGCGATCCTCTCTCGATTGACCGCGCCGGATTCGGATGCTCTCCCGCGCGACGATGCGCAGCAGATAAGCGCGCGCGTTCCCAGGTTCGTAGCGCTCCGCGCCGTTCCAGAGCCGCAGCATCGCTTCCTGAACCGCCTCATCTGCCAAGGCCCGGTCGTGCGCGATCTGCCAGGCGAGCGCGTAGGCGCGGTCCTTGTGACGCTCGTATAACTCTGCGAACGCCTTGCGGTCGCGGTCGCGTCCGATGGCGAGCAGGAGTTCGTCGTCCGAGCGCGCTTGAGTGGCCTGAGTCATCCGGTTACCTCGCAAAGGGCGGAGCGGCGCGCTCCGTCTTTGCGCCATTACAAAACCGACCGGGGACAGTTGGGCGGATAAAAAGGGAGAAAAATGAAGATCCCGAGTCAATTCCATAAAGCATTTTACTGTAATGGGTTACGTGGTCGTCTACTGCGCGGTTTGCCGCACGACATGCAACGGTTGGATCCAAACGAGGAAGTGCAATCCGGTATGGGCGAAGGAGACGTGCAGTGAGCGACCCTGCCGGTCTTTATGTTTACACGCGGTGCGCGGCATCGATTGGGGCAGGTGCAGACGCAGCAGGGCACCTTCCACTCAATTCATGGTGAAGGGGAGTCCACGGAGTTGATTTGGGAGTGCGGTCTATCGGCCGAGTGCCCACTGGGAGTAAGTCCCAAGGCCACATCGCCCTCAGGAGCGTATGTCGGATGCAGTTTCGATTCTGGATGGTACTATTTCAGCATGTGGGCCGCATCCCTTGCCTTCTGTTTCGCCACCGCCTGCCTGCTCACCGCCGGCTCGTTGCATGCCGCCGTGTACCATGTCGACTACGCCGCCGGCGACGATGCCCGCGACGGCCTCACGCCGGAGACGGCGTGGAAGCGCAGCCCGGGCGACGCCAAGGCCGAGGGCAAGGCCGCCGCCGCCGCCCTCGCCCCTGGCGACACGATTCGCTTCAAGGGCGGAGTGACTTATCAGGGCAACCTGCGTATCGCCGTCTCCGGTGCCGCCGGCCAACCGATCACCCTCGACGGTAACCTCGACGGCACCTACGGCACGGGCCCGGCGGTAATCGACGGAGGAAAGATTCTGAGCGGCTGGAAGAAGTTCACGGCCGCCGCCGAGGTGCAGGACCACCCCCGTTGGAGCGACCTGTTCTACGTCGACATTCCGCTCGACATCGGAAGCAATTTCAACCATGGTTCGGTCGTACTGCATCGCCAGGAGAAGCACGATCGACAGGCGCCGTGGCAACGCATCATCCTTGGCGATGGCGACAACCACTTGCTGCCGATCGCGCAGTTGCCTAAGCCCAAGGACCGCTTTTACCCCGACCTGCCTGGGGGGTTCTTCAAGACGCAAAACCGTCTGGAGACCAAGGTCGGGCTCAGCGCCGTCGTCGATCCCGCCAACCTCACCGCGACCGATCCCAGCTATTACAACGGAATGTTCCTTGGCGTACACGGCGGCAACAATCACGTCTATTTCGCCGCCGTCGCCGGCTTCGAGCCTGCGGCCAACCGCCTGACCTTCGCCCAATTCAAGCCCTCGACCTACCCGAACACCAGCTACGCACTCTTCAATGCGCCCAAGCTGATCAGCGAGCCCGGCGAGTGGTGTATCGCGCCGGTCGGCGATAAACTCTTCCGCATCACCCTCCTGCCCGAGCGCTTGGTCGACGGCCTGCCGGCCAACATCGGCTTCCCCGAATTGCTGACCGGCATCGAGATCGCCGACGGCGCTTCGCACCTTGCCATCCGCGGCTTCCTTATCCAGCGCTTCTCCGGCGGCGGCGGCGCGGTTTCCATCGCCAAGGGCGCCAAGCGCTCGTCCGGCATCGCGATCAGCGACTGCGAGATTCGCTTCGTCTCCGGCCACGCCGGCATCGGACCGCACCACTGCGACGACATCACGATCGAGAACTGCTACATCCACCACTGCCCCTCCTGGACCACCGCGATTTTCCTAAACCGCGTGAACCGCTACGCGGTTCGGGACTGTTATTTGGTTAAGAATTCCGGAAGTGGCATCCGTCACTACGAAAGCAAGAATGGGGAGATCACCGGCAACGCTATTCTGGACCACTACGGCATGCACTCCAGCACGATCAATGTGTACGAGGGCTGCGCCGACGTAACGATCGAGGGCAACTATCTGCACAACACGCTGGCGATCAACCGAAACGCCGAGCGCATCACCATCCGCAACAACGTCATCGATTCGCAGAACAAGTCGGTGGTCAACTCCAGCATGTGGATTTCGGGCAGCGTCGGCGGCAAGGACCTCAAGGATATCCACTTCCTCAACAACACCTTCGTCAACGTCAGTCGCGGCCAGGACTGGTCGACTGCCATATTCTGCCAGAGCGGCAAGGGGGCCAGCGCACCCAAGGGCGTGATCGTGCGCGACAACGTCCTCGACCGCCTCACCGCGGGACTGCCCGGCGCCATCGCTGGCAACATATACCTTCGTGAGGTGGACCCGAAGTACCTGGGCGAGAACTGCGTGGTGGTCGAGGACCAAGCCGCCCTCTTCGTCGATCCTTCCAACGGCGACTTTCGGCGCAAGCCGGGGGGTCCGAATATGGGCGCGGGCGCTAATGTGCCGCCTCCGCCTAAAGAATGGCGCGGGAGAAGAAAGATATCACCCGCAAAAACGCAACCTTAATTAAAGTGAACCCTTACGAGTTATGGTTTTCGAATTACATCGGTATGGCGAATGGCAAACTGCGATAGCAAATCGGTAAGTAAGAGCCAGAAAGTACGATCAGTAGGTGAGAATGCAAACGTATTCGATGGGTAGGTAGGGGATCTGACATTTTTCGCTAAGAGCGGCTATTTTCCCTGCGCCGCGTAGTCGCCGCGCTTCAAGCTCTTCACCACCGACTCCTGCCACGCCGAAAGTGCGGTCTTCATAGCCTGCACCATTTCGGGCTTCGCCGCCGCCAGATCTTTGCTCTCCGCGGGATCGTCCACCAAGTCGTACAGCTCGAAGGTGCCGGCTCCCAGTTTGTGCAGCTTGAATCGGTTTCCGGTCCACGCCGCGTGGCCAGAGTTCAGGTCGGTGAGAATCTTCGAACTCCCGTCCCAGAACCCAATCTCCGCCGCGCGTTCGGCCATCTTACCGTCCAAGAGCGGCACGAGACTCACCCCGTCCAAGGGCTGAATTTGATCCTTCACTTTCGCGCCGGCCAATTCCAAGAGAGTGGGGTAGAGGTCGCTGGTTACCGCAGGCACATCGGTGACCGATCCTTTCTTGATCCGCGCAGGCCATTCGGCCAGCCCCGGAACGCGCACGCCGCCTTCCCAAAGCGTGCCCTTTTTACCGCGCAGCCCTCCGGTCGAACCGCGTTTCGCTCCATTGTCGCTGTTGAACCAAAGCAGCGTGTTCTCGGAAACGCCTTTCGCGCGCAACCCGGCGCGCAGCGCGCCCATCGCGCGGTCCACGCCCAGGATTTCCCCGTAGTAGGCGCCGCCGGCTTGCCGGTCTTCGGGCAATGGATCGTGCGGGTCGTGCGGACTTCCGAACCAGACCACCGCGAGAAATGGTTTCTTCGCCGCCGCAGCGCGATCCACGAACTTCAGCGCCTCCGCGACGATCGCTTCCGAACCGTCCCCGAGCAGCTTCTCTTCGCCCTTACCATTCCGCCCGAACGTCCAATTCCGTTCGAAATAGTTCGAGACACTCAGCCATTCGTCGAAGCCCAGTTTTCCTGGATTCAGCGGATCGTCATCCTTAAGTGGTTTACCCGGACCGCTCACCCCGTTGAGATGCCACTTCCCGAAATGCCCAGTCACGTACCCGGCGGCCTTCAGCGCCTGCGCGATCGTCTGCTCCTCGATCCGGATCGGCTTCCCGGGTTGGAACGTACCGTAGCGGCACGGATGCCGCCCGGTGAGCACACTGCCGCGCGTGGGCGAACAGACTGGCGCTGCGGCATAAAACCGGTTCATGCGCAGACCGCTGGCGGCCATCTCGTCAAGGTTCCGGGTCTGGATCTCTTTCAGGCCGTTGTAACTGACGTCGCCCCAGCCTTGGTCATCGGTCATGCAAAGAATGATGTTAGGCCGCGGCGCCTCTTCATCTGCTCGTGCGAACGCCCCATTTGCGAAGGCCCACCCCGCGCCGCCCAGGCCCGCCAGGAACGTCCGCCGATTCAGGTTCATTCGAAGCGCCCTCGGGAATCTCATGTACTAGTACACCAATGAGTACGCCTGAATTTGAGAAAATAGAGCTTCGCTTTGTGGCCGGCATTGATTCGCGGGGCAGGTTGCCTTACGGCTTCGCTGAAGCCCGGTGGAAGGAAATTTTCCGCATAGGCGACGACGGCAGGCAAGGGTGGGCTTGGGCGGCACCTCAGTCGTTTCAAGGGAGGCGTAGGTGGAATGCAAGCATCGGCCTTGCGGGTTTTCAAAATCTAACGCAGGCGTGTGAGTTGCAAATGCGTAAAGGAATGACACGCGAATATACCCCATCCACTATAAATCCCATTTGCCTACGCCTTCGGCCGCAGCATTCGGAACTGGTCCACGCATTCATGGCGGGTCTTTCCGTTGTATTCGTAGACGAAAGTCTCGGTCAGAAGCGCCTCCGGCGTGATCGTCATTTCTCCATAGCCGGTGTACTCGCCCTCGAACTTCGGCTTGCCGTTGTTTGCAACCAGTTCGTTTTCGAGCGCCTGGGTGTACTGGTACCACATGGAAGGACTTTGCATGTAAATGGTGCCCTTCGTGTCCGCCGGATACTCCGACTTCTCTTTCGTGGTCGCTTGGCCGGAGCCCTGAAAGAGGATGGGTAGCGAGCGCTGGTGGATGTGCCGGTGTCCGAACAGGCACAACCGCACGCCGCCTTCCTGGTCGAAGAGGTCGCAGACGCCTTGCTTACCCAAATCGGTGCTTTTGGCAGCCCACTGGTAAACTTGGTGGTGTTGCACGTCTACGATGGTGTCGGCGCCGTGTTGCTGCTTGAGGCTGCGGATGCTGTTGCGGAGCCACTCGCCGCCCATGCCGGTCCGGCGCATTTGCCAGCCCACGCCGCCGAAGCTGAAATACCAATTCGCCGCGCGGTCCGATGCCGGGCCGTTGCCCACCGCAGGGAGGTAGTCGGAGTAGATCGATAGATCCTTGTCCGTGACCCACTCGTGGTTGCCCGGGCAGGGCACCAGGATTGAATTGGCGCAGACCTCGCGCATTATCCGGAAGAAGGTCTCGTATTCCTCGCGTCGGCTCCCTTTCTGAACGATGTCCCCGCCCAGCACAAGCATATCGGGCGCGAACTTTTTTATGTCCTCCATCGCGTGCCCGAAGCGCGTGAAGAAGTCGCCCGCACCCTTCTCGCCGGCCTCAACCGACTGTGGTGCGTGGCAGTGAAAATCGAAGAAGAGCGCCAGCTTGGTGCGTTGCGCGCGCTGCCTGGGCATGGGAGAAGTCCGGAAGCGGTGGACCGGGCTTTCGTAATCGCCCAGCTTGAGGCGGTATTGGTATTCCGCATCCGGCGCGAGATCCTTCAGTTCGAGTACATGCTTATCGGCAGCCGTGAACGCGGTTTCCTTTTCGCCGACGCTCTTTAAGCCGTACGTCAGACGTCCGCCGGCCAGCCTTGTCTTGTCGTCGGTCCCACGGAAGGCGACCCGAATCCGCTCATGGGGGGCTTCCGTCGGAAGCAGGTACGGCCCCAGCAGAGGCAGGTCGTCCACCTGGACGCCCAGCACGTCTTTGCCCTCGGCCGCCACCGCAGGCACGCGCAACAGGCAAGAATTCAGCAAAGCCCATCCTCCCGTCGCCGCGAGCCCCGTCTTCAGAAATTGCCGCCGGCCGCAACCGGTCCGGCCATCGCTTTTCGCTCGCGCGGACATAGGTTGTCCTCCTCTTATCGTATACGCCGCGTTAAGGAATCGAGAAGAAGCGGTACGTGTACAATTCCGGCATGCCGGTTCCAGAAAGTCAGATTTAGTGAATTCTTTCGCGCCGGGAAGTTGAGAGGAGAGAGCGACGAACAAGTATGGTCCGTGGCGGTACCTGAGGAATGCCCTTCCCAATCGTCAGGAGCGCTGGACACTGATCGGCGGCACGCCCCACTGCTTCTTGAAGGCGCGGCTGAAATAGGAGGAAGAGCGGAAGCCCAGGCGCAGGGCGACGGCTTTCACGGATGCGCCTGGCTCCCGCAGGAGCGCCTTGGCCAGTACCAGGCGGCGCCGCATGAGGTACGCGCCGACGCTCTCGCCCATTTCGTGGGAGAAGACTCGGTTTAGATGGTCGGGGGTCAGACCAAGGAGCTTGGCCAGCTCGTCGCGCCCGCGCAATTGGCTGAGGTTCGCTTCGATCTGCCTAAGGGCTTGGCGCACGAGCGGATGCTTCACGCCTTTTCCCGCCGGCGCGCGCTCGCGTCCGCTCAGCCGGTCGAGGAACCGC
The DNA here is from genome assembly GCA_015075375.1 of Planctomycetota bacterium. Taxonomy (GTDB): domain Bacteria; phylum Planctomycetota; class SZUA-567; order H5-PLA8; family H5-PLA8; genus H5-PLA8. The sequence goes on along the minus strand of JABTUM010000001.1, from coordinate 96,288 downwards.
TCCGGCTCGGCACGCTCAGCCAGCGCGGTGCGGAGTGCCCATTCGAGCGCCCGCCACGCATCGTCCGTGCGATCGAAGACCAGCAAGGGGCCGTCGAGTAGCTTCGAAGCGTAGCGGAAGAAGGGCCGGCGCTCGGCGAGTTCCGGATCGCTCCAAAGCGCACGGTACGGCGTGAAGCAGATCGTACTCTCCCGTTCGAGCCGTTTAACGAAGGCTGGCTCGAGCAGCAGACCGAGGGCCTCGAGGGCCGCTTCCGGTTCCACAGTATTCAGCGGGATGCACCAAGCTTTGCCGTGCACCGGCTGGACGGGCTTAAGCTTCCCGGCGGCGTGCTTGCGCGCGGGAAAGCGCGAGAGCGCGACTTCCCGCGCCTGTGCGCGCGAGAACGATCGAAGACCGTTCAGCCAGCCTGCCCACGCTTGGCAGGTGCGGCGCGCGAAGAGTTCCGCGGCGCGATCCTTGAACTGATCGTCGAACGATTGGGTCAGCGTACCTTCGTCCAGCCAGCCCCCGTTGCGAGTGGCGTGAAGCATCCAGGCGTACGCTTCGGCGAGCGGTTCGGGCTGGCGAAGCAGGCGTTCGAGCGGCAGATCCCAGCGTACGCCATGCGCGGCGAAGGCCGAAAGAAGGAAGCCCATGCGCGGATTGTAGGCGCTTCCTGTGACCGCGATGCGCAGTGCGCCGGGCCCGGGTTCCACGCGGCGCTCGAACTCCTTCAGTCCGCTGAAAGCCGTCGCACCCTCGGCTTCTTCTGCCCCGAGCCAGCGCGCCAGTACGTAGGGCTCGACGTCGTCCGGCATGCCGTAGGGGACGCCGTCCACCCGGCAGAGCGAGAGAAACGGTTCATCGGGACGTGGTGCGCGCGCGCGATCCAGCAGGGGCGAGAGCGGGAGCAGGAGGCCGCGCCGCGCATAGCGGAGCAGTTCGCCATAGGCCAGCGGCACCAGCGCCAGTGGCGTACGCGGCGCGTCCAGTTCGAGGCGCAGGCGTTCGTGCGCGCTCTCGCCGCTGGGCGTCTTCAGCCAGTGAACCTTCGGCGCCTGCCTGCAGTAGGCTTCGGGATTGGCGCACCAGCCGTATATTCTACGGAGATTCATCGGCGGCGAGATTGGTTAAGGCCTGGAGAAAAAAGCATCCACCGAATCCCAAGCATCGAAGGCGGAAACGGCGGCAGGAGCAGCGTGGTAAGCCGGTAGTCCATGTCTTTAGATTACACGGTCGGTTCAAGCAGAAAAGGAGGGACTTCCTAGGTGGTGTCGTCTGTCAAAAGGTCCGCTGGGTCGGTTAAGGCCAGGTAGGTTCTCGAAGAGTTAGCCGAGCAGACTGAAGCACATGGAAATCTCGACAGGTTTGCCCAGGATGGGATATCGGAATCGAATGCAAAAGGGCATGCTTGACCGTCACCGTTTGCAATGATTAGAATCAGGTTGCGCCATAATATTTCCTGCGCCGGAAGTCATTTTCGAGTAGAAGGTGGCCACTTACATGAGTTCATGTGAGAGCATTCTAAGTCGAGGTTGTGCGAGAATAGCCTCAAGTTAATAGTGTGAAGTATTTATGAAAATACTTGTCCCCGTAGCTCAGTTGGATAGAGCGCTGGTTTCCTAAACCGGAGGTCGCAGGTTCGAATCCTGCCGGGGACGCCAATACGAAGTGCGCAGGGGAGTGCAGACTAGCGCAACCACGCGCAACTCAAAGCGTTGTGTACCCGCTGCACAAACTTCGCTTGGCGGCGCATAATGCAAACGATTGCAAACGAGTGCCTAACGTTGCAACCCCTACCGCCAAGGGGCCGCCAAAGAACTGCGGCTACGCCACGGAGTTTCGCGCCCTGGTGCCGATATCACGCGCAAGATAGGTTGAGCTTCGACCGTGTGGAAATCTCGGCCCACGTGGCCACGGGGCGCGAACGGGGCCGCCTCTAACACCAACCTCACGGCCTACTTGCCGGGCTTACGCAGCACCAAATTCGAGAAGCGCACGGTGCTTTGGTAGACCTGCAGCGCGAACTGGCCTTCGTTGGGAAGCGGATCGGGGTCGGAGGCCATGGTTACGAGCTTGTCGTTGACGAAAAAATAAAACTTGGATCCCAGACGCGCCGCGACCACGTGGTACGTGCGATCCTTCTCAATGGTAAAGAGCCCTGTAAGCGCCTTCCATTTGTATTCGGGGCCGCGCTCGACGCCGGTTTGCGTGTTGCCCCAACCACCCAACCCAAATAAGTAGAGCGGCTTTTCGGGACGGGGATAGTTTGGCGCCTTTCCACTGAGCACAAAGTTGATGTCGTGGGCTGGGTCGCTCTCGCAGGCAGCATCGAATTCGATCACTAAATCGCCTTGAAACGAACGCTTGGTCCATAGGAAAGAATCGGGGTAGTTCTTGCCGGGGATGCCGATGACCCCAGGCTTCTCGCGCCCGGCGGCCTTGGCGGTTTGCCAGGTGCCTTCTTCGACCACCCAGTTATCGCCCAGTTCGGCGCGGTCGAAGTCATCCTTTAGGAGCACTTCGCCCGTGCGCAGCTTCGAGCGAACGTTAGCCAGTTTGCGAACCCATTCGTTTTCGGCGGCTGCGTCTTCTGCCGCCACTGATAAGCCGGCGAGTATGAGCAGCAGGGGTGCGCATAGATAAATGGTGGGACACATAGGCTGAGTCCTCCTGCGAGGCGGCCAAGCAGTTTACAATGCTCTAGGTAGATATACGCTGCCGTGGGACCCGTGAATAGTCTTTGTGAGTTACGTAGGAACTCGGCATGCCCCAAAACAGCTCCAGTCCACGGATCCAGTTCCGACTAGCCACATGGCTTTTTATGACTTTTGTCGCGGCTGTTGCACTGTGGCTCAACGTGTTCATTTGGGAGGAGGGCAACCGACGATTTAATGGAGTGGCGGCTATGGTTATATTGTCAGTTTGCTTTATCGCGGCAACCGGCTGCATTTTCGAGAGAGTGCTTCAGGCACTTGAGGACCGACGCAAGAAGCCTTAGGCGGTTCGAGAATCAACTTTCGTTAGAATTCCCGCGCGCCCCAATGCCATGAATCCATTGGAGTTACGCCCCCGCGCTGGCCGGTTGGACCTCATCTGGCGGGATTTCGGTTTGCGGGGTGAGGGTAGGTAGATTTTGGACGGCGGCCTTCAGTCTCGCGGCGTCGCTGTGCACGTAGACGCCGAAGGTCAACCGCGGGTCGCTGTGACGCATGAGCGCTTGGACGGTCTTGGGATCGACGCCGGACATGCGGCCTAGGCGCGTGCCGAAGGTGTGGCGCAGCGCGTGCATATCCAGGACGCGGCCTGCCGCATCGCGCTTGTTGATAACCCAAGAATGCGGAGTTCGTACGGGCAACCCCTCGGCATTCAATGGGATCGGCTTTCCGTCACGGTCCTGGGGCACACGCGTGGCCAGACCCGCCGCTACGAGGTCCTCGTCGAAGGCACGCAGCGACCGGCTGGTGATTTTGACCACAGAGGTGGACGGATCGCCCGGGTTCTTCAGGCGCCATTCACGAAGGGTCTGAAGTAGGCCGGGGGTAAGCGGTAGGCGCTCTTCGCGACCGTTCTTGTTCCCTTCCCAATGCGGACGAGTCGTCAGCACGCCCTGCTCGAGGTCAAGGTCGGCCCAGGTCAGCGACTTCACTTCGTTGCGCCGTAGCCCCGTTTCCAGCATCAGGCGGTAGGCCAGGACATTGTTCTCGCCTTCACGTCGGTATCGACCCTGAACCTTGGTAGGTAGATCGATCGGCTTGTAACTCCCATCCTTCTTGGGTCGGTTGCGATAGCGGCGAAGCGCACGCCGCGCCGGACCTTCCAAGGCCGAGATAAGCAATTGCGAGACTTCCGCTTCGGTCAGAGCACGCCGGACGCGGTGTTTCACGTGCTCGGGTCGGTTGGCGAGGCATTCGAGCGGGCTGTAGGGAATGAGCCGCGACTCCACCGCCCAACTCAGCATCTGTTTGGCGGCCTTGAGGTAGTAGTTGATCGTGCGCGGCGCCAGACCTTCGGCATCCAACCCTGCGAGGTAACGTTCTACGGGATCGGGTTTCAGGTCACGCAGCGCGTAAGCCTTCGACCCATTCAAGAGATCTTCCAAGCGTTGCTTCGTTGTCTTCCAGTGATCGTCGGTGACGCGGGGCTTCAGGTAAGCGATGAAACGTTTGGCCAGATCCTGGACGGACATATCTCCCAAGCGTTGCGTGGGCAGCCCGTTCTTCTCGGCCAGGACGTCGGACTCGGCTTTACGCAGGGCGTCCTGCGCTTGTTCCTTCGTGACGCCGGCCTTGCGCCGGATCCAGCGACCGGAAGCATCCGAGTACTCGATGTACCACGCCTCGGTGATCTTCTCGACGCGCGTACCGTCGGCTTTCGTCCACGCATACTTCGGTTTGAACACACGGCCCATAAGAGTGGCCTCCTTTCGTCCACACTGAGGGGCCGGTGGCGAAGAAGTGCAAGGCTATTCCCGCTGGGAAGCACGCTTCGATTGGGACGCCTGCCACTGTGCGAAGGTGGCCGCCGGCGGGCACCCTTGGCGCACCCACTCGGCAATGTCGTCGGGGAAGAAGCGCGGCGTACGGCCGACGTATACGTGCGGGATGCTGCCGGGTTGGTCCGCGGGACGGGAGAGCTGCGCCCACAGCCAGCGTGGGCTACGACGCAGGTAGGCGGCACAGTCTTGGGCGCGCCAGAGGGAAGTTGAAGTGTCGGGCATCGTAAGCGTTCCTACTTCAGGGTGATGAGGGTTAGATGAGTCCTCCTATATGGTTAGTACTCATGTAGAGCCGCAGAACGTGTCAACGAAATGTGAACAAGAGAGAATTCTTGCTCGGTCGGTCACCTGCATATATACTCAATGCCTTAAACAATAAGAACTTGAAGGGAAAAGTATCGTCTACGTTACGTAGACTTTGTCGGTGCTTATAACAATTATTTGACACTCCATGGGGCTTATGATATAGGCTCTGCGACAACTTAACCTGAAGGGAACGAGATTCCTTCACCTCCCCATCGCGGGAGAACTACGGTCCGCACCCGAGCCATTTGGCTGCAGGGTGGTCGGACCGTTTTTTTATGCCTTCATGGAGGGCTGCGAAAATGACGGCTGAACATGGGTGTGGAGACGAAAAGCCACACAACAATGAGAGCAATAGGCAGAAACCTAGCGAAGGTCTATTGAAGGATCTATTTCACTCGATTAGCTTTCCTGAATATCTCGAACTTCAAAAAAGGGGTACTCGAGATGAACAGGTCACCATACAAATAAAAATCGCTCCTGCGTCGCCTCCTTTGGGAGGGGCGTACGCAGAACGCAACATATCTTTCTCTACCCTAAGTTCCAAGTTTGAAGCATGGTTTCGGAATGCAACTCTACAGGATGCCCTCGACCGATATTTGATTAATCTGATACCATTCGAATCAAAGTGGGAAGAACTCACTGCACAAGAAATCCACGGAATCGCAGACCTGCTTTTGGATTTGGAGTACAAGCCGTTTCATGAAAAAACATTTGTCTGCCTCCTGATTAGAGCTTGTAAGGCGATGACCAGATCTCGTTCAGGAAGTGTGTTTAAGAAGGATGGCCTATTATTGCTATTACTTGTCGCCACGAGCTACTATCGACGGGCTTACCCGAGGAATCATGAAATCCTAAGCTTCATACTCCAGTCAAATCCAATTCACGTGGTGTGCTTAAACTTCATTGACTATGCATTAGAGTGCAAGTGCCTGATTCAGGCATCAGCATCAGATTCACGCCTTCTTCAAGTTGGTGAATCAGCAGAAGCACTTCTTGAGGAAGAAGAAATACTGAAGTTTAAAGTCAAGGTCCAGAAGCCTAGTGACCAAGAAAAAGTGAAGTCTGCTCCAACAACCCTAGACAATAACCCAGATCCAAATGCTTCCAGGAGTAGTGAAAGATCAGAAGTCTTGTATAAAGGCAAGACCAACCAGGATTTGCAGGCTGGACCGCAAGTCAAATCCGCGGAGACTCATCCTCCTTGGTACAGGCCGGATATGCCGGGGCGACACCTAGACTTACTCCAGGCGCTCGAAAGATTCCCAATAGGGGCGAACAGTCGACAACTCAAAGATTTGCTACAGTGGACTGACCCGTCCAGCCTCTTTACGGCCAGGTATGATCCGGAAGATGTTAATCATCTAAACATTTGGATCGAAAGGCGGCGAAACTTTTATCGCCTGCGTTCCGCACAAGAGGTAGGCGGTAAATGATGAACAGAGGTTTTCTAAAATGCAATGTACGCATCTTTTGTTGGCGCCGGTATTTAGCTTGGCGCAACTGAATTTGTCGTAGTTTTGTCGTAGTTTTGTCGTGGCTTTGACGTGAAGTTTTGCGTCCTTCGACAATTCCCCGTCAATGACTTTCGAGAAAAATAGTTCTTACTGCGCGCATGGAAACGTGTGCGCCCTTTCAGTCCCACGCAGCCCCCTGCCCCGCTTTGCCTTCTCCTGCATGGGAGGGGGAACTTGCCGCAAATCTCGTTCGCCAGAAGGCACGTCGGTTGGCGTATTTCATTCGGCTCTCACCCGATGAGGTGGATGATCTCCAGCAGGACCTCCTTCTGGACTTATGGAAGCGATGGCCACGTTTCGATCCACGTAGGTCTAGCTCCGACCGATTCATACGTCGTGTGCTTCGAAACCAGATTGCCCACTTTCTAAAGCGCCGAAAGTCATCCAAGAGCCGTTGGCGGCGCGGGATTCAGCCGCTCGACGAGGTCGTGGCTACCGACAACGACGAGCCGTTGAAACGCTCTGATACGCATGCCGATCCGCGAGATCCCACGGGCCGAGGGGCGGAGCGAAATTTAGAGAATGCAGAGACCATTTCCCGTCTGCCACCCAAGCTGAAGCGCCTCTGTGAGCTGCTCGGCAGGATGTCCATCTCAGAGGCCGCTGTAGTGCTACACACGGATCGCGCGAACATTTATCGCGATCTCAGTGCAGTCAAGCGAAAACTAATGCAGCTCAATGCTGTGAAGGAATTCCGTCAAAATACCTGACACAGAATGAACCGCTACATGAGTAATAACCAAATAGAGACCCACGCGAGGACGAAGCGATGAACAGTGGAACCTATCAAGTCATTTTCGACGCGTCCATTCCGCTCGACGACGTGCAGGACACCTTGCAGTTGGCGATCATCGCCGCCGAAGCGCTGCACGGCCAGCCGCAAGTTCGGCTTGAAGCCGAACACCGGATGGACGTAGCAGCGCGCTCTTGCGTGATCCACGCGACTTCGCCGGCGGGGCGCGATCTGCTGCAGATTTTCGTGGGCTACTTGAGCGAAGAGTTCGGTCAGAATTCCTACTCGGTTCGCCGGATCGAAGCCCCCAAGGCCGACGCGCCACAAGGGGCGCGGCGATGAAAAGCATCCTGACTTTCTCCGGACTGAACACCTTCCGCTGCTGTCCCCGGAAGTACGAACTGCGGTATCTGCAGGGGCTCACCACGCGCGAGAAGCCCGAGACGTTGACCTTCGGAAGCGCGATCCACGAGGCTCTGCAACAGTGGTACACGTTGCCCAATGATGCCAAGCGCCTGGGCACGGTCCTCGATTACCTGGATGCGCAGTTCCCGGGGCGTAAGGGCGATCTACAAGTCAAAGGGCAATGGCAGCGGGCGCGTGCGCTCTTTTGCGGCTACGCGCACCGCTACGCGCAGGAAGAGTTCGAAGTGGTGGCCATTGAGCGGGAATTCGAAGCCGAGATTCGCAACCCCGACACGGGACGAGCGAGCCAGACCTTTACGGTCGCCGGTAAGGTCGATGGGATCGTGCGGGTAGGCAAGGAACTCTACCTGCTCGAACATAAAACGGCGGCCACGCTCGATGGCAGTTATCTCGACAAACTCTGGACCGACACGCAAATTGCGCTCTACAGCTACTACCTGCGCCAAATCGGATTTCCCATCGTCGGCGTCATCTACAACGTCCTGCTGAAGACGCGGTTGCAGCAACGTGCCGGCGAGACCGAGGCCGAGTACGAAGCGCGCGTTCAAGTCCTCGCGGCCAAGAACAAAAGCGGCAAGAGTAATGCGAAGCGCGAACTGCCCGAGACGGATGAGGAGTTTGAAGCGCGCCTGGCGGAGTGGTATTCGCGACCTGAGGCCTTCCACCGAGAGCAGATTTACCTTAGCCAGGATCGCCTCGCGATGCTGCAGGACGAGATTTGGGAAATTTCACAGCAGTTCCTCGACGCTCGCCGGCGCGGGAAGTGGCTTCTTAATACTGCACATTGCTTCGCCTGGTCGCGCCCGTGCGAGTACCTGGCGTACTGCCAGTCGGGGTTCAATCCGAACGTCCGCGACAACCTGTTTATTTCGAAGCCGCCGCACGAAGAACTGTCGCTTGCCTCGAAGTCATCCGAAACCGCGTTTTAGGAAAGGACTCTTGCTCATGCCCATTGCGTTGCCCACGGCCCGTGCCAAGCCTACGACAGACTTCACCACGAAGTCCATCCTGGTGTACGGCCCACCGAAGATTGGGAAAAGCTCCCTCGCCGCACGCTTCCCCGATGCGCTCTTCCTCGAGTGCGAGCCGGGCTTGAGCGAGCTGGAGGTCTTCAAGATTCCCACGTACACGTGGGCCGATTTTCTGGAGGCCTGCAAGCTGGTCGCGGCGGGCAACCACAAGTTTAAAACCATCGTGATCGACACGGTCGATAACTCGTTCAAGTCCTGCTCCGATCACGTCAATGCGCAGCACGGCGTCGAGTACGAGGGCGACCTCCCGCACGGTAAAGGCTGGGCCTTCGTGAAGAACGAATGGCACCGTGTCCTCACTCGGTTGGCCAGCCTGCCCTACGGCCTCATCCTGATCAGCCACTCCGTGGACCGCGAGATCGAGACGCGAACGGGCAACTACACGCGCACGATGCCGAGCCTCCCTGAGCGCGCCCGCGGAGTGGTCCTGGGCCTCGTGGACATCATCCTCTACTGCGACACGACGGCCACGCGCGACAAGGACGGCAACGTCGTCACGCACCGCGTCTTGCGCACAAAGCCGCACCCGGCCTACGAGGCCGGCGACCGCACGGGCCGCTTGCCCGAGACGTTACCGTTGGATTTTGAAGCCTTTGCCAAGGCCTTTAACGCGCCGATTCCGGCCAAGAACAAGGAGAACGCCAAGTGAACACCCATCCCAATCCGTTCGATGCTTCCGAGATGGCGCCGCAGGAAAGGACCGATCCGTCCGTGGATCTGTCGGCGCTGGACGGCGAGTACGCCAAGGTAGAGGCCGCCGAGGTCGATGAGATTCCCGACGGGAAGTACCAGGCGCGGGTCCATTCGGTGCGCTTAACCAAATCCCAGTCGGGCAACCCCATGCTGCAGTTCGATCTGGTGATCCTCACGGGCGCGCACGCGGGGCGACATCTCTTCAAGAACTCCGTCTTCACGCCGGCGGCGCTCCCGTTCTTCAAGGCCGACCTGAAGGTCCTGGGGCTGGACGTCCCCAAACTCAGCGACCTGCCTAAGCACCTCGACGCGATGCTGGACGTCTCGCTCGAGGTCACGAAGCGGACCAAGGGTGAGTATGCAAACCTTTACTTCAACAAGCGGCTGCAGATCCCGGCGGGCATTCCTCCGGCCGACGGGATCGCCTTCTAAGCCTAAAGACCCAAGGAACCGCCCACGTGGACTTCCGCATCGTCGTCGACACGCGCGAGCAGCTGCCCTACGAGTTCGGCTGCGCCAGCGTGCGCCGGAAGCTCGAAGCCGGCGACTACTCCGTCGAGGGCTTCGAGAGCCAGGTGGCGGTGGAACGTAAGAGCCTGGCGGATTTCGCGAAGACGGTGGTCCACGACCGGGCTCGCTTCGCCCAGGAACTGGAACGCTTACAGACCTATCTCGCGGCATGCGTGGTGGTGGAGGCCGATCTGGACGCGGTCCTGCGCGGGGCGCATGCCGAGACGCTGCGTGTGGTCTGGCCGCAGACGCTTCTGGGCTCCGCCCTGCACGTTTCGCTGCGCCACCGCGTGCCGGTCTTCTGGTGCGGCTCGCGCCCCGCGGCGCGCTGTTACACCGAGCAGTTCTTGCGTATGTTCGTTCGTCTCCAGGCCCAGGAAGCCGTCGCATGACCACCGTTCGAGGGTTTATCGAGAAGATCTTCCACGCCTCGGCCACCTTCTCGGCCGGCGTGATGCGCACGGAAGAGGGCAAGTCCGTGCGCTTTCGGGGGCGCTTCTGCGCCAACTTCTGCGATTGGGTGGCGCTCACCGGGGAATGGGTGAACGACTCCGAGTTCGGGCCTCAGTTCGAGGCCCAAGAGATCGCCTACGCGCTGCCGCAGACCGGGGCAGGCTTAACCGAGTACCTCACCAAGCACGAGGGCTTCAAGGGGATCGGGGAGAAGAAGGCCGAAAAGATCGTCGCCTATGCGAAGAACGCGCAGCACCTGGGCGAACTGCTGAAGGGCGACCTGACCGAGTTTCACCAGAGCACCAAGATTGCCATGAAGGTTCTGGAGAACCTGCGCGAGATCTGGCTACGCAACGAAGCCGAGAACGAGCTGCGCACGTACTTGGCGTCCTTCGGCCTGACCATGCGCCAGATCGCCACGCTCACCGAGACCTTTGGAGCCAGCGTGGTGGGGATCCTCAAGCGCGACCCGTACATGCTGATCCGTTATGTGGACGGGTACGGCTTCAAGCGCGTGGACCAAATCGCCCAGCGTATGGGCATCCCGAAGGACCACCCGGGCCGGATCGACGCGTGCCTGCGCCATACGCTGCGCGAGGAGGTCAGCGAAGGGCATACTTGGACGCTGGGCAAGGATCTAGTCGCCACGGCCGGCGAGGCACTCAGTCTCGACGGCTTGAATGCTACGGACCTTATCAAGACCCGTGGCAAGACGCTGCTCGACGAAGAGGACCTCGTGGCCGAAGGCGCCGCAGTCACCTTCCCGTATCTGCTCAAGGCCGAGCAGCTCATCCTGGAGGCGCTTAAAGCCCACGCGCAGAAGCTTCGACCCATCACGCCCAAGCAGGGGCACGCGATGGGGCTGCAGGAAGATCAGGTTAAAGCCTACGAGTGCGCGCTTCGGCACGTCGTCAGCGTGATCACCGGAGGCGCCGGCACGGGGAAGTCCACCGTCGTGGCGCGCCTGGCGCTGGCCTTCCAAGACGCGGGGCTTTCCATCGCGGCCTGTGCGCCTACGGGAAAGGCCGCGCGGCGGATCCAGGACCTGCTCCAAGAGCAGGGCGCGCAGATCGAGGCGCAGACGATCCACCGGCTGCTCCACTACAATGGGCGGGAGTTTCTTCGGGAGAGCCTTTCGGAGCGCTACGAGCCCGGCGAAGGCGCCGAAAGGACCGCCCAGCCCGGTTACGACGTGGTGATCGTGGACGAGACGTCCATGGTCGATGTCTTGCTCCTGGCCGCACTTATTGACCGGATCGACTTCGCGCGCACGCGCCTGATCCTAGTCGGCGACCATAACCAGTTGCCGCCGGTGGGCCCGGGGAATGCGCTACGGGATATCCTGCGCTTCGAACTGGCGCCCACCGTCTTGCTCACGCAGGTCCACCGCCACGCCGGGATCCTGAAGACCAACTGTTCAAGAGTGCTCGATGGCGTCGTCGCCCCTTCGGACGAGAACCACGAAGGCTGGATCGTCGTGGACCGCTACAAGGATCCGCCGGCGCTGGTCGCGTACCTGCGCGATCTCATTCGCGACAAGCTGCCCAATCGCTTCGGCTACGACCCGCTGCGGGACATCCAGGTGCTCACGCCGACGCACAAAGGCCCGCTGGGCACCAAAGCGCTCAACGAGGTGCTCCAGGCGCTGCATCACGGTGAGGTCCGTAAAGGCCTGGGCGTGGGCGACAAGGTCATTCAGACGGTCAACGACTACGAACTGGGGATCATGAACGGGACGATCGGCTACGTGACGAGCGTGGAGGGGGAGGGCGTCACGGTCGAGTTCGAGCAGGAAGGCGTGAAGTTCGTGCCCAAAGACAAACGCGACCAGCTGATCCTGGCCTACGCCCTGACCGTGCACAAGACCCAGGGCAGCGAGTTCCCGTGCGTGGTCCTGGTTACGCATAAGTCGCACTTCTTCGCATCGCGCCCGCTGCTCTACACGGGAGTCACGCGCGCTTCGCAGACCTTGGTCCTGGTGGGGGACGCCTTTGGTCTGCGCCGCGCGGCATCCAAGAACGAAGCGTCGGCGCGCAGGACGTTGCTCGCGCGCTGGCACGAATTACCGCAAGCCTGACGCCTAGGCCGTGCGGTCGTACGCCCACAAGGGCATGGAGTCCCCCCGTGCCGTATGTCTCTCTCGCACATCTTCCGGCCTCGCTGAAGGCCATCCCGCAGTGGGTCTGCTGGCGGCACGAGCCCGTCAAAGGGCGCCAGACGAAGGTTCCCTACGCCCCGAATGGCAGCGGGAAAGCCTCGTCCACGGACCCGGCCACCTGGGCCACGTTCGAGGCGGCCTGCGACGCCATCGAGTCAGGCGGGCACTCGGGGCTGGGCTTCGTCTTTGCCGCGGGCGGCGGGATCGTCGGCGTCGACTTGGACCACTGCCTGAAGGACGGCGTGCTGCATCCGGAGGCGGAGCGAATTGTCCGGACGCTCGACTCCTACACCGAGATCTCGCCGTCGGGCGACGGGCTGCATGTGCTGCTGCTGGGGAAGAAGCATACCGCTGCCTGTGCGAAGCCGGCGATGCCATGGGGTGGCGAGTGCGCCATCTACGAGAAGTCGCGCTTCTTCGTGATGACGGGGAACCTATTCCCCGGCTACCCAACCGACCTTCAGGCACGGCAAGCCGAGCTGCAACACATATGCACCATGGTCTGGCCGGCCGCGGGAGCCAACGAAAAAGTACACGAGTTGAGCGCGGAAGGGCTCTCGATCCGGCAGATCGCCGAGCATTTGAACATCGCCAAATCCAGCGTCCAACGCCTCCTGAGCGGAGGGACAGTCGAGGCGGGAGCGGAGGGACACTTCGAACCGAGCGGAGGGACACCTGCGTGCGGACCGGAGGGACACCTCGCGGGGAGCGGAGGGACACTTGAAGCCGCTACTGTCCCTCCGGTCCTTACGGCCCGCTGTCCCACGCCGCTTACCGACGACGCCATCCTCGCGCTGATTCGCCGCAGCAAAGCCGCCGAGAAGTTCGAAGCGCTCTGGGCGGGCCAGTGGGAGAACCCGCTCGTGCGGACCATGTCGCAGAGCGAAGCCGATCTTAAACTCTGCTGCCAACTGGCTTTCTACACGCGCGACGTGTCGCAGCTCGACCGCCTCTTCCGCGCCTCCGGACTCATGCGCCCCAAATGGGACGAGCCGCGGGGCGAGGGCAGCTACGGTTCGATGACGCTGGAGAAGGCGCTGGCACGCGTTCGGGAGCAGTACCGCGGCCACGTCCGGACTTCCTCGCCACACGCATCCGGTGAATTCGGCGAGGTTTCCAGCGAGCGAGAGTTGGTCCAACTCGGCCAACTCGATCCCCAGACCCAGCGCCTGGTCCTCTCGCCACGCCGCACGCTGCCGACGGCAGAATCCTTTCTCCGCGAGTTCTACGCGCACCCAGAAGGCCGCACGCTCCAGTACTACGCCGGCATGCTCTGGCGCTGGCAGGGCAACCGCTATGCGGAAATCGAAGAAGAGACCTTGAAGAACACCTTGCAACTCTGGCTGCATCAAGCGCTTCGGTACATCTACAACAAGCAGACCGGTCAGGAAGAGCTCGCGCCGTTCGAGTCGAACCCTTCAACCGTCAAGGCCGCGCTGCAGACCATCGCCACCTACGCGCACATCCCGAAGGATCTCACGCCGCCGGCGTGGCTAGGCGACGCGAAAGACCGTCCGCATTCCTCGGAAATCCTGGCCTGTAAATCGCTTAACCTGCATATCCCCACGGGTACGATCCTGCCGGCCACGCCGTTATTCTTCAGCACGCACGCCCTGGAATTCGACTACACGCCCGATCCGCCGCCGCCCGAGCGCTGGATGCAGTTCCTCGAGGAACTCTTCGGCCAGGATGAAGAGGCCATCTACCTCCTGCAAGATTGGTTCGGGTATTGCCTTACGCCCGATACGTCGCAGCAGAAGATGCTGCTCTTGGTCGGCCCCAAGCGCTGCGGCAAAGGCACCATCGCGCGGATCCTGGCCGAACTGATCGGCGAGGCCAACACCTGCGCCCCCACGACGTCGGGCCTCGCCGGTTCCTTTGGGCTCCAGTCGCTCATCGGAAAGAGTCTGGCCATCATCAGCGATGCGCGCTTCTCCGGCGAGGACGTGCCCACGCTCGTGGAGCGGTTGCTATGTCTCTCAGGCGAGGACGCGCTCACCATCGACCGTAAGCACAAGGAAGCCGTCACGCTTCGGCTGCCCACGCGCATGATGTTTCTGTCCAACGAGTTACCGAAGCTGGCCGACTCCAGCGGCGCGCTCTCCAGCCGCTTCCTGATCCTGCGCTTTACGGAATCCTTCCTCGGTCGCGAAGACCACGACCTGACGGACAAGCTGAAGGCCGAGCTGCCCGGGATCCTGCTTTGGGCGCTTTCGGGTTGGCGCCGGCTGCACGCACGCGGGCGCTTCGTACAGCCGCAGAGCGCACAACAACTCGTGGAAGACCTCGAGGATCTGGTTAGCCCCATCGGTTCATTCGTGCGTGACTGCACGCGCGTGGGCACGGAGCTGCGGATCGCCGTGGACGAACTCTACCGCGCCTGGGCGCAGTGGTGCACACGCGAAGGCTGGCACAGCGTAGGCACGAAGGCCTCGTTTGGACGGGACCTGATCGCGGCGGCACCCAAGATCACGAAGCGGCGGCATCGTGAAGAAGGCGCTTATTACGAAGGGATCACGCTGAAATGAACCACTGCACAAAGTTGGTCCATGGAATCCATAGCAAAACCCCATTTAAGTTGCACGCGAGAGCGAACGGGAGCGGAGGGACACCCACGCTGGAAATAGGAGCTGGAATTAAATGGGTATTTGCTATGGATTCCATGGACCAAATTGGTGCATAGATCGCCGCCCGAATGCTCCAACTCACCGCAAATGTTTGCGGAGAGATTGACCAACCCCTCTTAGGAGACCCGCTATGCACATTGAAATGCGCCCCATCGGATCGATCAAGCCGTACGAAAAGAACCCGCGGCATAACGACAGCGCCGTCGAGGCCGTCGCAACCTCGATCCGCGAGTACGGCTTCCGTCAGCCGATCGTGGTCGACGAGGCCGACGTGATCATCGTCGGCCACACGCGCTGGAAGGCCGCACAGAAGCTGGGAATGACGGAAGTGCCCGTGCATGTGGCCAAAGACATGCCGCCTGAAAAGGCGAAGGCCTACCGCATCGCCGACAACAAGCTCGCCGAACTGGCGACCTGGAATCTCGACCTGCTGCCCCTCGCGCTGAAAGAGATCCAAGGTCTCGACGTGAACCTGGACTTCCTGGGCTTCGATTCGGCGGAACTCGAGAAGCTCCTGGGCGCCGGTATCCACGGGAACGCCGGCCTGGTAGATCCCGACCAAGTGCCCGAGCCGCCCGACGCCGCCGTCACGAAGCCCGGCGACCTGTGGATCCTGGGCAATCACCGCTTACTTTGCGGCGACAGCGCCAACCCCGCGCACGTCGACCGCCTCCTGGACGGCCTGCGCATCCAGCTCGTGAACACCGACCCACCCTACAACGTGAAGGTCGAACCGCGCAGCAACAACGCCATCGCCGCTGGGCTGTCCTCGTTCCAGGCCAGCAACACGCAGCCGATGACCCATCACCAGAGCTTCGACGTCGCTCGGCAGGGCCCCAAGCAAGCGACCACCCAGAAGCTACGCGCCAAAGACCGCCCGCTCGAGAACGACTTCGTCTCCGACGAGGAGTTCGACCGGCTGCTTCAGGGCTGGTTCGGAAACATCGCCCGCGTACTGGAACCCGGCCGAGCCGCCTACATCTGGGGCGGCTACGCCAACTGCGCCAATTACCCACCCGTGCTCAAGGCCGTGGGGCTGTACTTCTCCCAGGCGATCATCTGGGTCAAGGAACACCCGGTGCTCACGCGGAAGGACTTCATGGGTAATCACGAATGGTGTTTCTATACGTGGCGCGAAGGCGCCGCGCACTACTTCAACCCCGAGATCCACAACGCCACCGACGTCTGGTCGATCAAGAAGGTCAACCCGCAGAGCATGGTCCACCTGACGGAGAAGCCCGTGGAACTGGCCGTGCGCGCCATGACCTACTCGTCGAAGCCCGGCGAGAACGTGCTCGATTTGTTTGGCGGTTCAGGCTCGACGCTGATCGCTGCGGAGCAGACCGGGCGCAAGGCGTTCCTGATGGAGTTGGACACGCTGTACTGCGACGTGATCGTGAAGCGGTGGGAAGAGTACACAGGAAAGAAGGCCGAGCGCATCGAAGGGGCGGTCCACCCGCAAGAAACCCCAGCCGAAGCCGGGGCGGGTATGTCGGGAGAGGCGTGATGCTACGAGGCGCGTTCGAACTTCCCGCGTTCGGCCTTGCGGAACCGAGCGTCGGCGCCCTTCTTGGCGATCTCGCGGATGATCGCCGAGTAGAGCGTGGCCGCCGGCGTCTTGCCGGCAGGCTTCCACAGGCCCTTCTCGAAGGCGCGCTCGACCACCGTCTTGCAGTCGAGCGGTTCTTTTGCATCGCCCAGGATCTGCGCGGCGGCGTCCAGGCCGCTCATCGTGCCGTCCTCGCGCGCGGCCATCTTGCGCGCCTTGGGCTCCTGCTCGGCCTTGGGCTTCTTGGCGTTCTTCTTCTTCGACATGGTCCTGCCCTCCTGGGTGTCCCGTGTGCGCACGGGAACGGGTGTGAAAAAGCCTTCACCCCCATGGGCGAAGGCTGCGGATCTGTACGGCTATTCGGCGAAGACGTAGTCGGCCAACCCAGCGCAAAGGAAGTCGACGATTGTCCCGACCGTGGCGTCTGCGGCTTTCTGGTCCAGGCCGCGGTCCCAATGGAAGACCTGCTTCTTGTCGGCGATGCGCTGGACCCAGAGCTTCGAGATCTTGCTGGTGCCCAGTTCGTAATCGGCGACCTCGGCGTGTTCGGGGAAGACCAAGGCCGAGAAGCGATGCCCGGCCAGGGTGCCGTCCACCCAGGTACCGGGTGCGCTTTCGCGCTTGGCGACCTTCGTAATCTCGAGGTCGTCGCCGATGTCATCGAGATCGTTCGTGGCGTGCGTGTTCATGCGATCTCCTTTCGCGCCTACGTTCAGTCACATGAAGCCATGCCCGGCGCGAGACATCCAGTCGTCCTGCGCGGGATTCCGCAGGAATCTCAAGACTTCAAAACGCGAGAAAGTGGACCG
This sequence comes from Planctomycetota bacterium, assembly GCA_015075375.1. Lineage (GTDB taxonomy): Bacteria > Planctomycetota > SZUA-567 > H5-PLA8 > H5-PLA8 > H5-PLA8. Next base: position 78,999 of record JABTUM010000001.1, on the reverse strand, counting down.
TCCCCTGCGTGGTCCTGCGGTGTGCCTAACGGGCAGGGAGGTAGGGAGTGCACGTCGTTCGCGAAAGCCTCGCGAATCGTTCGCGAAAGAACGGGGCTTCTTTCGCGAGCGCCCCTACGCCTATATAAGGTAGGAATTTACCCAAGATCGAACGAAGATAGGCTCGTAAGGCTAAATGATGACGCGGGTTATGGGAATGCCCATGCACGCGAAAGGTCGTCGGGCTTGGCGAATTATTCGCGCATCGAAAATCTTCTTTCGCGAAAGAAGATTTCACGGAAAAGGACGGGTCTCGATAAAAAAGGCGTGCGATGCGCACACGTCGGCCTAGGCGTACCGCCTGGAAGTACCTATGAAAGCCTGATAGTTGTAATGACAATCATTTTAACTTCAGGCCAATGAAGGAGTTGCATATCCATGACACCCGACCAGATTGAAAAGGCAATCTCCGTTTGCCAAGACTTACAGGCTCATGCACTTAACGAGATCGTGCAAAGCGTAAGAGCCGGACGCAAGTTAACGCCCGCCGATCACCGTGTGATCCGCGACCTGCGCAGGCAGTTCGAACTGAAGATACAGGAGGAAGAAGAAGAGGGAAGCGACGAAGAGCTCAATGCTGACAGTTCGGCTACTTCTGCGTCCACGCCGTCGTCTGTGCCCACGCCCGTCCTGTGGCTGCCGCTTCCGCGTGTGGCCCAGCTTTTGAACGTGAATCCACGTACCCTGCAACTGTGGTGCAAGGGTAGCGACGAATCCCACCAACCGCCGATGCCATGCAAACGCGAAGGCCGAACGATATTGCTGCAAACGAAGGTCGCTTACGCACATTTACTTGAGCACGCGTCCCACCTTCCAGGGATGAAGCCACCACCAGAAGAGGTCAAGCCACCATGTGCAGACGTCTGCGCCGATGGACTCTCACCTGTTGAGCGACTCGAAGAAGCCATGGGTAGGTTGTACCCACGCTTGCTGCAGTCACCTGTGGGATTGCGTGTGTACTCGCAAACGCTGAAGATTCTCGAGGATGTGAAGGCGCAGCAGAGAGAACAAGAGGCACTCTTGAAACCGGAAGACGCCATCAAGATGCTGCGGTCGTTAGGCGAACTCTACGTGGAGGTGGTGGATGGCGGCGCTGTCACCCTGGCGCGAAGGATTGAGGTGAGGTATCGCGAGCTAGAATCTCTGGGGATGACTCGGGCGGGAACGGCTACTCAACTTGAACTGGAAGATGTGATTCGAGAGTGGGCGAACGATGTGATCGAAGAGGTGAGGAGGCATGTGGATGAGCAGGTGGAGGAGGTGGGGGAGCGGACGAGTACGTTGGCGAATGCACCTGTGACTGCGCAGGTCCAAGAAGCCCAAGGATGAAACAACCGCAATGCCTTAACCTTTACAGCCTCAGCCCGTGGGGCATGATAGCCACTCTATATAGTGCGAAGTGTGACGACCCTGCTACCGTGCGGGTTGGCTGCCGGTAGGTACCCTCCATTAAGCGGACGCGGTACACTCGTTCCATGGGTAGAACAATCCATCTTAGGACACTACGATGGATTGCGGTGCATGAATGGCCATCCTGAGAACCGACATCGAAAGGGCACTCGATGAGCTCGCCTCCCAGGAGGAGGGGATGCGTTTTCAGGGGCTGGCGGTAGTACTCGGCAAGAAGCACTGGCCCCAGCTCATCGCCTGCGAGCGCAAGAACGATCTCGGCCTCGATGCCTACGCGCCCTCAAGCCTGACGCCGGAAAAAATCGGCAAGGGACTCTCCGCATCGATCACGCCAACGCTGGGGAAGATTTCTGGCGACGCGAGGACCGCCAAGAAGAACTTTTCTGACCTAGGGACGCTTCTCTTCGTGACGCCCGCCAAAGTGGGCAACCCCAAACAAAAGCAGTGGAAAAAGGCGATTCAGGAAGACCACGGCCTCGAACTCCACATCATCTCGCGAGAGGACATCATCATCGAGATGATGATGTCCGAAAATGCCTCGCTCTGCGCCAGCTTCCTCCACCTCGATATCGATGCTAAACCGGAGGTCGCAGACCTCATTGACAGAACAAGGCGCGCGGCCGCCGCTGTCACGCGGGCCTGGGCTGGCAAGACGAAGGGACATACGCTCATCGAACTCGCAGGGGTGCGACTTGACCCGAATGGAGCGGAATCTGCCGACGTTCTGTCGCTGGAGCAGATCGACCAGGCGCTGTCACAGAGCGGCCGCATCGTTCTCGAGGGGCCCGCCGGCCGCGGAAAAACCACAACGCTGATACAACTCGCGCAGCGAGCACGCACCGCCGGCACACCGTTCATAGTCGAGCTTCCGGCGTGGACGTCATCGCGCAGAGGGATTCTCGAATACATTGCCGGCATGCCTGCGTTCCAGGCCGAAGGTCTCACGCCCGCCGAACTGGCGCGGGTGCAGCAGACCGAACCTTTCCTGTTCTTGCTGAACGGCTGGAATGAGATTGCGGAGTCGAATTCCGCACAGTCGAACGATGCACTCCGGGAGCTTGAGCGGGATTTTCCGAGCGCTGGCATCATCGTCGCAACCCGCACGCACCACTTGACGCCGCCGCTGCCCGGTGCAATGCGGCTGCGGTTGTTGCGCCTTCGGCGGGTGCAGCGGGCAGCTTACCTGACAGCCCGCCTTGGAGCGAAATGCGCCGAGCTTCGCGCCCGCATCGATGCCGACCCGTCACTCGACGAGCTGACCCGCACGCCGTTCATCCTCTCCGAAGTCGCTTCACTGTTTGAAGCCGGCGCCGAGATTCCCTCCACGAAGATCGGCATTCTCGCCCAGGTTCTTCGCCTGCAAGAACAACGAGACGAACACAGAAATGCACTGCAAACAGCCCCGATCTTCGGCGAACAAACGGAGCACCTGAAAGCCCTTGCAACCGAGATGACCCGCCGCGGTGCGGTGGCATTGCCTGAGTCTGATGCCCGCGCTGTCGTTTCCGCCGTCGCACGAGAGCTTGCGGACCGTTGGCAGATCGAGCCGGTAGGAGCGCCGGCGGTTCTTGCGACGCTCACGGCACACCACGTTCTTGAGCGCGTCGACTACCCGCAAACGGCGTTTCAATTCGAGCATCAGCAGCTTCAGGAGTACTACGCTGCGCTCGACGTCCGCGCACGGCTTCTCGATTTGCAGGACGATGACCACGACGCGACCGGCCGCTTCACAGCCGACTACGTGAACGATCCGGCATGGGCCGAACCCCTGCGCATGATCGCCGAGACGTTTGCCGAACAGACCGGCGACGGCGAAACCGACAGGAGAAACACCAGCGCCGGCGGGAAGCTGGTGGCGATGGCGCTCGCCGTCGACCTCGTATTCGCCGGCGAGCTCGCGCGGCTTTGCGGCACAGCCGTCTGGAATGAAGTTCGCGCGGCCGTCGGCGAGCGCATCCGCGCCGTCTACGCGATCCGCGACGGTAGCTTTCGGCAGTATGCCATCGCCGCTATGCTCGCCACTGGCGCGGACGACTTCGGCGACATCATCGTTCCCCTTCTGTCGGGACAAGACCAGCAAACGCGGCTCCGCACGTACCGGCTCTGGCCGGACATCCATATCTCGTCGTTGGGAGCGAACTGGCACGAACAGGTGCGTGGCTGGAGCGACGAGGCGCGCGCGGATTTCGTCTCCGAACTGCTACATCATCGTGTCGATGGCGAGATCGCCGCCTTCGCTGCCGAGGACAAGAGCGTCGCGGTGAAGAAGGCCGCGGTCTCCGGCCTCATGTGGACCGGGTCTGACGACGCGCTGACCCGCGTCCTCGAGTCGATGAATGAGCAGACATTCGAGGAGGTCTCGCGCAAAAACGCCGACCGCATGCCCGCGGCCCACAGGCCCAAGACCATCGCGGCGATGCGGAAATTCATCGAGAGCACCACGGACCATCCCGCCCGCCTGCGAACCGCGCTCGATTTGATCGATTTTGGCGAGCCAGGTATGGACGGCGTCATCAAGAATGCACTGGCGGCGCTGTCCGGCGGCGACATGCGCAATCTGGGTTCGCACTATATTCAGCCGGCGCTCGAGTATCTGCGCCGAATCGATCCTGCCTGGGCGAGCGAGTGGGTGGCTACCCAGGTTGCCGAAGGCGTCCTCTACGAGCACGAGTATTGGTTGTCGTTTGCGACCGCCATTCCAGACGGCCTCATCGAGAAATACCTGCAACGCATCGAGACCGAAGACCTCAAGAGCGGGCACTTCGGCGGCATGATTTCCATCATTGCCGCGCGCTCAGACGCCAATCTTGCAGCGCGCTTGTTTGCGAAGCTGCGCGAGCTGCGGCGCGGGGTGGATGCGGAGCCTGGCGTGCGACACGAACTCGAGTGGCAGATAATGCGCCAACTGGAAGCCGTGTTCCGCGACTTTCCCGACGACATTGCCGCGGCTGGCATTCTCTCGTCCGTCACCAACGGCGATCCGCTCGACCTTAAAGTCGCATCCGACCTACTGAGCAGGGTCACCAGGTCCGACGTGGAACCGCTGCGCATCGCCGACGACGACCTGAAGTCACGCCTTCGCACATACCTGAAAAGCAGCGTCGAAGTCGTCCTGCGCCAGGACGACTTCAGCGGCGAAGAGAAAGCCAACCTGGCCTCGTCGATCGCCCAAGTCGGAAAGCCCGAAGACATGGCGGACCTGGTGAGGCTCATCCGCGCCGACATCGAGCGGGTACGCCGCGGCCGTGCCGCGCGTGCAGCCGGCGACCGCGGACCTCTCGGCAATGGTGGAGCCATGAGCTACGCCGTCTGGCACATCGCCGCCGTCATGCACCTCAATGCGTCCGGTGCCGAGCCGGTGATCATTGACCTGCTTTCCGAGCCGGAATACCGCTCCGAGGCCGCCGCCGCGATGGCGCGCGACTTCGTGCCAAAATCGGAGCGTTCCTTCGACCGGACGTTCCGCTACGACTTGATGTGGGCCGTACGCGAAGACCGCACTCCGCCGCCCGGCGACGACCAGCAGCGCACACGGTTCGCCGCCGCACTCGATGCCGAAATCAAGCGCCTGCGAGAGCAGAACCAAGACGGGAAACCCGCTGCAGTGCTGAAAGAGCTCGCAAAGGCGCTTGCCGCAATTGACGGCCGCGGTTCCGCGTCAGCGGTGCTCGAAGTGATTGCCATGCCCGGTCAATGGGACCAATACACCTGTCTCGAAGCCGCCGAGCGCCTGTTGATGGCGGGTGTCGTCTTGCCCGCGACCACTGCGTTCGCCCTGGTCGATTCCATCGTCGAACGGACGGAGAAATCGATGCAGGATTCAGACAGGTACCTTCTGCGCCGCATCCTTGCGCTCTGCCCGTTCGTCGACGACCCCGCGGCCGGGATTGCTAAAATGCGCGACGTTCTCAGCAATCAGCAATTCCGGGGGTATGAACTGCGCGAGCTTGTCACCGCTCTCGGCGAGAGCCGATCGGATGCCGCCGACGATCTCCTGTACGAGCTCGCATCTGATGCTCCGATATTTGAGCAATGCGAAGACATTTTTTTCAACGCCTTAGCTACCCTCGACAAGCCACGCGCACGCAAACTGTTACTAGGTATGGTCGATCCGGATGCTGACGGCATCGCGCTGACGCGTCGTTTTCGCCGCGAGGACTTGTTAATTGCGCGGCTTGCCGAACTGGCCCAACGCATGCCAGGGGTAGTTGTGCGGTTACTGGAATTGAGCGAATGCAACCTTCCAGATCCGAATCGGCACATCCTCTCAAAAGTCTTGGCCGTGCTCGGAACGCCCGAAGCCCACACCGCAAATTTGAAACTGATCAATGACACCAATCCCTTGCCGGTTCCACAAGGCATTTGGGAGCAACTCGAATCCGCTTTTATCGAGCGACGGCCCAATGGGCACATTTCCAGCGTCTTCACGGTACACGCGCGCGCGTCAAACGATATACGCGCCCGACTGTTCAGAATGGCGATGGGGGACGAGTTGCGAAGGAAGTCTGCCTTCATGCTTCTAGGTAATATTGAGGACTGGCGCCTGGAGTATGGCAGACCGACGGGTGAACCGCGTCACCCCGATCTCGCATCTGGCCAGTCGTGGCCGCCAACGGAGCTTTTCCGTGGTCCGAAGGAAAGTTCTATGTCCGACGAAAAACAGACATGAAGAATCGCGTTGGGTAGAAAGAGATTGCCGTTGGGCTCGTCAACCAAGAAGCAGCAAACTCGCCGGATTTGCATGACGAGGCCGTGCAGACGGTACTTAGGCCGGCGGAATTGCTATCGGGTGCGTGGTTAAGCTGCATGTGAATTGGCTCATAACCCGATCACGCAAGTCTTTTGATTCAGGACCCATCGAATCGCCTTGGGCTTTGCAGTGAGAGTCCACTTCGGATGCCATGCGGTTCCGTCGTGGAACTCCAAGCGCACCGGCTGGGTTGTGGAAAGCAGGGTGATCTCGGCAACTCTTGAACCGACGTGTTCGCGGCGGACAAGATCGAACCATTCGCCGCGGGGGCAGAGGAGGTATTCGACACGCAGGCCGGTGCGTTGAGGAGCGGCAATGGCCACGTGGGCGGGCACGAGGCTGTCGGCGAGGGTCTCGAAGGAAAGCAGGATCTCACCGGGGGCAAGGGAGAGGAGGGCGGCATTCGGTGGCTGTGCCGTCCGAGGCGGTTCATACCATCCGACTACGTCGCGGCGGATGATTTTGAGCGCGACGGCCAGCCTGGCCTCATCGGTGGTAGCCACCTTTACGCGTTGGGCGGTCTGAGCGCTGGTGCGCGTAACGGCGGTCACGGCCAGCACGATCATGGCCGTGAGCGCGATGGCGATGACGACCTCAAGCAGCGTGAAGCCGCGGGGAGCCCGCCGTGAATAAGCGGGGGCCGTTCGTTTACGCTGTGCCGGAGTCCGCGGCCGTGGTGGTGCCGATCGGGGATTAGCGCGTGGCATCGGCTGCCCCTTCAGTCTTCGGCGGCGGCGTCCAGACGAGCACGCTCAAGGTCTGAAGCGCATTAGTGGACGCTTCGCTCTGTGCGGCCAAGGTGAGCCGCTCCATACCATCCAGGTCACCCTCGCGGAGACGTTCGCGTTCAAGTCGCCACGCTACGCCGGGAAGCTCTTCGAACGAACCCTGCGAAGCCGGCTCCAGGCCCAGGCGGATCTCGTCGAGCTTCGCTTCGAGCTGCCGGTTCAAGCGCAGATCCTCGCTGGAGCGGACCGAGCGGCGCAGCGATTCCTGGTTGGCGGTGACCAGCAGGATCAGGGCGCTTGCGGCGATGCCGAGCGCCACGATCACTTCCACGAGGGTAAAGCCGTTTAGGCCGCGCTTACGGTTCATCGAGTTGCACCTCTGTGTCGAGGGGCTCGATGCGCAGGGCCACGCGCGGGCCTTCAGGGTGGGCCAGTTCGATGCGGGCCGGTGCCAGTATCCCGCGCGCGTCGAAGTAGAGCACGAGGCGATCCGGCGCATCAGCGGTGGTGCCCGGCAATCGTACGGAGATTGGCCCTGAAACGGTGTGGCTGCGCAGCGGAATCGGGCGGCTGGTTTCATCCAGGCGGCGCTCGGTGAGCTTAAAGAGTTCGTAGCGTCCGGCTTCGGCGTCGAGTTCCAACGCGTAAAGGGCTTCTTCGGCAATGGCGCGCTCGCGGTACGTCCCGATCACGTTCGCGAGTGTGCGGGCTTCCTGGATGGTCTGTTGGCGCGCGCCGCCCCAGCCGAAGCGGACGATCGTCACGCCCATGACCAGCACGATCAGGGCGAGCGTGACGGTCAGCTCGATGAGCGTGAAGCCGCGCGCGGCAGGAGACTTCATTCGGCGCCGTCCAGGTTGAGGTTGGTCAGGTCGCGCGCGACGCCCTCGCCGCCTTCTTGCCCGTCGGCGCCCAGGCAGGTGATCACGAACTCCGCGTTCTCGAGTCCGAACTTGTACTCGTGGCCCCAGGGGTCTTTGGGCGGGCGTTTGCCCTTCAAGTATCCACCTTCCTGCCAGTTGGGGCAGTCGGAGGGACGCGTCACCAGTTCGTCGAGCGATTCGGGCAGCCGGCCGCAGTGCGCCTGGAACTCGATCACGGCGCCTTCCAACTGGGCGATATGGGCTTTGGCGGTGGCGACTTTGGCCTGGTCGGTCTTGCCCGTGAAGCGCACAACCACCACCGTAGCCAGTACGCCGATGATGGCGATGACCACGATCAGTTCGACCAGCGTGAAGCCGCGGCGAAGCCGGGAGAGGCGTTGGGGTGTCCGGTTACGGCGCATGGCGGGCTCCTTGGGTACGGCTACTGCACTTGGCTAAAGTCCGTGATCGGCAGCAGGATCGCGGCGACGATAAACCCGACGACGAGACCCAGTGCGACGATCATGATGGGGTTGACCAGGTCAGTCAGCCGGCTAGAGACCAAGTTCACTTCTTCATGATAGCTCTCGGCGATCTCTTTGAGCACGCCGGCCAGGTCGCCGGATTCTTCGCCGACGCCGGCGGCGAAGCCCACGGCCGGCGGCAGGAACGCACTGGCTTTCAAGGCTTCCGAGAGGCTCGATCCGTCGAGCACGCGTTGCTCCAGTTTTTGGACGTCGGCGGCCAGGACGCGGTTGGCGACGGCTTCGCGGGCGATGCCTAAGCTCTGCGCGACGGGCAGGCCGCTTTGAAGCAGGTGGCCCATGGTGTCGGCCCAGTGCGCGATGGCTTGTTTTCGCAGCAGTTCGCCGGCAACGGGGATGCGCAAGGCGAGGCCGTCGAGCGCCCGTCTCCCGGCGGCGCTGCGCAGGACGGCGCTGACCAGCCAAGCGGCGAAGCCGATTCCGAGCAACAGCGCCCACCAGAACTCCTGAATGCTTGTACTGACGTAGAGCAGCGCTTCGGTCGGCCACGGCAAGGCGCGCTGTTGCTCGATCAGGACCGTGGTCACCTTCGGGACGACATAGGCCAGCAGAAAGACCAGCACCAGCCCGCCGATGGCGCACATCAGGGCGGGGTAAGTCAGCGCTGAGACGACGCGATCGTGGAGGCGCTTCTTGCGCAGGTAAAACCCGGAAAGCGTCCCCAGCACGGCGCCCAATTGGCCGGAGGCCGCTCCGGCGCGGGCGATAGCCACGAAGAGCGGCGGGAAGTGGTCGGGGTGCGCGGCGAGGGCTTCATCTAATGCGGCGCCTTCGCGGACGCGCACGGCCAGATCCCGGGCCAGGTCGCGCAAGACCCGCTCTTCGAACTGCGTGGCCAGTACATCGAGGGCTTGCGCCAACGGCAGGCCGGCCTTGAGCAGCATGGCCATTTGCCGCGAGAAGGCCGCCAGCCGCTCCAACGACCGGCCGCTCCCCGAGCGCACCCAGCGCAGCGCTCCCGACTCCTGGGAGGCGTCTTTCAAGTACGGGTCGAGGCGTGTGGCGTGGAGTCCTTGGGCGCGCAGGACCGCGCGCGCTTCGGCGGGCGTACCGGCGTCGGTCGTGCCCTGAATCGCCCGTCCTTGGGCGTCGAGGGCCAAGTAGCGGAATAGCGCCATCTTAGGCGTCCTCCCGCAGGCTTTGAGTCACGGCGCGGACTTCACTCAAGGTGGTCAGCCCTTCGGCGACCTTGCGCAGGCCGTCCTGGCGCAGCGTACGCATGCCTTGCGCGAGCGCTTCTTGACGGAGCGCTCCGGCGGTGGCTCGGGCGTGAACGAGTTCTCGCAACGGCCCGGAGACCAGAAGGAACTCGTAGATGGCCGTGCGGCCCAGGAAGCCGGTTTGGAAGCACGCCTCGCAGCCTGTGGCCACGGGGAGGGCCGCCGCGCCCGAGCGCTTCAGGTAAGCCACTTCGGCCGGGGTCCAGCCGTCGCGGGTCAAGGCTTGCGGATCCAAGGGCTCGAGACGATGGCATTCCGGGCAGACTTTACGGACCAGGCGCTGCGCGATGCAGGCCTCCAGCGAACTGGCCACAAGATACGGTTCGACGCCCAGGTCGAGCAAGCGCGCGACGCTGGTCGGCGCATCGTTTGTATGCAGCGTCGAAAGCACCAGATGACCGGTTAGTGCAGACTGGATCGAGACGGAAGCCGTCTCCAAGTCGCGGATTTCGCCGACCATGATCACGTCGGGGTCTTGCCGCACCAGCGCGCGCAGGCCGCGGGCGAAGGTGAGTCCCTTCTTCTCGGAGACTTGGGTCTGCGAGACGCCGGGCAACTGGTACTCGATCGGGTCTTCGAGCGTGAGGATGTTCAGTTCGGCGGAGTTCATGGCCGAAAGCATCGCGTACAGGGTCGTCGTCTTCCCGCTGCCGGTGGGGCCGGTGACGAGCACGATCCCGTGGGCCAAGCGCAGGAGCTGGCGCGCGTGTTCGGCGTCGGCCTGGGCAAAGCCTAGCTTTTCGAGGTCCAGCAGGCCGGCCTGCTTATCGAGCAGGCGCATCACGACGCGTTCGCCGTGCTGGCTGGGGAGCGTCGCGATGCGCAGGTCCACGCGGCGCTGCCCGATGCGGATGGTCACGCCGCCGTCTTGGGGCAGCCGCCGCTCGGCGATGTCCATGCGGCCCATCACCTTGATCCGGCTGGCCAATCCGTCGCGGACTTCGGGGCGCAGGCGCGCGCGTTCGTAGAGCACCCCGTCGATGCGAAAACGCAGGCGCACCCCGCCTTCGCCGGGTTCCAGGTGGATATCCGAGGCACGCTGCTTGACGGCCTGGAGCAGCATGGCGTGGACGAGCTTGACCGCCGGGGCCTTGTCGTCGAGTTCGAGCACGTCTTCGGTGAGCGTGATCTCGCCTTCGGGCGAGGCCGTGGCCGAGAGTTCGTCGGCGATGGCCGTCACTTCCTTCGCGTCGGCGTGGAAGGCTCGATCCAGTAAGGCGCGCACGGATTCAGGATCGGCCGGCTCGATCTCGACAGGCGCATCGAGCTTGTAGGCAACGCGGTCTAAGGCCCAGAATCGGTCCGGGAAGCCGGCGACGAGACGGTAGAGGACTTCTCCCGGGCCTTCGACGACGCCGATGGCCGCGATCGCATGCTCGCGCGCGAAGCGCAGCGGCACGCGCTCCAGGAATGCGGCGGGTACCTGTGCGCGGCTTAAGTCCACGGCGGCCGGGACGGGGGGCTCCATGTTTACTCCCGTTCGGTCCCATGCGGCGGCAGGGGCGCCGGAACGTCCAGCGGTACTTCCTCGGCCGGGACCTGTGACTCGCCCATGCGTTCCTGGACTTCCTTCTTGATCGAGGAACGTCGGGTCAGCCGCTCCACGTCGTCTTTCTTGAGTTCCGATTCCTTCTTCAGATCGCGGAAGTCCGGCGCCGAAAGAATCTTAGGGCGCACGAACAGGTACAGCCGGCTGGCAGTCTTCTGCTTGGTGGTCCGCGAGAAGATTTTACCCAGGCCGGGGATGTGCATCAGGCCCGGCACGCCGCTGCGCGTATCGGTAAAGGCGTCGCGCATGAAACCGCCGATCACGATGGTGTTCCGGTCGGGGATCGTGACCCGCGTCGTCGCGTCGTTGGAAACTTTCGGCGGCGGGATGCCGTTCCCCGTCGAGCGCCCCTGGAACTCTTCGAAGGTCTGCGTGATCTCCAAGTTCAGGTAGCCGTCGGGCGAGATGTGCGGGGTGATCTGGAGCGAAGTCGTCGCTTCGGCGAAGCCCGCGAACGAAGTGTTCGTCGTCGCGGTGCCCTGGGAAGTCGTGACCGTCGGTTCGCTGACCTTGGTCGTAAACGAGGCTTGCTCGTTATCGTTGACGAGCAAGAGCGGCTGGCTGGCGATGGAGACGTTGGACTTGGTGGCCAGGGCGGTGAGGAGGATCTGGAGCGAATCGCCCTTGAAGTAGCGGATCGCCGCCCCAGTGACCTTGTTGATCACGGTATCGGTCGGGAAGCCGCGCGAGGCGTTATCGGCCTGTGCGCCAAGCGCGTGCCCGGTACCGCCGTCCAAGCCCTGTTTATTCTTCATGTCGTTGAGGCTCAAGGCTTCGACCCCGAAATCCAACGAGTCGTCGCCGCTGACTTGGACGATGGCGACCTCGATCAGGACCTGCCCTTTGCGCTGGTCGAGGTTCTGGAGGATGGACTCGACCTCTTCGTGGACGCGCTCGTCGCCGGCCACGACCAGCATGTTGTGCCCTTCCACGGGAATGATGTCGGCGAAAGGCAGGATCAGGGCTTGTCCGGCGAGCGGCGAACGCGGTGCGCGTTCGGGTTGGCGCGGCGTGCCATCGGCCAGGACCGGCGGATCGCTGACGGGCGGCGTGATCGGCGGCGGAACAGGGGCAGCCAGCGGAGGCGGAGGCGACACTTCAGGCAGACCGGTGGGCGTAGGCACGGCCGCGGCCTGGCCGTCCTTGGCCAGCGCCAGTCCGAGAAGCTGCCCCACGTAACCGACAATATCCAACACAGGCACGTTCTTGAGCTTGTAGTAGCGGATCGTGCGGCGCGCGGCGGGGGCGTCCACGTCGAGGCGAGCCAGGAACTCACGCGCCACAGTCACGTCTTCCTGGGGCCCGATCAGGTGGAGCAGGTTCAGGCGCTCGTCCACCAGGATCGTGAGCTTATCGGGGCCGGCCTCGCCGCTGCGCGCGCGCTCACGGGCGGTGAGATATTCCTTCAACGTCCCTTGAGCCTTCGACGCCGGCAGGTTCACGACCGGGATATCGGCCGAGATCACTTCCGCGCCGGGCACGTCGAGGATGCCCAGGAGTTTTTCGACGCGCTTGATCGAGGAGGCCACGTCGCACAGCAGGATCAGGTCGGTGTTGGGTACTTGAGTGACTGTGCCCGCAGGCGAGAGCGTCGGGGCGACGACGGCCAGGAGCTTCTTGGTCGTCGCGTGCTTGGGCTGGATCAGGAAGGAGATGAGCTGGTCGGATTGAGGTATGGCGTCGCCGGTGGTCAGGATCGGATGGACGCCGGGTTCCTTTTGCGCGCCCTGGGCCTTGACGATCTTCTCCAGCGCGATCCCCGCGCCTTCAACCGGCACGATCACGAACCCGTTCATCTGCAGGACGGCCTGGAAGACGCGGTAGAACTCGTCGGGCGAGATCGGCGTCTCGCTTTCGAGCGTCACGCGCTTGGCGCGCAGTTGTCCTTCCTCGAAGAGAAAGCTTTTCTTGGTCACGCGCTCGACCTGCCGCGCGAGCGTGACCAGGTCCAGCCCGGCGAACTTGAGCCGGACCTTCTGGGGTTCCTCGGCCGCAGCAAGCGGCGATGGGAACGCGCCCAGCAGCACCCAAGCCGCCGCCAGCGCCAGTACCGTGCGCATCATCTTTCCCCCAATGCCGATGCGGATGCTCCGCTACGGCGCTTGAATCTCTTCTTCGATCCCCGCCGTGCGCAGCCGGGATTCCGGCGTGGCCAGGCCGCTTGCGTCGGCTGAACTCCCGTCGTGGACTTGCAGTTCGATGCGCTGGCCGGCGTACTGAAACGTGACGGCCGCGTCGATCTTCTGGATTTGGGCCTGCACGCCCGTGACCGTTTGGCCAACCCGGTACGAACTGGTCTCCTGGGACTTGATCACCTCCACCAAGGCCTCGTTCTCGTCGGGTTTCCCAAAGTCGAGGATCCCTTTGACGCGAATCAGCGTTTCGAGCGCCGGCGGAGGGGGCGGCTTATGCGCGTCTCTGGCCTTCGGCACGATCGTCTGGGTGAGTTGCGCCGCGGAGAGCTTCTTGAAGGCTTCCAGGCGAGAGCGCTCGGACGCGTCCTGGCTGCCGACAGAGGGACTTGTCTCTTCCAGCGCCACGGTGATAGGCGCAGGCGGCGCCGCCACGGCCGCCAGGAACAGCACCGCGCCCGCCGCGGCCAGCAGAAGCGCGAACGCTTGGCAGAGCGTGCCCAGCAGGCGTTCGAAGCGCGGCGTCATGGTTCGAGTTCCTCGAATGCCAGCAGACGCGGCGCGGAGGACGTTTCGGAAACGGGCGGCGCTTCGAAGAAGGCCCAAGCTTCGCGTATACGCCCGGCCACCACGGCGCGAATCCGAACCGAGAAGCAGCGGCTCTGGACGGACAGGTAGGGCGTGAGCTTGGCGCAGAGATTGCGCAACACGACCGGCCGGCCTTCGACTTCGCCGCGTACGACCATCCCTTCCACCAGTTCCAGATCCTTGACTTGGCGGAACGGGCGGAGGTCCTCGGGTTCGGCATCGTCCGCACCGCGATGCGCGGCGATCAAGCGGGCTTGAGCGGCATCCAGTTCTTCGTCGAGGGTATAGAGCACCTCTTCGGAGGCGGTGTTGAGGTTCAGCTTTCCATCCCCGAATACCGTCAGGTAATCGCTCAGCGACCGCGTGGGCGCGAGCCGGTCCGCGGGCCATGCTCCGAAGACTTCGTTAAGGGTAAAGCCCGCTTCGCGCAGGCCGTCTAGGGTGGGCAGCGGATCGGGTTTCGCCACCGAAGCGCCCGGCGCCTTCGATTCGTTCCAGCCCAAGCGCAGAAAGAGTTGCTTCCGCGCGCGCCGCCAGTCCTCGGCGTGTTCGGGATCGTCCTTGGCCAAGCGTTCGAAGAGACGCACGAGTTGTTTGCGAACGCGTCCGGTCTGCTCGGGCTTGGCGTCCGGCGCCGGCAGGCGGAGTTTTCCCGACTCGTCGGCGACGCGCACGCTTACGGAAGCCTCGTCGTCGAGCTTGACGCTGACGGGGATCTGCCAACGATCGCTCCACGCGTCGATCTCCTTCGAAGATCGGCGTTCGGCCAGGATCCCGGTGGCCAACGCGAGACCGGATTGAAAGACGCCTCTAAAGCGCGATTCGCGTTCGGTGGACGCCGCGCGCAGAACATCGCGATTGGCGCGTCCGGAGACCTCGAAGGCCAAGATGGTCAATAGCGCCATCGCGCCCAAGACGAGCACCAGCACCAAGCCGCGCGAACGGCGCGGCCTCAGGCATAGGGTAGGGGAGGGCGCGGCGCGGCTCACGGTATCGCCGCTCCGGTCTGCTTGGCCGGCTCGTGGGGCCAACGGTACGCCAGGACCGCCTCGGCCTCGCTGTAGACCCCGTTTTCGGTCGTCGAAGGCTTCAGCCGCAGTTCCTTAAAGGTGGCTCCGCTTCCCGCGCTCTCGATCTCGGCCAGGAAGGCGACCCACTTCGTGTGCGGAACTCCTACGCCTCGCGCGACTACCTGGCGCTCGCGCAGGCCCTTGCCTGCCTCCTTGTCGCTTTCGGTCAGATACACGAGCGCGATGCCGTGCTTGGCGCCGCGTTGCTGCACCAGCGACTTCAAAGCTGGCGGATCGAGCCGCGCGCCGCCGCCAGAGAGCGCTTGCGGGTACAGCGTGAGCAACTTGCGGGCGGTGCCCAGTTCCTGCACCCGCGCTTCGAAGCGTTCCTTTTCGGCGCTCAATGCCCCATAACGATCCAACGCCCAGGCCGCGGACAGCGTCAGGACGACCGAGGCGGCGAGCACAGCCGCGCGCGAACGCTTCATGGCGCATCCTCGCTCGCAGTAGCGGCCTCGGCTTGCGGCGGACGGTAATCCAGACGCAGCCGCACGCTCACGGCCTCGCTGCGTGTTTCGAACTCCCCGCGCGCGGTCAAATGCGGGGCCTGGTTCAAGGCCGCTTCCAGCGCCGCGGCATGCTTGAGCGGATCGTCGGGCGCGGCCTGGACTTGGCCCACCAGACGTCCTTCGTGGCGGCTCAAGCTGACCGACTCGACGCTCAAGCCCAGCTTGTTGGGATGCGGCATCTGCGCGGCCAGTTCCGACCAGAAGGCCAGCGCCGAGGGCAGGTCGTTGGCTTTCGCCGCGCGCTCCTGCTGGCGTACGCGCGAGAACAGGACTGTGGCTAAGCGGCCATCGCGGGCCTTCGCGTCGGGCTGCGCCGAAGCCCAGAGCCGCTGTTCGGCGCGGTCGACTTCAAGCAGCGCGTCTTCGTACGCGCGGCGGCGCTGTTCGCACAGGATGCCGGCGGAGAAAAGCAGCAGCGCCGCTCCGGCGACGGCCCAGGAAAGGGACTTCGAAACGCGCCGTCTCAAGGCGCCTTGGGTTTTGCCCAACGTCACGGCCAAGTTGGGCAATTCGTCGGCATTGAGCTGAGTGAGCGCATGCGCGGCGGCCTGAAGCGGTGTGAGCGTCTCGTGCTGGCCTAAGTTGGAGATCGGCGAGCTTGAGCCGGCCGTCCTCGTGACGTGCCGGGTCGCGGCCTCGTCGCCATCGGCCACCGGAAACGCCCGCCAGGTTTCGGCCTGCGCGTCTGCGCCTTTCACGATCACGCCATCGCCGCCGCCCCAGAAGGCCTTGGCGTCGGACTCTGATCCGTTCGGCCACCGCGCGACCAGCGACGGCAAACTCGTCACCACCCGCCAGCGCACGCCGGGGTAGGCGGTCTCGATCGCGGTAATCCATTCGCGCAAGTCGGCCGTTCGAGCTGCGATCAGCTCGATCTGCGGTCCGAGCGCCGCGTGCGCTACCGACAATTCTTCCAGGGTCTCACCGGCTGAGAGGCCCTCGGCCATCGAACCGGCCACTGCCTCCGGCGACACGCCGCGCGCAGGAGTCGCGACACGATCGGCGCATGCACAGTACGCCGGCGAGAGCGCGAGGAAGATCTCCGGCGGGGATGAAGTTTCGGCCGCACCTAGTTCTGCTAAAAGCGAAGTAAGGGCCTGGGAAGCAGAGTCCACCTTTAGAATCGGAACTTCGGCGCTGCGTACTGTGCGAGCGCCTTCGAGGCGCACTCCAGCCAGACGACGGCGGCCCAGCACAATTCCGATACGGTCCAAGTCGCCCAAGGCGTGCTCCCGTAGCAGGATACGCAATACGTTTGCGCGAAGTTCCTGGCGTGCCGAAGGCGCCTGCCTTCAGGCCGCCCCTCTATAAGGTAGCGAGTGCAGGATAGCGTCTGGGGCCGGACGATTGCAAGTTGGTTCCAGGTTAAGAAATACGTTTCGGGTGTTGCGTACGTTTCATTTGTTTCAAAAATTAAACGTAATTGACGTTTAGGGTGAAACGCAAAACGTACTTGACGGTTACGTTGTGCAATTCAGGGGCAAATGCTATATGGCGCAATGCGTGTATGGCGTATAGAGCGCCTGGGCCGGCGCTTAGCCACGGCGATTGCGCCAAGACGAGCGTTCCTTCCACAGGTGCCTGAAACAGGGGTGGGAATTCTTGACCGAGAATTTTCCTCAAATCCTTGCTTCCTTGCGTTGACGATGCCGTTTTTGAAGGTAAACGCTAAGCCTACAACATCCGTATAACCTAAAAGTACGCGCTTGGATGTGCTGCGCTCGGGTGGTCGCTGCCTGAGCCTATAGGGAGTCCTCGCTTGCCGGCACGCAATTGGGCGATCGTTCTGCTGCTGGTGGCCGCTGTCCTGGGCGGCTTTTGGGCGTTGCGCTCGCGCGGTACGCCAGGGACCTTGGACGTAGGAAGTAATCCGGGCCAGCCTTCTCTCAAGCAGGACCGTGAAACATCCGTCCCTGCCGACGATCCGTCATCCGAGGCTCCTACCGAACCCGCGAAGTCGGTTGACGATGCTCAGCGCCCGCGGCTGACGGCCGTCAAAGCCGATGCCAGCCCTCAGGCCCGCTCGGTGGCCGAGGCTTTCAAGTCAGGGAACGCCGGCAGCAAAGTGTCCATCTTGCTGCCGCCCCAGCCTTTCGACGCGCAGGCGTTCGAGCGCGAGCCCGAGCGCTACCTGAACAGCATCGAACCCGGACGAGTCTTTCAGACTGCGCAACCCGGCCCGCAGGTGCCAGCCCTCACGGCCGAAGGCGATCGGTTTATTCGCCTGGCGCCGGGAGCATCTACGAAACTCACCGTTAAAGCCCCGCCGCGCGCACCGGTCTCATTCACATCCTTGGACATGGGCAGCTTCGCCGAGAGCAAGTTGAACAGCGTCACCGTTCGTGCTGACGAGCAGGGCGTTGCCACCGCCAACTTTGTGGCATCGGCCGGAACGACCGGCGACGTGAACATCCTGGCCGGCTCGCCGCTGGCCTCGGGTCAGGTGAAATACAAAGTCGAGATCGAAGGCCCGGAGCTTCATCCGGCGCCGGATGCGGAATGAATCGAAAACTGGAACGCTTGCGGATGAAATATCGGGAGAACGACGCCATGCGGACGATCGCGAAACTGTTCGGGGTGCTGGTCTTGGTAGCGGGGCTTGCGCCGAGCATCCAGGCACAAGTCACGCACAGCCCCTCCAACCACATCACCGAATCGAGCGGGCAGGAGGTCGCCAAGGTACCGATCGAACTCTGCGAGAACGTTAAGCCTTACGATTGCATATGCTGCATGCTCGTGAACGGACAAATCACCTGGGTTCCTGGCACCCACCCCGAGTGCTATGAGAGCCCAACGTTGAAGTGCCTGTTGCGAGACGACCATCACTCGAAGAAGTGCATCATCGACAACCTGTCTTTCAATCACATCCATTACGCCGCGGATTATTACTCGCCCGAAGGCGCGGACGGCTGCGGCGGCTGCGGTCCGGGAGGGCTGCCGGGCGGACAGGCCGCGCGCTTGCCGCGATTCGGACTGGTCCGGTTTCATCGCTACCGCGATCTGGCGTGGGAAAGCTCCTTTGGCCCCGGCGCGTACTCGAACTTCGACGCCAAGCTCCAGTTCATCACCACGGCCAACAACGAATGCCTGATCGAGTATTTCGATCCGCATATGTTCAACGAAGAGCGCTTCGTGGACGGCCCGTACGTGCATCCGTTCAGCCCCAACGACACCAAGGACGGCGTCTACGTGGCGTACAAGAACAACGGCAAAGAAGGCGTGCGGCTCTATGACTCGGTAGGCGCCCTCACCAGCGACCAGGCCAGCGCTAAGACGGCCGTCATGACCACCTGGATGGGCCGGAAGCTGCATTTCCAGGTCATCAGCGTCAACGGCACGCGCTTCGGGCGGTTGACCAAAGTGGAAGACCGCACCGGGTACGGCCTCACCGTTGCCTACAAGTACCAGCTCGGCGACGACCTCATGGGCTCCGAGCAGCGCTTGTGGCAGATCGATACCGTGACGGACGCTTACGGGGCGGTGGCTACCTTTAGTTACCACGCCGCGCAGGTCTCCGGGCGTTGGGTGGTCAGCGCCGTCGATGTACCCAACGGGGAAACCCTAGCGTACGATTACACGGACGGCTACCTCTCGGATGTGGCCCATCCGGACGGCACCGCCACGACGATTGATCGCTCGTTCGATTCTGTTTCGAACTGCACGGTGGTCCAGTATTTCGACGCCGCCGCGCCGCCCATGGACCGGAAGGTCAAAGCGTACCTCACGAGCAATTACACGACCTACGATTCGACCGTACCCGACGACATTTTCCCGCAGTCAGCTTCGCTGGTTCGAATGATCGTCAATGGCGAGGGAGAAGTTTCCTACCTGAACATTCCTGACCCGGAGTACACACGCGCTTGTATTTTCGAAGGCAATGGCCTGATGAAACACGTGTACTTGGGCGCTGAAACGAAGTACGCCACAAGTTGGTCCTTCACGGTAGATGGCGTGAACCCCGTCACGTACGCCAGCGTGACCAAATCCCTCGAATCCACCTTCACGTTCCTGAATTTCCCGAGCACGAACCACTATCAGGCCTGGTATCGAAACGAGCCCACCTTCATCAAGGACAACACGGGCCGGCAACGCGACTATCTGTACAACGCGGCTGGATTCCCGACCAAGATCACCTACCCCGACACCACGTTCGAGACTTTTGAGTACAACGGCTTTAACCAGGTCACTCGCCACATCGACCGCATCAACCGCGTGACCGAATACACGTATGACTCCCTGGGCAACATGCTCACGAAAACCACGGGGAAAATTTGGGACGGGGATTCCGCCGAACCCACGCCCGAAACGGCAACTTGGGAATGGGAGTATTTCGCCTCCGGGCACGCCCACCAATTCCTGCTTAAGAAAGCCACCGACGCGAACGGGAACGTCACCGAATTCGAGTACGATTCAAATCATTACCTGGCCAAAGTCACCGAGGCCGAGGACAGCACCGGCTCGGGCCACGCCGAGACGCTCTTCTCCTTCGACGCCGCCGGGCGGCTAACGCAGGCGACCGACGCGCTGGGTCGCGTGACGCAGTACGCCTTCGATGAACGTAACCGCGTGACGACGATCACCTACAACGACGCGACGACGGAAATCTTCACCTACGGGACGGGCGCGGACGCGAATCTGATCGTGCAGGAGACCGACCGGCAGGGGAACACGACGGAGTACGCTTTTGACGCCTCGGGGCGGCAGATCGAGCGCGTTTCGGCCGCGAACGTCCCGGCCATCGAGGCGGTCTTCAGTTGCACCTACCGCTACGGCTCGGGCCTGCGCGAGAACTGCACCGATCGCGGAAACGCTAGCAGCTACGAGTACGATTACCGCAATCGCGTGATCAAGGAGCACGTCCAGCCCAACCGCTCCGGGACCGGCGGCGCGGCGAAGCTGCTGACAACCACCACGACCTTCACGAAGAATGAAGTGACCCGCGTCTCCGACCCCTATGGCCGCCGCACGCATTACGTCTATGCCGCGAGCGATCCGTACCTGCTGCGCACCGTCAACGAAACCACGCCCAGCGGGTCAAGTACGACCGTAACCACGCTCGCGCGCGATTTTTCGAATAACGCGAAGTTCGTGATCGAAGACCGCACCTACGATGCCGAGGGCCAAGTCTTGACGCTCGTGGACGGGCGCGGGATCGAGGACACCTTCGAGTACGATTCGCGCGGGCGCATGGCCGCCATGGTCGAATCGGCGCGCATCTACAACGTAGGCACGGCCTCCTTCGACGTGACGGAAATCGGCGCGCGGACCGAATATGCCTATGACCTCCAAGGAAACCGCACCGAAGTGAAGTTGCCGCGCAGCTTCGCGCAGCAGACCGACGGGAGCTTCGCGGCCGGGCCGGACGGGAACTTCATCACGAAGTACGCCTACACTGGGCGCAACCTCCTCAAGAGCGTGACCGAAGCCTTCGGGCGCGCGGAAGCGGCCACGGAGAGCTACACCTACTGGCTCGACAAACGCCGCAAGGACCGCATCGACGCGCGCGGCGAGACGTGGACGACGCTTTGGAGCCGCTGCTGCGGGTTCCATAAGGTCGAGGCGCAGCCCGAGGCCGACGCGGACGCGAACGCCGGCAGCGCCGATACGCGCGCGGCCTTCGTCGGGAACCGCGACAGCCGCAACCTCGTGGTCCACGAGTTCACCGTCGCCGACTGGTCCGGCTTCCCGCAGGATCCGACGCTGGCCGACGCCATTTACCACGATCCATCCAGCACGCTCAACGAAGTCACCACCAAGTACGACGCGCGTCGCCGCCCGGTCGCGCGTACCGTCTGGCTGATCGAAGTGGGGAACGTGGACAAGAACGATCCGACGATCGCCGGGACGCACGGGACGAACGCCTCGGACGGCCTGACCACGACCTGGGTCTACGACGAAGATTTGACCGACACCACCGGCCTGGACGCCACTTACGCCGCGCACCTGACCGACCTGGCGCTGGGCGCCGGATCCGTGGGCTCGGCCGTCGAAGAGACCGATCCCCTGGGCAACAAGACCGTGCGCGTCTTCGACGGGATCGGGCGCTTGGTGAAGACGATCGATCCGAACGGGAATACGCGCAAGATCGTCTACGACACGATGGCCAGCGGCACCGGCGGCTCCCAGGGCAACGTCCTGGAAACCAAGGTTTACGATGGGCTCAACAAGCTCACCAAGCAGCGCACGGACGGGATCGGCCGGGTGCTTTCGACGGTGGACCCGGATAATCGGCTGACGGCCTACGGCCACGACGCGAACTCCAACCGCGTCAAGATTCGGGATCCCAACGGCGTCGGCATGGACTGTGTCTTCGATGCGCGCGACCGCGAAGTCCACTGCACGGACACGCTGAGCGTGGACGGCGGCGGCGCGGCGACCGGCGACGTGACCGAGTACGCTTACGACAACCACAATAACCTCGTCGAGACGACGGACGCCAAATCCCAGGTGACCACGTGCGCGTATGACGCTCGCGATAGAAAGACAAGCTGCACGGACCGCAACTCTGGCGTCACGACCTGGCAGTACGACGAAAATTCCAACCTGACGGCGCTGATCGACGCCGAATCGAGCACGACCACGTTCGGTTACGATCCGCGCAACCTAAAGGTTGAAGAGATCTACCCCGGCCATAGCCTGCCCAGCAACAATGAGCGGGTCGCCTTCGGTTATGATGCGCGCGGGCGCATGCTCTTCCGTTTGGACCAAAAGGAAGAGCTGACCGAGTACGCCTACGACCGCGTGGACCGCCTGACGACTCGGACCTACCCGGACACCTCCGTGGATACCTTCACGTATGACTTAGCCAGCCGGTTGACCGCGGCCAACTGCGGGCGGTACGATACCTTGGTGGAACGGACGTACGATTCCGGGAGCCGCCTGACGAGCGAGAAGCTGACCGTGGATGCGACCGCCTACACGACCACGAGCGCTTATGATGCCGCCGACCGGCGCACGTCCATCACGTACCCGAATGGAAAAGTCGTCGCGCAGACGTTCACGACGCGCGATCAGCTTTCCAACGTGAAGTACGACGCCGTCAACGTCGGGACTTTTGTGTACGACATCGGGATGCGCCGCACGACACTCACGTTCGGAAACTCAAAGGTCGAAACGCGGCAGTACCGCACGGATGACCGCCTGACCTCGATCAACACGCCCAACGTGACGAACTTTACCTACACGTATGACGCGAACAAGAATCCCCTGACCCAGGGCGTCGGGCACAACACGACCGATAACCAGGCGTACGATTACGACGACGAAGACCGCTTGGTGGACTTCCAGCGCTCGGGCAGCGGCCCTAACCAGGCTTGGCAGTTGAGCCTCGTCGGCGACTGGGACCAGTTCACGAACGGCGCGAGCGTCGAGACGCGCACGCACAACGACGTCCACGAACTGACGGCGGTCAACGCGAATTCGCTGAGCTACGACTTGAAGGGCAACCTGACGACGAACTCGAACGGGCAGACGTACACGTGGGATTTCGAGAACCTGATGGAGTCGGCCACCGTCGGCGCGGACACGGCCGAATACGTTTACGATGCATTCCGCCGGCGCGTGAAGAAGACCTTCGACGGAAATTCAACGGTCTTTATCTATGACGGCTGGCGGTGCATTTCGGAATACGACAACGGCGCGGCTGTGAGTGCGCCGGATCGGCTTTTCGTGTTCGGGACCTATCTCGACGAAGTCCTGATGATGCGTAACGCCGCCGGCACGAAGTACTATTACCATTCCAACCACCTCTACTCCGTCCACGCGATCACGAACGCGTCCGGGAACATCGTCGAGGCCGTCAAGAGCTATGACGCGTACGGCAAGCCGACCATCATCACGGGGGCGGGCACGGACGCGACGTGGTTTACCACGGACGATGTGACGGCTTCGGTTTCGGCCTTGGGCAACCCGTGGTTCTATACGGGACAGCGGCTGGATGCCGAGACGGGGTTGATGTATTACAAGAATAGGTACTACTCGGCGGAGTTGGGGCGGTTTATTTCAAGGGATCCGATTGGGTTTAGGGGTGGATCGGTTAATCTTTTTGAAAGTCTTCTTAGTATGCCTATTCGGCTGGTTGATGGCGTTGGGCTCTCGACATTTGAAGTTACTGGGCTTTCAAAAGGAGATGATGGCAAGCAAACCATTGAAAATATGGATTGGCAATTTGCGGATTTACCTGCGATTAAAGTGAACAATATTCTTGGGGCCTCAATACCGAAAGGCAGAACGTTCGCGAGGCTAGATATTGTTTGCTGCTGTAAGGGATGTCCTGAAAAGTGCGACTATTCGAGAGATGTAGACCCAAGGACAGGAGTGATTCGGAATAATGTAAGATACCTGAAGGTCGAGTGTAAAGCGACCCTCGATGTTGCAATTCGCATTTCCGATGCTTTTAAGGGCAAGGATAGTGTAAGTGGCATTTATGGCCATGAGCAGAGACACGTTCAGAATTACATATCTAGAATTACGACTGAATTGCTTCCAATCTTAAATGGCTTTGAGGCAGATAAGCCATGTGATTTAAATGAAAAGGAATGCAAGAAAAAAGTTTCGGAGGCAGTGAGAAAAGCAGCGGAAAAGTGGTATCAGATTTTGAGCGAAGGTCACGATACAACAAAAGGGGGGCCGGAGGAAAAGCGGGAATATCCACCCCTTGGAGGCAAGGCTCCAAATCCGAGCGGCTCTGCTACTTATAACAATTTGAGCGAAAGTGGGCCCGGTCAATTTAGCCTTGATGATGACTACTGTTCGCATGGAATACTTCAACCCCAAGAGGCGTTGCCCAGAGAGCCACGGAAGTAGTGCCGAGCCTTCGATAATTCGTCAATATACGTGTTGTGGTTTTGGGGCGAAGAACTGCGTGACGGCGAAGCCTTTCAAAAGAAAATTTGGCCAATACAGCCTACTTACTTGCTGTATTGTAACTATCTCTATGGGTTTAAGCTTGGGGGCTAATACGATATATAGAGTCATTCAATGCGATAGGGAGAGGATGATTCGAATTGAAGGAAAAGGATGGCCGTGCATCTTTTTATATAGAGTTCGACATGAAATGACCGATGGAATTGACCCATTTAAAGCAGCATCTAGTGCAATGGTAGTTTCGTGGTCAGAAGACGAAATGGAGGTAATGAGTGGCGCGCTTGCAGTAGATATTGGGATTTCGGTTTTCTTTATTCTTGGTATGGGATACATATCTGAGCGAATATCAGGGTTTTTAGGTAGGCGGAATTCCGCGATAACTGCAGGTGTACCGGTTGTACCGGCTGAAGCGGTCCAGGAGCCTGTTAAGCCTCCCGAAGAGCCCGACGAGCCGCAGAAATGAATCATGCGAAAGCGCGACCAGCGAAGGCCGGCGCGTTCGTGGGAGACCATCCCACCGAGGCATCAGCCAGCGCCTCGTAGATTGAATGGCAGGCAAAGAAGCCCGGCTTCGGAACGGGAGCACGATCCAGGGCCGCCCCTTGGCGGTAGCGTTCCGCCGCGCTAAGATGCCGCCATGGTCGCGCTGGCCCATCCCCGACACACCCCTGCGGAAGATGCCACGTCCACTTTTCCGGGAGGTACCGGTGTAAAAGGGACCTATCTCGACGAAGTCCTGATGATGCGTAACGCCGCCGGGACCAAGTATTACTACCACTCGAACCACCTCTACTCCGTCCACGCCATCACGAACGCCTCGGGCAACATCGTCGAGGCTGTGAAGAGTTACGACGCGTACGGCAAGCCGACCATCATCACGGGGGCGGGGACGGACGCGACGTGGTTTACCGGGGATGATGTTGTTGGGTCTGCTTCGGCGATCGGGAATCCGTGGTTCTACACGGGCCAGCGGTTGGATGCCGAGACGGGGTTGATGTATTTCAAGAATCGCTTCTTTGATACGGGGTTGGGACGGTTTGTGGGGAGGTGGCTGAACGAGTATTTAGATCCGAGCTTCTATCAGTATCAATTTGCAATGCCCATAGTTTACACAGATCCATATGGCGATCCCATAAAGGTGGAAGGTTCAGATGGTTTTAAGGTTAATGTTGCAGAAGCGATCAAGCGACTAAAGAATGCAGACCCGAAGGTTAAGAAAATACTTGAGCAGTTGGAGGCTGCTGAGGAGACGACAACAATAAAGCAGCCCGAAACTGATGATGATAAGCTTCAGGCCCCGGAGCCTAAAACGACTGCCCCAACCCAAGGGCAGGCAACCTATGACGAAACCAAAAAAGAGTGGAAACGCGGTTCAGGTACCAAAGGCTCTACGATTTGGATCCCCGTGGAGTTCCGTGAAGAGGATTTTGATGTACTTTTATTTCATGAGATTGTTCATGCATGGAGATTTTGGCTTGGGTATGGAATGATTTCATACGTTGGGGCAGAGGCACAAGTTCCCTGCTCAACCGGAGTGCCCTGGGCGGAGGTGTACCGGACTAAATTATGGTCGAATTTCTTACCGAATTAGTTTGTCGTGGATGTTCGGTATTCGCTGGGGTGTTTTACCGAATTGCCAGAAGTTTTCGTGGCGCTTCACGGGGCGGATTCCCGAACTGGCATCGCAAACCAAGCCCTTTCGATAACGCATCTTCGAGCCGGCATTCCCGAATTGGCGTCGTAACTTTCCGCTGACGGTGCAGGCCGGGTCTGGATTCCCGCGCTCCGGTCGTAGTTTCAGGCCCGCCCGTTGCCGAATGGGCGTCGAAAGATCTCGGCAAGGCGCTCGACGTTCTTCGGATTGGGGCGCGTCCTACGCAAAAACTCATCGCATGGCCGAACTGAAAGTGAAGGGGCCGTCGAAGAAAAAGTAGAGTAGCCGAGACGAACGCGAACGGGTAGGAGAAGTGGACTGAATTAGTGCATTGCGTTTGGATGGAGTAGTGGTTTCATCCCGATGCGGGCTGTGCGGACAGAGTTTCAGCCGTGGTTCGTGATCTTTGACAACCTAGGCCGTGAACGAAATAAGACGGTGAAGTCAGGCGGCGTCCACGTAGTAGTGCCGCAAGAGCCCGCCCAGCCGTGTCGCGCACTTCACTTCCGCGGCTCGGAAGGGTTCTTGAACGGGATCGGGCGGCTTGGCGCCGATGGGAAGGTTACCCAAGGACTGGTGCGGCCGAACGGTGTTGTACCAGTCCTCGTACTCGTGGCACAGATGCCGCAGGTGGTCTTCGTCAAAGACCATGAAGTGGTCAATGCATTCCCGACGCAGCGACTGCACCCAGCGTTCAGCGTAAGCATTCAAGTTGGGCGAACGAGGGGGCAGCTTCTTGGCGATGTGTTCGCTCGACTGCAGGATCTCCCTGAACAGCGGCGTGAACTTTCCGTCGCTGTCGTGGAGCAGGCATGTGGGTTTTACGGGCTGGTCATCGAAGTGCATGCAGATGTTGCGAGCCTGTTGAGCCAGCCAATCCCGGTTGGGGTCCACGGTCACGCCGACGACGTGCACACGCCGGCAGGCAATGTGGATGACGAAGAGCACGAAGCAGTCAACATAGCCGCGGTCGGTCCAGATCTTCTTGGAGACGAAGTCGCAAGCCCACAGGGTTTCGGCGTGACGCTTGAGGAACTCGTCCCAGGGGCCGAGCCCTCGCCGTGGTTTGGGTTCCAGGCCCTTCTCCTTGAGGATGTTGCGCACGGTAGTGTGGCACACGTCGGTGATGCCCATCTTGAGGAGTTCGCCGTGGATGCGCTTGGAGCCCCAGTGATTCTCGATGGCCAGGCGAAGCACCAGAGCCCGAACTTCGTCGGGCTTCCTGGGGCGTCCCATGGGGTTGGAGGAAGCGTTCTTGTTCTTCGCCTTCCGGACCCAGGAGAGGAAGGTCGTGTAGTTGACGATGGTAATCAGGTTCTTAAGGTCGGTGCCGAGGCGCTTGCCTAGCTTGACCAAGCCGGTTCGTTCTTCGGGTGTGGTTCGGATCTGAGTGGGAAGGTGCGCACGTAAGGTTTCGTTCTCGGCTTTTAGGTATTCGATGTAGCGCGCGAGCTTGGCGTGCGTGGCCTTGGCGATGAGAAAGAGGAGTGGATGAAGGATCTTTGTGGGCATGATTGAAATTCCATTGAAAGCGTTGACTTACCAGGAGATGCGAGAGTTTTTGCTCCCCGGAGAACAGAGGATTAGCCTAGCTGGACCGATTGGATGGGCAAACGCAAAGGGTATGACCGGGCTGACGACCGTATTAGGATTCCGTGCAAATCAGTGCAGAGGTATTTTGGGGTTTGAGTGCAAAGCAGTGCAGATGCGTGCAATCCCTTCCGCCAAGTAACCGCCAAAGTTTTCGACCGTTCCCATAAAACTAAATCAATTCGAGAGTTATAACCTTCAATTCCCGGTTTCCTAAACCGGAGGTCGGCCTGGTGAATCTGAGCAAACTGCGGGGATGAGATTTTAGCGCGCAGAAAAGCGCTCAAAATAAAAACCATTCGGAAACGAAAAAGAAAGAACGCAGGCCCGAAAATCAACTGCAGGCCTCCTACTTCACTCTCACACACTCACTGACGACATACACCCTTATCTTCTATGGCACGTCACCATCGATTTCTTTTATATTTGCGACTGGTTCCAGATAGAGAGATTTCTCGCTGAGCAATCCAACCGCTGCAAGAATCATGACCTGTGCTTGATTGTAACGCACCACGGTCTCGCTGTAACGCAAACGTGCATGGGCCGAGACATTCTCGGCATGTAGGACGTCCAGAATAGTCATCGTTCCAACTACCAAATTGACTTTGGTGATCCGCAACGCCTCCTCGGCGGCTATAACCTGTTGATGTGCTCTTTCAATCACCTCATTTTGTGCCCTGATATCCTGAGCCGCTCGAACTACGTCGGCGCGGACTGCCGCAAATTTGCGATTCGCCTGAAGGTAAGCTTTCTTCTCAACCGCCCTAGATGTCTTGATCTCTCCAAAGGTTGAAACGCCCAATTTCCACATTGCGGACGCGGTGAAGCGTTGCAGGTCGGACATGCCGAATTTCTGCTCACGGGGAGGGCTTCCGACGTTTTGCGCTTGCCCGGAAATGCCGCCACCCTGATAGCCGATCTGGAATTGAGGTCCTGCGCTGCCCCAGAACGTTGATTTTTTATCGGCTGCCACCGCTTCGATCAGGGTGCGCACGCTTTTCAGGTCGTCGCGATGCTCCACGGCCAGAGCCAGAAGCTCATTGATCTCGACGTCGTCCCGTACCAGCGTAATTTTAGGAATCCGATCGACGCTGGGAATCAGTGTGACGGTTGAGTCGAGATTCAAGGTGACCGAAAGCGCGACGGACGCGTCGTAAAACGACTTCAAGGCGAGGATCAAATCCTGCTGCCGACTGGCGACCTCGGCTTTGGCGCGCGACTCGTCGGCGGCCAACCCGGCACCCGTCTTTACGCGGGACTGCGCGATGCGAAGAAGTTCTGTGGACTCGGTTAGCGCCTTAAAGGCAGCCGAAACCTTCGCTTGGGCCAAGGCAAGGTCGTAATATTGACGTACTGCCGCTTCAAGAGTTTGCATAACCACTGCGCGCTCTTCGTATTGCGTCGAGAGGAGCCGTTTTCGGGCCGCCACAATGTCATAATAAACCTTACCTGGATTTAGGACCCATTGAACGAACGCGAAGGGTTGGAAAGTACGGAACGCAACCGAAGTAAGATTACCAGGAGTTGCGCGAACCGTTCCGTCTACGCCTTCTAAGGATGCGGTAGGGGAAATACTGGGAAAGATGGCGCCCCAACTGCTCTCGACGCGACCTCGATACGCTTCCACGCGCTGCTGCGCCAATTGGATATCGAGGTTCTTCGCAAGGGCCACCTTGACCACAGTCGCCATATTTACGGCGAGCCGTTCTTTGTACATCGGCTGAATCTTGGATGGGTCCATTTCAACTGCTTCGGATTCCGTGACTATCTGGTCAGGAGCGAGATAGGGATACGTAACGATGGGCAATTCCATGCGCGACCCACCGCATCCCGTAAGAGGCCAGATGATTAGCAAGAGCAGGCCGACGCGCATCACAGATCCCCCCAACTTCCGCTTGCTGGCTACTTTTCCTTCAAGGACGCCTTCACCGGAACGCCGTCGGAGACCAGGCCCTTTCCCGTGACAATCACCTGATCTTCGTCTCCGATGCCTTCCTTGATCTCGATCCGAATACCGTCGTCCAAGCCGGTCTTTACGGGCGTTCGTACCGCACGGCCATCCTTGACCGTGTAAACAAACTTCTCCGCGCCTTCCGTAAGAAGCGCGGCGGCGGGAAGCGTGAGTACGTTGGCGTGCTTGTCGATGTCCAGGACCACCTTGGCGTACATCCCATGCAGCAGTTTGCCGTCGGGGTTGGGGAGGTCGATCTCGACCCGCATGGTACGCGTAGCGGGGTTTAAGGATGATGCAGTCCGTTGAACCGTGCCGTCTACCGCGATGCCGCCAAGCCCATACACGCTTACTTTCGCCGACTGCTTGATGGATATGAACGGCACATCGACTTCGGGCGCTTCAAGAAAGATGCGAATCGTGTCGATGCGCTGAATCGTAAAGAGTAGATTGGTCCGGCTTGAGGTCGCGGCTTGCACCAGCGCGCCTCGATCTACCATTCGACGGATGATGACGCCATCGAACGGCGCGACGATCTGCGCGTATCCAAGCAGCGCCTGAACTTTAGCCACCTGGGCCGCCGCCAGATCTGACTGGGACTTTGCGATATCCACCTGAGCCGCCGCTTGAACCTTCGCGGCCTCCGCCCCCTGCACGTCGGCCTCCGCGGCGGCGACGCGCGCTTCCATGATGCGAACGTCGGCCTGTGAGACGGCCAGACGGCTCTTCGTCTCGTCGAGTTCCTGATCGGTGACCGCCTTTTCTTTGTACAGGATCTCCTTGCGTTTGAAGGTGATCTCGCTGAGCGCCAGATCACTCTGCTTGCGCTCCAGTTCACGGCGCGTAACGTCCAATTTGCGTTTGGCCTGATCCAAAGCCGCCTCGGCCGCTTTCATGCCGGCCGTTTCTGCCGCCTTGAGATAGGCCAGCTTGGTGGCCTGCTGAGCCTTCGCTTCGTCAAGGTCCTTGGACATCTCCGGGATATCCAGTGTAGCGAGTACCTGGCTGGCCTTTACGCGGTCACCGATGTCTACATTGACCTGGCCCACATAACCCGACACCTTGGCGTACAGGTCCGCCTGCTCGACGGCTTCCAGCGTGGCGGGGACATCCAACGTGCGAGACATGGTACGGCGCTCGGGTTTGACCGTTTCCACGCCTTGCGGCAAAGGTTCTGTCCCAGGCTTGGGCTGAGCGGACGACTCCTTGCTGGACTCGGCGTTGGCCAAGTTGGAGACCGGTATCAGCCATAAGCCAGCTACCGCCAGGGCAACCGCCAAGAAAACGGCTATCCAGCGAACATGCCTATGCATTCCGGGTCTCCTGCGTTGGTTCGGATGGCTGGGTGCGATCACGTTTGAGGAGCGTGTACAACACCGGCACGAAGATCAGCACGAAGAGCGTGGAGACGGAGAGACCGCCTACGACAGCGCGAGCGAGCGGTATATTGGCCTCGCTGCCGCGGCCCATGCCAATGGCCATTGGGAGCAAGCCCAGCACAGCCGCCAAAGAAGTCATCAGGATCGGACGGAGTCGTATCTTTGCGCTCTCCAGTGCGGCCTCGAACTTCGAGAGTCCACGCTCTTCGCGGAGCCGGTTGGCGAACTCGACGAGCAGGACGCTGTTCGAGACCGCGATGCCCACCATGAAGATCACGCCCATGAACGACTGGATGTTGATTGTGGTCCCGGTGAAATAGAGCGTGGCAAGCACACCCATCAGGCCGAGCGGCACCGCGAACATGACGATAAACGGATCGGTGAAGGACCGAAATTGGGCCACCATTAGCAGGTAGACCAGGACGGACGCCAGCGCGAGACCGAAGCCCAGGCTGGCGAACGATTCCTTCATGCTGGAGACCTCACCGCGCATGTAGATGCGGTATCCTTCCCACGGCTTCGACGCCCCGGTCTGCGCGGCCTTCCCGTCCTCGTCCTTCATCTCGGCACGTAGCGCGTCCAGTTCGCGTTCGATATCGGCGGCTACCGAACCCGTGTCGCGTCCCTGAACGTTCACGAAGATGTCCGTGACGCGGTTGATATTGAGGTGGTTGATCTCGGCCGGGGCCGTCGTGCGGCGAAACGTAGCGATATTCTTTAACAGCGTGGGCTCCGTGGAATTCGAGCCTGTGATGGGGATATGTTCCAACGTATCAACGGAACGGATGTCGCTCTCCGGGTACTGCGCCCCGATGAAGTAGTGGTTGCCGTTGCGGTTGTCGATCCAGAAAGACGGGCTGAAGTTCACCGAACTGTTGAAAGCCGTTACGACGTTCTTGACCACGTCCTGCTGGTTCAGGCCCAGATACGCGGCGCGCTTGCGGTCCACGTCCACGGCGATCTGGGGTGAGTCCAACTTCTGTTGGATGCGCACGTCCACGGCGCCAGGAACCCGCTCGCAGATCCGCTTGATCCGTTGGGCCAGTTTTGCGGCGGCCTCCAGCTTGTTGCCTTCGACCTGGATGTTGATTGGGCTGGGGAGCCCGAAGTTCAGTGCCGCGGTCAGCATCCCGCCGGTCTCGAAGGCGAATTCGATCCCTGGATAAGCCTCGTTCAACTTCTTGCGCAAGTCCGACACGTAATCCATCGTGCCGCGCGTGTGGTCTTTATTAAGTTGCACAAGTACGAACGCGTCCATCGGGCCGGAATTGGGCGTGTACGCGGCGGGCCAGTCCAGAAGGACTCCGATGTTGGAGATCGCGATCGAAAGGTCTTCCTTCGGAATGACCTCTTGAACCGTCTTCTCAACCCGCGCAATTAGCTTCTCCGTTTCTTCCAGACGAGTGCCCGAGGGTGCGCGGACGCGAACCGTAAACTGTCCCGCATCGACCGTTGGAAAGAGTTCGCGGCCCAGGCGTGGATAGAGGGTGAGTGAGGCAAGGAAAAGCGCCAGAGTGCCACCGAGAACGATCAGGCGATTGCGCAGCGCCCAGCCCGCAACCGCACCAAACATGACGACCAAGCCGCCTAAGACCCGCTCGATGAACAATTTGGGCGGTCCACCGGCGTGCTTTCGGTCGGGCAAGTGCGAACGAAGGAATTTTGCGCAGCAGATCGGTATGAGTGTCAGCGCGACCAGATACGACGCGGCAATGGCAAACGTGACCGACAAGGCCAGCGGTGTGAATAGGAATTTGCCCATCCCAGTAAGAAAGACGATGGGGAAGAAGACGATGGCCGTAGTCAAGGTCGCGACTAGGACGGGCATCGCGACTTCACCGGCCGCATCGAGCGCCGCCTGGGCAGGCGCTTTGCCCATAAGCAGGTGCCGGTGGGTGTTTTCCAATACGACGATGGCATCGTCCACGAGGCGACCCATGACGAGCGCTAGACCGCCAAGCGTCATCACGTTCAGGCTGTTGCCGCTAAAGTAAAGGCCGATGAATGCCGCCATTACCGAAAGCGGGATCGCCAGCGCGATAATCAAGGTTGAACGAAAGCTGCCCAAGAATACCAGGATCATCAGGATGGCCAGGGCGCCGCCGATCAAGGCTTCGTGCTCAAGGTTCGTGATGGATTCCCGGACATATACGGACTGGTCGAAGGTCACGTCGAGGTTGATCCCCGGTTCGAGCCGGACGCGGATGTCGTTCAAGACGCTTCGGAGTCCTTCGATGATCTGGATCGTATTGGCGCCCGGCTGCCGGTAGATGGGGATGTACACTTGGCGCCGGCCGTTAACCCGGACGATGTTGGTCTGGATGGCGGCGGAGTCCTTCGCCTGCGCCACGTCCTTGACGAAGACCGATGCCGGGCCGTCGATCTTTACCGGAATCTCGTCGAGTTCGCTGACCTTGTCGACCATGCCGTTCGCATTGATCTGGTATTCCAATTCGCCGAATTTGGCGCTGCCCGTAGGGATCATCGTGTTGTAGCGCTGAACGGCCTGCACCACGTCCATCGGCGAGAGGTTGCGCGCCTGGAGTTTCTCGCGATCCACATAGGTATAGATTCGGCGCAGCTTGCCGCCGTAAACGGCCGGTGCGATGACGCCCGTGACGCCCTGCAACCGGTTCCGCAAATCGAAGTAGGCCACATCGTAGAGTTTCTTCTCGTCGTGCTTGTCACTGTAGACGGTCAGCAGGCAAAGCGGGATGCTCGCCGTCGGATCGAAAGGCATCACCATGGGCGGGACAGTTCCAGGCGGTAGGTAATACAGATCGCTCATGGCCAAGGAAGTCACCTGCGACAACGCGGTGTTAACGTCAATGTCTTCGCGGAAAAAGTCTTTCACTACCGAAACGCCGACCATGCTCTTGGATTCCTGCCGCGCGATGCCGTTTGCCTGCCCCGTCCAGCGCTCCAGGCGGCTGGTGATGTCTTTCTCCATGATCTCGCCAGGCATACCGGGATAGAACGTCAGAATCTGGACCGCCGGTGTCTTGAAAATGGGCAGGATGTCCGTTGGAATGTGCATGACCGAAACAACGCCAATAAGGGAAACGCCGAGTGCAACCACGATGATCAAGTACGGATTTCGCAATGCTGCGCGGACAAGCCACATAAAACATCCCCCAGTGGCGCTACGCTTGCACGCGCGCCCAGTTAGACACAGCAACCTATCAAGGAAACTGGTCCCACGCTTAGTTCGGCGGCGCGGGTCTCATGTCTCCTGTCTCTTGGTTGTCAGGTATCAGAAGCAGCAGTTCGGCTTCGCTCAAACGGCCCACTGCAAAATACATCATGTCGCCAAGCTTCCTCGCGACGACTGTATGACCTTTGCAATGGTCCACGCTGTGGCCGGCATCGGAGGACTGCATCCCATCAAGATCGCCCTCTGCTGCAGGCATAGCCACCATAGAAGCAGGGAAACCTTCCAGTTCGTAAAGCGCCAATGCCGCGGGTCTCCCGGAAATAATGCACTTGCGAGCGCCCACCAGTTTGTAGTTTGGTCCGTACATGCGCGGGACCTCGACTTCAATATTCGTCTTCGATTTAAGCCATGTCGATACTTCGTTCGCGTCGTTCGACGCTACCTGTACGGGAGAATCTTCCGCGAGCACTCGGTTGAAATCGTCGATAAGCATATCTGCCAACGCGGATCCATTGTGACCCCGTGGCAAGTACGTGAACCTCGCCGCTGCTGAGGCGAGTAGTAGCATCGCAGCAGCAATACCTAGCCAAATGCGCGGCGACCGTTTGGACTCCCCAGACTCAGTTGACTTATCTGAAAGGCTCCGCACAAGTTGCGTTTTATTGATGGCGGGAAACTGCCCTTGGCCCAACAGATCGCGCCCCAATTGTTTTCGCACCACGTGTTCGATTTCAGCTTCACGGGCGCAGTCGCAACAGCGTTCCAGATGGCGTTGGACCTCTATGCTGAGCGAAGTGTCCAACTCGTTGTCCAGGAAGGCGAACAGGTATTCCCTGATCTCGCGGCAAGTCATGGTCGAAACCCCCGCAAAATGCGCCCCGAACCCACGCTCTGCGCCAACCGCTCACGGAGAGCACGGCGCGCGCGCGCAATCCGTGACATCACCGTCCCGATGGGACAATCGAGTACCTCGGCGATCTCGCGGTAGCTCAAGCCGCCGGCCACTGAAAGCACGAGCACTTCGCGAGAGGCATCCTCCAAGGTGTCAAAGGCTGCAGCCAAATTTCCGTCGAGCGATTCGCGGAACCGCTCTGCGCTCATTGAAGGAATACTTTCGAAGGGGTCCCCAAGATCTGGCGCCAGTAATTCCGTCAACTCCGCGTTTGGAACAATCTTGAGGCGAAGTTTTGAAGCGGCCTCGCGATTCCATTCGAAGGCCACGTTACGCATGATCACGAAGAGCCACGCAGGCTGGTGGGGCTGTCCCCCGCTGGAAGAGAAATTCCGCCAGCCGCGAAGCAAGGTCTCTTGGACTAAATCCTGACTATCCTGAGAGGTACGGGCATAACGGTGCGCAACCGCATGAAGGCGCTCCCACTGCGGTTGGAGCTGCTCCAGAAAGGCATCTTCGGAAGAGCGCACCTACTCGTCTTCTCCGTATATTTACAGGAATGAATGTTAGCTAGGATTTCATCCCCAATTCCACAGAAACTATACAGGCAGACCTGGAGCATTCGCGCAATCGATTGCCATTATGTGGTTTGCAGCGACTGGGGTTTTTAAGAGAGCGGCCGTATGCGGGCGTTTCCCTATATTAATCTGGCCATAATATGTCCGACTAGCGAGCGTTAAATCTACTTGAGGTCATGAAACCCACCAACGCCAAAAAGCTCTGCCTGGCCAGCCTCTCCGATCTGCGCAAACGCGTGGTCGCCGCCATGCTGTCCGGGCGCACCCAGACCGAAGCGGCGCGGGTCTTTGGGGTCACCCGGCAGACGGTGAATCTCTGGATGGCCCAGTACCGCCTTGCAGGCGCGGCCTCGCTCGCCTACGCCCAATGCGGACGGCCCAAGGGGAGTGGACGGCTCAAGCCCCGCCAGCGCCAACATGTGGCGC
This sequence comes from Planctomycetota bacterium, assembly GCA_015075375.1. GTDB lineage: Bacteria > Planctomycetota > SZUA-567 > H5-PLA8 > H5-PLA8 > H5-PLA8. The sequence goes on along the minus strand of JABTUM010000001.1, from coordinate 43,107 downwards.
GCGCCATTCTGGACCGTCATCCCGATCAGTTGAAACTGCCGTTTTATCTTTGGACGCGCGAAGCGGTCCGCACGCTGATCCAACGGCGCTTTCACGTGACACTGGCGCTTTCGAGCGTGGGCCGGCTGCTCAAGCAGCTTAACTTCACGCCGCAAAAGCCGGCGCGTCGGGCACGCGAACAGAATCCGCAGGCCGTGTGGCATTGGATGGAAGAACGATATCCGGCGATACGCGCCGAGGCGGCGCGCCGGGGCACGGCCAACCTCTGGGAAGATGAGATGGGCCTGCGTTCGGATGACCAACTGGGCCGAACGTATGGATTGCGCGGGCATACGCCGGTCGTGGACGTGGCAGGAAACCGCTTCAAGTGCAACCTGATCTCGGCGCTGAGCAACCGGGGGCGCCTGTACTTCAGCGTGTTCAAGGGCGCGTTCACTCGAAACGTGTTCTTGGAGTTTTTGGCCGCTTGTTCAAGCAAGTGAAGCGTCCGATCTTTCTGATCGTGGACAGCCTGCCGTGCATCGGAGCAAGGCGGTGGAGGCTTTTGTGGTCCGGCAAAAGGGCCGCCTGAAGCTGTTCTTTCTGCCAACGTACAGCCCGGAGTTGATTCCCGACGAAATGCTCAACCAGGACGTGAAGACCAACGCGGTGAGAAAGCAGTGTCCGGAAAACCTGGACCAGATGATCGGCCAAGTTCGCGGATACTTGCACCGGCGGCAGAAACAACCGAAGCTGGTCAAAAGATACTTCCGGCACAAATCCGTTCGTTACGCCGCCGACTAACCTGTCTGACATTTCCGGCCAGGGTAAAGGATACACTTTTTAACCCCAGGTCGCGCAGCCCTTGGCCCAATACCCACACCTTTGAGCCCGTTCTCTGTCGCGTCAGCATAGATACCAGGGTAGATCTTGCGGATGATGCACTGCTGCCCGTGGACCGTGATGGTCATGCCGGGCTTGGGCGGATCGGTGTGCAGGCTGCTATTGCGCTTCGTTCCGTTCAAACTTTCGTTTTTGCGAGCCGGGCGGCGCAGCGGTCGGCCTTCACTTCTTCGGCGAGTCGGCGCCAGCCCTGGCGGTCGTAGCGGTCGGGATCTTCCAAGTAGCGCTTGACGCCTTCGTTCGAGAACTCGAAGTTGTGTCGGTGCCTGATACAGTAGGAGAATCAGAGCCGCATTGCGGCGTCGGATATGAGGAATCGATCGGAATTCACGGATTTATCCTAGCAGTAGAAGAATCGAACGTTGTGGCGCTTGAGCTTGTAGACGTGCTCGCAGAGGTTCAGGGCTTTGCGCGCGACTAGACATTCCCACTTCCCTCCGTTCACGCGCTCGCGTCCGCCGCAGGGCAGCGTGAGGCGGAAATAGCCTGGCCTGAAAACACGGACTGCCAATTCTCGTCCGCCTCCAATATTCGGACCGGCAGTCCGGTTAAGTCAACTTTCCTATTTCCGCACTGGATTGCTGATCGACTCGGATGGTCTGCTCCAACGCCGATCAAGTGAACTGTCAGTAGAGGATCGATGGCTGCGTCACTGTGGCGGACGGGGCGCCCGCACCATGGCTCGTTTTAAGCACACTCTATACTTGCATTCCCATGCGCCATAAGTACTTGGCTGCAATGCCGCAGCGCATGCAATTTGCAGTGGATGCCGTAACATTAGAGGGCACAAACGTTGCGCTCTCGGTTAGACACGCGTTGGAGATTTTACCCTCGTGGCAATCCCCTCAACAGAAGAGTTTCTGGTGCAGGTCGCTGGTTTGTCGAAGCAGATGTCTAATTACGCGCGCCGCAGTCTTTTCGACCCTAAGGAAGCAGAGGACGTGCTCGCGGACGTCGTGCTCGCGGCTTGGTCCGAAAGGAATGCCTTTCAAGCGGGTTCAAATTTCAAGAGTTGGATGTACCGTATCCTACTGAACAAGATCTACGCGACCAATAGGCGTTATGTGCTTGCGGCAAAGGCGTCCAAGCGAATCGCACGGGAGGAAAAGCGCGGCATGGAGAGTGATGCCACCCCAAACGACAGCGAATACAGTGATGAAATGAAACGCGCCCTGGCCCGTTTGAACGAGGCGGAGCGGGAAGCCTTTCTGCTCTTGAGCCTCGTGGGTTTGTCCTATGCCGAGATTTCCCAAGTAACCAACGCACCGGTGACTACCGTCATAACCCGGTTGGGAAGGGCCAGGTCGAAGTTAAAAGCGTGCCTTCGCGGTGAAGTAGGCACCCAAAAGGGCGAGTAATTTCGTCAATTTCGACTTAGTTCGAGTGCATCCACGAATAAGATTAGTAGAGGAGTGGCAGCAAACATGCAGGACGAGATCAAGGACCCTTCTGAGCGCGAGAGCTTGCTGAGGGCTTACATTGACCGCGAATTGACTTCCGAGGAAAGATTGGCCTTGGAGAGGACTCTGTCGGATGCCGACCGGGCGTTTGTTAGGGAAGAGCAAGCGCTTATGGATCGTGTCAAACGTGAATTGAACGGAAGCGGCATTTCGGAAGATGCATGGATCCGGATCAAGATGCAGGTAAGGCGAAGCAATTCCTTTTCGACTGCGGTCGGAGTTTGGGGAAGAAGACGCTGGCTCGTCGCTGTGTGCGCCGCCTCCGTCATCTTTATCCTCGTGGCGATGGGCGTAGTGCTGAGGGGAGGGGGCACATCCGATGTGGAGGCGCTTCTGGCGCGCGCTTCCGTGGACACTGTGGAGGGGTTGCTCGCAAAAGTTGAAGTCCGACCCGACAGAAAAGATCTTATCCCATTCCTGTCCAGCCTGGGTTTGGAATCGCGGCTAGACGGCCTGTTGATGTTGGATGGTGAATCGCCCATGAGTGGTCACGTGACCCGCTTTTTGGGCGCCACTCGAATTCACGTTAGTGGCGATGCCTGCGCAATACTTCTGTTGGACTGTTGCGGCGAGCCTATTCAGATCGTACTGGCGCCCTCGTCGTCCAGCGCCGCCAGCGCCTTTGCCTTGGCGATGCGCTCAGAAGCGGCACGACCCCAGTACATGGCCAGTCGGGTTTTCGGCACCGTCAGCGCATTCTTCATTGGTAGCCACGATTCAAGAATGATACTCGACTTGCTTGATCCCGGGACGAATCGCAGCGCCGCGCTGTAAGTCATCGACGTAAGCGTTCGAAAAGTCATTTGCGCATTACATTTCAAGGGGGCCGCATGGATACGAATTTCGGCAGCCTAACCTCGTTTTCGGCCCAAGCGCTCAGCGAGCACAGTCTCGAAGAAGAGGTATTGAGCCGCTATGCGAAAGGCGCGAAAGAAGTCGAAGCCGGGCTTTGTTGCCCTGCCGCGCACTACGACTCGAAATTCCTCAAGGTCTTGCCAAACGAGATTCTCCAAACCGACTACGGCTGTGGCGATCCGTCCCGCTTCGTGAATACCGGCGAAACAGTCGTGGACCTCGGCTCGGGATCGGGCAAAGTCTGCTACATTCTCGCGCAGAAGGTAGGTCCGTACGGGCGGGTCATTGGAGTCGATTTCAATCCGGCCATGTTGGCGCTGGCTCGGAAACACCGGGCCGCAATCTCTGACAAACTCGGCTACGACAATGTCCGTTTCGTACGCGCGCGCATTCAGGACATGGCGTTGGACCTAGATACCGCCGAGTCCTGGCTGCGAGAGCATCCGGTCGACACCGCCGACCGGTGGCTGGCTTTGGAAGCGCATTGCGCGCACTTGCGCCAATCGGCTCCTGCCGTGCCGGATGAGGCGGCAGACTTGGTAGTCAGTAACTGCGTCCTCAACCTGGTCAAGCCCGAGGATAAGCACGATCTTTTTGACGAGATATTTCGAGTCCTTAAGCGTGGCGGCAGGGCGGTCATTTCAGACATTGTCTGCGACGAAGATCCGACACCCAACATGCTGAACGATCCCGGCTTGTGGAGTGGCTGCATTTCTGGCGCATTCCGTGAAGATTCTCTCGTCGACCGGTTCGCGCAGGCAGGTTTCTATGGCGTGGAGATTCTTCAACGGCAATCCAATCCATGGCAAGTCATCGATGGCATCGAGTTCCGTGCCATGACCATTCGCGCCTACAAGGGCAAAGAAGGCCCTTGTCTGGAACGCCGGCAAGCAGTCGTCTACAAAGGGCCATTTAGCCGGATTCATGACGACGACGGCCATGTATTTCTTCGCGGAAAACGCGCCGCGGTCTGCGACAAGACCTTCCATATCCTGACCAATCCCCAAGGCCCTTATGCGGGGATGTTCGAAGCCATCCCGCCTCACATGGAAGTCTCATTAGGGGACGCGTTGCCCTTCGATTGTTCGCACGGCTCGCTTCGAGACCCGCGGGAAACCAAGGGGAAGGATTTCCGCGAGACCAGCTTGCAGGTCCCTGGGACCTCGCCCTGCCAGCCCGGCAAGTGCTGCTGATTGGAAAGAATTCATGAGCTTGGTTCTCTTGACCTTCGCCGGCTTCTGGCTGGCGTACAGCAACGGCGCCAACGACAACTTCAAGGGTGTCGCCACACTGTTCGGCAGCAACACGCTTGGATTCCGACAGGCGCTATGGTTGGCTGCCTTGGCGACGCTCGCGGGTGGCGTGGCCTCCCTCTTTTTAGGCGGGACTCTCGTTCAGACATTCAACGGTACTGCCCTGGTTCCTTCGGCATGGGCCGGATCAGCAGAGTTACTTGTCTCCGTCGGTGCCGCAAGCGCGGCCACCATTCTCTTGGCGACTTGGTTGGGCATGCCAACGTCCACCACACATGCCATTACAGGCGGCTTGTTGGGCGTCGGTCTTACTCTTCCCGAGGGGCAATTTAGTTGGATTCCGCTTGTAAAAAGGTTCGTGATTCCGCTTCTGGTCAGTCCGTTGTTGGCCATTGTCCTGACCGTGACTCTATATGCGTTGCTGCACCGCCTGCGTTTGAAACTGGGCATATCCCGAGAGACCTGCGTGTGTCTGGTTGAGGAGCCGAGCCAACTGGCAACAGTCCCGATTATGGGGGTTGCGCGGCTAGCCGCGGGAGCCACCCCGAGCATTCAAGCGGGACAAACCGCATCTTGCGCTGAAATATACCAAGGCCGGTGCATCGGCGTGGATGCACAAACCGCCGTAAGCGCGATCCATTGCGCCAGTGGTGCAGCACTCTGTTTTGCCCGGGCATTGAACGACACCCCTAAGATTGCGGCTTTGCTGCTTATCACCGGCTCTGAACTGGGGTTGGGTAATTGGGGACTTGTTGTGGGAGCCATGTGCGCGGGGGGACTGTTGAATGCCAGGAAGGTCGCGCTGACCATGAGCAAGGGGATTACCGAGCTTAATCCCGGGCAAGGTCTTACGGCCAGCTTGGCGACGGCTAGCTTGGTATTAGGCGCGTCGTATATGGGCACTCCCGTTTCCACGACGCATGTGTCCTGCGGTTCCATTTTCGGAATCGGCGTCTCACGGGGGCATGGGCACTGGAGGACCGTTAGTCAAATCCTGGCCGCTTGGCTGCTGACGCTTCCCTTGGCCGCTGTGCTTGGAGCGATCGCCTTTTCGCTGGTAGGATTATGGTAAGCAAAACCAGGAAGACCGCGATTCCTGTATTAGTGGTAGTCAGCCTAATCATCGGCGGACTTTGCCTACTCTTATGGCGGAATCGCACAAGTATGCCACCCGAACTCGAAATAGTGTCGTCTTCGGAGCATGCATCCATAGACCGCGATCGAGACAATATGGAAACCGGTCGCAACTCCGAGAGTAATGCGGATTACAAGTTCACCAACAAACTTGCGCAAGAGACCAGTCCCTACTTGCTGCAGCATGCTCACAATCCCGTTAACTGGTATCCCTGGAGCGAGGAAGCGTTCGCTAAGGCGATAGCGGAGGACAAGCCTGTTTTTCTATCCGTTGGATACTCGACTTGTTACTGGTGCCACGTCATGGAAAAGCAGACCTTTGAGGACGAAGAAGTCGCGGAATTGCTTAACGAACATTTCGTGGCCATCAAGGTGGATCGCGAAGAAAGGCCAGATGTGGACGAACAGTACATGCTTGCCACGCAGTTGATGACGGGACGGGGCGGATGGCCCAATTCAGTGTGGTTGACCCCTGAGGGCAAGCCATGGATGGCCGGTACGTATTACCCCAAGTCGCAATTCATGCGCCTCCTAGATGCGTTGACGGAAGCGTGGAAGTCGCGGCGCACGGAAGTCACCGAACAATCTGAAAAACTTTCCCAGGCCATTCGCGAAGCGGATTCCGGAAATGGAGCGTTCCGTACGGCCGGCGTAGAGCAGCTTTTGAGCCGAAAACTCTTGGACCATGCGCTTGAGGAATATCGCAGTTCCTTTGACGCATCCCATGGCGGATTCAGCCAAGCTCCAAAATTTCCACCGCACGGCACCCTGCAAGTGTTAATCCACGAATATCGTAGGTCCATGAATTCCACGCTATTGCCCATGATAACTCGGACGCTGGACGCGATGTGGCTGGGTGGCCTGCATGACCACGTGGGCGGCGGATTTCATCGGTACAGTACGGACCGGGATTGGCTGGTGCCGCACTTCGAAAAGATGCTTTACGACAACGCGCAACTTATGCGGATTTATGCGGATGCCCACGTCCTGACCGGTAGGGCAAGGTATCGGGAAGCCGTGGAAGACATATTTACATGGTTGATGCGCGACATGAGTTCCGTCAAGGGAGGATTCCATTCGGCGATCGACTCGGGCGAGGTAGGCAAAGAAGGTGAGGCTTATGTCTGGCGCCACGAAGAGATTTTGGATGTATTGGGCGCCGAGGAGGGCGGGCTTTTCGCCGAAGTCTACGAGGTACGCGCTCAGGGAAACTTTCGAGATGAGGCAACGGGCGAGATGCCAGGCACCAACATTCTGCACTTGAGGCAGCCATTGCGCGAAATCGCCGTTGACAAAAAGATACCTGAAAACCGTTTCCTATCCTTAATGGCTAGGTCGCGGGCGAAGTTGCTCGCGAGGCGCCTGACCTTAGTCCAGCCCCACAAAGACGACAAGGTCCTGACCGGATGGAACGGACTCGCGATCGGGGCACTGGCGCATGCCGGCCATCTTCTCAACGAGCCGAAGTACGCCGAGGCGGCCGGCAAGGCAGCCGAGTTTATTCTCTCGCAATTGAAGGACGAAGAGGGCCAGTTGCTGCGAACGTACCGCGCCGGACAAGCCAAACTGCCAGGCTACTTGGACGACTATGCTTATCTGGCCGAAGGGCTTCTTGAGTTGTACGCGGCCACGCAGAATGCCCGGTGGCTTCGTGACGCGCAACAACTCGCACAGTATATGTTGGATCATTTTGAAGATAAACAAGCGGGGGGATTTTATTTCAGCGCCAGCAAGCACGAAACCTTACTCATTCGATCCAAGAATATTCTTGGAGGAGGCAATGTCCCGGATGCGAATGGCATGGCGGCGATCCTGCTCATGGAACTCTCCGGATGGACTGACAACCCGACCTACCAGAAATCGGCGGAAAGATCTCTGGAAAACCTAGCCGGACTTATGTGGCAGAACCCGCGCGGACTCGATACTGCCATCCATGCCGCCGGTATACACCTTCAGCGCAAAGCGGAGGCGAAGCTCCTCGCGCGAGACGTATGCGATGCCGACGCGAAAGGCGAATTCGGTCCGGTTGGAGCTTATGTGTTTGCGTCCCGTCGAACTGCCAAGCCCGGCGACACGTTTCTCCTAGCCATAGCCTTGGACATCCTGAAAGACTGGCATTTATACGGCCCCACTAAAGGAGCAACGGCTTTCATCCCAACTTCGGTGGAGCTTGACGCCAATGATGCTCTCGTGGCGGCGATAATCGACACCTCCAGGCCCAAGCAGGTAGCGGATCCGGTCTTAAAGCAAGTCTTGCACATTTACGAAGGCCGCGTCTGGTTTTTCATGCAGGTGGTCGTAAAGCCTGCCGCCACCGAGGGAGAAATCGTTCTAAACCTCAAACTTAAGACCCAGGCATGTGACAAAGAGCGCTGCTTGGCGCCGAGAACCGACGCGTTAACGATCCCACTGCGGATCACCGGGGATGCAGGTCCGGAGTCCATGAGGCACCGCGAAATATTCGAGGCGGACCGCTAAAAGGCGTACAGGCGTATGGCAGAGGGAAATGGGGACACGATGCATACTGCAAGGTCAAATGAGACTATTTGTGCCCAAGCGATGCCCAACTCCTTTACACATCGAATGCATCAGGTTTTGGGCGAGGATCTACGTGGCATCGACCTCCGTACGATTCAGGTCAACGTGGGCCTGCGTTGCAACATGGCGTGCCGGCACTGCCACGTGGAGTCCTCACCCAAACGCATAGAACAGATGTCGTGGGAAACGATGATTCAGGTGTTAGCGGCGGCGAAGGCGTGCGGCGCGGAGACCATCGACATCACGGGTGGCGCGCCGGAAATGCACCCCCGGATTCAGGACTTTATCCGGGAAGCTCGAGTGCGGGGTTTGAGCGTCACTTTACGAACCAACCTGACCATCTTTCTTGAGGAGGGTTTCGAGCACTTGCCCTTCTTCTTCAAGGATGAACAAGTGAGCCTCGTCGCTTCTCTGCCATGCTACATGGAGAAAAATGTCGATTGGCAGCGCGGAACGGACGTATTCCGGAAAAGTATCGAGGCCTTACAACTCCTCAATGTGCTGGGGTATGGGGAAGATCCGAGTCTGCGTATCGACCTTGTGTACAACCCGCTGGGTTCCCACTTGCCGCCTAAGCAGGAAGACTTGGAGCGCGACTATCGCAAGGAACTATGGGCGCGGCATGGAATCCACTTTACGCGTTTGATTGCGATTACGAACATGCCCATCGGCCGCTTCCTGTACGATCTGGAGCGGGAAGGAAAGGCACAATCTTACGCAGCCTTGCTTTCCAGCCAATTCAATGCGGGCACGCTCCAGGGCCTGATGTGCCGCCACCAACTCAGCGTGTGCTGGGATGGGACCCTGTTCGACTGCGACTTTAACTTGGCTCTTAAGCTGCCCGTGACCCAGGGAACTCCGCGCCACATCAAAGAGTTCTCGGTTAAGGGTCTCGCTGGTCGGCCTATCGCCACGGGCCCGCATTGCTTCGCTTGTACGGCGGGATGCGGATCGTCGTGTGGGGGCGCCCTCGCATGACTACAATTCCAGATACCACAAGCTGCGAACTAACGTGGTGAATTACCGGGGTTCGCCTTTCGGAAAGCGGCTCGCTGGAAAACAAGGATTCCTTCAGCATTAAGGAGCATCGAGATGCGGTCCTCAAACGTTGTTCTCGTGGCAGTCATGGCAGGTCTACAGATCATGGATCACCGCGCTTCGCGCGCCGTAGAAACTCAGGATGTTCGGACCATTACCGCCAGGTATGCCGACTTCGAAAAAGCAGCCGTCCAGAAGGTTCCCCGTGACTCCTTTCCAGTTTTGACGAATCCCAGGATGGTCAAGGCCGAGGAGCTTGAAGGGGATGGACATATCAACGACGCATTTCCCGTTCTTGGAGTGACGATCGAAAACGAGGCGCGCGCATACCCCATTCCGAAATTGGGTTTCCACGAGCTAGTGAACGATACCGTAGGTAGAACGGCCATTGTAGTCTCTTGGTGACCGCTTTGCCAAACGGCGATCGTGCATCGCCGAACGCTTGAGAACAAGACGCTGGCCTTTGGACACGCGGGCAAGCTCTACAAAAACTCGTTCGTAATGTACGACAAGGACACCAATTCTGAATGGGTGCACGTTACGGGTGAGTGCGCCAAGGGAATTTATAAAGGCAAAAAGCTGGAGTTTCTTCCCTCCAAGGTGATGAGGTGGGGCGAGTGGAAGAAATTGCACCCGGATACCCTGGTCATGAAAGGTCAGGGGCGCGACGGATTCATGGGAACCTTCATTGGAACCACAGGCAGAGCGGCATTGGGATTCCATCTTCGCCTTGGAATCGCGTCTAAGCTGTATTCTTTTTCCATTTTGGAGTCACATAAAGTGGTACATGACACCTGGAAGGGGATCCCGTTGGTCATAGCCTTCTCGTCATCCGCCGGGGCGGCGGCCGCGTGGGATGCGAGAGCGGATGGCCAAACGCTGCGTTTTGAATTGCGACAAGAAATCGACGCTAAAATGCTCCTGATCGATGCGCAAACGGGATCCGTATGGGACCCCATGACGGGAAGGTGCGTCGAAGGCAGGCTTAATGGGAAAAATCTGACGCCGATCGTCGGAACGCCGATTCTTCTGTCTCGATGGCGTAACTTTTATCCCGACGGCGAGGTTTTTGGGGAAGTGAAGAGGTGACTTGCAACATTTTCAGATTGTCATCAACGGCTTCCGTATGGCGAGGCAGGTAGGATGACGCCACATGAAAATACATTCCAGGCCCATAGCAAGTTGTTCGTTGGCAAGTACGGAATTACCTCAACAGACCGAGAGCGCGCCGACGATGGAAGGTAGAAAACAGCACGTCACGCAGTCTTGGTTGCATGCCATGCGCTGGTTTGCAGTCGTTTTAGTCGTTGCCAGTTCGTTTACCATCTCGCGTCAAATTCCGCTGGAACGAGGCGTACAATTGCTGTCGGTCTGGATCCAGGGTTTGGGTTGGACCGGTGCGCTTGTGTACGCTTTCATTTACGCCTGCTGCACGATCCTCTTCGTTCCCGGTACCCCTCTAACCGTGGCGGCGGGCGCGGTATTTGGCCTCGCGGGCGGTACGGCGGTCGTTTCGCTGGGTTCCACGCTGGGTGCCGCGACCAGCTTCCTCATCGCGCGTTACCTCGGACGCGATGCCGTGGCGCGCCGCTTGCGGGACAACTCGAAGTTCGAGGCTATTGACCGCGCCTTGGGCGAGCGTGGCTGGAAGATCGTGGTTCTGCTCCGGCTTTCGCCGGTGATGCCCTTCAACTTGCTTAATTACATGTTCGGGTTGACTGCGGTGCGCTTCATCCCATGTATCCTTGCGAGCTGGGTGTCGATGCTTCCAGGAACGTTCATGCTCGTGTACATAGGTTACCTTGTCAGAACGGGTTTATTGCAGGCGGGCGAACGAACCCCTGGGCAGTGGGTGCTCTTGATCCTTGGCTTGGCCGCCACTGTCGCAGCGAGCTTATACATCGCAAGATTGGCAAAGGAGGCTGTCGCGCAGGGAGTTGTTGAGTCGAGCGAAACACTGGAGGTGGCCCGGCCAGAAGAGGCCGCAGTGTCGCAGCCAATACCACTGGCCAGCGTAGCGGTATCCATGCTGGCTCTGGCAATGCTTGGTGCGGCGTTCTACACAACTGTACACAAAGATGCACTTGCCGGAATGTTCGGTCCCCCGCCGGTCACCTTAGGCGAGGCGTACGAGGAAAAAAAGAATGGCCGCGGTTTCGACCACTCGTTGCTCGACGCGTTGCTCCGCAAGCACGTGGACACCAAAGGTCGCGTGGACTACCAGGGCCTTCGGAAAGATACGAATGCATTGGACGATTACATCGCTTCCTTGGAGGAAGCGCCCTTTGAAGAATTATCCCGAGACGAAAAGCTCTCTTTTCTTATCAACGCCTACAATGCTTGTACCCTTCGCCTGATTCTCGACCACTATCCTCTCAAATCCATCAAGGACATTCCTGGCGAAAAGCGATGGGAACATGCGCGTTGGAAGATTGCGAGGCAGACTGTGAGCCTAAACCAGATTGAGCACGAGCGAATTCGACCTAAGTTCAAGGAGCCTCGCATTCACTTCGCGCTGGTCTGCGCCGCCAAGGGTTGTCCACCGCTTAGGAACGAGGCCTACACGAGCGCCCGGCTCGATGTACAACTCGATGCCCAAGCGAAGTATGTTCACGCACACGACACATGGTTCCAATTTCACGCTGGCAAGAACGAGGTGCGGCTCACAAGCTTGTACAATTGGTACGGCGGCGATTTCGAGCAGTCGGCTGGCACGATTTTAAAGTACGCGGCCGAGTATTCGCCCGACCTCAAGCGCGCGTTAGACAGCGGGAAGGATCTTCGCATTACGTACCTTCCGTACGACTGGTCGCTAAACGAAACGGAGTAAGCAGTGGAAACCGCCGCGAGCCGGACCGCCCTCTCGGACTTAGCCAGTGTTCATCCACTGGATGAGCACAATCGCGCTTGGGTTGAGCACACGCATCCGGCGGCTTGGGAAAATCCCGAGCCGGTTCCCCGCTACAACCTATTGGTCGTTGGAGGCGGGCCGGCCGGCTTGGTGGCCGCCGCAGGCGCGGCGGGGTTAGGTGCCAAAGTCGCCTTGGTCGAAAAACATTTGTTGGGAGGAGACTGCCTGAACGTCGGTTGCGTGCCATCCAAGGCACTCATCCGAAGCGCACGCTCGATTCGTGAAGTGCGTGAAGCGAGCCAGTACGGCGTAGTCCTTCCGGATGGAGCGCGAGTGGCATTCGGCAAGGTCATGGAACGCATGCGCACGCTACGCGCCCGGATCAGCAAGCACGACGCGGCCGGCCGGTTTAAGGAACTGGGCATTGATGTTTTCCTGGGAAGCGGGCGGTTCACCGGGCCAGAATCCTTTGAAATCGGCGGTAAGCGCATTCGGTTTAGCAGGGCCTGCATTGCGACCGGCGCGCGGGCCGCTGCGCCACCCATTCCCGGTTTGAAGGACATTGATTATCTTACCAATGAGACTCTTTTCTCGCTGACCCAACTGCCCAAGCGCTTGGCCATCATTGGAGCCGGACCCATCGGGTGCGAAATGGCGCAGGCATTCGCGCGCTTTGGCAGCGAGGTTTGCCTGATCCAGGCCCAGGCTGGCGTGCTCCCGCGCGAAGAGCATTCGGCTTCGGAAATTGTGGAACGGGCGCTCCTTAGAGATGGCGTAAAGTTGTTCAGCCGTGGTAAAGAACTCCAGGTTTTGAATCTTGAAGGCAAACCGAGGCTGACCGTGTCGGGGGGCGAGGGGTCCTACGATTTCGTAGTGGACCAGGTCTTGGTAAGCACAGGACGCGCCCCCAACATTGAGGAACTAGGTCTGGAATCGGCCGGAGTAGCCTTCGACAAGACCGGCGTTCTGGTCAACGAGTACCTCCAGACTGACAATCCGCGCATCTATGCGGCGGGCGACATCTGTTCGAAGTATAAGTTCACTCACGCGGCTGACGCGCAAGCACGGATCGTCATACGCAACGCGCTTTTTTTTGGTTGGTCCAAGGCCAGCACGTTGACCATCCCGTGGTGTACGTACACAGATCCCGAAGTGGCTCATGTCGGCTTGAGCGTCGCGGACGCGAAAACCCAAGGTGTTGAGGTTCAGTCCATAACGATTCCATGGGATGTGGTGGACCGGGCCATCTTGGACGGAGAGACCGAGGGTTTCCTGCACGTTCTGCTTCGCTCCGGCACCGACCGCATACTTGGCGCGACCTTGGTCGGCCGCCACGCGGGCGATATGATTTCCGAACTCTCCCTGGCCATAACCCATGGGATCGGATTGGGTAAGATCGGAAGCACTGTTTACCCATACCCAACGAAAGCCGAGATCGTCAAGAAAGCCGGCGATGCCTATAACCGAACGCGCTTAAAACCCGCCGTGAAGCGGATTCTCGAAAGCATTCTGAGGTGGCGCCGCTGAGGACGCTCGGCAAGAAAGGCTGGGGCCGGGATCGCCGATCTTCAAAAAGGCCGCTGCTTTCGCCCTGGAATTCCGGACTGAATGGACGACTTGCGGCGAATGTAACGACTAGAACCGCTCCGAGGGTTCACGGCATGAATAGCCCAGGCACGGACCTCAACGACATCGCGGAAGACGTTTCGCTAATTATCGTGGAACATGCGCGTGAAGGGGTATGCCTGGACTGCTCTTTCAGTCCGGAGAACCTGTATATAGAAGCCGACGCCGAGGTCCTTCACCAGGTACTCGATCAGTTGATCGCGTATGCCATACAAGCCGTTTTTCACCGCAGGAAAGGAGCCGAACGATTTCGTTGTATTGAACTGCGAAGCGGCCGTCGGCGCGTTCGATGGGGAACGGTCTTTGTTGAAATTGCCTTCGCTGGGCCCGCCCTGACTGAGGAAGTGAAAAGAGATATTCGACAACCCTTCATGATTCCAAGGGAAGAAGCCGCAGGCTGCGTGCTTTTACGAATCAGAGAACAAATCGAGTGCATGGGCGGTCGCTTTCAGATTGAGTCTCCTCGAACCGACCTGGGACATGGCGTGCGCTTCCGGATGCTCTTTCCAGATGGCCGGCATCGACAATGAGCCAAGGAATGGATTTGATATGGCCTTTCTCACCCCACAATTTAACACGGCTGACCTGACGCTCGCCGAACGAGTTCAGAATAGCTTGTTGCCCAAACCGTTCGCGTGCGAAAACATCGAGTTGGACGTCCGCTGCCATCCGGCCGCCAGTCTGGGTGGCGATTATGCAACCGCGCACTGGGTGGATGAGCATCGGCACTATCTGGCCATGTGCGACGTGTGCGGACACGGAATCGCGGCGGCAATCCTGGCCAACCGCGTGAACAGCGAAGTGCGCCGCCTCATGGAGCACGCGCCGGAGCCTTGGGTTTTGATCGAACAGCTCAATCGGTTCATCCACCAGAATTATGTGCACACGAATATGTTTCTCACGTTCGCTTGCCTCCTCCTGGATTTTCGGAGCCAGACTCTTCAGCACGCGGGCGCTGAGCACCCCCCCCTCTTGATCGTTTCCACCAACGAGGGCCGGACAGAGTGGATCCCAAGCCGCAATAAGCTCATGGGCTATTATGCGAACTGCTTGCATGAGGTTCCGCAAACGGAGTTGGCTCTGAAGAGCGACGATGTGCTTGTGCTTTTTACGGATGGACTGACGGATACCAAGGACGAGCGCAAAGAGCTGTTTGGAGAAGAACGCCTGCGCCAGGTTGTTGTCGCCGCGCGGACCAAGCCCGTCGCAAGCATCGCCGATGCCGTCTTGAACGAGGCAAACACGTGGCGCTCTGGACAGCCACAAGAAGACGATCTATTGCTCTTGGTGGCGAAAGTCGCCCCATCTATTTCAGGGTCGTCCGCCGGAAGGCTGGGTGCCACGCTGAATCTGGACGACGTACCCGTTTTGCTAGGTGGGGCGCAGCGATACCTCGATGATTGCCTGGAGTTCGCGCGCGGCGGATCGCGGAGGCTGAAAATTTGCGATGGCGCCGGGAGTTGCCGCATGATTCGGCTGGCGTTGTCGGTGCAGGATCTTTCCGATGAGAGGCTGTTGGCGCAATTGCCGCGGCTCGAGGCGGACGATTGGAGGGTGCCGGTAATTTCCCATATCCCGCTCTTGGCGAAGCTGGGGGAGGGCGCGACGGGGGCCGTATATTACGGCATTCATCCGCGCTTGGGTCGGGAGGTCGCGCTCAAGATTCTCGCGCCCTGGGTGGTGGAGAAGCATCCCGATTTGATTCACCGCTTCATCCGGGAAGCGCAGATGGCGGGGCGCGTGTATGCGCCAAACTTGGTTACGGTCTTCGACGTGAATACGGAATTCGGCCTCTACTTCATGGAAATGGAATTTGTCTCAGGAATTTCCGCCGCCGAGTATTGCGAGGTCCTAAAGGAGGAAGGCGAAACTGGCGTGGACGAGTCCATCGCTCTGGACATCTGCATTGGCGCCGCCAGGGGGTTGGTGACTGCCCATTCCCACGCCATCATCCACAGGGACATCAAGCCAGAGAACATCCTTATACCGCGGATCGGAAAAAAGCACGCGCTCGGATTCAGCCAGGCCAAGCTTGCCGACCTAGGTATTGCACTCAGCCAAGAGTACGAGACGCCGCATTCTGAGGCGCATATCGTCATCGGCACGCCGGGATATATGGCTCCCGAGCAAATCGGGCTGTCGGGAGAGGCAGACAAGCCCGCCGACGTTTATGGCATGGGCGCCACGCTTTTCGACCTACTCAGCGGCCAATTGCCGTTTGATGCGAATTCATCCATCGCCATGTTGACGCAAACGGTATTGGAGTCCCCCCGCTCGATACACGATCTTCGCCCGGATATCACTCGGGCCACGGCCGGGCTTATCGATCGGTGTTTGCTTAAGGATCCAGAGGCGCGTTTTACCGATGGCGCCGCCCTCCTGGAGGCTTTATTGGAATGTCGCGCGGCGCTGAGTTCACGGGCAATGGTCAAAGCAGGTGTGTAGTATTTTCATGAGGACTGGGCACATCTTGGACAAGACCATACCGAAAAAGTGCATGGAGCAGGCTGACGTCAGCATCTCCGTAGTCATCCCCGTGTTGAACGAAGAAGACTCCATCGGTCTTGTGCTGCGCGATTTGCCCAGAGACCTTCACGAAGTAATCGTCGTTGACAATGGCTCCACGGATCGCACCGCAGCGATCGCGCTGGCGCAAGGAGTGCGGGTGATTAAAGAGCCCAGGCGAGGGTACGGCTCTGCCTGCCTTGCTGGACTAGCCGCGGTTAACGACCCCGATATTGTGGTGTTCCTCGACGGAGATTTCAGCGACTTCCCCGAGGATCTTGCTGCTCTCGTGCAACCCATCGTGTGCGGCCAAGCAGATTTCGTAATTGGTTCGCGCTCGCGCGGCCCTCACGAGCGCGGCGCAATGACACTTACCCAACGCTTTGGCAATAAGCTTGCTTGCTCGCTAATGAACCTATTCTGGCGCACGGCCTATTCGGACTTGGGACCTTTCCGGGCCATTCGCTACTCGGCGCTTAAACGATTAGGCATGTCCGACCGCAACTTTGGATGGACGATCCAGATGCAAATTCGCGCCGCCAAGGCGCAGTTACGAATTGCCGAAGTTCCGGTGCGATACCGTAAGCGGATTGGGACATCGAAAATCTCTGGCACGTTGAAGGGCATCTTCGGCGCGGGAACGAAAATTCTATATACTATTTTCCGCGAGGTGTTCGCGAAATCGCCCATATTCAAGAAGGGGCAAGCGGAACACTTGATCATATTCACGCGCTATCCTGCACCGGGCCAGGCGAAGACGAGGCTCATGCCGGCGCTGGGTGCGGAAGGCGCCGCGGCCTGCCAGCGCGGCATGACTGCTCATGCGTTAGCCTTGGCTCGGGGACTTTCGCATGAGCGTGGCACTTCGGTTGAAGTGCGTTTTACTGGCGGCGACGAGATGCGTATGAGAGAGGAGTTCGGTTCTTGGCATTTCACGGTTCAAGGGCCGGGTGATTTGGGCGCACGCCTAAGTGCGGCCGCCGAGAATGCCTTCGCGCGAGGCCACGACCGGGTAGTCATCATCGGCGCGGATTGCCCTGCGCTATCCCAACGCACGCTTCAGGACGCTTTTGACGCGCTAGGTTCGAACGATGTCGTCCTGGGTCCATCCACCGATGGCGGCTACTACCTGATCGGTTTGGGACGCATGGAACCAGTACTTTTCAGAGGCATTTCATGGGGCGGCGCTAGCGTGCTCGAGAAAACCAAGACGCTGGCACTGGGATTGAACATGCGCGTTCACCAGCTCGAATCGCTACAGGACGTGGACCGGCCTGAAGATTTAGGATTGCAAGGCAAGGACTATGGCCGTGGCACACCCTGGCTTTCCATAGTCATTCCGGCCCGAGACGAAGCCGCCATGTTGCCACGAACGCTGGCCAAGCTTCCAATTTCGGAGTTACTTGAGGTCATCGTGGTGGATGGCCACAGCGGGGACGAGACGGCGGCCTTGGCAATTCGGCTTGGCTGCCGGGTCATCCAGTGTCCTGCCGGCCGCGCCCGTCAAATGAACGCGGGGGCCGCCGTGGCACGCGGGAAAGCGCTACTTTTCCTGCATGCGGATACGCATCTGCCCGATGGTTTCATGGAGAATATCCGCCAGGCGCTATCGAAACCCGGAACGGCGGCGGGGGCGTTCCGACTAAAAATTAATGGTGCGTCCTTCAAATATCGGTTGGTCGAATGCCTGGTGAATCTCCGCAGCTACCTTAGGCAAAGACCCTACGGCGACCAAGCCCTTTTCGTAGCCTCGGACCTGTTTCGCAAACTGGGCGGCTATCGCGAACTCCCCGTCATGGAAGATTTCGAGTTTGTGCTGCGGCTGCGCCGGCACGGACACATCGACGTGCAGCGTGACTGCGTGCTGACGTCCGCACGGAGCTGGGAAACATGTGGCGTGTTGAAAACGACTTGGATTAACCAGTTGTCGATTTTGGGGTATTGGATAGGTGTGGCTCCCGAGCGCCTCGCTTGGTGGCGGGAGGCTCAGCGTGGGTACGTTAAGGGAGACAACAGATCCACTAGCCATTCAGAGCCAGCAGATGGTATTGAGGCATCTTCCCCGATCAGTCATCCATAGGTTCAAGCTGTTCCATTCTTGGTGAATCCCAGCCTCAGATTATTGACTGTCAAAATGTGGGTAGCGGAAAGTTCCTACTTGACTCCGTAGTATGGTACGGGGTTTATAATCGAGACATGAAGTAGAGGAGTCCAAGCCATGAAGCTCCTGACCATCGGTCAAATTGCCATCCGCTCTGGCGTCGGCATCGAGACGGTGCGGTTCTACGAAAGGGAAGGATTGCTGGCAAAACCAGAACGAACCCAATCCGGCTACCGGCAGTTCGATGAGGAAGTCATCTCTCGGTTAATGTTCATTCAGAGGGCGAAGGAACTCGGTTTCACACTGAACGAAATCAAGGAACTTCTTTCTTTGCGGATTGAGCCAGGCACGTGCTGTAAGAATGTGAGAGCAAAAGCGGAATCCAAGATTGCCGCCGTTGAAGGAAAAATCAGGATGTTGCAGCGGATGAAGAAAGCCCTGGTCCGGCTGACCCAGGAATGTTGCGAAAAGGGCGGCGGTTCGGAGTGCCCCATTCTTGATGCACTGGATGGACGCCCTCGCACTTCAAGAAGGAGAGGATGAGCATGACGACGACAACAGCCACGGCGAGGGAATGTTCCAAGTGCGGCAAGAATGGAAAGATCGTTAAGCCAGTAACGGTACGGGCGTTGCTCAAGAATGAGTACGCCGCGGAGGTTGCCGTTCCTGACAAGTCGGTTTGCGAATCCGGCTGCAAGCCGTCGACGGGAAATACCGGCTGGCGGTTTTGCGATTCGCCCGAATGCGACGTGGTGTATTTCGGGGAGCAAAACGAGGTCACATTCACAAAGAACCAACTTTGGGTTTCGGTCGGCGTGAAGGAGAAGACGGGTGAACGTCCGCTCTGCTACTGTTTCGGCCACTCGGTCGCCACGATCATGGAGGAACTTCGCACGAAAGGCCGCTCGGACGCCCAGGAAGACATTCGCCGGAAGATGAAGGACCCCGGCTGTGCGTGCGAGGTCAAGAACCCGTCCGGCTCATGCTGCATCGGTGCGGTCGCCAAAGGCATCGAGGCGGCGAAAGCAGAACTCAAATCCACCACGTCGTCCGGGAACAAGGCTGAGACGATCAGCAAAATGGGCACGATCCTCTCAGCGGTCATGGCCTCAAGTTGCTGCTGGCTGCCGCTGGTGCTGCTTGCTTTCGGTGTCTCGGGAGCAGGCATTGCTGGGGTTTTGGATACGTACAGACCGGTGTTTATCGTCCTGACGTTCGGTTTCTTGGCGGCTGCGTTCTACTTCACCTACCGCTCCCGTCAGTCACTTGCCACGGAAGGCGACTGCTGTTCCACAAAACATGATTGCTGTGCCGTTCCGAACGAGAACGCAAAGCGGCGCTTCTCCATGTTGACGTTGAACAAGGCCCTGCTGTGGGTCGTGACGCTGCTGGCGATTCTGTTCCTCTTCTTCCCTAAATACGTCGGATTCTTCTTGACAAGCCAACATGTAGAAAGCGAATCCACGGCGACCAATCCGCTCGTCAGGAAGACGGCCATCGCCATCGAAGGAATGAACTGCGAAGGTTGCTCCGCGGCCCTGCAAACGGCGCTCGTAGGCGTATCGGGTGTGCTGAACGCGAGAGTGGACTTCAAGAACAAGCAAGTCGTGGTGTCCACCGAAGCGTGTTGCCCGTTCCCGAAAGAAGAAATCCTCAAGGCCGTCCAAGATTCTGGCTTCTCGGGGTCGGTCGCGGATTCGCAGTAGACTTCCGTTCGTGAGGTGTGCAGGGATGGTCCTTGCGCAGTACGAACACCGTTAGGTTGGTTTGGAGGAGCGTATCATGGCGCGAAGAAGTTGGCTCTGGCCAGCTTTGCTGGCTCTACCTTTCTTGGTCGCTGGCGTAGTCTATGCGAGCATGCAGGCTTGGTCCTACGCCTGCCCGCTAACGGGTGAGGAACTACCCTGCCCTAACTGCTGCCCGCTCAACCAGGGCAAGTAGGATTCTACGAGGAGTCCTGAAGCGCCACGCCACACCAAGATGAGTGGGACGTGGTGCTTTATTTTGGCTGTGTCCCTTCAACTGATAAGAGCTGGTTTGGCTTCGAGCGATGCTTCCGGTAGGCCCAGCCATCTACGGCCAACAGAAGAAATACCGGCGCATATTCAAACCAACACGTCCACGTGAACGCCTGCTCCGGAGTCCATCCTGCCGCGAGCAGCTTTTCTTCGTGATACTCGAAATAAAAGCGCAGGTAATAGAACGGGACGGTGGCCGTCAGCAAGAGCAATCCTCGAACGGGTACGATGCATAAAAACGGCAGTAGCCAAGTCACGTACCAGGGATTGGCGGCGGGCGCGCAGAAAAATAGCACGGCGACGACAAACAGCCAGCGCGCCAGAAGATTTTGACGCCGGCTGACATCGTTCGAGGCAAGGCGTGCGCGGCCCTCCGGCCAGAATCCTGCGCCAAGGGCTGCCGCAGCCACAAGTCCGCCAGTAATAAATCGGGCGATCCAATCCGCCACAGGGCGGGTGGTTTCACCCAGCGTCCAAGAGCCCTTGAAGCCAAAGCCGGAATCCACGAAGCCTTCAACAAGAGGATAGAGGCTTCCGTTTTGCCGCCATTCCGAAGCGAAGGCGCCCAATCCATGAAAGACTTTCGAGCCGCCATTTAGTAAAAATGGTAGATACCCGGCGAAGACAACTGCGGAAAAGACGATACAGAATGCAAGCGCTTTGCGCACGCCAACGAGCCTGACAACGGCCAATGCAGCGGAGGGTACGAGCAGAACAGGAAACGTCTTGGCCAACACCGCAAGTCCCAGCGCCGCAGCCATAAGAAGAATTCTGCCGCTTACCCATGTCCATGCGACCAGAGTCAGGAAGAAAACCACGATGGCATCCAGATGTGGGCTATTTGCCAGTTCCTTAATCGCAAGTGGCGACCACGCGTAAATGAGCGCCCACTCAGGTTGGAGCGAAAGCCTTTGGAGTAAGGCGAATAACAACAGGATTGCTCCGAATTCGAAGCCAAGAAACACGATTCGAAGTCCAATCAAATCCCACGGTGCTATCCAGTGGCTGAGCGCAAATACCGCTTGCGCCAGTGGCGGATAAATCGTTCGGATGCCTCGATGTTCGATGCGATAGAAGGCTTGTCGCGCTAGCGAATCTGCGCTTATGAGCCTCTGTAGTCGCCTAATTTCAGAGTCCGCGATGTCAGGAACCTCGATTTCTTCAGGTGCATAGACATAGGGATTTCCGCCATTAGTAAGCACTCCTCCATCCCAAAGGTAACGGGCGTAATCAATCTCCTGAATGGGATTGCTTGAAATGAGCAAGACGCGTGTGGCGAGCGCGACGAAAAGGATCCATGTGCACCTCCAATCTCGCCTGGATGCAACTTCAAGCGCGGAACTTAGATTGGCAGTTTTGAGAACGGCCCAGGCAGCCGCGAAATACAGAACTGACGCAAGTGCCCATAGTCCTAAAAAGTCAATAATGGGCCGCTGCTCGTGGCCCTGGCCAAAGATGAAGCGAGTACTGAGCCTCTGAAGGAGATAGGAGTGGAGCAGCAACCCAATGCCACTTGCGATAAATACTCGTTCTCTCACAGTTTGAGATCTCATACCCAATCGAACTCGTCCCCAACTATTCACCTGAGTTGCTCGCTTTCTGGAATCCTTCCAATTGGATAAAGTCTACTCGACTTGATCTTCCGATAAGCACATTCACCAAGTTGGGCGAAATGAGTCCACTTTGTGTGCGGTCCCATAGGCAGCGGCTTCATATTTTTGGGAATAGTTGACTGCTGAAAGGGCATTGAGTGGATATACTTCACTAGGCATTCATCGACATTTCGGACAGGCGTAGGTCGGCAGGAGCGGCTATATGATGGCAATTCCGATTGGGATCCTTGTCGTCGGCATCGCAATCTTCGCTATGGCGGATTGCGCTTTGAGTGCGGATGACCCCGGGTCCATTCTAGCCGAATTTGAAAAGGCATGGCCCGATGATCGCACGCCATGGCGAACAGTAGATGACGATAGTTGGAAAGCCTATGCGCTAAACATGAGGCGCCTCATCGCCTTAGGTGATCGGGCCGTACCGTCTTTGCTGGACGGCATGGACAGTGATAGCTTTCAAGTTCGAGCGTTCTGTGCGCGCGTACTCGGCTTTCTTAAGGCCGACAATGCTGTGCCGAAGCTCGTCGCCCTGCTTGATGACAAGTGCCCGGAGGTCGCGTTGCCGGCCGCCGACGCGTTGGGGCAGATTCGCACGCCAGATGCCATAAAGGCCCTGGAAGCGGCCAAAGCGAGGCACACGAAGGGAGACGTGCTTCTTCACATCGTTCGAGCTTTGGATCGCCCGGCGGCCTTGGAGGAAGACGTGCGCGAGCAGATTCTGAGGATTTCCTCCGATAACGTTAATACGGCGAAAGAAGGAGCGCCAGCACCTGACTTCGCGCTAAAAGACAGCGCTGGGAAAGAGTGGAGCCTTTCAAGTTTCAAGGATAAGCAGGTGGTTGTGTTGGTATTCAACTATGGGGATGGGTGACCCGTCTGCCTTGGCCAAGCCAACAAGCTGCGTGTCAGCTTGAAGCAGTTCGAGGAAGCAGGAGCGAAGGTATTCATTGTCATCCCGCACGAGCGGTGCAGGGTGAAATGGTGGCAGGATAGGAGCGGCGCAATCACCGTGTTGGCGGATTCCGGGTTCTGGGTCAGCTCCATGTACGGAGTTGCCTTTCAGATGAGAATTCACACCGACGTATCCAATACTCCAGCAACATTCGTAATCGACAGGAGCGGTGTGGTTCGCTGGGCGCATATCGGCGAAGGTGTAAGAAGCTGGTCCGACCGGCCTAGAGAAGACGAGATTTTGACCAAGGTAAAGGAATTCGCCAAGTGAAAAGTTTCGTTGCCTTTGCTTTTGGAGCGTCATTTCTCGCGCCTCTGCTCTGGGGTTGCGGAAATGCGCCACAAGCGCCGGATACCCCAAACCTCAAACCGCCGGCTCAGGAGGCCTCCTTTAAGCAATCCGTTGAGTCTTCGGTCGTCAAAAGTGAGCTAGGTGCCTTACTTGCAGAAGCAGAATTCCTAACGACACTACAGGCTTCCAAGGCCAAGTATATCGTGATTCAGGTGTTTGCGGAAAAGTGCGGCCCTTGCATGGAGGAAGCATTAAAATTATCCTCGCTCGCGCCAGAATGGAGCAAACGGGGGGTAGCTGTGATCGGATTGGCATTCGATCCGCGGCAAGAGAGTGTACAGAGGTTCTTCGAAGATACCGGCAGGCGTGTAACCTTTCCTCTGTACTGTGCACCGTGGTTCGCCGAAAAGCACGAAGTGCTGGCTACGCCAACGCTATTTGTCTTCTCGTTCGATGGAAAGAAGGTTTATGTTTCAGATCCTCTAAGTATGGATGCCACTACTATAGAGATGGTTGTAGCACACCTAATTCAATAAGCTATAGCCTCGCTCTTGTGCAACTGACTTTTACTCTCCTTCAGCTAGAGACCTTCCCAGCAAAGTTGTCTACCGACCTGCTTTTCTGACTTAATCGCGCCAACGAATCGAATTTACACAGTACCTGCAGGCCAGAGGGCGGCAGGAGAAGAGGCAACTGGAGAGAGAGAGATGAGATTTCCGCATTCTACATGGGCGGCATGCATGTTAGCCACTCTAGCATTCGGCTGGGCACTTGCCGCCGAAGGAGGCAACAAGGCAGAAGGCAGCGGCCCGCAAAAGCTAAAGGTTGCTCTTGACGGCAATTGTGCCGTATGTGCAATCGGTGGGAAGACCGTGAAAGGGAAGCCCGAATTCAAGTCAACCTTTCAAGGCCTTGAGTACTACTTTCCCTCAAAGGAAATAAAGGAAAAGTTTGACGCGGAGCCAGAACGGTTTGCAGCTCAAAATATGGGTTACTGTAATGTCTGCTCAGTTGACATGCATCAGCAGGTTAAGGGGAATCCGGCGATCTATGCCATCCACGATTCGAAGATTTATCTATTCGCGAATCAGGATGCCAAAAAGAAATTCGAGGAGAATCCAAGCCGATACGCAGGTGGAGAGCCGAAGAAGAATGAGGGGTCCGGACAACGGGTGCCAAGGCGTGAGGGTAGCTAGTAGAGATTTTTCTGACTACGCGGCGTGAATGATTTGGAGATGGGCCTGGATGACTTTGAAGTCTAGGGTTGAGAGTCATCCGGCCCTGTCACCAATTCTTGACAACTTGAGGTTGGCATTGAATTTCGAGTCCGCTTGGGATTGGCGTGTGTGCTTAGGAGGCTTTCGAGTGAAAAAGTGCTTGGGAAGCAATTGGATTTGGGCCATGCTTGCGGCCGTTGCCTCTATGGTCGCCATGAATGGTTGTGGAAGGTCGGGGCAGGATTCGCAGCCAGAAACTCGGCGGGTTGAGCAACGTGAGTACCGTGAAGGCAGCTAGGAGGGAAGGCTGGGAACTCGGGAGGAGACCTCACACCGGACAAGTAAGTGAGTAAAGTACAAGTTTTGCTATTGGTTTCGCTGATACCGCCACCTCCAACCATGACCAAGGTGGCTCCGCGACAGGATCCGTCGAAATCCGAAGCAAACGCAATCAGATTGTAGTCAAAACTGCCTACAATTAATTTTTTCTGTGCGGACCTTGCCAAAGTCGGCTGATTCTAAAGTCTCAGATAAAGAGGCGTCAAATGACCAAAAAGGCGATTAAGAGAGGGTTGCTGCTTATCGCTGCGGCTTTGGGCCTAGTGATTGGTTTCTGCGGCACCGCATTATGCGTAGACCATGAGGGCACTTGGTATTCAGATATTGAAGCGGCTGCGGACGTTGCGAAGAAAAATAAATTAAACTTATTTGTTTTGTTCACTGGCTCTGATTGGTGTCCGATGTGCGTAAAGCTTCATAATGAGGTAGTTGGCACGCAAGAGTTTCGGGAGGCCACTAAGAATAAATTCGTGCTTGTAATGTTAGATTTTCCTCGAACTCAAAAAATGCTATTTCGTCAGGTCCAGCAAAATGAACGACTTGCACGGAAGTATCGCATTGAAGGTTTTCCCACTGTTATCTTGCTTGATTCGAAAGGGAGGCCTTATGCAAGGACAGGGTATCAACCTGGTGGCGCTACTGATTATGTAGTTCACTTGGATCAGCTTGATGAAAAATTGAGAAATCGCGATGAGCTTTTTGCCTTGAGTGAAAGAGCTGAGGGCAAAGCTAGAGCAGAATTACTCGATAGAGCGCTAATGTCCTTGCAAGAGGATGGCGTGTTACAGGACTACGACAGTGAAATTGACGAGGTTATCAAGTTTGACCCGAACAATGAGGCAGGTCTCAAGGAAAAATATGAGACGGGTAGGAAATTCATTCGTATCGTTTCTCTGATCCAAGAACAACGGTTTCAAGAAGCACAGACCGTCATTTCCGAATCTTCTCTCAAAGCGGATGCCCCCATCCCTTCTCGACAACGATTGCTTTACTTGAAAGCAGTTGTGCTGCACGGCTTGGGCGAAGAGTCAAGTGAGATTCGAGTCCTGAATGAGGCTATCGCGTTGGATCCCAGTAGTCCATTAAGCCATCATTTGAGGAGTATAATTAGTGAGCATCAGGTTGACCAGAAGCCAATAGGTCAGGAATAGAGTTTAAGAGGTGTGATTTTTTTAGTTAGCATCTGTGTAGTTGTCCGTAAAGGATCCAAGTCATGAGTGAGCTCATTAATGGTCGGATGAAAGTTGCGGAAGTCATTAGGCGATGGCCTAAGACATTTCAGATTCTTAGGGCATACGGCTGTCCAGACATGCGTTGCGGGCTCATGGGAATAGCCGCAAAGTTCATGAGCGTGCAAAATGCCGCCAGAGTGCATGGGCTGAATCCAGAGGCTCTGCTCAAAGAACTTAACGAAGTCATACGGCAATCTCAAACTTCGGAGGGCGATCTTCGCGTGGATTCCTAAAAGATGGTTTATGAAGGGGTAAGACCCGCTTCCTTATCGAGGAAGTAATTAACCAATTTGGGATAATCACGGGCGTGCAGCTTTTACTCCTCGGGCTGTACGTCAAGGGGCAGCTGGGTTTCCCGCTCAGCTGCCCCGATTTTGTGTTTAGAAGCGGTTTCATAAGCCTTGTTAACCCATTTGCCGGGTAGTGTCCGTCCAGTTTCGCACTTTGGTTTAGGGTAGTAGAGCCTCTCGGTCTGAATGACCTTCTTCAACTCGTTCTCACGCCTTGCGTTAGCGTCCATCCCCGGCTCTCCTTAAGTGGCGACCGAGAGCCCTCTAACCCATTTTTCAAATGTGCGCAAAAGAACGGACGTTATCGGGCGGGCCATTCCGCTACAACTCCCTCACCACCCGCTTCAACCTCGCCTTCAACGCCGCCCTTATCAGCCGCTCCAAAACGCGCTTCTGTTCACCCGTAAAGATCGCCTTCCGGCCGCGCTTCCCCTTCTTACGCATCACGCCCCCTCCAGCACCCGTAGCCGTTCCAACGCTTCGCGCTTGCCCATCCCCCTCAAGGCCGCCAGCGCCGCCACCTGCGCTGCCCGGGGCTTCGTCTTGCCCGATTCCCAGTGTACACCGGCAACTTGCAAGTTCCCGTCCGCTAACTCGGGTACGACGCCATCAGTTGGGGGACGGGAACCTTACCAGGCCGCTGGCTTGCGTGGCTGCGCCGTGACGGCTTCGTACGCCCGGGACCGCCCCCGAAATGGTACGCGCGTCCAAAAGCCCTCGTAGCGCCTTCGTAAGCGCGGGGATCGCCTGCTGGGCGCGCCTTCGATGGCATGAAATGCACCCGGCATCTCGTCGTTTGGGAAATACCCCAAAATTTTGGGGCTTTTCCCTGAACGGGTGCAGCCGGCACTTTTATGGGACCAGTCCCGTAAGCGCATAGACGCCTACGACGTTACGGCCGCCGCCGCCCCCGTTTCTTCCGCCCGCGCGCACGCACCTCGGTATGCCTGTAGATCGCGTTCACGGTCACGCCCAAGCTCTTGGCAACTTGGCTGGGGGACTGCCCCAGCGCGATCAAGTGGCGCACGCGTTTGGGGTTCAGGGGCTTGCCCTGTGGCATTTTGGAGCATCCGGGGGCGATTCGATAATCCTGGGTGGGGGTAAGCACGGGTTGTGCCATGAGGAGGGGGGCTGCGATTCCACACCTTGAGCAGTGGACGGGCGTACGGCTGGCGGTAGCGCTTAGCCGTGGTCACGACCCCGGCTGTCTGGGGCGTTGACCACCTCGTTGCCTGCCCCGTTGTCCACCCGGCTGACCGCCGCCTCCCCCTTGGCGTACGCCTCACCCGCCGCTAAGCTGTCCCCACTTCCAGTTTCTTGCACCGCCGGGCAACCGGCGGCATCACGCGGCGCGGACCACCGCGCCGGGACCACCACGGCATGGGTACCATGAGCGAGCCCAACCTTTCGTCCTTCATCTGGTCGGTCGCCGACCTCCTGCGCGGCGACTACAAGCAGTCCGAATACGGGAAGGTCATCCTGCCTTTCACGGTCCTGCGGCGGCTGGACTGCGTGCTGGAGCCCACCAAGGCCGCGGTCCTGGACGAACTGGCCAAGCGCAAGAAGTCCGGCGTGAACCCCGAGCCCTTCCTGCTCAAGAAGTCCGGGCATCTTTTCTACAATTCGTCGCCCTTGGACCTCAAGAAGCTCATGGGCGACCAGGACCACATCGCGGAGAACCTGCGCGCGTACCTCCAGGCGTTCTCGTCGGCCGTGCGCGACATCTTCGAGCGCTTCGAGTTCCACACCCAGATCGAGCGGCTGGCCAAGGCCAAGTTGCTTTACCTGGTGGCCGAGAAGTTCGCCCGCATTGACCTGCACCCCGAAACGGTCAGCAACGCCCAAATGGGCGCGGTCTTCGAGGAACTGATCCGCAAGTTCGCGGAATTGTCCAACGAGACCGCCGGGGAGCACTTCACGCCCCGCGAAGTCATCCGGCTCATGGTCAACCTGCTCTTCGTCGAAGACGACGAAGCCTTGACCAAGCCTGGCGTCGTGCGCTCGATCTACGACCCTACCGGCGGCACCGGCGGCATGCTCAGCGTCGCCGGCGAGCACTTGGCCGGCTTGAACCCCGGCGCGCGGCTGGTGATGTACGGGCAAGAGCTGAACCCCGAGTCCTACGCGATCTGCAAGGCCGACATGCTGATCAAGGGCCAGGACATCGCCAACATCGTCTTCGGGAACACGCTTTCCGACGATGGGCTGCCGGGCAAGCACTTCGACTACGCTCTGTCTAATCCGCCCTTTGGCGTGGAATGGAAGAAGATCGAGCGCGAGATCCGTAAGGAAGCCGAAGAACAGGGCTACAACGGGCGCTTCGGCCCGGGGCTGCCACGCGTGAGCGACGGCTCGTTGCTCTTTCTCCTGCACCTGATCAGCAAGATGCGCCCGGCCAAGGACGGCGGGAGCCGCTTCGGGATCGTCCTGAACGGTTCGCCGCTCTTCACGGGCGGTGCCGGTTCGGGCGAGAGCGAGATCCGCCGCTACGTGCTGGAGAATGACCTGGTCGAGGCCATCATCGGCCTGCCCACGGACATGTTCTACAACACCGGCATCAGCACCTACGTCTGGATCGTGAGCAACCGTAAGCCTCCGGCGCGCCGGGGGAAGGTGCAGTTGATCGACGCCAGCGGCTACTGGCAGAAGATGCGCAAGAGCCTGGGCAGCAAGCGCAAGGAACTGAGCGCCGATCATATCGAGGAGATCACGCGGCTCTTCGGGAACTTCCGGAAGGCCAGCAAGGACGGCGCCCCGATCAGCCGGATCTTCAAGAACGAGGACTTCGGATACCGCACGATCACGGTGGAGCGCCCGCTGCGCGACGCGAAGGGGAAGGTGGTGCTGGGCACCAAGGGCAAGCTGAAGGGCAAGCCCCAGCCCGATTCGGCGCTGCGCGATACCGAGAACGTGCCGCTGAGCGAGGACGTGAACGCGTACTTTAAGCGGGAGGTCTTACCGCACGCGCCGGACGCCTGGATTGACCACGAGAAGACGCAGGTGGGCTACGAGATCCCGTTCAACCGGCACTTCTACGTCTTCAAGCCGCCGCGGGCGCTGAGCGAGATTGACGCGGAGCTGAAGGTCGTGACGGACCGCATCCTGGGTATGATCGGGGGGCTCACGCAATGAGCTTCCCGCGTTACCCGGCGTACAAGGACAGCGGCGTGGAGTGGCTGGGGCAGGTGCCGGAGCAGTGGCAGGTTATGACCTTGCGCCGTTGTTTGCTAAATCACCGGCAAGGATACTACACTCAGGCGAGTTATGTGGACGACGGAGTGAAGCTGCTGAGGATCACCGATCTAGGAAATTACGGAGAAATTGATTTCGCAGAGTGCCCGAAAGTCGAAGATAGTCCCGACCTAAAGCCATTCTTGTTGGAACGGGGAGACTTTGTCTTTGCCCGAACAGGCGGAGCCGGGACATTCGGGCTAGTCGGTGTATTGAATGAACCGATCGCGTATGCTTCGTACCTCATTCGGTTCCGGTTTGCTTCGAGCGTTCAGACGGCCTTCCTTCGAAACTTCTTCTTATCCTTTGGATTCCAAGAGGCATTGAAGCAGAATATCCACGGCGGAGTGAACCAGAATGTTCATGCCGAGGACATCAAAGACCAAAGCATCGCCATTCCACCCATCCCCGAGCAAGCCGCCATCGCCGCCTTCCTGGACCGCGAGACGGCGAAGATTGACGCGCTGGTGTTGGAGCAGCGGCGTCTGATCGAGCTGCTGAAGGAAAAGCGCCAGGCCGTGATTTCGCACGCCGTCACCAAGGGCTTGAACCCCGATGCGCCCATGAAGCCCTCCGGCATCGAATGGCTCGGCGACGTGCCGGCACATTGGGACGTAAAGCCGCTGAAGTACCTCATGTCGCTTACGAGTGGCGGGACTCCGAGCAAAGAAAACCTCGCTTATTGGGACGGGGCGGTTCCCTGGGCGTCATCGAAAGACCTTAAAACCGACGAGCTTTTCGATACGCAGGATCACATTACGCAAAAGGCATTGGATGACGGAGCCGCTGAGCTGGTCCCTCCGGGCAGCATTTTGACTGTTGTGCGCGGTATGATCCTTCTGCATACGTTTCCCGTCGTGATCACGCGTGCGCCGATGGCCATCAACCAAGACCTGAAGGCAATCCTCCCGACCGCGGGGGTTGATGCCGACTTTCTGGCGTGGCTTCTTCGTGGTGGTTCAGACGAAGTCTTGAGCCGCACCGACGAAGCCGGGCACGGCACCAAAGTGCTGCGCATGGAGACGTGGCTTGCGATGCAAGTTCCCGTTCCGCCTTCGAAGGAGCAAGCGCTCATCGTTGCCGACATCGTTAAGCGGCTCGGTGAACTCGACGCCCTGACCGCCGAAGCCCAGCGCGCCATTGACCTGCTCCAGGAGCGCCGCGCCGCGCTGATCTCCGCCGCCGTCACGGGCCAGATTGATGTGCGCACGGCGATTGACTGTGCTGCGCCTAAGCTCGAAAATGGACGATAGAAGATTATAGATGTCTACGACCACGGTGGCGGTCAAACCTGAATTGCTGCGCTGGGCGCGTGAGCGCGCCGGCTTGGGTGTTCACGACCTAACGCATCGCTTTCCTCGGCTGGAATTGTGGGAGAGCAGCCAGGCGCAGCCGACGTTAAAGCAACTCGAAGCCTTCGCCAAGGCCACCTTCGCTCCCATAGGTTATCTGTTCCTGTCCCAGCCACCGGTCGAGCGGGTTCCTATCCCTGATTTGCGTTCTTTCCAAGGGCGAGGTGTCGCCAACCCCAGCCCGAATTTGCTGGAGATGATCTATATCTGCCAGCAGCGCCAGGAGTGGTACCGCGATTACGCGCGTGCCGTTGGGGAAAAGCCACGCACCTTCATTGGCTCTTCCCATGTCGGTGCCCCGATCGAGCCGGTTGCGGAGTCCATCCGTACGGCGCTTGGCTTTAGCTTGCAGGCGCAGCGAGCGTACCCTACGTGGACAGAAGCTTTGCGCCGCTTTATCGAGCAGGCTGACGAGGCAGGCATCCTGGTCATGTGCAGCGGCGTGGTCCTGAATAACAATCGCAGGGCGCTTGACGTTGGCGAGTTCCGCGGGTTTGCGATGTCCGATCCGATTGCGCCACTGATCTTCATTAACGGTGCAGACTCCAAAGCGGCCCAGATGTTCACGCTGGCGCACGAACTCGCGCATCTGTGGCTTGGCCAATCCGCATTGACTGATGCCGACGCTTCCGGTCCTCCGTCCAATGTCATCGAAGCATGGTGTAACAAAGTAGCCGCTGAAACGCTGGTGCCGCTGGTATTGCTCCAACGCGAGATGCGATCCAGGTTCGTAAGCGGAGAAGTTGGCCGGCTGGCAAGAATCTTTAAAGTCAGCACGCTTGTCATTCTGCGCAGGCTTCACGACGCCGGCGCGCTGTCGCGAAAGGAGCTGCGTGCGGCCTACGACGCAGAGGTCGAACGGCTGAATAACTTGCCGAGAGGTAGCGGCGGAAACTTCTATCTGACGCAGTCGGCGCGAGTTAGCAAGCGACTGGCGCGCGCGCTGGTCGAAAGCACGTTGGAAGGGCAGACGCTCTACCGCGATGCGTTTCAAATGCTGGGCATATCGAAAGTCGAGACGTTGCATGAACTAGGGCGCAGCCTGGGATATTCCGTCTGATGGCTTACTTGCTCGATACCAACGTCTTCATTCAGGCGAAGAATCTGCAGTATGGATTCGATTTCTGCCCGGCGTTTTGGGATTGGCTCATCGCGGAGAATGCCGCCGCACATGTGTTTAGCATTGAAAAGGTCGGCGATGAACTGATCGGTGGCGGAGACGCACTTGCAGACTGGGCGGATACCCGAGGTCCAGCGTTTTTTCTACCTCCGGATGCGGCGATGATGCCCGCTTTGATTCAAGTGAGCACATGGGCGAATTCTCAGAATTACGAGTCCGCCGCTGTGAATACCTTCCTGCAAGTCGCTGACTATTATCTGGTCGCTTACGCGCTTGCCCACTCACATACCCTTGTTACCCATGAAGTCCCGGCGATGTCGGCACGGAAGGTGAAAATCCCCAACGCTTGTCTTGGGCTGAAGATAAAGTGCATGAGCCCCTACGAAATGCTCCGTACGGAACACGCCCGTTTTATTCTTGGGCCAAGCGGCTCATCCGTGATATCGGTTGGTGACTAAGCATTTGTGAGGCATCATGCCTTTGCATAAAGAGATCAACTTCGAGGCCGAGATCTGCCGGCACTTGAGCGCCCACGGCTGGCTCTACGCCGAAGGCGACGCAGCCCTGTACGATCGCGCGCGGGCGCTCTTTCCCGCCGACGTGACGGCCTGGGTGCAGGCCACGCAGCCCAAAGCCTGGGAGACGCTTGTCGCCAACCACGGCGCCGCCGCCGGCGAAGCCCTGCTCACGCGCCTGCGCGACCAGCTCAACCAGCGCGGCACCCTGGACGTGCTGCGCCACGGGATCGAGCTGCTCGGGCTGAAGCAGGCGCTCAAAGTCGCTGAGTTCAAGCCGGCCCTAGCACTCAACGCCGAGATATTGGCCCGTTACGCCGCCAACCGCCTGCGCGTGGTGCGGCAGGTGCGCTACTCCACCAACCACGAGAACAGCCTCGACCTGGTGCTCTTCCTGAACGGGATCCCCGTGGCCACGGCGGAACTTAAAACCGACTTCACCCAAAGCGTGGGCGATGCCGTGGACCAGTACCGCTTTGACCGCCTGCCGCACTCGAAAGGCCAAGCCGCCGAACCCTTGCTGGCGTGCCCCAGCGGTGCGCTGGTGCATTTCGCGGTAAGCAATCTGGAAGTTCAGATGACGACCCGGCTGGAAGGGCCGGCCACGGCCTTCCTGCCCTTCAACCGTGGCGACGGCGGCGGGAAGGGCAACCCCGAGAACGCCCAAGGCGGGCACCGCACCGCGTACCTGTGGGAGTCCGTCTGGGCGCGCGAAAGCTGGCTGGAGATCCTGGGGCGCTACCTGATCGCCCAGCGCAACAAGAAGAAGCAGATCGAGCAACTGATCTTCCCGCGTTACCACCAGCTTGACGTGACGCGCAAGCTCCAGGAAGCCGTCCTGGCCGACGGGCCGGGCGGGAAGTACCTGGTC
Organism: Planctomycetota bacterium; assembly: GCA_015075375.1. Classification (GTDB taxonomy): domain Bacteria; phylum Planctomycetota; class SZUA-567; order H5-PLA8; family H5-PLA8; genus H5-PLA8. The sequence goes on along the minus strand of JABTUM010000001.1, from coordinate 9,826 downwards.
CAGCATTCGGCCGGCTCGGGGAAGACGAACTCGATCGCGTGGACGGCGCACTTCCTGGCCGAACTGCATGACGCTGGCCACAAGAAGCTCTTCGATACGGTGCTGGTCGTCTCCGACCGCACCGTGATTGACGCGCAGCTCCAGGACGCGCTCTTCGGCTTCGAGCGCACCAGCGGCGTGGTCGCGACGATCACAGGCAAGGAGGGTAGCAAGAGCGGGGCGCTGGCCGAGGCGCTCTCGGGCGCCAAGAAGATCGTGGTCTGCACGATCCAGACGTTCCCCTTCGCGCTGGAGGCCGTACGTGAACTGGCGGCCACGCAGGGCAAGCGCTTCGCCGTGATCGCTGACGAGGCGCACAGCTCGCAGACGGGGGAGGCCGCGGCTTCCTTGAAGGCCGTGCTTACGGCCGAGGAACTGAAGGAACTGGACGACGGCGGCGAAGTGAGCGCCGAAGACATCCTGGCCGCGCAGATGACCGCGCGCGCCGACGAGAAGGGTATTACGTTCGTGGCCTTCACGGCGACGCCGAAGACCAAGACCCTGGAACTCTTCGGTACGCGCCCCGATCCCAAGCGCAAGCCCGCACTGGATAACGTACCGGCGCCCTTCCATGTGTACTCGATGCGCCAGGCGATCGAAGAAGGCTTCATCCTGGACGTATTGAAGAACTACACGCCTTACAAGCTCGCGTTCAAGCTGGCCACCGAAGGCAAGGAGCTAAACGAGAAGGAGGTCGAGCGTAGCGCGGCGCTGAAGCGGATCATGGGCTGGGTGCGGCTGCACCCGTACAACATCGCGCAGAAAGTCCAGATCGTGGTGGAGCACTTCCGGGCCCTCGTGGCACCGTTGCTACGGGGCCAGGCCAAGGCGCTGGTGGTCGTGGGGAGCCGAGTGGAGGCGGTGCGCTGGCAGTTGGCCATCGAGAAGTACATTAAAGAGCACGGCTACAAGATCGGGACGCTGGTGGCCTTCTCCGGGGAAGTGCGCGACCCCGAGTCGGGACCGGATGGCTTTACGGAGCGTAGCACAAGCCTGAACCCGAACTTGAAGAGCCGGGATATCCGCGAAGCCTTCAAAGGCCCTGAGTACCAGATCCTGCTCGTGGCGAACAAGTTCCAGACTGGCTTCGACCAGCCCCTGCTGTGCGGGATGTACGTGGATAAGCGCCTAGCCGGCGTCCAGGCCGTGCAGACCTTATCGCGCCTAAACCGCGCGTATCCGGGCAAGGATACGACGTACGTCTTGGACTTCGTCAACGAGGCAGGGGAAATCCTGGCCGCGTTCAAGACGTACCACGCGACCGTGGAGCTTTCCGCGACGACGGACCCGAACCTGGTCTTCAACCTGCGCGCGAAGCTGGATGGGGCGGGGCATTACGACGAGGCGGAAGTCGAGCGCGTCGTGAAGGTCGAGCTGGATCCGCGTTCGAAGCAAAGCGATCTGATCAGCGCACTGGATCCGGTGCAGGACCGCCTGATGAAGCGCTACCGGGCCGGGCTGGAGGCGCTGAAGGCCGCGCAAGCTCGGCAGGACGAGAAGGCGGCCGAGGCGGCCAAGGGCGAGCTGAACGCGCTGACGCTCTTCAAGACCGACATGGGCGCGTTCGTCCGGTTGTACACGTTCCTCTCGCAGATATTCGATTACGGCAATACCGCGATCGAGAAGCGCGCCATCTTTTACAGGCGCCTGCTGCCGCTGCTGGAGTTTGGCCGTGAGCGCGAAGGAATTGACCTCTCGAAGGTGATCCTGACGCACCATAATCTGAAGAACCAGGGCAAGCGCGACCTGCCGTTGGGCGCCGGCCCGACGCCGAAGCTGGCGCCAATCACGGAAGCCGGCAGCGGGAGCGTGCAGGAGAAGGAGAAGGCGCTGCTGCGCGAGGTCATCGAGAAGGTGAACGATCTGTTCGAGGGCGATCTGACCGAGCAGGACAAGCTGGTCTACGTGAACAACGTGATCAAAGGCAAGTTATTGGAGTCGGAGACCTTGCGCCAGCAGGCAGCGAACAACACGAAGGAGCAGTTCGCGAATTCGCCCGATTTACAGCGCGAGATCATGAACGCAATCATGGGCGCGCTGGATGCGCACAACGCCATGAGCACGCAGGCGCTGAACTCGCCGGCGATCCAGGGCGGGATCAAGGATATCCTGCTCAACTACGCGCGGCTGTGGGAAGGGTTGCGGGCGGAGAAGCGGGCGTGAGCCGGTTCTCGGATAATCGTTTGTTGATTTGCGTTAATATACTTTGGCCAGGGCCACGCCCTTGGTGCGGCGGCGCACATCTAGATAAGCACATGTCGGCGCATGACTACGCCAGCCCCAGCACCTCGTAGAGCGTGTGCGTGCCGGCCTTGCCTTTCAGCTCCACTCGCAGTTCGCGGCCCAGCGCCAGCCCCTCCGCGATCCGTTCGCGGCAGGTCGCCGAGACCAGCAACTTCGCGCCGGAGGCCTTGGTTTGGGACTCAACGCGACTGGCCATGTTCACCGTGTCGCCGATCGCCGCGAGGCGCGTATGGGAGCGCGGGCCAAGCGCGCCGAGGACCACCGGCCCGTAGTGGATGCCCACCCCGATCCGCAGCGCCTTCCCGGAGAGCCGTACGGCGTAAGGCGACAGGTCCTCCGCCGCCGCGACCAGGTCGAGCCCGCAGCGCACCGCCCGCGCGCACGCCTGCTGCGAATCTTTGAAGCCGAAGAGCGCCATGAACCCGTCGCCCATCAGGTTATTCACGGTTCCTCCGTGCCGCGCCACGAGTTCCTCGACGCGCTCGAAAAATCGGTTGAGCAGGTGGATCACGTCGTACGGCGTGAGCCCCTCCGACAGCGTCGTGAAATCCCGGATGTCGCTGAAGAGCACCGCGAGGTCGCGCTGCACGCCGATAGATGCAATGGCGCGTTCCGGCTGAAGCAGGTTGGCCAGCGCCTTATCGCGCTCGTCCACCACCAGCCGCCGCACGCGGACCGCGCCCGTGACGCGGGTCTGGCAGGCGAGCCGGATCGTGGGGCCGAAGCCCAGTCGCTTGGCGACCTTCTCTTCCCGCGCCTCGCGCGTCGAACAGTGTTCCAGGCCGTCTTCGACCAGCACCCGGCAAGTCGAGCATTGTCCCGCTCCGCCGCAAACTTGCGCGTGCGGCACGCCAGTCCGGCGCGAGGCGGCGAGCAGGCTCTCGCCGTCCTGAACTTCCACTTCGACGTCGTCGGGTAAGTAGTTGACGCTGGGCATGATCGCATCCTGGCCGCAGGCACTCCCCAGTCTGTATACCACGACCCGCCCACCAGTCCCATCGGAAGCGCGCTATTGCCGGTAAGGAGCATGAGATCACGCACTTTGTACCTGCTCGCCGCTCGGAATCGTACCCGAAGCGTGGATTCCCCCAATTTTCTTGGCGTCTCGCGGGATAATGGCGTCGAAGTTTGAACCCCCTTCCGCGGAAGCACGCATGGCTACGCTTGAAATCACGCTTACCGATGACGTGGACGGTCCGGCCTTTGGCGACGGCACGCTCGCGCTGACGCCGAGATTTGTGGCAACGGTCGCGAGTCGGCGCCGTGCGCGATGCTCAAGGTGAAGAACCGCGACGGTGCGGTCGCGAGCCGCTTTTTGCTGGTCGTGAACGGCAGGAATCTATCGCTGGAACTGGTGGATCGAACGCGGCCGGTCAAGTCGACGGTGGACCGGCTGGAGGCGGAGAAGGCGAAGAACGCTGCTCCTTCGTAGGCTACTTCATCCGGCGCGCGGACGATTCTTCTGCAAGCACGAGCACCACGTAAGGCTTCGGACACGCTCGTTGTGCCGGAGCCCCGAGCCCCCGCAAACGTTCGCCGGCTCTCTCTCCCACTTAGGCCAACGGGTCTAGGAGCCAACGATCCACGGAGCCGGCATCGCCGTCTTTATTCCAGCACTCCGGGTTCTTCACATTGATCTCCACCTGGGGATCTAGGCAAGGGAAGTATATCTGAACAGCGTGCTTCATTTCTACAGCAGTCAGTTCCGCAACTGCATGAAGATGGCACAGCGGCGCTTCGAAGACGAAGGCATCGTGGAACGGCAGGACGATCCGCGCTCCGAATTGCTGGTATAGGCGGTCGAGGCGATTGCCCGCCAGCTTGAAGACGTCGGCCGCGCTGCCCTGTACCGGGTGGTTTACCAGCCAGTTTCCTTCCCACTTCGACAACGCGCCGGAGGAGGCGCGGTACCTGCGCAGCCCGGATACCGTCACGGAATAACCACGGTAACCGTACAGGACCGCGCTTTCGCGGAGGGCCCTCTTCAGGGCCGGGAACATGCCCAGGAACCTGGCCCATTGCTGCCGCGCTTCTAACACACTGATGCCGTTGAGCGCCGCGATTCCGTACGGCGTCATGCCGTACATGATGCCAAGGGTGAAAACCTTCATCCGGTCGCGCAGGTGCGAATACTTCTTCTTGAACGCCTTGACGGGAAGGCCGAGATCCGCCGGCGGAATGAGATCCCTGTAGAACACCTTGGCCATCTCGGAGTAGACGTCGCCGCTGTTGAACATCGCGATCAGGACGGCATCGCCGTACACGGCGGCGGCGACTCCGACTTCGATCTGGGATAGATCGACTTCACCAATCCCGTTTCCCGGATCGCAAATACACAACGGACGTAAGGCCTTTGGCAGACCCAACAGGTTGGGCGCCGTAGTCGTCTGCCGCCCTGTGTGCGCGCCGAGTTGTCGGTGCTGGGGGTGGACCCTGCCATCGGCCCCTACGAGGCGCAGATCCAGCATGCCGGTCTTGTCGAGATCGTAGATGCGACGTGCGGCATACAACAACGAAATCGCCGAGTGACGCTCACGGAAGAGTTTGAGGTTCTTCCGATCGAACGAATAGGTTCCTTTCTTTCGGAAGAGGTCCAGCAGCCCCGATTCGTCAAAAAAACGGTATAGCTGCGTGTGGCTCCGGAAGTTCTTGATGCCGTACTCCCGCTCGAGGCGTGCTTCGAGCACCTTGAGATGGCGTTCGCGCGCTTCGCTGACTGCCCGGACACGGTCGGCATCCAGGCGAAGACCATTCCACTCGATACGCGCGTTCGTCCGGACCCAAGGCATCTCGATGGATTCGAGCCGATGGTTGGCACCAGCGCATACGGCGCGCAGGACTTGTCTTGGGTAGATGACGGCTGCTGCTTTGGCGTCCTCCGCTGCGTACTGAATCTGCGCCTCGGAGAACTTTCCGTTGCGATCCATGTCGAGAAACGAGCGCTGCAACCGATCCTTCTCGTCCGCCATCTCGTAGGGGACGCCGTAGCGGCGGCACAGCGCCGTCAACCGCAACGAGAACTCGTCGTCTTCGGCCGATTCTTCCTTTGCCCTGGTCGCATCTATGCCGTCCGCATTTTCGGGCAGCCTGTACCCCGGATGCGTCGCGCCCAGTCCCAGGCTACGTTCTCCGGCCCAGGTGTCCCACGTTATATTGGGCTCGGCGATTCCGAGTTGCCATAGGCAAAAAAGCTCGACTTTCAGGAAATGCCCCACGAACGGCACGGGCAACCGCATCAATTCCTGGAGAGCGGGTACAAGGCCGTCGACGCGCAGGTCAACGACGAAGGTGTACGCGTGGTAGCCGCCATCATGCGGCTCCGCCATGGATACGGACAGCATGAGCGGCGCGATGCTACTCGGGTCGTAAGCCCTCGTACCGCGAGAGAGCAACACCGGCGGGCGGGCGTAGGTGAACTCTGTGTCGATGCCAATGTGCGAAATCGGACGTTGCCGAGCAAACTCGACCATCCTGGCAGCAGCTTCGGTATTCTCCACAAAGGTTACCGCGCCTGCGTAGAATGCAGGTGTTTGAGGTAGCGGTAAGGATTCCGACGCAGCAACTGATGCTGCGTTGATCCGCTCCTTCCAACCAGCCAGTAGTTCCATCTTCAGATTCCTTTCGGGTCACGAGACCTTTATATGTATATTTAAAGGGTTCGTGACACCACCCTTTAGATCCAGTAACGCTTTACTGTGCTTAGGCTTAGGCCAAGTTTTCGCGCAACCTGGGCCTGCGAACTACCGCACTCTCGAGCTGCCCGCACGGCTGTAGACGAATGAACGGCCCGAGCTTCGCGGCGATCAGCAATACCGAAGAACTTACGTGCCTCGCCCAGACTACTGAACTCGACGTCGTACGCGCGCGTCGGGTGTGCAGCGCACTGAAACATCACGATTTCTCGCGGGCGCGTGTACGGACGCACCCGCCCAACAGCCTGGAGCACGACGTCGATCTCCTGCTGGCCCAGGGCCTTCTGGGCAAGACTAGAGATATCACTGTGCGCGAAACGATTCGTAGTCACCTTTACCGTTCGGCGCCTGGGCCTGCCACCCGTAACGATTTTGATCGGCACATGACCGTCGGTGGCCTCAACGTCCTGTAGGATCTCGTTGATGACCGGCTCGTTAACGTAATAGCCAGTCAGGCAGTACGCACAGTCGAAGTTTTCGAATTGATTCGTGCCGATGGTGCCGAAGTTAATGAGCGGAATGAAGGCAGGATCGGAAAGGTCAACCGTGCCCCAATCGTCGACAATAATCCGAATGTCGTCAGCGCCAAGCTCGCCGAGTCGGGCATTGAGACCTGCCGCGCAGAGCGGCACGAAGCACTTCTTCGCGACCAGGATCGGTCTGCGGCCTTCCTTGAGGCGCTGCGCGATCAGGCGGGCGTAGAAGTCCAGGATCTGCGGGGAGTTCTTCGGGAAGAATCCTTTTGTGCCAAGCCGGGACGCGATGTTGTACCAGCGCGTGTCCGGATGATCGAATGTGTAGTCCGCGAACGGAACCGTGAATTCATGGCCCATCCGGAACTGCGTGAACTCAGCATCGGCGGTTCCGCTATAGACCACGAAATGGGCGTCTACCTGCGAGCGAAGGGCGAACCTTACGCCACCGTCGGCGGTTCTTTCTCGAGACTCAAGTGCGGAGCGGCAGAACTGTTGGAAGTCGTAGCCGAGGAAGCGAAACTGCTTGGCATGGATTGCAAACCCTTCACGCTGGACGGCGTACGCCCAATCTTGATCGAATACAGGGAAACGCCAGTCTGAGCTACGAAGATCAGTGGTGCCGGCCACCAACAGCAGATCGGTCAGGTAGGACCATCGCCGATGGGCACTGGCCTGCAGTCTGAGCGGCACCCGCTGTAGTGTTGCCGCGAACAGTTCGAGTTGTTTGCGTGTGATTGTTTTTTCACATGAGCGCATCACGTATCCGACTTCATCCAACAGCACTAGCACTCGCTCTGCCCCGGCCCAAGCCTTGAGTTGGCCGACAAAAGCCGGTGACCGTTTTAGGTGTGCCTGGGTTCCGTAAATGACGTGCGCGCCATCCAGGCTTTTTCCGTACTGTTGTGGCCAGAAACACCTATCCCGGTGTGGACAGTTCCCGCATATCTCAACACGGCCTAATACGCCGAGATCCTGCGCTTCATGAAACTGCCACCGGCGATCCCTCGCCTTCCCGCAATCCTTTGACGGTCGCGGACGAAGGTTGACGATCCTGACGTCGGGCGGCGGGATTCTGATCCAGCGTCGCTCGTTAAGCACACGACGGGTCGGAAGGAGCACAACGACCAAGTCGTAGCGCCCATCCCGCACCGCAGTTTCAATCACGTCGTCGATGTTACGGCTCTTGCCGACGCCGACGAGCCACGTGATTAGCAGCCGTCTATAGTCCCTCACTAGGTCGAGGATGCGGCGACCGGTCCATTCGGCGCGGAACTGCGCGAGCGCCACGTCGCCCCTAACCGCCGGCACGGATACCCTCCTTCAGCGCCAGCAGGCGCCCGATCTCCGAGACGGCGGCCAGCTGATCGTTGCTTAAACGCGGGTATACCGACCCGAGTTCGATCTGCTTGGCATCGTGCTTCTCGAAGAAGCCCTTGATGACGTCGGCGCCTGCATCCTCGGTGGTGTGCAGTTGGCGCGTTGTGACGAGGTATCGTGATCCATCGCGGCGGATGAACGCGACGGTGGGCGTAGTGGCCTTCAGGGCCGGCGCGAGCTGTGGCAGCAGCGCGTACGGACGCAGGGACGGAGAGACTGCGAGGATGCTGACCACGCGCGCTGCCGGCAGGTACACTGGCAGCAACATGCGATCCTCTGCCTTGCGGCCGATGCGGCACAGGACGCAGTCCGAATCCGTACAGTGTGCGTAGCCGCGGATCTCGGGCTCCTCGCAGTAGTGCAGTTTGACCCTCGCGCCCTCGCGCGTGAACGGGATCACGGCCGTCTCGGAGTCACCCAGCCGTACTACCTCGAGACCTGCGGATTGCGGCGATTCCAGCAGGTCGAGGAGGTCAACGGTGTCGCCTTCTTTGTTGGCGCTCTCGCCCGTCGCCGTGCACCCTTCCTTGCACTTAACCGGCTCACCGGGCGCAGCCTCGTCGTGGCCTGGCGCAGCTTCGCCGGGCGTGATGTTCCCCTGCATCTTGTTCCCCTTTCGGAGGTGTAGGCGGCCCGCGCCGCGTTGCCCACGGTGACGTTGGTGGACGTTTGGGCGATGACGATGCGCGGACCGCCTGTGTGCTTTGTCGGATACGTCCACCGCGCGCTAGGGTATGCGGGGACCGAAATGCGTGTTGTCGATGGACGGGGAGATTCTTATGGGTTTGCTATATATGGAGAAGGGTAATGGGTTTATTTTCGGCGATTCCGCTTGGCCGGACGTTGGCCGGACGGATACGTCCGCCGGATCTCGGGCCCTAATACTCGCGGGTCATAAAGAAACCGAGGGTCGTTGGGAGCCCCCTTTTCGACTTCCTTCCATCCCACGTCGTTGTTCCGTCTAAAACGCTCCAGCCGTTTCCTCAACGGCTCTGGCGGGACCTTGAACATTTCTGCCAATAGTGTTGCCGATACAAAACCTACATGCTCGTCCTCAGCCTCTTCTTCGCACACAATCTCCGGTAGCTTTGCTGCGCGCCTGAGGATCGCGTTGAAGGCCGCCTGCATCGAGTCGGCTTCGGTCCGTTTGCGCTTTGCGAACAGGCGCACTTTCAGAAAGTCGGCGGCCAGGTCCTTCCTCTCGAACACCTTGAAGACGCCGTGCGCTCTTGCGGCGCCCAAGTACAACGCCATCCAACAGTAGACGGTCATGGTTCCGAGATCTAGACAACTGGCTTGTTTCTTGTCGGTGTTTTTTAACGCATCGGAAGTCAACGCCCTGAGCGCCTCAAGCTGGGCGGTCGCGGGCATGCGCCGATAGTCCCCCCACTCGGAATTCCAGGCTAGTTTGGTCAGTTCGAAGTAAGTTTTTGCTGCGTTACCGTGGAATGCAGGAAGGGTGTGTCCATAGTAATCGGCGTCCATGTCAAAATGGGCGGTGCTATAAGCTATTCGCCATGCTTCCCGTGCCTCTCGGCAGATTTCCTCGCAGCGGGTGACAAGCGCCCGATTGCGGCCAAATAGGTGATCGAAGGTGTTTTCGAAACGGTCCAGCGCCAAAGGAAGCGCTGCTCGCTGGTTTGGGTTAGGAAATTGCGGATCCACGTCTAAATGAGCAGCCCATGCCGCGCCCCATTGCATCCCGAGACGAAACGGATTCGCATTCAACGCAGCGGCGAGGTTCACCAAACAAAGTAGGTCGTCAGCGAATACGGACATAAACTCACCAAACGCCACAAAAATGAAAATCCGTGGTGCTGCTGATTCTTCTGCAAATTTTCCCGGTCGGCTCCGTTGGGAGTTCCTGGTGACCGCATTGAATCATTAGATACTGTCTCTCGGAAGTCAACCCTCGCCGGACCCTGTTAAGAGGTCCGGCGGGCGGCATTGCCGTTACGGCACTCATTTAACACACAAAGGGGGGGGGGGGGGGGGTGC